>CAVUFQ010000001.1:0-45611 GCA_963740895.1 uncultured Actinomycetes bacterium
ACGGCTACCGCGCGTGGGGGCAGCCGCTGGATGCGCAGCGCTGCGCCGCGCTCGCCCGGCGATAGGGAACGTTTCGGGAACGCCCGTGGGAGATCGTGTCCCTCGTCGGCACACGGTCGACGCACCCACCACGACGACCCAGGAGGTCACCCATGCGCTGCATCCCCCGCGAGGACGTGCCCGTCGCGATCGCCGACGGCGGCGTCGAGGTCCGCGTCCTCGACCAGGACGGCATGATGGTCGGCTTCGTCAGCCTGCCGGCCGGCGCCGACCTGCGGCCCGCCACCGTCGGCCTGCCCGACGACCTGTGCCCCTGCCCGCACTGGGGCTACATGCTCAAGGGCTGCGTGCGGATGCACACCGCCGACGGCCACCAGGACTTCGCCGCCGGGCAGGCCTTCTACTGGGGCCCGGGCCACGCGCCGGAGGCCCTGCAGGACAGCGAGTACGTCGACTTCTCCCCGACGCACGAGTTCCAGCGCGTCCTCGATCACCTGACCGGGGCGGCGGCGGCGGCCGACGCCTGAGCGACGACGCCCCCGGCGTCAGCGAGCCACGGTCAGGCGGCGCGCCGGCGCAGCTCGACGACCTCGGCGTCGCGCGGGCGCAGCGCGGCCCAGATCTCGCGCAGGCACCAGACGTCGAGCGCGAGGAACGCGATGACGAGCGCGACGACGGCGAGCGTCAGCAGGGTCCGCAGGACGATCGATCCCGGCTCGGAGAGCTGGGCGCGGGCGACCGCCGCCGGATCGTCGCGGTACAGCGGCGTCGCCTTGAACGCCTGCTGCGCGACGGCGAACGCCGGCTTGACCTTGCCGTCGTAGGAGATGAGGCCCTTGCGGTGGATCGAGTCGCGGATGGCGGGGTGGCCGCCGCCGTCCCAGTGCGGCTTGACGGCGAACTCGCGCGCGGTCCAGTAGATCGCGCCGCCCATGAAGCCGAGCCGGTCGACGATGTCGAGGTTGCGGCGGATGTACTGCGACTGGAAGGCGTACGTCTGCTTGACGGTCGCCGGGCCGTCGGTGTTCGCCTCGGCGCCGTACTCCGTGATGACGAGCGCCGGGTCGGGGTACTTGGCGTGCATCCCGCGCAGGTAGGGCGCGAGGTCGGCGATGTTCTTCGTCGAGCGGTCGGCCTTGCCGTCATACCAGCCGTAGTACGAGTTGATCCCGAGCGCGTCGAAGGCCTTGTACGTGTGCTGCAGCGGGATCCCGGGATAGGAGAGGATGTCGATCGCCACCGGCAGCCCGGGGTCGAGGTCGCGCGCGAGCGCGGCGGCGTTCTGCATCCAGACGCGGCTCGTGCGGTGCAGGTCGGGTTGCGCCGTCAGCTCGTTGGCGACGGAGTTCACGATGACCGAGGGGTGGTTGCGGGCCGCGAGGATCGTGTTGCGCACGACGCCGAGCTCGTAGGAGCGCTCGCCGGGCGTCTTGAGCTGCGCGTCGCGGTGATAGACCGGCGACTGGCTCCAGACGAGGATGCCCTCCTCGTCGAAGCGCCTGAGCAGCCGCGGGTCCAGGAGATAGTGCGCCCGCGTGATGTTCACGCCGAGCGCCTTGAGCTCGCGGACGATGTTCTCGACGTCGCCGTTGGTCATCGCCGGCCCGCGGCCGGGGAAGTCCTCCTGGACGGCAGCGCCGCGCAGGTCCAGGACGCGGCAGTTGAGGCGCAGCATGCCGCCCGAGACGTCGACGGTCCGCAGGCCGATGCGGTGGCGATCGAGCTGGATCGTGTGGCCCGGCAGGCGCGTCGCGACGGTCGTGTCGTAGAGCGCCGGGTGTCCCGGTGCCCAGAGCTGCGGCGTCCCGCGCACGGGCACGGCGAAGCGCAGCCGCACCCGCTCGCCGGGGCGCAGCGACCAGCGGGGCGGCGCTGCCGCGCGACAGCGTCCCGTCGGGCCCGCGCAGCGTGACGTTGACGGCCGGGCGCTGGACGGCGCCGCTGGCGTTCTCCAGCCAGCCGTCGACGAGGACGTTCCAGCGGCAGGTCCCGGCGCTGCACGTCCGGCGCGGCAGCAGCCCGGCGTCGTGCAGGACGACGGGCCCGCGCGGCACGAGCGACACGGCCCGCGTGATCCCGCCCCAGTTCCACCAGCCCTCGCGCAGCTGCGGGTCGCGGCGGTAGTCGACGCGGACGACGAGCATGTTCGGCTGGCCCGGCCGCAGGCCCGTGAGCGGCACCTCGAACGGGGTGTAGGGATCCTTGTGCGTCCTGATCTCGCGGCCGTTGAGCCAGATGTGCGCCTTGCGGCGAACCTGCTCGAAGCGCACGGCCCAGCTCTGGATCGCGGTCGTCTCAGGGCCGTTGAAGGCCAGGCGGTACCAGCCGATCGAGCCGAAGAAGACGTCGGGGCTCGTGCTGGCGCTGAAGACGTGCGGGATCGTCGCCGGCTCCCGACCGACGCCGTCCTGGCCGCTCGTCCAGTTCAGCGACACGCCCTGGTCGGTCGGGTCGGCGGCCCACTGCCAGCCCTGCGCGAGCGCGATGGGCTTGGGTGGGTCGGCGGCGAGCGCGCGACCGGGCAGCGCCAGCACGCAGCAGGCCGCGAGCACGAAGAACAGGACGCGGAGCGCCGGCTGGGCCGTCCTGCAGGTCACTGCGGCCACATGATGGCGTAAACCGAGGCGGCTGCTCCCCTTTGCCGGGACGTCAGGGCCACGCTGCCAGGCGCTCCGCGAGGCGGTTCATCCCGCGAGCGCGCGCTGCGGCCGCGGCGCCGGCGCCGTCGAGCGGGGCGTCCGGGGCCGCTGGAGCGCGACGTCGCGCAGCGTCGCGATGTCCTTGAACGCGCAGCGCGTCGGGGTCGCCGGTCAGCGCACCGGCCTGGCGCGGGGTCATCGCCCCGGGTTTCGACGCGGCCGCGATCGCCCCTTCGAGCGTGCCGTGCGCGCGCAGGAGGTCGCGGGCGGTCTTCGCGCCGATGCCCCTGGCGCCCGGCAGGCCGTCGGAGGGGTCGCCGCGCAGCGCGATGAAGTCCGGGACCTGCTCGGGCTCGATGCCGTAGCGCTCGCGCACGCCGTCGGCGTCGACGACCTCGGGGCCGTCCTTGCCGCCGCGCGGGAACAGCACCGTGACCCTGTCGCCGACGCCTGGAACATGTCGCGGTCGCCGGTGAAGAGCAGCGTGTCGCCGCCGGCCGCCGTCTCGATCCGGGCGAGCGAGCCGAGCAGGTCGTCGGCCTCGAGCTCGGCGTCGGACGCGCTCTGCCACCCGAACGCGGCGAAGAAGCCCGGCGCGTCGAGCCACTGGCGCTCGAGCTCGGGCGGCATCGGCGGGCGGTCGGCGTGGTAGGGCGCGTAGAGCTCGGCGCGGTAGGCCGCCTTCTCGGCGCCCCAGCACAGCACGACGGCCCGCGGCGCCTGGCGCTCGGCGACGAAGAGGATGAGGTTCGCGGTCCCCAGCAGGGCGTTGACCGGATGGCCGTCGCCGTCGGTGATGCTCGACGGCAGCGCGAAGAACGCGCGGTACATGAGCGATGGGGCGTCGACGACGAGCAGCGGGGCGGGCACGGACGACAGGCTAGATCCCCGCGACCTCCTAAGCTCCCCGGATGCTCACGATCACCGGCTTGGACGAGTTGCGTGCAAAGGTCGGCGAGGAGCTCGGCGTCAGCGACTGGCACGAGGTCACGCAGGAGGCGATCGACGCGTTCGCCGACGTCACCGGCGACCACCAGTGGATCCACACCGATCCTGCCCGCGCGACGCAGACACCGTTCGGCGGCACGATCGCCCACGGCTACTACACGCTCTCGCTGCACCCGATGTTCGCCCAGCAGCTGCTGCGCTTCGAGGGCTTCGCGTTCGCCGTGAACTACGGCCTGGACCGCGTCCGCTTCCCGGCGCCGCTGCCGGTCGGCAACCGCGTCCGGATGCGGATCTCGCTCATGGCCGTCGACGACGTCCTCGGCGGTGCGCAGATCACGATGAAGCTCACGTTCGAGGGCGAGGGCGCGCTGAAGCCCGTCTGCGTCGCCGAGTCGCTGACCCGCGTCTACACCTGACGGATGCGCACGGGCGGCCCGGCGACCCCGGCGTGCCGCACGCGGTACAGCCCGGGGCTGCGGACGAGCGCGCTGTAGCGCCCGCTCGCGCGCGCCTGCACGTCGAACTGCTCGACCAGGCGCTCCCGCTCCAGCGCTCGACGACGATCGGGCTGCCGGGCACCACCGGCGCGATGCGGCCGCTGATCGTGCCCGCGACCGGCAGGGCGACGGCGGCGAACGCGACGGCTGCGCGCGGTGCGGTGCCGCCGGTCCCGGTCGCCGGCGCGACCGGCCCCGTCGGCTTGTTGCCGTCGCCGCGGGCGCCCCGCGAGGTGATGACGGTGAAGCGCGCCCACGCGTCGTAGAGACCGAACTTCGAGCGCAGCTGCGGTCCGCTGACCTTCGTCGTCCCGCCCGTCCCCACCACCTCGGCGCTCACGACGCGCGGCGACTGCCCGCGCTTGAGCACGCGGATCTGCCGCAGCGAGCCCTTCAGCAGCCTGCCCAGGCGCCGCTGCGCCGAGGCCAGGCTCATCCGCCGCGTCCAGCGATGGCGCGGTGAGGCGGTGTCGTAGGGGTCGTCGACGGCGACGAGGTAGGGCTCGGGCTGGGCGCCGAGGAACGAGTTCTCGATGTTCTCCGTCTGCCCGCCCGACGTCGAGAAGTAGTACGTCACGATCGGCTTGCCGGCGAAGGCGACGATCTCGCCCGTGGTGCCCGTGACGGCGGCGTCGGTCGTCGCGGTCCACCGGCGATGCCCTTGTAGACCTGCGAGCGCGTGTCGGCGTACTGGTCGAAGCCGTCGCCCTCCTTCGTCGTGGCGAGGGCGTAGGTCCGGGCGGCGTCGGCCTGGGCGCGCAGCGCCTCCGCCGGCCACGCGGGCGGCATCTCGCCGCCGACGACCCCGCGGACGTAGCTCTCGAGATCGAGCGCGTTGATCGCCGACACCCCGCCGATCGCCGCGGGCCGCAGTTC
Organism: uncultured Actinomycetes bacterium; assembly: GCA_963740895.1. GTDB lineage: Bacteria > Actinomycetota > Thermoleophilia > Solirubrobacterales > Solirubrobacteraceae > CADCVQ01. Next base: position 4,961 of record CAVUFQ010000001.1, read on the forward strand.
GAGGTTGCCGCGGTAGCGCCCGCTCGTGACGCCGTTCTGCGCGCGGCCGCGGATCTGGATGCCTCCCGGCCCGCCGATGATCGCCAGTGGCGTCCGGTAGGTCCCGAGGTCGCGCCCGCTCTTGGAGACCAGCGAGATGCCGCCGCTCAGCCCGCGGACGGCGGTGTAGGTCTGCGCCGGGTCCAGCGAGCGCGCGCCGGCGACGGCGGCCGCGCCGCTGAGCAGGATCCGCGGCGCCGTCTTGAGCAGGACCCGCACCTCCTGGGGCCCGCCGAGGGTGGCGATCTGCGTGCCGGTGTAGTAGTGGGCGAGGATCGCGGCGTGGTCGGCGCCCTGCGTCGCGTAGCCCATCGCGCCGTACTGGCTCATCCCGACGCCGTGGCCGAAGCCTGCCCCGCTGATGACGAGCCGCGAAGCGCCCTGCGCGGGCGCGGCGACGCAGCACACCGCGAGCGCGGCGGCGAGCAGGGCGAGTAGCGGCCTCATCGCTTGAGCGGACACGCCCGGGAAGATGGAGTTGCGCCGCGGGCCCGGGCGGGTACGAGGGCCCGCGTGTTGCAGAGGACGAGTCACGGCGCACGAGAGACTAGGGACACCCGGTGACCGCTCGTCGCGTGCCGACGAGCTCGAGAGGAGACCGTGATTCGCACATGAGCACGACCCCCCGCCTGACCGCGGCCGAGCTGGCGCTGCTGGCCACGGTCCCCAAGCAGCTGCTCATCGGCGGCACCTGGCGCGACGGCGCCGAGGGCGCCACGGTCGTCGTCGAGGACCCCGCGACCGGCGCGACGATCGCCGAGGTCGCCGACGCCACCGAGCAGGACGCGCTCGACGCGCTCGCCGCCGCGCACGAGACGTTCGCCGGCTGGCGCGACAGCGCGCCGCGCGACCGCAGCGACATCCTGCGCCGCGCCTACGAGGCGATCGTCGACCGCGCCGACGATCTCGCCCTGCTCATGACGCTCGAGATGGGCAAGCCGCTGAAGGAGTCCAAGGCCGAGGTGACCTACGGCGCGAGCTTCCTGCGCTGGTATGCCGAGGAGGCCGTCCGCATCGACGGGCGCTTCACGACCCACGAGGCGGGCAGCGGCCGGCTGCTGACGATGCGCCGGCCCGTCGGCCCGTGCGTCTTCATCACGCCCTGGAACTTCCCGCTGGCGATGGGGACGCGCAAGATCGCGCCGGCGATCGCCGCCGGCTGCACGATGGTCGTCAAGCCCGCGAAGCTCACGCCGCTGTCGATGCTCATGCTCGCGAGGATCTTCGAGGAGGCCGGGCTCCCGGCCGGCGTGCTGAACGTCGTCACCGCGCGCTCCTCGGGCGCCGTCATGGAGCCCCTCATCAGGGATCCGCGCACGCGCAAGCTGTCCTTCACCGGCTCGACCGAGGTCGGCCGGACGCTCATCGCGCAGGCCGCCGACCAGGTGCTGCGGGTCTCGATGGAGCTCGGCGGCAACGCGCCGTTCCTCGTCTTCGACGACGCCGACCTCGACGCCGCGATCGACGGGGCGATGATCGCGAAGATGCGCAACATCGGCGAGGCCTGCACCGCCGCCAACCGCTTCCACGTCGACGCCTCGATCGCGGGCGAGTTCGCCGAGCGGCTCGCCGCGCGGATGGGTGCGCTGAAGATCGGCCGCGGCACCGAGGAGGGCGTCGAGGTCGGCCCGCTCATCAACGAGGAACAGGTCGCCAAGGTGCAGGAGCTCGTCGCGGAGGCCGTCGCCAAGGGCGCGCGGGTGCTCTGCGGCGGCGAGCGGATCGAGGGCCCCGGCCAATTCTACCGGCCGACGGTGCTCGCCGACGTCCCCGCCGGCGCGCGGTTGCTGAAGGAGGAGATCTTCGGCCCCGTCGCGCCTGTGCGCGCCTTTCACTCCGAGGACGAGGCGATCGTGGCGGCCAACGACACGGAGTTCGGGCTCGTCGCCTACCTCTACACGGCGGGGCTGGAGCGGGCCTTCCGCGTCATCGAGCGCCTGGAGACGGGCATGGTCGGGCTCAACCAGGGCGTCGTGTCCAACGCCGGCGCGCCGTTCGGCGGGGTCAAGCACTCGGGGATCGGCCGCGAGGGCGGGCCCGAGGGCATCGCCGAGTACCTCGAGACGAAGTACGTCGCCATGGCGCCGTAGGGGACCGTGACGATGCCCGCGCTTCATCGGCCCGGACGGCGTCCGCATCGGCCCTGCCCCAGCTGCATGCGCGCCGCGCACGTCGCCCGGAAGAGCGCCCGCAACGCCTGAATCCGGCGTTTCGGCGCCGGGACCCGTCGCCTGGACCCGGGCTGGGCGCTACATTCTCCCCGCCGCCGCGTTGCAGCGGCGAGTCGTTCCGCGCCGGCACACGTTGCCCTGCGCACAGACGGCGCAGGGACCTTGGGACCGACACGAAGAACGGGGACGAGTGAGCAATCGGCTGATCGGAGCTTGGGTCGCGGGTCTGAGCGCGCTGGCGCTCGTGCTCGTCGCCGCGCTCGTCGCCGTCTCGTCCGCGGCGCCCGATGCCGCCCCCGGCTCGGTCGTGCTCGCGCCGCACGGCGCGCCGCCGCTGATCTACTCCGGGCCCGGCGATCGCGCCCAGCTCAACGGGCTGTGGCGCTTCAAGCGCGACCTCAGCGACACCGGCCTGGACAAGGGCTACCCCAACGGCGATTTCAGCGGCGATCTCGTCCGCGTCCCGTACGTGCCGGGCGCGACGCGGATCAGCGGCCGGCGCGGCATCAACACGTTCCGCGGGACGATCGGCTGGTACCGGACGAAGATCGAGGTCCCGGCCGACGGCCTCTACGCGATCCGCTTCGAGTCCGTCAACCACAAGGCCCAGGTCTTCGTCGACGGCGACCTCGTGCGCACGCACACCGGCGAGTACCTCCCGTTCGAGGTCCAGACGTTCCTCAAGGCCGGCGAGCGCCACACGCTCGTCGTGCGCGCCGACTGGCGCGGGCCGACGGCGATGAAGCGCGACGGCTGGCACCGGCTCTGGTTCAACTTCGGCGGGATCAACCGCAGCGTGACGATCCGGCGCATCGGCGCGAGCGAGCTCATCTACCCGGCGCTGCAGACGAAGCTCGACGGCAACGCGGCGCAGGTCTCCGTCAAGGTCCACGTCCGCAACCACACCGACCCGCGGGCGATCACCGTCAAGGGCACGCTGAGCAACGGCGACCGCCACATCCCGCTCGCGTTCGTCCCGGAGCCGGTGGCGAAGAACGGCACCGAGGTCGTCGAGGCGGCGGCGACGATCGACAACCCGGCGCTCTGGTCGCCGTCCTCCCCGGCGCTCTGGGACCTCGAGCTCGAGGTCCCGGGTGAGTCGACGTACCGCGCCCGCGTCGGGCTGCGCGAGGTGCGCGCCGACGGCGCCCGCCTCCTGCTCAACGGGCGCCCGGTCCGCCTGCGCGGCGCGTCGATCCACGAGGACGTCTTCGGCAAGGGCGACGGGCTCGGGCCCGCCGACCAGGACCGGCTCGTGTCCGAGCTCAAGGCGATCGACGCGAACGCGACGCGCAGCCAGCACCCGCTCGACGAGGGCCTGCTCGAGCGCCTCGACGCCGCCGGGATCATGGTCTGGCAGGGCGTCGGCCCGACCGACGCCCCCGGCAACTGGACGTCGGTCGGCGCCAAGCGCCTGCAGACGGCCAAGGAGCGCGTCCGCACGACGTTCCGCCAGGACCAGCTGCACGCCTCGATCATCACGTGGAACCTCGCCAACGAGGTCGCCGGCAAGGGCCATCCCGGTGGCCAGGTCGAGTACCTCGTCGCGATGGCCGCCGAGCTCAAGCGGGTCGATCCCGGCCGCCCGGTCGCGCTCGACATCTGGGGCGCGCACCCGCCGCACGTGATGTCGAAGATCTACGAGAACATCGACATGATCGGCTGGACGAACTACATCGGCTGGTATGAGTCCACGCACGCGAGCGCCGCCAGCCTGCGCAGCCAGATCCGCAGCCGCCTCGCGGAGATCCGCGACGTCTTTCCGAACAAGGTGATCGCGGTGACGGAGTTCGGCGCCGAGGCCAACGGCCGCAACGCCACGACGTCGCCGGGCGGCTACGCGTTCCAGTCGCACCTGCTCGACCTGCACCTCTCGACGTACGCCTCGATCCCGAACCTCGCCGGCGCGCTCGTCTGGAACCTCCGCGACTTCGCCGTCGCCCCGACGTTCTACGGCGGCTCGATCAAGAGCCAGGTGCCGAACATCAAGCTCGTGCGCGGGATCAACCAGAAGGGCCTCTTCGACCTGCGCTACAAGGCCAAGCCGTCGGTGCAGGTCGTCAGCGGGCGGTTCGCCGCGCAGGCCGCCGCCGAAGCGCCGTAGTCGTCCACTAGGCTGCGGGGATGAGCGTCACCGAGCAGCAGCTTTGGGGCGGCGAGACGTCGAAGGCGGTCGAGAATTTCCCCGTCTCCGGCGAGCGCGTCCCGGTCACCGTCGTGCGCTGGCTGGCAGCGATCAAGGGCGCCGCGGCGCGCGTCAACGCCGACCTCGGCAAGCTCGATCCCGAGCTCGCCGAGCGCATCGCCGCCGGTGCGGACGCGATCGCGGCCGGCGACCACGACGACCAGTTCCCGATCGACGTCTTCCAGACGGGCTCGGGCACGTCGACGAACATGAACGCCAACGAGGTCATCGCGAACCTCGCCGGCGAGGGGGCGCACCCCAACGACCACGTGAACATGGGGCAGTCCTCCAACGACGTGTTCCCCAGCGCGGTCCACCTCGCCGCCCTCGACGAGGCGACGAACCGCCTGCTGCCCGCGCTCGCGCGCCTCGAGGCCGCGTTCGCCGCCAAGGCGGCGGAGTTCGAGGACGTCGTGAAGTCCGGGCGCACGCACCTCATGGACGCCGTGCCCGTGACGCTCGGCCAGGAGTTCGCCGGCTACGCCGCGCAGGTGCGCCTCGGCCGGCGGCGCGTGGGCAACGCGCTGCCGCAGGTCGCGCAGATCCCGCTCGGCGGCACCGCCGTCGGCAACGGCCTCAACACGCACCCCGAGTTCGCCGAGCGTATCCGCGCGCGCCTCAGCGAGGCCGGCGGCCTGACGATCTCGGCGCCGGAGGACCCGTTCGAGGCGCAGGCCAACCGCGACGCCCTCGTCGAGCTCTCGGGCGCGCTGAAGGTCGTCGCCGTGTCGCTGACGAAGATCGCGCAGGACCTCGCGCTCATGGGCTCCGGCCCGCGCGCCGGGATCGGCGAGATCTTCCTGCCCGAGCTGCAGAAGGGCTCCTCGATCATGCCGGGGAAGGTCAACCCGGTGATCCCCGAGGTCGTCATGCAGGTCGGGGCGCAGGTCATCGGCAACGACGTCGCGATCACGATCGGCGGCCTGCAGGGCAACTTCGAGCTCAACGTCCGCATCCCGCTCATCGCGCGCAACCTGCTCGCCTCGATCCACCTGCTCACGACGACGAGCGGACTGTTCGCCGCCAAGTGCGTCGCCGGCATCGAGGCGAACGTCGACGGCTGTAAGCGCTCGTCGGAGTCGACGCTCGCCGCCGCCACGGCGCTCAACCCGTTCATCGGCTACGACAAGGCCGCGGTCATCGTCAAGGAGGCCGCCGCCTCGGGCCGCATGCTGCGCGACGTCGCGCTCGAGCACGGTGTCGACGAGGCGACGTTCGACGAGGCGATGGACCTGCGCAAGATGGCGCGCGGCTCGGCCGCGTAACGCGCCCGGCGGACTTACGCTGCACTCATCTGGGATCCCTACCGTCGCACGCGTGACCACGCGCACCCGACGCTTCGCCGAGCTCGTCGTCACCGTCGCGGCGGCGCTCTTCTTCGCGCTCGCGATCCAGGCCTACGCGGTCAAGCCGTACCTCATCCCGTCGGAGTCGATGCTGCCAACGCTCCACGTCGGCCAGCGGCTGCTCGTCGACCGCTTCTCGCACCGCGTCGGCAGCGACCCGCAGATCGGCGACATCACGGTCTTCATGCCGCCCGCGGGCGCCGAGAACGGCGGCGACCAGTGCGGCGCGCGCGGCGAGGGACCGTCCAACAGCGACGCGGCGAGCGCGCGCTCGTGCTCGCGGCCGACCCCCGGGGTGGGGCCGCAGGCGTTCGTCAAGCGCGTCGTCGGCCTGCCGGGCGACGTCATCACCGTGACGGACGGGCATGTGATCCGCAACGGCGCCCGCGCGGCCGAGCCGTTCGCCGCCCCCTGCGGCGGCGGCCCCGAGTGCAACCTCGAGGCGATCGTCGTCGCGCCCGGGCACTACTTCCTCATGGGTGACAACCGCGGCGACTCCGACGACAGCCGCTACTGGGGCCCGGTCCCACGCAGCCAGATCATCGGCAAGGCGGTCGTGACGTACTGGCCCCCGGACCGCATCGGCGGCGCGTAGCGCGCAGCGCTACACGCAGAAGGCGGTGAGCTCGCGGGCGACACCCACCGGGTCGTCGTAGGCGATGAGAAAGCCGGTGCCCGGCAGGACGCGCAGCTGCCCGTCGGGGAGGAGGTCGAGCGCTTCCTCGGCGCCCGCCAGCGGGTGGTATCGATCGCGGTCGGCCCACAGCAGCAGCACGCCGGCATCGAGGTGCGGGTAGGCCTCGAGCAGCTGGGTCTGCGCGCCCGCCGGCCAGCGCCGCACCCACCGCGACCACGAGCGCGCGAGGTTCGCGTTGCCGCCGATGTCGTCGGTCGCGTGGCGCAGCAGGTCGCGGGCCGCGGGGTTGCCGCGCGCGGTGAGCTTCATCCCGTGCTCGGGCCGGTAGGCCACGCGCGCGACGTGCGACGCGAGGCGATCGAGCCCCGGCACCGCGGCCGCGGGCGCGATCGCCCGCAGCGGGACGGGCAGCCGCGAGCGCTGCGGCGGGCGATGCAGGCGGTTGGGCATGAGCACGAGCCGCGACGGCGCGATCTGGCCCGTGACCGCGGCGCGCAGGAGGATCTCGGCGCCCGCGCCGTGTCCGCCCACGATCGGGTGCGGGCCGCAGGTCTCGCGACAGAACGCCGCCATGACCTCGGCGAGCCAGTCCAGCGTGTAGGGGTGGCGCGGGCGGTCCTCGGAGTCGCCGTGCAAGGGGAGATCCGGGAGCACGAGCCGGAAGCGGTCGGTGAGGTGCTCGACGATCGGGGCGAACTCGCGATGCGAAAGCGCGGCGCTGTGGAGGAGGCACAGGCCGGGGCCGACGCCCGCCTCGCGATATGCGATCCGCGCCCCGTCGCGGTGGTGGTACAGGCGCAGCTTCATCCGCCGCTCCGGCCCGCGCGCAGCCCGCCCGCGAGCGCGGCGCGGGCCGCGGCGGAGGCGCCGGCGGGCAGTGCCGTCGCGCCCTCGACCCGGCGCCCGAGCTGCCCCGCGAGCCCCTGATTGCCGGCGACGCCCGCCCGCACGGCCGCCAGCAGGTAGCCGAGGCCCGCGGCGGCGGAGGGGTCGGAACCGACGCGCGCGCGCAGCGTGTCGGCAGCCGCCGTGAACGACACGCCGAGCGCCTGCAGGTCGCTGTCGGTGCGCGCGCGCCGCACGCACGCGGAGAGGCGCGTGTCGCCGGGCAGCCGGACCGCGGCCGGCGCGCGCTCGAGCGCCGCGACGAACGTCTCCGGCACGCCGAAGCAGGCCGCCGGCATCGGGCCGTCCTGCTGCGACGCGCAGCCGGCGAGCAGGAGCGCGAGCAGCGCGGCGACGAGCGGGCCGGTCATGAGGGCCATCGTAGAGTCCGCCCGGTGCCGCGCTCTCCTGTGGATCGCGAGATCCGCCGCCTCGCGATCCCGGCGCTGGGCGGTCACCGGGGCCGCCGTCTGACGGCTCAGGGCCCGGGCTTCGCGGCGACGGTCCCGAGCCCCGACCCGGCGGCGGAGTCCGTCGAGATCGCGTCGGCGATGCGGCTCTGGATGGCCAGCTCGGAGTCGAAGTCGGCCGTGTCGGCGTGGCGGTAGTCCATGCCGCGGCCGGCCAGCAGCGACGAGAGCGCCTCGACGTAGCGCTCGTCGAGCTGGCTGCCGGCGACCCGGCGCAGCTCGGTGATCGCCTGGAAGGACGTCATCGGGTCGCGATAGGTGTCCTCGGCCGTGAGCGTGTCGTAGACCTCCGCCACGGCGACGATCCGCGCGATCGGCGGGATCTCGTCGCCCTTCAGGCGATCGGGGTAGCCGCGCCCGTCGATGCGCTCGTGATGGGCGCGGACGATCGCGGCGACGGGACCGTAGACGCCGAGGTCGCGCAGAAGGTCCGCGCCGAGCTCGGGATGCAGGCGGATCGCCTCCCAGTCGTCCTCGGTCAGCGTCCCCTGGCGCTCCATGACGCGGTCGGGCAGGGCGAAGCGCCCGATGTCGTGCAGCAGGCCGGCGGTGTGGGCGAGCTCGGCGTCGCGCTTGTCCATCCCGCACTCGGCCGCGATGTCGCGCGCGAAGCCGGCGACGGCGGCGCTGTGGCGCGCCGTGCGGCTGTCGCGGCGGTCGAGCGAGCGCACGAGCGCTGACAGGACGCCCCACGACAGCGAGGCGTATTGCCCGGTGCGTTCGCGCGCCACGACGACGAGGCGGCTCATGTACGAGAAGGCGATGATGATGAGGATCACGAACGCGCCGGCGCCGGGGCCGGCGCTCGCGTAGGCGGCGGCGATCGCGAGCGTGAGGCCGACGGTGAGGACGACCGAGGGCAGCAGCTCGCGCGGCGGGCGGAGTGCGTCGCGCACCCGGCCGCCGTCGATGAAGGCCATCAGCGGCGTGAGCACGACGAAGTTCATCGCGAGCAGTCCGGCGGCGACGGCGCCGAGCACGGCGACGTCGGTCGCGCTGCCGTTCATCGGCACCGCGGCGATGTGGCTGAAGGCGATGCCTCCGAGGAGGCTCGGCACGGCTGATGACGCGAGGTTGACCGGCAGCACGAAGTACCGCGCGGGGCGCCCGGAATAGCGGATCATCGGCCAGCTCACGACCTCCGCGGCGACCGCGACGGCAAAGGCGCCGACGGGCCCGACGAAGGCGATGGCCAGCATCACGCAGACGAACGCCGCGGACGCCTCGATCGCGCCGTCCCAGCGCGATGCGGTCAGGACGCTTGCGACGGCTGCGGCGGCGAGGACGAGCGTCAGCGGGTCGCCGAGCTCCTCCACCGGTGAGAGCAGCAGGATCGGCACTGCTGCCGCGTTGATCAGCAGCGCCGTGATGACAGCGGCCGCACGATGGTTCGCGGTGGCGTTCCCCGTCACGCGCTAACCGTAGCCGCTCAACTCGGCGCCCAGAAGGCTCAGCCTCCGCGCAGGAAACCCTCCGTCGCGGCCAGCACCGTCACGACTGTGATGAGGAAAGGGTACGTGCGGTACTTGGCGAGCTGGGACATGTGAGCCTCCGTGGTGGATTGACGACGACGGGGCCCACGTTGCACGAGATCGATGAAAAAATCCCCGGGTGTACGTAACTCGGGAGATTTTTGGCCGTGATGCTGCAGGAAATGCACAGGTTTTACCTACCGAACCAGCTCAATTTCCTACCTTGACGCGAGCATAACGGTTGACCGGCGCTGCACGTTGTGCTTCGTCGCCGAGCTGCGAAGGGCCGCTCGGGATCCGTCGCCGGACGTCGGCCGGAACGGGGTTGCGCTCCGCCGATGCCGATGCTAGGAATGTTCGCACGAGGACGACAGTGCGGTAGCGCCTTTACCAACTACGACGTTTCTCCTCCTCCGAGGGTCGTCCCGGTTGCGGACCCCTCACCCAAGCTCTCAGCTTCGCGGGGGGAACCCGTGCAGTTTTCGATGCGGCGCGTTTGCGCTGAGCCCGGGTTCTCATGATCATGGTCGCGATGCGGACCCTTAAGACGAGCGAAGCTGCGGCCCTGCTGAACGTCAGCCCCAACACCTTGCGTGCATGGGAGCGGCGGTTCGGCTATCCCAAGCCGCAACGGTCCGCCGGACGCCACCGCCTATATACGCACGGAGAGGTCGCGGCGCTGCGTGACGCCCTCCAGCAGGGCCTGTCGATCTCGTCGGCGGTCAGCCGCGCGCGTGAGGCGCTGAGCACCGACACGCACACGCTCGTCGGGGCGCTCGCCGGCTTCGAGCTGGACCGCGCCGACAGCGCGATGGAGGCCGCGCTCGCACTGCGCTCGGTGGAGCGCTCGGTCGAGGAGGTGCTCCTGCCGTCGCTCGACGAGCTCGGCACGCGCTACGGCATCGACAGCGCGCCATGGGCCTTCGCGGCCCGCTGGGCCGACGGCTGGCTGCGCCGCGCGCAGCGGCTCGCCCCGCCGCCGGTGCGCCCGCTGGCGATCCTCGTCGGTGACGCGACGCGCAACGAGCTCGACCCCGATGCCCTCGCCGTCCGCGCCTTCGAGCTCTTCTGCGGCCGCTCGGGCGCCCGCGTCATGGCCCTGCCCGTCGCCGGCGTCTCGGGCCTCGCCGAAGTCGTCGACTCGCTGTCGCCCGACGCCGTCGTCATCGCCGGCAGCCACGTCGCCGACGACGACGTCGCGCTCTGGGCCTACCGCGTACGGGCCTGCGCGGGCCCGCTGCCGATGGCCCTCTTCCGGCGCGGTCAGCACGGCGCGAAGGTCAGGACCACCGGTGCTCGCGTGCTCCCCGACACGCCCTTCGGCGCCCACCGTCACCTCCTCGCGGTCATCGACGACCGCCGCACCAGCCGGTTCGGCGATCTCGCACCGGCAGTCTCCCTCATCGAGGGCGTCGACGATCTGCGCGAGGCGCAGGCATGACCGTCCGGCGCCTGCGGGCCGTCCGCCCGGCCGAGGTCGACGAGCGCGGCCTGGAGTTCGTCGCGTTCTGCGGCCATTGCGGCCTCGCCCCGCCCGAGGATGTCGCCCCGCAATCGCGCGTCTGCAGCCGCTGCGGGCTCGGGCTCGTGCTGCAGGCCCCAGCCGACGTCGCGCCGCGAGCCGACGAGCCGTTTCTCGTCATCGACTCGACGCTGTCGGTCTGCGCGGTCTCCGCGGGCGCCGAGGAGCTGCTCGGCGTGGACGAGACGGCGGCCGTCAACAAGCACGTCGTCGACTTCCTCGTGCCGGCCGACGCGAACGCGCCGAGCGCCGACAACCTCCTCGTCCTGCTCGTCGAGGCGGCGTCGGGATCGGGCGAGCCGCGCACCGCCGTCGTGCGTCCGCGCGACGAGTTCGGCGTCCGCTTCCGGGCCCGCATCGGGCCCTGCGGCCCGCCGCACGCGGCGCTGCTCGTGCTGACGAGCTGAATTCCGGGCAAGGATTGCGTAACCTGTCGTGATCGGTTCGCCTGCGGCTGCGTGATCACGTTCGCCGCAATGAGGTTGGGGGCGGACCTCGATGCCCAAGATGAGCGTTCTACGCACCCATGCCGCAGCGGCCATGTTGGGCGTCAGCCCGAACACGTTGCGGTCCTGGGAGCGCCGCTTCGGCTACCCGACGCCGCGCCGCACGTCCGGCGGGCACCGGCAGTTCGACCTTGCCGAGGTCGAGGCGCTGCGCCAGGCCTTCGAGGAGACCCACAACGTCTCCTCGGCGATCTCGATCGCGCGTGAGCGCGGCAGCGGCCCGTCGTCGCCGACCCGCCTGCGCGCCGCCCTGCGCCGCTTCGAGGAGCTCGAGGCGGACCGCATCCTCGAGGAGAGCCTCGCCGTGCGCTCGGTCGAGCGCACCGTCGAGGAGGTCCTGCTGCCCGCGATCGACGGGCTCGGCGTGCCCGCCGGGGAGCCGCCGACGGCCGAGCTCGGCTTCGCATGGCGCTGGGCGACCGGCTGGCTGGCGGCGGCCAAGCGCGTCGCGCCGCCGCCGACGCGCCCCGAGAGCATCCTCATCTTCGACGCCAGCGTCGCGTGTGACATCAACGCGCTGCACGCCCAGGCGCTGGAGCTGTGCCTGCGCCGCGCCGGCATCCGCACGCTCATGCTCACGGCGGAGCTCGACTCGGGCCGGCTCGCGCACGTCCTGCAGGCCTTCGGGCCCCGGCTCGTCGTGCTGACCGGGCGCCGCGCCTGGCTCGACGCGCTCGGGCGCATCGCCTACCAGACGCGCCGCACGCCGGGACACGTCGAGATCCTCGACTTCCGCGGCGCGCTGCCCGAGGCCGACGCCGCCGCGGTCGCCCGCCTCGGCACGAGCGCCGTCGGCGCGCGCGATCTCGTCCTCGCGCGGCTGAACGCCCGCGACGTCGCCGTGCGCAGCCGCCCGGCGCTCGCGCGGATCTCCTGAGCGGCCACAACCGCCGGCTTTCCAGCCGTCATCGTCCGGGCCGGGAGGTACGGTCCCCGTTCAGGATGACGCTCGTTCCCGGCGACCCGCTGGCCCACCGTGCCCTCGACTCGCTGCTGCGCGCGGAGGCATCCGTCCGCCGCCGTCTCAGCGCCGACCTCGAGCGCGAGGGCCTCTCGGCTACGGGCTTCTCCGTCCTCGTCATCCTCACCGTCGCCGGCGGGGAGCTCGAGCTGCGCGTCCTGCGCGCGCGCCTGCGCACGTCGAAGGCCAACGCGACGGAGGTCGTCACGACGCTCGAGGGCCGCGGTCTCGTCCTGCGGCGGCGGCTCATGAGCGACCGCCGTGCGGCGGCCGTCGCGATCACGGCGCGCGGCGCGGAGATCGTCGACCGGCTGTTCCCCGAGCACAGCGAGCGGGTCGCACAGGCCTTCGCCGTGCTCGACGAGGCGGAGAAGCGCTCCCTCGCGCAGATCTGCCGCAAGCTCGCAGCGTAGTCGGCGCGCCGCGCTTCCTAGACTGCATCGCCCATGGCGCAGCGACCGGTCGATCCGCAGCAGTCCTTTCCCGTGCTCGAGGAGCAGGTCCTCGAGCGCTGGCGCGAGCGCGACGTCTTCCGCGAGTCGCTGCGCCGCCGTGAGGGCGCGCCGCCGTGGGTCTTCTGGGAGGGCCCGCCGACGGCGAACGGGCCGCCCGGCGTGCACCACGTGCTCAGCCGCGCGTTCAAGGACATCTTCCCCCGCTTCCGGACGATGCGCGGCTACTACGTCGAGCGACGCGGCGGCTGGGACTGCCACGGCCTGCCGGTCGAGATCGCCGTCGAGAAGCAGCTCGGCATCACGTCCAAGGAGCAGATCGAGGAGTACGGCATCGCGGAGTTCAACCGCAAATGCCGCGAGTCGGTGTTCACGTTCCTCGAGGACTGGAACGCGCTGACCGAGCGGATCGGCTTCTGGCTCGATCTCGACAACGCCTACCGGACGCTCGACAGCGACTACATCGAGTCCGTCTGGTGGTCGCTGAAGCAGATCGCCGACGCCGGCCGGCTCTACGAGGGCCACAAGGTCGTGCCGTACTGCCCGCGCTGCGGGACGGCGCTCTCCAGCCACGAGGTCGCGCTGGGCTACCAGGACGTCGAGGACCCGTCGGTCTACGTCCGCTTCCCGGTGGCGCAGGACGGCGGACCGCTGCAGGCCGGCGACGAGCTGCTCGTGTGGACGACGACGCCCTGGACGCTCGTCTCCAACGCCGCCGTCGCCGTCGATCCCGAGCTCGTCTACGTCCGCGCGAAGACGGGGAGGCTGGACCCGCCGGTCGTCCTCGCCGAGGCGCTCGTCGAGCGCGTCCTCGGTGATCTCGCGAACGTCCAGATCCTCAGCCGCTTCCCCGGCGCCGCGATCGACGGGGTCCGCTACGAGCCGCCCTTCACCTACCTCCCGGCGAGCGAGTGGGGCGAGCGCGGGCACACCGTCCTGCTCGCGGACTTCGTCAGCGCCGAGGACGGCACGGGCCTCGTCCACACGGCGATCGCCTTCGGCGAGGACGACTTCCGCCTCGGCGCGCAGTACGGGCTGAAGGTCGTCAACCCGGTCCGCCTCGACGGCACCTACGACGAGCGCATCGGCTCCTACGCCGGGCGCTTCGTCAAGGACGCAGACGCCGACCTCGTCGAGGACCTGCGCCGCCGCGGGCGCCTCCTGCGCGCGGAGTCCTTCCTGCACAGCTACCCGCACTGCTGGCGCTGCGGGACGCCGCTGCTGTACTACGCCAAGCCGTCCTGGTACATCGCGACGTCGACGATCCGCGACGAGCTGCTCGAGGCCAACGAGCAGGTCTCCTGGCATCCCGCGCACATCAAGCAGGGGCGCTTCGGCAAGTGGCTGGAGAACAACGTCGACTGGGCGCTGTCGCGCGAGCGCTACTGGGGCACGCCGCTGCCCGTCTGGCGCTGCGCGCAGGGTCACGTCACGGTCGTCGGCGGCTTCGACGACCTCGAGCAGCGCTCGGGCGTGCGCCTGGAGGACCCGCACCGGCCCTACTGCGACGCGGTGACGTTCCCCTGCGACGAGTGCGGAGAGACGGCGACGCGCGTGCCGGAGGTCATCGACGTCTGGTTCGACTCGGGCGCGATGCCGTTCGCCCAGCGCCACGAGCCGTTCGCCTCCGACCCCGGGAACCCCGACCTCGAACAGCTGTACCCGGCGGACTTCATCTGCGAGGCGCTCGACCAGACGCGCGGCTGGTTCTACTCGCTGCTCGGCGTCTCGACGCTGCTGCGCGGCCCGGCCGTGCCCTACCGCAACGTCGTCTGCCTCGGCCTGATCCTCGACGGCGAGGGCCAGAAGATGTCGAAGTCCAAGGGCAACGTCCTCGAGCCCAACGCGGTCATCGACCGCTTCGGCGCCGACGCCCTGCGCTGGTACTTCTTCACCTCCAAGCAGCCCTGGGACGGCTACCTCTTCTCGCTCGACGCGATCGGCGAGGGCGTGCGGCTGTTCTTGCGCCAGCTCTGGAACACGTACGCGTTCGCGACGCTCTACCCCGTCGACGCGTCGCGCCCGGATGCGCCCCCGACGGACCTCGACCGCTGGATCCGCTCGCGCCTCAGCGCGACGATCACGACCGTCACCGAGCGCCTCGACGACTACGACGCGACGAACGGCGGCCGCGCGATCGCGGAGTTCGTCGACGATCTCTCCAACTGGTACGTGCGCCGCTCGCGCCGGCGCTTCTGGGACGGCGACGCCGCCGCCCACGAGACGCTGAACCACTGCCTGGTGACCGTCGCCACGCTGCTCGCGCCGTACACGCCCTTCGTCGCCGACGAGATCTACGACAACCTCGACGGCAGCGAGCCGAGCGTCCACCTCTGCGACTGGCCGCCGCCCGAGCCCCGCGACGAGGAGCTCGAGGCGGCGATGGCGATCGCGCGCGAGACCGTGCGCCTCGGCCTCGCCGCCCGCGGCGGCGCGAAGCTCAAGGTGCGCCAGCCGCTGCACGAGGCGGTCGTCGTCGCCGCCGGCCGCGAGCGGGCCGCGATCGAGCGTCTCGCCGACGTCGTGCGCGAGGAGCTCAACGTCAAGGTCCTGCGCTTCGTGTCGGAGGCCGGCGAGCTCGGCTCCTACACGCTGAAGCCGAACTACCGCACGCTCGGGCCGCGCTTCGGCAAGGCGATGCCGCTCGTCGCCGACGCGATCGCGGCACTCGATCCGGGCCACGTCGCCGAGGCGCTGCGCGCCGGGCGCGAGGTCGGCGTGTTCATCGACGGGCACGACCACGAGCTCGGGCCCGGCGACCTGCTGCTCGCGATGGCGCCGCTGGACGGCTACCAGCTCGAGCGCGAGGGCTCGCACGCGGTCGCGCTGGAGCTCAAGCTCGACGACGACCTGCGCCGCGAGGGGCTGGCGCGCGAGGTCGTCCACGCCGTGCAGAGCGCGCGCCGCGACGCCGGGCTGCAGATCTCCGACCGGATCGTCCTGACGCTCGCCGGCGACGACGAGCTGCTCGATGCCGCGCGCGCGCACGAGGGCTACCTCAGCGGCGAGGTGCTCGCCGTGCGGGTCCACTACGACGCCGACGGCAGCGGCGACGTCGCGAGCATCGAGGGCCGCGAGCTGCGGATCTCCGTCGCGCGGGCTGCCGCGGCTTGAATCAGACGCTTCTTGGAATCATTCCAGATGAGCTGCTAGCGTTCGCGCCCGCATGCCGGGCGAACCACAGCCGCACGACGAAGAGGACGCACAGCGCCTGCGGGACGCGGGCCTGCGCGTGACCGCCGCGCGGCTCGCGGTGCTCGGCGCCGTCCGCGAGCGCCCGCACGCCACCGTCGAGGAGGTCGTCGCCGGCGCCCGCGCCCGGGCCGGAGCCGTCTCCGTGCAGGCCGTCTACGACGTCCTGCGCGCGCTGGCGGCCGCCGGCCTCGCCCGCCGCATCGAGCCCGCGGGCAGCCCCGCGCGCTTCGAGTTGCGCGTCGGCGACAACCACCACCACGTCGTCTGCCGCGTGTGCGGCAGCGTCGCCGACGTCGACTGCGCCAAGGGGCATGCCCCGTGCCTGATTCCCGATGACGCCTCCGGGTACTTCGTAGATGAGGCCGACGTCACGTATTGGGGCCTATGCCCGGCCTGCCAGACCACGACCACCGACTTAGCGAGGATTGCATGAGCGACGAGAAGCCCCCGCCCACGACCACCGACGCGGGCATCCCCGCAGCGAGCGACTCGCACTCGCTTTCGGTCGGCCCCAACGGCCCGATCCTGCTGCAGGACCACTACGTCATCCAGAAGATGGCCCAGTTCAACCGCGAGCGCGTGCCCGAGCGTGTCGTCCACGCGAAGGGCAGCGGCGCCCACGGCTACTTCGAGGTCACCGCGGACGTCTCGCAGTTCACGAAGGCGGACTTCCTCTCGGAGGTCGGCAAGCGCACCCCGATGTTCGCGCGCTTCTCCACCGTCGCCGGCGAGCTCGGCTCGGCCGACACGGCCCGCGACCCGCGCGGCTTCGCGCTGAAGTTCTACACGCAGGAGGGCAACTACGACCTCGTCGGCAACAACACGCCGGTGTTCTTCGTGCGCGACCCCTCGAACTTCTCGGACTTCATCCACTCGCAGAAGCGCCGCGCGGACACCGACCGCCGCGACAACAACATGCAGTGGGACTTCTGGACGCTGAAGCCCGAGTCCGCCCATCAGGTCACGATCCTCATGACCGACCGCGGGACGCCCAAGACGCTGCGCCACATGAACGGCTACGGCAGCCACACGTTCATGTGGGTCAACGCGGGGGGCGAGCGGTTCTGGATCAAGTACCACTTCAAGACCGACCAGGGCGTCGAGAACTTCACCGACGCCGAGGCCGGCGCCATGGCCGCCGAGGACCCCGACTTCCACCGCAAGGACCTCTGGGACGCGATCAAGGCCGGCGACGCGCCGGCGTGGACCCTGAAGGTGCAGATCATGCCCTTCGAGGACGCGGCGGGCTATCGCTTCAACCCGTTCGACCTCACGAAGGTCTGGCCGCAGGGCGACTACCCGCTCATCGAGGTCGGCCGGATGGTCCTCGACCGCAACCCGGAGAACTACTTCGCCGAGGTCGAGCAGGCCGCCTTCGAGCCGGCGAACATGGTGCCCGGGATCGGCCCGTCGCCGGACAAGATGCTGCTCGGGCGGTTGTTCAGCTACCCGGACACGCACCGCTACCGGATCGGCCCCAACTACCTGCAGCTGCCGATCAACGCGCCGCAATGCCCGTTTCACAGCTACAACAAGGACGGGGCGATGCGCTCCAAGCCGGGCAGCGACCCGGTCTACGCCCCGAACTCCTACGGCGGCCCGGCCGCCGACGAGGAGCGCTACCGCGACGACGCGACCTGGGCCGTCAGCGGCGACATGGTGCGCGCGGCCTACGAGCTGCACGCCGAGGACGACGACTTCGGTCAGGCCGGGACGCTCGTGCGCGAGGTGTTGTCGCAGGACGATCGCGACAACCTCGTGACGAACATCCTCGGCCATGCGGGCGATCCGGACGTGCAGCCGGAGATGAAGCCCCGCATCGTCGAGTACTGGAGCAACGTCGACGCCGACGTCGGCGCGGCGGTGGCGCAGGGGCTCGGCGTCCCGGCCCCGGCCGGCGTCGGTTCGCGCTGACCTGACAACGACGACGGGCCGGTCACACCGTGACCGGCCCGTGGGTCGGAAGTACCGCGGCGCTCGGGGCTACGCGGCGGGCTCCATGACGAGCTGCTGCTCGAGCTGGCTCTTGTTGCGCGTCGGGCGCAGGCGCTTGTTCTCCGCGCCGTTGTTGAAGAGGATGAGCGTCGGGATGGAGAGGATCCCGTACGTCGCGGCGGTCTCCTGGTTGTCGTCGACGTTGAGCTTCACGATGCGGACGTCGTCGCGCCCCTCGGCGATCTCCTCGAGCAGCGGGGAGATGGCGCGGCACGGTGCGCACCAGGGCGCCCAGAAGTCGACGAGGATCGGAGTCTCGGACTCGATGACCTCGGCCTGGAAGTTGCTGTCAGTGACCTCGATGATCGCTCCGGCCATGTCGTATGCGTCTCCTTTTGTAACGTCGCCGGGAGATCATCGGTTCCGATGATCGAACGGCGAAAACGTCATCCCACTATACAAAATGAAGCGGGGTGTCTCGATCGGGTTTACCCGGCGAGGCCGCGCAGGATTCCCGGGCTGACGTAGACCTCCACGATCGCGGCCGCGACGAGCAGCGGGACCGCCAGCATGACGGTCACCACGGTGGCGGCGAGCAGCTCGTGCCAGTCGCCGCGGCGGCTGGCGATGATCCAGGCCGCGAGCGGCAGGAAGAGCGCGACGAGCTCCGGCAGAGCGTGCGGCAGCAGGCCGAACAGCAGCAGGGCCGGCGAGATGCCCAGCTGTGCGGCGAGCGACGCCGCGCCCTCGCCGAGCACGAGCGCCTGGGTGACGAGCGAGAATCCGGTCGCGCCGACGACGAAGGCGATCGCCAGCGGCCCGGCCTTCTCGTGCACCCAGCGCGTCAGCCCGCTGTGGCGCTGCGCCTCGAGCGGGAGCGAGCTGCCCGCGATGAAGCCCGCGACGCAGGCCATCGCGTGGAGCGCGAGCACGAGGAGGTTGCGGCCCACGACGTGCGCGACCTGCGCGGCGACGGGGACGCCGCTGCGCCCGAAGAGAAACGACGCCGGCCCGGGATCGGGCGTCGAGAACGCGGCGATGCACCAGACGGCGGCGAGCAGGCCGAGCGTGATCGCCAGCGCGCCGGCCGTCCAGCGGCCGAGGACCGGCCAGGGGCGCGCGTTCCAGACGGCGAGCGTCGCGCGGGTGTCCGCCAGGCCGCGGACGAGCGCGAGATCCGAGGTCTGCACGGGCCACCCATCGGCGCCCGGCGCCCGGCCGGCGCTCAGGAGCGGTCGCGCTGGCCGGATGTGCGAGCGCGGCTGCCGAACCGCAGGAGCGGGACGAGCAGCGCGGCCTCGCCCGCGATCCGCAGCGACATCTTCGAGCGCCCGAGCCGGCGGTCGCGGAACACGATCGGCAGCTCGACGATCCGAAAGCCCGCCCGCGCGGCGCGATACGTCAGCTCGACCTGGAAGGCGTAGCCGCGCGAGCGGACCGCCGGCAGGTCGATCGCCTCGAGGACCTCGCGGCGAAAGCACTTGAAGCCGCCGGTGAGGTCGCGGATCGGCAGGCCGAGCACGCGCTGGGCGTACCACGAGCCGCCGCGGCTCACGAGGCGCCGGATGCGCCCCCAGTCCGACACGCCGCCGCCGGCGACGTAGCGCGAGCCGAGCACGAGGTCGGCGTCGGCCGCCGCCGCAAGCAGCCGGGCGAGGTCGGCCGGGTCGTGTGAGAAGTCGGAGTCCATCTCCATGACGTGCGAGGCGCCGCCGTCCAGCGCGCGGGCGAAGCCGGCGAGGTAGGCGGGGCCGAGCCCCTCGCGGGTCGTGCGATGCAGCACCTCGACGGCGTCGTGCGCGGCCGCGAGCCGGTCGGCGATCGCGCCCGTCCCGTCGGGCGAGCCGTCGTCGACGACGAGGATCCGGTGCCCCTCGGGGGCGGCCTGCTCGAGGACCGCGAGCGCAGCGCCGACGATCGCCTCGATGTTCTCGGCCTCGTCGTACGTCGGGAGGATGAGCCAGGGGATCGGCGGGGACATGGGCGCGACTACCCTAGAGCGTCGATTCTGCATGCCACCTGACCCCTCCAATCTCGAGATCGCCGCCGTCTTCGACGAGCTCGCCGATCTCTACGAGCTCGACGGCGCGGTCGTCCACCGCGTGCTCGCGTACCGCGGGGCCGCCAAGAGCGCGCGGGAGGCGATGGTGTCGGTCGCCGCGATGACGCGTCAGGGACGCGTCACGGAGCTCGCCGGGATCGGCAAGACGCTCGAGGAGAAGCTCCTCGCGCTCCTGGACACGGGGACGATCCCGGCGCTCGAGAAGCTCCGCGGCAAGTACCCGCCGGGCCTGCTGGAGATGACGCGCCTGCCGGGGCTCGGGCCCAAGCGCGCGCGGCGTCTGTTCACCGAGCTCGGGATCCGGTCGCCGGCGGAGCTGCGCGCCGCCGCCGAGGGGCAGCACCTGCGCGGGCTGAAGGGCTTCGGGGCGAAGTTCGAGGCGTCCGTGCTGTCGTCGCTCGCCGCCGGGGTCGCCGAGCGCCCGGCGCAGCGCGTGCTCCTGCACCGCGCGCTGACGGTCGGCGAGCAGATCGTGGAGGCGCTGCGCGCGCACCCTGCCGCCGAGCGCGTCGAGCTCGCGGGCTCCGCGCGCCGCCAGGCCGACTCCGTCAAGGACCTCGACATCATCGCCACCGCGAGCGACCCGGGCGCGCTCGTGCGCGCGCTCGCCGGCATCGAGGGGATCGAGTCGGCCTCGGCCCCCAACGAGCACGCCGCGCGCGGGCGCACGCACACCGGGCTGCCGGTCGATCTGCGCGTCGTCGAGCCCGCGAACTTCGGCAACCTCCTGCAGCACTTCACCGGCTCGCAGGCGCACAACGTCGCGCTGCGCGAGGCCGCCGTGCGCCGCGGTCTGCACGTCTCCGAGTACGGGATCCTCGACGACGCCACGGGCGAGACGCTGCACTGCGCGACGGAGGAGGAGGTCTACGAGCGCCTCGGCCTGCCCTGTCCCGAGCCCGAGCTGCGCGAGAACCGCGGCGAGCTGGCCGCCGGCTTCGCGCCGCCGCGCCTGGTCACCGTCGCCGACCTGCGCGGCGACCTGCACATGCACACGATCGCCTCCGACGGGCGCAACACGATCGAGGAGATGGCGCGCGCCGCGCTCGACCGCGGCTACGAGTACATCGCGATCACCGACCACTCCGCGACGCACGGCTTCGGCGACCACGTGTCGCCCGACGAGCTCGAGCGCCAGATCGAGCGCGTGGCCGAGGTCAACGAGCGCCTGGACGGCATCAGGGTGCTGGCGGGGACCGAGACGAACATCCTGCCGAGCGGCTCGCCGGACTACGACGACGACCTGCTCGCGCGCCTGGACTGGGTCGTCGGCTCGGTCCACACGGCGTTCGGCACGCCGGCGAGCGAGATGACCAAGCGCATGGTGGCGGCGATCGAGCACCCCTCGATCGACGTCATCGGCCACCCGACGGGCCGCAAGATCGGCCGCCGCGCCGGCTACGGCCTCGATCTCGACGCGGTCATCGCCGCGGCCGCCCGCACCGGCACGATGCTCGAGATCAACTCCGCCCCCGACCGCCGCGACCTCGACGACGTCAACGCGCGCGCCGCCGCGCAGGCCGGGGTCCTGCTGACGATCGACTCCGACGCCCACGGCGCGGAGCGCCTGGAGCACGTGCGCTGGGGCGTCGCGACCGCGCGGCGGGCGTGGCTCGGGCCCGAGCACGTGGCCAACACGCGGCCGTGGGAGGAGTTCGCGAAGCTCCGCAAGCGCGCGCGGGCGTAGCGACGGCGGGGCCGGTGCGCCTGTTTGTGGCGCCGACGTCTACGGCATCACTCAGGGAGGGGGTGGACCGGCGCCCCGGGCCGTCCACGCGGCGAGGGCTTTCGAGTTTCAGCGCACATCGAGCGGAACGTCGCCCCCTCACGGGCGCGACGAGTAGATGTTCGTATGGAACATCTACTCGTCGCCCTTTCCCCGAACCGCCCGGGTGCCGAAGGATCCACACCCGCGCGGCCGACAAAGCAACGCCACCCTCACCCAAGCAGACGCGGCAGCAGCTGCTCGCTCACGATGACGTCCACCGACCGTCGCGAGAACGGCGCGATCGCGTCCGCCGCGCGCGCGGCGTAGCCCGCGACCGGGTCGTCGAGCGCGGTGCGCAGCGCGGCGGCGAGGGCGCTGTCGTCGCCGACGACGAGGCGCGGGTCGAGCGCGCGGGCGTAGGGCAGGGCGGCGTAGGGGCCGGGGGCGGTCGTCGTGACGAGGATGCAGCCGTCGGCGAGCGCCTCGAGCTGCGCGATGCCGTAGTCCTCGCGGCGCGGGGCGCAGGCGAAGACGCGCGCGCGACGCAGCAGTGCGCGGTAGTCCGCGGGCGTGAGGCGGCCCGCGACGCGCACGCCGGGCGCGTCGATGCGCAGGTCCGCGCCGGCGACGACGAGCTCCTCGCCGTCGCGGCGCGCGGTCGCCCAGGCCGCGAGCAGGCGGTCGAGGCCCTTCTTGTGCGGGTTGGCGGCGTACGTCAGGACGGCGATGTCGCGCTCGCCGGGCTCGCCGGCGGACGGCTCGACCGGGATCGGGACGACGAGCGCCGGTGCGTGCGGGCGCGGCGTCTCGGCGAGCGTGCCGGCGTCGACGGGGACGAGTAGCGGCGCCTGCGCCAAGCGCCGGCGCTCGAGCGGGCGCTGCCAGACGCCGTGGCGGCCGGGCCTGTTCGCCGCCGCCGGGGCGTCGTAGCGGATCGCGCCGGGCCGGGGCCACAGCAGCGCCGCGGTGACCGTCGAGTAGACGACGGCGCGCGGGTCGAGGTCGGCGATCGCGGCGCGCGCGGCGCGACGGGCGGCGACGGCCCAGGCGAGGTCGGTCAGCGCGAAGGTCCGCACCTCGCGCAGCGGCCGCGCGGTCACGATCGCGGCGGTCGCGCCGGCGCGGCGCAGCGCGCCCGCGAGCTCGTCGTCGGAGGCGCGCAGCCCGGCCGTCGAGCCGAGCGACACGATGAGGACGTCGGCCCTGGGCATCGGCTGGCATCCTCTCGCATCGGTGACCGGCACCTTCCTCAACGTCGCCGCCGTGCTCGCGGGGACGGCGATCGGCGTCCTCGTCGGCGGGCGTCTGCCGGCCGGCCTGCAGCAGCGGGTGCTCGCCGGGCTCGGCCTCGTGACGGCCGTCATCGGGGTCGACCTCGCGCTCGCGTGGCGCGCCACGAGCCCGCTCTACGTCCTCGGCGCGGTCCTGCTCGGCGGCCTCGCCGGAGAGGCGATCGGCATCGAGGCCCGCCTGCAGCGCCTCGGCGACCGGCTGCAGCGCCGCGTCACCCGCGCGCGGCCGGCAGGAGCACCGCGCTCGACGATCAGCGAGGCCTTCTTCACCGCGAGCCTGCTCTTCTGCGTCGGGCCGCTGACGGTCGTCGGCTCCTTCGAGGACGGGCTGCGCCACAACATCGAGCCGCTGGCGACGAAGTCGATGCTCGACGGCTTCGCGTCGATCGCGCTCGCGTCGACGCTCGGCGTGGGCGTCGCGTTCGCCGCCGTGACGGTGCTCGTCGTCCAGGGCGCGCTCACGCTCGGCGCCGGGCTCTTCCAGGACCTGCTCGCCGGCGAGGCGCTCGACGCGATGACCTCCGCCGGCGGCGTGCTCATCATCGGGATCTCGCTGAAGCTCCTCGAGCTGAAGGACGTGAAGGTCGGCAACTTCCTGCCGGCGCTCGTCATCGCCCCGGCGCTCGTCGGCCTCGTCAGCCTGTTCTAGAGGGGCGTGCCGTTCGCCGACGCGAGGTCGCGGCGGAAGCCGGGCGCGCGGACGAGCTTGATCGGCTTGTGCGGCGGCGTCGGCTCGACGTAGTACGCGACGCCGTCGCGCTCCTCGATCGCGCTGACGGCCGCCTCCTGGCGGCGCCAGGCGAGCGCGCCGATGATCGCGAAGCCGCAGGCGATCCCCGGGACCTGCGGGGCGATCAATCCGAGGCCGAGCGCGAGCAGCGTCGACAGCAGCAGCGGCCACATGCGGTTGACGAGCAGCAGCCCGGGCCGCTGCTCGGGGAGCGAGCGCGTGGACTTCGCGTCGGCGAGCAGCCGGGCGATCGGCGAGTTCGTCTCGGCGTGATGCCCGAGCCAGGCGCCGATCATCACCGCGGCGAGCCACCAGCCGGCGATGAACAGCACGAGCGTCGGGTTGGCGTCGGCGCTCGCGGCGAGGACCGTCACGGCGGCGAGGGCCGTCGCCGCGCCGCCGCACAGCAGCACCGCCCCGCGCAGGAAGTCCACGAAGCGCATCGCGGGGCGGCTTACCCGGCCAGCGCCGTCAGGAGCTCACGGACGCCGCGCGGGCCGTCGACGAGCAGGTCGGCCGCCGCCTCGAGCTCGGCAGGCGTCTCGTCGGAACGCACGCCGACGCAGACGGCCGCACCGAGCTCGCCCGCCGCCACGAGCTCGCGCAGGGCGGCGAAGGCGTCGAGGTCGGTGCGGTCGTCGCCGACGTAGAGGCCCGCGGCGAGGTCGCGCCCGGCGAGCAGGCGGCGCACCCCGCGGCCCTTGTCGATCGCGACGGGCGGGCGCACCTCGAGCACCTTGCGGCCCCAGTGCGTCGCGAGGCCGGCCGCCTCGGCGCGCTCGGCGACGATGCGCACGGCGGCCTCGGCGGCGTCCTCGTCGGGTGCGCCGCGCCAGTGGAACGCCGCGATGGCGCGCTTGTCCTCGGGCCGGATGCGCAGCCGCTGCAGCGCGGGCGTGAAGGCATCGTGCGCGAAGGTGCGGACCCTGCCCTCCCAGGCGGCGATCTCGGGGTCGATCTCGACCTCCGTGCCTCCGGCCGCCAGCAGCTCGGCGCCGTGGTTGCCGACGTACGCGATCGACCCGAGCGAGACCATCCGGCGGGCGGTCGACGACTGGCGCCCGCTGATGCAGCCGACGAGCCCGTAGCGCTTGGCGACCGCGATGAGCTGCAGGCGCGTCGGCTCCGGGACGTGCGCGTCGTCGGCGTGGCGCGTGATCGGCGCGAGCGTCCCGTCGATGTCGAGCAGGACGGCGGCGCGGGCCGGATCGGCCCGCATGGGCTCCAGCGCCTCGACGAGCGTGGCCGCGGCAGACATGACTTCTAGTATGGCGCGATGCCGTCGCGCCGAACGCTGACGCTCGCCGCGATCGGGACGCTGGCGGGCTTCTTCAGCGGGCTCTTCGGCGTCGGCGGCGGCGTCGTGATGGTGCCGCTGCTCGTGCTCTGGCTCGGCTTCGGCGAGCGCCTCGCGACCGGGACCTCGCTGGCCGCGATCGTCGTCATCGCGACCGTCGCGACGCTCGTCCACGGCGCCTACGGCAACGTCCACGTCGGCGACGGCCTGCTCATCGGCCTGCCCGCCGTCGGGGGCGTGATCATCGGCACCGGTTTGCAGCGGCGCATCTCGACGCGCGCGATCTCGCTCCTCTTCGCCGCGCTGCTCACCGCCGCCGCGATCGACCTGCTCATCCCATGATCGAGGCCGTCGTCATCGGGCTGGCGGCGGGCGTCGTGGCCGGCCTGCTCGGCGTCGGCGGCGGGGCGCTGTTCGTCCCCGCGCTGACGATCGGCGTGGGGCTGAGCCAGCTCGACGCCGAGGCGACGTCGCTGCTGGCGATCATCCCCGTGGCACTCGTCGGCGCCTGGCGCCAGCACCGCAACGACAACGCCGACGTCCGCACGGGCCTGACGCTCGGCGTGCTCGCCGCCGCCGGCGCGGTCGCCGGGGCGGCGAGCGCCAACGCGCTGCCCCAGCGCGCCCTCGAGGTCGGCTTCGGGCTGCTCCTGCTCGCGGTCGCCGGCTCGCTCGTCCGGCGCGCGTTCACGGGTTCAGACCGTGCTCCAGCGCGCCCTTGACGGCGGCGTCGAGGGCGTTGAGCCGGTGCAGCGCGAGCGCCTCCGCCGAGCCGAAGCGCCGGTTCGGCGCGGCATCGGCACCGTGGTGGCACAGGACGCAGTGCGCGAGCGCGAGCAGCCGATCGGCGCGCAACGCGGGGACGCGCGCGGCGCGCTCGCGCAGCAGCTCGAGCCCGAGCTCGACATGGCCCAGCAGCCGGCCGGCGTCGGTCAGGCCGATCTCGGCGGCGTAGGTGAACTCGCGGGTCTTGCCGAGGTCGTGCACGAGCGCGGCGCAGATCAGCAGGTCGGAGTCCAGCCGCGGGTGCAGCTGGCAGGTCTCCATCGCGAGCGTGCCGACGGCGACCGTGTGCTCGAGCAACCCGCCGAGGTACGCGTGGTGGCCGCCGCGCGTGCACGGCGCGCGGCGCCAGTCGGCACGCAGCCGGGCGTCGCCGAGCAGCGCCGCCAGCAGCGCGGAGAAGCCGGGGTCGTGGACCTCGCGGGCGAGGTGCTCGAGGAAGCCGTCGAGCTCGTCGAGGTCGCGGTAGGCGACGGGCAGGAACGTCGCAGGATCGGCCTCGCCGGCCGGCGCGCGCCCGATCGCGCGCAGCTCGACCTGCAGCTCGTCGCGAAAGCGCTCGACGCGGCCCGCGACCCGCACGAGGTCGCCGCGCTCGAAGCGTCCCGCGAGGACGTCGGCGTCGCGGAAGGCCCGGCCCTGCACCGCGCCGGTGCGATCGCGCAGCTCGACGGCGAGATAGGGGGTGCCCGCGCGGGACATCAGGCGGTCCTTGCGGGTGCACGCAAAGACGCCGTCCACCTCCTGCCCGGCCCGCAATGTGGCAATCGTCATCTGCCCATGATGTACCGTCAATCGGATGCAGCCCTTGATCTGGGAGAGTCGTCCCGACGGACTGCGCGCCCCCGCCCTCGTCTGCGCCTTCAGCGGCTGGAACGACGCCGGTGACGCCGCGTCCGCCGCGCTGACCTTCATCGGCGAGTCGCTCGGCGCCGAGCGCTTCGCCCGCATCGACCCCGAGGAGTTCTACGACTTCCAGTCGACGCGGCCGCACATCGCCTTCACGGACGAGCGCAAGCGCGAGATCACGTGGCCGGGCGTCGAGATCTTCGCCGCGCGCATCCCGCGCGCCCCGCGCGACCTCATCCTCGTCCAGGGCCCGGAGCCGTCGATGCGCTGGCAGACCTTCTGCCGCCACATCATCGACCTCGCCGAGGCGATGGGCACGCAGCTCGTCGTGACGATGGGCGCGCTGCTCGCCGACGTGCCGCACACGCAGCCGGTCTCGATCACGGGCCTGGCCTCCGACGAGACGCTCGTGACGAAGCTCGGGCTCACCGAGACGACGTACGAGGGCCCGACGGGGATCGTCGGCGTCCTGCACACCGCCTGCATGGAGGCCGGCCTGCCGTCGGCGAGCCTCTGGGCGAGCGTCCCGCACTACGTCGCCGCCGCGCCGAACCCGAAGGCCGCGCTCGCACTCGTCCGCAAGGTCGAGGCGCTCGTCGCCGTCAACGTCGACGCGAGCGAGCTCGAGACCGCCACGGGCGAGTACGAGCGCCAGGTCGGCCTCGCCGTCCAGTCCGACCCCGACGTCCAGGCGTTCGTCGAGCGCCTCGAGCAGGCCGCCGCGCAGGACACGAGCTCGCTCGGTCCCGGCGACCTGCCCACCGGCGACGCGCTCGCGAGCGAGTTCCAGCGCTACCTGCGCCAGCAGGGCCCCGAGCAGCGCTAGCGGCCGCTGTCCCCTCGCGTTGCGGTGGGCGGAAATCCGTTGGTGTTCGAGCCGGTTCGCCGGTGCGGGCGAGCCCGGCAGACCGCAGCGAGCGGGAGTTGCTCAGGGCCACGTGAAGGCTGCTCCCGTCAGGCGTGAGCAGCCGCTGCTACCGCTGGCGATAGCGCCCGCTACTCCTCCGCCGCAGCACCCTGGTAGGTGGCAGAGAGAGGGACGCCCGATCGGACCGCCCGCGTGCAGTACGCGCCCACCCAGAAGCGAGAGGGGGGCGGCTGCGCCTGGTCGCGGCTCTCTGACATGGACCTCGACGACCTCCAGCATGAGGCCTGCAGGTCACCGCGCGCGGATCGCGGACGGATCAGCGCTCGGCCGCGGGACAGGCGATGCGGAAGTCGCACATCGAGCAGGCCGTGTAGGACGGCGTCGGCTCGAAGTCCTGGGCCAGAATCCCCGCGCCGACCTCGTCGACGGTATCGGCGATCCAGGCGCCGTCGATCTCGCTGCTCGGCACGCGGACCTTCTCGTCGTCCAGGACGTAGAGATAGGCCTGCTCGGCGGCCTCCAGCTGCCACGCCTCGCGCGCGCCGACGGCGTAGAGCGAGAGCTGGACGTCCTCCTTCAGCGCCGCCGCCGAGCGCGGCCGGCCGGTCTTGTAGTCGATCAGCTCGTAGCCGCCGTCCGCGAGCCGGTCGACGCGGTCGACGCGGCCGCGCAGCGTGTGCGCGCCCATGCGGAAGGAGAAGGCGCGCTCGAACCAGACCGGCTGGACGGGCTCGTCGGCGACGCGGCGGTGATAGCGGCGCAGCGCGGCGCCCGCCTTCTCGCGCAGCTGGCGCTCCTCCTCGCTGTCGCCGAAGCCCCCCCGCCGCCAGCCGGCGTCGAGCAGCGTCATGAGCTCGGGCAGTGAGTCGTCGGCGTTCTGGTGATAGCGCTCGAGCACCTGGTGGACGAGGATCCCGAAGCGCTGGTTGAGCGTCGGCTCCTGCGGCACGCGCAGGACGCGCGCGAACTTGTAGCGCAGGGGACAGGCGCGGTAGGTCTCGATGTCCGACGCCGACAGCGCGAGGCCCGCGCCGCGCCGCGGCAGGAAGGCGATGAGGCTCGGCTCGCTGCGCGCGGCGCGGGCGGCGGCGCGAGCGCGGTCGTCGCGCTCGGCGTCGAGCAGCAGGGCATCGAGCGAGGACGTCAGCAGGACCTCGCGCTGCAACGGCGACAGCGACGCGCCCAGGCGCTGGTTGACCGGCGCCAGCGCCTCGGCGACCGACTGGCCCGGCGGGCGCTCGAGCAGCGCGGCGAGCTTCACGAGCTCGAGGTAGCGCACGACGGCGTGCGTCACGTCCAGATCGGTGTCCAGGCGCAGCTCGCCGAGGCTCTTGCCGACGCGCGCGACGTCGCGCAGCAGCTCGTCGCGCAGCGCGGAGAACGTCGCGTGCAGTGACTCTTCGGGGCCGAACAGCTCCTCCTCGAGCTGCTCCCACTCGGCGCCGAGCGCGGCGCGCGCCTCCTCGGCCAGCGGCGACGGCGGCTGCAGCGCTCCGCCGGGCCCCTGGGTCGGATAGGCGAGGACGAGCCCGCAGCGTGCGCGCGTCATCGCGACGTGCAGCAGGCGCCGCATCGCCGCGGCGTGCGCGGCGCGGTCGTCGGGCCCGAGCGACTCCTTCAGCAGCGCGTCGGGAATCATCTCGCCCGCGCGCAGGCGCGGACCCGGCATCCGCGCGGCCGTCAGCCCGAGCACGAAGACCCAGTCACACTCGCGCCCGCCCGCGGCGTCGAGCGCCATGACCTGCACGGCGCCGGCGCGCGGCGGCGCGCCCTCCTCGTCCTCGTCGCGCAGGTCGGTCTCCGCGACGGCCGCCGCGTAGCGGGCGAAGTCCCTGGGCGTCGCGTGCGGGGCGCGGCGCGCGTAGGCGCTCGCGAGCTCGCCGAGCCGGGCGAGGTTCACGAGCCGCTCGACGACATCGGCCTGTGCGGAGAAGACCTGCTGGCGGCGCAGTCCCAGCAGCTCGACGAGGCGGTGGACGAAGAGGTCCGGGCGCGCGCTGTCGAGCGTCTCGGAGGCGGCGCGGTACAGGCGCAGGAAGGCGTGGATCTGCTCGCGCGCCTCCGGCGGCAGCTGCGGCGACTCGGTCGCGGCGATCAGCCCCGAGACCATGTCGAGCTTGCGCCGGCGGGCGATCTGCACGCAGCGCGCGAGGTCCACCGAGCGCAGCGAGACCGGCGGCCGCGCGAGCGCGCGCACGACCGCGCCCGCGTCGGAGGGGTCGGCGAGCAGGCGCAGCCAGGCGAGGACGTCGCGGACCTCGGCCTGGGAGAACATGTCGGCCTCGCCGACCGTGCGGTGGGCGATCGCGCGCTCCTCGAAGGCGACGGCGACATGCCGGCCCTCGTCGCGCAGCGAGCGCACGAGCACGCCGATGCGCTCCGGCGGGCAGCCGCCGCGCACGAGCCGCTCGACCTCCGCGGCGACGGCCTGCGCCTGCGCGCGCTCGTCGGCGGCGCGCCAGAAGCGCACGGTGCCGCCGGGGTCGCCCTGCAGCGGGCTCGCGCGGCGCCCTGCGATCGGCGCGACGACCGCGGCGGCGGCGTCGAGCACGCGCTGCGGACAGCGATGCGAGCGTTGCAGTGCGACCACCTCGGCCGTCGGATGGGCGGCCTCGAAGTCGGCGATGTTCTTCGTCGCGGCCGCGCGGATGCGCTGCGGCGCGGCGTCGTCATCGGCCGTGACCGTGAGGCTCTCGTGCTCGGCGGCGAGCAGCTCGACGAGCAGCGCGGAGGCGAAGCCGAGGCCGGCGAGCTCGTCGACGAGCACGTGGCGGTAGCGCGCCGCGACGCGCGCCCGGACGTGCGGGCGCTCCCGCAGCAGCGCGACGGCGCGCAGCACGAGCTCGCCGCCGTCCAGCGCGCCCTCCTCGGCGAGCAGGCGGTCGTGGTCGACGTAGAGCCCGGCGAACTCGACCTCGCGCGCAGCCCGCATGCGCTCGGCGTCGTCGCCCGCGGGCAGCTCGCGCGCCCAGGCGGCGTAGTCGGCTGCCGTGATGCGCTCCTCCTTGAGGCGGTCGATGCGGTCGATGACGCCGGCGAGCAGCACGGCGGGGCGCCCGGCGATGTCGTGGCTGCGCAGGCGCAGGTCGTCCATGCGGTCCAGCAGGACCGCCAGCCGGTCGGCGCGCGTCACCGGGGCGAAGAACGGATCGACGCCCGCCTCGGCGGTCTCGTCGCGCAGCAGGCGCGTGCAGAACTCGCGCAGGCTGTGCACCGGCAGCTCCTCGTAGGGGCCGTCGAGTGCGTCCTCGATGCGCCGGCGCAGGGCGGCGGCGCCGGCCGCCGACGGGCTCAGCGCGAGGATCGACTCCGGCGCCGCGCCACCCGCCACGAGCGCGGCGAAGCGGGCCGCGAGGACCGTCGTCTTGCCGCTGCCGGCTCCGCCGAGCACGAGCAGCGGGCCGTGCGGGTGCGCGACGGCGCGTGCCTGGGCACGCGTGAGCTCTGTCGGCTTCGCTGCGGGACCCGAAGGGCTCGACACCCGCCTAGTATGCCCCCGATGCCATCCCCTCCGACCGCGCGCGCCGCCGACTGGCTCGGTGCCTGCCGCGCTGCGGCCCGGGGCCTGCGCGAGGTTCTCGCGGCCACCCCGACGAGCCTCGAGCGCGTCGCGGAGACCGGCACGCGCGGCGAGGGCGGCGACCGCACGCTGATCATCGACGCGCAGGCGGAGGCGGTCGTCTTCGCCGAGCTCGACCTCCTGCACGCGGCCGGCGCGCGCTTCACCGCGATCAGCGAGGAGCGCGGGATCGTCGACTACGGCGGCGGCGACGTCCGCGTCGTCATCGACCCGATCGACGGCTCGCTGAACGCCAAGCGCGGCATGACGCACCACGCGCTGTCGATCGCCGTCGCCGACGGCCCGACGATGGCCGACGTCTTCTTCGGCTTCGTCTTCGACTTCGGCCCGGGCGAGGAGTGGACCGCCCGCCGCGGCGAGGGCGCGTACCTCGACGGGGCGCCGATCGACCCCGCGCCCGAGCGCCGTCTCGCCGACGGGCGGCTGGAGATGATCACGATGGAGTCGACCGACCCACGCTGGATGGCGCCGGCGATCGAGCAGCTCGGGCTGACGGTGCACCGCGTGCGCGCACTGGGGTCGATCGCGATCTCGCTCTGCCAGCTCGCCCCGACGCGCGTCGACGGGATGATGACCCTCTGGCGCACGCGCTCCGTCGACGTCGCCGCCGCCCAGCTCATCGTCCGCGAGACCGGCGCGCTCGTCGACTTCCCGGCCTTCGACGATCCGCTGAGCGCGCCGCTGGACCTCGAGCCGCACTCGCCGGTCGTCGCCGCACGCACGGCCGAGGGCCTCGCGCAGCTGCGCGCCGTCCTGACCGCGCCGGGCGGCCACGGGCGCGCGAGCCGCCCGAAGTAGCACCGGCCCGGCGGGCCGGCGCAGGCCGTTCGCCATGATGGAGCGATGCTCGACCCCGTCCTGACCCAGCGGATCGCCAACGCCGTCGCGCGCGGCGCGGGCGCCCGCGCCGCCGCCCCGGCGCAGCCGGTGGCGCTGCCCGGCGACCTTGCGGCCATCTGCGCCGACGCCGAGCGGCGCGTCGTCGCCTACACCGGCCTCGTGCCCGCCGCGCCGCTGCCGGCGCCCGAGGCGATCCCGCGCGCGGGCTGGATCGCGGCCAACGTCGTATCGATGGGCGCGATGCTCGACCCGATCGGCGAGCGCCTCACGGGCGGCGGGCTCGGGGTCCTCGGCGCGCCCGCGCGCGCGGCCATGGGCGCGGTCATCTCGGCGGAGGCGGGCGCTCTGACGGGCTATCTCTCCCAGCGCGTGCTCGGCCAGTACGAGTTCGTCCTCGTCGATCCCGGCTCGCGCGCGCGGCTGCTGTTCGTCGCGCCGAACATCGCGCAGGCGGCGACGCGCCTCAAGGCCGATCCCGAGGAGCTGCTGACCTGGATCGCCTTTCACGAGGTCACGCACGGCGTGCAGTTCACCGGCATCCCCTGGCTGCGCCCCTACCTCGCCGGCCTGCTGAAGGAGCTGCTCGATTCGCTGGAGCCCAAGCTCGACGCCCGCTCGCTGCTGAAGCTGCCGTCGGCGGGCGACGTCCGCGACGCGGTGACCGGACTGCGGGAGAACGGGCTCCTCGGCGCGCTCGGGGGCGCGGCACGGCGCGACCTGCTCGAGCGCATCCAGAGCGTCATGGGCGTCGTCGAGGGGCACGCCGAACACGTCATGGACGTCGTCGGCGCGGACGCGCTGCCGTCGCTCGCCAAGCTGCGCGACGCGCTCGATCGCCGCCGCCACGAGCGGTCGCCACTCATGGCGCTGCTCGAGCGCCTCATCGGCCTCGACGCCAAGCTGCGCCAGTACGAGGACGGCAAGCGCTTCTGCGACGCCGTCGCCGCGGCGGCGGGCCCGGCGGCGCTGCACGCGGTCTTCGCCGGCCCCGAGCAGCTTCCCAGCGCGGGCGAACTGCAGGACCCGGACGCCTGGATGCGGCGGACCGGCGCGCGCTCCGCCGCCGCCTGAGCGCGCCCGCGCGCGCGCCCGGACGGGAGAACCGGCGTTCGATCGCGTAACCGGACGGTGTTCGGGGTTTACAAACACACGTTCGGGTACTACAGTCCTGAGCAGCAACTTAGAACTAATATCCTTAGTCCTCTCGAGGAGGCCCCAAATGGCCGAGACCACCACCGCCAACCCCACCACCGCCACCCCCGCCCAGAAGGCCGCGACGACGCGCAAGACGAACGCCACGAAGCGCTCGACGACCGCCAAGAAGGCCGCTGCGACGCGCTCCGCCAACCGCGGCGCCGCCGCTCGTTCGACCGCGACGCGCAAGACGAAGGCCACCGTGTCGCGCGCGGAGACCAGCGCCGCCAAGAAGGCCGCTGCCGCCAAGGCCGAGACGAAGAGCACGGTCGGCCGCGCCGCCGAGTACGCCGAGAAGGCCGTGCTCGTCCCCGTCGGCGCGACGCTCATGGCCCGCGACATGGTCGTGGAGACCGTCGAGGACCTGCGCGCGAAGTACTCGACGCGCACGAAGGCCGAGCAGCAGCTGCGCCGCTTCGAGCGCCGTGGCTCGAGCGCCGTCAAGGGCATCGAGCGCGACGCGAAGAAGACCCGCACGAAGGTCGAGCGCGAGCTGCGCCAGCGCCGCGCGCGCATCGAGAGCGAGCTCAAGAAGGTGCGCACCGCCCCGGTCGTCAAGAACGCCGAGCTCGTGACCGCCCGCGTCGAGAACGCCGTCCAGACCGGCCGCACCGCCGCGACGAAGGCGTCCACGACGGTCCAGGAGCGCATCGCCAGCCTCGCCTAGCACGACGAAGTCCTCCCCCCAGCACGCAGTTCCCTCGCAGCACCTCCCCAGCCGATGCCGCGCCCCGCACAGGGCGCGGCATCGGTGTTTTCTAGACTGAGGGCATGCCCACCGATCCGGAGATCCGCAAGGCGCTCGAGCGCGTCATAGACCCCGAGCTGCACAAGTCGATCGTCGAGCTCGGGATGGTGCGCTCGATCGCCATCTCCGATGCCGGGGCCGTCGCCGTCACCGTGTCGCTGACGACCGCCGGCTGCCCGATCCGCAACCACTTCGTCGAGGCGGTCAAGCGCGAGGCGGGCACCGTCCCCGGCGTCGCGAGCGTCGACGTCGCCTTCGACGTGCTGTCCGACACCGAGAAGGGCGCGCTGCAGAAGAAGCTCGGCCGCGGCTCGCTGCCGGCCGGCGCGCTCGCCGAGGTCTCGAACGTCCTGTGCATCGGCTCGGGCAAGGGCGGCGTCGGCAAGTCGACGCTCACCGCGAACCTCGCGGCGGCCCTGACCGCGGACGGCCGGTCCGTCGGGATCCTCGACGCCGACGTCTGGGGCTACTCGATCCCGCGCATGTTCGGCCTGGGCCGCGAGCGCCCGCCGGTCAACGAGGAGCGCAAGATCATCCCGCTCGAGGCGCAGGGCGTGAAGGTCATGTCGATCGGCTTCTTCGTCGAGGAGGACGCGGCCGTCGTCTGGCGTGGCCCGATGCTGCACAAGGCCCTGACGCAGTTCCTCGAGGACGTCGCGTGGGGCGCGCTGGACTACCTGCTCGTCGACCTGCCGCCGGGTACGGGCGACGTCTCGATGACGCTCGCGCAGCTGCTGCCGCAGGCGCAGTTCGTCATCGTCACGACGCCGCAGCCGACGGCGCAGAAGGTCGCGCGCCGCGCGGCGCAGATGGCGGGCAAGGTCGACCTGGAGATCTGCGGTGTGATCGAGAACATGGCCGGCTTCACGACGCCCTCCGGCGAGCGCTTCCAGATCTTCGGGGAGGGCGGCGGTCAGGCGCTGGCCGACGAGCTCGACGTCCCGCTGCTCGGCAAGGTCCCGCTGACGATGCCGCTGCGCGAGCAGGCCGACGCCGGCCTGCCGCTCGTCCTCACCGATCCCGACGACCCCGCCGCGCAGGCGATCCGCCAGGCGGCACGCGGGATCGTGGCGCTCACGCCGCTGGAGCTCCCGGTGCTGCAGGCACCCGAGCCGACGGGGATCAGCCTGCCGATGGTTCCCTGACGCGGGGCGTGCCGCCTACGACGAGCCCGACGCGAAGTAGTCGGCGTTGATCTTCGTGTAGGTCGACCACTCCTCCGGAAGCTGGTCCTCCGCGAAGCACGCGTCGACCGGGCAGGCCTCGACGCAGGCATCGCAGTCGATGCACTCCTCGGGGTCGATGTAGAGCATTTCGACCTTGTCGTAGTCGGGCTCGTCAGTAGTCGGGTGGATGCAGTCGACAGGACAGACCTCGACGCACGAGTTGTCCTTCGTGCCGATGCAGGGCTCCGCGATGACGTAGGCCATGAAGCGTTCTTTCCTTCGCTTGGTGACGGGACTGGGTCGGGCCGGACATAGTATCCAGCGGGTGCTCCTGCTCACCGGCGCCACGGGTCTCGTCGGGCGCGCGGTGCTGCGCCGCCTGACCGCCGCCGGGGAACCGGTCCGCTGCCTCGTGCGCGATCCGCGCCGTCTCGGGCCCGACCGCGTGCGCGTCCAGATCGCTCTCGGCGATCTCGGCGACCCGCCGTCGTTTCGCAACGCCCTGCGCGGCGTGCGTACGGTCGTGCACCTCGCCGCCGCCATCCGCGACCAGCCGACCGGCTCGATCGAGGAGCTCAACGGGATCGCGACGTGGCGCATGGTCCACGCCGCCGAGCGGGCCGGCGTCGAGCACTTTCTCTTCACGAGCGCCCTCGGCGCGACGAGCCACGACCGCACGCGCTTCCTGCGCGCCAAGGCGCTCGCCGAGCGCGCGGTGCGTGACTGCGACGTGCGCCACACGATCCTCGCGCCGTCGATCGTCTACGGGCCCGGCGACATGTTCGCGACGCTCGTGGAGCGCCTGTCGCTCGTCCTGCCGGTCTTCCCGGTCAGCGGCCGCGGGCAGGCGCTCTACCAGCCGATCTGGGCCGACGACGTCGCCGACTGCATCGTCGCCGCGCTCGCGCTGCCAGCCGACGGCGCGCGGCGCTTCGAGCTCGCCGGGCCGCAGACGCTCTCCCACCAGCAGATCGTCGAGCTCCTGCTGCGCGCCGCGGGTCGCCCGCGGCCGACGGTCAACATCCCGACCCCGGTCGTCAGCCGGGTGCTGCGCGCCGTCGAGGCGCTCATGCAGTCGCGGGCGCCGGCGACGTGGGACGAGGCCGAGCTGCTGGAGGTCTCGATGACGACGGGCGAGGGCACCGCCGGCGCCGAGTCGCTCGGGGTCTCGCCGCGCCCGATGGCGGCGGTGCTCGGCGTCTGATGGGCGCCGCGGCAACCCTGCGCACGCGCCTGGCCTGGGGGGTCATGCGCGCGCTCGACGTCGAGCGCCGCCGGCGCGTGCACGATCGCGGCTGGCTGCGCCCGGTCGAGGCGGTCCTGCAGCGCGGCGAGCTGCGCGTGCTCGGCGGGCCAGCGCACGGGTCGCGCCTGTCGGGCGAGCACTTCGCGCACTGGGGCGCGCAGGCCTGGAGCGTCCTGACGGGCACGCACGAGCCGATGGTGCACGAGGCCCTGCGGCGGACGCTCGGGCCCGGCGGGGTGTTCATCGACATCGGCTCGAACATCGGCTACACGGCGCTGCTCGCCGCCGGCATCGTCGGCCCGGGCGGGCGCGTCGTCGCGCTCGACGCCCAGCGCGAGTGCGCCGACGCGACCGCGGCCAACGCGCGGCTCAACGGCCTGACGCAGGTCGAGGCGCTGCACAGCGCGGCGGGGGCGAGCAGCGGCGAGGCCGAGGTCATCGTCACGCAGGACCCGCTCTGGACGCGGCTGGCGAGCGTCGGCGAGCATCCGCTGGAGGTCCGGCGCGATCGCGTGCCGGTGACGTCGGTCGACGACCTCGTCGCGCGCCTCGGACTGCCCGCCGTGAACGTCGTGAAGATCGACGTCGAGGGCGCCGAGCTCGACGTCGTCGCCGGCATGGCGCGCGTGCTGGCCGAGCAGCGGCCGTTCGTCATCGCCGAGATGCACGACCGCAACGCCGAGTTCTGCCGCGCGATGGCCGCGGCCGGCTACCGCGTCGTCAACCTCGACGGCCTGGAGCCCGTCGAGGATGCCGGCGCCAACGTCCATGCCCTCTGCGAGCCGATCGAGTCCGTCACGCCGTAGGCGGCCGGCGGCCCGCCCACGGCCGCGACGCCTCGAGCTGCGCGGCGAGCGCCAGCAGCGCGCCCTCGTCGGCCGGGCGGCCGAAGAGCTGCACCGCCAGCGGCAGGCCGTCGTCGCGTGCGAAGAGCGGCAGCGCGATCGCCGTCCCGCCCGTGACGTTCGCGATTGCCGTGTAGGGCGTGAAGTCGCCCGAGCGCCGGAACGTGCCCATCGGGTCCGGCCCGCAGGGATCCAGGTCGCCGATCCGGACCGGGGCCTGGGCCAGCGCGGGGGTGAGGATCGCGTCGTAGGGCGCCGCCCACGCCGTGAGGGCCCGCGCGAACGCCTGCAGCGCGTACGTCACGACCGTCGCGTCGACGGAGTCGATCGCCTTGCAGTGCTGCCACAGCGCCCAGCTCAGCGGCTCCATGTCCTGCTCGCGCGGCTCGCGGCCGGCGAGCATCCCCGCGACGGCGATCTGCGCGCAGACCGCCGGCCCGAAGACCGCGGCGAAGCGATCGAGCAGCCCGGGGGCGTTCCAGGGCGGCGACACCTCCTCGACGTCGTGCCCGAGGCCGGCGAGAAGCTCGGCGGCGTCGAGCACGCCACCGGCGCAGACGGGGTCCAGGGCGGCCTCGACGAGCGGCATCGACGTCGTGACGCCGATCCGCAGCCGCCCGGGCGTGCGGGCCGCGGCGACGGCGAAGGGCTCGGGCGGCGGCGGTGCCCAGGTCGCGTCGCCTGGCTCGGGCCCGGCGAGGAGGTCGAGCGCGAGCGCCGTCTCTGCGACGGTGCGCGTGAGAACGCCGTCGCAGACGAGGAACTGGTCGCCGAGGACCGGCGCGTGGGAGATGCGCCCGCGTTGCGGCTTGAGCCCGACGAGCCCGCAGCAGGCGGCGGGGATGCGCGTCGAGCCGCCGCCGTCGTTGGCGGTCGCGATCGGCACCATCCCGGCGGCGACCGCCGCCGCCGACCCGCCCGAGGAGCCGCCCGGGGTGCGGTCGAGATCCCAGGGGTTGCGCGTCGCGCCGAAGCGCCGCGTCTCCGTCACGGCCATGATCCCCCACTCCGGCAGGGTCGTCGTCCCGACGATGACGAAGCCCGCCGCGCGCAGGCGCCGCGTGACGTTGTGATCGAACGTGGCCGGGCGGTCGCCCGTGAGCTCGGCGCCGAGCGTCAGGCGCAGCCCGCGCACGGCGCGGTTGTTCTTGATCGCGATCGGCACGCCCGCGAACGGACGCTCGTCGCCGGGCGCGATCGCGTCGGCGGCCGCGCGCGCGCCCTCGTGGTCGACGTCGACGAACGCGTTCACGACGGGCTGCAGCGCGTCGATGCGCGCGAGCGACGCGTCGACGAGCTCGCGCGCCGACAGCTCCCCGCCGCGCACGAGCGCCGCGAGCTGCGTGATCGGAAGGAACATGAGGTCGGCGGCGTTCGTCACGCCGCGGGTGGCCCGACGGCCGCGCCGACCGCGGCCGTGCGGCCGACGAGGAACGGCACGGCGACGACCGGCTCGCCGGTGAGCGGCTGGAACGCGACGCGGCTGCCGGGCGCGGTCACCGCGGTCGACGGCGTCAGCCGGTCGGAGTCAAAGCCGCCCCGGGCGCGGCGGACCGCGGCGAAGGTCGCCACGACGAACGGCCGCCGCTTCGTCGGCTGGGCCGCCGACCAGGTCACGGCGAGCGCGCGCCCGGGGCCCGCCGCGACATCGTCCAGGACGGCGCCGCGCTGGCGCGAGAGCACGAGCGCGCGCCGCGACGCGCCCGGCCCGACGCGCGCGAACCGCACGGCCCGGCGGCCGCTCGCCGTCCGCCCGGTCCAGGCGACGTACGTCGCGCCGCCGCTGTCGGCGACCGGCACGACGGGCGCGGCGTGCGATCCGACCGCCGCCGGGCCGCAGCGGCGCTCGAGGCGGCGCGTGCGCCAGGTGCCGTCGGCGTCGCGCACGGAGACCCCGCACGAGTGCCCCGCGGCGCCCCAGGTCACGACGGCGCGGCCGTTGCGCGCGACGACCGCCGACAACCGCATCCCGGTCGTCGAAGGCACCCGGCCGAAGCTCACGATCGGGCCCCACTCGCCGCGCGCCTTGCGAAAGCGCGCCCCCAGCCGCGTCCGGCCCGACGGGAAGGCGAGGACGCGATCGCCGCGCTCGTTCATCGCGACGGCGGCGGTCGTCGCGAGCGCGAGATCGCGCGGGGGCGAGAGGCTCTGGCCGGGAAGGCGCTCGCTCACGCGGATGAACGGCGAGCGCTCGTTCGTCCAGGCGATGAGCGCCTGACCGCGCTCGTTGGCCGCCGACCAGGAGTCGACGGTGAAGTCGTCGATCGCCCCGAGCGCGCCGAAGCCGCCGTCGGACCGTCCCTCGGCGATGACGAGGCTGCGCCTGCTCGTGCTCGACGGCTGCTCGCGCCCGACGAGCAGCGCGCGCGAGTCGGCGTAGAGGTGGATCCGGGCCGACTGCGGCTCGATGCCGGCGACGTCGGGCGGGCGCAGCCAGCCGCCGGCCGGGTCGCGCGACGCGAGGCCGCCGAACGCCGGCGGCTCGCGGCCCTGCAGGAATCCGCTCCAGCTCAGCAGTGCGCGGCCCTGCGCGTCGAACTGCAGCTCGTGCAGGCCGGCGACGCCCTCGGAGGCGCTGATCGGCTCCAGGCGCCAGCTCGCGGCCGACGCGTAGGTGACGGGCGCGAGCGCGAGCGCGACGAGCGCCGGCGGCAGGCAGCGCCCGATGAGGCGAAGGGTTGAGGTCGTGCGGCGCATCGTGGCCCTGTAGCGCTCCCGCCGACGACACGCTATCGCCTGGGCGGCTCAGGGGAGCAGGTCGGCGGCGTCGCCCTCGCGCACGACGGCCGCCGCGCTCGCCCGCGCGATGAGGCCGAAGAGCGTGGCGCGCTCGGCGGCGAGCAGGCGCAAAAGGCGCGGCCACTTCGCCTGCGTATCCGGGTCGCGCGTCGGCATCGCGCAGCGCTCGCAGGCCTCGACGACCTCGAGCACGGCGTCTCCGACGCGCAGCCGCCGGCCGACCCAATCAAGCTCCGCCCACGGCTCGGCGTCGAGTTCGAGGTGGATGTTCGACCGAAAGCGCCGCAGGTCGACGGGCGCGCCGAGCGACGCGGTGAGGTCGCGCAGCGACGCCTCGACGGTGACGTGCACCGTCCCCGCGATGTCCGGCTGACCGCGCGAATCCCAGGCGAGCGTCAGTGCGCGCCCGACGTCGGCGGCGAGCGCCGGCGTCAGTTGCGGGTCCTCCCAGTCGCGCGGCGTCCCGTCGGGCGCCGTGATGACCGGCCGTGGCGGCGCGCCGCGATCGATCGGCCCGGGGTCGTCCGGATACGCCGCGCCCCAGGCGAGCAGCCGCGGAACGGGCACGGCGCTCACGCGCCGCGGCGCGCCCCCGAACATCTCGAACACCCCGACCGACCGGTCGCCGGCGACGCCGAAGCCGTCGACCGCGAGCGCCCCGACGCGCTCGCCGGCCATGGACTTCACCGGCCAGCGATGGAGGGCGGCGACGTGGCCGGCGGGCATGGTCAGCAGATTACGACTCGGCGAAGCTGCAGCGGTGGACAGCCCGCCTGGAGGCTCGGCCGACAACGACGAGGGCCCGGCGTCGCCGCCGGGCCCTCGGTCCTGCTGGAGCTCACACACAACGGTCCGGAGGCTCATGGCCTCCGGAGGCTGGCTACATCATGCCGCCCATGCCGCCGCCGTCCCCGCCCATGCCGGGGAT
>CAVUFQ010000002.1:0-1169343 GCA_963740895.1 uncultured Actinomycetes bacterium
CGCCCTCGTCCTGACCTGTGCGGTGCTGCTCGCCGGCTGCGGATCGTTGGACGACCCGCCCGCGGCCGCGCCGGTTGCGGTTGCCCCGGCGAGCACCTGCTCGTCGGCGAAGGCGCCGCCCGCGAAGGTCGCGGGCGCGCCGCTGGACACGATCCTGCGCGTCCCGGCGGGCGTCCGTGGCAGGCCCGCGCCGCTCGTGCTCGCGCTGCATTTCGCGAGCGGCAGCGGGTCGCAGATGGAGCAGGTCACCCGGCTGACGCCCGAGGCGCGGCGGTCGGGCTTCGTCGTCGCCTACCCGAGCGCGACGTCGGGCGGCGTCTGGGCCGGCGCCGACGAGATCGGCGCCGTCACGCGGACGCTCGCGGCGATCGAGCGCAGCGCCTGCATCGACCCCGCTCGCATCTACCTCACCGGGATCTCCAACGGCGGCGGGATGGCGAACCTGCTCGCGTGCCGGTTCCCCGGGCGCTTCGCGGGCGTCGTGCTGTTCGCCCCGGCCGTGAGCGCCATCGGCGACTGCCGTCCGTCGCGCGCGATCTCGATGCTCGAGATCCACGGCAGCGCCGACCCGCTCGTCCCCTACGGACCGATCCCCGGCTTCGTGGCGGCGTGGGCGAAGCTCGACGGCTGCACGGCGGGTCCGCGCGGGTCGCGCGTCACGGCCGCGGTGACGCGCCGGCGCTGGCGCGGCTGCCGTGGCGGCGCGTCGGTCGAGCACCTGCGCCTCGCGGGCGGCAGGCACATCGAGCTGCTGCCCGAGCTGCGCACGGCAGGCGTCGATCCGGCGCGGACGGCGTGGCGCTTCCTCGCGCCGCACCGGCTGCGGGGCTGACGCCTACGTCAGGGCGTCGATGAGCGCGCCGAGCTCGCGGGCATCGCGGGCGACGGCGTCGGCCTCGCGCAGCTCGGCGGCCGCGAAGGGGCCGGTCGCGACGGCGAGGACGCGCACGCCGTCGGCGCGCGCGCAGGCGATGTCGCGCGGGGTGTCGCCGATGACGACCGTCTCGCGGCGCGGGAACGGCCCGTCCTCGCCGCCCGCCCGCCGGCGCGCGATCGCCGGCAGCTCGGCGCGGTCCTCGTGGTCGGAGCCGAAGCCGCCCTGGCCGCCGGGGAAGAAGTGCCCGATCCCGGCGGCGCGCAGCTTCAGGCGCGCGATCGCCTCGTAGTTGCCGGTCACGAGCGCGAGGCGGTCGCGCCCGCGCGCGCTGATCGTCTCGAGCAGCTGGGCGATGCCCGGCGTGACGTGCGCCGAGAGGTCGTCGGGGACGAGCCGCGCGTAGGCCTCGCAGCCGGCGATGCGGACGTCGTCGGCGCGCTCGTCGATGCGCCGGGCCGGCACGCCCGCGGCGACGAGCAGCCCGCGGGCGATCTCCTGGTCCGTGCGGCCGGCGACCGCGGCGCCGGCGATGCGGGCCGGGTCCGTCACGCCGTGGACGGCCCGCAGCGCCTCGTGCAGCGCCGCGGCGTGGGCCTCGGCGGCGCGCTGCAGGAGCGTCCCGTCGATGTCGAAGAGCAGCAGCACGGCGCGCTAGCGCGCGAAGGACGTCGCGGCCGTCAGCGACTGGGCGAACGCCGCGATGAGCCGCGCGCAGGCGTGGACGTCGTCGAGCGCGACCATCTCGACGGGGGAGTGCATGTAGCGCAGCGCGACGGAGATGCCGCCGGTCGGAATGCCGGCGCGCGAGATGTGGATCGCGTCGGCGTCGGTGCCGGTCGAGCGCGCCGACGCCTGCACGGTGAACGCCATCTGCTCGCGCTCGGCGGCCGCCTGCAGCAGCTCGTAGACGGCCGGGTTGAGGATCGACCCGCGATCGATGATCGGGCCGGAGCCGAACTCGTGCTTGCCGAGCTCGCCGACCTCGATGCCGGGTGCGCCGGTCTCGTGCGTGACGTCGACGACGATCGCGACGTCGGGCTGCAGGCGGAACGCCGACGTGCGCGCGCCGCCGAAGGTGATCTCCTCCTGGACGACGCCGACCGCCGCGACGTCGCCGGGCGCGCCGCCGGCCTCGGCGACCAGGCGTGCCGCCTCGAGCGCGATGAAGGCGCCGAGGCGGTTGTCCATCGAGCGCGAGATGACGCGCTCGTTGCGCAGCTCGACGGGCTCGCCCGCGATGACGGCGACGTCGCCGATCCGTACGAGCCCGCGGGCCTCGTCGCCGTCCCTGGCGCCGATGTCGATGTGGAGGTCGCGCAGCTCGGCGACCTTCTTGCGGGCCTCGTCGCGCAGGAGGTGGATGGGCTTGCGGCCGACGACGCCGGGCACCGTCCCCTCGCGCGTGATGAGCTCGACGCGCTGGCCGACGAGGATCTGCGGGTCCCAGCCGCCGACGCCGACGAAGCGCAGGAAGCCGTCGTCGTCGATGTGCGTGACGATCAGGCCGATCTCGTCGATGTGGCCGACGACCGCGAGAAACGGCGCGGGGCGCTCGGGGTCCGCCGTGCCGCGGACGCGCGCGACGGCGGAGCCCATGACGTCGATCTCGACATCGTCGGTGAAGGCGCGACCGGCCTGCGCGAAGACGGCGGCGGGCGCGGTCTCGTACCCCGAGGGGCCGGCGGCGGTGAGGAGCTGGCGGAGGACATCGGGCAGGGCCATGGCGGCGAAGCGTACCGACGGCCCCCTCCGCGCCCGCGGTTTGCGAGGATGGTCGCCGGCCTTCGGATGCTCATCGCCATCGTCATCTTCGCGGGAGCGCTCGCTGTCATCGCCTCCGAGAAGGTCGACCGTACGAAGGTCGCGCTCGTCGGGGCGGTCCTCATCGTCCTCACGCAGACGATCGACCAGGAGCATGCGATCGCGTCGATCGACTTCGGGACGATCGGCCTGCTCGCGGGCATGATGCTCATCGTCCGCGTCACCGAGCCGACCGGTATCTACACGTTCCTCGCGATCCGCGCCGGTCAGCTCGCGCGCGGCCGTCCGCTCGCGATCGTCATCGCGCTCGCGCTCGCGACGGCGGTGCTGTCGGCGTTCCTCGACAACCTCACGACCGTCCTGCTCATGGTGCCGATCACGTTCCTGCTGGCGGACGCGCTCGACATCGACCCGATCCCGCTCGTCCTCATCGAGATCATCGCCTCGAACATCGGCGGAACGGCGACGCTCATCGGCGACCCGCCGAACATCCTCATCGCGGGCGCCACCGGCCTGTCGTTCGGCCAGTTCTTCGTGAATCTCGCGCCGATCTCCGTCGTCACCTTCTCCGTCGTGACCGGGCTGCTGTACCTCGTCTTTCGCAAACGGCTGCAGATCGCGCCCGAGGCGCGCGAGCGCGTGCTCGAGCTCGACGCGCGCCGCTCGATCGAGGACGTCGCCGAGCTGCGGCGCACGCTGCCCGTCCTCATCGTCACGATCTGCGCCTTCTTCGTCCACAGCGCGCTCGGGATCGAGCCGGCGACCGTCGCCCTGACGGGCGCGACGGTCATGCTCCTGTTGACGCGTCAGAGCGTGGAGGACGCGCTGCGCGGCATCGAGTGGCCGACGCTGTTCTTCTTCATCGGACTGTTCGTCATGGTCGGCGCGCTCGAGGAGACGGGGGCCATCAACGAGGTCGCCACCGCGATCGCCGACGTCACCAACGGCGATCGCACCGCCGAGCTGCTCGGGATCATGTGGGTCTCGGCCGCCGGCTCGGGCGTCATCGACAACATCCCCTTCACGGCGGCGATGATCCCCGTCGTCGACCAGCTTCAGGGTGGCGCCGGCAAGGACGACGCCTACTGGTGGGCCCTGTCGCTCGGCGCCTGCTTCGGCGGCAACCTCACGCTCATCGCGG
Source organism: uncultured Actinomycetes bacterium (assembly GCA_963740895.1). Classification (GTDB taxonomy): domain Bacteria; phylum Actinomycetota; class Thermoleophilia; order Solirubrobacterales; family Solirubrobacteraceae; genus CADCVQ01. The sequence continues at coordinate 3,780 of CAVUFQ010000002.1, forward strand.
CCGCCGCCAACGTCGCCGCCGCCGGGATGGCCGAGCGCGCCGGGCGGCCGATCGGCTTCCTGACGTTCCTGAAGATCGGCGTCCCCGCGACGCTCGTGTCGATGCTGCTGGCGACGGGCTACGTCGCGTTGCGCTATCTCTAGCAAGGGAGTGAGATGAGCCCGCAGAGAATCGTCAGCACCGTCCGCAAGGAGCCCGTGCTCCTGCGCGACGACACGCAGCTGCGCGACGCGGTCGCGCGGATCGTCGAGGCCGACCTGCCCGCGCTGCCGGTCGTCGACGCCGACGGCCGGCTGCTGGGGATCTTCGGCGAGCGCGAGTTCATCGCGGCGCTGTTTCCGGGCTACCTCACGCAGCTCGGCTACGCGGGCTTCGTCCCGCGCTCGCTCGACGTCGCCCTCGAGAAGCGCGCCGGCTGCGCGGCCGAGCCGGTCAGCGCCTATATGAACACCGACCACATCGACGTCGACGAGGACTACTCCGACACGCAGATCGCGGAGATCTTCCTCCACCACCGCGTGCTCATCATCCCGATCGTCGACGGCGAGCGCGTGAGCGGGATCGTCACGCGCGAGCACTTCTTCCGCGCGCTCGCCGGGCGCCTGCTCGACCTCTCCTGAGGCCTCAGGCGCTCGCGGCGGCCGGATCGGGCTCGGGCGCTGCGGCGATCCGCCGCAGCACGGGCGGGACGACCAGCGTGGTCAGGACAGACATCCCGACGATGACGGCGAACAGCTCGGCGTCGATCGTCCCCGTGGCGTTGCCGATCCCCGCGACGATGATCCCCACCTCGCCGCGGGGCACCATCCCGACGCCGATGAAGGCCGCGTCGCGGCGGCCGAGGCGCCGCGCGCCGAGGTACGCGCCGACGAACTTCGTGACGATCGCGAGCACGGTGATGCCGGCGAGCAGCAGCAGCGTGTCGAGGTGCGCGAGCGCGGCCAGCGACACCTCGAGGCCGATGAATGCGAAGAAGAACGGGGGGAAGAACGCGTACAGCGGCGCGACCTCCTCCTCGATCGGATGCTGGTCGCGGGTCTCCGCGATGACCATCCCCGCGAGGAAGGCACCGATGATCGCCGCCAGCCCGATCTGCGACGCGAACGCGGCCAGGCCGAGGCAGACGATGACCGCCGGCAGCAGCGGCGACTCGGAGAACCGCGGCGCGTGCAGGAGCGCCGGGCGCGCCTGCAGCAGCCGCGTCCCGCCGAGCGCGACGAAGGCGACGAACGCGAGCGCCACGCCGGCGGTCACGGCGATCGCCCCGATGTCGACGCCGCCCTCCGCCGCGACGCCCGCCGCGACGGCGACGAGCAGCAGCGCGAGGATGTCGTCGACGATCGCCGCGCCGAGGATCGTGCGGCTCGTGCGGCGCTCGAGCACGCCGAGCTCGATGAGCACCGCCGAGGTGATGCCGACGCTCGTCGCGACGAGCGCGGCGCCGATGAAGAGCGACGTCCCGACGGATTCGCCGAGCGCGGCGCCGAGGCCGATCCCGCCGGCGAACGGGATCGCGACGCCGAGCACGCCCACGGAGACCGCCGTCGGGCCGACCTCGCGCAGGTCGGAGAGCTTCGTCTCCAGCCCGACCCAGAACAGCAGGAACACGACGCCGAGCTCCGCGAAGACCTCGAGCACCTCGCCGGGCTCCACGAGCCCGAGGACGGCGGGGCCGACGAGAACGCCCGCGAGGATCTCGCCGATGATCGTCGGCTGGCGCAGGCGGCGGAACAGCTCGTCGCCGAGCTTGGCGGCGAGCAGCACGACGAAGAGGTCGGTCAGCAGTCCGGCGACGCCCGAGGATGCCGCGAGCGGTACGAGCATCGGTTCTCCTCAGGGTCGGCGTCCGTCCCGGCAAGGCGGGCGCATAGCGTAACGGCGTTTACGCGTGCCCGACCGCGACGCCGACGGCGGCGACGATGATGCCGCCGAGCGTCACCTGGATGAGCGACGTGCGCAGCGCGACGCCGAGAAAGCGCTTGCGCACCCAGGCGATGACGACGAGCTCCACGGAGACGACGACGTAGGCGACCGTCAGCGCGGTGTGGATGTCCTTGATGAGGAACGGCAACGCGTGCGCGGTGCCGCCGGCGAACGTCGCCAGGCCGGTGATCGTGCCGCGGGTGAGCGCCGCGCCGCGGCCGGTGATCTCGCCGTCGTCGGAGAGGCCCTCGGACATTCCCATGCTGATCGCAGCGCCGAGCGCGGCCGCGAGGCCGACGAGGAGCGCGGCCTTCGAGCCGGCGATGTAGGCCGTCGCGAAGATCGGTGCGAGCGTCGAGATCGTGCCGTCGATGAGGCCGATGAGCGCGGGCTGGATGACCTGCAGGAGCCGCTGGCGCTCGTCGGCTGCCTGCCAGCGATTGGCGAGTGTGGCGACGGGTGCGTTCATGGTCCGCTAACTATAGCACTTGACTTGCAATAAGGATGCCCTAAGATGGGCGAATGACTGAAGATCTTGTGACCGCGCTGCGCGCCCGTGGTATGCGGGTTACCCCGCAGCGCGTCGTGTTGCACCGGGCGCTGCGCGAGCTCGATCGTCACGTCACCGCCGACGAGCTGCTCGAGGCGGTCGGCGATCGCCTCCCGAACGTCTCGCTGCCGACGATCTACGCGACGCTTGAGCTGCTCGAGGAGCTCGGGATGGTGCGCCGCGTCCAGCGCGCGGGCACGACGCTGTTCGACCCGCGCACAGACGCGCACCACCACCTCGTGTGCACGGTCTGCGGCTCGATCGAGGATCTGGCGTCCGAGCTGGACACGGTGGCGCTGGAGCGTGCGGCGGGCGCGAGCGGCTTCGCGCCCGAGCGCGTGGAGGCGGTCGTGCACGGCCGCTGCGCGGCCTGTCGTTAGCGTTCGAGCAGCGCCGCGAGCGTGGCGGCGACGGTGGCGGCTTCGTGCTCGACCTGGCGCCAGGTGAAGCGCACGACGCGCCAGCCGATGAGGTTCAGGCGCTGGTCTCTTCTGCGGTCGTGCTCGAACGCCTGCGGCGTGCCATGCGTCTCGCGGCCGTCGACCTCGACGATGAGGCGCTGGCCCCGCCAGAGGAAGTCGGCCTCCGCGCCGCCGCCGCCGGGGTAGGGGAGCCAGGCGTTCACGCCGTCGGGCGGGCGGTTGATGGCGCGGCAGATCGTGAGGAACCGCTCCTCGAGCTCGCTGCGGGTTGTGGTGCTTCCCAACTGCATCTCTGAGAGCAAGGTCCTGAGCGTGGTGGCGCCCTTTCTGCCGTGCGCTCTTGCGAGGATGTCGTTGATGGGGCGCATGTCGAGGCTGCGGAGGATCTCGGCGCGGTCGATCGCGCGTTCGAGGCTGCGCCGGCTGACGACCTCCGCGAGGTCGAGGAGGGTGCGGGCGAGGGTCGTGCACGGGATCCCGTCGACGATCTCGACGTCGCGCGGGAGGAGCGTCGCGCCGCTGTGGGCGCTGATGGCGTCGATGCCTCGTCCGCGGCTCTTCGGGCTCGTGACGTCGATCGTGCTGCGGTTGTCCGCGCGCAGGCCGCGGTGGCAGGCCGCTGATCGGTGAGAAAGAGCGGCGCCGTCCCCGCAGGCGAGGACGGCAGCCATGAAGCGGCCGGCGCGGGTCAAAAGCAGCGGGTGACCGACGGAGACGACGTCGGGGTGGACACGATGCAGCGCCCGTCGCGCCACTCGGCTGCGCACGGTGCTCGGCCTGATGCCGAGCTCCGGCAACTGCCACAACGCGAAGACGCCGTGCTGGCACGCCGCGAGCTCGGCCAAGACCTCGTTTCGCGGGGGGTTTGGCGTCTGGCGTCCCCTATTGGGACGTATTCCGCAAGACCCCTCCATTGCCACCGAGGATGGCGCCCGTCGCGTGACGGATCACCACCGGATTGCGACGAAAGCGCGTCAGCGGTCGCGCAGGGAGCGCAGGACGTACTGGAGGATCCCGCCGTGACGGAAGTAGTCCGCCTCCTTCGGCGTGTCGATGCGCACCTGGGCGTCGAAGACGCGGTCGCCGGCGCGGACCTTCACGGACGTCGGGAGCTCGCCGGCGTTCATCGGCGCGGCGAGGCCGGTGATCGTGAAGACCTCCTCGCCGGTGAGCCCCAGCTCGCTCGCGGCGGCCGGGAGCTGCAGCGGCAGCACGCCCATCCCGATGAGGTTCGAGCGGTGGATGCGCTCGAAGGACTGGGCCAGCACGGCGCGCACGCCGAGCAGCCGCGTGCCCTTCGCCGCCCAGTCGCGTGACGACCCGGAGCCGTACTCCTTGCCCGCCATGACGACGAGCGGAGTGCCTTCGGCGATGTAGGCCATCGCAGCGTCGTAGATCGGCAGCTCGACGTCCTCCGGGAGCTTGCGCGTCACGCCGCCTTCGGTCCCCGGCGCGAGCCGGTTGCGCAGGCGGATGTTCGCGAACGTCCCGCGCACCATGACCTCGTGGTTGCCGCGGCGCGCGCCGTAGGAGTTGAAGTCGCGCGGCGCCACGCCGTGCTCCTGCAGATACAGCCCCGCCGGGCCGTCGCGCTTGATCGCGCCCGCCGGCGAGATGTGGTCGGTCGTGACGGAGTCGCCCAGCAGCGCCAGCACGCGCGCGCCCTCGATGTCGGTCACCGGCGCCGGCTCGGCCGGCATGCCGTCGAAGTACGGCGGGAGGTGCACGTACGTCGAGTCCTCGTCCCAGGCGAAGCGGTCGCCGGTCGGGACGACGAGCGAGTTCCAGCGCTCGTCGCCGGTGAACACGCCCGCGTAGGAGGACCGGAACATCTCCGAGCGCACGGCCGCCTCGATCGTCTCGCCGACCTCGCGGCCCGACGGCCACAGGTCGCGCAGGTAGACGTCGACGCCGTCCTGGTCGACGCCGATCGGGTCGTTGACGATGTCGGCGTCCATCGATCCCGCCAGCGCGTAGGCGACGACCAGCGGCGGCGACGCGAGGTAGTTCATCTTCACGTCGGGGTTGATGCGCCCCTCGAAGTTGCGGTTGCCCGACAGCACCGAGACGACCGCGAGGTCGTGCTCGCCGACCGCCTCGGAGACCTCGCGCGGCAGCGGGCCGGAGTTGCCGATGCACGTCGTGCAGCCGTAGCCGACGAGGTTGAAGCCCAGTGCGTCCAGCGGCACGTCGAGGCCCGCCTGCGCGAGGTACTCCGTCACGACCTTCGACCCCGGCGCCAGCGACGTCTTGACCCATGGCTTCGTCGTCAATCCCCGCGCCACGGCGTTGCGCGCGACGAGGCCGGCGGCGAGCATCACCGACGGGTTGGAGGTGTTCGTGCAGCTCGTGATCGCCGCGATGACGACGCGGCCGTGGTCGATGTCGGTCTGCGTGCCGTCGCGCAGCGTCAGCGGCACGCTCGTGTCCGGCCGTTGCGCCACCCGCGCCGCCGCGATCTCCTCCGCGTGCGCGGCGTCGGTCGCGTGCGCCGGCGGGCGCCGCGGCCCCGCGTACCGGCCCGTCGGCGGGTCGGAGGCCGGGAACGACAGCGCGTCGAACTCGATCGTCGCCCCGCCGTCGTTCGCCGGCTCGCCGTCGTCGACCGCCGGCAGGAAGTCCTTCAGCGCGATGCGAAACGCGGCCTGCGCCTGGCTCAGCGCGACGCGGTCCTGCGGGCGCCGCGGGCCCGCCAGCGACGGCACGACCTCGCCGAGGTCGAGCTCGATCGTGTCCGAGTAGGCCGGCTCGATCGAGGTCTCGTCGTGCCACAGGCCCTGCTCGCGCGCGTAGGCCTCGACGAGCGCGATGACCTCGGGTGGGCGCCCGGAGAACTCGAGGTAGCGGATCGTCTCGGCATCGATCGGGAAGATCGCGCAGGTCGAGCCGAACTCCGGGCTCATGTTGCCGATCGTCGCGCGGTCGGCGAGCGGCAGCGAGGCGAGCCCCTGGCCGTAGAACTCGACGAACTTGCCGACGACGCCGCGCTCGCGCAGCATCTCGGTGACCGTCAGGACGAGGTCGGTCGCCGTCGCGCCCTCCGGCAGCACGCCGCGCAGCTTGAAGCCGACGACCTGCGGGATGAGCATCGGCATCGGCTGGCCGAGCATCGCGGCCTCGGCCTCGATGCCGCCGACGCCCCACCCGAGCACGCCCAGTCCGTTGATCATCGTCGTGTGCGAGTCCGTGCCGACGAGCGTGTCGGGGTAGGCGAGCTGGTCGCCGTCGACGAACACGACGCGCGAGAGGTACTCGAGGTTGACCTGATGGACGATCCCCGTGTCCGGCGGGACGACGGCGAAGTTGGCGAACGCGTCCTGGCCCCAGCGCAGGAAGGCGTAGCGCTCCTGGTTGCGCTCGAACTCGCGCTCGGCGTTGCGTGTGAACGCGTCGCGCGAGCCGTAGGCGTCGACCTGGACGGAATGGTCGATGACGAGCTCGGCCGGGACGAGCGGGTTGATCATCGCCGGGTCGCCGCCCATCGCGGCCATCGCGTCGCGCATCGCGGCGAGGTCGACGACGGCCGGCACGCCGGTGAAGTCCTGCATGACGACGCGGGCCGGGGTGAACGCGATCTCCTTCGACGGCTCGTCGGCGGGGTTCCACGACGCGAGCGCCTCGATGTCGGCGGCGTCGACCGAGCCGTTGCCCTCGGTGCGCAGGAGGTTCTCGAGCAGGACCTTCAGCGAGAACGGCAGCCGGGCGACGTCGAAGGCGTCCTGGAGGGCGTCCAGGCGATAGAGGGCGACGGTGCGATCGCCGACTGTGAGCGTGCCGAGGGCGTCGAAGCTGTTCGTGGGCAAGCGGGTCTCCGGATCGTGCGTGAAAGCGAATCCATGAGTGTGCCAGCCTCGGCCGCAAAGCCGTCGGCTGCGGTGCACTACGTTTGTCGCACCCGCAGGGCAACGATCGTGGTGGAGGATGGGCGGGTGAGGATCGGATGACCGAGGGCAGCGGTCCGGAGCTGGTCGGGCGCGAGCACGAGCTGGCGCAGCTCGACGCTGCGCTGGACGACGCCCTCGCAGGGCGCGGCAGGCTCGTAGTCCTCACCGGCGAAGCCGGGATCGGCAAGACGGCGCTCGCGCGGGCGTTCGTCGAGCGCGCCGCGCGACGCGGAGCGGCGTGGACCTGGGGGACGTGCTGGGAGGGCGGCGGCGCCCCGCCGTACTGGCCCTGGGTGCAGATCGTGCGCGCGCTCGCGCGCCACGAGGAAACGGCCTCGCTCCCCGACCTGCTCGGCGACGGTGCGCCCTGGCTCGCGCGCCTCCTGCCCGAGCTGGCGGGCGCACACCCGCCGCCCGCCGACGACCCAGGGCTCGATCCAGACCACCTGCGCTTCCGGCTCTTCGAGGCGCTCTCGAGCCTCCTGACCTCCGTCGCGGACCGCCGGCCGCTCGTCGTCGTCCTCGACGACCTGCACTGGGCCGACGCCGCCTCCCTGCTGGCGCTGGAGTTCGTCGCGCGCACGCTGCCCGACGTGCCGCTGCTGGCGATCGCCGCCTACCGCCACCTCGAGGCGCACGCCCGCGAGGAGCTCGCCGCCCCGCTCGGCGGGCTCGCGCGGTCGGCGACGCGGCTGCCGCTGAAGGGACTGGACCGCGACGACGTCGGCCGGCTCGCCGCCGCGCGCGCCCGCGGCCTGACGACGGGTGGGCCGCAGGGCATCGCCCCGCAGCTCGTGACCGACGTCCACGCGGCGAGCGCGGGCAACCCGTTCTACGTCGACGAGATCGTGCAGCTCCTGGCTCGTCAGGGGCGCCTGCACGACACCCGCGCGCTCGACCGCCCGCTGCCGCTCCCCGACGGCGTGCGCGACGCGATCCGGCGCCGGCTCGCGCCGCTCGACGAGGACGTGATCGAGGCGCTCGGCGCCGCAGCCGTCATCGGCGGCCGGTTTCGCCTCGCGACGCTCGCCGGCGTGCTGGGCCGGCCGCAGGCCGAGATCCTCCAGCGCCTCGACGCCGCGCTGCGCGGCGGGATCCTCGTGCCCGTCGCCGATCCGGGGCGCTTCGCCTTCCAGCACGAGCTCGTCCGCGACACGCTGCTGGAGAGCCTCGGCGCGACGCGGCGAGCCCAGCTGCACCGGGTGGCGGGCGAGGCGCTCGAGGCACTCGACGGCCACGACCACGAGCCGCAGCTGGCGGAGATCGCCGACCACTTCCTGCAGGCCGCGAGCGAGGGCGGGGCCGAGCGCGCGGTCGACTACGCCGCGCGCGCGGCGCGGCAGGCGACCGGCGCCCACGCCTACGGCGAGGCCGCGCGCCTGTACGAGCGGGCGCTGGACGTCGCCGCCGGGCTGCCGGCCGACGAGCCGCGCGCGTGGGCGCTCGCGCAGGGGCTCGGCGAAGCGCTCATGCGCATGGGTGCCGTCGAGCGCGCTCACGCGGCGCTGCGGGCGGCCGCCGAGCACGCTCGCCGTCTCGACGATCCGACGCGCCTGGCGCAGACCGCGCTGGCGCGGACGCTCGGCTCCCTGTCGCCGGGCCTCGTCGAGCCTGAGCTCGTCGCGAGCCTCGAGGACGCGATCGCCCGGCTCGACGCGGAGGCGCCGGCCGGCGCCGGCGCCGACGCCGACGCACTGCGCTGCCGCCTGCGGGTGCAGCTCGCGCTCGCGCTCTACTGGTCGCCGCGCCGCGACCGCCGCGAGCGGCTCGTCGACGAGGCGCTCGCGCTCGCCCGGGCGATCTTCACCGGCGAGGCAGCGCGCGGCTCGCGCGAGCAGCGCGACCTCGCCGACGTGACGCTCGCCTTCGCCCTGGCCCAGGGCTTCGTCGCCGTCTGGGGGCCCGACAGCGCGCCGCGTGGCCTGTCGATCTCCACCGAGGCGCTAGAGCTCTGCGAGCGCGCGAACGACGACGAGCTCGCGATGCAGGTGCGCCTGTCGCGCATCAGCCTGCTGCTCGAGCTCGACGATCCTGTTCGCGCGCACGAGGAGATCGAGGCGTTCCGCCTCACCGCGCGGCGGCTCGGGCAGCCGCGGATGCTCGTCTACGACCCGCTGCACCGGTCGCTGGCCGCCTTCCTGCGCGGCGACTTCGAGGCCGCCGAGCGCTGCAGCGCCGAAGCCGGCGCCCAGGCGCGCGATGTCGACGGCTCGATGGCGCCGCTCATCGCCGACGCGCAGACGATCGCCGTGCGCCGCGTGCAGGGGCGCCAGCAGGAGATCGAGCCGCTCGTGCGCAAGCACGCCGACCGCCTGCCGGCGATGCGCCGCTGGCGCTGTGGCCTGGCGCTCGTCCTCGCCGAGCTCGGCCGCACCGACGAGGCGCGGCGCGAGCTCGAGCACCTCGCCGCCCGGGACTTCGACGACATTCCGCGCGACGCGCTCTGGCTCGTGGCGATGGCGCTGCTCGCCGAGCTCTGTGCGCTGCTCGGCGACCGCTCGCGTGCGGCGCGGCTCTACGAGCTGCTCGCGCCCTACGAGGGCCGCAACGTCGTGTCGGAGGGGGCGACCTACCTCGGGCCGGTGGCGCGCTATCTCGGCCTGCTCGCGATGACCGCCGGCGAGACCGAGCGCGCGCTCGGCCATCTCGAGACCGCCCGGTCGGCCGCCGAACGGATGCACGCGCGGCCGACGATCGTCCTGACGGCGCTCGACACCGCCGAGGTGCTCGCGCGGCGCGGCGCGCCCGGCGACGCGATGCGCGCGCGGGCGCTCGTCGACGGCGTGGCGCACACCGCGGCGACGCAGCGGATGCAGGGCGCGATCGCCCGGGCCGAGGACCTGCGCGCCCGGCTGGCGCGGGCGGCGCCGCCGGCCGGCGCGGGCGGCCTGGGGCCGTCGCTGCACGCCACGCTGCGCCGTGAGCAGGACGTCTGGCGGCTGGACTTCGAGGGGCGCCGCGCGCTGCTGCAGGACGCCAAGGGCCTGCACCACCTCGCGGTCCTGCTCGCCAGCCCGGGGCGGCCGATCGCGGCGCTCGAGCTCGCCGGCGGCTCCCCGCCCGCCGCCGATGTCGAGGCGCAGCGCGCGCTGGCCGGCGAGCTGCGCGAGGAGCTCGAGGAGGCCCGTGCGTTCAACGATCCCGAGCGGATCGCCGTCGCGAGCAAGGCGCTCGCGCGCCTCGCCGCCGACCTGTCGGCAGCCGCCGACGCGGACGGGCCGGCGACCGAGCGGGCGCGGGTGAACGTCACGCGCGCGATCCGCACGGCGATCGCGCGGATCGACGAGCAGGAGCCCGAGCTCGGGCACCTGCTCAAGCGTGCGGTCCGCACCGGAGCGTCCTGTACCTATGAACCGGATCCGGGTGTGGCGCTCGAATGGGACGTACGCTTGTGAGGATCTGCGCGCGGACGGCGCGAGCGGCTAGTGTCAGATAATCCCCCGGCCGGAGTGAACCGCTGTCGACTGAGAACCTCACCGCAGGGCACGTGGCGGGCGATGGCCCGCTGGTCGGCCGGGCCCGTGAGCTGCAGGAACTACAGGAGTCATTCGCCGATGCCGGCCGCGGTCGCGGCGGCGTGCACCTCGTGCTCGGCGAGCCGGGCGTCGGCAAGACGCGCTTGGCCTCGGCGCTGTCGGATCACGCGCGAGCGGCCGGGGCGACCGTCATCTGGACACGCGGCTGGGGCCGCGCGGCCCCCGGCTACTGGCCCTGGGTCGAGGTCGTGCGCAGCCTCTGCCGGGGGGTCGACGGCGCCGCGCTGCGCCGGGAGCTCGGCACCGGCGCCGACGAGCTGCTGCGCCTCGCGCCGGAGCTCGCCGAGCGGCTGCCCGCCGCTCACCTGCCGGCCGACGCCGCGGCCGGCGCCGAGAACTCCGAGATCGCGCGCTTCTCGCTCTTCGACGCGCTCGTCGCGCTCCTGCGGGCGCGCAGCGCCGAGGCTCCGGTCGTCGTGCTCATCGACGACCTGCAGGCCGTCGACGAGGGCTCGCTCCTGGCGCTGGACTTCGTCTCGCGGATGCTCCGCGACGCCGCCGTGCTGCTCGTCGTCACGATGCACGAGCGCACGCCGCGGCCCGCGCCCGGTGCGCAGGTCGCGCTCGCGAACATCGGGCGCGCGGGCCGGCGGCTCGTCCTCGCGGGGCTGACGCGCGACAGCGTGGGCGAGCTCATCGCGCTCGCGAGCGGCACGCCGCCGCCGCCGAGCCTCACGGACGCCGTCCACGCCGTGACCGAGGGCAACCCGTTCTTCACGCGCGAGATCCTCGCGCTGCTGCTTGCCGAGGGGCGCCTTGACGACCCGCCCGGCGAGCTGCCGCTGCCCGATGGCGTGCGCGAGACGATCCGCCGGCGCCTCGAGCCGCTCAGCATGGCGGCCCTGCAGACCCTCGAGCTCGCGGCGATCATCGGGCGGACGTTCAGCCTGCCGGCGCTCGAGCGGGCATCGGCGCTGGACCGCGACAGCGTGCTGGCCGCGCTCGACACCGCCGTCGAGCTCGGGCTCGTCACCGCCGTGCCGGGGACGCTCGGCGAGTACCGCTTCGGCCACGGACTGATCGTCGAGACGCTCGTCGCGGGGATGCCGGCGGCAGGCCGCATGAACGCCCACCGCGCCGTCGGCGAGGCGCTCGAGCACGTCTACCGCGGCGCCATCGAGGCCCATCTCCCCGAGCTGGCCCACCATTTCCTCTCGGCCGCGCCGCGCGGCGACCTCGCGACCGCGGTCCGCTACGCCGAGCGCGCCGCGCGGCGGGCGCTCGACAACCTCGCCTACGAGCAGGCGGCGGAGCTCTTCTCGCGCGCGCTGGAGGCGCTCGAGATCCTCGCGCCCGACGTCCCGCGGCGCGCGTCGCTGCTGCTCGGGCTCGGCACGGCCGAGTCGCGCGCAGGGCGACCCTCGGCGCGGGCGACGTTCGAGGCCGCCGTCGCCGCGGCGCGCACGATCGGCGCGCACGAGATCTTTGCGCGCGCTGCGCTTGGCAGCGCGCCGTTCGCGCTCACGCCGGGCTTTGTCGACGACGCCCACGTCGCGCTGCTCGTCGAGGCGCTCGATCGCCTCGAGCCCGCCGACAGCCCGCTGCGCGTCCGCCTGCTCGGTTCGCTCGCGACGGCGCTGTACTGGTCCGACACCGCGGCGCGGCGCGCGAAGCTCGCCCGCGAGGCGGTCGACATGGCGCGCCGCCTCGGCGACGACCTGACGCGCGCCTTCGCGCTGTCCTCGGCACAGCTCGCGACGCTCGGCCCGGACACGACCGAGCAGGGACTCCGATGGCTGCAGACGCTCTTCGTGCTGAGCGACCGCGCGGGCGAGTCCGTCATGACGCTCGCGTCGCGCAGCCGCCACATCGACGCCCTGCTCGAGCTCGACGACCTCGCCGCAGCAGACGTCGCGATCGAGACGCTCGAGCGCCTCGCGCGCGAGTCGCGCGATCGCCGCGCCGCCGCGTTCGTGCCGCTGCACCGCGCGCGCCGCGCGTCGCTGGAGGGGCGCTTCGCGGACGCCGACGCCCTCGTCGCCGAGGTCGCAGCGATCTGCGGCGAGCTGTCGGCCTCGACGATCCCGATCACGGTCGCGTCGCAGCGCGTCGTGCTGACGTGGCTGCGGGAGGGCGTCGGTGCGATCACCGAGCTCGTCCGCGCGTACGCCGACGGGGCGCCGGCGATGCCCTGCTGGCGCGCCGGCCTGGCGGCGTCGCTGGCGGCGTCCGGGCGCGACGCCGAGGCGCGCCTGGAGTACGACCGGCTCGCGGCGGACGGTTTCGCGATGCTCCCGCGCGACAACCTCTGGCTCACGGCGATGTCGCTGCTCACCGAGACCGTCGCGTCGCTCGAGCTCAGCGCGGCGGCGGCGGCCGTCTACGCGGAGCTGGCGCCGTTCGCCGCGCGCAACGTCGTGCTGCCGACGGCGGGGTTCCTCGGGCCGGTCGAGATGTGGCTCGGGATCCTTGCCCGCGTCGAGGGACGCCCGGCGAAGGCGCTCGAGCACCTCGACGCGGCGCGCCGGTCGGCGACGCGCAACGGTGCCCGCACGAGCCTCGCCCGCATCGACATCGAGACCGCGGCCGTACTGCGGGGCAGCGCCGAGCCGGGCGCAGCCGAGCGCGCCGCCGAGCTGCTCGCCGTGGCCGCCGAGGCCTGCGAGGCGCTCGGCCTCGTCGCGCTGCTCGAGCGCACGTGCACCCTGCGGGGGGGCGTCGACGCGCCGCCGCGGCCGCCGGCGGCGGCGGGCGCGCCGGTCACGACCCTGCGGCGCGTCGGCGACGTGTGGATGATCGACGCGGGCGCCGGCGGCCCGCTGCACATCAGCGACGGCCGCGGGGTGCGGCTGCTCGCGCTGCTGCTGGAGCGCCCCGGTCAGGAGATCCACAGCCTCGACCTCGTCGCCGCGGTCGATCGGATGGCGCCGCCCGCGGCCCCCGCGAGCTCCGGTGGCCAGGAGGCCGGCGGGCGCTTCGGCCTGCAGCGCGGCACGGGGCCGGCGCTCGACGCCGCGGCCAAGGCCGCCTACCGCGCGCGCGTCACCGAGCTGACGGAGGAGATCGCCGACGCCGAGCGCCGCGGTGACACGGCGCGTGCCGCCGCCGCGCGCAAGGAGCGCGACAGCATCACGCGCGAGCTCGGCCGCGCCATCGGCATCGGCGGCCGCGACCGCGAATCCGGGTCGCACGCCGAGCGCGCGCGCGTGAACGTGACGCGCGCGCTGCGCGCGGCGATCCGGCGCGTCGGCGGCTACGACGCGGCGCTCGGGGCGGAGCTCGACGCGGCTGTGCGAACCGGGGCGTTCTGCAGCTACGAGCCCGACCCGCGCCGACCGCGCCGGTGGCGCATCGAGGACGACGGGCGCGGCTGAGCCGCGGCGGCGCGCCCGCCGTTCATCGCCCGTGCGCCGTGCGGTCGCACGGGCTGCACAGCGTTCATGCGTTCGTCACGCCCGAGGGGCATGGACGCTCCCGCCGAGCACACCTTCCTGTTCGCCGATCTCGTCGGCTACACCGCGTTCACCGAGCGCGTCGGCGACGAGGCCGCGGCGGACGTCGCGGTTGCGTTCCAGGCCGCCGCCGCACACGCCGCGGTCGCGCTGGGCTGCGAGGTCGTCAAGGAGCTCGGCGACGCCGTGATGATCCACGGGCGCGACGCGGCCCGCATCACGACGCTCGCGTTGCGCCTGCGGCGCGAGCTCGAGCGCGAGGGCTGGTGCCCGGCGCTGCGGATCGGCGTGCATTCCGGCCCCGCGGTCCAGCGCGGCCGCGACTGGTACGGATCGACGGTCAACGTCGCCGCGCGGCTCGCCGATGCCGCGACGGCCGGGGAGATCCTCATGAGCCTGCGCACGCGCGACCTGCTCACGCAGCAGACCGGGCTGACGCTCGCCCCGCGGGGCCCGCGCAGCTTCAAGAACGTCACGGCCCCGGTGGCCGTGTTCTCCGCCGCGGCGTAGCCCGTCCGCGCGCTGCCGTGCCGGGCGCTGCCTCGTCCTGCGCGCCGCTGCCCCGGCACGCAAAACGGACGCAGACAGAAGAAAGGGCGCCACGGGGAAGAGGCGCCCTTTCTTCTGGTAGGCATGAGGCTCCGGAATGTCAGAGATGGAGCCTCGGTGCTTCGGGTGGCTTATCCCTGCCTGTCGTCTCTTCCTGGGCGTAAGCCGGGAGCGAACGGCGTTCATTCGGCCTGAACAACGCGCCGTTCGCTGTCGAGCCGCGGTCAGGACGTCGCGGACGGCTCCTTCGGCGCCTGCTGGGCGTCCTCGGTCCTGCTGTCCTTCGCACGCGGCGCCTTGCGCTGGACGGTCTCGCACGAGCCGTTCGGGGCGGCCGCCGTCGCATCGGTGATGACGTCGACGTGGTCGAGCAGCGCGCGGTCGTTGCCGGGGCCGCACGTGATGCGGTCGACCTCGCCGTCGCGGGTGCGGAAGACGTCGTCGCCATTGCCGCCGTCGAGCGTGTCGCCGACCTGGTCGACGCCGGGGCCGGGAGCGACGTCGGCGCGGGCGAGCGCCCACAGGACGTCGTTGCCGTCACCGCCGAACGAGGTGTCCTGGCCGACGTTGGCGAAGATCACGTCGTTGCCCGCGCCGCCGTTCTGGACGTCGTCGCCGGTGCCGCCGGACATGCGGTCGTTGCCGTTCTCGCCGGCCGAGTTGTCGTTGCCCGCACCGCCGTAGATGCGGTCGGCCGAGTCGCCGCCGCGCAGCGTGTCGTTGCCCGCGCCGCCGAAGATCCGGTCGAACGACGTGAGGTCGCCGGTGCCGTTGGCGTCGCCGACGATCGTGTCGTCGCCCGGCCCGCCGCTGAGGACGTCGTTGCCCTGGACGCCGGCGATCGCGTCGTTGCCGAGCCCGCCGAAGATCCGGTCGTTGCCTCGACCGCCGTTGAGCGTGTCGTTGCCGCCGCGGCCCTGGATGCGGTCGTTGCCGCCGTTGCCGTTGATCTTGTCGGCGGCGTTCGTGCCGCGCAGCCGCTCGCCGCCCGGGCCGCCCTCGATCGTCGCGGCGAGCGCCGCGGCCGGGATGATGAGCATCGCTGAGGCGACTGCGCTGACGACGTGCGTCCTGGTGAGTCTCATGACTGCGACTTCCTCCTGGGGTCGGGGTGCGACCTGCACTCTGCGCCCGGCAGCGACCCGGCGGTAGCGGGTCTCACGGAAGCCTCACCCCCTCTGAGAAGACCGTGAGAGCGGGGGTTCTCGAAACGACGACGGCCGCCCGGAGGGCGGCCGTCGACCTGCGTTGCCGTGGGGTGGCGGGTGGGTCAGGCGTCCGGATCGCGGTCGGCGATCGTGACGCGGCGGACGTCGATCGCGCCGAGGCGGTCGGCGATGCTCGCGCCGGCGGGCGCGCACTTCTTCGAGGTGCGGACGATGCGGCCGTGGACCTTGACGCGGTCGCCGACGGACGGCGTGTCGGTGCCCTGGTAGCCGCGGAGCTTGAGGACGAACGCGTCACCGGCGGGGACGGTGAACTCGGCGCCGCGGATCTGGGTGCCGCGCTTCGTCGCGTCCTGGTCGGCGATGTCGCCCGAGCGGCGGGCGGCGCTGTTGCCGTGGAGGACCTTCAGCGTGACGGTCGCATCGCTGGCGGGCGTGGCCGGGTCGTCGGGGGTGACCGCGACGAGCGTCCCGGTGAGCGAGTAGCCGGAGCTGTGGGTCTTCGCGCAGTTCGCGGGGTGCGCCTTGTGCGCGCCGGACTTGCCGTGATGGCCCTTGCCGGCGAGCGCGGCGGCCGGGACGACGAGCATCGCGCCGGTTGCGACCGCGGCGGCGAGCGTTCGTGTGTGCTTGGTGATCGTGGGGCTCATAGGCGTGCTCCTCAGATGGCGGAAAGGTCCGATCACAACTGTGCGGTCCAGCGCGCCGCACTGCCAGCAGCTCTCACGGACTCCTCACGCGCGGTGAGAAGTCGATGAGACAAGCGTCTGATCGCGTCGGCGACAGGCCCGGTGCGTCATCTTGTGCGTCATGCAACGCGCTGCCCTGCTCATCGCCCTGCTCGTCATGCTCGCGACGGCCACGGTCGGTGGCATCGCGGTCGCCAAGACGAGCGCGGGCGCGAAGCGCGCCGGCGCCGCGCCGGTCACGCTCGTCGGCACGAGCGGGCCCGACAAGCTCAAGGGCGCTCGCGGCGACGACGACCTCCAGGGGCTGGGCGGTGCCGACACGCTGCGCGGCGGCGCCGGCAACGACCGCCTCGTCGGCGGCGCCGGCAACGACCACCTCGTCGGCGGCGCCGGCGACGACACGCTCTTCGGCGATGCCGGCAACGACGTCCTCAGCGGCGGCCCCGGTGCCGACACGCTCGTCGGCGGGGCGGGCAACGACCGCATCGACGCGACTTCCGGGCCCGGCGACATCGTCGCGGGCGGCGCCGGCCGTGACACGATCCGCGCCCGCGACGGCGCCCCCGACACGATCACCTGCGGCCCCGGCCGTGATCGCGTGTTCGCCGATCGCGTCGACGACGTCGCCCGCGACTGCGAGAGCGTCTCGCGTGGATGACGACGATGGGGCCGGCGGGCCGCTCGTCCTGCTCGTCGACGACGATGCCGCGATCCGCCGCGCCGTCGGGGCCGGGCTCGAGCTCGAAGGCTTCCGCGTCGTGCGCGCCTCCGGCGGGCGCGCCGCGCTCGCCGCCGCCGAGTCCGTCTCCCCGGCCGTGATCCTGCTCGACCTCGCGATGCCCGATCTCGACGGCCTCGAGGTCCTCAAGGCGCTGCGGGCGGCCGGCGACGACGTCCCGGTCTGCGTCCTGTCGGCGCGCGACGAGGTCGACGACCGCGTACGCGGGTTGCAGGCGGGCGCCGACGACTACGTCGTCAAGCCGTTCGCGCTCGAGGAGGTGACGGCGCGCCTGCAGGCGCTGCTGCGCCGCCGCCCCGCGACGTCCGACGCCGGCGCGACGGTCGGCGACATCTCGCTGGACGCGCGCTCGCGGGTCGCCCTGCGCGGCGATCGCGACCTCGGCCTCACCCGGCGCGAGTTCGACCTGCTGCATCTCTTCCTGCGCAACCCCGGCGAGGTCATCGACCGCGAGCGCCTCCACGAGGAGGTCTGGGGCTACACGTTCGACCCGGGCACGAACATCGCCGACGTCTTCGTCGGCTACCTGCGCCGCAAGCTCGAGGCCGGCGGCGAGCCGCGCGTGCTGCAGACCGTGCGCGGCGTCGGCTTCATCCTGCGACCCTGAGCGGCGTATGCGCAGCCTTCGCGGTCGCCTCACGCTCGGCATCACGCTCGTGCTCGCCGTCGTGCTCGCGGGCGCCGGCGTCATGGTGTCGCGCTACGTCGACCGCTCCGGGCGGTCGGCGGTCGACGACCGGCTGAAGGCGACCGCGGCCCTGTCACGCGAGACCGCTCTGGCCGCCATCGACGATGCGCTGCCGAGCAATGACCGCCGGCTCGACCAGGTGCTGTCGGCCACCGGGACGTCGCTGCGCGTGCTGCTGGGCAGCCGCGTGCTGATCGACACGGGAACGCCGCCGCCGGGCGCGCGCCCGGCTCCGCACGACGGCCTGCGGACGCTCGTCGCGGGCGGCGGGCGCTACCGCTCCTACGCCGTGCCGCTCGGGGGCTCGGGCGGGCTCGCGCGCCTGGAGGTCACGACGAGCATGGAGGGCCTCGAGCGCCGCCAGTCGCAGCTCAACCGCCGCCTCGCCGCGTTCGGCATCGGAGCGCTGCTGCTCGCAGGTGCCGGCGTGTGGTTCGTCGCCAACGTGCTGTTGCGCCCGCTGGCCCGCCTGCGCGCCGAGACGGCGAACATCGCCAGCACGTCGGACCTCGACCGCCGCGTACCGGGCGACGTCGGCGCCGCGGAGCTGCGGTCGCTCGCCGCGAGCTTCAACGACATGCTCGCGCGCCTGGGGCGCTCGGCGGGCGACCGCGAGCGGGCACTGGCGGCGACGCGGCGCTTCGCCGCCGACGCCGGCCACGAGCTGCGCACGCCGCTGACGAGCGTGCTGGCGACGCTGTCGGCGCTCAGCCGCCACCCCGGGATCCCGGCCGCGCAGCGCGCGCAGCTCGTCGACGACGCGCTGGCCGAGCACCGGCGGCTCGTCGATCTGCTCGACGGCCTGCAGGCCTTGGCGCGCGGGGACGCGGCGGCGGTGTCGCACGGGGACGTCGACCTCACGGAGGTCGTCGCATCGTCGGTCGAGGCGGCGGCGTCGCGCCATCCGGAGGTGACGTGGTCCTCGGAGCTGCCCGAGGCGGCGGTCGTCGTGCGCGGCTGGGAGCCGGGGCTGCGGCTGCTGGCCGACAACCTCGTCGAGAACGCGGCGCGCCACGGGCGCGGGGCGGGCGGCGGGGCCGTGACGGTGCGCGTGGCGGGCGGCGACGCCCCGCAGCTCGTCGTCGAGGACGACGGCCCGGGCGTCGGCGAGGCCGACCGCGAGCGGATCTTCGAGCCCTTCGTCCGCGCCAACGGCGCGTCCGAGGAGGGGGTCCCGGGCTCGGGGCTCGGGCTGGCCCTCGTGGCCCAGCAGGTCCGCGACCACGGCGCGACGATCGAGGTCGGCGAGTCCTCCCTGGGCGGGGCGCGCTTCAGCGTGCGCTTCTAGCGTCGCGCAGGCCGGCGGCCCGCAGCTCGTCGACCACGCGCCGCAGCTCTCGACAGCGTCGTGCAGCAGCGCGGCGATCGCTTCGTCCTCGTCGCCGCCGTCGTCGAGGACGAGCGAGGCGACGCCCATGAGGTGCGCGACGTACGGGATCCCGGTGTCCTTGCGCCGCTGGGTGGCGTGCAGGTCGCGGGCGAGCGCGAAGAGGTCGGTCTGCGACGGGCGGGCGCCCCCGGCAGCGGCACCTCGTGCTCGGGCAGAGCGAGCAGCAGCTCTGGCGCGCCGAGGTCGTCATCCGTGGCGAGCGCGGCGGCGACGGCGGCGGGCAGGGTCGCGGCGTTCTCCCAGGCGTCGGCGAGGGCCATGGCGCTCGCGCCGTGCTTCCAGTGCAGCCCCGGCCGGGCGAGGAGCCACTGCCAGTCGTGCGAGCCCGTCGTCGGGAGATGGATGCGGCTCATGTCGGCGTATCGTCGGCGATCGACGCGGCGCGCCCGTGTGCCGGGGCGTACTTCGACACGCCTTCGGGCCCGAACCGCTCGCGCACGCGCTCAGGCCACGCGCCGCCGCGACGGGCGCCGGATCCGGGCAGCCGGCGTGTCGCCGCCCGCGGTGGCATCGGGCGCGTCCTCGGGGAACGCCGTGAGCTGCACGAGCTCGTCGCCGACCACGAGGCCGGCGCCGGCGACGCGCGTCTGCGCGAAGCGCACATCGCGGCCGAGGCCGATGCCGTCGTGCTCGGTGATGCGGGCGCGCAGGACGTGGCGCAGGAACGCCGCGGCCGTCTGCGTCCCGGGCCGTGGCGGGGACCCGCCGGCGACGCTGCCGTGCTCGAGGGCGTCCAGCGCGTAGCCCTGGACGAGCGGGGGGTGCAGCGCCGCGAAGACCCCGGGGCGGCTGACGTGGTCGAGCACGACCGGCCGGCCGCCGATCAGCACCAGCGCGCCCGTCTGCTCGTCGTGCAGGCGGATCGCGGACAGGATCTCGTCGAGGCGCGAGCGGCGCCCGTCGTAGATGTCGTGCATCGCGTGCGTGTCGGAGTGGACGTCCATGCGCGCGGACCTGCCCGCGATCTCGTTCCAGACCTCCCCCTGCAGCGCGCGTGGGCCCGCGCCGGCGGCGACGCTCGCGCGGGCGGCGCGGTTCTTCATGTGGCGCAGCGCGGGGTAGGCGGTCTGCGGCGCGGGGCTGAAGGACTCGTCGTGGCGGCCGCCGTCCCAGCGGTGCGCCTCGACGCAGCTGACGGGCACCTGCAGCTGCGACCGCGCGCCGACGAGCACCGAGACGTCGAACGTCCGGTTCTGCTGGGCGCCGAGGACCTCCTCGCCCTCGTACAGCAGGATCGCGTGGTCCGTCGGGTTGAGCACGAGCAGGTCGTTGACCGACGCGCCGTCCTCGAGCTCCTTGATCGCAGCGCCGTGAACGCGGCCCTGGGCGAACGACAGGTACTCGGCGCGCGGCGCGGGGCAGCGACGCTGCTGATCGATGCCGCGCCGCTTCGTCACGCTCGCGGCGCGGCATCCAGGCGCGACTGCAGCCCAGACGCCCGCGCGATCGGCCGCTCCACCGCCGCTCGGATGCTCGCCTCGGTCCCGGCAAGGATCAAGCGCTCCCGGGCCCGCGTCGCCCCCGTGTACAGCAGCTCCCGCGTGAGGATCCGCGACGCCGGCGCCGGCAACAGCACGGCCGCGGTCCGGAACTGGGAACCCTGGCTCTTGTGGATCGTCATCGCGTAGACGGTGTCCACTGCGCCGAGCCTGCTCGGGCTCACCGAGACGATCTCGCCGCGGCGCTCGAACGCTGCGCCGACGTGGTCCGGTGAGGCCTGCACGACGACGCCGGTGTCGCCGTTGTAGAGCCGCAGCTCGTAGTCGTTCTGGGTCACGAGCAGCGGCCGGCCGACGTACCAGCGGTCGCCGGAGCCGAGGTCGCCCCCGAGCCAGGTCTCCATCCGGGCGGTCCAGGTGGCCACGCCCTCGGGTCCGCGGCGGTGCGCGCAGAGCAGCCGGAACGAGCCGAGGGCCGCGATCGCCTCCGAACCGGCGCCGGCGCGAGCGGCCTCGGTCACCGCCCGCGCGGCCGCCACGGCGCGGTCGCGAACGGGAGCCAGCGCGTCCGCAGCCGCGGCGCCGGAGACGTCGACGTCGATCCAGGTCACGCCCTCGGGGGCGTCGTGCAGCACCTCGAGCACTGCGTCGGCGTCGCCGCGCCGGATCGCCTCGGCGAGACGGGCGATGCCGCCGCCGTAGCGATGGACGCGGTCGAGCACGACGATGCCGTCGCCGATCGTCGTCCCTGTGGGCGGATCGGATGCGACGACGGAGTGCCCGGTCGCGTCGGCGAGCAGCGCGCGCGCCGCTGCCCCGATGACCAGCCCGTCGCTCGCGGGCCCGACGATGTCGCCGAGCACGGCGCCGGCCTCGATCGACGCGAGCTGGCCGGGGTCGCCGACGAGTACGAGCCGGGCGTCCGGCCGCACCGCCTCGACCAGCCGCGCCATCAGCGGCAGGGACACCATCGACGTCTCGTCGACGATCACGACGTCGTGCGGCAGGCGCTGCCCGCGATGGTGGCGGAAGCGGCTGTGGCTCCCCGGGCGCCAGCCGAGCAGCCGGTGCAGCGTCGATGCCTGCAGCGCGAGCAGCTGCGCGCGGATCGGCTCGTCCACCTCCAGCTCGACGGCCTCGCCGTGCACGGCCTCCTCCAGCCGGGCCGCCGCCTTGCCGGTCGGCGCGGCCAGCGCGACGAGCGGCGCGGCGACGCCGGCCGCCGCGGCCTGCTCGGCCAGCAGCGCGACGATCCGCGCGACCGTCGTCGTCTTGCCGGTGCCCGGGCCGCCCGCCACGACCGTCAGCCGCCGCAGCACCGCGGACGCGGCCGCGAGGCACTGGCGGCTGTCGGTCTGCTCTGCGAACAGCCGCGCGAGCCCGCCGCGCAGCACGTCGGCGTCGACATCGACGACCGACCCGCCGGCGAAGGCCAGCAGGTCCTCCGCGACGCGGCGCTCCTCGCGCCAGTAGCGGTCGAGGTAGAGCGCGTGACCGACGAGGCGCAATGGCTGTCCCGCCGCATCGCCGGAGACCTCATCGCCGACGCTCACGAGGGGGCTCGCGGCAACCCCGCGAGCCCACGTCTCCACCGCCGGCCACGGCAACGAGGACAGATCGACGGGCTCGTCCGTCTCGACGGCGGCCGTGTCGGCGATCGTCGCGAGGTCGACGTACACGTGCCCGAGGCGCGGCGCGCGCACGGCGAGCGCCGCGGCCAGCAGCACCGCGTCGTCGTGCTCGCCGCCGAGCTCGCCCAGCCGCAGCGCGACGTGCACGTCGGCGGCACCCAGCACCCCGATCGCGTTGAACGCCAGCAGCAGGCCGGTCGCGTCCTGCGCCCGGCCGACGTCGAACGGATCCGGCTCGACGATGACGGTCGTCATCGCGCCACTACCGCCCCGTCGAGCACGTCGCTCAGCGCCTCGACGAGCGCCGCCCTCGGCTGCCACGCGAACACGCCGCACGGCGCGCCGTCGACGAGCGGCGTGTCGGCCCCGCTCATCCCGCGCAGGAACAGATACAGCACGCCGGCGAGGTTGCGCTCCGGCGAATAGCCGGGCAGGCGCCAGCGCAGGTAGCGGTGCAGCGCCGCCGTGTAGAGCAGCGCCTGCAGCCCGTAGTGCGCGCGCCGGATCTCCGCCGCGAGCGCCGCCGGGCGGTGATGCCACGCCGTGAGCTGCGCGTCCGGCGGCCCGAGCCAGTTCGTCTTGTAGTCCACGACGGCGAAGCGCGGCACGCCGGCATCGCCTCGCATGCGCACGACGAGGTCCAGGCTCCCCGTGAGGTAGCCGCGCACCGTGCGCCGCAGCGCCGGATCGTCGAGCCGCTCGGCATACGCGGCGAGCGGGTCATCCGGCGCAAGATGCTTGCGCAGCACGTCGCCGATCGCCGCCAGCGCGAGCTCCCCGCTCGGATCGTCGCCCCCCGCCAGCGGCAGCTCGAAGTCGAGCTCGTCGAGGCGATCCGCGCGCCGCAGATCGCGCAGGCGCGTGTCGCCGAGCAGCGGACCGAGCGGCGTCTCGATCGCCGCGACCAGCCCCGCGACGACGACCGCGGGGTCGCCGAGCTCGACGTACCGCCGCGCCTGCGCCGCCGCGAGCCGCGCACCGAGCTCACCCGCCAGATCCGCGGCCGCGAAGTCCGTCGCCTCGAGCACGCGGTGGATGAGCGTCCCGACGCGCATGCCGACCGGCATCGCACCGAGCATCGACGGCGCCGACAGCGCACCGTCGGCGGCAGGAGCAACGCCGACCGCGGCCGGCACCGGGGCCTGCGGCTCGTCGGTCACGACCGCCTCCTCCGGCTCGCTGCCCACCCACGGCTCGTACGTCCCGGCGGTGATGTCGCTGTAGGACGTGCGCCGCCAGCGCCAGTCCAGTCGCCGGTCGAACGTCGCGGCCACGAGCTGCGCCGGGTCGCCGAGCGGCGGCGCCCACGTCGCGGGCAGGCCCAGCGTCGCGCGTTCGACGCCGATACAGCCCGGCGCCGAGGCGGCCAGCGCCGCGAAGCGCTCCTCGGCCGCGCCGTCCTTCGGCACGCGCGCGCTCGCCGGCGCGACGTTGCCGTCGTCGTCGCGCGAGAACAGCAGCCGCCCGAGCGGCGAGTTGCGGCTGTCGTAGGAGCCCGCCCACCACACGACCGCCTGATGCTGCGCGCGCGTGAGCGCGACGTACGCGAGTCGCAGGTCCTCGCCGCGCTGCTCGACGACCGCCTGCTCGTGATGGCGCAGGAAGTCCGCGCCCTGCGGCCCGAGGTCGATCGTCCGCGCGTCGGCGGCGTCCGGATCGTGGAAGAGCACCGGCTCCTTGCCGTTGGGCACGCGCCCGGGCTCCCACAAGAACGGCAGGTAGACGATCGGGAACTCCAGGCCCTTGCTGCGGTGCACGGTCAACACCTGGACCGCCTCCGCGTCGGAATCGAGCCGCCGGCTGCGCTCCTCGTCGCTCGTGTCCTGGCTGGCCTCGGCGACGCGCCGGCGCAGCCAGGCCGTCAGCGCGGTCGTGCCCATCTGCTCGGTCGCCGCGGCCGCGTGCAGCAGTTGCGCGACGTGGCGCAGATCGGTGAGCCGCCGCTCGCCGTCGGCGGTCGCGAGCACCCGCGCCGGGAGGCGCTCGACGAGCGTGATCGTCTCCGTCAGCGATGCCACGCCCTGGACGCGCAGCGCCCGCGCCCAGTCGTGCAGCCGGCGATGCAGTTCCTCGCCGCCGTCCTCGCCCGCCGCGGCGACCTGCTCCGTGCTCCAGCCGAAGAAGCACGTGAGCGCCGCCGAACGCGCGCGGGTCACCGACGCCGGCCGCTCGATCGCCTCGAGGAGCCGCAGCCATTCGCGCGCGGCGGGCGTGCCGAAGACGCTGCCGGCGCCGTTGATGACCGCGGGGATGCCGACGACGTCGAGCGCGTCGCGGATCGCCGCGGCGCTGCGATTGGTCGGCACGAGCACCGCGACGTGGCCGGGACCCACGCGCTCGCGCGTCAGCGTCGAGCCGTCGTCGGCGCGGCGCTCGATCTGCGCCTGCGACGACAACAGTGCCACGAGGTCTGCGGCGAGATCAGCGGCGACGTGGGCGCGGGTGCTGCCGATCTCCGCCGACCCCCGCTTCGTGAGCACGATCCCGGGCTCGTCGCGGCGCACGACCCGGACACGCAGCGGCGCCGCCCGCGGGGCCCCCGACAGCCGCGGCGCCTCGTTGGCGTCCGCGGCGCGGACCTGCCGGTAGACGATCCCCTCGTGGCCGAGCTTCGCGCCGCCGAACATCGTGTCGTAGGCGTCGATGAGTCCCTGGTCGCTGCGCCAGTTGACGTCGAGCGTCGCCTGTGCGCCGGCGGACTTCGCGGCATCGAGGTAGGCGTAGACGTCGGCGCCGCGGAAGGCGTAGATCGCCTGTTTGGGGTCGCCGATGAGCACGAGCGTCGCGCCGCCGCTGCCGAAGGCGCGCCGCACGATGTCCCACTGGACCGGATCGGTGTCCTGGAACTCGTCGACGAGCACGACGCCGTAGCGGGCGCGCAGCCGCGCGGCGACCGCGGCACCGCCGTCGCCCGCGAGCGTGTCGTCCAGGCGCGTGAGCAGGTCGTCGTAGCCCATGACCGCGGTCCGGCGCTTGCGCTGCTCGAACTCGCCGCGCACGGCCTCGGCGAGACGGCGGCGCATCTGCGCGACCTCGCCCGTCGCCTCCACGATCGGCGCGACCGGGTTCTCGATCGCGACGCGCGCGATCTCCGCGGCCTGCGCGCGCGTGAACGGCGGCGCGTCGCCCGCGAAGAAGCGGCGGACGTAGAGGTCGTCGACGATCTCCGCGACGAGGTCGCGGACGTCCTCGACGAACGTCGTGTCGGCGTCGATGTCGCCGGCGATCCCCAGGCTGCCGAGCACCTCCTGGCAGAACCCGTGCGTCGTGGCGATCGTCGCGGCATCGAAGTCCGCGAGCGCCTGGGCGAGCCGATCGCGCCGCAGCTGCACCTCGGCGGTCGTGCCGGCGGCAAGCAGCGCCACGACCTCGTCGCGGCCCGCCGCGCCGCCGGCGAGCACGCGCCGCAGCCCCTGCTCGACGCTCACGAGCCGCTCGCGGACGCGCTCGCGCAGCTCCCCGGTCGCCATCCGCGTGAACGTCACGAGCAGGAGCCGATCGAGCGGCACTCCGTCGGCGACGTAGCGCGCGGCGAGCGCGGCGATCGTGTAGGTCTTGCCGGTCCCGGCGCTCGCCTCGAGCACCGTCACGCCGGTCGGCAGCGGCCCGCAGACGTCGAACGCCGAGCTCATGCGCTCGAGACCTCCTCGCACGCCAGCAGGCCGTCCCACATCCGGTGGGCGCGGCGGGCCAGCTGCGTCGTATCGAGGTCGTCGAACGCGAGCACGTCGCCGAGCACGAGCTGGTGCTCGAGCTCCGCGTCCTCCTTGGAGAAGTTGTAGTCGGAGGTCCACGCCGCGCTCGCGGCGCCGACCGGATCGCTGCCCGAGCGCACCGCCTCGGCGTAGGCCGCCGAGGTTGCGCAGTACAGCGCCAGCGGCTCGCGCATCCCGCTGTCGTAGAGCTCGAGCAACGTCGCGAGATGCCCGAGCGCCGTGCCGCGGCGGGACGCGGGGTCCGAACCGAGCGGCGGGATCCGCGCGATCGTGACGCCCGACCTGCCGACCCGCCCGATCGTCGCGGCGCTGAACGCGCGCTCGGGGTCGGATGCCGTCAGGGCGAGCAGGCGCACCCACGACGTCATGCGGTGCTTGGCGGCGACCTTCGAGTACGTGACCGTCCGCAGCACATCGCCGCTGACGCCGGGGACCGTCCCGCCGAGCGAGCGCCCGCCGGGGAGCTGGACGCGGACGTCGATCGAGCCGGTCGGCCCCGTGCTGTCGATGACGGTCGCAGCCGCGGACACGATCGCGTCGACGATCGGGAACACCTCATCGATGACCGGCTTGCCGAGCACGCCGGGCGGCAGGGTCCCGCGCGCGATCTCCGCGAGCGCTGCGGTGCGGCGTTCCACGCCCGCCAGCCGGGCCTCGAGGAGGCGCTGCCCGACACCCCACTTCTCCAGGCCGTCGAGCTCGACGCGCAGCTCGTCCTGTACCTCGTCGGTGAAGTCCGTGACGCTGATGCGCAGCCGCCGGCGCAGGAACGCGCGGACCGGGTGCTGGGCGAAGCGGACGAGGTCGTCGATCTCGACGACCGGGGCCTCGTCCGGTGGCAGCGGCCCCGCGAGGAACGGGCCCGGCTGGGCGCGCGTCCGCGTCAGCGCGCGCGCTCCCTCGAGCGTGACGGCGTCGAAGCTCCAGGGCTCGTCGGGCACGAGCCGGCCGCGGATGAAGTTGCGCGGGTCGAAGGGCTGCAGCGGATGGCGCACGATCACGCGGTCGCGGGCGTCGCCGCCTGCGATGCGCATGGTGGCGTCGACGACGTCGAGCAGCTCGCCGACGGGGACGGCGGCGGGCCGCTGCGTGTTCGTCCGCTCGTCGTTGCCCGTGTACGTGATGACGAGCCGGTCGGTCGCCGCGAGGAGCGCGTCGAGCAGCATCTGGCGGTCCTCGGTGCGCGGGTTGCGGTCGCCGACGTGCGGGTCGTCGACCATGAGGTCGTCGCCGTCGCGCGGGGCCTTGCGGGGGAAGACCCCGTCGTCGAGCCCGAGCAGGCAGACGACCCGGTGCGGCACCGAGCGCATGGGGACGAGCGTGCAGATCGTGAGGTGGCCGGTGCGGAAGTTCGCGCGCGTGGGCCGCCCCTGCAGGCGCTCGGCGAGCAGTGAGCGCAGCTCGGGCAGCGAGATCGCCGGGCTCCCGGCGGCAGCCTGGCCGACGACATCGTCGAGCAGGCGCTGGAGCTCCGCGCGCTGCCACGTGTCGCGCGGGGACGTCGCGGTGAGCGCGTCGGCGGCCGTCGCGATCGCGGCGGCCCAGGCCGCGACCGTCTTGGGGTCGCTGAGCGCGTCGATCGACGCCTGCAGCCGGCCGACGAACTCCGCGAAGCGCCCGGCGAGGTCGATCGCCCCGCTCTCGACGTCGTCGAGCGCCAGCACGCCGCCGAAGAGCCGCTGCTCGTCCTCGGTCATCGTGACGCCGACGAGCAGGCGATCGAGGCCCGCGCGCCAGGTGCCGTTGGGGAGCGCGCCGAGCTTGTACGCGGCGCGGTGCTCGGCATCGAGGCCCCACCGGATCCCGCTCTGGGAGACCCAGTCCTGCATGCGCGCGAGGTCGTCGTCATCGAGGCGGAAGCGCCGGCGGACCGGCTCGCGATCGGCGAGATCGAGGATCTGCGACGCGGTCAGACGGCCGTCGACGACGTCGATGAGCTCGCCGATGACGCCGAGCACCGGGTTCGTCTGGCGCAGCGAGCGGTCGGCGAGTCGCACGCGCAGGTCGGGCGGGCGGATCGCTTCGGGGAGCGTGTCCGAGCCCTCCGCGTCGGTGACCTCGCCCGCCCCGAACGTGGCCTGGATGAGCGGGGCGAAGGTCTCGATGTCCGGGCACATGACGATGACGTCGCGGGGCTCGAGCGCGGGGTCCTCCCCGAGCAGGTGCAGGATCGCGTCGCGCAGGATCTCGACCTGGCGCGCGCGCCCGTGGCAGGAGTGGATCTGGACGCTGCGGTCGTTCTCGTCCAGCAGCGGGCGGGCGTCGTCCTCGCCGCGCAGCGGCGGCCCGGGCGGCCGGAGGTCGGCCCGCACGTCGGCCTGCAGGCGGGCGAGCAGCGTGCCGGTGGCGTGGTCGACGGGGTGGTGATGGTGGTGGGCCCGGTCCTCCGCTGCGGCGAGGACGAGCTGCATCTCGCGGGCGTCGTGGCCCCACGAGGCGAGCAGGCGGTTGGCGGTGAGGGTCGCGGTCGTGTCCGCGGCGCGGCGGACGATCGGCGGTCGCCCGGGTGCGTCGTGCGCGATGTGCTCCCACAGCGCAGGCGACGGGTGCAGCAGCAGCAGGTGCACGTCGCGCTCGGCGGCGAGCGCGCGCAGGACGCGGAGATGGCCGGCCGGCAGCCGCGTCAGCCCGAAGAGGGAAAGCCGTTGCGGAAGGTCGACGAAGCCGGGGTCGTCGCGCAGTCGCGAGCAGGAGCCCTCCAGGCGCTCGGCCGGCCCGGGCTCGGCGATCCGTGCGCGCAGGCGCCGCCACAGCTCGGCCTGCCAGTGGGCGCCGTCCTCGCCGCGCGCCCACGCCAGGACCATGTCGGGGCGGTGCAGCGCGTAGCGGTCGAAGAGGTCGGCGACGTGCCGGACGACGCCGAACCGGCGCGCGCGGCGGGCTTCGTCGCCGGCGGCACCCAGATGCGCTGACAGCGTCTGCAGCCAGGGCTCGCCGAGGCACGCGTCGACGACCTCGAGCAGCGGCCACACCGCTCGCTCGGGCAGCCACGGATCCTGATCTGGATCGATCCCGGACGCGGCGGCGATCGCGTCGCCGACGAGCCTGCGCGGCGACGGGAACTCGATGTTCGCGCACACGCCGTCGGTTCGTCCCGCAGTCGCGCCGAGGTGCCCGGAGAGCCGTTGCGTGAGCCAGCGCTCCATGCCACGCGTCGGTACGGAGATGACCTCGGGCGCGAACGGGTCGGGCGGCGCGTCGGCGAGTACGGCGCCGAGTGCGTCGATGAGGCCGTCTGCTCGTTCGGCTCGGTGGATGTGCAGCATGGGTCAGGCGCTCGCGGACGTGCAGGCACCATTGCAGTCGCGCCCAACGGGTGCGACCTGACGCATATCGCAGTGCATGCTGAGCCGCCGGGCGACGACGACCTCGCCACCATTGAGCCCGAGCAGCAGGCGCTACCGCCAGTGATAGCGGGTGCTGCTCCTGCTCAGCAGGGCAAAGGCCGATGCGCCCGCTCCAGCGACATCGAGCTGAGAATGCTCTGCGAGAGACTCCCGGGGACGGGTGCAACCTGACGCGGCCGGGTTAGGGTCTCGGGCGTGACTGGTCATCTCTTCATCACGCAGGGTGACCTGACGCGCCTGAGCATCGAGCTCGTCGATCTGTCGCATGGGGAGCCGCGTCCCGCTGCGACACGGCGGATCGACGTGTTCCTCGATCGTCTCCTCTCCGCGCTGCGGCCGCTTCGTCGCACGCTGCCGCCGACCCGTGCGGGTCGTGCAGTCGCCGAGATACTGGCGCGCATGGGCGGCTGAGGCCCATGGCCGGCAGGGATACGAACATCGGCGCCAAGCGGGCCCGCGACGCGCGGAAGGAGCTCGGGATCGACGCGACCGCGCCGCTGGGTTGCGTGCTCACGGTCGTCGAGCGCGATCTCGGGCTGCCCGTCGTCATCGCAGCGCTGCCGCCGGGCATCGCCGGCTGCTGCTGGCGCGACGCAGACGACGTCGTGCTGTGGGTCAACGGCACCCAGGCGGCGGTGCGCCAGCGCTTCACGCTCGCGCACGAGGTCGGCCACGTGCGCTGCGGGCACGACCACGACGTGCCGGTCGAGACGTTCGAGACGATCGGCGGCAAGAGCACCGACGCGCGCGAGGTCCAGGCCAACGCGTTCGCGGCGGAGCTGCTCGCGCCGGCGGACGGGATCCGCGCAACGCTCGAGAGCGAACCGTCGCTCGAGGACGTCGTGCTCATCGCCGCCCGCTACGGCATCTCGGCGATCGCGGCGCTGTACCGGCTCAACACGCTCGGCCTGACGGCCCGCTACGACGCGCTCAAGCAGGAGATCGCCGGTGGGCTGCACGTCGCGCTCTACGAGTGGGTCGCGCCGGAGGTCGTCGTCGATGCGATCGCCGCGATCGATCCTGCTGCGCTCCCGCGCCTGTCGCCCGCGCTCGACCGCTCCGCGCTGGCGGCGATCGCCGGGGGCGTGGCCTCCGTTGCCGTTGCGGCCGCCGCGGCCGGCTGCGATCCGGACCGGCTGGCGAGCGGCGCGGCCGCGATCGGCGTGTGAGCTCAGCCGTCGGGGCCGCCGAGGAAGAGCCGGTCGAGCTCGTCCATGGGAGCGGACGCGGGGGCGGGGGCGAGCGCGGCGCGGGAGAGCGCGTCGATGTCCTCGGCGATCCACTGGCCGGCATCCTCCTCGGCGCGGAAGAAGGCCTGCCCGCCGGCAAGCGCGGCGGGGCCGGGAGCCAGCTGATCGCGGTCGGCGCCGAGGATCGCCGCGAGCGCGTCGAGCACCCGCCGTGAGACGCGGCTCGTGTCGAGCTCGTCGCGCTCGATGCGCTCGAGATACTCGGTTGCGCGCTGCTCGTCGTCGAGGTCGAAGACCGACACGAGCCGTCGCGCGACGTCGCGCACGGCAAGACCGGCGCGCTCGCGCAGCGTCGGCAGGCGTACCGACAGCGGTGATCGCATCGCGGCAGCCGCGTCCAGTGCCGCGCGCAGCGCAGGCTCGGCGGCGATCGCGCGGCGGGTCGCGTCGTCGTAGGCGGGAGTCGGGGCGATCTGTAGCCAGCCGTCGAGCTGGGCGGCGAGCTCGTCGCGGTCACCCTCGGGCGCGCGCTCGAGGTACGCGCCGACGTCGGGCCGTCGGCCCGCGTTCCACGCGTCGATGAACTCCCCGAGCAGCTGTTCGATGGCGGTCATGATCCGTACTCCTCCCGGAGCTTGGCGAGTTGCTTCGCCGCGCGGCTGCGTGACTGGTAGACGACGTCGCGCGACACGCCGAGGCGCTCCTGGATCTCCGCAACCGCCACGCCGGCGCGGTCGAGTTCGATGACCGCGCGCAGTTTGGGGGACAGCTGCGGCACGGCCCAGTCCAGGAAGGCCCGGTGGGCGCCGAGCGCGTCCGCGTGCTGCTCGTCGCCCTCGCGGTCGCGGCGGTCCTTCTCGATGGCGGCGTAGACATCGGCGTCCCAGCGGCCGGCGTCGTCGTCGCCGCGGCCGGGCGCGTCGAGCGAGCGCTCGTGCCTGGAGATCGTCTGCCGGCGGCGCTGCGTGTCGATGCATGCATACTTCACGAGCGTCCGGGTCGCCTCGACCCACTCGCCCATCGAGCTGCCGTGGAAGGTCTCGATCATGTTGTTCGCGAGGCGGATGAGCGCGCGCTGCAGCGCCTCGTCCTGCTCGTCGCGCGACAGGCGGCCGCGGCTCTCGAGCACGACCATGCCGTTGACGCGGTCGAAGTTGTCGGTGAGCAGCTCCTCCCACCAGCGGCGCGCGCCGGCCGCGTCGCCCTTGCGGCGCGCGGCGCGGAACCGGCGCAGTTTCTCGTCGTCGTGTCTGGCCACATGAGATGTGTCGCGCGGGGCGGCCACCGTCTGACGTTCTCACATCCCGAGGTCGGGGCGGCCGCGCTTGCGGCTTCACTTGCATGCATTCCTCCCGATGGTCTCCGTCGTCTCGGGGTCGCGCGCGCCCGGCTGCGTCTGACGGAGGGGCGTCCACTGCGGCAGATCCGAGCCGCACAGGACGCAGGCCGTCGGGAACGCGCCGTGATGGCGGACGAACTCCCACAGCGACGCGTCCGCGTCGACGAGCCGCGCGCGACACCCGGTGCAGCGCGTCTGCACGGCCCCGCCGGGCGACGGCTCCAGCTCGGCGATCTCGCCGTCGAACCACACGCGCCGGTAGCCGACGCGCGCGGCCCACTCGCGCAGCGCGTGCCGATGTTCGGGGTCGCCACCGCAGCGAAAGTCGACGATCAGCTCGACGGCGACGTAGTCGTCATCGCGGACGATCGTGAGGTCGGCGATGCCGACGCCCGCGCGGCCGCGGGCGTCGAGCAGCGTGTGCAGCGGCCCGCCGGCGGCGAACCACGGGGCCCAGTTGACGAGCCGGATGGTGCCGTCGCGGCGGACGGTCGCACGGAAGTCGGGGTCTTCGCGATCCACGCCCGAGAGTCGCGCAGGACGGTCAGCGTCTGACGATGCGGAACCCCGCGCGCTTGGGTGAGGAGCTCTTGCCCGCCGAAGTCAATCGGCGACTTCCCGCGGTGCGAAAGCGGGAGCGACGGGACTCGAACCCGCGACCTCCGGCGTGACAGGCCGGCGCTCTAACCAACTGAGCTACGCCCCCAGGCGGGGACGGGAAGTATGCCAACACCCGGACGTCGGCGGTCGGTCTCGTAGATTGCGCGGCGTGTGCCCGCGTCCCGCCGTCGATGTCGTGCTGCCGTTCAAGGGGTCCGATGCCGACCTCGAGCGGGTTGCGGAGCGGCTGGCGGGGCTTGCGATCGGCGCTGGGGACACGCTGACGATCGCCGACAACCGCCCGGGCGCGTCGGGCTCGGCGCGCGGTGCGGTTCGCGTCGTGGGGGCGGGGGCGAAGCAGACGTCGTACTTCGCCCGCAACGCGGGGGCCGCCCTCGGCACGGCGCCCTGGCTCGTCTTCCTCGACGCCGACGTACTCCCGCCGCCGGACCTGCTCGATCGGTATTTCGCGGACCCGCCGCGCGACACGACGGGCGTTCTCGCGGGGGCGGTCGTCGACGAGGAGCCGGCCGACGCCACGGACACCGCCGCCAACCGCTACGCCTTCCTGAAGTCCTCGATGAGCCAGGAGATCACGCTCGCCGACGACGCGTGGCCGTTCGCGCAGACCGCCAACGCTGCCGTGCGCCGCACGGCGTTCGACCAGATCGGCGGCTTCGAGGAGTCCGTGCGCTCCGGTGGCGACGCCGACCTCTGCTTCCGGCTGCGCGCCGCCGGCTGGCAGCTCGAGCGGCGCCCCGAGGCCGCCGCGGTCCATCGCAACAGGGCGACGATTCCGCGGATGCTCGCGCAGCGCGCGCGCCATGGCGCGGGGGCGGGCTGGCTCGCCAAGCGCTGGCCGGGCGCGCTGCCGCGCCGGCGCTGGCCCGGCCTCGTGCTCTGGAGCGCAAGACGAACGGCGCACGGGCTCACGGCGCTCGCACGCCGCGACCGCGACGAGGCCCTCCTCGGCCTGCTCGACGGGCCTGCCGTCTGGGCGTTCGAGCTGGGCCGGCTGATCCCCAACCGGCCCCGCCCGAAGCTCCGGCGCCCTCAGCGGTAGGGGTCGCGGCGCGGCACGAGCGCGCGCAGCCCGCTGCGCGACGCCGACGCCAGCGCCGCCGCATCCGCCGCCAGCGCCCGCTCGCGCACCTCGGCCGACACCAACCCGCCGTGCGCGCGGTGCAGTTCGAGCTGGCAGCGCGCCAGGGCCGCGATGTCGGACGTCAGCCCGCCCGGGTGGCGCCGGTAGCGCACGACGGCGCCCGGCTCGCTGACGAACCCCCAGCCCGCGGCCGCCAGGCGCAGCCAGAGGTCCCAGTCCTCCGCCAGCCGCACCGGTGATTCAAAGCCGCCGACGGCCTCCAGAGCAGATCGCCGCAGCACGACGCTCGACGTCGGCAGCGGGTTGGCGGCGTACAACCGTGCCGCGAGCGACGGCCCCGAGTGCAGGCCTGCGGAAAGCTCGTTCCAGCGCTCGCCCGTCGGCCGCCCATCGGCACCCACGACCAGCGCCCGCCCGAAGCACAGTCCCGCCTCGGGGAACTCGTCCAGCGCGGCGACCTGCGCGGCGAGCTTGCCGGACGTCCAGGCGTCGTCGGAGTCGCAGAGCGCCACGAGATCAGCGGACGGCGCCAGCGCAGCCAGCCCGGAAGCCCGCGCCGCTGCCGGCCCGCCGCACTCCTCGCGCCGCACCAACGTGCAGAACGAAGCGTGATCGGGGTGCAGCGCCAGCGGCTCGTCGGACGCGTCGTCGACGACGACCACCGCGTCGACCGCGGGCACCTGCCCCAGCACGCAATCCAGCGTCTCGGCGAGGTACGGCGCGAAGCCGTGCACGGGGACGATGACGCCGACCACGCGCGCCAGCGTAGTGGGCGGCGCGCTGCGGGCGGCAGGCGTGCGCCCCACAGCGTCGAAGGCAGCCCCCTGTGACGCGCGAACGCCTGCGGCCGGCGGTGCTGGCCCGCCGGATCCTGCTCCCTCCGCTCCTGGCGGGGATGGCCGTCGTCTGCCTGCTCGTCGTCCTCGCGGCGAGCGCGAGCCAGCGCGCGAAGGCGAGCAATCCGCTCGGCGGCGCCGACATCGTGACGCAGCTCAAGGGCGACCTCGAGGGCACGCCGAGCGCCGCCGACATCCTCCGCGCGCGCCGCCCGCTCAGCGAGCGCAAGCGCCTGCTCAAGGCGCATCCGTACTACGCGCTCTACCGCGTGGCCAAGCAGCACTTCCACGTCCCGTGGCTGCTCGTCGCCTCCGTCCACTACCAGGAGACGGGCTTCGGCAAGGCGCCGAACACGCTCGCGCACGAGCCGGCGTGGTACCGCCACAAGCAGGCCGCGGCCCTCGTAGCGCGTCCCGCCCGCTACCCGAACCGCAGCGACCGCCACCCCTCCGTCCACGACGACTTCGACGTCGTCATGTCGATCGCCAAGGAGCTGCGGGCCGCCGCCCACCCGCAGGACCTCGGCGCGGGCGCCGCCAGGGCGCTCGCGGTCCGCTACGGCACCGGCCCCGCCGGCCGTCTCTCCGCCGCGATGGTCCTCGAGCGCGCCCGCGCCTGGAAGGTCCTCGGGACGATCCCGCTGCCCGGCCGCGGCGAGCTCGCCACGCCGATCAAGGGCGTCGTGCCCGGCTGCGGCTACTTCGGCTGCCCGCGCCCCGGCCACCTGCACAACGGCATCGACCTGCTCGCGCCCGCGCGCACGCCGGTCCATGCCGCTGACTCGGGCGACGTCGCGCTGCTGCAGTCCGCCGGCGAGTCCGGCGGCTACGGGAACTTCCTCTGCCTCCAGCACCGGCCCCACCTCGCGACGTGTTACGCGCACCTCAGCGCGGTCGCGGCGGGTCTCCAACTCGGCGCGCACGTCAAGCGCGGCGAGATCATCGGCCTCGTCGGCTCGACCGGCTCGGCCAGCGCGCCGCACCTGCACCTCGAGGTTCGCCGCGGGCCCGCCGCCTGCCAGAGCTGCGCCGTCGACCCGGCGCCGTACCTCGACGGCGAGGTGCCGCAGTCGATCGTGCCGGAGATGGTCGCGATCGCCGGCTCGACGCACGGGTCGTTCGCCGTCCTGCCGCCCGCCGCGCCCGCGCCCGCGCCCGCCGGCACGGACGACGGCGCGTCGGGCCGCCACGAGGCGCCGGCGCACGTCCTGCGCGCACCGAGCCCGCTTCCCGGGCACGTGCTCCAACCGCCGACCCCGACCGCGACGACGACGACGACGACCCAGCAGCCCGCGCCACCGTCGACCACGACCCCTGCGCCGCCGCCCGCGACCGCGCCACCCGAGGCGGCCCCGCCACCGGCGCCCATGCCCGCACCGCCCGCGCCCGAGTCACCGCCTCCGGCCGATCCCGCGACCCCGCCGCCGCCCGCGCCCGCACCCGAGCCGCCGGCGCCGCTCCCGCCGCCGGCCGCGCGCCGCTGACCGCGCCCGCGCGTCAGCGCAACCGCAGCGCGCGCACCTTGCGCGCGAGATACGGCCCGAGCGACGTCATGAACCGCCGGTTGACGTGCCCGAAGACGTCGCGGTAGACGAGGCTGCCGCCGATCACCGGATAGCAGTCGCGGGGACCGCAGAAGAAGCGCGTCATGTCGATCGTCCGGTAGCGCTTCGCGTGCAGCAGCCGAGCCGTGGTGGCCGCGAAGTCCTGGTGCGTCGCGTCGGCGCGCGGCGTCGCGCACGCCGTCCCGGGGCGGCCGCTCGTCGCCGCGCGAACCTGCTCGACGCAGTCGAACACGTCGTCGCGCGGGTCGGGCGTGTCGCGCAGGACCACGACGTTGCGCACGGTCTTCGGCAGCCCGCGCCACGCGCGCCGGAAGCCTGCCGACTTCACGCCGAGGAGTGTCTGGGTGGGCTCCACGAGCACCGGCGTCGTCGCGTTCTGGGACACGAACACCGTGCTGACCTCGGGATGGTCGTCAAACCACCGTTGCGCGGACGCGTACCACGGGATGCAGATCTCGCTCGCGCCGACGCCCATGAGCTTGACGGCGGCGGAGAAGAAGCAGCCCGAGGCCGTGATCGAGTACGCCCGCCAGTGGTTGCGCCGTGCGACGACGTCGACCGCGGGACGCCAGTGCAGGGCGTGGCTGTCGCCGATGAGCGCGACCGTCGCGATCGCCCGTGCCGCCGGCACGCCGAACGTGCAGACCGGATCGGGTTGTTGCCGCGTGAGCCGGCAGGGCGAGAACGCGTTATCGTCGCGATGCGTCACGCCCGGCGTGAACGAGCGCGAAGGGTTGAAGCACGGATGCTGCGGGTCGCGCGCGGCGGCGCCGAAGCAGCGCGGCGTCCCGGCGGCGGACGCGGCCGCGGGGCTCAAGCCCAGCGCGAGCCCCGTCGCGACCGCGGTCGCGAGAAGCGCGCGCGCGAGCACCGCTACGTGTTCTGCTGGAACGTGCTGGAGACGCGGCGCGGGCCCCACTTGCACGTGAAGCTCGCGTAGAACAGGACCGGCGTGGACGAGTTCTTGCGCCCGCTGCAGGTCCAGTGCGCGAGCAGCCGCTTCGTGCAGCGGTAGCTGCTGGTCGCGCGGCAGGCATGGAAGGCCTTGGCGACCTTCTTTGCCGTCCTGCACGTCGTGCGCTGCTGCTTGACCGCGAGGTTGTACGTCGGTTTGCCGCCCTTGGGCTGCTGCTCGCTCTCGCTGAGCCTGCAGGGCTTGTAGGTGGCGGCGGGCGCCTGCGAGGCGCTGGCGCTCAACGCGAGCGCGGCAAGCGCGGTGACGAGAACGGCGGGTGAGAGGCGTCGGGACACGCGCGGATCCTGACACATGACTCGGCGCGTGCGTGCCGATTACCGGTGAGAGCCGCGCGAGCAGATAGGTTGCGGGCGATGACCGGGCTGCGCCAACGCGGTGGCCGTGCGACCGCGCTCGGTGTGCTCGTCGCACTCGCGGCGCTCGCCGCGACGACCGCGGCGGCGAGCGCGCGATCGGCGGCGAACAGGCCGTGTGCCGTGCCCGCGAGCGCCCAGAACGTCCCCGGCCGCACGCCGGCCTACAACCTCTCGGTGTCCACCGAGCGCACGTCGTGCGCGATCGGGCTGAAGGTCATGCGGGCCTTCCACCGCTGCCGCGGCGAGGGCCACGCGCAGTGCAGGAAGAAGATCCTCGGGGGCTGGAGCTGCGCTGCGCGCAAGATCCCGGGCGCGTCGCTGGGAATCCCGGTCGTGCTCTTCGGCACGTTCGTGTGTACGTCGAGGACCAGGGCCGTCCACGGCGGCTACCAGGAGAACACGCCGCGCTGTCTCGGTGCCGCGTCACGCGACCCGCTGCGCCGGTGCGCGAACCCGACGCGCACGATGTACCCCGACCTCGACCAGGTCGAGGCGCACGGCCTGGACGCGGGCTCCGCGGGCTGCGATCCGATCGCCGCGCTCGGGGCCTGCGTGTTCGGCGTGAGCGAGCGCAGGGCGACGCGGCGTTTCGCCCTCATCGGCGACAGCCACACGTTCCACTGGCGTGCGGCCCTGGCGCTCGTGTCACAGGTCGAACAATGGCGCGGCTACACCGTCGCCGCCGGCGGCTGCTTCTTCTCGGCCGTCACGAGCTCCTTCGCCGACTTCTGCGACCAGTACTACCAGACGGTGCTGGACTGGCTGCGCGACCACCCCGAGGTCGACACGGTGTTCATGAGCTCCAACGCCGACACGCCGGTCGCCGTACCCGCCGGCGAGACGTACGAGAGCTTCAAGTTCGGCGGCTTTCGCGACGCGTTCGAGGCGCTGCCGCCGAGCGTCAAGCACGTCATCGTGCTGCGCGACACGCCGGCCTCGTCGCAGGCGACCTTCGACTGCATGGCGCGCGCGGAGGCCGAGCACAGGCGCCCCGGGACCAGCTGCCCGCTCGCGCGCTCGGTCGCGCTCCGCGACGATCTCGCCGTCGACACCGTCAAGCTGCTCGGCAACCCGCGCTATCAGTCGATCGACCTGACGGACTACTTCTGCGGCCCGCGCGACTGCTATCCGGCGATCGCCGGCGTGCGGGTCAACGCCGACATCTTCGGCCACCTCACGGCGACCTACATGCGCACGCTGGGGCCGTACCTCCTGCGCGAGGTCCGGCGGCTGCAGGCCGGCTGGTAGCGCGCGCCGGCCGGGCAGGGGAGGACGTTCATCACTGGGGGGACGACGGCCGGCCCGGTCCGGCGGAGGCTCGGCGCGATCACCGCCGCGGCCATCGCCGGCCGGTGGCTGCGCGACGCTGGGTAGGGCGGCGCGCTACTCGCCCTGCGCGACGCGGGCGCCCGCGCCCTCGTCGCGCAGGAGGTAGGCGGCGACCGCGATCAGCGGCAGCGAGATGACGAGGATGACCGCGGCGACCGCGTTGACCTCCGGCAGCGCCTGCGTCTTGCGCAGCGAGCCGAGGATCCACAGCGGCAGCGTCGTCGTGTCCGACCCGGCGAGAAAGAACGTCACCGCGATCTCGTCGAAGCTCAGCGCGAGCGACAGCAGCGCGCCCGCGACGAGCGCCGTGCGGATCGTCGGGAGCGTGACGTAGCGGAAGGTCTGCAGCCCGCTCGCGCCGAGGTCCGCCGAGGCCTCGCTCAGCGACACCGAGACGCGCCGCAGCCGCGCGAGGACGTTGTTGAAGACGAGCACGATGCAGAACGTCGTGTGGCCGATGATCACCGTCCGGATCGACAGCGGCGTGCCGGCGAAGAGAAAGAAGCTCGCGAGCGCCACGCCCGTGATGACGCCGGGCAGGATGATCGGGAGGATCACGACGAAGTTCACCGTCTGCATGCCAGGGAAGCGGTGGCGCGCGAAGGCGAACGCGAGCCCCGTGCCGAGCACCAGCGCGAGCGTCGTCGAGAACAGGGCGATGCGGACGCTGAGCCAGGCCGCGTCGCGCGGGGCCGGGTCGTGGGCGAGCACGTCGAACCAGTGCATCGAGAAGCCGGGGAAGGGCCACGAGTTGATGTTCGTCGCGTTGAACGCGTACAGCACGACGATGAAGAGCGGGAGGTAGAGAAACGCGAACGCGAGCGTCGCGGCGGCCGTGAAGCCCAGGCGCGAGAGCCGGCCGCCGGCGCCCATCAGAGGTTCTCCAGCGCGCCCGCGCGGCGCGAGGCGAAGAGGAAGCCCATGAGCGTCACGAGCGTCAGCGACGCGAGCGCGGCGCCGAACGGGTAATCCGCCGCGACCCCGAAGCGGTCCTTGATCGCCCCGCCGAGGACCTGCGAGCCGCCGCCGACGAGCTGCGGCGCGACGAAGTCGCCCATCGTCAGCGCGAAGACGAAGATCGCGCCGGCGACGACGCCCGGCAGCGCGAGCGGGAAGACGACGGTCCGGAACGTCGTCCAGGTGCCCGCGCCGAGGTCGCGCGCGGCCTCGAGCGTCGAGTCGGGGATCTTCTCCAGCGCCGTGAAGATCGGCAGCACCATGAACGGCAGCCAGACGTTGCACCACGTGATGACGATCGCCGTCTCGTTGTAGAGAAAGGCGCTGGAGGGGTGCGCGAGCAGGCCCGTGTCGACGAGGAACGTGTTCAGGACGCCCGAGCCGCCGAGGATCGTCCGCCAGGCGAAGATCCGCACGAGGATCGACGACCACAGTGGCACGACGACGGCGAGGAAGGCGAGCGTGCGCCAGCGCGGCGGCAGCACCCGCGCCATGAACCACGCCAGCGGGAAGGCGAGCGCGATGTCGACGACCGTCACGATCGTCGCGAGCAGCAGCGTGCGCCCGAAGACGCGCAGCCACAGCCCGTCCTGGCCGGAGAAGAGCTTGGAGTAGCTGTCGGTGTTCCAGTGGCGGACGATCTGCGCCGTGAAGACGTCCTGCGTCCACAACGACGTCAGCAGGAGGATCGCGAGCGCGACGACGTAGAAGACGAGCAGCCAGACGACGGCCGGCCCGAGCAGGAGCCCGAGCCGGCCGCGTGGATGCGCGTACAGAAAGCGCGCGAGCCTCAGCCGCGCACCTCCGCCCACGTGTCGGTCCACTGGCGGTAGTTGGTCGGCGCCGTCGGCGTCTCCCAGTACTTGATCGTGTCGTAGTACTTCGTGTCGGTGATGTGCAGCGCCTTGCAGCGCGCGGCCCCGACGACCGCGCAGGTCTTGAGGTTCGCGGGCGAGTAGGCCGTCACGTCGGCGACCTGCGCCTGCACCTTCGGGTTCGTCATGTAGTTCATGTACTTGTAGGCGCAGATCGGGTTCTTGGCCTTCGCCGAGAGCATCCAGGAGTCAGACCAGCCCGTGACGCCCTCCTTCGGCAGCACCTCCTTGACGTTCAGCCCCGCCTTCTGGAGGTCGTTGGTCATGAGCGGCCAGCCGGCGCCGATGACCGCGTCCTTGGACTTGAAGAGCTGCTCGAAGTCCGACGCGAGCACCCAGTACTTGCGCACGAGCGGGCGCTGCGCGAGCAGCTTGGCCTTGACCTTGTCGAGCGTGCCCTGGTCGATCTGGAACGGGTTGGCGGCGCCGAAGAACTGCAGCGCCGGGTCGGCGATCTGGATCGGGTTGTCGGGCACGGTGATCTTGCCCTTGTACTTCGCGTCGTAGAGGTCGGCCCACGACGTCGGCGGCGTCTTGATCACGTCGGCGTTGTAGATCAGCACGTCTGCGCCCCACATGAACGAGATGCCGTAGTTCTTGCCGTCGACGGTGTTGAAGTCCGGCGACTGCAGCTGCGGGGCGAGGTCCTTGAAGTGCGACAGCTTCGAGGTGTCCAGCGGCGTGACGGCGCCCGACTTGATGAGCCGCAGCGACGCGTCGCCCGACGGCGACACGAGGTCGTACTGGCCCCCCCCGCCGGAGCGGAACTTCGTGAACATCTCGTCCGACGTCCCCGCCGGGACCGAGTTGACCTTGCAGCCCGTCTGCCGCTCGAAGAGCTTGACGTAGGACTGGTCGGCGTAGCCCTCCCAGTTGACGATGTTCAGCCGGCCCTCGCCCTTCCCGGAGGTGTCCGGGCCCTTCACGGCCGTCTTCTTGTCCGAATCGCTGCCGCACGCGACGACCCAGCACGACACGGTCACGAGCATCATCGCCCGCAGGTACGTCTTCATGAGCCCTCCCCCTCGCTGTACGCGATCACGCGCGTTGACTCGCGCGCCCACACGAGCACGACCGGGCGCCCCTTCAGCGCCTCGGCGTCCTCAAAGCTCGTTGCGCCGTTCTGGCGCACGACCAGCAGCTCGCCGCCGCCGTCGAGCGCGACGACGAAGCGCGTCGCCGGGCCCGCGTAGAGCGTCGCGCGTACCGTGCCGCGCGCGTGGCAGCGGCCGGCGGCGACTGGCTCGGTGGCCTCCTGCAGCGCAATGCGCTCGGGGCGGACGGTGACGATCGCGACGCGCCCCGGCGCGGCGCCCTCGCCCGCCGCGGCGAGAACGGCGTCGCCGTCGCCGAGGCGCAGGTGGACGCTGTCGCCCTCGACGCTGCGGACCGGCAGCTCGAGCAGGTTGCTGACCCCGACGAAGCCGGCGACGAACGGCGAGTCGGGCCGCTCGTAGACCTCGCGCGGGCTGCCGATCTGGACGATCCGCCCACCGTCGACGACGGCGATCCGGTCGCTCATCGTCAGCGCCTCCTCCTGGTCGTGGGTCACGTAGACGAACGTGATCCCGACGTCCTGCTGGATGCGCTTGAGCTCGACCTGCAGCTGCTGGCGCAGCTTGAGGTCGAGCGCGCCGAGCGGCTCGTCGAGCAGCAGCACCCTGGGGCGATTCACGAGGGCGCGCGCGAGGGCGACGCGCTGGCGCTGGCCGCCGCTGAGCTGCGCCGGGCGCCGCTCGCCGTAGCCCTCGAGGCGCACCATCGCGAGCGCGTCGGCGACGCGCGCCTCGCGCTCGGCACGCGCCACGCGCTTGACGCGCAGGCCGTAGGCGACGTTCGCCGCGACGGTCATGTGCGGGAACAGCGCGTAGTCCTGGAAGACCGTGTTGACGTCGCGCTCGGCGGGGGGCAGCGCGGTGACGTCGCGACCGCCGAGGAGGACCCGGCCGGCGTCGGGGCGCTCGAAGCCCGCGATCAGGCGCAGGCACGTCGTCTTGCCGGAGCCCGACGGGCCGAGCAGCGTGAAGAACTCGCCGCGGGCGATGTCGAGATCGACGCCGTCGACCGCGGCGACGTCGCCGTAGCGCTTGACGATTCCAGCGAGGCGCACGTCGACCTCGCCGTTGCCGGGGCCCGTGGGCTGCGTCTGCTTCGCCTGCTCAGTGAGGGTCCCGTCCAACGCGCTGTCCCTTCACCTTCGGGGCCAGCGATCGTACCTCCGCGGATCGGCCGCGACCATTGTCCATTAAGGCGCGGTCGGCTCCTGCAGCCCGGCCGGTGCGTCGTCAGCGACGCACCGGCCGCGGACGCTCAGGCGTTCGGCGTCAGACTGGCCGCTGCCGGCGAGCCGGGGATCGGATGAAACGGCGTGTCCTTGTCCATGCGCTTGACGTTCGAGTCGGATGCCTTCGGGGTGTCGTTCTCGGGATGAATATCGTTCTGGGCCATGGGTGGATCTCCTTCTCGTTGAGGGATCTGACACTGGGGCGCGTGCGGGGTTCTCGGGACGAGAGTCGCCGTCCCCGGCACGTCGTGTGCGGGCGCTGTTCGCGCCGCAGGATGGGACTTCCGCGTCGGTGGTTCAGCAAGACCGCGGAACAAAGGTCTCTACCCACGGGGCGGTCGCGCAAACGGTCAGGCGAGGATGCCGCGTGCGACGAACGCCTGTCGCACGACCTTCGCCGTGGCCGTCCCGTAGAGCGTCTGCGCCGCGGCGACGGTCCGTGTGGCGAGGTCGGGCATCGACGTGCCGGGGAAGTCGAACGAGCCCTGGAGAATGAGCGTGTCGGCCTTGACGTGCCCGAGCGCCTGGCGGACGTCCCAGAGCGCGCGCGACCAGATCTGGCCGTCGTGGTGCACCTCGCCGTTGAGGTCGGCGGGGTAGTGCAGGTCGCTGTCGACCCGGCGCAGGCAGTGCGGCACGCTCGTCGTGTAGGAGACCGAGTCCCAGTCGGCGACGCACGGCAGCGGCTCGAGGCTCGGGACGCCGAGCGCCTGCGACACGACGTCGGCGACGGTGACCGCCCAGTAGTCCCCGAAGCCCTCGCTGATCGCGCCGGCGTCCTCGGATGCGAACGAGAAGCCCTGCGAGAAGTGGATCGCGTGGCCGTACTCGTGGAGGATCACCTCGGCGTCCTCGGCGTCGTCGACGCCGCCCTTGCCGAAGCGCAGCTCGTTCTTCGGGTGGTCCGTCGCGAAGGAGTTGTCCTGCCCGAGCTGATTGATGCGG
Source organism: uncultured Actinomycetes bacterium (assembly GCA_963740895.1). Lineage (GTDB taxonomy): Bacteria > Actinomycetota > Thermoleophilia > Solirubrobacterales > Solirubrobacteraceae > CADCVQ01. Next base: position 47,198 of record CAVUFQ010000002.1, read on the forward strand.
ACGGCCTGCGGCCCGTTGTCGATCGGCCGGCGCGTCTCGCCGAAGCCGAGGCTGTGGATGTACTGCTGCGCTTCGGTGACCCAGTAGTAGGCCATGACCTGCTCGAACTCGTCCTGGTGTCGGGTGTAGCGAAAGACGTTCGTCGCCGAGTGGGCGAGGTTGCCCGTGCTGCTGGCGACGCGGGCGTAGTCCCCGGTGAGCAGGCCGCTGCCGTCGAGGTGCGTGAGCGTCACGTCGTGGTAGGCGGACGGCGGGACGGCGCCGTCGGCGTCGTTCTGGTCGGTGAGGAGCTCGTCGCCGAGGCTCTGCACCGGATTGGGCACGAAGACCGAGCCCGTGCCGGTCGCGCTCCCCGACGGCGGCTTTGCGGCGTCGGCGCCCGCGGCGACCACGATCGCGAGGGTCAGCACGATGCCCATCAGGAGGCCGGCGGTTCGCATGTCGTTGCCGATGCTACCCCGGTCCGGGCGTGTCGCGTCACGCGCGCCAGCGGGTTGCGGCCCATCGTCCAACGTGGGACCGTCTTCCGGTATGACCGTGTCGGGGGACCTCGGGGCGCGCGAGCGCCCCGACGAGGAGCTGCGCGAGTACGCCGACCGGATGTCCGAGGCCGAGCGCATCGGCCACTTCGGCGTGTGGCGCTGGGACCTCTCGACCGGGCTCGTGCTCTGGTCTGACGAGCTGCATCGCATCTACGGCCTGGAGCCGGGTGCGTTCGCCGGCACGGTCGAGGGTTTCCTCGCGTTGCTGCACCCCGACGAGCGCGGCCGGGTGTGGAAGCTCGTCGATCGTGCCGTCGAGCTGTTCGAGCCGTTCGCGTTCGAGGAGCGGATCATCCGCGCCGACGGCACGCAGCGCGTGCTGCTCTCGCAGGGGCGGCCGCTCGCGGGCCCGGACGGCAGCGCGACCGCGCTCGTCGGCGTCTGCCACGACGTGACCGAGCGCGTCGAGGCCCAGCGCGTGCTCGGCCACAGCGAGCGCCGGATGCGCGCGATCATCGACTACACGCCGTCGATCGTCGCCGTCAAGGACCTCGACGGGGTCTACCTCATGACGAACGCCGAGACCGGCCGGATCCTCGGCGTCGCGCCCGACGACCTCGTCGGCCGCAGCTGCGCGGAGCTGTTTCCCACGATCTCCGCGCAGATGCTCGCCAACGATCGCCGGGCGACCGTCGAGCGCGAGGCCGTCTACGACGAGACGGTGCTCATCCGCGACGGCGAGCCCCGGACATACGCGACGGTGACGTTCGTCCTGCCCGACGAGGCCGGCCTGCCCGTCGAGACGTGCACGATCGGGACCGACGTGACCGAGCGCCGGGAGCGCGAGAGCGAGCGGCGCGAGCGGCGCGACTGGCGCGAGCGCATCGGCGCGGCGCTCGAGGGCGAGCGGATGCTCGTGTACGCCCAGCCGGTCGTCAATCTGCGGACGGGCACGCCGGACTGGTGCGAGCTGCTCGTGCGCATGGGCCCGGCCACGGCCGGCGGCCCGCTGCTGCAGCCGGCGGCGTTCCTGCCGATGGCCGAGCGCTTCGGGATGATCCAGGCGATCGACGTCTGGATGGTGCGCCAGGCGCTGCGCCTGCCAGCGGGGCCCGCGCCGGAGGTCAACCTCTCGGCCGTCACGCTCTGCGACGCCGCCGCGCGGCGCGAGATCGTCGCGCTGCTGCACGCGGCGCCGGAGGCGGCCAGGCGGCTCGTCTTCGAGATCACCGAGTCCGCCGGCGCCCGCCACCTCGACGCGGCCCGCGACTTCGCCGACGAGCTGACGGCGCTCGGCTGCGGCCTCGCGCTCGACGACTTCGGCACGGGCTTCGGCTCGTTCACCTACCTGCGCCTGCTGCCGCTGCGCTACCTGAAGATCGACCAGTCCTTCGTGCTCGGGCTCTGCGAGTCGCGCGACGACCAGCGCGTCGTGCAGAGCATCATCGGCATCGCATCGCAGTTCGGCCTGCGCACGATCGCCGAGGGCGTCGAGGACGAGCCGACGCTCGAGCTCCTGCGCGAGCTCGGCGCCGACTACGTACAGGGCTTCCACACCGGCCGGCCGGTGCCGCTGGCGTCGCCCTAGAGTCCGCCACTTCCTACGCAGAGATCGTTGGGCGCTCCGTGCCCTCGCTCAAGATCGCGAGGTACTCGTCGTAGACGTACAGGCGCCTGCGCCTGCGCCCGGTGACCTCTCTCACCATTGTGAGGCGTTCGAGGTGGCCGATCGCGCTCGCGACCGTCGGTTCGCTGAGGGCAAGCTTGCCGGTAGCTTCGGGAATGCTGGTGGCGATATCGCGGACGATCAAGTGGTGCACCCGCAAGGCTGAGCCCGCTGCTCGACCGAGCTCTGACTCGATGCGGGCTCGGTCTCGCTCGATCATCTGGACGATGCGACGCGTGGTGTCGGTCGCCGCTGCGGCGACGTCGATCACCCCACGGAGGAAGAACGCGAGCCACTCCTCCCACGCGCCGGCGGTTCGAACGCGCTGCAACTGGTCGTAGTACGCGTCCCGGTTTCGCTTTAGGTACAGACTCAGGTAGAGCAAGGGCTGCGACAGGACCTTGCGCTCGGCGCAGAGGAGCAGCGTCACGAGAAGCCGTCCGACACGCCCATTGCCGTCGAGGAAGGGATGGATTGTCTCGAATTGTGCGTGGGCGAGTGCGGCCTTGATCAGAATCGGCGTCTTTACCGGGTCATCGTGCAAGAACTTCTCGAGGTCGCTCATCGCTGGCATGACCTCGTGAGCGGGCGGCGGAACAAAGCGCGCCGTGGCCGGGCTCGAACCCCCGAGCCAGTTCTGAATCCTGCGGAAGTCGCCTGGGCCAGTCTCGCCGCCGCGAACGCCGCGAAGCAGTAAGAGGTGGACTTCCTTGATCAGGTTGAGGCTGAGAGGCCGCCCACCATCGATCTCGTGAAGGCCGTGGTTCATGGCCGCGATGTAGTTCGACGTCTCCTCGACGTCCGCGAAGGGGACCCCGGGGGCGACGTTGTGCTCGAACAGCAGTAGATCGGAAAGGGAGGACTGCGTGCCCTCGATCTGCGAGGACAGCACCGCCTCCTTGCGGACATACGAGTAGAGGAAATGGTCCGGGTCGGGAAGCAACAACGTGATCCCGTCGAGTCGTCCCAGCGCTTGGTTGGCGCGGTCGAGCAGCTCCTGAATGTCGGCGTCGATCGTGAGCGGCGGATCGGGGGGAAGCGGACTCGGATGGAATGCGTAAAACGCATCGCCACCTGAGCTGTACTGGACGAACCGGCCGGCGCGATGTGTCCCCGGTGGGGCTGTCTGCGAATCACCCATTGGGAAAGAGACATTGGATGGCTCATCACGTTACCAAGCTTTTAGGGCGTTACCTTTGGTAACGCAGTTCCCAAGCAACGGGACCTTTGCTTCGGCCGGCGCGTTGGCCGCCAGTGGCCAAACGCGGCGCCCCGTTCGATCGCGAGGTCGGCTCGCGCCCAGAATTGAGGCGCTGCGTAACGATGGGCGGTCGCGGGCTCGAACCGCGGACCTCCTGCTTGTAAGGCAGGCGCTCTGACCAGCTGAGCTAACCGCCCGCGGCGGAAAAGCTTAGAGGCCCGCGCACACCCGCCCCGGGCCGGTTCCGGGGCGCGTGCGGGCTGCCCGTAGAATGCGCGGCCGGGCCGGCCCCCATGGTGTACCGGTCAGCACGCGAGGCTTTCAATCTCGAAGAGTGGGGTTCGATTCCCCCTGGGGGTATTGGTCGGGGCCGTTAGCTCAACTGGTAGAGCAAGGGGCTTTTAACCCCTAGGTTCTGGGTTCGAGCCCCAGGCGGCCCATGGTCAGCTCGCGGCGCGCCGCCGGCCGCGGCGATCGAGCTCGGCGAGGAGGACCTCGATCGAGCGCTCGAGCTGGTCCAGCGACGCATCGCTCACGCTCGCGGCGCCGGTCTGTGCGTTGACCCAGGCGTTGATCTCGCGGTGCGAGCGCCCATCCAGGCCGGCGAGGGCCCGCACGAGCCCCGTGCGCTTCTCGCGCAGGCGGGCGCGGCGCTTGAAGGCCGGGAGCTCGGCGGGCGCGTCGGCGACGGCGGGCGGGCCCGCGAAGACCGGCGCCGGCTTGGGTGCCGGCGGGCCGCCGCCGAAGAGCGCGAGCTGCGGTGCGACGTCGGCGTCGAGGGGCACGAACGCGTCGGACACGGCCGGCTCGCTGCGGCGGCGCTCCTCGCGCTCGAGCTCCTCCCCGAACCCCGGCTCGGCCGGTGGCGCGAGGACGTGGCGCAACTCGGTCTCGACGTCCGCCGCGTGCGCGCGCAGCAGGCCGTCGGCGGGGAGGAAGAGGTAGCTGTGCTCGGGCTCGCGCCCGGCGAGCGTGCGGACGAAGCGCCCGACGATCTGGCGGAAGATGAGCGGCGTCTTGGCCGCCGACGCGTAGACGCCGACGCGCAGGCGCGGGATGTCGACGCCCTCGGAGACCATGTTCACCGCGACGATCCAGCGCTCGCGGCCCTTGCCGAACGCCCGCAGCTTCACCGCCGCGCGCGCGTCGGTGTGCAGGACGATCACCGGCGCCCTGCCGGTGACCTGCGCGAGCACCGCGGCGACACGGCGCGCGTGGTCGCCGTCGGCGGTCACGACGAGGCCGCCGGCATCGCGATGGCCCTGCGCGCGGACCTCGCCCAGGCGTTCGTCGGCCGCGCGCAGGATCCGCGGCAGGCCGTCGGCGAGGTCGGTCGAGATCGCGGTGCGGTACCGGCGCCCGGCCTCGCGCGTGCTCAGGACGGTGTCGAACGAGGACTCGATGACGTCATCGCCGGACTGCCAGGAGAGCATGCCGTCGTAGGGGATGAAGACGACCGGGCGGCAGATCCCGTCGCGGACGGCGTCGGCGTACGTGTAGCTCACGTCGGGGACGGCGATGCCGTCCTCGTAGCGCACGCCGGCGATCGCGCTCTGGTCGGAGCGAAACGGCGTGCCGGAGAGCAGCAGCCAGCGGCGCGTCGCGCCGAACGCGCGGGCGAAGCCCTCGCCCCAGGCGAGCTCCTCGCCGAGGTGGTGGGCCTCGTCGGCGATGACGAGCGTGTCGCGGCCGCACTGCCCCGCCCAGCGGGCCGCCGACGAGGCGGCGCGGGCGTACGTGGCGACGACGCCGTGGAAGTCGCGCGGCGGCGTCAGCTCGGTGGCGTCGGGCTGCAGCTGCACGCCGAGGCGGCCGGCGGCCTCGGCCCACTGATGCGTCAGCGGGGTCGTGGGGCAGAGGACGTGGACGCGGCGCACGATCCCGGCATCCAGCAGCCTGCGGGCGAAGACGAGGCTCGGGATCGTCTTGCCGGCGCCGGGCGCGGCGGACAGCAGGAACGTCCCGTCGTTCCAGGCCGACATCCGCTCGAGCGCCTGTTCCTGCCAGGCTCGGAGGGCGATCAAGTTGGGGCGACGGCGTGGAGCACGGGCCGGGAGTCTGCGGGTCGCCGCGGACGGACCGCGATCCCCCCGCTAATCGCCGACGTACGCGTCGGCCTCGATCTCGACGAGCATCCGCGGGTCGATGAGCGCCGCGACCTGCACCATCGTCGCGACCGGCGCGATCGCGCCGAAGCGGTCGCCGTGGGCGCGGCCGATCTCCTCGGCGCGGGTGATGTCGGTGACGAACATCCGCGTGCGTACGACCTGGTCCAGGCGCGCGCCTGCCTGCGCGAGCGCCGCCTCGATCGCGTCGAGGATCACCGCCACCTGGCCGCCCGCGTCGCCGGGGCACAGCACGACGCCGTCCTCGTCGACCGCCGTCGTCCCGGCGACGAGCACGAGATCCCCGGCCCGAACCGCCCGGCTGTAGCCGAAGCGGTGCTCCCACGGCCCGCCGGAGCCGAAGCGCTCGACCGGCACGGGCTAGTGGCGGAAGTGGCGCCGGCTCGTGAAGACCATCGCGACCTGCGCCTTGTCGGCCGCCTCGCGCACCTCGGGGTCGTTGCGCGACCCGCCGGGCTGGATGATCGCCGTGACGCCGGCGCCGATCGCGATCTCGGGGCCGTCGCTGAAGGGGAAGAACGCGTCGGACGCGAGCACCGCGCCCTGAAGCGACTTCACGCGCGACTTGTCGACGGCGAGGCGGACGGAGTCCACGCGGCTCATCTGGCCGGCGCCGATGCCGATCGTCGCCTGGTCGCGGGCGAGCACGATGGCGTTGGAGCGCACGTGCTTGCAGACGCGCCACGCGAAGAGCAGGTCGCGCCACTCGGCGTCGGTCGGCTGGACCTGCGTCGCGACCTCCATCTCCGTGCGGTCGAGGTTCTCGATGTCGTGGTCCTGGACGAGCAGCCCGCCCATGACCTGCTTGATGTCCGGCTCGGCGACGAGCGGCGCGCGGCGCTCGTTGTCCTCGAGGATCCGGATCGACGGCTTGCGGGTGAGGATCTCCATCGCGTCGTCGTCGTAGCCGGGCGCGAACAGCACCTCGACGAACTGCTCGGACAGGCGCGTGGCGGTCGCGGCGTCGATCGGCCGGTTGAAGGCGATCACGCCGCCGAAGGCGCTGAGCGGGTCGGTGGCGTAGGCGCGCTCGTAGGCGTCCAGGGCGCTCTCGCCGAGGGCGACGCCGCACGGGTTGTTGTGCTTGACGATGATGCACGTCGGCTCGGCGAACTCGCGCACGAGGCTGCGCGCGGCATCGAGGTCGAGCAGGTTGTTGAACGAGAGCTGCTTGCCGTGGTGCTGCTGGATCTGCGACAGCACGTGCGACCGCGCCCCGACCTCCGTGTAGTACGCGGCGCGCTGGTGCGGGTTCTCGCCGTAGGGCAGGTCGAGCACCTTCTCGTACGCGCGCACGTGCAGCGGCGGGAAGTCCTCGGACTTCTCGGCGAACCAGCGCGCGACGGCGGTGTCGTAGCGCGCCGTGTAGGCGAACGCCTCGGCGGCGAGCGACTCGCGTGTCGTGGTCGACAGGTGCCCGTCGGAGGCGCCCAGCTCGTCGAGGATCGCGTCGTAGGACTCGGGGCTCGTCACGACGGCGGCGTAGGCGTGGTTCTTCGCCGCGGCGCGGATCATCGTCGGGCCGCCGATGTCGATGTTCTCGATGATCTCGGCCTCCGGCAGCCGGCGCGCGACGCTGCGCTCGAACGGATAGAGGTTCACGCAGACGAGGTCGACGTACTCGATGTCGTGCTGCTCGGCGGCGTCGACGTGCGCCTGGTCGGAGCGCACCGCGAGCAGCCCCGCATACAGGCGCGGGTGCAGCGTCTTGACGCGGCCGTCCATGATCTCCGGGAAGCCCGTGAAGTCCTCGACCGAGCGGACGGTCAGGCCGGCGTTCGCGAGCGTCGCGGCCGTCCCGCCGGTCGACACGAGCTCGACGCCGAGCTCCGCGAGGCCGCGGGCGAACTCCACGACGCCGCGCTTGTCGGAGACCGACAGCAGCGCACGACGGACCCGCACGCCGCCGGGAGCCGTCAGTTCCTGCGGAGTCTCACTCGAACCGGCGATCGGGCGAGGATACCGGCGGCGCCGGATCCGCCCGCGGCCGGGGGCTCAGCGGCGGTGCTCGCAGTTGGAGCTGACGATGTCGCTCTTGTCGGCGATGACGGTGTCGTCGCCGGGGCCGCAGTCGATCGTGTCCTTGCCGCCGCCGACGGCGGTGATGCGGTCGTTGCCGCTGCCGCCGTTGATGACGTCGTCGTCGAAGCCGCCGTTGAGCTTGTCGTTGCCGGGCCCGCCGTCGAGGATGTCCTGGCCGCGCCCGCCCTCGAGGATGTCGTTGCCGCCCGAGCCGACGAGGACGTCCGAGCCGCCGCGGCCGTAGAGGCCGTCGTTGCCGGGACCGCCGTAGAGGCGATCGGGGCCGCTGTCGCCCTCGAGGCGGTCGTTGCCGCCCAGGCCGTAGAGCCCGCCGTCGGGCGCGAGCGCCTTGCCGCCGTTGCTGCGCACGCTCAGCGAGTCGTTGCCCTGCGTCGCCGCGCCGTACTTGCGGATCGGCTGGTCCTCGTTCGTGCTCTTCACGAGCGCGACGGCGGCGGCGCCGGGCGGGCCCGCGCCTTCGAGCCCGGCGTTCGTCGCCGCGCCCTCGAGCGGGCGGTAGTCCTTGAACTGCGGGTTCAGCCGCTCGGGGCCGACCGCGTTGTCGCGCACCGTGACGGGGATCAGGATCTCGCAGTCCTTGAACGTCCAGGGCGTCCGCACCGACGGGTCCTGCACGGCCTGGGGGGTGCCGCGCTCGAGCCTGCCGAGCGTGACGTAGCCCGCGTAGACCGTGTCGATCCCGGGCCCGCAGTCGACCTCGCTGGGGTTGACGTAGCCCGTGTAGATCGTGTCGTTGCCGTCGCCTCCGATGAGGATGTTCGCGCCCTCGCCGCCGATGAGCGTGTCGTCCTCGCCCTCGCCGATGAGCGTGTCGTTGCCCTGGTCGCCCTCCAGGACGTCGGCGCCGCCGCCGCCGTTGAGCGTGTCGGCGCCGTTGCCGCCGACGAGGATGTCGTTGCCGTCACGGCCGTAGACCTCGCGGTCGCTGCCGCGGTTGGTGTTGATGTAGTCGTCGCCGGGGCCGCCGTCGACGAGCGTGTCGTTGCCGAAGCCGCGCTCGAGGATGAAGTCGTCGCCCTCGCCGCCGTTGATCGTGTCGTCGCCGTCGCCGCCGTCCATGCGGTCGTTGCCGGGGCCACCGTCGAGCTTGTCGTTGCCGGTCCCGCCGTCCATCTGGTCGACGCCGTCGCCGCCGATGAGCTTGTCGTTGCCCGAGTCGCCCTCGAGGCGGTCGTTGCCCGTGCCGCCGAAGAGCTTGTCGTTGCCGAAGTCGCCGATGAGGACGTCGTCGCCGCCGCGGCCCGTGAGCGAGTCGTTGCCGTGGCCGCCGAAGAGCAGGTCGCGCGAGTTCGTGCCGACGAACTTGTCGCCGCGGCCGCTGCCGTTCTTCACGATGCCCTGCGCGGCGGGCACGAGCACGAGCGCGAGCGCGACGAGGGCGATGAGCGCGCGCGGGATCGTCAGGAGGAAGCCTCGCGGCGGCACGGCCGCATCATGGCGTGCGCCCGCTCGCAGGGCAACCAGGACTGGACGGATGGTCAGTCGGGAGCGATGACGATCCGGCGCGGGTTGGCCGGATCGCGGCTCACCGCGCCGCGGGCCACGAGCCGCACGGCCTCCGGCAGCAGGGCGTGCTCGATCGGGCGCAGATGCTCCATGACCTCGGCGCGGGTCGTCGCGGCGGGCAGCTCCACGGCGCGCTGGGCGAGGATGGGGCCGGTGTCGACGCCGCCGTCGTCGTCGACGAAGTGCACCGTCACGCCGAAGATCTTCACGCCGTGGTCCAGCGCCTGCTCGATCGAGCGGATGCCGGGGAAGGCCGGCAGCAGCGAGGGGTGGATGTTGATGACGCGACCGGCGAAACGGCGCAGGAGCGGGCTCGTCAGCAGCGCCATGTAGCCGGCGAGCACGACGAGCTCGACGTCGTGGGCGGCGAGCCAGTCGGCGATCGCGCCGTCGCGCGCGGGGCGGTCGGGGTGCTCGCCGATGGCGAAGACCGCGGTCGGGACGCCCGCGTCGCGGGCACGCTGCAGTGCGGTGGCATCGGCGCGATCGGAGGCGACGGCGACGACGAGCGCCTCCTCGCCGTGAACGCTGTCCAGCAGCGCCTGCAGGTTCGTACCGTCCCCCGACGCCAGGACGCCGACGCGCAGCGGCGCGGCCATCACGCCGCGCGGGCAGCCGCGACGGCCTGAAGCTTCGGGTACGCGCCGCCGGTCGAGCGCAGGCGCCCGTCGCCGATGAGCTCGTCGACGCGCCCGAGGACCTGCTTGGCCGTGAGGTGGTCGAACGTGCCGTAGGCGGGGAGGCCGTCGTGCCCGCTCTTGACGAGCGCCTTGGACTGGCCGCCACGGAGGATCTCGACGGTGCGCGTGCGACCGACCGCGGGGTCGGCGGTCTCGACGACGGAGAGGATCGCGGCGTCGAGGTCGCCGGGGGTGGGGGCGGGACCGCCGCCGCCGCCGTGCGCGCCGCGCCTGCGCGCGCGCCCCGGAGCAGCGGCGGGCGCGGCCGGGAGCCAGCTCGGGTCGCAGACGTCGCAGCACGGCACGCCGGGGTCGGGCGTCGGCGTGCTGCGGTCGCCGAAGTGGCGCAGGATCGTCTCGCGCCGGCAGGCCTTGCCCTCGACGAACGCCCAGACGGTCCGGTACTGCGTCCAGCGCGCGCGCTGCGCGTCGCCGGCCGACGAGCGGCAGGCCGCCCGCGCGCGGCCGTCGAACGGCCCCTCGATGCGCCCGCGGATGCGGTCGGGCGAGGACGGCGCGGGACGGATCACGCCGGCGCGGGCGAGGTGGCCGATGACCGCGCGCACCTGATCGCTGCTGTCGCCGCGATCGCCCCCGAGGATCGAGGCGAGCTCATCGGCGCCGAGGTCGTAGCGCCCGTCGCTCGCTCGCATCGCCAGGCGCCGGGCGATCGTCGCGATCGCCTGGTCGTCGATCTCGCCGCGCTGGATGAAGAAGACGTGCAGGCCCTTGTCGCGGCCCTCGGCGAACAGCAGCGCCCGCGCGGGGCGGCCGTCGCGGCCCGCGCGGCCGGCCTCCTGGTAGTAGGCCTCGACCGAGCCCGGCACGCTCTCGTGGCAGACCGTCCGCACGTCGGCCTTGTCGATCCCCATGCCGAACGCGTTCGTCGCGACGACGACGTCGAGGCGGCCGTCCATGAAGCGCCGCTGGACCTCCGTGCGCTGGTCGCGGCCGAGGCCCGCGTGGTAGACGCCGACGGCGCCCTGCAGCGCGGGCGACAGCCTGCCGGCGAGCTTCTCGGCGCCGGCGCGCGTGCCCGCGTAGACGATGGCGGGCGTCGCCCCGGGGGTCGAGAGGGCCGCGGCGATGTGGCGGTGCTTGGCCTGCGTCGACGCGCACGCGATGACGCCGAAGGAGAGGTTCGGCCGGTCGAAGCCCGTCGACACGCGGACGGGGTCGCGCAGCCCGAGGCGCACCGCGATGTCGTTGGCGACCTGCGGCGTAGCTGTCGCCGTCGACGCGATGATCGCCTCGGCCTGCAGCCAGCGCGCGGCGTCGGCGAGGCGGAAGTAGTCGGGCCGGAAGTCGTGCCCCCACTGCGAGACGCAGTGCGCCTCGTCGACGACGAAGAGGCCGATCTCCGTCGCGCGCATCGCCTCGAGGAACGGGGCCGAGGAGAAGCGCTCGGGCGCGACGTACAGCAGCCGCAGCTCGCCCGCGGCCGCGCGCTCGAGCGCCAGGCGGTTGTCGGCGGCGTCCTGCTGCGCGTTGACGAGTGCGGCGCGCCCGGGGGCCGCCACGGCGAGCGCGTCGACCTGGTCGCGCATGAGCGACACGAGCGGCGAGACGACGAGCGTCAGGTCGTCGCGCATGAGCGCGGGGAGCTGGTAGCACAGCGACTTGCCGGCGCCCGTCGGCATGACGACGAGCACGTCGCGCGCGGGCGGGCCCGTCGCTGCGCGCACGGCCTGCTCCTGGCCGGGGCGGAACGCGTCGAAGCCGAAGTGCTCGCGCAGGGCGGCGGCGGGATCCATGGACGGCGTCCGACCTTAGCGCCCGCCTCGGCGCGCACGGCCGACGGCCGCTGATTCGTTGCAAAGGCGGGTACGAGGACTAATGTGGGTGGCACGTGTCCGTGAAGCTCATCTTCCGGTGCCAGTTCTGCACCGAGCAGCCTGATCCGCTGACGCAGCTCAGCCTCGAGTCGACCGTGCGCGAGATCTCCTGGGGGCAGTACCTCGACGCGATGCCCGGGAAATGGCTCGTCTGGCAGGGGCGCGGGCTCTATGGACCCGCCCGCTACGCCTGCGAACGGCACCGCGGAGATTTAACCGCCTACCTCCGCCACCATTACGGTACGGTCGGCTGGCATCCATGGAAACGCCCGCCCTACCCGACGAGCGCGCGCAACACCGACATGGAGAAGGCGGAGAAGGCCGGAGGTCTGTCGGCGATGCCGAAGTGGGGCTACGGGCCGCAGGTCAAGTAGCCGCGCGGCTCGCGGCGCTCGTCCTCGCGTTCCTGTTCACCTTCCCGGCGCTCGCGTCGGCCGACGCCGGCGGGCGCGAGCTCGTCGGCTACGTCAACGCCATGCGGGCCGCCAACGGCTTCCCCGCAGGCATCACGGAGAACCCGGCGGCGTCCCTGGGCTGCGTGCTGCACAACCGCTACGGCGTGCTCAACGACGTCCTCACGCACAGCGAGGACGCGACCGCGCCGGGCTTCACCGTGGCGGGCGCGACGGCGGGCGCGCGGGCGGTGCTGTACCGCGGCCTGCAGTGGTCGGCCGCCGACAGCCCGTTCGAGCACGCCCCGCTGCACCTGCACCAGCTCCTCTCGCCGCGCCTGGACGCGATGGGCGCCTCGGAGAACGCGGGCTTCGGCTGCGCGACCGTCGCCTCGCACAACCGCCGCCCGCCGTCGCGCAACGTCACGTACACGTACCCGGCGAACGGCGCGACCGACTGGCGCGTGGGCGAGGTCGCCGACGAGCTGCCGTTCACGCCCGGCGAGTTCGTCGGGATCGCGCCCGACACGCCGACCGGGCCGTACCTCTACGTCCTCTTCGACGGCCCCGGCATCGCCACGACCGACGTCGCCAAGGTGGCGCGCGCGCACGTCGTCGGCCCGGCCGGTCCCGTCCCGATCGCGATCGTCGACAACGCGACGCGCGGCCTGCGCGGCTACCTGCCCGTCGGCGCCGAGCTCATCCCGCGCGGGCAGCTCGCGCCCGGCACGACATACACCGCGAAGGTCGTCGCGACCGTCGGCGGCCAGCGCTTCAAGCACCGCTGGTCGTTCACGACCGAGGGCGCGCCGCCCGCGACCGCGACGGCGGCCCGCAGCGCCGGCGCGGACCGCCCGATCGGCGTCCGCGCCGTTCGCAGCGGCGCGACGATCCGGCTGCGCCTGACCTGCCCGCGCGCGTGCCTCGTGCGCGGGATCGGGCACCTCCGCGCCGGCGGTGACGCGCGGCACCTGCCGTACGCACGCGCCGGCCGGCTGACCGCGGGGCCGATCGAGCTGCGCTTCCGGCTGAGCGGCAGGGCGCGCAGCTGGCTTGCCGTCCACCCGTCGACGCGCTTCGGGCTGTCCGTCAGCGGGCTCTTCGTGCAGCCGCTGACCGCGACGCTGCCCTATGCGCGGACGAGCGGGAGCTCGAGCGCGAACTTGCCGTTGGCCTCGTCGGTCCTCTCGAGCGGGTAGCGGCCGCTGAAGCACGCGTCGCAGTGGCGCTCGCGCGAGCCGCGGACGGCCTCGTAGACGCCCGCGAGCGAGAGATAGGCCAGCGAGTCGCAGCCGAGCTCGGCTGCGATCTCCTCGACGGTCCGCCCGTGCGCGATCATCTCCTCGCGCGTGGACATGTCGATGCCGTAGTGGCACGGATGCCTGATCGGCGGGGCGGAGATGCGCATATGCACCTCGCGCGCGCCGGCGTCACGGAGCATCTGGACGATCTGGCGCGTCGTGTTGCCGCGGACGATCGAGTCGTCGACGACGACGATCGACTTGCCGCCGACGATCTCCCGCAGCGGGTTGAACTTCATCCGCAGGCCGTGCTTGCGCAGCTCCTGGCCGGGCTCGATGAACGTCCGGCCGACGTAGCGGTTCTTGATGAGGCCGTCGTCCTGGGGCAGGCCGCTCGCGCGGGCGTAGCCGCGGGCCGCGGGAGCGCCGGAGTCGGGAACCGGGATGACGAGCTCGGCGCCGGGGGTCGGCGCCTCGCGGGCGAGGATCTCACCCATCCGCCCGCGCGCCGCCTGCAGGACGTCGCCGTTCATGCGCGAGTCCGGGCGGGCGAAGTAGATGTACTCGAAGATGCAGAACGCCTCGCGCGCGCCCTCGACGACCTGGCGCGTCTGCAGCCGGCCGTCGCCGTTGATCCAGATCATCTCGCCGGGCTTGACGTCGCGGACGAGCTTGGCGCCGATGATGTCCAGCGCGCAGGACTCGCTCGCCACGCAGTAGTGGCCTTCGATGCAGCCGAGCACGAGCGGCCGCAGGCCGGCGGGGTCGCGGAAGGCGACGAGCGTGTCCTTCGTCATGAGGACGGTCGAGAAGGCGCCCTGCAGCCGCGGCAGGATCTCGGTGACGGCGTCCTCGATGCGCTCGGCCTCGTGCGATGCCAGCAGCGCCGCGATGATCTCGGAGTCCGAGGTCGAGCGGAAGCGCACGCCGCGCTCGCGCAGCTCGGAGTGCAGCTCGACGGCGTTGATGAGGTTGCCGTTGTGCCCGAGGGCGAGCTCGCGGCGGTCGGAGCGGTGCACGGGCTGGGCGTTGTCCCAGCCGTTGGAGCCCGTCGTCGAGTAGCGGACGTGCCCGACCGCCATGTCGCCGCCGAGCGCGCGCAGCTTCTGCTCGTCGAAGACCTGGTTCACGAGCCCCAGATCGCGCAGCGTCATGATGTGCCCGCCCACGTCCGCAGCGGCGATGCCGGCGGACTCCTGCCCACGGTGTTGCAGTGCGTACAGCGCGAAATACGCCAGACGGGAGACCTCGTGACCGGGGGCATGGATCCCGAACACTCCGCACTCGTCCCGCGGTCCCTCGCGCTCATCGAGGGTCGTCACACCGTCAAGGATAGCCGGGCGTTCGGCTGCGAACGTCTCGCGGGCCCTCCGACCCCGCGTGTTCCCGCAGTATCTGCGCGGCACCGTTGAGCACGAGCGCCCGCGCGAGCGTCGTCGGGCGCAGCCCGACGGACCGCGCAGCGTCCGCCAGCCGCTCGTGATCGTCGGCTCTCAGGCGGATGTTCACCTGGATCGTCACCCGTGTTGTCGCGTGCTCGGGACCGGGCGCCGGCAGCGGATAACCGGTCCTGCGCGCCGCGTGCCGAGCTTCGTCGCGGGCATTTCGTGCATCGGCGGCCGCGTGGTCGATTTCCACCGCCACCTCGAACGCGAGTGCCCGCAGCCGGCCGTCAGGCACCCGGTGGGCGATCCCGGCGCGGACGGAGCGATGAAACGGCGCGAGTGTCGGCTCCCAGAATTGGCGCGGGATCTTCTCGAGCTCGATGTCGTTCGGATGGATGGGCCCGGGCTGCTCGAGATCGTCGAACGGCTGAAAATCGTCGTCCTCGTCGTCCTCGTCGGGATCGTGGTGGGGGTCTCGATCTGCCATGTGCAGCGCCTGCTATCAGGGCCGATAGCCGGTGCTGGGCATCCTGGCGCGCAGATCGCCCCGCGTGGCCCGGTACGGCCGGGTTGACACGAAGTCGTCGCAGAATCGGCACACACGGCCGCCCGGACCAGCCTCGCGCCGGCGGCGTAGAGCCCGCGCTATCAGCGGTGATAGCCGCCGCTGCTCGCGGCGGCGGGAGGGGATGACGCGCCACCCGGCGGCCGTGCCGGCGTGTCGTCCGCTCGTCGTCCCCCACTGCGACAGAAGTCCCATCGAAAGATGCCGACGCGCACCGGCGCTCTGACTGTACGGTCGGCCAATCGTCACAAAGTGGCGAACGTCGATGACCCTCTGGATTCTTCTCTCCATCGTGGCGGTCTGGGCGGGGCTCTGCGCCGTCGCCGCCTCGTTGTGCGTGATGGCCGGGCGCGCGGACCGGGTGACCGCGGTCAAGCTGCGCGCGGTGCCCGACCGGCACACCCTCCGCCGCCGGCGAGGCTCGCGCGAGGCGGACGAGCTGAGGCTAAGGGAACAACGGCGCGAGCGCCGCGTGCGCGGCGCGCAGTTCGTCGAGTGACGCGCTGATCAGCACGTCGCCGCTCGTCACGACGAGGGCGTCGCCGCCGACCGTGCCGAAGACCTCGAGATCGACGCGCTCGGCGAGGCGGGCCAAGGCCTCCGCGGAGCCCGAGACGACGAACCCGGCGCCGGGGGACTCGCCGAAGAGGATGCGCTCGAGGTCGCCGCTCGGGCCGAGGTCGAGCGTGACACCGAGGTCTCCCGCGAGGCAGGACTCCGCGACGGCGACGAGGAAGCCGCCCTCGGCGACGTCGTGGGCGCTGGCGAGGTCGCCGGCGCGGACCGCGTCGCGGATCGCCTCCTGGGCGGCGCGCAGCGCGGCGATGTCGATCTCGTCGAGACCGACGGGCAGCGGCTCGCCGCGGAGCCTGGCGAGCTCGGAGCCGGGCAGCCGCGGGCGAAACGGGCCCGCGAGGCCGACGGCGTCGCCGGCGCGCGCGAAGCCCGAGCGCCCGGCGCGGGCGGCGTCGGGCAGCTCGCCGACCATGCCGACGACGGGCGTCGGGTAGATCGGGCCGCCGCCGCTCTCGTTGTAGAGCGACACGTTGCCGCCGACGACGGGGACATCGAGCGCGCGGCAGGCGTCGGCGAGGCCGCGGATCGACTCCGTGAGCTGCCAGGCGATGTGCGGCTTCTCCGGATTGCCGAAGTTCAGGCAGTTCGTCAGGCCGAGCGCCTCGGCGCCCGCGCAGGCGAGGTTCGCCGTGCACTCGAGGACCGCCTCGACCGTCCCGGTGTACGGGTCGCAGGCCACGCGCCGGCCGTTGCCGTCGATCGAGACCGCGATGGCGCCGCCGCCGGGCAATGCGAGGACGGCGGCGTCGGCCTGCTCGGGCCGGCGCACGGTGCGCGACTGGACGATGCTGTCGTACTGCTGGAAGAGCGGCAGCCGCGAGGCGATGTTCGGCGAGGCGAGCAGGGCGAGGAGCGTCACGCCAGGGTCGCTGACGTCGTGGTCGAGCGTTCGCGCCGGCGCGGGGTACAGCGGCTCGCTCGGGGCCTGCGGCGTCAGGTCGTAGAGCGGGCAGTCGTCGACGAGCGCGGGCACCGGCATGTCGCCGACGAGCTCGTCGCCGGCGAAGACGCGCAATGCGCGCGTGTCGGTGACCGTGCCGATCGCGGTCCCGCCGACCTCCCACTTCTCGCACACCGCCAGGACCTCGTCGAGGCGCTCGGGCTCGCAGACGCAGAGCATCCGCTCCTGCGACTCGGAGACCATGATCTCCCAGGCCGCCATCCCGGCCTCGCGCAGCGGCACGAGCGACACGTCGAGGTCGAGGCCGACCTCGCCCTTGCTCGCCATCTCGGCCGAGGACGACGACAGGCCGGCCGCGCCGAGGTCCTGCAGTGCGACGAGCAGCCCGCGCTCGAGCAGCTCCAGCGAGCACTCCATGACCTTCTTCTCCGCGAACGGGTCGCCGACCTGGACCGTGGGCCGCTTGTCGGCGTCGGCCTCGCCGAGCTCGGCCGAGGCGAGCACCGAGGCGCCGCCGATCCCGTCGCGGCCCGTCGAGGCGCCGAAGAGCACGAGCGCGTTGCCGACGCCGGTCGCGGCGCTGCGGATCAGCGCGTCGCCGCGCGCGAGCCCGAGCGCCATGGCGTTGACGAGGCAGTTCTGCTCGTACGGGCCCTCGAAGTAGACCTCGCCGCCGATCGTCGGGACGCCGATCGAGTTGCCGTAGTGGCCGATCCCGCCGACGGCGTGGTCGAGCAGGTACTGCGTCCGGGGCGAGTCCGGCTCGCCGAAGCGCAGCGAGTCGAGCACGGCGATCGGCCGCGCGCCGATGGCGAAGATGTCGCGCAGGATGCCGCCGACGCCCGTCGCCGCGCCCTGGAAGGGCTCGACGGCGCTCGGGTGGTTGTGCGACTCGACCTTGAAGGCGACGACCCAGCCGTCGCCGACGTCGACCGCGCCGGCGTTCTCGCCCGGGCCGAGCGCGAGCCGCGGCCCTTCGGTCGGCAGCGCCCGCAGGAGCTTCTTGGAGTGCTTGTAGGCGCAGTGCTCGCTCCACATGAGGCTGAACACCGCGAGCTCGACCTCGTTGGGCTCGCGCGGCGCGAGCTCGGCCCGGATGAGCTCGAACTCGTCCGGCGTCAGCCCGAGGGCGATCGCCTGCTCAACCGTGGGCATGTGCCATCGAGCAGAAGATCTTCAGCCCGTCGGTCGAACCGGTGAGCGGGTCGACGGCGTGCTCGGGGTGGGGCATGAGGCCGAAGACGTTGCCGGCCGCGTTGCGGACGCCGGCGATGTCGTTGCTGGAGCCGTTGGGGTTGGCGCCGGGCGCGTAGCGCAGGAGGATCTGGTCATCGGCCTCGAGGCTCTCCAGCTGCTGCGCTGGCGCGTAGTAGCGGCCGGTCGTGTGCTTCACCGGGATCGACAGCAGCTCGCCGGCGCCGCAGTCGGCGGTGAAGGGCATCGTCGCGGCGCTGACCTCCAGCTGCACCTGGCGGCAGATGAAGCGGCGCCCGACGTTCGGCAGCAGCGCGCCCGGCAGCAGCCCCGCCTCGCACAGGACCTGGAAGCCGTTGCAGATCCCGAGGACGAGCCCGCCGCCGTCGGCGAACGCGATGACGGACTCCATGACGGGCGAGAAGCGCGCGATCGCGCCCGCCCGCAGGTAGTCCCCGTAGGAGAAGCCGCCCGGGACGACGACGGCGTCGACGCCCTGCAGGTCCGCGTCGCCGTGCCACAGCAGCTGCGCCGTCGCGCCGGGGACGCGCTCGCAGGCGAGCACGGCGTCGACCTCGTCGCACGAGCCGGGAAAGCGGATGACCCCGAACTTCACGTGATGGGCGGGGCATCGAGGATCTCGTAGTCCTCGACCAGCGGGTTCGCGAGGAGCTTCTCGCACATCGCCTGCAGCTGGCTCGGGTCCTCGATGTCGAGCTCGATCAGCCGGCCGACATGGACGTTGGCGACGCCCTCGAAGCCGAGCGCCGGCAGCGCGCGCTCGACGGCGACGCCCTGCGGATCGAGGATCCCGGCCTTCGGGCGCACGAGTACGCGCGCGCGAACGGTCACGGCGCGACCCGCTGCAGCCAGGCGTCGAACGACTGCCCGGTGATCTTCTCGTAGGCCTCGATGTAGCGCGCGCGCGTGCCCGCGACGACGTCGTCGGGGATCGCGGGCGCGGGCGGCTTCTTGTCCCAGCCGGTGCCGGAGGCCCAGTCGCGCACGTACTGCTTGTCGAAGCTCGGCTGCGCGCGGCCGACCTCGTACGTGTCGGCGGGCCAGAAGCGCGACGAGTCGGGCGTCAGCACCTCGTCGCCGACGCGGATGACGCCGTCGCGGTCGCGGCCGAACTCGAACTTCGTGTCGGCGAGGATGACCCCGCGCGAGGCGGCGTGGTCGGCGGCCGCGGAGTACAGCGCGATCGAGAGGTCGCGCAGCTGCACCATGACCGCGCGGTCGCCGACGATCTCGGCGGCGCGGTCGAAGTCGATCGTCTCGTCGTGGCCGACGTCGGCCTTCGTCGAGGGCGTGAAGATCACCTCGGGCAGCTTCTCGGAGTCGCGCAGGCCCGCCGGCAGTTCGATGCCCGCGACCGAGCCGGTCGCCTGGTAGTCCTTCCAGCCCGAGCCGGTGAGGTACCCGCGCACGACGCACTCGACGGGCAGCATGTCGAGCTTCATGACGTTCAGCGCACGCCCGCGCGCCTCGTCCGGTACGCCCTCGGTGACGGAGACGAGGTGGTGCGGCACGACGTCGCCGGTGAGCTCGAACCAGAACACCGAGAGCCCGGCCAAGACCTTGCCCTTGTCCGGGATCGGCGTGGGATGCACGACGTCGTACGTCGAGATCCGGTCGCTGGCGACCATGAGCAGGCGGTCGCCGAGGTCGTAGAGCTCGCGGACCTTGCCCGAGGCGATGAGGGGGAGGTCGGCGAGCGCGGTGGTCACGCGGCGGAGGCTAGCAACGGGCGCGGCCGATTCGGACCCGCCCGCCCCGGCACGACGAGAGCACCACGATCGACCGTAGCGGTCAGCGGACGGGGAGTGCGTCCAGCCGCCCGACGATCTCGCCCGCCCAGCGCGTGACCTCGCCGAGGTCGAAGATCGCGTCGAGATCGAGCCCGAGCTCCGGGCGCGCCTCGAGCAGCTCGCGCAGCTGCACGCGCTCGCCCCAAGCACGCTGCGCCTCCTCCTGCACGATGCGGTAGGCGTCATCGCGCTGCATCCCGGCCCCGACGAGCGCGAGCAGCACCCGCTGGCTGAACAGCGCCCCGTACGTCAGGCCGAGGTTCTCGAGCATCCGATCCTCGTGGACGACCATCCCGCGCGCGACGCGGATCGCGAGGTGGTGGAGGTAGTCGAGCAGGATCGTGGAGTCGGGGAGGATCACGCGCTCGGCGCCGGAGTGCGAGATGTCGCGCTCGTGCCAGAGCGCGACGTTCTCGACGCCGGCGCTCGCGTTGCCGCGCAGCACCCGGGCGAGGCCGGCGATGCGCTCGGTCGTGATCGGGTTGCGCTTGTGCGGCATGGCGCTGGAGCCCTTCTGGGCGCCGGTGCGAAACGGCTCCTCGACCTCGCGGACCTCGGTGCGCTGCAGGTGGCGGATCTCCGTCGCGAAACGCTCGAGGCCCGCGCCCGCCAGCGCGATCGCCTGCAGCATCTCGGCGTGGCGGTCGCGGGCGACGACCTGCGTCGAGACGGGCTCGCGCTCGAGCCCGAGCCGTTGGAGCACGCGCAGCTCGAAGTCCGGCGAGGTGACCGAGTACGTGCCGACGGCGCCCGAGATCGCGCCGACCGAGACCTGGGCGAACGCGCGCTCCAGCCGCTCGACGTTGCGTTGTGCCTCCATCGCGAAGCCTGCGAGCTTCACACCGAACGTCGTGGGCTCGGCGTGGACGCCGTGCGTGCGCCCGACGCAGACCGTGTCGACGTGCTCGCGTGCGCGCTCGGCCAGGGCGGCCACGAGCTCGCGGGCGCCCGCGAGCAGGATGTCTCCGGCGGCGCGCAGCTGCAGCGCCGCGGCCGTATCCAGAACGTCGCTCGACGTCAGCCCGAAGTGGATCCAGCGCCCGGCATCGCCCGCCGACGCACTGAGCACGTCGACGAAGGCGGCGACGTCGTGGTCGGTGATCGCCTCGCGCTCCTGCACGGCTGCGACGGTGAACGTCGCCGCGCGGATCGCCTCCAGGTCGGCGTCCGTCGGGCCGTCCATCTCCTCGCAGGCGGCGACCTCGACGCGGCGCCAGGCCTCCATCCGGGCCTCGTCGGTCCAGAGCGCTGCCATCGCGGGGCGTGAGTAGCGGGCGATCACGTCGCCAAGTATCGAGGCTCAGCCCGGCGGAGCGGGTGTCGGGCTGATCGGGCGATCCTCGGCACCGGCATCGCTCGGGGCCGCACCGCCGGAAGCGTGCGTCAGGCGTGCAGTATCCGCAGCGCCAGGTGCCCGGCGTTCTTCGCGTTGTCGAGCCCGACGGACGCGACCGGCACGCCCGGCGGCATCTGGACGACCGACAGGATGGCGTCGAGGCCACCCATCGCCGACAGCCGGCTCGAGAGCGGGACGCCGATGACCGGCAGGTCGGTGTGGGCGGCGGCGACACCCGGCAGCGCGGCCGACAACCCTGCGCCCGCGATGATCACGCGCACGCCGCGGATGCGGGCGCTCGAGCAGTACTCGGCGACCAGGCCGGGCTCGCGGTGGGCGGACATGACGCGCACCTCGTGCGGGACGCCGGCGTCGCGCAGGACGCTCGCGGCCCCGTCCATGACATCCATGTCGCTCTTGGAGCCCATGATGATCGCGACGCGCGGCGGGTCGGTGCCGATCTCGTCCACTGCGACGGCCAGCTCCAGTTCGGTGACCGGCTCGGCCTGCTCTGTCATGCCCTCACCTCTCTGCCATGCCGCGAGTTCTCGGGCAGCAGCATATGGGGCGCCCGCGGATGGCCGCGGTCAGCCGGAGCTGTCGAACTCGACTCGCCGGGGTGGCTTCGGTCTCGGCGTCGGCTTCGGCCTGACCGCGGGCTTGGGCTTGGGAGCCACCGCTGCGGGCGGGGGCACGACCTTTGGCGCCACGGGCGGCGGCGGCGGGCGACCCGCGGGCACGCGCTTCGCTCGAGGCCGCGGCTTTGCCTTCGCACGGCGCTTCGCCCGCTTCGCAGGCGTGTGGGCCGGTGTCACCACCCCCGGCGCGGACTGCGGCGGCACCGGCACCGGCTTGCGCGCGAGCGAGCCCGCCTGCGGCTCGACGGCCCGCGCCGTCGTGCTGGCGAGCGGCAGGTCGGACGCCGCGTTCTTCGCGGGCGACTCCCCGGAGCCCCCGTTCCCGCCGCCGATCATGACGCCCACCGTCACCGCCGCGCCGACGAGCACGGCGCCGCCGCCGATCCTGCGGACCCGGTCCGGGATGCGGAGCGCCATCAGCGCGCCGGCCCGGCCGCACCCGGGCAGGTGACGACGATCTCCCGCCCGGGCGCGGCGCAACGGTCGATCCGCGCGGGCGGCCTGCGCCGGCGCATGATGAACCGCGTGTACTTGCCGGTGCGCTGGGGGTCGATGACGAACACCTGGATCCAGGCACCCGGCGTCAGCGGGCCGCCGGCGAACGTGACGACCCGCAGCGTCCTCGTGCCGCGCGGCCCCGATCCGCGCGGCGCGCCGGCGAGCGGCTGGACGCGCCGGGAGAAGGGGCAGCTGCGGCTGCGGCAGCGCAGGACGACCGACGCGCCGGGGGGCCCGGTGATCGTGATGAGCCGGATGTCGGTGCCGTCGGCCTCGGCGGCGCCGACGATCCGCACGAGCGCAAACGGCGTCAGCAGCGCCACGAGCGCCGGCGGGGGCACTGCCACGGCCGCGCCCGCAGGCGGCGCCGCGACGGTCACCGCCTGGGTCGCGACGTCCTGCGCCCGGTCGCCGTCGACGACCTGCAGCCCGACGACGTGCGCGCCCGCCGCGAACGAGGTCGTCGCGACCGGTCCCGTCGCGTCGTCGAACGTCCCGTCGCCGTCGAGGTCCCAGGCCTCGGTCACGGGCCCCTCGGGATCGCCGGAGTGCGATGTCAGCGTGACGGTCTCGCCGGCGGCCGGCGCCGCGGGCGCGAACGAGAACGCGGCGGTCGGGGGCCGGTTGGCGACCGTGACCGTCCGCGTCGCCTGCGACGTCCGGCCGCCGGCGTCCTGGACGAGCAGCGCGACGGCATACGACCCCGCCCGCGCGAACGACGTCGCGGCCGTGGGGCCGGTCTGATCGCCGAAGACGCCGTCGCCGTCCAGGTCCCACGACTCGCTGACGATCGCGTTGCCGTCCCCCGTGACGGTCGACGTCGCGCGCAACGTGACCTCCTCGGCGGTCAGCGGGGCGAGCGGGGTGATCGTGAAATCCGCCGCGACGGTGCCGGCGGGGACGGGGACCTGGGCGACGGCAACGGCCGACGACAAGCCTCCAGGCGCCACGAGGCAACCGCACGTCATGAGCAGGGCGAGTCGTCGCCGTGCTCGGCGATCGGATCTCGACCTGGTCAGCTCGTATCAGCCCTTTCCACGGCGCGCAGGGCGATGTCGGCGCGAAGCTGACGGCCTGCGAACTCGATCTGCCTGGCGGCAGCATAGGCCGCATCGCGCGCGGCTGCCGGGGTTTGTCCGAGCGCGGTCACGTTCAGCACGCGCCCGCCCGCGGTGACGATCTCGCCGTCGTCGCGGCGGGCGGTGCCGGCATGCGTGACCTCGATCCCCTCGCCGATGTCGCCGAGGCCGCTGATCACGTCGCCGCGCGACACCGACTCGGGGTAGCCCGCGCTCGCGAGTACGAGCGTCACCGCCCAGCCGTCGTCGAAGGCGAGCTCGACCCCCTCCAGGCCGCCCGGCACGGAGGCGGCGCGCAGCAGCTCGTACGCGTCCGAGCGCATGCGAGGCAGCACCGCCTGCGTCTCGGGGTCGCCGAAGCGGACGTTGTACTCGAGGACCTTCGGGCCATCCTCGGTGAGCATGATCCCGGCGTACAGGACGCCGTGGAAGGGGGTGCCGCGCTCGCGCAGCAGGTCGACGATCGGCTGGTGCACGAGCGCCGCGATCTCCGCGACCCGTCCGCGGTCGACGCCGACGACCGGCGAGTAGGAGCCCATCCCGCCGGTGTTCGGCCCCTCGTCGCCGTCGAAGATGCGCTTGTAGTCCTGGGCCGGCGCCATCGGCAGCGCCCGCTCGCCGTCGCAGAGCGCCAGCAGCGAGAGCTCTTCCCCGACGAGGCACTCCTCCACGACGACCTGCCCCGGTCCGAAGCGGCGCGCCACGAGGAAGTCCTCGAGCGTCGCGCGCGCCTGCGTCTCGTCCTGCGCGATGACGACGCCCTTGCCGGCCGCGAGGCCGTCGAACTTCAGCACGATCGGATACGCGTCGATCGCCGCCATCCCGGCCTCGACGTCGTCGACGGCGCTCCAGGCCGCCGTCGGGACGCCGGCGGCCTCCATGACCTCCTTCGCGAACGTCTTGGACCCCTCGAGGGCCGCCGCCGCGGCGCTCGGCCCGAACGCCGGGATCCCGTGCGCGGTGAGCTCGTCGACGAGCCCGGCCACGAGCGGCGCCTCCGGCCCGACGACGACGAGGGTGCAGCCCTCGGCGGCCGCGACGAGCCCGGCGATGTCGTCGACGGCGACGTCGACGAGCTCGGCGTCCTCGGCGATCCCCGGGTTGCCGGGGGCGCAGAGGATCTGCGGCAGCGCCGCCGAGCGCTTCAGCGCGCGGATGAGCGCATGCTCGCGGCCGCCCGCGCCGACGACGAGGACCCGCGGAGGCAGTCGCAATCCGCCGGGAACCACGGACTAGATCGCCGCGATGAAGTCGTCGATCGGGATCGCCGGCAGCGTCTCGTAGTGCGCCGTGCCGCGCGAGCTGAGCTCCAGCGAGACGCGCGCCATCGTCGCCTCGTCGGGCGCCTCGACGATGCTCACGAAATCAAACCGGCCGAGCGTGCCCCACTGCGCCTTCACGACGGCGCCGAGCTGCTCGACCTCGTTGTTGACCTCTTTGATGCGATGCGGGTTGTTCTTGACCGTCTGCACCCCTTCGGACGTCAGGGTCGAGAGCATGAGGTACGTCGGCATGGTGCCTCCCGGCGATCGGAGCATGGCGTGCCCAAGCGTTGTATCCGATACCCGCGTACCAGCGTGCGGCGATCCGCTACCTTCGAGCCCATGACGCCCCGGCCATTCGTACTCACGCTCGCGGTCGCCGGCGCCCTCGCCGCCGCTCCCGCCGCCTCGGCAGCAACGCTCACGACCGACACGCGCTGCTACCAGGACAACGCGGAGGTCGTCCTCAACGGCGCGGGCTACGCCCCCGGCAGCGCGGTGACCGTCATGCGCGACGGCGCCGCGCTCGGCTCCGCCACGACCGACGCCAACGGCGCGTTCCAGCGCAAGTTCGTGACGCCCGAGCTGTCGGGTGTGCGCGAAGCGATCTACACGCTCACCGCGACCGACCAGCAGCAGAACGCCGCGACCACGCGCTATCGCTCGACGAAGGTCTTCGCCGACTTCTCGCCGGGCTCCGGCAATCCGCGGCGGCTGCGCGTCCGCTTCACCCTCAACGGCTTCGGGCTCGCGCGCGCCCGGGCCTCGGTCTACCTGCACTACGTGCGCAAGGGGTCCAGCCACGTCAGCCGGACGATTCGCCTGGGCACGGCCCGCGGCACGTGCGGCGTCATCCGCCAGACGAAGAAGCGGCGCCTGTTCCCGTTCGCGCCCGCGCGCGGAACCTGGATCCTGCAGTTCGACACCTTCAAGCGCTACCAGCGCGCGACGAGCAAGCGGACGACGCCGTGGGTCCGCAAGCCGGTCGAGGTCATCTCCCGCAAGCGCTGAACCCACGCACCCGGCGCACCTAAACTGCTCAGCGTGGTGCGTGGCGGGACGGGGAGCCTGGTCGGGCGTGAGCGTGAGCTCGCGGAGCTCCGCCACGGCCTCGACGGCGCGTTCGCCGGCCGCGGCGGGCTCTTCATGGTCGCCGGCGACCCGGGCGTCGGCAAGACGGCCCTCGCGGACGAGATCGGCGCCGAGGCCGTGGCCCGCGGGGCGAGCGTCCTCTGGGGCCGGGCCTGGGACGGCGGCGGCGCCCCGGCGTACTGGCCGTGGCTGCGGATCGTGCGCCGGCTGGCGTCCGAGCGCGACATCGAGCCCGCGCTGCACGCGCTCGGTCCCGAGGCCGCCGGCCGCCTGACCCGCCTCATCCCGGGTCTGCGCCCGGCGCCGGCAGCGGCCAACGGCGGCGGCCACGCGCCCGACCTGCCGGACTCCGACGCCGCGCGCTTCCAGCTCTTCGACGCGATCACCTCGCTGCTGCGCGCGGCTGCGGCGCAGGGACCGCTCGTCCTCATCCTCGACGACCTCCACGGCGCCGACCACCCGTCGCTCCTGCTCCTCGGCTTCCTCGCCGTCCACCTGCGCGACACGCCGATCCTCGTCGTCGGCACCTACCGCGAGGCCGAGGCGCGCCTGGACCCGCAGCTCGCCGGCTCGCTCGGGGAGATCATCCGCCACGGCCAGCGCCTGCCGCTGCGGGGGCTGCGCGAGCGCGACGTCGGCGCCGTCGTCGAGCGCGTGGCGGGCCGCCGCCCGCCCGACGGCGTCCTGCGCGCGATCCACCTCGCGACCGAGGGCAACCCGTTCTTCATCGACGAGGTCGTGCGCCTCCTCAGCGCCGAGGGAATGCTCGACGACGCCGCGCAGGTCGCCACGGTGCGCATCCCCGACGGCGTGCGCGAGACGATCCGCCATCGCCTCGACCCGCTGCCCGACCGCACGCGCATGCTCCTGCTGACGGCGGCGGTCATCGGGCGCGAGTTCCGCCTCGACACGCTGCGCCGCGTCTGCGAGCTCGATGCCGCCGAGCTCGACCGCGCCCTGAGCGAGGCCGTCGGCAGCGGCGTCATCGTCGAGCGCCCGGCGTCGCTCGGCGTCTACGCGTTCTCCCACGGCCTCATCCGCGAGACGCTCTACGACGATCTCGGCCCGCAGCGGCGCGGCCAGCTGCATCAGGCGGTGGGATCGGCGCTCGAGGAGCTCTACATCGCCGACCCCGAGCCGCACGTCGCCGAGCTCGCGCACCATTTCTTCGTCGCGGCGACGGCGGGGGAGCTCTCCAAGGCGATCGACTATTCCGTGCGCGCGGGCGAGCGCGCGATGTCGCTCGTCGCCTACGAGGAGGCCTCCGACCACTACGAGCGCGCGCTACAGGCCTACGGGATGCAGGAGCACGCCGACGTCCCGCGCCGCTGCGACCTGCTCCTGGCGCTCGGCACCGCGCAGAATCGCGCCGGGGCCAGCCGCATGGCGCGCGAGACGTTCCTGCGTGCGGCCGGGCTCGCCCGCCGCCTCGAGGCGCCCGAGCGGCTCGCGCGCGCGGCGCTCGGCTACGGGGCCGGGATGGGCGGCTTCGAGTTCGGCCGCGTCGACGACGGGCTGGTGACCCTGCTGCGCGAGGCCCGCGAGGGCCTGGGCGACGAGGACAGCCGCCTGCTGGCGCGTGTCCTGGGCCGCATCGCGACGGAGCTGTACTTCTCCGATCGCACCGGCGAGCGCGAGGAGCTCGGCGCGCAGGCCGTGGCGATGGCGCGCCGGCTCGGGGACCGCGGCACGCTCGCGTCGACGCTCAGCGCGCTCTTCATCACGCTCTGGGGGCCGGAGAACGCGGCGCAGCGGCTGCAGATCGCGGGCGACATCGTCGCGCTCGGCGAGGAGGTGCGCGACCGCGAGCTCGTCCTGCGCGGCCACGTCTGGCGGGCGGTCAGCCTCATGGAGCTCGGCGACTGGGTCAGCGCCGACATGGAGCTCGCCGTCCACGCCCGGCTCGCGCGCGAGCTGCGCGACCCGCTGCACCTCTGGTACATCCCGCTCTTCCAGGCCTCGCGGGCGCTGCTGGAGGGACGCCTGCGCGACGCCGAGCGCCTCGCGCACGACGCCTTCGAGGTCGGCCGCCGGACGCAGGCCCAGAACGCCGCGCAGCTCTACGCCGTGCAACTGCTGGGCCTGCGCAGCGAGCAGGGGCGCCTGGACGAGGTCGAGCAGAGCCTCGCGGAGTTCGGCCGCCGCTACCCGGCGGCACCGGTCTGGCGCGCCGCCGCGACGTTCGCGCAGGCGCAGCTCGACCGCAGCGACGATGCGCGGCGGTCGTTCGAGGCGCTCTGCGCGGGCGGGCTGGCCGAGATCCCCCGCGACGCCGAGTGGCTGGCGACGGTCGTCTTCCTCGTCCGCGCCGGCGCGCGGCTCGGCGACGCGCGGCGCACAGGCGAACTCGGCGACCTGCTGGAGCCCTACGCCGATCGCGCGGTCATCGCCGGCCGGGCGGCGATCTGCCTCGGGCCGGTCGCCCGTTACGCGGGCATCGCGGCGGCGACCGCCGGTCGCGTCGAGGACGCGATCGGCCATCTCGAGCGTGCGCTGACGATGGCGCGCCGCTGGGGCGCCGAGCCGCTGGTGGCGGCGATCCGGCTCGAGCTCGCCGACGTGCTCGAGCGCGCCGGCGACCACGCGTCGGCGGCGCGGGCGTCCGAGCTGCGCCGCGAGGGACTGGAGGCTGCGCAGCGCCTGGAGCTCGGCGGGCTGCAGGAGGGCAGGATCGCGGCGCCCGAGCCGGCCGCCGTGTCTCCCGCCGCCGAGGCCGGGATGCTCGGCCCGTCGGCGTTCTACCGCCGCGGCGACATCTGGACGATCGGCCCGCAGGGGCGCCAGATCCAGCTGCGCGACGCCAAGGGCCTGACGCACATCGCCCGGCTGCTCGCCGCGCCGCACGTCGAGTTCCATGCGCTGGACCTCGTCGCGGGCCCGCAGATGCGCGGCGCGCACCCGTCGGTCGCCGTCGCGGCCGGGATCGAGATCCGGGCACGCGGCGAGGGTGACGCCGGGCCGATCCTCGACGCCCAGGCGAAGGCGGCATACAGGACGCGCGTCGAGCAGCTCCAGGAGGTCATCGACGAGGCCGAGTCGTTCAACGAACCCGAGCGCGCGGCAGCGGCGCGCGCGGAGCTCGTCTTCGTCGCGCGCGAGCTCGCGGGCGCCGTCGGGCTCGGCGGCCGCGACCGCAAGACCGGCTCGGACGCCGAACGCGCGCGCGTCAACGTCACGCGCGCCATCCGCACGGCGCTGAAGCGGATCTCCGACCACGACGCCTCGCTCGCCCACCGCCTCGGCAGGCAGATCAAGACCGGGACGTTCTGCGTCTACGTCCCGGACGCCGGCGACGCGCCGGTGTGGGACCTCAGCGGGCCGGGCTGAGGGCGCGGATGTCGTAGACGCTCACGGCCTGTGCGCCAGCACCTGGTACACCGACGTGAAGCCGACGTCGAAGCCGCGCCGCGCGGCGCGCAGGTACAGCCGCCAGATCCGTGTGCGCTCCGGGCCCGCGAGCCGCTCGGCTTCCTCCAGACGCTCGTCCAGGCGGCGCGTCCACTCGGTGAGCGTCCGCGAGTAGTCCGCGGCGAAGCCCTCGACGTGCGTCGTCCGCAGCCCGGCGCGCTCGACGGCCAGCAGCACGCGCGAGAGCGGCAGCGCCTCGCCGTCGGGGAAGACGTAGCGGTCCGAGACGACGTCGTCCGTCGGGTCGGCGTCGGGATCGAGCGCGGCGATCCCGTGGTTGAGCAGCCGCCCGCCGGGCGCGAGCTGCCCGGCGAGCGTGCGCGCGTAGCGGTCGATCTGCGCCTCGCCGACGTGCTCGACCATGCCGATGCTGGCGATCGCGTCGTACGGGCCGTCGGCGATCTCGCGGTAGTCGGCGAAGCGGACGTCGACGCGGTCGGCGACGCCGGCCTCGGCGACGTTGCGGCGGGCGAGCTCGGCCTGCTCGCGCGACAGCGTGATGGCGACGACGCGCGCGCCGTGCGCGGTCGCCGCGTGGATCGCGAAGCTGCCCCACCCGCAGCCGACGTCGAGAACCCGCTGCCCGGGCTCGAGCCCGAGCTTCGTGGCGACGAGCTCGAGCTTCGTGCGCTGGGCCTCCTCGAGCGTCTGCGCGCCGCGCGAGAAGATCGCGCAGCTGTACGTCATCGACGCGTCGAGGAAGAGGGCGAAGAACTCGTTGCCGACGTCGTAGTGGTAGCGGACCGCGGCGGCGTCCCGGGCGGCGGAGTGCCGCTCACCCTTGAGGACGAGCTCGAGCGCCGGCATGCGGGGGATCCCCGCCCAGCCCGCGGCGGCGATGGCGGCGAGCGTCAGCCGCACGCGATCGGCGGGCGCCACCGGCGGGGGCTCCCAGCCGTCGACGACCTCGAACGCCGCGTCGAGGTCGTCGGCGACGAGGTCGCCCTGGACGTATGCCCGCCCGAGGCCGAGCTCCCCCGGAGACCGCAGGAAGTGCGTGAGCGCGGCGGGCGTGCGGGCATGGAACTCCGGAGCGCCCGCGACCGTGGCGGGGACGACCGAGCCGTCCCAGAAGCGCAGCGCGAACGGGCGCTGGGGCAACGCGCGGACGATCTCGCGCCGCAGCGGGCGAGTGAGGAGGGTCGGGTGCAGGCCGCGACTGTACCCGGCGCCCGGCCGGGCGAGCAGGACGCCCGCCTTCGTCAGCTCCTCGTTGTGGCGATCGACACGGCCCGCGAGAACTTCTCGCCGTCAGGCCGCGACGTCCTTGGCCACCGGCGCCTTGACGAGCACGAGCTCGCCGTCGGCGGCGCTGACGAGCACCGTGTCGCCCTCGCCGAAGTCGCCCTGGAGCATCGCCAGCGCGAGCGGGTCGACGAGCCGCTTCTGGATGACGCGCTTCAGCGGCCGCGCGCCGTAAACGGGGTCGTAGCCGAGGTCGCCGAGGAGCTCGCGCGCGTCCGCCGTGAGCTCGATCGCGATGCCGCGCTGCGCGACGCGGTCGATGACGAGGCGCGTCTGCAGTGCGACGATCTGGCCGATCTGCGAGCGGTCGAGGACGTCGAACTCGACGATGTCGTCGAGGCGGTTGATGAACTCGGGCCGGAAGTGCAGCTCCGCTCCGTGCCGCCCGCCGGGGATGTTCGAGGTCATGATCAGCACGACGTTCTTGAAGCTCACCGTGCGGCCCTGGCCGTCGGTCAGGCGGCCGTCGTCCATGACCTGCAGCAGCGCGTTGAAGACGTCGGGGTGCGCCTTCTCGACCTCGTCGAGCAGCACGACGCCGTAGGGCCGGCGGCGGACGGCCTCGGTGAGCTGGCCGCCCTCCTCGTAGCCGACGTAGCCGGGGGGCGCGCCGACGAGCCGCGCGACGGAGTGCTTCTCCATGTACTCGGACATGTCGATGCGGACCATCGCGTCCTGCGTGTCGAACATGAACTCCGCCAGCGCGCGCGCGAGCTCGGTCTTGCCGACGCCGGTCGGGCCGAGGAAGAGGAACGAGCCGATCGGGCGGTCGGGATCCGACAGCCCGGCGCGCGAGCGGCGCAGGGCGCTGGCGACCGCGCTCACGGCCTCGTCCTGGCCGATGACGCGCTGGTGCAGGCGGTCCTCCATGTGGACGAGCTTCTCGACCTCGCCCTCGAGCATCCGGCTGACGGGGATGTGCGTCCAGCGCGCGACGACCTCCGCGATGTCCTCGGGCGTGACCTCCTCCTTGAGGAAGCCGGCATTGCCGTCGGAGCGCTGCTCGGCCTCGGCGAGGTCGCGCTGCAGCTGCGGGATCTCGCCGTAGCGCAGCTCGGCGGCGCGCTGCAGATCGGCCTCGCGCTCGGCGCGCTCGGCGTCCTGCAGCGCCTGGTCGAGGCGCTTCTTGATGTTCGAGACGGCGTTGATCTGCTCCTTCTCGGCAAGCCACGTCGCCTTCATGCCGGAGCTGCGCTCGCGCAGCTCGGCGAGCTCGCGCTCGAGCGCGTCGCGGCGGGCCCGCGACGCGTCGTCGGACTCCTTCGCCAGCGACGTCAGCTCGATCTCGAGCTGCATCGCGCGGCGCTCGAGCTCGTCGATCTCCTCGGGCACGGAGTCGATCTCGATGCGCAGGCGCGAGGCCGACTCGTCGATGAGGTCGATCGCCTTGTCGGGGAGGAAGCGGTCGGCGATGTAGCGGTGGCTCAGCGTCGCGGCGGCGATCGTCGCCGCATCCTGGATGCGGACGCCGTGGTGGTCCTCGTAGCGCGCCTTCAGGCCGCGGAGGATCGCGATCGTGTCCTCGACGGAGGGCTCGCCGACGAGGACGGGCTGGAAGCGGCGCTCCAGGGCGGCGTCCTTCTCGATGTGCTTGCGGTACTCGTCGAGCGTCGTCGCGCCGACGGCGCGCAGCTCGCCGCGGGCGAGCATCGGCTTGAGGAGGTTCGCGGCGTCGACGGCGCCCTCGGCGGCGCCCGCGCCGACGATCGTGTGCAGCTCGTCGAGGAAGAGCACGACCTGGCCGCGCGCCTCGGAGACCTCCTTGAGGACCGCCTTCAGGCGCTCCTCGAACTCGCCGCGGTACTTCGAGCCCGCCAGCAGCGAGCCGATGTCCAGCGAGATGACGCGGCGGTCGCGCAGCGACTCGGGGATGTCGCCGCTGACGATCCGCTGGGCGAGGCCCTCGACGATCGCGGTCTTGCCGACGCCGGGCTCACCGATCAGGACGGGGTTGTTCTTCGTGCGGCGGCTGAGGACCTGGATGACGCGGCGGATCTCGTCGTCGCGGCCGATGACGGGATCGAGCTCGCCGTCGCGGGCGGCCGCGGTGAGGTCGCGCCCGTACTTCTCGAGCGCCTGGATCTTCTCCTCCGGCGACTGGTCGGTGACGCGGTGCGAGCCGCGGACCTCGGCCAGCGCCTGCAGCACGCGCTCGTGCGTCGCGCCGTGGGCCTTCAGCGAGCGGCCCGCGAGGCCGTCGTCCTTGGCGAGCGCGAGCAGCACATGCTCGACGGAGACGTACTCGTCGCGGAGGTCGCGCATCTCGCGCTCGGCGGTGCGCAGGACGGTGAGGAGCTCGGGGGCGCTCGTCGGCTCCGCGGCGCTGGAGAGCGTCGGCAGCTGGGCGAGGCCGTTGGCGACATCGGCGCCCAGCGCGTCGGGGGCGACGCCGATCTTGCCGAGGACGGGCACGACGAGGCCGCCCTCCTGGTCGAGGAGCGCGGCGAGAAGGTGCAGCGGGGTGACCTGGGCGTGGCGCTGCTCGGGAGCGAGGGCGAGCGCCGCCTGCAGGGCCTCCTGGGTCTTGAGCGTGAACCGGTCTGCTTGCATGGATCTAAGTGTAGCCGACTTAGATCTGCTTCCTCAAGGGCCGATCCTCGAGGCCGACGGCCACCGCATCCGCAACGCGGTCAGCGGTGCTCGATCGGGATCGTGAAGGGCTTGAGGTCCTTCACGCGCACGAGCGCCGAGCTCGTCTGCTCGTAGCGGACGATCTCCTGGCGGACCTGTTCGCGACGGCCCTCGAGCGCGGCGATCTCCGCCTGCAGCTCCTCGCGGCGGCGCTCGAGCGCGACGACGCGCCGGCGCGTGCGCTCGAGCTGCTCCTCGAGCTCCAGCACCTTCTCGACGCCCGCGAGGTTCAGGCCCAGCTCGGCCGTCATCTGCTGGATGCGGCGCAGCCGGTCGACGTCCTCGTGCGAGTACAGGCGCGTGCCCTTCGGCGACCGCTTGGGCTCGATGAGCCCGCGCTGCTCGTACATCCGCAGCGTCTGCGGATGCATGTCGGCGAGCTCGGCCGCCACCGAGATCATGAAGACGCCACGGTCCGAGGAGACCTCCACCCGCGTGGTGACGCGCCGCCGCGTGCTCATGCCGAGAACAGCTTCGCGCGCGGGTTGCCGTTGAAGACCTTCGCGAGGTCGTCGACCGCGGCCTCCTGCTCATCGGTGAGCTTGGAGGGGAGGTCGAGGACGAAGCGATAGTGGATGTCGCCGCGGCCGGCCTTGCCCAGGCGCTTGGGCCCCTCGCCGCGCAGGCGCTGGAGGCTGCCCGGCCGGGTGCCGGGCGGCACGCGCAGCGTCTTGCGGCCGTCGAGCGTCGGCACCTCGATCTCGGCGCCGCGCAGCGCCTCGGGGATCGTCAGCGGGACCTCGACCTCGACGTTGTCGCCCTTGCGCGAGAACACCGGTGACTCCTGCACGTGCGTGATGACGAACAGGTCGCCGTCGGGGCCGCCGTTGCGCCCCGGCTCGCCCTTGCCCGCCAGGCGGATGCGGCTGCCCTCCTTCACGCCGGCCGGCACGTTGACGCGATAGCGCTTGACGGTGCGGTTACGGCCCGCGCCCCTGCACGTCGGGCAGGGGTCTTCGATGACCGTCCCCGCCCCGCCGCAGCGCGAGCACGGCTGCGAGATCGAGAACAGACCCTGGCCCTCGGACTCGATGCCGCGACCCTGGCAGCGCGGGCAGACGACCGGCGCCGTTCCCGGCTTGGCGCCCGTCCCGGCGCAGGTGCTGCAGCGCTCGTACGTCGGGACCGAGATCGGGATCTGCGCGCCGTTGATCGCCTGCTCGAAAGCGATCGTGACCTCGGCCTCGAGGTCGCGCCCGCGCTCGGCGCGCGTGCGCGGCGAACCGCCTGCTCCGCCGCGGCCGCGCGTGGCCTGCCCGAAGAGGTCGGACAGGATGTCGCCGAAGCCGCCGGTGTCGAACCCGGGCTGCCCGCCGCCGCCCGGGCGCCCCGCGCTGGAGAAGGGGTTGGCGAGCGCGCGATCGTAGTCCTTGCGCTTGTCGGGGTCGCCGAGGACGTCGTGCGCCGCCGAGATCTCCTTGAAGCGCGCCTCGGCCTTCGCGTCGCCCGGGTTCTTGTCGGGGTGGTACTGGCGCGCGAGCTTGCGGTACGCCTTCTTGATGTCGTCGGCCGACGCCTTCTTGTCGACGCCGAGCACCTTGTAGTGGTCTTGGGCCATCGATGCGCTCCTAGCCGGCGACGATCACCCGGGCGGGACGGAGGATCGCGTCGTGCAGGCGGTAGCCCGGCTGCAGGACCTCGATGATCGTCCCGGCCTCGGTGCCCTCGACCTTGTGCTGCGCGACGGCCTCGTGGCAGACGGGATCGAAGCGCTCGCCCTTGGCGGCGTAGCCCTCGATCCCCGTGCGCCCGAGTGCTGCGGCGAGCTCGGTCGTGACGAGGCGGATCCCGTCGGTCAGATGGTGCTCGTCCTCGGCGGCCTCGAGCGCTGCGACGGCGCGGTCGAGGTTGTCGAGCGCCGGCAGCAGCTCCTTGGCGAGGCGGCTCATGCCGCGCGCCTCGGCGGCACGGACGTCGCGGACCATCCGCTTGCGGTAGTTCTCGAAGTCCGCCTGCGTGCGCTGGGCGAGCGCCAGGTACTCGTCGGCCCGGCGAGCGCGCTCGCGCAGCTCGGCCTCCGAGAGCTCGGGCGCGGGGGCCGGTGCCTCGCCGACCGCCTCCGCCGGCTCGCCGGCGTCCCCGGCCGCAGGCGCGGGCGGCGCCGGGCTCTCGCCCGGCGCCTCCTGCTGCTCGATGGGGTGCTCGTCCGTGGCCACGGTCTAGCGCGTGGTGCTCGTCGTGTCGTCCTCGACGACCTCGGCGTCGACGACGTCCTCCTCGCCGGCGCCCGAGCCCTCGGGCCCGCCCTCGTCGGAGGCGCCGTTGGCGGACGACTCGCCGGCCGCGCGGGCCTTCTCGTACATCGCCTCGGAGACCTTGTGGAACGCGGTCTGAAGGGCGTCGGTCTTGCGCTTGAGCTCCTCGGCGTCCTCGGACTGCAGCGAGTCGCGCAGCTCCTTGATGAGGCCCTCGATCTCGGTCTTGGACGCCTCGTCGACGTTCTCCGCGAGGTCCTTGAGCTGGCGCTCGGCCTGGTAGGCGGCGTTCTCGGCGCCGTTGCGCGCCTCGGCGAGCTCGCGCAGGCGCTTGTCGTCGTCGGCGTGCGACTCGGCGTCGGAGACCATCCGCTTGATCTCGTCGTCCGAGAGGCCCGAGCCGGACTTGATCTCGATCTTCTGCTCCTTGCCGGTGCCCAGGTCCTTCGCGGACACGTTGAGGATGCCGTTGGCGTCGATGTCGAACGCGACCTCGATCTGCGGGATCCCGCGCGGCGCCGGCGGGATGCCGGTGAGCTGGAACTTGCCGAGCGACTTGTTGTAGCTCGCCATCTCGCGCTCGCCCTGCAGGACGTGGATCTCGACCGAGGGCTGGTTGTCCTCGGCGGTCGAGAAGACCTCGCCCTTGCGGGTCGGGATCGTCGTGTTGCGCTCGATGAGCTTCGTCATGACGCCGCCCTTGGTCTCGATGCCGAGCGTCAGCGGGGTCACGTCGAGCAGGAGGACGTCCTTGACGTCGCCGGCGAGCACGCCCGCCTGGATGGCGGCGCCGATCGCGACGACCTCGTCGGGGTTGACGCCGCGGTGCGGCTCCTTGCCCGTGAGCTCCTTGACCTTCTCCTGGACGGCGGGCATGCGCGTCATGCCGCCGACGAGGACGACGTGGTCGATCTTCGCGGCGCCCTTGTCCTTGGCGTCGTCGAGGGCCTGCCGGACCGGGGCGACGACCCGCTGCAGCAGCGCGTCGGTCAGCTCGTTGAGCTTGGCCCGCGTGAGGCGCACGTCGAGGTGCTTCGGGCCCGAGGTGTCGGCCGTGATGAACGGCAGGTTGATCTGCGACTCCTGCGCCGTCGACAGCTCGATCTTCGCCTTCTCGGCCGCCTCGTACAGGCGCTGGAGGGCCATCGGGTCGTTCTTGAGGTCGATGCCCTGGCTCTTCTTGAACTCGCTCGCGAGCCAGTCGACGATCGTCTTGTCGAAGTTGTCGCCGCCGAGGTGGTTGTCACCCGCGGTCGACTTGACCTCGAAGACGCCGTCGCCGATCTCCAGCACCGACACGTCGAACGTGCCGCCGCCGAGGTCGAAGACGAGGATCGTCTGGTCGGACTCCTTGTCGAGGCCGTACGCCAGCGCGGCGGCGGTCGGCTCGTTGATGATGCGCTTGACGTCGAGGCCCGCGACCTTGCCGGCATCCTTCGTGGCCTGGCGCTGGTCGTCGTTGAAGTAGGCCGGCACCGTGATGACGGCGCCGTCGACGGTCTCGCCGAGATACGCCTCGGCGTCGGCCTTGAGCTTCTGGAGGATCATGGCGCTGATCTCCGGCGGGGTGTGCTGCTTGCCGCCGGCGTCCACGCGCGCGTCGCCGTTGGGACCGGAGACGACCTTGTAGGGCACGATCGACTCCTCCTCGCGCACCTCGGCCTCCTTGCGGCCCATGAAGCGCTTGATGGAGAAGATGGTGTTCTGCGGGTTGGTGACCGCCTGACGCTTGGCGACGGTGCCGACGAGGCGCTCGCCGGACTGCGCGAAGGCGACGACCGAGGGGGTCGTGCGTCCGCCCTCGGAGTTCTCGATGACGGTGGGCTCGCCACCCTCCAGCACAGCCATGCAGGAGTTCGTGGTGCCCAGGTCGATGCCGATGGTCTTGCCCATGTAAAACGGGTCTCCTTCTTTGGTGCCTAAGAAATCTGCGTCCCAGTGTAGTAGATCTGTAATCGCTACTCGCCGCGTAGACTTCCGCCATGGTCGATCTCACGATCTACACGGTGCCCCGCTGCTCGACGTGCCAGAGGCTTTCGGCGCTGCTCGCCGCGCGCGGCGTGGAGTACGACGCCATCGCCTACCACGACGTCGGACTGACCGAGCCGGAGATCCGCGAGCTGCTCGCGAAGGCCGATGCCGGCCCGCGCGACTTCCTGCGTACGCGCGAGCCGCTCGTGGCCGAGCTCGGCCTGCTCGACGGCGCCGGCGCCAGCGACGACGAGCTGATCGCGCGCATGGCCGAGCACCCCCGGCTCATGCAGCGCCCCGTGGCCGTGCGCGGCGACCGCGCGCTGCTCGCCCGGCCGATCGAGCGCGTGCTCGAACTGCTGGACTGACCGCGGCGAGGCCGCCCTACACTCCGGACGATGGTCATCAGCACGCCCGTGAGCGTGCGCCCGGCGCGCGGCGACGACTTCGGCCCGCTGGCCGCGATGCTCGCCCGCGCGTTCTTCGACGACCCGGTGACGGCGTGGTTCTATCCCGACGCCGCGCGGCGGATGAGGCACGCCCGCCGCTTCTTCGGCATCCGCCTGCGCCAGCTCGCCGACCAGCGGCTCATCTACACCACCGAGGAGCTGTCGGGCGCCGCGCTGTGGACGCTGCCCGGCCGCTGGCGCGAGGACCTGCGCCAGTCGCTCATGCTCCTGCCGATGCTGCCGGTCCTGCTGCCGCGGATCGTGCGCTCGACGAATGCCGTGCGCGAGATCGAGCGCCGCCACCCCGTGGTGCCGCACTTCTATCTGTCGGTGCTGGGCGCAGAACCAGAACAGCAGGGCGGAGGCATTGGCTCCGCCCTGCTGGGTCCTGTCCTGCAACGCTGCGATTCGGATGGTGTCGGGGCCTACCTCGAATGCTCCAAGGAGGGCAATGTCGACTTCTACGCCCGCCAGGGGTTTGCCCTGACGGAGCGCATCGAGTTGCCCGACGGGCCCTCGCTGTGGCTTATGTGGCGGGAACCAGTCCGCCGAGCAGGCCGCCCAGCAGGTTGTTGATCAGGCCCGTCACGCTGCCGACGATGCCGCCGATGCCCGCGACCGGGCTCGAGCCGCCGCCGGCCGGAGCCGAGCCGCCGCCGAACACGCCACCGAGCAGGTTGGTGATCATGTCGCCGATGTTGCCGATGCCCGGCAGGCCACCGGTCGCGCCCGAGCCACCGCCGAGCAGGCCGCTGAGCAGCCCGCCGAGGTTCCCGATGCCCATGCCGCCCGGGCCGCCCGTGGCGGACGTGGCGCCCACGAAGGGCAGCGAGCCGATGACCGAGTCGATGAGGCCGGTGATCGTCGACAGCACGCTCGGGATGAGCGTCCCGACGGTCGAGTTGACCGTGCTGAGGATCGTGCCGAGCGGGCCCTGGACGACGGCCGGGAACATCGGCAGGAAGCCCTGGATCATGCTGAACGCCTGATTCATGGCACCCATCGCCATGTCGAGGCACGACGACACGATCGAGCTGATGGCGCCCGGGAGCGTGCCCGAGTTGGCGGCCTCGTCGAGGTTCTGGACCGGGGTCGCGTCCGCGGACAGTGCGGTGATGATCGACGCGAGGACCGGCTGAACCTGGGCCGGGACCTTCGTCAGCATGTCGGTGAGCATCGTGATGATGTTCT
Organism: uncultured Actinomycetes bacterium; assembly: GCA_963740895.1. Taxonomy (GTDB): domain Bacteria; phylum Actinomycetota; class Thermoleophilia; order Solirubrobacterales; family Solirubrobacteraceae; genus CADCVQ01. The sequence goes on from CAVUFQ010000002.1 coordinate 85,797, forward strand.
GCTTGCCGGCGATGCTCGGCGAGATCGCCTGGGCGATGAGCGCCTGCGCCTGGCCGGAGATCTCGTCGACGAGGTCGGTGATCACCTTGATGAGATCGGAGTACTGCGTGCCCGCGAGCGTCAGCGACTGCGTCGCGGCGACGGTCTGGGAGTCCGACGATGCCGTGCGCGCCATCGTGCGGGCGACGCGAGCGGCGGCCGCGGTCTGCGAGCGGGCGGTCTTGAGCTCCTTCTTGGCGACGCTGCCCTTGTGGGCCTTGACGGCGCGCTTGAGGCGCTTGACGGCGGCCTCGGCCTTGTTGACGTGGACCTGGACGCTCGCGCTCGCAGAAGCGGCGGAGTCGTGCGACTTGGCCGAGGCCGTCGCGGGGACCGCGACGAGTGCGGCGAGGGTCGCCATCACGGCGAGAGAACGACGGTGGTGCGACATTTGAGGTGTGCCCCCTTCGGCAACTGGGCGGCCTGCTGGAGGCCCCTGGTTTTGCGCGCCCGCCTCGCGACGGGGTTGCCTTTTCGTGATCTGCTGGCTGTACCACGGGGCAGCGCGCCAGTTGTGATGGGCTACTTCCAAAAGTTTCGAAGCTGGCGCGTCGGCGCTCGCCGGCGGGTCAGCCTGCGCGGCGGCCGAGCAGCTGCGACAACAGCGAGTCGACCCCGTTGAGGATGCTCTGCACGGGTGCGAGGACCGTCGTCGGCAGTGACGGCGCGGACGGCGCCGTCGTGGGTGCGACGGGCGTCGCGACGTTCTCGGGGAGCTTCAGGCCGAACGACGCGAGGACCTTGTCGATCGTCGTGCCGAGGCCCGCGAGCGTGCTCTGCAGCGTCGACGTCGCGAGGGCGACCGCGCCCGATGCGCCGCCCTGGGCGATCGCCTGGGCGTGCTGCACGGCGTCGAGGACCTGCTGGCGCAGATCGGTGAGCTTGGCCTTCGCCTGCTGCACGGGCGCGTGCTTGATCGCCGGCGCCTGCTGATGCTCGGTGGCGGCGGCCGGGCTCGGCGCGGGGGTGGCGACGACGGGCACGGGCTGGGTCGCGACGGCGTCGTGGCGCGTGACGATGGCACCGGTGAGGCTCGTGGAGCCCGCGCTGCCGCGAGAGGAGCGGGCGTGCGCGGCGCGGGCGCGGGTCTTGCCCGGTGCCTCGAGGGAGATGCGCAGCGCCTTCGGCGCGAGCGCGGCCGCCGTCGGCGAGGCCGCGGGCGTCGCGCGGTGCACGGCGGCCTGTGTCCTGGGCGCGGGGGCGGCGGGTTTGGACACGTGCTTGATCTCGGCCGCCGCGCCGCCGGTCGTCGCGACGACCGCCGCGACGGTCAGGCCCTTGAGCAGGACGGGCATGCTGCTCCAGCTCGCGACGGTGACGGTCGCGGCACCGCCGCCGCCGGCGACGATGAGCGCGCCGCCGCCCGCGCCGCCGCCGAGGATGCTCGCGAAAGCGGCGCCGGAGAGCCAGGGGCCGAGCAGGTGCAGGTCGGCCGTGCGGGCGTGGATCGCCTGCTGGTAGGAGGCGCAGTCGTTGCAGGAGCGCAGGTGGGAACGGATGCGGCGAGCGCGCAGGCTGCGGCGGTCGCCGTCGGAGATGCAGTGGCGGACGTTGACGCAGTCGGTCTCGCGGCCGTCGACGGCCTCGTGCAGCGCGTTGCGCGCGTCGAAGACCGCGCGGCGGGCGGCCTCGTTGGAGACGTTGAGCGCGACGGCGATCTCGTCGTAGCTCAGGCCGCTGAGCTCGCGCATGACGAGCGCACCACGCTGGCGCTCGGGCAGGCCGCGGAGGTCGTCGACGAGCTGGGCGAGGCGGACGCGATGCTCGGAGGCGACCTCCGGGCCGGGGACCGAGGGCTCGTCGAGCTCGGTGAGCTCGGCGTGCGTATTGCGCTTGCGCACGATGTTGATCGACTCGTTGTGCGCGATGCGATAGAGCCAGGGGCGCAGCGGGCGGCCCGGTTCTTTGCGCGGGAGCGCGCGCAGGGCGTTCTCGAGCGCGGCCTGCGTCGCGTCGTTGGCATCGTCGTCGTTGAGGAGGATCGAGCGGCAGTAGCCGAGCAGCGGCGCGTGGTAGCGCTCGCAGAGCTCGCCGTAGGCGGCGGTGTTGCCGGCCGCGGCGCGGGCGGCGAGGGCCTCGTCGCCGAGGCGCGCGAGGGGCAGGATCCGCGCCGAGCGGGTCGGCGGGAGGGAGGCGATCGCGGACATCGTGCCCCTGCTATCGGCAGCAGCGAGTGGATCTGTGAGCCCACGTAGTCTTGCGTGGAGTGCTCGTCCAGGCCTCCATCGGCTCGTTCTTCGATGCCATCGGCTCGTTCTTCGACAGCCTCTCGCACGTGGGGTGGATCTCGCTGCTGCTCGGGGCGGCCTCGTTCATCGCCTACCTGAGCCTGCGGGCGCGCGCGTTCTTCCACACGCTGCGCGCCGCCTACCCGGCGGAGCGGATCGCGTTCCGGCGCGTCTGGGGCGCCTATATCGCCGCCTACGGCTTCAACAACGTCATCCCCGCGCGCGGCGGCGACGTCATCAAGCTGTTCCTCGTCAAGGGGTCGATCCCGCACGCGACGTATCCGGCGGTCGGGGCGGCGATCTTCGTCGAGGCGGTCTTCGACGCCGTCATGGCGGTCTTCATCCTCGCCTTCGCGTTCAGCCAGGGCGTCTTCCCCAAGCCGCCGGACTTCGCCGACCTCGGGGCCTTCGACCTCTCGTTCTTCGCGGGCCATCCGCGCTTCACGCTCTTCGCGCTGACGTTCCTCGGCGTCGCGTCGCTCGTCGCCTTCGCCCTGCTGTCGCAGCGCGTGAAGGCGTTCTGGGCGCGCGTGCGCCAGGGCCTGACGATCCTCCAGGACCGCCGCCGCTACCTCCGTGAGGTGTTCGCGTGGCAGTTCGCCGGCTGGTGCTTTCGCTTCCTCGCGTTCTGGATGCTGCTGGAGGCCTTCAACGTCGGTGGCTCGGTGCGCAACGTCCTGCTCGTGCTCGGCGTCAATGCCGTCGCGGCGGTCGTGCCGTTCACGCCGGGCGGGGCGGGCGTGCAGCAGGCGCTGCTCGTGAAGGTCTTCGCCGGCGCGGCGACGGGGGCGACGGTCGCCGCCTACTCCGTCGGCCAGCAGATCGTCATCGCGGCGGTGACGCTGGCGGTCGGGTTCCTCGCGCTCGTGATGATCTTCCGGATCCGCTCGTTCAAGGAGGCGGTCCGCCTCGGGCAGGCGGAACGGGACGCCGAGAAGGCCGCTGCTGCCGCGGCGCAGTAGGCGGGCCCGGGGCCTACTGCAGTCCGTTGCGCGCCTCGCGCACGAGCGCGACGGCGTCGGGGAAGACGACGGCCATGACCGCGCGGATCTGCTCGGCCTGCTGGTCGACGGTCCCCTGGATGTTGACCCGGTTGATCGCTGCAACGGTCATCTCGACCGCCAGCCTGATCGCGTTGTCCGCCCAGGCGAGGCCCTGCTGGGCCTGCATCTGCTCGGCGAACTCCGCCATCTTGCGCTGCAGTTCCTCGGGGTCGCCGAAGAGTCCTCCGAAACCTTCCATGAAGGCATCGTAGCGAGGCGGTCGGGTAGCCTCGACCGATGCCGGAGATCGAGGGTGCGGGGGTCGCGCTGCACTACGCCGAACGCGGCAGCGGGCCATCGGCGCTCGTCCTCCACGGGCTGGCATCCGACGCCGCCGCCTGGTCGTCCGAGACCGACGCGCTCGCCGCCGGCGGCCTGCGCGCGATCGCCTACGACCGCCGCGGCTACGGCTTGTCCGGTGCGCCCGAGGTCTATGCGGCGACGACGGTCCAGGAGCAGGCCGAGGACGCCGCCGCGCTGCTGGAGGGCCTCGGCGCCGCGCCGGCGCTGCTCGTCGGCCACGGCTTCGGGGCGCTCGTGGCGCTCGAGCTGCTCGTGCGCCGTCCGGCGATCGCGGCCGGTGCCGTGCTCGCCGAGCTGCCGCTGTTCGCGTTCGTGCCCGCGGCGACCGCGGTGCTCGCCGCGCAGCGCGAGCTGCTGGAGGGCGCGCTGCGTGACGGCGGGCCGGCCGCGGCGGTGCGGGCCTGGCTCGGCGACGGCGCCGTCGTGCCGGAGCGGGCCGCGTCTTGGGAGCGTGGCTTCTTCGCGGATTACGCGGGCCAGGCGAGCTGGTCGCCGTCGCGGCGCGAGCTGCGGGGCGTCGGTGTGCCGGTCGCGCTGGTCACCGGGCCGGGGTCGCCGGCGCATGTCGTGGCGGCTGCGGATGCCGCGGCTGCGCTGGTGCCGGGGGCTGTGCGGGTGGTCGACGGCGACGTCGTCGCCGCTGTTCTGCGGCTTGCGTAGCGCTCCGCGCCACCTGCGTCTCTGAGGGAACGGGTTCGGCCGCTCGAGCGCTCCTCTGGGGGGTGTGCGGAAAACGTCCCACATGGGGACGCAATCCGCAGACCCCCCAACGCCGAACGCACCGACCGGGCCGAGACCCCCTTCCCTCAATGCCGCCGTTCGCACGCCGCGGCGCGACCTACACCCGTCGAGCCACCACCGCGACCGTCCCGCCGCGGCCTGCCAGCCCGAACGCCCACTCCAACAGCAGTGCCACCGGGACGAGCGGCAGCGCGGCCACCGTCACCACCGCGTCGCGGCTCAGCAACGGCGCGTTGTGCTTCAGCGCGTGGTAGAGCCACGACGGTGTCCGCGTCGCGCGCGAGACCACCGACTGCCACAGCCCGAAGGGGTTGTGCTCGAGCAGGACGTGCGTCGTCGAGACCGGCTCCAGGCCGTGCGCGCGCAGCAGCGCGTGCAGCCCGGCGACCGTGAAGTGCGTCCGGTGGCGCGGGACGTCGAGGTGGTACCAGCGCGCGCCGCCCGCGCGCGCCTGGACGCTGCCGAGGTTCGGCACGCCGACGAGCAGCAGTCCGCCGGGGCGCAGCCATCCGGCGATCCGGTCCAGGGCAGGCCCGGGCTCGTCGAGGTGCTCGAGGACGTGCCAGAGCGTCGCGGCGTCGAGCGACCCGGTCTCCACGGCGGCGTCGTCGATCCCGGCGCGCCGGAGCTCCACGCCGAGCGTGCGCGCACCCTCGATCCCGCGTAGCGACGGCTCGATCCCCTGCGCGTCCCAGCCCGCCGCCCGCGCCGCGGCGACGAAGCGCCCGCGCCCCGCGCCGACGTCGAGCAGGCGCCCGCGGGCGCCGCCGAGCAACGCCAGCCGCCGGCGCGTGAACGCCCGCAGCAGCGGTGCCGCCGGCCCCGATCCCCGCGGCCTGCCGCCGCCGTAGGCGCCGGACTCGTGCGCCTCGCCGGGCGCGGGCGCGAGCGTGACCGCGGTCCCGCAGCGCACGCAGCGCGCGAGCTCGTAGTCGCCCGGCAGCGCGGGGTCCGAGCCGGGGACCGTCCGCCACGCGACGACCGCGTGGCTGCCGCACGCCGGGCACGAGCGCCCGGCGCCCTCCTGGGGTTCCGTCACCCGCCCCGGTCGTGGAAGTAGAAGCCGGGCAGCGCCGCCCGCGTGATCTGCGTCGTCATGTGGTGGGCGAGCTCGAGGTCGCCGGTGCGCACGGCGAGGTCGTCGAGCGTGACGATCCCCGTGAGCCGGCCGTCGTCGATGATCGGCAGGCGGCGGATCCCGTGGCGCACCATGATCTCGGCGGCCTCCTCGACGTTCATGCCCGGCTCGGCCGTGACGACCGGCGACGAGCCGTGGGCCGAGACGCGATCGGTGGAGTCGCGGCCGTCGGTCAGCGCGCCGAGGGCGAGATCGCGGTCCGTGACGAAGCCCGCCAGGCGGCCGTTCTCGTCGACGAGCACGACCGAGCCGACGTTGCGCTCGCGCATGAGCTCCGCGACGTGGCGGACGGTCGCCGACGGCTGCGCGGTCACGACGCTCTCGGTCATGACGTCACGGATCTCCACGACCGCAACATACACTTGCGCCGTGCCCCCGACTGCTGACGAGACGCTCGCCGACGAGGCGCGGCGGAGCAAGCGGGCCGGGTTGGTCGGGATCGCCGCCGGTCTGCTGACGCTCGGCAGCGGCGCCTACCAGGCGGTCGTGTTCGCCGACCAGCCGACCGTGCCGGTGCTCGAGGCGCTGGGCGAGCGCCTGTCCGCCAGTCCGCCGGCCCAGAGCCTGAAGCTCCGCGAGGCGCTCTTCTACGACGACCATGCGGCGTCGATCGTCTTCGCCTCCCTCCTCGTCGCGCTCGCGGTGGCGGCGATCGGGTTCACGCTCGTACAGATCTACCGGTCGGTGAAGGCGCGCCGCCCGGAGCTCTCGCGGGCGCTCGTGATCGCCGCGATCGCCGGGGCGACGTGCGTCGCCGTCGGCGAGCTCACGCACGCGCTCGGGCTCGTCATCGACTCGCACAAGCTCGCCGGCACGGCGCAGCCGACGGCCCAGGCGGCGCGCGACGTGCTGCGCTCGCCGTACGCGCTCGCGGGGATCGTCGTGCGTGAGCTCGGCGTCTTCTCGCTCGGGATCTCGTTCGTGATCCTCGCCCTCAACGCGATGCGCGTCGGCCTGCTCACGCGCTTCATGGGCGTCCTGGGGATCATCGTCGGCGCGCTCATCATCGTCCGGCTCGGCTCGACGCTGCCGATCGTGCAGGCCTTCTGGCTCTGCGGCGTCGGCGCGATGTTCCTGCGGTGGTGGCCGCCCGGCCTGCCGCCGGCCTGGGTCACCGGCGAGGCGCAGCCGTGGCCGACGCAGCAGGAGCTCCGTGAGGAGCGCGTCGCGCGCAAGGCCGAGCTGGCAGGTGAACCGGCGCCCGAGCCGCGCCGGCGCAGGGAGCGCCCCGAGCCGCCGGAGACGCCGGCGCCCGAGGCGCCCGCGCGCCCGGCACACTCCTCCTCGAAGAAGCGCAGGAAAAAGCGCCGATGACGGGCGTCCCATCGCGCTAGCGTGCTCCCCATGACCTACGAGCAAGCGTGTGCCGAGCACTCGTGGCAGGTGCCCGAGCGCTACAACATCGCCGCGGACGTCTGCGACAAGCACCCGCGCGACAAGCTCGCGATGATCCACGAGGACCCCGACGGCGCGGTCCGCGAGGTGTCATGGGGTGAGCTGCAGGACATGTCCAACCGCTTCGCGCGGCTGCTGACCGACCGCGGCGTGCAGCGCGGCGACCGGGTGGCGATGCTGCTCCCGGCGACGCCCGAGACCGCCGCCGCATTCCTCGGGACCTGGAAGACCGGGGCGATCCTCCTGTCGATGTCGATCCTCTACGGCGACGACGGCATCAGCCACCGGCTCACGGACTCGGAGGCGCGCGTCGTCGTGACGAACGCCGCCAACCGGGCGCGGGTCGAGGGCCAGACCGAGGTCGTCCAGCTCGAGCCCGGCGACCTCGACGACGGCGACACGGACTTCGAACGCGTCGACACGGCCGCCGACGACCCTGCGCAGCTCTACTACACGTCCGGCACGACCGGCCTGGCGAAGGGCATCCTGCACGCCCATCGCTACATCCTCGGCCACGAGGAGTTCGTCTACTGCCACGACGTCCAGGACGGCGAGCGCTTCCACGGCATGGGCGAGTGGGCCTGGGCCGCCGGCATCTGCCCGCTGATCGGGCCCTGGCGGATGGGCGCCGTCCAGCTCGTGCTCCAGCGCAAGGGCGGCTTCGACCCCCACGGGCAGCTGGACTTCCTCTCGCGCCACGAGGCCTCCAACGTCTTCGCGACGCCGACGGCGATCCGCTCGATGATGGGCATCGGCGACGCCGGCACGCGCTACCCGCAGCAGTTCCGCATCGTCTGCTCGGCGGGCGAGCCGCTGAACCCCGAGGCGATCCGCTGGTTCCGCGACCAGTACGGCGTGACGGTGCTCGACTACTACGGTCTGAGCGAGTCCTATCCGCTCTGCGGCAACTTCCCCTTCATGGACGTGCGCGAGGGCTCGATGGGCAAGCCGATGCCCGGCTGGGAGGTCGAGATCCTCGACGAGGACGAGCAGCCCGTGGCACAGGGCGAGCGCGGCGAGATCTGCCTGCGCGCGCGCACCAACCCGCACTATCCGCTCGGCTACTGGAACAACCCCGAGGCCGGCGAGGAGACCTTCGGCGGCGCGTGGTTCCACACGAAGGACGCGGCCTCGATGGATGAGGACGGCTACGTCTGGTACGAGGGCCGCGCCGACGACGTCATCATCTCGGCCGGCTACCGGATCGGCCCGTTCGAGGTCGAGTCGGCGTGCCTGGAGCACCCGGCCGTCGCCGAGGCCGCCGCCGTCGCCTGGCCCGACGAGCGCCGCGGCAACATCGTCAAGGCGTTCGTCGTGCTGTCCGCCGGCCACGAGCCCAGCGACGAGCTCGGCAAGGAGATCAGCGCGTTCGTCCGCGAGCACCTGTCGGCCTACGCCTATCCGCGCGCCGTCGAGTTCGTCGACGACCTGCCCAAGACCCTGACCGGGAAGATCCGCCGCATCGAGCTGCGAGAGAGGAGCAAGGGAACATGAGCGTCGACGCCGCAACGCACGAGAAGCTCGCCCGCCGGCTCGAGGAGCTGCTCGAGGTCGAGACCTTCCCGCCGCCGGAGGAGTTCGCCCGCGACGCGCTCCTCAACGACCCCGAGGTCTACGCGCGGGCCGCCGCGGACCCGCTCGCCTGGTGGGCCGAGCAGGCGCGAGCGCTGGAGTGGATCAAGGAGCCGTCGGAGGTCCTCGACGACTCCGACGCGCCGTTCTACAAGTGGTTCGCCGACGGGACGCTCAACGTCTCGCAGAACTGCCTCGACCGCCACGTGGACGCCGGCCGCGGAGACCGCGTCGCCTTCCACTGGCACGGCGAGGAGGGCGAGGAGCGCGCGATCACCTACGCCGGCCTGCTCGCGGACGTCCAGCGCTTCGCCAACGCGCTGCGCGACCAGGGCGTCGGCAAGGGCGACGTCGTCGGGATCTTCCTGCCGATGATCCCCGAGGTCGTCGTCGCGATGCTCGCCTGCGCGCGCATCGGCGCGCCGCACAACGTCGTCTTCGGCGGCTTCTCGCCGGAGTCCGTCAAGGAGCGCATGGAGGTCTCCGAGGCGAAGGCGCTGATCACCGTGGACGGCGCGCGGCGCAAGGGCAGGACCGCGCCGATCAAGGCCGCCGTCGACGAGGCCGGGATCGACGTGGACACGACGATCGTCGTGCGCCACACCGGCATCGACTGCCCGATGGGCGACGGCGACGTCTTCTACGACGAGATCATGGCGGCCGCCGAGGCCGAGTGCCCGCCGGAGGAGCTCGATGCCGAGCACCCGCTCTTCATCCTCTACTCGAGCGGCTCGACGGCCAAGCCGAAGGGCATCCTGCACACGACCGGCGGCTACCTCACGGGCGTGACTTGCACGCATAAGTACGTCTTCGACCTCAAGCCCGAGAGCGACGTCTACTTCTGCTCGGCCGACGTGGGCTGGATCACCGGGCACTCCTACATCGTCTACGGGCCGCTCGCCAACGGCGCGACGTCGGTCATGTACGAGGGCGCGCCCGACTATCCCGACAAGGACATCTGGTGGGCGCTGTGCGAGCGCTACGGCGTGACGATCTTCTACACCGCGCCGACGGCGATCCGCGCGTGCATGAAGTGGGGCGAGGAGTACCCCGGCCGCCACGACCTGTCGTCGCTGCGCCTGCTCGGCTCCGTCGGCGAGCCGATCAACCCGAAGGCCTGGGTCTGGTACCACCACGTCATCGGGGGGGAGCGCTGCCCGATCGTCGACACCTGGTGGCAGACGGAGACCGGCAACATCATGATCACCCCGCTCCCGGGGATCACGCACTGCAAGCCCGGCTCGGCGACGACGCCGTTCCCGGGGGTCGAGGCGGCCGTCGTCACCGAGGACGGCGCCGAGGTCCCGCGCGACACGCAGGGGCTGCTGACGCTGCGCCGGCCCTGGCCGGGGATGCTGCGCACGCTCTACGGCGACGACGACCGCTACGTCTCGACGTACTTCGAGAAGTTCGGCCCGCAGACGTACTTCGTCGGCGACGCGTCGCGCCAGGACAGCGATGACTGCTTCTGGGTCATCGGGCGCGTCGACGACGTCCTCAACGTCTCCGGGCACCGCATGTCCACGGCCGAGATCGAGTCGGCGATCGTCTCGCACGAAAAGGTCGCCGAGGCGGCGGTCATCGGCCAGGCCGACGAGGACTCGGGCCAGTCGGTCTGCGCGTTCGTGACGCTCGAGGGCACGCTCGAGGGCAGCGACGACCTCGTCGCCGAGTTGCGCGAGCACGTCGCGAAGAAGATCGGCAAGCTCGCGCGCCCGAAGCGGATCGTGTGGGCCGACGACCTCCCCAAGACGCGCTCGGGGAAGATCATGCGCCGGCTGCTGCGCGACATCGCCGAGGGCCGCGAGCTCGGCGACGTCACGACGCTGAAGGACCCCGACGTCGTGGCGCAGCTGGAATCGAGCGTGGCCGAGCGCCGCGACGAGGAGTGACTACGCGACCGGGGTTCCGTCGCAGGTCAGGCGCGGCCCTGGCGCCGTGAAGCACCACGGCCGCCGGTAGCGGCGCTGGCGCGACGGCGTCTTGGGGCCGGCGGCGAACACGCAGCCGGCCGGCAGGCAGGACGGGCTGCCCCAGCGCCCGGCGAAGGTCTCGAAGCCCTTCGCCGGCAGGGCGACGAGGCACGTGCCGGCCGGGCAGTCGCCGTTGGCGCCCCAGGGCGCGCGGCCGTCGGTGTTCGTCTCCGGCAGGCGCCCGTTGGGCTGCTTGCACTTCGTCGGGCACGCGTGCGGGTAGGCGGCGTGGCTGCCCTGGGCGGGATAGACGATCGCGCGCGTCCCCTCCCGCTCGAGCTCGCCCGCGGCGTAGCGGAAGACGCCCTCGTGCGACGCCATGTCGACGAACGCGAGCTTCTCGGGGTCGCCCTTGGCGCTGACGACGGTCACGCCCTCCCAGTCGCTCTCGTGGTTGAAGCAGCCGATGAGCACGCGCTCGACCCGGCTCTGGCAGAACTCGCGGATCTGGCCGCGGCTGAAGTCGTTGAAGCGCAGGTACCACCAGTAGTCGACGTAGGTCCGTCCGCCCGACGCCGTCGCGCGGTAGTACATCGCCGCCGCCGGCCCGCGGTCGCAGTCGTAGAGCTGCGCCGGCTGCGGGGGCGGGCAGGCGGCCAGCGCGGGCGAGCGGTAGTCGCTGCCGCTGAGCTGCCGGCCGGCGAAGTCGATGACGCGGGCCGCGCTCTGCTCGTCGGAGAGATCCGCCGAGCCTGCCAGCGGCTCGCACTGATGGTCGTTCTGCGTGTCCGGGCCGGTGAGGACGCAGACGCGATGGCGCGGGTCGCCCGCGGGCGTTCGCTCGCCGAGGAGCCGGTCGACGTTCAGCGGGCGCCAGTGCTCGTCGCTGTCGAAGCGCAGGATCGGGCGGAAGTGGTTCGCCAGCGCGGCGGCGCGCTCGGGCGCGACCTCGGTGAACGCGCGCCGCGTGAGGTCCAGCGGGCCCTCGCCGGTGCACGGATCGATCGTCCCCGGGGCGGGTGCCGGCCTGCCCGTGTCGCGCGTGCGCAGCTCGGCGAGGAGCTGCGGGGCGCGCGCGTTGGCCTCGCGCAGGCGCTGGCGCACGCCGACGGCGGTGTAGCGCACCGACGCACGCGGGATCTCGATGATGCGCCCGGTCGGCCCGACCGGCTGGTCGGTCGGGGTCAGGACGAGGTCCTTGCGCACGCAGTTGTCGACGTCGGCGAGGTAGATGCGGTCGGACGTCTCGGTGACGTAGAGGCCCGCGATCCCGCCGCCGCCGTCCTGCGCCTTGAGCAGGACGGCGGCCGGCTGCAGCTTCGTCGCCGACGCCGTGCGCAGCGTGCTCATGACGCCGCCGAAGAGCAGGACCGCGAGGAACACCGCGACGCCGAACCAGCGGAAGTGCTCGCCCGTCGCCCGTGCCACGGCGAGCAGTGCCACGGCGAGCGCGCCCGCGACCGCGGCCATGATGCCGACCCAGTCCTCGCCCGTGATCTTCCACAGCGCGCCCGCCGCGATCGCGAGCGTCACGACGAGCGCGATGCCGGCGGCGACCGGCAGCGCGCGGGCGTGCGCGCGCCGGCGCAGCCCGAGGTGGACGGCGACCCACACGAGCGCGGCGGCGACGATCGTGACGATCGCCGCGAGCACGGCCTGCGTCGTCGACGGCTCGCTGGCCCAGATCGCCGAGCCGACGGCCGCGACCGCGAGGACGGCGGCGCTGCGCTGCGTGTGCCGGCCGGGTGTCCCGCGGCGGTCGATGCGGTACGCGGCGAGGACCGCGAGCGCCCCGAGCACGCCGTACACCGCGAGCGCGACCGCGCCGACGGTCACGAGCTCGGTGTTCGGCGTCGCGGCGACGGCCTGGTCGGCGGGCAGGCCGGCCTGGTGGAAGCGCGCCCACGTGATCGCCCCGCCGCCGGCGGCGACGAGCGTCGCCGTCCCGCCGAGCGCTCCGACGATCGCGATCGTGCGTGCCACGGCATCGGGTGGGCCGTCGGGCATGGCGTGAGCAGAACAGGTCGCGCGCGTGCGGGCAACCGCCGCGCGCGAGTGTGGAGCTTAGAGGTCCGCGAACGGCAGGCGGTCGACGAGATCGGTGATCTCGAAGACGCGGTGCACCTGCCGCGGGCCGCGCAGCAGCGAGAGGCGGGCGCTCTCCTGACAGCGCTCGGCGGCCATGAGCAGCAGGCGGATGCCGGTCGAATCGATGAACTCCAGGGCCCCGAGATCGATGATGATCACGGCGGCGTCGCTGGCCTCGACGCGCAGCAGCTCCTCCTCAAGGCGCGGAGCGCCGTCGAGGTCGAGCTCGCCGATGAGCTCGACGACGTGCGTCTCCCCGTCGCGCTCGCTGCGCAGCGCGAGGCTGCCCAGCTTGCGTGCACGTTCAGCGCGCTCGCCCTGCTCCATCGGTCGCCCCCATGTCGTCCTGCCGGGTCCTCTGACCCGGTGCTGTCCCAACTGCTGACCCTAGCACCGGCGGGCGGCGACCCTATGTCCGCGACGGCGACCGCGCGTCGAGCTTGGCCTGCGTGCGCAGCTCGGAGACGATTCGTTCCAGGCGCGGCTCGGTCTCGCGGTCGACATGCGTCATCGCGGCCGCGACGGCGGGGTGCACCGCGGCGATCCGCTCGTGCATCGCGTGCGCGACGGCGCGGTAGGCCGGATGGCCCTCGCGGCCGGAGCGGAGCTCGATGACCTGCATCGCCTCGCGCGCGTTGAGGTCCAGGACATAGCGCATGCGGTAGCCGAGGCACAGCGCGTACATCGCCGCGCGGGGGTCGTGGCCGGCCGCCAGCAGGCGCTCGTAGGACGTGCGGGAGATGTCCAGCGCGCGGCGGAAGGCCTCGCCGGCGCCGGCTTCGTCGACCTCCTCGGGCACGCCGGCGCCGAGGTCGGGCGTCAGCGTCTGCCACTGGCACGTGAGCATGCGGTGGCGCTGCAGGTCGCGAAACGCGCCGTAGTCGCTGACGATCTCGAAGCGGTAGCGCAGCGACTCCAGGCCGCGGCCGGGGCGGTGACGGCGGTTGGCGCGCCCGCCGGTGAGGTCGGCGAGCAGCGCGCCGCGCTCGCCGGCCGACAGCTCGCCGAGCGCCGCGCGCGTCGTGCGCTCGTCGACGGCGGTCGCCTCGAAGAGCAGCGCGGCGAGCAGGAGGTCCTCGTCGCCGTCGTGATGGACGAGGCGCACCGACGGGCCGCCCGCGCCGTCGTCGCCGGGCGCGCGGTCGAGGCCGAGCCGGCCCGCCCAGCGCTGGGCCGCCTGCTCGCGGCTGCGCAGGTAGGCGACCCATTCGCCGCCGCGGTCGGGCCGCTCGACGCGCGAGACGAAGCTCGGCATGACGGCCTGGACGGCCGCGAGGATCTCCGCGCCGTAGTGGCGCGCCTCCGGCAGGGGATGGGCGAAGAGGTGCAGGATGAGCTGCTCGTACGTCTGGCCCGTGGCGAAGATCCCCATGTGCGACAGCGACGCCGCCGGCAGCAGCCCGCGCAGGAGGTCCAGCGCCTTCGCCTTGATCGCGCGCGCGTGTGCGCCCTCGGACTCGCCGGGGGCGGCGGGATAGCGCTCGGCCGCCCAGGCGCGCACGCGCGGCAGCGCCGCGGCGTAGATGCCGAAGATCGCGTCCATCGCCGCCTCGTAGTCGGGGCCGAGCTCGGGGTCGCGGTGGTAGCGGTAGCGCGTGCTGCCCTCGATCGGCGCGTCGTAGGCGATGTAGCGCGTGGACTGCTCGAGATACGCGCCCAGGCGCGGGCGCTGCAGGACCTTCGTCAGAACGTTGGAGACCCACTCGCAGGCGACGTGCGCGCCGCCGAGCTGGGCGATCGAGTCGTCGCCGTAGCCGACGAAGATGCGCTCGTAGAAGTCCGCCGCGCGCGCGCCCTCGGCGTTGTCGTAGCTCGCCGCCGCCGGCCGGCCGACGGGAGCCGGCGAACTCGTCGAGGAACAGGCGCCGCAGCGTCCCCGGGTAGCGCGAGTAGCGCGCGAACAGCGCGCCCTTGACGGTCTCCGGCAGGTTGACGAGCGCGAAGACCGGGCGGTCGAGGTTCGTGAAATGGGGCGCGAGGCGGGCGGCCTCGTCGGCGGTGAAGGTCTCGACCGGGTACTCCACGGGGGCGGAAGGGTAGCGCCCGCGGCGGCGGCGCTCGGTGCATCGCGTCCCGCACGGCCGTGTGAGAACTGGGTGAGTTTGGCGCCGGTCCCTTGCCGCTGGGAGGTCCGGTCGCGATGGTCAGCGGACCGATCGAGCACGGAGGTGCTGTATGCGCAGGATTTTGCTGATGGTCTTTGCCCTCGCCATGTTCATGGGTCTCGCGACCACGGGGGCCATGGCATCGGCCAAGAAGTCAGACGACAAGGGCAAGGAATGCAAGTACGGCATGACGCAGAGCGGCAAGTGCAAGGCCAAGCCGAAGGAGTGCAAGTACGGCACGACTCAGAGTGGCAAGTGCAAGCCGAAGCCGAAGGATCCGGAAGAGTGCGAGCACGGCGTCACGGCCGACCATCAGTGCATGCCCAAGCCGGAGGACTGCAAGTACGGCATGACGACGGACGGCAAGTGCAAGCCCAAGCCGCGTGACTGCCCGTACGGCAAGGACGACGACGACAACTGCAAGCCGCCGCCGATCGTCTACCCGCCGCCGGCCACGGGTCCCTGCGCCCAGGCCGATCTCGTGCTGCTCGAGGCGCTGCTGAAGGGCACGGGCGGACTTGCGTGCCTGTACCTCGGCGACAACGCACCGAACGCCACGAACGGGGCCGATTGCGGGGGCGCGCTGCTCGCGCTGCCGCTCGACCATCTCCTCGGCGTGTGTCTGTTCCTGCCGCCGGCCGACGTGGGCGCCTCGTCGCCGACGCCGGACCTCGGTGGGATGCACGGCTCGCCGCTGGCGATTGCGGGCGGCCCGCTCGACGGCCTCCTCAAGCAGCTCACGGGCCTGCTGAAGCTCGTCTGAGCACCCAGTCGCAGCACCGAGGGGGTTCCGGGGAGACCGGGACCCCCTTCGTGTGTCCAGGGCTCCTACAGGTCGGCGAGCGTGAAGCTCGGCGGGCGCCCGAAGTTGCGCAGCAGGCGCGCGCTGAAGGCGTCATAACAGCGCGCCGCATGGCTGTGGCGGCCCTGCGCCAGCAGCACCTCGATCAGGCGCCGGTGCACGTCGGCGTCCAGCGGGCGCATCTCGGCCAGGCGGCGCAGACAGGAGGTCGAGGCGCCGGGGTCGCGCGCCGCGAGGTAGAGCTCGGCGAGCGCTGCGAGCGCGTCCTCCATGTGCTCGCGCAACAGCTCGCGCTCGGCGCGCGCCCAGTCGGCGTGCGGCTCGTCGGAGAGGAAGTCACCGCGGTACATCGCGACGGCGCGGCGCAGGTGGACGGTCGCTATCTCCTGGCGCCCCTGGTCCAGCGCGGCGATCCCGCGCCGGACATGGACGGCGAAGTCGTCCGCGTCGACGACCGCGGCGTGGCTGAGCGCGTAGCCGGACTGGCGGGTGACGACGAGCTGTGCCGGGACGTCCGGGCGCCCGGCGCCGAGCTTCTCGCGCAGGTCGTGGACGCACTGGCGGACCGTGCCGGAGGACACGAAGCCGCCGTGCCCCCAGAGGGCCTCGGCGATGTCCTGGGCGTGCACGACGCGGTAGCGGCGGCAGACGAGGAACTTCAGCAGGTCACCGGTGCGCTGGCCGAGCCAGCGCCCGCCGGCGTCGTCGCCCTCGAGCGCCATGCAGCCGAGCGTCCGCACGCGCACCGCGCCGGCCGCCGGGTGCGCGAGAGGGTGGACGAGCACGGCCCGCAGCGGGCTGTGCGCCGAGACCGTGACGTTCTCCAGGCGCGGCGGCGGGCCCGCGGCGCGCGCCGCCCGCCAGGGCTCCCCGAGCGCGATCTCGCCACCGAGACCGTCCTCGACGTCCACGAGCAGGCCGTCGGCGTCGACGACCGCCACGTGCGGGACGTGGTTGACGTGCTCCGGACCGCCGTAGTGCCACGGCTCCAGCGCGACGCGCTCGTCGTAATCTCCGGTTCGTACTCCCATCCCGGTGCCTTCCCTGACCGGTGGCCCCAATCGGCTGGGCTCGCATGCGATCGTCCTCCGGCGACGGCGGCCGGGCAAGGGCGAGCCGACGCCGCTGTCAGCGGTGGGTTGCGCAGCCGGGTTGCGGCTTTACGCAACCAGTTTCTAGTGCATGGGGAAGCGCTCGGCGGCCGCGTCGGTGTGCTGCGCCGACACGCCGAGCTGCGCGTGCCGCGCACTGATCTGCGCTGCGCCGGCCGCAGGGTCGGCGAGCGCCAGCGCCTCCGGCAGCCGGCGGCTGCGCGTCACGCGCAACTCCGACAGCGGCTGCAGCAGGCCGCGAAAGGCGAGCGCCCCGCCGACGTAGCGCGGGGCCCAGATGCGCGCCGAGCGTCGCGCGACGCCGCGCTCGATCGCGTCGACGGCGTCCGACAGCGGCGCCGGGCGGGCGACGAAGCCCGGCATGACCGACGTGAGCGTCTGCGTCGAGGGATGCGCGAAGCTCGCCTTCACGAGGTCGGTGTCGATGAAGCCGAAGTACGCGCAGCCGACGCGCGCGCCGCTCGGCGCGACCTCGACGCGCAGTGCGTCGGTCATCGCCTCGACGCCCGCCTTGGAGGCCGTGTAGGCGCCCATCAGCGGGGCGTGGCTGGCGGCCGCCAGCGACGCGATGTTCAGGAGGTAGCCGCGGTTGCGGACGATCTCGTCGAGCACGGCGCGATCGGTGCGCCACGTGCCCATGAGGTTGACCTCGAGCGTGCGCTCGAACTGCTCGCGCGGCATCGTCGCCATGCGGCCCATGAACTGGATCCCGGCGTTCGCGATCGCGACGTCGATCGCGCCGAAGCGGGCGATCGTGCCTTCGACGGCGGCCTGCAGCGCCTCGTAGTCGGTGACGTCGGCCTCGAACCACGCGGCCCGCGCGCCGAGGCGCCCGGCGACGTCTTCCAGCAGCTCGGGCTCGAGGCCGACGAGCGCGACGTTCGCGCCTGCGGCATGCAGCCGCTGGGCGGCGCCGGCGCCGATCCCGCGCGCCGCGCCGGTGATGAAGACCGTCCGGCCGGCGACGTCGAAGCGAGGGCGCAGCATCACGCCGCGACCGCGGGTACGCCGGCGCCCTGGCGCAGGACGTAGGCGCCGGTGTCGAAGCGCCGCGTGTGGTGGCGGAAGCGGAAGGTGAAGTCGGGCCAGAGCGTCACGTTGTCGCCGTTCGCGTCGAGGTACCAGCTCGCGCAGCCCGACATCCAGACGGTCCTGCGCATCTTCGCCTGGATGCGCGCGTTGTAGGCGGCCATCGCCTCGGGGCGGACCTCGAACGTCGCGATGCGCCGTTCGTCCATCACGCGCAGCGCGTCCAGGACGTAGCGCAGATGGGACTCGATCATGTAGATCATCGAGTTGTGGCCGAGGCCGGTGTTCGGGCCGATGATCGAGAAGAAGTTCGGCAGGCCGCTGAACGTGACGCCGCGGTAGGCCTGGATGCCGGTCGCCCCGGCCTCGGCGAGCGTGCGCCCGTCGCGGCCGCGGACGAGCCGCGCGGTCGGCGGGTCGGTGACGTGGAAGCCCGTCCCGAGGATGATCGTGTCGACCGCGCGCTCGCTGCCGTCGGCGAGCACGATCGTCTTGCCGCGGATCTCGCGGATCCCCTCGGTGACGACCTCGACGTTCGGCCGCGCGAGCGCCGGATACCAGTGGTTGGAGAGCAGCACGCGCTTGCAGCCGAGGCGGAAGTCGGGCGTCAGCGCGCGCCGCAGCTCGGGGTCGGCGACCTGCTTGCGCAGGTGCAGCTTCGCGAGCTGCTCCGCGCCGGCCATGAAGCGCGGGTCCTTGACGTAGCCGAGGGCCAGCGACTCGCGGGCCCAGTAGATCGCGCTGCGGACGGCCTTCTGGACGAACGGCAGCGTCTTGTAGAGGCGGCGCTCGGCGCGCGTCGTCGGGCGATCGGTGTGCGGAAGGATCCAGGGCGCCGTGCGCTGGAAGACGTGCATCCGGGAGACGCGCCCGGCGATCTGCGGGACGAACTGGATCGCCGACGCGCCCGTGCCGATGACCGCGACGCGCTCGCCGTCGAGGGCGTGGGCGTGGTCCCACGCGGCGGAGTGAAAGAGCTTGCCCTCGAAGCGGCGCAGCCCGCGGATCCGCGGCACCTGCGGCTGGCTCAGCGGCCCGGTGGCGTTGACGAGGACCTGCGCGGTCCAGCTGCCGTGCGACGTCGTGACGCGCCAGTGCTGCGCGTCCTCGTCCCAGGCGGCGCCGGTGAGCTCGCGGCCGAAGCGGATGTGGCGGTGCAGGCCGTGGCGTTCGGCGAGGTCGCGCAGGTAGTCCCAGATCTCCGGCTGCAGCGAGTACGTGCGGCTCCAGTCCGGGTTCGGCGCGAAGGAGAACGAGTACAGATGCGAGGGGATGTCGCACTGGCAGCCGGGATACGTGTTGGCCTGCCAGGTCCCGCCGACGTCGTCCGCGCGCTCGAGCACGACGAAGTCCTCGATCCCGGCCTCCCGCAGCTGGATCGCGAGGCCGAGGCCCGCGAAGCCGCCGCCGACGATCGCGACGCGCACGTGCTCGGGGGCGTCGCCGTCGTGGGCGTGCGCCGGCGCGCCGGCCGCCAGGTGCAGCAGTTCGCTCATCGCCCGGCGTAGGTCGGGAAGTGCGCGGGCCAGACCGGGTCGGGCAGCGACGTGTCGGGCTCGGTCTCGGGGTCGGGCTCGGGTGGCGCCGCCGGCGGGCCGCCGGCGACGCTGGGGTGCGGCACCCGCCGCTTGCCCGCGGTCACGCCGATGCGGTGGATGCCCCAGGCCAGCAGGCCGAGCAGTGCCAGCGTGCAGGCGAGGACGGCGAGGTACGCGGCCCAGGTGATCCAGGCGGCCTGCGTCCGGGCCTCGCGCTGCAGCAGCTCGTGGTCGGAGAAGAACGGCCGGTCAAACGTCCTGGGCGCCGCGACGCCGGGGACGGGGATCGCGGGATCGGCGGGCGCGTAGATCGGCAGCCCGAGGATCGCGTTGCCCTTGTGCAGCCGGATCATCGTCTTCCAGTCACCGTACAGCGGGACCGGCCTCGTGGTCTCGTACACGCCTTCGGAGACCCGGCGCAGGCGGTCGGTGATGAGGCCGCCGCCCTGCCATGCCGTCGCCGTCAGCCACTTCGCATGGTCGGCGCCGTTGCGCGGGCTCAGCGTGACCGTCGCGATCGCCGTGCGCTTGGCGCCGGTGTCGACGTCGCGCAGCGCGACGCGGGCGCTGAGGCCGGTGGTCGACTGCGTGAAGAGCGGGAACGCGAGCAGGGCGCCGACCACGACCGCCGAGGCGACGGCCGCCCAGCGCAGGGGGATGCTGTGCGCGATGCGCTCGGACGCCAGCCGCGAGCCCATCCAGGCGCCGATGAGCGACGCGGCGACCGCCATCGCGAGGCCGAAGACGATCGTCTCGGCGAGGATCTCGCGCGGCCACGGGATCGGCATCCAGACGTGCGTCCAGCCCCACTCGGCCGCGAGGCCGACGGTCCCGATGAGCGCGCCGCAGACGGCGCCGAAGAGCAGCGGCCGCTTGACGGCGACGACGAGGGCGACGCCCTCGACGATCAGCGCCTCGGCGATGTAGAGCGGGAAGTGCGGGAGGCTCTGGCCGAGCGAGTCGTGCACGAGCAGCGCGAGGATTCCGCGCATCGCGATGAAGAACGCCACGGCGCCGAGGGCGCGGCCCGGGCCGAGCCAGATGCGCGCGGCGACGAGCGTGACGCCGGCGGCGAGCATGATGAGCATCGGGTGGTAGATGAGCTGGAACTGCGGGACGCCCCAGTCGAACTCGCCCTGGAACGTCGACATGCCGATGAGCAGGCCGCCCGGCAGCCAGACGTGGCGCAGGTGGCGCACCCAGCCGTACTCGCGGTCGGGCTGGCCGCTGGCGCGGACCGCGCGGCGGACCTCGACCTGGATGATCGCGATCCCGACGAGGGTCATCGCAGCGCCGCCGATGAGCATGAGGTGCGTCGGGCCCCAGAGCGTGACGTCCTGGCCGAAGAGGCGGTGCCAGAAGTCGTCGAGCGGGAAGCCGAGCAGGGAGAAGAGGCCTGCGCCGCACATCATCAGGCCGCCGAGCGGCGCGTACCAGTCGCGCGTGATCCGGATCGCGGTCGGGCCCGGGCGGTCGGCACGGTCCTCGCGCGAGAGGCAGATCGAGAACCAGCCGGCGGCGAAGATCCCGTACAGGCCGGCGAGGATGAACATGTGCGACGGGTTGCTGAAGACGCCCGGGTCGCGCCCGCGGTCGACGTGCAGCGAGACGTCCCAGTACAGGCCGAAGACGGCGGTCAGCAGCGAGATGATCGCCAGGCCGCAGGGCAGCGAGGCCCAGGCCGGCTGTCCCGACACGCGCTCGGAGAAGCGCTCGAACCACGTGAGCGTCGTGACCATCTCGCTGCGGTGGCCGAGGCCGCCCATGAGCAGGACGATGATCGCGAATCCGGCGATGCCGCCGGCGATGCCCAGGTCGCGGGCGGACGCGCCGCCGGCGGAGCTCGCGGCGGTGGTGGCGATGGCTGAGACCGACGCGAACAGGGAGCTCATGATGGCGCCACCATAACATGTAACGTCAAATGATGACAAATAGATTTCGGTCTGCCTGCGGGGTTTCAGCGCTCCACGGCGATCCGCGAGACGCGCTCTCCCGGGAGGATGACCGCGCGCTGCGTGAGCTCGGCGAGCAGCAGCCCGGCGCTGAGCTCGACTGCCAGCAGCGCGAGCAGGACGACGAGCTGCGTCGCCGCCGCCTGCGCCGGCGTCGCGCCGCCGAGGATGAGGCCGACGAACGTCCCCGGCAGCGTCACGAGCCCGACGCTGCGCGTCTGGTCGATGACCGGGATGAGGCCCGTGTGGACCGCGCGGCGGATCGCCGGCGCGAGCGCCGTCCGCGCCGCGTCGCCGAGCGCGAGGCGCGTCTCGATCTCCGGGATCTCGTCCTGCAGCGACTCCAGCAGTCGCCTGCCGGTCAACGTCGTCGCGGCCATCGCGCCGCCGATGAGGATGCCCGCGGTGGGGACGGCCGCCCGGGGCGTGAAGGCGAACGCGCCGAGCGCCAGCAGCGCGAGCGTCGCGGTGAGCGCCGGCAGCGCGATCGAGACGAGCGCGCGCAGGCGCGCGCCGGGCAGCCCGCGCAGGCGGCTGCCGGAGGTCACGGCCGCTGTCGCGATCATCGCGGCGACGAACGCGAAGGACAGCCCGGGGAGCTCGAACACCAGCGCGATGAGCGCGCCGACGGCCGCGAGCTGCACGAACGCGCGCGCGGCCGCGATCGCGATCTCGCGCGCGGTGCCGAGCCTGTAGCGCAGCGACAGCGCGACGGCGATCGCCGTGAAGCCGACGCCGGCGATCGCCTTGAGGACGATGTCGCTCATCGCTGCTGGAGGTCGACGCGGCGGTCGACCCAGGCGTCGGCGAACGCGAGGTCGTGGGTGGTCACGCACACGCCGAGGCCGCCGTCGCGCAGCCGGCGCAGCGTCGCGCCGATGTGCTCGGCCGTGTCGTGATCGAGTGCCGCGGTCGGCTCGTCGAGCAGCAGCAGCCGGGGGCCGCGCGTCAGCGCGCGGGCGAGCGCCACGCGCGCGCGCTCGCCGCCGGAGAGCTCCCCCGCGACGCGGTCGGCGAACGACGGGTCGAGGTCGGCGTCGGCGAGCGCCGCCGAGAGACCCTCCTCGGTGAGCTCGGGGACGCCGTAGCGCAGGTTGTCGGCGACGGTCCCCGGCAGCATCACCGGCGTCTGCGCGACGAGCCCGACGCGGCAGCGCAGCACGCGTGCGTCGAGCGACGCGATGTCCGTGCCGTCGAGCGTGATCGTCCCGGCGTCGATCTCGACGAAGCGCACGAGCGCGCGCAGCAGCGTGCTCTTGCCGGTGCCCGACGGCCCGAGCAGCCCCGTCACCTGCCCCGGGGGCACCTGGAGGTCGAACCCGCGCAGGACCTTCCGGTCGCCGAGCGTCACCTCGATGCCGCGCGCATCGATGCCCTCCGGGGTGTTCGCGGGCGCCGCCATGCCGGGGCCAGCGTACGGCCGCGCGTCAGGCGTCGCTGCCCGCCGCCCGCGGGTTGCCCGTCGCCTGGCCGGGATCGCCGTCCTCCGGCCCGCTCGTCTGCGGTGCCCCGTCGCCGTCGACGTCGTTCTCGGGGTGCTCCTTCGGGTCGATGCCCGTGCCCGGCGGGCCGTCCTCGGGATAGCCCTCGCCGGCGTCGGTCGGCTGCTCTTCGCGCTCGTCGCTCATGGGCGGGGCTCTACCCGCCCGGCGCCGGCCTCAGGCCCGGAGGCGCACGACGTGCGGTTCGGGTCCGAAGTCTGGAGGACGCTCTGCGCTCCCTGCGCGACCGCTGACGCAGAGTTGTCGCGATCCGGTGGTGATCCGTCACACGACGGGCGCCATCCTCGGTGCCCATGGCGGGGTCTGCAGGAAAACGACGACTGACTGGACGTTTTCCAACAGACCCCCCGCTCGCGGCCCGCATAGCCGATGTCGCAGGCGGTCAGCACGCGGTGATCGCGCTTGACCAGCTCGTCGAGCAGGGCCTGAGCCGCAGTGCCGTTCGCAGCCGTGTGACGGCCGGCGGTCTGCATCGCGTCCACACCGGCGTCTTCTCGCTCGTCCCGACTTGGCTGCTGACCCGCGCCGGGCTCTTCATGGCCGCCGTCCTCGCCTGCGGGGACGGGGCCGCGCTCTCGCACCGATCGGCGGCCTGCCACCGCGGCCTGCGCGACGACAATCGCTCCACCATCGACGTCACGAGCCCAACCCGCCGAGGACAGGGCATCGACGGCATCACGGCCCACAGCGGCGCGACGCTCCTCGCCCGCGACGTCGAGATCGTCGACGGCATCCCATGCACCACGCTCGCCCGCACCCTCCTGGACATCGCCGACGTCGTCAGCCGCCGAGGTCTCGAGCGCGCCGTCGACCGCGCCGAGACCCTCCGCGTCCTCGACATGCGCCCGATCGACGACGTGCTCGCCCGCGCAAACGGCAGAAGGGGCGCCGCAACACTCCGAGCCGTCCTCTCAGCGATGCAGTTCCAGAGCACCACGACCCGCAGTCATCTCGAGGAGCTGTTCCTCACGATCTGCGGCGCCATCGACCGGCCACCAGACGGCGTCAACGTCTGGATCCCCTATCCCGAAGGCGGCGGCGCCGAGGCCGACTTCCTCTGGCGCGCCGAGCGACTCATCGTTGAGGTCGACGGCCGCGACGTCCACACGACGCACCACGCCTTCGAGCACGACCGCCGGCGCGACCAGCGCCTGAACCTCCTCGGCTGGCGCGTCGTGCGCTTCACCTGGCGCCAGGTCGAGCACGAGCCCGCCACCGTCGCCGCCACGCTCAGGGCGCTGCTCGAGAACTGACGACAGGCCGCGCAGCGGCCCCGGTCAGAGCAGGCCGAGGGCCGCGCCGGCGTCGCGCACGGCGTTGAAGAGCGGCGACGGGACGATGCCCAGGACGACCGTCAGCACGCCGAAGACGACCGCGACCGCGACGACCTCGCCCTGCGCCCGCAGGCTCGTCGCCTCCTCCGAGCCGCCGGCGAGCAGGGGCACGTCGGCGCCGGCGATCGGCGCGGCGGCGGGCTGCGCGCCAGGGGTCATCCAGATCGCCGCGATGACCCGCAGGTAGTACCCGAGCGAGATCATCGAGCCGACGACGATGAAGACCGCGAGCCACGTGTAGCCCGCGCCCACGGCGGCATCGATGAGATAGAACTTTCCGATGAAGCCCGCGGTGGCCGGGAAGCCGGCGAGCGCGAGCATCGCGATCGTCATGGGCCAGGCGAGCCACGGCCGCGACGTCCCCAGGCCGTTGAGCGACGCGATGTCGTCGCCGAGCGGGGTCTCGCGCTCGCGGGCGACGATGACGGCGAACGCCGCGAGGTTCATCACGAGGTAGACGCAGAGGTAGAAGACCGTCGCCTGCAGCCCGAGCCGCGAGGCGACGACGACGCCGGCGAGCATGTAGCCCGCCTGCGCGACCGACGAGTAGGCGAGCATGCGCTTCAGCGACGACTGGCCGAGCGCGCCGACGTTGCCGACGATGATCGTCACCGCGGCGAGGGTCGCGAGCGCCGGGGCCCAGTCGACCGACGCGCCGATGAGCGCGACGTCGAAGAGCCGCAGCATGACCCCGAACGCCGCCGCCTTCGTCGCGACCGCCATGAACGCCGTGATCGGCGTCGGGGCGCCCTCGTAGACGTCGGGCGTCCACTGGTGGAACGGCGCGACGGAGGCCTTGAAGGCGAGGCCGACGATCGTCAGGCCGATGCCGGTGAGCAGCAGCGGGTCGGTGACGAGGTCGCCGCCGTTCGCGAGGACGTTCGCGATCGCGCCGAAGTCCGTCGCGCCGGTCGCGCCGTAGAGGAACGCCAGGCCGTAGAGGAACGTCGCCGAGCCGAGCGAGCCGACGACGAGGTACTTCAGCCCGGACTCCAGCGACGAGGCGCGGCGCATCTCGGTCGCGCAGAGGACGTACAGCGGGATCGACAGCAGCTCGAGGCCGAGGAACACCGTCACGAGGTTCTGCGCGGCGACGAGGACGATCATCCCGGCGATCGAGGTGAGCAGCAGCGCGTGGTACTCGCCGTGGGCGGCCTCGCGCGGGGCGACGTGGCGCCAGGACAGCAGGATCGTCGCGACGCCGGCGACGCAGAAGAGGATCGTGAGGATGAGCGTCAGCTCGTCGAGGCGCAGCGCGCCGGCGAGCAGGTCGGTGCGCTCGCCCCACTGCCCGACGGCGAGCGCGCCGGCGACGAGCAGCGTCACGACGCTCAGCGTCGGGACGACGGTCTCGCGCAGCGCGCGCGAGCGGGCGAGGCCGAGCATGAGCACGACCAGCGCCCCGGCGAACACCGCGATGAGCGGCGACAGCCCGGCCCAGTCGATGTGCGGCCCGGCGATCTTGGCGGCGGCGATCATGGGGCCGGCTCCTGGGCGAGCGCGGGCGTGCCGCCGGTCACCGTCGGCTCGCTGCGCTTCAATGCGAACTGCGGGTACAGCGCGATCGCGAGGATCGCGAGGACGAGCGGCACGAGCACGAACCCGTCGCGCAGCCCGATCTCACGCGAGTCCACGCGCGCGCCGGTGCGGTTGTGCATCGTGACGATGAAGAGCCGCAGCGCGTAGACGGCGGCGAGCACGACGCCGGTCGACGCGATGATCGCGATCGCGATCTTCGACTGAAAGACGCCCAGCAGGATGAGGAACTCGCCGGCGAAGTTCGACGAGCCCGGCATCGCGAGCGTCGCGAACGTCACGATGAGAAACAGCGTCGCGAGGACCGGCGCGCGCGTCGCGATGCCGCCCATGTCGCGGATGTCCTCCGAGCCGCCGGTGCGGTCGGCGAGCAGCGCGACGATGAAGAACGCGGGCGCGACGACGAGCCCGTGGTTGAAGGCCTGGAGGATCGCGCCCTGGGCGCCCTGGGCGTTGAGCGCGAAGATCCCGAGCGTGATGAAGCCGAGCTGCGCGACCGACGAGTAGCCGAGGACGAGGCGCGTCTCGGTCGTCGTGAAGGCCATCGCCGAGCCGTAGAGGATCGACGCCAGCGCGAGCAGGAGCATGAGCGTCTGGAAGTGCTCGGTCGCGTCGGGGAACAGCGGCAGGCAGATGCGCAAAAAGCCGTAGGCGGCGACCTTGCTCAGCACCGCCGAGAACAGCGCGAGCACCGGCAGCGGCATGTTGCGATAGCCGTCGGGCATCCAGCCGTGCAGCGGGAAGGCGGGCATCTTCACGAGGAAGGCGGCGGCAAAGAAGAGGAAGATCCAGTCCTGGCTCGAGCTCGCCAGCGGATGCCGGGCGAGGTCGGAGAACGCGAACGACAGGTCGGGCGCGCCGGCCGCGGCGAGGACGCCGGTCGCGACCGCCGCGGTGAGCATCAGCAGCGAGCCGACGAGCGTGTAGATGACGAGCTTCATCGTCGCCTGCACGCGCCTGGCGCCGCCCCAGATGCCGGTGAGGAAGAAGAACGGCACGAGCATGAGGTCGAAGAACACGACGAACAGCGCGAGATCCTGGGCGAGCAGGGCTCCCAGGACGGCCGTCTCGGCGATCGCCAGGTGCAGGTAGAAGTAGCGCGGCTTCTCCCACTCCTTGAAGCCCGCCCACAGCGTGCACGCGAACCAGAGGATCCCCGTCAGCAGGACGAGGAAGAGGTTCAGCCCGTCGAGGCCGAGCTTGTAGTGGATCCCGAGCTCGGCGATCCAGGTCTCGTCGGTGACGTATTGCAGTGCGCCCGAGGAGCTGTCGAAGTCGACGACGTAGAGCACGGCGTAGGCCGCGACGAGGAACGTCGACAGCAGCGCGACCTTCGCCGCCGCCCGCTCGGGCACGAACAGCCCGATGACGCCGAACGCCAGCGGGATGAAGAGCATGATCGAGAGGTCGAGCGTCATGCCGCCACGAGGAAGTAGAAGACGACGCCCAGCATGCCGAGGACGAGCAGCGCCGCGTAGTAGCGCAGGAAGCCCGTCTGCGCGGCGCGGACCGCCGACGAGCCCGACCTGACGATCCCGGTCGAGCCGCCGACGAGGACGCCGTTGACGACGACGCGCTCGAACGTCTGCTGGGCGAAGTTGCCGAACCAGCGCGACGGGCGCACGACGAGCGCCTCGATGAGCTCGTCGAAGTACCACTTGTTGACGAACAGCCGGTGCAGCGGCGACAGGCGCCGGCGCACGCGCTCCGAGGTCCCGGGCTTCTTCACCCAGACGTAGTAGGCGACGGCGATCCCCGCCAGGCCGCAGACGGCGCCGAGCACGAGGCCGAAGATGAGCAGGCCGTTGCTCGGGTCGCGCTCGTAGAGCGCCGAGTCGCGGAACGACGGCTCGAGGAAATGGTCGACGACGTGCGTGACCTTCGGGATCTGCAGGAAGCCGCCGACGGTCGCCAGCACGGCGAGGGCGCTCATCGCGAACTTCATCGACAGCTCGCGCTCGGCGATGTGGTGGTCGGGCCCGGGGAAGCCGACGGCGGTGTCCTCGATCTCCCCGGTCGCCGGGTTCGTGTGCACGTCGGCGTGGTGCAGATGGCCGTCCTCGAGCTCGCGCGCCTCGTGGACGGGCTCGCCGTAGAAGGCGCGGAAGATCATCCGGAACGTGTAGATCCCGGTGAGGAACGCGCCCGCGTAGCCCGCGGCGTAGAGGATCCAGTACCAGCCGCCGCGATCGCCGATGAGCAGGAGGATCTCGTCCTTGGAGAAGAAGCCCGAGAACGGCGGGACGCCCGCGAGCGCCAGCCCGCCGACGCACATGCAGCCGAACGTGAACGGCATGGCGCGCTTGAAGCCGCCCATCTTGTCGAGGTCCTGCTGGCCGGCCATGGCCGCGATGACGGAGCCGGCCGCCATGAACAGCAGCGCCTTGAAGAACGCGTGCGTCATGAGGTGGAAGAGGCCCGCCGCGTAGGCGCCCGCGCTGACGGCCATGATCATGTAGCCGATCTGGGACATCGTCGAGTAGGCGATGACGCGCTTGAGGTCGGTCTGGGCGATCGCGATCGTCCCGGCGACGAGCAGCGTGAGGCAGCCGACGACGGCGCCGACGTCGGCCGCCGTCGGGGCGAGCTCGAAGAGCGGGTGCATGCGCGCGATGAGGTAGACGCCCGCCGTGACCATCGTCGCGGCGTGGATCAGCGCGCTGACCGGCGTCGGGCCCTCCATGGCGTCCGGGAGCCACGTGTGCAGCGGGATCTGGGCGGACTTCGCGAACGCGCCGACGAGCAGGAGGATGCAGCCCGCCGTGAGGTCGGCGCTGCCGGGCTCGAAGGCCGTCTTGGCCTTCTCGAAGGTCGTGAGGAAGTCGACCGTCCCGACGTGCTTGAAGATGAAGAACGTCCCGAGGACGAGCCCGACGTCGCCGAGGACGTTGATGACGAAGGCCTTGATCCCGGCCCGTGTCGCGGTCTCGCGGCGATACCAGAAGCTGATCAGCATGTACGACGCGGCGCCGACGAACGCCCAGCCGACGATGAGGACGAGGAAGTTGCCCGCGAGGACGAGCAGCAGCATCGAGAAGACGAAGTAGTTGAGGTAGCCGAAGAAGCGGACGTAGCCCTCGTCGGAGTCCAGGTAGCTGACCGAGTACGCGTGGATGAGCGTCGAGACCCCGGAGACGACGAGGATCATGAAGACCGACAGCGGGTCGACGAGCAGCGAGAGCTGGGCGTCGACACCGGCCGTCCTGGCGTAGTCCCAGGCGACGGCGACGACCTGGCGCTGCTCCTCGCCCAGGCTCTGGAGCTTCACGAGCGTCCCGACCGCGGCCGCGAAGGACAGCGCGAGCGCGCCCGTGCCGAGGTAGCCCGCACCGCGGCCGGGCAGGCGGCGGCCGACGAGGCTGATGAGGACCGCGCCCGCGAGCGGCGCCAGCAGCGTGGCCCACGCGAAGAGCTTCAGCGCGGTCATCCCTGCAGCTCGCGCATCTCGTCGACGTCGATCGGGAGCCGGCGGCGGTGCATCGCGACGATGATCCCCAGGCCGATCGTGACCTCGCAGGCGGCGACGACCATGACGATGATCGCGAAGATCTGTCCGTCGGCGTTGCCGTGCATCCGCGAGAACGCGATCAGCGCGAGGTTCGCCGCGTTGAGCATGAGCTCGAGGCACAGCAGGATGACGAGCGGGCTGCGGCGCGTCAGGACGCCGGCCGCGCCGATGGTGAAGATCAGCGCGGAGACCGCGAGGTACCAGCCGATGTCCATCAGGCGTCCTCGGCCGGGGCGGGCGGCGCGGCGGGTGCGGTGGCCGCGGGCAGGCGCCGGCGGCCGCCGACGCCCTCGGCCATCGTGCCCGTGTAGGCCGGGCGCAGGAGGTCCATCGCGGTGTAACGCGCCTGGTCCTCGGCGGCCGACAGCCCGCCGCGCCGGCGCGCGAGGACGACCGCGCCGACCGCCGCGATGAGCAGGAGGAAGGAGGCGACCTCGAACGGCAGCAGGAACGTCGTCAGCAGCAGCCGGCCGATCTGCTGCGCGGACCCGAAGCCCGCCTCCAGCGACGCGCCGTTGGAGTCGATGAGCTTCAGGCCCGAGCCGAGCGTCGCGACGCACAGCTCGATGAAGAGCACCGCGCCGAACATGACCGACAGCCCCTTCAGGCCGTTGCCGGCGCGCGGGCCCAGCGGCTCGTCCTGCCGGCCGACGTAGGCGACGACGAAGACGTAGAGCACCATGACGGCGCCCGCGTAGACGACGACCTGGGCGGCGGCGACGAACTCGGCGTGCAGGAGCAGGAACAGCGCGGCGAGGCACAACAGGTGCGAAACGAGCGCGAGCACGCTGAAGAACGGATTGCGCACGGCGACGACACCGATCGCCCCCGCTATCGCCCCGATCCCGGCCAGGAAGAACAGCACCTCCGCCATGAAGCGCGCAATCTATCCGCCCTGGCGCAAATGGGTACGTTGGCGGGCGTGGGCCAGGAGTGCGCCAGCTACTTCCTCTCACTCGATCCGCAGGTCGAGGACGCCGTCATCGTCGCGCTGCGCGAGGGCGGCGCGGAGGACGGCGGATCGGACTACACCTGGATCGACCTGCGCGTCCGCGACCCGCACCGCTACTGGATCGACCTGCGCGTGCACCGCGGCGCCGAACCGCTGCTGGAGATCCGCATCGCGCTGACGAACGACGAATGGTCGATCCGCGCGCCGCTGGAGCGGGCCTTCGGCGCGCTCCCGGCTGCCGCGGCGCAGCGCCCGCTGCGCGACGAGGAGGGCGGCGAGCTCGGCACCCTCGGCGAGGTCGGCTGGTCACTGCGCCTGGAGGAGGACTACGTCCGCCGGCGCGCGGACTTCGTGCGCCGGGTCGGCGACTTCAGCGCGCCGATCTCCGCCGACCACGTCTACCTCTACGTCCACCAGACGCGCGTGGCCCGCGACGACGCGACCGAGCTCGAGTGGCGCCGCGACCGCGAGATCGCGGAGATCGAGCAGATGTGGAACCCGCCGCAGCGGCCGTCGCCCGAGTGAGCGGCTACCCCGCCGCCGGCTGCGGGCCCCTGGACCGGCGCTCGGCGCGTGCTCGCCGGTGATCGCGGACGGTCAGGAATGCGCTGAGGACCGCGCAGATGGTCGCGTACCCCTGGATGTCGTAGGGCGGGCCGAGCATCAGCTCGATCACCGCGATGGCCGGGACGATGTACACCACGCGGACGATCCAGAGCAGCAGCCACACGCCGAGATGGCCCGTACGCGACGGCTCAGCGGGCGCGAGGTCCTCGCGGTACGGAAGGCCGATGCGTGCCAGCACGGCGCGGTTGCGCTCGTCGGCTGCGGCGGCAGCCCGCTCCTGACGCGGCCACAGCACGAGCGCCGCGAATGCGGCCGCCACCCCGACGGCGACGGCGACGTACGTCACCCGGCGGTCGCTGACGACGTAGGCGACCGCGGTGAGGATGACGATCAACAGGAATGCCGCTTCGCTCGTCGGCAGACCGAGCAGCCGCGCACGGGCCAGCGCGACTGCGAGGCGGGCCGTCGGCGCGTCCTGTGCGGCTTCGCCGCGACGCAGGCAGCGCCGCGCAGCGCGGCGCTGGGCCCCTGTCACCCAGGCGCGGGCGTCGAAGAGCTCCCGCGACGGCGGTTCGCCCCGAGCGGCGTCGAGCGCCGTGCGCAGGTCGACCATCGCGCTCACGGTAAATCCTGCACCGCCGGATGAACAGGGGACAGGGGCGATCCTCGACCTTTGTCCCACAAGACCAGTTGCGTATCCCTACGACGGCGTGACGATCGCCGCCGTGGCGCGCGCGGCGGGTGTCTCGCACCAGACGCTGCCGAACCCGCTTCGGCCCCAAGAGATGCTCGTGGGACCCGCCGGAGGCCGAGCCCCGGCCGGCGCTCGATCACCCCGACGCCGAGCGGCCGCAGTGCTGACGGCGGGCTCGCTTCCTACGAGGGCCGTGAAACGTCCGCCGCACCCGGTGACAACGTCCTGTTTTTCAGGAACTACACCTAGCCGGCGAGCGCGGTCGTCAGCTCCCGCCGGGAGCGCAGGCCGAGCTTGCGGTATGCGCTCGTGAGGTGCATCTCGACGGTCTTGACGGTGAGAAACAGCGCCTGGGCGATCTCGGCGTTGGAGGCGCCCGATGCCGCCAGCCCGGCGATCCGCCGCTCGCTCGGCGTCAGGGCATCGGGCCCCGTCCGCTGCTCGCGGCGAACCCGCACGCCGCTTGCGCGCAGCTCGTGGCGCGCGGCGTCGCCGAGCCCGTCGGCGCCGCACGCACGCGCGAGCTCGTAGCCCTCGCGCAGCGGCCCGCGGCTGTCGCTGCGGCGGCCGTCGCGACGCAGCAGACCGCCGAGCGTCACGAGCGCCCGGGCCAGCTCCAGGCGCGCGGGCGAGCGGCGCAGGTGCTCGACGGCGTCGCGGACGAGCGCCAGGCGCTCGTCGCCCTCGCACAGGCGCGCGTGGGCGTGCAGTGCCTGGCCGAGCGCGCCCGGCGTCTGCCACTGCCGCGCGAGCTCCAGGGCCTGGCCGGCGAGGGCGCCGGCCGCGGCGGCGTCGCCGAGCGCATGCTGCACCCCGGCGGCGACCGTCAGGTCCTCTATCCAGGCCGGGTTGACGCCGAACAACCGCTGTGCGCGGCGCACGGCGTCGTCCCAGTCGCCTGCGGCGCCGCGGTGATCGCCCTGCGCGGCGCGCAGGCGCATGCGCTCCAGCAGCAGCGGCGTGAGCGCCGGGTCCTGCCGCAACTCGCCGTCGCCGTCGGCGGCGGCCAGCTCCTGGGCGGCCTCCGCGTTGCGGCCCGCGTCGAGCAGGCAGCCGATCAGCGGGATCACGCTCGGCGGGCCGGCGAACAGCCAGCCGCGGTCGACGCCCGCCGCGAGCGCGCCGCGCGCATCGGCCTCGGCCTCGCGCAGCCTCCCCGCGCGGCGCAGCACCCAGGCCCGATGGGTCAGCGCGATCGCATAGTCCGCGATCGAGCCGTCGCGCTGCGCGGCCTCGATGACGCGGTCCAGCAGCCGCTCGGCCGTCTCGAGGCGGTCGCTCCAGCGCAGGGCGAGCACGATCCCGACGACGACGACGGCCCCCGAGCCCTCCTCGAGCAGCGCCGGCACCTGCCGCGCGGCACGCTCGGCGACGTCGGCGACCTCGTCGGCCGCGGCGCCGGCGCGGATGAGCGGCATGAGCATGTAGGCCAGCGCGACCGCCTCGCCGGGCGTGTCACCGCGCAGGGCACGCCCGCGCTCGAGCGCGGCGTCGAGCTCGGGGCCCGGCGACACCATGAGCGCGCTCAGCGTCCCCAGCCGCAGGGCGAGATCGGAGTCCAGCGGCACGAGCGCGCCGAGCGTCGCGGCGATCAGCGGGCGCAGCGTCGCCTGCATGCGCCCGTCGTAGGGGTTGGCCTGGGTGAGCGCCAGCAGCGCCCGGCCGCGCGCGAGCGGGTCATCCTCGTGGGTCGCCGCCTCCCGCAGGTGGGCGGCCGCCTCGGCGGTCGCGCCGGCGGCGTACTCGGCGCCGCCGAGCTCCAGCAGCAGCGCGGCCCGCGACTGCGCGGGCGGCGGCTCGAGCAGGGCCCGGCTCAGGAGCGTGGCCGCCGTGCGCGGTGCGCCGCGCGCGCGGGCGCTCTCGGCGGCGACGCGCAAGTCGGCGACGACGCGGGCGTCGCCGGCCGGTGGCACGTGCAGCAGCTGCAGGGCGACGCGCTGCGGGCCGGCGCCGCGCCGGCGCAGCAGCTCGGCGGCGCGGGCGTGTGCCGCCGCGCGCTCGGAGGCCAGCTGGTCGGCCCGCAGGGCGCCTGCGAGGATCGGATGGCGGAAGCGCAGCGGCGTCGCGTCGTCGAGGATCCCGGCGCGCGTGAGCTCGGCAGCGACCGTCAGGGCCTCCTCGAGCGCCAGCCCGGCCAGCTCGGCGGCGAGGTCGAGCTGGACGTCTTCGCCGAGGACGGCGGTCGCGCGCGCGAGCGCGCGGGCGGGGGCGCCGAGGCGGTCGAGCGTGGTCCGCACGCGGCGGGCAAGGGTCGGCGGCGTGACCTCGGTGACGCGGCTCGCACCGGCGCTCGTGAACGGGACGTCGTCGTCGCGCAGCGAGCGCACGAGCTCGCCGAGCAGGAGCGGGTTGCCGCCGGTCGCGTCATGGCATGCTTGCGCGAAGCCGCGCTCCGCCGGGCCGTCGCCGACGGCGTGGAGGAGCCGCTCGATGTCCTGCGCCGACAGCGTGCGTGGCAGCAGCAGCTCGGTCGCGGGGTCGGCGCGGATCTCGGTGAGCGCCTGCGGGATGGCGCTCGCCTCCTCGGCGCGGATGCCGATGAGCAACGCCACAGGGAGGGATTCGATCCGGCGGGCGAGGTAGGCGAGGAAGCGCAGCGACGGCTCGTCGGCCTCGTGCGCGTCGTCGACGGCGACCAGGAGCGGGCCGCGCTCGGCGAGGTTCGCCGTGAGCCAGTAGAGGCCATGCAGGACCCCCATCGCCGCGCCCGGAGCCGCCGGGACGCCGAGCAGCGCGTCACGGGCCAGGCCGGCCGCGCCCGCGAACAGCGCCTCGCGGTCGTCGGCGGCGCGCAGCGGCGGTTCCAGGCACTGGCGCACGACGCCGAGCGGGTACTCGCGCTCCAGCGGCGTCGCGCGCGCGGCGAGCACCGCCGTCGCGCGCTCCTCGGCGAGGCGGCGGCCGGCGACCAGCAGGCTGGTCTTGCCGATCCCCGGCGGACCCTCGATCACGAGCGTCGTCCCGGCGCCGCGGCGGGCGGCGTCGAGCGCTGCCCGGACCCGCGCGAGCTCGTGCTCCCGCGCGACGAGCGGGAGCCCGAGGGTTCGGCCATCTGTCGCCACGCGCTCCGTGCGCCAACCCTATCCCGCCGAACCCAGGGTCCGGTACAGGGTCGCCTCCGTAGCGCGCAGCCGGGCCGGGGGAGAGGATCGCACCACGGTTCGCAGCGCAAGGCTCCAGGAGGCCGGGATGAGGCGGATGCTCACAACGATCGTGCTCGCGACGATGGCGCTGGCCGCCGCCGCGCTGTCGGCGCCGTCGGCCCATGGCCAGTCCGCTCAGGACTTCACCGACTGGGCGGCGGTCGCCGGGAACGTGGCCACGGGGACGTTGCAGGGCTCCGCGATCACGCTGTCGGGGACCAGCGTCTCGCCGTTTCCGTCGAGCACGCTGGACGGCAGCTCGACCGTGTTCGCGGGACCGGCGTTCACGCCGCCGCTGCCCGCCTCCGACGCGATCCAGATCAACGGCGCGACCGGGAACGCCTACACGCTGCAGTTCGCCACGCCGGTGACGGACCCCGTGATCGACTTCGGGTCGCTCGCGTCGGTGATCCACTTCGCCCCCGGCACGGTCGTCACGCGCCTCAGCGGCGACGCCGAGTTCAGCGTGGCGGGCGCCGACGTCGTCGGCGGACCGGACCCGATCAACCCCGTCGACGACGCCAATGGCAGCGTCCGCCTCGGCGGCACGTTCGCGTCGATCCCGTTCACGACGACGTTCGCATTCCCCGACGGGATCTACCTGCAGGTGGGCGCGGCGCCGCCCGCGCCGCCCGCACCGCCCGCACCACCGCCACCCCCGCCGCCGCCCGCGGTCGCGCCCGACTTCACGCTCGCCTTCGGCGGCGGCGCCGACGAGTTCTCGACCCTCTCGGTCGCGCCCGGCGGCCAGTCCTCGCTGCCGGTGATCGCCACACGCAACGCGACCTCCGACGGGACGATCGCGCTGGCGGTCACGGGCCTGCCGGAGGGAATCACGGCGAGCTTCAGGCCGGAGGCGCTCGACGGCGTCAGCGACACCGCGACGCTCACGATCAGCGCGCCGGCCGGCTCCGCCGGGTTCGTCGGGACGATCACGATCACCGCCACGCCGCAGAGCGCGAGCGCCGGCGCGACGGCGCGCAGCCTGAACATCGACCTGCTCGTCCAGACCGCGCTGGCGGCGCGCGTGGAGGGCATCGAGATCACGCAGGCCGTGCAGACGCGCAACCAGCCGCGCTTTCAGAGCTACAACGGCGTCTCGCTCGTCAAGCACAAGAAGACGGTCGTCCGCGTGTTCGCCGACCTCGTCGGGCAGGCCTTCCGCGCCGCCGCCGCGAACCGGCCGGGCATGGGGATGGCGCTGTTCGGAACCGATGCGAGCGGCCGTCCGCTGCCGGGCAGCCCGCTGTTCGCGGAGTACGCACCCAGCAGCCAGGGCATGCCGATCAACGACTCGGGCTTCTCGGACTCCGAGCGCAACTCCTCGACGGGGCCGTTCACGTTCGTGCTGCCCGACGGCTGGACGCTCGGGTCGCTGAACCTGCGCGCGAGCGCGCTGGCAGCGGCCAACGACACGCTCACGACCGCGGGCGAGAGTCGCGTCGGATCGGTGCTGTGCGTCCAGGTCGCCTGCGGCGCGCGATCGGCCGAGCGCCTGCTCAACGGCGTGACGTTCCGCGACCCGCCGCCCGCGGCGTCGATCAGCGCGCTGCACCTGCTCGTCGCCTTCCACAACCCGCCCGGCGACACGACGGGCACGGTCACGTCCATCACGTCGGTCACAGCGCCGGTCGAGAAGGTGTTCGAGAAGCTCATGGCGCTCTCGCCGGTGCCCTTCCACTTCCTCGACAGCCGCGATTTCGGCTCCGACTGGCCGCGCTACCGCGCGCTGCGCTTCGCCAGCGACGCAGCGATCTGGGAGCCGGCCGACGCCTTCGACGCCGACATCGGCCGCCCCGGGCTGGGCACCGTCGGCGTCTACAACGTCGGGCCGGTCAACGGCGGCGTGACGACCGGTCACACGTCGGTCGTCAACGGCTCGACGCTGCCCCTCGCGGGAGCCCCGCTGTGGCGGCCGACCACCTCCGTCGCGCATGAGGTCTTCCACCTGCTCGGCTTCGCGCACGCCTCGTCGGAGTGCGGCGCCGGCGCGCCGCCCCAGAGCGTCCCGTGGCCGGTGTCACAGGGCCGGATGGACTCCGTCGGCATCGACACGACGCCGGGATCGGACAGGTTCGGCGGTCCCTACCGGATCATCGCCGACACCGACGCCAGCCCCACCTATGACCTCATGAGCTACTGCGGGATCATCAGCGGCGACGCCCCGCACTGGATCTCCGCCCACAACTGGCAGGTCGCGCTGGGGGAGACGCCGCCCGAGCAGCGCCCGATCAAGGCGCTCGGCCGGGTCAAGCCGGCGATCGTCATCCAGGCGATCACGCTCCCGAGCCGGCAGTCGATCAACGTCATCCGTACGACGTCGTTCACCCCGCAGGCAGCCGCGCCGTCGGGCTTCACGCTCGTCGCGCGCAACAGCGCGGGCAACGTCCTCAGCACGGCGCCCCTCGGCGTGCTGGCCGCCACCGCGGCGGCGGGCGACGACCCGAGTGTGCCGGTGCTCGAGACGCAGATCGACCCCACGGGCGTGGCGCGCGTGGAGGTCGTCGACGCGAGCGGCGTGGTCGTGGTGA
This sequence comes from uncultured Actinomycetes bacterium, assembly GCA_963740895.1. Taxonomy (GTDB): domain Bacteria; phylum Actinomycetota; class Thermoleophilia; order Solirubrobacterales; family Solirubrobacteraceae; genus CADCVQ01. Next base: position 122,562 of record CAVUFQ010000002.1, read on the forward strand.
GCCGGTCGGCGAGCGCCGCGGCCCCTGTGGCGAGCATCGTGTCGCCGCGCCGCGGCGCGAAGCTCGGGACGGGCGCGAGCACGACGGTCCGCTGGAAGGTCTCCGACGCCGACGGCGACGCCACCGAGGTCGCGCTGGACTTCTCCGACGACGCCGGGCGCTCGTTCTACAACGTGTGGTCGGGGCCGGGCAGCCAGAGCTCGGCGCGCGTACCGACCGAGCTGCTGCGCTCGGCGCCCAACGCGCGGCTGCGCCTGCGCGTCGGCGACGGCTTCAACGAGACCGTCGTGACGTCGGGCGCCATCACCGTCGTCCCGCGCCGGCCGACCGTGCAGATCCTCGAGCCGTCCACGCGCCAGCCCGTCGACGCCGGCGGCACGCTGCGCCTGCGCGGCGCGGCCGCGGACGCTCGCGGGATCGCGATCAGCGGCCGCAGGCTCGTCTGGCGCGCCGGGGGCAGGCTGCTCGGCCGCGGCGCGTCCATCACCGCTGCGCTGCCGGCCGGCGCACGCAGCATCCGCCTGCAGGCCACCGACCGCGGCGGCCGCACCGGCACCGACAGCGTCGCGGTGCGGGTGCGGGCGACCGCGCCGTACTTCGTCCGCCTCCTCGCGCCGGCGATCGCGCGCTCGGCCCGCAGCGCGGTGCTGACCGTCGCGGCCACGCAGCCGTCGGCGCTCAGCGTCCGCGGGCGGCGCTTCGCGGTCGGCACCCGCGCGCGCAAGGTCCGGGTGCCGGTCGGCGCGGGCAGGGCGCCGCGGCTGACGCTCACGCTCAGCGCCGGTGGCCGGCGCAGCCAGAACACGATCGTCATCCGGCGGCGCTGATGCGGCGGTGTTGAGTTGCGTAGGCACTCATCGTCATGAAGGCGCTCGCGGGCGACGCCCGATGCTCTGCAGGCCGATGGGGCGCGACCGGAACGACAACGCGGCGCGCGCCGGCGGAAACGGCGCGGGGGGACGCGACCTAGGAAGATATTTGCGCTAATCTTCCTCGTGGCATGGCGCTGAACATCAAGGATGATCGGGCTGATCGGCTCGTGCGGGAGCTCGCCGCAGAGACGGGTGAGAACCTCACGACGGCCGTGACCGTCGCCGTACGAGAGCGCCTGGAACGCCTGCGCGGCGCGGTCCCGCGCGAGCAGCGCGACGATGCGCTCGCAGCGATCGCCGCCCGCAGCGCGGGCCGGCCCATCCGCGACGCGCGCCTCGCCGACGACATCCTCGGCTACGGCCCCGACGGGCTGCCGGCCTGAGCCCGCAAGGTGGTCGTCGACACCTCGGCGCTGATCGCGATCCTGCTCGGCGAGGCCGAGCGTGACGCGTTCATCGCCCTGCTGGCCGGCGCCCGCGACCCGCTGATCTCGACGGCGACACTCCTCGAGGCGTCGATCGTCATGCGCGCCAAGACGGGCGATGACGGCGTTCGTGACCTCGACGACCTCCTCGCCGCCGCCGCTGTGCGGCCGGTTGCGGTCGACGCCGGCCAGGCCTACCTCGCGCGCGAGGCGTTCGCGCGCTTCGGGAAGGGCCGCGCACCCGCCGGACTGAACTTGGGCGATTGCTTCGCCTACGCGCTCGCACGGGCGACGGAACGCCCGCTGCTGTTCAAGGGCGCGGACTTCGGGCGGACGGACGTCACGCCCGCCGCCCCGGGAGCCGGGCCGTGAGCTACTCGCCCTCGTTGCGCAGCGGCGTGCGCTCCAGCGGCTCCTCGAGGAGCATCTCCTTCGTGAAGATGAGGTCTGACCGGTTGTAGTCGGACATCTCGTAGTCGTGCCCCATCGTGATCGCGTCGAACGGGCACGCGACCTCGCAGTAGCCGCAGAAGATGCAGCGCGCGAGGTTGATCTCGTAGACGGCGGCGTAGCGCTCGCCGGCGGAGATGCGGTGCTCGGGCGTGTTCTCCGCCGCGACGACGCGGATGCAGTCGGCGGGGCAGGCGGCGGCGCACAGCGAGCAGCCGACGCACTTCTCCAGGCCCGTGTCCTCGAAGCGGTGCAGGCGGTGGCGGCCGCGAAAGCGCGGGTAGACCGGGACCTTCTCCTCGGGGTAGGAGATCGTCTTGGGTCCCTCCTTCAGGCGCGCCATCGTCGTCTTCAGCCCGCGCAGCGTCTCGCCGAACGTGCGGTAGGCGCCGCCGGCGCCGCCCGCCTGCGGCGCGCGCTGGACGGCGATGACGTCGTCGCCGGGGTTCCAGCGGCCGGTCATCCGACGGCCACCACGACGATCGCGGTCACGAGTGCGTTGAGCGTTGCCAAGGGGAGCAGCACCTTCCAGCCGAAGCTCATGAGCTGGTCGTAGCGCAGGCGCGGGAGCGTCGCGCGGATCCAGACGAAGAGGAACACGAACGCGAAGATCTTGCCGAAGACGACGAACGGGTCGACCCAGCCGGGCGGGTCGACGAACGGCAGCTGCCAGCCGCCGAGGAACATCGTCACCGCGATCCCCGAGACGACGAGGATGTTCACGTACTCCGCGAAGAAGTAGGACGCGAACTTCGCGCCGCCGTATTCCGTGTTGTAGCCCGCCACGAGCTCGGCGTCGGCCTCGGGCAGGTCGAACGGCGCGCGGTTGGTCTCCGCGAAGCCCGCGACGAGGAAGATGAGGAAGCCGACGAACTGCGGGACGATGTACCACATGCCCGACTGCGCCTCGACGATCGCCGGCAGCGACAGCGTCCCGGCCGTCATGAGGACGCCGACGAGCGACAGGCCCATCGCGACCTCGTAGGAGATGAGCTGCGCGGCGGCGCGCATCGCGCCGAGGAACGAGTACTTCGAGCCGCTGGCCCAGCCGCCGAGCATGAGCCCGTAGAAGGCGATCGCGCCGAAGGCGAAGACGTAGAGCACGCCGATCCCGACGTCGATGCCGTAGAGGCCGACCTCCTGGCCGAAGATGGTCGCGACGTTGCCGAACGGCAGGATCGCGAACGCCGCGAGCGCCGTGATGAGCGAGATGATCGGCGCCAGGGCGTAGAGGAACCCGATGCTCGTGCTCGGCCGGAAGTCCTCCTTCGTGGCGAGCTTGATGATGTCGGCGAGCGGCTGGGCGGCGCCGAAGGGGCCGACGCGGTTGGGCCCGTAGCGGTGCTGGAAGCGCCCGAGCAGCTTGCGCTCGGCGAGCAGGACGATCGGCACGATCTGGACGGCGATCGCGAAGAGGATCACCGACTTGATGAGCTGGACCCACCACGGCTCGGCGTAGCCGACGTCGGCGAGCATGGGGGTCATGCGGGCGTCACCTCGACGAGGCCGGCGTCGAGCGCGTTGGCGGACTCGGCGGGGATTCCGGTCTCGAGGAAGACGGAGCCCTCGGGGACCGCGGCGCGCAGCGCGACCGTCGCGCTGACGCGCGATCCGTTGGAGCCCACGGTCACGCGGTCGCCGTCGGCGAGGCCGAGGCGCTGCGCGTCGGCGGGCGACAGCTCGGCGCGCTGCTCGTGGCGCATGAACTTCAGCGCCGGCGACAGCTCGACCTCCTGCGCGGCCCAGATCGAGCGGAACGTCCCGAGGCGCAGGGCACCGTTCGGCGTCGGCGCGTAGGGCGGCGTGTCGAGGCCGAAGGGGCCGGCGTCGGCCTGCGGCCAGGCGGCGGCCTCGGCGCGGGCCGGCCAGCGCACGCCGCGCCCGCCGAGCTCGTCGAGCGTCAGGCCGTTGTAGAAACCGATCGCGTCGAAGAGGACCTTCGAGGCCATCGGGCCGGTGAGGACGCCGGGCTCGTGGCCCAGGCGCCGCGACAGGTCGGCGAGCACCTGCCACTCGCCGCGCACGTCATCGGGGCGCGCGATCGCCGGGCGCAGGCGCTGCACGCGCCCGTCGGGGTGCGTGACCGTGCCCTCCTTCTCGGCGTAGGACTCCGACGGGAAGACGACGGTCGCGTGCTCCCAGAGCCCCTCGGTGAGGAAATCGGCGTGCGCGACGACGGTGCGCGCCGTCGCGAGCGCCGCGGCCCAGGTGGCGCGGCTCGGGAGGTCGCGCAGCGGGTCGGCGTGCAGGAGGTAGAGCGCCTGCAGCTCGCCGGCGGCTGCGGCGGCGCCGATCGCCGCCGTGTCGAGGCCCGGCGCGTTGACGGGGCTCAGGCCGGGGCCGGCATTCGGCAGGACGCCGACCTCGCGCAGCCCGCGCCCGTTGGTCCCGGCCGGCAGCTCGAGCAGCCCGGCGCCGTCGTGGCCCGCGGCGACGAGGCGCCCGGCGACGTTCAAGAGGCCGCGCGTCGCGTTCTCGCCGCGCGGCCCGTTCGTCAGCCGCTCGCCGTAGACGACCACGACGTCCTCGCCGGCGCCCGCGAGCAGGTCGGCGAGGGCCTGGACCGCGGCGGCGTCGGCGCCCGCGGCCGCGGCGAGCTCGGCGACGACCCCGCCGCCGCCGAGGGCGGCGTTCAGCGCGGCGCAGAAGCCCTCGGCCATGCCCGGGGCGAAGCGCGCGACGGCCTGCGCGTTCGGATCCAGCGAGGACGGCCGGCTCGTCGCGACGGCGAGCTGCACGCCGTTGCGGCGCACGCCCTTGCGGATGCGCAGGTCGAGCACCGGGGCGTCGTCGACGGGCTCGCAGTCCAGGACGAGGACCGCGTGGGCGAACTCGAGGTCGGGGACCGTCGCCTGCAGCGCCGGCGCGTGCAGCGCGGCGTGCAGCTCGCGCGGCAGCGTCCCGCCGGCGCGCGAGTCGAGGTTCTCGGAGCCCAGGCCGGCGCGCATGAGGTGGGCGAGCAGGAAGCCCTCCTCGTTCGTCGTCTCGCCGCCGGCGATCGCGCCCGTCGCCGCGCCCGCTGCGTCCAGGCCCTCGGCGGCCGCGTCGAGCGCGCGCTCCCAGCTGACCGGGACGAGCTCGCCGCCGACGCGCAGCAGCGGGTGCGTCACGCGCTGGTCGACGTGGACGGACTGGTAGGCGAAGCGGCCCTTGTCGCAGAGCCAGCCGTCGTCGACGTCGTCGTGGTCGCGCGAGAGCACGCGCAGGACGCGCTCGTCGCGGACGGTGAACTCGACGTTGCACTGCGCCGGGCACAGCGTGCAGACCGAGCCCGAGCCCTCGATGTCCCACGGCCGCGCGCGGAAGCGGTAGGGCTGCGACGTCAGCGCGCCGACGGGGCACAGCTCGATGATGTTGCCGCTGAACGGCGCGACGTACGGGTGGCCGTCGAACGTCGAGACGAAGCTGTGCGCGCCGCGCTCCTGCAGGACGAGCTGGTAGTCCTCGGAGATCTCCTGGCTGAAGCGCACGCAGCGGTAGCAGAGGATGCAGCGCTCGCGGTCGATCGCGATCAGCGGCGAGAGCTCCAGCGGCTTGACGAAGTGGCGCTTGGGCTCGATGAAGCGCGAGCGGCCGCCGCCCCAGCCGAAGGAGATGTCCTGCAGCGGGCACTCGCCGCCCTTGTCGCAGACCGGGCAGTCCAGCGGATGGTTGATGAGCAGGAACTCGACGACGGCCTGCTGGGCCTCCTTGACGCGATCGCTCTGCGTCACGACGACCATGCCGTCGCGCACGGGCGTCGAGCAGGCGGTCTGGAGCTTCGGGATCCCCTCGATCTCGACGAGGCACATGCGGCAGGCGCCGACCGGCTGGCCGAGCTTGGGCTCGTAGCAGAAGACCGGGATCTCGACGTCGCCGTACTTCGCGGCGTCGACGAGCATCAGCCCCGCGGGGGCGTTGACCTCGAGGCCGTCGATCGTGAAGGCGATCGTCTCCCTGACGGGCCTAGGCACCGACGGCTCCCTGCACGAGCGCGCGTTCGCTGCGCGCCCGTGCGGCCTCGATGTGGTCCTCGAACTCCTGGCGGAACTTCGCGACCATCGAGCCGATCGGCATCGCCATCGCGTCGCCGAGGACGCAGAGGCAGTTGCCGATGATCTGCTCCTGGACGGAGGCCATGATGTCGAGGTCCATCGGCGTCGCCAGGCCCGCGTCGACGCGCTCGAGCATCGACACCGTCCAGCGCGTCCCCTCGCGGCACGGCGTGCACTTGCCGCAGGACTCGTGGCGGTAGAACTTCGCGAGCTTCAGTGCGACGTCGACGACCGGCACGCTGTCGTCGACGACGATGATCGCGCCCGAGCCGAGCATCGAGCCGGCCTTCGCGAGCGTGTTGAAGTCGTAGGGCAGGTCGAGGTCCTTCGCCTCCAGCACCGGCGACGAGGAGCCGCCGGGGAACCAGAACTTCACCTCGCGCCCCGCGGGCGGGCCGCCGGCGAGGTCGTAGATGATCTCCCGCGACGGCGTGCCGAGCACGACCTCGTAGTTGCCGGGGCGCTGCACGTTGCCGCTGACCGACACGAGCTTCGTGCCCGTCGAGGACTCCGTGCCGATCTTCGCGTACTCCGCGCCGCCCATGAGGATGATGTGCGGCATCGTCGCGAGCGTCTCGACGTTGTTGATGACCGTCGGCCCCTGGTACAGCCCCTGGTTGGCGGGGAACGGCGGCTTCAGGCGCGGGTTGCCGCGCTTGCCCTCCAGCGAGTCCAGCAGGCCCGTTTCCTCGCCGCAGATGTACGCCCCGGCGCCGCGGTGCAGGACGAGCGAGAGGTCGAAGCCGGAGCCGAGGATGTCCTCCCCGAGGAAGCCCGCGTCGTAGGCCTCGGCGATCGCGGCGTCGATGATGTCGGCCTGCTCGACGTATTCGCCGCGGATGTAGATGAACGACTTCGTCGCGCCCGCCGCGAAGGCGCCGATGACGATGCCCTCGACGAGCATGTGCGGGCTCTTCTGCATGAGCTCGCGGTCCTTGAAGGTGCCCGGCTCGGACTCGTCGGCGTTGCAGACGAGGTACTTCTGGACGTCGGCCTTCGGGATGAACGAGATCTTCTTGCCGCTCGGGAAGCCGGCCCCGCCGCGGCCGCGCAGGCCGGAGGCCATGAGTTCGTCGGTGACCTCGGCGGGCGTCATCGAGGTCAGGACCTTGCGCAGGGCGTCGTAGCCGCCCCTTCGGCGATAGACGTCGATCGTGTTCAGGCCGGACTCGTCGATGTCCTTGAAGAGGATGGTCATGGGTTTCGTCCTCCGGTCCTCACAAGTTCGGACCTTCGGACGACGTCACACGCGCTCCGGGGTCGGTGGACTTGCGCCGCCGCAGCTGCTTGTTGGGCAGCGGCGGCAGGCCCTCGCGGATCTGGCCGACGAGCGTTGGGACGTCGTCGAGCGTCACGGGCCCGACGTAGACGTCGTTGACGGACGCCATCGGCGCGATGTCGCAGGCGCCGAGGCACTCGAAGCCGCGGACGTTGAAGTCCGGGTCGCCGGCCGTCTCCTCCTCCAGGCGCGCGAGCAACTCGTCGGCGCCGCACAGCGAGCAGGAGATGTTCGTGCAGACGTAGACGCGCTGGCGCCCGACGGGGCGCGTCTCGAGCATGTCGTAGAAGGACGCCACGGAGACGAGATAGCCGGGCGTCAGGCGCATGACGCACGCGGCCTGCTCGATCGCCTCCGGCGAGCACCAGCCGTGGTGGCGCTGGGCGGCGGCGAGCGCCGGGATCGCGGCGCTGTGGAAGTCGGGGTACTTCGCCATGTGCGCCTCGATCTCGGCGCGCAGCGGCGCGGGGACCGGCGTCGTCGCGGGGTCCGGGATCTCGGCCGGGTCCTTCGTGAGGTCGACGGCGTCGTCCCAGCCCGGGACGCGCGAGCCGTGGCCGAAGCGCGGCACCGTGCGCTGGGCGATCGCGGGAACCTCCGGCAGGCGCTTGTCGCCCGCGGCGAGCACGGGGTCCGGGGCGGTCTTCTTCTTGCGCCCGATCACCGGTCGATGCCCCCGAGCACCGGGTCGAGCATCGCGAGCGTCGCGATGAGGTCGGCGATGTAGGAGCCCTCGGTCATCGGAGCCGTCGCCTGGAGGTTCACGAACGAGGGGTCGCGCATGTGCACGCGCGCGGGCTTGGAGGAGCCGTCGGAGCGCACGAAGCAGGCGAGCTCGCCGCGCGGGGACTCGATCGGGAAGTAGACCTCGCCCGGCGGGACGCGGAAGCCCTCGGTCACGAGCTTGAAGTGGTGGATCAGCGCCTCCATCGACGTCGCCAGCTCGTGGCGCGGCGGCAGCGCGACCTTGCGGTCGTCGGTGATCCAGGCGCCGCCGGGCAGGCCGTCGAGGGCCTGGTCGATGATCTTCACCGACTCCTTCATCTCCTGGACGCGGACGGCGAAGCGGTCCCAGTTGTCGCCCTCGGTGCCGACCGGGATCTTGAAGTCGAAGTGGTCGTAGGAGCTGTAGGGCATCGCCTTGCGCAGGTCCCACGGGTTGCCGGCCGCGCGCAGGAGCGGGCCCGTCACGCCGAGCTTGAGCAGCTCGGACTCGGCCAGCGGGCAGACGCCGCGCAGGCGCTGCAGCACGATCTCGTTGTTCGCGAGCAGGTCGTTGTACTGGTCGACGCGCTCGGGCATGACGGCCGTGAACTCGCGGACCTTCTCGACCCAGCCGCGCGGGATGTCCTCCGCCACGCCGCCGACCTGGAAGTAGCGCGTGTGCATGCGCTGGCCGGAGCTCTGCTCGAAGAGGTCCAGGATGATCTCGCGCTCGCGGAAGCAGTACCAGAACATCGACATCGCGCCGAGGTCCAGCGCGCTCGTCCCGAGCCACACGAGGTGGCTCATGATCCGGTTGAGCTCCATGTGGATGACGCGCAGGTACTGGGCCCGCGGCGGCACCTCGACCTCCAGCAGCGCCTCCGTCGCGCCGCAGAAGGCCATCGCGTTGAAGTAGTAGGCGAGGTAGTCCATCCGCTCGACGACCGGGATGACCTTCCAGTAGCTCTTGTCCTCGGCCGTCTTCTCGATGCCGGTGTGGACGTAGCCGATGATCGGCTTGAGGTCGCGGACGATCTCGCCGTCGAGCGTCACCAGCAGGCGCAGGACCCCGTGCGTGGCGGGATGGTGCGGGCCCATGTTCAGCGTCAGCAGCTCCTGGTCGAGCTCGTTGGAGCCGAGCTTCTCCAGCGGCGCCATCGTGATGGACTCCTCCATCTGGCGGTACTCCGAGGACGTGCGGGTGACGTCGGTGCTCACTTGACGTACGACCTCCCGTCGTTCTCGTCGATCGTGAACATCACGGGCTCGCCGCCGATCGGGAAGTCGCGCCGCTGCGGGTGGCCCTCGTAGTCCTCGGGCATGAGGATCCGGCGCAGGTCGGGGTGGCCGTCGAAGAGCACGCCGAACATGTCGTAGATCTCGCGCTCCTGGTGGTTGGCCGTCGGCCAGTCCGGCGTCACGGAGGGCACGTGCGGGTCGGCGAGCGGCACGCGGACCTTGACGGTCAGGCGATCCAGCGCGCCCATGTCCAGCAGCTCGTAGTGGACGCCGAGGCGCGGCTCGTCGGGGTGATAGTCGACGCCGTGGACGGACATGAGCGCGTCGAAGCCCTTGTCGCGCAGGTGCTCGAGCGTCGCGCGGATCGCGGACGCGGCGACGGTGATCTGGCCCTTCTCGCGGAAGTACAGCGTGCCGAGGACCGAGGCGGCGTCGGCCTCGCGCAGCTCCTCGGCGAGGAGCTCGAGGCCGACCGCGTCAGGCAGCGGTGTTCCCTCCCCGAAAGACGTTGATCGCGTTGTCCTGGGGCTCGTCGGACGCGACGACCTCCTCGGTGCCGCGCGCGCCGTAGCCCTCGCGCCAGCCCATGTCGGGGTCCTCCTGGATCATCTTGCGCAGCTTGAGGATGCCGTGCATGAGCGCCTCGGGCCGCGGCGGGCAGCCCGGGACGTGGACGTCGACGGGCATGAACTTGTCGGCCGGCACGATCGCGTAGTTGTTGAAGACGCCCATCGAACTCGAGCAGGCGCCCATCGCGATCGCCCACTTGGGCTCGAGCATCTGGTCGTAGATGCGGCGCACGACCGGCGCCATCTTGATCGAGACGCGCCCGGACAGGATCAGCAGGTCGGCCTGGCGCGGCGAGGCGCGGAAGGCCTCGAAGCCGAAGCGCGCGACGTCGACGCGGGCGGCGACGATCGACATCATCTCGATCGCGCAGCAGGCGAGGCCGAAGGTCGCGGGGAACAGGGCGTTGGAGCGCGCCCAGGCGACGGCCTTGTCCATCGTCGTCGTGAGGACCCGCTCCTGCATGTACTGCTGGAGGTCCGCGCCCTCGAGATCGCCGCGCAGCATGTCGCGCGAGCGCAGCTGGCGGATCCGGAAGTCCTCCGACGCGCTGGAGAGGTCCGAGCCATCGGGTGCGATCAGCTTCTCGCGCTTCACCGCCATTCGAGTGCCCCCCTGCGCCAGACGTAGGCGAGCGCCGCCATCAGCAGCCCGATGAAGACGATGATCTCGACGAGCGCGAACGTCCCGAACGCCCGCAGCGAGATCGCGACGGGATAGAGGAAGATGACCTCGATGTCGAACAGGATGAAGAGCATCGCGATGAGGTAGAAGCTGATCCCGAAGCGGAAACCCTGCTGGACCTCGGAGGGCAGGCCGCACTCGTACGGATCGGTCTTGTTCGGGATCTTGCGACTCGGCCCGAACAGCTTGTTGAGCACCGCGAAAGCCCCGGCGACGACCGTCCCGAGGACGAGAAAGACGACGGCCGGAAGGTAGCTGTTGAGCATGGGAGCCTTTCTATCAGCTATGTCCCGCCCGCTCCCCTCGCCGGAGCGCCGGTGAGCGCGCGCGCCATCGCCGAGTACGCGGCGCTCTTGACGCTCGCGACCAACGGCGTGGCGGCCGCGTTCGCGGGCCTGCGCTGGTGGCAGGTGCGCCCCGAGGGCCCGATCTGGCCGCTGCTGCGCGCGGGGCAGGCTGTGGCCGTCGGGCAGGCCGTCGTCGCCGGCGTGCTCGCGATCACGGGCTACAGCCCGCAGGACAGCCTGTACTGGCTCTACGCCCTGTTGCCGATCGCGATCGGCTTCGTCGCCGAGCAGCTGCGGATCGTCTCGGCCGAGCAGGTGCTCGAGAACCGCGAGATCCCCGACGCCGAGGCCGTCGGCGAGCTGCCCGAGGCCGAGCAGCGCTCCGTCGTGCTCGCGATCGTGCGCCGCGAGATCGGCATCACGACGCTCGGCGCGGTGGTCGTGGCGGTCCTGGCGCTGCGCGCCGCGCTGATCGTCTGAAGCGCCCGCCCGCTAGCGCGTGCGGGCGATCGAGAGCGAGCCCTTGGCCTGCAGCAGGGTGCGCTTGGAGAACCTGCGCTCCTGGTCCATGTAGACCGTCCAGGTGCCGAAGCGCGTCTTCGTCGGCAGCAGGCGCATGCGCCTGGAGACGATCCCGCAGGGCGCGTCGGCGGTCCCGAGCAGGACGTCGCGGCGCGTGATGCCCTTGAAGCGGAAGTGCGCGAAGACGGGCTTGCCGGGGAGGTAGCCGCGGGCCGTGTAGGTGACCTTGCGCGTCGGGCGCCCGGTGCTCGGCCGCGCGTCGAAGCCGAAGCGGACCTGGCGGAACTGCGTCGTGGCGACGTTCGCGGGGTTGGCGTTGTCGACGGCCGCGAGCGTGAACGCCTGCTCGAACGTCGTCTGGGCATGCAGCGGCGGCGGGTCGACGCGCGTCGCGATGTTGCCCGCGGCGTCGGCGTTGAGCGTCGTGAGCGTCCGCGCGGTGGGGTCCGAGGCCGTCGCCGTGCGGATCGTCACCTGGGAGTTCGGCGCGAAGCCGGTGGCGGCGAGCGGCAGCGTCAGCGCGCCGGGGAGGCCGATGTTGCGCACGCAGGGGATCGTCGTGGAGATCGTCGCGGCGCGCGCGTCGGCGGCCGCGCCGGCCGCGATCGCGAACGCGGCCCCGCACGTCGCGGCGAGAAGTCGTCGTGAGTGGCGCATGCAAGCGCGCATCCTAGTGACGGATGCCACGATTCAGCGCCGGCTGAGCGTCGTATAGCGGCCGCGGAAGTACACGAGCGGATCGCGCTCCTCGCCGGTGCCCATGCCGATGACCTCGCCGACCCCGATGACGTGGTCGCCGCCGGGGTGCAGCGCGCGCAGCTCGCACGCGATCCAGGCGAGCGCACCGTCGAGGACCGGGACGCCGTGGGCCTCGGCGTGCGTGACGCTCTCGAACTTCTCGCGCCCGACGCGCTTGGAGGCGAAGACCGCGGCGAGCGCCTCGTCGCCGTCGCGCAGGACGTTCACCGCGAAGCGCTCGGAGGCACGCACGACCGCGAGCGTCCGCGAGCGCAGCTCGAAGCAGACGAGCAGCAGCAGCGGGTCCAGCGACAGCGACGCCACGGCGTTCGTCGTCATGCCGGCGGGCCCGTCGGGGCCGGTCGACGTGACGATCGTCACGCCGCTGGCGAAGTGGCCGATGGTGTCGCGGAACGCGCGCTGCGCATCCGCGGCCGTCGTCACGGCTGCACCTTGAGCGTCCCGAACTGGCCGAGGTCGTCGTGGTTGGCGATCGTGCAGACGAGCCGGTACTCGCCGGGCTCGAGCGTGACCTTGATCGGTGCCGCCGTCTGACCGGGCTGCATCGTCGTCGTGCGGCCGTCGGGGACGGGCTCGGGCGCGGTGCCGGGTTTTTCCGGCGGGATCTGGATGACGAGGTTGTGCGTCAGCCGGCCGCTGTTGCGGACGACGAACTTCATCCGCCCCGGCTTGACGACGATGTCCTGCGGGACGATCCGGTACTCGTCGAGGGTGAGCTTCACCTGCGGCCGGTCGGTCCGGAACGTGCCGCCGCCGCAGCCTGCGAGGACGAGAGCGGTGGCGGCGAGCGCGGCGGAGGCGGTGGTCAGGCGGGACATCGCCCGGGGGATTGTTCCGTATCATCTGCGCCGCCCATGGCCCGCCGCCTCGTCATCGCCGCCAGCATCGTCGCTGCGGCACTCATCTGGTCCGGCTGCGGCTCGGAGAGCGTGTCCGTTTCGAAGTCCGATCCCGACCACGCCGGGGCGGCGATCTTCGCGGCCCGCTGCGGTGCCTGCCACACGATGAGCGTCGCCGGGACGCAGGGCTCGGCGACGGACGTCTCGGACCGCGAGAACGTCGACGGCCCGAATCTCGACTCCCGCCAGGAGAACGTCCCCGACGTGCTCTTCGCGATCGCCAACGGCGGATTCTCCGGCGCGATCATGCCCGAGAACATCGTCACCGGCCGCGAGGCGCAGCAGGTTGCGGCGTTCGTCGCGAAGTACGCCGGCAAGAAGTCCGCCTCCGGCGGGTAGCCGGCCCGGGCGCGCCGCCGCCATGCTCGACCTCAGGCTGATCCGCCGCGAGCCCGACGCGGTGCGGGCGGCGCTCGCGCGCCGCGGTGACGACCCCGCCGAGCGCATCGACGCGGTGCTCGCGCTCGACGGCGAGTGGCGCGGCGCCACGGCCACGGCCGAGAACCTCCGCGCGGCGCAGAAGCAGGAGTCCGAGAACCTGGCGGCCGGCAAGCGCGCAGGCGCCGACGTCTCCCAGCAGCTCGCGCGGCTGAAGGAGCTGTCGGCGGAGGTCAAGGCGAAGACCGAGCAGGCCCGGCTGGCCGACGCCGAGCTGCAGGCGCTCCTGCGGACGCTCCCCAACCTCCCCGATCCGACCGCCGCGCCGGCCGACGAGGTGCTGCGCACCGTCGGCGAGGGCAGGCCGCAGGGCCGCGACCACCTCGAGCTCGCCGGCGAGCGGATCGACATGGAGCGCGGCGCACGGCTGTCGGGCGCGCGCTTCGCCTACCTGCGCGGCGACCTCGTCATGCTCGAGCTCGCGCTCGTCCAGTGGACGCTGCGCAAGCTCCAGGGCCACGGCTTCGAGCCCGTCATCCCGCCGGTGCTCGTGCGCGAGCAGGCCCTCTACGGCACCGGCTTCCTGCCCGACACCGAGCAGCAGATCTACCACCTGCCGGCCGACGACCTGTACCTCGCGGGCACGAGCGAGGTCGCGCTGGCGTCGCTGCACGCGGGCGAGATCATCGACGCCGCCGACCTGCCGCTGCGCTATGCGGGCTTCTCGCCGTGCTTCCGGCGCGAGGCCGGCACCGCCGGCAAGGACACGCGCGGGATCTTCCGCGTCCACCAGTTCGACAAGGTCGAGATGTTCTCGTTCGTCGCGCCCGATCGTGGGGCCGAGGAGCACGAGCGGCTGCTGGCGATCGAGGAGGAGATCATGTCGGCCCTCCAGATCCCCTACCGCGTCGTGAACATCGCCGTCGACGACCTCGGCGCGAGCGCGGCGAAGAAGTACGACATCGAGGCCTGGCTGCCGGGCCAGCAGCGCTACCGCGAGCTCACGTCGACGTCGAACACGACCGACTTCCAGGCCCGCCGCCTCGACATCCGCATGCGCGCCGAGAGCGCGAAGCCCGAGACGCTCCATACGCTCAACGGCACGGCCGTCGCGGTCGGGCGGACGATCATCGCGCTGCTGGAGAACGGGCAGCGCGACGACGGCTCGGTCGTGTTCCCGGAGGCGCTCGTCGCCTGCGGGGCGCCTGCGGGCCTGCCCGCGGCGGACGGCTAGGTTCCCGCGACGCTCGCGATCGCGGCGGCGCGGTCGGCGTGGATCTCGAACGTCGTGTGCAGGCTCGTGATCTCGAAGAGCCGCAGCACGGTCGGGTTCGTGCAGACGAGCGCCATGTGGCCCTTGCGCTGACCGACCTGGCGCAGGGCGCCGAGCAGGACGCTCAGCCCGGTCGAATCGATGAACTCGACGGCGCTTAGATCGAGGACGAGCCAGCCTTCGCCGTTGTCGACGATCGTCTCGAGGCGCCGGCGAAATCGCGGCGCCGTCGAGAGGTGGATCTCGCCGCGGACCCTGACGACGTCGACGCCCTCCGGAGACCGCTGATCCTCGATCTCGAAGTGTGGGACGACAGGAGACATCACGGGACTATCAGACTCTGCCTGCCCGGGGCTGTCAATGCGCCGTATGACGGATCCACGCGTAAGCCGTATGGTCAGCGTGAACCGTGACACCGGATGATGACGACAAGCTGACGATCGACGAGCTCGCTCGCCGGATCGGGATGACGGTGCGCAACATCCGCGCGCATCAGTCGCGCGGGCTGCTGCCGCCGCCCGAGGTCCGCGGGCGCACGGGCTACTACGGCGCCGACCACGTCGCGCGCCTCGAGCTCATCCAGGAGCTCCAGGCCGAGGGCTTCAACCTCGACCTCATCCGCCGCCTGCTCGAGAACGCCGGCGGCTCCAGCAACGAGGTCCTGCGCTTCAAGCACGCGCTCGCCCAGCCGTTCGGCAGCGAGGAGCCGGCGACGATGGGTATCGCCGAGCTCATCGCCGAGTGGGGGACGGCGGACCCCTCGCTCCTGCTCAAGTCGCTGTCGCTCGGGCTCGTGCGCCAGCTCCCCGACGGCCGCTTCCAGCTGCCGAGCCCGCGCCTGGCACGCGCCGGCCGCGAGCTGCTGTCGCTCGGGATCCCGCTGGAGCGCTCGCTGGAGATCCTCGCCGCCGTGCGCCGGGAGGCCGATCGCATCGCCGACATCTACGTCGACGTGTTCCTCGAGACGAAGTGGAGGCCGTTCGAGGAGGCCGGCCGGCCGGCCGAGGGCTGGCCCGACGTGCAGGCGGCGCTCGAACGGATGCACCCGCTCGCGCTGGAGTCGCTCGTCGCGGTCTTCGGCATCGCGATGAAGGAGGCCGTCGACCGCGAGTCGATCCGCGCGCTGAAGCGGATGTCCGGAGAGCCGGAGCCGGAGCCGGCGAAGACCGAAGGCTGATGCTGCCGACGCTGCGCGACGGCCCGGTCACGCTGCGGCCGCTGGAGGAACGCGACGCCGAGGCGCTGGCGGCGTTCACCGAGGAGCCGAGTGTGCGCGCGTGGTGGGGCTCGGAGGAGTCCGACAGCCGCAGCGCGGCGGGCTTCGCCGCGGAGGCGCGTGACGAGATCGCCTTCGCGATCGAGGTCGACGGCGTGCTCGCCGGCTGGCTGGGCTTCGACGAGGAGCTCGAGCCCGACTACCGCCATGCCGGCCTGGACATCCTGCTCGCGCCGGCACACCAGGGCGCCGGCCACGGGCCGGTCGCGTTGCGCCTCGCGGCCCGCTGGCTGCTCGACGAGCGCGGGCACCACCGCCTGACGATCGACCCGGCCTGCGCGAACGAGCGCGCCATCAAGGCCTACGCGTCGCTCGGCTTCCGCCCCGTCGGCGTCATGCGCGAGTACGAGCGCGGCCCCGACGGCGCGTGGCACGACGCGCTGCTCATGGACCTGCTGGCGGACGAGCTGCGCTGATCGTGACGCAGAGGCTCACTGCCACCCAGCTCAACCGCGCGACGCTCGCGCGCCAGATGTTGCTCGCGCGCGAGGAGGTCGGTGCGGCGGAGGCCGTGCAGCGGCTCGCCGGCATGCAGGCGCAGGAGCCCAAGCACCCGTACCTCGGGCTGTGGACCCGCGTCGCCGGCTTTCAGACCGAGCAGCTGCGCGCGGCGCTCGTCGCGCGCGAGGTCGTCCGCGCGACGCTCATGCGCTCGACGCTGCACCTCATGACGGCCGCCGACTACGCGGACCTGCGGATGTCGCTGCAGCCGCCGATGTCGGTCGCCAAGCGCGTGCTCGGCGCGCGCTCGGAGGGGCTCGACGTCGAGGCGGTCCTGCCGGCCGCGCGCAAGCTGCTCGCCGGCAGCCCGCTGGCGTTCGACGCGATCCGCGCGGCGCTGCAGGAGCAGTTTCCCGACGTCAACGACCGCGCGCTCGGCTACGCGGTGCGCACGCTGCTGCCGCTCGTCATGGTGCCGAGCGACGAGGAGCGCTGGGGCTTCGCGCGCGTCGCCGACTTCGCGCTCGCCGAGGAGTGGCTCGCGGGCCCGATCGCCGCCGACGCCGACCCCGCGGCGCTCGTCCGGCGCTACCTCGGCGCCTTCGGCCCGGCGAGCGCGGCCGATGTCCAGAGCTGGTCGGGCGCCGGCGCGATGAAGACCGTCCTGAAGGGGATGCGCGACGACCTCGAGGTGTTCGCCGACGAGCACGGGCGCGAGCTCTTCGACCTCCCGGGCGCGCCGCGGCCGGACGCCGACACGCCCGCGCCGCCGCGCTACCTCCCGGAGTTCGACAACCTCGTCCTCGCCCACGACGACCGCTCGCGCCTCATCGCCGACGAGCACCGCCCGCTCGTGACGACGAAGAACCTGCGCGTGCGCGCGACCTTCCTCGTCGACGGCATCGTGGCCGGGACGTGGACGATCGAGGTCAAGCGCAAGGTCGCGACGCTGCACCTCGCGCCGTTCGGGCGGATCGTCAAGCGGGCGGTCAAGCCGCTGCGCGAGGAGGGCGAGGCGCTCGTGCGGTTCGCGGAGCCCGAGGCCGCCGATCACGCCGTCGAGATGGGCGCGTAAGGGCTACGCGGCGCGGCCGCGCTCGACGACGAGCCGCCGCAGGCGGTCCTCGTCGGGGGCCGCGGGCGCGGTCTGCGCGACGAACTCCTCGATCGCCGTCGCGAAGCGGACCGGGTCGTCGTGGTGCGGGAAGTGGCCGGCGCCGGCGAACAGCTCCAGGCGGCTGCCGGGCATGAGCTCGTGCGCGCGGATGCCGTGGCGCGCGGGGATGATCGGGTCGCGATCGCCCCACGCGATGAGCGTCGGGACGGCCTCGGCGAGATAGAGCTTGTCCGTCGCGTTGACGCGCTGGCCGCCGAGCTCGATGACCGAGCGCGCGGTGTGGACGAACGCTCGCCGCGCCTCGATGTCCCGCAGCGACGCGAAGCCCGTCGCCATCGCGGTGATGTCCGCGCCGAGGCTCAGCCCGAGCCGGTCGACGAAGCCGCCGAGCGCCGTGCCGGCGCCGACGAGCGGCCCGGAGGCCAGCAGCGGCAGGACGAGCTCGGCGCCCGGCAGCGCGACGGCCCGCAGGACCGGCGTCACCTGGCGCCCGAGGCCGCCGCTTGAGACGAGGATCAGGCGCTCGACGCGCTCGGGGAACTGGTAGGCGAACTGCATCGCGATGCCGCCGCCGAGCGAGTGGCCCGCGACCGAGGCGCGCTCGTGCCCGAGCGCGAGCAGCAGGTCGCGCAGGAGCGAGGCGTTGGCGCCGAGCGAGTAGTCCCCGCGCGGCTTGGCGGAGTCGCCGTGGCCGAGGAGGTCGGGCGCGACGACCGTGAAGTGCTGCGCCAGCAGCCCGAGCACCGGCTCCCAGCTCGCGGACGAGTTCGTGATCCCGTGGACGAGCGCGAGCACCGGCCCGCGGCCGCCCGTCCGATAACTGCAGACGTGCCCGTGCAGCTCGATGGACTCCTGGCGGATCACTACGGGATCTGTACGCCCGAGATGGCCCGCGCGATCACGAGGCGCTGGATCTCCGACGTACCCTCGAAGATCGTGTAGATCTTGGCGTCGCGGTGCCAGCGCTCGACGGGGAATTCGCGCGTGTAGCCGTTGCCGCCGAGGATCTGGATCGCGCGCTCGGTGACCCAGACGGCGACCTCGCCGGCCTTGAGCTTGCTCATCGAGCCCTCCGCCGACGTGAACGGCTGCCCCGTGCGGCCCATCCAGGACGCGCGCCAGACGAGCAGCCGCGCGCAGTCGATCTCCATCTTCATGTCCGCCAGCGCGAAGGCGATGCCCTGGTTCTCGATGATCGCGCGGCCGAACTGGCGGCGCTCCTTGGAGTAGTCCAGCGCGTACTCGTACGCCGCGCGGGCGATGCCGATCGCCTGCGCGCCGACGGTCGGCCGCGTGACCTCGAAGGTCTGCATCGCGGCCTGGGACTTCGAGCGCCCGCCCTCGCGGGCACGGGCGAGCTTCGCGTCGAGCTTCTCCTTGCCGCCGAGCAGGCAGCTGCCCGGGATGCGGCAGTCGTCGAGGAAGACGTCGGCGGTGTGCGAGGCGCGCAGGCCGTGCTTGCGGACCTTCGTGCCCTGCGTCAGGCCGGGTGTCTTGGGCGGGATGATGAACGCCGCCTGCCCGCGCGAGCCGAGCGCGCGGTCGACGGTCGCGACGACGACGTGGACGTTCGCGATGCCGCCGTTCGTCGCCCAGGCCTTCTGGCCGTTGAGGACCCATTCGTCCTTGAGCTCGTCGTACTTCGCCGTCGTGCGCAGGGCCGAGACATCGGAGCCGGCGTCGGGCTCGGAGACGCAGAAGGAGGCGACCTGCGGGTCGTCGGGCGTGCCGAAGCACTGCGGGATCCACTCGCCGATCTGCTCGGGCGTGCCGGAGCCGACGATCGCGGAGACCGGCAGGCCGGTGCCCATCATCGCCATGGCGATCCCGGCGTCGCCCCAGAACAGCTCCTCGTTGGCGATCGCCATCGTCAGCCCGCTGGGGTCGGCGAAGAACTGGGCGAAGCCCTCGAAGCTGTAGAGACCGATCTTCGCGGCCTCCTGGATGATCGGCCAGGGGGTCTCCTCGCGCTCGTCCCACTCCGACCCGGCCGGGCGGACGACGTTCTTCGCGAAGCCGTGGACCCAGTCGCGGATGTCGCGCTGGTCCTGTGTGAGCTTGAGCGAGAACGCGGCCTCGGCGGTCTCGGGTGCGTCGACGGTGGTTGACATGGCGTCAAGGCTAGAGGGTGGTGTAAACGCTTGTCAACCGTCCGTTTACTTCCTAGACTCGGCGCGATGTCCCGAGCCGCCGGCACCCTGCGCCGCGCCCGCCGCACCCGCGAGCGCGACATCGTCGCGGCGACGCGCGCGCTGTTCGACGAGCGTGGCCTGCAGGACGCGCCGATCGAGGACATCGCGCGGGCGGTCGGCATCAACAAGGCGCTCATCTACCGCCATTTCGCGTCGAAGGAGGATCTCTACGTCGCGACGGTGACGCTCTACCTCGACGAGCTCGCCGAGCGCCTGCGCGGCGTCGATCCCGAGCTCGACCACGTCCGCCGGCTGCGCGACGGCTGGGGCCGCTACGCCGACTTCTGCCTCGAGTACCCGGCCTTTTTGGACTGCGCGCTGTCGCTCATGCGCCGGCCGGCGAGCGACCTGCGCGAGCGCGTGCCCGACGCGATCTGGCTGCGCCTCGGGCAGGCGATGAGCGCCTGCATCGGGCCGCTGGCGGCGATCCTCGCGGCGGGCGCGGCGGACGGCGTCCTCGAGGTCGACGACGCGGACTTCGTCGCCAACCGGTTGTACGCGCAGACGCTCGGGACGATGCATCTCGCGCGCGTGGGCGCGGGCGTGCTCGGCGCGGCCGAGGGGCTGCCGGGGACGTTTGCGATCGACGCCCGCCGGGTGCGCGACGCGTGCGTCGCCGACGCGCTCGCGGCCGTCGGCGTGCGCTGAGCGGCGGTCAGGCCGGAAGGTCGGGCGCGGGCGTGCGGCGCAGGTTCTTCTTGAGGAACTCCCAGACGCTCAGGCGCGGCGGGCGGTTGTCCTCGATGAACTGCAGGCAGCCGGGGCAGAGGCAGCCCTTGTAGAAGCCCGCCATGTCGGCACGGACCTTGTCGTCGAGCATGACGCTGGCGCACCAGCAGTTGCCCGAGTTCACGCCGCACTCGAAGCCTGCCTCGCAGCGTGGGCAGAGCACGGTGTCAGCGGAAGTGGCCGAATGGGACGGCATGGTGGCGGACATGCGGGCAAATGTTACAGCTCTGTCTCGCGGGCGGCCGGCGACGCTCGGCGAGCGCCGCCGGCCGTCGCCTCAGCGCCGCTTGCGGGCGGCCTTCTTCTTCGTGGCCTCGTCCTGCAGGCGCTGCGCCTCGGCCTTGGCCGTGAGTGCCCCGGCCTTCTCATCGAGCGCTGCCGCGTCGCGCTTGAGCTGCTCCAGGCGCGCGTCGGCGGCCTGCTCGTCGATGACCTCGTCGGTCTTCGCGCGAACCTTCGCGCTGGACGCCCTGCGGCGTCGCTGCGCGGTCGCGGCCGCCTGCTTTTCGTCGTTGCGCTTCGCGGCGGCGGTCGCCCGCTGCTGCCCGGCGCGCTCGGCGGCCGCGGCACGGCGCTGGTCGGCCTGCTCGAGCGTCTCCTCGAGGCGCTCGTCGGACTCCTCGGCGCGGCGTCGTGCGGCGGCGCGCAGCTCGAGCGCGCGAGCGCGCTCGTCGGCCGCGATGCGCCGCAGCACGGCGTCCTCGCGCAGCACGCGGTCGCCGAGCGCCGCGCCGGCGAGATCGCGTACCTGGGCCTCGGCGCGGTCGAGCATGATGCTCGCGCCCGCGGCGGGGCCGTCGCCGTCACCGTCACCGGGCAGCAGCGAGACGGCGAGGTCGAGCGGGAGGCGCGCGACCTTGATCGAACCGCTGATGGCGGTGCGGGGGATGGATCGGATGCTCATCTAGCGCTCCTCGGGGTCGATGGCGTCGGCGACGGTCTCCGCGCGGCGCGCCTGCGCGCGCAGTTCGGCGGCCTCGCGCGCGGCGGCGGCGCGCTCCTGCTCGGCGGCGTGCTCGGTCGCCTCGGCCGCGGCCGCCTGGCCGCGCTCGTGGAGGTCGGCGGCCGCCTCGCGCCGTGCGGCCTCGGCCTCGGCCTCGTGCTCGGCGCGGACGCGATCGCGTTCGATCGCCGCTTCGCGCTCGCGCTCGGCGACCTCGTTCTCGAGGCGCTCGCGCTCGATCTCGTTCTCCGTCCGGGCGGCCTCGACGGCCGCCTCGTCCTCGGCCAGCCGGGCGCGCTCGGCGGCGACCGCGGCGTCGGCCTCGGCCTCGACCTGGGCCTGCTGCAGGCGGCCCTCACGGGCCAGGTCCTCGTTGCCGAGCACCGCGCCCGCGGCCTGCTTGGCGCGGCCGGCGAGCTTGCCGGCCACCCCGCCGCGCGTGCGCTCAGGGATCTCTGGATTGGTCACGGTTGATGGCTCCTGGTGTCAGCGGGCGCTCGGATGAGCCGCCCGGACCCGTGGGAGTACCCGGGATCAGCGCTGGGAGTGTGCCGCCCGTCACAAAAGCCCGACGGCTGGCGCGCGAGCACGGAGGGGGCGGGATTCGAACCCGCGGTCCGCTCTCACGGACTCCGGTTTTCAAGACCGGTGCATTAAACCGCTCTGCCACCCCTCCGGGGCCCAGAAATCTAACCGTGCCGTCCCGAGGCGCTCCGCCGGGGAGCGTCGAGTTCAGCGCTGCGCGCGACGTGCTCGGGCCGGTCGTCGATCAGGCCCCGACCACGGTCAGCCCGAGCGAGCGCGCAGCCTGCGCCTGACGCACGTCGAACGTCAGGAACGGAACCGCGGCCCCGCCCACGCGCTGTGCGGCGGCAAGGTGCAGCGCGTCCAGCGTTCGGACGCCGGTGACCTCGGCCAGGTCGGCGGCCGCGTCGCAGGTCTGCTGGTCGAGCTCGATGCGTCGGCCATATATGTGGACATCTTATATCCACAGTGTGTCCACATAGGAAAGCGTCGATTCCCGCCGGCAGCTCCGCCGAGCAGGAAGGGCACCGCGTCTGGGGAAGTGCATCCGTGCCCTCGGCCAGCACGGCAAGGAACACCGACAGCGCGCCCAGCGGGACGCCGAACGCCGTCTTCGGACCGCCCGGGACGATCACGACGACCTCGTCCCCGCCGCGCGGGACGAGCACAGGCGCCGTCTGCGCGGCCTCGCGCAAGATGCCCGCGATCTGCGGCACGAGGTCGAGCGGGACGCCGATCGCAGCGGGCGGACGCGTCCCGCCTCCCACGCGGGCGGCAGCACCCCCGTCATCGCCGCACCGGTCGGTTTCGCGGGGGGCGAGATAGAGCAGTCCGAGCCACATGCGGACCGCGGAGCATGCGAGCGGGCGCGCCAGGGTCGTTGGCACACAGTTGGAACGAAGTCGTGGCTGCAACGATACAAACGCAGGAACGGTGCGGCGGATCGCACCGCACCACGGACCCCCTCTACACTTGAGACGACCTGCCCGGGAGAGGTGGCCGAGTGGCTGAAGGCACTCGCCTGCTAAGCGAGTATGGGGCTCAACCTCCATCGCGGGTTCGAATCCCGCCCTCTCCGCTTACACTGCACGACCCCAAGCGCCCGTAGCTCAGCTGGATAGAGCGTCGGTCTACGGAACCGAAGGTCAGAGGTTCGAATCCTCTCGGGCGCGCTGTAAAGCCCCGCAAATGCGGGGCTTTCCGATTTCTGAGGTCGATCCCATTCGGCGAGTATGTCCCCAATCTGTCCCGGAAACGGCGTAGCATTCGCCGGGTCATGCCAGTGGTTCAGCCGCCGTCCGGTCACGTATTCCGCCTCGATCGGGCTCGCGGACCTGTGTGGTACGCGAAGTACCGCCTGCCGGACGGCCGCCAGGTGCAGAAGAAGGTCGGGCCCGCGTGGACCGAGCGCGGGACGCCCGCCGGCGGGTTACGTGACCAAACGGCTTGCCGACGCGTGGCTGAGGGACGTGCTCGATCAGGCCCGCCGAGGTTCGCTGCCCGGAATGGTGCTCACCGGAGCCACCTTTGCCGACGCGGCCGCCGAGTTCCTGCGCTACGTCGCCGACGAGCGCGGCTGCAAGCCATCGACGCTGCGCGATTACCGGTCGATCATCGAGGCGCACCTCCTTCCCGCGTTTGGCGCCGAGCGCATCGAAGACGTCACGCCGACGACGATTGAGGCGTGGCGCGCATCGCTCGGCCCCGGCCTGGCCAGCCGTACGAAGAACAAGTTGCTCGTCATGCTGCACGGCGTCTTCAGGCGCGCGCAGGCCGTCTGGGGGCTACCACGCAACCCCGTGGCCGGCATCGAGAGATACCGCCAGCGCGCAAGCGGCGACATCGCCGTCTTCTCGCCCGAGGAGGTGCTCGCGCTCGTACGTGCCTCGGGCGGCGAACAGGACGCCGCGATCTACCTCACAGCAGCGTTCACCGGTCTTCGCCGCGGCGAGTTGCTCGCATTGCGCTGGCGCGACGTCGACTTCGCAGGCCAGGCGATCCGGGTACGCGCGAGCTATGCGGGAGGGGCGCTCACGACACCGAAGTCG
Source organism: uncultured Actinomycetes bacterium (assembly GCA_963740895.1). Classification (GTDB taxonomy): domain Bacteria; phylum Actinomycetota; class Thermoleophilia; order Solirubrobacterales; family Solirubrobacteraceae; genus CADCVQ01. The sequence continues at coordinate 146,206 of CAVUFQ010000002.1, forward strand.
GGCAAGGTGCGCTCGGTCCCGATGGCACCCGACGTCGCCGCGGCGCTCGCGGCGTTGGGCCGGCGGGAGCGGTGGACGAGCGATGACGACCTCGTGTTCGTTGGAGAGGTCGGCAGCTTCCTCGACGGATCAGCGCTGCGCCGCCGCTACACCGCGGCGCTGCGCCGCGCCGGTCTGCGGCCCCTCCGCTTCCATGACCTACGCCATACGTTTGGCACGCGGATGATCGCCAAGGCCGACATTCGTCGCGTGCAGGAGTGGATGGGCCACGCCGACGTGCAGACGACGATGAAATACCTGCACTACGTGCCGCGTGACGACGATGCCGCGCTCGTCGCCGAAGCGTTCCGAGCGGAGCCCCGGCGTGCACGCGCCGATGACCGAGGTCGATCGGTAGAAACCGACGATTGGCCGGCTGCAAGCCCGTCACATCTCAGAGCACGCGTCGCTGAGCTTCGCGACGAGGCAGAGCAGACGGGAGCGCATCCAGCGGCGGTTGCGTTCCGTCCGCGAACCCGTCACCAAACCGATCACTGAACCCATCACCTGTGGTGACCGGCCGGGGCCGGTAGCAGCAGTCTGGTTGAGCAATAGTGATGAGTGGTGGAGAGAGGAAAGCAGCAACAACAGCCCAAGACGAAGCCCGTAACAGGGGGGCGTCGTCTTGGAGGGTGCGCCCGGAGGGTCGGGCCGGACGAGCGCTCGCGCCGCACGCCTGGGCGCACGCCAGTGGCTGCGCGTCGGCGAGCGCGCGGCTTTGAGCTCAGGGGCCGCGCCTGGATCAGCGAGCGCGAGGTCCTCGAGGACGACCTCTGGAGCCGACGACCTGCGCTACCGCGGCCACCGCAGCACCGTCCGCGTCACGCACCGCCCCGACCTCATCGTGCGGATCGCCTCCGGCCCGATCGCGATCGCGATCGAGCTGCAACGCAAACTGCCGACGCGACTGCGCGGCGTCTGCGGGATGTACGCCGAGCTCACCGAGCCCGACGGGCCGCTCGCGGGCGTCATCTACATCTGTGGCCGGCGCCGACGTCACCGACCTCGACAAGCGGCCAGGGTCGGGCGCCGAGGCGTCCCGGATAGCGGACCCTCGCGGGATTTCAATTCGGACGGGGCTATCGGGACGAGCCTCGGGCCGAGGAGCCGGACAGACTCAGCCGCGAGCGGGTGTGTTCGTGGTCGACCGGCTTACGGATCTCGCGGACAGCGCTCCAGGCGAAAGCGGCAGTGTGGGGCGCGTGCTCGTAGGGTGCGCAGCATGGATCGTGTGATTCGCGTGATGGACAACCGGCCCGGGCAGCCGGGGTTCTTTCTTGGCCTCGACGAGGTGCTCCGCGCCTTCGTGCCGGATGGTCACGCATGGCGGTGGGCGATCCGCGCGGAGCCTGAGCTATCCGCCTCGCCGCGCTGGGATCTGAACTTGCCGTTCATTTCCGCGCAGATCGAGCAGTCTCGGCGCGGATTCACCCTGAGCTTCGAGGAACTTGAGCAGTTCGCGGCGAGGATCACCCAGGTGGTGTGGGGCGAATTCGTTGCGGCTGAGTTCGAGGGGCAATTGCCGACGCGCGCGGCGTCGCCGGCGGAGGTCGGTCGCACGGCTGTCGCCGGGGCGCTCGCCTTCGACAGCTCGTACTGGTTCCTCGGGGGGCCGGCCGAGCTGATCGGGCGGGCGGTTGAGCGGTTCGCCGACACCGAGGAGGTCGCGCCCGAGGACTGGCCGGCCTGCGAGTAGCGACGGCTGCTGCATCGAGGCAGACGCGGTAGACCCACGAGCACACGACCGCCGCGTCCCGGCTGAGGTTCCCCGCCGGGACCTGGCTTGCGGGTCGTGGCTGTGGGTGACAATGATGCGATGGCCCGCGGGATCGTCTACGTCGTGGAGGAATTGGATGACGACATGTACACGTGCACTGGGCGGTGGTCAGCGCACTGGCAAGATCGCGACGAGGTCGAGCGCGGGCCCGACGGTCTGACGGCTCGAGGCGCGATCGCGTGGGGACGAGCGCGCGCCGACGTCGTGCTCGTGTCCCCGGTCGACACGGTCGTCCAGTACTCCGCAGGGATCCGCCACCCGCCGGAGAACCCCCTTTGGCCCGACGGGCAGGAGCTACCGCGTCGGCCATCGGCCGACATCCCAGCACGCGACCACGGCGACGGCGACGCACCGTGCTTGTGGCGTGTCAGCGCGGGCACGATGAGCGCGATGCTCGATCTGGCGGGACTGGCGGACGGCTATGACGCGTCGCTGCGCGCCGATCGCGACATCGATGAGGTGCTCGCGTCGCCGCACGTGCCGGCCGCCGGCCGTCTGGAATGCGAGTTCACCGTGTCCGCGCGCACGGCAGCCGAGGCTCGAGTGATTGCGCTGGACGCGTCCGAACGCGCGCTTGACGCTGCGGCCATCGGCCTGGGTCGCACGGGCGACGGACGCGACTCGGTCCTCCCGGCCAGCACGCTAGTCGAGAGCTACGTCACCGAGCCTGTCCGGCTCGGATCTCCGGACTGACGATCCCGAGGTCGGCAGGCCCCGCCTGGCGTGCGCGTACCGACCGGCCTGCACGTCGGGTGGCCGTGCGCTACGTCAGCCAGCCGTGGTAGCGATTGTCCAGGTGACCGGTGGGGTCGATCAGCGCGGCGCCGATGACGAGCACGATGCTTGCGGTCAGCAGCACGATGTGGCTGGTGCGTATCGCTCGACCACGCGCTGCGCAACTGCCGATCCAGGCGCAGGCCGCCGCGGCGGCGGCGTAGAGCCCGGCGGACAGCCCGAGGGCCAGTTGCTGGCGTTGACGCAGACAGGTGCCCGCGACGTTGTCGCAGTCACTCGGGACCGTGCCGAGAGCCGACACGGCGAGTACGACCAGGGAAACTGCGCCCACCGCGCTGACAAGAGCAATTGCAACCCGGCGAGCGGACACACGATCGAGTATCGCGGTCATCCTCGTCTCGACGGCAGTTGAGGGTGCCGCCTGCCGATCCTCCTGGGCGTTCCGCTCAGGGACCGGCTCGCGGTCCGATCAGAGTTTCCCTGCCAACGCGAAAGCGACATTCGCCCAGCCACCGCGCGACATAGACTCGCGGCGATGTCGTTGCACCTCTTCGCGGGCCTGCGCGTGCGGGACTTCCAAGCGGCCCGACCGTGGTACGAGCGGCTGCTCGGCGAGCCGACGTTCCTGCCCCACGCCACTGAGGCGGTGTGGACGCTCGCCGAAGGCCGGTCCGTCTACATCGTGGAACACGCCGACGGCGCGGGCAACTGCGTGGTGACGATCTTCGTCGATGATCTCGATGCCTACCTGGCTGCGACCTCTGCCCGCGGGTTGGAGCCCGACGAGAGCCTCACGTACTCCAACGGCGTACGCAAGACGCTCTACCGCGACCCGGACGGCAATGAACTGGGATTCGGCGGCGCGCCGCTTGACACCGGTCCATAGCTGCTCTGCGCGACAAGCGACACGAAGGTCTCGCGACTGACGGCCGCTTCAGGCAGAGCGGCGGCGCTCGCTGTCAGCGAAAGCGGAAGTGGCGCACCCGTCCAACGCGGCTGTCGCTCGCAGGGCCTCTGCGCGCGCCCGCGCCCCCGGCAGCGCAAGGTATAAGTCCAACATGGCAGGGCACCGGATCTACAGGACGAGCGTCGCGAGCGTCTACCCGCACTACGTCACTAAGGCCGAGAAGAAAGGCCGGACGAAAGAGGAGGTTGACGAGATCCTGCGCTGGCTGACCGGCTACGGCGCGAGCGAGCTTGGCGCGCGACTGGAGCAAGGCGCCGATTTCGAGACGTTCTTCGCCGAGGCTCCCGCGTTGAATCCGTCGCGCAAGCTAATCACGGGCGTGATCTGCGGCATCCGCGTAGAAGAAATCGAGGACCCGCTCATGCAGGAGATCCGCTACCTCGACAAGCTCGTTGACGAGCTTGCGCGAGGCAAAGCGATGGAGAAGATCCTCCGCGCGCCGTGATCCGGCGCCGCAGGTTTGGTCTACCTGTCAGCCTCGCCTGGCGCTCCTGCTCTGAACGAGAAACGGCAGCGCAACCGTCGCGTACACGGCTGTCGCTTCGCGGCAGACGGGGCACTCTCGACGTCGCCGCGAGCGACGCAGCCGTCCGCCGCAGCGTCTCGGTCGGGGGTTCGGCGACGGAATGCGTGCAGGCCAGCCTGCCTGCGGGAGACTACGACCATGGTGAACAGCGACGCAGTCGCTGCATGCCCTGGCTGTGGGGTCCGGCTCCAGCCCTTTGTGGGGCCCGCGCATCCGTACATGACGTGCTCAACGAGCTGTTGGCAGCGTTACGGCGACCTTCTGGCCGCCCAGTACTCGGATCCCGACCGCATGGCATTCCATCAGCTCATCGTCGATGCGTATGCCGTGCAGCACCCGGACGGTGACGACCCTCGTGCCATCCAATCTGTCGGCATCCACCTGATGTCGCTCTGCCTGTTCCTCGAGCGCGGCGTCGACCTGGCGCTCGGGACCAGGCTGCACCGCTGCATGGTCGATCGTCCGGTATTCCACCGGCTCGACGCCCCAGCGTCTCGCGGAGAGTTGACCATGCTGGACGTTCCCATCGGCGGGGGACCTGATCCGGCGCGGACCGCGGCGTTCGCTTGGGCGCAGGACGTGTGGGCTGCGTGGCGCGCTCATCACACCACCGTTCGGCGCTGGATCGATGAGTCGAGTCTCGACACCTGACCCTGCCTGGCGGTCGAAGCGCGTCGCCTCACGGGCCCGTAGAGCGATCCGGGTACGGCGCAGTCGGTGTCCCAGCCGGTGTCCCAGCCGGGGTTCGCCGGTGGGACGGCCGGCGCCGCCGGCTACCCGGTCAGGCGTGCGTCTTGGCGGCGAATCGCTGGCGCGCTGCCTGCCGCGAGACGCCGAGGGCGACCGCGATCTGGTTCCATGATCGGCCTTGGGCGCGAGCGATCTGGACTGCTTCTCGTAACCGGGCCTCGTCTGTCCGTACGGCGTCGCACGCGGCCGCGACCTGCCTGAGATCCTCGGTCTGGTCAACGTTGGCGGTCGTCGGGTCGAGCCTGTCGGCGAGCTGTGCAAAGCGCGCCGCCGCCTGCTCGATCTCTTCGTCTGTGTGTCGCTTCGTGGTCACCTGTTCATCCAAGGAATCGATGGAACGTCGGTCGGAGTGCCATGGCGTGGATTACGACAGGATCGTCGCCCTCGATGTCAAGAACACCGATCTCCAACAATGCGCCGGTGGCTGCCGGCCCGATCAGCATGGTCAGGTCCTCGGCCATCCCGACGCGACGGATTGCATTACGAACCGCGTGCCAGATGTCTGCATCGCTGATTCCGTGCTTTCGGGCTGGCCCACCGATCCGCACCTAGACAACCTAGCTTGTCGCGCCGTCTGCGTCAACAAGTGTTGTCTGCGAGTCGCACTCCTGCGTGCATGACGATTCCCGTTTGACGTTCGTCAGCGGGGATAGCCGGTGGCGGCAGCGGCGCGCGGGCCCTTCCCCCGTCCGCTGGAGGACGCCTCTGGGCCAGCCTGTGCGAGGGTGCACTCCACGTTCAGCGTGACGGCACGCCGTGGTTGTAGCGGCCAAGCCGCGAGCAGTGCCGCTCGCGCGTACAGGCCGTTTCCAGCACCACCACCGCCGACTGTGTTAGCCGCGTGCCGGAAGCCGGCCGCTGACCCACGATCTCGTCTGCGACGGAACCGAGCCCGCCGCCTGTATCGGTGCACGCTGCCGGCCGCCCACCGATTGGGGCGCGAGACCCAAAGCGCCAGCGGAGCTCGCGAGCCGCAAGCTTGTCGGTGGCGGTGCATTCGTCGAGTCCGACCAGGTCTGGCACCGTTCCGTTGCCGATCCCGAATGGCGTCTCAGCACGCACCACGAGCAGCAACAACACGACCACGATCGCCGCGACGGCGACCCGCCGCGACCTGCCGAAGAAGAGCGCGATTATCGCGGCAACCAGTAGACACCAAAGAACGACTCCCACACGGCGCATCTTGACTCACCGGGTGCGGCCCCTGGCCTTGCCGCGACGTCGCACTAGGCGTTCGTCAATCGGGGCCCCTGAGCATCGGTCTGCCCGAGTCGACAGCGCTGCTTCTCACTCGATCTGCTGCGGGTCGGTCTTCGAACCGGAGGCGGGCTTCGTGGCGCGCGGGCGACCTTGTTTGGTGCGCGACAGCTTGTACGCGTTGACCCATGCCCTCGAACTGCGCCATGTGCCGTCAGCGCCTTTCGATGCCTCCAGCCTCCCGCGTGCGGCGGCGACGCGGAGGGCGTCTATCGACAGGACGTCGTCGGCCAGCGCCGGCAGTGGCACGAGCTTTGCGGGACCCGCGACGGCGGGTACCACGAACTTGTAGAGATTGTCGAGGATCGCTCGCGCCAAGAGTTCGCCGAGCGCGCCGTGGTCGCCGGCATCGGATCGGCGTAGCGCGCGCAGATACTGCGCGCGCTCGCGCTTGTAGATGATGGCCGGTGGATACCCGAGGCGAACGAGAATCAGGTTGAGGATGAGTCGGCCGGTTCGTCCGTTGCCGTCGAGAAACGGGTGGATTCTCTCGAAGTCTGCGTGCAGCTTGGCGAGGCGCTCAGGAAATACGTCCGAGTCCGCACGAGGAAGCTCCGCGACTTCGGCGAGCCAGCTCGATATGAGTTGGGCGACAGCGGGAAAGCTTGGCGGCGTCATCCCGCCTGGGAACGACTGGATGTCGTGGCAGCGAAACGAACCGGGTCGTTCGCCATCGCGTGCTTGCGGATGCGGCGCGACGTCCCACACGAGATCCATGACCAGCTGGTGGGCATGCCGTAGGTCGGTGAGCGTAAGCGGCGAGTCGGTGGACCATGAGCCCGGCTCGATCGCGTGCCCGTACACCCATTCCGCAGCATTGCCGTAGCCCTGGACTTCCATGTACTCGCGCAACTCCTTGTTCCCCACGGCGCGGCCTTCGTTGAGCAGTTGCTCGACCTGCTTGAGCACCAGCGTGTTGCCCTCGATCGCGGTTGAATGGTGCGCCTCCTCGAGCCAGATGCCGCGCCAGATGTCACGCGCTTCCAACGGCGTTGGCAACCCGCCCAAGCGCTCGCGAAGCTCCCCCACTTGGATACCCAAGCGGTCGTAGACGGCCGCACGTGGCGGACGGCCGCGGCGGGCGCCGGGATCGGGTTTGTTCGCAGCGGCCATCTCGATCTGAACCGAACAATAGACTTGTTCGGACGGAGACTGACCATCCGAACCGAACAAAACCCTTGGGCCTCGTCGACTACCTACCTACAGAGCGCTCCTATCGCGTGATTGCCAGCGCTCGTCGGAGAGCGCCCTCCTCGCGCATTCCCGCGCTCTCGTCAGGGCGCTCGCCCTACTTCCCTCGTAGTCCGAAGTGGCAGCCCAGGACCCGAGTACGTGGCGGGCCGACTCGCAGTCGCGACCTCGGGGCTAGCCGCCGAGGTGGCTGAGGTCGTCCAGGTCCTGCTGGCGACCGGCGATTCGCTTCATGGTGATGAGGTCGTCCTCGGAGCAGACCGAGACACGATGTCCCCAGACCGTGATCGAGGTCGCGGACGCGCTGAGGTGCTCGTACGCGGGCTCGACCTCGATGCCGGGGACCCATTGCATCGTGTCCAGTCGGCCCACGCGCGTCTGCAAGACGGCGAACCCGCCGATGACGACGTACTCGATCCGGGCGGCGTCGAGCGCGGCGATCAGATCACGTGGGTCGAACATCGCGCGCGACTTCGCCCTGGTCACGTAGCTCGCTTGCCAGGGCGCTGAGGCGAGCTGCGGCTCCAAAGCGTTCGGCCATCTCCCGATCAGCGGCGAGGTCGGCGCGGCGCGCGGCCGCGTTCCAGCGCGCGAAGAAGTCGATCTGTGCCGACGTCGGCATGTGCGAACGATGGTATTCCCGAGGGCGTCGGAACCAGGCCGGTGTCGACGCCGCGGCGGTCGGAACGACCCGGCTGAACGAGCAACCAGGCACCATGCAACGGCGCAGCACTCCGACCGCATCGCTCGCCGTGGCGTCACCGGTTCGGCGGGGCATCGGCTGGCGGCGCCTCGAGGATCCGCTTCAGCAGCCGCAGGTCCTTGCGGTTCGCGCGCCGCATGGAGCGCGCGATGAGCCGCGCGGCGAGCTTCGTCGGGCCCGCGGGCTCGCCGCGGTTGCGCAGGGTCATGCGGGTCGCGCCGTCCCCGGCGTCCGTCCACTCGTACGTCGTCTCCATCTCGAACGGCCCGTCGGCGGTGCGCATGACGAGCCGCTCGCCCGGCACGAGCTCCTCGATCTCGTAGACGTACTCCAGGCGGGCTCCGAGGAAGTGCGCGACGAACGCCAATTGCGACCCGACGTCGAGTGGCGGCGCAGACCGCCACTGGACCTCCTTGATGTTCTCGTACCACGCCCGCACGTTGTCCGGGTCCGAGGCGTACGCGGCGACCTCGGCGCGCGGCCGGCGGATCTCGATCTCGGTGAGGACGTCGACCATCGGGACGGGAGTCTGCCGCAACCGCCTCCCGTCCCGAAGGACTCCTACATCGCGATCGTCTCGTAGACGTCGACCGTTCCGCCGGTGCCGATCAGCGGGCAGCCCTTGGCGAGCTCGGCCGCGTCGGCGAGGCTGTCGGCCGTCAGCACCGAATAGCCGCCGAGGCCGGACGCCGCGCCCTCGGAGACGCCACCGTCGTCGCCCACCGACAGCGAGCCGCCGAACGGGTTGCCGGGTGCGGCGACGGCATCGCCGAGCGCGCCGAACCACGCGCCCCAGGCCGCCATGACCTGCTGCTGCTCGGCCTCGGTCTCAGGGCGCCTGCCGCCCTGGTAGGTCAATACGAACGTGCTCATCGGTCGTCCTCCCATCGGGGTTGTGTGTCACTGCGGTGGTTGAAGATCCGCGTCTCGAGGCTCTCGAGCACGCCGCGCCAGCCCGCGCCGTGGCCGGTGCGCGACTGCTCGGAGGCCAGCTCGCCGTGCTCGAGCACGACCGTCGTGCGCTCGCCGCGGGCGACGAACTCGATCGAGACGACGCTCACGTGGCCGGGATGCAGCATGCCGTCGTTCTGCCAGCACCACGTGAACACGAGCCGGTGCGGGCGGTCGACCTCGCGGTACTCGCCGGCGACGGCGGCCACATCGCCGCTGGCGTCGTCGCGCATCTGGAGCAGGTAGCGCCCGCCGACGCGCAGGTCGACCTCGCAGGTCCCCGGGGACTGCGTCGAGCGCATCGCCCACCAGCGCATGAGGACGACGGGGTTCGTCCAGGCGTCGAAGACCTCCTCGGGGGTGGCCGCGAACGTGTGCTCGAGACGCAGCGGCGCGATGTTCATGCGTCGTCCTCGTCGCGCGCCTCGCGCGCCTCGCGCTCGGCACGCTGCTCGGCGAGGTACTCGTCGACGACCGCGAACTTGCGCTCCCACAGCTCGCGCTGGCGATCCATCCAGGCCTGGGCGTCCTCGAGCGCCCGCGCGCTGAGCTGCAGGCGATGGGTGCGCCCGTCGATGACGCGCACGATCGCCCCGGCGTCCTCGAGCACGCGCAGATGCCGGCTGATCGCGGGCTTGGAGACGCCGAAGTCCGAGGTCGCCTCGCCGACGGTCATCTCCCGCACGGCGAGGCGCTCGATGATCCCGCGGCGGATCGGGTGCGCGCACGCGGCGAAGGAGCGGTCGAGCTTCATTTGGTTAGCCACAAGGTTAACTATAGGCCCGCGCAAGGACGCTGTCCAGTGCCGCGCCCGAGCCGGCTAGGCCGCGTGGACGACGCGGTTGCGCCCGGCGCGCTTGGCCTCGTAGAGCGCCTGGTCGGCGCGCGCGGTGAGCGCCTCGGCGCTCTCGCTGCCGTCCCATGACGCGACGCCGATCGAGATCGTCTGCTCGCCGACGGTCGCCAGCCGGACGCGCTCGACGATCTCCAGCGCCGTCTCCGCGCTGCAGCCCGCGAGGAGGACCGCGAACTCCTCGCCGCCGTAGCGGGCGAGGACGTCGGCCGTTCGCAGCGCCCCGCGCCAGGCGCGCGCCGCGTGGCGCAGGAGCGCGTCGCCGGCGGGGTGGCCGTGGACGTCGTTGAAGTCCTTGAAGCGGTCGACGTCGATGAGCGCGACGTGCAGCGGCCGGCGGCGCTTGCGCAGCGAGCCCGTCAGCGCCATGTCCCACGCGCGGCGGTTCAGCAGGCCGGTCAGCGGGTCGCGCTCGGAGAGCTCGCGCAGATCCTCCTCGAGGCTGCGGCGCCGCTCGACCTCCGCCGCCAGCCGCTGATTCTCCTGCGTCGAGCGCGTGAGTTGCTCGGCGAGGCGCACGCGCTCGAGCGCGACCGCCGTGCTCGCGGCGAGCGCCCGCGCGAGCGCCTGCTCGAACGCCGACGCGAGGTGGCGCTGCGCCCAGTAGAAGCCGATCGCCCCGAGCGGCTCGTCGGCGACGATCGGCACCATCAGCAGGCTGCGCACGAACGTCGGGCGGTACACGTCGTGGGGGATGCGCCCGTCGGCGTAGACGTCCTCGATCGCCGCCGGCTCGCCGGTGCGCATCGACCACCCGCTGATGCACTCGCCCAGCGCGAAGCGCCGCCCCTTCCACAGCGGCCCGACGGCGTCCTCGTCGGCGTAGAGGCACATGTCGCCCTCACGCAGGACGAGCGCCGCGCCGTCGGCTCCGACGATGCGCCGAGCCGACCGGCGCACGACCTCCTGGACGTCCTGGCGCGTTGTCGCGTGGGAGAGATCCTGCGCGCTCTCGGCGAGCAGGTCGAGCGCCTGGGGGCCCGACATCTCCGCGGGCGCGTCCGCGTCGCCGTCGGACTCGGCACGGTTGACCGGCACGGGAGTCACATCATGGCGCACCCTCCTGCTTCCTACCCGCCGCGACCCCGAATCGAGCCCGTTCGTGGCGCGGAGATCGGTGACAGAACGGGCGGCGCTGCGGTTCTCGCTTGCCGGTCGGCGCGCGCGGGGGCCATCATGCGCGGATGCCTCGCCGCCTCGCCGCCGTGCTGCTCGTGCTTGCCGCGGCGATCGTCCCCGGCGTGTCACCGGCCACGGCGGCCGACGGCACGAGTGCCAAGCGCCAGGCCGCCGTCGGCTGGGCCGTCGCGCAGGTCGGGACGCACGAGCGCGGGACGTCGAACTGCTCGCCGGCGATCGACCGCTGGGAGCGCCACATGGGCCTGCCGGTCCCGCCGTGTCGCGTGTGGTGCGGAGCCTTCGTCCACGAGGCGTTCTTCCAGGCCGGGGTCGACCTGTCGGCGCGGCTCATCGACCCCGACCGCTCCTACGGCGACGCGCTCGCCGGCAAGCGCGGCCTCAGGCGCATCGCGCTCTCGCGGATCCACCGCGGCGACATCGTCTTCTACGCGTTTCGCCCCGGTCTGCGGGCGTCGCATCTCGCCATCGCGCTCGGGCGCCCGCACGGCGACGCGCTCGACACCGTCGAGGGCAACTCGAGCAACGCCGTGCGCCTCGAGCGCCGCGGCCTGCGCTACGCCGTGCTCGCTGCGCGCGTCGTCGGCGCCGACTGAGATAGGTTGCCGCACACAGCCCACCGGAGGCTCGGTGCGAGGGCCGAGTTCGGGGAGGTTCTCGTGGGCTGGACATTTCGGCATCTCGCGGACGCGGGCTCAGCAGCGCGCCCCGAGCGACCGATAGGGGGTCCATGAGCCACATGGGTCAGCAGATCTCCGCGCCCGCGGAGCCCGCGCACGAGATCGAGCAGGTCCTGCTGGGCCTCGCCGACGGCAGCTACGTCCTCAGCACGCCGGACGGCGCGGTCGCCGAATGCGGCGCCGGCGTCGTCGCGCTGCTGCGCGCGCCGGCCGAGGCGCTCGCCGGCCGCCGGACCGCCGACGTGCTCGTGGCCGGTGCCGACAGCGAGTCGCGCGCCGCGTTCGATGGGCTGCTGCACGGCGACGGGGACGCGGCGCGCACGTTCCGTACGACCACCGTCGCCGGGACGCAGCGCTCGCTGCAGTTCGTCGTCGTGGCGGTCCCGCTCGCGCTCGGGTGGGAGTTCACCTCGCTGCTCGGCGAGCTCGGTTCGCGCGACGCAGGCACCTGGCACCCCGAGGCGCTGCGCATGCGTCACGGCCGCGCGCTGGAGGCGATCGAGGGTGTCTGCGCCGGCGGCCGGCAGCCTGAGCCGGGCGCCCGCCTGGCGGGCATTCTCATCGTCGTGCGCGACATCGACGCGCCGCCGCTCACGCGCGAGGACGTCGGGCGCCGCATGGAGGAGCATCGCGAGGCCGCCCGCGCCGCCGCCGCCGAGGCCGCGCGCCGCGCGGACGCCGCGATCGGCCATGCGCCGCTGCCCGGCGAACCCGCGTACGAGGGGGAGGGCGCGGGGCTCGGGGATCTCGTCGAGCGCGCGCGCGTCCTGCGCGAGCGCGTCGAGGAGGCCGAGCGCGACGCCGCCGCCGCCGCCGCCGAGCGCGATCACGCGCTCGCCCAGATCGCCGCCGCCCACGCCGAGACCGACGGCGTGCGCGCCGCGCTGGCGGCAGCGGCCGCCGAGCTCGCCGGTGCGCAGGGCGAGATCGCGCTGCTGCGCGGGCAGCTCACGGCGCTGCAGGGCGAGCTCGACGGCGCCCGCCGGGAGCTCGAGGTCGCGCGCGGGGAGGAGCTCGCGGGCGCGGTCAGCGAGCGTGACGGCCTGCGCGCGGACCTCGAGTCGCTGCGCGCCGAGCTCGAGGCGACGGTCGTCGTGGCCGACGGCGCGCGCGCCGAGCGCGAGCAGGCGCAGGTCCGCGCAAGCCTCCTGCTGAGCGAGGCCGAGGCGGCGCGCGCCGCCGCCGAGGCGATCCGCGCGGAGTTCGCCTTCGACGCCCCGGCGCCGGCGGCCCCCGCAACACACGGTCCCGCCGCCGACCCGGCGCTCGCGCTGCCGCCGAGCGCGCCGGGCGAGGCGCTCGCGCTCGTCGGCCTCGACGGGTCCTTCAAGCGCCTCGACGACGCCTTCTGCTCGCTGCTCGGCTACCGCGAGGAGGACCTGCGCGCCGCGCGCTGGCCGTCGGTGATCGACCGCGAGAACTACGCGACGCACCAGGAGATCGCCCGCGCGCTGCGCGCCGGCGAGATCCAGAGCGCCCCGGTCGAGACGGTCTACATGCACGCGCAGGGCCTGCTCGTCCCGATCGCGGGCACCGTGACGATGCATCGCGCCGCCGGGCCGGGCCCGGCGACGCACTACCTCTTCCGCGCCGACGTCCGGCGGACGTCGGGCGCGTAGGAGCTACTGGGCCTGGGCCTTCGCGCCGGTTCCGATCGGGCAGGAGACGCCCGTTCCGCCGAGCCCGCAGTAGCCGCCGGGGTTCTTCGCGAGGTACTGCTGGTGGTAGTCCTCGGCGTAGTAGAACTCGGGCGCGCGGACGATCTCCGTCGTGATCTCGCCGCGCCCGGCGGCCGTCAGCGCCTCCTGGTAGCGCTCGCGCGAGGCCTCCGCGGCGGCGAGCTGCTCGTCGGAGGACGCGTAGATCCCGGAGCGGTACTGCGTTCCGACGTCGTTTCCCTGACGCATGCCCTGCGTCGGGTCGTGGCTCTCCCAGAAGAGCGTCAGGAGGTCGTCGAAGGAGACCTCGGCCGGGCGGTAGACGACGAGGACGACCTCGTTGTGCCCCGTCCGGGCGCTGCAGACCTCGTTGTACGTCGGGTTCGGCGTGTGGCCGCCGGCATAGCCGACTGCCGTCGTGAAGACGCCCGGCTGCTTCTCCCAGAAGACGCGCTCGGCGCCCCAGAAGCAGCCGAGGCCGAAGACGACCTGCTCGGTGTCGGCCGGGAACGGCCCGCGCAGCGGCGCGTCGAGGACGAAGTGGCGCTCGGGCACGGCCATCGGGGCCGCGCGGCCGGGGAGTGCGTCGGCGGGGTCGGGCAGCGCGGTCTTGTGCTTGCTGAGGAAGTTGAGCATCGGGGCTCCGTGAGGTCGCTGGGTGCATCTCCAACCGTAGCGCCGAGGTTGTTACAGGACGCTCACGTCGTGCCCGCCACTACCCTGCGCGGATGAGCGATCCCGCGGCTGCGACGGACCGCAGGCCCGACGTCGGGATCCGCACGCTGCTCGGCGGCGACGGCATCCGCGGCGTGGGGATGCTGCTCGTCTTCTTCACGCACCTGTTCCTCATCGCCGACCCCAACGATGAGAACAACATGCAGGCGTACGGCTGGGCGGCCCCGATCCTCGGCCACATCGACCTCGGCCTCGCCGCGTTCTTCGTCCTCTCGGGATACCTCATCGCGCGCCCGTTCGCCCGCGCCTACGTCGCCGGGACGCGGCGCCCGCAGCTCGCCGACTACGTGCGCAACCGCGTCCTGCGCGTCGTGCCGGCGTTCTACGTCTTCACGGTGCTCGTCCTGCTCGTCTACGGCTTCGACGGCACGCTGGACAGCGGCGCGACGAACACGAGCACGTGGTGGCAGGTCCTCGGGCAGTTCCTCTTCGTCCAGGGGCAGACCGGCGGGCCCGCGGCGGTCCCGATCGGGCCGGCGTGGTCGATCGGCGCGGAGGTCGGCTTCTACGTCCTCATCCCCCTGTCGGCGTTCGTGGCCTATCGCGTCGGCGCCCGGATCGCGAGCCAGGAGCGGCGAGCGGCGCTCGCGATCGTCGCGATCGGCGTCGTGACGTTCGTGAGCATCGCGCTGCGCGCGCACGACAAGTTCCACTTCACGTGGCTCACGAGCCCGCCGGCGATCATGTACGTCTTCATGCCGGGCGTCGCGGTCGCGATCATCGAGCCGCTGCTCGCGCCGCGGCTGCGCGGGAAGGCGCGCCTGACCAAGCGGATCGCGTGGGCCTCGTTCGCGGCCGCCGCGCTGGCGGCGGTCGTCTACGCCAAGACGGACTACGACCCGCGCCAGACGCCGATCCATCACGCGCTCGGCCAGCGCGCGCTGATCGCGGCGATGTGCACCGGCGCGCTGATCTTCGGGATGGTCGTCCTGCAGCTCGGCACCGACCGCGCACCGCGGCTGTTCGCCAACCGGCTCATGCTCTGGATGGGCGCGCGCTCGTACTCGTTCTACCTCGCGCACATCGCCGTCCTGTTCGCGATCGACCACGCGCTCGGCGCGGGGGAGAGCATCGGCGCGCGCGTCGTGATCATGACCGCCGTCGGGCTGCCGGTCACGACGGCGATCGCCGCGCTGTCCTATCGCTACATCGAGACCCCGTTCCTCGAGCGCAAGCGCCGGGCGGTCACGCGCGGGACCGACGGCGGGCCGGGCGGCCCCGCGGTGGGCGCCGACCCGCTTCCCGCCGGGGCCGGCGCCGGTTGACTGCGGTGGCCGACACCCGCGGAATGTAGGCTGCCGCGCCATGGCACGGCTCTCCCGGCGGTTTGCGGCGACCGTCACGGCGATCGTCGCCGTGGTGACGCTCGTCGGCTGCGGCGGTGGGACGTCGACGAAGGACAAGAACGCCTACGCCCGCGAGGTCAACGCCGCGCAGCAGCGCTTCGCGACGACCATCAGCACCGTCGACCAGCGGCCCGGAACCGCGGGCTCGATCGCCGAGCAGCAGCGGACGCTCACGCGCTTCAAGCGGGCGATCGACAGCGTCGTCCGCGATCTGCGCGGCATCGACGCGCCGTCGGAGGTCACCACGCAGCACGAGCGCCTCGTCGCGGTCATGACGGGCTTCGGCAAGGACATCGGAGAGGCCAACGCCGCGATGCGCAATCCGACGCCGCAGCGGATCGAGCTCGCCAAGCGCCGCCTGGCCGGCGTGACGCAGTCCGTCAACGCCCGCGTCGCCGCTGCGATCGCCGCGATCAACGCCAAGCTGCGCGGCAAGTGAGGTCGGCGGCCGTGTCGCCCACATGGATCTGGATGCAGATCGGCGTCGTCGTCTTCGTCGTCGCCGGGATGGTCATCGCGCTCGTGAAGCTCCTGTAGCGCGGGCGCGTCCGCCTATCATCTGCGCGATCCGGTCGCGGACTCGATAGGAGAGGCATGTTCAGCTCGATCGTCGTGGGCACCGACGGGTCCGACACCGCCACCGAGGCGGTCCGCCAGGCGATCGAGCTCGCGCGCTCGGTCGGCGCCCGGATCGAGCTCGTCAGCGCCTACGAGCCGGTGACCGACGCGCGACTGCACGAACGGGTCCACGTTCCCGAGGACCTGCACTGGATGGTCAACCCGCGCGAGGACGTCGAGGCGACGCTCGAGACCGCCGCGAGCGCGATCCGCGCCGCCGGCATCGAGGTCGAGGTCTTCGCCCGTCAGGGCGATCCGGCCGACGCGATCCTCGACGTCGCCGAAGAGCGCGGGAGCGATCTCATCGTCGTCGGCAACAAGGGCATGACCGGGGCCAAGCGCTTCCTGCTGGGCTCGGTGCCCAACAAGATCTCCCACCACGCGCCGTGCTCGGTGCTCATCATCCGGACGGTGTAGCCGGGGCCGCGGGCGCCGTCGCCGCCGCCGCGTCGACGATCCCGGCCCCGTAGTAGCGGTCGCGGCCCGGGGCACCGAGGTCGCGCGCGGTGCGCTCGATGTGCCGCTCGATCGCCGCCGGGGTCGGATGGCGCCCGAGCACGCCCGACGCGATGACGAGGGCGGCGACGCCGGTTACGTGCGGCGCGGCCGTGGAGGTCCCGCGGAAGCGCGGGAGGATCTCGAAGCGCTGCGGCGTACCGGTCGCGAAGCTCACCGCCGAGATGTCGCGGCCCGCGGGGCCCGCGGGCTGGCAGTTGGAGTCGTCGGGGAGGTCGGCGTCACTGCCGCCGCCGGGCGCGACGACGTCCACGCCGGGGCCGTGGTTGGAGTAGCTGCCGAGGCACCCGTGCTCCGTGGTGCCGCCGACGTTCAGCGCGAGCGTGTCGTAACGCCTGCCCGGGACGCGCCCGTCGAAGCTGTTGCCCGCGGCCGCGACGACGAGCACGCCCGCACGCCGGGCGTCTCCGAGGGCGGAGCGGACGCTCGGCGACGCCGTGACGCTGCGCGGCACCGGCAGCGCCGGCGGCGCGTCATAGAGCTCGAGCGAGAGGTTGATGATGTTCGCCCCGTGCGCGACGGCGTAGCGGATCGCCCGCGCGATCGTGCCGGGATAGCCGCGCCCCTCGAAGTCGAGCACCCGCAGCGGCATGATGCGCGCCCGGTAGGCGACGCCGACCGTTCCGAAGGCGTTGTTCGCGGTCGCGGCGATCGTGCTCGCCACGAACGTGCCGTGGCCGAACTCGTCGTTGGGATACGGGTCGTCGTCGACGAAGTCGTGGCCCCTGACGAAGCGCGCCCTGGCGAGATCCGGCGACCGGCGATAGGGGCCGCGGTCGGCGTAGGCGACGCCGCTGTCGAGCACGGCGACCGTCACGCCGCTCCCACCGCTGCCACCGCTGCCGGCGGCCTGTGACCAGGCCTGCGGCGCGTTGATCCCGAAGGGCCCGTCGAGCTCCCACTGCAGCGACGCCCAGCCACCGAGCGGCCCGCCCGCCGCCGCGACCCCCGTGTCGTTGGGGACGTACGCGGCGCGGGCCAGCAGCGGCCCGGCGCTCGCGGAGGGCGCGCAGGCGAGCGCCGCGGCGCCATAGAGCGCCAGTGCGAGTGCGAGACCGAGACGAGGCCGGGAGGAGTGGGTGCGCAAGTGCTGGTCGGCGTGCGGCCGGCGGCTGGAGGGAGGCGGACGCCGGTCCTGCCGTAGCACACGATACGGCGCGGGGCCCGGCGCTGCGATAGTCCCCGGGTCTGTCATGGCCGGTCAGTTTTTTCCACGCGACGAGTACTTCATGCGCCTCGCGATCCGCGAGGCGCAGGCGGCGCTACAGCACGACGACGTACCGATCGGGGCGGTCGTCGTCCACGACGGCGAGGTCATCGGCGCGGGCCACAACGAGCGCGAGCTGCGCCAGGACCCGACGGCGCACGCGGAGCTCATCGCGCTGCGCGAGGCAAGCCGCGCCCTCGGCTCGTGGCGTGTGCTCGACGCCGTGCTGTACGTGACGCTCGAGCCGTGCGCGATGTGCGCGGGCGCGATCGTGCTCGCGCGCGTGCCACGCGTCGTCTACGGGACGACCGACCCCAAGGCCGGGGCGGCGGGCTCGGTGCTCGACGTCCTCGCCGAGCCGCGCCTGAACCACCGGCCCCAGGTCGCCGGCGGCCTGCTGGCGGCCGAGTGCGCCGAGCTGCTGACCGGCTTCTTCGGCTCGCGCCGCTAGGCGGCCATCGATCCTCCCGCGTCGCGGGCGCGCGGTCGTCGCGATCGATCTCCTATCCTCGACATGCCCGCGTGGCGCCCTCGGAGGGGTGCGAGAGTGGTTGAATCGGGCGGTCTCGAAAACCGTTGTAGGGGCAACCCCCCTACCGAGGGTTCGAATCCCTCCCCCTCCGCTTCCAGCTACAGAGCCAGTGTTTCCGCGGATTTCCGTAGCTGGAGATCCGCCTGGGGAGGGCTTTGTCAGCGTCCGTCTCGACCGCGACTGATCGGGGCCACGTCAGACACCGCGCCTGGCCCGGCGGGCGGCCCGTCCTGGCCCGGACTGCCCTTGCCAGCGGAGCGCGACCGCACAACACTGGTGACACCATGTCCAAGCCCAAGTCCGATCCCAAGACGAACGGCGGCCGCGAGCGCCTGGACCGCAAGACGTTCGACAAGGAGCTCGAGCGCCTGCAGCGCGAGCTCGTGATCATGCAGGAGTACATGAAGGCCGAGGGCCTGAAGGTCGTCGTCGTGTTCGAGGGCCGCGACGCCGCCGGCAAGGGCGGCGTCATCAAGCGCATCGCCGAGCGCACGAGCCCGCGCGTGTGGCGGATCGCGGCGCTCGCGACGCCGACCGAGCGCGAGCGCACCCAGTGGTACTTCCAGCGCTACGTCGAGCACCTGCCGGCCGCCGGCGAGCTCGTGATGTTCGACCGCTCCTGGTACAACCGCGCCGGCGTCGAGCGGGTCATGGGCTTCTGCACGGAGGAGGAGTACCAGGAGTTCATGCGCAGCTGCCCGGAGTTCGAGCGCATGCTCGTGCGCTCGGGCATCATCCTCATCAAGTACTGGTTCTCGGTCTCCGACGCCGAGCAGGAGAAGCGCTTCCAGGCGCGCGTCAACGATCCGATGCGGCGCTGGAAGCTCAGCACGATGGACCTCAAGTCGCGTGAGAAGTGGGTCGAGTACTCGCGGGCGAAGGACGACATGTTCGCCCACACGGACATCAAGCAGGCGCCGTGGTGGGTCGTCGACGCAGACGACAAGCGCCGCGCGCGGCTGAACTGCATCGCCCACCTGCTCTCGACGGTGCCCTACGAGGACGTCATCCCGCCCCCGCTGGAGCTTCCCAAGCGCCAGACCGACGAGCACTACATCCGTCCCCCGATGACCGACCAGACGTTCGTGCCGCAGATCTACTGACCGCGCCCGCGCGCCACGATCGCTTTCGGCGCAAGACCTCCCGCTATCGTTCGCCGCCGCCGTGGCCGACGACGACAAGCTCGTAGTCTCAAGCGGACACCAGTACGAGGAGTGGCATGAAACTGCGTGACATGTACGCCCAAGACGGGCTGACGTTCTCGATCGAGTTCTTCCCGCCGAAGACCGATGACGGGGTCGAGAAGCTCTTCACGGCGGTCGAGGAGCTCAAGGCGCTGGCGCCCGACTTCTGCTCGGTGACCTACGGCGCGGGCGGCTCGACGCAGGACGCGTCGCTGGGCATCGTCAAGCGCATCAAGCGCGAGTTCGGCATCGAGATCATGTGCCACCTCACGATCGTCAACCAGCCCAAGAGCGCCGTCCTGAAGGTCATCGAGGACATGTGGGCCAGCGACCTGCACAACCTCATCGCCCTCGCCGGCGACCCTCCCGGCGGGCCGGCCGCGCCCTGGGTGGCGCACGAGCACGGCTTCAACCGCTCCGAGCACCTCGTCCGCGCCGCGCGCAACTTCGAGCAGGACTGGTTCTCGGTCGCCGTCGCCGGCTTCCCGGAGACGCACCCGCGCGCCGCCAGCCGCGAGTCCGACCTCGGCTACCTGCGCGCGAAGGTCGACGCGGGCGCCGACGTCATCATCACGCAGCTGTTCTTCGACAACGAGGACTACTACCGCTACGTCGACGACGTGCGTGCGGCCGGCATCACGGTGCCGGTCGTCCCCGGGATGCTCCCGATTCTCTCCTCCGCCCAGTGCCGCCGCTTCACGGGCCTCTGCGGCTCGAAGATCCCGCCGCGCCTGGACGAGCTGCTGACGAAGTTCGAGGACGACGACGAGGGCGCACTGCAGATGGGCATCGAGTACTGCACCGAGCAGTGCCAGGGGCTGATCGAGTACGGCGTCCCCGGCCTGCACTTCTACGCGCTGAACCGGTCGCGGTCGGTCACCGCGATCCACGAGAACCTCAACCTCGGGGCGCTCACCGCGGCGACGCGATAGCCGCGGCGACGCGATAGCCGCGGCGAGCGCGCCCCGCCCGCTCAGGCTCAGCCGCCGAGCGTGATCGTGTCGTTGCCGTTCTTGGACACCAGCACGCCGCTCGCGCCGGCGTAGGCACGCGTTCCGCCGATGACCGCACCGGTCGTCGTCGCGGCGCCGGGGCTCGTGTTGGTCGTCACCATCAGGTCGCCGTCACGGAGGGCGAAGACCGCCGTGCACGTCGCGATCGCCTTGAGGAAGTTCCGGTTGCCGACCGTCCCGACGCAGCTGACGTGCAGCCTGCCGACGCGGGCGCCCGACGCATCGTCGAGCGGGTTCGTGAAGGCGAGGACGTCCCCGAGCGACAGGGACTGGCGGCCGGCGTTCTTCGTGTTGCGCACGTGCTTGAAGGTCGAACCCTTGTCGAGCTCCTTCAACACGATCGTCTGACCGGCGGGCGCCTGGGCCTGCGCCTTGGAATCGGGCGACCCGGCGATCATGAAGAACACGACGGAGAGCACGGCGAGGCCGGCGACGGCGATCGCCGACAGCGCCATCCGCGAGCCGGGCGCGCCGCCAAGGCGGGCGCGTGCCTGCAGGCCGAGCACGATCGCGGCGATGCCGAGCGGCACCCCGGTCGTGAAGCCGCCTCCGGGAACGACGTCCCAGGTGACGACCACCCCCGGGACGGACAGCAGCGCGAGCACGAGCGCGAGCCCCGGGCGGGCGGCTGCGGGTGGATCGAGGTCGATCGTCGGGCGGGCGGGTGCGGCGGACATCGGCTCCTCCTCTGGAGGGGTTCGGAATGTCCTTGCAGCCTGCCGCCGCGCGGCCGTGCCGCCATCCCGACGAGCGCTGAACCGCGCTCACCGCTACTGCTGAGATTGCGGCGCGCGCAGGTGCGCGAGCACGGCGAGCACGCGGCGGTTCGCGTCTTCTGCCGCCGTCAGGTCGAGCTTCGAAAGGACGTTGCGCACGTGGCTCTCGACGGTGTTGAGGCTCAGGAACAGGCGCTTGGCGATGCCGCCGTTGCTCAGCCCCTCGGCGATCAGCGCCAGCACCTCGCGCTCGCGCGCCGTCAGGTCGGCGAGCGGGTCCTGCTCGCGACCGTGATGGACGAGCATCGCCACGACCTGCGGGTCCAGCGCGGAGCCGCCGCGGCAGACGCGCTCCGCGGCCTCCATGAACTCGCCCACGTCGAGGACGCGGTCCTTCAGCAGGTAGCCGAAACGGCCCTGCGCGACGAGCGCCACGGCGTGCTTGGTCTCGATGTGCTGGGACAGCAGGAGCACCGCGACGGCCGGATGTTCCTCGCGGATGCGGCGCGCCGCCCGCGCGCCCTCGTCGCTGTGGTCCGGCGGCATCCGGACGTCCACGACGGCGAGGTCGGGGTGGTGGCCCGCGACGGCCGACAGCAGCGCCGTCGCGTCGCCGACGCTCGCGACGACCTCATGGCCGGCGTCCTCGAAGAGGCGCCCGAGGCCCGCGCGCAGCAGCGCCTGGTCCTCGGCGATCACGACGCGCATGGCAGCTGCACCGTCAGCGTCGTGCCCTCGCTCGGCGAGCTGCACAGGCGCATCGTCCCGCGCTGAGCCGCGACGCGATCGGCGAGCCCGGCCAGGCCGGAATCCGGCGCCGCGGCGGCGCCGCCGACGCCGTCGTCGGCGACGGAGAGGACGAGGCTGCCGCGCTCGCAACCCGCGGTCACGACGATCTTCGACGCGTGCGCGTGCTTGACGGCGTTCGTGAGTCCTTCGCAGACGATGAAGTACGCGGCCGCCTCGAGGCTGCGCGCGAAGCGCTCGGGCGTCGCATGCACCTCGACCGGAACCGCGGTTCGCTGCGCGAGCTCCTGCAGCGCCGGTCCGATGCCGTCGTCGAGCTGGCTCGGGCGCACCCCGCGCGCGAGCTCGCGCAGGTCGCCGATCGCGCGCGTGATCTCCGCGACCGCGTCGTCGAGCGTCGCGCCGGCCGCCGTGCCACCCGGGGGCAGCTCGTGCTGCAGGTGGCGCAGCGCGAGCCCGATGCTCACGAGCCGCTGTTGGGCGCCGTCGTGCAGGTCGCGCTCGATGCGGCGGCGCTCGTCGTAGCCGGCGGCGACGATGCGGGCGCGCGAGGCCTCGACCTCCTCGAGCTGGCGCCGCAGCTCGACGCGCAGGCGCGCGATCTCGATCGCCAGACCGGCCGCCTCGATGACGCTCGCCAGCAGGTGTGGGCGCTCGTCGAGCGCGGGGTCGTGGACGACGACGCCCATCGGGGCGCCACCGCGGCTGACCGGCGTTCGCACGCGTCCGGCGGCGTGCTGCTCGCCGACCGGCGCCCCGCTCGCATCGCAGTAGACCTCGCCCTCCGCAAGCCAGTAGTGCAGCTCGAGCCCGGGGTCGCCGAGTGTCTCCGCGAGCACGCGCTCGATCTCCTCGGGCGCGGCGGTCCCGCCGCGCAGGTCGGCGAGGAACGCCTCGACGCGCCGCAGCGCGTCATAGCGCGCCCGCGCGAAGCGCCGGTCGACCGCGCGCTGGACGCGGCGGCGCACTGGCAGGAACGCCGCCGCCACCGCGAGCGTGGCGACGGCGGTCTGCCACGTCGAGCTTCCGCCGGCGGCGACGCCGAAGGCGAGCGTGATCGCCGCGTAGCCGCCGGCCAGCAGCAGCGACAGCACGCCGTAGACGAGCGTGCGGTTGATCAGCCGGTCGATCTCGTACAGGCGGTAGCGCAGGATCGCGATCGCGACGCCGCCGGGCAGGGCGGCGGCCATGAGGAACACGGTCGCCGTGCGCACGGAGTCGTCGGGCCTCGCCAGGCCGGCGAGCAACGACAGCGGGATGACGCTCGCCGAGTACATCAGCCATTTCAGCTGCAGCCGCTCAATCCCGCGCGCGCGCCGGAAGCGCACGCGTACCGCCCACGCGGCCGCGATGAGGCTCGCGAGCACCGCGAGCAGCGCGACGGCGCTCAACACGTCGAAGATGGCCGGGAACCGCGGGATCGGGCTGGCGACGACGTCGTACGGCGGGCCGAGCGGGCGCCCGAAGTTCGTCACGAGGAGGATCGCGAACGACGCGATCGCGCCCGCGGCGATCGGACGCCAGCGCGGTGACGGCAGGTGCCCGTCCGGGAAGACGAAGGCGATCGCCGTGACGGGGGCGAAGAGCAGTGGCCAGGCGGAGTCGTCGTACAGCGCAAACCAGCGCGCGGCCGGCAGCGCGCCGGGGTGCGCGAGCAGCGCATAGTGCGCATAGGCCTCGGTCGCGCCGGCCAGGGCGACGATCACCGCGTTGGCCAGCAGGAGCGCGCCGACCGGATGGCCCGGGCGGCGGACCGCGACGACGACGCCGAGCGCGACCGTGCCGGCGATGAGCGCGAGCGCGAGGGCGGTGATCCACGGCTTCTCGCCCTCGGCTCCGGCGAGCTGGTTGGCCACGCCGATGAACACGCTGAGCGCGGCGGCGAGGGCCGCCGCGACCCACGGCCACGCCGGAGAAGACCGCACGCGCCGATCGTCGCAGCACGTGGGCACCGCGACAACACGGCTAGCCGTGAGGTCGGCTCAGCCTGAATCGACGCTCAGACGGCGGCGGGCGCGTTCAGGTGCGGGTACAGCGGGAAGCGCTCCGCGAGCGCGCGAGTGCGCTCGGCGAGCTCGGCCCGCTCGGCATCGGCGAAGCCGCCGGTCAGCGCCGCGCCGATGACGCGCCCGATCTCGCGGAACTCGTCGACGTCCATGCCGCGCGTCGCGAGCGCCGGCGTCCCGATCCGCAGTCCCGACGTCACCATCGGCGGACGCGGGTCGTTCGGCACGGCGTTGCGGTTGACCGTGATGCCGATCTGCGCCAGGCGCTGCTCGGCATCGGTGCCCGCGAGCGGCGATTCGCGCAGGTCGGCGAGCACGAGGTGGACGTCGGTCCCGCCGGTCAGGACGTTGACGCCGACGTCGAGCAGCTCCTCGGCGAGGACGGCCGCGCCGGCGCGCGTGCGCCGCTGGCGGTCGCGGAAGAGCTCCGTGCCGGCGATCTTCAGCGCGACGGCCTTGCCGGCGATGACGTGCATCAGCGGCCCGCCCTGCTGACCCGGGAAGACGGAGCTGTTGATCTTCTTGGCGTACTCCTCCTTGCAGAGGATCATCCCGCCGCGGGCGCCACCGAGCGTCTTGTGGATCGTCGTCGTCACGACGTGGGCGTGGGGGACCGGGCTCGGGTGCTCGCCCGCCGCCACGAGGCCGGCGAAGTGCGCCATGTCGACCATGAGGACGGCGCCGACGCTGTCGGCGATCTCGCGAAAGCGGGCCCAGTCGAGCTGGCGCGGGTAGGCCGACCAGCCGCCGAGGATGAGCTTCGGGCGCGTCTGCTCGGCGATCTTCTGAAGCTCGTCCATGTCGACGCGCGAGTCCTCGTCGCGCACGCCGTAGGCGACGATCTCATAGAGCTTGCCGGAGAAGTTGAGCTTCATCCCGTGTGTCAGATGGCCGCCGTGGTCCAGGCGCATCCCGAGCACGCGGTCGCCGGGGTCGAGCAACGCCATCATCGCGGAGGCGTTCGCCGTCGCCCCGCAGTGCGGCTGGACGTTGGCGTGCTCGGCGCCGAAGAGCGCCTTCGCGCGGTCGATCGCCAGCGTCTCGGCGACGTCGACGAACTCGCAGCCGCCGTAGTAGCGCCTGCCCGGCAGGCCCTCGGCGTACTTGTTGGTCAGCGTCGAGCCCTGGCAGTCCATGACGGCCTGGGGAACGAAGTTCTCCGAGGCGATCATCTCGAGCGTCGTCTCCTGGCGGCGGGCTTCGTCGCGAAGCACCTGCGCGATCTCGGGATCGACCTCGCTGACGGGTTTGGTGAAGTGGTCCGGCCCCAGATCGTTCATGCGACTGACGGTAGCAACGGCGGCGGCCCCGCCGGGTCCATCAGCCCGTCGGCGTCAGCAGCGCGCGGCCGGCGAAGCCGACGTTGCGGCCCAGGGCGAGCAGGAACTGCTCGTGCAGGAACGGCGTGCGCTCCAGCGCGTGCAGCGTCTGCGCCTGCGTCCACGCGTTGTCGCGCGCGCGGCCGACGCTCCAGTTGGCGACCATGTCGTCGGCGCGCCCGAACGTCTCGTCGACGTCCTTGACGATGCCCGTCGTGAAGCGGGTCTTGATCTCGTCCTGGACGCGCTGCAGCACCGCGTCGACAGCGACGTAGTCGCGGTGCTGCGGCGTGTCGCGGTCGAGCTTGAAGCCGAGCTCCTTGCTCGTCGCCACGAGCGCGAGCGCGAGGTCGTGGTTGATGTGCGCGTTCATGCCGGCGACGGCGAACTGCAGCGGCGCGATGCCCGTCGTGTGGCGCCGCTCGAACAGCGGCGCCCAGGCCTTCGGGATCGGCCGCTTCGCGAGCGAGTCGTCCATCGCGGCGAAGTAGAGGTCGGCGAAGACGACGTCCAGCCGCGAGATGAAGCCCGGCGCCTCGAACGTGTCGGCGCCCGTGTCCTTCGCGACGGCGCGCGTCACCGCGAGGTAGAGCTCGTTGAAGCGCGCGACGCCGTCGGACTGCGGCAGCGGCGCGGCGATGGCCTCCATGTGGGCTGCGACGGCGACGATCGGATCGACGTTGCCGCCAGACTCCTCGGTGTTCCCCATCGCCGCGATGCTAGTTGGGTTGCCCTCGGTGGTGTGTCGGGAGGCATGCGGGGCGCGGGCGCTTACGGCATCGGTGAGGAGGAACGTGCGTTGTCCGCGCCCGATCGCACGCGGTTTCGTCGGCGCGCGGGCACTCCGGGCCAGAGGCCGACGCGTAGATGTTCTCTGTGAACATCTACGCGTCGCGCTCACTTGATGGGGCGATTTTCGGCCCCGCCGCGACCCGCCGAGCGCCCGGACGTCGTCTGCGCCGTGCCCGAGATCGCGCTGACGACCTGGTACCGGCCGCTCGCGGCCCCGCTGCAGGCGCGCGGCCTCCCGCGGTCCGGCCGGCACACGTGGGTGAGGGTCGGGGAGCGGTACGTCCAGCTCACGCCGGAGCGGCGCACGCGTCTCGTCGCCCGTGTCAGCGCCAGCGCAGCCTGAAGCGCACGAGCCTTCCGTCGCGGCACGTGTAGGAGTAGGCGTAGCCGTCGCTCTCGGCGTGCCCGGTCTCGGTGCCCGGCGCGGCCGCGCCGGAGGCGCCCGACGACGCGCCGACCCCGCGGCCGGATGCGACGCCCATGAAGAAGCTCTCCCCGGCGGAGGACCCGTCGGGGTGGCAGCGCACGACGGGCCCGCCGAGGGCGAGGATCGCGAGCAGTGGCAGCGGCGCGCCCGCGAGCAGGCCTCCGGCGACCGTCCGGGCGCCGGCGCCCCTGCGGCCGAGCGTGCGAACGGCGAGCAGCGCCGCGGCCGCGAGCCCGAGGAGCCCGAGCGGGAGGAACGTCAGCAGCCCGAGTCCTCCGAGCGCGCCCGCGACGAGCGCGACCGCGCCGGCGGCGGGCTCCTGCGACCACGCGACGAGCGCGTCGCCGGCGAAGCTCAGCGCGACGAGGCCGAGCGTCAGCGCGACGCCCCAGCCGGGGATCCCGTAGACGTCGTCGGCCGCGTGGCCGACGACGCGCACGGCGCAGGCGATCGCGGCGCCGACCGCGGCGGTGAAGACCAGCACGCCGGCCATCCTGGCCGTCTCGCCGCGCGCTCGCGCGTGGCCACCGCGGGCATCTGCCATGTCGCGTGCTCTACCCTCCCGTGTCCGGCGGATCGCTTACTCGGCCGGAGCGCTTCGGCGCTCAGCCGGGCCACGCGCGCGGCCTTCGGGCCCGCGGCCAGTCCCGGTGGCCGGGAGTGTCACGCAAACCCCGGTGACACACACTCCGGGGACGTAGTAGTTCAGCGGCGATCCATGACCGGCGCGGTTTGACGGGCGGGCTTCGGCCCGCCCGGCCGCGTTAAGCCCGCCTGAATCCGCCGATCCTCCCGGCGAATCCCCGTCGCCGATCACGGCCCAGCGCCGATCGGCGGCTTTCGAAGGGTCCACCCTGCGGGTGCGCCGCCGATCGACCCTGGACCGCGCCGGCGACAGGGATTCATCCACGATCATCGGCGGATTCAGGCTAGGTCACGGCGTGACGTCGTGCTCGCGAAGGTACTCGCGGTACAGCGGGCGCAGGAGCTCCGCGACCTCGCCCTCGCCGGAGTCCGTGATGTCGTCGATGTGCGCGCTCAGCGAGAACGCGTCGGCCTCCGCCTCGTCGATCTCGCCGGCCGCGGCCTCGGCGACCGGCAGCGCCTTCATCAGCCGGATGAAGAACCGGACGTTGAGGTGGCGCGCCGCGTGACGCACCGCGAGGTCGTGCAGCTCCTTCGCGGAGAGGCGCTCCAGCGGGTCGTCGTCGTCGGCCATGGCGCGGGACACTACGACCTCGCGGCGGCCGGCGGGGCGGCGCCGCCTGCGGTTGTGATGTGATCCCTGCGATGCAACGCAAGCTCAGCGCCGGTGCGGCGCTTCTCGTCGTCGCCGCGATCGCGCTGCTCGCGGGCTGCGGCGATTCCGGCAGCGGCTCGGGCGGCGGGTCCGCGAAGACGACGGCGGCGAAGAGCGCGGTGCCGCTCGGCCCGGCGTTCGGGTCGATGTCCAAGCTTCCCGGGATCCTCCAGACGCCGCCGCCCTGGCCGGCGAACAACGCCGACAAGTCGCTCCAGCTGCGCCTGCGCGCGATCGGCCTCGATCCGCTCACCACCGAGGGCCAGGTCGTGCACATCCACCAGCACCTCGACCTCTACGTCGACGGCAAGCAGATCCCGGTGCCGGCCCAGATCGGCATCTCCGCCACGCAGGCGTTCATCTCCGACCTGCACACGCACGACGCGACGGGGATCATGCACGTCGAGTCGCCGACCGCGGCGTCGTTCAGCCTCGGCCAGTTCTTCGCGGTGTGGGGCGTGAACCTCGACGCGAAATGCATCGGCTCGCTGTGCGCCTCGGGCGACAAGCGCCTGAGCGTCTGGGTCAACGGCAAGCCCGTGGCGGACGACCCGACGCGGATCGTCCTCGACGAGCATCAGGTGATCGTGCTCGCCTACGGGACCCCGGCCCAGGATCCGTCGCCGATCCCGAAGTCCTACGACTTCGCCGCCGCCGGCCTCTAGACGTCCAGCTGAGCCTGAATCAGATCACGACGTTCCAGGGCACGACGCGGTGCGCCGTGACGATCGCGCCCGCGACGTACGGGTCGCCGGCGACGAACTCCTCGACCTGCGCGGGGTCGTCGACGAGGAAGACGAAGAGCGCGCCGGTCGGCGGGTTGCCGAGCGCCCCGGCCATCACGATGCGCCCGTCGGCCTTCCAGCTGCGCGCCCACGCGAGGTGCGCCTCGCGAAACGGCGCGCGCTTGGAGACGACGTCCTCGACGTAGTCGTAGAAGAGCGCGTGGTGTACGACCGGCTCGGTCACGCGATCACGGGAGCGTCGGCGGGACCCAGCCGCCCAGCGCGCGCTCGAGCTCGAGCGCGACGGCGACGGCGACGTGGTCACGATCGGGGCCGACCGCCGCCTGTACGCCGAGCGGCAGCCCGCGCGAATTGAGGCCGAGCGGGATCTGTGCGACCGGCAGCCCGGCGAGGTTGAAGACGGCGGTCGTCGTCAGCAGCCAGGGCTTGCCGACGGTCTGGCCGTGGCGCGGCGCGACCCGCGGGTGCGTCGGGTGCAGGAGGACGCCGTCGCCGATCGCGTCGGTCACCTCGTCCTGGAAGGCGCGGCGCGCGGCGGCGGCCTTCCTCAGCCGGCCCTGCGGCATCTTGCCCGTCAGCCACTCGCTGAAGAGCAGCAGCCGCAGCGCACGCGTGTGCGGGCCCTTGCGCCTGAGCGCCGCGCCGAACGTGACGTGCGACGAGCCCTCGGCGACGATGAGGTCGGCGACGCTCACGCCCGCTTCGAGCTTCAGCACGCCGAGGTAGAGCTCCAGCGCGCGGCGCATGGACCTCATCGACACGGTCTCGACCGTCGCACCCGCGCTCTCGAGCGCCTCGGCGGCGCGCCGGCGCGCGTCGCGCAGCTCGCGGCTGACCTGCTTGAAGGAGGAATCGGAGCTGAGGAGGATCCGCATCCCCGCGACCGACACGTTGGCCGGGTCGCCGATCGTGGCCGTGCGCACGTAGGGATCGATCCCGTCGGGGCCGGCGATGATCCTCAGAAACGGCATGAGGTCCTCGGCGCGGCGCGTGATCGGCCCGATCGTGAGCATCATCGCGGCGACCTCGGTCTCGGTCGTCGGGAACTGGCCGGTGCTCGGCACGAGGCCGGGGGAGGGCTTGAGGCCGAAGACGCCGTTGAAGAACGCCGGCAGCCGGATCGAGCCGCCGATGTCGGCCCCGAGGCCGATCGGCGAACCGCCGACCCCGACGGCGGCACCCTCGCCGCCCGACGAGCCGCCGGCCGTACGCGACGGGTCGTAGGCGTTGTTCGTGCGGCCGTAGGTCCGGTTCTCGGTCTCGATCCAGAGGCACAGCTCCGGCGTGTTCGTCACGCCGAGCGGGATCGTCCCGGCATCGAGCAGGCGCTGGACCGTCGGCGCGTTCGCCGTGCTGCGCCGGTCGCGGCGCGAGACGAGCCCGGCGCAGTTGGGCATCCCGAGCATCGCGATCGATTCCTTGATCGTGCAGGGCACGCCGAGCAGGGGCGGCAGCGCGTCGGGGTCGGTGGCTTCGGCGACGAGGGCGTCGGCCGTGTCGGCCTCCGCGCGCGCGCGGGCGTAGCGGTCGGCGACGATCGCGTTGATCCGCGATTGGGTGCGCTCTAGCACCTCGATGTGGGCCTCGACGACCTCGCGCGAGCTCGTCTCGCGCGTCCGGATCGCGTGCGCCAGATCGACGGCGGAGCGCTCGGTGAGAGATCGGCTGGGCGCGGCGACGCTCATCGAGGACGGAATCTAGCGCGCGCGGCACATCGGTACGCTCGCGTTCGCATGCGAGGCGGCGCCGAGACCCTGCAGCGCTTCGCCGACCTCGTCGTCGGGTTCGCCGCCAACGTCCAGCCCGGCCAGGTCGTGGCGATCGGGACCGAGCCGGGCAAGCTCGAGCTCACGCGCGCGATCGCCGACGCGGCCTATCGCGCGGGCGCGAAGTTCGTCGACGTCCAGCAGTTCGACCTCCACGTCAAGCGCTCGCGGATCCTCCACGCCGCCGAGGACACGCTCGGCTACGTCCCGCCGTGGTACGGCGAGCGGATCCTCGCGCTCGGCGAGTTGCGCGCCGCGCGGATCGGGCTCACCGGGCCCTCGGCGCCCGGCCTGCTCAACGACCTCGATCCCCAGCGCGCGGGCCGCGACCAGCTGCCGTTCCTGCGCGAGTCCAGCGCCGTCGTCAACGCCCGCACGACGAACTGGACCGCCGTGCCCTGCCCGACCGCGCCGTGGGCCGCGCTCGTGTACCCCGAGCTCGAGCCCGCCGCGGCGCTCGAGCGCCTCTGGGACCAGGTCATCCACATGTGCCGCCTCGACGAGGACGACCCCGTCGCCGCGTGGCGCGAGCGCCAGGGTGTGCTCGTCGGCGTCAGCGAGCGCCTCACCGCGCTGGGGCTCGACGCGCTGCACTTCGAGGGCCCGGGCACCGACCTGCGCGTCGGCCTGCTGCCGAGCTCGCGCTGGCTCGCGGCGCGCTTCGAGACAGTCGACGGGATCGTGCACATGCCGAACCTCCCGTCGGAGGAGGTCTTCACGGCGCCGGACCCGGCTCGGGTCGACGGTGTCGTCCGATCGACGAAGCCGCTTGTCGTCGGCGGGACGATCATTCGCGGTCTGGTCGTCCACTTCGAAGGTGGCCGGGCGACATCGATTGCGGCCGACGAGGGCGGCGAGCTGCTCGCGCAGTACGCCCAGAAGGATGACGGCGCCGCCCGCCTGGGGGAGGTGGCCCTGGTGGACGCCGCCGGCCGGATCGGTCCACTGGACACGGTCTTCTACGACACGCTCATCGACGAGAACGCCGCCTCGCACGTCGCGCTGGGCGCGGCCTACGAGTTCACGGCGGGCGCCGCGGACCGCGAGCGCATCAATCGCTCGCAGATTCACGTCGACTTCATGATCGGCTCGTCGGAGGTCGACGTCACCGGCCTGACCGCGGGCGGCGATCGCATCCCCGTGCTGCGCGCGGGCGCCTGGCGCATCTGACGGCGCGGGGGCCCGTCGCGCCCGCCCGCCCGCCGAACCCGGTCCCCGCCCACCCCCGTATCCTGCGTGCACTGGAGAGGTGCCGGAGCGGCTGAACGGGCACGACTGGAAATCGTGTGTGGGCTTTACGGTCCACCGAGGGTTCGAATCCCTCTCTCTCCGCTCGGGGCGACCCGAGCCCCTTCTCGCCCGACAGACGAGCTCGCCGCGCCCGGGCAGGCGGGCGCGTCGGCGTGTCAACCGGCGGCCGGCGGTCTTGTGGACCACGCGGTGGCCCGGTCCTCCGCAGGGGTGCGACCGGCGCACGACCTTCGTATGGGATGGCTACGACGGAAGTCGCAGCACCTTGCAACCAGTCGGACTACAAGCCTGTCCTCCAAACGGATGACAGACTCTCGGGACCTTAGTCGCATTGCCCCTGCCTGAATTCGGGCTTGCCCGCCCGGAAACGCGGCCTAAGAGCCCGATAAACGGGGCTTTGGGGTTCTCGGGGCTCCGCCGGCGCCACGGCCCGGCGGCCGGGATCAGTTGACAGGCCATGCGAGGAGTTCCGCGACATCGTGCGCCTTACCCGCCTTGCCCGGTCCTCCGTTCGTTGAGAGCTTGCCGCCAGATCGCATAGGTCGGTCTGCACTTAATTCCAGGGACAGGGGTTGTCATGGGTGTCTTGCACGCGGCGTGGGCCGTTTTTGCCGTTCTTCTCTGCGGAGCGTTCGCGTTCTGCCTGCTGCGACGGACGCGGCGGACATCCAAGTCGCTGGGCATCGTCGTGGCGGCCGCCGGGGTGCTTGCAGCCTCGATCGGCCTCGGTGGTGCATTCATTCCCAGCCCGGCGAACGCGGTCGTCGGCCCGACAGGGGCCGGCTTCCCCGTCACACCGGGCGACCTCGCGTTCATCCTCAAGCAGATCAAGATCTCCGAGCGCCACTCGGCCACGCTCACGGCGGCCGAACCCTGCGCCACGCTCGTCGCCAGGCCCGGTGACGGCATCCCCGACGAGGAGCAGGTCCCCGATCGCCTGACGTCGTACGGCCTGCGCACGGTCGACGGCTCCTGCAACAACCTCTTCCCCGGCCGCGAGACCTTCGCCGCCGCCGACGTCCCGTTCCCGCGGCTGTCGACCCCGGTCTTCCGCGGCGCCGAGGCGGTCCCGCCCGCGTTCGGCTCGGCCGCGCAGCCCGCCGGCTCGAGCACGTCGTACACGCAGAAGAAGGGCCTCGTCTTCGACTCGGCCCCGCGCACGATCTCCAACCTGATCTCCGATCAGACCTCGGACAACCCGGCCGCGCTCGCCGCCGCCCAGTTCCCGGTCCGCACGCAGGGCAACGGCCCGAGCTCCTTCCCCTGCACCACCGATCCCGGCCCGACGGACCCGCCGACCTCCGGCCTGCCCGCCGGCTGCACGCCGTCGCACAAGACGCTGTTCATCGACAACGTCACGACGGACGTCGGCCTGTCGCCGCCGTACAACTCCTTCTTCACGTTCTTCGGCCAGTTCTTCGACCACGGCGTCGACCAGACCGTCAAGAGCGGCGGCACGGTCTTCGTCCCGCTGAAGTCCGACGACCGGCTCGTCACCCTCGGCCCCGACGGCTTCGCGAACACCGGTGACGAGGTTCCCGCCAGCCAGGCCTTCATGGTCCTCACGCGGGCGCAGAACCAGCCCGGCCCCGACGGCATCCTCGGCGACAACCCCGCCACGCCGGGCGACGAGAGCGCCGACGACATCCAGAACGCGAACAACACCGACTCCCCCTGGGTCGACCAGTCGCAGACCTACACGTCGCACTCCGCGCACCAGGCGTTCCTGCGCGAGTACGTCCTCAACGCGGCCAACCGTCCGGTCTCGACCGGCAAGCTGCTCGGCGGTCTGAACGCCGGCCTGACGTATGCCGGTTCGCCTGACGGCCGTACCGGTATGGCGTCGTGGGCGGCCGTCAAGGATCAGGCCCGCACGATGCTCGGCCTCGCGCTGCGCGACATCGACGTCAACAACATCCCGATGATCGCGGCCGATCCGTACGGCAAGTTCATCCCGGGTCCGGCGCGTGGCCTGCCGCAGTACGTGACGACGGCCAACACGCTGGTGGAGGGCAACATCGCCGCCCCGGTCGCGCCGCCGGCCAACGTCCGCCACTTCGATACGCCGTTCTTGACGGACATCGCCCACAACGCCGATCCCGGCACGGTCGGGCCCTGCACCTCGCCTGGCGTCCCGAGCGGTTGTCTGAGCCCGGATGCGGACAACACGCCGTCGGCGGACTTCGCCGCGCAGCCGGCGGGCACGTATGACGACGAGATGCTCGCCGCGCACTTCTGCGCCGGTGACGGTCGCGTCAACGAGAACATCGCCCTGTCGACGATCCATCAGGTGTTCCATTCCGAGCACGATCGTCTCGTTGACTACATCAAGGGCGTCCTGTCCGCTGATGCGACGACGACGACGACCGGTGCCGCGGCGCTGCCCGACTGGCAGCTGCCGACGGCGACCAACCCCGACGGCTGGAACGGCGAGCGCCTCTTCCAGGCCGCCCGCTTCATCACCGAGATGGAGTACCAGCACCTCGTCTTCGAGGAGTTCGCGCGCAAGATGCAGCCGGCCGTGCGTCCGTTCCACGTCTACAGCCCGGACATCAACCCGGCGATCCCGGCCGAGTTCGCGCACGCCGTCTACCGCTTCGGGCACTCGATGCTCGACGACGAGGTGGCGCGCACGAGCGAGGCCAACGTCCCCGGCTCGGCGCCCGCGACGCGAGACAACTCCGTCCCGCTGCTGACCGGCTTCCTCAACCCGCCGGAGTTCTTCCGCAACGGCACGGGCACCTACACGCCCGAGCAGGCCGCGGGCGCCATCGTCATGGGCTCCGCCGACCAGACGGGCAACGAGCTCGACGAGTTCGTCACCGAGACGCTGCGCAACAACCTGCTCGGTCTCCCGCTGGACCTGCCGACCCTCAACATGGCGCGTGCCCGTGACGCGGGCGTCCCGCCGCTGAACGAGGTCCGCCGCGACATCTTCGGGCAGACCAACGACGGGCAGCTGGCGCCGTACACGAGCTGGTCGGACTTCGGGCAGCACCTCAAGCACCCGGAGTCGCTGATCAACTTCGTCGCGGCCTACGGCCATCACCCGACGATCACCGCCGAGTCGACGACGGCCGGCAAGCGTGCCAAGGCACGGGCGATCGTCGACCCGATCGCGGGCGACGTCGTGCCGGCCGATGCCGCGCAGTTCATGTTCAGCACCGGCCCGTGGGCCAACACCGGCGCGGGCGTCACGACCACCGGCGTCGATGACATCGACCTCTGGGTCGGCGGCCTCGCCGAGATCACGAACCTCGGTGGCGGCCTGCTCGGCAGCACGAACAACTACGTCTTCCAGTCGACGCTGGAGAACCTCCAGGACGGCGACCGCTTCTACTACCTCAACCGTACGCCGGGCATGAACCTGCGCACCTCGCTGGAGGCCAACTCGTTCTCCGAGATGGTCCAGCGCAACACCGACGGGACGAACACGCTGAAGGCCGACGCGTTCGCCACCGCCGACTGCAAGTTCCAGCTCTCGACCCTGAACGGGACCGCCGCGGGCTTCACCGCCCAGGGCGCGACCGTGACCGACGATCCGGCGACGGACTGTGCCGAGAATCTCCTGCTGCAGCGCCGGCCCGACGGGACGATCTTCTACAAGACCGTCAACAGCGTCGATCCGTCCGGCATCAACGGCCAGGCCGTCTACAACGGCACGGCCGGCGTGGACCGGATCGCCGGCGGCAACGACAACGACACGTTCTGGGGTGGCCCCGGCAACGACGTCATCGAGGGCCAGGGCGGCGACGACGTCGCGCTCGGCGGGGACGGCAACGACATCCTCACCGACCTCGACGGTGCCGACGTCTCCAAGGGCGGCCCCGGCAACGACGCCATCGACACCGGTCCCGGCGACGACATCTCGATGGGCGGCGACGGCCAGGACTTCATCAACGGCGGCCAGAACGACGACGAGCACTTCGGCGGACCCGGCAACGACTTCATCATCGGGGGCGCCGGCCTGAGCGCGGTCTTCGGTGACGAGGGCGACGACTGGATCCAGGGCGGCGCCGGCCAGGATCTGCTCATCGGCGATCACGGCGCGCCGTTCTTCGACGACCCGGCGGAGGCGGCACCCGGCAACGACGTGTTCGTCGGCCAGGTCGGTGAGAACGACTACGACGCCGAGGGCGGCGACGACCTCATGTCGCAGAACGCGGCCGTCGACCGCAACGCCGGTTCCGCGGGCTTCGACTGGGCCTTCCACCAGTACGACACGGTCGGCGCAGACGACGACATGAACATCAACGCCAACCTCACGGGTGTCCCGCTGCCGGTCGTCGTCAACCGCGACCGCTGGCAGGAGACGGAGGGCGACGCGGGCTCGCCGTTCGACGACGTCATCAAGGGCGACAACTTCGTGCCGAGCCTGCAGGGCGGCGCGGCCGGCATCGCGGGCGGCTTCACCGGCTGCGACGCGCTGGATACGGCGGGTGTGGCCCGCATCGCCGGACTGAACACGATCATCACCCCGGCGATGATGGGCGGCGACGCGCAGACCGACGTGGGCCACGTGCCCGGCCTGCGGTGCCCGCTGACCGGAGTCTTCTGGGGCGCCGGCAACATCCTGCTCGGCGGTGCCGGGTCGGACACGATCGAGGGCCGCGGCGCCGACGACGTCATCGACGGCGACAAGACCCTGCAGGTCGGCATCCAGGTGCGGACCGCCCCCAATGGCGGCGGCACGCTGCTCGGCACGGCCGACCTCATGGAGCGCCAGTACCTGCGTGACGGCGCCGGGAACCTCACGGGCCCGACGCTGCAGGCAGCGGTGTTCGCCGGCACGGTCGACCCGGGCAACCTGCAGGTCGTCCGCTCGATCATCACCCCGGCGACGGGCGCCGGGACCGACACGGCGGTGTTCTCCGGAAACCGGGCCGACTACCTCTGTGGGGCGACCGTCGCGACCGCGACCAACCCCTGCTCCGGCACGGTCCTGACGAACTCTCCGCTCATCGTCCGCGACGTCCGCGCGGTGCCGCTCGACGGCACGGACAGGCTGACGGGCATGGAGAGGCTGCAGTTCGCCGACGTCACGGTGGCGGTCACGCCGCTGGGCACGCTGTCGCCGACCTCGCTGACGTTCGCGTCGCAGCAGGTGGGTACGCAGAGCGGCCAGCAGACTGTGACGCTGACCAACGGCGGCTCGCAGCCGCTCGTGCTCGCGGCCGCCAATGCGGTCTCGTTCGCCGGTGCCAGCCCCGGGGACTTCAACCGTCCCGCGGTCGGCGCCGGTAACACCTGCAACAACAACACGAGCCTGGCGACGAACGCGAGCTGCACCATCCAGGTGCGGTTCCTGCCGACGGCCAGCGGGACGCGGTCGGCGATCCTGCGGATCACCGACAACAACAACGGCGCGCCCGGCAGCTTCCAGGACGTGCCGCTCACCGGCACCGGCCTGCAGGCGCAGCCGACGGCGGGTGTCACGCCGGCGTCGCTGACGTTCGCGGCGCGCAACGTGGGGACGACGGCGGTGGCGCAGAACGTGACGCTGAGCAACACGGGCAACGCGACGCTGAACATCGCGTCGATCGCGACGACGGGTGACTTCGCCCGCGTCGCGCCGACCGGTGCCGGTGCGGCGAACTGCACGACGACGCTGGCGGCGGGCGCGTCCTGCCGGGTCGGTGTGACGTTCACGCCGACGGCGGCGGGTGCGCGTGCCGGGCTGCTGACGTTCACCGACAACTCGGGCAACGTGGCCAACAGCACGCAGACGGTGACGCTCAGCGGTTCGGGCATCGCGGTCAACGGTGTCGCGAGCGTCGCTCCGGGCACGATCGCGTTCGGCAACTCGCAGATCGGTGTCGCCAAGACGAGCACGATCACGCTGACGAACACGGGTGCCGGGCCGCTGTCGGTCACGAACATCGTCACGGCGGGGACCGACCTCTCCCGTCAGGGCGGGACGTGCGCGACGGCCTTCCCGGCGACGGTCGCCGCGGGGGCGAACTGCACGGTCATCGTGCGCTTCCTGCCGACGGCGGCCGCGGCCAGGTCGGGGTCGGTGACGTTCACCGACAACAGCAACGCGACGCCTAACAGCACGCAGGCGGTGGCGCTGTCGGGCAGCGGCGTGAACTCCGCGATCACGGTCACGCCGGCGACGCTGGCGTT
Organism: uncultured Actinomycetes bacterium; assembly: GCA_963740895.1. Lineage (GTDB taxonomy): Bacteria > Actinomycetota > Thermoleophilia > Solirubrobacterales > Solirubrobacteraceae > CADCVQ01. The sequence continues at coordinate 183,777 of CAVUFQ010000002.1, forward strand.
CGGCAACAACTCCGTCGGTCCCATCACCGGCGGCAACGGCGTCAACCAGACACTGACGGTCCGCAACAGCGGCCCCGCCGGATCGCTGCTGGCGGTCACGAGCGCCACGATCGTGGCGGGCAGCAGCGCGAACTTCACGGTCGGGACGAACAACTGTCCGACGGCCGCGACGCTCGCGTCCAACGCCACCTGCACGATCATCGGGCACTTCCGCGCAAGCGGCACGCCCGGCCCGCGCACCGGCAACATGCGCCTCGCAAGCAACGCGCCGACGAGCCCGACCAACGTGCCGATGACCGGCACCGCGACACCGGCAGGGCTGCTCGGCCTCTAGACAGCACCCAAGAGACCGACGACATGGCAGGGCGGCGGCCCGTCCCGGGAAACCGGGGCGGGCCGCTCTGCGTTGGTTGCCGGTCGCCTACGCGGCGTAGCGCTGCGCCGCGCGGGCCCGCGCCTTGGCGGCCTCGACCTCGCGGTCCTTCGGCGGACCCGTCGTCACGAGCTCGTCGAGCAGCCGCGCCGACACCACCGCGACCTCCTCCACCGCACGCTCGAAAGCCGCCGCATTGGCAGCCGAGGGCTTGGAGGAGCCGCTGATCTTGCGGACGTACTGCAGCGCCGCCGCCCGCACCTCGTCAGTGGTCGCCGGCGGCTCGAAGTTGTGAAGCGTTCGGATGTTTCTGCACATCCCAGAAGCTTAGGACGTCTGCGGTTGCCCGCCGTCGGCGCGCGGGACCTCGGCCAGGCGGCGGTGGAGCTTCTCGCGCAGCTCGTCGGGGTCGTACTCGTGCTGGGGGCGGCGGCGGCGCGCGACCACGACGCCGGTGGCGGCCACACCCGCCATCCCGGCGAGGCCCACGACCTTCCAGGGGACCTTCATGACTGCGTAGGTTACGGGCGTGGACGAGACGTCACTCTCCTTCGAGGAGGCGATCGCCGGCGCGGCGACCGGCGACATCTGGCTGTTCCGCGGGCGGTCGCTCGCCGACCGCGCGATCCAGACCGTGACGAACAGCCCCGTCAACCACGTCGGGATGGTCGTCGCGCTCGACGACCTGCCCCCGCTGCTGTGGCACGCCGAGCTCGGCCGCTCGCTGCCCGACGTGTGGACCGGCCAGCGCCAGCGCGGCGTCCAGCTGCACCGCCTCGACGAGGCCGCCGCGACCTGGACCTCGAGGTACGGCCAGCGCGCCTGGGTGCGCCAGCTGCAGGGCGCGCTCGATCGCGGGCACGAGGACCGGCTCATGGAGATCATCGAGCGCTTCGACGGCCGCCCCTTTCCGACGAGCCTCGGCCTCGCGCGGCAGTGGCTCAACGGGCGCGTGCGCCGATCGTCGTCGCTGGAGACGATCTACTGCGCCGAGCTCGTCGCGACGACGTACCAGCACATGGGGCTGCTGCCGAGCCACCGGCCCGCGAGCTGGTATGACCCGGGGCGCTTCTGGAGCGGCGACCGCGTGGGGCTCACCGCGCCGTTCGAGCTCGCGGGCGAGGTCGCGGTGCGCGCGGGTCAGCCGGCGGTGCCGGTGGCGACCGGGACCTCGACGGTGCCGAGCGGGACGGCGAAGACGACGTGGTCGCGATGGACGGCGATGAAGTCGTGGCTCGTGCGCTGGCGGTCGCCGTCGAGCTCGAGGACCGTCGCGTCGCTCAGGGAGATGAAGTCGCGCTCCGGGGCGTTGAGGAGATCCGACAAGCGGCTGCGGTAGCCGTCGGCCGCGAGCGTCACCGTGCCCTCGATCCGATGGCGCGCGGTGTCGATCGAGATGCGGACGTAGCGGTGCTGCACGCAGACCTCATCGGCAGAAACGGCGCCGGACTCAAGGCGCCGGCCGTTGCGCTCGGCCGGCGAGCTCCTTCTCCATCCAGATCTCGACGGGGCGGCCATCGCGCGCGCTGCGCTCGAGCGTGCGGTAGCCCTCGGCGCCGTAGAGCGCGATCGCCTCGGCGAGCACGTCGGTCGTCAGCACCCGCACGCGCCGGCACCCGTGCGCCGCCGCGCGCAGCTCGAGCGCGCGCAGCAGCCGGCGGCCGTGTCCGGCGCCGCGCGCGTGCTCGGCGACGTACATGCGCTTGATCTCGCCCACGCCGGGTGCGATCGGCCGCAGCCCGCCGCAGGCGACCGCCTCGCCGTCCTCGTCGTAGGCGACGAGCCACGCCCCGCCCTCGGCGGCGAACGCCTCGGCGCGCCCGAAGATCCGCTCCGTCGGGGCGAAGCCCGCGCCCAGCCGGTCGCGCAGGAGGTCCATGTACTGCGCGTACAGCGCCTGCGCAGCCGGTCCGTCGGGCGGCTCCTCGCGGATCTCGATCCGCCCGGGCGCGCGCGGGCGCAGCGCGATGATCGCGACGTCGTCGCTGAGCTCCCGGGCCCAGGCCTCGGCCTCGGCAAACGCGAGCTCGACGAGCTCCTGGGGTGCCAGCGCGCGCCGGTTGGCGGCGACGAGCGCGCTCACCCGCTCCTGCCCGAACAGCTCGCCGTCGCGCCGCGCCTCGTGCAGCCCGTCGGTGCTCGCGAACAGCAGCGCGGTACGCCCGAACGGCAGCTCGTGCTGCGCGAAGGTCGCGTCGTCGGTCACGCCGAGCGGCAGGCCCGTCGTCGGCAGCTCGCGCGGCGCACCGTCGCGGCCGAGGACCAGCGGCGGGACGTGGCCGGCGTTCGCGTAGCGCAGGACGCCGTCGTCGATGACGGCGAGGAACGCCGTCACGAGCGAGACGCGGCCCGGCAGCCGGCGGCGCAGGATCGCGTTGGCCTGGGAGAGGACGACGGCCGGGTCCTCGGAGTCCCAGGTGCGCGCCTCGATGAAGAAGCGGACCATCGAGCTCGCCGCGGCGACCTCCAGGCCCTTGCCGCTGACGTCGCCGACGAGCACCGCCAGCGCGCCGCTCGGCAGCCGCCAGACGCCGAAGATGTCGCCGCCCGAGACCTCGTGGCCGACCGGCTCATAGACGAGCCCGAGCTCGAAGCCCTCGAGCTCGGGCGGCGCTCCGGGGACGAACCCGCGCGTGAGCGCCCCGGCGATCGTGCGCTCGTGCTGGAACTCGAGGGCGTTGGCGATCGCCGCCGCCGCGACCCGTGCGAACGAGTCCAGCAGCGCCAGGACCTCGCCGCCGAGCGCGCCCTCGTCGGGGTGGATCACCGTGAGCATCCCGAAGCGCCGCGGGCCGAGGCCGAGCGGGACGTGGACGAACGAGCCGACGCCCTCGTCGAAGACCCACCCGAGCATCGCGTCGCGGTCGGCGGGGTCGCTGACGTACGGCGTCCCGTTCTCGAAGGCCGCCCCGATCATCCCCGCGCCGCGGACGAAGCGATGGTTCGTGAGGCGCTCGCTGGCACCGGCGCTCGCGACGACGCGCAGTGTCTGCGTCGCGTTGTCCAGGCGCAGGAGCATGACCGTCGGCGCGCCCGAGACGATGGCCGCCTGCTCGACGATCGCCGCGTAGACGCTGTCGAGCTCCAGCGACGCCGTCATCGCCTGCGCGGCGGCGTGCAGCAGCTCCTCGGCGCGGGCGCGGCAGGCCTCGCGCTCGAGCAGCTCGGAGCGCTCGAGCGCCAGGGCGGCGAGGCTCGCGAACACCTCCGTGACGCGCAGCTGCTCCTCGCCGAGCGGCGCGCGCGGCGCGGCGGAGGAGAGGGCGAGGACGCCGAGCGTGCGCCCGCCCGTCGTGCGCACGGGGCAGGCGATGAACGTCGAGGTCTCATACCAGGCCCACGCGGCGGCGGCGGTGGTCTCGTCGAGGTGCTCGCGCAGGCGCTCGCGCAGCGCGTCCGCGCCGGCCCACTGCGCGACGTTGTCGAGCAGCAGCGGGCGGCCGCGCGCTATCGCGGCCTCCGTAACGCCGCCGCGCTCGGGGTCGTACGGGCGCTCGAGCACCGGCCGCAGCGTCGCTCGGATCGCGGGCGTCTCGAACCACGCCGCCGCGAGGTGGATCTGGCCCAGATCCCAGTCGACGGTCTGAAAGGCGCAGCCGTCGATGTCCAGCAGGACGCGCAGCTGGACGAGGATCTCCTCGAGGGTGTGGCGCAGCCACGCTTCGGAGGACGCCGCATGCTCGATACCAGGCTCCATCCCGGTCTGACGCATGACGTGACGATAGCCCGGGCACCGAACCCGGCGCGCACGCGGTGTACGAGGAGCGAGCCACCGCGCCGGAACCTCGCCGGACGGCTGCCGTTCCGGTTTGATCGCGGCGCCCATGGGAACCACAATGTTGTCGATGCTCCTCGCGCTGAACGCCCTGCTCTACGTCTGCGCCCTGACGCTCGCGGTGGGGGTCATGAGCCCGCTGGGCGCCCAGGCCCCCCGCCGCGCCCGGGTCGCGCGGGCGACGCTCGCGTACGCCGGCGGCCTGACGATCTCCGCGGCGATCGCGCTGGCGTTCGTCGGGATGTGGTTCGAGTCGGCGGGCGCGGGGACGGTCGCCATCGTCATCGTCGCCGTGTGCATGTGCGTCGGCCTCGCCCGCGAGCCGCGCACGACCGAGGACGAGGATGAGGACGACGATGACGGCGGCAGCCTCCGCCGGCCCACCCCGCCCGAACCGATGAAGCCCGAGGGCGGCCCGTCCGACGACGGCTGGGCGGAGTTCGACCGTGCCCGCGCCGACTGGGCGCGCGAGCACGAGCCGACGCCCGTCTAGCCACTCGCCGTACCGCTGGGGATCTGCGAGGGTCTGCCCGGTGTCCGGCGCGCGCCCGCTGCAGCTCATCCTGGCCCGCAACCTCCTGTCGAGCCTGTCGACGCCCGCCTTCCTCGTCGACGCCGCCGGGAACCTCCTGTTCTTCAACGAGGCCGCCGGCGCGCTGCTCGGCCGCCGCTACGAGGAGACGGGCCAGATGACGGCGCCGGAGTGGACCGCGACGTTCGGGCCCTTCGACGACGAGGGCCGGCCGATCCCCTTCGACCAGGTCCCGCTCACGCACGCGCTGCGCGGCAACCGGCCCTCGCACGGCGGGTATCGGATCCGCTCGGCCGGCGGCATCGAGCACGCGATCGAGGCCAGCGCGCTGCCGCTCGTCGGCGACCAGAACTTCCACGGCGCGATCGTCATCTTCTGGCCGCGGGGCGAGGCGGTGGCGGCACCGTGAAGGTCAAGGTCTGGGGGTCGCGGGGCTCGATCCCGGCGCCCGGCCCGGAGACGATGCGCTACGGCGGCAACACGTCGTGCGTCGCGGTGACGCTTTCCGACGGGACGCTCGTCGTGCTCGACGCCGGGACGGGGATCCGCACGCTCGGCCTCGACCTGGCGCCCCTGCGGGGTCCGGTGAACATCCTGCTCACGCACCTGCACCTCGACCACATCCAGGGGCTCATGTTCTTCGCCCCCTGCTTTCACCCGGAGGCCGAGATCATCGTCTGGGGGCCCGCCTCCCCCGCGGCCGTCGCGACGCCGCTCCTGGACCGGATCGCGCGCTACATCTCGGCGCCGCTGTCGCCGGTCGAGGTGCGCGAGCTGCCCTGCCGCGTCTCCTTCCGCGAGGCGGAGGCCGGCGAGTGGCGGATCGGGCCGGCGACGGTGCGCTCCTGCTCGGTGAGCCACCGCGGCCCGACGCTCGGCTACCGCATCGAGGACGAGGGCGCGGCGCTCTGTTACATCCCCGACCACGAGCCGGCGCTCGGCACGCCGCTGGACGAACTCGAGGACGAGTGGATCTCCGGGCTGGAGCTCGCGGCCGGCGCCGATCTGCTCATCCACGACGCGCAGTACACCGACGACGAGTACCCCGCCCATCTCGGCTGGGGGCATTCCTCGCTGTCGGACGCGCTCGCGTTCGGGCGCCGTGCCGCGGCCCGGCGGCTGCTGCTCTTCCACCACGACCCGCTGCACGGCGACGACTTCCTCGACGCGCTCGGCATCGAGGCCCGCGCGCGCTGGGAGGCCGCGGGCGGGGCGGCGGGGGCGATCGGGCTGGCCTCCGAGCGCCTCGAGCTCACGGTCGCGTCGGCTGGGAGCGCTCCGCGCGTGCCTTGAGCTCGCCCGGGAGTGCCGTCACGAGCCGCTCGCGCAGCTTGTCCTGCACGGCGCCGGTGACGAGCATGCCGAGCATCCCGCTGAGCCCGACGTCGAGCTTGTAGGTCGCGCGCGTGCGCCCGTCGCCGAGGTCCTCCAGGCGCCAGGACCCGTCGAGCGATTTCAGGCTCCCGCGTTCCTGCGAGAACGAGAGCAGGTGCGGAGACTCGTAGTGCACGCGCTGGACCGTGCGGATCGTCTGGACCTTCGCGTCGAAGACGACCTCGCAGAGCGCCGGCCGGTTGGCGGCGTCGCGCTCCTCGATGTCGATCTCGGTGATCGTCGCCTGCCACTCCGGCCAGCCCGCGACGTCCGCGACGACCTCCCACACCCGCTCGATCGGGGCGTCGATGTCCGCCTGCGCGCTGGCGCTCAGTCCTCCCATGCCTGTCTCAGCCTCCCTCGACGCGTGCCTTCAGCTCACCCGGGCGGCCGTCGATGAGGATCGCGCGGATCTTCTCCTCGAGCGCACCCTTGAGAAACCGGCCCATGAGGACCCCGGGGTCGCCGTCGAGCGTATACGTCGCACGCGTGCGCCCGTCGCCGGCGTCCTCCAGCTGCCAAGAGCCCTCCATCGAGCGCAGGTCGCCGCGCTCCTGAATCCATGTGAGCTCGCGCGGCGACGTGTAGGCGAAGCGCACGCGCGCGATGAAGACCTTGAGCTTCGCGTCGGTCGTCGTCTCGCACCGGACCGCGCGGCCCTGTTCGTCGCGCTCGAGCACGGTGATCGTGTCGAGGCCCTTCTGCCACTCGGGCGCCGTCGCGACGTCCGCCACGACGGCCCAGACCGCGTCGAGCGGTGCCTCGATCTCCGTGCTCGCGCTGCCGCTCATCGCCCCGGCCATCGGCGCACCCTATCCACGACGAGTAGTTCCCCGCGATCGCGGCGTCGTTCGTACCGATGGCGGCGCGCCGCTGCGGGCCTAGCTTGTGGCCACGCGACAAGGAGCGAGCCCGCCATGCCCGTCATCGAGCACGAGAAGCCTGTAGAGCGCCACGCGGAACCGGTTGCACCGAGCGTCCCGCGGCGCGGCTCGTCGACGACGGTCGCGGTGAGCGCCGCCGCGGTCCTGCTGCTCGCCCTCGCCGTCGTCTTCGCCATCAGCCAGACGGGCGACGGCGCGAGTCCGGGCGCCGTCACGCCCCCGGGTGCGGCCGCGCCCGCAGCGCCCGCCGCGGCAGCCGCGAACGTCGGGATCACGCTCGACGAGTTCACGCTCGTGCCGGACACCGGCCTCGGGCGGGCGGGGCGCGTGACGTTCAAGGTGCGCAACGCGGGGGCGATCGCCCACGAGTTCGTCGTCCTGCGCACGACCACGCCCGCCGACGGCCTGCTCAAGGGCAAGGAGGCCGACGAGACCGGCAACGTCGGCGAGATCGGCGACGTGCGGCCGGGCGCGACGAAGGCGCTCGCGCTGACCCTGAGGCCGGGCCACTACGCGCTCGTCTGCAACCTGCCGGGCCACTACGTGGCCGGCCAGCACGCGGACTTCACCGTGCGCTGAGCCAGGGCATCGCCGTCATCCGGGCGGCCGCCCGCCGACGGCGAGGCTGCGGTTCGCGTACCCGCGCTCGCCCGTGAGCTCGCGCCCGAACCAGGCCGGCGGCGCGAAGGCGCGCGCCGCCTCCTCGTCTGCGAACTCGACCTCGAGGACGACGAGCCCGGCGAGGTCGCCGACATATTCGTCGACCTCGGCCTCGACGCCGGCGGCGCGCATCCGGCGCCGCAGCTTCTCGATCCGCCGCCCCTCGGTGAGGTCCCACAGCGCGGCCGCGTCAGCGCCCGCAACGGGCAGCTCGACCTCCGTGCGCACGGCGCCGCGCCCGGACTTGATCGCGAGCCTCGGCGGCTGCGAGCCCGTCCGCAGCCGCACCTCGGTGTCGCCGTCGAGGGCGAGATACCCCTGCTTGATCGTCTGCGCGCGCGCGAGGCGCAACGTTCCCGGGAGCTCGCGCAGGAGGAACTTCCGCTCGATCTCGGTTGCCATGAGCAGATCTTCGCGGATCGCCGGACCGGCGTAGTCTGCGCCCCCGATGGCCCAACGCCGGCTCCAGGGCCTCCAGCGCGTGCTGGGGGTCAACGCGCTCTTCGCCACCGCCTACGGCAACGTCGGGTCCTCGATCTACTACGCGCTGGGCCTCGTCGCCGGCCTCGCGCTCGGCCTGACGCCGCTCGTCTTCGTCATCACCGGCATCTTCTTCTTCTGCACCGCGGCGACGTACGCCGAGGCGACGGCGATGTTCCCCGAGGCCGGCGGCTCGTCGAGCTTCGCGCGCCACGCGTTCAACGAGTTCGTCTCGTTCTTCGCGGCCTGGGCGCAGATGCTCAACTACGTCATCACCGTCGCGATCTCGGCGTTCTTCGTGCCGCATTACATCGGCGGCCTGTTCTGGGACCCGCTGCGATCGGCGCCCGGCGACGTCGTCTTCGCCGCGGGCGTGATCATCCTGCTGTCGCTCATCAACGTCGTGGGCGTCAAGGAGTCGGCCGGGCTGAACATCGTCCTCGCGGTCGTCGACTTCTTCACGCAGCTGCTGATGGTCGTCGTCGGCGCGTTCCTCGTGTTCAGCCCGCAGACGCTCGCCGACAACATCCACCTCGGCGTCGCGCCGAGCTGGAGGGACTTCCTCGTCGCGATCCCGCTCGGGATGATCGCCTACACCGGCATCGAGACGATCTCGAACATGGCCGAGGAGGCCAAGGACGAGGCCGTGACGATCCCGAAGGCGATCGCGCGCGTGCGCACGGCGGTCTACGCGATCTACTTCACGCTGCCGGCGATCGCGCTGTCGGCGCTGCCGGTGACGCTCAATCCCCAGACCGGCGAGTACCAGACGCTGCTCGGCGTCGCGGAGGAGAACGGCGGCTTCGCCGGCGACCCGATCCTCGGCGTCGTCAAGCAGCTGGACCTCGGCTTCCTCCAGCAGCCCGCGGAGCTCTACGTCGGCCTGCTCGCGGCGACGATCCTCCTCATCGCGACGAACGCCGGGATCATCGGCGTGTCACGGCTCGTGTACTCGATGGGGATCCACCGCCAGGTGCCCGACCGGATGCGCCAGCTGCACCCGAAGTACGGCACGCCGTGGATCGGGATCCTCGTCTTCGGCGTCATCGCGTGCGTCACGCTGTTGCCCGGCCAGGCCGAGTTCCTCGGCAACATGTACGCGTTCGGGGCGATGCTGTCGTTCACGATCGCCCACGCGGCGGTCATCCGGATGCGCGTCAAGCACCCCGACGTCAAGCGCCCGTACCGCATGCCGGGCAACATCACGTTCGGGGGGCGCGACATCCCCGGGTTCGCCGTGTTCGGCGGCATCGCCACGGCGCTCTCGTTCCTCGTCGTCACGGCGCTGCACCCGGAGGTCGCGATCGCCGGGGTCGTCTGGCTGTCGCTCGGCATCGGCGTGTACGTCTTCTACCGCCGCCGCCAGGGGCTCGACCTCGTGACGACGGCGAAGATCGTCGTGCCCCAGCCCGTCACGGCGACCGAGGCCGAGTACCAGTCCGTGCTGCTCGCGCTCGAGGTCGACCACTTCGCGCCGCAGATCGTCGCCACCGCGCAGAAGCTCGCCGCGCGCGGCGGCCGCGGGATCTACGTCATCGTCCTCATCACCGTGCCGCAGTCCTCGCCGATCGACGCCGAGCTGCCCGAGCGCGAGGCCGCCGCGGCGTCCGTCATCGAGCACGCGCGGCGGCTCGTCGGCCGGCGCCTCACGGGCCGCGTCGTGAAGATCCGCGCCGGTCAGGGCGGCCGCGTCATCATCGACGAGGCGCGCACGATCCGCTCGCAGGCGATCGTCCTGCCGCTGCCGCCGCGCACCGGCACGACGCTGTTCGGCAAGACCGTCGAGACGGTGCTCGCCGAGCGCCCCTGCCGCGTCATCATCGAGTCCGAGCCGTCGCGCGTGTAGTCGGCTCAGCTCTGCTCCGCGGCCTGCGTCGGGCCGTCGCCGTCGCTTGAGCCGATCGCCTGCCCGGTCCGCGTGAGCGTCACGAAGATGATCCCGCCGAGCATGTTGCCGGCGGCCGCGACGAAGAAGTTCTGCAGGACGTCGAGGCCCCCGATGTCGGCGCCGAAGCGCAGGCCGAAGATCATCTCGAGCGTCACGACGATGACGTGGTTGAAGGAGCCGAGCGTCAGGAGCACGCCGCCGATCCAGGCGCAGACGATGCGACCGCCGATCGACCCCACGCCCTCGATGAGCCACGTCATCGCGGTGATGACCGCGCCGCCGGCGATCGCGCTGCAGAACGCCGTCCAGGCGCTGTTGTCGTCGAAGCCCTGCGCGATCTTCACGAGCGTCTCGCCGGCCCCGTGCGGGAGCACACCGTGCGTGCTGACGACGACGATGAGCGCGGCGCCGCCGGCGATGTTGCAGATCGGCGAGATGAGCCACAGCTCGGCGAGCTTGAGCTTCGTGATGTGGCCGCGCCGCAGGCCGGTGACCGGGACGAGGAAGTTCTCCGTGAAGAGCTCCGAGCGCCCGACGACGATGAAGATGAAGGCGATCCCGAAGCCCAGCGCGCCGAGCGCATGGGCGGGCTCCTCGCCCAGCGGCTTGGAGAACGCCGCGGCGATCGTCGCGAGCGCGATGACGCCGAAGACGACGTCGAAGCCCGCGACGAGCGCCGTCGAGGTGATCTCCAGGCGCGAGCGCTCGAGGCGGCGCCTGCCCTCCTCGCGGGTGCGCTCGAAGATCTCGTGTGGTTCGGGCGGGATGTCCATGGCGGGCGATGTACCCGCCAGGACCGCCCGCCAGCGCCCGCTTTCAGCGTGCGCGGACCCCGCGCGCGGCGCGGACGCTCGCCCGCGCCATGACCTTCTGGTCCGGACCGGCGCGCAGGACGACCTTCAGGGCCGCCCGGCGTGCCGACCGGGGCAGCACGATCCGCAGCGCGTTGGCCCCGCCGCGGCCCTTGGCGGACTTCGTGACGACGCGCTTGCCGCCGCGGAAGACCTGCGCCTTGACCGTCCCCGTCTTCGTCATGCGGTAGCTCAGCCGCAGCGACCCGCTCGCGCGCTTGACGCTCACGATGCGCACACGCAGCGGCGCGGGGCCGACCGTGACCTTGCCCTTCATCCCCGGATGCACGCGACAGAAGTACGTGAACGTGCCCTCGCGAATGAACGTGTGCGAGAACGAGCCGCCCGCCGGGGCCTTGAGGACCTCGGAGATCTTCAGGCCGGGATGGGACTCGTAGGTCTCGGCCTCGCCCGCCCCCGACGTGACGGAGTGGTTGGTGTCCGCGCCGGTCCAGCTCCACTTCACGACGTCGCCGGTGGCGATCGACAGGTTCGCCGGGGCGAACGCGAAGTCGGCGATCTTCACGGCGTAGGTCTTGGCGTTGCGGGCCGGGGTGGCGTTGTGCGGCGCCGCCGCGGGGGCGGGGCTGCTCGCCGGCGGGGTCGCCGGCTGCGCGTCCGGGGCCCCGGAGGACACGACCCGCACGGTGCCGGTCATGTCGGGGTGCACCTTGCAGAGGTACGCGTAGTCGCCGACCTGGGTGAACAGGTGGCTGTAGGAGCCGCCCGCCGGGGGCCCGGTGATCGCGCTGACGAGCATGCCGAGGTGGCTGTCGAAGCTCTCGGGCAGGCCGCCGAGCGAGCTGGCGGAGTGGTTGACGTCGATGCCGTTCCAGTCCCACTGCACGGTGTCGCCGCTGTTGACGGTGATCAGCGAAGGTCCGAAGGCGTAGCCCGCGACCGAGACGTGGCGCGTGACCGGGCCTGTGTCGGCCTGCGGCAGCGGCGGCACGACGGGCGTTGCCGAGACGGCGGCGCTGGCGGCGCTGTGGTTGCCGGCGACGTCCACGGCGGTCACGCGGTAGGAGTACGTCGTGCCGGCTGCGACGGCGGTGTCGATGTAGACGCTCGCGACCGGCTGGGCGACCGTCGCCCATGCACCCGAGCCGACCTGGCGCTCGACGACGTAGTTGCCGAGGTCGGGCGCGGTGCTGTCCGCCCAGTCGACCGTGACGCTCGTCTCGGCGGCCGTCGCGACCGGGGTCGCGGGCGTGGGGGGCGGCGTCGTGTCCGGCGTCGCCGGGGGCGTGACGACGTTGACGGTGCCGGTCATGTCGGTGTGGACGCGGCAGTAGTACGTGAAGCTGCCGACGTTGTCGAACGTCCGGCCGAAGCCGCCCGCCGGCGCGCCGACGATCTGGTTGTCGGCGAGGCCGAGGTGGCTGTCGAAGGTCTCCGACTGCCCGGCTGTCGCGGTGACGGAGTGGTTGACGTCCGCGCCCGACCAGTCCCACTGGACGGTGTCGCCGGTCTTGACGGTGATCGTCGTGGGCCCGAAGACATAGTTGGCGATCGCGACGTGGCGGGTCGCGGGGCCGACGATCGGCGGCGGCGCGACGGGCGAGGCCGTGACGACCGCGCTGGCGCTGCTGACGTTGCCCGACGTGTCGACCGCCATGACGCGGTAGGAGTAGGTCGTGCCGTTGGTCACCGTCGTGTCGGTGAAGGCGCTCGTGGTCGGCGAGCTGATCGTCGCGAAGGCGGCGGCGCCGGCGCGGCGCTGCACGACGTAGTTGGCGAGGTCGCCGGCGGTGCTGTCGGCCCAGTCGAGCGTCACGGTCGCGTCGGCGGCCGACGCGAGGAGCGAGGTCGGGGCGTTCGGCGGTGTCGTGTCCGGCGGCGGCGGGGGCGGGGGCGTCCCCGACACGACGTCGACGGCGCCGTTCATCCCGCCGTGCAGCGTGCACTTGTACGTGTAATGACCGACCGTGCTGAAGGTCTTCGTGAACGTGCCGGTCGTCTTGTTACCGCTCGAGAAGGTCTCGGCCTGCCCGGCGTCCGCGGTGACGTTGTGGGACCGGTCCCCGGCCCAGGTCCACGTGACGCTCTCGCCCGGCGCGACGGTCACGGCGGACGGCGAGAACGTCTTGCTCGTCGTGAGGTTGACGGAGGCGTTGGCGGCGAACGCGGCGGGCGCCGTGGCGCACGCCACCACGCACGCGCCGATGACGGCGGCGGCACGGCTGCGCATCGAGAGGCTGCTCATGCGATACGTGCTCGGCGGGAGGACGGGGCCAGGGACCCCAGGTTGAGGCCGATTGGCCGGATGTCCGACCGGCAGTCCGAGAAAGGGACGGGTCATCGGCCGATCATCTGGACGCCCGCAGCCGGTAGGCGGCCATTGCGCGGCAAATACGGCTACGACGTCCGTTGACGCAGCAGGGCTCTCGCCCGCGTGAGGTTAAGCACGCGACCTCGCCCCGTTGCATCACCTCCTCCGCCGTCGCGTGTGGTATTCGTTTCGTCTGTACGGCGGCGTTCCGGACTGGAGCACCACCCCGGCTCCCACCTCCCGGGCCCTGACGCCGCCGTTTGCCCGCCGTGCCAGCCCACCCCGATTCCCCCTCTGTCTTCGTGCGCGTTGCGCGCTGGTGCGCGACGCATCGCCGCCTCACGTTCGTGGGCTGGGTCGCGCTGCTCGTCGCCGCGTGGGTGCTGGGCTCGTCGCTCGGGACGCAGAAGATCGACAGCTTCCGCCTCCCCGGCACCGAGTCCCAGAAGGCCTACGACGTGCTCGCCGAGCACGCGCCGACGCGCAACGGCATCGTCGATCAGTTCGTCTACGTCGCGCGCGACGGCTCGTTGCGCGCGGGGCCGGCCGGCAGCGCGATGCAGACGTCGCTGGCGAAGCTCGAGGCCGACCCCGACGTCGTCGACGTGTCCGACCCGCGCCGCAACGGCCAGCTGACGAAGGACGGGCGCACCGGCGTCGCGATGGTGACGTACAGGTCCGGGGCGGAGGACTTCGACGTCGCGCGCTTCAAGCGCGTCGAGAAGGCGGGCTTCGCCGCGCGCGGCCCGGCCCTGCAGATCGAGCACGGGGGTCAGGGCGCCGAGGTCGTCCGCCAGGCCGCGAGCCAGGGCTCGACGACGGAGCTCTTCGGCCTGCTCGCCGCCGCACTCGTGCTCATGATCACCTTCGGATCGGTCATCGCCGCCGGGGTACCGCTGCTCAACGCGATGCTCGCGCTCGGCACGACGCTCGGGCTCGTCCCGGTGATCTCGCAGGTCGTCGACACGCCCGACTTCGCGCCCCAGCTCGCCGCGCTCATCGGGATCGGGGTCGGCATCGACTACGCGCTCATCGTCGTCACGCGCTATCGCGCCGAGCACGCGCGCGGCCTGTCGCGCGACGACGCGCTGCTGCTGTCGATCGACACGGCCGGGCGGACGGTCTTCTTCGCGGGCCTGACGGTCATCATCGCGCTCCTCGGCCTGCTGCTGCTCGGGCTCTCGTTCATGCAGGGCGCGTCGCTGGCCTCGGCGCTCGCGGTGCTGCTCGTCATGTGCGCCTCGCTGACGTTGCTGCCCGCGATGATCAGCAAGACCGGCGACTGGATCGACCGCTGGCGGCTGCCGCTGCCGGGGCGCGCACGCCGCAACGCGCAGGCCGACCGGGCCGGCGCCGAGCTGTCGGGCGTGAGCCCCGCGTGGGCGCGCTGGTCGGGGATCGTCCAGCGGCGCCCGATCCCCGCGATGGTCATCTCACTCGCCGTCCTGCTCGGCCTCGCCGTGCCGGCGCTGCACATGCGCCTCGGTACCTCCGACGCGGGCCTGGACCCGCCCGGCACGACCACGCGCGTCGCCTACGACCTCATCGCCGACGGCTTCGGCGCCGGCACGAACGGCCAGTTCCTGCTCGCGGTGGCGCTGCCGAGGGCGGGCGACGTCGCCGGCGCCCAGGCGGTCGCCAAGGCCGTGAGGAGCGATCCGGATGTCGCGGTCGTCGCGCCGCCGCAGCTGTCGCCCGACAAGCAGATCGCGACGATCGTCGCGTTCCCGAAGACCGGGCCGCAGGCGGTGGCGACGACCGATCTGCTCAACCGCCTGCGCGACGACCGGATCCCGGCCGTCGAGCGCGACAGCGCGGTGCGCGTCTACGTCGGGGGCGCGACCGCCTCGCAGGAGGATTTCACGCAGGTCATCGCCGACAAGCTGCCGATCTTCGTGGGGATGGTGGTGCTGCTCAGCGCGCTGCTGCTCATGGCCGTCTTCCGCAGCGTGTTCGTGCCGGTCAAGGCGGCGCTCATGAACCTCCTGTCGATCGGCGCCGCGCTCGGCGTCGTGACGCTCGTCTTCCAGGACGGCTTCCTCGCCGGCCCTCTCGGAGTCGGCACGGGCCCGGTCGAATCGTTCGTGCCGGTCATGCTGTTCGCGATCGTCTTCGGCCTGAGCATGGACTACGAGGTCTTCCTCATGTCGCGCATCTACGAGGAGTGGCACCGGACCGGCGACGCGTCACTCGCCGTGCGCAACGGCGTGGCGACGACCGGGCGCGTCATCACCGCGGCCGCCTCGATCATGATCGTCGTCTTCGCGTCCTTCGCGCTCGGTCCCGACCGTGTCATCAAGGAGTTCGGGCTCGGCCTTGCGATCGCCGTGTTCCTCGACGCGCTCATCATTCGCTGCCTGCTCGTCCCGGCGATCATGCAGGTCGCCGGCCGCGCGGCCTGGTGGCTGCCGTCCTGGCTCGGCTGGATCCCGCGCCTCGCGCTCGAGCGCGGCTAGCGCCGGCTCGCACTACGCTGCGGCACATATGCGACGCCTGACCGGACCGATCGTGCTCGTGCTGACCGCCGCCGTGGTGGCCGGCGGCTGCGGGGGCGCCGACAAGCAGACCAAGACTACCGCCGCGCCGACGCCGACGGTGACGACGCTCACGCCGCCGGCCGCGCCCGTCCCGGCGCGGTCGCGATCGCTGGTCCTCGACAACGCCGTGTCGCTGCTGCGCAAGGGCGGCTTCACCGTCACCCAGCTCGACGTCAACCCCCCGGCGATCGCGGCCCGCAAGGTCGGCGACCACGTGCTCCTCTACGCCTACAACACGCCCGCCGCCGCCAAGGCCGGGGCCGCCGTCATCAAGGCCGCGATCAGCGAGCACCCCAAGCGCGGGGCGCTGGACACCGAGGGATCGCTCGTCTACTTCTTCGGCGCCGCCCAGGACCTGACGGCGGCCGAGCGCGCGTCGTTCGCGGATCTCGTCGACGTGGGCGAGGGGCGGACCTCGCCGTAGCACCGTGATCTGCATTGGCGGGGAAGAGCGCCCCGCCCGGCTAGCCTTGCCGGGATGCCGACCCAGATCGCCTGCCCGTCGTGCGACGCGCGCAACAACGTCGCCCCCACCGCCTCCGGGACGCCCCACTGCGGGCGCTGCCACAAGCCGCTGCCCTGGCTCGTCGACGCGACGACGGAGACGTTCGACGCCGAGGTCCAGGCGTCCGTGCCGGTGCTCGTCGACTTCTGGGCCGACTGGTGCCCGCCCTGCCGCGCGGTCGCGCCCGTGCTCGCGGAGATCGCGCGCGCGCACGCGGGGCGCGTGAAGATCGTGAAGGTCGATGCCGACCGCGCGATGGCGCTCGCCGGCCGCTTCGCCGCGCGCTCGATCCCGCTGCTCGTCGTGCTGCGCGACGGCAAGGAGGTCGACCGCATGACCGGCGCGCAGCCGCGCGCCGCGATCGAGGCGAAGCTCGGGCTCGAGCCCGCCTGAGCCTGAGCGAGACGGCACCTCGCGGGCGAAATACGGTGGTTTCACGGATGTCCCGGCATGCGGCCCGGCGTACGGTGTTCCCAACCAATCAGAGGAGATCACCATGCAGCTCTACGGCATCATGCGACGCAACGGCTGGGCCTCGCCCGACGATCTCGGAGCCGCCGCGGCGCGCTCGACGCAGGAGGGCGACAAGGCCGACTCGGGCGTGCGCTGGATCCGCAGCTACGTCCTCGCCGAGGAGAGCGGCGAGCTCGGGACGTTCTGCGTCTACGAGGCCGACAGCCCGGAGGCGATCCGCGCCCACGCGCAGGCCGCCGGCCTGCCCGCGGACGAGGTCGTCCCGATCGCGGACACGGTCCTCGTGCGCCCCGATCCGACCCCGGCCGCAGCCTGACCCGGGGGTCCTACACTCCGCACATGCAAGCCCGCGGTGCGCTTGTCGGCCGGGACGTCGAGCTCGCCCAGCTCGCCCGCGCCGAGCAACGCGCGCGAAGCGGGACCGGCGGGCTCCTGCTGCTCGCGGGCGAGGCCGGGGTCGGGAAGACCCGGCTCACCGAGGAGGCCGCCGCCGCCTCGTCGGCACTCGTCCTGCGCGGCGCCGCGAGCAACAGCGCGGCCACGCCGTACGGCCCCGTGATCACCGCGCTGCGGGTCTATCTGCGCGCGCGGCCCGCAGGCCTGAACGCCTGCGGGCCGTTGCGCGCGCACCTGGCGCTCGTGCTGCCCGAGCTCGGCGCGCCCGCGGCCACCAGCGACAAGGCCACGATCTCCGAGGCGATCCGCTGCGCGCTGGAGCAGATCGTCTCCGACGGCCCCGCGCTCGTGATCCTCGACGACCTGCAGTGGTCCGACGAGGCGACCATCGAGCTGCTCGCCGCGCTTGCGCCGGCGCTGACCGAGATGCCGATCGTCGTGGTCGCCGCGTACCGCTCCGACGGCCTGCCGCGCGATCACATGCTGCGCCGGCTGCGCAACGAGCTGCGCCGCGGTCCCGGCCTCGACGAGCTCGTCCTCGCACCGCTCGATCTCGACGCGACGGGCGCCCTGGTGGCGCACCTGCTCCAGAGCGCGCCGTCGCCGTCGCTCGTCCGGGCGCTGCACGACCGCACGCAGGGACTGGCGTTCTTCGTCGAGGAGCTGACGCGCGCGCTCGTGGCGAGCGGGGGCGTGCGCTCCGGTCCGCGCGGCCTCGAGCTCGTCGTCGGTGACACCGTCCCGGTGCCCGACACCGTCCGCGATGCAGTCCTCATGAGCGCCGCCGACCTGTCCGCGCCCGCGCGGGCCGCCGCCGAGACCGCGGCCGTCGCGGGGCAGTCCTTCGATCTCGCGCTCATCGGCGACCTCGCGACGGAGGCGGGTGTCGCCGAACTGCTCGGGCAGGGCCTCATCCGCGAGGAGGGTGGCGGGCGCGCCGCCTTCCGCCACGCGCTGCACTGGGAGGCGTGGTACGCCGACGTGCCGTGGCTGCGCCGGCGCGCGCTGCACCGCCGGGTCGCCGAGCTGCTCGAAGCCGGCAACGGGCCGAGCATGGAGATCGCCACGCACTGGCTCGGCGCGCGCGACGCCGACCGCGCGCGGGAGCTGCTCGTCCGCGCCGCGCGGGAGTTCGAGGCCGTCCACGCCTACCGCGACGCGACGAGCGCCGGTCGCCAGGCGCTGGAGCTCTGGACGTCGCGCGACGACGAGGCCGGCGGCCGGATCGATGTGCTCGAACGCCACGCACGCTGCGCCGAGCGGGCCGGGCAGCTCACGGAGGCGGCGAAGGCGTGGCGCGAGCTGTCGGACATCCGCAGCGCCGGCGGCGACAGCCTCGCCTACGCCGACGCCCAGCGGCGCCTCGCCGGCGTCCACGAGCTGAAGGGGGAGCGCGAGCCGGCGTTCGCTGCCCGGCGGCTGGCGGCGCTGGCATTCGCCGCCGGCGACCGGCGCGCGGACGCCGCCATCGAGCGCCTCGCGATGGGCGATCACCGGCGCAGCGGCGCGCAGTTCAGCGATGCCGTCGAGCTGGCCAGGGCTGCGGGGCAGGACGCCGTCACCGCCGGGCGGCTGGACCTCCGCGCGCGTGCGCTCGGGCTCGAGGGGCTCACGCGCGCCCAGCGCGGGGAGTTCGACGCGGGCCTGGAGACCGTGCGCAGCGGTCTCGCGCTCGCGCTCGAGCACGACCTGACGCTCGTCGTCGCCGAGCTCTACCAGCGCCTTGCGATGGTGCTCTACCACGCGGCCGACTACCGCCGCGCCGAGGAGGCCCTCGACGCCGCGCTGGACCTCTGCCGGACCGATTCGGGCGCGTCGACCGAGATCGCGTGCGTGACGTGCCTCATCTACGTACTGCGCGAGCGCGGCGAATGGTCACGCTCCGGAGAGCTCAGCCGCGACCTCATCGCCACCGACACGGCGGTCTGGGTCGCCGAGGGCATGCTCGGCACGATCCGCGCCTTCCAGGGCAAGTTCGGTTCCGCGCGCCGGATGCTCACGTCGTCCCTCAACACGTCGACGCCGGCGGGCCACTACCACATGTGGTTCGACTCGACCGCCGGATTGGCGTACGTCGCCGCCGCAGAAGGCGCCCACCAGGAGGCGACCGGGCACTGCTGGTCGCTCCTGCGCCGCTGGGAGGACGGCGAGGACCGGCACTTCTGCATCTGGGGGCTGCGCTGGGCGGCCGCGTACTTCGCCTCCCGCGGCGATCGCCCGGGCGCGCACGGCGCCACGCACGCGCTGACGCAGATCGCCTCCGCCACAGGGCACGCCTACGCGCTGGGCGCGCTCGCGCACGCGATCGGGGAGACGTCGCTGCTCGAAGGCGACGCGGACACCGCCGCCGAGCAGCTCACGCGCGCCGCGGAGATCTTCCGCACGCTCGACATCCCGTTCGAGCGCGCGCACGTCGAGCTGCGCGCCGGGGTCGCGCTCGCCGCCGCCGGCGAGCTCGAGCCCGCCCTCGAGCGCCTGCGCGACGCCTACCTGACGGCGCGCAAGCTCGGTGCGCGCCCGCTGACCGTCGCCGCGGCGAACGAGGTCGCGGCGCTCGGCGCATCGGTCGCGCGGTGGCTCGGCGGCCGTGCCGCCGCCGAGACCGATCGCGGTGGCCTGACGCCGCGCGAGCTCGAGGTCCTGCGCCTCGTCGCCGTGGGGCGCACGAACCGCGAGGTCGCCCAGGAACTGTTCCTCAGCCCGCGCACCGTCGACATGCACGTGCGCAACATGCTGCGCAAGCTCGACTGCCGCTCACGCGTCGAGGCGGCGCACCGGGGCGGCGAGCTCGGCCTGCTCGCCTAGCGCCAGCGACGCATCCCCGAGCCGGTCGCGGTCGACCGCGGCACACGAGCGGATGAGCGCCTTGATGTCGTCGCCGACGTCCCAGACGTTGACGTTCATCCCGGCGACGACGCGCCCCTCGTGCAGCCAGAACGCGATGAACTCGCGCGCCGCGAGGTCGCCGCGGATGACGACGTCGTCCCATTCCGCGGTGTGGCCGGTGAACTCCATGCCGACGTCGTACTGGTCGGAGAAGAAGTACGGCAGGCGGTCGTAGGGTGTGTCCGCGCCGAGCATGTTGCGCGCCGCGGCGGGCCCCTGGTTCAGCGCGTTGGCCCAGTGCTCGACGCGCACGCTGCGCCCGAGCAGCGGGTGGTGGGCGCGGGCGACGTCGCCCGCGGCGTAGACGCCGGGCACGCTCGACTGGAGCTGCTCGTCGACGAGGATGCCGTCGGCCGTCTCGATTCCCGCCCGCGTTGCGATCTCGTCGCGCGCGATGACGCCGACGCCGACGAGCGCCAGATCGCACGGCACGCGCGTGCCGTCCTCGGTGCGCACGGCGCGCAGCACGCCGTCGCCCTCGAACGCCGCGACGCCGCGCCCGAGCAGCAACTGCACGCCGCGCGCGGCGTGCAGGTCGCGGTAGAAGGCGCCCAGCACCGGGCCGAGGGCGCGCTGCAGCGGCAGCTCGAGCGGCTCGATCATCGTCACCTCGACACCCATCTGGCGCGCCGAGGCGGCGACCTCGCAGCCGATCCAGCCCGCGCCGACGACGGTGAGGCGCCCGCCGGCCTGCAGGCGCTCGCGCAGCGCCGTGGCGTCGGCGAGCGTGCGCAGCTCGCAGACGCCGTCGAGGCCGGCGCCGGGCAGCGTCAGGCGCCGCGGCCGCGCGCCCGTCGTCAGCAGCAGCCGGTCGTAGGGCAGGCGCTCGCCGCCGGCGAGGAGGACCGCCGCCCCGGCCGTGTCGAGCGCCGCGGCCGGCGCCTCGGTGCGCAGCTCGATCGCGTGCTGCTCGTAGAAGCCCGCGTCGTGGACGTAGACCGTTGTCGCGTCGGCCTCGCCGCGCAGGACGTCCTTGGACAGCGGCGGGCGCTCGTAGGGCCGCTCGCGCTCGGCGCCGAGCAGGACGATGCTGCCGTCGAAGCCCTCCTCGCGCAGGGTCTGCGCGGCCTTCGCGCCGGCCAGCCCGGCGCCGACGATGACCACCCTTCTCGGGGTGCTGCTCATGGGGATGTGGCTCCTTCGCGATCGGCGACATAGGCCGCGAGGCTCGCGTGGTCCTCGAGGCACGCCGGGCAGCCGGCGAGGTGCGCGCGCATCCCCGGCACGCTGCGCTCGGCGTCCGCGCCCGCGTACTCGAGGTCGACGTAACGGTCGAGCTGCTCGAAGCACTCCTCGCAGGTCAGCTCGGGCTCGCCCGGTCCGAGCAGGGCGGCGATCAGCCGCCGGCGGGCTGTTGCGTGCTCGTCGGCCATCAGTCGTGCTCCCAGTCGCCATGGGCGATGTCGATTCCGTCTGCCGCGAGCGCCGCGCGAAGCTTCCTGCGGGCGTCGTGCAGCGTCTTGTAGAGCGCGCCGCGCGTCGTCTTCAGCCGCTCGGCGAGCACGTCGATCGGGACGCCGGTGATCGTGACGGCGACGAGCACCTCGCGCTGATGGGCGCTGAGACAGGCGTCGATCGCGTTGCGCAGCGCCGCGAGCAGCTCGCTCTCGGCGAGGTGCTCGGCGGGGGTCAGGTCCTGGGACGCGAAGGCCGGCCAGGCCTCGGGCTCGAGCGTGAGCTCGCGGTCCTGCCAGCCGCGGCGGCGCAGCTTCACCGCAGCCTCGTAGAGCGCGAACTTGTACACCCAGGTCGTGAAGCGGCTGTCCCCGCGAAAGGCGTCGAGCTTGCCGAGCACGGCGACGAGCGCGTCGTCGGCGGCCTGCTGGGCGAGGTCGTCGAAGTCTCCGCCGCGCAGGTGGCTCAGCGTGTGGCGGCGCCGCGAGACCTCGTAGCGCGCGGCCCGCAGCAGCAGCTCGTGCAGGCGCTGGACGGCCTCGTCGCGCACATGGCCCGTCGCGCCCAGCTCGTCGAGCCAGCGCCGGGACTCGGCATCGAACGGGCCGAGCTGGTGCGTGTCGCGGCCGGCCAAGCGCGGCACCGTACCAGCGTCCAGGTGCCGTGACGTCACGGGAGCGGCCGGTCGATCGGGGCGACGATGCGGGCGGCGAGGCCGGGCGGGCAGCCGCGATCGAGCAGCGTCAGCAGCTCGTGCAGGTCGACCGCGTCATCGGCCGCGAGCGCCACCGCGAGCTGCGCGTCGAAGCCGGCGACGATGAGCCGTCGCCGGCGCCACGCGTCGACCGCGCCACCGCGCTCTGCGGGTTCTGTCCGTGTCGGCTTCATCACGGAGGTGAGCGTCGGGGGGCGCGCCGTTCTTACGCGCGCGCTCAGACGGCGGCGCCCGCGAGTGCCGCGATGCGCAGGCCGAGGCGGTCGACCGCGTCCCAGTCGGTGTAGTCGTAGTCCTGCGAGGCGTCCGTCGGACGTCCCATGTGGCGCATGAGCAGGCGCATGATCTGCCGGGTGAAGAGGTCGTACTCGCGGTACTGCAGGCAGCCCGCGACGGCCTCGGTCTGGCCCGGCGTCCAGCCGGTCTGCTCGCAGAACTCCTCGATGCAGCGCCGGGTGGCGGCGCGCGACTCGTCGCTGTCGTCGGCCGCCGACAGCGAGACGGAGAAGAACACCGCCGGGCGCTGCTCGAGCGCGACGTGCCGCTCGGCGACCCAGTCGGCGATCGCGCGCTGGTGGTGCTCCTTGTGCAGCGACGCGCCGACGACGACGACGTCGTAGCTTCCGAGGTCGGCGTCTTGCGCGTCCGCGACGTCGAGGACATCGACCGCGAGGTCGTCGGTGCGCATGGCCTGCGCGAGGCGCGCTGCGATCTTGGCGGTGTGCCCGTGCGTGCTCGCGTAGACGACGAGCGCGCGGGCGACGAGGGCTGTGGTGGGGGTGGGTGCGGTCATGCCGTGAGCCAATCAGTGCGTCGGCGGTCTGCCATCCGCCCATCGTGCGGACGCCACCTGCGGACAACCACGGTCCTCGGCGGCCGGCGTGCCTCGCGCGGGGTCATCGTCCGAGCCCGCAGGGCCGCGTGCTACCGCGCCAGGAACGTCACGAGGTCGCTGTCGGCGATCACGCCGACAGCCATGCCATCGGCCGGCGTGACGAGGATGTGGCTGGCGCCCGTCCCGACGAACACGTCGATCGCGTCGGCGAGCGTCGCGGTTGGCAGGACGCTCGCCGGCACCTCGGTGATGGCGTCGGCCGCGCCCGCGGAGACCGCCCAGTCGTGGGCGTGGTTGTGCAGGACTCCGCGGCTCGTCACCCAGCCGAGGCGCTCGCCGCCTGCACCCTCGATGAGCACGGCATGCACGTGGTTGTCGCGCATCGCGCGCGCGGCGTCCGTGAGCGTCGCGCTCGCCGGCAGCATGATGAGACCTTGGCGCATGAGCTCGGTCACCGGAGTGTCGAGTCCGCCCGCGGCCTTCATGGGGATGGTCGTGATCATCGTGGCCTCCACATCGCGTGTTCAGAAGGGCCTGACGCTAGATCGGCGACAGCGCGCCCGCCTCCGTGGCGGCCCGTGACGTCAGCGCGGGAAACCACGTACCCAGCACCATCGGGGCGGGTGACTTGGTGTGCGGCGTACGCTCAACGGACCAACCGGATAGGCGCGGGGCTCACCGAGACTCGTCGGCTAGCCATTCTGGAGGCCCACAGTGGCCCGCCCACCGTCAGGCGACCGGCTCCCGCGCTCAGCGAACGGGCCGATCGGAGGACCGCTGGACACGAGCACCGCCGCTTCGGAGGGCGGCGCCGGCGACGAGGCGGCGTCCGGGCGCGACATGGCGGCCGAGCGCTTTGACGCCGCGCGGGCATGCGACGGGGCCGAGTTCGTCATTCGCGCCGCGGGACAGCGCCTGCGCGCCGCCGAGCACCGGGCCCAGGCCGCCGAGCAGCATCGCGTGGCGGCCGAGGACCGCCAGACCGCCGCCGCCGATCGCAGGCGCGCGGCGGCTGAGCACCGGCGTGCCCTCGCTGACCTCGAGCTGCTCGCGTGCCGCATCGCCGGCGCCGAGGTGGACTCGCTCACGCGCGCACACACGCCGACGGCGGGCCGGCTGGAACTCGATCAGGAGCTCGCGCGGTGCCGCATAACGGACGCGCTGCTCGTCGTCGTCTGCATCGCCGTCGCCGAGGCACCGGCACCAGCCGGGGTCGGCAGTCGCTGGATGGGCGACGAGCTGCTCGGAAGCGTCGTCGGCACCATCAAGGACCACCTGCGCGTGTACGACCTCGTCATCCGCCACGGCGCGGTCGAGCTGCTCTGCGCGATCTCCAACACGACCCCGACCGACGTGTGCGAGCGCTTCTGCGCGATCGCCGACGCGGTCGCCGACGTGCCCGGCGGCGCGCGGATCTCCACCGGCTTCGCCGAGCTGAGAGCGGACGAGACCGCGACGCAGCTGATCGCGCGTGCGCATGGCGAGCTGACCTGCGCGAGACACTGCTGACCGGCGCGGCCGCCCGCGCTGCGCGGGGGCGTCGTACCCGCGGACGTCTACCGCAGCGACAGCTCCGCGTCCTCGAACACGCGTGAGCGACTGCCCGTCATCGCGTCGAGCAAGCCGCTCGCCCGCAGTGCCTCACCGTGCTCGGGCTGGGATTGATGGTGCTCGCGCGCCTCGGCGGACTCCCAGAGCGTGCACACGACAACCCCGCCGTCGGTGGGCGCGACGATCCGGGCCAGCACGGCCGGTGCAGGACGCCGACCTTCCAGGTCGGCCCCCGCTGCGAGCAGCGCCTCGGTGTCGCCGTCCATCTCCAGGATCACCAGCACTCCCACAATGAACCTCCTTCGCCCGCGTTCGCCACGCGAAGCGTATCCGCCGTGTCACGACATCGTCTCGGTCGCCGACCCGCGCACGTGCACCGTCTACCCCCCGCCGGCGGCGCCCGAATCGCCGGGCTGCACGAGCCCGGACTCATACGCGAAGACGACCGCGTGCACGCGGTCGCGCAGGTCGAGCTTGGCGAGGACGTTGCGTACGTGCGTCTTCGTCGTCGCGTGGCTGACGACGAGCTCGTGGGCGATCTCGCTGTTGGATCGTCCCTGCGCGAGCAGCCTCAGGACGCCGCGCTCGCGCGCGGTCAGGCGGTCGAGCGCCGACTCGAGATGCTCGCGGTGGGCCGGCAGCCGTGCGAAGGACTCGATCACGCGCCGCGTCACGCTGGGCGCGAGCACGGCATCGCCCTCCGCCAGGACGTGGATCGCGGCGATGAGCTGCTCGGGCGATGCGTCCTTCAGGAGGAAGCCGCTGGCGCCGGCGCGCAGCCCGTCGTAGACGTACTCATCGATGTCGAACGTGGTCAGGATCAGCACCCGCGTCGCGAGGCCCGCCTCCACGATCCGCCGGGTCGCCTCCAGCCCGTCGACGTTCGGCATGCGGATGTCCATCAGGACCACGTCGGGCGAGAAGCGGCGCACGGCGCGGACCGCCTGCTCGCCATCGGCGGCATCCGCGACGACGTCGATGTCCGGCTCCTCGCTGAGCAGCGAGCGAAAGCCGGCGCGGACCATGGCCTGATCGTCGGCGATGACGACGCGGATGCTCATGGCGCGGGGATCGGCAGACGCGCCCGGACCGTGAAACCGTCACCGCCGACGGCGCCCGCCGCGAGCGCGCCGCCGTAGAGCGCGACGCGCTCGCGCATGCCGACGAGGCCGTGGCCCGTGCCGTCCGTGCCGGCGGAGGACGAGCCTTTCGCGCTGCCGCTGCCGTCGTCGCTGATCTCGAGCTCGAGCTCGCGCTCGCCGAACACCACGGCGACCCTCGCGCGGGCCGGCCCGGCATGCTTGAGCACGTTCGTCAGCGCTTCCTGCACGATCCGGTAGGCGGCCAGGTCGACGCCCGGCGGCAGCGGCCGACGCTGACCCTGCACCGCGAGATCGACGCGCAGGCCGGTCTCGCGCACCTGATCGACGAGCCGCTGCAGCTCGTCGATCCCCGGCTGCGGCGCGAGCGCCAGGGCGTCGCCGTCGGCGCGCAGCAGCCCCAGCATCCGCCGCATCTCGCCAAGCGCCTCGCGCGCCGTCTGCTCGACCGTCGTCAGCTCGGCGGCCTCGGCGGGCCGCTCGTGACGCAGGCGCCGGCGCACCGAGCCGGTCTGCACGGCGATGACGCTGATCGAATGGGCGACGACGTCGTGCAGCTCGCGCGCGATCCGCGCCCGCTCCTCGGCGACCGCGGCGCGCGCCTGGGCCTCGACGTCGCGCTCCAGGCGACCCGCGCGCTCCTCGAACTCGCCCGCCCGCAGCGAGCGCTCGCGGACCGTCACCGCCAGCGCCCAGACGACGGACACGATCGCGCCGATGAAGACGAAGTCGGCGATCCCGGCCGGCTGCTCGGCGTCGGAGAGGCTCGCGACCTCGACCGCGAGCAGCAGGCCGAGCAACCCGACGCCGAGCACCAGCGCGGCGACCGCGCGGCGCCGGTCGCAGTAGGCGCCCGCGCTCGTGAACGCGACGAGCAGCACGAGCATGATGTACGTCGCGTCGAGCCGGTTGCCGGCGAGGGCCATGCCGATCAGCGGCACGTAGATGAGCGTCATGACCGCGACCGGCGCGCTGCGCCGCCACGCGAGCGGGACGGTCATCGCGAGCGCGGCCACCACGTACGCCGGCCTGGGGTGCAGGCTCGACGCCGACCACGTCTCGGCCTGCGCGATCAGCGCGATCGCCGCGGCGATCAGCAGGTCGGTGCGCCGTGGGCGACGGAGGGTTGAGACGAGCGCTGCCACCGCTGCGAGCGTAGACGCGCGAGCGGCCGCGCACATCGGTCGCCGGGACGAGCTTGCGCAGCGCGAAGATCGTCCGCGCGGACGAGGCGCAGATCGCTCGCGGGGCCGACGACACGGCGCGATCGCGGACGTACGGTCGCGATCAACCCGACCAGGAGATGCCCATGACGCGCACGACCCTCATCGCCATCGCTGTCGCCGCCCTGCCGGGCCTCGCCGCCTGCGGTGACGACGACTCAGGCGGGAGTGCCGCGACGCAGACGACAACCGTCGTCGCGCAGGACCCCGTTCGCTTTTGCGCGCTGACGCGTGAGCTCGACGCCTCCGGCGAGACGTTCTTCGCGAAGCTCGGCCGAGACGCCACTCCGAAGGAGTTCGAGGCCGCCGAGCGGCGCTTCGTCGAGCAGTCCGGCGCCAAGCTCGACGCGCTGCGACAGGCCGCGCCGCGGCAGATCGCGGCCGACGTCGAGAAGCTGCTGGCGGGCATGCAGAAGCGCGCCGGCCTGAAGCCCGCGATCGCGGTCACCGAGGCACAGTCGTCCGCGGCCGAAGCGCGCATCCAGGCCTACGAGAAGCGCAACTGCGCCTGAGGGCTCAGCAGCCGCCGCCCAGCAGCCACCGTCCGCCGACGTGGATGGGACCCGCGTCGCACGCCGATCAGGCTGTCGGTGACGTCCGCGGGCTCGCGTGGGTGGTGAAGTTCCAGGCCATCGTCTCGAGCTGGTTCCACAGTTGCTCGCGGTGCGCGGCCGGCAGTGCGGCGTCGTCGATGGCGGTGCGCATCGCCGCAAGCCAGGCGTCGCGGTGCGGGCGCGCGATCCTGAACGGCAGGTGGCGCGTCGCCAGGCCCGTGGGCCCGCGCAGCTGCGCGTACGTCGCGGGGCCGCCCCACTGCTGGATGAGAAACAGGCGCAGGCGCTCCTCGGCCGGACCGAGATCCGCTTCCGGGTACAGCGGGCGCAGGACCTCGTCCGCTGCGACGAGCGCGTAGAAGCGCGCGACGATACGGCGGAACGTCGGCTCACCGCCGACGGCGTCGTAGAAGGTCTGCGGCTGTGCCGCTGGCGGCTCGGCGGTCACGCCGGGAAGGCTACCTGCGCTCGTCGCCAACCCCGGCGAGAGGGTCTCCACGCGCGCGCCGGCTCTCGACGACGATGGCCCTGGCGCGGCGCCGCTCCTGCGCCTACAATGCTCGCCATGTGGAGCTCTGGATATTCGGTCGGGGATCGCGTCAGGCGAGTCATGGACGGCGCCACCGGCGTCGTCGCGCAGATCGGGGAGATGGGCAGCCTCGACGTCCGTTGGGATGCCAACGGCACGGTGTCTGTCGTCGTACCCAGTCTGCTCACGCGCGCCTGACGAGCAACGCGGTCACGCGAGAGGGGCGGTGCGAGCCGCCCCGTCGTGCTGCCCAGTGCCGGCGCCACCGGTGTGGTGCGGGTCAAGGCTCGTCTCCGGCTGTCGCCGCCGCGAGCCGCCGCTTGATCGCATGGTGGTAGGCGCGCAGGAAGCGGTCGTGCGTGTCGCGGATGTCGTCGATGCTGCCGGCGATCTCGTCGAGGTTGCGACGGCCCTCGGCGGTCAGGCGATACAGCCGCCGCCGCGGCCCGGCGTGCGGCCGCATCCAGCGTGATTGCACCCACTCGTCGCGCTCGAGCTGTCGCAGCATCCGATAGATGCTCGCGCCGTCGATGGTGAGCCGGTTCCAGGCGAGCTGCCGGCGCAGCTCGTAGCCGTACGTCGCGTGCTCGTCGAGCAAGAGGAGGAGCCATGCGGTCCGGATCTGCTTCTGCGGACTGGCTGCTCGACCGACGGAGCGAGGTGTCTGGGAACCCAAGGCTTTGTCCGATCCGGGGGCCGGTACCTCCTCCACGAAGTCCGTGTGGTGCAGGGGCCACAGGCCTGCGTATATGTTGTAGACATATACCGTAGCAGCGGACGCGCCGCGTTCGCGATCGCACGGGGACCGTGAGGATCGGTGAGGCGAACCCGCTCGAACGCCGCGCGAGCTCGCCGGGCATCGGGGCGTCAGGAGTTTGGGGACTGGAGCGCGGCTCGGAGACCGGTGCCGACAGCGCGGGCCGCGGCCTGCAGCGGGTGCAAACGCCACTGGCCGCGGCCGCACATCCCAGCGCCGGTGACTCAGCGCCGGAACCCCCGCGGGAGAGAGTGCAGAGGAGACTCATATATGCCGGATACATCTACCGAAGTCAAGGATGGCGGTGGAATACGCATGCCCGACCGCCGCCTCATGGGGTCGGCCAGTGCGATCGCGGCCCGCAACTGGGGGCGTGCGGGCCGCGATGCCGAGACGATCGTCCGTGATCTCGATGCAGGAGACGACCATAAGGAAGTCGTCCCGTACATATATGCCGAACACATCTACGCATGTCAAGCGTCCGGCGTGCGGCCGCACGCCGGGCGGTCTCGGCACCTGTCGGGCGGAGAGCGCACCTAGGAGGGGGTCGGCAGACACCCGCTGGCGTTCACGCGCCTTGCCGTACATAATGCCTGGGCCACAGTGATGACAGCATCTAGTCGCCGAAGGGTGTGGTCTCGTGCTCGGACCCGGTTGCCGTCGTCCGAGACGATCCACACGGGGGGACCCGTCGCGGTCCGAGCATCGAGTGGGACCATCGCCACCAATGAGGACAGCATGTCGAGGTTGCGGCACCGTTGGGGATCTCAAGCGCCCGGCCGCGGCCGAGGCGTCGAGCGTGTGCTCGAGGACCCGGATGCGAGCCCGAGCGTCTACGCCGGGATCATCGCCCGCCTCGCGCCGGATGACGATCCCGCGCACATCGTGGCCTGGCTCGTCGCCGAACACGGGTCGCTGGACAGCATCGACCCGATCCGCTTCGCCTGCGCGGTCAAGCGCGCCGCCGAAGGCGCCCGGTCCACCGCGGCGTGCGATGACGCGTCGGCCGGGGCATGATGGGCCCGCCGGCCAAGCGGTCGATATCTGTTCGCAGGTGCAGTCGCGGTACGGCGACTGCGCCTGTCCGCCGCCTGGCTGACGCACTGCGTGCGCACGCGGGTTTGCCGAGTCCTTCGCGCCTCCCGGCGAGGCGGCGGCGATCACGGCGCCCGTCGAATCCGGCACGCCGCGCTTTCGCTGATCTCTCGCCGACCGACGCCTCCGGCGGCGCGCTGCGACTGGGCGTCGTCCGCCGGCGCGCCGGCAATGTCCCACGGACGCTTGACTACGACGCGTGAGCTGTCCGACCGGGTAGAGCAGGCCTGGGCGCCGATCGCGTAGCCTGCAACCGGTGGTCACCGAGGTCTTCGCCGGCATGCCCGTTGACGACTTCGAGACCGCTTGCGCGTGGTACCGGATCTTCGTCGGCCGGGCGCCGGATCTCGCGCCGAAGCCGGAGGAGGCCGCGTGGCGGCTCGCCGGCACCGGCTGGATCTCCGTCGTCGCCGACGCCGCGCGGGCGGGCAGCGCGATCGTCACGCTGGCCGTCGACGACCTCGAGCGTCACGTCGGCTTCCTCGCGATGAGCGGCATCGCCCCCGACGCGATCGAGACCGTGCCCGGGGTCGTGCGCCGGGCGACGATCGTCGACCCCGCCGGGAACACGATCACGCTCGCGCAGAGCCTCGCCTGATCGCGGCGATCGAGTCGCTGCCTGCGTCCGCGCGCAGCGCCGGAAAAGATCCGCCCTTTCCGGCACTAAGTGTGTAAGGATACCTACCGCCGCCGGGCCGCTGGGATTCTGGCCGCCGAAAACCGTGGATCTACAGGGGCAATCGCGCGATCGGACCGGTTCGGTAACTGTACGACACCCATAGTGACCATGAACTGATGGACAGCCGAGGATGGGATCGCCGCTACGGGACGAGCGAGCTCGTGTGGACCGCGGAGCCCAACCGCTTCCTCGTCGCCGAGGTCGCCGATCTCGCGCCCGGCTGCGCGCTGGATCTCGCGTGCGGCGAAGGGCGCAACGCCGTCTGGCTCGCAGAGCGCGGCTGGGACGTCACGGGCGTCGACTTCTCCCAGGTCGGCCTCGACAAGGCCCAGGCCCTCGCCGAGCAGCGCGGGGTCCTCGTGCACCTGCTGCGCGAGGACCTGCGCGAGTACGCACCGCCGGCCGGGGCGTTCGACCTCGTCGCCGTGCTCTACCTCCACATCGCCTTCCCCGCGATGCGCGCCGTCCTGCGGCGCGCGGGTGCGGCCGTCGCCCCGGGCGGGACGCTGCTCGTCGTCGGCCATGACCCGACGAACATCGAGCATGGGCACGGCGGCCCGCAGGACCCCGCAATCCTCCTGGGCCCCGACGACATCGCACCCGCGGTCGGTGACCTGCTCATCGAGCGGGCAGAGCGCGTCCGCCGGCCGGTCGCGGCGGCCGGCGAGGACGTGTATGCCATCGACGCGCTCGTGCGCGCCACGCGGCCGGGAGGCTACGTCCGCGGGCTGAGCGCGAAGGCCTCGGCGAGCAGCTCGTAGGAACGCCGCCGCGCTTCGTGCTCGTGCATGACGTTGACCACGAGCAGCTCCTCGGCGCCGTACTCGCCGGCCAGCGCCTCGAGCGCCTCGCGGACCGCGGCCGGCGAGCCGTGCACCATGCGCTTGTTGAGCCCCGGCTGCTCGCGGTACGTGCGCATCCGCCGGTCGATGAAGCGCACCGCCGTCTCGACGCGCGGCACCGGGGTGAACTTCCCGCGCCGCGCGAGCATCGTCACCATGCGCGCGCTGGCCGTGAGCTCCTCCGCCTCCTTGTCGCTGTCGGCGCACAGCGACCACACGGCGACGGCCACGCGCGGCGCGGCGAGCCGCTTGGAGGGGATGAAGCGCATGCGGTAGAGCGCGACGATCTCGGTGCCGGCGCCCGGGTTGATGAAGTCTGCGAACGCGTAGGGCAGCCCGAGCTCCGCGGCCCAGATGGCGCTCTGCGCCGAGGACCCCAGCAGCCACGGCTGCGGGCCGTCCGGGCGCCCGGGCAGCAGCGGCGGCAGCGTCGCGAACAGATGCCCCGACGGCAGCCCGTCGCCGAGGAACGCGAGCAGCTCGCCGAGCTGCTCGCCGAAGTCGTCGGGCGCGGGGTGTTCGCGGTTGCGCTGCAGCGCGAAGAGGGTCACCGGGTCGTCGGTTCCGTCGGTGCGGCCGAGGCCGAGGTCGATCCGGCCCGGGAACAGGCTGCCCAGGACGCTGAACGTCTCGGCGACCTTGAACGGGCTGTAGTGCGGCAGCATGACGCCGCCGCTGCCGACGCGGATGCCCGCGGTCGCCGCGGCGATCGGGCCGATGAGCGCCTCCGGGCTCGTGCCCGCGAGCATCGGCCCGCCGTGGTGCTCGGCGACCCAGTAGCGGTGGTAGCCGAGCGCGTCGGCGAGCTGCGCGAGGTCGAGCGTGTTGCGCAGCGCGACGGCACCGGTCGAGCCCGCCGCGATCGGGGACTGGTCGAGCACGCTCAGCCGCAAGGGGGAATCCATCCCGGAATGATCGCGTCAGGCGTGGTCGTGGTGGTCGTCGGGCATCACGCGCGGAACACCCACTGCGTCACCGGCATGTGGGGGCGCCAGCCGGTCAGCCCGCCGAACTGCTCGGCCTGCGCGATCGCCAGGCGCGTCAGGTGACCGCCCTGCTCGGCCTGCGCGCGGGAGAGCAATGTCTCGCCTTCGACGGTCGCCACGTGGGCGACGAGCCGGCCGCCGGGCCGCAGCGCTCTGCGGCAGCGTGTCACGAGCCCGAAGGTCGTCAGCCCGCCGCCGACGAAGATCGCGTCGGGCCGGTCGGGCAGCTCGTCGAGCGCCTCGGGAGCGTCGCCGACGATGATCTCGAGCGACGGCACGCCGAGCGCCAGGGCGTTGCGCGCGATCGCCGGTGCGCGATCGGCGTCGCTCTCGATCGCGATCGCGCGGGCCCCGGGCGCGGCGCGCAGCCACTCGATCGCCACGGTGCCGCTGCCGGCGCCGACGTCCCACAGCAGCTGGCCGGGCACCGGTGCGAGCGCCGCGAGCGCCACCGCGCGCAGATCGCGCGGCGTGATGTCGCCGTTGTGCTCGAACGCGTCGTCGGGCAGGCCGGGTCCGCGCGCGAGCACCGGTCCGTCGCCGCGCACCTCGAGCGCGACGAGGTGCAGGGCGGCCGCGTCGCGCTCGCCCCAGTCCTCGGCCGTCGACTCCTCGATGCGCTCCGCGCTGCCGCCGAGCTCCTCCAGGACGACGAGCCGGCTCGCGCCGAACCCTCGCGCGCGCAGGACGCGCGCGATCTCGGCCGCGCCGCGCGGGCCGAAGCCGAGCACGACGACCCGGCGGCCGGGCTGCAGCGCGGGGACGACGACCTCCGCGACACGCCCGGTGGCGGACACGAGCTCGACCTCGGCCTGCGCCCAGCGCAGCCGCGCGCAGGCGAGCGCGAATGAGGAGACGGCCGGGAGGATCCGCACGTCCTCGTCGCCGAGGCGGCGCAGGATCGTCACGCCGACGCCGTGCAGGAGCGGGTCGCCGCCGGCGACGACGACGATCGAGCGCCCGGCCGCGAGCGCGGGCAGCTCGTCGACGAGCGTCGCGAGCCGCTGTGGCCAGGACCGCCGCGGCGCGCGCGCGTCGATCGGGAGCAGCGCGAGCTGGCGCTCGCCGCCGACGAGCAGGTCGGCGGTCAGGACGGCCTCGCGTGCCTGCGGGGAGAGGCTCGGCCAGCCGTCGGCGCCGATGCCGACGACGGTGATCACGACGCGCCCGCCTCGGCAGGCGTTCGGATTCCGGAGCGGGCCACTTGACGCCAGTATATGTGTTGTGCATATATGTATCGCGGGCGTGGCCGCGACGCGCGGCAAGTTCTTAGGCATGTCGCGCGTCGCAGCGACGTCCGCTCGGGACGCACGATCGCGCCCGTGCGCTGTGGGCGGGCGAGCGCTCCTACGGAGGGATGCCGGCGCAACTCGGTGCCGCCGGCAAGAGAGCGCGCAGCCCGTGACGGGCAACCACCGTCACGGGCCACCGCTCCGTCTACACCAGCGACACATGGCCTGAGCGCCGGAGCCCGCCAGCGGAGGAGAGAGGCGGGATACATATATGTCGTACTCACCTAGAGATGTCAAGCGGACGCGTGCGAACGACGGACGGGACGCTCATTTCGCTGCCGCGGCCTGTGGCAGCCTGTGGACGCGATCGACGCGCCGCGCGTCGTCCCAGAACGCGAGGATCATCGGCACGATGACGATGAAGTTGTACGTGTAGTGGAGGTAGGGACGGTCCAGCGGCGACCCGATCAGCCCGTAGTGGCCCATGATGCCGGCGGCGCCGCCCGACAGGTAGACGGTATTCTCGGCGATGTAGAGCCAGAAGAGATAGAGGTGCTCGACCGCGTGGAGGCTCGCCGTCGCGAAGGCGACCCACAGCCAGGGGTTGCGGCCCTTGAAGTGGACGGTGAGCACGGCAAGGCTGAGCCAGAGCATGATGTCGGCGACGAAGTGGACGGCCTCGAAGTCGAGCTGGCCGATGACGCCGTGCGCCTTCGCGAGCGCCCCGCCGCTCAGGGCGAGCTGCGCGAGCTGCGTCGAGTGCTCGACCATGTGCAGGAGCTGGAGAACGACCATGAGGCCGAAGATCGCGAAGATCGCGTCGCGGGCGTACTTCTGCCTGGCCTCCAGCGCGATGATCACCCACCAGGGAGCGAGGATCGCCAGCCACGCCATCCAGAGCGTGGCCCCGAAGGCCGCCGACACCGGGATCGTCGCGAGCGACAGCGCGACGGCGGCCCGGACCCAGCGAGCGGTGACGCGCTCGAACCGCAGGGCGTAGGGGATGCGCGGCAGCGCGACGGCGGTCGCCGCGCCCACGTCGGCCTCGACGGCCGGGCTCGCCCGCCGCGCCACGAGCGCCATGCGGACGACGACGCACCCGAAGACCGCGACGACGATCGCCGCGACCACGGCGGCGGTCCAGTGCCGCGACATCTCGTCGCGCGTGAGCTTCGGGCCCAGCACCGGGATGTACACGACCATGTACGCGAGCCCGACCGCGACGAGCTCGCAGACGATCGCGACGCCCATGAGCCGCTTGTCGACGGCCCAGCGCCCGGGTGGCCGCCCGATGCGGCCGATGTCAGCGGCGCCTGATTGCATGGCGTTCGTCGTGGATCTTCACGGCGTGAGCGGGGCAGCCGCGAACGCGATGAGCACGGTGGGGCACCAGATGACGATCGTGTGGAAGTCGCCGGCGCGGACGCTCGCCGGCAGCATCTGGTTGTAGTTGCCGAGCGTCGACCGCAGCGCCCCGGCATCGATGTGATGGGCCTGCCGGGCTTCGAGCGTCGACTTGACGTTGCGCGCGCTGCTGAGCCAGATCCGCAGCCCGGGGCTGGCGGAGGTGTAGAAGTTCTCGAACCGCAGCGCCAGGCGCCCGCTGGGCCGCCGGTAGACCGACACGCTGCCCTCGCCGTGGTTCTGGACCGAGTGGAAGCGGCCGCGCCCGAGCAGCGCGGACGCCGTCATGCCCGCCGCGCGCGTCTCCTCCAGTGCAGTGTCGACCTGCTGGCTGACGTCGACCTTCCACGGGCCCGTGGCGCTCACCTGCAGCGTGCCGCGCCCGTCGCCGGTCGAGCTCTCGGTGCCGACGTCGGGGCAGGTGCTCGTCTGGACGGTCATGGGCTTCTTGGCGGCGTCGCCGACGATCATCTGGAACGCTCCCGCGCGGCAGCTCCACTCGGCCTTCCACTGGACGGCGTGGTCGGCGATCGCGAACCCCCGCGTGCCCGCACCGGTGCCCGTGAAGCTGCTGACGCGCTCCCAGCGCGGTTCGGCGTGCCGCGCGAACTGTGGATGCGCGCCGGGCACGATGGCCTTGAACGACGACTCGTCGGTGGTCGCCGACTTGTGCTCGCCCATCGCCATGACGGCGCCGATGCCGACCGGGAGCGCGACCGCGAGGAACACGGCCGGCAGGAGCAGCTTCCGGAGGCCCGTCTTCACGACGGGCTCGGGCGGGTGACTCGTGCCTGTTGCCGCATCACATCAGTCCGTCGCGCGCTCCGACTAAGGGTCACAGACCTATATGTACCCACCTCGCAAGCTTACCGGACATCCAGCGCGGGATGTCCGACTCGCGGGGTCCCGCCGGCGGAGGTCGACGTCGATGTCGCGCGGTTCGTGCTCGGTGCTGACCGCGAAGGTACCCCAGCTATGTGCGAATTATCAAGTGTCTGGCTCACCTATCATGCGGTGCCATGAGCGAGAGTCTTGATCACGATGGTGTTGTTGCGGCCCTGCAGAGCCGCCTCGGCCTGCACTGGACCGTGACGGTGCGCTCGGCGCGGGCGGGCGCGCCGCTGATCGCGATGTTCAGCGGCGCGCTGCAGAAGGCCGAGCCGAAGGATGACGCCCCTCCCGGCGATACGGACTTCGTCTGGTACGTCGGGACCGACGACCGGACCTTCGGGGCGTTCGCGATCCCGAACACGGGCTTTCGCGACGCCCTCTGGGAGGCGACGCCGAAGGGGCAGGCCCTCATGGTCCACACCTCCGACGTGCTCATCGCGCTGTTCCCGCGCACGGTCCAGGAGTGAGCGGCGGCGGGGCCGGTCAGTCCGGTGCCGGCGCGGCGCGCGGCTCCCTGTAGGCCGCGAGGAAGCCGTCCTGCGCAGCGCGCGCGAGCTCGATCGTCGCCGCGAGCAGGCCGAGGCAGCGCTCGCCGGCGGGGGTGATCGTGTAGACCCGCGCCCGGGGGCCGGGGCCCGGCTCGGCCCAGCGCGAGCTGATGAAGGCGTCGCGCTCGAGCTCGCGCAGGCTGCGATAGACGCTCCCCGCTTCGACGTCGATGCCGCGCTCGTGCAGCGCGCGGCGCAGCACGTAGCCGTAGCTCGGCTCGGCGCGCAGCAGGAGCAGGAGCCAGGCGGTGCGCAGATCCTTCGGGGTCCGCGAGGAGATATGGGGTTCGAGGTGCCGTCCCGACACGCGGCTATATGTCTAGCGCACATATGGGGCGCCTTCAAGGCGCGGGTGCGCCAGGTGCACCGCGGCGCGTATCGCGAGGGGCCGCGGCGGCCCCTCGCGACGATCCCGCGCTCAGGCGAGGCGGCGGCGACGCGTGATCGCGCGCCCGGCGACGGCCAGGCCCCCGAGCACGAGCACGATGCCGCCCGCGACCAGCAGCGCCTTCAACGCCGACGACAGGCGCGGCGGGTCGTTGAACCCGACGACCCCGCGGGCGATGTCCTGCTTGGCCGTCCGGACGCTGCCGCCGCGCGTGTCCGTCCAGACCCCGTAGGCGCGGGAGTCCGTCGAGAGCAGGCCCAGCCGGCTGCCGATGTCCGGCAGCCCGCGCTCGAGGCCGAACCCGATCCGCGAGCTGAAGGCCCGATCTGACAGGCGCACCCGCGGCAGGAACGTCTTGCCGTCGTCGAAGGACGACTGCAGCGAGACCTCGTTGAGGACGTCCGTGCGATCGGCGCGGCGGTCGTAGTACATGACGTCGAGGCGGCCGTTGGGGGCGACCGACAGCTTCGGCAGGTACTGCGCGGTCTTGTCGCGCCGCGGCGTGTCGTTGACGCGCACCGGCGCGCTCCAGCTGTTCGAGCCGCGGCCGAGCGACCACAGCCAGACGTCGGCGTCGCCGAGCCGTCCGTCCTGGAAGGACGCGTACGTGCGCCCGCTGTTCTGGTCGACGGCGAGCGACGGGAACGGCGGCGTGAACACGATGAAGCGCTCGGTCGCCGTGAGCTTGGGATCGACGACGGATTCCTTCCAGGTCGCGCCGTTGTCCGTCGAGCGCGCCAGCACGAGCTGCCAGGGGCCGCTGAAGGGCGCGCCCCCGCGGCCCTGGTGGCCGCCGGCGTAGTCGAGCGAATCGTCGCCGAGGTCGAGGTACAGGACGTCGAGCTCGCCGCTGGACGCGCCCGCCGCCGGTGACGGCGCGACGACGCGCTGGCGCGCCGTGCTGCTGACGCGCGTCGGCGCGGTCCAGTTCGCGCCGCCGTCGTCGGAGCGGATCGCCATGATCGGGTTGCCGGTCGTCGAGAAGGCGTAGAGCCCGAGCTCGGAGGCCTGCAGCCAGGTGAGGTAGATCCGCCGGTCCGAGCGCGGGTCGGCGGTGAGCCGGACCTGGAACGCCCGCGGCCCGAGCGGCGTCTCGACCGGGGTCGACAGCGTCTTGCCGCCGTCGCCGGACCGGCTGATCCACACGGCGTCGGGCGAGTTGGCGCGCCCCTTCAGCGTGACGAAGGAGAGGTACAACGTGCCGTTGGAGGAGAACGCGACGTCCGGCGCGTAGCACTTCGACGCGCCTGCGGGGGCCGGGATCGCCGTCTGCGCCCAGCGCCCGCCGCCGTCGAAGGAGACGTTCAGCGAGCAGGAGTAGTCGGGCGAGTCGATCCGGTTGGCGGTCACGAGGTTGTTCGCGTCGACCGGGTTGCGCACGAGTGCCGGGGAGTTGTTCGCGCTGAGGTCCAGCGGGTTGACCGCCCCGTCGTTGATGGCGAGGTTGGCGCCGAGCGCGCTCGCCCTGTGCGGCGTGTCGAACGACGAGGAGACGACGAGCGCCCCCACGCCGGCGGCGACGAGCGCCACCGCGATGACGATCGCGGGCAGCATCCCGGCCGCCGCGCCGCCGCCCCGCCCGCGCTTCTTGGGTGCCTCGGGAACGGAGTCCGTCTTGGGGTCAGCAGTCGCGAGCTTGCTCATGACTTCGCCTTCTTCTTCGCCTTTGCCTTGCCGTAGGTCACGCGCTCGCACGCGCTGAGCTTGTCGATCCTGTCGGCGCGGACGCGATCGTTGCCCTTGCCGCAGAGGATCGTGTCGGCCGTGCCGTTGCGAGCCTCGATCGAGTCGTTGCCCGACCCGCCGTCGATGGTGTTCGCGCCCGAGCCGCCGATGATGCGGTCCTTGCCCGCCTCGCCGAACAGGCGGTCGTTCCCGGGGCCGCCGACGAGGCGATCGTTGCCGGCGCCGCCGGCGAGCATGTCGCGCCCTTCGCCGCCGTCGAGCCGGTCGTTGCCCGTGCCGCCGAAGAGCTGGTCGCGCCCGTCGTCGCCGTGGATGTTGTCGTTGCCGGAGCCGCCGACGACCTTGTCGTTGTCGTCGCCGGCGTCGATCGTGTCGTCACCGCCCCCGCCGTCCACGCAGTCCTGACCCTGGAACGCCTTGATGACGTCCGCGCCGGCGAAGGCGAAGATCTGATCGCCGGCGAGGGTCCCGGAGAGCTTGTCGGAGGCGTCCGTGCCCTCCATCCGGTTCGCGCAGCGTCCCGGCTGCAGCGGCGGCGCGGCGCTCGTCGCCGCCGGCGCCGCCGGCGCTGCCGGCGCTGCCGCCGCTGCGGGCGCCGCCGGAGGTCCGGCCGGCGGGGCCGGCAGCTGCGAGTCGTCGCTCGTGAAGATGAACGCCCGCCCATCGCCGCCGGTCGTGATGTTCGACAGGTACGCGGACACGGCGAAGTCCAGGAACCCGTCGCCGTTGAGGTCGCCCATCGGCGTGAGGCCGACGCCGAACCCGTCGCCGCGCGCGTTGTCGGGGTCGGGGATCGTCATGACGTCATGACCGGTCTGCACGTTCATGAAGTGCAGGTCGGACGGGGCGTCGGACGCCTGGGTGAACGGGTCGAAGTGGAAGCCCGAGACGAGCACCTCGTTGGCCGGGTCCGAAGGCCCGTCGACGAGGTCGCCGACGCCGGTGAACCCGCCGCCGAAGTTCCCTCCCACCTGGGGTGTCGGGTCGGTGATGCTCGCGAACTGCCAGCTGCCGGTCGCGCCGCCGCCGCCGCCGACGGCGTTGAAGGCCCAGAGCTTGCCCTCGTCGGTGAACGTGACGTTCTGCAGCGCCGCCGGCAGCAGGATGTCCGGGGAGGTCGAGGCGCCGAGGTCGCCGACCGCGCGGCCGCCGTTGAACGAGCCGCTGAACTGCGAGAGCTTCTGCGGCTCGGGGCTCGTGATGGCGGCCCCGCCGGGGGTGTTGATGTTCGCGCCGGTGGCGCCGTTGAAGAGGAAGGCCGCGCCGACGCCGGTGAACTCCGGTCCGAGCGGGCCCGACAGCGGATAGGTGAGGTTGCGTGCCGGGATGACGAACTCGGGGGCGCAGGTCGCCGGGACGGGCGGGGCGACGAAGCAGTCCGCCGGGGTCTCGGCGCCGACCGGGCCGACGTCGCCGATCCGGTACAGGTTGCCGCCGAACTCCTGCCCGCCTGTCTGCGCGAGCGGGTTCTTGATCGACTGCATCGGCGTGTCGAGGATCGCCTGCGGATCGGTGCCCGCGATCAGCGCGCCGCTGTAGGTCCAGGCCTTGCCCGAGGTGCAGCGCACAGGCGCCGTCGGGGCGGTCGTCGCGTTCTGACACTGCGAGCCATTCGCCGCGGCGTTGGGATCGGGCGCCTCGGCGCTCGTCTCGACGAAGTTGCGGGCCGTCACGACGATGTCGGGGAAGCCGTCGCCGTTGAGGTCGCCGATGCGCGTCGAGCGCGGGACGTTCGGGCAGGGGCCGACGCCGACGTTGTTGTTCTCGGCGGCCGAGCCGGCGCAGGGCGCCATAGCCTGGGGCGAGGAGATGACGCGGGCGAACTGCGGGGCGACCGCCGGGCCGGCGAAGGCGGCCTGGGTCGCGCGGTCGGCCGGCGGCATGTCGATGCGCTTGAGCACCGCGCGCGTCGCGCCGTCGATGACGTAGCCGCGGCCGAGCACCGGCGAGGCGGTCGTCGTCGGGGCCGCGTTGTCAACGGCGTTGACGCGCAGCCCGCGCGAGCCGGCGAGGATCTCGGGGATCCCGTCGCCGGGGCCGATCGTCGCGGCGTCGCAGATCTTGTCGGCATCGGGGCCGTCGCCGCCGGGGCAGCTGCCGATGTCGGGCATCGTCTCGATGTAGACGAACGACAGGGCGGGGTCGGGGTTCGTGTCCGGATTGAGCTCCGGCGGCGTGATCGTGTCGATGTGCGCACCGGTGGCGCCGTCGAAGACGAACACCTGGCTGCTCGTCGCGTCCTGGGACTGCGCGACGAGCAGATCGGGCTTGTTGTCGCCCGTCAGATCGGCGCTCGAGATGCCCCAGCCGAACGACCCTCCGGGTCGCGGAAGCGGACTGTCGACGCGCTGAACGCTGTAGGTGCGCGGCATCCCTGGTGCCTGCGCCTGGGCCACAGCTCCCGGCACGAGGATCGCCAGTGCGACGATCCCCAAGCCTGCCATCCGACTCCACCGAACTCCGTCTCGTGACCACATGGGGCAGAACCTACGCCCACCTATGTGCAGAACGCAATAGATGAGTTAGACACATAGCTAAATCGCCGCGTTTACAGGGGTTTCCAGAGCGACGATGTGGGTGCACCGCGCATGCATATAGACTGGAGTGCAATTCGGCCTGTTTCCGGTCCATCGCTGGAAAAACGCCGCCCGAACGGGAACGGGGCCGGCAGCTTGCCGGCCCCGTTCGGGGTCCTACCCTTGTGTCGCGCGGGACGTCAGACCGGACGGCGCCTGCGAACCTCCGCGGCCGTCAGGCCCGCGACGAGCGCGAACAGCCCGAACGCCAGCAGCCCGATGCCGAACCCGAGGCCCGAGCCCGCGCCACCGGCCGGAGCGCCGGATGCCTGGCTCGTGAGCGAGGCGGTGCGGCCCGGCTGGTAGTTGCTGAACAGGTCGCTCAGTGCGGCCTGCTGCGCCGGGGCCGGAGCGGTCGCCGCGGCGGCCGGTCGCGGCGTGGCGGCCGAGCGCTGCGGGCGGGCGGCCGGAGCCGTGCTCGCGAACGACCGTGCCGGTGCGGCGGCCGGGGCCGGAGCCGCGAACACCGTCTGGCCGGTCGCGCTCGTCGTCGCGCGCGGTGCCGAGCTCGTCGAGCCGGTCGTGCTGCGCGCCGGAGTCGCCGAGCGAGCCGGCGTCGGCCGTGCGGCCGCCGTCGCCTTGCCGGTGCTACGTGCGACGACCGGGGTCTTGAAGCTCGGCTGCGGAGCGGCTGCCGCTACGGGCGCGGGAGCAGCCGCGGCCGGTGCGGCGGGCGTGGCTGCAGCAGCCGGAGCCGAAGCCGGAGCCGGAGCCGGAGCGGCGACGCTGAAGCCTGCGGCCGCGAAGCCGCCGGTCGGCCTGGAGGCCGTGATCGTGTAGTTGCCCGGCGAGGACGGCGCCGTGAGCGAGGTCGTGAAACCGCCGCCCGATGACGTCGTCACGGGGACCGAGCCGCTGGGACCGCTGACGGTCACTGCCGCGTTGGGCGAGAAGAACGAGCCGCTGACGGTGATCGCGCCACCGGGCTGGTACGCGGTCTTGTCAAGGGACACGTGAGCCTGCGGGTTGCAGGCGTAGGCGATGGCGACCGGCACGACGATTGCAGCGACCACCAGCGAGACAAAGGTGGCGCTCCGGCGGCGCGCTTGGCCCATCCGCCCTTGCTGAGGGGGCACGGAAGCTCCTTTCGAGAACGATCGCCAAGGCGGCGGTCGGCGCGAACATACACGAAGATGTCGCGAACATCTAGTGCTTCTACGTCTAGTGCTCGGTCCCGCTGCCGGTGGAGCCTAGCCCGGACGTCGCGCGTCGGCGAGCGGAGGTCCCGCGAGCACCGTGGTAAGGCTCCCAGACCCATAGTCGCGGAGGGTCTCGGCGAGCTCCTCCAGCGCGCAGTTGACGATGATCTCGCCGGGGCGCGAGAGGCCGACGAGGACCGCGCAGGGCGTCGACGCGGGCAGGCCGCGCGCCTGGAGATCGCTCGCGACCGCCGCCGGATCGCGCCCGGCGTTGAGCACCGCGACGACGCCCTCGCCGCGGTCGGGCGGACCGGCGGCGACGAGCACGAGCGGCGCGCCGGGAACCGCGATCTCGCAGCCGATCGCCGCCGCCGCGGCGCCCACCGCGCCGACGCCCGGCACGATCTCGAACTCGAGATCGAGGGCGCGCAGCGCTCGCAGGTCGTCGCGCAGCTCGCCGAAGAGCGTCGGGTCACCGCCCTTGAGGCGCACGATCTGCAGCCCCTCGGCGGCCGCCCGCTCGTACAGCGCGAGGATGTCGGGCCGGCTCGCCGGCGGCCACGCCAAAAGCTCGGCATCCGGCCGAGCGTGCTCGACGACGACCGCCTCGTCGACGAGCGTCGGGCTCCAGATCACGACGTCGGCGGCGGCGATCGCGCGCACGGCGCGCAACGTCAGCAGGTCCGCCGCGCCGGGCCCGCAGCCGACGAACCGGACGCAGCCCGCGCTCATCGCCTCGCGTCGCCCAGCGGCGGTGCGAGCAGCAACCACAGCGACAGCGCGAGCAGCACCGGTCCGGGGGTCGCATGCAGGACGACGGCATCGACCGGCTGCAGCGGCCCGCCGGCGTGCAGGACGAGCGTGATGTGGCTGACGGTCTGAAAGAGCCCCGCCAGCGCGCAGACGGCGAGCGCGGCGAACGCGACCACGCTGTCCGCGCGTCCGCGGCGGGCGAGCAGCAGCGCGGCGCTCGCCCCGCACACCGCGAGCACCCCGGGGAGGAGGTGGTCGATCGCCTCGATCTTCTTCGTGACGTCGAGCTCGAGCCCGAGCGAGGGGCCGACGTAGGGTGGGAGGATCGACCAGATGCCGACGGCGACGAGCGCCGCGAGCGACGTCACGAGGCGTCGCGGGGCCCGCACGGGCGCGCTGGAGGAGCCGGGTGCCACAGCGGGCGAGCCTACCTCCCGTGGTGCGGCGACTATGGTGCCGCGGCATGTACCGGCGGTTCACGACCCTCGTGCCGGCCGCCCTGGCGGTGGCGCTTGCCATCGCGCCGGCGCCCGCGAGCGCGCAACAGCCGACGACGCTGCGGGT
Organism: uncultured Actinomycetes bacterium; assembly: GCA_963740895.1. Lineage (GTDB taxonomy): Bacteria > Actinomycetota > Thermoleophilia > Solirubrobacterales > Solirubrobacteraceae > CADCVQ01. The sequence goes on from CAVUFQ010000002.1 coordinate 227,106, forward strand.
GGCGTTCCCCAGCGAGGACGGCAGCCTCACGCCGTACACGTTCACCAACGGCTACGCGCTCATGACGCTCGTCTACGACACGCTGAGCTGGCGCGACGCCCAGGGCGTCGCGCGTCCGTGGCTCGCGCGCTCGATTCGCCGCGCGGCGGGCGGGCGGCGGATCGTGGTCACGCTGCGCCGCGGCGCGCGCTGGCAGGACGGCCGGCCGCTGACGTCCGCCGACGTCGCCTTCAGCTATCGCTACGTCCAGGCGCACTTCAACCCCCGCTTCACGCCGCAGCTGCGCGAGCTCGCCGGCGTGCGCGCCACCGGCCCGCGCACGGTCGTCTTCGACCTCCGCGCGCCCGCGCTGGGGTTCGAGGACCAGCCGCTCGCGGACATCCCGATCCTCCCGCGTCACCTCTGGCAGAACCTCCCGCCGGGGCGTCTCGCACCCGCGGGGCTGCCCGTCGGCAGTGGTCCGTACCGCCTCACGCGGCACGTCGCCGGGCACAGCTATCGCTTCCAGGCCGATCGCCGCTACTTCCGCGGCCGCCCCGCGGTCGACCGGATCGACGTCCCGATCATCGCGGCCGGGGATGAGAGCGTCACGGGCGTCCAGGACGGGACGCTGGACATGACGTCGCTGGCGCTGCCACCGGGGGTCGACAGCGACGCGACGATCGCGCTGCAGTACTCGCGGGCGGCGAACTACACGGGGACGATGCTCGAGTTCAACCTCACGCGCCCGCCGTTCGACCGGCCGCAGGCCCGCCGCGCCGTCTCGTCGGCGCTCGACCTCGCGCAGATCGCCGGCACGAGCGGCGGCCCGGGCGGGCGCGTCCCCGCCGACCGCGGTCTGCTGTTTCCGCGGTCGCGCTGGGCAGGCTCGGCGGTCCTGCACCGGACCGACGTCGCGGCCGCGCGGATCGCCTTCTCCGAGCAGGGCATCGGGACCTTCACCGTCGCCGCGTCGGTCAACGACCCCGTCCGCCTGGAGGCCGCCCGGCGCGTTGTCCTCGCGCTGCGCGCGGCCGGATCGCGCGCGCGGCTCGAACCGATGTCGGCGCAGGCGCTCGTCCGCGCGCTGGGAGCCAACGGTCAGACGCAGCCGACGTTCGACGCCGCCGTCGTCGGGATCCCGGCGCTCGCGTCCTACGACCCCCTGTTCCTGCGCGCCGTGTTCGGGAGCTCCGCCGACGCGCCGCTGAACGACGGCGGCTATCGCAGCGCGGCCTTCGACCGGCTCGCCGATCTCGTGGAGCAGGCGCCGACGGTCGCCGCTCGGCGGCGCGCGGTGCAGCGCGAGCTACGGCTGCTCGCCCGTGACCTCCCGGCCGTGCCGCTGTTCTTCGGCGGGACGACGTTCCTCTACGACCCCGGCGCCTACGACGGGTGGGTCGACGTGCGCGGCAGCGGGATCCTCGACAAACGCTCGTTCGTCGGGGTCGCGGCCACGGCCCGCAGGCCGCCGGCGCCGGCGACGAACCCCGCCGACGAGGGCGGCGGCGGCCAGGTGTCGCTCGTGCCGTTCATCGCCGTGCTGGCGGCGCTCCTGCTCGCCGGCTTCGGCTGGGCGCTGCGGCGCGGCGGGCGCTCCTGACGGAAGTCGCACGCGAAGTTGCTGCGGTAGGTAGCCTAGTACACATAGTGCGCAAGCAGCCCGGCAAGGATGGCTCGGACCCCGAGCGCCCCTCGATCTGGCGGCGCCGCTCGCTGGGGTTCTGGAGCCTCGCGGGGATCGCCGCGCTGATCGTCTTCTACGCGGTCGTGATCGAGGCGTCGCGGCCGCACGTCAGCGGCCAGCGGCTGCGGCTGGACGGCTTCTACGACCTCGTCAAATCCAACAAGGTCACGAGCGCGTCGGTCCTCGACCAGGACCGCTACATCGTCGGCGCCTACACGCGGCCCAACGGGTCGGCGCAGCGCTTCTATGTGCCGTTCTCCCGGAACGGCACATCGGCGCAGGACGACATCGTCAAGACGCTCGTCAGCAATCACACCCCGACGCGGATCGACCAGCAGCTGCTCAAGCGCGTCGCCGGCCCGCTCACGCAGCTGCTGCCCGCGCTGATCCTCGGGATCATCTTCCTGTACTTCATCCTCACCGTCCGCAGCGGCGACGGGCTGTTCAGCCGCGGCAAGGGCTCGGCACGCGTCGACGACGTCGGGGTGACGTTCGACGACGTCGCCGGGCAGGAGACGGCCGTCACCGAGCTGCGCGAGGTCTCCGACTTCCTCTCCGACACCGAGCGCTACGTCGAGCTCGGCGCGCAGATCCCGCGCGGGATCCTCGTCTACGGGCCGCCGGGCTGCGGCAAGACGCTGCTCGCCCGCGCGCTCGCGGGCGAGTCCGGGGCGGCGTTCTACTCGATCAGCGGCTCGGACTTCGTCGAGATGTACGTCGGCATCGGCGCGCGGCGCGTGCGCGACCTCTTCAAGGACGCGCGCGAGAACGCGCCGGCGATCGTCTTCATCGACGAGCTGGACTCCGTCGGCCGGCGGCGCTCGGGCACCGGCGGCGCCGCGTCGGGCTCGGGCGAGGAGCAGGGCCAGGCGCTCAACCAGCTGCTCGCCGAGATCGACGGGTTCTCACCCGCCGAGGGGGTCATCCTCGTCGGCGCGACGAACCGCCCCGACGTCCTGGATCCCGCGCTGCTGCGACCCGGCCGCTTCGATCGCGCCGTCGGCCTCGAGCTCCCCGACGAGCAGGGACGCCTGGACATCCTCAAGGTGCACGTGCGCGGCAAGCCGATCGGTCCCGGCGTCGACCTCGCGTCGATCGCGAAGCGGACCGTCGGCATGACGGGCGCCGACCTCGCGAGCCTCGTCAACGAGGGCACCCTGCTGGCGGCGCGCGCGCGCCGGTCGACGATCGAGGCCCCCGATCTCGAGCAGGGACTCGAGCGCGTCCGCGACGCGCCCGAGCGCCAGCGCCGCCTGTCGATGCGCGACCGCCGCGTCGGCCAGACGGTGCTCTTCGACGAGCGGGTGACGTTCGCCGACGTCGCCGGCGTCGAGCACGTCGTCGAGGAGCTCGCCGAGGTCCGCGACTATCTCGCCGACCGCACGCGCTACGACGACGTCGGCGCGCGCATGCCGCGGGGCTACCTGCTCACCGGCCCGCCCGGCAGCGGCAAGACGCTGCTCGCGCACGCGCTCGCCGGGGAGTCCAACGCGGCCTTCATCTCCGTCCCGGCGACGGAGTTCGTCGAGTTCTACGTCGGCGAGGGCGCGGCCCGCATCCGCGACCTCTTCGCGCAGGCCCGCGGCATGGCGCCGACGATCGTGTTCATCGACGAGATCGACGCGATCGGCGGGCACCGCGGCGGCGCGATGTCCGACAGCAGCGAGCGCGCGCAGGCGCTCAACCAGCTCCTCGTCGAGCTCGACAGCGTTGTGCGGACCGCGCCGGTCATCGTCCTCGCGGCGACGAACCGGCCCGACATGCTCGACCCCGCGCTCCTGCGGCCGGGGCGCTTCGACCGGACGCTCACCCTCGAGCTGCCCGACCTCGACGCGCGCCGCTCGATCCTCCGGCTGCACGCGCGCGACCGGCGCGTGGCGCCCGATGTCGACCTCGACGCGATCGCCCGCCTGACGTTCGGCCTGTCGGGCGCCGACCTCGACAACCTGCTCAACGACGCCGCGCTGCTGGCCGCGCGCCGCGGCGAGCCGCTCATCGGCCACCGGACGATCGAGGAGTCGCTCGAGCGCACCGGGCTCGGGATCGCCAGCGGCCAGCGCCTGTCCGCCGACGACCGCCGCCTCGTCGCCTACCACGAGGCCGGTCACGGGCTCGTCGCGCGCGCCCTGCCCGGCGGGCGGCTCCTGCACAAGATCAGCATCGTGCCGCGCGGCGGCGCCGCCGGCGTCACATGGCTGCCGGAGGACAGCGACCGGCGGCTGCACTCGCGCTCGATGCTCGTCGAGCGCATGGCGACGCTGCTCGGCGGCCGCGTCGCCGAGGAGATCGTCTTCGGCGAGCCCGCCGACACCGCCGGCAGCGACCTCGCGCAGGTCACGGCGATCGCCCGCAGGATGGTCGCCGAGCTCGGCATGAGCGACGTCGTCGGCTCGCTGAGCTACGGCAACGGCTCGCCGCTCAACGGCGCGAGCACCTACTCCGACGACACCGCGCGGCTGATCGACGCCGAGGCGCGCCGCCTCGTCAACGAGGCCGAGGAGCTCGCGCTCGGCGTGCTGACCGGCTCCCGGGCGAAGCTCGACCGGATCGCCGAGGCGCTCCTGGAGCGCGAGACGCTGTCGCTCGAGGAGGTCGGCGCGATCGCGGGCCCGATCCCCGTCCCGCCGATGGGCGTATGAGCCCGGCGACCGCGGTCCGCCCGCCGCTGTGGCCGATCGACATGCCGCTGCAGCCCCGCCCCGGCGGGCCGCTGTGGCTGGCTGTCGCCGGCAAGGGTGGCTCGGGGAAGTCCGTCCTGTCGGGCACGCTGGCGCGGATCCTCGCGCGCCGCGGCCACCATGTCCTGGCGATCGACTCCGATCCGATGCCCGGGATGGCGCACTCGCTCGGGGTCCCCGAGCCCGCGATCCCGCCGCTGCTCCTGCAGGCGGCCGAGAAGCCGGAGCACGGGCCCTGGCGGCTGAAGCCCGGCGTCGGGCCGATGGCCGTCGTGCGCCACTACACGACGCGCGCCCCCGACGGCGTCCGTCTGCTCCAGCTCGGCAAGGCCGACAAGGACGGGCTCGTGGCGGTCAACGGCGCGGTCGGCGCGTTCCTGCAGACCGTCCGGCGGATGCACGAGGCGCGCTCGCTGTACGGCTGGGCGATCGTCGGGGACCTCCCGGCCGGGCCGCGCCAGCCCGCCGCCGGGTTCTCGCCCTACGCGCGCCTGTACGTCGTCGTCGTGGAGCCGACGAGCCAGTCCGCGCTGACCGCCCGGCGCGTCGCGCGGATCGCGCGCGGGCCGCTCGGCGCCGACGTCCTCTTCGTCGCGAGCAAGGTCACGGGCCCGGGCGAGCGCAGGCTCGTCGAGCGGCTCCTCGGCGAGCCGGTCGACCTCGTCGTGCCGAGCGATCCGGCCGTCGCCGACGCCGAGCGGTCGCTGCGCGCGGTCATCGACGTCGCGCCCCGATCGGAGCTCGTGCACGCCGTGGAGCGGCTGGCGGACATCATCCAAGCGCGAACGCTGGAGGCAGCATGAAGATCGCGGTGTCGGGCAAGGGCGGGGCAGGCAAGACGACGATCTCGGGGACGATCGCCCGAGCGCTCGCGCGCTCGGGGCACGCCGTGACGGCGGTCGACGCCGACGTCAATCCGATGCTCGGCATCTCGCTGGGGATGGGCATGGACGCGACCGAGCGCCTCGCCGGCATCCGCCAGGAGCTCAGCGAGGGCCACGCCGACCACGACCACGAGCACGAGCACACGATCGACGGGCTCATCGAGCGCTATGGCGAGGACGCGCCCGACGGCGTCCGGATCGTCGTCGCCTCGCGCGTCGACATGCCCGACCACGGCTGCCTGTGCTGCGGCGTGAGCGCCGATCGGCTGCTGCGCGAGATCGAGGGCACCGGCCGCACGGTGCTCGGCGATCTCGAGGCGGGCGTCGGCGTCCTGACGCGCATGGAGCCCGGCAACCTCGACGTCGTCCTCGTCGTCGCCAACCCGACGCCGAAGTCGATCGAGGTCGCGCGGCGGGCCGTCGAGACGTGCGTCGCGCGCGAGATCCGCGTGCTCGTCGTCGCCAACCGTGTTGCGAACGACGAGGACCTCGAGACGATCCGCGCGGTGCTCGGCGAGCACGAGATGGTCGTCGTCCCCGAGGATCCCGTGATCCGGCGCGCCGACGCCGAGGGGATCGCGGCGATCGACCTCGACGACGGGTCACCCGGCGTCCGCGCGATCATCGCGATCAGCGACCGGCTGGCCGCGGAGGCCGTCCTGCAGGCTGCGTGAGTGCGGCGCCCGCTCGTGCGTCGCCGCGCCGCATTCGGCGTCCTCGTCATCCCGTTCGCGCTCGACGCGTTCGCCGAGGTCGCGTACGCGCTCTGGCGCCGGGGTGACGACGACTGGTGGCACGCACCGGCGGCGCAGGGCACCCGTACCGAGACGCCGCTCGCCACGGCGCGCAGGCTGACCGGCGTGCCGTCGTGCGCGGCCTACCGCGCGCTCGACTCGCGGGCGATGATCGCCGGCGACGAGTGCCGCCAGGGGACATGCATCCTGCCGCAGTACGCCTTCGGGGTGGGGGTCGATCCGCCGGACCTCCGCGTGCCCGCCGGGCACGAGCAGCTCTGGGTGTCCTACGAGGTCGCCGACGGCATGCTGCGCGACGAGGCCGAGCGCAACGCGCTGTGGGAGCTGCGCCGCCGGCTCGGTCTCCCGCAGGTCCGCCGGTGAGCGTGCAGATCGCGATCCTGCTCTTCGACGGCGTCGTCGCGCTCGATGCGATCGGGCCCTACGACGTGCTGAAGCTCGTCCCGGGCGCCGACGTGCGGCTCGTCGCGATCGAGCCCGGCGGCATCGCGACCGACGGGCCGCTGGTCCTCGTGGCCGGCGCGTCGCTGGATGAGGTGACGTGCCCGGATGTCGTCGTCGTGCCCGGGGGGCCGGGATCGGTGGCCGCCGCCTCCGATGAGCGCCACCTGCGCTGGTTGCGCGCCGCTCACGAGAGCAGCCAATGGACGACGTCCGTCTGCTCGGGCTCGGACCTGCTCGGCGCCGCCGGGCTGCTCGACGGCGTCCAGGCGACGAGTCACTGGCTCATCCACGGTGCGCTCGCGCGCCACGGCGCTGTCGCGGTCGACGCGCGAGTCGTCGTCAGCGGGCGGCTCATCACCTGCGCCGGCGTCTCCGCCGGCATCGACATGGCGCTCGCGCTCGCAGCGAAGATCGCCGGTCGCGCGGTCGCGCAGCGCATCCAGCTCGCCCTGGAGTACGCGCCCGAGCCGCCCTTCGAAGCCGGCAGCCCCCGCACGGCGCCTGCGGCGCTCGTCGCCGACATGCGCGCCGGCTTCACCGGCTGACGTCGCTCTATGTATTTCGCACCTTCTAGCGTAGGGTCAGCGCCATGAAAGTCGCGATCGCCGGCAAGGGCGGGGCAGGCAAGACCACGATCTCCGGAACGCTCGCGCGCCAGCTCGCGCGGCAGGGCTACGAGGTGCTGGCCCTCGACAACGACCTGAACCCGAACCTGCCGCTCACAGTCGGCATACCGGCCGCGCGGCTGACCGATCTGCCGACGCTGTCGGAGGACATCGTGGAGTACGTCGACGGGCGCCCGGTGCTGACGCAGACGCTCGACCAGATTCGCGAGGCGCACGCGATGCAGGGCCCGGACGGCGTCACGGTGCTCGTCGCGCACGAGCCCAAGGAAGCCGACACCGGCTGCATGGGCCGCTTCCACATGGCGATGCGGGCCGTCGTCGGCGCCGCCCCCAACTCGCAGAACTACATCTGCATCCTCGACACCGAGGCCTCGACCGAGCATCTGAAGGTCGGTACGGCCAAGCACGTCGACGTGCTCTACGCGGTCGTCGAGCCGTACTTCAAGTCGCTGGAGTCCGGCCGGCGGGTCCTGGCGCTCGCGCGCGACCTCGGCATCGAGCACCTCGCGCTGCTCGCCAACAAGGTGCGCGACGAGGCCGACCTCGAGTCGGTGCAGCGCTTCGCCGACGAACACGACCTCGGCGTCATCGGCGTGATCCCGTACGACGAGTGCTTCCGCCACGCCGAGCAGGCCGCCGTCGCGCCGATCGACTTCGCGCCGGACGCTCCGGCCGTCGTCGCGATCGGCAGGCTCGCGCGCAAGCTCGTGCGCGGCTAGTGGACGCGTCCGCTAGACGCACGCCGGATCCGACGCGGGGCCGAAACGCCCTGACGCATCTGGTGGTGCGTTCTCAGACTGGTGAGAAGAGCACGGCCGGGCACGGGGCGTCCGGTCGAGCTTGAACAGCCTCCGCTATCACGGGCGCGAGCACTGACTGCTCATGCTCGACAGGCGGGCACTTCGCGCTCGCCGGCCGGGAGCGATGTAGCTGGGACGGGGAACGCCTCCAGGAGTATCGTCGCGCGGGTTGGAGTTCTGGTCGCTCACCGACGACGAGCTCATCGACCGCATCGAGTCATGCGATCGCGCGGGTCGCCGCGCAGCCCGGGATGCCGCGCTCGAGGAGCTGTTCACGAGGCTGAGGGAGCAGCCCCCGCGCGACGACCCCGGCGCCGTTGAGCGGGTCATCGGCTATGTCAGGTCGGCGTTTGCCGGCGATGACGGGCCGGAGAGCGCGGGCGTGCGCGAGCCACGGCGGCCCGCGCCTCAGGCAGGGGGCGCGAGCGCTTGGATCGGTCCGCCGGCGCGCGCCGGCGACGCCGCGTAGCCGACTACGCCGGGACCGCCATCGCGGCCAGCCGGTCGGCGAGCTCGATGATCGCGCGGACGCCGGGGGAATCGGCGTCGACGTCGATCGCGGCGCGGCCCTCGCGGTCGGCCTGTGCGATCGCCTCGTCGTCGGGGACGACGATCATCTCGCAGTCGCCGACGGCGGCGCGGATGACGGCGAGGTCCTCGTCGTCGCGGACGCGGTTGGCGACGACGATCGTCCGGGCCGCCTTGTCGGCGGCCATCTCGACCGCGCGGCGCGCGATGTCCAGCGACTTCGCCGTCGGCTGGGCGACGATGACGACGACATCCGCCTGACCCTCCTGCAGCCGCAGGACGGTCCCGATCCCCGCTTCGAGGTCGCCGATGATGATCTTGCCGTCGCTCTCGAGCTCGTTGAGCAGGCCCTCGGGCGAGACCCCGCAGCACATGCAGCCGGGATTGGGCCGGTCGATGCGCGATGCGACGACGAGGCGGACGCCGTCCGGGGCGTCGCGGCCGAAGCGCTCGACGAAGCCGTCGGTGGAGCGCTCGTGTTCGGTCTCACCCGTCTCGAGGCCCTGGCGGACGGCGACGAGGAGGTCGGTCTCCTCGGGCCCCACCCCGAGCGAGACGCCGAGCATCGGGTTCGTATCCGCATCAAGCGCCAGCACGTCGTGGCCGGCGCGTGCGAGCGCTCGCGCGAGGGTTCCCGACACGGTGGTCTTGCCGACGCCACCTTTACCTGCGACAACGATCTTCATCGCTCTATGCTACCTACATCTAGAGCGTCCGCCAACCGCTCGATCGCGCGGATGGCGGCCGAGTCGGGCGCATGATCGAGCAGGGCGACCCCGGCGCGCTCGGCGGACCGCACGCCGTCGTCGATCGGTACGACGGCGATCAGCGGTACGCCCAGGAACTCCTGGACGCGCTCGGCGTCACCGTCCGCGGCGGCCTTGTTGACGACGAGTGAGAACGTGGCGTCGTCGCGCATGCCCCGGGCGATCTTGACGATCCGCCGCGCGGTCAGCATCGACTGCCACGTCGGCTCGACGACGAGCAGGAAGTGGTCGGCGTAGGGCGCCCAGTCGAAGGCGGCCTGGCGCCCGCCCGCGGGGAGGTCGCCGAGGATCACCCAGTCGCGCAGCGAGCGCGCGCCGTCGAGCCGGTGGACGACCTGGTAGAAGGCGTTGTGCGATGCGCGGTTGGCCGTGAGGCCGCGCTTGTCCGTCTTGCCGATCTGCAGCAGGCGCACACCGTCGGGCGCGTCGGTGGCGAAGCGCTGCACCGCCCGCACCGGGCCGATGCCCGGCTTCAGCCGCCAGCGCCCCTTCTCGTTCTGTTCCGCGGCCTCGTTGAGCGGCGGTTCGTCGGGGACGACGGCGCCGAGGCTGATCGACAGGCCGGGCAGCGTGTCGGAATCCAGCGCGAGAACGCGATGCCCGCGTCGCGCGAGCACGCGCGCGAGATTCGCCGAGACGACCGATTTCCCGGCGCCGCCCTTGCCCACGACCGCGATGCGCATGGCGCTCAGCGCGCGGCGGCGGCGCCGCAGCGCGTGGTCACGAGGCCTTGCGGCGCTTCGCTCGCGGCGACGCCGCGTCCCCGGCCGTGTCGAGCGCGACGAACTCGGAGTACCGGCTCAGGAAGACGCTCAGGATGCCGCCGGTGACCATGAGGTCCTTCGCGCTCGCGTGCAGCGTCTCCATGCCGATCCGCGTCAGCTCGTACATGCGACGGTCCGGGCCGCTCGTGGACTTCTCCCACACGGAGCGCACGAGGCCGTCGGTCTCCAGCTGGCGCAGCGCACGGTACAGCCGTCCCGGATCGTCGCGGCTGAAGCCCAGCGGGCGCAGCCGTTCGAGCAGGTCGTAGCCGTGCGCCGGCTGCTCGCGCAGGAGCAGGAGCAGGCAGGGGCGCAGGAAGTTCTTGGGCAGAACCTGGGCCGGTGTGGATTCAGTGGGAATGGACGTGTGTCGCGCGTTCATGAAGGCACTCCGCCGCAGCTTCGGGTGAATCATGGCACCAGCAGTCGTCGTCACACTCACCGTGGGTCGGACGGGTGAGATCCGCCATCTCGTCGGCGAAGGTTCGCTTCCCGGTTTCCATCCCGCCGGGGCTCAGCCAGTACGAGGATCCGTCGTGCTCGAGCAGGTCGTCGGCGACGAAGCGATCGAGGTACGCGGCGAGCACGCCTTCCGGCACCGCGAGGAAGCGGCTGAGCTCCTTGGCGGTCGGCGACGTGGAGATCGCCTCGGAGTGCATCCAGTACATCGCCTGGAGCACCTCGTCGCGTACGCGGAGAACCTCAAGCTCGTCCATTGCCGGCCCATTTCTCCGCGAGCACGCCGATCGGCCCGATCGCGGGCGAGTTCGGGTCGAAGTCCAGCGGCGCGATCCCCGCGCGCTCGGCCAGCGAGAAGGTCTCGTCCCAGGGGATCGCGGCCGCGATCTCGAGGTCGTGGTTGGCCGCGAACGTCTGCACCGCCTCGAGCTCGCGCTCGTCGCGGATCTTGTTTGCGACGAGCGCGACGCGCTCGAGGCCGAGGTCGTTCGCGAGCGCCGCCATCCGGCGACCGGTCTCCAGGGACTTGAAGTACGGCTCGACGACGGCGAGCATCACGTCGGCGTAGCTCGCGGTCCCGCGCGAGAGATGCTCGGGCGAGGCCTCCGTGTCCAGGATGCACACATCGCGCGCTTCATCCGACGCAGCTTCGATGATGCGCCGGACGGTGGCGTGCATGCTGCACAAACAGCCGGTGTCCGCGTGCTGCGGATGGGCCATGACGAGCAACTCGACGCCGTCGGGCCCCGTCACCGAATGCGACGCCTTGATCTCCTCGAGCGTGTGGGTGAGGACCGGTCCCGCCTCGGTGCGCCGCAGGAGGTTGGACGGCAGCACGGGCATGTGGCTCATCCGATCCGCGGGAATCCCGATCGTGAGCGCGAGGTTCGGGTTGGAGTCGCCGTCGATGGCGAGCACGCTGTGGCCGCTGCGTGCCAGCAGTCGCGCCATCGTGCCGGAGATCGAGGTCTTGCCCGAGCCCCCCTTGCCTGCAATCGCGAGCTTCATGCGCTCACCCTACCTGGGTCGGTGTGTGGGTTCAACACCTAGGTTTGATTCGCTCGCTGGCCAATCCCCGCCAGCCGGTGTATGGTCCCATCACATAGTGTCCGTGAGGTGCCCACAACGGGCGGCGGGTCGAGAAGGGAGAACGCAGTCACCATGGCCTACGAGGTAGCGCGATACGGTGCCGGGAGCGACTTGGGCGAAGGCATCGTGCACGTCTTCTGGCTGTCGGGCATGAGCTGCGACGGCTGCTCGGTCTCGATGCTCGGGGCAAGCAACCCGTCGGTCGAGGATCTCGTGCTCGACCGGGTGCCCGAGCTTCCGCTCGTCGTCATGCATCACCCGATGATCTCAGACGAGTCCGGCCACGAGCTCATGGCGCAATACGCCGCGGCAGCGGACGGATCGCTCGGCGCCCCGTTCATCCTCGTGCTCGAGGGCTCGATCCCCGACGACCAGGCGCTGCGCGCCGGCAGCTTCGCGGCGATGGGCACCGGTGCCGACTGGCCGCGCGGAGTGTCGCTCAGCCGCGCCGGCAGCCAGTCTTTGCGCGTCACCGACTGGGTCGTCGCGCTCGCGCCGCGCGCAGCCGCCTCGATCGCGATCGGGACCTGTGCGACGTGGGGCGGCATCCCCGCGGCCGCGGGCAACGTCACGGGGTCGATGAGCCTCATGGACTTCCTCGGCGCGAGCTACCGCTCGGCGCGCGGGACCCCGATCGTCAACGTTCCCGGCTGCGCGCCCCAGGGCGACAACTTCACCGAGACCCTCACCGCGATCGTGCGCAGCATCGCGGGCCTGCGCGACATGCCGGACTTCGACGAGCTCGGTCGCCCGGCATGGCTGTTCGACCAGACCGTGCACCGGCACTGCCCGAAGGCGGGCTACTACGAGGAGGGCGTCTTCTCCGAGGAGCCCGGCGACAACCAGTGCCTCGTCGAGATCGGCTGCTGGGGGCCCGTCGTGCAGTGCAACATCGTCGAGCGCGGGGCCATCAACCACCACGGCGGCTGCATGGTCGCCGGCGGCGCCTGCATCGGCTGCACGATGCCCGGCTTCCCCGACAAGTACAGCCCCTTCTACAAGGCGCCGCCCGGCTCCGCGATCTCCGGCGGCCTGTCGAAGGTCACCGGTGGCGGGATCCGCCGGCTGCGGCGCATGTCGATGCGCAACGCCAACCGCGAGCCGATCTGGGATCGCGCCGACGATCCGTCGACCGCGTGGGGCGCGGTGCACGGCTCGCAGAACCCGCTGGAGAAGGTCAACGCCAAGTTCTACAAGAAGCTGCAATACCGCGGCACGGTCAACCACGCCGAGCGCAACAAGCTTCAGCCACAGCCCAAGAGCATGGACATCCTGCGCCAGAAGGGCGTCGACCTGGAGGCGAGTACCGACGTCCTGCAGGAGCATCTGATCACGCGAGAGGAGCTGTGATGGCCTACGAGCCGGCGGTCGCCGACGGCCAGCAGATCGAACTGGACCCCGTCTCCCGCGTCGCCGGGGCGCTCGCGCTGCACGGCGTAGCGGGCGCAGGCGGGCAGGTGCGCGACGCCGCCGTGTCGGCGAACAGCTACCGCGGCTATGAGGGGCTGCTCCAGGACCGTGACATCCGCGACGCGATCTTCATCTCCAGCCGCGCGTGCGGCGTCTGCGGCGGCGCGCATGCCACCTGCTCGGCGCTCGCCCTCGAGATGACGTTCGAGATCCGCCCGCCGCAGTTCGGGATCACGATCCGCAACGTGCTGTCGGCCCTCGAGAACCTCACCGACCACCCGGGGCACCTGTTCCTGCGGGCGGGCCCGGACTTCTCCGAGCCCGTCGTGCGCGAGACGAACCCGGAGCTGTGGACGCGCGCGCAGTCGACGCCGGCGCCCGGCTACGCGACGCACGGCCTCAAGCACATCTCGGACATCATGACCGGCCTCACACGCTTCACGGGGAGTCTGTACCGCGAGTCGCTGGTGATGTCGCGCATCGCGCGCGAGGCCTACGTCATCATGGGCGGCAAGTACCCGCACCCGCAGACGATCGTGCCCGGCGGCATCAGCTCGACGGTCGACGTCTCAGACCTGAACCTCGCGCTGCTGCGCGTCGTGAAGTTCCTGGACTACTGCCGCAAGGTCGCAGCGGTCTGGGACGATCTCGTCGCCTTTCTGTACGAGGCCAACCCGCGCTACGGCGAGGTCGGCGCCGGGCCGGCGAACTTCGTCGACCTCGGCATGTGGGACGACGCGGAGGCCTACGACGGGACGTACGAGAACTCCGCTGCCTGGGGGGAGATGCGCTGGTCGACGCCCGGAGCGGTGCTGGACGGCCGCCTGCAGACGACGAACCTCCAGGAGATCGACACGCACATCGAGGAGTTCGTCGAGCACTCGTTCTACGAGGACTGGGCCGGCGGCGGCCCGCCGCTGCTGACGGTCGATCCGAACGGCAACCCGCTCTCGCCGCGCCACCCATGGAACAAGCGGACGCTCCCGCAGCCGGGAACACCTGATCCGCGTGGCAAGCACACGTGGTCGACCGCACCGCGCTGGCGCAACCAGCCGATGGAGACCGGGGCCGGCGCGCGGCTGTGGATCACCGCGCTCGCGAACAAGCTGCCCAACCGCGGCTTCCTCGACCCGACCGGCCGCAGCCTGCGCTTCGGCCTGCCCCAGGCCGCGCTGCCGGAGGCCGAGCTCGAATGGCACGTCCCGGACACCTGGAACGCCCTGGAGCGCAACCGCGCGCGCGCCTATGCGCTCGTGCACGCGACGCTCGTCGCCTACGAGAACGTCCTCATCGCGTTCGACCTCTCGCGCATCGGCGGCCCCGAGGCTGGCATCTTCAGCCATTACGAGATCCCCAAGGACCACGTCATCGGCGTCGGCTACTGGGGCGGCGCCCGCGGCTACATCAGCCACCACGTCGAGGTCGACGACCGCGTGATCCGCAATTACCAGATCGTCTCGCCGTCGACGTTCGTCGCCTCCCCCCGCGACGGCGCGGGAGTCGCGGGACCGCTCGACCAGGCGGTCATGGCGACGCCGTCGCTGGCCAGCCAGGGCCACGGCAGCTACATCGACGTCCTACGGGCGATCCGCAGCTTCGACCCGTGCATGTCGTGCGCGACGCACTGAGCACGACGCCCTCACTCACGGACGACGGCGGCCGGCTCGTGGGGGAGCAGCTCCTCGCAGGCGCGCACGAGGAAGCCGTACACCCACGGGATCTTCAGCTCCGCCGGCTCTCCGTCGAGCGGGCGGTCCCGGCCCTGCAGCTCCTCCTCGATCGTGCGCCGGGCGACGTAATGGCGCACGTGACCGCCGGGTCCCGGGATGCGCCACGTGGCCGCCGCCGGGTCGTCGGGATGGGGCTTGGCGACCGGTTCGGCGCGCGCGAGTTCGGCGCATACCGCGGTCAGTGCCGGGGCGTCATCGCCACCGTCCGCGAGCCGTTCGCCCAGCAGCCTCGTCAACCAGGACGCGGGCTGCTTGGCGGGGTCGAACAACGCGACCTCCGCGACGCGGGCGAGGTAGCCCGCACGGCGCAGGCGCATCTCGAGCCGTCCCTCGTCGCCCGTGAAGAGCGACAGGTCCGGATCGTCGAGGGCCTCGCCGGCAACCGGCGACGGGGTCGGTGCTTCGAGCTCCTGGACGCGCGCGAGGACGGCCTCGACGAGCGTCTTGCCGACGAGTCCGGCATCGACGGCCACGAGGCCGGGAGGCGGCTTGCTCATCGGCCGGGCGCGTGGGTGCGCCAAGTCACGGGATATGTGGTGGAAACAGACATGAGCGGCATAGTATGTGTACGATACATAGAGCGCTGGGATCGCCCAAGAGCTCCGAAGGAGGATACGACCGAATGTCGCACATGAAGCTTCAGACGGTCCCCCACGCCGGCGGCGTGTTCGGAGCCGGCGTCGAGGGCGTGGGAGGCATCGGCGGCAGCCCGACCGGGCCGCTGAACATCGTCCACGTCTTCTGGATCGCCGGCATGAGCTGCGACGGCTGCTCGATCGCGGCCACAGGCGCGACGAACCCCTCCGTCGAGGATCTGCTCCTCGGCCGGATCCCGAACCTGCCGAAGGTCGTCCTGCATCACCCGGTCCTCTCACCCGGCGCGGGCACGGAGTTCATCGCGCCGTTCCGCCGCGCCGCCGAGGGCAAGCTCGGCGCACCGTACGTCGTGGTGCTCGAGGGATCGGTGCCCGACGACCAGGCCTTCCCGAGCGAGTACGGCTACTTCTCCGCCATGGGGACGGGCGGGTTCGTCGACGGCGTCGACAGCGAACAGCCCAACCGCGTCACCGACTGGCTCTGGCGCCTCGCCCCCGGCGCCGCGGCGTACGTCGCGATGGGCACCTGCGCCACCTGGGGCGGGATCCCGGCGGCCGCCGGAAACATCACCGGTTCGATGAGCCTCACCGACTTCCTCGGCACGGACTACCGGTCCGCGCTCGGCGTCCCCGTCGTCAACATCCCCGGCTGTTCGCCGGTCGGCGACAACTTCACGGAGACCGTCGTCGCCGTGCTCCTGTTCCTCGCGAACCTCGGCCCGGTGCCGAAGTTCGACGAGCTCGGGCGGCCCGCGTGGCTCTTCAACGAGACCGTCCATCGGCACTGCCCGAAGGCGGGCTACTACGAGGAGGGCGTCTTCGCCGAGGAGCCGGGCGACAACCAGTGTCTCGTCGAGATCGGCTGCTGGGGCCCGGTCGTGCAGTGCAACATCGTCGAGCGCGGCGCCATCAACAG
This sequence comes from uncultured Actinomycetes bacterium, assembly GCA_963740895.1. Taxonomy (GTDB): domain Bacteria; phylum Actinomycetota; class Thermoleophilia; order Solirubrobacterales; family Solirubrobacteraceae; genus CADCVQ01. Next base: position 243,218 of record CAVUFQ010000002.1, read on the forward strand.
CATGGGCGGCTGCATGGTCGCCGGCGGCGCCTGCATCGGCTGCACGATGCCCGGGTTCCCGGACAAGTTCAGCCCCTTCTACAAGTCGGCCCCCGGCTCGGCGATCTCGGGCGGGGTGTCGAAGGTCACGGGCGGCGCGATCCGCCGCCTGCGCCGGATGTCGATGGTGAGCGGCAACTCCGAGCCGATGTGGGACAAGGCGGGCGCGATCCCGTCGGGCTGGGGGGACGGCGGCGGCGGCCCGGGTGCGGTCGGTCGCGCCAACGCGTTCTTCTACAAGAAATTGCAGTACCGCGGCTCGGTGAATCAGGTCAAGCGCAACAAGAAGCAGCCGTTGCCGCAGAGCCGCGACATCCTCAGCCAGCAGGGCGTCTCCAACACAATCGACCACCGGGAGAACCTCTAGATGTGTTTCAAGAACTTGCCGATTGAGTTCGACGCCCAGGGCAACGCGTCACTGAAGCCGGGCGTCGCCAATCCCTACTCGTACATCGAGACGCCGGCGCCGACGCCGATCGAGGACGACCCGGAGCGGATGAAGGAGCTGTTCGCTCGCAACGGCGCCGTACGCCGCGTCGACTTCGATCCCGTCACCCGCGTCGCGGGTGCGCTGGCGTTCCACACGGTCGTCGACCTCGAGAACCGGCAGGTCATGGAGACGGCGTCGATGGCGACGCTCTTCCGCGGCTACGAGATCATCCTCAAGGGCCGCGACCCGCGGGACGCGATCTTCATCTCCAGCCGGGCCTGCGGCGTCTGCGGCGGCGTGCATGCCACCGCCTCGGCGCTCGCCTGCGAGATGGCCTTCGGCATCAAGCCCCCGCCGATGGGCGTCGTCGGGCGCAACCTGCTGCTGTCGACCGAGTACCTCTACGACCACCCGATCCACCTGTCGCTGCTCGCCGGGCCGGACTTCTCCGAGGCGGCGGTGCGCGAGACGAACCCGGAGATCTGGGAGCGCGCGCGCAACACGAAGACCAAGGGCGCGATCACGCACGGCTATGAGCTCATGTCCGACCTCATGACGGACCTGACGCCGCTGACCGGCAAGCTCTACCTCGAGGGGCTGTACTACACGCGCCTCGCGCGCGAGGCCTACGTCCTCATCGGCGGCAAGTATCCGCACCCACAGACGGTCGTCCCCGGCGGCGTCAGCACGACGATCGACGCCTCCGATCTCAACGAGATCTCGCTGCGCGTCATGAAGTACTTCGACTACGGGCGCAAGACCGCCGCGATCTGGGACGACCTCGCCGAGTTCTTCTACGAGGTCAACCCGAAGTACCGCGACATCGGCACCCGCCCCGCGAACATGATCGAACCCGGGCAGTGGGACGACCCCTACGCATACGACGGGACCTACGAGAACTGCGACGACTGGGGTCGCGAGCGCTGGGCGCCTCCCGGCGTCGTCGTGGACGGCGAGCTGCGCACGACGAGCCTGCAGATGCTCAACGCCGGCGTCGAGGAGTTCGTCGAGCACGCGTTCTATGAGGAGTGGACCGGCAACGGCGACGAGTACTACCGCCACAAGACGGACCCGGCGGGCAACCCGCTGTCACCGTGGCACCCGTGGAACAAGGAGACGATCCCCAAGCCCGAGGCCACGAGCTGGAAGGAGAAGTACTCCTGGTCGACCGCGCCGCGCTGGGACCGCATGGCGATGGAGACCGGCGCGTACTCGCGCATCTGGGTCGCGGCGCAGACCGGTCCGCAGGCCTACCGCAACTGCCCGTACATCGAGTCCACGGGCCACAGCGTGAAGATCAACCTCCCGAAGGCCGATCTGCCCAACACGGAGATCGAGTGGAAGATCCCCGAGACCTGGGGCGCCTTCGAGCGCAATCGCGCCCGCGCGTACTGCATCCTCTACACGGCCGCGATCGCGTGGGACAACCTGCAGCTCGCCCGCAACCTGCTCAAGAAGGGCGGGCCGGACGCCCGGATGTCCACGCCGTACGAGATGCCCAAGGATCACCGCATCGGCGTCGGTCTCTGGGGCGCCGGCCGCGGCTACCTCACCCATCACCTCGAGATGGACAACGGCGTGCTCGAGAACTACCAGATCCTCACGCCGTCGACGTGGATGGCCTCACCGAAGGATCCGTTCGGCAACCCGGGGCCCTACGAGGAGGCGGTCATGGCGACGCCGCTGCTGGAGAACTACGAGAAGCCGGAGGACTTCAAGGGCATCGACGTGCTCCGCGCCATCCGCAGCTTCGACCCGTGCATGCCGTGCACGACACACCTGCACATGGACGGGCGCACGATCTCGCGCGAGATCGTCAGCTGTGCCTGCGGCTCGGACGGCGACGACCATGACCACTAGCCCGGCCCGCCGGGAAACCTGAAGCGAGAGACAACCTTCCGTGCGCGTGCTCGTATGCGGGGTCGGCTACCGCTTCCTGCGCGACAACGCGCTTGGTATCTACATCACCGACACACTCGGCCCCGAGGCGTCCAACGGGGTCGAGTTCGAGGATCTCGGCTACCACCCCGTCGGCTTCACGCAGAACCTCGCGGAGCGCCCGGACTACGATCGCATCGTGTTCGTCGGGGCCGTGGATCGCGAGCGTGAGCCGGGAACGATCACGGCCTACCGGTACGACCACGTGCTGCCGGACATCAAAGAGGTCCAGGAGCGCATCGGGGACTCGGTCACCGGATCGATCTCGCTCGACAACCTCATCATCGTCTCGGAGGCGTTCAAGGCGCTGCCGCAGGACGTCTGGGTCGTCGAGATCCAGCCCGGCGACGAGACCTGGGGCGAGGGCTTCAGCGAGGTCGTCGAGTCCAAGCTGCCGGAGATCACGGAGACGGTATGGAATTTGACCAGGCCGTAGCTCAGCTGGAGACGCTCGTCGGCACGCTCGAACGCGACGGCGACGAGCGCGCGCTGGAGCTCCTGCGACTCATGGACGCGATCCACCGGCCGGCGTTCGAGCTCATGCTGGCCGGCAACCCGGAGCACCCGATCGCCGCCGCCGTGCTGGCGATGTACGAGCTCGTGCCGCTCGACGAGCACTCGCAGGTCGAGGAGGCGCTCGACGAGATCCGCCCGTACATCGAGTCCCACGGCGGCGCCCTGGAGTTGCTGGACGTCGACGGCGGGATCGTGCACGTGCGACTGTCGGGCTCGTGCCACGGCTGCGCGGCCTCGGCGATGACGCTGCGCCGCGGCGTCGAGACGAAGCTGCGCGAGCGCATCCCGTGGTTCGAGGAGATCGTCGCGCACGAGCCCGAGGAGGGCGACGAGGCCGAGGAGCACCCAGGCGCGATCGCTCTGCCGATGATGCGCGTCGACGCGGGCGGGCATTCCTCACCCGGCAACGGCGAGATCCTCGTCACGACGCTCAAGCGCCCGGTGTTCGTCGACGTCGGCCGGCTCGACGAGCTGGCCCCGGGGACGATGACGACCGCCAAGGTCGACGATGCGAACATCCTGGTCCTCAACATCGACGGCGAGCCCTACGCGTTCCACAACGTCTGCCCGGTCGACGGGCGCTCGACCCTGGAGGGCGGGCGTCTCACCGGCACCGTCCTCATCTGCCCATGGCACAACTGCGCGTACGACGCCCGCTCGGGCAAACGCGCGGACGACGAACCCGGCCAGAAGCCGCTGTCCGTCGTCCCGATCGCGGTGTCGTCCGAGGGCGTCCTGCGGGTCGCGGCGAACGTCGCGTGAGCGCGGCGTCGGCTCTTGACGGGCCCGGCATTCGCGCCAAGCGCATTCTCGTGGCGGGCGTCGGGAACATCCTGCGCGGTGACGACGGCTTCGGCCCGGCCGTCACCGAACTGCTCGGGCATCTGCCCGAGGGCGCCGACGTCGTCGAGACCGGCATCGGCGGAATCGCCCTGCTGCAGGAGCTCATGGCCGGCTGCGACGGGCTGATCCTCATCGATGCCGTCGATCGCGGCGCGGCGCCCGGAACCGTGTTCGTCCTCGAGCCCGAGGTGGGCGAGGGCGTCCATCAGCCCGACGTCCATCTCGCCAACCCCGACCGCGTCCTGTCGATGGCCAAGACGATGGGCTTCCTGCCCGACCGGGTGCGCATCATCGGCTGCCAGCCGGAGGACGTCGACGAGCTGTGCCAGGGACTCTCCCCGGTGGTGCAGCGCGCGCTTCCCTATGCCGTCCGCAAGATCGAGGAGACCGTCAATGCATGGCTATAACTCGATCGACGAGCTCCGGGCGGCCCTGACGAACCAGCGCTATCTCGTCGACGAGGGCCTCGGGACCGTCGTCTTCCTCGCGCTCAAGCTCGGCCGGCCGCTGCTGCTGGAGGGCGAGCCGGGCGTCGGCAAGACCGAGCTCGCCAAGGCACTGGCCGCCGCGACGAACGCCCCGCTCATCCGGCTGCAGTGCTACGAGGGCATCGACGTCCACCACGCCCTCTACGACTGGGACTACCCGCGCCAGCTGCTGCAGCTGCGCGCGGGCGGCACGACCCAGCTGTACTCGGCGGAGTTCCTCCTGCGCCGCCCGCTGCTGGAGTCGCTCGCCCAGCCCGGTGCCGTGCTGCTGATCGACGAGCTCGATCGCGCCGACGACGAGTTCGAGGCCTTCCTCCTGGAGTTCCTCTCCGAGTTCCAGGTGACGATTCCCGAGGTCGGCGTCGTCAAGGCCGACGAGCCGCCGGTCGTGATCATCACGTCCAACCGGACGCGCGACCTGCACGAGGCGCTCAAGCGCCGCTGCCTGTATCACTGGATCGAACATCCCGACCTCGAGCGCGAGCTCGCGATCGTCCGCGCGCGCCTGCCGCACATCGGCGCGCAGCTCGCAGGCCAGGTCTGCGCATTCGTCCAGGACCTGCGCTGGCTCGATCTCTACCGCTCCCCGGGGGTCGGCGAGACGCTCGACTACATCGAGGGCTTCCACGCGCTCGGGCGCCACCAGATGGATCCGCAGACCGCCGATCAGACGCTCGGCGTGCTGCTGAAGGAGCGCGACGACCTCGATCGCATCCGCACCCAGGGCATCGACAAGATCATGGTGCGCTCGCAGGAGCAGTCCGCGCCGGGCTGGCAGGGTGGTTACCGGTGAGGCTTCCCGGCGCCGCGCAGCTGCCGCCGGAGGAGTCGATCATGCTCGCCGCGGTCCAGTTCGCGCGCGCGCTGCGCGTCGGCGGCCTGTGCACGAGCGTCGATTCCGAGAACGTCTTCCTCCGCGCGCTCGCGCAGATCGACGTGCGCCAGGCCGCCGCGGTCTACTGGGCCGGACACGCGACGTTCGTCAAGAGCCCGGACCAGATCGAGACGTACAAGATCATCTTCGAGCGCTTCTGGGAGGGACGGCCACTGGTCCCCGGCGAGCGCGGTTCCGAGCACGGCGAGAGCGACGCCCGCATGGGCGGCTCCCATCACGGCGGCGAGGCGCTGCCGCAGTACGGCGGCAAGGGCACGGAGAAGATCGCCCTCGACGGCGAGCGCACGCGCGCGCACGCGGACCTTCCCAGCGCCGACGGCGAGGACGCGATGAGCAACCAGCAGGTCGGGATCCTCGTGGCCTGGAGCGCCACCGAGGAGCTCACCGAGCAGGACCCGATGCGCTACCAGGCGGACGAGCTCTCGGCGCTGCGCCAGCTCGCCGAGGAGATCAAGCGCGCGGCCCCGGAGCGCCGGTCGCGGCGGCAGCGACCCTCGCCGTGCGGCCACCGCTTCGACGTCCGCTCCACCATCCGTGAATCGATGGCCACCGACGGCGAGGCCTTCCGGCTCGCCTACACGACGGCCCGGCCGGTGCCGCGCCGGCTGCTGTTCCTCTGCGACGTGTCGGGCTCGATGGAGCGCTACTCGCGCGTGCTGCTGGCGTCCCTGAAGGTCGCCGTCGGCGCGTCGCGCAAGGCGGAGGCATTCGTCTTCGCAACGCGGCTGACGCGGCTGACGAAGTCGCTCGACGGCCGCGACTTCGATCGCGCGCTCGAGCAGGCGCGCCTGGCGATCCCGGACTGGTCGGGCGGCACGCGGATCGGCGGTGCGCTCGCGGAGTTCAACCGGACGTACGCGCGCCGTGGGTTCGCGCGCGGCGCGATCGTGCTCGTCGTCAGCGACGGCTGGGATCGCGGCGATCCCGCGATCCTGGCGGCCGAGGTCCGGCGCCTGCAACTGCAGTCGCGCAGGCTCATCTGGATCAACCCGCGCCCGATGGAGGTCGACCGTCAGCCGCTCGCGATCGGGATGCGCGCGGCGATGCCGTTCATCGACGAGTTCGTGCCCGGCCACGACCCCCGCGCGATCGCCGGGATGGCGCACCTCATCGCCGGTCTCAATGCGCAACGCCCCCACCGGCGCGTTTTCGCCGGCGCCCCGTCGAACAGCTGAAAACCCTGCTAAACAACGGTTTTGACGGCGTGCTTGACACCACCGCCCAGGGGCCCGACAATATGTGTGTCAGACATACAGCGTTCTGTTAGTGTCGAGCTCAACATCCCCCTTCGTCAGGAGGCATTCGTCGTGGCCTTGGCAGTGGCATTCACCGCCTGGTGGATCAGCATTTCGATCGGCTTCGCGGTCGTCGTGGTCGTCGTCATCCTCGTCGCGTTGATCCTCACGTACGCCGCGCGGATCCGCGACCAGGCGATCGAGGGCATCGCACGGATGGACATGGCGCGCTCGAACACCGAGCCGGTCTGGCGCCTCCAGGAGATCAACGTCGGGGTAACCGGCATCTGGAGGTCGGCGGAGAAGGCCCGCAAGCTTCTGGAGGGAGGATCATGACCCACACCACACCCGACGAGCGCGTCTTCTGGATGGTCATCCTGGGACTCGGGCTCGTCGTCGTTCTCGTCGTCATCGTGCTGCTGACAATGCTGTACTCGCTCGTCAACGACATCGACGACCGCGTGAAGTACCTCTGGAAGGTCACCCAGCGCACGGCGACCAACACCACCGGCCTGTACCAGTTCGCCGGCGCCGCATCGATCCTGCGCGCCCTGCGCGAGGAGCTGCTGCGCCACGAGAAGCTGCTCGCAGAGGCCACCGGCGAACGGGTGCCGTCATGACAGCGCGTCATTGCTCGACGGTGGTCTGCGTCGAACCGGAACGGAGGTCCTCGCGATGAGCGAGTCGCTGCTCACCATCCTCACCGTCGCCGAGATCCTGGCGCTCGTCATCGTCTTGGCGATCTATCTGCTGATCGTCGGGCGCCAGCTGCGCTCGATCTCCGCCACGCTCGCCGAGGTCGCGTGGGGCGCCCGCGCCGTCGAGCGCCAGCTACGCGCCGTCCGGTCGAACATCGGTCAGGTCAACTCGGCACTCGCGGACATCGGCGCGGTCGCGCCGGGCGTCGTCCGGCTGGCCGAGAAGTTCGCAACGCAGGGAAGGCGGGGCTGATGCTCTGGTGGATCGGCAACATCGTCTTCGTCGCGGTGATCATCCCCGTCGTCATCCTCATCCTGATCCAGGTGCTGACCCCGATCAGGGAGATCCGGGCCTACGCCGACGACATCGCCGAGCACGGCGGGCTCTTCGGCCCGCACCTCGAGGCGACCGCAGAGCTGGAGAAGACCCGCGCCCTCGTCAAGCAGGTCAACGAGGGCGTCGTCGCCTACATCCAGGCCATCGACCGGATCCGCTAGGGGAGATCAGATGAAGCCCGAACATGTCGTCACGATCATCGGGGTCGCCGCTGCGGTCGCCGTCGTCGCCCTCTTCCTCATCGCGATCGTCGTCGAGCTGCGCCGCACCCATCTGCAGCTCGTCGTCATCCTCGGCGCGGTCGCGGAGACCGTCAATCAGACCGACGGCCTGGAGAGCGTCGTCGGAGAGATCGCGACGGACATCGCGGCCGGCCAGGCCGCGTTGCTGGCGTGCGTCGAGCGCCTGGAGCAACGGCTGGGCAGCGAGGGCAACGGTGTCCCGCCGTCCAAGCCGCATCTCTACACCAATTACTGACGTGAGGAGCGCACCGGCGTGTGCCTAGCAATCCCCGGCCAGATCGTCGAGTGGGTCGACGAGGAGCTGAACATCGCCAAGGCGCAGGTCGCCAACGTGCGTCGCAACGTCAACGTCGGGCTTCTTGCGGAGACCGCCGACGCCGTCCAGATCGGCGACTGGGTCCTCATCCACGTCGGCTTCGCGATGTCGAAGATCGACGAGGAGGAGGCCCGCGCGACGCGCGCGTTCCTCGAGGAGCTCGGCGACCCGTATCACGACGAGCTCGCCGAGCTGAAGGCCAGCTCGATCGAATGAACGCGATGGGCGTCGCCGGACTGCCGCCGTGGCCCCGGAGGGCCGACGAGCCCGACGACGATCTCCGCGAGCATCTGGTGACGGCCTGCGTGCTGGTGCTCCTGCACGAGACGCCCGCCACGAGCGCCCAGCTCGAGGGCGCGCTGGCGGCGTTGCGCCTGCGCGACTGGCCGGGGGGTCTGCAGCGCGTGCTCGAGACGATGGAGGAGGACGGGTACGTCTTCTCGACGTGGGGCCCGCCGCCGGCCGGCCGGCAGCGGCACACGTTCCACATCGCCCCGCTGGGGACGCAGTGGCTGTGCGAAGCGGCGGGTGAGCTGCAGCAGCACGAGGGCTTCCTCGGCGCGTTCGTCGCCCGCTGCGGCGAGCGTCTGCTCTAGCCGCGCAGCGTCGCCGCCGTGTAGGCGATCTGTACGGGCTCGCACCAGATGACGACCGACCGGGCGTCGGCGATCGTCGTCGCGGCCGGCAGGAGGTAGTTCTCGTCGCCGAGGGTGGACTTCAGCAGGGCGATGTCGCGGTGCGTGGCGCGGTTGGCCTGCACCGTCGTCCGCGGCCGCTTCGCGCGGCTCAGCCACACGTGCAGGTCGATGTTGGCGGAGGTCGCGAAGCCGGCGAGGCGCAGCGCGAGCCTGCCGCCTGCCAGCCGGTAGAGGATCGCGTCACCACGGCCGAAGCGCTCGATGTCGTAGAAGCGACCGCGCGCGAGGACCCGCGCCCCCGCTGCGCGCATGGCCGCCAGCGGCGCCTCGTGCAGCGCGGTGTCGACCTGCTGTTCGACGACGACCCGCCACGCGCCGGGCGTGTCGACCGCGAGCTTCAGGCGGCCCGTGCCGACGTCCGTGCTCACGCCGCTGCGCGGGCATGACGCGCGCGTGAGCGTCTTGCGGGGCGACGTGGACAGTCGCAGCGCGCCCTCGCTGCAGCGCCAGCGCGCGCGCCATTGGATCGCGCCGTGCGCGACCGTGAACGACCGCGTCGCCGGGCCGGTGCCGGTGAGCGTCGCGAGCGGCTCCCAGCGCGGTGCGGCGCTGCGCCGCGCGGCAGCGCTGTCGGTGGGCTGCGCGGGGACGACCGAGAACGGGTCGGCACTCGTCGCGCTCCTGCCGCCGGAGTCGCCGGAGCTGCCGCAGCCCGCGAGCGTGACGAGCGCGACCCCGAGCACGAGGCCTGCGGGGGCGCGGCTCATGCGCCGGCTCCGTCGGTCCGCGCCCGGTTGACGACCAGATCGCCGATCCGGCGCCCGAGGCGCAGGCCCTGCGTCCCGTCGAGCGGAAAGTGGATGCCGCCCCAGACGCGCGAGTCGGCGGCCTCCTTGGCCTTCGCGCGAAACAGCGCGGCGTCCTTCGGGAAGAGGTACGCCATGACCTCGCCGGCGGCGCCGGAGTACGTGGCGTGACCGGAGACGTAGGCCGGGAAGAACGGCGTCTTGATCAGCGGCTTCCAGCGGCGGTCGATCCCCAGGTCGCGGATGGCGTTCTCGGGCCGCGTGACCCAGTACCCGTACTTCGCGTCCCAGGCGGCGATACCCGCGTCGGCCTGGGCGACGTTCAGCAGCGCGAGGACGCGCGTCTCGCGCGGGAGGCTCTGCGGCTCGCGCCGCAGGTAGCCGAGCACGACCTGGTCCCAGATGCCCGGAGGCAGCGCCGTGCCCTGCCCGCCCGCCCAGAACAGCGCGGCCTTGCGCTGACCGGCCGTGAGATGGCGCTTCGCGTCGGCGACCGCCTGCGCCTGCGCGCGGTAGGCGGCGGACCCGTAGGCCGGAAACGGCGGCGGGCGAAACTGGCGGCCGGACGTCATGACCCACGTGCGCCAGCTCCCCGCCACGGGCGAGACGGGGCGCGCGAGCGACCCCGGCGGCGGCTGCCACGAGCCGCGCGCGTGCGGGCGGTCGCCGTTCCACTTGCGGTCGGAGCCGTCGGTCTTCGCGTACGCGATGACCTGCGTGGCGACCGCTCGCCCGAGCCGCAGGCCGGCGCGCGTGTCGCTCGGGTAGTTCAGCCCCGCGACGACGCGGTCCTGCGCGAGCCGGCGGGCCATGGCGTCCAGCGCTGCGGCCGGGCGCTCGGGATACAGGTAGGCGAGCACGCGCGAGGCGGCGCCCGCGATGACGGCGTGCTCGGACGGATAGGAGGGGTCGGGACCCGCCGGCGCGAGCGCGCCGACGCCGCTCGGCGCGCTGCGGTGGTAGCGGTACTTCGCCTTCCAGGCGGCGATCGTCGCGTCGTACATCGCGACGCTCAGCAGCGCGTAGGCCCGCGATGCCGCGACGGGATCCTTGGCCCGGTTGGCGACGAGCTTGAAGTTCACGTCCATCCAGGGCTCGATCGGCGAGCGGAGGGCCGCCGCACGCGCGCTGCGCGCCACCGCCGGCGTCCGCGTCCGCTGCAGTCGCCGGAGCTCGTCGCTGTCGGCGCGGGCCGCGACGCTTCCGGCGGCCGGCGGGGCCGGCACCGCGACGTCGTCCGGCGAGGACAGGACCCACGTCTGCCAGCCGCCGGCGGCCGGCTCGGCGCGGGGGCCGGGCGTGGCCTGCTCGTCCTGCCCGCAGGCGCTGAGCAGCAGCGCCGCGGCCAGCGCGATCGCCGTCAGCCCAGTGCTTCGCTTGCGCGACATCACGCCACCCCTCTCCCGGACGCCGGACCAATCCCAGCGCTCATCGTAGGTTGTTTTCTCACGTAGCGGGCCGGTCGGCCGGCGGCATGACGTGGTATATATGCATTTGTCATCTACCGAGGGCCGGGGGCGGTGGCGGAGATCGTGCCCTGGCGCTACCTTTGCCCGGTGTATCCCCGACGGACATGGAGAGGAGCGACCGCATGAGCGTGTGGAACAAGGACGAGCCTGTCGAACCCGACCGCAGCACGTGGAGTCAGCCGGTCCAGCCGGGGAGTCGCGAGCTGCCCGGGATCGCCGGGTACAAGGGCACCGAGCCGCTGCCGAAGAACGCGATGCCCGTCGTCCGCTTCAAGTACGTCCGCCCCGACGGACGGCCCGATTAGCGCACGCGCCGAGCGCGGCGGCGCGTGGCGGGCGCCGCAGCACATGCTCGATCCCGACGTCCGCGCGAGACGGCGAAGCCGCCCGCGATCCGCCGCCTGCTAGGAGCATGATGCGCAGCAGCATGCGCAACCCTCGGGGCCTGCTCGCCGCGGGCATCGCGCTCGTCGTCGTCGCCGTCGTCCTCCTGAGCTCCGGCGGGGACACGAACGCGCCCGGCCGCACCACGCAAGGGGCCACCGCGCCCCGGCCGCCGCCTCCGCAGGCCCGGCTGCCGGTGCGCCGGGCGACGCTCAGGCTCGAGCAGTTCAAGCCGCAGGGCGCCGAGCGCGCAGAGCTGCTCATCTCGCTGCCCGCGGCGCGGCTGAACACCCCGAGGACGACCGGCGGCGCGACGTCGGTCACGCTCACGTGCTTTGACGCGAGCGGGGCACAGGCGTTCGCGGTCCCGACCGCGTGGCCGCTGCAGGAGGAGTTCGGCTTCCCGCTGCCCCACATCCACGTACCGGCGGGGCAGCAACTGCTGGACGGCATCCGGCGCTGCAACCTGTCGGGTCCCGGGGTCGATCTCGAGGGACGCGTCGCGGGCAGGCTCCCGGGCGCTCGATGAGCGCGGCCGACTGATGTCTACGGTCAGCTCGGTGTCGGGATACATGTAGCCTGCTGCGGGTGCACGAGCTTTGGGGGCGGACAATCCTTTTCGCGATCGTTGCGGCGATGGCGCTTCCCGGGGGCGCCGCCGCCGACCAGTCGTCGCAGCCGTCGGCGCCGGCGGCGGGTCATATCGCGTCCGGTGATGCCCACAGCTGCGCGGTCCTCTCCGGTGCCGCTCGCTGCTGGGGCTTCGGCGGCGACGGCCGCCTCGGAATCGGCTCGATCGCCTCGATCGGCGACGACGAGACTCCCGGTTCGGCGAGCGCGATCGACTTCGGGCCGGGCGCCGTCGTCGACGCGATCACCGCCGGCACGGCCCATACGTGCGCGCTGCTCGCCGACGGCACGGTGCACTGCTGGGGCTTCGGCGGAGACGGCCGCCTCGGCTACGCCAACACGAACAACATCGGTGACGACGAGCCCGCCGCCTCGCCCGGCGCCGTCCAGCTCGGCGGGGGTGCGACGGCGATCAGCGCGGGCCTGGCGCACACGTGCGCGCTGCGGGTGGACGGCGCCGTGCTCTGCTGGGGGTACGGCGGCTCCGGGCGGCTCGGCTACAGCAAGCCGCCCGATCCGCCGGGGACCCCCGCGGGGACGGTGATCGAGCCGCCGAGCGTCGGCGACGACGAGACGCCGGCCTCGGTCGGGCCGGTCAGCCTCGGCGGGCCCGCGATCGCCATCACCGCCGGCGGCGCCCACACCTGCGCGCTGATGGCCGCCGGCACCGTGCGCTGCTGGGGCAACGGCGCGCTCGGCACGCTGGGGTATGGCAACTTCGCCAACATCGGCGACGACGAGTTCCCCGACACCGTCGCGCCGGTGGACCTCGGCCGCCACACCGCCACCGCGATCGATGCCGGCGAGTCCCAGACGTGCGCGCTGCTCGACGACGCCACGGTGCGCTGCTGGGGCGACGGGTTCTACGGGCAGCTCGGCCTTGGTACGCAGGACTCGGTCGGCGTTGCGCAGACCCCGGCGGCCGTGCCGTCCGTGAACCTCGGCAGGGGCGCCAGGGCGATCAGTGCGGGGCGCCAGCACACCTGCGCGCTGCTCGACGACGGCAGCCTGCGCTGCTGGGGTCGCAATCAGTTCGGGCAGCTCGGCTACGGCCGCACCGACTCCATCGGCGATGACGAGCCGCCCGCGTCGGCCGGTGCGGTCGACCTCGGCCCGGGTCGCACGGCCGTGGCGGTCGCCGCCGGTGCCGCGCAGACCTGCGCCCTGCTCGACGACGCCGGCGTTCGCTGCTGGGGCTACGGCTCCAACGGCCGGCTCGGATACTGCAACGAGGCGACGATCGGCGACGACGAGCTGCCCAGTGCGGCCGGGCCGGTCGACTTCTCGGCGACCGGCGCCGGCTGCGTGGTGCCCGTCGCCGGGGCGCCCGGCGGCAGCGCGCCCGGGGCCGGCGCCGCGCCCGGGCCGGGGCCGGCCACGCCGCCGAACACCGCGGCGCCCCGCGATCCGCGCGCCCTCGAGGCCCAGCGCGCCCGCGCGTTGCGCAGCTGCCGGTTCAAGGCCACGCAGCGCCCCAAGCGCCTGCGCGCGAAGGCGCGCAAGGCGTGCCTGCGCCGCTACGGGCGCACCCCGGGGCGGGTCGGGGCGCTGCGCGCGCGCGTCGTCGGACGCACGAAGCTCGTGATCAGCTTCACGGCGACGGGCAGCGACGGCCGCAAGGATCCCGCCGCGCGCTGGTACGTCATCAAGCAGTCGGCCCGGGCCAAGCGGATCGGTGGCCGCTTTCTGCCGGCGACGTCCCTGTGCCGCGGGACCTGTCGCTTCAAGCTGACGACCGTCGGCACGCGCGTCAGCCTCACGGTGACCGACCTGGACCCCCGCACGACCTACTCGTACTCGGTCGCCGCGCGCGACAACGTGTCACACCGGCTCGGGCCACGCGTGACCGTCCGGGTGCGGACGCGGTAGGCGCCCTGCGCGCATGAGCTCCAACCCGTCGCTCGCGCTCCCGTCGCGGCCGACCGAGACGCGGGCGGCCACCGTCCTCGCCGCGATCGGCGCGTGGACGATCGTCGTGCCGTATCTCGGCCGCGCGCTCGGGCTCGACGTCAACGTCGCGGCGCGCGTGGAGATCGTCGACCACGTCGTCCCGGGCCTGCTGGTCGTCGCGGCGGCGCTGTATCTGCGCCGGCTCGCGGGGCGTGGCCGGCTCGCGGGTCAGCCGGCGGCGCTGTTCGCGTCGGGGCCGGCGTTCCTCGCGGGCTTCTGGGTGTTCGCCACGCACGTGCCGCTGCTGGCCGACGCCTCGCGCGCGGACCTCTCGTGGGAAGCGGCGATCTGGCACTCGATCACGGGCCTGCCGGTCGTCGGCCTGGCGTGCTGGTTCGTGCTGCGCTCGATCCCCGATCCGTGATCCGCCCGTCGCGGCAGCGGCTGATCGAGGCGGCGATCCTCGCGCTGGTCGCGGTGGCGGCGCTGGTCGTCGCCGCGATGTTCCACGGGCGGCCGGCGCTCGAACCCGCGGGCGGTTCGGTGCCGGTGGATGGCGCCGCCGCCCGCGACCCGGGGGACATCGACTCCAACAACTCTCCGACGCTGGCGCAGAACCCGCGCAGGCCTGCCGATCTGGCCGTCGTCAACCGCATCGACACGCCCCGCTACGGATGCGCCCTGCACGTCTCTGACGATCACGGCGCCCGCTGGACGCCCGTCGCGATCCCGATCGCGCCCGGTGAGGAGCGCAAGTGCTACGCGCCCGACGTCGCGTTCGGCGCGGACGGCACGCTCTACGTGTCCTACGTGACCCTGAAGGGCACCGAGAACCGCCCGCACGCCATCTGGCTCGCGCGATCGCAGGATGGCGGCAGGACGCTGTCGGCGCCGCGCCGCGTCAGCGGGCCGCTCGGGTTCCAGGTGCGGGTGGCGACCGACCCGCGACGATCCGGCCGGCTGTACCTGACGTGGCTGCAGCCCGAGGCGGTCGGGCTGTTCCTCTTCGCCGGCAGCGACAACCGGATCGTCGCCACGCGCTCCGACGACGGCGGGCGCAGCTTCGGCCGGCCCGTGCGCGTGAGCGCGCCCACGCGCGAGCGCGTTCTTGCTCCGTCGCCCGCGGTCGGCCCCGATGGCGCGCTGTACATCCTCTACCTCGACGTCGGCGACGATCGCCTCGACTACGCCGCCGGGCACGGCCTGGCGGGCGGCCCGCCGTACGCCGGTGACTTCGCGCTCGTGCTCGGGCGGTCGACGGACGACGGCGCGACGTGGCAGGAGTCCGTCGTCGACGATCGCATCGTGCCGACGCGACGGTTCATCGCGTTCCTGCCGCCGACGCCGTCGCTCGCCGTCGATCCGCGCAACGGCCGGATCTACGTCGCCTTCGAGGACGGCCGCAACCGCCCGGCCGACGTCCATCTCTGGTCGCTGGCCCCGGGCGGGGGAACGTGGAAGGGCCCGATCCGGGTCAACGACACCGCCCGCGGCGATCGCTCGACGCAGTACCTGCCCAAGCTCGCGGTCGCCCGCGACGGCCGCCTCGACGTCGCCTACTACGATCGCCGCGACGACCCCGCCGACCGCCGCAACGAGGTCGCGGTCCAGTCGTCGCTGGACGGCGGCCGGTCGTTCACGCCGCACGTCGACGTCAGCGACCGCAGCTTCGACGCGCGCATCGGCGCG
This sequence comes from uncultured Actinomycetes bacterium, assembly GCA_963740895.1. Lineage (GTDB taxonomy): Bacteria > Actinomycetota > Thermoleophilia > Solirubrobacterales > Solirubrobacteraceae > CADCVQ01. Next base: position 258,701 of record CAVUFQ010000002.1, read on the forward strand.
GGCAGCGAGCGCGGGCTGCCCGACATCGGCAGCCGGCTCGGGCTCGTCTCCGAGCCGTCCGGCGTCATCGCCGCGTGGACGGACACGCGCGCGGGAACGTTGGCCTCCAACAAGCAGGACATCGCCGTCGCGGAGGCGGCGCCGGCGCGCGCGGGCGGGCTGTCGGACACGACCCGCCGCAGCCTGCGCTACTGCGCCGCGGCCCTGCTGCTGGCGGCGATCGCGTTCGTGGTCGTCCCCGCCCGGCCACGCGGCGCTTGAGCCCGCGGCTGGTCAGCGCGCTCGGGCTCGCCGCGGTCGCACTGCTCGCGGTGCCGGCGGCCGCGGACGCGCGCGAGCCGCCGGCCGACCCGCTGGTCCGGTTCCAGTGGCACCTGCCTGCCATCCAGGCGCCTGCGGCGTGGCGGGTGTCCCGCGGAGCGGGCGTGACGGTCGCCGTCCTGGACACGGGTGTCGCCTACGAGGACCGCGGCCCGTACCGTCGCGCCCCGGAGCTGTCGGCGGACCGGCTCGTGGCGGGCCACGACTTCGTCGGCGACGACGCGCACCCCGACGACGTCCCGCCATCCGGTGAGCGCCGCAGTCACGGAACCCTCATCGCGACGATCATCGCCGCTACGGCCGGCAACGGCGTGGGCGGGGCGGGCGTCGCGCCGGAGGCGTCGATCATGCCCGTGCGGGTGCTGCGCCCGGACCGCAGCGGCTCGGCGCGGACGATCGCCGCAGGGCTGCGCTTCGCCGCCGATCACGGCGCGCAGGTCGCGAATCTCAGCATCGCCGGCTCGGCGCCCTCCGCGGTGCTGCGCGACGCGGTGCGCTACGCCACGGCGCGCGGCGTGACGATCGTCGCCGCGGCGGGCAACGACGGCCGCGCGGCGGTGAGCTGGCCGGCGGCATATCCGCAGGTCATCGCCGTCGGGGCGATCGGCAGGGATCGCCGCCGCGCCGGCTACTCGAACTACGGCAGTGCGCTGGACCTCGTCGCGCCGGCCGGCGCCGGCGCCGACATCGAGACGGGCTTCGGCCCGCCCGACGGCGTGCTCGGGCAGACGCTCAGGGGCGGCCCCGCGACATTCTGCTTCTGCCTGGCGGCCTCGACGTCGGCGGCCGCGGCAGAGGTCTCCGGCGTCGCGGCGCTGCTCATCGCATCGGGCCGGGCGACGACTCCCGCCGCGGTGCGGGCGGCCCTGCGCCGCGGCGCGCGCGACCTCGGTCCCCCCGGCCGTGACCGCGAGTACGGCGCCGGGCTCGTGCAGGCGAAGGCCTCGCTCGACGGTGCGGCCGGCGGACGCGTGCCGCTTGCGGGCGCACCCCCGGCCGGCGTGCAGCCGCCGCGGCGCTCGACCGGGGGGATCGGCACGGCGACGGCCGCCGCGATCGCCGTCGCGGCCGCCGTCCTCCTGCTGCTCGCGGTCGTCCTGCGTCGCAGGCGCCGTCGCGCTAGCGCCGGATCCGGAAGTTCCGGGTGACGGTGTTGCCGACCACGCCCGCGGCCGTCGGCGTCGCGACGAGCCGGTAGCGCCCGGGCTTGAGCGTCCGCCCGCCCACGCGCCCGGTGAACGTCAAGCCGTTGACCGCCGCCCTCGCGGCCTTCGAGAAGGCCCCGCGCACCGCGACGTAGCGCGTCCGTCGTCCCGCCGTGACGCGCTGCACCGAGAAGCGCACGGTCGCAGCGCGGTCCAGGCGGAAGCGCACCCGCGTCCCGGATCCGCGCCGCGGCGCGCTGCGCGTGCTCGAGCCGGTGCGCGCGGCGGCGAAGGACGTGGGGGCGAGCGACAGCTGCGCGAGCCGCGGTGCCGGCGGCGAGCTTGCAGGGGCCGGCGGCGTGCCCGCAGGATCCGGCGGGCCGGGGGCCGCCGGCTCGTCGCTCGTCAGCGTCGCGGCGACGTCGAGCTTGAAATCGGGGAACGGGTCGCCGTCGGTCGCCCGCGTCGTCCCGGTCGGCAGGTCGGCCCCGAAGAACCCGATCGCGTCCCCCGCGCCGAACGTCTCGTAGGCGAGCTCGACGTCGTCGGAGGACAGGCCGATCCGATCGCCCGGCTGGACGGGGATCTGGACGGGGAACGCCTGGACGCTGCCGGCGGCGACGGTCTGCGTGTCGGATCCGACGACGAGGAACTCGCGCAGCGCGCCCGTGGGCCGGTAGACCTTGAACGTCAGGACGCCGGCGGTCGTGCCGGCACTGTGGCTCCAAGCGGTGATCGTGGGGTAGCCGGGGGGCACGCTATATGTGCCGGTGCCCTCGGAGACCTGGACGCCGAAGCCGCCGGAGGAGATCGGGCTGGGCAGCGCGGCGCCGGCGATCTCGGCCACCGAGCCGATCTGCAGCGTTGCCGCCGAAGCGGTGTCAGTGGCCGCCAGCAAACAAACGCTCGCGATCATCAGGGCTATAAAGTTTTGCGGATTAGGCCTAGCGCTCTGTTTCATAGGTTAGCTATGGTACTGGCGCACGTAGTCGCGAGCGCATATAGTGCCCGCACGACTAGAACGCTTCAAGGAGGAGACAGGACATGGGTCGTCGTAAGCGTACGGTGGGGATCATGCTGGTATTCGGGGCCGCAGTGCCGCTGGCCGTTGCATCGGTGGCGTGGGCGTGCGGCGTCCTGTCGACGCTGACGATCGACAAGAAGGTCGCTTCTCCGGGCCAGTCGATCAGCATCACGGGCAAGAACTATGCGAACACGGTCGCCGGGGGCGCGAGTCCCGTCACGGTGCGCCTCAAGAGCCGCAAGGGCACGGTCCTGACGACGGTCGCCGCGGCGGCCGGGAGGATCTCGGACACGCTCACCATCCCGGCGTCGGTCAGCCCCGGCTGGTACGTCGTGCTCGCGACGCAGAGCAACGCCGACGGGACGCCGAAGGCCGGCACCCCGGGTCGCACCACGTTGCGCATCCAGGGCTCCTCCGCGAGCGTGACTCCGGCCGCTGCGCCATGGAGCTCCTCCACGCCGTCGGGCCCGGCCGCATCGCACGCGACCGTCGGCTCCGGCGGCCAGCCCCTGCTGGCGATCCTGCTCGCGTCCGCGCTCTCGCTGACGATGCTCGTCGGCGGCTGGAAGCTGCTGAGCCGCAAGAGCCGCGCGGCTTCTGAGCCGCAGCCGGTCTACTAGCACTCGCATGCAGATCTCTGAGAGCAGGGCGCGCATCGCGCGTCGGTTCAGCCTTGCCGTCATCGCGGGGACGGTGGCCCTCGCGGGCCTTGTCCCCGCGGCCCAGGCCGACCTGCGGGTCGGCCAGAACTACCGGCTCGCCTCGGACGCCAACCCGTTCCGCGGCAAGGATCAGGTGGCGCTCGCCGTCAATCCGGCCAATACGCGGAACATCGTCGCGACGAACGCCAACTACCTCACCGAGGAGTGCGAGGCGACCGCGAGCTTCGACGGCGGCACGACCTGGAGTGAGGCCTTCCCGCTCGTCTCGCCGGCGGCCGGGATCGGCCTGCCGTTCCTGCCGTCGTGCCGGATCAGCAACCACCTCGGCGAGAGCATGTTCCAGACCGTCGCCTTCGGCGCGGGCCTGAACGTGTACGCGATCTCGATCACCCCGAGAAGCGCTGCGACGCCGGCCGGCGAGGAGGGCGCGTCGGCGATCGTCTACAAGTCCACCAACGGCGGCCTGTCGTGGGGCACCGGCGTCATCGCGATGGCCGGCGGCGTGGCCGGCTCGCCGTATTACGAGCTGCCGACGCTTGCCGTCGACCCGGGCGCGGGCCCGGGCGGGGGAGACCGCGTCTACGTGGCCGCGCATGAGACGACGGGCTTCAACAACAGCGCGTCGCCGCCGTGTCCGGCTGCGGTGCCGCCCGCCGTTCCGCGCTGTCCGTCCGTGCAGGTCGCGGTCTCCGGCGACGGCGGGGCGACCTTCGCCGCTCCGGTGCAGGCGAGCGCGCCGGGCGTGCCGGTCGCCGGCCCCGACTCGGCGTCCAACCCCGTCATCAACCCCGATCACTCGATCAGCATCGCCTGGCGTACGCAGGGCGTGAGCGGCATCATCCAGGCCGCCCGCTCGACGGACGCCGGCGTGACCTGGGGCGCTCCGGTCGACGTCACGAACGTCACCGGTGGCGGCCGTGCGAGCAACTCGCACGTGACCGTCCTGGCGGCCGCGGGCTCGAGCTTCCCGCGCCTGGCGGGCGACCCGCGCAACGGCAACCTCTACATCGTCTACGGCCAGGGTGGTGCCGGTCCGACCGCTCCCGCAGGCGGCTATCAGGGCGCCGACCATTTCATCGCGCCGGACTCGCACGTCTACTTCCAGCGCTCGCTGAACGCGGGCGCGACGTGGTCGGCGCCGAAGCTGATCGACGACACGGCCCCGCATCCGGGCACCCCGATCGTGCAGACCCGCCATCCGAGCGTGTCGGTCGCGCCCGACGGCCGGGTCGACATCGTCTGGGAGGACCGCCGGCACTGGTATCAGGGGCCGGCCGAACGCGACTGCGTCCACACGCACATCGCATGTGACGACGCGCGCCTCGGCGACACGTACTACTCGTACTCGACCGACGCAGGCGCGACGTTCGAGGCCAACCGCCGCATCAGCGACCGGTCGCACAACAACGACGTCGGGTACGACTACCGCTTCGGCACCGGCTGGGCCTTCGGCCCGCAGGCCGTCTCGATCTCCAGCGACGAGCTGCTGGTCGGGTGGATGGACTCGCGCGAGGGCAGCGTCGACGACGACAACCAGGATCTCTACCTGGCGAAGGTCCGGCGCGGCGCCTCGGCGACCGTTCCGCAGACCCGTGTCGATCAGCCCGGCCCGGTCGCGCTGTCGGTCGCGCTGTCGCAGCAGACGTATCTCGGTGGCGGCGAGGCCGTTCTCGCCGGCACGTTCGCGACGCGGCCCGCGACGCAGGTCGTCATCGTCAACGACGACGACGTGGCGGGCGCGGTCGCCGGCGGCGTGCTGGCCCGGGCGAATCTCGGGCCGGTGCTGCTGTCTCCCGCCGGCGGTCTGCCGGACAGCGTCAAGTCGGAGATCGCGCGGCTGGCCCCGAACAAGGTCTACGTCATCGGCGATTCCGGCCGGCTGTCCGATCAGGTCCTGAGCGATGCGAGCGGGGCCGCCGGCCTCACCGCAACGCGTGTTGCGGGCAGCGGCGATGTCGACAACGCGGCCCGGATCGCCACGGCAATCGATCGCCGGACCGCGCTGGAGAAGGCCACGCACGTGCCGGCCTTCGATGCCGTGATCATCGCCAATCCGGCGGGCCCGGACTTCGTCGCCGCGTCGGCGCTCGCCGCCGCTCGGCGGCTGCCGGTCCTGTACGTCGCCGCAAACGCCATTCCGGCGGACACGGCGGCGACGCTGAGCACGCTGGACATCGACAGGACGCTCGTCATCGGCGGCCCGTCGCAGGTCAGTGACAGCGTCCTGGCGGCCCTTCCGGGCACGGCCACGCGGCTCGGAGGCGCAGATCGCTATGCGACGTCGCAGGCGGTCGTCACCGAGTCGCTCAACCGCGGCCTGCCGGGCAATGTCGTGTACGCCGCCAGTGGCGACCGGCCGATGGATGCGGCGCTGCTCGGCTTCGCCGTCGGGCGCTCCACGGGCATCCTGGTGCTGACGCCGGGCGCGGCCTCGGACACGGCTGCGAGCACGGCGGCGAACGCGGGGCTGAGGTCCATCGATCGCCTGATCGTGGTCGACCCGAGCCCGGCGGCTCCGGCCGCTCCGGGGGCCCCGGCGGCCCCGGGTGCTCCGGCGCTGCCGCAGCCGGCCGTTCCGGCGCCCAAGCCGGCGGTGCCGGCCGCCTGTGGCCAGCCGCGGCTCGTCACGCGCAACGCGAGCAAGACACGCTCGCGCGTGGACCTGCGGGTGCGCCTCGCGTGCAACGGGAAGCTCACCGCGACCTCCAGGACGAGGCTGCGGGTCAAGGGCAAGCTGCGCCAGGTGGCTCAGCGGACATCGGTCAAGAAGCTCTCGGGCTTCAACCGCTCGATCCGGGTGACGCTGTCCAAGGCGGCGCGCAGCAGGCTGCGCAGCCAGCACGTACTGCGCGTCAGCGTACGGCTCGTGTTCACCCCCACGATCCTGTCGGCGAACTCGAAGAAGAAGACGCGGACGATCAACGTGACGATCCGCCAGCCGAAGAAGGCGACGAAGAAGTAAGACGACAGGAGCACCGCAGCAGCAGTCGCCCGGCGACGGGCGGCTGCTGCGATGCGGCGGCCGTCAGCCGGCGCCCGCGGGGCCCGGCGCCCTATATGCTCGGTACACCTATGAGGCGGATGTCAACGTGCGTCGACGCCCGCCGCGGCGAGCCGCGCCGCCAGCTCGCCGATCGCCACGACGGTCGCCGAGTCCGGCGCGTGATCGATCGTCGCGATGCCCAGGCGCTCGGCCACCCTGACCGCGTCGTCGGCGGGCACGGACGCGAAGACGGGTTCGCCGAGCAGCCGCTCGACGTGTTGCACGTCGGCGGCGCGCTCGACCCGGCTGGCGATGAACAGGATGCTCTGTGGATTGCGAGCCCGGGCCAGGCGCGCCACCCGGCGGGCGGTCATCGCCGACTGCACCGTCGGGAGGACGATGACGAGGTACGTGTCGGCGTACGGCGCCCAGTCATCGGCCGTCTCGCGCAGGCCCGCCGGCATGTCGCCGATGAGCGCCCAGCCGCGAAACGCCTCGGCGCCGGCGAGTCCCTGACCGACCTCCCAGAACGCCTTGCCGGCCCCTGCGACGGGGGCCCTCCCCGCCGGCCCGACCTTGCCGCGCTGCAGCAGGCGCACGCCGTCGGGCGCCAGGGTCGAGAAGCGCGCGGCGGCGATGGCCGCGTCGATGCCGGGCCGCCAGCCCCACTGGCCGTGCTCGTCCTGCGCGACCGCTGCGGCGAGGGGGGGCACGACCGGATCCGGACCGCTTCCGAGGCTCAGCGACAGGCCGGGGAGCGGGTCGGCGTCGAGCGCGAGCACCGGCGTTCCGCGGCGCGCGACGACGCGCGCCAGCGTCGCGGCGATCACCGATTTTCCCACGCCTCCCTTGCCGATCACGGCCACGCGCATGGCCCGACAGTAGCGCCAGGCGCCGTTAGGCTGATCGCGTGAGCACTCCTTCGCAGCCACCGCGCCGGCGCCGCCGCCGGGGTTCCCGGCAGCTCACCGCGCGCCGCTTGAACACGCCGGGCTTCTGGGCCAGCCTCGTCGTCGTGCTCCTGCTGGCGGCCTACGCGCAGGTGATCGTCGCGACGCAGCCGCACGTCAGCGGGCAGAAGATCGGGTTCTCGAGCTTCCAGCGCCTCGCCGACGACGGCGCGATCAAGTCGGCGCGGGTCCTCGACCAGGATTCGTACATCGTCGGCACCGTCCAGCGCCCCGGCGGCCGGCCCCAGCGCTTCTACACGCCCTACCTCAAGTCCGAGACCTCGCGCGCCGACCTCGTCCGCAGCCTGACCGCCAGCCGGGTCCCGTTCTCGATCGACCAGCAGCTCGGCAAGACGATCCTGCCGTACCTGTCGATCCTCCTGCCGACCTTCATGCTGATCGTGATCTTCGTCTACTTCATCATCGCCTACCGGCAGGGGGCCGGCATCTTCGGCACGCGCAGCGGGGCGCGCAGAGCGGGCGACGAGGAGACGCTCCTGCGCTTCGACGACGTCGCCGCGCAGGACCAGGCGGTGACCGAGCTGCGCGAGCTCGCGCAGTTCCTCGCGGACCCGGCCCGCTTCCACAAGCTCGGCGCGCGCATCCCCAAGGGCGTGCTGCTGTACGGCCCGCCCGGCTGCGGCAAGACGCTGCTCGCGCGGGCCGTCGCGGGCGAGTCGGGCGCGGCGTTCTACTCGATCTCGGGCTCGGACTTCGTCGAGATGTTCGTCGGGGTCGGCGCGGCGCGCGTCCGCGACCTGTTCAAGAGCGCGCGCGAGGACGCGCCGGCGATCATCTTCATCGACGAGATCGACGCCGTCGCGCGCAAGCGCCGCTCCGGGCCGGCCCTCAGCGAGGGCTCCGGCGAGGAGCAGGGACAGGCGCTCAACCAGCTGCTGACGGAGATGGACGGCTTCAGCACCGACGCGGGCACGATCGTCATCGCCGCGACCAACCGTCCCGATGAGCTCGATCCCGCGGTGCTCCGCCCCGGGCGCTTCGATCGCGCGATCGCCGTCGACCGCCCCGACGAGGCCGGTCGCCGCGCGATCCTCGCTCTGCACGGCCGCGACAAGCCGCTGGCCCCCGGCGTCGACATGCTGCAGATCGCCCGTCGCGCCATCGGGCTGACCGGCGCCGATCTCGAGAGCGTGACGAACGAGGCCGCGCTGCTGGCGGCGCGGGCGGGGCGCGAGGACATCGGGCAGGTCGAGCTCGAGGACGCGCTGACGCGGGTGCTCGAGGCGCCGGAGCGTCAGCGCCGGCTCATGATGCGCGACCGCTCGATCGGCCAGCAGTCGCTCGACACCGAGCGCGTGACGTTCGCCAACGTCGCCGGCGTCGGCCAGGCGCTGGCCGAGCTCACCGAGATCCGCGACTTCCTCGTCGATCCCGAGCGCTTCGCGGCCGTCGGCGCGCGGTTCCCGCGCGGCTTTCTGCTCGTCGGGCCTCCCGGGTGCGGCAAGACGCTGCTCGCCCGAGCCGTCGCCGGCGAGTCCAACGCCGCGTTTCTGTCCGTCGCCGCGACCGAGTTCACGGAGGTCTTCGTGGGGGAGGGCTCGGCGCGCGTGCGCGACCTGTTCGGCCGCGCCCGGGCGATGGCGCCGGCGATCGTGTTCATCGACGAGATCGACGCGATCGGCGCGCGTCGCGAGGCGTCGGGGGACGGCGCCCGCGAGCGCGAGCAGACGCTCAACCAGATCCTCATCGAGCTCGACGGCTTTCGCGAACGCGACGACGTCATCGTCATGGCGGCCACGAACCGGCCCGAGATCCTCGACGCCGCGCTCGTCCGCGCCGGACGCTTCGACCGGGAGATCACCCTCAGCCTTCCCGACCGCGCGGGCCGCCGCGACATCCTCGAGGTGCACGTCGGCCAGAAGCACCTCGGCCCCGACGTGGACCTCGACGCGATCGCGAGCATCACGCGCGGCCTGTCGGGCGCCGATCTCGCCAACGTCATGAACGAGGCCGCCCTGCTGAGTGCCCGTCGCGGCCGCACCGAGATCTCGATGAGCACGCTCGAGGAGGCGGTCGAGCGCGCGACGATGGGCATCTCGCGCGCGCACGTGCTGACGGACGACGAACGCCGGACCGTCGCCGTGCACGAGGCCGGCCACGCCGTCGTCGCGCTGTCGCTGGCCGAGAGCCGGCTGCCGCACATGATCAGCATCATCCCGTCGGGGCGGTCGCTGGGCCGTGCCTGGTTCAGCGACACGCACGACCGCCTCGTCCACTCGCGTTCGGCGCTGATCGACGAGATGGCGGTGCTGCTCGGCGGACGCTGTGCCGAGCAGCTCGTCTTCGGCCATGCCGGCTCGGGGGTCCTCGGCGACCTCGCGGCCGTCGGCCGGATCGCGCATCACATGGTGCGCGACCTCGGGATGAGCGACAGCGTCGGCGCGATCGGCTATCCCGCCGACGGCGACGAGCACGGCCCGCCGGTGACGGTCTCCGACGAGACGGCCCGGCTCATCGACGTCGAGGCCCGCAGGCTCGTCGACGAGGCGCAGGGGCGCGCCGAGGCGGTGCTGCGCGCGTCGCGCGCGGACCTCGAGGCGCTCACCGCGGCGCTGCTCGCCTCCGAGACCCTCACGTCGACGCAGATCCAGGCGATCGTCGCCACGCCGCGGCGGACCGCCGCGCCGGCGCGCTAGCGACGCCGCGCGCGCAGCACGAGCGCCGTCGCGGCCAGCGCGGCGACGAGCGCCAGCGCCGCGAGCGAGATGACGTTCAGCAGCGACAGCCACGATCCCGAGTCGTCGCGCGCGAGAGCGACGCCGGCGACGGGCGGCCTGGGCGCTGCCGGCGCCGCGCCGGGCAGGAACGAGCGCTTGTCGAGGATGCCCGTGCCCTTGACGAACACCCAGCCGTCGTACGCCGCCGACCGGTAGGCGAACGTGCCCTGCGAGAAGAACAGCGGGACCGACGGCGCGTCGCGCGCGAGCCGCTGCAGCTCGGCCCGGACGGCGCGCCTGCGGCCCTCGGCATCGGCCGCGGACGCCACCCGCCGCGCGTCCGCGTCGAAGGCCGCGCTGCGGTAACCGCCGGCGTTCAGCGGCGCCGCGAGCGGGTCGGAGCCGAAGAGCTGCACGAGGTAGTCCGGATCGTAGGACGCCAGCGCCGGCGTGCTCTGGATGGCGGCGTCGAAGCTCGCGGGCGAGCCGGGGCCACCAAGCGCGCGGTCCAGGCGGGCGCGCGAGAGCTTGACGAGCGTCGCGCGCGCGCCGGCCCGGCGCAGCGCGAGGACGACCTCGCGCCCGGCCTCCAGCCGAACCGGGTCGTTGTCGGCGGCCAGCACGCGCAGGGGAGGGCCCTGCGGGCGCGTCAGGGGTGGCCGCGCGGCCGCCGGATCGAAGCGGTGCACGGCCGCCCCCGGCGACCAGGAGGAGGCGGGATGGACGAAGCCCTGCTCGGCGGCGACGGCGGGCGCGACGCTGCGCGCGATCACGCCGAGATCCAGCGCGCGCGCGATCGCGCGGCGCGTCGCGGGGCGGTCCAGCGGCGCCCGGCGGGCGTTGAGGACGAGTGCCGTTCCCCCGTAGAGCGGGCCGCGCCGCAGCGTGATCCCCTGGGTGACGCCGAGCTCCGTCGCCGCGGGCTCCGGCACGCTCAGCGGGACCATGTCGACCATTCCCTCGCGCAGCGCCGCGTACATGTGATCGGCGCGGGGGATGATCGGCACCCGGATCTCGGCGACCCGCGGGCGGCCGCGGAAGTACGCGCGATTGGCGCGCAGGACGTAGCCGCGCCGGCGGTCGGCGCTGACGAGCCGGTACGGACCGCTGCCGACCGCCGGCCCCGCCGGGGTCCGGCGCCCGGCGGGGAGCCCCTGCCAGAGATGGCGCGGCAGGATCGGCAGATCGGCGAGCGGCTGGTCCTCGAAGCCGGGCGAGCGGTGGCGCAGATCGATCGTCACGGTCAGCCGCCCGGGCGCGCGGACGCGTCGCACGGCGGCCAGCTGCGGGGTGAAGCGCGGCTGGTAATGCGTCGCGGCGTAGCGGAACGTGAACGCCACGTCGGCTGCGGTCAGCGGCCGCCCGTCCTGCCAGCGCACGCCGGGCCGCAGCCGCACGGTCAGTTGCAGGCCGTTGGCGCTGCGCGTGACCGAGCGCGCCAGCCACGGCTGCGGGGTGCCGTCCGCGTCACGCCACAGCAACGTGTCGTAGACGAGCGTCACGAGCGGGTACCCGCGCCCGAACGTATACGGCGTCAGCGTCCCGTCATAGGCCGGGAACGGGACCCGGATGCGGGCGGCGTCGCCGGACTGCGCGGTCGCCGTGGTCGTCGGAAGACCGGCGACCAGGCACAATGCCGACGCGACCAGCACTGCTCGCGTCGCGCCGAGTAGGTGCACGCCAGGAGGGTAGAGGCTGCGAACATACAGCTGCGCCGCAGTCTTCAGGGCCGGGGCCCCCGCGTTTGGACGGATGATCGCGGGAGGGATCTTGAATCCAGTGTGTATTTGCTGTAGGACTCCTACATCTAGCTTGTCGACCTCAGGGGGAATCAGGTGCAGAACCGGGTACGCGTCTTCTGCTTGGCCATCGTGTCGGTGTTGAGTGTCGGTGTTGTCGGCGCTGCCCTCGCATGGGCCTGCACCCCTCCCGGCTTCGGGACACCGGCCTCTCCCACGGCCGCCCCGAACGCCGCCCCGCCCCAGAGCGCGGCCGTGCCGGCGCCGACGCCGACGCCGCCTGCGGCCGCTGACCCGGCGCCGGCGCCGGCAGCCGCTGCACCGGCTGCCGCACCCGCACCCGTCAGCGCCACCGCGCAGGCGAGCAACGCGACCGTCTCCGCGACGACGAGCGGAGCGACGACGAGCAGCCGCCGTCCCGCCCCGGCGCGGAGCACGAACTCCGTGGCCCCCGCGAAGTCGCCCGCGAGCAGCGCCAAGGCGCCCGTCGCCGCGCGCCAGACCGGCGCCACCGCCGGCATCCAGCGCCAGGGTGCGCAGGCCGTGTTCGCGAGCTCGGCTGCCCCCGCCAAGGCGCGCGTGACGAAGAAGGCCGCGTCCAAGCCCGCCAAGGCGACCGCGACCCCGAGCGCTCGGGCGACGGCACCGGCGAGCAGCTCGACGGCAGACCTGTGGAGCGGCGTCGCGGCGCCCGCGAAGTCCCCGCTGGCAGCCGCTGAGGCGACGTCCCGCGGCCAGGCCGGCGGGCTCCCGGGTGGCGTCGTCGCCGGGCTGCTCGTGCTCGCACTGGGCATGGCCGGCCTGACCGGCGCCTTCGTCGTCACGACCGGGCGCCGCCGGGCGTCCAGCAAGCGCTCCACGAGGTAGATGGCAGGTCGGCTTCGTCGCCCTGCTGAGCAGGGCGACATCCCGCCGCCGCCCGCAGCGCAGACACCGAGCCCCGACCGCCCCAGGCGGCGGGGCTCGCTGCGTACCGCGCTGGCCGGCGTGTCGCTGCTGCTCCTGGGCATCAGCGCGCTGCTCGTCTCGGGCTCGTTCGAGCGCGAGCCCGCGATCCGGCTCGCCGGCCACGACCAACCCGTCAACCTGTCCGCGCGGCAGGCGAGCGACACGAGCGCGCACAACTCGCCGACGCTCGTCCGCAATCCCGTGCGGCCGCAGGACCTGGCGGTCTCCAGCCGCATCGACACCCCGTTCTTCTCCTGCGCGCTGCACGTCTCGCATGACGGCGGCGCGACGTGGGCGCAGACCGCCATCCCGGCGCCCAAGGGGGAGGAGTCCAAGTGCTTCGCCCCCGACGTCGCGTACTCCGCCGACGGGACGCTGTATCTGTCCTTCGTGACGCTCGGCGGGCGCGGCAACGTGCCGCGCGCCGTCTGGCTGTCGACCTCCCGCGACGGCGGCCGGACGCTGTCAGACCCCACGCGCGTGCACGGCCCGCTCGCCTTCCAGGTGCGCCTCGCCGCCGATCCGGTGCGCCCGGGGCGGCTGTACATGACCTGGCTGCAGGCCGCGGATGTCGGGGTGTTGAAGTTCACGGGCCCCGGCAACCCGATCCAGCTCGTCCGCTCGGACGACGGCGGGCGCAGCTGGAAGGCGCCTGTGCGGGTGAGCAGCCCGGCTCGCGCGCGCGTCATCGCGCCGGCGCCGGTCGTCGCCCGGGACGGTGCCATCTACGTCCTGTACCTCGACGTCGGGCAGGATCGCCTGGACTACGAGGGCGGCCACCAGGGGCGGGGCGGCCCTGCGTACCCGGGCCCGACGACGCTCGTCCTCGCTCGCTCGACCGATGACGGCGCCACGTGGAAGGAGTCCGTCGCCGGCCGGGGGCTCGTGCCGATCAAGCGGTTTCTCGTCTTCCTCCCCGAGTCCCCGTCGGTGGCGGTGGCGCGCGACGGCCGCGTCTACGCCGCCTACCACAGCGCGGGACTCGGCGATCCCGACGTCCTGCTGTGGTCGCTGGCCCCGGGCGCGGCGTCCTGGAGTGGCCCGGTTCGCGTCAACGACACGCGACGCGGCGACGGCACGGCGCAGTACCTGCCGAAGCTCGCCGTCGCGCCCGACGGCCGCCTGGACGTCCTGTACTACGACCGTCGCGCGGATCGCCGCAACCTGCTCAACGAGGTCTCGCTGCAGTCCTCCTTCGACGACGGCAGGACCTTCTCGCCGGCCGTCCGGCTCTCCAGTCGCCCGTCGGACTCCCGCATCGGCTTCGGCGCGAAGGAGGGCCTGCCCGACCTCGGAAGCCGCCTGGCGCTGATCTCCACCGATCGGGCGGCCCTGGGCCTGTGGACCGACACCCGGGCAGGCGTCCCGGCCACCCAGAAGCAGGATCTTGCCGCGGCCGCCGTCTCGGTCGACGACCCCCCGCGCCTGTCGAGTACCGCGAAGGCGGGACTGCTCTATGGCGGGCTGCTCGCGGGACTGTCAGGACTCGCGTTGCTGGCGCTCGTCGTCCGACGGCTGCGGTCATAGCGGGCCGAGGCGCGATCGGCTTGGCGTGGCGCGCGTCGTCCGGCTGGACTCGATGCACGCACCAGTCCGGCGCGCGAGCCCGCTCGCGATGTCGCCGCCGCACCGCAGCGATCGCGATCACCGTCGTGGCGCTGACGCTGCTCGCCGGCTGCGCGGGCCAGAGCGGCGACGATCCGTCGGCGAAGACGGTGGTGCCTGCGACCGCCAAGGCCACGCGCGCCGCGCTCGATCGCGCCGCGGCCGTCCAGGCAGCCGTGCGCCGCTGGGCCCGGGCGACGACGCTGCCCGCGGCGCAGGCGGCCGCCGAGGACGCCCGCAACCTCGTCACAGGCCCGCATGCCCCAGGCGCCGGGGACGCCGACGAGGACGGCAGGCTCCGGCGTGTCGCGGTCGGCCTGCTCCCCGGCGAGGACGGCAGCCCGGGCCTCGCGGCGTCACCGGCTACAGGGTGCGTGCAGCGCAACGTCCTGGGCGGAAGCTGGGCCGACCCGAAGGCGCGCTGGAGCGCGCTGACGCGGCGCATCGACGCCTGGCGCCCGGACCACAACACGTTCCCCGCCCTGCCCAGCCACGCTCAGCGCGTCGTCGGGTGGGCGACGCTCACCCTGCGCACGCCCAGCCTCGCCGACGCCGTGCAGTACGCCGGCCATGCGACGGGCCATGCACGCGTCGTGCGCCGATCGCTCGAGGACCCCGCCGCCGACCCCTGCCCGGGCTGATCGCTGCAGCGGCCGGCGCCGGGTCACGCAGCCGACTCGTGCACACTTGGCCGCGATGCGTGACGACGAGATCGAACAGCTGCTGATCGCCGAGGCGCCCCGGCTGCTCGGCCTGGCGCGCCGCCTGGCGCCTTCGGGCGTCGATCCCGCCGACCTCGTGCAGGACACGGCCGAGCGCGCCTGGGCCGCGCGCGATCAGATCACCGATCGCGGGCAGGCGCCGGCGTGGCTGCGGCGGATCCTCGTCAACCGCCTGCGTGACATCGCCCGCCGCCGCGCGCTGATCGCCTTCTCGGCCCTGGAGGCCGCCGGCGACCCGCCCGACATCACCGTCCAGGATCCGCTCGCGGTGCTGCAGACCGTCGAGCGCGACGGGCAGCTGCGCGCGGCGCTGCGAACGCTTCCCGGCGACGAGCTGCTGGCGATCGTCTTGCACGACGGCGAGGGGTGGGGCGCGGCCGATGTCGCCGCGATCTGTGGCTGCTCGACCGCTGCGGCGCACAAGCGCATCCAGCGCGCGCGGATGCGCCTGACCGGCGCGGTCGCCGCCGCGGCCGGGTCCCAGCCTGCGACGGTCGACGACAGCTGTCACGCCGCGCGCGGCCTCGCCTCGGGCTATCTCGACGGTGAGCTCGACGAGCAGCAACTCGCCGACGTCGCCGAGCACCTGTCCAGCTGCACCTGCTGTCCGCCGGTCCTGCAGGCTTTGCAGGGCGTCGTGGCCGCGCTCGCCGGCACGCCGCAGACCGCACCGGCCGACGGTCTGCTCGACGCCCTGCGCGCGGAGATCGCCCGCGAGCGCGACACGACGACCCACTGAACCAGGTACGGCCCCCGCACATCGTGTCCAGTTTCGGCGGGTCGTTCGTCCTGACTGTCAGGCGCGCTCGCGACGAGCGCCATGACCCCCACGCAAGGGAGACCCACAGCATGGACTTCAGCAACGACTTCACCGTGCCCCAGCCGATCGACGAGGTCTGGGCGAACATGCTGCAGCTCCGCCAGGTCCTCGCGCTCGTCCCGTACACCACGGTCCTCGACGGCACCGACTCCCACGTCAACGCCAGGTTCGACATCCGCTTCGGATCGGTGTCGATGAGCTACGTGGGCGACGCCGAGATCATCGAGCGCGACGACACCAGCCACCGCGCCGTCATGCGCGCCAGCGCCCGCCAGACCCAAGGCCGCAGCCGCGTCGACGCGCGCGTCGAGATCCAGCTCACGTCCGCCGGCACGAGTACCAACGGCCGCCTGCTCTCGACGGTCGACGTTCCCGTGCTCGGCGGGCAGACCGGCCAGGCGACCGTCAAGACCACGACCGAGACCATGATCATCGACTTCGCGCAGCGCCTCGCCACGATGGGTGCCGCGGCCCCTCCGATCGCCGCCTGAGCGATGCGGCTCGGGTCAGGGGTCTGACGGCGTTCGCAGCAGCACGTCCTCGTCCTCGGTCGCGAAGACGTGCAGCCCGAGACGCTCGGAGATCTCCTGGCAGACGCCGATCCCCCGGATGCTGTTGCCGTACTCGTCGAGCCCGGGCGAGAAGACCGCGAGCCCGAGCTTGCCCGGGATCACGCACAGGATCGCGCCACTGACCCCGCTCTTGGCCGGCACGCCGATCTCGTAGGCCCATTCGCCCGCGAAGTCGTACATCCCGCAGGTGTACATGACGCTCAGCACGTCGCGCACGCGGTCGCGGGGCAGGCAGACTCGCCCGGTCACCGGATTCACGCCGCCGTTGGCGAGCGTGGCCGCCATCACGGCGAGGTCGCGGCAGGTGACCGTGACCGAGCACTGGCTGAGGTACAGCTCGAGCGTGTCCTCGACGTCCCCCGCGATCATGCCGCGGGCGCGCATGAGATACGCCGTCGCTCGATTGCGGTCGGCTTTGTCCATCTCGCGGGCGAGCGTCCGCGCGTCGACCTCGATGCGATCGTTGCCGGCGTAGGCACGCATGCTGCCGAGCAGGCGCGCGACTTTCGCCTCCGGATCGCGGCCGCGGATGAGATCGCTCGTGGCGAGCGCCCCGGCATTGACCATCGGGTTGTAGGGGCGGTTGTGGCGCTCGTCGAAGACGATCGAGTTGAACGAGTCGCCGCTGGGCTCGACGCCGACACGCTCCAGCACGCGCTCACGCCCATGGTCCTCCAGCGCAAGGCCGTAGGCGAAGACCTTGGACACCGACTGCAGGGCGAACGGCACGCCGTCGTCGCCGATGCTCGCCCGCGCGCCGTCGACGCCGGCCAGCGCGATCGCGAAGGCATCGTCGACGCCGGCGGCCGCGTCGATCGGGCGGTAGCCGACTCCGGGCTCATAGACCCTGGTGCCGGCCGTTGGCGCGGCGCACCGGTGGCGCTCGTAGAGCTCCGTCAATCGACGGTCGACCTGCGCACTGACGTCGGCGGGCGACACGGTGCTCCCAGTCTCGCCGATCGGCGCCCGCCGGCGTGTCCGCGACCGAGATCGTGGCGTCCACGGCCTTGGAAGGGCCATCCGGCCAATCAAGGATCGCTGGCGGCCGGTCGGCCGTCGCTGCAAACCTCTCGATTGCAGCGACGTTTACGTCGTCATCATCATGGGCGCGGCGGGTTTCGAACCTGCGACCTCTCGCGTGTGAAGCGAGCGCTCTCCCACTGAGCTACGCGCCCTCAGGGACGGACGATTCTACGGGGCCTCGCGTGGCGCGTCGGGCGGCGGCGTGGGACCCTTCGGTCACGCCATGTCGCCGACCGTTCCCAAGGACCGCCGCGTCGACGGCCCGACGAGCTTCGGGGAGGAGATCTGTCACATCGTGACGGAGGAGGATCCCGACACGGCGCTCTGCGGTAAGGACGTCACGGGCTGGCCCTGGAACCCGCCCTGGCCCTACTGCGTCGTCTGCCTGGACCTCGTGCGGTCGACCGGCGGGCGCTGAGCCGGCAGCCTGCCCGCGCGCGCGGCGTCGATGACGTCCCGCGCCGGCCCCGGGCGGCCGACGTGGTAGCCCTGCGCGAAGTCGACCCCGAGATCCTTGACGAGCTTGAGGGTCGCGGCGTCCTCGATGTACTCCGCGGTCGTGCGCATGCGCAGCCCCCGGGACATCCGCACCAGCGAGTCGACGACGACGAGGTCGTCGGGGTTCGTCGTGAGGTTCTGGATGAACTGGCCGTCGATCTTCAGGTAGTCGACCGGCAGGTTCTTGAGGTAGTGCAGCGACCCGAAGCCCGCGCCGAAGTCGTCGAGCGCGATGCCGCAGCCGAGCTCGGAGAGGCTCGTGAGGAAGCGACAGGCGTCGTCGAGGTTCCCGATGGCCGCGGTCTCGGTGATCTCGAAGACCAGCCGGCGAGCATCGACGCGCGACCGCCTGAGCTCGGCGCGGATATAGCCGAGGAAGTCCGTGTCCGACAACGAGCGACCCGAGATGTTCACGTGCAGGTGCAGGGGGCGCTCGTCGAGATCGCCTTTCGCCGTGAGGCCGGCGAGCAGGTCGACGGCCTGGCGGATGACCCAGCGGTCGATCGTGCGGATCATCCCGCGGCGCTCGGCGACGGGCAGGAACGCGCCCGGCGGGATGATCTCCCCGTCGAGACCGACCATGCGCAGCAGGAGCTCGAAGTTCGTGACGTCGCCGGTGTGCAGGTCGAGGATCGGCTGTGCGTAGATCGCGAAGCGCTCCTCGTCGAGGGCGCTGCGGATGCGATCCGGCCACGAAGCGTTGCCGTCCGACGAGCCGGAGTCGGGCGCGTCGGCGCAATAGACGACGCAGCGCGCGCCGCCGCCGGCCTTGGCCTCGTACATCGCGAGGTCGGCGTCGTTGAGGAGCTGGTCGCCCGACAGTCGCGTCGTGGCGGAGTAGACGATGATGCCCATGCTCGCGCTCGGACGGCGGGCGTCCGCGCCGTCGCCGACGACGGCCCGTTCGTGCAGGCGGGCGAGCATGCGCTCGCCGATGCGCTTGGCGTCGCGCGCGGTCGCCTCGTCGATGAGCACCGCGAACTCGTCGCCGCCGATCCGCGCGACGGTGTCGCTCGCGCGCGATCCGCTCTGAAGCGCCTCGGCGACCGCGGTCAGCAGGCGGTCGCCCGCCTCGTGGCCGACCGTGTCGTTGACCTCCTTGAAGCCGTCGAGATCCATCAGCAGCACGGCCCCCCCACGGCGGCGGACGGTGCTGAGGCGCCGCGTCAACTCGCTCCCGAAACGGCGCCGGTTCAGCAGCCCCGTCAGCGGATCGTGGTCGGCGAGATCCTGCAGCTCGCGCTTGAGCCGGTTGCGCTCGGTGACGTCCTCGATCTGGACGATGAGGTCGCGCGGCTCCCCCGGGGCAGCGCCCACGAGCGACATGCTGAGCCGGCCCTCGAAGTCGTACCCGTCGCGGTGCAGGAGGTACGTCTCCCGGTGGGCCACCGCGATCTCCCCGGCCCTGAGGCGAGCGATGTCCGCGCCGATGTCCGCGACCGAGGCCGGGTTCAGCAGCGTCGCGATGTCACATCCCGCGAGCGCGGACTCGCGGTAGCCGAGCTGCGCGCAGAGCGTGCGGTTGACCTGCCGCAGCGTTCCCAGCCCGGTCGCCTGCGAGATCTCGACGAGCGCCATCCCGACCGGCCCCTCCTCGAACGCGCTGCGGAAGCGGGCGTCGCTCTCGCCGGCGCGGTCGCGGGCCCTGGCGCTCTCGGCGCGCACATCCTCGTTGCACCGCCAGGACACGACGCACGCGACACCGGCCGCCGCGACGAAGCCCCCGTGGACGAGCGTGATGAGCCAGGGGTTGCCGGCGTGGTCGTAGACCGACGCGCGGTCCACCACCACCATGAGGCTGTGGTGGGCGACGACGAAGCCGAAGGCGATGAGAAACGGCCGCCAGTCCTCGTAGAGCGAGACGACGATGATCATCACGAAGAACATGAAGTGCGCCTCGATCGCGCCGCCGGAGAGATGCACGGCGATCGCCGATGCGAGGCAGAGGCCGTAGGAGGTGAGCGCCGAGGACACGGCGCGGCGCGCGCTGCTGCGCCTCGCCACGGCGGCGATCGCGAACAGCATCGCGCCGCTCGCGAGGTCGTGGTCGAGCGCATGTCCCCGCGCGAGGCCGTACAGCGGCAGGACCGCGCCGAGAAGCCACAGGAGTGCGAGGATCCCGCGGTGGCGGCGCTCCCACTCGGCATCCGGCAGGGTCTGCCCGACGGGAAGGTGCAGCTGCGTGAACTGCCATGGCTTCATGTCGGTGTTCTCGACCGCCGCCGAGCACTTGAGCATCGTTCACCTTGATGATCGTGTGGTCGATGTACAGTGAGGAGATCGATCGCGATCGATCCGCCCCGCTCGTCCTGCTCGTCGACGACTACGAGGTCAACAGGCAGGTCGCGCGCATCCTGCTGACGCGCCGCGGCTACGCGGTCGAGGAGGCCGGCGACGGACTGCAGGCCCTCGAGGCGCTGCGAGCGACGCGCTTTGACGCCGTGCTCATGGACTGCGAGATGCCCGTCCTCGACGGGTATCTCGCCGCCGCGGAGATCCGGCGCCGTGAGGGCGACACGCGCCGGACACCGATCATCGCCCTCACCGCGAGCACCGCGCCGGCGGACGTCGAACGGGCGCTGGAGGCCGGCATGGATCACCATGTCGCGAAGCCCGTCGTGATCGAGCAGTTGCTCGCAGCGCTCGACGCGGTGCTCGGCGTGGCGCGCGCTCCGCAAGAGCCCGTGCTCGATCCCGACCGGCTGTCACAGCTGCGGCGCCTGTACCCCGACAGCCGCGACCTTCGCGCCTTCGCAGCCGAGGTCGGGGAGGATTCGCGGACGCGCATCGCGCAGCTCGCGATCGCCGCGCGCGCCGGTGACACGCGCTCGGTCTGGCAGGTTGCCCACACGCTGAAGGCATCCTGCACGCTGACCGGCGCGCACCAGGTACTCGCCCTGCTCGCCGACATCGAGACCCGCGGCCGCGCCGGCGAGGCTCCGGACGAGGCGCGGGTCGCGGCGCTCGAGGACTCCCATCGCGCTGCTGCGGCTGCGCTCGCCGCGGAGCTCGGCTGATCGTCAGAAGTCGGCGTCGGCCTTGCCGGCCTCCGGCACCGTCGAGCCCACGAGCGCGTTGCCGGCGCGGTCGGTCGCGCCGAGCACGGCGGCGGTGATCCAGCTCGACGACGCCTTGTGCGTGTCGGTGCGCGGGCTGCCGCTCACGAGCGCCCCCAGCGTCACGACGATCGAGCTGCCCGACTGGGTCATCGTCGCCTCGAACGTCGCCGTGCTGGTGGCGTAGTCGTTGTTGAGCAGCGTCGAGCCCAGGGGCAACGCCACGCCGCCCGTCGAGGTGATCGTGAGCACGTCGCTGGCCCCGAGGTCGGTGATGAGTACGCGGACGGCGGTCGCGCCGCCCGACCAGCCCGCGAGGACCGAGGACGGGTCCAGCGTCTCCGACCAGGTGAACGTGACGATGTCGCCCGCCTCCGGGCGCCCGACGGTCGCGCCGCCATTGGCGATGTTGATGGCGGTGCCGGTCGGGGCCGTGTTGTCGACCGTCACCGGCGGTCCGCTGACGACGGCGCTGTTGGCGGCGACGTCGCTCGTCGCGATCGTCGTCGCGTAGTCGCCGGCGGCGAGCACCGCGTTGGCGGTCAGCAGCGCGCTGCGCCGGTTGTAGGCCACGCCGTCGGCGCTGAAGCTGCCCGCGGCCAGCGCCACCGCCGTTGCACCGGCCGAGATCGTTGCCGCGCCCGCGACGACGGTGCTCGTGCCGCTCGCGGGGTTCCCGCCGTCGGTGACGGCGGCGTAGATGTAGTAGCCGCCGCCCTGGCGGATGAAGCCGCTGCTCCCGCCGGCGGACTTGCCGACGGCGGCGGCGCCGACGACCGGCGCCTGCCAGTCCGCGGCGGCGCCGATCGTGCCCGCGGGGCTGCCGGTGGCGCCCGTCCAGCCCGACCACGTGGAGACGTCGGCGGCGGTCGCCGTCGCCGTGCAGGCCGTGAGGAGCACGACCGCCAGCAGCCGCGCCGTCGTCATGCGTGCCGGCGGCGACGCAGGAGCGGCGGGAGGGCGAGCAGCGAGACCGCGGCCACGAGCATCGCCCAGCCGGGGACACGGGCCAGCGCGATCGCCACGCGCCCGATCCCGCGAGCGCTGCCGGAGACGCGACGGACGGTGCCGGACGCGGGCACGGCGAAGGTCTCGGCGCCGGTGTTCGCGTCGCCACGGGTCGTGAAGACGAGCGACCCGCCGGTGTGCGCGATCGCGATGACGCGGTGGGTGATGAGCCGATCGCCGCGGGCGGCGTCCGGGAACGTGACGACGTCGCCGCTGCGGATCGCGCCGGCGGGCGCCTGCTCGGACACGATCAGATCGCCGGCGCTCAGCGCCGGCCGCATGCTGTCGGAGCGCTCGACGAGCAGCATCCTCCCCGCCAGCGATATCGCGGCGACCGCGCAGAGCGCTGCGAGCGCGAGTGCGCAGAGCACGGTGCTGATGCGGTCCAGGCGGCGGATCGCGTAACCGGACCGCATCATGTGCCGGCCGCCTCCCAGCTGAAGGACTGCGTCGCGGTCTTGCCCTGGCCGGCGGCCGCGTTCTGGACGGTGACCTGCAGGCGGTAGGCGTGCGCCTCGCCGGGCGCCCATGTCGCGGCGCTGCCGGTCTTGGGGTCCGGCAGGCCGGCGGCCGAGGTGCCGGGCCAGCCCTGCAGCGTCCCGCTGTAAACGACGCCCGCCCCCTGGGCGATGTAGTTCGTCGCGTCGGACGCGAAGTTCGTGCAGGACCCGGCGGCCGGCGTCCCCGCGATCGTGCCGCGGGTGACCTTCAGATCGAGGTAGGCGGCCAGGCCCGTGCCGCCCGTGGCGCCGTACAGCACGACCGTGGCCGGCAGCGTCCCGTCGTACGTGACCACGATGCAGCCCGTGACGCTGTCGCCCGGCTTGGCGTTGGACAGCGCGAGCAGCGCCGAGCCGGCGTCGTTGTCGGAGAGCGTCACGGTTCCCGCCGAGACGCTCGCGGGGTTCGTCGTGACGTCGTTGAACGACGAGAACGTGTCCGTGAGCGAGGCGAGCCCCAGGGTGGCGGCGATCGCCGTCGTCAGCAGCAGCTTGGCGGCGATGCGCCACAGGCTCGGCGGGGGTCGATGAAGAGGTCGGGTGGTCATGGCGGCTGCGGTGATCCGGCCGCCTCCCGCGTGAGCGAGAGGCGGCCTGGAGGGACGGATCACGTCACTGGCGCGGGTCGCTGGATCAGCTCACCGAAGTCCAGTCGTACTGAACGCTCATCGAGGCGCTCTTGTACGGGTTGTCCGTGGCGGGAGTCCCGTTCGGGAACGTCACGGTGAACCTGTAGCGGTGGGCCTCGGCGGCGGCGAAACTTCCCAGCGCGATCGTGCCCATCGCGCCCACGGTGCCGCTGTACTTGCTGACCGCGGCGGGGCAGCTGCTGACGCAGGCCGGGTCGCCGAGATCCTCGAGGAGCAGCGTCAGCTTGGTGGAGAAGGCCGGCGAGGCGGGTGTGTCGACGACGTTGGACTTCGCGAGCGTGAACGTGCCCGCGATGTCGCCCGTGTTCTTGATGTCGACGGTGCCGGTGCTCGTGCCGCCCGGCTTCATGAGGCTCGCCGTGAGGATCGCGGCGCCGGCCTTGCTGTTGCTCTGCGCGATGTTGCCCGCCGACAGGACGTTGCTGGCGTTCGCGCTCGTCGAGTTGAAGTCCGCACCCGAACCCACTGCGACGGCGGCGGCAGCCAGAAGCATGCCCATCGCGATGAGCAGCTTGCGTGGCGAGGACTGCGTGAGGAAGGAGATTCGAGACATCGGAGCCTTTCGATTCGTGGGGTCGATCCTGGGATCGGCGGGGGGCTCGGCGACGGCCGACGCGCATTCGGATGAGGGCGGCGCAGGAGCGCCGCTACAACTGGAGGACCCCCGGCTGGGGGACCCGCGGACCGCGCGCGGTCGCAGGGCGCCGCGCGGCGGCGGATCGCTGCCCGGGCGGTGCGCGCCCGCCGCCCGGCAGCGCGACGAACACGGCGGCGACGGCGGCCTCGCGGGCGAGCACGGGCTGCGCGTCGTGCTCGAGCTCGCCGACGTCGCCCCATCCGGGCGTCTGGTTGCGCGCCTCCTCGCCGGAGTCGCGCCAGAGCCCGCGCAGGACGCTGAGCACGACGAGCAGGGCGGGGATCCCGACGAGGAACATGCGGTACCCGCGGTCCGACAGGACCCCAAGGCCGAAGCCCGCGTAGGGCAGCGAGAAGACGACCTTGTCCTGGGTCGGCTGCGGGAGCTGGAACGTCCAGGGATCCTGGACGACGTTGTTGTCGCCCTTGGTCCTGTAGACCCGCAGCCCGTCGCGGGCGTGCGTGATCGAGTGGATGCGGTGGGTGACCTGGGAGTGGGCCGTCTGTCCCGGCGGGGGCGTGTAGGTGATCACGTCGCCCAGGCGCAGGCTGCCGGTCGCCACCGGGCGATCGAAGACGATCGAGCCACGGTCGTACGTGCCCGTCATCGAGCCGGTGAGGATCACGTAGTGGTGCATTCCCAGCGCGGTCGGGACGAGCAGAACCGCCCCGAACCCGAACGCGACGAGCAGCACGAGGTTCGTGAGCGCCCCGATCAGGCGGGCTCGCAGTGGTCGTCGCATCGCGTCGCTCGCGTGCCGGCTCGCGCTACGCCGACACGAGGCCGTCGGCGGCCCGCAGCGTCGGTGCGCTGAGCCAGGCCAGCAGGTCGGCCAGCGCCAGCGCCCGCGTGAAGTGATAGCCCTGGGCGCCATCACAGCCGAGGTCGTGCAGCCGCTGCAGCGTCGCGTCGTCCTCGACGCCCTCGGCGATGACGCGCACGTCGAGATCGTGCGCCAGGCCGATGATCGAGCGCGTGATGGCCGCGTCGCGGTCGATGCTGAGCAGCCCGCTGATGAACGAGCGGTCGATCTTCAGCTCGCAGACGGGCAGGTCGCGCAGCCCGGCGAGCGACGAGAAGCCGGTCCCGAAGTCGTCGATCGAGATGCGCACGCCCATCTCGTCGAGGCCCGCGAGGATGTCCGCGGCGTGCTCGGGATCGGCCGCGATCGCCTGCTCGGTGACCTCGAGGCACAGCGCGTTGGACGGGATGTGCCAGGCGCCGAGCAGGCGGCCGACCTCGGCCGGCAGCCGCTCGTCGAGGACGTTGGCCTCGGAGAGGTTGACGTTGACCCCCGCGTCGACGCCCTGCTCGCGCCAGGCGCGGCAGTCGCGCAGCGCCCGCTCGATGACGTACAGCGTCAGCGGCCCGATGAGCTTGCTGCGGGAGGCCGCGGGGAGGAACTCGGCGGGGGAGAGCAGCCCGCGGCGGGGGTGCTCCCAGCGCAAGAAGGACTCCATGGCGCTGACACGGCCGCTGGCGAGCTCGATGATCGGCTGGTAGTGCAGGGCGAGCTCACCGGCCTCGAGCGCCGCCGCGAGCTCGCGCATGAGGATCTCCGTGGCCGGATCGAACTGCCGGCGCGCGGCGCGCGAGGCGGCGATGAGGCGCGGCAGGATGGCGGCGTAGAACAGCAGCGCGGCCGCGAGGAGGAAGAACAGGATGCGAACGCTCTGCTTGCGGATCGCCGCGGCGATCGGCTCGTAGGGGAGGCGCATCTCGATCGCGCCGACCGGTCGCTGCCCGTCGCCGCGCAGGAGGGGGACGCTCACGACGACGCGGCGCACCGGATCCTGGCCCGGCGCGTTGCTCGCGTCCTGCACGCGCGTCACCGTCTGCCCGTCGAGCGTCGCCCCGAGCGCGCTCGTCAGCTGCGTGCGCCGGCCGATGCGGGTGTGGTCGGACGCGTAGATGACGCGCCCGCTGCGGCTCCAGACGACGATCTCGTGCAGCGAGCCCGTCTGCTGCGCCGCGGCGGTCGTCTCGTCCAGCGCCTTGAGCGTCGCGGGGCCGAGGTTGCGCAGACCGTGCTGCAGCCGCGGTGCAAAGCTCGATCTCGCGATCAGCTCGGCGTTCTGGCGCGCCGTGCGCAGCTGCTCGCTGCGGACGTCCTGGGTGACGGCCCAGTTCAGCGCGAACGCGAGGACGGTCACGGCGGCGACGCCCCCGAGCGTGAAGATGACGAGGAAGCCGGGGCGCAGGCGCAGGCGAGCGCGCTGGACGCGGCCGACGGCCGAGCGGGAAGGGGTCATGGGATCCCTGTCGTCGATCCCGCCGGCGAGGCCCATCGCGCGATCGCACGATGCGCCACTGGCCGGGGCATCCCCCGGCTGCATGACCCCCGGATGCCGGGGCCGCGCTACTCCAGCAGGCCGCGGCGCATCGCCTCGGCCACCGCGGCCGCGCGATCGGAGACGCCGAGCTTGTCGTACAGGTGCTGCAGGTGCGTGCGCACCGTCGCGGGGCTCAGCACGAGTTGCGTCGCCACCTCGGGGGCCGAGTTGCCGGCGGCGGTGAGCACGAGGATCTCGTGCTCGCGCGGACTGAGCACCGGCCGCTCGACCGTGCTGCGCATGCGGATCTCGCCCGCCAGCCCGGCCTGCACCTCGACCGCGAGGACGGTCTCGCCGCGCGCCACCGCGGCGATCGCGTCGCAGAGCTCGTCGACGCCCGTGCTCTTGAGCAGGCATCCGGCCGCGCCGGCGCCGATCGCCTTGTAGGCGGCCGCCGAATCGACGCTCGCCGTGAGCAGCAGGATGCGGGTCGGGAGGGCGTCGCGCTGGACGACGTTGAGCACGTCGAAGCCGTCGAGTCCCGGCATGAGGATGTCGACGACCGCGACGTCCGGAAGCACGCGGCGGATCTCCTCCAGGGCCTCGCGGCCGTCGGCCGCCTCGCCGACGAACTCGAGGTTCGCCCGGCTCTTGACAGCGTCGATGACCGCCTTGCGGTAGAGCGGGTGATCCTCGACCACGAGCACGCGCACGCGGGTGGTGGCCCGGCTCATGTGTCCGCCTGGGATGCTGCGATTGCAGTGAACGTAAACCGATTGTAGGTCCTCACCGGTTTCATCGGATCAGAGGATCGCCTGCGGGCGCCTACGGTCGAAAGGAAGCACATGACCGCGACCGCCACGACCGCCCGTTCCGCCAGCGCTGCTCGGCGCTGGATCGCGTCCGGCGACGCGATGGCGCTGTGGCGCGATTACCGGCGCAGCGGTGATCCGCGGCTGCGCGATCGCCTCGTGCTGACGTACGCGCCGCTCGTGAAGTTCATCGTCTATCGCAGGATCGGCGAGCTGCCCGTCAGCTGCGAGGTCGACGACCTCGTCTCGGCCGGCCTGGAGGCGCTGATCAGGTCGCTGGACCGCTATGACCCCGCGAAGGGCGCGACGCTCGAGCAGTTCGTCTGGACGCGCATCCACGGCGCGGTCGTCGACGAGCTGCGGCGTGGCGACTGCGTGCCGCGCTCGCTGCGCCGCTGGGAGCGCGACATGCGCCGCGTCCAGTCGGAGTTCCGCTCGATCCACGGCCGCTCGCCCGACGACGCCGAGCTCGCCGACGCGCTGAACATGACGCTGCCCGAGCTGCGCGCGCGCCAGCGCGACCTCGTGACCTCCGACGTGACGTCGCTGAACACGCTCGTGCTCGCCCACGACGGCGGCAGCGTCGAGCGCATCGACGTCCTGCCCAGCCCCGACAAGACGACCGATCCGGCACGCGAGGCCGCGATGCGCGACGCGAAGGCCCGCTTCCGCCGCGCCTTCGCCGCTCTCGGCCGCCGCGAGCGCGAGGCCGCGGTCCTGCTGTACGTCAAGAACCTCACGCTGCGCGAGACCGGCGAGGTGCTCGGCGTCTCGGAGAGCCGCGTCTGCCAGATCCACCGCGAGCTGAAGCAGACGCTGCGGAGCAGGCTCGCGGACGATGCCGACGTCTTGCGCGACGTGGCGTAGGACCCGGCCGCTGCGGCCGTACCGCGCGCGGCGAACGCGACCGGACGGCGCGTGGGGGAGATCTCCGATTAAGGGTAACTTTACACGGGCGTTGGGCAAGGTGTGCTCAAATGGTCGCCGGTCATGCGATGACAGATTTCAGAAACGGTCGAGAACCGGTCCAGCGTGAGCTGCTGGGACTGCTCAGAGCGGCAGCCGACCGGGACCTGTTCGTCGTCTTCGCGGAGCCGGTCGCCGGCCTCGCCGACAGCGAGCCGCGCAAGCACGAGCTGACCCTGCGCCTGCCCGCGGGCGACGGGAGGCTCATCTCGCCTGCCGCCTTTCACCCTGTCGCCGGGCGCTTCGGGCTCATGCCCGAGCTCGACGACCTGCTGATCCGCCGCGCCGTCGCGCTCGCCGGCCACGGGCACGCGGTCGCCGTCGACGTCCACGGGGCATCGCTCGGTGACCCCGATTTCGCACGGCGGACCGAGGAGGCCATGGCCGACGGGCACGCGGATCCGGCGCTCCTGACGTTCGAGCTGTCAGAGGAAGCCCTCATCTCCAACGGGCCGGTCGCGTCGGCGTTCGCGCAGCGCATGCACGAGCTCGGAGTCGCCATCACCGGCGACCACTTCGGCACCTGCTCGGCCGGCTTCGGCCACCTCAAGCGCCTCCCGCTCGACGCGCTGAAGATCGACGCGAGCTTCGTCACCGAACTGCGGTCGACGCCGTCCGACGAGCAGTTCGTGCGCGCGTTCGTCCATCTGGCCCGCGGCCTGCGGGTCGCCACGGCGGCCGACGGCGTGGTGGACGAGGCGACGCGGCTGCTGCTCGCAGACGCAGGTGTCGACGAGGGTCAGGGCACGCGCTTCGGGCCTCCCGCCGCGCTGCCCGCCGACGGGCGGGCGCCTCTGTCTTCGCCGCTCAGCGTGGTTCACGAGCGCTGACGTGCACGCGCGCACGGGACGACGGGAGGCCGACGCCGAAGCCCCGGTCCTGGCGCGCCGCTACGGTGACGCGCTGCGCGTCGCCGACACCGCGGGCGCCGGAGGCGTCGTCGATCAGGCGCTCGAGGCGGGGCTGACGCCCTCGGCGGTGCAGTCGCTCGTCATCGAACCGGCGATGACGCGGATCGGCGAGCTCTGGGAGGCCAACGCCATCACCGTCGCCGACGAGCATCTCGCGACGGCCGTCAGCCAGGCCGTCCTCGTCAAGCTCTTCGACCGGCTGACGGTGGCTCGCGCGCGGACCCGCGAGCGCGTCCTTCTCGCTGCGGTCGAAGGCCAGCAGCACGTGCTCGGCCTGCGGATGATCGCCGACGTCCTGGAGGGCGCCGGGTTCGACGTGCTGTACCTCGGCGGGGACGTTCCCGTCGATGCGCTGCGGCGCTTCGCCGCGGAGCACGAGCCGGCCGTCACCGGCCTCGCGTTCGCCATCGGCGTCGGCGTCGGCGTGCTCGCGGAGTCGCTGCACGCGGTCCACGAGGCCTGTCCGGCGACGCGGGTCATGCTCGGCGGTCGCGCGGTACCGCCGGGCCTCGTCGAGGCCGGATACGTGCGCGTCGACAACAGCATGGAGGTGCTCTTCGTCGTCGAGCGGCTCCTGCGCGGGCCCGCCCGGCCCGTTCCCGAGATCCTGCAGCTCCTGCGGCCGGCGCGGCGGGCGGCGCGTCAGGATCTCGAGACGTCGCTGCCGTCGGACGGCGTCGCCGAGCGGATGGCCGCGGTCACCGAGGGCGCGACGGCCACGGCGCGCGAGTACGTGCGCCTCGCCGGGGCGTTCAAGGACCTCGCGTTCCGCGATGCGGTGACCGATCTCGGCAACCGGCGGGCCTTCGACGACCGCATGCACGCACGGGGGCCGGCCGCCACCGGCACCCTGCTCATGATCGACGTCGACAGGTTCAAGACCGTCAACGACACCCTGGGCCACGCTGCCGGAGATCGCCTGCTGCGGCGCATCGGCGCCGCCATCTCCCGGACGCTGCGCAGCCATGACTTCGCCGCGCGCGTCGGCGGCGACGAGTTCGCCGTGCTGCTGCCCAGGACCGGCCCCGGAGAGGCGCGCGAGGTCGGCGCGCGCATCCGCGAGGCGATCGCGGCCGACGACGAGCTTCCGGTGACCGTGAGCATCGGCATCGCCCCGCTCGCGGCGGACGCGCGGGCGACGGTCCTCGCCGCGGACGTCGCGCTCTACGACGCCAAGGCCGGCGGGCGCGACCGCGTCGCCGGCGCGGCCGGCCCCGCGGGACCGGCCCCCACCTCCACCAAGGCGGTCCCCTGAATGTACGTATCGATGTCCCGGCTCGAGATCCCGGCCGCGCGCGCGCCCGAGCTCGTCACCGCGTTTCGCGGCCGCGCGCACCTGGCCGACGAGGCGGACGGCTTCGTCGACCTGCAGGTGTGGCAGTCCGATCGCGATCCCGGTGAGATCCTCATGGTGAGCCGGTGGCGCGATCGCGCTGCGTTCACCGCGTACATGAAGAGCGCCGCACATCGGGTCTCCCACGACCGGATCGACGCCGGCCTGAAGCAGGACATCTCCCTGCGCCGGCTCGATCACCTGCACACGTATGAGGTCGTCGCCGAATGAGCCTGCGCCCGCCGAGCGGCACACCGCCACCCACGGTCGCCGAGCTCGGCGGCGCGACGCTGGATCTCGTCGCGCTCGCCCGCATCGTGTGCGACCGCTATCACGACCATTACCCCGGCGACGGCGAGCGCTACGGCGCGGCGGGCATGGACTGGTGCCGCCACGACAACCAGTGGCTGCTCTCGTGGGCGGCCGGCGACATCATCGGCGCGACCGACCTCGACGAGCAGGCGGCCTGGCTGGCGCGCGTGCTCGACGGCCGCGGCTTCCCCGTCGAGCGCCTGGTGCACAACCTGCGGCTCGCGGGCGATGTCGCGCTCGAGCAGCTGCCGCCGGAGCAGGGCACGGCGCTCGGCGACGTGCTGCGCCGGGCTGCATCGGTGGTGCTGTCGCTCGGCCTGTGACGTGGGTCAGAACGCCGCTGCCCGGCGTCCGCCGCAATTCGGCTGTGGACAGGCGCGCGGGACCCGCTTTTACCGTTAGTCTGCGCCGGATGTCAGATGTGGGGGCCCCGTACGACGAGGTCAGGCGCCTCCAGCGCCTGTTCGCGTGGGCCGAGCGGACGGCGCAGACGGGGAGCTGGGTGTTCGCGCCGGCGACGAACCGCGTGCTCTGGTCCGACAACCTCTATCGCATCTTCGGCGTCGAGCCCGGCGCCTTCGAGCTGTCGGTCGACAGCATCGTCGCCCGGATCCATCCCGACGATCGCCCGCGCATCGAGACGGCCGTCAGCAGGCTGGGCGACAACGCCGGACCCTGGGCGATCGAGTGCCGCATCACGCGCCCGGACGGCGACCGCCGCCATCTGCGCTCGACGCTCGCAGCGGTCGAGGAGCACGAGAACGGGCCCGACTACATGCTCGGCCTCGTCGAGGACCTCACCGACCGGCGGCGCGCCGAGCGCGAGATCGCCGCGCATGTCGCGGTCGCGGAGGCGCTGGTCGCGTGGGACGGCCTCGAGCGCGGCGCTCACGGGCTGCTCGCGCGGCTCGCCGACGCCCTCGACTGCGTCGAGGGCGTGTTCTGGGTGCCGCGCGACGACGTCCTGGTCCCGCGCGTCATCTGGCACGAGCTCGACGTCGTGCCGCGCTTCGAGACGGCGGCGGGCCCGAGGCCGCTGCGCCGCCCGAGCGGACTCCCGGGGCGCGCGTGGGAGGCGCACAGGCCGCTGAGCTGGGCGCACGGGGATCCTGTGACGGCGGATCCGCCGGATGGCGCCCCGCACAGCAAGGGACTGCGCGGCGCGATCGCGATCCCCGCCCTCATGGACGGGGAGGTTCTCGCCGTCGTAGAGCTCAAGGGCGACAGCGAGATCACCATCGGCGACCGCCTCATGCGGTCGCTGTACGGGATCGCCCACGAGCTCGGGCACTTTCTCGCGCGCCGCGGCGGAGAGCTGGCCGCGCCGCTGCTGACAGCGCGCGAGATCGAGGTCCTGCAGCTCGCCGCCGGCGGGCTCTCCGCGCCTCGGATTGCCGAAAAACTGACCGTCGGCGTCTCCACCGTGAGAACCCACATGGAGAACATCTACGTCAAGCTCGAGGTGTCCGACCGGTCGTCGGCCGTCGCCGTCGCATTGCGCCTCGGGCTCATCGACTGATCTGGCTGTCGCCAAAGATCCGTCATTTGACGGATGGGAAACGCTCGACCATCGGTCGACAGTGAACGGGTGACCTCGATCTCCACCCGCGCCGAGGCGGCACAGCGGCCCGGCGCGCTGCCTGGCGCGCGCCGCATGCTGGCGGTCGCGTCGTTCTCCCCGCTGGCGCGATGGGCCGTGCGCGGGCTGTGGGCCGCCGGGATCGCCGGCCTCGCCGTCTTCACCATCGCCGCCGCCGGGGGCCCCGGTGACGCGGCGAGCACCGGCTACAAGGTGCTGTTCGTCGCCGTCCTCGCGGTGGCCGCCGCGCTGTGTCTCGCCCGCGCGCTGCTCGTCGCCCAGTCGCGCGCGACCTGGGCGCTGCTCGGCGTGGGGATCCTGTCCTGGGGGGCCGGCGAGGCGGTGTATCTCCTCCTCGACGACGGCGGGGCGATCGGGCCATTTGCGTCGGCGAGCAACGGCCTCTGGCTCGTCTACTACTGCCTGTCGTTCGGCGCCGTGCTGGCGTTCATGCGATCCGGGCTGTCGCTCGTCCGCAGGAGCGTCTGGGTCGACGCGCTCGTCGGTGGACTGGCCCTCGCCGCGCTCGGCGCGGCGCTCGTGACGCCGATCCTCGCCGACTCCGGCGCGAGCGTCGGTGCGATCTGGATCAACCTCACCCATCCGCTCGTCGATGTGATGATCCTCGGCCTGCTCATCGGCGTGTTCGCCATGTGCAACGGGCGCCCGAGCCGGGCGTGGGCGGTGCTCGCCGTCGCCTGGTCACTCCGGGCCGTCGTCGACACGCTCTGACCTTCATGGAGCGGCCAGCGGGACCTATGGGTTCGGGACGCTGCTGGATGCGACCTGGCCCGCCACGATGCTCCTGATCGCGCTTGCGGCGTGGCACGCGCCGACGGTGATGGTGAACGACGGCGACCGGCGCTGGAGCAGGCTGGCCCTCACGATCGGCTTCGCCGTCGTCGGCCTCACCCTGTCGACGGTCGACCACTGGCACCGGCTCAGCGACCAGGCCGTGATCCTCGCGACGCTGACGCTCGTCGTCGCGTTCGTGCGCACGACCCTGACGTTCGCCGACATGCGCGCGCTCGCCGGCCGCTCGGTGCTCGCCAAGCAGAACAAGCTCATCCTCGGCGCCGCCGGCGAGGGCATCATCGGCACCGACGCCCACGGCGCGGTGACGTTCGTCAACCCGGCCGTCGTGGACATGACCGGCTACACGGCCGACGAGCTCATCGGCCGCACGCTGCACGAGGCGCTGCACCACTCAAAGCCCGACGGCACCCGATACCCGATCGAGGAGTGCCCGATCCACGCGTCGCAGCTCGACGGGACGCTGCGCCAGTGCGACCAGGACGTCTACTGGCACAAGAACGGCACGAGCTTCGCGGTCGAGTACACCGGCACACCGATCGTCGAAGGCGGCCGCATCCGCGGGGCGGTCGTGGTCCTGCGCGACATCAGCGAGCGCCGCGAGGTCGAGCGCGTCAAGGACGAGTTCACCTCGGTCGTCAGCCACGAGCTGCGCACCCCTCTGACCTCGATCCGGGGCTCGCTCGGCCTGCTCGAGAGTGGCGTCGTCGGCCCACTCGGCGACCGCGCCCAGCGGATGGTCCAGATCGCGGTGCAGAACACCGATCGCCTCGTCCGACTGATCAACGACATCCTCGACCTCGAGCGCCTCGACTCCGATGGGCTGCACCTGCGCGAGTCGCCGTGCGACGCCGCGCAGCTCATCGCCCGCGCCACGGACGCCGTGCTGCCGGCGGCCGTCGCCGCCGACGTGACGCTCGCCGTCGACGCGGCGCCGGGGACGTTCGCCGCCGACGAGGACCGCCTCATCCAGACCCTGACGAACCTCATCTCCAACGCCGTGAAATTCTCGAACGCGGGCGGGACCATCCTGATCAGCTCCGAGCGCCGCAGCGACGAGGTCCTCTTCTCGGTCCGCGACGACGGGCCCGGCATCCCGGCCGACAAGCTCGAATCGATCTTCGGGCGCTTCCAGCAGATCGACTCCTCCGATTCGCGCCAGACGGGGGGACCGGCCTCGGTCTCGCGATCAGCCGCTCGATCGTCGAGCACCACCGCGGCCGGATCTGGGCGGTCAGCGGGCCCGACGGCGGCAGCACGTTCTCGTTCGTCATCCCCGCCGCTCCCGACATCGCCGCGACCTACACGCCGCAGGCCGGGGGCGAGCGCGGATCGGTCCTCATGTGCGACGACAACGACGAGTTCCTCGAGGTCACCGGGACCATGCTCGAGGAGCACGGCTTCGGCGTCACGCTCGCCCGTTGCGGCGAGGAGGCGGTGCAGCGCGCGCGCGACGAGCGCCCCGACGTGATCCTGCTCGATCAGCAACTGCCGGGCATGAGCGGCATGGAGACCGCCGCTGCGCTGCGCGAACACGCCGCCACCGCCGACATCCCGGTCGTCGTGCTGAGCGTCCTGCCGGGCGGCGAGGCCGAGACGACGGACATCGCCGTCGAGGACTGGATCCAGAAGCCCGCCACCCCGGCGCGGCTGTTCGTCGCGCTCGATCAGGCGATCCGGCCGCGCGACGACACGTTCCGCGTGCTGTTCGTCGAGCCCGACCGGGCCGTCGCCAAGATCCTGAGCGGGCTCTTCGGCCGCTGCGGCGTCGCGAGCTTCGGCGCCACCAGCGGGCGGGAGGCCGTCGCGCTGTGCGAGCGGATCCGCCCGGACCTCATCGTGGTCGACGACGATCTGCCGGCCGCCGACGGCGTCGGCATCCAGGACTGGCTGGGCCGCCAGGGGCGCCTGAGCGCCCTGTCGGTCGTCGGCTACGAGGCCGCCGCCGTCCGGGATGCCGAGCGCGACCGCCGTTGCGTCGGCGCGGTCACCCAGATCCTGTCGAAGGGCCAGCTCACTCCGGAGGAGTTCCAGTGGCGCGTCATGACGCTGCTCGCCCGGCCTCGCACCCAACGCGACACCCAGGAGACGCGCCATGCTCCCGAAGCACATTCTCCTCGTCGATGACGACGACGACATCCGCGAGGTGGCGGCGCTCAGCCTCGAGACGGTCGGCGGCTGGAAGGTCTCGAGCGTCGGTGACGGCGCCGGGGCGATCGCGATGGCACGGGCGCAGCGTCCCGACGCGATCCTGCTCGACGTCATGATGCCCGTCCTCGACGGGCCCACGACGTTCGCGCGGCTGCAGGACGACCCGCGGACGCGCGACATCCCGGTGATCCTGCTGACGGCGAAGACGCACGCCGCCGATCGGCTGCGATTCGCCCAGCTCGACATCGCAGGGACGCTGAGCAAGCCCTTCGATCCGATGACGCTGACCGACCAGATCGCGGCGATCCTCGCCCGCCTGGACGCGCCGGGATGATCGACCTGTCGACCGGTCTGCAGGAGATCTTCCTCGCGCATCACGACGACTTCCAGCAGCGCGTCCTCTGCGTCGAGGCGGCGGTCGCCGCGATCGCCGCCGGGAAGCTCTGCGACGCGCTGCGCGCGGCCGGCGAGCGCGACGCGCACAAGCTCGCGGGCACACTCGGGACATTCGGGCTCCAGCACGGCTCCGCGCTGGCGCGCGAGCTCGAGCAGAGCCTCGGCGCGGGGCGGCCGCCGGGGGCGACCGAGGCGTCGCATCTCACCGGCTGCGTCACGGCGCTGCGCCGCGAGGTCGAGCGCGAGTACGCGCGGCTGGAGCGGGGCCCGGCGGCGACGAGCGCCGCCGCCGGACCTCCGGCCGAGGTGCACCGGCTGCGCGACCCCAGCGAGCTCGTCGCCGACGAGCGGCGCGGGCTGCGCCGTGCCGCCTGCGAGAGCGGGCTCGAGGGGACCTGTCCGGAGCAGCTGCGCGCCACGTGCATCCTCGTCGTCGACGACGACGCGGCGATGCGCGAAGGACTCGTGAGCATGCTCGCCGAGGCCGGCTACGACGCCCGCGGCGTCGGCAGCGCCCGGGAGGCCCGGGCGGTACTCAGGCACGAGGCCATCCCCCTGCTGCTCAGCGACGTGAGCATGCCCGGTGAGTCGGGCCTGGATCTCATCCGCTACGCGCTTGTGCGAGCACCCCGGTACGGCGACGCTGCTGATCAGCGCGCTCGAGGATCCGGAGATCGCGCAGGTCGCGATGGACTACGGCGCGTACGGCTACCTCAGCAAGCCCGTCCGCCGCTCGGCGGTCCTCATCGGCGTGATGAACGCGCTGCGCCGGCGCGACATCGAGGCGCGTGAGCGCACCGCGCGCCTGCATCTCGAGGACATCCTGCGGATGCGGACGAGCGCGCTCACCGAGGCCCTGCAGCGCGTCGAGGCCGCGGCGATACGAGGCCGCGTGCTGCAGGCCGAGACGATCCACCGCTGGGCGCAGTCGGCCGAGTACCGCGACCCGGGCATCGGCCTGCACCTCAAGCGGGTCGGCCACTACTCGGCCCTGCTCGCGAACAAGCTCGGCCTGCATGCCGAGTCGCTCCAGCTCGCCAGCGTGCTCCACGACGTGGGCAAGATCGCCCTTCCGGACGCGATCGTGCTCAAGGCCGGGCCGCTGACCGCCGACGAGCGCCTGGCGATCGAGACGCACGCGAGGGTCGGCTACGAGATGCTGCAGGGCTCGTGCAGCGGGCTGCTCGATCTTGCCGCGCTGATCGCGCGGACGCACCACGAGAAGTTCGACGGCAGCGGCTATCCCGCCGGCCTCTCGGGCACGGACATCCCCCTGGAGGGGAGGATCGTGGCCGTCGCCGACGTCTTCGACGCCCTGACCTCCGATCGCGTGTACCGCCCGGCCTGGTCGGTGACGACGACGATCGCCTGGATGACCCGTCAGCGCGGCGCACATTTCGACCCCGAGGTGCTCGACGTGTTCTGCGCCTCGATGGACGAGGTCCGATCCGTCCAGTCGCTGCTGTCGCACTGATGGCCGGCGCGGGCGCGGAGGTCGAGGTCGTGGTGGTGGAGGACCATCCGCCCGTGCGGGAGGGCCTGGGGCTGCTCCTGCCGCGTCAGGGCTTCCGGGTCGTCGGCTCGGCCGGCAGCGCGGCGGCGGGCGCACGGATGATCCGCGCGCGCGTGCCCCACGTCGCGCTCGTCGACATCGACCTCGGCGACGGCAGCGGCACCGATCTCGCCAAGGCCCTGCACGACGAGGGATCCCCGACGGCGATCGTCCTGTACACCGGCTCGATCGACAGCGGCCTCATCGACGCCGCCGTCGCCTCCGGCGCGCGCGCCCTCGTGCTGAAGTCGTCGCCGATCGAGGATCTCGCCGATGCCATCCGCGCGGCCGCCGCCGGGCGCGACTACGTCGATCGCCGTGTCGCGCGGATGCCGGGGCGCGCGCAGGCCCAGGGCGGGCGCCGGATCTCCGGGCGCGAGGCGCAGGTCCTCGGGCTGCTCTCGCAGGGCGCCACGACCGAGCAGATCGCCCGCGAGCTGTACCTCTCGCCCGAGACGGTGCAGACACACGTCCGCAACGCGACACGCAAGCTCGGAGCGCACGGCCGGCTGCACGCCGTCATCCTCGCCCTCGTCCGCGGCGAGATCGACCCGCCGGCGGCGGCGCCGGCGAGCGCGGCTCAGCCGTCGCCCTTGAGCTCCCGCGCCTCGCGCATGACGCGCTTGTAGGAGCGCCCGGACTTCTCGCGCGCGAGCGATGCCGCGCGGCGGTCCTCGATCCAGGTCTGCTCGCGCTCGAGCTTGCGCCACGCGTCGAGGCGCTCGGGGTCGCCCTCCTCGCGCACCGCGCAGCCCGGCTCGTTCGTGTGCCCGCAGTCCGTGAAGCGGCAGCGCAGGGCCAGCGCCTCGAGGTCGGCGAACGTCGCGGCGACGCCGCCGTCCCAGATGCCCGCCTCGCGGATCCCGGGCGTGTCGATGAGCAGCGCGCCGCCCGGCAGCGCGAGGAGGTCGCGCGTGACGGTCGTGTGGCGGCCGCGGACACCGTCGCTCATCAGCTCGCCGGTCGCCTGCTGCTCGTGGCCGAGCAGCGCGTTGACGAGCGTCGACTTGCCGGCGCCCGAGGGGCCGAGCAGGACCGTCGTGCTGCCGGGCTCGAGCAGCCGCGCGACGGTGGCGACCGAGGTCTCGTCGCGGACCGTCACCGACAGGCCGTCGGCGAGCCCGAGGCGCCGTCCGAGCGCGGGGGCCTCCAGCGCGCCCTCGGGGTCGAGGTCGGCCTTCGTCAGGACGAGCAGCGCCGGCACGCCGCCGGACTGCGCGAGCGCGACGATCCGCTCGGCCCGGCGCTCGTTGGGCTCGGGCAGCGGCTCGACGACGAGCACGAGCTCGACGTTCGCCGCGAGCACCTGCGCCGCGACCGGTGAGCCGGCGGCGCGGCGCATGATCGTGCCGCGGCGCTCGAGCACCGAGGCGATGACGCCGTCGGCGTCGATCGCGACCCAGTCGCCGGTCGTCGGCGCGCGGCCGGCGCCGCGCAGGCGCCCGCGGGCCGCGACGAGCTTCGGCGGCGAGTCGTCGCCGCCGGCCACGAGCCAGCGGCCGCGGTGCTGCGCGAGCACGCGCGCCGCGGTGAGGTCCGGCTCGCCGAGCCGCGCGAGCTCGGCGTCCAGACCGGTGCGCAGGCCGACACCGGCGGACGCGACGTTCATCGAGTGGTCCTCCAGGACTTCGTCACGCGGCACGTTGCGATGGGTGCCCGGGCGCTGCCCGCGGGCACCTGGTCAGGCGTTCGCGGCGTGGGTGACGAGCCTGTGGAGGAACCTGGCCATACACCGTTCATGGTAAGCGCTGCACCGGGCCCGCGCAACGGCTCTTGCAGGCGTCCAGCCGGAGGGCTGGCGGCTCAAGCGATCGGGGTGCCCGGCCGATCCCCCGGCTCATGCCCAGCGCCCGAACTCTCCTGCGCCCCGTCCTGCCCGCGCTCGTCCTCGCCGCGCTCGCCGCCGCGCCGGCACAGGCCTGGCGGCCGCCCGACCCGGTCGCCACCGGCGGCGTCGAGGCGATCGACAACGGCGGCACGGTCATGCCCGATCCGGCCCTCCGGCCGCCGGCTGCCGCTACGGCGCCGCAGGCTGTCGCCCCGGACCCGCTCGGCGACCTGCCGGCGCTGCTCGCGCCGCAGGTCCCGCAGGCCGAGCCGCCGCTGGCAGCGACGACGACCGTCATCCCCGGCACCGTCGCGCGGCTGCGCACGGACGGCCGCGCCGCGATCCCGCGCGGCGCGCCCAAGCGCGTGCGCCGCCTCATCGCGCGCTACAACGCGATCGTCGGCAAGCGCTACCGCTGGGGCGGCGGGCACCGGCTCGTCGAGGACCGCGCCTACGACTGCTCGGGCGCCGTCGGCTACGGCTTCATCAAGGCCGGCATGCTCGACACGACGATGGTCAGCGGCGGCTTCGCCCGCTGGGCGGAGGCCGGGCCGGGCAGCTGGGTCACGATCTACGCCAACCGCTCGCACGTCTACGCCGAGGTCGCGGGCCTGCGCCTGGACACGAGCCCCTACGGCGATCCGGCGGGCGCGAGCGGGGTGCGCTGGCGCCCGCTCGTCGGCGCGCGCCGCAGCTTCAAGGTGCGCCACCCCGCCGGGCTCTGACGCGCCCGCCCCAGCTGCGGCCGCGGTCCGCGCTTTGCGCTAGCGTCGCGCGCCGCATGCTGCTCGCCGCTCTTCTCGCCGCCCTGCTCGGCGCGGCACTCCTCGTCGCGGCGGGGCTCAAGGCGGCCGATCGCACCGCGACCGCCGTCGCCGCGGGCACCTTCGGCCTGCACGGCCGCGCCGCCCGCGCCGTCTGGGCGCCGCTCGCGGCGCTCGAGACGGCGCTCGCCGCCGCGGTGCTCGCGGGCTGGGGCCCGGGCCGGTGGGCCGCGGCCGCCGTGCTCGCCGTCTTCGCCGCGGCGCAGGCGGGGACGATCGCAGCCGGCCGCGCGGGCGCGCCCTGCGGCTGCTTCGGCGCCCGCGGCGTGGTCTCGTGGGGGTCGGCCGGGCGCACCGCGCTGCTCGCGGCGGCCGCGGCGGCGCTGGCAATCGGCGCGCCCGCCGTGTCGCCGGCCGTGCGGGTCGCCGCGGCCGCGATCGCGGTGCTTGCCGCCGCGGCGATCGTCGCCCGCGCGCGGCGGACGGCCGCGCCCGACGGGGCGCTCGAGGTCGCCGGCGAGGGCCCGGCGCTCGGCGTGCGCCTCGACCTCGGCGCGCCCGTGCGCCTCGCCTTCTTCACCGCCGCCGGCTGCCGGCTGTGCCGCGCGCTGCTGGAGCCCGCGCGCGAGCTCGGCGCCGTGGTCTTCGACGAGGACGCGCACGCGGGCGCGTGGGCCGCCGCCGCCGTCCCCGGCGCGCCGTTCGCCGTCGCGCTGGCGGCCGACGGCACGGTGCTCGCCAAGGGCACGGTCAACACCGCGCGCCAGCTGGCCTCCGTCGTGGCCGCCGGGCGCGCGCGCGGCGGGCCGGCGCCGGTGGCCGCGGCCCGCAGCTCGCGCCGCGGCTTCATCGCCACCGCAAGCGCCGCCGCGGGCGCGCTCGCCGCGGTCCGCACCGTCGGCTCGCTCATCCGCCCGGGCGAGGCCGAGGCGTACCACTTCTGCGGCCACATCTACACGACCGACGGCTGCCCGCACCCGACGGGCCTGCCGCGGATCGACACCCGCGGCTTTCCGCTGCGGGCGAAGGACGGCAAGCCGGTCGACGACCTCGGCCGGACGATCGACGGCGCGGGTGCGCCGCTCAACGAGGACGGCTCACCGGCGCTGGACCCCGACGGGCGCCCGCTGCCGCCTGCGACGCGCACGCGCATCTGCTCGGCGGCCGGCCGGCGCTTCGGCATCACGACCCGCACCGACGGCGCCTGGTTTCGCTGCTGCGGCGGGCACGTGCGCAAGCTCTCGGACTGCTGCACGACCTCCGCGCAGCGCATCAACGGCGACACCGCCCTGCGCGGCTACTGCTACGCCAAGCGCCACGTGTTCTGCGTCATGTACGTCCAGACGAGGGTCCCGTGCTGATCGCCCTCGTGCTCGCCGCGCTCGTTGCGGGCGTCGCCGGCGCATGGTCGCCCTGCGGCTTCTCGATGGTCGACACGCTCGCCCCCCACGGCTACGCGCGCCGGATGCGCGTGACCGCCGTGGCCTGCGTGGCGTTCGCGATCGGCGCCACCGCCGGAGGCGTCGCGACGTTCGGCGGGCTCGCGCTGCTCGGTGCGGCGCTCGGGACCGGCGGTGGCGCGATGGCAGCCGTCGCCGCCGCGGCGCTGCTCGTCGCCGCCGCGGGCGACGCGGCGGGCCGGCGGATCGTCCCGCAGGTCCGCCGGCAGGTGCCGGAGTCCTGGCGGCGCGTGCTGCCGGTCCCGCTCGCGGCCGCGCTCTACGGCGTGCTGCTCGGCCTCGGCTTCACGACCTTCGTCCTGTCGTTCGCCGTCTACGCGCTGGCGGCCGCCTGCCTCGCGCTCGGCGAGCCGGGCGTCGGTGTGGCCGTCGGG
Source organism: uncultured Actinomycetes bacterium (assembly GCA_963740895.1). Taxonomy (GTDB): domain Bacteria; phylum Actinomycetota; class Thermoleophilia; order Solirubrobacterales; family Solirubrobacteraceae; genus CADCVQ01. The sequence continues at coordinate 299,766 of CAVUFQ010000002.1, forward strand.
CTCGCGTTCGCCGCCGGCCGGATCGTCCCGGTCGTGACGCTCGCGCCGCTGCAGGAGACCGACCGCGGGCCGGCGCTCGCCGGTGCGATGGGCGACAGCCCCGGCGTCCTGCGCGCGCTGCGGGCGACCGGCGCCGTCGCGCTCGGCGCCGCCGCGCTCGTGCTCGCGCTCGGCGGCGCGCCGGCGGCGGCGGCGACGGCGGTCCTCACGCCGAACGGCACCGACCCGAGCGCCGACGGCGCGACCGTCGCCTGGCAGCTGCCGGGCGGGGGGCCCGGGCTCATCCAGGCCGCCGGCGGCGCCGCGGTCGGGCTGCCCGGCACCGATCCGGCGCTCGGACCCGGCAGCGTCGTCTGGCGCGAGGGCGAAGAGCTCGTCGTCGCCGATCAGGCGAGCCTGCGCCCGCTGTTGCGCATCGCGGCGCCCGGGGCCGAGGAGCCGGCGGTCTCCGCGCGCTGGCTCGTCTGGCGCGCGCGCGTGGGCACGACCGTGGTCCTGCGCGGCGTCGATCTCCTCGCGCCCGACCAGCCGCCGTTCGATCTGCGCGGAGTCGCCGCGCCGGGCGACATCGGGCGCCCGTCGATCGACGGCGATCGCGTCGTCTTCACCGTCGCGACGCTCGCGGTGAGCCGGATCGAGGAGATCTTCCTGCCGACGCGCCGGATCACCGCCCTGCGCGAGGCCGTCCAGGGGGCCCTGCTGCTCGGGCCGTCCGAGCTCGGCGGGCAGCTGCTCTTCGTCCGCTCCTCGCCCGCCGGCCAGGAGGTGCTGCTCGGGCCGCGCCGAGGCCGCAGCGGCAAGGCCGACCGGCGCCTGTACCTCACGCACCCGACCGCCCGCCGCGACGCCGGGCACGAGCCGGGCCACGGGCGCCACCGCGCCGGCTACCCGGGCGGGCGCCCGCCGCGCCTGCCGCCGCTCGCGCCCGAGGGCGTGCAGCTCACGCTCTGGACGACGGCGCTCGCCCCCGATGCGGCCTACGTCACGAGCATCCGCCGCACCGCGGCGAGCACCGCGACGCGGATCCTGACGCTCGCGCGGCCGGCGGCCTGAGGCTCAGGCGGCGACCGGCTCGGCCGCCTGCGTCGGCACCATGGCAGCGCGGCGCGCCCGCAGGCCCGGCACGAGCAGCGCGATGACGGCGCCGGCCGCGAGCACGGCGGCGGCGATCGGCAGGGCCGCCACGACGCCGTCGCTGAACGCCTGCGGCGACGCGTAGGACCCGTGGGCGCTGAACACCGACGCCAGCACCGCGACGCCCATGACGCCGCCGAGCTCGCGGATCGCGTTCGTCGCGCCGGATGCCTGCCCGGCCTCCTGCGGGCGCACCGCGCCGAGGATCGCGTTCGCCGACGGCGCGAAGACGAGCGCCATGCCCGTGCCGGCGAGCATGAACGGGACGACGAGGCTCGAGTACGCGACCTCGGGGGAGGACACGGTGGCGAGCCAGCCCATCGCGACGGCCTGCAGCGCCAGCCCGGCGGCCATCAGCGGCCGCGAGCCGATGCGGTCGCTCAGCAGGCCGGCAATCGGCGCGACGAGCATCGGCATCCCGGTCCAGGGCAGCGTCCGCAGGCCGGCCTCGAAGGGCGAGTAGCCCTGGGCGGTCTGAAAGAACTGCGAGAGCAGGAAGATCGCGCCGAAGGAGCCGAAGAACATCGCGAACGACACGCCGTTGGTCGCCGCGAACGCGCGGTTGCCGAAGAAGCGCAGCGGCAGCATCGGGGCGGCGGCGCGGTGCTCCCACCAGACGAACGCGGCCAGCAGCGCGACGCCGGCGCTGATCGAGCCGGCGACCGTCGCCGACGTCCAGCCCAGCGCCGTCGCGCGGACGATCCCGAACGTCAGGCCGAAGAGGCCGCTGCCGACGAGCGCGAGACCGGGCAGGTCGAGCGTCTTGGACGGGCCCCGCGACTCCGTCAGCCGCGCCCAGGCGAGCGGTACGAGGACGATCCCGATCGGGACGTTGAGCCAGAAGATCCACTGCCAGGCGATGCCCTCGACGACGGCGCCGCCGACGAACGGCCCGAGCGCGACGCCGAGCCCGCTGACACCGGCCCAGATGCCGAGTGCCGCACCGCGCCTGTCCGCGGGGAAGGCCTCCGACAGGAGCGTGAGCGTCAGCGGCAGGACGATCGCGGCGCCGAGGCCCTGGATCGCGCGGGCGGCGATGAGGGCGTCGATGCTCGGGGCGAGCGCGGCGAAGGCGCTCGCCGACGTGAAGATCGAGAGCCCGACGACGAACATGCGCTTGCGCCCGAAGCGGTCGCCGAGCGCGGCGCCGGTGATCAGCAGGACGGCGAACGCGAGCGTGTAGGCGTTGACCGTCCACTCGAGCGACTCGATCGAACCACCGAGGTCGACGCGGATCGACGGCAGCGCGACGCCGACGACGAGGTTGTCCAGCGCGGTCATGAAGAGCGCGATCGAGACGATCGCCAGGGTCCAGCGGCTGCGCGGTCCAGAGGTCACGGTCGGCGTCCCTTCGTCATTGGGTGTGATTGGTCACTCACTAGCGGGCCAAAAAAAACGAACGGGTCTCAGCAGTCGAAGTTCTTCGGGCCGAGCAGGACCTGCGCCCAGTGCGCCTCGGACTCGTCGGCGCGCATCGCGGCGAGCACGTTGAGGAGCATCCCGTGGGCGAAGAACGTGCGGACCTCTTCGGGCGTCGCGCCCGATTCGCGCTCGACGAGGTCGACGAGCCGCTCGAAGCCGCGGCGCATCTCGGCGCGGACGGCCGGGTCGTCGCAGGCGGCGTGCGCATGCAGCTGGCCGAGCAGGAGGTTGCGATCGGCGAGCAGGCCGACGTAGGCGCCGCCCATCGCCGGCAGGACGTCCGCACCGGACGCCTTCGCCGCTGCGGCGGCATCCGAGAACGTGCGGTGGATGCGCTCGTTGCAGCGCTGCACGAGCGCGATGTAGAGCTCGGCCTTCGTCGGGAAGAGGCGGAAGAGATACGCCTGCGAGATGCCGGCGGCCCTGGCGATCTCCATCGTCGGCGTGCCGTGCAGGCCGCGCACCGCGAAGACGCCCTGGGCGGCTTCGAGGATCTCCTCGCGGCGCTCGTCGGCGGTCGAGAGGGTGCGGGGGCCGGGGGAAGGGGCGCTCATGACGGGAGTGAGTATGCACTCACTCACATGTCATGTCAAGGCTTGGACCGCCGCTTGTTGATGGCCACGACGACGACGATGACGAGCACGAGCACCGCCACCTGCACGGCGAGCTCGGTGCCCTTGCTCATGCTCGAGGTGGCGTCCGCGACGGCACGGAAGAGGATCGAGCAGCCGAAGAAGAGCGCGATGCTCCAGAGGATGATCTTCTTGTCCACGGGCGGACCCTAGTTGTTCGGCACCACTAGACTCGGTGACGGACCGTGCTAGGCGGGGAGGTAGCGGTGCCCTGTCGCTCGCAATCCGCTCTAGCGAGGCCGAATCCCCTCTTGAGGGGCGCGGTCTTCGGGGTCAGCCCGCCAGTGGTGGTGTTGATGGCCCGGGTCCCGCGCGATGTCGGCCCGTGAATCAGGTCAGGTCCGGAAGGAAGCAGCCTTAAGCGGTCACCGATATGCGCAGCGGGAGCACCCGGGCCGGAGCGATCGCTGACGCAAGCGCCCGGGGATCGCGTCTCGATCGAGGGTGCACGGTCCACTGTCTTCCCGCCGCTGAGCCTCGCGCTCAGCGGCGGATGCCGATCTGCCTCGTCCCCGCGACGGTCGCGCCGAGATCGCCGCTCAGGGACGTCTTCAGCGTCGCGGTGAAGTTGCTCGCGCGCCGCAGGGCGCGCTTCGCGCGTGACGTCAGGCGGATCGTCATCCTGCCGCCGGCCGCCGTGGTCGTCGCGTTGCTCGCGCTGCCGATCGTCCGCGCGGCGAGGTGGTAGCGCTTCGCCGTGCTCGCGCTGACCGTGAGCTTCCCCGTGATCCTGCAGCCGACCCGGCACTGGAACCCGACGCCGAGGCCCGCCGTCCCGCGCAGGGTCTCGAGCTTCACGCGCGAGCGCACGGAGATGGAGCCGATCGGGATCGCGCGCTGCTGGGCGGCGAAGACCTCCTGGATCTGCTCCGGCGTCGGCGCCGGCGCCGGGGCGCGGCGCGGCCGCAGGTGGCGCAGGCGGCGGGGGCGGCGCGACCGGGGCGATGACCGGGTCGCGCGTCGTCGCGCGGTCGCCGTCCGCCCACACCGCCTGGAAGCGCACGAACTGGCCGGCGGGGTTCGAGAACGTCGCCGGCGTCGACAAGCCCGTCGCGTCGCCGAACACGCCGTCGTCGTCGAGATCCCAGCTCAGCGACGTGGGCGACGCCGTCTCGGCACCCGGGTTGACGGTCGCCGTGAGCGTGACCTGGTCGCCGGGGGCGGGGTCGGCGGGGGACACCGCCGTCGTGACCGTCGGGACCTTGCTGCGCACCCAGGCGTTCAGCGACGGCGCGCCGAGCCGGCCATAGACGCCGGGCGCGCCCGCCGTGGCGCAGGCGTTGACCCCCCACGAGGTGACGCCCGCGACCGCGAAGTCGCCGTTGCCGGGCACGAGCAGCGGGCCGCCCGAGTCGCCGCCGCAGGTGTCCGTGCTGCCGCCGCCCGCGCAGACCATCGACGCCGGGTCGAAGCCCGGATTCAGCGCTGGGGCCTGTAGGCAGCTCGCGTCACCGACCATCGGGACCTCGGCCTCCAGCAGCGTCGGCGACTGCGATGTCCCGGTCATGTCGGCCGGATCGGTGATGCCCCAGCCGATGACCGTCGCCGCGACGCCCGGGCTCCAGAGCGCCGTCTGGTCCTGGCCGATCATGCGCAGCGGCGGCTGCGGCGAGGGGCTCACGAGGTGCAGCAGCGCGAGGTCGTTGACCGGAACGCCGGTGGCTTCCGAATAGCCGGGCTCGCGGAGGACATCGGCGACGCTGTACGGCGCTCCGGTCGTTCTCGTCGTGCCACCGACCCGCAGGCTCGCCGGGTTGGCGTTGTAGTTGGCGGGCGCGAGCGGTGCTCCGGCGTCGTCGGTCGCGCAGTGGCCGGCGGTGAGGATCCAGCGCGCGCTGACGAGCGTCCCGGCACAGTTGAAGGTGCCGGCGGGGGGACCCGGAACCGTGAACACCACCGACGCCTGTGCCGGCCAGGCCTGCGACGGGGCGTGGCCGGCGATGATCCGCTGACCGACGCCGGGGCTGCGCGCCGGGGTGGCCGCGCCCGCCGCTGTGGCGGCGAGCAGCGTGACCGCCACGGTGGGCGCGATGAGGCGAAGGGCTTGCACCGTCAATCGCCATTATCGGGCGTTTGGGCCGCGTGCATGAGCCCCAATCGTCGCGGCGAGCGCGCGCCGCGGACGCCCGCTCAGGAATGCAGGGTGATCGTGCGCTCGAGGCGCCCCGTGCGGCGCCCGTCGCGGGCCGTGACGCGCACCCGCGTAGCGCCGCTGCGCGCGCGGCGCAGGGCCCGCACCGCGCGGGGCTTCAGCCGGATGACGATCGTGACGCGGCCGGCGCGGCGCAGGCGCGTGCTGCCCGTGCCGATGAGCACGTTGCGGGCGACCTTCACGAGGCCGATCTTCCGTGCTGTGCGGGCGTCCAGCGTGAGGCGGGCGCTCAGCGCGCAGGCGACCGAGCAGCGCACGCCGATCGACGTGCGCCCGTCGAGCAGGCTGCCGACCCGTACGCGCCGGGGCCCGGCCAGCAGGCGTGCGAGCGGCGGCAGATCGCCGTTGATCGACGACGAACCGGCCTGCGCGGCCGTCGTGGTGTCCGAGCGCCGCGACGGCTCGATGGTCCCCGGGCGCGGCGGGGGCGGCGGGGGCGGGGGCGGCTGCGGGAGCGGGCTGCCCGCCGTCGTCACGACCTCGCGCGCGAGCGCGCGATCGCCGTCGCCGTAGCTCACCTGGACGCGGACGACGGTCGAGCCGGCGCTGATGGCGCGCAGCGTTGCGGTCGTGCCGTTGGCGTCGTCGTAGCGGCCGTCGTCGTCGAGGTCCCAGGCGAACGTCGGCGGGCCGGGCCGGAAGTTGCCGGCGGTGGCGGTGAGCATGACGTTCGTCCCGGGATCGGGGGAGCGCGGGCTGCTGGTGATCGCCGCGGTCGGCACGCGCTCGCGGACCCAGGCGTTCATCGCGACGGCGCCGACCCGCGCGTAGACGCCGGGGTACGCCGGATCGGCGCAGTGAAAGCCGTAGGAGGTCACGCCGGCGAGCGCGAAGGCGTCGACGCGCGGGACGAGCAGCGGGCCGCCGGAGTCGCCCGAGCAGGTGTCGGCCGTGCCGTCACCGGCACAGACCATCGTCCGCGGGTCGAACGGGTTGGGCGTGCCCGGCGGGTAGGCGCCGCCACACGCGTCGTCGGTGATGACCGGCACCCCCGCCTGCTGCAACTGCGCCTGCGGCGGACCGTGGAGGACCGCGGCCCCCCAGCCGAGCACCGTCGCGACGGTGCCGGGCGCCCAGAGCGCGATCTCCGCGTCGGTGACGAGGCGCATCGGCTCGAACGCCGGCGACGCCGGGGTCGCAACGGCGAGGTGCAGGAGCCCGAGGTCGTGGTTCGCGGTGCCGCCGCGGGGCGCGAACTGCGCATCGCGGACGATCGTGTCGACGGCGAAGCGCTGTGCCGGCCCGAACTGCGTGAGGTCCGTCTCGCCGAGGCTGACGGTGACGGCGCTCGGGGGAAGCTTCGGGGGGATCGGGACCTGCACGCCCTTGTCGGTGACGCAGTGCCCCGCCGTCAGGACCCAGCGCCCGCTGACGAGCGTGCCGCCGCAGGAGCGGGCGTCGGACGTCGTCGTGGCGGCGATCGAGACGAGCGCCTGGGCGGGCCACGCGCGATTGGGCGCCGTGCCGCCGGTGATCGCGCCCGCGCCGGCCGGAATCAGGGCGAGCGCAAGCAGCGCCACCAGTACGACAGCGCCCCCTGATCGCAGCTTCGTGCACGGCTTCTCGCGGCGAATATGCGCAATCTATCCCGAACAGCGACCGAAAAGCAGCCAATCGGCATTCCCCCGCAAACGGACGAAGTCCGGGGGCGCCTGCGGCACGCGGCGGTCCCGATCGCGCGCGTCGAGGATGTAGTCGCGGGCCACCTTCGCGGTGCGCGGATAGAGGTAGCTCCCGCGCACGGGGACGGCGCTCTGCGCGTCGGTCATCGTCCCGGGTTCGCGCTCGAGCCACAGCGCCAGCAGCGGGATCGGGCGGCGGTTGGGCACGGCCACCGGGTCGCAGGGCAGGCCGCCGCGCACGATGTCGCCGAGTTGCCCCTGGATCGCCTCCTGCTTGGCCAGCGCGCTGTCGAGCCGGTCGATCGCCCGCACCTGCGCGGGCACGAAGACGAGCAGGCCGGCGAGCGCCAGCGCACCGAAGCGCGCCCACCAGGTCCGCTGCGCGCCCGCCGGCAGGTCGCGCCAGCCGAAGACGCCCGCGCCGGCGAACAGTGCCAGCACGATCGCCGGGAGCAGGAGATAGCGCGTGATGATCGGCAGCCCGGCGGCGGCCAGGACGCAGAACGCGGCGACCGCGAGCACGCCCGAGGCGGCGCCGAGCCGCGCGCGCCGGTCGCGGTGGAGGGCGAGCACGAGCAGGCCGCCGCCGACGGCCGCGAAGAGGACGGGCTCGCGCAGGATCTCCCCGAGCCGGCGCGGCATCGCGGCCGGCACGTGGCCGATGCCGGTGACGCGCCCGAGGAGGTCCGCGTTGGCACGTGTACCGGTGAGCGAGTGCAGCGGGCTGCCGGTGAGCAGCAGGTCGTGCAGCGCCCACAACAGCGGGGCGGATGCCGCGAGCACGAGCAGCGGGAGCGCATCGCGCCAGCCCGCGCCGCGCGCGGGCCCGCCGCCGCGGGCCGCGGAGCGCAGGCCGGGACCGAGCAGCCAGACGACGTAGGCGGCGCTGAAGAGCCAGGCCTCCGGACGGATGAGGCCCGCGAGCGCGAGCAGGCCGAGCACCGGCGCGCCGCAGCGGGGCCGGCGCGTCTCGGCGAGCAGCGCGCCGAGCACGAGCACGGCGTAGGGGATGTCGACGTAGGCGCGCGCGCCGAAGCCGAGGATCGGGACGCGCGTGAGGACGATGACGGCCGCGAGCACGCCGGCGGCCGTGTTGAACCAGGCACGCCCAAGCGCGAAGACGACCCAGCCGAGCAGCGCGAGCGAGACGTACGCGGCGCCCACGGCGGCCGTCGCCGCGAGCCCGCCGTGGAGCCCGTCGATCTCCAGCGAGCTCAGCGGGGAGAGGAGGATCGCGCCGAGCGTCGCGAGCGGATGGGGCGTCGGCGCGATCGCGACGCTCAGGTCGGGCAGGGTTCCGTGCGCGAGCTGGCGGCCCCAGACGAGCGTGTAGAGCGTGTCGTAGTTCACCAGCCCGGGGCCGGCGACGAGTCTCAGCACGGCGGCGCCCACCAGGACTCCGGCCGCGAAGCGGATCCGCGCCATCGAGGCGAGAACCTAGTGGTTCGCCCGCGGGCTGCCGGCCACCGGCGCTCGCCGCGCGCAGAGCTATCCTCGACGGCTCGTGTCCGACGCTCCCTCGCTCTACCGCCGCCACCGCCCGCGCACGTTCGCCGAGGTCGTCGGCCAGGAGCACGTCGTGCGCACGCTGCGCAACGCGGTCACGCAGGACAAGGTCCATCACGCGTATCTCTTCGTCGGCTCGCGCGGGACCGGCAAGACGTCGATGGCGAAGATCCTCGCCGCCTGCCTGAACTGCGAGAACGGGCCGACGATCGAGCCCTGCGGGCGCTGCGAGTCGTGCGTCGCGATCGCCTCGGCGTCGTCGCTGGACGTCATCGAGATGGACGCCGCCTCCAACAACAGCGTCGACGACATCCGTGACCTGCGCGAGAGCGTCGTCTACGCGCCGGTCTCCGGGCGCCACAAGGTCTACATCCTCGACGAGGCGCACATGCTCTCGACGCAGGCCTGGAACGCGTTCCTCAAGACGCTCGAGGAGCCGCCGCCGAACACCGTCTTCGTGCTCGCGACGACCGAGGCGGGGAAGGTCCTGCCGACGGTCGTCGACCGCTGCCATCGCTTCGACTTCGCCCGGCCGACCGTCGAGCAGCTCGCGTCGGTCGTGCGCCGCGTCGCCGCCACGGAGCAGATCACCGTCGCCCCGGACGCCGTCGCCCTGCTCGCCCGCCACGCGACCGGTTCCTTCCGTGACGCGCTCGGGACGCTCGAGCAGCTCGTGACGTACGCCGGCAACGAGATCGCCACCGAGGACGTCCTCGCCGTGCTCGGCGTGGCCGACGCCGACCTGCTGTTCGCGTCGCTCGATGCCGTCGCGGGGACCGACCCGCGCGCGGCGCTGCAGGCGGCCGCCCGGCTCACGCAGACCGGCCGCGACGCGCTCGGCTTCGTCCGCGACCTCGAGGCGCACGCGCGCGATCTCATGATCGTCCAGGCGCTCGGCGAGGTGCCGGCGGAGCTGCGCATCACGCCCGAGCACGACGCGCGCCTGCTCGCGCAGGCCGGGCGGCTCGGCCCCGGCGCCGTGACGCGCCTCATCGACCTGCTCGCCGCGGCGCTGGAGGCGACGCGCAACGGCTCGGACGCGCGGACGCAGCTCGAGCTCGCGCTCGTGAAGGCCGCCGCGCCGGCGGTCGACCCGTCGCTACAGGCGATGGCGCAGCGCATCGAGCGCCTCGAGGCCGCCCTCGCCGCAGCGGCGGTCGCGCCGCCGCCTGTGCCGCCGGCGCCGCCCGTGCGCGCCGAATCGCCGATCCCGCCGAGCGAGCCCGCGCCGGTCCCGGAGTCCCCGCCGCCCCCGCCGATGCCGATGCCGACCCCCGAGGCGCCGGTCCCGCCGACCGATCCGCCGCCGTCCGATCCGCCGCCGGCCGCCGCCACGCAGGCCAACGGCGAAACGCACCCCGTCGCCGTCGTGGCGCCGGCCGGGATCGAGCTCGAGCTCGAGGGTCTGCGCACGGTCTGGCCGGCGATCATCGAAGCGGTCATGGCATCGGGCAACCGGCTCTGCGCGGCGGCGCTCTCCGAGGCCCGGCCGGTCGCGGTGCAGGACGGGCGCGTGACCGTCGCCTTCCCCCCGGGCCTGGAGTACCAGCGCCGCCGGGCCGACGACGACGACTACCGCGCCTGCGTCGCCGCGGCGCTGCGCGAGGTCACGGGCGCGAAGGCGCAGATCGCCTACGTGCTCGAGGCCGTCCCGGCGGCGGACGAGGCCGAGACAGCGCCGCCGGCGATGTCGGAGGACGAGTTGGTCCGGCGCTTCGTGGCAGAGTTCGACGCCGAAGAGATCCACACCGAACCCGAACCCGCACCAGGTCCCGAGAGCGAGGCGCGCTGATGCCCCAGCCGAACATGAACCAGATGATGAAGCAGGTTCAGAAGATGCAGGCAGACATGATGAAGGCCCAGGAGGCGCTCGCCAACGAGACGGTGCAGTCGTCGGCCGGCGGCGGCATGGTCACCGTCACGATCACCGGAGACCTGAACGTCAAGGACATCACGATCGATCCCGACGCGATCGATCCGGAGGATGCCGAGCTGCTGCAGGACATGGTGCTCGCGGCCGTCAACGAGGCGATCCGCCAGGCGCAGGAGCTCGCCGCGACCAAGATGGGCGGCCTCACCGGCGGGCTGGACCTCGGCAGCATGGGCCTTCCGCCCGGCCTGGGGCTCTAGCGCTGTACGCCCCGCCCGTCCAGCGGCTGATCACCGAGCTCGGCAAGCTGCCGGGGATCGGGGCCCGCACCGCCCAGCGGCTCGCGTTCCACATCCTGCGCACGTCGCCGGAGGACGCCAACGGGCTCGCCGACGCGATCCGCGAGGTCAAGGAGCGCATCGGCCAGTGTGAGATCTGCTTCAACCTCGCCGACGGGCCGCGCTGTCGCATCTGCGAGGACGAGCGCCGCGACGAGGGTCTCATCTGCGTCGTCGAGGAGGCCGGCGACGTCATCCCGGTCGAGCGCACGCATGAGTACCGCGGCCGCTACCACGTCCTGGGCGGCGCGCTGTCGCCGATCGACGGCGTCGACCCCGACGACCTGAAGATCGCGCAGCTGTACCGTCGGGTGGCCGATCTCGCCCACCCCATCCGCGAGGTCATCCTCGCGACGAACCCGACGACGACCGGCGAGGCGACCGCCCTGCACATCGCCGACCAGCTGCGCGAGCGCAACCCCGAGGTCGTCGTGACGCGGCTGGCGAGCGGGCTGCCGGTCGGCGGCGACCTCGAGTACGCCGACGAGGTGACGCTGGGGAAGGCGTTTTCGGGGCGCCGCCGGGTCTAGCGGCGCATCAGCTGTGGTCACGCCCGGCGCTGTGAACGCGGCTCAGCCGGCGAGCGCGACGGGCTCGCGCGCGCCGCTCGTCAGCGCACGGAGCTTCGCGATCCGCCGCAGCGAGGCGATGATGCGATCGGCGGAGATCGTGCCCGCCGCGACGGCCGCCACGACGGCCCGGTAGGCCTCGTCCTGCTGGGCGCGGCCGCCGGGGACGACGAGCATGTCGACGCCCGCCTTCAGCGCCTCGACCGCGGCGTCGGCGACGCTGCCGCCGGTCGTCGCCGTCGTCGCGACGAGGTCGGCGGAGAGGATCGTCCCCGCGAAGCCGAGCCGGTCGCGCAGTTCCTTGACGGTCGCCGGCAGGAGCGTCGCCGGGGTCACGCTGTCGTAGGCGAGGTAGATCGCGTTGGACATCTGCATCGCCGGCGCCGCGCCGCTGCCCTCGGCGACGGCGGCGAACGGCGTCATGTCGCTCGCGCGCAGCCGGCTCAGCTCCAGGCCGACCGGCGCGGGCCCGGCGGACGGGTCCTGCGCGGCGCCGCCGTCGCCGGGGAAGGGGCTGACGACCGAGGCGATGCCGGCCCGCCGGTAGCCCGCGACCGCGGCCTTGACGGCCTTGACGACCCGCTCGGGCGTGTCCGCGTACGCGCGCCCCTCGGCCGGGCCGCCCGCGACCGCGACGTCGGCGTTGGGCGCGAGGTTCATCCCGATGCCCAGCGCCTTGAGCTGCTGGCCGGCGACGCGGGCGCCGCCACGGATCTCGCCGCTCTTGCGGGCGCCGACGACCGGCTGCGGGTCGGGGACGAGGTTGCCGAACGCGCTGAAGTCCCCGCCCTCCTGCTGGGCCGTCACGATCGGGGCGGCGTGATCGGCGTCCCGGGCGACCTGCTGGATGTGCGCCGCGAGCTTCGCGAGCTGCCCCGGCTCGGCGTAGTTCGCGCGCGAGAGCAGGACGCCGCCGTAGGGCCGGGCGCCGAGGCGGGTGAAGAACGAGCCCTTCGGCTCCGTCCCGGCGAAGCCGACGAGGAAGAGGCCCGCGACGGCGTCCCCGGGGGCGCGCCGCAGCTCGTCGGCGCTCGGGGGCGACGGGTCGGGGCCGGCGCTGCGCGTGCGCTGCCGCGCGCCGAGCACCGGCGCGAGCGTGTCGAGCACCGAGCCGCCGCCGCCGCCCGGGTCCTCGCTGCCGAAGCGCGAGCCGGCCTCCACGACGGGGCCGTCGCCACCGCCGCGGAAGAACAGCAGGTAGGACCCGCCGCCGAGCACGAGCACGACGAGCGCGACGACGATGCCGAGCCGTGCGTACGGGGGGAGCGAGCTCACCAGTGGACCCGTCCGGAAGTTCTGCGGGTTTTCCCGGCGCCCGATCCGTGCCTGACGGCCGCCGGCGACCGGGTACGTGCCACCGGCACGCACGCCGGATCACCGTCGACCGTCAGATCACGGCCGGGCATCCGGCAAAACCTCGCAGAACTTCCGCCCGTTTCCACTAGGTACCCTCCCGATCCGTCATGTCAGGCACCGTGGTCATGAAATTCGGGGGCACCTCCGTCGCCGACGCCGAGCGCCTCAAGCGCGCGGCACAGCGGATCGTGGCCAAGCGGGCGGCCGGCAACCGCGTCGTCGCCGTGCTCAGCGCGCGCGGCAAGACGACCGACGCGCTGATCGCCGACGCGATGGAGATCTCGCCGACGCCGGACCCCCGCGAGATGGACATGCTCCTGTCCACGGGCGAGCGCCAGTCCTGTGCGTTGTGCGCCATGGCGATCAACGACCTCGGACACCGGGCGATCTCCCTGACCGGGTCACAGGCGGGGATCGTGACAGACACGTCGCACACGAAGGCGAGGATCCTAGACGTGCGCGCCGATCGGATCCGTGCGGCCCTCGACGACGACGCGATCGTGCTCGTCGCGGGCTTTCAGGGCGTGTCCACCACGAAGGACGTCACGACGCTCGGGCGCGGTGGCTCGGACACGACCGCGGTCGCCCTCGCGGCCGCGATCGGGGCCGAGGTCTGCGAGATCTACACCGACGTCGCGGGCGTGTTCAGCGCCGATCCGCGGATCGTCCCCGACGCCCGCAAGCTGTCCGTCGTGTCCTTCGAGGAGATGCTCGAGATGTCGGCCTCGGGCGCCGGCGTCCTGCAGTTGCGCTCCGTCGAGTACGCCCGCAACCACGGGGTTCGAATCCACTGCCGGTCGAGCTTCACCGATGAGCCCGGTACCGTGGTCGTCGGAGAAGAGGAGACCGTGGAACAACCGCTCATCACCGCCGTCACGCACTCCACCGAGGAGGCGCGGGTCACGCTCAAGGGGATCCCCGACCATCCGGGCATCGCCGGGCGGATCGCAACCGCGCTCGCCGTGGCGAACGTCAACATCGACATGATCATCCAGAACGAGCCGGTCTCCGGCGACGCCGGCGCCGACATGTCCTTCACCGTCCCGCGCACGGACCTCGCCGAGGCCCGCCTGGCGCTCGCGCCGCTCGCCACCGACCTCGGCCTGGAGATCCAGACCGACGAGCTCATGGGCAAGGTCTCCGTCATCGGCGCGGGGATGAAGTCGCACCCGGGTGTCGCGGCGAAGGTCTTCACCGTGCTGGGTGACGAGGGCGTGAACATCGAGATGATCTCGACGTCGCCGATCAAGATCTCCTGCGTCATCGCCGGCGACGCCGTGCCCGGCGCGGTCCGCGCGCTGCACTCGGCCTTCGAGCTGTCGGGCATGGACACGATCCGGCCCGAGCGGCCCTTCGGGGAGTTCACATGAGCACGAGCACGAGCCCCGACGGTCTTCGCGTCGCCGTCGTCGGCGCCACCGGCGCCGTCGGCACGGTCATGCTGCGCCTGCTGCGCGAGCGCGACGCCCTGCCGATCTCCGAGGTCGTGCCGTTCGCCTCCGAGCGCTCGGTGGGCCGCGAGCTCGAGGGCGGCCTCGTCGTCGCGCCGCTGACCGGCGAGACGATCCAGGGCTTCGACGTCGCGCTCTTCTCCGCCGGCGCGACGCGCTCGCGCGAGTGGGCGCAGCGGTTCGTCGACGCGGGCGCGGTCGTCGTCGACAACTCCAGCGCCTTCCGCGGCATCGACGACGTGCCGCTCGTCGTCTCGGAGGTCAACCCGCACGCGCTCGACGCGCACCGCGGGATCGTCGCCAACCCGAACTGCACGACGATGGTCGCGATGCTGCCGCTCAAGGCGCTGCACGACGGCTTCGAGCTGCGCGCGATGGTCGCGACGAGCTACCAGGCCGCCGGCGGCGCCGGGCAGAAGGGCATCGACGAGCTGGCCGCGCAGATCGCCCCGCTCGCCGGCGACGTCACGCAGCTCTGCGAGGACGGCGCGGCGGCCGCGGGCAAGGTCGAGCACGCCGTCCATGCCGCGACGCTCGCCTTCAACGTCGTGCCGCTGCTCGGCACGCTCGGCGACGACGACCACACCGACGAGGAGCGCAAGCTCCGCGACGAGTCGCGCAAGATCCTCGGCATCCCCGACCTCGCCGTCTCGCCGACCTGCGTCCGGGTGCCGGTCATGGTCGGCCACGGGGTCGCGGTGCGCGCGACCTTCGCCCGCGAGGTCGACCTCCGCGAGGCACTGGAGCTGCTGCACGCCTTCCCGAACCTCGTCGTCGACGACTGCCCGACCCCGCTGGAGTACGCGGGCCGCGACGAGGTCGCCGTCGGCCGCGTCCGCGTCGACCTCGCCGACCCGCGTGCGCTGAACTTCTTCGTCGTCGGCGACAACCTGCTCAAGGGCGCGGCGCTGAACACCGTCCAGCTCGCCGAGGTCCTGCACGAGCGCGGCCTCATCGGCGCGCGCGCCCGCGTGGTCTGACGGACGCTCGGCGCCGGCGTCTAGCCGACGGGCA
Source organism: uncultured Actinomycetes bacterium (assembly GCA_963740895.1). Lineage (GTDB taxonomy): Bacteria > Actinomycetota > Thermoleophilia > Solirubrobacterales > Solirubrobacteraceae > CADCVQ01. Next base: position 314,832 of record CAVUFQ010000002.1, read on the forward strand.
TGCTGAAGCGGTCCTGCTCCAGGTCGGTCATGCGACTCAGACCAGGGCCTGGGTGGACGCCGCGGCCAGCAGCGCCAGCGCGTCGCAGCCGACCATCGCTGCGCCGAGCGGCTCGCCGACCGGGAGCAGCCGCCCCCAGAAGGCATTGATGGCGAGCGTCCGCACGAGGATCAGCACGCTGCGCTGGCTCTCGCGCAGGATCGCGATGACGCTCGCGTCGCCGGGGTCGCGGCCGATCGCCCCGATCTCGAGGTCGCCCGGCAGGCCGGCGGCCGTCAGCAGCCGCGCGGCGCGCGGGCCGACGACGCTGACGGTCGCGATCGAGTCGCTGATGTCGCGCGTGACGAGGTCCGCGCGGTCGCTGGAGGTGCCCAGCGGCGCAAGCCCGGACAGCACCCCGTGCGCTCCGACGATCAGCGTCCGGCGCGTGTCCAGCCGCAGATACCAGACGCCGCGCTGGCGGCGCGCGGTACCGGCCGCCGGAGGCGGGTCGCCGAGCCTGGCGGCGAGCGCGCGATCCAGCGGCGACCGGCCGCCGCGCACTTCCAGGGTGCCGACGTCCGAGCGGTCGGCGAGGCCGACGTGCGTCATGCAGGCCGCGATCTCGCCGTGCGTCGAGCCGTACAGCGCGACGACGACATGACCGTCGCGCTCGCCGAGCTGTGCTCCGGCGGCAAGGCAGACCTCTGGGACCGAGCCGGTGTTCACGAGGTGATGGCGGCGTGCACGGATCGGCAGGAAGGAGACAGATCAGTCTCTAAAACCACGGCTCCGATGATAGCCCCCTCGGACCGCCCGTGTCACGCTCGGTTCCGGCCGGCCGGGTTGACGTGCGCCCGGCGGAGGGATAGGTTGCCCATTGAGGGAGAGGAGACAAGTCAGTCTCAAATCCTCCCCCCGTGGATGAAGCCGCTGGCGACCGAGGAACCGCCGCGTCGATCACGCGCGGTCGGAACGTGACGCGTCAGCAAGAGCGAGCGAGGAGACGTTCACGCATGACGTACAACCCGAGGACCGATACTGGGATTCCGACCGAGCCCGTTGGGTCGCTTCCGCGGCCGGCGAAGCTGCAGGCCGCGTATGCCGAGTATGACGAGGGCAAGATCTCCAAGGAGGATCTGGAGGGGTTGCAGGACGCGGCCTGTAAGGACTCGATCGAGCAGGGCGAGGCGACGGGCGCGCCGATCATCTCCGATGGTGAGCAGCGTTGGTCGTCGTTTGCGACGTACCCGATCGCCGATACGCTGGCTGGCACGGGCCTGGCGCCAAATCTCGGGCCGGGCGGGCAGTTCTTCGCGATTTTCGCCGATGGTCATGGCCGCCAGCTGCCCAAGCTCACGGGCGGGCCGCTGAAGTACAACTTCTATGCGGCAGACACGCTGAAGAAGTCGCTGCCGTATGCGACCAAGCCGATGAAGCAGGCCGTCATCGCGCCGTCGATGCTGGCGCTGTTGTATCCGTTGAAGGATCCGGTCGAGGGCTACTCGCGCGAGCAGTTCGAAGAGGACATCGTGCAGGAGTGCGTGACCGACATCCGCAAGGCCTTTGAGGCCGGTGCCGCGCGCGTGTCGATCGATTTCACCGAGGGGCGCCTGGCGACGCGTGAGGATCCGCGCAATCCGTGGACGGGTGCGGGCCTGTTGCCGCATTTCATCGATCTCAACAACCGTGTGCTGGCGAACTTCTCTGACGAGGAGCGCCGGAGCATCGGGATCCACACCTGCCCGGGCGGTGACCGCGACTCGGTGCATTCGGCCGACGTCCCGTACAACAACCTGTTGCCGGAGATGTTCAAGATCAACGCCGGCTACTTCCTCATCCAGTTGGCGTCCGAGCGCGAGAAGGACCCCGTCTATGAGTCGATCGGCCAGCACAGCCGCGACGATCAGATGTGCTACATCGGCGTGACCAACCCGGGCAACCCGCGCGTGGAGAGCGCGCAGGAGATCTGCGATCGCCTCGTGCGGGCCGCGGACTTCATCCCCAAGGAGCGCCTGGGCTCGACCGACGACTGCGGCTTCAGCCCGTTCTCGATCGACGAGAAGCCCAACCACGGCTCCCCCGACTACGCCCGCGAGGTCGCCTTCCAGAAGATCGCCGCGCGCGTCGAAGGCACCCGCATGGCCGCCGAGAAGCTCGGCGTCAGCTGAGTCGCAGCACCGCCGGCAGCACGGTCCGCGGAGAGGTTCAGGGCGTGGCCCTGGACCTCTCCCCGCGGTTCATCACACGCGCGACAGCTCCTCGGCCAGCACGAGGCGGCCCATCTCCTGCGCGCGCTTCGCGGCACCCGCGTCGCCCTCGCCGGCAGCGACGATCGAGCCCTTCATGAGGATGTGCCACTTGCGCGAGAACGCCTCGGGGTCGGCGATCCCGGCACCGCGCGCGAGGTCCTGGAGGAACCCCCGGATGTTCGCGAGGTAGACGTTGCAGGCGGCGTGGATCGCGTCGCGGTCGTCGGCCGTCTCGAGCATGACGTTGATGAACGCGCAGCCCTCGAACGTCGGCGTGCTGAACCACCCGTCGAAGACGTCGAAGATCGCCAGCAGGCGCTCGGCGGGGTCCTCGGTGCGGCGGCATACGTCGGCCTGCAGCCACTCACGCGTCCATTGCTCCTCGCGCTGATCGAGGTAGGCGAGGACGAGATCCTCCTTGGTGCGGAAGTGGCGATAGAGCGTCATCCGCGACACGCCGGACTCGGCGATCACCGCGTCGATCCCCACGCCCCGGATGCCGCGACGGGAGAACAGGTCGTACGCAGCGTCGAGAATTCGCGTCCTGGCGGTGATCGTGGATGACGTGGCCACCCACCGAGAGTAGCGACCGCGCAAGCGGAGCTTCCTTGACGACGGGCGCAAAGGCGGTAGCGTCCCACCCTAAGAGGAGACCTATCAGTCTCCTGTGGGGTGATGACGGAGGGAGTCTCATGTCGGTGATGCTGTCGATGCTGCGCCGGCGTCACGGCGCCACGCTCGCGGAGCGCGGCGGCTGCACGATCGTCGCGCACTACGGTTCCGTCGCGGCCGAGCTCGCCGTCTGCTGCCGCGGGGTCGGCCTCGCCGAGCGATCGGACCGTGCCACGCTCGAGCTGCGCGGGACGCGCGACGAGATCCACCGGGCGCTGCTGGAGCTCGGGACGCTCGGCGACGCCGTCTGGTGGGCGCGCCGGTCGCACACGCGGGTGATCGTGCGCTGTGAGCGAGCCGACCGCGGCACCTGCCTCGCGGCGATCGGCCGGGACGCGATCGTCACCGTCCATGACCTCGACGCCGAGATCGCGGCGCTGACGCTCGTCGGGCGGCGCGCCGAGGACCTGCTAGCGGCCGCGAACCTCGACGAGGATCCCGACGCCACCGTCGTGCTGCGCGACCGCCGCGGGGCCATCGAGCTGCTCGTCCCCCGCAGGCTCGGGCCCGCGCTGTGGTCGCGCCTGCTCGATGCCGGCGAGCCGTTCGCGATCGCGTGCGTCGGCCTGGAGGCGATCGAGCAGCTCACGGTGTCGCGCGAGCTCCTCCCGCGCCGGCGGGCGGCCATCGGCGCCCGGCGGCCTGACGCCTTTTCATCGGGGGCCCCGTCCTGATCGCCGCGGTGAACGCCCGGCCGGCGAGCCATCCGGGCAGGCCTATGATTGACCCGATGGTGGAATCCGAGATCCAGGATCAGGCCACCGCGAGCACCGGCCGAGAGCGCATCCTGGAGGCGGCCTATGAGCTGTTCAGCCGTTCGGGCGTGCGGGCCGTCGGCGTCGACGCGATCATCTCGCGCGCCGATGTGGCGAAGATGACGCTCTATCGCAACTTCGCATCCAAGAGCGAGCTCGCGATGGCCTTCATGCAGCTGCGCGAGGACCGCTGGACGGTCGGCTGGTTGCAGGCCGAGGTGCTCGCCCGCGCCGAGGATCCCGGCGGACGGCTGCTGGCGATCTTCGACGTCTTCTCGGAATGGTTCGCGCGCGACGACTTCGAGGGCTGCCCCTTCCTCACATCGCTGCTGGAGTTCGACGATCGCGACGACCCGGTGCGCGCGGCGTGCCTGACGCATCTCGCGAACATCCGAGCGTTCGTCGCGGGGCTCGCGGAGGAGGCCGCAATCGCGGACCCGGCCCGCTTCGCGGCGCAATGGCACATCCTGATGAAGGGCTCGATCATCGCCGCTCATGAGGGCAACCGCGAAGCCGCCCGCGAGGCGCAGGAGCTCGCCGAACTGCTCCTCGGGCGCCACGGCGTCGCGGTCGCGCTCGGCCCGTAGCCGTCGGCTGCCTACCGCTCGCGCTCGAGGACGGTGATGACCGCGGCCGCGTTGTCGCCCTCGACGAAGCCGCCCGCGTTCTGCGCGAGCGCGAGCTTCGGGACGGGGTCGACCTGGCGCTCGCCGGCACGATCGCGCAGCTGCGCGACGAGCTCGACGATCTGCAGGACCCCGGTCGCGCCGACGGGATGGCCGCGGGAGAGCAGGCCGCCGCTGGGGTTGACCGGCAGCGGGCCGCCGAGCACGACGCGGCCCTCGGCGATCAGGCGATTGCCCTCGCCCGGGGCGGCGAGGCCGAGGTGCTCGTAGGCCTCGAGCTCCGCGGATGCCGTCGCGTCGTGGACCTCGATGACATCCACGTCCGCGGCGCTGAGGCCGCTCTGCTCGCGCGCCGTCGCGCTGGCGCGCTGGACGACCGAGCCCGGCGCCGGGCCACCGGTCGCGCTCAGCGCGCTCGCGCGGATCGCGATCGGCGCGGCGGCGCCGTTCGGCGCTCCCGTGACGATGACCGCGGCGGCGCCGTCGCCGATCGGTGAGCACATGGGGAGCGTCAGCGGGGCGGTGATCATCCGGCTGGCGAGGACCTCCTCGACGGTCATGGCGTTGCGAAACTGCGCCGCTGCGTTGTGCACGGCGTGACGGCGGTTCTTCACGACGACCTCGGCGAAGTCGGCGGGCTGCCAGCCGTAGCGCTCGATGCGCCCGCGCGCGCGCTCGGCGTAGCTTTCCATGAAGACGCTGTGGTTCTCGCCCGCATCGGTCAGCAGGTCGACGTCGGCCGCCCCCGCGAGGGCCTGGATCGGCCGGCGCCGGTCGGGATGGGACATCTTCTCCGCACCGACGACGGCGACCGTCTCGTACGTGCCCGCGGCGACGGCCATGCACGCGAGGTGCAGCGCCGTCGACCCGCTCGCACAGGCGTTCTCGACGTTCAGCGTGGGGATGCCGCCATAGCGTGAGTGGCGCAGCGCGACCTGTCCGCGGACGCACTCCTGGCCGGTCATGAGGCCCGAGAGCGCGTTGGCGAAGAAGATCGCGTCCACGCGGTCGGTGCCGATGCCGGCGTCGGCGAGCGCGCCGTCGAGCGCCTCGATCGCCATGCTCGCGACCGTGGCGTCCGGGAAGCGCCCGCAGTTCGTTCCCGCTGATCCGATGATGTGAACGCCGCTCACGCAGCGTGCCTCAAGACGTGTCCCATGGTTGGTGTCTCTACCAGCGCGCCAGCGGGAAGGCACGCATTACTCCCCGTTGGAGAAGGGGATTCTCCCCTTCCGGCGCGTTGTTGCCCGTCGGACCCGGACGTATCGTCGCCACCCTCCCCGGGAAACGAAACAGGTCGGGGACAACGACCGAACGGTGAGGAGCGAGATGGCTGAGCTGGCGACGACAGAGGCGGACACGTTGCGTGAGCCGGAGGTCGAAGGGCCCGCGGAGCTGGCACCGCGAGCACCCGTCGGGGCGCATCTTGTCGGCAGCGTCCCCCTCTCCGAGGTGGAGGCGGTGTTCGTCGCGACGGCGAGCGCCCTCGGCGACCGGCTGCGCCGGCTGCCGGATGGCGAGCCCGGCACGCGGGCGGACTGGATCCTGTGGCAGTACCCCGTATTCAGCGCGCTTGCGCAGTTCGAGGTCGGCCCTCCCGGCGCCGACACCTACCGCACCCTGCCCAAGCTCCGGCTGCGCGACGGCGAGCGGGCCGACGGCATCGTGCTCGGCAGCCTCGGGTTCGCCAAGGCCGCGATCTCGTCCTACAAGATCTTCGCGAAGCTCAAGCGCGACGGGATCATTCCGCGGCACGTGCGTTTTCAGGTCTCCCTGCCGACGCCCCTCGCACCGGTCAGCGCATTCATCGACCCCGAGCACCAGGCGCTGATCGAGCCGGTGTACGAGGCGCGGGTGCTCGAGGAGCTTGCCGAGATCCTCGCCGCCGTGCCGCACGACCAGCTCGCGCTGCAGTGGGACACGCGACTGGAGTTCGCGATGCTCGAGGGCGTCGCACCCGCGTGGTTCTCGGAGGTGCGCGGCGGCGTGCTCGAGCGGCTGCTGCGCGTGAGCCGCCACGTGCCGCGCGATGTCGAGCTCGGGTTCCACCTGTGCTACGGCGACGACTGTCACGGCCATTTCGCGGTGCCCGGCGACACGGGCAAGCTCGTCGACGTGGCGAACGGGCTCGCGGCCGCCCTGTCGCGCCCGCTGAACTGGATCCACCTGCCGGTGCCCGCGGAGGCGGAGGAGGAGTACTTCGCTCCGCTGCGCCTCCTGCGGCTGCATCCGGAGACGGAGCTCTACCTCGGCGTGCTGCATCTGCAGGACGGCAAGGTCGGCGCGCGGCGGCGCATCAGCTGCGCGCGTCCGTACGTCCAGAGCTTCGGCGTCGCCACCGACTGCGGGTGGGGCCGCGGCGGCACCGCCGCCGTCGACCAGCTGCTCGCGCTGCACCGGGCGACCTGCGAGCCGATCGTCGTGCCGAAGGCCGGCACGCCGTTCGTGTGGCCGGCCGGCTTCGACCGCGTCCCCGACGAGGAGTGGACGCGCGCGCCGCTCAGCGAGGCGGGCCTGGCCTACGACCACGTCGACAAGCACGGCTGGTACTCGAACCTCGACCGCAGCGTCCAGCAGCTCGCCGATCACCTGCGCGACGGCGACGTGCTGGTCGACTACTCCGGCGGCACGGGCATTCTTCTCGACCGCCTGCGGCTGCGGATCTTCGACCGCGCCGTCGGCATCGTCGTCGTCGACGCGTCGGCGAAGTTCCTGCGCATCGCCCAGAGCAAGTACGCCGACGACCCGCTGTTCGCGGCGCGGCTACTGCATTTCGACAAGCAGCAACGGCGCCTGGAGACACTCGACGACGCGCTCGGGCCCGAGCTGCTCGAACGCGGCGTGGACGCGATCGCGGCGGTCAACGCGATCCACCTCTACCCCGATCTCGACGAGGTCGCCTCCTCCTGGGTGCGGGCGCTGAAGCCGGGTGGCCGGGTGTTCATCAACTCCGGCAACCTGCGCAATCCGAACGCACGGCCGGGCGAGTGGATCCTCGATGAGACGGTCTGGGTCATCAACGACCTCGCCGAGAGCCTGGTGCGCAGCGATCCGGCCTATGCGAAGTATCGCGCGGTGCTCGACGACCGCAAGCGCCTGGCCGAACACCACGCCCACCGCGACCGCGTGTTCATGCAGCCGCGACCGCTCGCGCACTACACCGACGCGCTGACCCGCAACGGGTTGACCGTGACCGACGTCAGCCAGGCCACGATCATCGCCGACGTCTATGAGTGGTACGAGCTCATGAAGGCCTACCACGAGGCCGTGCTCGGCTGGGTCGGCGGCACGAAGCGGATCGAGGGCGCCGACCCCTCCGAGGAGGCGGTCAAGGACCGGCTGGGGATCATGAGCCACGCGATCGACACGATCTTCGGCGGCCGTGCGACGTTCACGGCCTGCTGGACGTACATCACCGCCGAGAAGGCGCGCTGACCACGCCGACATCCGCCGTGGCCACGCTTGACTGGCCGCGGCGGCACACGTAGGCTGGGCGCAAGAGGAGAACGGTCGGTCTCGGAGGAGTGCGCGTGTACAGAACAGGTTCCTGATCACACATGACCGGCGCGGTTGTGCCCCGCTCCGAACCTGGGCTGCCCGGCGACGGACGGGCCGCGGGCAGCGAGCGCTCGGCACCGTATCTCCGGGTGGAGGCGAAGCTTCGCGCCGGCGGTTGCGTGATCCTCGACGGCGCCACGGGCACCGAGCTGCCGCATCTCAGCGACGCGGAGCACGCGCGCGACGAGCGGCTGTGGGGCACGAACGCGCTCGTCCAGGAGTCGGCGGACATCCTCCATGTGCATCGGCGCTACGTGGACGCCGGCTGCGACGTGATCTCGACGAACACCTGGGCGCTGCCGAGCGCGCTGCTGCACGGCGTCGCCCCGGTCTGGAGCGCGACCGAGCCCGTGCACTGGATGGACCTCGCCCGCCGCGGCCTGCGTCTCGCGCGGCAGGCGGTGGACGACGGCGGGCGCCGTGACGGCTGCGCCGTCGCGTTCTCGATCAACGGCGACGTGGACTCCGACGAGGGCGAGAGCACGATCCGGTTGCTCTCGCGGCTGTTCGCCAACGAGGCGCCCGACCTCATCCTGCTCGAGACGCTGACGCTCGTGCGGCCGTCGCTGTTCGAGACGGTCCAGCGGCTGCTGGACACCGGTCTGCCGGTGTGGCTGTCGTTTCGCCGCTGCCGCCACGGGCTGTGCAGCGTCTACGGACGCCACTGGGGCGGACCCGAGGGCGACGCGTTCGGCCGTGCGGCGGCGCGTTTTGAGCAGATGGGCGTCGGCGCGCTGATGATCAACTGCATCCCGCCCGATCACGTCGACGGGATGGTGCCCTACCTGCGCGACTTCACCGATCTCCCGCTCGGCGCGTATCCGAACCTCGGCTACTACACCGACGAGGGCTGGCGCTTCGAGGCGGGCGTCGGGAGCGCCGAGTACGCGGCGATGGTGTTGCGCTGGCGCGAGCAGGGAGCGCAGATCATCGGCGGCTGCTGCGGCGTCGGGTCCGAGCACGTCGCGGCGGCACGCGAGCTGCTCGAGCGGACTGCGCCCCGCGACGCCCGGCGGGCGGCCGCGGCCGCGACCGCGCCCGAGCAGGTCCTCGCGCGCAGGCGCCCGGCCGCGCCCGCATGGACCGATCGCCGCGGGCGGACCGTCTACCCGCTCGCGTTCCCGGATCTCGGGGCCGATCCGGGCGTCAGGCTGCCGCCCGTCGGCAGCCTGATGACGTGGCGCCACCTCCACGACCAGGCGATCGGGGCGCACCAGCGCTGCCTCGACATCGGCTGCGGCACCGGCGTGCTCGGGATCCAGCTCGCCCTCAACGGCGCATCGCACGTCCGCGCGATCGACATCGACGAGCGCGCGGTGCGCAACACGGAGTCCAACGCGTACCGCAACGGTGTCGGCGACCGCATGACCGCCGCGCGGATCGACATCTATCCCTGGGTGCCCGAGGAGCGCTACGAGGTGATCGTGGCGTGCGTCGAGCAGCTGCCGGTCGATCCCGCGCAGCACCTTGCCGGCGACCGCCCCGTCGACTACTGGGGCCGCGCGCCGCTGGACCACGTGCTCAGCAAGCTGCCCGACGCGCTGGCCCCCGAGGGTGTCGCGTACGTGACGATGCTCTCGATCCTCTCCCAGCGGCGCAGCGCCGAGCTGCTCGCCGAAGCGGGGTTCGACGTGCAGGTCGTCGACTACGAGATCTTCCCGTTCCCCGCCGACCTGGAGGAGCACCGCGCGCAGATCGGCCGCGTCGAGGAGCTCAGCGACGCCCACCACCTGCGGATCGGCGAGCACGAGTTGCTCGTCGCCTATCTGCTCGAGATTCGCGCGCGCGCACCGGGCACCGGCGAGCCGCAGCTCGCCGGCGGGCGCTGATGGCGGCCGACCTCGCACTGCGCCTGCGTGCATGCGAGCGCGTGCGACAGGCCATCGACGCGCTGGCGCAGCTCGGACCGGTGAGCCAGATCATCGATCGCGCCGCGGTCGAGGCCGCCAGGGCCGTGGATCTCGATCGCCTCCTGCTCACGCGGATCGAGCACGGCACGCTCGTCGCCGAGCGGCTGCACGTGCGCGCCTGCCCCGACGACGGCGCCGGCGTCCTGCGGGAGCTGCGACGGGCTCCGCTGCGCCTCTCCTACCCGCTGCTGGAGTGCGAGCTGCTGCGCCGGCGGCAGGCGCGGCTCGTGGCGGACATCGACCACACGCAGCCGAGCCGCTTCGCGTTCCTGCGGACGCTGGGGTGGCAGGCGTACGTGGCCGCTCCGGTCGTGGTGGACGCCACCGTCGTGGGATTTCTGCACGGTGATCGCGCGCCGGAGCGGCGGCCGCTGGCGCAACTGGATGCCGACGCGCTCGAGCACTTCGCCGCGGGGTTCGCGATGGTGTTCGAGCGCGCCGTGCTACGGCGCCGGCTGCGCGACCAGCGGCGCGAGATCCGCCGGATCGCGACCTGGGCCGAGGCCAGGACGGGCGAGCTCAGCGACCGCATGATCGCTCTGTCGTCCGAGGGCGGGGAAGAAGAGGACGGGCGCGCATCGGCCCCCGAGGTGGTCCTCGACGACGGGCTGGACGCCCACCTGACCGCCCGCGAGATCGACGTGCTGCGGCTCATGGCCGACGGCAAGACCAACGGCGACATCGCGCGCGCGCTGTTCGTCGCAGAGGGCACGGTGAAGTTCCACGTCAAGAACATCCTGCGCAAGATGCAGGCGTCCAACCGCGCGGACGCGAGCTCGCGCTACCTGCGCCACACGCTGGGCGACGGCTCGGTGGGGGGCAGTCCCATCCTTCGGTAGGGCAAGACGGCTCTTGCGGGAGGTGTGCGGGGTGGCCGGCCCGGCGATGCTCCGCCCATGTCCATCACGGTCGTCGGGTCAATCGCTTTCGACACGGTGCAGACGCCGTTCGGCAAGCGCGAGCGCATGGTCGGCGGAGCCGCGACGCATTTCGCGCTGGCGGCGTCCCTGTTTGACGAGGTGCGAGTCGTTGGCCCCGTCGGCGACGACTTCGGCGCGTCCGCTCGCGCCATCCTGTCCACGCGCGGCACGAACCTCGACGACGTCGAGCACATCGCCGGGGGCAGGAGCTTCTTCTGGGCGGGCGAGTACGGCTGGGACCTCAACACGCGCGAGACGCTCGATACGCAGCTCGGCGTCTTCGAGACCTTTGCACCGAAGCTCAGCGACGGCTCGAAGGCGTCCGAGGTCCTGTTCCTCGCGAACATCCAGCCCAGCCTTCAGCGCGAGGTGCTCGATCAATGCGTACGCCCGAGCTTCGTCGCGCTCGACTCGATGAACCTCTGGATCGAGATCGCGCGCCGGCAGCTCCTCGACGTCATCGAGCGCGTCGACTGCCTCATCCTCAACGACGCCGAGCTGCGTCAGCTCACGGAGAAGCCGAGCCTCGTCGCGGCGGCGCGTGAGGCCCTCGCGTGGGGTCCGTCGGCCATCGTGGCCAAGCAGGGCGAGTACGGCGCGGCGCTCTTCACCAGAGACGGTTTCTTCTCGCTGCCCGCCTATCCGCTGGAGACCGTCGTCGATCCGACCGGCGCCGGCGACACCTTCGCGGGAGGCTTCGTCGGCTACCTCGCCCGGCACCTCGACCGCACCGACGACATCGACGCGCTACGCCAGGCGATGGCCTACGGGACGGCACTGGCCTCATTCAACGTCGAGGAGTTCGGGACCGACCGCGTCGCCCGCCTCACCGCCGACGAGCTGCACGACCGCGTCGCCGACCTGGAGGACATGACCCACTTCGAGCACTCCCGCGTGGAGCTCGCCCGATGAAGCGCCCGCAGCCCGAACACCCTCGCGACAAGGAGCGCCACCTGTGAGCCATTACGCCGAGAACGAGTACCTCTTCACTTCCGAGTCGGTGACCGAGGGGCACCCGGACAAGGTCGCCGACCAGATCTCCGACGGTGTCCTGGATGCGTGCCTGCGTGACGATCCGGGTTCGCGCGTGGCGTGCGAGACGCTCGTGAACACGGGCCTGATCGTCGTGTCGGGCGAGATCACGACGGAGACCTACGTCGACATCCAGCAGGTTGCGCGCGACACGGTTCGCAAGATCGGCTACATCGACGCCGACCTCGGGTTCTCCGCCGACTCCTGTGCGGTCCTCAACGCGATCGACAAGCAGTCGCCGGACATCGCGCAGGGCGTCGACAAGTCCTACGAGACGCAGACCGACCCCTCCGACGAGGATGAGCTCGACGTCGCGGGCGCCGGCGACCAGGGGATGATGTTCGGCTACGCGTCCAACGAGACGCCCGAGCTGATGCCGCTGGCGATCTCGCTCGCGCACCGGCTCGCCAAGCAGCTCGCGGTCGTGCGCCACGACGGCACGCTCGGCTATCTGCGCCCGGATGGCAAGACGCAGGTGTCGGTGCGCTACGTCGACGGGGTTCCGACGGCGGTGGAGCAGCTGCTGATCTCCACGCAGCACGCCGAGAGCGCGACGCGCGAGCAGATCCTCGCCGATCTGTGGGAGCACGTCGTCCTGCCGGTGCTGCCGGCGGACATGTACGACGCCAATGCGCTGCGCAAGGTCTTTCTCGTCAACCCGACGGGGCGTTTCGTCATCGGCGGGCCGGTGGGCGATTGTGGCCTGACGGGTCGCAAGATCATCGTCGACACGTATGGCGGCATGGCGCGCCATGGCGGTGGCGCGTTCAGCGGCAAGGATCCGTCGAAGGTCGATCGCTCGGCGGCGTATGCGGCGCGCTGGGTCGCCAAGAACATCGTCGCGGCGGGGATCGCCGATCGTTGCGAGTTGCAGGTCGCGTACGCGATCGGTGTTGCGCATCCGGTGTCGGTGATGGTCGAGACGTTCGGGACCGAGAAGATCGGCCGTGCGACGATCGCGGCGCTGATCGACGAGCATTTCGATCTGCGTCCGGGCGCGTTTCGCAAGGAGCTTGACCTGCATCGCCCGATCTATCAGGCGACGGCTGCCTACGGGCACTTCGGCCGTGAGGACGCGAACTTCACGTGGGAGGCGACGGGCAAGGCCGACGCCCTGCGCGACGCCGCCGGCCTCAGCGCCCAGGTCGCCTAGTGCTCCCTCCGGCAAGTCCTTGCACAACGACCTACCGGAGGAACCACTAGCCGTGGACACCATCGGGATCGTCGGCGCCGGCCTCATGGGGTCCGGCATCGCCGAGGCGGCCGCGGTCGCCGGCGTGCGCGTCATCGTGCACGAGCCGGAGAGCGCACCGCTCGATCGCTCCCACGAGCGCATCTCGGCCTCCCTCGACAAGGCGGTGGCGCGCGGGAAGTGGCCCTCGCGCGCCGCGGCCGAGTCGCTGGAGCGCATCACCTACACGACGGAGTTCGGGGATCTCGCCGCCTGTGAGCTCGTCGTCGAGGCGGTCACCGAGGACGAGGCGATCAAGAAGCAGGTCTTCCGCCGCCTCGACGACGTGCTCGGCTGCGAGGCGATCCTCGCGTCGAACACCTCGTCGATTCCGATCACGAGTCTTGCTGCGGCGACCGGCCGCCCGCAGCAGGTGCTCGGATTGCATTTCTTCTCGCCCGTTCCCGTGATGGCGCTCGTCGAGGTGGTGCCGGGCTTCGCGACGAGCCCGCAGGTCGTCCTCGCGACCGAGGCGTTCGCACGGCAGATCGGCAAGCACGCGATCCGTTCGAAGGACCGGGCGGGATTTCTCGTCAACCTGCTCCTCATCCCGTATCTCATCTCCGCGGTGCGGCTGTACTCCGGCGGCTTCGCGACGCGCGAGGACATCGACGACGGCATGGCGCTCGGCTGCGGGCATCCGATGGGCCCGCTGGCACTCTGCGACTTCATCGGGCTCGACGTCATCGACGGCATCTGCACGAGCCTCTACGAGGAGTACCGGCGCGAGGAGTACGTCGCGCCGCCGCTGCTGCGCCGGATGGTCACCGCAGGCTGGCTGGGCCGCAAGACGGGCCAGGGGTTCTACGACTACTCGCCCGTGCACGCCGGCGCGCTGGCGTGAGATGAGCACCGCCGCCGCCGACATCGTCCCGCTCTACGGGCTGACCGACGAGCACCTCGACTTCCGCGAGATGATCGCGAAGATGGTCCGCGAACGGGTCGCGCCGCGGGCCGCCGAGATCGACGCGACGTGCGAGTTCCCCGAGGACGTGCGCCGGCTGTTCGCCGACCACGACCTGTTCGGGCTGCCCTTCGACACGGCGCACGGCGGCACCGGGACCGGGGCGCTCATGCTGTGCGTCGCGATCGAGGAGGTCGCCAAGGCCTGCGCGTCGTCGTCGCTCATGCTGGCCGTTCAGGATCTCGGCTCGCTGCCGATCCGGCTGGCCGGCTCCGAGGAGCTGAAGGCACGCGTCCTGCCGCGCCTGGCCAGCGGCGAGTGGCTGGCGGCCTTCGCGCTGTCGGAGCCCGACGCTGGGTCCGATCCGCGCGCGATGCGCACGCGGGCCCGTCGTGACGGGGACGAATGGGTCATCGACGGCGCGAAGAACTGGATCACGAACGCGGGCGTCGCCCACGCCTACGTCGTCTTCGCCGTCACCGATTCCGACGCGCCGAGCTCGCGCGGGATCTCGGCGTTCCTCGTGGAGGCCGACCGGCCGGGGTTCTCCATCAGCCGGCTCGAGCACAAGATGGGGATGCGCGGGTCGCCGACGGGACAACCGGTCCTCTTCGGCGTGCGGGTTCCCGCCGCCAACCTCATCGGTGAGGAGGGTGCGGGCTTTCGCATCGCGATGCAGACGCTCGACCACTCGCGGCTGGGCATCGCCGCGCAGGCGCTCGGGATCGCGCAGGGCGCGACCGACTACGCGGCCGCGTATGCCCGCGAGCGGATCGCCTTCGGCAAGCCGATCAACGAGTTGCAGGGCATCCAGTTCAAGCTCGCCGACATGGAGACCCGCTGTGCCGCGGCGCGGGAGCTGCTGTACCGGGCGGCAGCGAAAGCCGAGCGCGGCGAGCGCGACCTCGGCAAGTACTCGGCGATGGCGAAGCTCTTCTGCTCGGACGTGGCGATGGAGGTGACCGTCGAGGCGGTGCAGGTCCTCGGCGGCTACGGCTATGTCACGGAGTACCCCGTCGAGCGCATGATGCGCGACGCGAAGCTCACGCAGATCTATGAGGGCACGAACGAGATCCAGCGCGTCGTGATCGCCAGGACGCTTCGATGATGCATTCGGCGACGGCAGCGGTGCAGCCGACGACGTTCGCGGACTGGGAGGCCGCCTACGGCCTGTCGCCTGAGCGCGACGTGCCGTTCACGACGCTCAGCAGCGAGACGGTCAGGCCGCTGTACACCGCGGCGGACCTGCCCGACGAGGCGACGATCGGGCTCCCCGGTGCCTATCCGTTCACCCGCGGCGTGTACCCGTCGATGTACCGCGGGCGGCTGTGGACGGTCCGCCAGTTCGCCGGCTTCGGCACCGCCGAGGAGACCAACGAGCGCTTCCGCTACCTCCTCGCCAACGGTCAGGAGGGACTGTCGACGGCGTTCGACATGCCCTCCCTCATGGGTCATGACTCCGACCACGAGCTGTCGCTCGGCGAGGTCGGGCGCGAGGGCGTCGCCGTCGACACGCTCGACGACATGACGACGCTCTTCGACGGCATCGACCTCGGCGAGGTCAGCGTGTCGATGACGATCAACGCCCCGGCGGCGATCATGCTCGCCTTCTACGTCGCGGCGGCCGAGCGCAAGGGGATCCCGCGGGAGCGCCTGAGCGGCACGATCCAGGCCGACATCCTCAAGGAGTACATCGCCCAGAAGGAGTGGTGCTTCCCGGTCGATCCGGCCATGCGCCTGCTGGGGGACATGATCGAATGGTGCTCGACCGACATGCCCCGGTGGCATCCGGTGTCGATCTCCGGCTACCACATTCGCGAGGCCGGGTCGACGGCGGCGCAGGAGCTGGCGTTCACCCTGAAGGACGGCCTGACCTACGTCGAGCAGGCGATCGCACGGGGCCTGGACGTCGACGACTTCGCCCCGCGCCTGAGCTTCTTCTTCAACGCGCAGATCGACTTCTTCGAGGAGATCGCCAAGTACCGCGCGGCGCGCCGGATCTGGGCGCGCGAGCTGCGTGAGACCTACGGCGCGATCAACCCGAAGTCGTGGCTCATGCGCTTCCACACCCAGACGGCCGGCGTGTCGCTCACCGCGCAGCAGCCGCTGAACAACATCACCCGCACGGCGATCGAGGCGCTCGCCGGGGTGCTCGGCGGGACGCAGTCGCTGCACACGAATTCCTACGACGAGGCGCTGGCGCTCCCGACCGAAGAGGCGGTGCACATCGCGCTGCGCACGCAGCAGGTCATCGCCCACGAGACGGGCGTGACGAACACGATCGACCCCCTGGGCGGCTCGTACTTCGTCGAGGCGCTCACCGATCAGCTCGAGGAGCGCGCGTACGACTACTTCCGGCGGATCGACCAGCTCGGCGGGATGGTCGAAGCCGTCAAGCAGAACTTCCCGCAGCGCGAGATCGCCGACGCGAGCTATGCGCTGCAGGGCGAGATCGACGACGGCCGGCGGGTCGTCGTGGGCGTCAATCGCTTCGAGAGCCGGGGCGACGCCGAGATCCCGACCCTGCGGATCGATCCGGCACTCGAGCGCAAACAGCTCGACCGCCTCCAGGCGGTCCGCGCCCGGCGTGACGGCACCACCGTCGAAGCCGCCCTCGACGAGCTGCGCGTCGTCGCGGCCCACGACGACGCGAACCTCATGCCCCAGCTGCTCGTGTGTGCGCGCGCGCACGCGAGCGAGGGCGAGATCATCGCGGCGCTGCAGGCCGTCTGGGGCGCCTACACCGAGACACCGGTGTACTGATGGCCTCGCGCAAGATCCGCGTCGTCGTCGCCAAGCCGGGGCTCGACGGCCACGACCGGGGGGCGAAGATCATCGCGCGCGCGCTGCGCGACGCCGGGATGGAGGTGATCTACACCGGGCTGCACCAGACGCCCGAGCAGATCGTCGAGACCGTCATCCAGGAGGACGCCGAGGCGGTCGGGCTGTCGATCCTGTCCGGTGCGCACATGACGCTCGTGCCGCGCGTCGTCGCGCTGCTGCACGAGCAGGGAGTCCACGACGTCATCGTCACGGTCGGGGGCACGATCCCCGGTCACGACATCCCGCTGCTCGAGGCGCTCGGGGTCGCGGCCGTGTTCACGCCCGGGACGCCGCTGCGCGACATCATCGACTTCCTCCAGCGCAGCGTCGGCGAGCGGACCCCCACGGCGGCCTGACGCCCGCCCCGCGGCCGTCGTTGAACGTTCGTCGCATCACGCGGTCGACGGTGAACATGCCGCCGTACAGCGCCGCGGCTCCCGCGGCCACCGACGCCGTGTAGTGCAGCGGGTCGGACGTCCCGAGGATCTGCGGGATGAGCGCGATCGCGAGCGCGGGCGGGTGCGGCGTCGCGAGCAGTCGCATGAGCCCGAGCGTCAGGCACAGCGCGAGACTCCCCGCGACCCAGTCGACGGAGATGAGCCGCAGCGCGGCCGATCCCGCGAGCGCGGCGCCGACGAGCAACGCCCAGCGTCGCAAGCCGTCGGCGCCGGTCAGGTCCCCGCGCCCCAGCCACTCGAGCGCCGAGACGAACAACGGCGGTGCCAGTACGACGGCCGACAACGCCAGCAGCCACCCGGCGCACAGGATCCACACGACTATCACGAGCCAGGCGGCGGTCGTCACGGCCCACGGGTAGCGCTTTGGCAGCACGTCATCCAGACGCGGTACGGCGGGGTGGTGGACGAGCCCCCAGAGGGCGCAGATCACGGCGCAGATCGCGAGGACAGCCGCCGGATAGCGCCAGTCGTCGATGCCGAAGACGATCGGCAAGACCGCCGCCGAGAGGGCGGGCGCGAGACGGCTGTCGAATGCGGCCAGCACCAGGAGCACCGAGGTCACGGCCACGATCGCCGCGATGACGCGCGGCAGGTCGGCGCCGACGAGCGCCACGCCGCCCGCGGCGCACAGCGGCGGCAGGACGAGTGCGCGCCAGCGCGATGCCGTCCAACCCGGCAATCCGAGGACCCAGATGCCCATCGCGAGTGCCGCTCCCTCGGGGAAGATGATGGCGCTCGTGCCCAGGACGCGGGCGAGAGCGAGCATCGGCGCGACGACGATGAGCGGCAGCGCCCAGCGCGCCCGCACCCACCACCGCACCGGCATCGGATCGCCCGACGCGCGCGCTACTGCGGAGTTCTGCACGGTGGCGCTCCGACAGACGGATGAACGCGCGACTCCGAGACGAGCTCGACCTGTCTGGCGCGACCGGTCGCGCGCGGGCGCGTCTGCTCGGTGGACGGGCGCTGCGGGGGCTTCGGCAGGCTCGAGCGGGAGAGGAGGGGACCCGCGATCATCGTGGTGAGCAGCCCCGTCAGCGTCAACGTGGCGTGCAGCCGCGTGCTGATGATTCCCGCGTCGAGCTCGTCGAGCGAGATCGCGATCGTCATGATCCCGCCGCATTGCAGGAGTGCGCCGATCGCGCGCGTCTCGGACCGGGCGAAGCCGAGCACGCGGGCGACGGTGTAACCGGACACCAGCTTGGTGACGGTCACGGTCGCGATGATCGCGAGCGACGGTGCGATGACCGACGGCCCCAGCTCGCGCAGATTCGTGTGCAGCGCGGCGACGCCGAGGAAGACCGGCAGCAGCCAACGACGCACGAGCGTCCCCAGCCGTGCCTCGCAGAACGCCGCCGAGAACCCGGAGTTGCGCACCGCGATGCCGACGACGAGCGGCCCGACGAGCGCCGTGCCGATGAGGCTCCTGCCCGCGAGGCCGGCGCTGAGGGCGATGAGCACCAGGGCGCCGACGGCCACGCGCGGCGGCAGGATGAGGCGCGGGGATCGCCCGAGAGCCGCGCCGATCGCGACGAGTGCGGCGGCGGCCGCGATCACGAGGGCCAGGTAGCGGGCCGCCCCCATGTCACCGCCGCGGCCGGCGATCCCCGAGATGATCAGGGTGAGCGTGGTGATCGTCGCCGCGACCGCCATGACGAGTGCCCCGAGCTCGGTACGCAACAGCTCGCGCTCCTCGAGGATCCGCGCGATGATCGGGACGCCGGTGGCGGCCAGGCTCGCGATGAGTGCGAGCACGAACGCACCGCTCCCGGCGCCGACCGCCTTCCAGCCACCGGCCGACTCCAGCCATGGCCCCGCCAGGGCCGCCAGCGCGACCACGCCGGCGACGATCGCACCGGTGAGCAGGGCGATCGTCCCGACCCGGCGAGCCATCGGGGCGGGATCGATCGTCATCCCGATCAGGAGCATGTAGAGGATCAGCCCGACGGTTCCCGTCCACGTCAGAACCTCGACGGCGGCCGGCGGAAACAGCGCGTCGACCAGCCCCGATCCCGGCGCCCCTTCCACGACGCCCGCAATCTGGCCGCCCAGGACGGTAGGCCCGATCAGGACGACCGCCACCAGCTCGCCCGCGATGCGCGGCTGCCGGCCGCGTACCGCGAGCGCGCCGCCGGCGGCCGCGACGCCGATGATCAGCGCGAGGTCGACAACGGTGAGCAGCCCGTCAGCCGGCGACATGGGACATCACCGGTGCGGCGGCGCGACAGCGGTGTTCGGTAGGGCCATGGCCTGGGCGATTGGATGGAACAAGACGAGTGGCACAAGCCGGCGGCAAGGAGACCGTTCTGTCTAGTCCAAGCCTCTCAGTCAGCTCCCGCATAAGTCAAGTGGCGGGCCCTCGTTCGTGCGAGGAAATCGATCGCCGATCAGCCGTCGCCCACAGCGCTACCGCCCGCTACCCGGCCTTCGGGAAGACGACCGGGCCGGTGCCCGTCTCGGCGTAGGACTTCAGCGCGAGCATCAGCCGGCCCCAGGTGACGGCGGCGGTCGCCATGAGCGGGCCGTCGTCGGCCCAGCCGTCGTGGCTGAACGCCACGGTCGTGCCGCCGCCACCGCCCGCCGGGGTCAGCGTCCACGCGACCGTCGTCCCGGTCCAGTGCGGCGGGAAGGCCCCGACCGAGGTCCACCGCACGCCGTCGCCGGACGCGTCGTCGACACGCAGCTCGAAGGGCAGCGGCGCGATCGGGAAGCCGAGGCGCATCGTCGCGCCGGCGCCCCCGGAGAACGCGACGTCCTCGGTCCACCAGCCCGCGATGCCGGCCTCGCTGTCGAGGGCGGTGAGGACCGTTTCGGCCGGAGCGTCGACGTCGAGCTGGAAGACGATGCGGGGCATGGGGCACCTTCCTGTGTCGAAAGACAAGCGTCAGAGATAACTTACGTTAGTGGATGCTATCATCACGCCGATGCGCGACGCAGCCTTCAAGGCACTCGCCGAGCCCCGCCGTCGTGCGATCCTCGAGCTCGTGCGCGACGGCGAGCTCGCGGCGGGGGAGATCGCCGCCCGGTTTGACGTGACGCGCCCCGCGATCTCCCAACACCTCACCGTCCTGAAGGACGCCGGTCTCGTCGTCGAGCGACGGGCGGGGACGAGGCGCCTGTACCGCGCCGACCCCGCCGGGCTGGTCGGCCTCAAGCAGTTCGTCGACCGCTTCTGGGCCACCGGACTCGAGCGGATGAAGGACGCCGCCGAGCACGAGGCGGGCCGCTGACGTGGCCGTCGTCGACGATCGCGTCGAGCACGAGCTGCACGTCGACGCGCCACCGGAGCTCGTCTTCGCGATGTTCACCGACGCCGAGCGCTACGCGCGGTGGATGGGCCGTGAGGCGACGCTCGACGCGCGCCCGGGCGGGGTCTGCCGCGTGGTCGTCAACGACCACGCGACCGTCGCCGGCACGTACACGGTCGTCGAGCCGCACGAGCGCGTCGCGTTCACGTGGGGCTTCGAAGGCAACCCGAGCAGCCCCCCGGGCAGCAGCCTCGTCAGCGTCACGCTGACGCCGCAGGACGGCGGGACCCGCGTGCGCCTCGTCCACAGCGGCCTCGCGCACCCCCACCTCGAACCGCACGACAAGGGCTGGTCGGGCCACCTGCAGCAGCTCGCGCGCATGGCGTAGCGCGGGTCGGGCCGCCCCGGCCGCGCCACGGCGCTCGGCCGCTGACGTGCGTCGTAACGCCCGCGGCTGCCGCGGAACTGCATCGCATGACCGGACTCGCCCCCTGGACGCCGGCGGCGTCCTCGCGCCCGCCCTGTCGCCCGTAATGTCGATCGGCGCAGCCGTCGTAGAGTTGGCCCCCGTCATGGTGGCCGCCGACGAACCGATCGATCCAGCGCGCGCCGGCGACCCGGCCGATGCGGCGCTCGTCGCCGCGCTGCGCAACGGGGACGAAGCCGCCTTCCGCGAGCTCGTGCGACGCCACCACGCCGCGCTCGTGCGGCTCGCGCGGGCCAGCGTGCCGTCGCATGCCGTCGCCGAGGAGGTCGCCCAGGAGACGTGGCTCGCCGTGATCCAGGGCATCGGCCGGTTCGAGGGTCGCTCGTCGCTGAAGTCCTGGATCTTCGCGATCCTCGTCAACCGCGCCCGCTCGCGCGGCGTGCGCGAGCACCGCAGCGTGCCGATGTCGTCGCTCGCCGGCGCCGGCGACGACGACGGCCCCGCCGTCGACGCGGACCGCTTCGTCCGGCCCGGGCAACGCTGGGGCGGGCACTGGTCCAGCCCGCCCGTGCCATGGGAGCCGGCGGAGCGCCTCCTCGCGCAGGAGACGCGCGGCGTCGTCGCCGCCGCGATCGACCGGCTGCCGGCGCAGCAGCGCGTCGTCGTGTCGCTGCGCGATGTCGAGGGCTGGTCCTCCGAGGAGGTCTGCGACCTCCTGGCGCTCAGCGAGGGCAACCAGCGCGTCCTGCTCCATCGCGGGCGCGCAAAGGTGCGGGCCGCGTTGGAAGATCACCTCGGCGGGGGAGACTAGGGCCGTGAGCGCCCACGACATCACCTGCCGCGAGCTCGTCGAGGTCATCACGGACTACCTCGAAGGCGCGCTGCCGGTGCAGCAGCGCGATCTCGTCGAGCGCCACCTCGCGATGTGCACGTGGTGTGAGACGTACCTCGAGCAGATGCAGCAAACGCTGCGGGTCGCGGGGCGCCTGCGCGAGGACGACGTCCCCGCGCCGGTGCTCGACGCGCTCGCGCACCTGTTCCGGACGCGGCACCCGCACCCGGGCGACGCGTAGCGCGCTCAGCCGAGGTCGAGCGCGGCCGCGAGCCAGCGCGCCTGGCGGGCGCGCTCCTGCAGCCATCCGGCGGACGCCATGTCCTGCACGATGCTGGCGGTGCTGTGGTTGGCGAAGGCCGTCGCGGCGACGTACGCGCACATCGCGAAGTAGCCGTTGTCGATGTCCCACGCACAGTCGGACGCATAGCCGACGAGCGCCGCGACGAGCGGTGAGGCGTCGGCGGCGACGGCGCCGGCGAGCGCGACGAGGTCGGCGGTGCGGGCAGCCGAGGCGGCGGCCTCGGCGTGGTCGCCGAGCCCGGCGTCGCGCAGTGCGCCGACCGCGAGCCCGAGCGTGCGTGCCGCGCAGTCCTGCGCGAAGGCGCGCTCGGCGGACGGCCATCCCGGTACCCGGCCGACGAGCCGCCCCGCCGGAGCGACGAGCTTGTGCGGCGACTCGGTCACGTCGCCGGCCAGCTCGATGACCCAGAGCTCCGGGCCCAGCCAGTGCGGCAGCTGCTCGACGCGGCAGGCATGGATGCCGGCGACGCACACCTCCGCGGTCCGCGCGCGCACCCAATCGCCGGGGTCGCCGGCTCGCGGCAGCGGCCAGCGAAACCCCGTGAACGCGCCGCGCCCCTCGGGTCCCGTGAACTTGTACGCCAGCACCGACGCGAGCGTACAGCCGCCCCGGCGTTCCCGCGCGAGCCGCAGCGGGGGTTCACAGCACCGCGCTTTTCGACCGCGATCTCGGCCCGACCGCGGGGGGTCGCAGGCCTCTCGCAGCACGCCACTAGAGTGACGCACCACGTGCGCCCGATCGCCGCCAGCCTGTGTTTGCTCCTGGTGACGATCATCGCGACGGCCTGCGGGGGATCGAGCTCCGGCACCGCATCGCAGCCCGCGGTCACAGCTCCGCCAACGGCCACGGCCACGACCACGCCGGCGCCGACGACCTACCGCACGCAGCTCGAGCGCGATCTCGCGCACGCGTTCTCGGCCGCCCTGCTCGCGACGCCGGCGGCCCCGACGGAGAGCCAGGTCCCGCCCAGGATCAATCTGCTCGTCCGTGAGCCGCCGACGGTCTGCGAGCGGCTGCGCTCCGCGGCGTACCGCTGCAGGCTCGACTACCAGTTGCCGAAGGGCCCGCCGATGCGCGTCCGCTACACGGTTCGCCGTGACGGCAGCTGCTTCACGGCGACGGCGGCGGCGATCGGCACCGGCAGCACGCTGCACCGCCTCGTCAACTGCTGAGCGCCGGGTCGAGCGGTGCCCGCCGACGACGTCGTGCGCAGCGACCTGAGCACGATCCGCACCCGAGCCGTCGGCGCGCCTGTACGTCGCGGAGATGTCGGGCCTGCTGCATGCGTACACCGGCGCGACGGTCGACTCCATCCGGCGCCGGCGCGCGACGGGACGCTGCTCGTCGGGTCGGAGTCCGGCGACCTGTACGCGATCGGGTGAGCCCGGTCAGCTTCCCCGCGCGCGCAGCAGGCGGCTGACGGTCACCGGTCGCAGTCCGCGGGCGTGCAGGAGCGGGAGCAGCGCGCGCAGCGTGGCGAGCGTCGCGCCGCGGCGCCCGCCGCCGTCGTGCAACAACAGGATGTCGCCCGGCCGCGTGATCCGGGCGACCGCCGCCGCGGCCTGCGCCGGCGTGCGACCGTGCAGGAAGCGCTCGACCGCGAGGTTCCAGCCCACGAGCCGCAGCCCCGCGTCCGCGACGAGCGCGGACACGCGGTTGTCGAAGTAGCCGTAGGGCGGGCGAAACAGCGTCGGGCGCCGCCCCGTGATGCCGGCGATCGCGCGTGCCCCGCCGGTGATCTCGCGCGCGACCAGCGCGCTGCCCAGCGGCGGCAGACGGCGATGGTCGAGCGTGTGGTCGGCGATCTCGTCGCCCTGTCGCTCGATCGCGCGGACGAGTCGCGGCTCGCGCACGGCGGCCGCGCCGATGAGAAAGAACGTCGCGTGCGCGTGGGCGGCGCGCAGGGCCTGCAGCACATGCGGCGTGTAGCGCGGGTCGGGCCCGTCGTCGAACGTCAGGGCGACGAGCGCCTGCGTCGTGCGAACCGCGACGATCGCGTTGTGGGGGTCGCGATGGTAGGGCGACAGGACGAGCGCCGGGCCGTGGCGGCTCGGACGGGCCGGCGTCGGCGCGGCCGCGGCGACAAGCACGGCGGTCGCCGCCAGCGCGACGGCGGCGGCGGCCGCGAGCCTCATGCGCTCCCGGCGGCGGGCCGGCGCAGCTCGGCGTGGGCGAACTCGGCCATCCCGGCGGCGAAGTCCTCGCGGGCGTCGAAGCGCAGCGCGGCGCGGGCGCGGGCGGGGTCGGCGAAGACGTGGCGCACGTCGCCGAGCCGGTAGGCGCCGGTGACGACCGGCGGCGGCGCGCCGGCGCCGGAGGCCGCATGCAGCGCGCGCGCCATCTCGCCGACGCTGCGCGGGGTGCCGCTGCAGACGTTGAACGCGCCGATGGCCGGCTCGGGGGCGGTCAGCGCGAGGACGTTGGCGTGTGCGACGTCGCGCACGTGGACGAAGTCGCGCAGCTGCCCGCCATCCTCGAACACCGCGGGGGCCCGCCCGGCCGCCAGCGCGCTGGCGAAGATCGAGGCGACGCCCGCGTAGGGGGTGTCGCGTGGCATCCGCGGCCCGTAGACGTTGTGGTAGCGCAGCGCGGTCACGGGGATCGCGGTCTCGCGCGAGAACGCCGCCGCGAGGTGCTCCTGATGGAGCTTCGTGGCCGCGTAGACGTTGCGCGGATCGACGGGGGCGTCCTCGGGGATCGCCGCGGCGCGCAGTGGCGCCGCGCAGTGCGGGCAGGGCGGCTCGAAGCTGCCGGCATCGAGATCGGCGACCCGGCGCGGCCCCGGGCGTACGCGCCCGTGCTCCTGGCAGGTGTAGCGGCCCTCGCCGTAGACGACCATGCTCGACGCCAGCACGAGTCGGCCGGCGAATCCCCGGCGCGCGAGCGCGCCGAGCAGCACCGCGGTCCCGAGGTCGTTGTGGGAGACGTAGTCGGCGATGTCGCCGAGGTCGGTCCCGAGGCCGACCATCGCGGCCTGGTGGCAGACGTGGTCGACGTCGCGCAGCGCGTCCTCGACCGCGGCGGCGTCGCGGACGTCGGCCAGGCGGTGGTCGGCAGCCGGGTTGCGATAGGCGGGAGGCCCGGCGTGGGCGGCGGGGTGCAGCGCATCGAGGCTGCGCACCTCGTATCCGAGCTCCAGGAGCGCGTCGACGACATGCGAGCCGATGAAGCCGTCGCCGCCGGTGACGAGGATGCGGCTCACGGCGCGACCGTCCGGACGCCGTCGCCGGTGCCCAACGCGCGCGCGCCGCCTGCCGCGACGCCCGCGGCGCGCGTCACCACTGCGACACGACGACGATCTGCAGCGCCAGCGCGAGCGCGAGCTGGGCTGCGAGCCACCGGCGCGGCGCTGGCAGCGCGGCGGCGGCGAGCAGCAGCCAGGGGGCGAAGGGCAGCCAGATGCGCTCGGTCTCGCCGCGCGACAGACCCGAGAGCTCGGCGACGGCAAGCGCCGCGAGCGCGCCGGCGGGGAGGGCCCAGGCGCGGCGGCCGCGCAGCGCCGCGAGGCCGGCGATCGCCGCCGGCCCGATCACGAGCGCGAACGCGGCCGGCGAGATGACGAGGAAGTCGAGGTACGGCCGCCGCGCGGCGGCGCCGTCGCTGTAGAGCGCGTGCGTCGCCTGCAGGCCCGACGGCCACCAGAACCCCGCCGCCGCGAACGCGAGCAGGACGGCGGCGACGCCCGCGGCCGCCAGGACGAGCGGGCGGATTCGGCGCGTGACCGCCCCGACCCCCAATGCCAGCAGGCCCAGCGGCGCCAAGCCGTAGCTCAGCATGAGCCCGGCACCGAGGACGAGCCCCGCGAGCAGCGCCGTCGCATCCGCGCGCGGCCCCCGCGCGGCTGTGCAGGCGAGCGCGAGCAGGGCGATGCCGGCCGCCAGCACGCCGCAGAAGAGCGCGTCGGCCGAGGTCCCGAGCCAGACCGCCGCGGGGGCGAGCGTCACGAACAGCGCCGCGCGGCGGGCGAGCGGCTCGCCGGCGAGCGCGCGCAGCGCGACGAGCGCCGCCGGCGCGGCGACCGCGCCGGCGCCGATGACGAGCGCCGCGGCCCAGCCGGCTCCGCCGAGCCCGATGCGGTCGAGCTGCTCGAGCGCCAGGAGCATGCCGGGCGGGTGGCCGCGTACGTGGGTCGGATAGCCCGGCAGGTCGGTGACGAAGCTGCGCAGAAACGAGCCGCTGTCGCCGACGTCCGGGACGGCGGCGAGGTACTCGTAGCGCGACAGCAGCGGGCGGCGGACCGCGGCCCAGCCACCGCCGTTGCCGGCCGCCAGCGCGACGATCCAGGCGCTGCCGGCAAGCCAGCTGACGCCGAGCAGCGTGCGCCAGCGCAGCCGGCGCACGAGCGCGGGGCCGAACGCCAGCGCGGCGACCGCGAGCCCGGCGGCGGCGGCGATCGACCCCGAGAGCCGCACGTCGAAGCCGCCCACGAGCGGGGGCGCGCCGATGTGCACGCGGTAGTCGGCGGCAAGCAGTCGCGCCCCGAGCAGATGCCCGGCCAGCACGAGCGCGGCCCATGCCGCGACGGCCGTCGCAGAGACGACGGACGCCCGCGACCACAGCGCCGGCGCGGACGGGGACAGCACACGCGTCGTCGGGGCCATCGATGGAACCTACGCGCCGCCGCCGCGCCGGAACACCCACGGGGGGCGTGTTCTGAGAACCGTAAGGCTGTCGTTCTTTGTCTGTTAATAGGTCGCTGGCAGGGTCCGCCCGGTGATCGACGTCGTCCTCCCGGTGCTCGACGAAGCCCAGGCGCTGCCCTGGGTGCTCGGCCGGATGCCGGCCGGCTACCGGGCGATCGTCGTCGACAACGGGTCCTGCGACGGCTCCGCCGACGTCGCCCGCGAGTTCTGCGCGACGGTCGTCGAGGAGCCGGCGCGCGGCTTCGGAGCGGCCTGCTTCGCCGGCCTGCTGGCCGCGACGAGCGACGTCGTCTGCTTCATGGACGCCGACGCCTCCCTGGACCCGCAGGAGCTGCCGGCGATCACGGACCCGGTCGTCGCCTGGTCGGCCGATCTCGTCCTCGGTGCCCGTATCGCCGAGCGCGGGGCATGGCCGCTGCACGCCCGCCTCGCCAACCGCGCGCTGGCGTTCGAGCTGCGGCGCCGCTGCGACGTCGCGCTGACGGACCTCGGGCCGATGCGCGCCGCCCGCCGCGCGCCCCTGCTCGCGCTGGAGATCGCCGACCGCCGCTCCGGCTGGCCGCTGGAGATGGTCCTGCGCGCGGCGCAGGCCGGCTGGCGCATCGACGAGCAGCCCGTCGCCTACCGCGCGCGCACCGGCCGCTCGAAGGTCACCGGCACGCTGCGCGGCACCGTCCGCGCCGTCAGCGACATGGCGGGCGTGCTCGGGTGACCGGGGCGCTGATCGTCATCGCGAAGGCGCCCGTGGCGGGGCGCAGCAAGACCCGCCTGTGCCCGCCGTGCACCCCGCAGCAGGCTGCCGCGCTCGCCGAGGCGGCGCTGCGCGACACGCTCGCCGCGCTCACGGCCGCCCCCGGGGGCGCCCGGCGCGTGCTCGCGCTCGACGGCGCGCCGGGCCGCTGGCTGCTCCCCGGCATCGAGGTCATCGCCCAGCGCGGCGACGGGCTCGGCGAACGGCTCGCCGGCGCGTTCGCCGACGTCGGCGGGCCGGCGTTCCTCGTCGGGATGGACACGCCGCAGGTGACGCCCGCGCTGCTCGCCGCAGGCCTGCGCGCGCTCGAGCACGGGCACGCCGCACTGGGCTGCGCGCCCGACGGCGGCTACTGGGGCATCGGGCTGCGCGCGGCCGACGACGCCGTCTTCGCGGGCGTGCCGATGAGCTCGCAGCGCACCGGCGCCGTCCAGCTCGCCCGCCTGAACGCGCTCGGCCTGACCTGCGCGCCGTTGCCCGTCCTGCGCGACGTCGACACGATCGCCGATGCCCGCGCTGTCGCCGCGCAGGCGCCGGCGACGCAGTTCGCCGCCGCGCTGGCGACGATCCAGCCGCGGCTCACCGCGGTGCGCGACCGGGCCGCGGCGTGACGCCGCCCGCGCTCGCGCCCGTCGACCTCTACGGCCGCGAGCTCGTCACCGACGCGGGCGCGATCCTCGCGCGCAGCGATGACGGCCGCAGCTGGGCGCTGCCGCTGCAGCGCTACCTCGGTCCGCTCACCGACGCCGATCGCGACGTCCTCGCGCGTGCCGCCGCGCCGGTCCTCGACGTCGGCTGCGGGCCCGGGCGCCACGTGCTGGCGCTTGCCCGCCGCGGCACGCTCGCGCTCGGGGTCGACGTCTCGCCCGTGGCGGTCCGGATCGCGCGGGCGGGCGGCGCGAGCGTGCTGCACGGGTCGGTCTTCGCCCAGGTCCCGGGCGCCGGGACCTGGGCGACGGCGCTGCTGCTGGACGGCAACATCGGGATCGGCGGGCGCCCGACGGCACTGCTCGTGCGGCTCGCTGCGCTGCTGCGGCCGGGCGGCCTCGTCCTCGCCGAGCTCGAGGCGCCGGGTGTCGCGAGCGGGCGCGCCGTCATCCGCCTCGAGGCCGAGGACGTCGTCAGCGACTGGTTTCGCTGGGCGCACGTCGGCGCCGACGCGATCGAGGCCCACGCGAGCGCCGCGGGCCTCACGGTGACCGAGACGTGGGAGCGCGACGGCCGGTGGTTCGCCTGCCTCGCGCGCTGAAGCTGGCCGAGCGCGCGCGGATCGGCCCGTTCCGCAAGGACGCGTTCGGCGGCCATCTGCACTCCGAGCGCCTCGCGGCGCTGCTCGGCATGGCGCTCGGCGTGAGCTTCCTCACGTGCTTCGCGACCGGGCTCATCTCCCATCTGGCGCAGCACCCGCTGCACCTCGGCTTCCTCTCGATGCCCGCGCGCCCGTCGTGGTTCTACCGCGTCACCCAGGGCCTGCACGTCGCCACGGGGATCGCATCGATCCCGCTGCTGCTCGCCAAGCTGTCGGTCGTCTTCCCGCGGCTGTTCACCTGGCCGCCGGTGAAGAACGTCGCCCACGCGATCGAGCGCCTGAGCCTCGTCCCGCTCGTCGCGGGCTCGATCTTCCTGCTGTACACGGGGCTGTCGAACCTCGCGCACTGGTACGCGTGGCAGTTCAGCTTCACGGTCGCGCACTTCTGGACGGCCTGGATCGTCATCGGCGCGCTCGTGGCCCACATCGGCGCGAAGCTCACGATCACGCGGCGGGCGCTGAGCCCGGCGGCGAAAGGGGTGCCGGAGGCGCCGGGCCCGGGGCTCGGCCGGCGTGGCTTCCTGACGGCGGTCGCGGCATCGGTCGGCGCCGTGACGCTCGTGACCGTCGGGCAGACGGTGCGCCCGCTGCGCGGCCTCGCGCTGCTCGCGCCGCGAAACCCCGACATCGGCCCGCAGGGCCTGCCGGTGAACAAGTCCGCCGTCGGCGCGCGCGTCGTCGCGGTGGCGCAGGCTCCCGACTACCGGCTGACCGTGGGTGGGCGGGTGTCGCGGCCGCTGTCGCTCAGCCGCGAGCAGCTGCTCGCGATGCCGCAGCACACCGCCGACCTGCCGATCGTCTGCGTCGAAGGCTGGAGCGCGGGCGGGCGCTGGACGGGCGTGCGCGTCAGCGACCTCATCGCGCTGGCGGGCGGCGACCTGAACGGCGCGACGGCCGAGGTGCGGTCGCTGCAGCAGCGCAGCGCCTACCGCACGTCGCAGCTCAACGCGCAGCACGTCCGCGACGGCGACACGCTGCTCGCGCTGCGCCTCAACGGCGAGGCCCTGCACGTCGACCACGGCTATCCGTGCCGGCTCATCGCGCCGAACCGGCCCGGCGTGCAGCTCACGAAGTGGGTCACGCACCTGGAGGTCCTGTGACCGAGCACGAGGCCCCGTCGGGGCGCGCATTCTGGATCTGCTCGGCGATCGGCACCGCGATCGCCGTCTTCGGCGCCTGGGGCCTGCTGCGCAACATCCAGGGCCCGGCCCTCACGAGCTGGCTCAAGACGATCGCCGGCGGCCTCGTCGTCCACGACCTGCTGCTGGCCCCGGTGATCGTCGTCGCGTGGGTCCTCGTCGTGCGGGTGGTGCCCCGGCGCGTGCGCCCGGCGGTGCAGGGCGGGCTGATCGTCTCGGGGGCGCTCGTCGCGATCTCGATCCCCGTCGTGCGCGGCAGCGGGCGCCTGGCGAACAACCCGTCGCTGCTGCCCAGCGAGCACTACGGCAGCCGGCTGCTCGCCGTGCTCGCGGTCGTCTGGGCGATCACGGCGCTCGCCGCGCTGCGCCGCCCGTCGCGCCGTTAGCGGATCTGGCCGGGCGCCGCGCGCCAGAGGCGGACGTTGCGGTCCAGCGGGCCGCCGCGGTCGCCGGACGGGCGCCCGCCCTGGCTGTCGAGGTACGCCAGCTCGCGCGCGCGATCGGCGAGCCCACCCGGCGCGGTGTCGAGCATCCACGTCTCGATGACCGCCCCGCCGCCGGCCGTCTGGCGCACCCGCAGCGCGCGCGCCTGCTGCGGGTAGTCCGCCAGCGACGCGGTGACGATGTCCCAGTAGCCGCCGGCGGGCGTGCGCCGCGCGACGATGCGGTTGCGGTGCGTGTGCCCGGCGATCGTCGCGAGGACGTGCGGGTCGGCGGCGAGCAGCGCCTCGGCGGCCGCGCCGCCGACGGCGCCGCTCAGGGGCTGGTGGGTGAAGACGAGCACCCAGCGCGTGCCCGCGGCGGCGAGCGCCGTGCGCAGGAACGACAGCTCGCGCGCGCCGACGACGCCGCCGGAGCCCGTCCGGCGGCGCACGGTGTCGAGCACGATCGCGCGCACGCCCGAGCCGAGGTCGAACGTGTAGTCCAGCCGCGCGCCGCTCCCGCCGGTGCGCGCGGCGCGGCGCAGGAACGCGACGGCGCCCGCCCCGAGCTCGGCGCGCGCGGGGTCGGCGGTCACGCGCTGCCCGCGCGCGACGAGCTGCGGCGTGAGCAGCGCGTCGACGGCCTCGCGCGCCTGCGCGGCGTCGCGCGGGAGGGCGAGCTTCTGTGACGGCCGGGCCGGGACGCGGTCGCCGATCGCCAGCGCGCGGGTCCGCGGGGTGGGGGCGATCTCGCCGTCGACGAGGACGTCGTGGTTGCCGGTCACGGGAAACCAGGGGGCGCGCAGACCCGGGGAGCGCAGGGGGCGCTGCGCCGCGGCGAGCAGCCCCGGGTGGCGGGGCGCGTCGACGCCGGGGCGGTAGTAGAACGGGTCGGCGTTGGCGGACGCCTGTACGCCCTCGTAGCGGCGCGCGCCCGAGCCGGGGTCCACGCGTCCGCCGTTCAGCGCGGCCGCCCCCGCCGTGAGCTCGTTGCGCTGCGTGCTGTCGGCGAGGTCGCCGGTCTCGACGACCTGGCGCGGGCCGAAGGCGTTGATCGCGCGCACGGCCGCGACGAGCACCTGTGCGGTCAGCGCCTCCTGCGGGCGGAAGACCGACGTGAACGGGTCGCCGAGGCGATCGAGGAACGGCGCCCGCGCCGGCGTCTCCTCGTCGCGGACGTGGGCGTCGGTGATCTGCGCGATGCGGGCGAGCTCGCGCCCCGTCGCGGCGCGTGGTCCGAGCGCCGTCCGGTCGCGCAGCGGCTCGCCGGGCGCGGGCGACAGGCGGCCGTCGCCGTCGGGGTCGGCGTACGTCGAGCGCAGCGTCGAGCCGCCGCGATCGGGCGTGCGCGCGGGTCCGGCGCCGCAGCCGGCGAGGCAGGCGACGCACGCGAGGACGACGGCCGGCCGTCTCATTCCGCGCGCAGCCCGCTGACGATCGGCTCGCGCACCGCGGCCCGCGCGACCCAGGTCGAGGCCGCCGCGCCGAGGACCGCGAAGCCCCCGATCAGCAGCGCGACCTGCCCGGGCGACGGCACGAGCGACAGCTCGGCGTAGCCCGCGGCCAGGCGCGTCACCGCGGGCCCGAGGACGAAGCGCTCGAGCAGGAGTGCGCCGACGGCGGCGGGCACGGCGACCGCGAGCGCCGCGCCGATGAGCAGGCGCGCGACGGTGCCCAGGCCCGCGCCGCCGGCGCGCAGGATCGCGATCGCCTGCCGGCGTTCGCGCGCGACGAGGCCCAGCGACTGCGCGAGGGCGTACAGGCAGACGCCCGCGATCGCGCCCGCGAGCGCCCGGACGAGCGCGGCCAGCGTCGCGAGGAACCGCCGGTCACGCGCGGTGGCGGTGCCGGCGTTCCCCGGCGCCACGCCGGTGCGCTCGGTGATCGCGCGGCGCACCGCCCCGGCGTCCGCGCCCTCGGCCAGCCGCACGGCGACGACCGCGGGCGCGTCGGGCTGCGCCGCCAGCAGCGGCGCGGCGCGGACATAGGCGATGCGGCCGTCGTGCTCGAGCGCGCGGACGATCCCGACGACGCGGAAGCGCACCTCGCGCCCGCTCGCGAGCTGGACTGCGAGCGTCCCCGACAGGTGCAGGCCGAGCGCGTCGGTGAGTCCCTGGCCGACCTCGGCCTCGCCCGGGCCGCGGACGCGCCGGCCGGACGCCAGCGGCGCCGACTCGAACGGCGTGTGGTCGCCGGCGTAGGCGATGACCCGCACCGGCTCGCCGAGCGAGAACGAGTCCGCGGCTTCCACGGCGTAGCGCGCGGCGGCGGCGCCGACGCCGGGGATCGCTGCGACCTCGTCGGCGCGGTCGGCCGGCAGCGCGACGCTGATCTCATAGCGCTTGCCGAGCGCGCCGGGGTCGTCGCGCAGCCCGCTGAGCAGCGAGCCGAGCGCGAGCATCAGCACGAGCACCGCGCCGGTCACCCCGAGGACGAGCACCGCGATCAGCAGACGCGCGCGGCGCGCGGCGACGAGCCGCACGCCGAGGCCCGCCGGCCCCGACGGCAGCCCGCGCAGGCGTCGCGCCGGCCGCAGATCGGCGCCGCGCAGCAGCGTGGCGGGCGGGCGCCGCGCCGCCCGCCACGTCGGCCACCCCGTCGACAGCGCGACGAGCGCCGTCAGCCCGGCGAGCGCGAGGGCGAGCGGCCCGAGCAGCGCGGCCCCCGGCGGCAGCTCGTTGAGCGTCACGAGCAGCCCGCTCGCCGGGCCGTAGGAGAGCAGCGCCCCGGTCGCCAGGCCCGCGATCCCCGCCGGTAGGGCGAGCGCGAGGCTCGCAAGCGCCCAGCTCGCCGCGATCGTCCCCGGCCCGAACCCGATCGCCCGCTGCACGCCCAGCGTCGCAAGGCGCCGCTGCGCCTCCGCCTGCGCGCTCGACGCGAGCAGCACGCCGGCGGCGACGAGGCCGACGAGCGCCACCGCCCCGAGCAGCGCCACGACGATTCCCGCGGCCTCGTCGAGCAGGACGCGCACGCCGTCGCGCGTGACGAAGCGCAGGCCGGTGACGCCGAAGCTCGCCGCGCGCGCCTGCTGCAGGACCGTCGGCGTCTGCCCGCGATCGTGCAGCCAGATGCTCGCGACGTTCGCCGTCGGCACGCGGTCGCGTCCGAAGCGCCCGTCGAAGTAGCGCTCGTCGAGCCAGATGTGCGCGACGGGGGTCAGCGGGAACGCGACGTTGTCGGGGGAGACGGCGATCCCGGCGATCCGGAAGCTCCCGAGGCGGCCGACCCGCAGGTCGTCGCCGACGTGCAGCCGCCAGGCCCGCGACAGCCCGCGCTCGACGACGATCTCGGCCGCGGCGCCGCGCACGTCGTGCCCGTCGACGATCGCGTACCCGCGGCGGCCGTCGCGTACGACCTCGATCGCGCCCTTGCGCGTCCGGTTGCCATTGGCGAACAGGCGTGCGCCGGTGGCCTCGAAGCGGTACGAGCGTGCCTCGAGCCCGGGCAGGGCGCGCACCCGCCGGTCGACGTCCGCGCGGCTGCGCTCGTCGAAGCGCGCGACGATGTCTGGCAGGTCGGCGCGCTGCGCCGCGCGGGCGAAGCCGGTGTGCAGCCCGTAGGCGACCGTCACCGCCGTGCCGAGCAGCAGCGACGCCGCGAAGATCCCGGCGGCGGTGACGAGGGCGCGCCGGCGGGCAACGCGCAGGCTCAGCCGCGCAGCCGCTCTGATGTCGCTCACCGCAGGCGCCCGTCGACGAGCTCGAGCACGCGGTCCGCGCTCGCCGTCGCCTCGGGCTCATGCGTGACGATCACGACGGCGCGCCCCTCGTCGGCGATCGCGCGCAGCAGCGCCAGGACGTTGCTGCCGGAGGCCGCGTCGAGGTTGCCGGTCGGCTCGTCGGCGAGGACGATCGCCGGGTCGTTGACGAGCGCTCGCGCGATTGCGATGCGCTGCTGCTCGCCGCCCGAAAGCTGATGCGGGAGCCTCCCGGCCGCCTCGGTCAGGCCGAGGCGCTCGATCAGCTCGTGCGCGCTGTCGAGCGCTCCGGGCACCGCGCCCGGCAGCCGCGACGCGAGCAGGACGTTCTCCTCGCCGGTGAGCTCGCCGACGAGGTGGAAGAACTGGAAGACGAAGCCCACGAGGCGACGCCGCAGGTCTGTGAGCTCGCGGTCGCGGCGGCCGTCGACCCGCTCGCCGGCCAGCGAGATCCGGCCGGCGTCGGGGCGGTCCAGCGCGCCGAGCAGGTGCAGGAGCGTCGACTTGCCGGTGCCCGACCGGCCGCGGATCGCCACGAGTTCTCCGGGCTGCACCGTCAGCTCGGCGCCGTCGAGGATCCGCCGGCCGCCGGCGCCGCGGTCGTGGACCTTCACGAGCCCCGAGGCCTCGATCGCTGGCACGCGGACAGGGTAGGGCCTGGATCGCCGTTTTCCGCCGGTTGCGTGGGCGCTGTTCGCAACTCGTAAGGACCGCTCACGCCGCCATCAGCGGCTGCTCGGGCCACCGCGAAGGCGCCCGGCGGGTGCACGAAGGGTGCGCCCGCCGGCCGGGCAGGGCCGGCGGGCACGTGTGCCCAACTACCCGCGTGGCCTCAGCGCAACCCCAACCGGCGGAGGATCAGCGCGCGCGGGAGAGGCCCGAGAGCTCGCGGCGGTTGTGCACCCCGAGCTTGCGGAACACCGAGCGAGCGTGGGTGCGGACCGTTTCGACGCTGACGCAGAGCGCCTGGGCGATCTCGCCGTTGGAGCGCCCGAGCTGCAGCTGGTCGAGCACATCGGCCTCGCGCGGGGTGAGGACGTCGGGCAGCAGGCCGACGCCGGCGTTCGCCGGCGTGCAGTGCGGCAGCACGTGCAGTCCCCGTGAGGCGAGATGGACGGCGTTGAGCACGTCGCGCCCCTGGACGTCCTTGCCGAGGCAGGCCGTCGCGCCGAGCGCGAGCAGCTGGCTGCACTCGCCGGGCGTCGGATGGTTGGCGAGCACGATGACGTGCGTGGCGGGGTGCGCGGCGTGCAGGCGGCGCAGCTCGGCCGGCGCGCGCAGGAGCCCGAAGTTCAGGATCGTGACGCGCGGCGCGTGCTCGGCGATCAGCGCGTCGAGGCGGTCGGCGTCGACGTCGTGGGCGACGATGCGCAGGCTGGGATCGGCGCCGATGAGGCTGCGCAGGCCGGCGCTGACGAGATCCTCGAAGCGCGACAGGAGGATCGTGATCGGGCCGGGGGCGTCCACGCGACCCTTATCGGCAGCTGACCGCCGAAGGGTGAACCGCTCCTCCCCCGAAGATCACCCGCCGCGGGGTATGACGACCGCGGTCCGCTCGGGCACCATGACACTTGTCCTTGCGGGGGCGCCACAGGGGGACCAGGGGATCGGGGGATCCAGGGGAGCCACGCGGGGGGACGTACAGGGGTGTACCGGACAAGAGGGCCTCAGGGGGGCCCTCTTGTCCGTTGCGCGTCAGGCGCGCTACTTCCCGCTCTGCTCCTCCTCGGGCGGCACGATCGTGGAGCGCAGCCGCGCGCGGGCGGCGTCGATGCGGTGCGCGGCCTGCTCGCCCGTCATCGGCGGTGGCGGCGGCTCCTGTGGAGCGGGCGGGCCGGTGTCGGGCATGCCGAGCTTCCGGCGCAGATCGCCGGCGAGCTTGCGCGCGGCGTCGCGCCTACCCGCCAGCGGGGGTCGCACCGACCCCGGCGACGACCGCGGTCGTCCAGTCGATCACCGCCGTCGGCTTGACGACGTGGCGGCCCAGTCCGAGCTCCCCGGGCGCCAGGCCGAGCGCGAGCCCGACGAGCTGGGGGAGATGCAGCACCGGCATGTCGAGCTTGCGCCCGACGACCTTCTCGGCCAGCGGCTGCTGCAGGTCGAGGTTGAGGTGGCACAGCGGGCACGGCGTCACGAGGCAGTCGGCGGCGGCGTCGACCGCGTCGCCGAGGTGGCGGCCGGCCTGCGTCAGCGACGCCTCCTTGTTCATCGTGATGATCGGGAAGCCGCAGCACTTGTGCGAGCCGGCGTAGTCGATGACCGTGCCGCCGAGCGCCTCGATGACGAGGTCGAGGTACGTGTCGCGCGGGTGCGCGTCGTCGATCTGGAGGCGCTCCTGGGGCCGGACGATGTAGCAGCCGTAGAACGGCCCGACGCGGAGGTTCGTCAGCGGGGTCCGCACGCGCCTGCGCAGCTCGTCGAGGCCGAACTCCTCGACGAGCAGCCAGAGGAAGTTCTTGTTCGTCACGCCCTTCTCGTACGTCAGCCCCTCTTCGGCGAGCGTCGCGTTGATGTGCGCGCGGTACTCGGCGTTGGCGTCGAGGCGCTGCTGGCACTCCGACTGCGCGCCCTGGCACGTCGAGCAGATGTTCATCATCATCGCCGCGCCCTCGGTCTGCTGGGCGAGGGCGAACGTCCGCGCGTTGAGCGTGTCGGCGAGCTCCTGGCTGTGCTCGGCGATGACGCCGGCGCCGCAGCAGGAGGCGCGGTCCAGCGCGACGAGCTCGATGTCCAGCAGCGGCGCGATGCGCGCCATCGAGCCGTGCAGCTCGGGGGTGAAGCCGCGCGAGACGCAGCCGGGCCAGTAGGCGACCTTCATCGCGAGCTCCTACGTCGTGGGACACAGCCGGTGATGGTCGAGCAATGGCGCGCTGTCATCGCGTCACCCTCAATCCTCGTCGTGGCCGGAGATGTAGAGGTTGAGCTCGACGCGCTGCTCGCGGCCCTCGACCTCTTTGTAGATGCGGTCGATCGCCTTGAGGTCGGCCTTGGCGAGCTTGTGCGGCTTGAGCACCGCGGCGGGCGTGACCTTGCGGCGCAGCAGTGCCTTGGCGATCGACGGCAGCGAGCTCGCGAGCTCCTTCTGCGCGGACGGCTTGAACTTCGCCAGCGGCGAGTTGCCGGCGATCGAGCGCGGCAGCAGCTCGGCCTCGTTGAGCAGCCCGTACTGGTGCACGAGCGTCACGAAGGCCTCCTCGTGGCGCTCGCCGTTGTTGGCGTCGACGATGCCGAAGTCGCTGCCGGCGCGGCGGCGCAGGCGCATGATCTGGCTCATCGGCGCGACGTCCTTCGGACAGGCGTCGATGCACATGAAGCAGTGCGTGCAGTCATAGATGCCGTGCGGGTCTTCGGCGAGGTCGGTGAGGCGCTCGCGCGTCTGGTCGTCGCGCGGGTCGCCGACGAAGCGGTAGGCCTTCGCGAGCGCGGCGGGCCCGACGAACTCGGGGTCGACCTCCATCGCGAGGCAGTCCGAGACGCACGCCCCGCACTGGATGCAGGCCATCGACTGCGTGACGTCGACCATCGTCTCGCGCGGGACGATGTACTCGCGCTCGGGAACCGGCTGCTTGGCGATGAGCCAGGGGGTGACGCGCCGGATCTTCTTCCAGTGCACCGCCTCCATGTCGACGATGAGGTCCTTGATGACCGGCATGTTGCCCATCGGCTCGACCTCGATGACACCGTCCTTGGATTGGCGCTGGGCCTTGTCCAGATGCGAGTGGCAGGCGAGGTCGGGCTTGCCGTTGATGCGCACGCCGCAGGAGCCGCAGATCGCCGCGCGGCACGAGCAGCGGATGCCGATCGAGCCGTCGAAGCGGGCACGCGCCTGGAGGATCGCCTCGAGGACCGAGCGGTGCGGCTCCAGGTCGACGGTGTGCTCCTCCCAGTACGCGCCGTCGCCGGACTCGGGGTCGTAGCGGCGCAGTCTCAGGGTGAACTCGGCCATGACTAGTACTTCCTCACTTCCGGCTGCCAGCGCGTGATCGTCACCGGCGAGTAGGAGATGACCGGCTCGCCGTCGTCGCCGCGCGTGATGTCGATGTGCTTGAGCCACTCGTCGTCGTCGCGCTCGGGGTAGTCGGTGCGGAACTGCGCGCCGCGCGACTCCTTGCGCTCGATCGCCGCGACGATCGTCGCCTGGGCGCAGTCGAGCATGTAGCCGAGCTCCATCGCCCCGAGCACGTCCTGGTTGAAGACCGTGCCGGCGTCGTCGATGTACGCCGCGTCGGCCTCGTCCTTCAGGCGCAGGATCGTCTCCAGCGCCGCGTTGAGGCCCTCCTCGTCGCGGTAGACGGCGACGTACTGGTTCATCGTCGTGCCGAGCTCGTCCTTGATCTCCGAGATCCGCCGGCCGCCCTTCTCGCGGGAGATGATCGCCGCGATCATCTCGGTGTCCTGGCGGATCCGCGAGGCGGGCGCGTGCGGCATCGCCATGTCCTTGCCGCGGGCGGCGGCGTGCTCGCCCGAGCGGCGCCCGAAGATCAGCGTGTCCAGCAGCGAGTTGGCCCCGAGGCGGTTGCCGCCGTGGACCGAGACGCAGGCGACCTCGCCGGCGGCGTAGAGGCCGGTGATCGGCGTCTGGCCGTTGGAGTCGGTCTTCACGCCGCCCATGATGTAGTGCTGCCCGGGGCGGATCATGATCGGCTCGCGCGTGATGTCGGTGCCGGCGAAGTCGCGCCCGATGTTCACGATCTCGCGCAGCGCCTCGAGCACGCGCTTCTTCGGCACCACCGTGATGTCGAGGTAGATCCCCTGCCCGTCGGCGCCGACGCCGCGGCCCTCGTTGATCTCCGTCTGCTCGGCGCGCGAGACGACGTCGCGCGAGGCGAGCTCCATCTTGTTCGGCGCATAGTCCTCCATGAAGCGCCGGCCCTCGGAGTTCAGGAGGTGCGCGCCCTCGCCGCGGGCGCCCTCCGTGATGAGAAAGCCGTTCTCGGCGAGCGTCGTCGGGTGGTACTGGACCATCTCCATGTCCATGATCGGCGCGCCGACGCGGTAGGCGTGCGCGATCCCGTCGCCCGTGCAGATGAGCGCGTTCGTCGTCGGCTTGTAGCACTGGCCGTTGCCGCCGCAGGCGAGGATCACCGACTTCGCGTCGAACAGCTCCATCGCGCCGGTGCGCACGTCGCGCGCGACGGCGCCGGCGCAGTGGCCGTCGGCGTCGAGGACGAGCGACGTCGCGAACCACTCCTCGTAGCGGTCGACGCTCTCGTGGAAGCGCATGAGTTGCTCGTAGAGGACGTGGAGGATCGCCTGGCCGGTGATGTCCGCCACGTAGGCCGTGCGCTTCTTCGAGGCACCGCCGAAGGCGCGCAGGTCGAGCTCGCCCTTCTCGTTGCGATGGAACGTGACGCCGATGTGCTCGAGGTGCATCGCCTCGCCGGGCGCCTCGCTGCACATGATCTCGATCGCGTCCTGGTCGCCGAGGAAGTCCGAGCCCTTGACGGTGTCGTAGGCGTGCTCGGTCCAGTCGTCGTCGATCGCGATGGCGGCGTTGATCCCGCCGGCGGCCGCCACGGAATGCGAGCGCACCGGGTGGACCTTGCTCATGATCGCGACCGACGCGCCGGCCTGAGCCGCCGCCAGTGCGGCGCGCTGGCCGGCAAGGCCGGCGCCGATGATGAGGACGTCGTGGGCTGGCACGTGCGGGACTCTACGCTCAGGCGATCCGTTGCGGCAGCACGGCCGTCAGCGCGCGGCGCACCTGCTCGATCGTCACGACGCCGCGCAGCACGCCGTCGGCGTCGACGGCCATGAGCGCGCCGTGGTCGCGCAGCCCCTCGTCGCCGAGCAGCGCCTCCAGCGGGCGGTCGGCGGGAACGCGCCAGCGCTCGGCCTCGGCGGTCTCGACGAGCTCGCCGACGGCCAGCGCGGGGCGCCCGGCGGCGATCTCGGCGTCGATGCGGGGCTCGCGCACGACCCCGAGGAAGCGCCCGGCCTCGTCGACGACCGGAAACCAGTCCCAGCGGTAGCGCAGGAAGTACTCCTCCTGGGCCTGGGTCACCGTCGCGGTCGACGGCATCGTCACCGGCTGGGAGTCCATGATGTCGGCGACGGTGATGCCGTCGAGGCGCTCGGTGAAGGCCGTCGACGCGACCGCGGCCCGCGCGGACTGCGCGATGAACCAGCCGAGCACGCCGAGCCAGATCCCGTTGACGATGTCGCCGCGCGCGGCGAGGAAGATCCCGACGCCCACGATGACGTAGGCGAAGCCGACGCCGACGCGGCCCGCGGTCCGCGTGGCCCGGTTGCGGTCGCCGGTGATCCTCCAGATGATCGAGCGGGCGATCCGGCCGCCGTCGAGCGGGAACGCGGGCACGAGGTTGAAGAGGAAGAGAAAGAGGTTGATCGAGCCGAGGAAGCCGAGCAGCGCGAGCGTCGGTGAGACCTCCGCATCGCCCGCCAGGCGCATGACGTCCAGCGCCGCGCCCTGGGAGATCAGCGCGCCGAGCCCGAAGCAGATCCCGATGATCACGAGCGTCACCGCCGGGCCGGCGGCCGCGACCTTGAACTCCGTGCCCGCCGAGTCCGTGTCGCGGCTCATCTTCGCCACGCCGCCGAAGAACCAGAGGTCGATGCCGGTGATGCCGATCCCCAGCCGCCGCGCGACGAGCGCGTGGCCGAGCTCGTGCAGGATGAGCGAGATGAAGAAGAGCATCACCGCGCAGACCGCCACGACGTAGGCCTGCGTCACGGAGCCGCCGAGAACCGAGCGGAAGTAGTCCGAGACGACGTAGATGAAGAAGAACAGGACGATGAACCAGCTCGGGCTCGCCCCGATGCGGATGCCGAAGATCCGCATGAGCTGAAACGAGTTGCCGGAGCCGAACATCTGCGGCCACATGCTCGCAGGCCGTGCATGCGACCATCGCGGGCGTGCAGGTCGACGACCTCTACGGGCTGGTGCCGGAGCGCTTCGTGCCCGAGCGCGGCGCGCTCGCCAAGGCGCTGCGCGCGCAGGGCCGCCGCGACGAGGCGGCCGCGGTCGCGAAGCTCCGCAGGCCGTCGGCGGCGGCGTGGGTCGTCAACCAGCTCGTGCGCTCGTCGGGCGAACGTGTGGACGAGCTGTTCGCGGCCGGCGACGCGCTACGCGCGGCGCAGGCCGACGTCCTCGGCGGGCGCGGCGACGCCCGCGCCCTGCGCGCGGCGGGCGCCCGCGAACGGGAGGCCGTCGCCGCGCTCGTCGACGGCGCCCGCGGCCTGGCCGCCGGCCTCACCGAGGTGACGCTCGAGCGCGTCGCCGACACGCTGCACGCGGCGGCGCTCGACGAGGCGTCGCGCGACGCCGTGCGCGCGGGGCGCCTGGAGCGCGAGCTGCGCCACGCCGGGCTCGGGCTGGGGGAGGGGGCGGACGTGCTCGCGACGGAGCCGGCGGAGCCGAGGTCGAAGCCCGGCGGGAAGCCGAGGGGCGAGCGCAAGCCCGACGCCGCGGCCGAGCGCAAGGCGGCGAAGGACCGAGCCGCGGCCGAGGCCGCCGCGAAGGCCGAGCGCGAGGCCGCCCGCAGGGCGGCCCGGACGGCGGTCGCGAAGGCGGCGCGGGCCGACGAGCGCGCGGGTCACGCACTGCGCGCGGCGCAGGAGCGACACGCGCGCGCGGCGCACGCGCTGGAGGAGGCCGAGACCGCGCTCGAGGAGGCGCAGGCGAAGGCCGAGGCGGCGACGGAGGAGCACCGGCGCGCACGGGCGGAACTCGACGGCACGTAGCGCCCGCCGCGCTTCCTGCATCGATGAGGAACGGGTCCGGTCGCGGGGGGGTGCGCCGGAAAACCCGGCCCGAAACCGGGAAATCCGGCACACCCCCGCGGAGAACGTCCGCGCCGGGCTCTCCGCCTCCTCACCGATGCAGGTGGCGCCTCGCGGCGCCGCAAGCATGAGGAGTCACCGGGGCGTGTGCCGCGCGACGATCGCGTCGCAGTCCACGCCCCGCGGCAGCGTGCCGTACTGCAGCCCCGCGTCGCCCGCCAGCCGCGAGGCGCAGAACGCGTCGGCGACGAACGGCGGCGCGTGGCGCACGAGCAGCGAGCCCTGCAGCGCGAGCGCCATCCGCTCGACGACGCGCCGCGCGCGCGACTCGAGCCCCTGCGGATCGGCGAACTCCTCGCGCAGCCGCGCGACGAACGCGTCCAGGCGCGCGTCGGCGCCCGCCGCCTCGCCGACCTCGTCGAGGTACGCGTCGAGCACGCCCGGCTCGCGGCCCAGCGCGCGCAGGACGTCGAGCGCCATGACGTTGCCCGAGCCCTCCCAGATCGACGACAGCGGCATCTCGCGATACAGCCGCGGCATCCCGGACTCCTCGACGTAGCCGTTGCCGCCGAGGCACTCCAGGGCCTCGAAGGCATGCCCCGGCCCGCGCTTGCAGACCCAGTACTTCCCGATCGCCGTGCCCAGCCGCTTCAGCGACCGCGCGGCGTCGTCGCCGCGCCCCGCCTCGTCGTAGGCGCGCGCCAGGCGCATCGCCAGCGCCGTCGCCGCCTCGGACTCGATGCAGAGGTCGGCCAGGACGTTGGCCATCAGCGGCTGGTCGGCGAGGCGCTTCCCGAACGCCGAGCGGTGCGACGCGTGCCAGGTCGCGTTGGCCACGCCCCAGCGCATCCCGGCCGCCGTCCCGATGATGCAGTCCAGGCGCGTGTGGCCGACCATCTCGATGATCGTCGGCACGCCGCGGCCCGGCTCGCCGACGATCTGCGCCCACGCGCCGTGCAGCTCGATCTCGCTCGACGCGTTGGAGCGGTTGCCGAGCTTGTCCTTCAGCCGCTGGAGGTGCATGGCGTTGCGCGTCCCGTCGGGCAGGATCCGCGGCAGCGCGAAGCACGTGGGGTGCGTGGAGTCGGTGTCCGTCTGGGCCAGCACGAGGAACAGGTCGCACATCGGCGCCGAGCAGAACCACTTGTGTCCGGTCAGCTCGTACTCGCCGTCCGCGCCGCCGGCCAGCGGCCGCGCGATCGTCGTGTTCGCCCGGACATCCGAGCCACCCTGCTTCTCCGTCATCGCCATGCCGCAGAGGGCGCTGCGCTTGCCGGCCCCGAGCGCAGGGTCATACGACGCCGCCGTCAGCCGCGGCTCCCACTCGGCGGCCAGCGCCGGCGCGAGCCGCAGCGCCGGCACCGCGGCGAACGTCATCGTGATCGGGCAGGCGAAGCCGCCCTCCGCCTGCACGGCGGTCATGTACAGCGCGGTGCGCGCGACGTGCGCGCCGTCCTCGCCCGAGGTCCACGGCAGCGCATGCAGCTCGTGCGACACCGCGAGGCCCATGAGGTCGTGCCACGCGCGGTGGAACTCGACCTCGTCGATGCGGTTGCCATAGCGGTCGAACGCCTTCAGCCGCGGCGGGTTCTCGTTGGCCTCGAAGCCCCACCGCAGCGGGTCGCCGCCCCACGCCGCGCCGACCTCGCGCGCGCGATCCGACGCCCAGCCGCCGCCCTCGCGCTCGAGCGCCTCGCCGAGCGCGACGTGGTCGTCGAACAGGTTGCGGCCCTCCAGCGGCGGCGCCTGGTTTGTCACCTCGTGCGTGTCCACCGCTATGCCTCGGCCCCCAGGACCGCCAGCGCCGCGGCCAGCGCCGGGCTCGGGCGCATCACCGCATCCACGCGCGCGGGGTCGGGCCGGTAGTAGCCGCCGATGTCCACCGGCTCGCCCTGGACGGCGGCGAGCTCGGCGACGATCGCCTCCTCGTCCGCCGCGAGGCGCTGCGCCGGCGCCGCGAAGCGGGCCGCGAGCTCGTCGTCGTCCGCCTGGCCGGCGAGCTCCCGCGCCCAGTACAGCGCGAGGTAGAAATGGCTGCCGCGGTTGTCGAGCTCGCCGCAGCGGCGCGACGGCGAGCGGCCGTTCTCCAGCACGCTGCCCGTCGCCCGGTCCAGCGCATCGCCGAGGAGCTTCGCGCGGGCGTTCCCCGTCTTCTCCGCGAGCATCTCCAGCGACACGGCGAGCGCGAGGAACTCCCCGAGTGAGTCCCAGCGCAGGTGGTTCTCGGACAGCAGCTGCTTGACGTGCTTCGGCGCCGAGCCGCCGGCGCCCGTCTCGAAGAGGCCGCCGCC
This sequence comes from uncultured Actinomycetes bacterium, assembly GCA_963740895.1. Classification (GTDB taxonomy): domain Bacteria; phylum Actinomycetota; class Thermoleophilia; order Solirubrobacterales; family Solirubrobacteraceae; genus CADCVQ01. The sequence continues at coordinate 358,758 of CAVUFQ010000002.1, forward strand.
GGTCATGAGCGGCACGATCGAGAGCATCTTCGCGCTCGTCCCGAGCTCGAGGATCGGGAACAGGTCGGTGAGGTAGTCGCGCAGGACGTTGCCGGTGACGGAGATCGTGTCCTCGCCGGCGCGAGCGCGCTCGAGCGTCAGGCGCGTCGCCTCGGCGACGGGCAGGACCTCGATCCGCAGGTCGTCGCCGCCGATCGCCGCGAGCGCCGGGCGGACCTTCTTCAGGAGCTCCGCGTCGTGCGGGCGCGTCTCGTCGAGCCAGAAGACGGCGGGCGTGCCGGTCGCGCGCGCCCGGCCGACGGCGAGCCGCACCCAGTCCTGGATCGGCGCGTCCTTGCACTGGCACATCCGCCAGATGTCGCCGGCGTCGACCTCGTGCTCGAGCAGCGTGGCGCCGCCGTCGTCCACGACGCGGACCGTGCCGGCGGCGGCGATCTCGAAGGTCTTGTCGTGCGAGCCGTACTCCTCGGCCTTCTGTGCCATGAGGCCGACGTTCGGCGTCGTCCCCATCGTCGACGGATCGAACGCGCCGTGCGCGCGGCAGTGGTCGACCGTCTCGGCGTACAGCGCCGCGTAGGAGGAGTCGGGGATGACGAACTTGCAGTCCTGCAGCTCGCCGGCGGCGTTCCACATCTGCCCCGAGGAGCGGATCGCCGCGGGCATCGATGCATCGACGATGACGTCCGACGGGGCGTGGAGGTTCGTGATGCCCTTGTCGGAGTCGACCATCGCGATCGCGGGACCGGCGGCGAGCGCGGCGTCGACCGCGTCGCCGAGCTCCGGGTGCGCGGTCAGGAGGCTGGCCAGGCCGTCGTTCGGGTTGGCGTCGAGGCCCTCGTAGACGTCGCCGACCACCGCGCGCACGGCGTGGCCGAAGATGATCGGGTCGGAGACCTTCATCATCGTCGCCTTCAGATGGACCGAGAAGAGGACGCCCTGCGCCCTGGCGTCGGCGACCTGCTCGGCAAGGAACGCGTCGAGCGCCGCGCGGCGCATGACGGCGGCGTCGAGGACCTCGCCGGCGAGTACCGGGATGCGCCCCTTGAGCACCGTGACGGTGCCGTCGGAGGCGACGTGCTCGATCCGCGCGCCGCCGTCCGCGCCCGCCGTCACGGACCGCTCGGTGGAGCGGAAGTCGCCGCCGGACATCGTCACGACGTGCGACCTGGAGTCCGGCGACCAGGCGCCCATCGCGTGCGGGTGTCTGCGCGCGAAGGCCTTGACGGAGGCCGGGGCGCGGCGATCGGAGTTGCCCTCGCGCAGGACCGGGTTGACCGCGCTGCCCTTCACCGCGTCGTACCTCGCGCGCGCCGGGTCCGACGGTTGCGCGGGGTAGTCCGGGATCGCGTACCCCTGCTCCTGCAGCTCGGCGATCGCCGCCTTCAGCTGCGGCAGCGACGCGCTGACGTTCGGCAGCTTGATGATGTTCGCCGCGGGCGTCCTGGCCAGCGCACCGAGCTCGGCCAGCGCGTCGGGGACCTGCTGCTCGGCGGTGAGCAGCTCGGGGAACTGGGCGAGGATCCTCGCGGCGAGCGAGATGTCGCGCAGCTCGACGTCCACGCCGGCGGCGGCGGCGAAGGCCTGCACGATCGGCAGCAGCGAGGCGGTGGCGAGCGCGGGCGCTTCGTCGGTGTGCGTGTAGATGATCTTCATGGGCGCAGCGACACGCTAGTGGACGCGTCCGCAAGTTCTGCGGGTTTTCCCGGCGCCCGATCCGTGCCTGACGGCCGCCGGCGACCGGGTACGTGCCACCGGCACGCACACCGGATCACCGTCGACCGTCAGATCACGGCCGGGCATCCGGGAAAACCGCGCCGAACTTCCGGCCGGATCCACTACCGCCGGTAGCATCGCCAGGTCCCCGACGCGGGTGCCGCCGCACATCCCGAGAGGTACCCATGGCGCACGACGTGACCTTCATCCCCGGAGACGGCACCGGCCCCGAGCTGACCGAGGCCACCCGCCGCGTTCTCGAGGCCACCGGCGTCGACCTCAACTGGGACCGCCACGAAGCGGGGATCGACGAGTACCGCAGGCACGGCAACCCGTTTCCGGACGCCACGCTGGAGTCGCTGAAGCGCACCGGGGTCGGGATCAAGGGCCCCACGACGACACCGGTCGGCTCGGGCTTTCGCTCGATCAACGTGCTGCTGCGCAAGGAGCTCGACCTCTACGCGTGCATCCGGCCGTGCAAGGCGCTGGAGGGCGTGCGCACGCGCTTTCCGGAGACCGACCTCGTCATCGTGCGCGAGAACACCGAGGACCTCTACGCGGGCATCGAGTTCGAGCGCGGCACGCCCGAGAACGCGGCCCTGCGCGAGACGCTCGCCGAGCTCGGCTCGGTCGTCCGCGCGGACGCCGGCATCTCGATCAAGCCGATCAGCGTCTTCGGCTCCGAGCGGATCGTCCGTCACGCCTTCGACTACGCCGTCACCCACGGCCGCCGGAAGGTCGTTGCGGCGCACAAGGCGAACATCATGAAGTTCTCCGACGGCCTGTTTCTCGAGGTGGCGCGCAGGGTCGCGCAGGAGTACCCGGCGATCGAGTTTCAGGACTGCATCATCGACAACCTCTGCAACCAGCTGATCACCTATCCGGAGGACTACGAGGTCATCGTCCTGCCGAACCTCTACGGCGACATCGTCTCGGACCTGTGCGCCGCGATGATCGGCGGGCTGGGCGTTGCGGGCGGGGCGAACATCGGCAGCGAGGCCGCCGTGTTCGAGGCGACGCACGGATCCTCGCCGACGTACGCAGGGAAGAACCGGATGAACCCCACGGCGCTCATGCTGTCGGGCGTCTACATGCTCGACCACCTGCGCGAGCCCGCCGCGGCGCGCGCGCTGGAGCGCGCGATCGCAGGCGTGATACGCAAGGGCGAGAAGGTCACATACGATCTGAAACCGACTCGTACGGACCCCACCGCGGTCGGTACGAGCGAATTCGCTGACGCGGTCATAGAGGAGATGAACGCATGACGAACGCTTCCCCGGTGAAGGTCGCCGTCACGGGCGCCGCCGGGCAGATCGGCTACGCCCTGCTGTTCCGGATCGCATCCGGGCAGTTGCTGGGACCCGACACGCCCGTCGCGCTGAAGCTGCTCGAGATCCCGCAGGCCGTCACGGCGGCCGAGGGGACGACGCTCGAGCTGACCGACTGCGCCTTCCCGCTGCTCGCGTCCGTCGACATCTACGACGATCCCGCACAGGCGTTCGACGGCGTCGACATCGCGCTGCTCGTCGGCGCGCGCCCGCGCTCGAAGGGGATGGAGCGCGCGGACCTGCTCGAGGCCAACGGCGCGATCTTCAAGCCGCAGGGCGAGGCGCTGAACGCCAACGCGGCGGACGGGGTCAAGGTGCTCGTCGTCGGCAACCCGGCGAACACCAACGCGCTCATCCTCGCGGCCAACGCGCCGGACATCCCGGCCGAGCAGATCACGGCGATGACGCGCCTGGACCAGAACCGGGCGGTGGCGCTGCTCGCGCAGAAGCTCGGCGTCGGCGTCACGGAGGTCAGCGACCTCGTCGTGTGGGGCAACCACTCGCCGTCGATGTTCCCGGACCTGTTCAACGCGACGGTCAACGGTGAGAACGCCGCCGGCCTCGTCGACATGGACTGGTACGAGAACGACTACATCCCGCGCGTCGGCAAGCGCGGCGCCGAGGTCATCGCCGCGCGCGGCTCCTCGTCGGCCGCATCGGCGGCCAACGCCGCGATCGATCACGTGCGCGACTGGGTGGCGGGCGCCGACAGCCTGCGTTCGATGGCCGTCGCCTCCGACGGCTCCTACGGCATAGCGGAGGGGATCATCTCGAGCTTCCCCGTGCGCTGCACGGGCGGCGGATACGAGATCGTGCAGGGCCTCGAGGTCGGTGCGTTCGCCCAGGCCAAGATCGACGCGACGGTGAAGGAGCTGACCGACGAGCGCGCCGCGGTGAGCGAGCTCGGCCTCATCTGAGGTCAGGCCGAGCTAAGAGTGACCTAAAAGTAAGGACCCGAGCTGTCTCGGGTCCTTACTTACGGTGCGGCCGGGTCGGGCAGCCACCCAGCGCCTGACCCGGTGACCGGTCTGCCTCAGGCGGCGTCCTTCGGATGCCAGCCGCGCCCGTCCTTGGTGACGAGGCCGTCCTCGGCCAGGCCGGGAAGGACGCGGTACAGGTAGTTCTGCTTGATGCCCATCTTCTCGGCGATCTCGGGGATCGTGATCCCGGGGTTGCCCTTGACGAGCGCAAGTGCCTCGGCGCCGCGCGTGCCGCTGCCCTTGGGGCGGCCGCGCCTGCCGGTGCCGGTGCCCGCGCCGCGACTCCGACCCGCTGCCTTCACGCGTGCCGTCGCCCGTCGCGTACCGGCGTTGCCGTTCGTACCCGGACCGTGCACCGGAACGCCATCCAGTGCCGCGGCCGCGGCCTCGAGCCGCTGGTACTCCTCGACCAGAGGCTTCAGCTCTTTGAGCCGGGCCCCGATCTCATTTCGCTTCTCGTCCAGGAAGTCAGCCATGTACATCTCCCCGTCAGGCCGTATTGACATTAACACCAACAGCGTATCCAATCGCGCGGTCGGCGGGCGCTGTTGCGAGAGAAACGGGCGCGATCAGGGTCCGACTTCCAGAATCTCCTTCAGCTGCCGCAGGGAGGCGTTGGCCTCCTTGTCCGGGATCCCGCCGACGATCACCCGCGACGCGGCGGCGCCGAGCGGCCCCAACGGCGTACGGAACTCGTTGCGGTAGTCCACTCTGGTGAATCCGTTGTGCTCTGTGAGGCGGTCCTCGGTGACAGCGGTCGAGCGCGCCGGCCCGTGGCCCTCCCAGCGGGCGAAGCGCGGGGCGTCGAGTTCGGTGAGCGTCCAGCGCACCTTGAAGCGCACGCCGCGCAGGTGCAGCGTCTGGTCCATCCGGAAGCCGGGGCGGATCGGCCCGTGGTCGACGTAGTCGATGCTGTCGACGATCGTCACCCACTCGCGGATGCAGCCGGGGTCCATCATCTTGCCCCAGACGTCGTCGATGGGTGCGGCGATGTCGATCTGTGCGATCACGACGGACACGGGCCAAACCTAGATGGTCGGCGCCGCCGGCGGCCGCTACCGGGCGCGCAGCGGCTCGCCGGACTCCCAGTCGCGCAGCGCGCGCTCGACCGCGCGGTCGAAGGCGTGCAGCCGCACGCCGAGCAGCGCCGGCGCGCGCTCGTCGCGCGGCAGCAGATCGCCGGAGAGGCTCTCCATGAGCGGGCCGATGAAGCCCGGGTCCTCGCCGGCGATCGCCGCCGCGATCGGCGCGACGACCGGCGTCGCGGCGCGCCGCAGCCGCAGCGACCGGCGGCGGACGAGCATGAGGTCGGCGATGCGCTCGATCATCTGGCCGTAGGTCAGGACGTCGGGCCCGGCGATGTCGAGCGACAGCCCGCCGGCCGCGCGCGGCGTCGTCGCCGCCGCGACGAGGAAGCTGCGGACGTCGCGCGCGTCGATCGGCTGCGTGCGGTACGCCTGCCAGGCTGGGAGCGCGAGCACGGACATGCGCTCGACGAGGCGCACGAGGAAGCGAAACGAGCGCGAGCTCGCCCCGATGACGATCGAGGCGCGCAGCGCAACCGCCTCGGGCAGCCCCGCCACGAGGATCCGCTCGACCTCCAGGCGGCTGCGCAGATGACGCGACGGCGTCCTGCCGGTGGGCGCGATGCCGCCGAGGTAGACGACGCGGCGCACGCCCGCCCCCTGCGCCGCGCTGACGAAATTGCGCGCCGCCGTGCGCTCGCGCGCCGCAAAGCCGGCGTCCGGGCCTTCCATCGAATGCATGAGGAAGTACGCGACGTCGATGCCCGCCAGCGCCGCGTCGAGGCCCTCGCCCGTGAGCGCGTCGCCGCGGACGACCGGCAGCCGCGCCGTCACGCGCGCCGGGTCGCGCCCGAAGCCGCGCAGCTCATGGCCGGCGCGCGCCAGCGCGGGGGCGAGCTCGGTGCCGATCGCGCCGCTGACGCCGGTGAGCAGGATGCGCATGGACGTACCATCGTCGCCCATGGAGCTGCTGCGCAAACTCCAGGCGCAGGCGCGCGAGCTGCTGCCGGAGGAGACATACGACTACTACGCGGGCGGTGCCGGCGACGAGCAGACGCTCGCCGAGAACGAGGCCGCCTGGCGCCGGCTGTGGATCCGCCCGCGGGTGATGGTCGACGTCAGCGCCGTCGATCCGTCGTGCACGCTGCTCGGCGAGCGGCTCGCGCTGCCGATCCTGCTCGCGCCGATGGCCGCGCAGCGCCTGCTGCACGACGACGGCGAGATCGGCGCCGCCCGCGCGGCCGCCGCGGCCGGGACCGTCTACTGCCTGTCGACCCGCGCGACGACCGACCTCGCGGCCGTCGCCGCGGGCGCGAGCGGCCCGCTGTGGTTTCAGCTCTACGTCGCCGGCGACCGCGAGCGCAGTGCCCGCGTGCTCGCGCGCGCCGCCGAGCACGGCTACCGGGCGGTCCTGCTGACCGTCGACATGCCGGTCCCCGGCCGGCGCGAGGGCGAGCTGCGCCACGCCGCCACGTCGCTGCCCGACGGGGTCGCGCTGGCCTCCCACCTCGGTCCAGATCTCGCGGTCGAGCGCAAGCCCGTCGGCGGCTGGGACGCGACGCTCACCTGGGCCGACGTCGCGTGGGCGCAGGCGGCGGGCGGGCTGCCGGTGCTCGTCAAGGGCGTGCTCACCGCCGAGGACGCGGACGCCGCGGTCGCGGCGGGCGCCGACGGCATCGTCGTCTCCAACCACGGCGGGCGCCAGCTCGACGGCTGCCTGCCGACCGCGGTCGCCCTCCCCGAGGTCGCCGCCGCGGTGCGCGGCCGTGTGCCGGTGCTCGTCGACGGCGGCATCCGCGACGGCGGTGACGTCCTGCGCGCGCTGGCGCTGGGCGCCGACGCGGTCCTCGTCGGTCGGCCCTACGGCTGGGGCCTTGCGACCGGCGGCGAGGCGGGCGTGCGCGCCGTCCTGCGGGCATTGAACGAGGACCTGCGCCGCGCGATGGCGCTCGCCGGCTGCCCGGCGCTCGCCGACATCACGGCCGATCGCGTCCGGCGCGCCGATCCCCTGTAGGAAATCGCGCCCAAAGAGCGGGAACGGGCTCTGCATCCGGGGGCGGGATTCGCATCCCCGCAACCTGTCCGGGGGAGCGATCGAGAATCGTCCGCCATTTGCGGGCTGCCCGGATCCAAAAACTCGTCACGAGCGGAAACCGCCCTCGGCGACCCCTTGAGCCGGGCGCCGCCGCATGCTGGGATGGCCCCTGTTCACGAGGCATCGACGAGGGGCGGACGGGGAGCATGGCGAAGGGGAGAGCGACGAAGAAGGCGGCGTGTGAGGACTGCTTCTTTCACTGCAACCTGTTGTGCGCGCTGGAGCTCGGCGAGCCCTGCGCGACCTTCCGTCCCGACGGTCCCGACGGCCTGCGCCCGCCCCAGCAGCTGCGCTTCAGCTTCCGCCAGGAGCGCCGCACGCAGGCCGCGTGGGCGTTCCCCAGCGCGCAGGAGCAGGCCGCGCTGCACGCGTCCTGAACGCACGGCGGTGGCGCGCGCCCCCGCCGCGCGCTTAGAGTCCGCGGCGTGCGCATCACCGTGCTGGGCAAGTCGCCGTCGTGGCCCGACGCCGGAGGCGCATGCAGCGGGTATCTCGTCGAGGCCGGCGCGACGTGCCTGCTGCTGGACTGCGGCAACGGGGTCCTCGGCCGCCTGCGACTCGTGCGCGACTACACCGCCGTCGACGGCGTCGTCGTGTCGCACATGCACGCCGACCACTTCCTCGACCTCATCCCGTACGCCTGCGCGCTGTCGTACTCGCCGCGCGCCGGCACGGCCCGGCCGCAGCTGCTGCTGCCGCCCGGAGGCCGCGCGATCCTGCGCGCGATCACGGCGGCCGCCAACCAGGCGGACGTCGTGGAGAACGCCTTCGACGTACGCGAGTACGACATCGCCGCGCCCGAGCGCGTCGGCGATGCGTGCCTGCGCTTCAAGCCCGTGCCGCACTACGTGCCGGCCAACGCGGTCGAGGTCAGCACGGGCGACGGCGGTCGGCGCTTCACCTTCGGGGCCGACCACGGGCCGACCGACGCGCTCGACGCCTTCGCCGCCGGCACCGACCTGCTCCTGCTGGAGGCCACGCTGCCGGAGCGCGATCCGCAGGACGACGGGCCGGGCGGGCACCTCACCGCCGCCGAGGCCGGTGAGCACGCCACGCGCTGCCGCGCGGCGCGCCTCGTGCTGACGCACATCTCCGACGAGCTCGACCACGAGCGCGCACTGGCGCAGGCGCGGCGCACGTACGCCGGCCCGGTCGAGGTCGCGCGCGCCGGCGCCGAGTACGCGGTGTGAGCCATGGAACCGAAGGGGTAGATTGGCCCGCATGGCCCGCGAACGCGACCTCTTCGCGAACTTCGAGCGCATGCGCCGGGAGATGGACGAGCTCTTCGGCGACGTCTTCGGCAGCGTCGGGCTGACCTCGCGCCGCACCGGCTTCTCGCCGGCGGTCGACGTCTTCTACGCCGACGACCCGCCGCGCGCGATCGTGCACGCCGAGCTGGCCGGGATCGACGCCGGCGACCTCGGCCTCGAGATCCAGGGCCGCGAGCTCACGCTCACCGGCCATCGCCGCGAGGCCGACGCCGAGGGCCGCGTCTACCAGCAGCTCGAGATCGAGCACGGGCCCTTCCGCCGCACGATCGCGCTCGGCGCCGAGGTCATCGCCGACCGGGCACGGGCGACGTACCAGGACGGCATCCTGCGCGTCGAGCTGCCGCTCGCCGACGCCGAGTCGCGTACGCGCAGCGTGCCGATCGAGCGCGGCCGCGATCGCACGATCGCGCCCGGTGGCGACGGGCCATGATCGACGTCGTCAGCGACGGCGCGGGCGCCCAGGAGGTCGAGGTCGGCATACGCCAGGAGCTGCCCACCACGCTGCCCGTGCTCCCGCTGCGCGAGACCGTGCCGTTCCCCGACACGCTCACGCCGCTGGCGATCGGCCAGGAGCGCTCGGTCGCGCTCGTCAACGACGTGCTCGCCGGCAACCGCATGCTCGTCATGGTCGCCAGCCGCCAGCCGGACATCGACGAGCCGGGCCCCGACGAGCTCTACGACGTCGGCGTCGTCGGCGTCATCGCGCGGATGCTCAAGGTCCCCGACGGGACGCTGCGGCTGCTCGTCCAGGGCGCCCAGCGCGTGCGCGTCGACCGCTGGACGGAGGAGAAGCCCTACCTCACGGCGGAGATCTCCGAGGCGCCCGACGTCGTCGAGGAGAGCCCCGAGCTCACGGCGCTCATGCGCAACGTCCAGCAGACGTTCTCGCAGATCGTCGAGGCCGTGCCCTACCTCCCCGAGGAGCTGCAGATCGCCGTCGCCAACGTCGAGGACGCCGGCGCGCTGAGCCACCTCATCAGCGGCTCGCTGCGCCTGCCGACCGACGAGAAGCAGGCGCTGCTGGAGGAGTGCAACGTCGCGCGCCGGCTGCGCCGCCTCACGGAGGTCCTCGCCCGCGAGCTCGAGGTCATCTCGATCGGGACGGAGATCCAGAGCCAGGTGCAGTCCGACATGGATCGCACGCAGCGCGAGTTCATCCTGCGCCAGCAGCTCAAGGCGATCCAGGAGGAGCTCGGCGAGTTCGACGAGTCCGCCGCCGAGGCCCGCGAGCTGCGCGAGCAGCTCGCCGCGATCGACCTGCCGGCCGACGCACGCAAGCAGGCCGATCGCGAGCTCGGGCGCCTGGAGAACCTCCCGACCGCGGCCGCCGAGCACGGCGTCATCCGGACGTACCTCGAGTGGATCGCGTCGCTGCCGTGGGACACGTCGACGGCGGACAACCTCGACCTCGAGCACGCGATGAAGGTCCTCGACGAGGACCACTACGGCCTCGAGCAGGTCAAGGACCGTATCCTCGAGTTCCTCGCGGTGCGGCGGTTGAAGCCCGACGCGCGTGGCTCGATCCTGTGCTTCGTCGGCCCCCCCGGCGTCGGCAAGACGTCGCTGGGCAAGTCGATCGCACGGGCGCTCGGGCGCGAGTTCGAGCGCATCAGCGCGGGCGGCGTGCGCGACGAGGCCGAGATCCGCGGCCACCGCCGTACGTACATCGGCGCGATGCCCGGGACGATCATCCGCGCGCTGCGCGACGCCGGCTCCAACAACCCGCTGTTCATGATCGACGAGATCGACAAGATGGGCTCGGACTTCCGCGGCGACCCCGCCAGCGCGATGCTCGAGGTGCTCGACCCCGAGCAGAACCAGAACTTCCGCGACCACTACCTCGACCTGCCGTTCGACCTCTCGCGGGTCATGTTCATCACGACGGCGAACACGCTCGACACGATCCCGGGACCGCTGCGCGACCGCATGGAGATCATCCAGATCGCGGGCTACACCGCCGACGAGAAGCTCCAGATCGCCAAGCGCTACCTCGTCCCGCGCCAGGCCGACCGCAACGGCCTCAAGCGCGGCCAGCTGCGGATCACCGACGCGGCGCTGCGGGCCGTCATCGCCGACTACACCCGCGAGGCCGGCGTGCGCGAGCTCGAGCGCCAGATCGGCGCGATCGCCCGCAAGGTCGCGCGCGGGGTCGCCGAGGGCGGAACCCCGAAGGGCTCGATCGGCGAGGAGCGCGCGCGTGAGCTGCTCGGCCGTCAGCGCTACCACTCCGAGGCCAAGCGCCGCACGCGCGTGCCCGGCGTCGCGACCGGCTTGGCCTGGACGCCGGTCGGCGGCGACGTGCTGTTCATCGAGGCGACGGCCTTCGACGGCGAGGGCAAGCTCCAGATCACGGGCCAGCTCGGCGAGGTCATGAAGGAGTCCGCGCAGGCGGCGATGTCCTACGTCCGCGTCCACCAGTCCGAGCTCGCGCCCGAGCTGGCAGCGGACTGGTTTCGCACGCACGACGTCCATATCCACGTGCCGGCGGGCGCGATCCCGAAGGACGGGCCGAGCGCGGGGATCACGATGGCGACGGCGCTCGCGTCGCTGCTGAGCGGCCGCCACGTCCGCGACGACGTCGCGATGACGGGCGAGATCACGCTCACCGGGCAGGTCCTGCCGATCGGCGGGCTGAAGGACAAGGCGCTCGCCGCTCAGCGCAACGGCATCTCGACGATCATCGCCCCGGAGCTCAACGAGTCCGACATCGAGGAGATTCCCGAGCACCTGCGCAAGAAGCTGACGTTCCGCTTCGTCGGCCAGATCGGCGAGGTGCTCGAGGCGGCGCTGGAGCCCGTGCCGGAGCCTCCGGGGTCCTCACGGCGGCGTGCGCGACCGTCTGTGACCAACGGAGACCGGGTATATGCTCGACGTAAGCAAGCGACCCGAGGTGAATGACATGGCAGCGAAGGACAAGGCCGGCGCCGCTGCAGCCGCAGCGCGTGGTGCGCGCGAGAACCCGTACGTCCAGCGGATCATCCAGGACGAGGAACTGCGCGACAACATGGTCGTGGCCTTCGAGGCTGCGAAGAACGCATACGGCCGGCTGAGCAACGGCAAGGCGCCGACCAAGGCCCTGATCGAGGACAAGAAGCTGCACAAGGACCTCAGGCGCTCGGCGGATGCCCTGCGCGACGCCGGGACCGCCCTGCGCGACGCTCCGAAGCACACGAAGCCCGCGGTCAGGCGCAAGGGCGGGATGGGCAAGCTCGTCCTGCTCGCGCTCGTCGGCGCCGTCGCCGCGATCGCCCTGAGCGAGGGGCTGCGAGGAAAGGTCCTGGATGCGCTCTTCGGTGCCGAGGAGGAGTTCGACTACACCTCGAACACCGCCCCCGCCGCGCCGCCGCCGGAGGCTGCGCCCGGGAAGTAGGCGCCCGCGCCTGCGATGTCGTGCCCGAGGGCGCCCCGGTGGGGCGCCCTTGTCGTCTGCGCGGACCTGGCCGGCCGGCCAACCGGGCGGCTACGCTGGCTGCGATGGAAGCTGCGACGACGGGTGAGCGGACGCCGGCCGCCGACAAGGCGCCGCGGATCGTGGACGCGATGCGCACCTCGGTCGCCGAGCGCGGTGCGGCGGGATCGACGTTCGACCAGGTCGCGCGCGCCGCCGGCGTCTCGCGGGGGCTGCTGCACTACTACTTCGGCACGAAGGAGCGCCTGCTCGTCGAGGTCGTGCGGCGCGACTGCGACGTGCGCATGGCGGCGCTCGACGCGCAGCTCGCGCGGGCGCGCACCGCCGAGGACTTCATCGCCGTGCTCGTCGGCGAGCTCGAGGACGTCATCCGGCACGACCCGGGCTTCGTGACGCTGCTCTTCGAGCTGTTCGTCCTCTCGCGCCGCCACGCGGAGGTCGCCGCCGAGTTCTCCGAGCTCCTGCGCCGCCCGCGCGAGCAGGTCGCCGCGCTCCTGCGCGCGAAGGAGGCCGAGGGCGTCCTGCGCCTCGCCGCCGACCCCGACGCCGTCGTCGACGTGCTCTTCTCGCTTGCCGACGGGATCTGGCTGCGGATGCTCGCCGAGGACCGCGACTTCGGCCCGACGATCGCGGCCGGCCTGCACTGCGTGCGCGCCCTGCTCGTCGACCCGGAGTAGCGCGTCGCTACTCCGTCGCGCCGAACTCCCAGATCGCGATCGTGAGCATGACGAGGCCGAGCGCGAGCACGACGCCGGCCTCCAGCAGCGCGGGCAGGTGCCAGCCCCACCAGGTGACGCCGGGGTCGAGCGCCGCGCGCGCGCTCGCGCTGATGTCGAGGTGGCCGAAGACGAGCCGGCGCATCGGGTCGACCGCGTAGGTCAGCGGGTCGATGCGGTTGAGGAACGCCAGCCAGCCCGGCAGGCCGGACACCGGGAACAGTGCGCCGGAGATGAAGAACATCGGCATGACGATCATCTGCATGACGCCCATGAAGGCCTGGATCTGCTTGATGCGGATGGCGACCATCACCCCGAACGCGGTGATGCTGAAGGCCAGCAGGAGCTGGAGCCCGAAGATCCCGAGCAGCAGCAGCGGGTCGTAGGGCACGTGCACGGCGCCGGCAAGGGCGATCAGGATGAGGCCCTGCAGGCTCGCGACGCAGGCCCCGCCGAGGCACTTGCCGATGACGATCGAGCTGCGCCGCACCGGCGCGACCATCATCTCGCGCAGGAAGCCGAACTCGCGATCCCAGACGATCGACGCGGCCGAGAACATCGCGGTGAACATCACCGTGATGCACAGCACGCCCGGGTAGATGAACGTCTTCAGATCGACGCCGTGCGTGCCGAACTGCGACAGCTGCTGCAGCCCGGACCCGAGGACGAAGAGGAACAGCAGCGGCTGGACGAGCGACGTGACGATCCGCAGCCGGTCGTTGCGAAAGCGGATGAGCTCGCGGCGGAAGACGATCTTGATCGCGCGCAGCTCGCTGCGCAGGCTGCGCGGCGGGACGGTGACGCGGATGACCGGTGCGGCGGCCGTCGTCACGAGCGCCCGCCGGACATCGCCTTCATGACCATCTTGTTGCGCGCCGACGTCGAGGACTCCTCGGCGTCGCGGATCGTCGAGCCGGTGTGCGCCATGAAGACGTCGTCGAGCGTCGGCCGCGAGACGCTGACCGAGAGGATCGGGACGCCGAGGTCGGCGAACAGCCGCGGGACGAAGGCCTCGCCCGAGGGCACGTAGAACGTCACGAGCCCGTCGGCGATCTGGGCCTCGACGCCCAGCCGCTCGGCGAGCGCGGCGACGGCCGCGTCGTCGTCGTCGGTCCTGATCGTCACGCGGTCGGCGCCGACGCGCGCCTTCAGGGCGTCGGGCGTGTCGAGCACGACGATCTCGCCCTTGTCCATGATCGCGATCCGGTCGCAGAACTCGGCCTCGTCCATGTAGTGCGTCGTCATGAAGATCGTGATCTCCTCGGCGCGCTGGAGGTCGCGGATGTAGCGCCAGATCGAGCTGCGCGTCTGCGGATCCAGGCCGATCGTCGGCTCGTCGAGGAAGAGGACGCGCGGGGAGTGCAGGAAGCCGCGCGCGATCTCCAGGCGCCGTTTCATCCCGCCGGAGAACGTCATGACCTGCGTGGCGCGCCGCTCCCAGAGCCCGACCATCTCGAGGACCTGGCGCATCCGCCCGGCGACGAGCTTGGAGTCCACGCCGTAGAGCTCGGCGTGCATGCGGAGGTTCTGCTCGGCCGTGAGATAGCCGTCGAGCGTCTGCTCCTGGAAGACGAGACCGATGTGCCGGCGCACGTCGTCGCGCTCGGTCACGACGTCGTGCCCCGCGACCCGCGCGCTGCCGCCGGTCGGCTTGGCGAGCGTGCAGAGCATGTTGATCGTCGTCGTCTTACCCGCGCCGTTGGGGCCGAGGAAGCCGAAGATCTCGCCGGTCGCCACGGCGAAGCTCACGCCGCGCACGGCCTCGATGTCGCCGTAGGACTTGCGCAGATCCGCGACCTCGATGGCTTGGACGGGGGCGCTCATGCCGTGGGCGAACCTTACGAGCTGCGCCCGCCCGCTCGCAAAGGCGGCCGCGTCACGGTCCTGAAGTTCCGCGCGCGCCTGACGATCACACGCCCATGGGGTTCGTGGACTTCTGGCGCATGCCGGCTGTTGAGGCCGAGCGGTTCCTCGCCACCTACCTGGCCGCGCGCGAGGCGCGCCTGGAGTGGTTTCAGTGGCAGAGCGGCATGCGGCCCGACGGCTCGCGCGAGGGGCTCGTCGCAACCTGGGCCTGGATCGCGGGCTGGTGGCTGGACGGCGGCGAGGAGGCCGAGGGCCCTCCGTACCCGATCTGGCATCCGACGCGCTCGGACCCCCGCCACGGCGGGGTCGGGACCGGCCCCGCGCTGCTCATGTGCGACGCGGCGGGCTACGTCTGGGCCGACCACGTCCTCGCCGAGCTGCCCTCCGCGCGCTGGCGCCGCTGCGACGCCGACGGCCTGATCTTCAACCACCCGGTGCTACAGGTCCCGGGCGGCGACGCCCTGTGCCCGTTCGAGCTCGCCTACGGCTGCATGCTCGCGCTGAAGGACGACCGCGCCGAGCGCGCCGGCAAGCCGGCCGGCCGCGACCCGGAGGCCCTGGCGATCTGGGCCGACGGCTGGATCGCCCGCGCGCGCGCCGCGGCGGGCGGCGAAGCGATCGGCGCTCAGGCGCTGTCGGCCGAGGCGCCTTCGAGCACCTGATCGCCGAAGAGCTTCGCGTTGGCGCCGATGCGGTGAAAGACGCCGGGGTCCAGCGGCAGCGTCACGGACGCCAGCCAGGGCGGGTCTGCGATGCCGCGCAGCTCGGCGCGCAGCGTCGCGGTGTTGACCTGGTCGTGGGTGACGACGAACGTCAGATGGTCGAGCTGCGAGACCCAGCGGCGCTCGCCGTCCCAGCCCTGCTGGTCGGCATACAGCCCGTCGAAGAACTCGTGCAGGAGCTCGTCCTCGTAAGGGGACTCGGGGCAGACCATCTCCGCGATCAGGCCGTCCTCGACCTCGATCTCGAGACCGAGGCGCTGGCCGGCGTTGGCCGAGCCCTCGTAGCCGCGGCCGACGATGCGCACGCGCCACGTCGGGCGCTCGAACGTCGGATCGTGCGGATGGGGGACCGGCGTGAGTTCGACCTGGCCGCCGCCGTAGCGCGCCTTGAGGATGAGGGTGTTGCTCATGGGCGGGGGAATCTACCGGTCTCCGGGCGGCTCCCGGTGCCAGGACGGAGGGGTCTCTTCAGTGGAAGAGGCGCTCGAGCTTCAGCAGCAGGCGCGGATCGCCCCACGGCCGCATCCGCCCGCGCAGGGCGAGCTGGTAGGGCTGGGCACGCTGGGAGACGAGCTCGCCGAAGTCGTCCCAGCGCATCTTCAGGCGCACATCGGGCTTCGGCAGGCGGCCCTGGATCGCGGACTTGCGGCCGGGGCCCTCGAGCAGGAGGTACCACGGGTCCATGTCGGTGAAGTCCCACTGGATCGTCGTACCGGAGCGGACGTCCTGCGCACGGGCGTTGCGCGCGAGCAGGTCGAAGAACGTCCGCACGGTGTGCGGGTCGCGGGCGACCGGGCCGTTGCGCTCGCCGAGCAGGCCGGCGCGCAAGAGCACGAGCGCCTGCTTGCCCCGCTCGCGCGGCGAGATGTCCATCGGGAAGGGGAAGTGGTGGATGTCGTCGAGCGGGAGGCCGATCGCCCGCAGCCGCGCCTCGTTCGCGCGCGCGCCCTCCTCGAAGAGGTCCTCGAGCGTGTAGTCGAAGCAGGTCGTGTAGGACTCGTCCCAGCCCGGCGGGATCGGCACGCTCAGGACGTAGGGGACGATCTCGCGGATGACGTCGACGATCGCCTCCTGCGTGCCCGCCGGGTCGGCGCGGTAGAGGTCGGCGAGCATCCGGACGCCGAAGGCGATGTGGCGCTGCTCGTCGATGGCGACGCTGCGCATGCCCTCGCGGAAGCCCGGCATGAGGTCCATGCGCTCGAGCGACGTCTCGATGATGTGCTGGCCCGGTTGTGCGAGCGTTCCCTCCACGACGATGTGGTAGAGCGTGATCGCCTTGGCGAGCATCGTCGGCGAGCTGTCGCGGCGCAGGTCCGCGGCCATCTTGTCGAGGCGGCCGAAGGTCTTGCCGTGGCCCCAGGTCAGCTGCGGCGCGGTGGCCTTCAGGCCCGAGCCGAGCGAGCCGTCGCCGACGCCGACCACCTCGTGGAGGAAGCGGTGAAAGAAGACGGCGTGGCGCGCCTCGTCGGCCTGCTGCGTGGCGAGGAAGTACTTCTGCTCCTCCAGCGGCGCGGCGTCGATGTACGGCGACAGGTTGTCGGTGACGGAGTCCTCGCCGTGGAAGAAGAGCGTGTAGAGCCAGAGCGCGCCGCGGCGCTGCTCGGGCGTGAAGCGCTCGTGCCAGTCGATGCGGTCCTGCGTGAAGTCGATCGCGGTCGCCGACCAGTTGCCGCGCTCCCAGCGCGCGTAGAGGTCGGCGTAGTCGATCTGCTCGGTCCCGGGGGGAACGGTGACGGCCATCGGCACATGTTCGCGCAACCTCTCCCGCGGCGGGCCGTTGACGCCGTGACAGGTCAGCCCACGTCAGGAGCGCAGGATGCACCGCCGCAGCCATGTCGTGACCGCGAGCGCCGCGCTCCTCGTCGCGATCTGCGCCCCGGGCACCGCCCGCGCCGCCGGGCCCGCGTGCGCGCCGGTCGCAGCGAACGCGCCGCGGACGCTGCTCGAGCAGGTGCCGAGCGTCATCACGGCGCAGCTCGCGCCGGTGGGCGACGGCGCCGTCGTCGCGTTGTCCTCCTTCCGCGGCTCGGAGGCGTTCCCCGGCGCGCGCTTCACGGTGCTCGCGCTGGACGCCGCGGGGTGCACGCGCTGGCGGGTCTCGCTGCCCGGCGGCTGGCCGCTCGCGCGGCCCGTGGCGCCCGACGCCCGCTCGATCGTCGTCGCCGCGACCGCGCCCCGCAGCGGCGCGCTCGTCCTCACGACGCTGTCGGCCGCGACGGGCCGCGTCCTGCACGAGGACAGCTTCACCTCCCCGGTCAACGCGGGCATCGCACCGACGCTGCTGACCGACCGGCGCGGCGACGTCGCGGCGGTGTTCGCCGCCCGGCGCCCGACCGGCCGGCCCGGCCGCTCCGAGCCCGTGACCCTCAGGCTCACGCGCCCCGCCCACGCGACGCGCTGGACCAGCACCGTGCTCGCGACCGGGACCTCCGCGGCGCCCGCGGCCGCGCTGCGGCCCGATGGCCGGCTCGTCGTCGGGTACCCGCGCCGCAAGCGCTTCCGGGTGCGGGCCGGCCCCGTCGCGGGGCGCCTCGGCGCGCCGATCGACGCCGGCCCGGTCACGGAGAACTTCCGCCGCTCGGACGTCGCGATCGGCCCGGACGGGACGATCGCCGCCGTGTGGGAGGCGACGACGTACTCGCGCCCGTGGACCCTGCGCGCCGCCGTCCTGCCGGCCAAGCGCCGGCGCTTCGCCCGCGCCGGCCTCATCGGCGCCGACCCTGCCGAGCGGGGCACCCTGCCGAGCCCGCCGGCGGCGGCCGCGCGCGTCGGCGCGCACGGGCACGTGACGATCGGCTTCGGGACCCCGGCCCGCGGTCAGCGCGTCATGTGCATCGCCGCGACCCCCGCCGGCCGGTTCTCGACGCCGCGGGACGTCGCGGGCTCGACGCAGGACTACGGCAACGAGGTGCCGGCGATGCTCTTCGGACCGACGGGCAACGCGGTCTCGGTGCTCGCCGGCCTGACGTCGTCCGAGGACGCGATCACGAACGCCGTCGCGACGCTCGACGCGAACTGCCACGTCCGCGGCACCGTGCCGGTCGATCGCGCCACCGGCGCGGTCGTCGCCGCGGCAGTCGGCAGCGGCGACCGCGTCTGGCTGCTCGGGCAGGACCAGCCGTCGGTCGACGCGCGGCGGCCGCTGCGCCTGACGATCGCCGGCTGACTACATGCAGATGACGCGGACCGGTGCAGCCGCGTGCGCGGCGAGCGCGCGCAGGTCGGCCGGGTCGCTCGTGAGGACGACCGCGTCCGGTCGTCCGGCCGCGACGGCCACGACGACCGCATCCACCGCCGAGATCGTTCCGGCGCGCGCGGTGGCGGTTCGCAGCCGAGCGGCTTCGCGGGCCTGGGTCTCGTCGACGTCGCGGATCTGGCAGGTGCGCAGCAGCCGGTTGGTGTGGAAGTCACGACGGTGGTCGCCCGTCAGCGCTTCGGTCAGGACCACGGCCGGGACCTGCGCCGGCCACAGTCCGCGCCGGCGCAGTTCGTGCAGGCGCGCCCGGCCGATGGCCAGCGCGCTCAGGCCCCCGGCGTCGAGGACCAGCGTCATCCGGTGTGGCTCGCTCGCGATGCCGGCGCCGGCGGCGCGTCGCCGAGCATGCGGTCCGCCCACCGGCGGGCCTCGTGGAGCTCGTCCTGGGGGATCGGTCCGACTGCCTCGTCGAGCTCGAGGAGATAGCTGTCGAGCGCCGCGATCTTGTCGCGACGGTCCAGTTCCTCGAGGAGCGCGGAGGCCGCGACGCGTGAGACGTTCAGGCCCGCTGCACGCGCCCGATCGAGCAGCTCGTCGGGCAGCGTGATGTTCGCTCGTGCCATGCGCATACCATACACACGGGCACGTTCTTGAGGGCGAGGGCGGCGGCTACTCTGGCTCGGGCGCGGCGGCCACGGCGAGCTTCGGCGACTGCCACGGCGCCGCCAGGCGCGCGGCGAGCGTGTCGCCGAGCGCGTCGATCGCCACGCGCTCCTGGGCGAGGGAGTCGCGCTCGCGCACGGTCACCGTGCGGTCCTCGAGCGTCTGGTGGTCGACGGTCACGCAGAACGGCGTCCCGATCTCGTCCTGGCGGCGGTAGCGCTTGCCGACCGAGCCGCCCTCGTCGTACTCGGTCTGCATGCGCCCGCGCAGCGCGGTGAAGATCTCGCGGGCGACCTCCGGCTGGCCGTCCTTGCGCACGAGCGGCAGGACCGCGACCTTGACCGGCGCCAGGCGCGGGTGCAGCTTGAGCACCGTGCGCAGCTCGCCGCCGAGATCGTCCTCGTCGTAGGCGTCGACGAGGAAGGCGAGCGTCGCCCGGTCGGCGCCGGCGGCGGGCTCGATGACGTGCGGGACGTAGCGCTCCTTGCTCTGCGGGTCGAAGTACTCGAGCTTCTGGCCGGAGTACTCGGAGTGCTGCGTGAGGTCGAAGTCGCCGCGGTTGGCGATCCCCTCCAGCTCGGACCAGCCGATGGGGAAGAGGTACTCGACGTCGGCGGTCCCGCTGGAGTAGTGGCTGAGCTCGTCGGGATCGTGCTCGCGCATGCGCAGGTGGTCGTCGCGCAGCCCGAGCTCGGTGTACCAGTCGTGGCGCGCCTGCTTCCAGAAGGCGTACCAGTCCGCTGCCTCGCCGGGCGGGACGAAGAACTCCATCTCCATCTGCTCGAACTCGCGCGTGCGGAAGACGAAGTTGCCCGGCGTGATCTCGTTGCGGAACGACTTGCCGATCTGGGCGATGCCGAACGGCGGCTTCTTGCGGCTGAACTGCAGGACGTTCTTGAAGTTCACGAAGATGCCCTGCGCCGTCTCGGGGCGCAGGTAGACCGTCGCTCCCGAGTCCTTCACCGGCCCCATCGTCGTCTCGAACATGAGGTTGAAGTCGCGCGCCTCGGTGAGGTCGCAGCTCGGCCCCTCGCCGGGGTGCCTGGAGGGCTTCTGCGGGCACGGCAGATCCTGCAGGTGATCGGCGCGGAAGCGCTGGCCGCAGGTGCGGCAGTCGACCATCGGGTCGGTGAAGCCCGCGAGGTGGCCGGAGGCCTCCCAGGTGCGCGGATGCTGGAGGATCGCGCTGTCGAGGGCGACGATGTCGTCGCGCTCCTGGAGCATCGCGCGCCACCATTCGTTCTTGACGTTCGTCTTCAGCAGGACGCCGTAGTGGCCGTAGTCGTACGTCGAGCCGAGGCCCCCGTAGATCTCCGACGAGGCGAAGATGAACCCCCGTCGTTTACAGAGGGCGACGATCTTGTCCATGGTGGCTGTGTCGGGCATTGCGGAGCCATGCTAGATAATGGGGGTACGCGTGCCCTTCTACGAGTACAGACGACCGGACGGCACGATCCTCGAGGTCATGCAGAAGATGACCGATCCGCCGCTCGCCGAGGATCCTGAGACCGGGGTCCCGCTGCAGCGGATCTTTCACCCGATCGCGGTGCACTTCAAGGGCAAGGGCTTCTACAACACCGACTACGGGACGAAGAAGCGCGCGCGTGAGAAGGCCGACCACGAGGGCGCGAAGAAGCAGTCCGAGAAGGGCGACGCGGCGAAGAGCGACTCCTCTTCGTCCTCCTCGGGCGGCGAGTCCTCCTCGGGCGGCGAGACGAAGAAGAGCGACACGGTCTCCAAGGCCGAGCCCGCGGCGAAGAAGCCCGCGGCGTCGCCGAAGTCCGACTGATCACCCCGCGAGGAAGCGCTGCACGGCCGCGTCCTTGGCGGCCCCCGACACCTCGCCGCTGAACGTCCCGAGCACTTCGTTGTGCGGGCTGCCGGCGACGGCCAGCGCCCCGAAGAGCCCGAGCAGCGTCGGCCCGCTCATGTCCGAGCGCAGCGCGTTCGGCACGCGCCAGGAGATGAACGGCAGGCGCAGGAACGCGCCGGGTGACAGCAGCCGTGAGCGCATCGCGGCGATGACCTTCTGCTGGCGGTGCGCGCGCGTGAGGTCGCTCTCGCGCTTGTTGCAGTCGTTGTGCCGCGTCCGGGCGAGCGCGAGCGCCTGCCTGCCGTCGATGTGCGTCCTGCCGGCGCGCAGGCGCAGCGTGTAGCCGCCGTTCTTGAAGCCGCCGTTGATCCTCGAGACGACGCAGCCACCCTGGTAGGTGATGCCGCCCATCGCGTCGATGAGCGCCGGGAAGTTCTCGAAGCTCACGACCATGACGTGGTTGACGTCGACGCCGGTGTAGGCCTCGACCGTCCTCACCGCGAGCGCCGTGCCGCCGATCGCGAACGCGGCGTTGATCTTCTGACGCCCGGCCCCGGGGATGTCGACGACCGTGTCGCGGGCGATCGACAGGCGGGTGTTGGCGCCGCCGCCGATGCGCATGAGCATGATCGAGTCCGAGCGCCCGACGCCGGTCTGGGCGCCGGGCTCGCGGGTGCCCGCCGTGCGCTGGTCGGAGCCGAGGACGAGGATGTTGTTCGCCGACCACAGCGGGTAGCCGGCGCCGCCGAGCGCCTCGTTGGCCGCGCCGCTGATCTTGCCCTGCTGGATCTGGGCGCTGATGAGAAACGCGGCGACCGACAGCGCGACCCAGCCGGCGATCGCGAGCAACAGCCAGCGCACCACGCGCCCCCAGGACCACGGCTTGCGCGCGCGCCCGGGCCCGCGGTCGTGGCCGCGCCCGCCGCTGCGCAGCTGCGCGAGCTCGTCGCGGTCGCGCCCGGGCAGCAGCGGCTTGCGCGACCGGTAGACGCGGTACTCGGGCCGCCGGGGCGGAGGTTCGGGGTCCGTCATCGGCCTGCCTCAGCAGCGCGCTGTGGCTCGACGAGGGTTTGCGCGGCTCGATGGCATGTCCTCGCTATGGTCACCGATCGTGTCGACCGGCTGCGTCATCGGGGTCGACCTCGGTGGCACGAAGCTCTTGGCCGGCGCGGTCGATCCGGCCCTGAACGTGCACCATCGCGCAACCCGTCCGGCGCGCGGACGCGACCAGGCGGCGCTGCTGGACATGATCGTCGCGGCGGTCCGCGAGGTCCGCGACGCGATCGAGGGCGCGTCGGGCCGCGTCGATGCCGTCGGCTTCGGGATCCCCTGCATGATCGACCTCGAGCGGGGCATGGCGGTCATGTCGATCCACCTGCCGATCGCCGATCTGCCTTTCCGCGACGTCATGGCCGAGCGGCTCGGGCTGCCGGTCTTCGTCGACAACGACGCGAACACCGCGATGCTCGCCGAGTGGCGCTTCGGCGCCGCCGCCGGCGTGCGCGAGGCCGCGATGCTGACGATCGGCACGGGGATCGGCGGCGGGCTCGTCGTCGGCGGCGCGCTGCAGCGCGGCAGCCAGGGCGCGGGCGCCGAGCTCGGGCACATGGTCGTCCAGGCCGACGGCCCGCCGTGCCCGGGCAACTGCCCCAACCGCGGCTGCCTGGAGGCGATGGCGTCGGGCAAGGCGCTCGGCCGCGAGGCGCAGCGGATCGCGGCCGAGCGGCCGCAGTCCGGCCTCGGCCGGGCGCTCGCGGCCGGGCGGGCGATCAGCGGCCCGCTCGTGACCGAGCTCGCCCACGACGGCGACGCGGCCGCGATCGACGCCGTCGCGGTCATCGGCGGCTGGCTCGGCATCGGCGTCTGCAACCTCGTGAACATGCTCAACCCCGACGTCGTCGTGATCGGCGGGGGTGTCATCGCCGCGGGCGAGCTGCTGCTCGAGCCGATCCGCGCCGTCGTCGCCGAGCGCGCGCTGTCGCCCGCCCGCGAGCACGTGCGGATCGTCCCCGCGCGCTTCGGGGCGGAGTCGGGGATGCTCGGCGCGGCGGTGCTCGCCCTCGACGGGATCGCCGGCCCGGCATGATCAGGACATGACCCCCGGCCGCCTCATCGTCTGCCCGACCCCGATCGGCAACCTCGAGGACATCACGCTGCGCGTCCTGAGCGCGCTGCGTGACGCGAACGTCGTCGCCTGCGAGGACACGCGCCGCACGCGCGTCCTGCTCGAGCGCTACGGCGTCGCCGCGACGCTCGTGAGCTACCACGAGCACAACGAGCGCTCGAAGGCGCCGCAGCTCATCGAGCGCATGCAGCAGGGCGACAACGTCGCGCTCGTCTCCGACGCGGGGATGCCGGTCGTCAGCGACCCGGGTTTCGTGCTCGTGCGGGCGTGCGTCGCGGCGGGGCTCGCGGTCGAGGTGCTGCCGGGGCCCAGCGCGGCGCTGTCGGCGCTGGTGGCCAGCGCGCTGCCCGCCGACACGTGGCGCTTCGTCGGCTACCTCCCGCGCAAGCGCGGCGACCTCGCGGGGCTGCTGCGCGTGCCCGAGACGCTCGTCGCGTTCGAGTCGCCCAACCGCGTCGCGGCATCGCTCGCCGCATTGGCGCAGGTCGACCCCGAGCGGCCGGTGGCGGTCTGCCGCGAGCTCACGAAGATCCACGAGGAGATCGTCCGCGGCAGCGCCGGCGAGCTGGCCGCGCGCTACGCCGAGGCGCCGCCGCGCGGCGAGGTCGTGCTCGTGCTCGGTGGCGCGCCGGCGACGGAGCCCGAGCTGGCGCCCGCGCTCGAGGCGCTGCGCAGGCTCGTCGCCGCGGGCGCCAAGCCGCGCCCGGCGAGCTCCGTCGTCGCGTCGCTCACGGGGGTGAAGGCGAACGCGCTGTACCGCGCGCTGACGGAGGGCGACACGGCCTGATGGGCGCGCTCTTCCATCGCGTGTGCCGCGCGGGCCCGGTCAATTCTCAGCGATGTCGTCCGCGCAGCGCAGCGCCGGCGAACCGGCCGTGCCCACCAGCTGATTCCCCGTCCCCCGGCAAGCGAGCGGTGGACCCGGGGTAGCCTCCGGGGCATGGACACCTATCTCGCCGTCGTCAGCAAGCGCGAGGTCCGCGACTACGCGCCCGAACCGCTCGGCGAGGAGGCCGAGCGCCGGATCCTCGAGGCCGGCCGGCTCGCCGGGAGCTCGAAGAACCGCCAGGCGCGGCGCTTCGTCGTCCTGCGCGATCCCGCGCTCGTCGAGGAGGCCGCGCAGAGCGTCTACGCGAGCGACAACGTGCGCGGGGCACCGTTCGTCGTGGCGATCGTCATCGGCGGCAAGGGGCCGACGGCGTTCGACGCCGGGCGCGCCGCGCAGAACATGATGCTCGCAGCGTCCAACGAGGGCATCGGCTCGTGCCCGAACGGCGTCGCCGACGCCGCGCGCCTGCAGGCGGCGGTCGGGCACGGCGACGGGGAGCGGGTCGCGACGGTGCTGACGTTCGGCGTTCCGGCGCAGCCGCGCGATCCGGACGGCCGATCGGCGCAGGACTGGATCGCGGCCGCCGACCGGCGCCCGTTCGCGGAGGTCGTCGAGGAGCGCTGAATCGCGCGCGTTCGTGTCAGAACGCGCGCGGAGCTGTGCCGATCCACGCGCGATCGGCGAGATCGCGGCCCGCCGGGCCTACGGTCGCCTGCGTGAAGCTCGCCGCGCTCGTCCTCATCGCCTGCCTGTCGCTCGCGTCGTCGGCCCGGGCCGTGTCCTGGCGGCGCCCCGTCGCGGGGCCGCTGCTGCGCACGTTCGCCGTCGCGGCGGACCGCTACGCCCGCGGGCAGCACCGCGGGATCGACCTCGGCGCGCCGCCGGGCGCGGACGTCCGCGCCGCCTGCGCCGGGCGCGTGCGCTTCGCGGGAGCGCTGCCGCGCGGCGGGCCCACGGTGAGCATCGGCTGCGGCCGCCTCGTGGCCACGTACCAGCAGCTTGGCGC
Source organism: uncultured Actinomycetes bacterium (assembly GCA_963740895.1). Taxonomy (GTDB): domain Bacteria; phylum Actinomycetota; class Thermoleophilia; order Solirubrobacterales; family Solirubrobacteraceae; genus CADCVQ01. The sequence continues at coordinate 383,515 of CAVUFQ010000002.1, forward strand.
GATCGCGGTCGTGCGCGGGCAGGTCGTCCTGGCGGGTGCGCGCATCGGCGCCGCGGGCCGCTCCGGTGATCCGCGCGAGCCGCGACCGCACGTGCACCTCGGCGCTCGCGATGCCGCGACCGGGCGCTACGTCGATCCGCTGACGCTGTTCGGGGCCGGGCCGCGCGCACTGCCGCCGCTGCGGGTCGCGCCCCGGCGGCGGACGCCGCTCGGGCCGGCGCCGCTGCGGCCCGTGGCACGGCACGCCGTCCCGCGGCCGGTCGTCGCGCCCGTCGCCGCCGATCCGGTGCGCGCGCCGCGGGGAGCGCCGGCGCCCACACTGCCGGTCATCGTGTGGATCGGGCTCGCGGCGTTCGGCCTCGGCCTGCCGCTCGGCGGTCTCGTGGCCCGCCGGGAGCGCCGTCGACGGCCTGCGACGCACCGGAGGCGGGCCGCGGCGCACAGGTAGCCTGAGCGGCCGATGAGCTTCTATGTCACGACCCCGATCTACTACGTCAACGCCGCACCGCACCTCGGGCACGCGTACTCGACGATCGCCGCCGACGTCCTGGCCCGGCACATGCGCCAGCGCGGCGAGGACGTCTTCTTCCTCACCGGCACCGACGAGCACGGGGAGCCGGTCGCGCTCGCCGCCGAGAAGCTCGGGCTGACGCCGCAGGAGCTCGTCGACCGCAACGCGCCGCGGTTCATCGACCTCATGCCGCGGCTGAACGTCTCCAACGACTTCTTCATCCGGACGACCGACCCCGAGCACAAGGCGAAGGTCCAGGAGGTCCTGAGCGCGATCCGCGACAACGGCCACGTCTACGAGGGCGTCTACGAGGGCTGGTACTGCCCGCGCTGCGCGGACTTCAAGACCGACGCCGAGGCCGGCGACGACCACCTCTGCCCGATCCACCGCATCCCGCTGATCCGCGAGAAGGAGGACAACTACTTCTTTCGCCTCTCGGCGTTCCAGGACGACCTGCTCGCGCTCTTCGACGCGCAGCCGGACTTCGTCATGCCGCGCCACCGCTACAACGAGGCGCGCTCGTTCATCGCGTCCGGGCTGCAGGACGTCTCGCTCAGCCGCTCGACGCTCACGTGGGGCGTGCCGGTGCCGTGGGACGAGTCGCACGTCTTCTACGTCTGGTTCGACGCGCTGCTGAACTACTACACGGCGCTGTCCTATGCCAAGCCGGGCGAGGACCTCACCGAGCGCTTCTGGCCGGCGCAGTTCCACATCATCGGCAAGGACATCCTGAAGTTCCACACGGTCTTCTGGCCCGCGATGCTCATGGCCGCCGGCCTGCCGCTGCCCGAGCACGTCTTCGTCCACGGCTTCCTGCTCATGCGCGACGACACGGGCGAGGAGCACAAGATGAGCAAGTCGCTGGGCAACGTGCTCGACCCGTTTCAGATCATCGAGGAGTTCGGGACCGACGCCCTGCGCTACTACTGCATGCGCGAGGTCTCCTTCGGCCACGACGGCTCCGTCTCGGCCGCCGGGTTCGCCGCCCGCTACGAGTCCGAGCTCGCCAACGACCTCGGCAACCTCGCCAGCCGGGTCATCGCGATGGTCGTCCGCTACCGCGACGGCACGGTGCCCGATGTCGAGCTCGACCCCGAGCTCGCCGCGGAGATCGACAGCGCCGCGCCGGAGGTCTGCGCGCTGCTCGACGTCGCCGACCTCAGCGCCGCGCTCGAGGCGATCTGGCTGCGCGTGCGCCGCTGCAACCGCTACGTCGAGACCGAGGCGCCGTGGACGCTCGCGAAGGACCCCGACCGCGCCGCCGAGCTCGATCGCGTGCTCGCGTCGCTCGCCGAGGCGCTGCGCGTCATCGCGGTCCTGCTGGCGCCGTGGCTGCCCGAGAGCTCCGACAAGCTGCTCGCCGCGCTCGCCGCGCCCGCGCTCGAGCTCGACGGCGCGCGGATGCAGGCCGGGCACCTGGGCACGATCTCCAAGCTCGAGCAGCTGTTCCCGAAGCCCCAGTCCTAGCGCCGGTCGTGATCGACAGCCATACGCACCTGCACGTCTGCAAGCCGGACGACGCCGAGCTCGTCGCGGCGGCCACCGACGCCGGTGTGACGCGGATGCTCACCGTCGGCACCGACGGCGCGAGCTGCCGCGAGGCGCTGCTCGCCGCCGAGCGCTTCCCGCAGGTGTTCGCGGCGATCGGCCGCCATCCCAACGAGGCGACGGGCTTCGACGACGCCGACCTCGCCGAGCTCGCGGCGCTCGCCGGCCATCCGCGCTGCGCGGCGATCGGCGAGACCGGGCTGGACTACTTCCGCGACCACGCGCCGCATCCCGATCAGCAGCGCGCCTTCGAGGCGCAGATCGAGCTCGCCCGCGCGACCGCCAAGCCGCTCGTCATCCACAGCCGGGCCGCCGAGGACGACACGATCACGACGCTGCGCGACCGCGCGGCAGGCGTTCGCGTCGTCATGCACTGCTTCTCGATGCCCGAGCGGCTCGACGAGTGCGTCGACGCCGGCTGGTGGATCTCGTTCGCCGGCAACGTCACGTACCCCAAGGCGCAGGGCCTCGCCGCCGCCGCCGAGCGCGTGCCCGAGGACCGGCTGCTCGTCGAGACCGACGCCCCGTACCTCACGCCGCAGGTCGTGCGCAAGGAGCGCAACCAGCCGGCCTTCGTCGCCCACACCGCGCGCTTCGTCGCCGAGCGCCGCGGGGTCTCCTACGAGCGGCTCGAGGCGCTCGTCGAGCGCAACGCCGCCGGCCTGTTCGGATGGTGAGCGATGACGCTCCCGCGCCGACCCAGCCGAGCCTGCGGCGCATGCGCGAGTTCGGCATCCGCCCCAAGCGCGACCTCGGCCAGAACTTCCTCATCGACTCGAACATCCTCGGCGTCATCGATCGCGCGGCGGAGCTCGAGCCGGGCGACGTCGTCCTGGAGATCGGCGGGGGGCTCGGCGTCCTCACCGAGTACCTCGCCCCGCGCGTCGCGCACGTCCACGTCGTCGAGCTCGATCGCGCGCTCGAACCCGCCCTGCGCGACGCGATCGCGCCCTTCGAGAACGTCACGCTGCACCTCGCCGACGCCATGCGCCTGGACCTCCGCGCGCTGGCCCCGGCACCCACGAAGGTCGTCGCGAACCTGCCCTACGGCATCGCGGCGGGCGCGATCCTGCGCACGATCGAGGAGCTCGACGACGTGCGACTCTGGGTCGGGATGATCCAGAAGGAGGTCGGCGAGCGCTTCGCGGCGGCGCCCGGCAGCGACGCCTACGGCGTCCCGTCGGTGCTCGCCCAGCTCGCCTGCGAGGTCCGCGTCGTGCGTTCGGTGTCGCGGACGGTCTTCGCGCCCGTGCCGAACGTCGACTCGGTGCTCGTCGGCCTGCGCCGCGTGGCGCCGGCCCCGCCGCCCGCCCTGCGCGCGCTCGTCGGGGCCGCGTTCGCCCACCGCCGCAAGGCGCTGGCGCGCTCGCTCGCGCTCGCGCCGCAGGCGCCGCCGGCGATCCGCGAGCGCGCCCGCGCGGCCCTCGAACGGCTCGGCCACCCGCCTGACGCGCGCGCCGAGCGACTCTCGCCGCAGGACTTCCGCGCGCTGCACGAAATGCTGGAGCAATGACCGAGCTGCATTCGCCCGCACGGGCGAAGATCAACCTCTGCCTGTTCGTCGGACCCACGCGGCCCGACGGCCGCCACGACATCGCCACGCTCATGGACTCGCTCGACCTCTGCGACGACGTGAGCCTGCAGCTCGGCCCTCCGGGGCTGCGCGCGGACGAGGTCCTCTGCCCGGGTGTCAGCGGGCCGAACCTCGCGGCGGAGGCGCTCGCTGCCTTTCGCGAGCGCACGGGCTGGGACGGCCCGCCGGTGCGCCTGCGCATCGCCAAGCGCATCCCGGTCGCGGGCGGGATGGCCGGCGGCTCGGCCGACGCCGCGGCGGCGCTGCGGCTCGCCGCCGAGGCGGCCGGGGGCGTCGACCGCCGCCTGCTCGAGGAGATCGCCGCCGGGATCGGGGCCGACGTCCCGAGCCAGGTCCGCGGCGGGCTCGTCATCGCGACGGGGGAGGGCAGCCGCCTGCGCCCGCTGGCGCTCACGCTGGAGTACGCGGTCGTCGTGCTGCCGGTGGAGGCGAAGCTCGGCGCCGCCGAGGTCTACGCCGAGGCCGATCGCCTCGGGCTGCCGCGCGACGCCCTCGGCCTGGCCCGCTCGCTCACCCGCACGCAGGCCGCGATCTCGGCCGAGACCGTGCTCGACCACGTCCACAACGACCTCCAGGACGCCGCCCGCTCGTTGTGCCCGGCGATCGACGAAGCGCTCGAGGCGGCGATCAACGCCGGCGCCGACCACGCGCTCGTGTCCGGCTCGGGCCCGACGGTCCTGGCGCTCTTCATCGAGGTCCGCCACCGCGAACGGGCCGCGACCGCCCATGCGACGCTGCTCGCCGGAGGCCGCTCGCCGGCGCCGATCCTCGCCCACCCCGCGGGGCCGATGCTCTAGTCGATCGGCCGGATCTCGCCGAACTTTCGGCCGATCCACTGGAAGCATGTGCTTCGTCGGCCATGTGCGTCACAATTGGCGCGCATGAGCAACACCGGCTTGACGTACCTCGTGGGCGGGCTTTGTGCCGTCGCGGCGCTCGGCGCGTTCGTCTGGTTCATCGCGATTCCGGCCTGGACGTCGTACAGCCGGATGTGGGAACGGGTCGCCGCCAGCTTCCTCGCGCTGTACGTCCTCGCCGCCATGGTGCTGCTCGGAGGAGCCGGCGGCGTGGCGATCGCGTACTACTGGGATCGAATCGCCGCGTAGCCTATGGCGATGGCCAGCCCCGCCGAACGGACGCTGGGGCTCGATCTCGCTGCGCTTGATGCGATCACGGAAGCGGTGGAGTCGGGCGCCGGACTGCCGGATGTCGTCCGCGCCGCCGCGCGGGCGCTCGAGGCCAGCCTCGTGCTGCTCGACCGCACCGGCTCGGTGATGGCCGTCGCCGCGCGCTCCCCCGCCGACGAGCGCTCGCTGCTCGACAGCGCCGCGGGCGTCGAGACGATCGAGCTGCGGGTGGCCGACGCCCCCGTCGGCCAGCTGCGCATGCGCGCCCGCTCGCAGCCCGGCCCGGCGCTCGTACGCCTCGTGACGACGCTCGTCGCCTCCGAGGTCGAGCGCGTCCGCGCCCCGGCCCGCGCATCGCAGGAGGCGAGCAGCAACTTCCTGCACGCGGTCCTCGGCCGCGATCTCACCGATCCCGAGGAGATCCTCGCCCGCGCCGCCGAGCTCGGCATCGACATCGGGCCGGGCGGCAGCGTCCTCGTCGCGCGTGCCCGCGCCCACGTCCCGACCGAGGAGGGCTGGCGCGCGCGTGTCCTCGCGACCGCCGAGCGCGGCGCCCGCGCCGTCGTCGCCACGGCGATCGCCGCCCCCGCCCAGCGCGAGACGAGCGCGGCGGAGGTCGTCGTCCTCGTCCCCGGCGGCGAGGACGCGGTCGCCAAGCGCGCCGCCGAGGGCGTCCTGCGCGAGCTGCAGGCCGGCCTGCCCGGCAACTCCTTCGCCGTCGGCCGCAGCCGCGTCGCCGCCGATCCGCTGGACCTGCACCGCGCCGGCAACGAGGCGCTGCTCGCCGTCAACGTCGCGGAGGGCGACGACGAGCACCCGCTGCTCGCCTTCGAGCAGACCGGCGCCTACCGCCTGCTGTTGTCGGCGATGAGCGAGGACCCCGCGGAGCTCCAGCGCTTCTATGCCGAGACCGTCGAGCCGCTCGTCGCCTACGACGAGCAGTACGAGACCGAGCTCGTGCGCACCGTCGAGGCGTTCCTCGACAATGACGGCAACGTCGCGGGGACGGCCCAGAAGCTCTTCACACACCGCCACACGATCCGCTACCGGCTCGAGCGCGTGCGCGAGCTCTCCGGCCTCGACGTCGGCTCGACCGACGGCCGCGAGAAGCTCTCGCTCGGCCTGAAGGCGATGCGCGTGCTCGGCGTCGCGGCGCCCGGCGGCCCCGCGACCGAGCCGGGCGCCGGCGGCGGTCGCGTCCCCGGCCGCTGACCCCGGGCGCCGATCACCGCCTGGCGGCGTCCTCGGACGCTCGACGGGCTGGCGCCCGCCTTCGGGGTGGGTGGGGTTGGGGTCTTGCCAGCCGGCGCCGGCATCCCGGGGTCTACGCCCCGGCGACCCACTAGGATCACGCGCCGAATGCGCATCGGGATCCTCACCGGCTCGGGCACGTACGCGCTCCCGGGCATCGAGACCGAGGGCGAGCCCGAGCTCGTCGAGACGCGCTTCGGCACGGCGCCCGTCGCGAGCGGCCGCTTCGCGGGCGTCGACGTGCTGCACATCTCGCGCCACCGGCCGGGCCACGCGCTGCTGTCGAGCTCGGTGACCCACCAGGCGAACATCGCCGCGCTGAAGGAGCGCGGCGCCGACGCGATCCTGTCGGTCACCGTCTGCGGGTCGCTGGACGCGAGCCTCTCGCTCGGCAGCCTCGTCGTCTTCGACGACCTGCACTTCCTGACCAACCGCCTCCCCGACGGCTCGATCTGCACGCTCTACACCGAGCCCGGCGAGCAGGGCCGCGGGCACTGGATCTATGACAAGCCGTTCTCCGAGCCGCTGCGCAAGGCGCTGCTCGAAGCCGCCACCGAGGCCGGCTTCCACGTCCGCGACGGCGGCTGCTACGGCCACGTCGACGGCCCGCGCTTCAACACGCGCACGGAGATCCGGATGCTCCAGAACTGCGGTGTGACCGTCGTGAGCCAGACCGCCGGCCCCGAGACCGTCCTCGCCGGCGAGGCCGAGATCCCCTACGCGCTGCTGGGCTACGCGACGGACTACGCAAACGGCGTCTCCAACCATGCGACGCCCGTCGCAGAGCTCATCCGGCTCATCGGCGCCAGCGGGGCGACGTTCGCCGAGACGCTCACGCGCGCGGTCCCGAAGATCGACGCCGGCACGCTCGAGCCGGTCGGCACGCACTTCCGCTTCGACTGACCGCCCGCTCATCGTTCGCGCTCGTACTGGCGGACCCGCTTGCGGATCGCGTTATCCGACACGCCATGGCGGCGCCCGACGGCGGAGTACCCGAGCTCTGCGATCTCGCGCAGGAGCACGTCATGCGGCGGGCGCTCGACGCGTCGCAGATCCGGTTTCGCGACGCCGCGGCTGGGGCGCGGCGCGCGCGTGCCACAGACGCTCGAGCAGTAGCGGTGCCGCGGATACTTGGCCCGGAACGTGGCGCCGCATAGGAGGCAGGCCCGTTCGACGGGTTCGAGCCGGTTCTTGCGGCCGCAGTGCGTGTCGAGCGTCGCGGCGCAGTTCGGGCATACGATCCTGAGGTTTTCCAGGCGGTTGTCGTCGCGGACGCCGTTGATGTGATCCAGGATGAGGCCCATCTGCCGGTCGGGCCAGATCTCGCCCTGCCCGCACAGCTCGCACGTCGGGGTCTTGATGCCTTGGGCGTAGAGCCGCGCCTTGAGGTTGCTCCGGGCATACATCGAGCCCTCGACGAGGATCTCGCCCAGCGGTATCGGCGGCGGAACGCCGTTGCGCCGGTCGTGTCGTGGGTCGAAGTGCGCGGTGCTGATCTCCCGCCGGGCAAGCCACTTCTTCAACAGCTCGGCGTTGCCGCCCGCGGGGCACAGGCCGAGCAGCCGCAGCACCTGGACGTAGGTGAAGGACTGCGCGATCGCCTCACGCGCCTGGTTTTCGGAATAGCACGGCACGAACACATGTTCGCAAAGCGCCCGGACGTCACGGCGACTGGGGAGGCAGGATTCGGACCTGCACCTCACGGCTCCAAAGGCCGGCGGGCTACCATTACACCACTCCCCAGTGCATTGACCCGAGGGCCCGTCCCAAGACTAGCCCTAGGATCCTCCAATGCCAGATCTCACGGTCGTCATCCTCGCCGCCGGCCAGGGCACGCGCATGCGGTCGCGCGTGCCGAAGATGCTCCACGACCTCTGTGGGCGCCCGCTCGTCGGGTGGCCGATCGCCGCCGCGCTGGAGGCGGGGGCGACCTCCGTCGTCGTCGTCGGCGCCCCCGACAACAGCCTCGACGGCCACCTTCCGGAGGGCGTCGCGATTGTCGTGCAGCCCGTGCCCGACGGCACCGGCGGCGCGGTGCGCGCGGCGATGCCCGCGGTACAGGCGGGCGCGACCGTCGTCGTGCTGCCAGGCGACGCGCCGCTCATCACGGCAACCGCGATCGCGCAGCTCGTCGAGGCCCACGCGGGCGCGGGCGCGGCCGCCACGATGGCGACGATGATCCTCGCCGACCCGGCGGGCTACGGCCGCGTCGTGCGCGACGGCGGCGGCGTCGCGCGCGTCGTCGAGACGAAGACCGCCGGCGACGCCACCGAGGACGAGCTCGCGATCGACGAGGTCAACAGCTCGATCTTCGCCTTCGACGGCGATGCGCTGCGGGCGGCGCTCGAGCAGATCACCCCAGACAACGCGCAGGGCGAGCTGTACCTGCCCGACGTCCTGCCGGCGCTGCGCGAACGCGGCCTCACGGTCGACGCGCACGTGCTCGCCGACCCGACGCTCGCGCTCGGCGTCAACGACCGTGTCCAGCTCGCCGCGGTGCGCGCGATCGCCCAGCGCCGGATCAACGACGCCCACGGCAGGGCCGGGGTGACGATCATCGACCCCGGCGCGACGGTCATCGAGTTCGGGGTGACGATCGGCGAGGACACCGTCGTCGAGCCGGGCTCGTTCCTGCGCGGCACGACGGCGATCGGGCGCGGCTGCACCGTCGGCCCGCTCACGACGCTCATCGACGCGACGTTGCACGACGACGTCCGGATCCCGCACTCGTACGTCATCTCGGCCGAGATCCGCGACGGGGCGACGGTCGGCCCGTTCGCCTACCTGCGCCCCGGCACGCTGCTGCGCGAGCGCTCGAAGGCCGGGACGTTCGTCGAGATCAAGAACTCCGACGTCGGCGCGGGCAGCAAGGTCCCGCACCTCTCATACATCGGCGACGCCGACATCGGCGAGGACACGAACCTCGGCGCGGCGACGATCACCGCGAACTACGACGGCGTCGGCAAGCACCGCACGACGATCGGCGACCGCGTCCACACCGGGGTCGACACGACGCTCATCGCGCCCGTGACGCTCGAGGACGACACCTGGACGGGCGCGAACTCGGCGATCACGAAGCACGTGCCCGCGGGGGCGCTCGCGATCGCCCGCGCGCGGCAGGTCAACCACGAGGGCTACCCGGGCCCGCGACGGCCGGGCGGCGGCTGAACCCGTCGGGCCCCGGCGGCGGCGGCGCCGCGGCCTCGCGCGCGGCAGGCGCCACACCGCGCGCGACCGCCGGAGCGCTGCGCCCCGGGATCTGCGCGACGAGCAGCGCGGCGATGACGACGATGTTCAGGCCGATCGCGAGCTCCATGCGCACGTCGCGCCGCAGCGCTCGCACGACGCCGCCGCCGATCGCCCGCCGGTTGCGCAGCGCGAGGAAGGCGATCGGGCACAGCAGTGCCAGCTTCAGCGCGACGCTCAGCCCGTAGCCGGTGCGCCAGAGGTCGCCGACGGCCGACAGCTCGCCGGCGAGCCGCAGCAGCCCGGTGAGGACGATGACGCCGACGGCCGCGAACGCGATCCGGCTGAAGCGCGTCGCGACCGCGGCCGCCAGGCGGCGCCCGCCCGCGGGAAGCAGCGCCGGCGCGCGCAGCAGGACGGCGGCAAGACATGCCAGCCCGCCGAGCCACACCCCGGCCGCCGCCAGGTGCAGCGCGTCGGCGAGCACCGACAGCGGGGCGAGCGGCGCCTGCGACGCGTGTCCCTGGGCCGAGAGCAGCGCGAGCGCCCCGGCGCTCAGCCCGCCGGTCAGCAGGGTCGGGATGATCCGCCCGGCGCCGCGCGGCGCGTCGGCCGAGGTCTCGCCCGCCCACTCCCAGAACGCGATCGCGACGATCGCGAGCAGCAGCCCGTTGCGCCAGCCGAGCAGGTCGCCGAAGCGCGATGCGGCGACGAGCCGGTAGGCGGCAGCGGGGTCGGTCAGCGCCGCGCCGATGCCGGTGTGGAAGACGACGGCGCTCTTGGCGGCGAGCACGTAGGCCTCGGCGAGGCCCGCGACGCAGGCGCAACCCCAGAACGCGCGCCAGTACAGGCGCCTGCCGGCGGCGAGCGCGGTCGCGCGCTCGCCCGGTCGCAGGTCGCGGGCCGCACCGAGCACCGGCCCCCAGACGAACGTGCGAAAGACGAGCAGCCCGAGGAGCAGGCCCAGCGCCGTGAGCTCGGCGAAGCGCGCGCCGACCGCCCACGGCGACGTCTCCGAGATGCCGCCCGCGCCGCGCAGCACCGGCGGGCGCAGCCGGCCCTCGCCGAGGGCGAACACGAGCGCGTCGTCGATGTCGTGCGAGTCGGCGGAGATGACGCGGTAGCGGACGGTGTAGCTGTCGGGCAGCAGGTTCCGGCGCAGCGCGATCGTCACGATGCGGGGGTCGCGCTGGTCCGTCCGCGGCGGCGCGGCGCCGACCGACCGCCCGCGGCCGTCGACGACGGAGACGTCCGACGCGCGCAGGATCTCCACGGGCTCGGAGAACTGCAGTCGCACGACGGCCGGCGGCACCGTCGCGTGCGTCGCCGCGGGCGGGACGGAGCGCAGGAGCGTCGCGTGCGCCGAGGCCTTCGTCGTCACCCCGGCGAAGACGACGAGCAGGAGCAGGACGGTCGCCAGCGCGCGCGGCGCGGCCCCGGTTGCGACCGAGCGGGCGGGCCCGACGGCCGGGACCGCGGGCGCCGGCACTGCGCGGCGGCGCAGCGCGCCGGCCGCGACGTACACGAACAGCGCCGCCGCGCCCACCGCCAGCGCGAGGGCCCACGCCGGCAGATGCGGCGCCGTCGCGTTGGGGTAGATGTAGTGCCCCGCATGCCCGCCGAACCCGGGCCGGAAGCCGACGGTGCCGGCCTCGTGCACGTGCGCGTGCCCGCCGGCCACGCCGGCGATCGCGCGCTCGCCACCGCTCGGGCCCGGCCCCATGGCGACGACGAGCATGCCGACCGCCGGGACGAGCGCCGCGACGACGGCGCAGCCCTGCGCGATCGCAGCGGCCGCCGCGCGCGTCGGACGCGTGCCGGCGCCGGCGACCGCGAGCCCGGCGCACGCGGCGCCGAGCCCCGCCGACGCGAGGCCGGGCGCCGTCGTCCAGTGGCCGGTCCCGGTCGCCGATCCCGGGAGCGCCACGAGGCGGGTCGCGACCCAGCCGCCGAGCACCAGCGCGCCGAACGCGCCGACCGCGCGCCAGGCCGCGCCGCCGCTCGGCACGCGAGCGGCGGCGAGGGCACCGGCCAGGACCACGCAGAGCGCGGCCACCAGCCCCGACAGCACCCCGAGGTGGCGTGCCTGAGCCAGGCTGTAGGGCAACCCGACGACCTGCACCAGCGCGAGGCCCGCGAGGGCCGCGACCGCCGCCGACCGCAGGGTTGCCTGGCGCAGCGTGAGCATCAGCGGACGAGCTGCAGCGGCCGCATCATCGAGTTGTCCTCGTGCTCGAGGATGTGGCAGTGGTAGACGTAGTTCTGCGCGGGCGACAGGCCCGTCGGCAGCGTCCACTGCGCCCGCAGCCGCGTGATCTCGCCGGGGTTGGAGCGCACCGTGTCCTTCCAGCCGCGCTCGTTGGCGTCCGGCGCGGCGGACCGGCCGGAGATGAACCGGGCCGGGTCGGGGTTGGCGGCGTTCGGGTCGGCGGCGCGGGCGGCGTCGAGCGCCGCCTGGTAGGCGGTCGCGTCGAACGGCGTGCGGTCGAGGATCTGGAACTGGATGAGGTGCAGGTGGATCGGATGCGTGTCGCCGGTGAGGTTCACGAGGCGCCAGTCCTCGGTGGCTCCGAGCCGCGGCTTCTCCTGGACGCCGCGCGCGTCGTCGAACTTGCGGCCGTTCATCGAGCCGTACGCGGGCTCGCCCGTGATCGGGTCCTCGACCTCCTCGAGCGTGATGTTGCGCACGACCGACGGCGCGCCGAGCGCCGGCATCACGCCGGGCAGCTTCGCCGGCGGGCTCTTCGGCCCCGCGACCGAGATGTGCGTCCCGACGCGGAACTGCATGACCTCCGGCAGGTCGGGCGCCGGGCTCGAGACGGCGGCCGGCAGCGCGGCGTTGACGAGCGTCAGCGTCTGCCCCGCGACGCGCGAGAAGTCGATGATGACGTCGGCGCGCTCGGCCGGCAGGAGCAGGAGGCCGGGGATTTTGACGGGCGCGTTGAAGAGCCCTCCGTCGGAGCCGATCTGCCAGGCCGCCACGCCGGCGGGCAGCTGGAGGTTCCAGAAGCGGGCGTTGGACGCGTTGAGGATGCGGAAGCGGTACAGACGCGGCTCGACGTTCATGAACGGCCGCGCGGCGCCGTTGACGACCGGCGTGTCGCCGTAGAACTCGGGGATCCACGTCGGCGTGTCGCTGTAGAACAGCTGCCCCGCGGTGTCGAAGAGCTTGTCGGAGAAGACGAGCGGGACCTCGTAGGCGCCGCCGGGGACGCCGAGCCCGTTGGGCTCCGCGCCGGTGTCCTGGGCGTCGCGGATGATGTAGAGCCCGACGAGGCCCGCGTAGACGTTCGTCCGCGTGATCTGGTCGGCGTGGTCGTGGTACCAGAGCAGCGTCGAGCTCTGCTGGTTGGGGTAGACGACGGTCTGCGTCTGGCCGGTGAGGTACTCGGCGGGGGAGGCGTACGGGTTGCCGTCGCTGGAGCCTGCGACGTAGCCGCCGTGCAGGTGGGTGTTCATGCGCACGGGCTTGCCGGCGTACATGTAGTCCGGCACCTCGGAGGAGAACATGTGCTGCGCCGGCAGACCGTTGACGTAGCTCACGGTCGTCGCGGTGCCCTTCTTGGCCTCGATGACGTATCCCGGAGTGCGCACGCCGCGGCCGCTGCCGTCGTCGTAGCCCCACATCGTCGTGCGGCCGAGGGCCGGGTGGAACACCTGCTGGCCGGGCCGCGCGGTGATCCGGTAGGCGTTGGCGGACACCGGCTGCGCCTTGGGCAGGAACGGCAGCGGGATCGAGAAGCCCTGGAGCGCAGCGGGGGCGCTCGCGGGGCGAAACAGCGTCAGCGGGAGCGCCGCGCCGGCGGCGCCGACGGCGGCGGTCTTGAGCAATTGCCTGCGTGAGATGACCACGATCAGAGTCCTCCGTGAGTTGTCAGGAAACGTCCGTGTGACGAGCCGGGGCGGGCTCGGAGCGCTCTGCGACGCCGGTGACCGACTCGCGGAACTCGCGCATCCCGCGGCCGAGCGAACGGCCCGCGTCCGGCAGGCGCTTGGGGCCCAGCACGACGAGCGCGATGACGAGTACGACGATGAGCTCCATTGGTCCGATGCTCGGCATCCGGGCCTCCTTCTCGAACGGGTTGCGGAGCGCGACTCTCGCCTCCCCGCCACCGCCGCCATCGCCAGATGAGGGCACTGTCATCCAGCCGTCATCGGGCCGTCATGAAGCGGCCGACGCCGCACCCGCCGGTAAACTGATGGCAGATGACCTCGGTCCAGCCGCAGCCGGCGCCGTCCACCCGACTCGAGCTCGGCTACGACAAGAACCTCATGTTGTTCTCCGGGCGCGCGAACCCCGCGCTGGCCGCGAGGATCGCCGACAAGCTCGGCATCGCCCCCGGGCCGGTCGAGCTCAAGACCTTCTCCAACGGCGAGGTCTACTGCCGCTACGGCGAGTCGATCCGCGGCGCGGACGTCTTCATCGTCCAGCCGACGTGCGCCAACCCGGCGACCGGGCTGACCCCCAACGACGCGCTCATGGAGCTCATGCTCATGATCGATGCCGCGGTCGGCGCCAGCGCGCACCGCGTGATCGCCGTCACGCCGTGGTTCGGCTACAGCCGCCAGGACAAGAAGTCGGCTCCGCGCGAGCCGATCTCCGCCCGCCTCGTCGCGCGCCAGCTCGAGCGGGCCGGGGCCGATCGCGTGCTGACGATGGATCTGCACGCGGGCCAGATCCAGGGCTTCTTCCGCAAGCCCGTCGACCACATGACGGCGCTCTTCATCCTGACCCAGCACTTCAAGGACCTCGGGCTGGAGGACCTCGTCGTCGTCGCGCCGGACGCCGGCCGCGTGAAGCTCAACAAGAAATTCGCGAACAAGCTGGGGGCCGAGCTCGCGATCCTCGACAAGGAGCGCCCCGCGCACCAGGTGGCCGAGATCGGCCACATCATCGGTGACGTCCGCGGCAAGACGGCCGTCATCGTCGACGACATCATCGACACCGCCGGGACGCTGCGGGTCGCCGGGCAGAGCGTCCTGGAGGCCGGCGCCCGCGCGGTCTACGCCGCCGCGACGCACCCGGTGCTCAGCGGCAATGCCTACGAGAACCTCGCCGCGGGCGGTTTCGAGCAGATCGTCGTGACGGACACGATCCCGCTGCGCGCCGGCGCGCCGGACAACATCCAGGTGCTCTCCTGCGCCGACCTGCTGACGGACTCGATCCGCAGCATCTTCGCCGACCGCTCCGTCAGCGACGTGTTCGGCGGCGAGAACCAGCTCTTCTGAACGCAGGCTCGCGCGGACTCCCACCCGGCCGCGATACGCCGTCGCTACCGCCGGCACAAGACGTCCGACCGGCACGTCTGGCCGCCTGAACGTGCATCGACCGTGCGGCCACGGGCAGGCGCTCAGCGTCGCTCTGCGCTGGTTTCGGGGGGACCTTCGTCGCAGCATGGGCGTATGACCCGACCTTGGCTGCTCGGCGCTGTGCTCGCCGCCTCACTCGCCGCACCGGCTGCCGCGCAGGCCGCCGACCAGACGATCACCGTCGGGACGGGCGACCAGCGGGTCGTCTGCACGACCAACTGCGCCACCGTCAGCCCGGGAACCCCCGCGAACGTCGTCGTGAACATCGGCGAGACCGTCACCTGGACCTACGCCGCCGATTCGAAGCAGAAGCACCACATCCAGTCGGACCTGCAGACCGGCAGTCCCGAGATCTGGGAGTTCAGCCCGGGCGTCGATCCGACGACCGGCAGCTTCCCGCACCCCTTCAACAGCGCGGGGTCGTTCGGCTACCACTGCGCGCTGCACCAATCGGACATGCACGGGACGGTCAGGGTCAACACCCCGCCGACGGCGGCGCTGACCCCGTCGACCGCGACGCCCGCCAACGGTGCGAGCGTGACCTTCGACGCGTCGGCCTCGTCGGACACCGACAGCCCCGGCGCGCTCACCTACGAGTGGGACCTCGACGGCAACGGGACGTACGAGACAGCTGGTGGGACGACGCCCACGATCGCGCGGGCCTTCACGACCGCGGGGACCGCGACGGTGGGCGTGCGGGTGACCGACGGCGATGGCGCGATCGCCACGGCGGCGACCGCGGTGCAGGTCGCAGCAGCGCCCGGCCCGCAGCCGCAGCCGCAGCCGCAGCCGCAGCCGCAGCCCCAGCCGCAGCCGCAGCCACAGCCGCAGCCCGAGCCCCAGCCCGCTGCGCCGGACCCGGCCCCCGCCATCACCGCGCCCCTCGTCGTGCCGATCGCACTCGCCGCGAGCACGGCGCCGGCGCCCGCCGCAGCCCCGACGCTCACGGCGCCCAAGGGGCAGCACCTCAAGCGCCAGCGCGGCGTGCGGATCGCTGTCTCCTGCCCGGGCGGCTGCGCGCTCGTCCTCAACGGGACCGTCAAGGTCGGCGCCAAGAAGCTCAAGCTCAAGAAGGTCTCCCGCTCGCTCGGCGCCGGCCGGTCCGCGACCATCACGCTGCTGGTCGCCGATGCCAAGGCCCTCAAGAAGGCCAAGGGCAGGGCCACGGCGACGATCACCGCGGGCATCACCGTCGCCGGGCAGGCGAGCGCGAAGCACGTCTCCGTCAGCCTCACGAGCTGACGAGCTAGCGTGGGGGCGCGATGAGCGCCCCCGCAGCCGTCCTCATGGAGCGCCTCGGGCTCTCCGACGACGAGCTCTGCGAGCTGCTCGCCGTCAGCCCGCTGGCGGTGCTGACGAACGAGCTGGACCACCGGCCCGAGCTGCAGATCCTGCTCGACCTCACCGCCGAGGCGACGGAGCGCGTCGGCGACGGGCTCCTGCGCCGCTGGCTGCGCCGGCGCGGGCCCGGCGGCGTGCCGCTCGAGCACCTGCTCGCGCGCGATTTCGGGGCCTTCGAGGACGACCTGACCGTTCTCGCCGCCCGCGGCTTCGTCCTGCGCTAGAAGATCCGTCCAGCGGCCGGCCCGCCCGCGTCACGCGCGCGGCGGGTCGCCGGTGCTCGTCGGCTCGTCGGCGCGGGCGCCGGCGGCCTACTCCGCGTCGGGTCGCTTCTCGCCCGGCCAGATGCCGGTCAGGTGATGAAAACCCTTGGCGCCGCTGCGATTCACGGCCGCCTTGGTCACCGCGAAGGTCGCTCCCTGAACCGCCGCGGCGCCCAGTACCTTGCCCCAGGTGGACTCCTCTGTCGTCGCCGTCGGTGGCTCGCGGTCGTCGATGTGGCCCCACACCTCGTTGAAGACCTGGCGCGCAAGGATGCCGGCGATGATGCCGACAACGATGCCGAAGGGTTTGTAGAGAATCTTCATGGTTGCGGAGGGTACCCCTCGACCGTCACCATGACTCCGAACATCAAGGAGGCGGACATGGACAACGCAGACGATCTGCTCCAGCGCGCGCTCATCGACGCGCAGGCATCCGTGTCCGTGGCGCTCAAGGTGGCCGACCTCCCGGTGTCCGACGCGCTCACCGTGATCTTCCACGGCCGCCGCGACCTCGGCACGCTCCAGACCTACGTCGCGCACGGCGGCCGCGCGGCAGGCGCCGCAGTCGGCGCGTCCGAGCTCCTGCGCGTGCCCTGTGACCTCGACCTCGCCGACGCGTCCTCGCGCGACGAGGCGGAGGAGCTCTACGCCACGCAGGCGCGCGCGCTGCGCGACGCGATCATCGCCTCCGACACCGTCCTCTCGCTCTGGGCGGGCGAGCTCGCCGCCCTGACCGGCAGCGACGTCGCGATCGACCGCTCGATCGACCTCAACCTGCGGCTCCCGGCCGCCCGCCTGCTGCCCGTCGCCCTGAGCGCACCGGAGCGGCGGCTGCTCGTCACCGCCGTCTGCGGCGCCCGCACGCTCGCCGAGGGCCGCCCGCCGCTGGGCATCGTCTGCGCCCAGCCCGACCTGGCGCACGTCTACCAGCTCTCCGACGACCCCGAGAGCTGCCTGGAGGACTTCGAGGAGCGCGCCGCCTCGCACGCCCGCCGCGTCGCCCGGCGCATGGATCACCAGGACGCGTCGATCCAGCGCTTCCTCGAGCTCAACGGCGACGACTTCCAGCCGACCGCCTGAGCCGGTCGGCGCTCGCGCGGGCGCCGACCGTGACAATGGGCGCGTGAAACGCCCGCTCGTCATCGCCGTCGCCGTCGTCGCCCTGCTCGGGATCAGCTTCGTCATCGCGCGCTGGCTCAGCGCCGACACCGACGAGCGCGGGCAGGTCGTCGAGCTCCTGCGCGCGCAGGCGCGCGGCGACGCGAACGCCATGCTGCGGGCCCTCGACGACTGCCGCGACCCGGCCTGCGTCGCGATCCAGCGGGCCAACGCGCGGCGGCTGCGCGACACGGGGGCGATCAAGATCGCGCTGTACTCGTCCGGGACGGCGCACGCGCTGCGCTCGCGGACGAAGCCGACGCGCGTCGTCTGGTTCACGCGCGACCGGCTCACGACGGTGCAGTGCGTCCTCGTCAGGCGCAGGGGCAACGTGCTCGCCGGGGTGTCCGTTAGCCTGCTGCGCCTCAGCGCCCCGATCGGTCGCGAATCCAGCTGCCCGTAGGGGCAGCACAACTCGCACCCCCGGACCGTGTTGCTCCCCCCGACGATGATGCGCACCACACGCCTGCTCGTAGTCTCGATCGCCCTGCTCGGTGCCGCCCTCGCGTGCTCGTCGCCGGCGCTCGCGGCCGACGGCATCACGCGCGGCACGATGTACCAGGACGGCCCCGACAACCGCTACCTGCTCGGCGGCGACTGGCTCTTTCGCCTCGACACCGCCGGAGTCGGCCAGCAGCAGCGCTTCCAGCGCCAGACGACGACCGAGGGCTGGACGAAGACGACCGTGCCCAACGCCTGGAACGCCGGCGACGACTCCGTCGCGTCGATGACGGGGACGACCGGCTGGTACCGCAAGGACTTCCACCTGCCCGACCGGCGCGCGCGGATGGACTGGCTCGTGCGCTTCGAGTCGGTGAACTACCGCTCGACCGTCTGGCTCAACGGCACGCCGATCGGCCGCAACACCGGCGCCTACCTGCCCTGGGACCTGCGGCTCCCGCGCAGCCTGCTCAAGCGCCAGGGCCTGAATCGCATCGTCATCCGCGTCGACAACCGCCGCCTGCGCACCGACTTCCCGCCGTCCGGCCTGACGGGCTCCGGCGATCCCGCGGGCGGGTGGTGGAACTACGGCGGCCTCCTGCGCGAGGTCTATCTCCAGCGCGTCGACAAGATCGACATCACGAGCATGCTCGTGCGCCCCGACCTGCCGTGCGCGACGTGCGATGCGACCGTCCTCGCGCGCATCGTCGTGCGCAACTACGGCAACGACTCCAGCCGCGTGCGCATCACCGGGAGCTTCGGTCGCCAGAAGCTCGCGCTCGGCACGAGGGCCATCGGCTCCAAGGACTTCGCGACCTTCGACGCCCGCATCAAGGTGCGCAACCCGCGTCTGTGGTCGCCCGCCGACCCGCAGCTGTACGACGCGAGGTTCACCGTCCGGGTGGGCGATCGCAAGGTCCTGGGCTACAAGCTGCACAGCGGCATCCGCTCGATCAAGAACGTCGGCGGGCGCCTGCTGCTCAACGGCCGCCCGCTGAGCGTGCGCGGCGTGGGCATCCACGAGGACGACCCGGTGAAGGGCTTCGCGATCGACAGCGCCCGCCGCGCGCAGATCATCGCGCAGGCCAAGGAACTCGGCGCCACCGTCATCCGCTCGCACTATCCGCTGCATCCCGAGATGTACGAGCTCGCCGACCGCCAGGGCCTGCTGATCTGGTCCGAGATCCCCGTCTACTCCGTCAAGACGCAGTACCTCAAGCGCCTCGCCGTCCGCAAGCTCGCGGCGCGCGAGCTCGAGGACAACATCAAGGCCAACCAGAACCACCCCTCGATCATGCTCTGGTCGATCGGCAACGAGCTGTCGGCGCGACCGGGCCCGGTCCAGCAGAACTACATCGAGCGCGCGGTGCGTCAGGCCAAGGCGCTGGACCCGTCGCGCCCGATCGCGCTCGCCGTCGCGGGCTATCCGTCGGCCGGCTGCCGGCCGCAGTACGCCCTGCTCGACGTCATCGGGCTCAACGACTACTTCGGCTGGTACCCGGGCCCCAACGGCCAGATCGCCGACCGCGACGCCCTCTCGGACTTCCTCGACGCGATGCGCGCGTGCTATCCGAACAAGGCGATCTTCGTCTCGGAGTTCGGCGCCGAGGCCAACCGCGACGGGCCGGTCGAGGAGAAGGGGACCTACCAGTTCCAGCAGGACTTCGTGAGCTTCCACCTCGGCATCTATGCGGCGAAGCCATGGCTCAGCGGCGCGATCTACTGGGCGCTGCAGGAGTTCCGCGTCCGGCCCAACTGGGACGGCGGCAACCCGCATCCCAACTCGCCGATCCACGAGAAGGGCCTGCTGCGCTATCTCGACGGCTCCAAGAAGCCCGCCTGGTTCGACGTGCAGCGCAACTTCGCGGCGACGAACCAGCTCGGCCTCGGGTAGCCCGCGGGCGCCCGTTCGGTACCCTTCGCCGTCGCCATGGCATCTCAGACCACGAAGCTTGCGATCACTCCGCGCGACCCCGAGGGCTCGCGCGCCACGCGCCGCCTGCGGCGCACAGGCCGCGTTCCCGGCATCCTCTACGGCGGCGACGGCGCGCCGGTGACCTTCAGCGTCGACGCCCGTGAGCTGCGCCACGCGCTCGCCGCGAGCGGTGCCGTGCTCGAGGTCGTCGACGAGGGCAACGCCACGCCCGCCGTCCTCAAGAGCGCGCAGTACCACCCCGTCCGCGGTGAGACGATGCACGTCGACCTCCTGCGCGTGAACCTCGACGTCGCGATCCACGCCGTCGTGCCGCTCGAGCTCACCGGCGGCGACGACTCGCCCGGCGTCAAGGAGGGCGGCGTGCTCGAGCAGATCACGCGCGAGCTCAACATCGAGGCGCTGCCGACGGCGATCCCCGAGGCGATCACGCATGACGTGTCGGCGCTCGACATCAACGACACGGTGACGCTCGCGCAGATCGCCGTGCCCGACGGCATCACGCTGCTCGACGATCTGGAGGAGACCGTCATCGCGACGCTCAGCCCGCCGCGCGTCGAGACCGAGAGCGACGAGCTCGAGGAGGAGACCGAGCGCGTCGGCGAGGACGCCCCGGCCGCGGACGCCTCCGGCGACGCCGGGTAGCAGCAGGCCGTAGTGCGGCTTCCCGGCCGCGGCGGTGCGAGCAGCGCCCCGGTCGACTGGCTCATCGTCGGCCTCGGCAACCCGGGCGCGAAGTACGCCGGCTCGCCCCACAACGTCGGCTTCGAGGTCGTCAACCTGCTCGCCCGGCGCTGGGAGCTTCCGCGTGCCAAGACGAAGTACGCCGGTCTGCTGACCGAGGGGCGCACGGGCCCCGGCGGCCCGCGCGTGGCGATCCTGCTGCCGCAGACGTACATGAACGAGGCCGGGCGCTCGGTCGGTCCGGCCCGCGGCTCCTACCGGCTCCCGCTGGAGCGCGTGCTCGTCGTCCACGACGAGATCGACCTGCCGTTCGGCGACGTCCGCACCCGGGTCGGCGGCGGCCTCGCGGGCCACAACGGCCTGAAGTCGCTGAAGGCCGAGCTCGGCGGGCCGCAGTTCACGCGCGTGCGCGTCGGCGTCGGACGTCCCGACTCGACCGACCCCGAGATCGTCGCCGCGCACGTCCTCGGGGCGTTTCGCCAGTCCAAGGCCGAGGTCGCCGGGCTCGTCGACGACGCCGCGCGCGCCGCAGAGGCGATCGTCCTCGGCGAGCGCGAGCCCTGAGGGGCGAACGCGCGGGCACCCGCTGAACTGGACCTTTGGGGGTCTTCCGCGCTGGATTGTCGGTCGCCCGCGCGGATACGTTCGCGCATCATGAGGAACATCGGGTCGGATACGGACGCCGGGCACATGAAGGGTCATCGCGGGCGGCTGCGCGCGGCAGTCGCAGCCACGCTCGCGGCGGGCATCGCCCTCGCGGGGGCACAGGCCGCCGGTGCGGCGGCGTGGATCGGTGCCCAGCAGGTGTCAGCCACGACCGACTCCGCCTTCCTCGATCAGTCCAGGACGATCGTGAGCCTGCCCGACGGCACGGCCGTCGCAGCCTGGGTGACGCGCGACAACGGCTCGATCGGCAACACCCGCGTCGAGGCCGCCGTCGGGGCCCCGCGCAACAACTTCGGCGCGCCCGTCGTGCTCTCGGACACGAACGTCGAGGCATCAGACCCGGTGCTCGCAGCCGATGCCGGCGGCACGGTCCTGGCCGTCTGGGTCGAGAGCGGCACGGTGAAGTCCAGCGAGCGCGTCGCCGGCGGGGCGTTCACACCCGCCCAGACGCTCGGCGCGACCGATGTGCTCCAGCCCACGCCACCCCGCGTCGCGATCGCCGGCGGCAATGCCGTCGCCGCCTGGACGCTGGGCGGCGTCACGCAGGTGGCCATCAAGCCGGCGGGCACCAGCGGCTTCGGAGCGCCGCAGACGTTCGCGACGCCGACGGAGAACGCGAAGGACGTCGACGTGGCGATCACCGCCTCCGGTGCCGCGATCCTCACCTGGCAGACCATCGGGCCCGTCATCGACACGATCCGCGCGGCGGCACGCCCGGCCGGCGGCGCCTTCGCGCTCCTCACGCCGATCTTCACGACGGCCGTCGACCTCGACAACGTCACGGCGCCGCAGGTCGAGGTGGACGCCGCCGGTCGCGCGACGCTCCTGTGGTCGTACTTCGACTCTGCGAGCAGCATCCATCACGTCGAGTCCGCCGCCCGCGGCACGACCGGCGACTTCGGCGCGCCCGAGACGCTCTCCGATCCGACGATCAACAGCGGACCGCTCGGGTCGCTCGACCTCGCCGTCGACGCCGACAACCACGCGGTCGCCGTGTGGTGGGCCGGGACGATGCAGGGCGAGGTCCGGCCCGCGGGCGGCGCCTTCGGGAACATCATCAACAACATCTCGGCGCCGAACTTCGTCATCACCCGGCCGAACATCGTCTTCGCCCCGGGCGGGCGCGCGATCGCCAACTGGCTCAGCCCGGGCGGCCTGTTCTACGAGGTCCAGTCGGCCATCCTGCAGAACGGCGCGGCGACCTTCGGCGCGCCGATCGTCGCGCAGTCGGTCGTCGGGGCGTTCGGCGAGCGGATCGACGGCGCGACCCCGATCGCCGTCGACGACCAGGGCAACGCGATCACGATGTGGCGCCGGGAGTTCGACAACAGCCCGGACCCGGGCCTCCAGCCCGCCTTCCGCATCGACACGTCGCGCCTGGACGCGGTGGCCCCGGCGTTCACGTCGGTGAACATCCCGAATACCGGCCGGGTGGGCACGCCCGTCCAGGTGTCGGCCACGGCGACCGACCGGCTGTCCACGCCGGTGCTGACCTGGAGCTTCGGCGACGGCGGCACGGCGACCGGTGGGACGGCGTCGCACACGTACTCGCGTGGGGGCACGTTCACGGTCTCCGTCACGGCGACCGACGCCGCCGGCAACGCGAGCGTCGCGTCCGACACGATCGTCATCCCGTCCGTCCCCGGGTCGGGCGCCGGGGCCGGTGGGGGCCTCGTGCCGGGCCTCGACGTGACGGGGCTGCGCCTCTCGCGCAAGGTCTTCCGCGCTGCGAGCAGGGGCGGCAGCGTCAAGCCGGCGGTGGCGGCCGCGAAGTCCTGGACGCGCGTGACGTACACCGTCAGCGCCGCGGCGCGCGTGCGGTTCTCCTTCCAGCGTCCGCGCTCCGGGCGCCGGGTCGGCGCGCGCTGCGCGAAGCCGACCGCCGGCAACCGCTCGCACAAGAGCTGCACCCGCTACATCGCCGTCAAGGGGAGCTTCTCGCGCAAGCGGCCGAAGGGCGGCGATCGCTTCACCTTCACCGGGCGCCTCGTCGGGCACCGGCTGTCACGCGGGCGCTACCGGCTCGTCGCCACGCCCTTTGACAGCAGCGGCGGCCGCGGCTCGTCCGGGCGCGCGAGCTTCCGGATTCGCTAGCCGTGTAGCTGGACGTGATCGGCCTCGGCGGGGCCGGCGAAGGGGCGCGTGAGACCGTAGGACTCCAGCGTCCCTTCGCCGACCCCCTCGACGCCGGGCGTGTCGGATGCCTGCCCGCGGGTGTGGGGGTCGTTGGCGAAGCCGCCGACCTCGACGGAGTGCTGCGGCGAGCGATACCCCGACAGGCCGATGAGGTGCAGGTGCAGGGCCTTGCCGAGGCGGTCCAGGCGGGCCGCGATCTCCGGCTCGGCGCCGACGCTGTAATTCGTTCCCGGGGCCTGGAAGAAACCCCACGTGCCGTTGCTCGCCCCGCCCGCGGGGAGGCCGCCCGCCGAGCCGCCGAAGGCGAAGTTCTGCGCGGCGAGTGCGGCGGCGTTCTGCTTGGCGATCTGCGCCTCCAGCGCGCGCCGGCGGCGGCCGAGGTCGGCGAGCTTCGCGCTGTGGCTGTTGCGCGCGCGGACGAAGATCATCTGCCGCGCGACGAGCGCGATGCGCACCTGGCTGACCTGGTCGCGCTCGGTGAGCGCCGCCGCGGTGACCTGGCGCTGGCGGTGCTCGTCGGCGGCGAGCGCCGTCGTCTGGCGCCCCACGGCCCTGCGCGCGCGGCCGACGTCGTCGGTGACCTGGGCGTTGTGGCGGCCGATCGCCTTGAGCTGGTCGACGCGCTCGAGCAGGTCGGCGAAGCCGTGGGCGTCGAGGATGACGTTGAGGATGTCCGCGTCGGGCGTCTCGTAGACGGCCTTCAGCTGCGTGGCGAGGACCCGGCGGTCGTGCGCGAGGTTGTGCCGCAGCCGCACGAGCCGGGCGCGGTCGGCTCGCAGCTCGCCCTGGAGGCGGTCGAGGATCTGCTGCTGCGTGCCGAGCGCTCGCTGCAGGCCGGCCTCGCGCGCGCGCAGGTCGGCGATCGGCCCGCTGTAGTGGGAGATCCGGCGGCTGTCGAACTGCGATCGCGCCCGCAGTTCGCGCTCCTTGGCCTGGATGCCCGACAGGTCGCCCCGTGCCGGTGCGGAGCCGATCGCAGCCAGCGCCATGCAGGCAGCCAGCACCATGCCGGTCGCGGCAAGCTGCGCGATCGCTCGTGGTCGGCGGGCCATCTGCGCGCCAACGGTACGCGGGGGGGCGCCCCCGACGCGCCGAAGCAAGGCTTCGTGCAGACCCGGCTTTCCGGCTCGCAACCGCTGGGCGAGCGCTAGCGTGAAGGCGTGCTCTTTTCCGTCCGCGGCCGCGTCCTGCTCGCGCTCGGCCTCATCGCCGTGCTCGTCCCCGCCTCCGCCGTCGCCTACGACAGCGCCCGTGCCGACCATCTCGCCGCCGGGATCCGGGTGGGCGGCATCGACGTCGGCGGCCTCGATCGGGCGGCCGCGGCGCAGCGCCTGCACGCGCTGGCGGTCGCTCCGCAACGTCGCACCCTTCGCGTCCACACGCCCGCGAAGACGTGGGTCGTGACCCCCGACGAGCTGCGCATCACCGGTGACGTCGATGCCGCGCTGGACCGCGCGCTCGCCGACAGCCGGCGCGGATGGCTCGGCGAGCGCGTCGCCCGCAGCCTCGGCGGCGGCAAGGTCCGCGCGTCGATCCCGCTGACGACGCACTACGCGCGCGGCGTCCTGCCGCGGGTCGTGGCCGAGGTCGCAGCGGCGAACTACGTCGCGCCCGTCGATGCGACCGTCAAGCCCCATGCCGACGCGCTCGAGCGCGTGCCGTCGCGGGACGGATCACGCGTCGACACCGGCGCGCTCTTCGCGAGCCTCGAGAGCGCCGTGCAGCACCGCTCGCGCTCGGCCGACATCGACATCGCGACGAAGCCCGTCGCTGCGAGCGTGACGCTGGAGAAGCTCGCCAAGAAGTTCCCCTCCTACATCGTCGTGGACCGCAAGGGCCACAAGCTGCACTTCTACGAGGACCTCGAGCCCTTCAAGACCTGGCCGATCGCCGTCGGCCGCGCCGGCCTGGAGACGCCCTCGGGGCTCTACGACATCCAGTGGCGCGAGGTCAACCCGCCCTGGCACGTGCCCAACAGCCCCTGGGCCGGCGACCTCGCGGGCAAGACGATCCCGCCGGGCCCCGACGATCCGATCAAGGCGCGCTGGCTCGCCTTCGACGGCGGCGCCGGGATCCACGGCATCGATCCGAGCGAGTACTCCTCGATCGGGCACGACGCCTCGCACGGCTGCGTGCGGATGCGGATCCCCGACGTCATCTCGCTCTACAAGCGCGCACCGGTCGGTACGCCGGTGTTCATCGCCTAGCCGGCCGGGCGCTCCAGCCAGCGCCCTGGAGCGACGGGCACGAAGCCGAAGCGCTCGTAGAGCCCATGCGCGTCGGCGGTCGCGAGGACGATCCGCAGCCCGGTGAGCTGCGGGTGGGCGACGACCGTGTCGACGAGCCACACGCCGAGACCCCTCCCGCGATGCTCCTCGAGGACGAAGACGTCCGCGAGCCAGGCGAAGCGGGCATGGTCGGTGACGACGCGCGCGAACCCCGCCTGCGCGCCGTCCGCCGCGTAGAGGCCGAAGACGAGCGAATGCTCGATCCCGCGCTCGACGACGTCGCGCTCGATGCCCGGTGACCAGTAGCTCGTGCGCAGGAAGCTCCAGATCGCGTCGCGGTCAAGGCGGGCGGGGTCGGTCGAGATGACGTAGCCGTCGCGGGCGGAGCTCATCGGTGGCCCATTGAAGCTGATCTACGCATTCGACCAGATGGCGAGGATCCAGTCACTGAATTTCGACCGCCGTACATGGTGCCGTGCCACCCGCGCGCCCTAGCCTGTGAGAGACCGTAAATAGGGGCCGCGACGCTGCCACGTCCGGCCCCCGGCACAGGAAAGGCTGGCTTTCCAACGCGCCCTTCACCCTACCCCAGTCGCGTCCGCCCATGAGCGTCAACATGCGCTGGGAACAATGCTGCGAGTCCGACGGCTGCACGAAGCCCGCCCACCACGGCGCGCTCTGCGCGGCGTGCTTTCTCGCCGCGACGCCCGCCCGCCGCGCCGCCGAGTTGCTCGTCGCCTCGCCCTCGCCGGCGCCGGCGAGGGACAACTACGTCGATGGCGAGGGCGCTGCCTGGCTACAGGAGCTCTGGGCGGCCTAGCGCGTGACGCGAGTACCCTGGGTCGATGGATCAGACCAGCCCAGGGCAACTCGTGACGGTCGCCGGCGGCGGAGCCACGCTCGACGCGATCGTGTTCGACACGCCCAGTCGCACGAAGGTCGTCGTCGCCGTCGTCGACCCGGCCAAGGGCCCGGTGTTCCGCACCGTGCACCCCGAGACGCTGAGCGACCGCGCCGAAGAGCGGCCCGCCGACAAGGCGCTGCGCCTGCTCATCCGCCGGACCCCGGCGCCGGTGCGCGGCGCATCGCGCGGCGGCGGCGAGGCCGAGCGCGGCCGCGCGGGCCACACCCGCGCCGCGATGCATCGCTCGACCGGCAAGTAGCCGTCGTAGGCTTGCGCGCATGGACGCGCGCTACGACGTGCTCACCGACGCCGCCCGGCTCGCTCGCGAGTTCGTCGACGGCCTGTCGGACCGTCATGTCGGCCCCAGGGCGACCGCCGAGGAACTGCTCGCCGCCCTGGACCGGCCGCTCACGGATGCCGGGGAGGACCCGCGCGCCGTCATCGCCGAGCTCGCGCGCGACGTCGACCGCGGGCTCATCGCCTCGGCCGGGCCGCGCTACTTCGGCTTCGTCGTCGGCGGCGCGCTGCCCGCGGCAGTCGCGGCCGACTGGCTGACGTCCGCCTGGGACCAGAACGCCGGCGGCCTGCCCGTGGGGCCGGCGGTCGTCCTCGCCGAGGAGGTCGCCGCCGGCTGGGTGCGCGAGCTTCTCGGCCTGCCGCCTGGCAGCGGCATCGGCTTCGTCACCGGTTGTCAGATGGCGCACGTCACGTGCCTGGCGGCGGCGCGCCACGCGGTGCTTGCCGGCGCCGGCTGGAACGTCGAGGCGGACGGGCTGCAGGGCGCGCCCGCGCTGCGGGTCGTCGCGGGGGCAAACGCGCACGTCACGATCGCCCGCGCCTGCCGGCTGCTCGGCCTCGGCGCCGAGCGCGTCCGCGTCGTGCCCGCCGACGGCCAGGGGCGCATGATCGCCGCCGAGCTCGACGCGGCGCTGGCCGAGCACGACGGGCCGCAGATCGTCTGCGCGCAGGCCGGCGAGGTCAACAGCGGCGCGTTCGACCCGCTCGACGAGATCGTCGCCATCTCCCACGCGCACAGCGCCTGGTGCCACGTCGACGGCGCCTTCGGCCTGTGGGCCGCGGTGAGCCCGTCGCGGCTCGGGCTGCTCAGCGGCTACGCGGCCGCCGATTCCTGGGCGACCGACGGCCACAAGTGGCTCAACGTCCCATACGACTGCGGGATCGCGATCGTCGCCGACCCCGCGCGCCAGCGCGGCGCGATGTCGATGGCGGCCGACTACATCCCCGCCGACGACGAGGTCCCCTGGGGCGTCGAGTCGACGCCCGAGTTCTCCCGCCGCGCGCGCGGGATCCCGGTCTACGCCGCCCTGCGCGCGCTCGGCCGCGACGGCGTCACCGACCTCGTCGACCGCTGCTGCGACCACGCGCGGCTCATGGCCGACGAGCTCGCCGCCGCCGACGGCGTCGAGGTCCTCAACGACGTCGTCCTCAACCAGGTCCTCGTCCGCTTCGGCGACGACGACGCCCACACGCAGGCCGTCATCGACGTGGTCCAGCGCGAGGGCACCTGCTGGGCGAGCGGCAGCCGCTGGCAGGGCCGCGAGGTCATGCGCATCTCGGTCGTCGGCTGGCAGACGACGACGGGCGACGCCGAGCGCTCGGCGGCGGCGATCATCGCCGCGCACCGAGGCTCCTAGACTGCACAGAGCACCGGCCGCGCCCTCGCGCGGGCGGTCGTCCTGCATGCATCTGCGCCCCCTCCTCAGCAACCTCTCCGATGATCCCGGTGGCGTCGCGCTCGCCCGCGACGGCGGTCGCGCGTTCGTCTCCGCCTCGCTGCGGCCCTACATCCTCGCCGCGCTCGCCGACGGCGACCCCGGCCGCCCGGCGCTCGTCGTCGCCGGCGACGACAAGCAGGCGCGCGAGCTCGCCGCCGACCTGCGTGCCTGGCTGCACCCGCGCCCGGTGCGCTTCTACCCCAGCCGCGGCGTCGCCTACGAGTCGCACCTCACGCCGCCGCCGCACCTCGTCGGCCTGCGTGTCGCCGCGCTCGACGCCCTGCTCGCCGACAGCGGCACGGACGACGCCCCGGTGGTGGTCGTCTCGGCGGTCGCACTCAGCGAGAAGGTCCCCGACCCGGCGCTGCGGCCGCACTCGTTCACGCTGCGCACGGGCGAGCTGCTGGACCTCGAGGAGTGCATGGCCGAGCTCGTCGCCGCCGGCTACGAGCGCGTCGACCAGGTCTCAGACCGCGGCCATTTCGCCGCCCGCGGCGGGCTGCTGGACATCTACCCGGCGACCGAGGACCGCGCCGTCCGCGTCGACCTCTTCGACATCGAGATCGAGTCGCTGCGCTGGTTCTCGACCTTCACCCAGCGCTCGCTCGGGGAGACCGACGCCGTCGAGATCGCGCCCGCCGCCGAGCTCGCCGCCGAGCACCGCGAGCTCGCCGAGATGGCGGCGCTGGAGTTCAGAGAAAGAGGGCCGCAGGCCCGGTCTCTCGGGGCCGGACACCCCGAGTCGCCATCAGATGTGCCGGCCGGACGCAGGCACGGGGACTCTCTCCCCGACATCGCGGAGCTGCTGCCGGTCGATCGCTTCCGCGCGTTCCTCGACCTCGCGCCCGACGCGGCCGTCCTGATCGCCGCCGAGGAGGAGATCGAGCCCGCCCTCGCCGACCACTGGCAGGACGTCTGCGCCGCGTTCCACGACGCGGACGCCCACCAGCTCTACGTACCCCCGAACACGATCCAGGCCGCGCTCGATGCCCGCGCTCAGGCGCGCCTGTCGTCCTACGACACCGACCAGGCGCTGCAGTTCCGCGCGCAGGCGCCCGACCTCGCCGCGCGCTCGCTCAAGGAGGCCGAGCCCGAGCTCGAGAAGCTCGTGCGCTCCGGCTATCGCACGCTCGTGACCTGGCCGCAGCGCGGCGAGGGCGAGCGCGCGGCGTACAACCTCGCGCGCCTGAAGGCGTCGTGGCTGGGGGAGGGGGATCCGGCCGGCGTCGAGAACCCGCTGCGCTTCGCCCAGGTCAATCTCCGTGACGGCTTCATCGCCGCCGGCCTCAAGCTCGCCGTGCTGCCGTCGCACCGGCTGTTTCGCCGGCGCGCGGAGCGCAGCGCGGGGCGCGACCACACCGCGCGCCGCAAGGGCGCGCTGCGCTCGTTCGCCGACCTGCGCACGGGCGACATCGTCGTCCACGAGGATCACGGCCTCGCCCGCTTCGCAGGCTTCGAGACGAAGACCGTCGCCGGCGTCACGCGCGACTACCTCTACCTCGAGTACCAGGGCGACGACCGCGTGTTCGTCCCGAGCGAGCAGCTCGCGAAGATCAGCCGCTACGTCGGCGCCGGCGGCGCGCACCCGCCGCTCTCCAAGCTCGGCGGCAAGAGCTGGGAGCGCCTGAAGGCGCGCGCCCGCCGCGCGGCGCAGGAGCTCGCCGGCGAGCTGCTGAACCTCTACGCCGAGCGCCGGCGGCGCACCGGCCTCGCCTTCCCGCCCGACTCCGACTGGCTGCGCGCGTTCGAGGAGGCCTTCCCGTACAACGAGACGGCCGACCAGCGCGACGCGATCGAGCTCGTGAAGCTCGACATGGAGTCCGAGCGCCCGATGGACCGTCTCATCTGCGGCGACGTCGGCTTCGGCAAGACCGAGGTCGCGCTGCGGGCGGCCTTCAAGGCCGCCGATGCCGGCAAGCAGGTGCTGATGCTCGTGCCGACGACGATCCTCGCCCAGCAGCACTTCGGGACCTTCACCGAGCGCCTGAAGGATTACCCGTTCACGATCGAGCACGTCAGCCGCTTCCGCCCGGCGGCCGACCAGAAGAAGGCGATCGCCGGCTTTCAGACGGGCGCCGTCGACATCCTCATCGGCACGCACCGGATCCTCAGCCGCGACGTGCGCGCGAAGGACCTCGGCCTCATCATCGTCGACGAGGAGCAGCGCTTCGGCGTCAAGCAGAAGGAGCTGCTGCGCCAGCTCAAGCTCCGCGTCGACGTCATCTCGATGAGCGCGACGCCGATCCCGCGGACGCTGCAGATGTCGCTCGCCGGGCTGCGCGACATCTCGGTCATCAACACGCCGCCCGAGGGCCGGCGGCCGGTGAAGACGTACGTCGGCGAGTACGACGAGGAGCTCGTCAAGCAGGCGCTCGTGCGCGAGAAGGCGCGCGGCGGGCAGGCGTTCTTCCTCCACAACCGCGTCGAGTCGATCGACGAGACCGCCGAGCGCCTGCGCGGCCTGTGCCCGGGAATGCGCTTCGAGGTCGCCCACGGCCAGATGGAGGACACCGAGCTCGAGGACCGGATGCTGCGCTTCCTGCGCGGCGAGGCCGACGTCCTCGTCTGCACGAGCATCATCGAGTCGGGGATCGACATCCCGCAGGCGAACACGCTCGTCGTCGACCGCGCCGACGTCTTCGGCCTGTCGCAGCTCTACCAGATCCGCGGGCGCGTCGGCCGCAGCCGCGAGCGCGCCTACGCCTACCTCCTGTATCCCAGTGCGGCGGCGCTGACGCACGAGGCCGCCAACCGCCTCGCCGCGCTCAGCGACTACACCGAGCTCGGCGCCGGCTTCAAGATCGCCATGCGCGACCTCGAGCTGCGCGGTGCCGGCAGCCTGCTCGGCGACGAGCAGTCCGGGCACGTGGCGGCGCTGGGCTTCGAGCTCTACATGCAGATGCTCGACGAGGCCGTCGCGACGCTCGACGCCGAGCGCGAGGGGCGGGCGGGGGAGGAGACGCCCGAGCCCGTGCGCCTGGACATCAACGTCGACGCCTACGTCCCGGCCGACTACATCCCCTACGAGCAGGCGAAGATCGACGTCCACCGGCGGATCGCCGGCGCTCTCGACGTCGCCGATCTCGAGCTGCTGCGCGAGGAGCTCGACGACCGCTTCGGCGAGCTCCCCCAGCCGCTGCGCAACCTCATCGACCTGCAGCGCGCGCGGATCAAGCTCGGCCAGGCCGGCGCGACGGCCGTGAGCTTCCGTGGCGGGCGCCTGGCGGTGACGCCGATCGAGCTGGACTCCGTGCGCGCCAGGCGCGTTCGCGCGGAGATCCCGGGCGCGCTGTATGAGTCCGGCAAGAGCCAGCTCTCCGTCCGCGTGCCCGACGACCCCCAGCAGCGCTTCCCCGCCGTCGTGCGCGCGGCCGACGTTCTGCTCGCCGTCACGCGGGAGGCCGCCTAAAGGCCGGTGAAGAATCGACGGTGTGTCACGAGCAGGTTCGCTACGATCGCCGTCTTGTGAGTCGAGCTACTCGTCTGTTCCCGGCGCTAGGCGCCTTTTTTGTTGGTGCGACCCTGGTCGCCGGCTGCGGGGACTCCGTCCCCGGCAACGCCGTCGCGAGCGTCGACGGCAACGCGATCACGCGCACGCAGTTCACGCATTGGATGGGCGTGGCCGCGGCGACGAGCCAGCAGGGCACGACGAAGACCGCCTACACGCCGCCGGGCTTCGCGACCTGCGTCGCAGCCAAGCGCAAGACGGCGCCGGCGCCCGCCAAGGGTCAGCCCGCGACGACCGACGCGCAGCTGAAGACGCAGTGCAAGCAGGAGTACGAGAGCCTGCGCGACCAGGTGCTCGAGTTCCTGATCCTCACGAACTGGGTCGACGGCGAGGCCGCCAGCCAGGGCGTCAAGGTCTCCGACAAGACCGCCGAGGCCGACTTCCAGAAGGTCGTCAAGCAGTCCTTCCCGAAAAACGCCGACTTCCAGAAGTTCCTCAAGCAGTCGGGCATGACGGTCGGCGACGCCCGCTTCCAGGTCCACTTCAACACGATCTACGGGAAGCTGCGCAAGAAGGCCGCCGACAACGCCGACAAGGTCACCTCCAAGGAGATAGCGGCCTTCTACAACAAGAACAAGGCCCGCCTCGGGACGCCGCTCACGCGCGACCTGCGCGTCGTGCTCACCCGCGACGAGGCGACGGCCAACAAGGCCAAGTCGGCGCTGCAGGGCGGCTCGAGCTGGGCCACGGTCGTGAAGAAGTACTCGATCGACCCCGCCACGAAGGCCACCGGCGGCGTCCTCTCGGGGCTCGCCAAGGGCCAGCAGGAGAAGGCCTTCGACGACGCGATCTTCACCGCGCAGAAGGGCAAGCTCACCGGCCCCGTCAAGACGCAGTTCGGCTACTACGTCTTCCAGGTGCAGAAGGAGACGCCCGCATCGCAGCAGTCGCTCAAGCAGGCGACGCCCGCGATCAAGCAGCAGCTCGAGGCGCAGAACAAGCAGAAGGCCGACGACAACTTCAACACCAACCTGCGCAAGAAGTGGAAGGCCAAGACGAACTGCCGCTCGGGCTTCATCATGCGCCAGTGCAAGAACGCGCCGAAGGAGACCACGACGGCCGCGGCCGCCCCGGGCGCCGTGCAGCAGGCGCCGGCGCAGCAGGCGCCGACGACGCAGCAGCCGTAGCGTCGCAGGGCCCGCGACCACGTCGGACCGCGTCGCGCCCGGGCACCCGTAGGCTTCCGGGCTCGTGACGACCCCCGAGATCACCGAGGCGCTCGGCCGCCTCGACGCGCTCACGCGCCGCCTGCGCGTGGAGTGTCCGTGGGACCGCGAGCAGGACGAGCGCTCGATCGTCCCGCACACCGTCGAGGAGGCCTACGAGCTCGCCGACGCCGCCAACGCCGGTGACGACGCGAAGCTCCTCGACGAGCTCGGCGACGTGCTCTTCCAGGTCCACTTCCTCGCCCTGCTGCTGGAGGAGCGCGGCGCCGGCGATCTCGCGGCGGTCGCCGAGCACTGCCGCCAGAAGCTCATCCGTCGCCACCCGCACGTCTTCGGCGAGGTCGAGGTGGACGGCGCGGCCGAGGTGCTGCGCAACTGGGATGCGATCAAGTCCGGCGAGGCGGGCCGCGAGCCCGGCATCTTCGGCGAGGTCCCCGAGAACCTGCCGGCGCTGCTGTACGCGCGCAAGCTCCAGCGGCGCGCCGCCACGGCCGGCCTGCTCGAGCGCGCGCCCGATCCCGACCCGGCGGCCCGCGACGCCGACTTCGACGAGGTCGGCGAGCGCCTCTTGGCCGTCGTCGACGACGCACGCCGCCTGCGCGTCGACCCCGAGCTTGCCCTGCGCGCCGCCGCCCAGCGGTTCCGCGACCGCCTGGAATCCCAAGGAGACACATGAGCCAGATCGAACGCGTCCACGCCCGCCAGATCCTCGACAGCCGCGGCAACCCCACCGTCGAGGTCGACCTGCTGCTGGCATCGGGCCACAGCGGGCGCGCGGCGGTGCCGTCGGGCGCGTCGACGGGCGAGTTCGAGGCCACCGAGCTGCGCGACGGGGGCACGGCGTGGGGCGGCAAGGGCGTCACGCAGGCGGTTGCGAACGTCAACGGCGAGATCGCGGCCGCGGTCGCCGGGCACGACGTCCTCGACCAGGAGAGCCTCGACGGGACCCTCATCGACCTCGACGGCACCCCGAACAAGTCGCGCCTGGGCGCGAACGCGATCCTCGGCGTCTCGCTGGCCGCCGCCCACGCCGCGGCCGCGCACGAGGGCGTCCCGCTCTGGCGCCACCTCGGCGGCGCGACCGCGCGCATCCTGCCGGTGCCGATGATGAACGTCCTCAACGGCGGCGCCCACGCCGACAACAAGGTCGACTTCCAGGAGTTCATGGTCATGCCGGCGGGGGCGTCGTCGTTCTCGCAGTGCCTGCAGATGGGCGCCGAGGTCTTCCACGCGCTGAAGCAGACGCTCCACGATGCGGGCCTCGGGACCGCGGGCGGCGACGAGGGCGGCTTCGCCCCCGACCTCGGCTCCAACGAGGAGGCGCTGCAGATGCTCGTCAAGGGCATCGAGCGCGCCGGCTACGCCCCCGGCGAGGACGTCTTCATCGCGCTGGACCCCGCCACGAGCGAGATCTACGAGGGCGGCGCCTACGTGCTCGAGCACGAGGGCCGCTCGCTCGCCGCCGCCGAGATGGCCGCCTACTGGGCCGACCTCTGCGCGCGCTACCCGATCATCTCGATCGAGGACGGGATGGACGAGAACGACTGGGACGGCTGGAAGACGCTCACCGACACGATCGGCGACACCGTCCAGCTCGTCGGCGACGACCTCTTCGTGACGAACACGTCGCGCCTGGAGCGCGGCATCGAGCTCGGCGTCGGCAATTCGATCCTCGTGAAGGTCAACCAGATCGGCACGCTCACCGAGACGCTCGACGCGATCGCCACGGCGCGCGCGGCGGGCTACACGGCCGTAATGTCGCACCGCTCGGGCGAGACCGAGGACACGACGATCGCCGACCTCGCCGTCGCCACCGGCTGCGGGCAGATCAAGACCGGCGCCCCGTCGCGCTCCGATCGCGTGGCGAAGTACAACCAGCTGCTGCGCATCGAGGAGGCGCTCGGCGAGGCCGCGGAGTTCCCGGGGCGCAGCATCCTGCGCGCCTGAACGATCGCCTGCGCGTGCAGGAGGCGTACCCCGGGGGGCGAACCATCGACCGATGGCTGACTTTGCACCCCGGGTGCGCTGGGACCGGGTCGGGCGCGTGGCGCTGCTGTTCGTCGGCCTCCTGCTGATCTACCTCTACATCAACCCGCTGCGCACGTACCTCGCGACCTACCACGAGGCGCAGGGCAAGCGCGGGGAGGTCGCCGCGCTGCAGCGCGAGCACGACGCCCTCAAGCGCCGCCAGCAGGCTCTGCACAGCCCCGGCAGCATCGAGACCGAGGCCCGGCGCCTGGGGATGGTCCGCAGCGACGAGCGCGCGTACGTCGTGCGCGGCCTCCCGCGCGCCACGCCGTAGCGTCGGCCTGCACGGCCGCGGCGGCCGGTAGCCTGCGCCGGCGGTGACGACGAGCTTCGAGACAGCACTCCTGCAGTGGCGCGAGGGCGAGCGCCGGATGGCCGGCGCGCCGCCGCACGAGCGCCCGGCGCTGGAGGCCGCCGTCGCGGCGATCGAGGCGGAGCTGCGCCGCCGGCTCGGCGGGACGTTCACGACCGACGAGCTCACCGAGCTCTACGAGCGCGGCACGGACTGGTGCACGGACCTCGCTGCGCGCGTGGCGCCCGAGGAGCCCTGGGCCTGGGACGCGCGCACCGTCGCCGACGCGGCCTTCCTGCGCTACCTCCGCGAAGCGCGCGACTACGCGGGCGGGAGGCGAACCGAGCCGTAGTGGGTCAGTCGTCGTCGCCGCCGGCGCGGCGGATGACGATCTGGTCCTCTTCGATCGTCACCTCGACGGGGCGGTGGCCCGCCCAGTGCTCGGCGTACACGGGGTTGTCGGCGACGGCGGGGTCCAGCCACAGGCCGTAGCCGTCTTCGCCGTGGTCGAACGTGCCCTCGAGGGCGCCGCCGCTCGTCCGGCTGCGGCCGCGCCCGCCACGGCGCCCGCGTCGGCGCGGAGCGGCCTTCGGCGCGTCCTCGTCTTCGTCCTCGCCGTCCTGCGCCTTGCGGGCGGCCTCCTCCGCGAGGCGGGCGGCCTCGGCCGCCTCCTCCTCCAGGCGGCGGGCCTCGGCGGCCTCGAGCTCGGCGGCGACGAGCGCGTCGTCCTCGGCGCGCAGGTCGATCTCGTCGTCGAAGTCGGCCTTCGGCGCCTCGCCGTTCTCGGCTTCGGCGGGCAGCAGGTCGTTGTCGCGCTTGAAGGTCTCGATCTGCTGGACGGTCGCGTCGAGCTGGTGGGCAATCCAGGCGTCGGTGCGGCCCTGACGGACCCAGCCGCGGATTTGGTTCAGATGTGGGCGCAGCGATCGGCGTGCCATGACGGCGAGACCTTACAAGACCCGGCCCGTCGACCCATCGGCGCCATCAGCGCGGCTGGGACCTGCCCGGGGGGCGGTTGCCTTTGCACACGCAACCTGCTTGAGTTGCTTCGGCGACAAGGAGAGTGGCCAATGCTGGTCCTGACACGCAAGTCCAACCAGAGCATCATGATCGGCGATGACATCGAGATTTCGGTGCTGTCGATCATGGGCGAGAAGGTCCGCATCGGCATCCAGGCGCCCCGGGACATTCCCGTGTTCCGCAAAGAGGTCTACCTGGAGATCCAGGCAGAACGCGGGCAGGTGACCGCCGGCGGCAACGTCGAGGCGGCGCTGCGCAAGCTCAGCACCTAGCGGCCCTCAGCCCATGACGACGTAGAGCGTCTGGAACATCGCGATCGTGACGATGACCGCCGTCGCGATGAGCATGAGCACGAGGACGATGAAACGGGCCGTCCCGCGCTTGTGGACGCGCTCGAGGTTGCGCTGCCGCGCGCGCAGCGCAGCTTTGCGGCGCAACGACTCGCGGCGGACCCGGTCCACGTGGGTCTCCTCGACGAAGGCCTGCTCGAATTCGTCGAGCGACTGGCGCATTCTGGTTGCCATCCGTTACGGAGCCTAGCCCACTTTGCGGTCGATCAACAGGCCGACCAGAGCCCGCGGCCCGCAGCGCGGGCCTCGCGGACGAGTGTTGCGAAACGCGCCGCATGGCGCACGTCGGGCGCAATCGTCAGCGCCCGGGCGTAGCCCAGGCGGGCCAGCTCGGCGTTGACGAAGAGCCCGTCGCGGACGCGGTAGACATAGGCCAGCAGACGGCCGAAGCGATCGCGCTCCTCGACGTCGCGGACGAGCCGGACCCGCTCGCCGGCGACGAGCCGGGCGTTGAACGCCGCCGCCTTCACGCCGTAGCACTGCACGGGCTTCGTCGGGTGGTGCGTCTCCGGCGTGTCGACGCCGATGTAGCGGACCTTCTCGCGCCGGCCGTCGACGAGCACGTGGATCGTGTCGCCGTCGACGACCCGCACGACGCGCCCCCGGCTCGCGGCGCCGCCGCCGTCGTCCGCGCCGCCGCCGCCTCCGAACAGCCCGGACGATCCTGCGCCCGCCGCGACGGCGAGTACGAGCAGCAGCGTGACGAGGACGTTGCGGGACATGCCGTGGACGCTACGCGCGGCCGCGGCGCGCGGCGGCGGACGGTGGTGTTTCGCAACGAAGGTGCGTCAGACGGGGGTGAGATCGCGGTCGCGTACGTGCGACCAGAACGCCGACTCGAACGCATCCCAGTCGACGCCGCCGCCGCCCGGGTCCTCGGGTGCGTCGGGGCGCAGCGGCTGATCGCCGCCGCCGTCGTTCGTGTCGTCGTCGGTCTGCTTGGTGCGCAGCATCCAGCACCAGGCGATGACGCAGGCGATGTAGGCGAACGTGGCGGCATGGACGAGACCGTGGGCAAAGAGGACGGCCGTGGGGGTGCCCAGCCAGCCCACCGCCGCCAAGATCGTCACCGGCACGAGCACCCGTGCGCGCACCGGCTCCTCCGGGGCGGGACCGGCGACCGCGCGCCACAGGCCGAATGCGAGGAGGGCGATCGCCGCGAGGTTCAGCGGGCTCGCGACCGAGCCCAGATCAGGGGTGCCGAGGTGCAGCATCTGCTGCCTACATCGGCTGCTCGGCGCGAGGCCCTTAGCCTGAATCCAGGCTGGGCGACTGCCTAGGCGATCGTCACGTCCTCGGACAGGTAGACGTCCTGGATCGCCTGCAGCAGCGCGACGCCCTCGTCGAGCGGGCGCTGGAAGGCCTTGCGCCCGGAGATCAGCCCGGTGCCGCCGGCGCGCTTGTTGATGACGGCCGTGCGCACGGCCTCGGCGAGGTCGCCGTCGCCCGACGACGCGCCCCCGGAGTTGATGAGCGGCGCGCGGCCCATGTGGCAGTTGACGAGCTGGTAGCGCGTGAGGTCGATCGGGTGGTCGCTGCTCAGGCGCTCGTACACGAGCCCGCTCGTCTTGCCGTAGGACCCGTTGAGGGCACTGACCGCCGCG
Organism: uncultured Actinomycetes bacterium; assembly: GCA_963740895.1. Classification (GTDB taxonomy): domain Bacteria; phylum Actinomycetota; class Thermoleophilia; order Solirubrobacterales; family Solirubrobacteraceae; genus CADCVQ01. The sequence goes on from CAVUFQ010000002.1 coordinate 421,500, forward strand.
AAGCCGCCGTTGGTCTCGGGCAGCTTCTGCTTGATGATGTCGGCCTCGAGCGTCACGCCGAGATGGTTGGCCTGCCCCGTGAGGTCGGCGGCGACGTGGTAGTCGACGCCGTCGATGACGAACGCCGGGTTGCGCAGGTAGCACCAGAGCACGGTGAACATGCCGCGACGGTGGGCGTCCTCGAAGGCCTCGGCGACCTCGACGATCTGGCGCCGCGACTCCGGCGAGCCGAAGTAGATCGTCGCGCCGACGCCCGCGGCGCCGAGCTCCTGCGCGCGCTGGACGGAGGCGAACATGATCTGGTCGTAGGAGTTGGGATACGTGAGCAGCTCGTTGTGGTTGAGCTTGACGATGAACGGAAAGCGGTGGGCGTACGCGCGGCTGACGGAGCCCAGCGCGCCGATCGTGGAGGCGATCGCGTTGCAGCCGCCCTCGATCGCGAGGCGCACGAGGTTGCCGGGGTCGAAGTACATCGGGTTCGGCGCGAAGCTCGCCGCCGCCGAGTGCTCGATGCCCTGGTCGATCGGCAGGATGCTCACGTAGCCGGTGCCGCCGAGCCGGCCGGACGAGAACAGCCACTGGAGGTTGCGCAGCACGTTCGTCGAGCGGTCGGACGTGAGTAGCACGCGGTCGACATAGTCCGGGCCCGGGAGGTGCAGGTCCTCCGCGGGGACCGTCTCGCAACGGTGGCTCAACAGGCCCGCTGCCTCGTCTCCGAGCAGCTCCTCCAAGCGCGTGCTGGTCAGGCCGGCGGTTGCCACGACGGCTCCCTTCGATCGACGTCTCGTCCTGCGTGCAGCGTACCCCTGGAGGCGACCGGCGCGGTAGGCACGGCCGCTGCGGGTACGCTCCCGCGCGATGCGTCAGAACTTCACGGGCCCGAGCTTCACGGTCGGCGTCGAAGAGGAGCTCATGATCGTCGACGCGAAGAGCTTCGCGCTCGTCAACGCGATCGAGTCGCTGCTCGAGGACCACGGCGCTGCGAACGCCGAGCGCGACGACGGTGACATCAAGCCCGAGCTCATGGAGTCGGTCCTGGAGATCGCGACGAAGCCCTGCGCGACGGTCGCGGAGGCCGGCGACCAGATCCATGCGCTGCGCCGCAAGGTGCGCGAGACGGCCTCCAGACGCGGGCTGAGCATCGGCTCCGCCGGGACGCACCCGTTCGCGATGTGGGAGGACCAGCGGATCGTCGCGCGGCCGCGCTACCGCGACCTCATCTCGGCGCTGCGCTTCGTCGCGCGCCAGGAGCTGATCTTCGGCATGCACGTCCACGTCGGCATCGACGACCCCGACAAGGCGATCCACGTCGCCAACGGCATGCGCGTGCACGTGCCGGTGCTGCTCGCGCTGAGCGCCAACTCGCCGTTCTGGCGCGGCGACCCGACGGGCCTGCTGTCGACGCGCACGCCGATCTTCCGCCAGTTCCCGCGCGTCGGCATGCCGCCGGCGTACGACGACTGGGCCGACTGGGAGCGGCAGGTCGCGTTCATGGTCTCCAGCGGCGTGATGGAGGACTACACGTACCTCTGGTACGACGTGCGCCCGCACCCCAACCTCGGCACGGTCGAGATCCGCTGCTGCGACTCGCAGACGCGCGCGGAGCACACCGTCGCGCTGACGGCGCTGATCCAGGCGATGGTCCACGAGCTCGCCGACCACTTCGACTCGGGCACGCAGCTCGGCGTCTACCCCTGGCAGATGCTCGACGAGAACAAGTGGCTCGCCGCCCGCCACGGCCTCGCCGGCGAGATCGTCGACCTGCCCTCCAGCGAGCGCGTGACGACGAAGGCGCTCACCAAGCGCCTGCTCGAGCGCCTCGCGCCGCACGCGCAGCAGCTCGGATCGGCGGTTGAGCTCGACGGCATCCGCGACCTGCTCGAGCGCGGCAACGGCGCGTCGCGCCAGATCGTCGTCTACGAGGCCAACCACGACCTCGACGAGGTCATGGCCGAGATCGTCGCGGCAACAGGGCTGTAACGCCGTTCTTCGCGAAGCACCGGCGGCGTAGCCTCGTGGGCCCTCCCGCGAGGGAGGGCCCACTAGAATCGGAGATATGTCCCAGCCCGACCTCTTCGTCGTGTGCAAGAACTGCCAGGCAGAGGTCAGCCCGTACATCACCGAGTGCCCGTACTGCGGCACGCGGCTGCGCAAGCGGGCGCCGAAGATCGAGCGCCCGGACGCCCCCGCCGCACCGCCCAAGCGCGGTCCGCGCCTGCGGGTTCCCAAGCGCAGCGGCACGCGCCCGATCGCCAAGCCGCGCACGCGCAACGCCGAGTCGCCGCGCCTCGGGCGCCTGCGTGCCGGCGAGATCCCGGGCATCCGCGGCGACGAGCACGGCCGGCCGTACGCGACCTTCGTCCTCGTCGCGCTGTCGTTCGGGCTCTGGCTGTCGCTCGCGTTCTACGTCCGCGCGGACTTCGCGCTGACCGCCATCGGCGGCGATCCGTGGCGCTTCATCACCGCGTCGCTGCTCAACGACGGCACGGCCGCGCAGTTCGCCGCGATCGTCGGGCTCGGGGTCTTCGGCTGGCTCATCGAGCGCCGCCAGGGCGCGATCGCCGTCGTCGCGCTGTTCTTGCTCTGCGGCCCCGGCGCGCTCGCCACGGCGGTCGCGATCGATCCCGGCGCCGTCGTCTTCGGCACGCACGGCGCGGCGCTCGGGCTGCTCTGCGCGTGGGCCGTCCCCGCGCTGCTCGAGCGCCGGCGCAACCCGGGCGACGACGACAACGACCTGCTCGGCGTGGCGGTCCTCGCGGCCGTGCTCCTGCTCGTCCCGTTCCTCTCGCAGGGCAGCGCGCTGGCGGGCATCATCGGCGGCGCCTTCGGCGCGCTCGCGGGCCTCGCGCTCGCGACCCTGAGGCCCGCGCATCGATGACGCGCGAGACGTACTCGGCCGAGGAGGTCGACGCCGCAGTCGCGGCCCTCTCCGACCCCGATCGCTTCGGTCACGCCCAGGAGATCGTCACGCATGCGGCACCGAGCCTGCAGCGCGTGCTCGGCGCGGCGCTCGAGCAGGGCGGCTGGTTCGACCAGGCCCACGAGGCGCAGCTCACGCAGGCGGCCGAGACCGAGGACCCCCGTCAGCGCGCGCAGGCGATCCAGACGCTCGTCGAGGAGGAGACGCGCCTCGGGATGCTCGTCGGCGTGTCGGTCGGCTTCGAGCTGGCGCGCGAACTGGCCCAACAGCGCAACGACAACCAGGAGAGGAACTGAGATGACGCATGCGATCGTGCTCGTCGAAGCCGAGCGCGACGTCATGTCGACGCTCGGTGGTGCACTGGCCGAGGTCGACGGGGTGCGGGAGGCCTATTCGGTCACCGGCGAGTGGGACTTCGTCTGCGTCGTCCACGTGCAGCGCCACGAGGACCTCGCCGAGGTCGTGACCGGCACGATCTCCACGATGCACGGCGTCGCTCGCACGCACACGATGGTCGCGTTCGAGGCCTTCTCCAAGCACGACCTCGAGGCGATGTTCTCGATCGGCGAGGCCGAGTAGGCCGCAGCCTGCTGAGCGCTGCCGGCGTCAGTCGTCTGACTGCCAGCCGCGCGCGAACCAGACCGTGCGGTCCTTCCAGTCGTGGGCCATGAGGGCCACGCCCAGCGCCCCTGCGAACGTCAGGAGCGCGCCCGTCGCACCGTGATGGCAGCGCTGGCCGCAGATCCACAGGCGACGGCGAACGCGGTCGTAATGAATCGGCTTGCGCAGGTATGTATGAGTCGTCGTGGCCATTGGTGCATCACTGGCATCGTTATCGGCGTATTAAGCCGTATGTGCAGCGCGTCTGCACTGGCGGATCGTCCAGATGTCCAGCGCGTCAGAATGGCCGGGTGTCCGCGGTCAAGCCGCAGTACGGGCCCTCGCTCATCGCACTGCTCGCGCCGCGGCCTCTCGCCGTGCGCCTCGCCGCGGCGCTTTTCGCCGCGCTGCTCGTCGTCGCCGTGGCCCTGGTGGCCCAGCGCGCGCGCACCGAGGAGACGTTCGTCCTCGAGCGCAGGCCGGTCACGTTCAACCTCGCCTACGGGCCGCAGTTCCAGCGCGTCCCGAAGGCCGGGACGCTGCTCGCGCTGTCGCACACGCGCAACGGGCTGTTCCTGGACTCCTACGTCGTCCGCGAGCTCGATCTGCCGCCCTACCGCGGCGCGGCCGGCGGCATGCTGCCGGTCTATGCCTTCGACTACCTCGCGCGCCAGCGCAAGCGCTACACCGGCTACGAGTTCGTCAGCGAGGCTCGCTCGCGGATCAACAACGGCGTCGGCTACGCGCTGACGTTCCGCGCCAAGCGCGGCGCGCGCACGCTGTACGTCCGGCATCTGCTGCTCGTCGAGGAGCTGCCCGACGGCCGCCGCAAGGGCGTCGTCATCGAGCTCACGTCGACGGCCGCGGCGGGTACGCCGAACGCCACCGAGATCGGCAACCACGGCGCGCTGAAGATGCCGCTGCGGTCGTTCCGCTTCGGCACGGACCGCAAGGGAGGGACGGCATGATCGAGTTCGACGACTTCCTGAAGGTCGACATGCGGGTCGGGCGGATCGTGGAGGTCGAGGACTTCCCCGAGGCGCGCCGGCCGGCCTGGAAGCTGCGGATCGACTTCGGGCCGGAGCTCGGGCTCAAGCGCTCGTCGGCGCAGATCACGAACTACACGCGCGAGGAGCTCGAGGGCCGGCTGGTCGTCGGCGTCGTGAACTTCCCGCCGCGCCAGATCGGCCCAGTGCGCTCCGAGGTCCTCGTGCTCGGCGCGGTCGCCGACGACCACCCGGTGCTGCTGCTGGAGCCCGACGCCGGCTCGCAGCCCGGCGACCGCATCGCGTAGGCGCGCCGCCGCGTCAGGGCTTGGGGGCCACGCCGCCGGTGCCGGGCGCCGCCGGGCCGTCCTCGGCCGGCGAGGGCACGGGCTCGGCGATGACGGGCGGTGTGGCGGGCGGCGCGGCGGTGGGCGCGACGGGCGCCTGCGTGGCGGGCGTCGTGGCCGCGGGCGGTGCCGGGGCGGTGGGCTCGGCGGGCGCGGCGACGCCGCCGGTCTGGGCGGGCGGGCCGGGCGCCCCGGCGAGCGTCACGGTCTCGGTCTTCTCCTCGACGGGAGCCAGCCCCGTCGGCGACGTGCCGGGCGCGGCCGTCGCGACGGGCTCGGGCGTGTTCGCGTGCGGCTCGGCGGGCTTGGCCGTCACCGGCGCCGTGGCGCTGCGCGCGCTCTTGACGGCCTGCCGCTTCGGCGGCGAGGTGGGCTGCTGCGAGGAGGCGACGACCTCCGGGGTGGCGAGCACGCTCGGGGCGTGACGCGGCGGCGCGGCCTGCGCGGCCACGGGCGACGGCAGCTTCGTCTGGACGTGCTTGACCTCGACGGCGCCCGCCGTGACGATCGCGGCGGCGGCGAGGCCGGCGGCGGCCTTCGTCGCGATCGTGCTGATGCCGGCCGACATGGCGCTCGTGCCGCCGGCACCGGCGACCGTCGCGGCGGCAGCGCCGGCGCCGGCGCCCGCGCCGGCGGAGGCGGTCATGCCGAAGTGCGCGAGCAGACCCTTCTTGAGAAACAGCAGCGGCGCGACGGGGAAGACCGCGGCCAGCGCCTTGTTCGTCGTGCGCAGCTGGGCCTTGAAGCCCTGGCAGCGCTCGCACGTGCGGACGTGGCGGCGCGCGGGCGAGGTCGAGCGCCGCAGGCCCTCGGCGACCTCGCCGAGCTCCTCGCGCACCTCCTCGCACGTGAGCTGGCGCGCCTCGGCGGCCTCGGCGAGCGAGACGCGCGCGCGGACGAGCAGCGACTTGACCGACGGGATCGTCGTCTCCATCGCCTCGGCGATCTGCTCGTAGGAGAGCGCGTCGATCTCGCGCAGCAGCAGCGCGGTCTTCTGCGTCTCCGGCAGGTCCTGCACGTCGGCGATGAGGAGGCGGAACTCCTCGCGCTTGTGGACCTTGTCGGCGGTCGTCGTGCCGCCCTCGGAGATGTGGATGTCCATCGAGTCGACGCCGATCGGCTGGACCCGGCGCAGGTGGTTCAGCGAGCGGTTGCGCGCGATCCGGTAGAGCCACGGGCGCACGTTGATCGCGCGATCGTCGGCCATGATCGCGTTGAAGGAGGCGGCGAAGACCTCCTGCAGGACGTCCTCGGCGTCCTCGCGTGAGCCGAGCATGTGGCGGCAGAAGGCCAGCAGGCGCGTCTGGTAGCGCGCGACGAGCGTCTCGAACGCCGCATGATGGCCGCGGCGCACGAGGACGATCAGGCGTTCGTCGGACTGCAGCCGCATCAGCGGCGTGGCGCGAAGGCCGACGGGAACGGAGGGATTGAGTGCGGAGGCTTCCATCGTGGGTGCGTCGGCGCAGGCCCGGCTCTGGACGTTAGAACTCCGTGCGCGTCGCGAAGTTCCGAGCTTGTTCAGGGTAGCTGCACGCCGGCTCGCCAACGTGAGGAGACCGTGAGAGTGCCCGGGGCGGGATTCGAACCCGCACGCTCTTGCGAGCAGCGGTTTTTAAGACCGCCCGCCTATGCCATTCGGCCACCCGGGCGCGCGCCGCATGCATCCTACGGCGCGCACCCGGTGCCGGGCAGCGTCACCTCGTCGTGTTCTTGAGGCCCTTCTTGAATGCCGTGAGGGCGGGGCGGGCCTTGCCGTCGGCCTCGACGAGGCCGCCGTCGAAGGACGGCGTGCAGCCGTTGCCGAACCAGTTGTAGGTGTAGAGGCGCTCGATGTTCTTGTCGTACTTCTTCAGGAGGCTGAACATGAACGTCGTCGTGCTGGACTGGCGCGACAGGCTGCACGGGAACGACCCGCCGAAGCTCGCCAGGCCGCCGGTCTCCGTGAGCCAGAACTTCGCGACGCGGTTCTTCTTGCGGACCGCCTTGATGATCCGGGCGATGCCGGGGTAGCGGTTGCTCGCCTTCTTCTCCGAGATCTTGCGGTTGACCTGGGAGTAGTTGTGGATGCCGATGACCTTGGCCTTCTTGCCGGCGGAGCCCGCGGCCTTCATCCAGCTGGCGATGTACTTCTCGACGCCGGCCTGGTCGAGCACGTCGAGCGCGACGATCTTGCAGCCCTTGCAGAGGCTCTTCATGGTCGTGTAGAACTGCGCCGCGCGCTTGGGGTTCTTCGCGGTCGGCTGAGACTTGTGGTTGGCCTCGTTCCAGGCGCCCCAGTCGGTGACGCCGCGCGGCTTGTAGCGTGCGATGAGGGCGCCGACCTTGGCCTTGTAGTCCGCGACGCTCGGCAGCGGCCGGCGTGGCTTGGAGTTGATGTCGTCCGTCGAGATGTGCATGAGCACCTTGACGCCGTGCGCACGGGCCGCGTCGACGAACGCGTCGGCGCTCGCGATCCCGGCGGGCTGGGAGATCGCGTTCCACTCGATGAAGTACCGCGTCTTCTTGAGGTGCAGGCCCTGCCAGTTGGGGTCGTCGAACATCCTGGGGCTCTGATCGCCGACGCCGACGGCGACGTTGACCTTCGCGGAGGCCGCGGCGGGGATCGCAAGCAGGCCGAGGATGGGCAGCAACAACGTGAGACGACGGATCACGGCACGGTTCCTTTCGCGGGGGTCAGACCGGTCGGACCCTCATCGGCATCCCAGGGGCCAGGCTGAAGCCTAACCTGGATCCGGGGCCCGGGGGCGAAGTCTCACGCCGGTCTCAGGCGGCGCGGACGGCGCGCGCGGCACTGGCGCTGACGCCGTCGAGCACGATCGTCGCGAGCCGCTCGTCGCCGCTGACGGTCAGGGCCGCGCGGTCGGCCGACGGGCCGAAGGCGTCGATCCAGTCCTGCTCGGTGCCGGAGATGCGGGCGTCGGCGGTCGTCGCGGGCTGCTCGCTGATCGTCGCTCTGCCGCGCGCGACGGTCAGCGCGTACAGATGGGTCGTCCCGTCCGGACGCGCGACGCTGAGCTCGGCCGTGCCCGAGACGCCGTTGGGCACCGAGGCCATGCCGGGGGCGAGCCGGAGGATCGCCCCGACGTCGACGGCCTCGCCCTCGCGCGGCGACGTCCAGACCCAGTCATAGCCCCAGCGGGCGAGCGCGCCGAGGACCGGCAGCAGCTCGCGCGAGCGCGTCGTGAGCTCGTAGTCCACGCGGGGCGGGACCTCGCGGTAGCGCTGGCGGGTGAGCAGGCCGTCGGCGACCATGCGGTTCAGGCGCGAGCGCAGTTGCTCGGTGGAGATTCCGGGCAGCACCCGCTGCAGCTCGACGAAGCGCCGCGGGCCCGAGGCCAGGTCGCGGACGATGAGCAGCGTCCACTTGTCGCCGACGAGGTCGAGCGCGCGCGCGTCGGGCGCCCACTGGTCGTAGGGGTGGCGCTTCGGAGGTGGGGTGGCGGCCATGTCGGTGGTTCTCGCCGGAGCAGATGCGCGGTGCGCAGGACGGCACCAGGTTCAGCACGATAGGTGCGAACTCCTGCAAGCGCATCCCGATACGCCGGATGGTGGACGCTTGGGACTGAAAAACCGCCGCGAAGGTTCCCGACAGTTTCGCGTGCGCCGCGCGTTGTCTCGTACATGGGCACCGTCACGTCGCTGGAGAAGCACCGGCTCACGCGCGCGGGCCAGGCGGCCCGCGCCCGTCAGCTGCTTCCGCGCGCGACGCTGTTCTTCGATCTCTGCTCGCCGTACACGTACCTCGCCGCCGAGCGCGCCGACCGGCTGTTCGCGGGCCTCGAATGGCTGCCCGCGTCCTCCGACGTCCTCAACCGCGGCGAGCTCGACGCCGACGGCCTCTGTCCGGCGATCGAGCGCGCGCGGCTGCTCGGGCTGCCGCTCGTCTGGCCGGAGGACCGGCCCTACCGTGTGCGCGGGGCGATGCGCGTGGCATCGCTCGCCGCCGAGCGCGGCTGTGCCGCGGGCTTCGTGCTGGCGGCGAGCCGTCTGGCGTTCTGCGGCGGCTTCGACATCGACGACCCGGAGATCCTCGCCGAGGCGGCGGCCGCTGCGGGCATCGGCCTCGGCGATGCGCTGCAGGCCGCCGGCGACGTCGCCCGCGACGGGGCGATCGAGGACGCCGGGCGCTGGCTGCTGGCCGCCGGCGCCCACCGGCTGCCCGCGCTGCGCGTAGGCCGCCGGCTGTTCTGCGGCGAGGAGCGGCTCACCGAGGCCGCGGTCGCCCGCACGGCCGTCTGAACCACCGGCGCTCGTGCAAACGCCGCCGTTTATCCGCTGGTAGGGTCGCCTGCGTGGAGGGGAGCGAGGAGAGCGCGGTCGTCGGCGGGCATCTCGTCGCGCGCCGGCTGCGCGACCACGGCGTGACGAAGCTCTTCACGCTCTCCGGCGGGCACCTCTTCTCGATCTACGACGGCTGCCGCGCCGCTGGGATCGACATCGTCGACGTGCGCCACGAGCAGACGGCCGGCTTCGCCGCCGAGGGCTGGGCGAAGGTCACGCGGACGCCCGGTGTCGCGGCGCTGACCGCGGGGCCCGGCGTGACGAACGGGATGAGCGCGATCGCGTCCGCGCAGCAGAACCACTCGCCGATGCTCGTGCTCGGCGGCCGCGCGCCGGCGTGGCGCTGGGGCCGGGGGTCGCTGCAGGAGCTCGACCACGTCCCGTTCGTCGCGCCGCTGACGCGCTTCGCCGCGACGGCGGGGTCGGCCGGCGAGATTCCGGGCCTCATCGACGCGGCGCTCGCCGCGGCGCTCGCGGCGCCCGGCGGCCCGGCGTTCGTCGACCTGCCGATGGACCACGTCTTCAGCGTTGGGCCCGCACCGGCGTCCGGGGCGGCGGCGCTGCCGGCGGCGGCGGCCGGCCCGGCGCCCGACGGGGCGGCGCTCGAGCGGGCGGTGGCGCTGCTGCGCGGCGCCGAGCGGCCGGTCGTCATGGCCGGGACCGACCTCTACTGGGGCCACGGCGAGGACGCGCTGCGGGCGCTCGCCGAGGAACTGCGGATCCCGGTCTTCCTCAACGGCCTTGCCCGCGGCTGCCTGCCCGCCGACCACGAGCTGTTTCTGTCGCGGGCGCGGTCGGCCGCGCTGAAGGGCGCCGACGTCGCGCTCGTCATCGGCGTGCCGATGGACTTCCGGCTCGGTTTCGGGGGCGCGTTCGGGGCGCAGACGCAGATCGTCGTCGTCGATCGGGTGCGGCCCGAGCGCGCACACCCGCGCGCCGTGGCGGCCGAGCTGTACGGCGCGATCGGCGCGATCCTCGACGAGCTGCGGGGCGGCGGCGGGGCGGGCGTCTCGGAGCCATGGCTCGAGCAGCTGCGCGGCGTCGAGCGCGACGCGCGCGAGGGCGAGCGGGGCGAGCGCGAGGACGAGCGGGCGCCGCTGCACCCGATGCGCGTCTACGCGGAGCTCGGCGCGCTGCTGGACCGCGACGCGATCGTCATCGGCGACGGCGGCGACTTCGTCTCCTACGCGGGCCGCGTCATCGACTCCCACGCGCCCGGCTGCTGGCTGGACCCGGGGCCGTTCGGCTGCCTCGGCGCGGGGCCCGGCTACGCGCTGGCGGCGAAGCTCGCCCACCCGGGGCGACAGGTCGTCCTGCTGCTCGGCGACGGTGCTTTCGGCTTCGCCGGCATGGAGTTCGACACGCTCGCGCGCCACGGCGTGAACGTCGTCGGCGTCATGGGCAACAACGGGATCTGGGGCCTCGAGAAGCACCCGATGGAGTTCATCTACGGGTACTCCGTCGCGGCCGAGCTGCGCCCCGGGACGCGCTACGACGAGGTCGTCGCGGCGCTTGGCTGCCACGGCGAGCTCGTGCGCACGCCGGCGCAGCTGCGCCCGGCGCTGGAGCGCGCGTTCGAGGCCGGGCTCCCGGCGCTCGTCAACGTGCTGACCGATCCCGCGATCGCGTACCCGCGGCGGTCGAACCTCGCGTAGTGCAGCGCTCCGCGAGTCCCTTCACCCAAACGGACCAACGGAACGCGGCACCCGAAAGTCGGAAGCCGCCCCAGGGGAAGGGCGGCTTCCTGAGACGGCAGCACCGGGACGAGCAGGGGGGCACGTTCCCGGTGAGGGCCTATGAGGTGATCCGAGCGGCGGGAGGCGCCGGTTTGAAGCGGCTTGCTCGGATCTATGACCGGATCGGTTCCCCCGCGGGAGGGCTGGGTCCCCTTGCCGGTAGGCCGGGTATCGGCCGCGTCGCACGCGCACTTGATCGAACGTTCGTCGAGTCTGCTCGGGCGCTGTTGTACTAGCGGGCTGCGCCGGGCGACGCCCCCAGGCGCAGCGCGGCGCCGCGGAGGATGTCGTGCTCGGATACCTCGATCTCCTCGAGGCCGAAGGCGCGCAGAACCTCGACGAGCATCGCGATGCCGGCGACGATCGTCGGCGCGCGGTCGGGGTGCAGGCCGACGACCGCCCGGCGCTCGTCGTTCGTCATCAGCGCGAGGCGTGCGAGCAGCATCTCGCAGGTCGCGAGCGCCAGGACATGGCCGTGGACGCGCTCGGCGTCGTAGGGCTCGAGCTCGAGCTCGATCGCGGCGCACGACGTGACGGTACCGGCGACCGCGATGCCGGCGTGCACACGCTCGCGGATCTCCTCAGGGACGGCGTCGGCGATGATCCGGCGGACCTCGCCGGCGAGCGCCTGCAGCCCCTCGGGCGGGGGCGGGTCGTCGTGGAGGTGTCGCTCGGTCTGGCGCACGACGCCGGCCTGCGTCGAGGCGTGGAACTCGACCGCGCCGTCGCGGCCGCTGACGAACTCCGTCGAGCCGCCGCCGATGTCGACGACCACGATCTCGCGGTGATCGTCCGCGCGCTCGCTCGTTGCGCCGGAGAACGTCAGGGCGGCCTCCTCGCCGCCGTCGATCGTGCGCGCGTCGAGACCGAAGCCGTCGCGCACGGCGCTCGTGAACGCGGCGCCGTTGGCGGCGTCGCGGACCGCGCTCGTGAGGACGGCCGTCGTCGCGGTCGCGCCGTACTCGTCGATCGTGCGGCGAAAGCGCCCGAGCGTCGCGAAGACGCGTTGCATCGGCGCGTCGCCGAGCCGCCCGCTGGCGTCGACGCCCTCCCCGAGTCGCGTGACGATCGACTCGCGGTGCAGTTGCGCGACCAGTCCGGCGGGCGACACGTCGGCGACGAGCAGCCGCGTCGAGTTCGTTCCGATGTCGACGACGGCGACGCGCATGGCGGACGAGGCTACCGGCGCGCTCGCCGTTGAACCGGACGCAGGCGCGTTGCTAAGATGATCAGTCCACGCCGCGGGGTGGAGCAGTCTGGTAGCTCGTCGGGCTCATAACCCGAAGGTCGCAGGTTCGAATCCTGCCCCCGCTATACGGAAGCCCCCTCTCGCCAGGGGGCTTTCGTGCTTAAGGGGTCGGGTTCGGCGGTTCGGCGTGTGGGCTGCTGGACCAGGGTGCTGGGCCGGGGCCGAGCGTTGAGGGCATCGGCGACCACGCCCTCCGCGGCCAGGCCGACGCCGCTGCCGCGCCGGCGGATCGGGCCGTCGAGCAACTCGTGCTCGATGAGCAGCAGCTCGCGTGTCGTGTAACCGTGCTCGCCGGCGACGGGATCGAGCACGACGATCTCGCTGCGGCCGAGGAAGGCGTCGGCCTGGGCCTCGATCTCGCGCACATGCGCCCTCGCGCCCGCCGCTACGGCTCGCCCTACGGGCTCGCCTCCGCGACGCACACCGCGACCCCTACAGGGGGTCAACTTTCGACCGCGCAAGGGGGTCAACCTTCAACCGGCCTTGACATGCTGGATGTGCGTCTGGTGAGAGGCACAGCACCTCGCGCGCCGAACGCGGCGGGCCTTTGCTGGTCGGGAGTCGCTGTGGCGCGAGGAGACGTCGTGTGGTCGGGCAAACCGAACCACAACACTCGTGCTAGCCCCATGCTGCGCGCTCTGGCGTTCGCAGAGGATCGCCGGGTATCGCCCGCAGAGACAGCCATGGCCGTCCTGTGCGCTCGAGATCTTTCAACCTCAAGGAAGGAACCGATGTTCGATCTTCGCCGCCGACTCAGTTACGCAAACGTGATCGCCACGCTCGCGCTGTTCCTCGCCGTGTCGGGCGGCGTCGCCTTCGCGGTCACGGGCATCGTCGATGCCGACGGCACGATCCACGGGTGCTACAACACCACCAACGGCGGCCTGCGGGTCGTCGGCGCAACAGAGTCGTGCAAGAGCACGGAAGCCGCGCTCGCATGGAGTCAGCGCGGTCCGACAGGACCCAAGGGAGACAAGGGCGATCCGGGCACCAACGGCACCGACGGCGCTCCGGGCGCCAAGGGCGACAAAGGTGATCGGGGCACCGATGGCGAACCGGGCCTCAAGGGGGACGCGGGTCCCACCGGTCCATCCGGAGTCGTCGGCTGGGCCCAAGGCGCGAACTCCCTACCCGGGCAGGTCTCGAGCACGACCGGTTTCATCGGCGCGACTGCCGCCATCGACATCTCCGCCGGCACCAAAGTTCACATGACCGCCAACCAGACACTCGGAGCCAGCACTGTGCCTGCCGGCACGCATCCCCGACTCTCGCTGTCTCCGTGCTACCGCAGCGGAAGCACCCTGACGCCAGTGAACGAGGGCGAGCACTCAGTGTCGCAAGAGCAGGCGGGGAGCCAGCTGGCTTCGATCACATACGTGTTCAGCGGCCTTCCGGCCGGCACGTATGAGTTCGGCATGTGCGCCACCGCCACGAGCGACGCCGACTTGTGGGACGCCAACACCAGGGGGACCGTCTCGCTTCTCGCCTTCAAGTGATCTCGGGCGCGCCAGCGGCGCGGACGGATGCGGGACAGATCATCGCCGGCCGGGCGTTCGAGTGGGTCTGGCGTAAGGCGACATGCCGACCACGATCCGTCAGGCACAGCCGGTTCCCCACGACGCGTTCGCTCCGCGCGAAATGGGGCGCTTTCGCTGGCGAGTCGGCAGAGCCCCTGCCGCCTCATAGGGGCCGCATCTCCCAGAGCATTCTCAACCGCCGGGGCGCGCAGGGGCCTCCGACCGTCGAGCGTGCAGAGCCCCTGCTATCACCGGCGGTAGCACCCGCTGCTCGTGCCCGACGGAGGAGAGGTCGCAATCCCTCCGCCCCCAGAATGCTGCGTGACATGCGTTTGGGGCGCGCGCCGACGCTTGCGTTCGCCTGATTGGAGACGCGTTCCTGGCCGCCGCCAAAGTTCTGCTTCTCGACGATTCCAGCGCTGTGGCGCAGAGCGCTTCGAGCGATGGTGCCTGCCAATCGACCAGGGCCGCGCCGGTAGTAGTTCAGGCCGTTGCGCCGACCGGCCTGACGCTCGCCAGCACGCTGCACTTCCGGAGGCAGGTGGCCTACAGGTGGAACGGGGCGAGCAAGCCGGTAGGTTGCTCCGTCGTGACTGACTTGACGCCCGGTCTGCGCGACGAATTGGTCACTGTGGCGGCGGGCGAAGCGCTGTCACGCCTTGACGATGAGCTCGTCGAGCTAGCGGAGCTCGAGGGCGCCGAGGCCCCCGAGCGGTTCGCGCGGCACGCGGGCGCCGTCGTCCGCCGGGTCCTCGACAGCATGCGCGACGCCGACGCTTCCGCGGAGGATCAGGCCCTCGTCGTCAACGAGATCATCGCGGCGCTCACCCACGAGGACGCGGTCCGCCTCCCGCCCGCCGTGCTCACCGGCGTCCGGCGGCCGGCGGAAGCGCTCGGCACGTCGATCCTGCCCGCGAGCCCAATGATCGCGCTCTCCGCGAACGAGTTGCTGGTCAACGGGCACGCGCAGCCGGCCATTGGCCAGCAGATCCGCAGCGAGCTGCCGAGCGCGACGGACGTGGACCTTCTCGTGAGCCCATCGTCGCCGCATTCTCGACCAGAGCCGGGCGACGTATGCGACCGTCCTCAAGGACTCGGACTTCGGGGAGATCCTCGGTGACCGGGAGCAGCCGCTGGTCGGTCGGCACGTGTTCGCCATGGTGCAGTCGGTGCGCAACGAGGCGGTCGAGGGCCTCGACCCGAACGCGTTTGAGGTCGTGGTGATCGACGAGGTTCACCACGCCGCGGCCCCCAGCTACCGCGCGCTGCTCGAGCACCTGCGGCCCATCGAACTGCTCGGCCTGACGGCGACCCCCGAACGCATGGACGGCGAGGACATCACCCGCTGGTTCGGGGACCGGACGGCCGTCGAGCTCCGGCTTTGGGAGGCCATCGATGACGGCTACCTCGCACCGTTTCAGTACTTCGGCGTCCACGACGGCGTCGACCTATCCACTCTCGAGTGGCGGCGCGGCGGCTACCGCTCCGAGGACCTCGACAAGATCCTCACCGGCGACGACGCGCGCGTCATGCGCCTGCTGCAGGCGCTGGACCGCATCCTGCTCGACACGAGCCAGATGCGCGCGCTCGGCTTCTGTGTGTCCGTCGACCACGCCAAGTACATGGTTGGCCTGTCGCTCCTACGGACGAAGCGGGCCCCCCTCTATACGGAAGCCCCCTCTCACCAGGGGGCTTTCGTGCTCACGGGGTCGCGTACCCGAAAGTCCGCCCGGTCGGCCGTAGGCCGAAATCGATGTCGACTGGACGATGGAGGCCTTGTCGCCACAACCGAGAGGGACCGCATGCAGGCGCATCCGGCGGTGACGGTTCGGCCGGCCGACATCGAGCTCGAGCCGCCGGCGGCTTCCCACGGACCGGCGGCCACCCCCGCGACGCCCGGCCATCGGGTCGCCACGCCCAGCGGTTGGGGCGATCCGCTCGCACGGATGCTCCGTGCCTCGGTGCAGCGACGGGCGGCGAGCGACGCCACGAGCGCGGGGAAGCCCCTCCTCGCCCCCGGGTTGACGCAGGCGGCGCACGCGAGCATCCAGCGCACCGAGGAGTCACAGAAGGTCCTGACGACCCTCGCCACACCGCAGGTCGGAGAGGGGCCGGCGATCGAGGTCCAGAAGGAGCTCGTGACAGGGCTCGAGTCGCGCTTGGCGACGATCATCGACAGCGACGCCGAGAAGAAGCGCGCGTACGACACGGAGATGGCGGAGTACCAGAAGACCTACAAGGCGTGGGAGGACTGGGGGGGCTTCGGATGGAAATCGTTCAGGGGGGCGGCGCCGAAGATGCCGCCGGCGGCGTTCGGGGAGGGTCGCCGCCTGCAGCTGACCGATGAGAGTGCGACCGAGTTCAATCTCGGCGGCATTCTGATCGACAGCCTGCCCGAGTACAAGAAAGGGAACGTCGAAGGGTTCTACCGGGGCCTGGTGGATACGGCGCAGCTCGTCCCGCTCGACTCACGCGTCAGAGGGGCCCGGTCCAGCGGTACCGCGTTGCCGGAGCTCGTCGATGACCTCGCACCCTTGGTGATCGAGAACACGCTGAGGACCATGATCGACGCGAGACAGTTCAAGTACCTGCGCGCCGCCGGGCTTCCCAACGCCGAGTGGAAGATTCTCGTCGAGGTGCACTACATCCGCGCGCGCCCGAAGGACATGGCGGGATTCCACAAGGACACCCAGGGCCAGACGCTGTTCGTCAACCTCAACTACCACGCCGGGGAGCACAGTCTGCGCGGCCCGGAGTACGTGCTCAACCCGCCCCGTTCCGAAACGCACGACGAGCGGATCTACGGCACGAGCGAGAAGCCCGGCACGCTGCCCACGCAGTTCACGGACGACCTCTCCTACACACGCGGGCAACTCGGAGATCCGACCGAGATCCGGAGCTCCGGGACGGTACGACCGTACGGGTACGTCGCATTCGTGGACGAGGCGATCCATCACGCGACGCCCTTCTTCGAGAACCGCTACGTCACGCCGGCGGAGTTCAAGGAATACCTCCGGCGCACGGACGAGCGAAAGCTGGCAGAGATCATCGGCGCCAAGGAGAAGTCCGTTGACGTGGACCCGTCGGTCATCGGCGCGGACGAGGTCGGAAACTGGACCGCGTGGTTGCAGATGATCGCCAACCCCCCGAAGGACGCGAGGTATACGCGACTGCATTTCGCGACGACGATGAAGGACGGCGAGTTCGATCGCATGCTCGAGAACGTCGGCGCCGAGCAGGGTGCCGAGCGCCAGCACGGTGGCTCGGGCGGGTGGTACGCAGCGAGCATCCCCAACGATGGGCGTGCCCCGCTGCATGCGAGGAACAAGCCGCCGCTCGTTCGACAGGCGAGTAACCCGGACCTGTCGAAGACGTGGCCGAAGCAGCTCCCCGAAGACGTGCCGCGGAGGTTTCTCCGGACCTGGGTTCGCGCGGTGCCCGAAGCGATGGCCGCTCAGCTACGGAACCTGCACTGAGCCGCAGCAGTGCCGTCCGTCACGCCGTGACGGTTTCGGGCTGCTCGATGGGCCAGCCCTCGCGCCGCCACTTCGGCACGCCGCCTTCGACGACGTGGATGACCTGCTCGGCGCCGTGGCGCTGCAGCAGGCTCGCGGCGACGGCGGCGCGCTGTCCGGAGCCGCAGATCACGGCGACGGGCCTGGCGCGGTCGATGCCGGCGGGGATGTCGTCGATGTCGTGGTAGGGCCGATGCACCGAGCCGGGGATGTGGCCCGCGTTCCACTCGCTGTCCTCGCGGACGTCGAGGACCTGCGGGCGGCGAGCGTCGTCGGTCCAGAGCTCGTGCACCTCGGCGACCGTCATCCGGCCGACCCGCTCGACGTCGAGCTTGTCCTCGCGCCAGGAGGTCATGCCGCCGGCGAGGTAGCCGGCGATGTTGCGCAGGCCCACCGCGCCCGCGAGCTGGGCGGCTTCGATGGCGTCCTCGTCGTCGCGGCCGACGAGGACGATCGGCTGCTCGGGCTTGGCGAGCCACGCGAGCTTGGACCCGAACCCGGCGCGACGCGCGGTGATGCAGATGGCTCCCGGGATGTGCGCGTCGTCGAACTGCAGCTCGGTGCGCACGTCGCCCACGAGCGCCCCGTCCTCCAGGGCCCGCTGGACCTGGCGCGGGCTCAAGGGATGCACGTCGACGGCCTCCTTGACGAGCGGGCCGCGGTTGAGCGCGACGATGTTCTTGAAGTTCGGCGGCTGCGGCCCGAGGGTCGAGGTCGTCAGCTCGACGAACTCGTCCTCGTCGGTGACCTGCAGGAGCTGCTGGTTGGCCCGCTCGAACCCGATCGTCGAGGAGACCTTCAGGTTCATTCCGGGGCCGCCGCACAGAGAACCGCCGAGATGCCCCGGCCACACCTCGACCGTGTCCGGCAGCGTCATGAGCTTGTCGTTGAGCGAATGGAAGATGCCGCGGGCGCCCTCCTCCTTGTCGACGGCGAGGTCGGGGCGGGCGACGTCGCCGACGAACAGCGTGTCGCCGCTCAGGACCGCCCACGGCTCGTCGGACCGCGCGGTGTCGATGAGCGCGAACGCGGTGTGCTCGGGGCGGTGCCCGGGGGTGTGCAGCGCGCGGACCGTCACGGTGCCCAGGGCGAGCTCCCAGCCGTCGTCGAACGGCTCGTGGTCGTACTCGGCGTCGGCCGTGCGATGGATGTGGACGGTCGCGTCTGTTGCGGCCACGAGGCGGCCGTGCCCGGAGACGTGGTCGGCGTGGTTGTGCGTCTCCAGCACGTGCTCGATGCGGACGCCGAGGTAGCGGGCGATGCGCAGGTACTCGTCGATGTCGAGCTTGGGGTCCACGACCGCGGCGACGCCGGCGTCCTCGTCGCCGATGAGGTAGCTGGCGCAGCCGAGGTCGTCGTGGGTGAGCTGGCGGAAAATCATGCTGTCCTCCTGTTGGTGTCGATGTCGAGGGTGAGGCGCCGCTTCCCGCGCCTGAAGCCGATGAGGACCAT
The DNA here is from genome assembly GCA_963740895.1 of uncultured Actinomycetes bacterium. Lineage (GTDB taxonomy): Bacteria > Actinomycetota > Thermoleophilia > Solirubrobacterales > Solirubrobacteraceae > CADCVQ01. The sequence continues at coordinate 440,103 of CAVUFQ010000002.1, forward strand.
GGTCATCACGCGTGGCCGAAACGGACGTCGGGCAGGACGCGGTGCAGCGGCTTGGGCAGCCACCACGCCCACTTGCCGAGCAGTCGCAACGCGACCGGAATGAGCAGCAGGCGGACGAGGGCGGCGTCCAGCAGGACGGCGACGCCGAGGATGACGCCCATCTCCTTGGGCGGCAGCGGACCGGACAGCGCGAACGTGAAGAACACCGCGACCATCACCGCTGCGGCCGCGAACACGACGCGCCCGGAGTGCGCGACCGCGCCGACCATCGCCTCGTGCGGGTCGTGGCTGCGGTCCCAGTGCTCCTTTGCCGAGGAGAGCAGAAAGACGGTGTAGTCCATCGAGATGGCGAAGACCATCGCGAAGAAGAACACCGGCGCCCACGCGTCCAGGAACCCCTGCGGGTCCAGCCTGAGCAGGCCGGCGAGGTGTCCGTCCTGGAAGATGAGCCGGGCGACGCCGAACGCGGCGCCGACGGCGAGCAGGTTCGTGACCACGCCGACCGCGGCGATGATGGGCGCCTGCAGGGCCACCAGCAGCAGCAGGAAGCCGAGCGCGAGCACGACGCCGATGACCAGCGGCGTCTTTGCCGACAGCGCAGCTTCGAAGTCGTGGTTCTCGGCCACCGAGCCGCCGACGAGCGCGCCGGCGGGCAGGTCGGCGCGGAGGCGGTCGATGGTGGCCCCCACGGCCTCGCTGGACGGATCGTCCTTGGGCACGACCTCGACCAGCACGTCGCCGGCACGGCCGGGCAGCGAGGGCATGACCTGCGCGACGCCGGCGTCGGCCGCTGCCACCGCCGCGACCAGCCCCGCGTCGGCCTGGGAAGCGACGACCTGCAGCGCGCCGGGCGCCCCGGTGCCGAAGGCCTGTTGCACCTGCAGATACGCGGTGCGCGAGCCATCGCCCTCGGGCACGACCTTGATGGACGGCATGCCGGTCTTGAGCCCGAGCACCGGGATGGCCAGCACGAGCAGGATGACGACCGCGAGCACGCCCGATGCGACCGGGCGGCGCCAGAGGCGCTCGCCCCAGGCGGCGAAGCGCGGCGAGCGATGCGCACCCGCCTGCGCCCAGGGCAGCGAGAGCTTGTTGACGCGCGGGCCGAGCTTGGCGAGGACGGCCGGCAGCAGCGTCAGTGTCGCCGCGAGGATGAAGACGACCGAGAGCATGATGCCCAGCGCCATCGACCGGAAGGCGGGCGACGGCACGAGCATCACGGCGCTCAGGGAGATGAGCACGGTCACGCCGGAGAACAGGACGGCCTTGCCGGCGGTGTCCATCGTCTCGGCCACCGCGTCCTCGGGGGTGAGGTCGGTGCCGAAGAGGGCGCCGCGAAAGCGCATGACGAGAAACAGCGCATAGTCGATGCCGAGCGCGAGCGCGAACATCAATGCGAAGTTCATGGCCCAGATGGAGATGTCCAGCAGCTGCGTGCCGAGGTACAGCGAGCCGGCCGAGGCGGCGAGGCCGAGGATGGTGAGCATCAGCGGGAGGCCGGCGGCGACCAGCGACCCGAACGCCAGCAGCAGGATGCCCATCGTCACCGGCCAGGAGATGACCTCGGACTTCAACATCGCCGAGCGGTTGGCCTCGTTGAAGTCCGACCACATGCCCGACGCGCCCGTCAGGGAGACCTGCACGCCGTCGCCCTGCAGCCGATGCAGCTTGCCCTTGAGGTCATCGGCGGCGCGGACCATGTCGTTGGCTCCGGCGCCGGCGCCGGCCTGGATGACCGCGGTATGCCCGTCAAGGGAGATCGACCGGCCGGGCCGCGGCGCGACGACCTGCGTCACGCGCTTGTCGGCCGACAGCGTGCGCTGCGCCTGCACGAGGGCGGTCTTGAAGGCCGGGTCGGTGGTGGTCTTGCCCTTGGAGTGGACGACGACGACCAGCGCGGAGGACGACAGGCCGCCGAACTCGCGGTCGATGGTCTCGCGGACCTTCAGCGACTCCGAGCCGGTGGCTTCCCAGCCCGCGCCGGAGAGCGCGGTCTCGACGCGCGGCGCGAGGGCACCGAGGCCGACGGCGACGACGACCCAGAGGAGCGCGACGGCCCTGAAGTGGGTGGCGGTCCAGCGGCCGAGACGGCCCAGGGGCCCATGGGCGGACGCGCTCATGCGCCACCTCCCGCGAGCAGGTGGTCGAGCTCGGCGACGTGCTCGCGAAGACCGCCGCAGACGAGCTCACACAGCGCGAAGACGGATTCGTCGGCGATGAAGCAGCGGACGCGGTTGCCGTCCTTCTCGCGGCCGACGATGTTGGCCTGGGCGAGCACGCCGATGTGCTTGGAGACGTTCTGCTGGGAGGCGCCCAGCGCCGCGGTCAGCTCGTTGACGGTCATGGGCCCGTCGCGCAGGGCGTCGAGCACGCGGATGCGCATGGGCTCGCCGATGACCCGGAAGCGCTGCGCGATGAGCGCGACGAGCGGCTGCGGGAGGGGGTGCGGGATGGAGACTCGCTCGGTCATGGCGACAACTATACCACCGTAGAGTTGTAACGCGCTGGTGTGAGGCTCCTGTGCTTCATGGACCCGTTGCTTCGTACCCGGCAGCGGCCTACCGTAGGCCTGATGCAGCGAACGGCGAGCGTTCTCGCGGGCCCGCGCCATCCAGCGTGATGGCGGCGCTCGGGCTCGATCCGGTCCACCAGGCGTACCTGCTCGAGGCGCGCCAGATGCAGGCGCTGTCGTTCGCCGTGCACATTCCGCTCGTGTGCTTCGGGATCGCGTTCCCGGCGATGGTGCTGCGCGCCGAGTGGCTGTGGATGCGGACCGGCGACGAGATCTATCGCGTCCTGGCGATGCGCTGGACGAAGGTCATGGTCGCCCTGTTCGCCTGCGGCGTCGTGACCGGCACGATCCTGAGCTTCGAGATGGGCCTGCTGTGGCCGGGCTTCATGGGCACCTTCGGCGCCGTCTTCGGGCTCGGGTTCGCGCTGGAGGGGTTCTCGTTCTTCGTCGAGGCGATCTTCATCGGGATCTACGTCTACGGCTGGAACCGGATGTCGCCGCGCGCGCATTTCGCCAGCGGCATCCCGATCGTGCTGGCCGGGCTGACGGGCTCGCTCTTCGTGCTGTCGGTGAACTCGTGGATGAACGACCCGACGGGGTTCAGCGTGCGCGACGGCCGCGTCACCGACATCGAGCCGGTCACCGCGCTGTTTCGCAACGGGCACCTCGGCTTCGAGCTCGTGCACATGTACCTCGCCGGCTTCATCGTCACTGGCTTTCTCGTGGCGGCGGCCTACGCGGTGGGGCATCTGCGCGGGCACTGGGGACGGTACGAGCGGATCGCGCTCACGATCCCGCTCACGGTCGCGGCGCTGGCATCTCCGGTGCAGCTGCTCGTCGGCGACTGGGCGGCGCGCGAGGTCGCCAGGACGCAGCCGACGAAGCTCGCCGCGCTCGAGGGTGTCGGCCACACGCAGCGCGGCGCGCCGCTGCACCTGCTCGGGTGGTATCAGAGCGGCGAGGTGAAGGCCGGGATCCCGGTTCCGAAGGGTCTGTCGCTGCTGGCGTTCCACGATCCGAACGCCGAGGTGCAGGGGCTGGATGCGGTCCCGGCGGCGGACCGGCCGCCGGTCAACGTCACGCGGATCGCGTTCCAGCTCATGGTGTCGATCGGGACGTTCCTCGCGGCGCTGAGCGCCTGGTATCTGTACGCGCGCACGCGTCGCAGGCACGTGCCTTCGGGGCGCCTGTTCTACCGGCTGCTCGTGCTCGCCGGCCCGGCGTCCGTGGTCGCCCTCATCGGCGGCTGGGTGACGACGGAGGTCGGTCGCCAGCCGTGGGTCGTCTACCACGTCATGCGCACGACGGATGCCGTGACGGCGGCGCACGGCATCCCGATCGGCTACGCGACGCTGGCGGCGTTCTACGCCTGCCTGATCGTCGCCGTCGCCTGGATCCTGCGGCGCCTGGCGCAGGCGCCGATGGCGACCGCGGCCGACCCCGAGCGCGCGCTGGGCGAAGGCTGAACATGCTCGGGCTGCACCTCTACTCGCTGCCGATGTTCTTCGTGGTGCAGGGCGTCGCCCTGTACGCGATCCTCGCCGGCGCGGACTTCGGTGCGGGGATCTGGCAGCTGCTGGCGGGCGGGGGCGAGCGCGGCAGGCGCATCCGCGAGCACGCGCACCGCTCGATGGCGCCGGTCTGGGAGGCCAACCACGTCTGGCTCATCTTCGTGCTCGTCGTTCTCTGGACCGGCTATCCGCTCGCGTTCGCGTCGATGGCCTCGACGCTCGCGGTGGCGCTCACCGCCGCGGGCCTGGGCATCGTGCTGCGCGGCGTGGCCTACGCGCTGCGCTCCGCCAGCGCGGGCACCGCCGAGCTGCGCGCCGTCGACACGATGACGGCTGTGGGTTCGCTGATCGCGCCCTTCGCCCTCGCCGCCGCCGCCGGCGGGATCGCGTCGCAGCGCGTTCCGGTCGGCAATGCCCGGGGGGATCTGTGGTCGAGCTGGCTGAACCCGACGTCGATCACCGCGGGCGTGCTGGCGCTGCTCAGCAGCGCGTACCTCGCCGCGGTCTATCTCGCCGCCGACGCGCGCCGCGAGGGCGACGACGAGATGGAGGCGACGTTCCGCCTGCGCGCGCTGATCGCGGGATCACTCGCGGGCGTCGCGGCGCTGGGGGGAGCGCTCGTCGTCCGCTCCGACGCGCGCCGGATCTTCGACCGCCTCCTCGAGACGCCCGCGCTGCTGAGCGTCGCGGTGTCCGTGCTGGCGGGCGCGGCCACGCTCGCGCTCGTCGCCCGCCGGCGGCTGGACGCGGCGCGGATCAGCGCCGCCGTCGCGGTCGCGGCGCTCGTCGGAGGCTGGGCGCTCGCCCAGAACCCGGTCCTGCTGCCGGGGCTGACGGTGCGGCAGGCCGCGGCGCCCGACAACGTGCTCGTGCTGCTCGTCGTGGCGATCCTCGCCGGCGGCCTGATCCTCTTCCCCTCGCTCGGGCTGCTGTTTCGCCTCGTGCTGCGGGGAAGCTTCAGCGCGGAGCCGAGGATCGAGCGCGGAGCGCCGCTCCCCGGCCCGACCTCGGGTCTCGCGGCCGCCCTCACGGCCACACGCCTTGCCGGCGCATGCTTCGCCGTCGGCGCGGCCTTCCTCGTGATCGGGGACAGCGGGTGGCCGCACGCGATCGGGGTCGCGGCGCTCGGCGCGTTCATCGTGCTCGGGCTGTCGGCACTGGCGGGCGAGGACGCGCGGGACTGACGTGCTCAGGGCCGCGGCGCCGGACCCTGCCTGCCGTGGGCTGAGGCGCTGTGGAAGTCTCGGCCGCAAGCGCGCGGCACCCCCGCCTGGCTGCGCCGGCCAACGCCTGGACCCTGCGGGCCCGCCGGGCGCCCGCCGGTCCTTTAGGCGCGCGTTGCCTTGAGGAGTACCCTCGCGGCATGAGCGCGATCCCGGGTGAGCCGCTGAAGCCCAAGCCGCACGAGGTGACGCTGAAGGACGGCCGGAAGCTGAAGCTCAAGCTCCCGGGGATGCCGCAGCGCGTCGAGCCGATCGGGACCGAGGAGCGCGGGCCCGCGGAGCCTCCGCGCGACAACCCCGCTCCGCGGCACAACCCCAACCACGGCTTCTAGTCGTTCGGGACCCCGGCGACGGCGTGGAGCGCCGGCTCGCGCGTGTGGGCGCGGTCTGTCTCGTCGCCGACGTCGCCCATGGGCACGTCGAACGGCGCGTCCGCGGGCTGCTCAGCCGCGAGCTTGCGCGCGTCCTTTCTTGCCGCCTTGTCCATGCGCTTCTCGCGCATCCGGCGCTCGCGGTCGAGCTTCGCCATCGTTGTCTTCTTCTTGCCGCCTGATGCCATGCGTGGGCTCCCTGTGGTGGGACGTACGGCATCGCGATTGATGCGCCGCCAGCGTCAGGTCTAGCAGGTGGCGCGGGCGGCCCAGGCAGAACGGGCCCGCGCGCGCCGCGCCACAGGCGACAGAATGGAGTCCCCGCCGCGGCAGCACGACGACGCGGCGGTCGTTGACGAACGGTCGTTCGTCGTCGACGTCCAGCCGGCCCGCGCCCGGCACGAGCACCGATAGCCACGCCTGCGACACCCCCGCCCCGACGAGTTTCGGCCGGCGCCGCGGGTAGAAGCACACGATGACGACGCCGCTGGAGGACCCCGATCTCGATGTGATCCGCCGCCTGCTGCAGGAGCGCCGCGACGCGATGCACGCCCGTGTCGCGTCGCTCGCCAAGCGGCCGGAGCTCGGCGCCGCCCAGGGCTTCGGCAAGCGGATCGGCGACGGCACGGTCGAGGCGATCAGCCGGCTGACGGACATCGGCGTCGGCAGCTCGCTGGAGGCCGTGCTGGCCCGCACCGAGCGGGCGCTGGCGAAGCTCGACGAGGGGACCTACGGGTGTTGCGACGCGTGCGGCGAGGCGATCGCGGCGGCCCGGCTGCAGGCCGCGCCCGACGCCGCGCTGTGCCTTGCGTGCGCGCGTTCCCAGCCCCGTACCCAGCCGCCGCGGCGACGCTGAAAACGTGTCGCCTTCGCGCTTGACACAGTTTGCAACGAACGCTACATTCTCGGATCCCACGGGAGGAGGCAGACGGCACCACGTCAGCGCTCCGCGCGGGGCTCGCCGCCCCGCCCCGTGCATCACGGGTCTGCCCGGAGGTCCGCAAGGCACCGATGGCAGACCCGAGACCCCGAAGGCCGCCCGGTAGGGCGGCCTTCGTCGTTGCGCGCCGCTCGCCCCGCCGCGGCGCGCCGAAACTCCGCGGCAGCCGGCGTGTCGATGCCGGAGACCAGGCTTAACCGTTCCCGCACCGGCGGGGGCGGCCGGGGGACCCAATCGCGCCGCCTTCGGCGCACGGGGCGAATCGCCGGTGGATCCGGCGTAGCGCATTTTCCAGCGCGAGCCCGTCAGCTCACCTCGGAAGCACAGGGAAACGAGAGGAATCCGCAGTGCCAAACCGAGCCCGTCCGCGCATCTGCGCGGCATCGATCGTTCTCGCCGGGGTCTTCGGCGCCAGTCCCGCGCCCGCGAGCGCCACCCTCGGCAACCACGTGCTGCGCGAGGGCAGCCACGGCCAGCCGGTCCGCGCCCTGCAGCGCTGGCTGACGGTCGTCGGCCACCGGACCCACGTCGACGGCCGCTTCGGCCCGGGCACGCGCCGCAGCGTCCGCCGCTACGAGCGCGCCCAGCGCCTGCGGGTCGACGGCGTCGTGTCGCCGCTGCAGGCGCGGGGGCTGCGGGTGCGCGTCATCGGCGTGCGGGCGATGCAGGCCGCGACGCTGCCGACGGCGGCCGAGTCCGGGCTCACGGACGGCCCGAATGCCGTGCTGGGTCCCGACGGGCGAACGGCGCTCGTTCCGGTGTCCGCGCCCGCGCAGGTGCGCGACGCGATCCTCGCTGCCAACAGGATCGTCGGCAAGCCCTACCTCTGGGGCGGCGGGCACGGGAGCTTCGAGGCCGGCGGCTATGACTGCTCGGGCACGGTCTCCTACGCCCTGCACGGCGCCGGACTGCTCGACGCGCCGCTGGACTCCGGCGGCCTCACGGCGTTCGGGGCCGACGGGCCCGGCCAGTGGATGACGGTCCACGCCAACGCGGGCCACGCCTACATCGTCATCGCCGGGCTGCGCCTGGACACGTCGGGCGCGGGCGGAAAGGGGCCGCGCTGGCGCCCCGAGCCGCGGACCGCCGGCGGCTACGCGGTTCGTCACCCGCAGGGGCTGTGAGCGGGGGCCCGAACGGGTAGAAGATGCCCGCGATGCAACGCCTGATGCGCCGGCTGCTCGAGCCCTCCCGGCCGGACCCGCTCGCGGTCGCGCTGCTGGCGCTCGCGGCGCTCGGGGTCCTCGTCGCGGGCTTTCAGCACGGGCGGCTCTTTCACCGCGGCTACGCGCAGGTGGAGATCGTCGGCCTGCTCTTCATCATGAACGCGCTCGGCTCGACGGTCGTCGTCCTGGCGTTCGTCGTGCGCCGGATCTGGATCTTCGTGCTCGGAACGCTGTCGATCTGCGTGCCGTCGCTCGTCTCGATCGCGCTGTCGCACTCGTCGACGGGCTTCCTCGGCTTCCATGAGGGCGGCTATGACCCGGACGCGCTCGTCATCGTCGTCGCCGAGACCGGCGCGGTCGTCTTCGCGGTCCTCGGCGCGGTCGTCGCGCTGTTGGACCGGCCCGCGCAAGAGGGGCGGCTGAGCCCGGTCCGCGGGGTCCTGATCGTGCTCGTCGCCGCGATCATGGGCTGCGCCGCGACCGGCATCGGGATGGGAGAGGCGCGCGCCGAGCGCGAGCCTGCGCCGCCGGCGGCGCAGGTCGCGGCGTCGAGGCAGCGGGTCGCCGGCGGGAGCGCGAGCGCCCGCCAGGGCCGCGAGCGGTTTGCCGCCGAGGGCTGCGATCGCTGCCACTCGATCGCCTCGATCGGGGCCGAGGGCAAGCTCGGGCCGCGCCTGGACACGCTCGACAAGGACGCCGAGAAGATCCTCGAGAGCATCACCGACCCGCGCGACGAGATCACCGACGGCTACCCGGAGAAGCTCATGCCGGCGGACTTCGGCTCGCGCGTCGACGGCGCCTCGCTGCAGGCGCTCGCCGACTTCGTGGCGACCGTCTCGGGCGCGAAGACCGACGACGGCGGCAACAGCGGCAAGGGCGGCGGCGGCAACAGCGGCAAGGGCGGCGGCGGCAACAGCGGCAACGGCGGCTCCGGCCGCGACTGAGCGGCGGGCCGCCCGACAACCGGTCCACCGGGCACGGCCCAACTTGTTGCAGCCCGTCCATACCGAGGGGCCGCCCTCGTCCGCAGGATGTGCGGCACGCGGGCGGTGGATGCCGTCCGGCCCACGATCTGAGGGACCCGATGATCAACACGACCTGGATGTCCTGAGTTGGTCGACCTCGCACTGCGCTCCGAGCTCGCCGTCAGCGGGCTGCGCGCCGATCCACCACTGCACCGGGAGTCCGGCGCCGGGCCGGCTGGCGACGGGTTCTGGCTGCTCGGCGGCCTGCCGACGAGCGTGCCCGTGGCGCCCGACTCGCCCTGGGCGCGCTCCGACGACGGTGTGCTCACGCGCCACGGCATCGTCGTCGACGCCGAGCTCGCGCCGATCAGGCGCCCGCGCTTCTATGACCGCAGGACGAGCGACGGCATCGCGATGGAGCAGATCGCGCGCCTGCACGGCCGCCACGTGCTCGCCACGACCGTCGTGCAGACCTGCGTGCGCTACGACGAGGACGAACGCTGTCGCTTCTGCACGATCGAGGAGTCGCTGAAGACCGGGACGACGACGCAGGTCAAACGTCCCGGGCAGCTCGCCGAGGTCGCCGTGGCCGCCGTGCGTCTCGACGGCGTGCGCCAGATGGTCATGACGACCGGGACCTCCAACGGGCCCGATCGCGGAGCCAAGCACCTCGCGCGCTGCGTGGCGGCGGTGCGCAAGGCCGTCCCGGGCCTCCCGATCCAGGTGCAGGTCGAGCCGCCGGCTGGCCTCGGCTGGATCGCGCGGCTGCGGCAGGCTGGCGCGACGTCGATCGGGATCCACATCGAGAGCCTCGACGAGGAGGTCCGCAGGCACTGGACGCCGGGCAAGGCGAGCATTCCCGTCGAGCGCTACGAGGTCGTCTGGAAGGAGGCGGTGCGCGTCTTCGGCCGCAACAAGGTCTCGACGTACCTGCTCATCGGCCTGGGCGAGAACCCCGATCACCTCGTGAGCGGCGCGAAGAAGCTCATCGGCATGGGCGTGTACCCGTTCGTCGTGCCCTACCGCCCGCTCGTCGGCAGCCTCGCGCACGCCGACGGCGTTCCCGCGCCGGGCCACGACCTCGTCGCCGACGTCACCGATCGCGTCGGCGCCGCGCTGCGCAAGGCCGGGATGCGCGGCGCCGACCAGCAGGCCGGCTGCGCCGCCTGCGGCGCCTGCTCGGCGCTGGGGGCGGTGGGGGGGTGACCCCGGCCGCGAGCGACCGCGACGAGCACGATGGTGCGGCACACACCATCGTGCTCGTGGCCGCCGCCGAGGCGACGGTGACGGGCCTGGGTCGCGCGTGACGGAGCTCGTCATCGCCGCCGTCGCGGCGCCGTTCGGCCGCGACAACCCGCAGGACGACTGCCAGTGGCGGCTGTCGTGCGCGCTCGCGTCGATCGACGTCGCCGGGATGGTGGCCCGCTCGCGGCGGGCGATCGCACAGGTGCGCGACCTGCGGCCCGCACCGTCGCGGCCGCCGGAGCCGCTGACGGCATGAGGCGGCGCCGGATCGATCGGCCGGTCGCCGTCGTCGGCGGGGGCCACGCCGGGCTCGCCACGAGCCACTGCCTCAAGCGGCGCGGGATCGACCACGTCGTCTTCGAGCGCGACCGCATCGGCCAGGACTGGCGCGACGCGCGCTGGGACGCCTTTCGCACGGTGACCCCGAACTGGCAGTGCCGGCTGCCCGGCTTCCCGTACGACGGCGACGACCCCGACGGCTTCATGGACCGCGATGCGGTCGTCGCCCACCTCGAGGCCTACGTCGCGGCCTTCGGCCCGCCGCTGCTGGAGGGCGTCGTGGTCACGGAGCTGCGTCACGACCCCGAGGGCGGCTTCGAGCTGGCGACGAGCGACGGCGAGTTCACGGCCGGCCAGGTCGTGATCGCGACCGGCGCGCATCACGTGCCGCGCATCCCGCGCTTCGCCGAGCGGCTGCCGTCCTACATCGACCAGGTCTCCTCGGCCGACTACACCCACCCCGACGACCTGCCGGAGGGCGACGTCCTCGTCGTCGGCTCCGGCCAGTCGGGCTGTCAGATCGCCGAGGAGTGCCATCGCGCCGCGCGGACCGTTCACCTCTGTGTCGGCGGGGCACCACGCACGGCGCGCAGCTACCGCGGCCGCGACGTCGCCGCCTGGCTCGAGGAGCTCGGCCACGACGACGTGCGCGCTCCCGAGCAGCGCCTCGGCGAGAGCGCCGCGCGCGCCGCCGCCGACCACGCGGTCGGGGTCGATCTGCGGCGCCTGGCGCGCGAGGGGATGCGCCTCTACGGCCGCCTGCTGGGCGTCGAGGACGCCGTGCTGCGCTTCGCTCCGGATCTTCGCGGCAACCTCGACGCCGCCGACGCCGCCGACGCGGCCGTCAAGGACGCGATCGACGCGCACATCCTCGCGCGGGTGCTCGACGCCCCGCCCGAGCCGCGCGCGGCCCCGGCCTGGGTCCCGGGCGTGCAGCCGCGCCTGCTCGACGTCGAGGCGGCCGGCATCCAGAGCGTCGTCTGGTGCACGGGCTACGACAGCGACCACCGCTGGGTCCAGGCGCCGATCTTCGACGGCCGCGGCCGGCCGTGCCACGAGCGCGGCGTCACCGACGTTCCCGGGCTCTACGTCGTCGGCCTGCCGTGGCTGCACACGCGCGCCTCAGGGCGCTTCGCCGGCATCGCACGCGACGCCGAGCACCTCGCCGAGCTGATCGCGATCGGCGACCGCCGGGCGACGGTCACGCAGCTCCCGCGCCCGGCGTTCGGTCGCTAGCGGGAGCGCTAGCCGCTGTTCTGCGGGCGCTCCGCCGACGGCTGACCGCTCTGGAAGTGCCGCGCCGGATGACGCAGCGGCCGTGGCTGGCCGAGTCGTCCGCGCGGAGCCTTGCCGCGGGCGCGTGGTGCCGGGCGCCGGATCTTCATGGGCGCCTGTCCGCCAGGAGCGCGCGGACACGGGCGCACCCGAAGGCGCGCCGGGAGTGCGCGTCGCGGGTGCGGGGCGGGCGCAGCGTGCGCAGCACGAGCGGCCGGTGGTCGGTGCGATGCGTCGAGCGATCGTTCATGGCGACGATGATCGCCTCGGGCGCCGGCGCCGACCTCCGACCGTCGTCGCAAATCTCGCCCGCGCCGTTGGACGTTCTGTAGTGCCCGCGGGCCCCCCGTGCGACGGCTGTCGAGATCGCGCCGGGGGGCTTATGCGAACGTGGCCCGCCGCCGATATGGCGACCATGAAAACGTCGCCACGCCGGTTTGCCGCAGTCGCTCTCGTCACCCTCATGGGCCTCGTCGGCGTGCTCGCGTCGCAGGCCAGCGCGGCCAGCCCGTTCCGGCTGCCGTCGATCCTCAAGCCCGCCCCGCCGGTCAAGGTCATCCCCCCGGTGGCCGCGCCGATCACCGTCGACCCCGCCGGCCCCGTCCGCGGCACGGTCGTCATGGTCCACGCCGGCGGCTGGGCCGGCCATGACGCCAACGCCCAGGACCTGCTCTCCAAGAGCCCGGGCAACATCTTCCTCGAGCGCGGCTGGCGCGTCGTCTCGATCGACTACGAGGACGGCACGGCGGGGCTCCAGGACGTCCTGAACGCCGCCGGCGCCGAGCTCGCCCGCAACTCGGCCGACGGGCCGCTGTGCCTGTACGGCGAGTCCTCGGGTGCGCATCTCGCGCTCGTCGCAGCCGCCAGGCTGCGCTCGATCGACTGCGTCATCGGTCTCGGCACCCCGACGGACATCACGCTCTACCAGGCCGAGGCGTCGGTGAGCGCCGATGCCCGCGTGCGCCTCGTGGCGAGCCAGATGTCGCGCTTCTTCGGCACGACGCTCCAGGAGACCGCGCCCTGGAACCTCGTCGCCCTCGCGCCCACGATCCACGCCGACGTGCTGCTCATGCACGAGGCCGACGACTCGGTCGTGTCGCCCCTGCACGCCGCGCGCTTCGCGGCCGCCCGCCCGACGACCCAGACGCTCGAGCTCGAGGCCGGCGACCCGAACAACCCCGACGACGACTTCATGCACGGGACGGTCTCCGCCAACGGCCGCGCGCAGTACGGCAACGCGATCGGCGCATTCGCCGACCGCGCGGTCGCAGGCTACGAGGCCGAGCGCAGTGCCGCGCAGACGGGCTGCTCGGGCGTTGCCCGCTCGCTCGGCGAGGTCGGCCTGCCGGTCCTGCGCAGCGCGCTGCGCTGCCTCGCCCGCAAGGACGTCGCGGCCGCGCGTGCCGGCACCTCGCGCTGGCAGCAGACGAACATCAAGCTCCGCGGCGAGGTCAACGCCGCACGGATCTGGGCCTCGCTGCGCGGCTCGCGCGGCGGTCGCCGCGCGCTCGCCGCCGCCGCGCGCAAGCGCGCGAAGGTCCTCGTGCGCACGGGCGACCGCACGCGCGTCACGCTGCGCGCCATCCGCGCCGCCTCCCGCGCGAAGAAGTAGCGCCCTCCAGACCCGCGCACCCGACCGGGGATCCGGGCGACTAGCGCAGCTGACGTCGCGCCGTCCGGCGGATGCGCAGCTGCGTGCGCGACTGCGTGCCGTCGGCCAGCGCCGCGGTCAGGCGGTACAGCCCGGGGCGGCTCCCGAGCCGCTTGGCCGTGAGCGTGACGGCGTTGTCCCCGATGCCCGCTGCGACCGTTGCGATCGTGCGCCGGCGCGTGTAGCGCCCGCGCCCGAGCGAGCGCTGCATGCTGACCTTGACGCTCGCCGCGCGATTGAGCGTGAACGTCACGCGCAGCCCGCGGCCGGCGGCGATGACCTTCTTGGAGCGCGTGAGCGCGCCGAGCTTCGGCCCCGGGCGCGGCGCGCCGAGGACGCGCAGGACGGAGCGGGCCATGCTCGCCTCGCCGAGGGCGTTGGGGTGGATCGGGAACGCGAGCGACATCGGGACGAGGCCCTCGAACCAGCGCGTCCCGATCGGCTTGCAGGCGTCGTGGCCGGTGCTGTCCTCGTACGTATCGACGTACTCGGCGTCGTTGGCGGCGGCCTGCTCGGCGAGCATCGCGTTCGTGCGCCGCAGCATGCCCTCGAGGTACGTCATGTCGTCGTCGGAGAGCGGGATGAGCGGGTAGCAGCCCTTGCCGTCGCGCGGCGCGACGGCCGGATAGCCGACGAGCAGCACGCGCGCCTGCGGCGAGGCGAAGTGGATCGCCTGCAGCGTCGCGGCGATCTTCGGGCCCGTCGCCGCGATCTGGTCGACGAGCATGTCGCCGCCGCCGGGCGTCGCGAAGTGGCTGCGGCAGGCCGTGCCGGTCGGGGCGAGCGCCCCGAGCCGGATGCACGTCACGGCGGCGCCGACGAGCCCGACGTCGTTGCCGCCGATGCCGATCGTCACGAGCCCGGTGTCGGCGCTGAGCCCGCCGAACTGCGGCGGGTTGGAGCCCAGCGTGACCGTCTGCGGCGAGCGCATGTGCACCGTCGTCGCGGATGAGCAGCTGCGGTCGCGGAACACGGTCGCCCCGGTCGCGCCGGCGACGATCGACGGGTAGTTGTGATCTGACCGCGCGCAGCCGGCGGGCTCGCCGACCTGGTTGGGCACGAGTGGACCGGCCGTGAAGGAGTCACCGAGAGCGACGTAGGGGCCGGGATCGGCCTGCGCGGCGGCGGGCAGGGCCAGCCCTGCGACCAGAGCGCAGACGGCGGCGGCGAGCGGGCGTCGGATCATCGACGGAGTATGTCTGAACGTGACCGTTCGCGCGAGCGCTCAGCGCCGGCGCAGCTCGGCGGCGACGACCTTCGCCGCGATCGCCGTGCCCGCGACGTTGAGGTGGATGCCGTCGGCTGCGCGCACGCGGACGTTGCGGCCCCGGTAGGGCATGACCTCGCGGAAGCCGTCGGGGGTGAAGAGCTCGTCCATGCGCAGCACGGTCACGCGCGGCAGCCCCGCGGAGGCCGCGAGGATCGAGACGTTGACGGCGTCGGCGACCTCGCGCGGGCCCTTCGGGATCGGCAGCGTGAGCCAGATGACCCGGCCGCGGCCCTTGCGGCGGTACGTGAGCATGATGTCGCGCACGCGGCGCGTGTAGGCGGCGATCCAGCCCGGCGCGCAGCACTCGACCGTCGTCCCGTCGGGGGTCGGCAGCGGGAAGCCGTCGACGGCGCCGATCGCGATGACGGTCGCCGACGGGTGCAGCCGCTTGACCTGCGTCGCGGGCAGCGTCGCCCACGGCCCGCCGGGCTTGCTGATGCCCGTCCCGGGGCGGATGTCGCTGTGCACGGTCGCGGTGTCGCCGAGCTCGTCGGCGAGGAAGCTGTCGATGCCCTGGAGCATCGAGTCGCCGGTCGCGAGGATCGCCGGCGGCGCGGCGGCGCTCGCGGCGCCCGCGCCGACGGTGATCGAGCGGCGCACGCGATGGCCGCGGATGCGCAGCTCGACGCGCCAGCTGCCCGCGACCTTCGGCCGGAAGGGGCGGGTCGCGACGGTGATCGCGCGCCGCAGCCGGAACGTCGCGCAGTCGCGCGGGGCATGCGGCGGGGTGATGCACAGCTGCGGGCTGACGCCGCCGTTGCCCCAGCGGTCGACGACGCGGATGCGCCCGCGCGCGCCAGGCGCGAGCCGGCGCGGGACGCTGAGCGCCAGCCGCGTCGCGCACGACGGCGTGCGGATGCTGTAGGCGCCGATCGCCTTCGTTCCGTCGGGGAGCGTCGACTTCGCCTCGAAGCGCCGGAACAGCCGCGCGCAGCGCCACGTCACGGCGTCCTTGAACGTCGTCGCCGTGTCGGGCGCCGAGCTGCGGACGCCGAGCCGGATGCGGCGGTCGCCGATGCGCTCGTAGAAGACGACGGGCGCGCCGCGGGCGCCGAAGAAGTCGAGGCTGATGACGCCGGCCTCGGTCGTGTCGGCGGCGAAGAAGTGGACCTCGGGCGCGGGTGCCTGGGCGCCCGCGATCGCGGTGCCCGCGAGCACCAGCATCGCCGTGAGGGCCGCGCACCAGCGCGGCAGGACGCGCGTCACGCTCGGAGGGTACGGACGCATCAGATGATCCCGACGAGGCCGGCGCAGACCCAGTTGCCCGCGCCGTTGCCGCCGTCCCAGAGCTGCGCGGCGAGGCGGTCCTGCTCGGCCTTGGAGGCGAGATAGGCCTGCGGCGTCGAACCGCCGAGGCCCTGCCACGTCGAGACGAGGAACTGGTAGTAGCCCGACGCGCCCGCGGAGTTCGGCTCGAGGTTCTGGCCGCCGGACTCGCACTGCACGATCGGCCAGGGGATCGCCCAGGGTCCGCCCGGCCCGGCCGACCGCAGCGCGCGGTTGCGGTCGGCGAGCAGCTTCGTCAGCGCCTTCTCCGCGCGGACGCGCCCGTTGCGCGTCGCGTGCAGCGCGGCGGCCCGCGCCGCCCGTGCCCGGGCGAGCGCGGCGCGCCGGGCGTTCAGGCCGGCGGCGATCGCCGCGAGCGCATCGTGGCGGCGCTGGACGGCGTCGGCGGCGTCGCGGCGCTGGACGGTCAGCCGCGCCAGCACGCGCTTGGCCTGGAGCGAGTCGCCGCGCGCCCGCCGCACGTTGCCGAGGATCTGCGCGTCCTGATGCTGGACGCGCTTGACGAAGTCGACGGTCTCCAGCAACTGCTGGAAGCCGTCTGCGTGCAGGACGACGGTGACGATGTCGGGCCTGCCGGAGGCGTAGCGCTCGCGCAGCAGCGAGGCCAGGCGCGCGCGCGACTCGGCGAGGTGCCGGCGCAGACGCAGCGCCCGCGCGCGCTCGCGGTCGCGGCGCGCGACGGTGTCGGCGAGGCGGGCCTCGGCCTTCGTGAGGTCGGCCTGGACGTCGGCGACGCGCGTCTGCAGGATCGCGACCTCCCTGGCGCTGGCCCGCTCGAGCCGCCCGAGGTGGGCGACGGCCCCGGAGAGCGACTGCTCACGGCCCTTGGAGCCCTGGATCTTGCTGCGCAGGCTGTCGGCGCGGTCGCGGCCGGGCGCCGGGACGGCAGCGATCGTCAGCGCGGTTGCGAGCAACGCGAGCAGCAGGAGGGGGATGGCGCGGAGGCGGACCATCGAGCGGCGGAACCTAACCCGCGCCCGCCCGTCGGCGAAGCGCTGCATGGGCTCCTGCGACGACAGCCTAATGACCGCTGCGCGCGTGCTTGCGGCCGCCGCTGCGGTCGGCGAGCGTCGCGCTGCGGCCCCAGGCGGCGACGAGGACGGTGAAGATGATGGTGGCGGTCAGCATGGTCTCGGGGTGCTCCGAGACCTGTATCGGCAGCGCGGCGGGCGGACCTGAGGGTCCGCCCGCGACGCCTGCTACGCCTGCGACGTCGGCCCTAGCCGGACCCGCGCGTCCGCCGTTGCGCCGACTCGGCCGCGCGACCGATCTGGATCCCGAGGCCCGTGAGGCCGGTGGCGACCTGCATGAGATCGCGGATGAGCGACGTCATCCGGACGAGCACCCACACGCCGAAGCCGGCCGCGGCGAGGAGCACGAGGACGATGAGAGCGGTTGTCATGCGCGCCGCCGCCTATCCGCCGGTGGCCTTGCGCACAACGAGCGCCGCCTTGGCCGCGATCCCGGGCAGCGTCGAGTTGATGGTGTTCAGCGGCCCGTTGATGTCGGCGACGAGCTTCGCGAGCGGGCGCGGCCATGCCTCGCGGCCGCTCGTAATCCGCCGGTAAGGCGGACCGGCGAGGATGCGGCGATGCGCGTCGTGCTCGTCCTTCTCGTCGCGGGGCTGTGGGCCGCCGCGACGGCGCTCCCGGCGACGGCCGCGGGGACGGCGGTGACGGTCCGCAGCTCGCCCTTCGGGCCGATCGTCTGGGGCCCGAAGCACCAGGCCGTCTACGCCTTCCAGCGCGACGGGCGCAACCGCTCGCGCTGCTACGGCGCGTGCGCCGCCCTCTGGCCGCCGGTCTACACGACGGGCCGGCCGGTCGCCGGCCGCGGCGCGCGCGCCGCGCTGCTGGGCACGACGCGCCGGCGCGGCGGGCGCCTGCAGGTGACCTACGCCGGCCGGCCGCTGTACACGTACGCCCACGAGGGCCGCGGCCAGGTCCTCTGTCACAACGTGCGGCTCAACGGCGGGCTGTGGTGGGTCATCGGGCCCGGCGGCCGGCCGCGCCCGTAGCGCGCCTGGGCCAAGGCCGTGCGGCTGGACCCGCTCGGCGGCGGCACGTCATGATGTGCCGATGGCCTTCTCCGTACCCGACCTGCCCTACGCGTACGACGCCCTCGAGCCGCACATCTCCGAGGAGACGATGCGGTTTCACCACGACAAGCACCACCAGGCGTACGTCGACAAGGCCAACGCGGCGCTCGACGGCACGCCGTTCGAGGAGGCGCGCGCCGAGGATCTGCTCCTGAGCCTCGACGAGCTGCCCGACGACCTGCGCGACCGCGTCCGCGACAACGTCGGCGGCCACGTGAACCACTCGCTGTTCTGGACGAGCATGAAGCCCGACGGCGGCGGTCAGCCCGGCGGCAAGCTGCTCGGCGCGATCAAGGGCGCGTTCGGCAACTTCAAGGTGTTCAAGGACACGATGCGCGGCGCCGCGGCGAGCGTCTTCGGCTCCGGCTGGGCGTGGCTCGTCGATGACGGCACGCGCGTCTTCATCGTCACGACGACGAACCAGGACAGCCCGGTCAGCGACGGCCTCACCCCGCTTCTCGGGCTCGACCTCTGGGAGCACGCCTACTACCTGCAGTACGAGAACCGGCGCCCGGAGTACGTCGACGCCTGGCTGGAGGTCATCGACTGGGAGGTCGTCGAGGCGCGCTACGACGCGATCACGCGCCAGGACGTCAGCGACATCCTCGCCCGCACGGTGAGCATCGCCGGCGTCGAGACGGTCTTCGGCGAGATCGACAAGGAGCTCGCGCAGACGCAGGCCGCCGAGCTCAAGGCGCTCCAGGGCTGGGGCCCGATGGCGAAGGTCGGCTCGATCGCCCGCGCCTGGAAGGAGCTCGCCAACACGCTCGACAAGCGCGACGCGGCAACCGTCTCCGAGCTCGACGCGACGACGATCATCACGGCGGCGACCGACCTCTGGGTCATCCCGCCGGGCCGCGGGATGGTCTGACGGCTACGCGACCGGGCGCAGGTGGCGCAGCGGGCGGCCGTCGCGCAGCTCGCGCACGACCGCCTCGACGAGCCCGTCGCCGTCGAGGCGCCGCCCGTCGGTGACCGCCGCGACGATCCCGCGCTTGCGCTGGATGAGCGCGGCCATCGTCTCGTCGATCGTGTCGGCGGCGAGCAGGTACCAGGCGGTGACGGCGTCGCGCTGGCCGATGCGGTGGCAGCGGTCCTCGGCCTGGTCGTGCATCGCGGGAGTCCACTCGAGCTCGAGGAACGCGACGTTCGAGGCGCGCGTGAGCGTGATGCCCTGCGCCGCGACGCGCGTCGCGCCGATGAGCAGCTGCGGCCCGCTCTCGGACTGAAACGCCGCCACGGCCGCATCGCGCGCGGCGATCGAGTCCTTGCCGAGCAGGTGCGCGGCGTCCGGGAAGCGCGCGAGCACCGCCTCCTGGACCTCGATGTGGCGGGCGAAGACGACGAGCGGCTCGCCGGACTCCAGGAAGTCTCCGATCCAGGTCAGCGCGGCGGCGAGCTTGCCGCGGGCGGCGAGCCGCTGCAGCGTCCCGAGCTGCGCGAGGCGCTCGGCGCGCAGCGTCGCGGCAATCCGCGCCTGCAGCTCGCGCAGGTCCAGCGGCTGCTCGCGCAGCCAGGCGATGACGTCCTCCTCGGCAAGCCGGTACTCGCGCTCGTTGGAGAGCGCGACCGGCACGACGACCTGGCGCTTGGCCGGCAGCTGGGGGAGGACCTCGGACTTCAGGCGGCGCACGAAGCAGCGCCGGCGCAGGTGCCAGTGCAGGCGCTCCTCCGACAGCTCGCCGCGGAACTTCCGCGAGAACTGCGCGCCCGAGCCGAAGTCCTCCAGGCGCCCGATGACGCGCAGCTGGCTCACGAGCTCCTCGGCGTGGTTGAGCACGGGCGTCCCGCTGAGCGCGAGCCGCAGCCCGTCGGGCGCGACGGCCGCCGCCAGGCGCCGCATCGCCTGCGTGCGCTTGGCCTGCGGGTTCTTGACGTAGTGCGACTCGTCGACGACGAGTGCCTTCGGTCCCATCCGCGCGAGCGCCTCGCGATGAGCGGCGACGATCTCGTAGTTGAGGATCGTGATGTCGGCTGGGCGCGGACCGATGCCGCGCCCCTCCATGACGGCGACGCTGCGGTGCGCGAGCCAGTGCGCGGCCTCGCGCTGCCAGTTGAGCTTCAGCGACGCCGGGCAGACGACGATCGCCGGGAAGGCGTTGTCGGCCTCGAGCGCGGCGAGCGCCTCGACGGTCTTGCCGAGGCCCTGCTCGTCGGCGATGAAGGCGCGCCGCGCCGCGAGCACGTAATGCACGCCGGCCCATTGAAACGGCGCGAGCTCGCCGCCGAGCATCGCCGCGACGGCGGCGATCGGCTCGCCGCTGACCGCGCGCGACTCGCGGATCGTCTCCAGGGCGGCGGCGTGCTCGGCGCGCAGGGCGTCGAGGACCTGCGCGCCGGGGCCGTCGACGGCGACGCCGTGGAGCGCGAGGAAGGCGTCCAGCGGCTCGATGACCCAGGGGTCGATGGGCAGCGTCGCGCTGCGCACGTCGGCGCCCGGCAGCTTGCAGAACGCCTTGCCGGCCTCGGGATCCCACAGCACGTCGAGGCGCAGCCGCTCGCCGTCGAAGGTCCGCGCCGCCGTCAGCCGGGCCGCCGGCGGCGGGTCCTCACCGGACAGCAGCGCGTCGACGCAGCGCCGGGCCCCGCCGTCCAGGCGCGCGACGTCCTGCTCGGCGAGTGCCTCGGCGCCGGCGTGCGTGAGCGGCGCGAGCAGCATGCCCTCGTGCTCGATGGACCCGGCGAGCAGCGGCCCCGGCACGGTGCCGGCCTTCGTGAGGAGCGTCCACCAGCCGCGCCCGTCGTGGCGCCGCGTGCCGACGAGGCCGACCCAGCGGCGCTCGACGCCCGACAGCCAGCCGTAGACCGCGTCGCTCGCCGTGAGGTCCGGGAAGCGCTCGAGCACGTCGGCGACGTGGACTGCGACCCAGTCGCCGACCGGCGCCCACCACTCGCGCCGGTCCCAGTCGAACTGGCGCCCGGGGATCCCGCGCACGATCGCGACGATGTGCGCGTCGTAGGGAAAGGCGAGGACGACGATCTCGTCCCCGGCCCGGTTGCGGCGCAGCTCGACGTTCGGCTGGTCGGGGGCGAGCTGCATTCGCCTCCAACGCTAGCCGTCGCGGGGGCGGCCCCAGCCGTCAGCGCAGCAGCTCGAACCAGATCCGCGTGTCGTTCTCCCCCTGCACGCCCCAGGCGTCGGCCATGCGGTCGACGATCTTCAGGCCCATCCCGCCGAGCGACGGGGTCTCGCTGGAGTGCAGCAGGGCGTCGGGCGAGATGTCGGGCTCGGGTCCGCCGACCTCGATGCGCACGCGCTCGGGCGAGACGCGGATGAGCAGCGCCAGCCGGCGCGTCGGGTCGGGCTCGAGGTCCTGGACGTAGACGGCGATGAGCTCGGACGCCATGAGCAGCGCCTTGTAGCCGAGCTCGCCCGCGACGCCCGGCGTCGAAGCCAGCTCGCGGCGGGCGAGGCCTGCCGCGGCCGCCGTCGCGGGCAGGTCGACGACCCGTTCCCGCGTGGAGGTGTCGATGCCCATCTCGCTCAGGGGTACCCCATCGGTGCCATTCGGTTCCTCATCATCGGTCCGCGGTCCAGATCCGGCCGCGGAGATCCAAGAATCCGAGCATTGTGCCGATAGCTGGGAGATGTCATCCGAACAGCAGGGCTCTGCGACGGCGATCGCGCCGCGTCCCCGTCCCGGGCGCCTACTGGGCGATGTCCTCGTCAGCCTCGGGTTCTGCACCCGCGAAAAGGTCGAGGAGATCGTCGTCGAGGCCCGCGCGATCGGCCGGCCGATGGGCCAGGTCCTGCTCCAGCACGGCCTCATCGACCCCGACCAGCTCGCCGTCGCCGTCGCCGAGCGCTTCGGCCTGAAGTACGGCAACCTCGAGACGCTCAACCCCGATCCCGAGGCCATGAAGCTCGTGACGCCCCAGGTGGCGCGCCGCGCACACGCCGTGCCGGTCGGCATGCGCGGCGCTGACACGCTGCTCGTCGCGATGCCCAACCCCTCCAACGTCGTCGCCATCGACGACCTCGCGATGATCACCGGCCTGCACATCGAGCCGGTCGTCGTGTCGCGCGAGGACCTCGATGCGCTGCTCGCGCGCCTCGGCCGCGTCGACCAGATGGAGCTCGAGTCGTCCGAGCCGCCCGAGGAGCCGGCTGCCGCGGCGGCCGCGCAGGAGGCCGCGACGGACGACAGCCCGACGGTCCGGCTCGTGCGGGGGATCATCTCCCAGGCGATCGAGCAGGGCGCCTCCGACCTGCACTTCGATCCCGCCGGCGATCACATGAAGGTGCGCTTCCGCGTCGACGGGATGATGGCCGAGGCCACGCGCATCCCGGTGGGCAAGGCCGCTCGCATCATCTCGCGGCTCAAGATCCTCAGCCACCTCGACATCTCCGAGCGCCGGCTGCCGCAGGACGGGCGCATGACCCTGACGTTCGACGATCGCCGGATCGACATCCGCGTCACGACCGTGCCGCTCGTGGACGGCGAATCGGCCGTCCTGCGCCTCCTGGACCCGGGCCGCCGGCCGCTCTCGTTCTCCGAGCTCGGCATGAGCGACGTGGACCGCGCGCGCCTCGAGCGTGCGCTGACGCGCTCACACGGCGCCGTTCTCGCCACGGGGCCGACGGGATCGGGCAAGACGACGACGCTCTACGCCGGCCTTGCGGTCGTGAACTCCACGGAGAAGACGATCATGACGATCGAGGACCCCGTCGAGTACCGCGTCCCGGGGGTCAAGCAGATGCAGGTCTTCGAGCGCTCGGGCCTGACGTTCGCCACCGGGCTGCGGACGATCGTGCGCGCGGACCCGGACATCATCATGGTCGGCGAGATCCGCGACCGCGAGAGCGCCCGGATCGCGATCGAGGCCGCGCTCACGGGGCATCTGGTGCTCTCGACGCTGCACACCAACAGCGCGCCCGCCGCCGCCGCGCGACTCGTCGACATGGGCGTCGAGCCCTACCTCGTCGCATCGGCGATCGGCTGCGTGGTCGCGCAGCGCCTCGCCCGGCGGCTGTGCTCGCATTGCAGGCGCCCGATGAGCGTCCCCGCGATCGAGGCGGGCCTCGCGGCCGACGGGGAGGTCGAGATCTTCGAGCCCGGCGGCTGCAAGCGCTGCCGGGAGACGGGCTACAACGGGCGCCTCGGGCTCTTCGAGGTCATGCGGATGACCGAGGAGATCGGCGCGCTCGTCCTCGAGCGCGCTCCCGCGAGCGAGATCACGCGCTGCGCCATCGCGCAGGGGATGACGACGTTCGTCGACGACGGGCTCGCGAAGGTCCGCGCCGGCGAGACGACGCTCACCGAGATCACGCGCGTCACCTCCTGAGCGGCCCCGGCGGTCGCGCCGGGCGCGTGTAGCCTCCGCGCGATGCCGGACTTCCTGCCCCTGCCCGCGCGCACGCCCAAGCCGCGGACCGCGGGCCTCACGCACGTCATCGACACGGGCCTCAGCACGGCCGAGGTCGACGGCATGCTGCGCCAGTCCGCGGCGCACATCGACACCGTGCGCCTCGGCTGGGGATCGGCCTACGTCACAGCCGACCTCGACGACAAGCTCGCGGCCTACCGTGCCCACGACGTCCCGGTCATGCTCGGGGGGACGCTCACCGAGCTCGCCTGGCTGCACGGCCGCGTCGACGAGTTGTGCGCCTGGATCGACGAGCTCGGCATCGACCGCATCGAGGTCTCCAGCGGCGTCGTCGCGATCCCGCCGGCGGACAAGAGCGCGCTCATCGAGCGCCTCGCGCAGCGCTACACGGTCTACGCCGAGGTCGGCGAGAAGGACCCCGAGGCGCTGATGGCGCCCTATCGCTGGGTGCAGCTCATCCGCGACGCGCTGGCGGCCGGCGCGCGGATGGTCGTCTGCGAGGGCCGCGCGACCGGGACCGCCGGCCTGTACCGCCGCGACGGCGAGGCGCGCACCGGGCTCATCGACGAGATCGTCCACGAGATCGGGCCCGCGAAGCTCATCTTCGAGGCGCCGCGCAAGCACCAGCAGGTGTGGCTCATCGAGCGCCACGGCAGCGACGTGAACCTCGGCAACATCCCGCCCGCCGAGGTGCTGTCGCTCGAGACGCTGCGACTCGGCCTGCGCGCCGACACGCTGGAGCGCTTCCACGGGGGCCGATGACGGCCGTCCTGCTCACGGGCGTCGGCAAGCGCTATGACATCGTCAGCGCGTTCGGCGAGCACGCGTTCACGATCGCCGCCGACCCCAGCCCGCTCGCGCCCGCGCGCTACGCCGCCGACCTGCACGTCGTGCCGCCGCGCATCGACGACCCGGGGTACGTCGCGTTCCTCGAGGCGCTCGTCGCCGAGCACGATGTCGGCGCGGTCGTCCCGCTGACGGACCTCGACATCGAGGTGCTCGCCGCCGCCGGGGAGCGGCTGCCGGCGTTCGTCCCGTCCGCCGAGATCGCGCGGGCGACGTTCGACAAGTACGAGACGCACCACCTCCTGCTCGGGCTCGGGCTGCCGTCGCCGCCGACGTGCCTGCCGGGCGAGGAGCCGGCGTCGTTCCCGGTCATGGTCAAGCCGCGGCGCGGCTCGGGCGCGCGCTCGATCCACCCTGCCGCCGACCGCCGCGAGATGGAGTTCTTCGCCGGCTACGTCAAGGAGCCGGTGATGGTGCAGCGGCTCATGGGCGGGCCGGAGTTCTCGATCGACCTGCTCTGCGACCTCGACGGGCGCTGCCTGAACGCGATCCCGCGGACGATGATCGAGTCGCGCGGGGGCGAGTCGATCAAGGGCACCGTCATCCACGACGAGGAGCTCATCGAGCTCGGCCGCCGCGTCGGCGAGGCGCTGGGCGTCCGCGGCCCGTGCACCGTCCAGGCCTTCCGCGACCCCGAGATCGGCCTCGGGATCACCGACGTCAACACGCGCTTCGGCGGCGCCTTCCCCGCGCCGATGTACGCCGCCCGCCCCGGCCGCACGTATCCCGAGCTCATCGTCCGCATGGCCCGCGGCGAGAGCGTCGAGCCGCACGTGGGCGATTTCGCCCACGGGCACACGTTCACGCGCTTCTTCTGGCAGCTCGAACTCGACGAGCAATTGCGCCCGACGGGCCGCGACATCGTCGCCGACGGCCCGCGTCTTCGCTGACGCCCGACACGCCGCGGCGCCGTCCGGCGCACGAATACCCGAATGTAGATCAGAGATCTGTAGTATCGGCCGGAACATCGGTTGACAGCAGCAGTTTTGGGGTCACGCGACCGGGCGCCTCGGCCGTGCAACGGGTGTGCGTCCCGGGCCGTTTCAACCGGCTCGCGCGGCAGCGGTCTGGAAATTGTTCTTGACATCGCGCGGATCTATGTAGTGTTGGACTGAGTACGCAAGTAGTAGGGATCACGGCCAGGCGTCGCCGTTCTTGCCTGGCGAACGACCGCAGGGGGGACGCATGGCAAGACGCGCTACATCACGCGCTCGGCGAGGACTACTCGCGGGCTCACTCGTCGCAGGCCTCGTCGCCGCCGGGGTGGCGGGCGGGGTGCCTGCGGCCTCGGGGCAGGACACCGGTCTCGGTGACCTGCCGATCAATCCCGAGTGGTTGGCCAACACACTCGGTCGCGCGACCGATATCGGCGGCGTGCAGAACAACGTCACAGACGGAGCGATCGCCAATCGCGACAAGGCCGTCGCGGAGTGGAAGGCCGCCCAGGCTGCCTACAAGGCCGGCACAGGCCCGCAGCCGGACCCGTTCGCCAAGCCGGAATACAACGTCATCTGGTCTTCGAAGCAGAACGTCGCCGACGTCCACGCGGACGTCATCAGCAAGTTCGTGCAGGCGTCGACGGTCAACCCGCAGGGTCTCGCGGATCTGCTGAACCCGCAGTTCCTGCCCGGTCTGGACGGCTTCCAGGTCATCGACCTGCGCCAGCGCAACCTCGACGGCTCGCCGAACATCGACTTCGGGAAGGTCGTCAACCTCGTCCAGCTGCCGCTGCCGTGGGGCCTGGAGAACGAGGCGCACCACATGCAGTACGAGTGGGAGGACGGCGACCCGATCCTCGCGGGCGGCCTGTACACGGGCACGACGCACGTGCTCGACGCATCGGAGATCCCGAACCTCAAGCTGCTCAACGAGATCCCGAACCCGGTCACGCCGGGCGGCTCGATCGCCGACGCCTACGAGAAGGGCGAGAACGGTCGCTTCTACCTCACGCTGATGGGCGGGCCGATGTCTGACTTCGGCGGCTCACCCGGTGAGATCGTGACCTTCAAGCGCGACGCCGCGAAGGGCGTGGTCGTCGAGTCCGAGTCGACGGCCGGCACCGCGCTGGCCGGAGGCCTGAAGCTCGGCCGCAACCCCGGTGGCGTCCCCGAGCCGTGCTCGCTGCGCGAGGCGCGCCCGGTCGGTACGTGCGCCAACCCGCACGGCATCCAGTTCCGCACGGACCTCGGCGTCGGGATGACCGCCGACTACGCCGAGCCGCGCGAGATCGTGCTCGACCCCGTCAAGACGGTCGACAAGTACGCGTTCCGTCCGACGGTGCGCTCGTGGAGCATCGCAGGCTCCAACGCCGGCAAGCCGAAGCTGATCGGCGTCGGTCACGTCCCCAACGGCCCGACCGAGCCCGCCCAGCGCGCGCACGAGCAGTACGGGATCATGGAGGACGCGAAGACCTGGCCGGACGCATCCAAGTACAAGGACGGGCTGGAGTCCAAGGGCATCTTCGCCGGCTCGATGTGCGGCGGCGGGATCTTCTTCATCCCCGACCTGACCAAGGCCAAGGGCGACTTCTCCAGCCAGATCGTGCAGGTCTGGAACGACGGTCTGTCGATCATCCAGACGCCCGAGGGCAAGGGCGTCGACGAGCCCGGTGGCTGCGCCGGCGGCGCCTGGCACCAGGTCACGCCGAACAACCGGATCCTGTTCCGGGCCGTCCAGGGCCGCAACCCGGCCGCGGACAACTACTACGACCAGGGCGAGGCGAAGATGGTCTACGACATCGACATCTCGCCGCTCATCAAGAGCGCGCAGGATGGCTCGGTGGACTGCGACCTCTCGCGCGGCATCCACACCGGCGGCCTGAACCTGACCGGCATCCAGCTGTTCAACAAGCTGGCGACCGGGCAGCACATCGCCGACTGTCCGTTCCTCATCTCGGCGTTGCACGTCAACGACATCACCAGCGGCGGCCCGCACTGGGCGGCCCTGGACAACCACACGCTCGATCAGAACGGCGTGCCGTGGCGCCTGACGTTCTCGGACTACTTCGTCTCGAGGACCGGCGTCGACGGCGACCACCGTTTCTACAACGTCAACGTCGCATCCGACGGGAAGATGACGTACAACGAGGACTTCCGGGATGAGAAGACCGGCTCGCTGGGCGTCAACTTCAACCGCCGCGACTGGCCGGGGAGCCCCGACGTGGGCTTCTACAAGCCGCACTCGGAGATCTGGGTCTGCCCGCCGGGCATCTGCACCGGTGACTCGGCGATCTCGACCCGCGACGTGGCGGCGTCGAGCAAGAAGGCGAAGTCCGCCTGCCGCAAGGCGCTCGTGGTCACGCTCGCGAAGGTCAAGGGCCGCAAGATCACCGGTGGGTCGGTGCGCTTCGGCAAGAAGACCGTCAAGGCGAAGAAGAACGCCAAGGGTCGCTGGACGGCACGGGTCAACGTGAGCAAGTCCAAGTCGAGCAAGCTCAGGATCACGACGAGGACACGGCTCTCCAACGGCAAGACGATCAGCCGCACGAGGTCGTACGCTCGCTGCATCAAGAAGAAGGCATAGGCGCTCGCCCGACGTGACGACGCGCCGCGTCCTGCTCGGCGCGGCCGTCGCGCTCGGTGCCCTCACGGGCACCGGGCCGACGGCCGCCTGGGCTCATCCTCTCCTCATCCAGGCGACGCCCCAACCGGGGCTCGTCGCCGACGCCTCACCGCCGGCGATCGAGCTGGCGTTGAGCGAGCCCGCGGTGGCGCGCGGGTCGCGCGTGCGGCTCTTCGGCCCGCGCGGAGCCCGCGTGCCGGTCACCGCCGTCCGCGGCGGCGGCGGGCGGCGCACGCTGTCGGTCCGCCCGCGGGCGAAGCTGCGCAGCGCGGTCTACACGGTGCGCTGGAGCGTTCTCGGTGACGACGGCCACCTCGTCACGGGCTCCTTCGACTTCGGTGTCGCCGGCAGCGGTGGCGCGGCGCCGCCCGGCGTCGAGAAGCTGACAGGCGCCGCGGGGCGCGGCGGCGAGCGCGCCGCGACGGACGGCGTCGTGAAGATCGCCGGGCGCTGGCTGGGGATCCTCGCGGCGTCGCTGCTGTTCGGCGGCTTCGTGCTGCTGGCGCGGTTGCGCCGGCGCCGGCCCGGCGACGACGTCGCGATCATGCGGCGGGCCGCGTCGATCGCCTGGGTACTCGTCGCCGTCGCAGCGGTCGAGGGCATCCTCGCCGCGGCGAACTCGGGCACCGGCGGCGCGCCGGACCTCGGCCTGCTGACGGCGAGCGCGACGGGCGTGTCGGATCTCGTGCGGGCGCTCGTCGTCGCGCTCGTGTCCGTGGCACTCGTGCTGACGCGCGGCCGCGAGCGGGTGCGCGAGCGCGTCTACCTCGGCGGGGGCGCGGCCGTGCTGCTGACCTATGCGCTGTCGGGGCACGCCCTGGCGTTCCCGACGTTCTGGGCGCTCCTGGACCAGGGCGTGCACGTGCTCGCGGCCGGGTTGTGGCTCGGCGGGCTCATGGCGCTCGTGCTCGTCACCTGGCGCCGACGGGTGGGGCTCGCCGCGGGCGCTCGGGCGTTCGCGCCCGTCGCCGGGGCGGCGCTCGCGCTGGCGATCGCCACCGGCGTGCTGGCGGCCGTGCGCGAGGTCGACGGCTGGTACTTCCTGCGCTGGTCGGACTACGGCCGCGTGGTCATCGCGAAGGCGGCGCTCGTCGCCATCGTGGCGCTGTTCGCCCTCTTCGCCTGGTGGCGCTCGCGCGGGGACGGCGCCGGCGGCCCGCGGCCGCTGCTGCTGCGCGGCGAGACGGCGGGCGTCGTCGTCATCGTCGTGCTGGCGACGACGCTCTCGGGCCTCGCCCAGGGCCGCGGGCAGCCGCTGCCCGCCGAGCGCGGGACGCTGTTTCCGGGGCCGGCGCTCGGGACGGCGCTGCTGGCGAAGGCCAACGCCCCGGTCGGGCTGTTCCCGGCGCGCGCGGGCGCCAACGTCGTGACGGTCGGGATCGCTCCCGGGCAATCGACGCCGCGGGCGGTCGCGGTGCGACTGGTCTGTGGCGGCTGCGGCGTGGGGGAGGTGCGCGTGGCCCTGCGCCGTCACGGCGGGCTGACGTGGTCGGCGGGCGTCGCGCTCCCCGCCGAGGGCACCTGGTTCGCATACGTGACCGTCGACCGCGCGACCGCGCCGCCCGTGCAGCTCGCGGTCGGGGTCCCGCGCGCGCCCGGTGCGCCGCCCGTGGCGCTGCTCGCCGTCGCCGACGTCTCCGGCCCGGCGGCCGAGCGCTGCCGGGCGCACGTCATCGGCGTCGAGCTCGCGATCGCGCGGATCAACGCCGCCGGCGGGCTGGACGGCGGGCGCAAGGTCGCGCTGCACGTGCTCGACAGCGGCGGCAGCGCCGCAGGCGCGGCGGCGGCGGCGCGCCGCGGGCTGGCGGCGGACCCGATCGCGTCCGTCGGCTCGTGCGGCACCGGCGCGGTCGCGGCGGTCGACGCCGTGGCGCGCACGGGGATCCCCGTCGTCGTCGGCGACCCCGCCGTCGATCCGACGGCCGCCAGGGACGTCTACCGCCTCGCCGCCGATCCATTCGCGCAGGGGCTCGCGTTCGGACAGCTCGTGCGCAGCCGCATCCTCGCGGCGGCGCGGCCGGGCGTGCGCACCGTCCGTGCGGCCGTCGGCCGCGACCTGCAGGGCAGGCGGCTGCTCGCAGGGTTGCGCGCGGGGCTGCGGGCGTCGTCGGCCGTGCGCGACGTGCCGGTCGCTCCGGGGCCCGCGCCGAAGCTCGCCGTCGTCGCGCCCGGATCGCTGGCGCGGCTCTCCGAGGCGGGCCTGACGCGCGAGCTCGACCTGCTGCACACGGTGGCGCTCGTCGTCGACGGGCCTGGCGCGGGCGGTGCCGACGCCGGCGCGATCGCGCGCCTGGGCGCCGCGCGCGGGGCCGACATCACGCCCGCGCCGTTGCTGTTCTCCGAGCGCGTGCTGTCGGAGACGCTCGTCCTGCGGGCGGGCTCGCTCGGGCGCATCGGTGCCGTCCAGGGCGTCAGCGAGGTCGCGACGAACACGGCCGACGCCGAGCTCTACAAGACCGCCGTCCCGCTGCTGTTCCGCGGTGACATCGCCTCGCTCGACGGGCTGCGCGGCTACGTCAGCGGGCTCGCGCTGCGCGACGCGCTGCGCGACGGCACGGACGCGGGATCGATCGTCGCCAACCTGCGCGAGCCGCGCGTGTTCACGAACGCGCTGCTCGCCCCCTGGAGCCCGATCGAGCCGGGCGCGGGCTCGCCGAACGTCGTCGCGCTGCAGCCGCAGTTCCTGTCGCCGACGCTCATCCCGCCGTCGGCCGGCGGCGAGGCGAAGGACACCGAGTACTTCCCGCAGGGCAGCTGGACCGTGACGTCGCGCGCGCCGCTGGGCATCGTTCCGGGGCTGAGCCTGCCGCCCGTCGGCTGACACGCGCGCCGCCGGGTGGTCGCTAACGTCCCGCCCATGAACCAACGAACGCTGGCCCGCACCGGCGTGCACGTCAGCCCGCTGTGTCTCGGCGCGATGATGTTCGGCGCGTGGGGCGAGACCGATCACGACGCCTGCATCCGCATCATCCATCGCGCGCTCGATGCCGGCATCAACTTCGTCGACACGGCCGACGTCTACGCGCGCGGCGAGTCCGAGGAGATCGTCGGCAAGGCGCTGGCCGGCGGGCGCCGCGACGACGTCGTGCTCGCGACGAAGTTCCACGGCACGATGGGCGAGGACCCCAACGAGGCGGGCAACTCGCGCCGCTGGATCTTCCGCGAGGTCGAGGCGTCACTGAAGCGCCTGCAGACCGACTGGATCGACCTCTACCAGGTGCATCGCTGGGATCCGTGGACCGACCACGAGGAGACCCTCGGCGCGCTTTCGGACCTCGTCACGCAGGGCAAGCTGCGCTACATCGGCTCCTCGACGTACCCGGCCGCGCAGATCGTCACGGCGCAGTGGGCCGCCCGCGACCGCGGCCTGCAGCGCTTCGTCTGCGAGCAGCCGCCCTACTCGCTGCTCGCCCGCGGGATCGAGTCCGACGTCCTGCCGACCTGCCTCGAGCACGACATGGGCGCGATCGCGTGGAGCCCGCTCGCGGGCGGCTGGCTGTCGGGCCGCTGGCGCAAGGGCGCCGACGACCTCACATCGCGGCGCTCGGCGCTGATCCCCGCGCGCTACGACCTCTCGATCCCGGCCAACCAGGCCAAGCTCGAGGCCGCGGACGCGCTGGGCCGGCTCGCCGACGAGGCGGGCATGACGCTCATCGACATGGCGCTCGCCTTCGTCATCCGCCACCCGGCCGTCACCGCCGCGATCATCGGCCCGCGGACGATGGAGCAGCTCGAGTCCCAGCTCGGCGCCGTCGACGTGGTGCTCGACGACGCGCTGCTGGACCGCATCGACGAGATCGTCGCGCCGGGCACGACGATCAACCCGACCGACGCCGGCTGGACGAACCCCGCCCTCGCGGCGCCGGCGCGGCGCCGCTGAAGCGATCAGTCGGGCGCGTCACCCGTCGCGGGCATCGGCGTGAGGTCGCTGATCGGGTAGGCGAACTCCTCGCCGCTGCCGAACCGGACCACCACCTGGTAGTCGTCGATGACGCCGAGCACGGTCGCCGGAATGATCTGGATGTCGCCCGTCAGCCCGTGGACGCGCAGGACCGCCACGCGGTCGCCCTCCCGGTACTCGCGATCATCGGGCACGGCGCAACGATCGACCATCGGCGCACGGCAATCAAGCCCGCGAGCGGCGCGAGCGGCGCTACGCCGTGGCGTCGGCCGCGAACGGCGACGGCACGACCGGCGACTTCGGACGCGGGCGCCTGGCGGACCGCGTGTGCGCGCGCCCCTGCATACGGCCGAAGAGCACGATCCCCAGCACGAGCCCGGCGGTCAGCGGGACGCCCCAGACGATGCCCTGGCCGAGTTGCGTCGCGATCGGGCCCGGGCAGGCGCCCGAGATGCCCCACCCCACGCCGAAGATCAGGCTGCCCGCGACGTGCCGGCGCTCGGGTTTGACGGTCTCCCACTGCACCGTCTCGCCGGTGAGCAGCGCGGGCGGAGCCTTGCGCTTGAGGAGGCGCAGCCCGATGAACGCCGTCGACACGGCGCCGAAGAAGAAGAGGAACAGGTAGGAGCTCTCGAAGAGCAGGCCCTGGCGGATGACCTCGGGGCTCGTCATGCCCGACCACGACAGGACGACGCCGAAGACGACGCCGATGAGCGCACCCGCGACGCGCGTGGACATCAGATGAGCGCCTCGGTGACGAGCGTCACGACGATCCCGGTCGCGAAGAACGTCATCGTCGCGACGAGGCTCGCGGGCGAGACCATCGCGTTGCCGCTGAGGCCGTTGCCCGACGTGCAGCCGCCGGCGATCTTCGTGCCGAGGCCGATCAGCAGGCCCGACGCGAAGAGGATCGCGACGATGATGAGCGTGCCGCTCGTGCCGCTGAACGTGTCGGTGAGCCAGCCGTAGCCGTGGAAGTCGGGGCCACCGGCGATGAGCCCGAAGACCGCGCCGCCGATGACGAGCCCGATGAGCATCCATCCGAAGGGCCCGAACGACAGCCGCCGCGCGGACACGTTCTCGACGACGTCAGACCAGGCGCCCATGACGCCGAGGCGCTCGTTCATGAGCCAGCGCATCGCGACGACGCACAGGCCGAGCGCCGGGCCACCGATCCACCATGCGAGTTGGGAGTGCAGCATCTACCGTCCCCGTCGAAACACCTGATAACTGGTCAGGATTATACAATACCCCCGCGCGCAAGTCGCGCCGGCCGTCAGAGCGCCGCGCCGACGGTCTCCGGCTCGCCGCCGGTCACGAGCTGCGCGTAGCGGCCGCCGGCCGCCATGAGCTCCTCGTGCGTCCCGCGCTCGGCGATCCGGCCGCGGTCGAGGACGACGATCTCGTCGGCGTCGCGGACGGTCGAGAGCCGATGGGCGATGGCGATCGTCGTGCGGCCCTCGGCGAGCCGGTCGAGCGCCTCCTGGACGGCGCGCTCGGTCTCGGAGTCCAGCGCGCTCGTGGCCTCGTCGAGGACGAGGACGGGCGGGTTGCGCAGGATCGTCCGCGCGATCGCGATGCGCTGCTTCTCGCCGCCGGAGAAGCGGTAGCCGCGCTCGCCGACGACCGTGTGGTAGCCGTCGGGCAGCGAGGCGATGAGGTCGTGGATGCGCGCGGCGCGGGCAGCGACGACGAGCTGCTCGTCGCTCGCGTCGGGGTTCGCGAAGCGCAGGTTGTCGGCGATCGTCGCGTGGAAGAGGTACGTCTCCTGGGACACGAGCCCGACCGTCCGCGCGAGCGACGCGAAGCTCAGGTCGCGCACGTCGACGCCGTCGATCGTGACGCGCCCGCCGGTGACGTCGTAGAGGCGCGCCGCGAGGTACCCGAGCGTCGTCTTGCCCGAGCCGGTCTCGCCGACGATCGCCATCTTCGTGCCGGGCGCGACGACGAGGTCGACGCCGTCGAGGGTCTGCGCGCCGTTCTCCTCATAGCGGAAGGCGACGTCGTCGAAGCGCACCTCGCCGCGCACGGGAGCACCGTTCCCTGCCACCCCGAGCTCGACGGGGTCCGCGCGCTCGGTGATCTCGACGGGCAGGTCGAGGTACTCGAAGATCCGGTCGAACAGCGCGCGCGACGTCTGGATGTCGATGCCGACGTTCAGCAGCGAGCCGATCGGGAACAGCAGCCGCGTCTGCAGCGTCGTGAAGGCGACGACCGTGCCGAGCGTGATCGAGGCCGACCCCGAGGCGATCGAGAACCCCGCGAAGAGGTAGACGAACGCGGGCATGATCGCGAAGCTCATCTGCACCGTCGACATGCGCCAGCGGCCGGCCATGCGCGACTGCACCTCGAGCTCGGCGAGGTGCTCGGACTCGGCGCTGAAGCGCTGCGCGAGCTCGTCGGAGCGGCCCATCGTCTTGCCGAGCAGGATGCCTGACACCGACAGCGACTCCGCGACGAGCGCGCTCATGTCCGCCATGCGGCCCTGCTTCTTGGAGGTGATGCGCTTGCGCTCGTTGCCGACGCGGCGCGTGAGCCAGACGAAGAACGGCAGCAGCAGGAGGCTGAAGACCGCCAGGCGCCAGTCGAGCAGGAGCATCGCGACGATCGTCGCGAGCACCGTCGTCGCGTTGGAGACGATCGAGGTCGCCGTGCTCGTCACGACGTTCTGGACGCCGCCGATGTCGTTGGCGATGCGCGACTGCACCTCGCCGGTCCGCGTGCGCGTGAAGAACGCGAGCGACAGCCGCTGGAGATGGCGGTAGACGGCCGCGCGCAGGTCGTGCATGACGCGCTGGCCGACGAGGTTGGACAGCCAGGTCTGGCCGACGCCGATGACGCCGGTGGCGATCGAGATGGCGATCATCCCGCCGACGAGCCAGGACAGCAGCGTCGTGTCGCCGTCGGGGATCGCGGTGTCGAGGACGTCGCGCAGGAGGAAGGGGGAGACCATCCCGAGGCCCGCGCTGATCGCGATGAGCCCGAGCACCGCGCCCAGCCGCCCCCGGTAGGGGCGAAAGAGGGCCGCGATGCGGCGAGTCTGCGGGCTCAGGTGCACGCCCTCAGTCTAGATGGTTGCGTGTGCAACTACAAGCGAACGTACGCCGGCGTGACAAGATCGCCCGCATGAGCACGGACGCCGTCTCGCGCAGCCGCCGCCTGACGGCCGTGGCCCGCGAGGGGGAGACGGTCACCCCGCTGGAGCTCTTCTTCGACCTCGTCTTCGTCCTCGCGCTGACGCAGTGCACGGCGCTCATGGCGGCCGAGCCGACGTGGTCGGGGATCGCGAAGGCGATGCTCGTGCTCGGCGTGTTGTGGTGGTCATGGGTCGGCTACGCGTGGCTCACGAGCGTCGTGGACCCCGAGGAGGGCGCCGTGCGGCTCGTGATCTTCGCCGCGATGGCGGGGCTGCTCGTCGCCGGGCTCGCGGTCCCCGAGGCGTTCGGCGACGCCGCGCTCGTCTTCGCGCTCGCCTACGGGTTCGTCCGCGTCGCGCACATCGCGCTGTTCGTACTCGCCAGCCGCGGCGACCCGCTCTTTCGCAAGTCCGTCGTCGGCCTGGCGATCAGCACCGCGATCGGCGTCGGGCTGCTCGTCGGCGCGTCGTTCGCCGACGGCGCGCTGCAGGGCGGGCTGTGGGCGCTCGCGCTCGCGCTGGACGCGGGCGGCCCGTACTTCTTCGGCGCCGGCGGCTGGAAGCTCGCCCCGCACCACTTCGCCGAGCGCCACGGGCTGATCATCATCATCGCCCTCGGCGAGTCGATCGTCGCCGTCGGCGTCGGGGCGCACGAGAAGGTGGACCTCGGGATCGCGGTCGCCGCCGCCGTCGGCACGGCGGTCGCGGCGGCGCTGTGGTGGCTGTACTTCGACATCGTCGCGATCGTCGCCGAACGCCGGCTCGCGAGCGCCGAGGCCGGGCGCGTGCAGAACGAGATGGCGCGCGACTCCTACTCCTACCTGCACTTCCCGATGGTCGCGGGGATCGTGCTCGTCGCGCTCGGGATGAAGACGACGCTGGGCCACGTCACCGACCCGCTGCACGTCGAGATCGCCGCCGCGCTGCTCGGCGGCGCCGCGATCTACCTCTGGGCGCACGTCGCCTTCCGCTACCGCCACGTCCACTCGATCAACACTCGCCGTCTCGGGCTCGGCGTCCTGCTGTGCGCCTTCATCCCGGTCGCCGTCGAGGTCGCGGCGCTCGCGACGATCTCCGTGCTCGCCGCCGCGCTCGTCGTGCTGATCGTCGTCGAGACGCGCAGCTACGGCGACACCCGCGACCGCCTGCGCCACGAACTGCGCCACGAGCGCCACTGAGCGCCCCGCGGGGGAAGGCGGTCGACTTTCCGTTCGCATGGAGGCTGTCGCGTAGCTGCGCCGGCGGCGCTACGCCTTCTTCGCCGACCTCGCGAGCTTCACGCGGTCGACGGAGTTCAGCGCGACCTTGCGCAGCCGCACGGCGTCGGGCGTGACCTCGACGCACTCGTCGGTGCGGATGAACTCCAGCGCCTGGTCGAGGCTCATCCGCGTGTGCGGGATGAGGCTCACCATCTCGTCGGCGTTCGCCGAGCGGATGTTGGTCTGCTTCTTCTCGCGCACGGCGTTGACGTCGAGGTCGTCGGAGCGGGCGTTGGCGCCGACGATCATGCCCTCGTAGACCTCCTCGCCGGGGCCGACGAAGAGCCCGCCGCGCTCCTGCATGCGCATGATCGCGAACGACGCCGTCTTGCCCGCCCGGTCGGAGATGAGCGAGCCGGCGGCGCGCGTCTTGATGTCGCCCTGCCAGGGCTCGTAGCGCTCGAAGACCGAGTGCATGATCCCCGAGCCGCGCGTCTCGGTCATGAACTCCGTGCGAAAGCCGATCAGGCCGCGGGCGGGCACGAGGTACTCCAGGCGCACCCAGCCCGTGCCGTGGTTGACCATCTGCTCCATGCGGCCCTTGCGCAGCGCCATGAGCTGCGTGACGGTGCCCAGGTAGTCCTCGGGCACGTCGATCGCGAGGCGCTCGATCGGCTCGTTGAGCTTGCCGTTGATCTCGCGCGTCACGACCTGCGGCTTGCCGACGGTGAGCTCGAAGCCCTCGCGGCGCATCGCCTCGACGAGCACGCCGAGCTGCAGCTCGCCGCGGCCCTGGACCTCCCAGGTGTCGGGACGGTCGGTTTCGAGCACGCGGATCGAGACGTTGCCGACGAGCTCGGCCTGCAGGCGGTCGGAGACCTGGCGCGCGGTGAGCTTCTTGCCCGACTTGCCGGCGAGCGGGCTCGTGTTGATGCCGATCGTCATGCCGAGCGCGGGGTCGTCGACGGCGATCGGGGGCAGCGGCTTGGGGTCGGCCGCGTCGGCGATCGTGTCGCCGATCGTGATCTCCGGGATGCCCGCGAGGGCGACGATCTCGCCCGGGCCGGCCTCCTCGGCGGCGACGCGCTGCATGCCCTCGGTGACGTAGAGCTCGGCGACCTTGACGTTGTGGATCTCGTCGATCTCGTGCCGGCACCAGGCGACGGTCGAGCCCTTGCGGATCGTCCCGTTGACCATCCGGCAGAGCGCGAGGCGCCCGACGTACAGCGACGCGTCGAGGTTGTTGACGAGCGCCTGCAGCCCGTGCCCCTCCTCGTAGGCGGGGGCGGGAACGGCGGTGACGAGCAGGTCCATGAGCGGCCGCAGGTCGGTGCCGTCGACGCCCTGCTCCATCGACGCCTGGCCGGCGCGGGCGTTCGTGAAGACGATCGGGAACTCGATCTGCTCCTCGGTCGCGTCGAGGTCGATGAACAGCTGGTAGACCTCGTCGATGACCTCGTCGATGCGGGCGTCGGGCCGGTCGACCTTGTTGATGACGAGGATGACCGGGAGGTCGGAGCCGAGCGCCTTGCGCAGGACGAAGCGCGTCTGCGGCAGCGGCCCCTCGGAGGAGTCGACGAGCAGCAGGACGCCGTCGACCATCTTCAGGCCGCGCTCCACCTCGCCGCCGAAGTCGGCGTGGCCGGGCGTGTCGACGAGGTTGATCTTCACCTCGCTGCCGCCGGCGGGCGTGTAGCGGACGGCGGCGTTCTTGGCGAGGATCGTGATGCCGCGTTCGCGCTCCTGATCCATCGAGTCCATGACGCGGTCGGCGACCTCCTCGTGGGCGGAGAAGACCCCGGACTGCTTGAGCATGGCATCCACCAGCGTGGTCTTGCCGTGGTCGACGTGGGCGATGATCGCAACGTTGCGAATGTCTGAGCGCGTGAGCATTTCCCCTAGCTTCGCAAACGTCGCCGCGCGGCCGATAGCCAAGCAACCCTGCTATGGGCTACGTTATGCGCGAAAGGTCGGGCCATTGGGGCCCGGCGAAGCAGTGCCAGCGCCCGGTGTCGTTGCCTGAACAGCATCCTCGGGGTATGCAGCACGACACTCGAGGAGAATCGGTATGCCTACCGGCACCGTGAAGTGGTTCAGCGATGACAAGGGGTTCGGCTTCATCAGCCCCGACGATGGTCAGAAGGACCTCTTCGTCCATCACACCGGCATCATCGGCGAGGGTTACCGCTCGCTGGCCGAGGGCGCGAAGGTCAGCTACGACGCCGAGGCCGGCGACAAGGGGCCCAAGGCGGTCAACGTCCAGGCGCTCTAGAGCACTGCCCGGGCTCTTGCGGCCCGGACGGGACTTCGCTGTACCGGAGGCGGTCGCTGTTGCGGCCGCCTTCGTCGTTCCCGGCCAGATCCGCTAGCGCGCCGCCGGCACGAGCTTCGCCGCCTGGCGCTCGTCGCTGATCTTCACGACGTCCCAGACGAGCCCGGCGCGCTCGAGGCCGCCGATCAGCAGCGCGCTGGGATCCAGCGCCCGCTCGTAGGGGCGCATCCCGTGGGCGGCCGAGGTCGGGAACGCGTGGTGGTTGTTGTGCCACGCCTCGCCGAAGGTCAGCGGCGCGAGCCAGAGCAGGTTGCGCGACTCGTCGCCGGTCTCGAAGCGGCGGCGGCCGAAGAAGTGGCACAGCGAGTTGATCGAGTACGTGACGTGGTGCAGCAGCAGGATCCGCATCGCACCGCCCCACAGCAGGCCGGTGAGACCCGCGACGAGCGTGCCGCCGAGCAGGTAGCCGAGGCCGAACGG
Source organism: uncultured Actinomycetes bacterium (assembly GCA_963740895.1). Lineage (GTDB taxonomy): Bacteria > Actinomycetota > Thermoleophilia > Solirubrobacterales > Solirubrobacteraceae > CADCVQ01. The sequence continues at coordinate 478,619 of CAVUFQ010000002.1, forward strand.
CACGGCGAGCCCGAGCCCGATCCACCAGAGCGTCGTGCGGTCGATGAAGCGGATCAGCGGATCGGCGACGAGGTCGGGCGCGTAGCGCTGCTTGTTCGCGCGCTGCGTGTGGAGAAACAGCCAGCCGACGTGCGCGTGGGCGAGGCCTCGCAGCGCACCGCGCAGGCCGTGGCCGTGGTCGACGTGCGGGCTGTGCGGGTCGCCCTGCTGGTCGGAGAACGCGTGGTGCTTGCGATGGTCGGCGACCCAGGCGGTGATCGGGCCCTCGATCGCGGCCGTGCCGAGGATCGCGAGGACCGCGCGCAGCGGCCGGCTCGTCGCGAACGCGCGGTGCGTGAAGTGGCGGTGGAAGCCGACGGTGATGCCGAGGCCCGTCAGGACGTAGAGGACGCCGAAGACGACGAAGTCATGCCAGTGCAGCAGGCTCTGCCAGGCCTGCCAGACGACGACCCCCAGCGCGAGAAGTGGGACGACGGTGACGATCCCCGTCGCGATGCGGTCGGCCGTCTCGTTCGAGCACGGCTCGACGTCGGATGCGCTCAGGGCGCCGCTTTCCATCGTCGTACCTTTCGTTGGTCCGGCGCGCCGCAAGCCCGACGTCGTCGTTGCATACAACGGTACTCCGCTACCCGAAATCGGGTCCGCAGATGGTCGAGCGGCCTGGGCGCGGCCTTACAGCGAGCCGGCGCTCGTGCGCGTCTTGAGCTCGGCGATCTCGAGCGCCAACGCGTCGACGACTGCATCGAGGTCGGCCATCGCCGTGACGTCGCCGTCGCGCAGCAGGTCGGTGGCCGAGCGGGCCTCGGTCAGGCCCTCACCGAGGCGGTCGAGCGCTTGGTCGATCGTCGTGACGTCCATGGCGGCCTGCCTACCCGCCGTCACGCGGCGACAAGCGCGGCACCGAGGTTCGAGCGCGCGCGGATGATGAGCGACTTCGTCGCCGGCACGGTCGTGTGCAGCGCGCGGGCGGTCTCGGCGTGCGAGCGGCCGTCGAACTCGCGCATCACGAGCGCCATCCGCTGGCGCTCGGGCAGGCGGCCGATCTCGGCGACGAGCCGTCGCATCTCGTCGCGCTCGGCGATGCGGTCGGCGGGGTCGGAGTCCGGGACGGCGCAGAGGCCGATCTCGTCGTCGAAGGCGTCGGTGCGCCGGGGCGCGCGCAGCTCGTCGAGGGCGCGGTTGCGGACGATCATGTAGAGCCAGGGCCGCAGGACCATCGGGCGGTCGGTGACGCGCAGGCCGCGGTAGGCGCGGATCAGGGCGTCCTGGACGACGTCCTCGGGGTCATGTCCGGTACCGCGCAGCATGCGGCGGGCGAAGGCGATGAGTGGAGCGCGAAAGCGGGCGTGGATCTCCGTGAACGCGGCGTCGTTGCCGGCGCGGAAACGGGCGACGAGGTCCTCGTCGGAAAGGCTGGTCAGGGGGGTGGTGAGCATCGGGGGCCTCCTTGCGGGATCTGTTGATCACACGATCGGTCCGTGGCCCCCGCCTGCGGGCGCCCCCGGGTTCACACCCTGCACCCTCAGGTGTGCGCCTGCGCACCCCAGGTGGCTGAACTCTCGGCCGCGGGCGCAAACCGCGTGGTACCGGCCGTCCGATGTGGGAAGCTCAGGGGGTGCCGCCGAAGGCCGATCGCTCGCCCCTGGCGCCCCACGCCGCGACCCCCGCCGAGCTGCGCGAGCGCATCGAGGCCGAGCGCGAGGGCGTCCCGTTCCTCGTCCTGCGCGACGGCGAGGGCGCCCAGCGTCTGTTCGTCCTGGATCCCGCGATCGAGCGCGTGGCGATCGGCCGCAGCGCCGGCAACGACATCTCGCTGGAATGGGACACCGAGGTCTCGCGCCTGCACGCCGAGCTCGAGCGCCTCGGCGACGAGTGGACGGCAGGCGACGACGGGCTGTCGCGCAACGGCTCGTTCGTCAACGGCCAGCGGATCTCCGGCCGCCACCGGCTGCGCGACGGCGACGTTCTGCGCGTCGGGCGCACGCAGATCGCCTTCCGCGTCCCGGATCCGTCGGTGTCGAGCCCGACCGCGGTCGCCGGCAGCCGCGCCGAGCTGCCGACGCTCAGCGCCACGCAGCGCTCGGTGCTCGCGGCGCTCTGCCGGCCCTACAAGGACACCGAGCTCGCGACGCCCGCGACGAACCAGCAGATCGCCGACGAGCTCTACCTCTCCGTCGACGCCGTCAAGGCGCACCTGCGCACGCTGTTCGGCTACTTCGGCGTCGAGCACCTCCCGCAGAACCAGAAGCGGTCGTACCTCGCGATGCGCGCGCTGCAGGACGGCGTCGTGTCGCGGCGCGACCTGTAGCCCACTCCGAGCCACTCGCAGCAATGGGCATTAGGATGTGCGGATGTCCGACGACTGCTGCGACCTGCTGTGCCTCGACCTCGACAAGGCCGAGCGCCTTCGCCGTGAGCGGCTGGACGGCGACGTCGCGGTCGGCCTCGCGGCCCGTGCCAAGGCGCTGGCCGATCCGACCCGGCTCGTGATCGCGGCGGCGCTTGCCGCGACCGACGAGCTGTGCGTCTGCGACCTCGCGTGGGTGATCGAGCGCGCGGAGAATCTCGCCTCCCACCACGTCCGGGTGCTGCGCTCGCTCGGCCTCGCGACGAGCCGGCGCGAGGGCAAGATGGTCCTCTACCGGCTCAGCGACACCGGCGCCGCGCTGCTGGCCGCGGTGCTCAGCGGGGCGCAGCAGCCGGCGTGAGCGCCTTCGAGCTGCCCGTCGCCGCTCCGCTTCCGGCCTCCGCGCCGCCCGCGCGCGGCGCGGCGTGGCTGCGGGCGGCGAGGCAGGCGAAGCTGCTCGCGTGGGCGAGTCTCGCGTGGATGAGCGTCGAAGGCTTCGCCGGTGTCGCGGCGGGTCTTCAGGCCCACAGCCTCGGCGTCGTGACGTGGGCCGCCAGCTCGTTCGTCGAGGCCCTGGCGTCGCTCATCGTCGTGTGGCGCTTCACCGGCCGGCGCACGCTGTCGGCGACGAGCGAGGCGCGGGCGCAGAAGTGGGTCGCGGCGAGCTTCTTCCTCCTGGCCCCCTACTTCGTCGTCGAGGCGATCCGCAAGCTCGTCAGCGGCGCCGACACGCACGTCACCCTGCTCGCCGTCGTCCTGACCATCAGCGCGATCGTGCTCATGCCGTTGCTCGGCTGGGCCAAGCTGCGCCTCGGCAAACAGCTCGGGTCCGGTGCGACCGCCGGCGAGGGCATCCAGAACATCATGTGCGCCGTCCAGGCCGCCACCGCGCTCGTCGCGGTCGTCGGCGCGGGCCTCGGCCTCACGTTCCTGGACCCCGCCGCGGCGCTCGTCATCGCGGCGATCGCGCTGAAGGAGGGCCGCGACGGCTGGCGCGGACAGGACGCCTGCTGCACGCCGCTGCCGGACCTGACACCCGCGCGCGACGCACGGGCCGGCGCCTGTCGGGACGACTGCTGCAGCTGACGGGAGCAGGGTCACGTCAGTCGAGCAGCCAACGGCACGTTGATCGCGGTCACGTGCGTGACGCGGCCGTCGCGGTCCAGCCGGACCGCGTGTCCCTCAGGAGTCTCCTGCGCCGGCCCCGACTTCTCGTCGCCGGCGGCCGAGAGCTACAGGACGTCGCCGGTCGCCTCGTAGGAGCCGGTGAGCTGGAGGTCGTCGGCGCCGACGTGAGCCGTGGCGGTCGGCATCCCAGGCGGGCGATCGCTCGGTGGAGAAGACCGTCACGATGATGGCTCGATCATCGCCCTCCGGCTCAAGGTTCAAGGGACGTGACATGAATACGACGATGGCAAGACTCGTGTCGGAATGGGACGCACTGCCGCGCTATCGCAAGCGCAGCTTCATCCGCAGCCTGGCCGTTGCATGCGTCGACGTCGCGATCCTCGGCTATGAGGCACGGAAGATCGGGTTCAGGGAGGCCATCACGCCTTGCTGGATCTGGAACATGAGCAGGGAGCGACAGAGGCTGCGCCACTTCAAGAACACGATGTTCGCGACGTCGGTGGTCGTGCAGAACCATCTCAACGAACGAGACCTGCGGAAGCGCGCGAACGCGCAGCCTTGAGCCGACGCCGTCGGGCGCAGGCTGAGCTACTTCGAGAAGCTCACGCGCTGCACGGCGTTGTCGCCGAGCAGCGTGAGCCAGACCGCGCTGCCGTGCTCGACGTCGAGCGCGAAGGGGCGGATGCCGGTGTCCAGGCGCTCGACGAGCTTGCGCGTGCCGGGGTCGATCCGCAGCAGTCGCGCGCCCTCGCTCGACGTCGCCCAGACCGAGCCGCCGCCGACGGCCACGCGCGTGGGGATGTTCGGCATCGCGATCTCCTGGACGCTCGTCGCGTGCGGGCTGATGCGCGTGATCGTGTCGTCGCCGCGCGTCGCGACCCAGACCGCGCCGGCGCCGACGGCGAGCCCGCCGGGCGTGCCGCGCAGGCGGATCATGCGCTGCGCGCCGCTGCGCGCGTCGACGCGCACGACGCTCTTGGCGAAGCGGCTGGAGACCCACAGCGCGCCGGCGCCGACGGCGAGGTCCTGGACGCCGCCGGGAATCGTGATCGGCGTCTGGGCGAAGCTGCTGGGGTCGATCTTCACGACGGTCTCCGGGGCGCCGTCGGCGTTCGGCGTCCGCACGCCGACCCAGAGGGCGCCCAGCCCCGCGACGACCTGGACCGGCTGGCCCGCGTAGGAGATCTCGACGACGCGGCCGATGCGGCGCGCGGTCTTCGCACTGCGCCGCAGCAGCGTCCGCGTCTTGCCCTTGAGGACCCAGACGGACCCGAAGCCGCCGGCGAGCGACTTGCCGTCGACGCCGATCCGCCTGCGCGTGAGCTTGTTCGTCTGCGGATCGAGGATGTCGAGCTCGCCGCTGCTCGCGCTGAGGACCCAGATGCGCCCGCCCGCGATCGTCAGGGCGTTGGGCCGCAGCCCGCCGACGGTCACCGGCTCGCCGACGACCGAGGCCGGCCGCGCGGGCGCCGGCGGCGCCGTCGTCGTCGCCTGCGACGCGGGCTTGTCGTCGCCACCGCCGAGCAGGACGATCGCCAGCACGAGCACGACGAGCAGTGCCGCGCCGGCGCCGCCGGCCGCGCGCGGATGGCCGCGCAGCGCGGCGAGCGCCGCCGCGGGCAAAGCGGCCGCGCCCCCGTCGCGGCCCGTCACGGCGGTCTTGGCGTCGGCGGCGGGGGAGACGTTCGTCTCGGCATCGGGCGCCGCGACCCGGGCGGTCCCCGCCGTCGCCGACAGGCCGGGCGGCGCGGCCGCGCCGCGGGCGACGTTGCGCTCGGGCCGCGAGGTCGCGCTGCGGCCCGCCGCCAGCAGCGCCGCGCGCCCGAGGTCGCCGGCCGACAGGTAGCGGTCGGAGGGGTCCTTCGCGAGCGCGCGCGCGATGACCCCCTCGAACTCCGGCGGGACGGACTCGCTCGGCGGCGGCGAGTTCAGGTGCGCCCACAGCGTCGCCTCGTCGGAGTCGCCGACGTACGGCGCGTTGCCGGTCAGCGCGTAGACGAGCAGGCAGCCGAGCGCGTAGACGTCGGTGCGCGCGTCGACCCGGCCGCCGCGGATCTGCTCGGGCGCGACGTAGCCGAGCGTCCCGACCCAGCCGCCGGCGCGGCTCAGCCCGCCGCCGTCGGTCGTCGCCGAGCGCTTCGTCAGGCCGAAGTCCGTGAGGTAGGCGTGGTCGTCCTCGCCGAGCAGGACGTTGGCCGGCTTGACGTCGCGGTGGACGAGCCCGTGGGCGTGGGCGGCGTCGAGCGCGGCGCCGACCTGGGCGACGATGTGCGCCGCGCGCTCGGGTTCCAGGCCGCCGCTCGCGCGCACGAGCGCCCGCAGGTCGGGCCCGTCGATGTAGCGCATGACGATGTACAGGACGCCGTCGCGCTCGCCCGCGTAGTAGACCGGGATGACGTTCGGGTGCTCGATCGAGGCCGCGGCCTTGGACTCCGCGACGAAGCGCCGGCGGAAGTCCGCATCGTCCGCGAGCGCCGGCGTGATGACCTTCAGCGCGACGATCCGCTCGAGCTCGATCTCCGTCGCGCGGTAGACGACGCCCATCCCGCCGCGCCCGGCGAGACCCTCGATCCGATGATCGAGGAAGACGTCCCCTGCTCTGTACTCCGGCATGTAGGGCCCACTTCTAGCGGGTCGCGGGCCGCGCCGGTGCCGGGTTACTCGAACAGGCGTTCCACGAAGCGCTCCGGCGCGCCGAGGAACGCGCGCATGAGCCGCACCGGCTCGGCGTCGTCATAGGCGATCGGCTCGACGCCGCCGGGCCCGCACTCGTAGATCAGCGCGCCCGGGTAGGCGAGCACCATCGGTGAGTGCGTTGCCACGACGAACTGCGAGCCGCCGCGGACGAGCTCGTCCATGCGGCGCAGGAACGTCAGGCAGTTCTGCGGCGAGAGCGCCGCCTCGGGCTCGTCGAGGAGGTACAGCCCGTCGGGGCCGAAGCGGTGCAGCAGGACGGCGAGGAACGACTCGCCGTGGGACTGCTCGTGCAGCGACCGCCCGCCGTAGGCCTTCAGCGGGTCGTCGGGCAGGTTCTCGAGGTACGTGGCGGCGGTGAACAGGCTCTCCGCGCGCAGGAAGAAGTCCGTCCGCGGCCGCCGCGCGCCGCGCACGAGCCGCAGCGCGCCGCCGAGATCGGAGTGCGACGCCCGTGTCGAGACCTCGAAGTTGCGCCCGCCGCCTTCGGGGTTCATCCCCGCCGCGACCGCCAGCGCCTCGACGAGCGTCGACTTGCCGCTGCCGTTCTCGCCCACGAGGTACGTCACACGCGGATGCAGCACCAGGCCGGCGGTGCCGGCGAGCGCGCCGACGACCGGCAGGTTCCACGGATAGCCGTCGCGCTCCTCGCCCTCGAGCGCCGGCGGGATCACGGCCGAGCGGATGAACGGCTCGGGGTCCATCGGCGGGACCCTACGTGGCGCGGTCGCGCTGGCGCCTATCCCGACCACGCTGGTAGGTTTAAGCGACCGTGTTCTTCACGACCAAAGCCGAGTACGGCGTGCGCCTGCTCATCGAGCTCGGGCGCCAGCCCCAGGACCAGCCGATCTCGCTGAAGGCGATCGCCGACGCCGAGAACCTCCCGCTCGCGTATCTCGAGCGCATCGTGGCGCTGCTCAAGCGCGCCGACCTCGTCGAGTCCACGCGCGGCGCCCACGGCGGGTACCAGCTCGCCCGCGCTGCCGAGGACATCGTGATGGACGAGGTGGTGCTCGCCCTCGAGGGCTCGCTCGCGCCGATGGAGTGCTTCGTCGACGATCGCAGCGAGGACGGCCGCGTCCTGTGCTCGCACCACGACGACTCCGGCCGCGGCTGCGCCACCAAGCTCCTCTGGACGCGCGTCCAGGTCGGCGTCCTGCGGACGCTGTCGCAGACGACGCTCGCCGAGCTCGTCGAGTTCCAATCCGGCAAGGTTCCGCCCGCACGCGAGCCGGCTCCCGCGCCGTCCCCCGTCTGATCCACCAAACGTCAAGCACCCGAAACCAGAAGCCAAGGAGACCATGCCCGAGCTCGAGATCCGCAACCTCCATGTTCAAGCCGAGGACAAGCAGATCCTCAAGGGCGTCAACCTCGTCACGAAGCCCGGCGAGATCCATGCCCTGATGGGCCCCAACGGCTCCGGCAAGTCGACGCTCGCCAACGCGATCATGGGCCACCCGAGCCTCGAGGTCACCGAGGGCCAGATCCTCTTCGGCGGCGAGGACATCACCGAGGCCGACCCCAACGAGCGCGCCCAGATGGGCCTCTTCATGGCCTTCCAGTACCCCGTCGCGATCCCCGGCGTCACGATCACGAAGTACCTGCGGATGGTCATGAACGCCCACCGCGAGGCGCGCGGCGAGGCCGACATCTCGCTGAAGGAGTTCCGCAAGACCGTCGAGGCCGCGATGGAGCTCGTCAACGTCCCGCGCGAGTTCAGCGCCCGCTACCTCAACGAGGGCTTCTCCGGCGGCGAGAAGAAGCGCCTGGAGATCCTCCAGCTCGCGCTCCAGCAGCCGAAGCTCGCGATCCTCGACGAGACCGACTCGGGCCTGGACATCGACGCGCTGAACGTCGTGGCGCACGGCGTCAACACCGTCGCCGCCGGCTCGGACATGGGCATCCTCATCATCACCCACTACCAGCGCATCCTCCACATGATCACGCCGACGCGCGTCTCGATCATGTTCGACGGCCGCATCGCCACCGAGGGCGGCCCCGAGCTCGTCGACCGCCTCGAGGCCGAGGGCTACGCGCAGATCCGCGAAGAGGTCGGCTCGGCCGCGTAGCCGTGAGCACGCTCGCCGACACGCCGCTGGCAACGGGCTTTCCCTGCCTCGAGCGGGAGGGGATCGTCTACCTCGACTCGGGGGCGACGTCGCAGACGCCGCAGCCGGTGATCGCCGCGATGGACGACTACTACGCCGCCCATCGCGGCACCGTGCACCGCAGCGTCTACGCGCTCGCGGCCGAGGCGACGGAGCTCTTCGAGGGCGCCCGCGACCGGATCGCGGCGTTCATGAACTGGCCCGCGGAGTGCACGATCTTCACGAAGAACGCGACCGAGGCCCTGAACCTCGTCGCGTACTCGTGGGGGCGCGCGAACGTCGGCCCGGGCGACACGGTCGTCACGACGCAGCTCGAGCACCACTCGAACTTCGTCCCCTGGCACATGCTCTGCCGGGAGACCGGCGCGCGGTTCGAGATGGTCACTGTCGACGACGAGGGCCGGCTGAATCTCGACGAGCTCGACGCATTGCTCGCGACCGGCACCGTGAAGCTCGTCGCCGTCACGCACGTCTCCAACGCGGCGGGCACGATCGTCCCCGTCACGGACATCGTGCGCCGCGCGCACGCCGCCGGCGCCGTCGTCGTCGTCGACGGCTCGCAGGCGGTTCCGCAGCTGCCCGTCGACCTCGCCGAGATCGACGCCGACTTCTACGCCTGGACCGGCCACAAGCTCTACGGCCCGACCGGCATCGGCATCCTCCACGGCCGCAAGGAGATCCTCGACGCGATGCCGCCGTTCCTCGGCGGAGGGCACATGATCGCCTCGGTCTCCGCCGAGGAGATCCGCTTCGGCCAGCTGCCGGCGAAGTTCGAGGCCGGCACGTCGAACATCGCCGAGGCGATCGGCCTCGGCGCCGCCGTCGACTTCGTCGCGGGCATCGGCATGGAGGCCATCCGCCAGCACGAGCGCGACCTGTGCGCCTACGCGCTGGAGCGCCTCGCCGATCTGCCGGACATCACCGTCATGGGCCCGCTGGACGCCGACCGCCGCGGCGCGCTCGTCGCGTTCACGCTGGACATCGCGCACCCGCACGACATCGCCGAGATCCTCGGCGACGCCGGCGTCTGCGTCCGCGCCGGGCACCACTGCGCGCAGCCGCTGATGAAGCGCTTCGGCGTGGCCGCCACCACGCGCGCGTCGTTCGCAGTCCACAACACGCGCGCCGACATCGACGCCTTCATCGACGCGCTCGGTGAGGTCAGGAGGATCTTCCAGTGAGCATGGACTCGATCTACCGCGAGGAGATCCTCGAGCACTACAAGCGCCCCCACAACTGGGGGCACCTCGATCCGTACGACCTCTCCTTCGAGGACACCAACCCGCTCTGCGGCGACGAGCTGCGCGTCGAGGTCCGCACCGACGACGACGGCCGCATCGAGGACCTGCGCTTCTCCGGCCACGGCTGCGCGATCAGCCAGGCGTCGGCGTCGATGACCTCCGACGAGGTCAAGGGCATGACGATCGACGAGCTCTTGAAGCTCGATCGCCAGTACGTCCTCGACCTGCTCGGCATCACGATCTCGGCGACGCGGATGAAGTGCGCGCTGCTGACGCTGAAGGTCCTCAAGGGCGCCGCGCTCGGCGCCGCCGTCGACTGGGAGCCCGCCACGCCGCCCAGCGAGGCCGAGGGCGGCGTCGAACGCCATCCGAACGGGGCCGATCAGCTGTGAGGTCCTTCCCTCGTGCACGCCGGGGCGGCTATGCTGCATGATGTAAATCCGAGTGCTCAGGACGGGATTGCGTCCGGCGCTCCACTTCCCATGACCGAGACCCTTGACATCTGCCCCGTCTCCGAGCTCCCGCCCGGCGCGTTTCGCACGATCGAGTGGGAGGACCTCGAGATCGGGATCTTCAACTGCAACGGCGAGATCCTCGCGATCGAGGACCGCTGCTCGCACGACGACGGCAACCTCGCCGAGGGCGAGTTCGACCCCGAGCGCTGCACGGTCGAGTGCCCTCGTCATGGCTCGCTCTTCGACCTGCGTACCGGCAAGCCCGTGACCCTGCCCGCCTACGTCCCCGTGGACACCTTCGACGTCCGCGTCGTGGACGACATGATCAAGCTGGAGGTTGAGTAACCGATATGGCAACTCCCGAGACCATCGCCGAGCAAGAGGGCCTGCAGGGCATCAACTCCGACTACACGGAGAAGTACGGCTTTCATGACGCCGAGAACTACCTCTACAAGGCCCCCAAGGGTCTGACGAAGGAGCTCGTCGAGAAGATCTCCGAGTTCAAGAACGAGCCGCAGTGGATGCGCGACTTCCGCCTGAAGGCGCTCGAGTACTTCCTCGCCCGGCCGATGCCCACCTGGGGCTCGCCGCATCTCGCCGAGGTCGACTTCGACAACATCCACTACTTCGTCCGCGCATCCGAGCGCGCCGAGCGCTCGTGGGACGACGTCCCCGACGACGTCAAGAAGACCTTCGACCGCCTCGGCATCCCGGAGGCCGAGCGCAAGTTCCTCTCCGGCGTCGGCGCGCAGTACGAGTCCGAGGTCGTCTACCACCAGATCAACGAGAAGCTCGAGGCGCAGGGCGTCATCTTCATGGACATGGACTCCGGGCTGCGTGAGCACGAGGAGCTCATCAAGGAGTACTTCGCCACGATCATCCCGGCGAACGACAACAAGCTCGCCGCGCTCAACAGCGCCGTGTGGTCGGGCGGCTCGTTCGTCTACGTCCCGCCGGGCGTGCACATCGAGATGCCGCTGCAGGCCTACTTCCGCATCAACACGGAGAACATGGGCCAGTTCGAGCGGACGCTGATCATCGCCGACGAGGGCTCCTACGTGCACTACGTCGAGGGCTGCACCGCCCCGACGTACTCGTCGGACTCGCTGCACTCGGCGGTCGTCGAGCTGATCGCCAAGCCGGGTGCCCGCATCCGCTACACGACGGTGCAGAACTGGTCGACGAACGTCTTCAACCTCGTCACCAAGCGCGCGATCGCCGAGCGCGACGCGACCGTCGAGTGGGTCGACTGCAACCTCGGGTCCAAGCTCACGATGAAGTACCCGTCGGTCTACCTCACCGGCGAGCGCGCGCACGGCGAGATCCTCTCGATCGCCTTCGCCGGCGCCGGTCAGCACCAGGACGCGGGCGGCAAGATCGTCCACGCGGCGCCGAACACGACGTCGAACATCTTCGCCAAGTCGATCTCCAAGGACGGCGGCCGCGGCTCCTACCGCGGCCTGCTCGAGGTCGCCAAGGGCGCGCACGGCTCCAAGTCGAAGGTCGTCTGCGACGCGCTGCTGCTCGACGACATCTCGCGCTCGGACACCTACCCGACGATCCGCATCGGCGAGGACGACGTCAACGTCGGCCACGAGGCGACCGTCTCGAAGGTCGGCGACGAGCAGCTCTTCTACCTCATGAGCCACGGGCTCACCGAGGAGGAGGCCGGCAAGCTCATCGTCAACGGCTTCATCGAGCCGATCGTCAAGGAGCTGCCGATGGAGTACGCCGTCGAGATGAACCGGCTCATCGAATTGCAGATGGAGGGATCAATTGGCTAGTCCGTCCACGGCGACGGAACCGGCTTGGCTGACGGCGCGCCGCGAGCGCGCCGTCTCCCTGCGGGAATCGCTGCCGCTGCCCTCCTACCGCGGCAACCCGGGCTGGGAGTTCACGTCGCTGAAGAGCGTCGACCTCGACGCCTACGGCGCGCCCGAGCCCGCCGACGCCGACGCGAGCGGCCTGGGCGTCTTCACGACGCCGGCCGGCGCGACGCTGCTCGAGCAGGTCGACCACGTCCACGGCGACGCTCCCGAGGCGACCGCCGACGGCGTCCTCGTGCTGCCGCTGAGCGTCGCCGCCCAGACGCACCCCGAGCTCGTCGAGCGCCACTTCGGCTCGGTCGTCTCCGGCGACGACCCGTTCGTCGCCCGCAACGAGGCCGGCTGGCAGGGCGGCGCGCTCGTCTACGTCCCGCGCGGCGTGCAGGTGCAGGCGCCGATCGTGATCACCGTCGCGCAGTCGCAGGCGCAGACCGCGCTGCACTGGCGCACGCTCGTCGTCCTCGAGGAGGGCGCCAAGGCCGAGGTCTGGGAGCAGTACGTCTCGACCGACGCCGAGCAGGACGCGCTCTTCAGCACCGTGACCGAGCTGTCGGTCGGCCCGAACTCCAACCTGCGCTACGTCTGCGCGCAGGGCCTGAGCGAGAAGACGTGGATCTTCGGCACCCAGCGGGCGGTCGTCGAGCGCGACGCCGCGCTGGACTGGATCGCCCTGGGCTTCGGCGCCGGCAACGGCCGCGTCGCGATGGACACCAAGCTCGCCGGCAAGGGCGCCGACGCGAAGGTCACGGGGGCGTACGCCACGCGCGGGCGCCAGCACCTGGACTACGCGACGACGCAGGAGCACGCGGCGGCGAACACGACCTCCGACCTCGCCTTCCGCGGCATCCTCGACGGCCGCTCCAGCACCGTCTGGTCGGGGATGATCAAGGTCGACCCGGGCGCCCAGCAGATCGACGCCTTCCAGGAGTCGCGCAACCTGCTGCTGACGAAGAAGGCGCACGCCGACTCGATCCCCGGCCTCGAGATCCTCGCCAACGACGTGCGCTGCACGCACGCGGCGGCGATCGCCCAGATCGATCCCGAGCAGCTGTACTACCTGCGCTCGCGTGGGCTGTCGCTCGAGAAGGCCAAGCGGCTCGTCATCGAGGGCTTCCTCGAGGCGACCGTCGAGCGCTTCGAGGAGGGCTTCGTCCGCGAGGCCGTCGCGGGCGCGCTCGAGCGCCGGCTCGAAGCCGTCCTCGGCTAGTGCCCTCGGGCGGCCGCGGCGCGTTTCGCGTCGCGCGCCTCGGTTAGAACGACTCGGGCATGGAGCCATGGATCGAAGCGGGGGCGGAGCGGATCGCCGCCACCGCCGCGGCGGAGCTCGAGCGCCTCGTCGGGGTCTCGTCGCCCTCGGGCGACGTCGAGGGCGCGGAGGCGGCGCTCGCGATCGCGCTGTCGCTCGCGCCCGCGAGCGCGCGGGCCGAGCGCGCGCCGTGCTCGTCGGCCGGGCACGCCGACGACCTCATCCTCACGCTCGAGGGCAGCGGCGGCGCGCGGATCGTCCTGCTCGGCCATGTCGACACCGTCCACGCGCACGACGACCACAAGCCGCTGGTGCCCGCGGGCGAGCAGCTCGTGGGCTCGGGCAGCGTCGACATGAAGGGCGGCGACGTGCTCGCCCTCGGTGTCCTGCGCGAGCTCGCGCTGGTGCCCGAGCGCTACGCGGAGGTCGCGCTGCTCCTCGTCTGCGACGAGGAGTGGCGCGCCGGCGACTTCGTCCACACCGCGCGCTTCGCCGGCTACGACGCCTGCCTGTGCTTCGAGGGCGGCGAGCTCACCGCGGACGGGGAGGACGCGGTCGTCGTGCGGCGCAAGGCCGCCGGGACGCTGCGGGTCCTCGCCCATGGCCGCTCGGCGCACTCCGGCGCCAACCCCGACCGCGGCGCCAACGCGCTGCTTGCGCTCGCGGCGGCCGCCCAGGCGGTCGCGGCGCGCCACGATCCCGACGGCAGCGAGCACCTCACGGCCGTCCCGACGGTCCTGCGCAGCGGCGACGCCTTCAACGTCGTCCCCGCCGCCGGCGAGCTGCTGTGCGACCTGCGGGCGGACGGCTCGCAGATCTTCGACGAGGTCCTCGCTGACCTGCCCGAGCGGGTCGAGGGGGTGCGCCTGGAGGCCGATTTCCTGCGGATCTGGCCCGGCATGGACGCGAGCGAGTCCGCCGCGCCACTGCTGGCGGCGGCGAGCGCTGGCCTCGGGCGCCCGATCCGCGCGACCCGTCGCGGTGGCGCGAGCGATGCGAGCTACCTGGCCCCCGTGATCGACGTGACGATCGACGGGCTCGGGCCGCTGGGCGGCGGGGCGCACACGCCGGGCGAGTACGTCGTGGCGTCGTCGCTGCGCACGCGCGCCGAGGTCGCCCTGGCGCTCGTCAATGCGACATTGGTCTAGGAAAACTCTGCGCCAGCGCGTAGATCTGCAACCCGGCGTGCATTCGTCCCACGCCTTCGATAGGGTTCCGGCCGTCAGGTGAACAGCCGAATCCGTGCCGTCAAGCGGCAGGGAGCGGGGGAACCATTTGGGAGGCTTTTGCCTCCCGGGGGCGAATCGCCGCATTGTGCGGCATAGCGCTAGCTCTTTCTGCGCGAGCCCGTCAGCTAACCCCGCAGGCGCCCGAAGGAGAAGGGGTCAAGCCCGCGTGAAGTCGTTGCTCCGTATCACCATGGTGTTCATGGCGGTTGTTCTGCTCGTTCCCGTTGCGGGCGCGTCCGCCAAGAAGCGGGGCTACAGCCTCGGTGAGCGGACGCTCAAGAAGGGCTCGACCGGCGCCGACGTCAAGACGCTCCAGCGCCTGCTGACCAAGGCCGGGCTCAAGACGACCGCCGACGGCCAGTTCGGCTCGGGCACGACGGAGAACGTCAAGGCCTTCGAGACCTCGCAGCGGCGCCCGGTCGACGGCAAGGTCTCGCGCACCGACGCGGTCGTCCTCAAGGACGTCGCGAAGAACGGCGGCGCCGTCATGGCGGCCGCGGCCACCGGCGGCGCGATGCCGAAGAACATGCCGCCGCCCACGCCGCCGCCGCCGCCGCCCCTGCTCGTCGGCCCCGGCTTCGTCGCGACAGTCAATCCCGACGGGACGGCCACCGCGCCGGCGCTCGCGCCGCCGCCGGTCATCGCGATGATCAACGCCGGCAACCAGATTGCCACGAAGCCGTACATCTACGGCGGCGGGCACGGCAAGTGGGAGGACGCCGGCTACGACTGCTCGGGCTCGGTCTCCTACGCGCTGCACGGCGCGGGCCTGCTCGACACCGCGATGCCCTCCGGCAGCTTTGAGTCCTGGGGCGACCCCGGGCCCGGCCAATGGGTCACGCTGTACGCCAACGGGGGCCACATGTACGCCGTCATCGCCGGGCTGCGCTTCGACACGAGTGGGCGCTCCGGCGCCGGCACGCGCTGGCAGTCGGACATGCGCTCCACCAAGGGGTACGTCGTGCGTCACCCCACCGGCCTGTAGGCCGGCCCGCCGGCCGTCCAGGCCCCGTCTCCGGATTCGCGGCGCGTTGCCCGCAGTGCACGCAGATGCGCGAGCGGGTACGGCGTTCTCTACGCCAATCCCCGGAAGGAGCCAAGATGTCAGACGGAACGATGGACGAGGCCAAGGGCCGCGTGAAGGAAGCTGCCGGCGATCTGACGGGCAACGAGGACCTCAAGAACGAGGGCAAGGTCGATCGTGCCTCGGGCAAGGTCAAGGATGCCGTCGGCGGTGTGGCGGACAAGGCGAAGGACCTGCTGCACAAAGACTGACGGTCGGGCCGCGCCTGCGGTCCGACTGCGCTCCCGCCGTGTTGGACTGAGCAGAATGGGCGGCGGATGAGCGTGGATCACGGATGAGGCGGATGGCGGCAGCGCTCGCGCTGCTGGCGTTCGCGCTCATCCCGGCGGCCGCACAGGCTCGCGTCGCGCTCATCGCGACGAACACGGCGGAGCTGCCGCTGATCGACGTCAGCAACGACAGCGTCGCCGCGCGGATCCCGCTGCCGGGGCCCGGCCTCGCGGTCGCGGTCACGCGCGAGGGTTCGCGCGGCTTCGCGGCCGCCGGCGCGACGATCGTCGCCATCGACGTCAACGAGCGCACGGAGATCGCGCGCGACACGCACGGCACCGAACCCGTGACGTCGCTGGGCCTGTCGCCCGACGGCCGCCGCCTGTACGCCGTCCAGGGCCCGCGACTGCGGATCCTCGAGGCGCGGACGCTGGGGCTCATCGGCTCCGTGCCGCTCGGCGGTATCGGCCAGACGATCGCAACGCGCTTCGACGGCGGCCTGGCCGCGGTCGTTCTCGCGCGCGGCAGGGTGGCGATCATCGACACGCGCGCCAAGCGCCGCCTGCGGGTCGTCCGCGTACCCGGCGCCGTCGGCGTCGCGGTCACCGACAGCGGCCGCACGCTCGTCAGTGCGCGCGGGCGCCTGCGGCTCATCGATCGCGGCCGGCGTCGCGCGCGCAAGCACTCGATCCGGCTGCCGCGCGGAGCCGGTGGTCAGCTCGCCCTGTCGCCGGGGCGCACGCGGCTGGCCGTCGGTGCGCGCCCGGGCGGGGCCGCGGGGGCGCTCGTCTTCCTCACCACCGGGCACGCGACGCGCCTGGCGGCGGGCCCGGGCGTCGGCGCGCCCGCCTGGACCACCGACGCGAGCCGGATCCTGTTCGCCAACGCGGGCGACGGCACGCTGACGCTCGTCAGCCCGTTCACCCGCCGGCGCCTGGACGTCATCGGGCTGCCCGGGACGACGCCGCTGGGCATCGTCGTGCAGCCGGGCCTCGCGCTCATCCGCGGCACGCCCGGCAACGACACGCTCAGCGGCACGCGCGGGGCGGACCGCATGGAGGGCCTCGAAGGCGACGACCTGCTGCGCGGCGGCCGCGGGCGCGACATCCTCGACGGCGGCCCCGGTGACGACCGCCTCTCCGGCGGCTCGCTGAGCGATCGCCTGCTCGGGCGCGACGGCAACGACTTCCTCACCGGCGGCAGCGGCGACGACACGATCGACGGCGGCGCCGGCGACGACGGCGCCGATGGCGGCACCGGCAACGACACGATCGACGGCGGCCCCGGCAACGACACGCTCGACGGCGGCGACGGCGACGACACGCTGCGCGGCGGCGAGGGCGACGACATGCTCATCGAGAAGGGCTTCGGCAACGAGAAGCTCATGTCCGGCGGTCCCGGCGACGACATCCTGCGCGGTGGGCGCGGCGACGACCGCCGGATGCTCGGCGACGACGGCGACGACGAGCTCTTCGGCGGGGCGGGCTCCGAGCAGATGAGCGGCGGGCGGGGCAACGACACGCTCGACGGCGGCGCGGGCGGCGACCAGATGCTCGGCGACGAGGGCGAGGACATCCTCCGCGGCGGGCGCGGCAACGACAACATCGACGGCGGCCCCGGGCAGGACCGGCTCGACGGCGGCTCCGGGAGCGACGACCTGCAGGGCGGCGAGGGCAACGACGAGGTCGTCGGCGGGCCCGGAGTCGACGTCCTGCGCGGCGGTCCCGGGGACGACTCGATCCGCGCCGCCGACGACAGCGCCGACACCGTCGAATGCGGCCCCGGCAACGACACCGTCTACGTCGAGGACACGGCGCCCGAGCGCGACATCCTCAGCGACTGCGAGCTCGTCATCCGGGTGCCGCCCGAGGGCGCCAACGACGGCGAGCTGCCGTCGATCATCCGCGGCACGGCCGGCAACGACACGCTCATCGGCACCCCCGACGACGACTCGATCTTCGGCCGGGCGGGCGACGATCGGCTGTTCGGGCTCGCGGGCGACGACTACGTCGACGGTGAGGACGGCAACGACGAGCTCTCCGGCGGGCCGGGCGACGACATCATGGCGGGGCGCGGCGGCAACGACACGATCAACGGCGACGACGGCAACGATCGCATCACCGGCGACCGCGGCGACGACACGATCTTCGGCGGCGCCGGCAACGACGAGATCTTCGGCAACCTCGGCAACGACACGATCGACGGCGGCCCCGGTGACGACCGCATCAACGTCGTCGCGGGCGGCCTGGACATCGTGACCTGCGGGCCGGGCCGCGACACGGTGTTCGCGGGCGTCGGGGACATCATCGCCCCCGACTGCGAGGACATCCGCCGGTAGTCGACTCGGCGCCCGCCGCGATCGGGCAGGATGGCAGGACGATCGTCCGTCTGGAGGCCCGCATGCAGTTCATGCACACCAACGTCCGCGTCCGCGACATCGAGACGTCCCTGCGCTTCTACGAGGCGCTCGGCTTCGAGCGCCGCGGGCGGCTGCAGTTCGACGGCGCCTACAACGTCTACCTCGGGCTGCCGGGCGACGGCGACACGCTCGAGCTGACGGTCAACGACGGCCGCGAGGAGCGCTACGACCTCGGCACGGGCTACGGCCACGTCGCGCTGGCGGTCGAGGACCTCGACGGCCTGCTCGCGCGCCTCGCCGAGGACGGGATCGAGCCCGAGAAGCCGCCCTACGCGCCCGGCGGGCGCGAGGAGTTCCGGATCTGCTTCGTCGCCGATCCGGACGGCTACCGGATCGAGCTCATCGACGGTGACTTCCAGACCCCGCAGGACCCCGACCCCGACCAGTAGGAGGAGAAGACATGCTGTTCTTCGTGCGCTTCGACGTCACACAACCGGCCAACGTGAGCAACGAGGACCTCGTCGCGATCTGGAAGCGCGAGGCGATCGCGGCGATCGGTGCGATCGACGCGGGGGCGGTCCCGCATCTCTGGAAGGTCGCCGGCCAGCGCGTCGTGCTGGCGATCGTCGACCTCCCGACGGCGGAGGACCTCGACCGCGCGCTCGGCTCGCTGCCGATCATCCGGGAGATGGGCCCCGGCATGAAGACCGAGGCCTGGCCGATCTACGACTACCGGACCTTCGCTGAGGACCTCGACGCGGGAGCGCACGGACCGTCGTAGGGGAGAACGGGGCTGGTCCCGGGGTCGGTGGGGTACGAGGTGGTCACCGGCCGGCACGGACCGCGGGAGCCCGCTGACGAGGACCTGTAGCACGGTGCGTGCTACGGTCTCGTCGTGGCTCGCTCTCTGCACGTACGGCTCGACGATGCGAGCGCTGCTGCGCTTGACGTGGTACGGGCCGAGGGGCTGAACGACTCGCAGGCTGTGCGTGCTGCGCTCCAGGAGGCCGCTGATCGACGCCGCAGCCGCGCAGCGGTGCGTGATGAGGTTCGTCTCATCGCCGACGATGCCGGCGACCGCGAAGAGATGCGAGCCATTCGCGAGCAGATGGCTGGGCTCGCGCCCGCAGCTGAGCGCTGACATGGTGCGAGGCGAGGTGTTTCGCCTGCCGGCCCCGGTGCGAGCGCGGGGTCGGGAGCAGCGTGGAGCGCGATACGCGATCGTCGTGCAGGCCGACGACCTCTTGGGGCTGAGCACCGTCCTCGTCGCGCCGACCTCTGCGAGTGCGAGAGCGGCGACGTTTCGGCCGATGATCGAGCTGTCGGGCACGCAAACCCGGGTGCTCGTCGAGCAGACCACCGTCGTTGATCCCCAACGACTGGGTGATTCGGCCGGCAGGCTCGACGCCGCCGAGATCGAGGCTGTCGACGCGGCGCTGAGGCTTCTCCTCGCGCTCTGAGCACGCTGCCACGATCAGCACGCCGGGGACGGAGGAGTCCATGCAGGTTGTCTCCGCGAGGTCAACGATCAGCCCGCACGCGTCCAGCTTCCACGACAGCGGTGAGAGCGTCCGCGAGCGCGGTCATGGCTAGTCGTCAGCCGCGGGCCTCCGCCGGCCGCGCTTGCGCTCGGCGCCGCGGCGCTTGGCGTCCAGCCGCCGGCGGCGCGAGGCCTTCGTCGGCTTCGTCGCGCGCCGCGGGCGCTGGACCTCCAGCGCGCCCGCGATGCGGCCGGCGAGGCGTTCGAGCGCGAGCGCGCGGTTGCGCGCCTGGCCGCGCGCGTCCTGGGCGATCGCGCGGACGACGGGGCCGTGGCGGGCGATGATCCGCTGCTTCTGCGCGTCGTCCAAGGCCGCCGAGGCCTCGACGTCGAAGATCGCCTCGATCCGCGACGACGTGACGTTCGCGTGCTGGCCGCCGGGGCCCGAGGAGCGGCTCGCGCGCACGACGACCTCGTCGAGCGGAATCGCGACGTCGCGGTTGATCGGCAGTTCCTCGGGCATGACGTAGATCATGGCGCCCGCGCGCGCCGGGCCGTGGTGGCGATCGATCGAGCGGACGGTTAGATTCGAGCGCATGTCCCATAACCTCGCCCTGAACCTCACGCGGACCGCTGCCGCGCATCCGGACGTCATCGCCTGCAAGCTCGATGACGCGGCCTTCAACTACGGGCTGCTCGATCAGGCCAGCGCCCGCGTGTCGGCGATGCTCAAGAGCAAGGGCGTCGGGCCCGGCGACCGCGTCGGGATCATGCTGCCGAACGTCCCGTACTTCCCTGCGGTCTACTACGGCGTGCTACGGGCCGGCGGCGTCGTCGTCCCGATGAACGTCCTGCTCAAGGCGCGCGAGGTCGGCTTCTACCTCTCCGATCCCGAGGTCGAGGTCCTCTTCGCCTGGCACGACTTCCTCGCCGCCGCCGAACAGGGCGCGCAGGACGCCGGCGGGGTGGAGGTCATCTCCGTCAAGCCGGGGGAGATCGAGGGGCTGATCTTCGCCCACGAGCCCGACGACGACGTCGCCGAGCGCGCGCCCGACGACACGGCCGTGATCCTCTACACGTCGGGCACGACCGGCAAGCCGAAGGGCGCCGAGCTCACCCACGACAACCTGCGCCGCAACGTCGAGGTGTCGGTGAGCCTCTTCAACCTCGGCGTCGGCGACGTGATCTTCGCCGGCCTGCCGCTGTTTCACTCCTTCGGGCAGACCTGCACGATGAACGCCGCGATCCTCGGCGGCGCGACGATCACGCTGCTGCCCCGCTTCGATCCCGGCAAGGCGCTGGAGATCATCCAGCGCGACGGCTGCGCGGTCTTCGAGGGCGTCCCGACGATGTACGGCGCGCTGCTGCATCACCCCGACAGGGCGAACTTCGACGTCAGCTGCCTGCGCGTCTGCGCATCGGGCGGGGCCTCGATGCCCGTCGAGGTCCTGCGCGGCTTCGAGGAGGCCTTCGGCTGCAAGGTGCTCGAGGGCTACGGCCTGAGCGAAACGTCGCCGGTCGCGTCCTTCAACCACCCCGACCGCGAGCGCAAGGCGGGCTCGATCGGCACGCCGATCGCGGGCGTCGAGTTCCGGCTCGTCGACGACGACGGCAACGACGTGCAGACCGGCGAGGTCGGCGAGATCCTCATCAAGGGCCACAACGTCATGAAGGGCTACTGGCGCCAGCCGGAGGCGACCGCCGCGTCGATCAAGGACGGCTGGTTTGCGACCGGCGACATGGCGAGGGTCGACGACGACGGCTACTACTTCATCGTCGACCGCAAGAAGGAGCTCATCATCCGCGGCGGCTACAACGTCTACCCGCGCGAGATCGAGGAGGTCCTCTACGAGCACCCGGGCGTCCGCGAGGTCGCCGTCGTCGGTGTGCCGCACGCCGATCTCGGCGAGGAGGTCGGCGCCGCCGTCGCGCTCAAGGACGGCGCCGAGGTGACCCCCGACGAGCTGCGCGCGTTCGTAAAGGAGCAGGTCGCCGGCTACAAGTACCCGCGCCATGTCTGGCTCGTCGACGAGCTGCCGAAGGGCCCGACCGGCAAGATCCTCAAGCGCGAGATCTCCAAGCCCGAGTAGCGGCTACATCCGGACGTCGGCGACGACCTCGTAGACGTCGGTCCCGGTGCGGTCGCCGAGCCCGTCCGGCGGGTTCATCTCTTTCAGCACGCCCTCGGCCTCGGCCAGGTCGTCGGCGGTCTCGAACAGGCCGATCATCATGACGCGCCCGCCCTCGGCGTCGGCGAGCATCGTGAAGCCGGCGCTCTTCATGCCCGGCGGCGGGCCCTGCGCGACGTTCGAGCGCATCTCCTCGGACGCCGAGGTGATGCTCTCGGCCGTCCCGCCTTCCCATGTGGCCACTCGTGCAAGCACCGTCACCAGCTCCTCTCGATGGACGTCGCGGCGCCCCGCCGCGCGCGGGCAGACTACGCCCCCGCCGTGTGCGGGTCCAGGGGCGGGGGCTCACCCGAGCGCGGCGGAGCCCGAGCGCCGCTCAGAGCCCGGGCGGGTGGCGGGCGACGAACCCGCCGAGGCCGCGCGTGTCGCGCGTCCAGCGCGTTCCGCCGGCCGACAGCGCCGAGGTGTCGAAGCGCCAGCCGGCGACGATCATGAAGGCGTGGCCCGCGTTCGCGTAGACGGTGATCCACCGGCCGGGCCCGGGGTCGCCCCAGCTCATGAACGGGCCGGAGGCCATCGGTGCCGACACGAGGCCCGCCGCGGCGAGCGCGTAGCTGATCGAGCCCGAGCAGTCATAGGCCGTGTCCTTGAAGCCCGCGTGGCCGCCGCCGTAGAGGTAGGGCAGCCCGGCGATCGCGTTGCCGGCCGCCATGACGAGCCCGACGGCCGCGGGCGCGCCGGGCGGCGGCTGTGCCGTCCCGCCGGCGTTTGTCTGGATGCCGGCGCGCGCCGTGCGCTCGAGCTTCTTGCGCAGCTCCGCGAGCTGGTTGGAGATCGTGCGCAGCTCTGCGCGATGGATGTCGCGCCCGGCGAGGCGCCGCGCGCGCTCGTTGAGGAGGGCGTTCTCGACGACCTGGGCGCTGTTGCGCCGCTGCACGAGCCGCGCGGTGATGTCGTGCTGGCTCGCCTGGATCTCGGCGAGCCGGCTCGCCTGGCGCGTGACGTCGGCCCGCGTGGTGCGGGCGTTGTCCAGGATCCGCGCGTTCTGGCGGCCGACGCGCTTGAGGAAGTCGGCCTTCTCGAGCAGGTCGGCGAATCCGTGGGCGTCGATGATGACCGAGACGATGTCGGGCGCCGGGTTGCGGTAGGCCGTGACGAGGTTCGCACGCAGGGCGTCGGTCGCCTGATGCTGGCGGGCGATGAGGCGGGTCAGGCGGTCGCGGGAGCGCCCGAGCGCGGCCTCGACGGCCCGGAGCCTGGCCTGCTCCTCCGCCGCCTGGGACTGGAGGGCCTGCAGCCGCGCCTGGGCGCGCGCCAGGCCGCCGCTGGATGCGCGGAGCTTGCGCGTCTCGGTGGCGACCGCGGCACGGAGGGCCTCCGCGCGCCCGGCGGCGGTCGAGATCTTCGCGTTGAGGTCCGCAGCGGCCGGGCCGGCGCTGCCGAGCGCGAGCGCGCCGGCCGCGAGGAGGGCGGCGGCAAGGCAGAGGACGGCGAGGCGACGGAGTGGGGGAGCGTGCATCAAGGGCCGGGCGGCGACGCTAGCAACGCCGTTGCGCCACAGCCGCAAAGCCCTGCTCCTGCACGCAATCCTGCAGGTGCTGCGGTTACCTGCGAGAGCGCAGCGCGGTGAGCAGCAGCGCACCGAGTCCGAGGACCGTCGCGACGGTCCAGACGACCGGCCCGAGGAACGGGACGATGGCGAGGCCGCGCAGGATGACGAGACCGACGAGGAAGGCGACGATCCGCGGGGTCTTCTTCAGGATGAGCCGCCCGACCGCGAACGCGCTGACGGTGTAGGCGAGCCCGTAGAGCGGCAGGAGGGCGAGCAGCAGTCCGACGCCGAGCGGGATGCCGAGGATCGTGAGCAGCAGGCCGACGCCGATCAGGGGCAGCAGCAGGAACGCGAGCACGCCGGTGAGTGCCGCCATCCCCGTCTTCGTCTTCAACGAGCGGGCGAACGCGTCGGCGGCCTTCGGGAAGACGAGCAGCAGCAGGAGCCCGAGCAGGAACGTCGAGACGGTCACGGCGGCCCAGACGGCGATGTGCACGCCGAGCCCGACGTCGCCGGCGTCGATCTTCTTGATGTCGCCGCCGACCTTCGACCCCGACGCGATCTGCGGCCTGTCGTCGCCGTAGACGATGTCGCCCTCGACCTGCGCGCGGCGGCCGAGGATCGCGGTGCCGGCGAGCGTCACGACGTTGCCGGTGACCGTGCCGCGGATCGTCACGTCACCGTCGCCCACGACGATGTCGCCGTCGACCGTGCCGCGCACGGTGACGTCACCGTCGACGACGACGACGTCGCTGCTCGTCTGCCCGCGGTCGACGAGGACGTCGCCGACGATCACGATCCGCTCGTCGCGGCCGGCCGCGAACGCGCTCGCGGGCAGCACGCAGGAGAACAGCAGGACCGCGATGAGGGCGATGCGCCTCACGAGCGCCGACCCTACTGCCACTGCCGCCGCCGCGCTAACCGGTCTCCTCGGAGGGGAGGAGGTGCCCGTCGCCCGAGACGTAGCCGTCCTTGCCGCCGACCGCGACGTAGATCAGGTCGTCGTCGCCGACGTTGCGGATCCGGCGTACCGTCGCCGGGTCGATCCGCGCCACGCCGCCGGGGCCGAGCCGGTGCACCGAGCCGTCGCCGAACTCGAGCTCACAGTGGCCCTGGTGGATGAAGTACGTCTCCTCCTGCTCGTAGTGGTAGTGGCGGCGGCCCGCGAACGTCGGCGGCATGACGATGACGTTGAAGCCGAGCGCCTTGACGTCCAGCGCCGGGCGGACCTTGCGAAAGCCGCCCCCGTCGCCGAGCGCGCCGATGTTCGCGACGGCATATCCCTCGCCGGTCACCACCTCGTGTGCTTCCTCCTGCGCCATACGGCTCTCCTCTCGTCAGTGGTCGGCGACGACGCCGCCATCGGGGGTCAGCGGTCGCTGCTCGCCGGCCCAGCGCTCCAGCCCGCCGGCCATCGAGTAGGCGTCGACGCCGATGCCGCGGAAGGCCTGCGCGGCCATCAGGGAGCGGCCGCCGACGCGGCACGCGAAGATCACCGGCCGGTCGGTGTCGACCTCCCCGATCTTGGCCCGCAGCGCCTGCAGTTCGATGTGCAGCGTCCCGCCGATCCGGCCGGCGTCCCACTCGTACGGCTCGCGGACGTCGATGACCTGGGCGCTGTCGTCGGCGAGGGCGGCCTGCGTCTGCTCGGGCGTGACCTCGATGATCGCGGAATCGAAGATGGCGGGCATAGGGGCGAGGGTACCGATCCTCACCGCAGTGCCGGGGGCGCCGCGCGGAGGTCCGGCAGCGGTCGCGGGCGCATGCGCTGCCAGAGGCCGGCGGCGAGCAGCAGCAGGAGCCCGAGCGCGATGAACGATGCGACGCGGTACAGCGACTCCAGCGCCGCGAGGTCGTAGAGGAAGACCTTGCCGATCGTCGTCCCGAGCAGCGCCAGCGCCCCGAGGCGCAGGGCGCGCTCGTCGCGCACCAGGCCGGCGACGAGCGCGATGAGGCCCGTCATCGCCCACAGCCCGCTGAGCAGCGCCTGCCCGAGGTCGCCGGCGAGGGGCGTGACGAGCGCCGCCGATGCGAGGTACAGCAGCGTCAGCGCGGCGGCCGCCTGCAGGGCGGTCCGGGCCCGCGCCAGCAGGCGCGCGCCGCGCAGCGCGGCGAGCGCCACGGCGCCGAGTGCGAGGGCGGCGGCGGGGACCGCCTCCAGCCCCAGGACGAGCGCGGCCGGCGGCGCCTCGAACGCCAGCGCGTGGCCGAGCGCGAGGGCGAGGAACGCGCCCGCTCCCCAGGCCGGGACGTCGTCGCCGGCGCGGGCGGCGATCGTCGCGAGCGCGAGCGCCTGCAGGGCGAGGGCGATCGCGAGCGCGGTGCCGTCGAACGTCAGCCCCGTGAGGTACGCGACGCCCGCCATCGCCATGCCGTCCAGCGCCGTGCGCCGGCCGGGGCGCAACGCGCCCGCGAAGCGCCCGGCGACGAACGCGCCGGCGGCGACCGACGCGATCGCGAGCTGCCCGCCGACGGCGACGACGTCACCGGAGGACAGTGCGCCGGGCGGCGCCTGGGCGATCGCCTGCGCCGCGCTGAGCAGCAGGTGGCCGCCGAGGCCGAGGCCGAGCAGCAGCTCGTCGTGGCCCTCGCCGTGGCGCGCGGCGGCGCGACGGGCGAGCAGGGCGCAGCCGGCGGTCGCGGCGGCCCAGGTCACCGCGAGGACGGGGCCGTGCAGGACGAGCCCCGAAGCGACGTCGCCGAGTACGACGCCGAGCGTGAAGGCGAGCAGCCGGACATCGCGGGAGATGCGCGTGGAGCGCATCGCCAGGCCGACGGCGAGGTGCGCGCCCGCGAGCAGCGCGAGCCAGAGCTCGGCGAGCCCCGATCCCTCCAATGCCCCCCAGCCGGCGAACGCGAGGACGATCGCGTTGAGCGTCAGCAGCAGCGCCGACGAGGCCCGCAGGGCGCACGCCGGCACGCGCAGCTCGAAGCCGACCGCCGCACCGGCGTTCAAGACGCCGAAGGCCGTCAGGACGAGCAGGACGGCGGCCGGGGGCGGGCCGTCGGCGAGCCACGCGAGCCAATGCGGCAGCGTGACGGCGAAGACGGCGAAGGCTAGCCAGTTCCAGCGCTGCCAGAGCAGCACCGCGACGCCGGAGAGCCCGGCGAGCCAGAGCAGCGCGAGCGTCGCGCCCTCCGACGGCGCGCCGGCGAGCACCGGGGCCAGCAGCGCGCCGATGATCGCGAGGGCGCCGATGCCGCGCGCCTCCCAGCGCACGGCGAGCGCTGCCGCCAGGGCACCGGCGGCGAGCGCGGCGGCGACCGCCACGGCGACCGGCAGGACGCCGTACAGCGGGCCACCGACCGCGACCGTGACGAACAGCGCGGCGACCCCGGCGGCGACCGTCGCCAGCGCGGCGTCCGAGCGGCGGCGGCGCTCCTGCACCCAGGTTCCGGCGCCGATGAGGGCGAGCGCGATCGTGCCGGCCGCGAAGGTCCGCGCGGCCTCGCCGATCCAGCCGTGCGTGACCGCGATCGCGAGCAGCAGGACGACGCCGGTGAGGACGGCGACGCCGCCGGCCCAGGCGAGGACGCGGCCGCCGACGAGGTCCTCGAGGCCCGGGCCGGCGGCGGCCGGCGCCGCGTCGAGGACGAGCACGTCCTCCGGTGCGCTCGCCGGTACGAGCGGGGCGACGTACGGCGCGATCGTGGGACCGGCCCGCAGTTCGAGCTCCTGCAGCCGCGTCGCGAGCGCCTGCGTCGTGCGCTCGAGCGCGTCCAGCCGTTCGGTGTCCGTGGCGCTCGCCATCGTGGTCTCCGTCCCGTTGTCAACCATCGGTCAACACCACGCTAGCAGGCTTGTCGACCACCGGTCAAGAAGTTGCTAGACTGCGTCTCGATGGCCGAGCCCGCCTACCGCCGGATGCAGAGCGCGGAGCGCCGCGCGCTGCTGCTCGAGCGCGCGACCGAGCTCTTCGGCGAGCACGGCTACGACGCGCTGTCGATGGCGCGGATCGCGCGCGAGGCGAAGATCTCCAAGGCGCTGCTGTACCACTACTTCCCGAGCAAGAGCCAGCTCTTCGAGGCCGCGCTCGCGGCCGGGGCGGCGGAGCTGCGCGCCCGCACGGAGATCGACCCATCGCTCGCGCCGGCCGACCAGCTCTCGAGGACGCTCGACGCGTTCCTCGGCTGGGTCGAGGAACGCCCCGGCGCCTACGCGAAGATGCTCGAGAGCGCGGGGGCGAGCGAAGTGCGCGCGACGATGGCCCAGGTGCGCGCCGAGACCGCCGGCCAGATTCTCGCCGGCCTGGGTCCCGACGGCGCGCGGCCGGCGACGCGCGCTGCGGTCTTCGGCTGGCTGGCCTTCCTCGACGCCGCGATCCTCGACTGGATCGCGCATGGCGACATGACCCGGCAGGAGCTGCACGGCATGCTGCTCGGGTCCTTTGCCGGCGCGCTCATGGCGTCCGGCGCCGGCGCCGCGTTCGCGCTCGGTTAAGCCGTCCAGTCCAGCGGGACGTCGCGCTGCTTCGTGGCGACCATGGCAAGGTAGGTCAGATCCTCGCCGGCGACCGAAACGCGGTGCGTGTAGCTCACGCGGGCGCGCTCCTCGAGCACGCCCTCGTCGAACATCCGCCCGATGAACTGCCCGAAGCCGGCCGGATCCTCGTCCTCGAGGAAGCGCTCGCGCAGGTTGAAGGCGATCCAGCCGGGCGAGCTGACGAGGTTGAAGGCCTCGGCGAAGGCGAGTGGCGGGATGTCGCCGAAGCCGAGCGCGGCGACGCACGTCATCGAGTTGAAGTCGCGCGCCTGCAGGTCGGCGCGCTCGTCGGCGCTCATGGCGGTGAGGTCGAGCGCGAGGTAGTCCTCGTAGACGTCGGGGCGGTCGCGCAGCGCTGCGTCGCGGGCCTCGGGCAGGAGGTCGAGACCGACGATCGCGTCGACGCCGAGGCCCGCGATGCGCTCGCCGACCATGCCGTTGCCGGCGCCGAAGTCCAGAAGCGTCAGCGACTCCGGGTCGACGCCCGTGGCGCGCAACTCGGTGCCGAGCAGTCCGCAGACGACCTCCGGGGAGCTGCACTCCAGCAGCTCGGAGAAGAGGTGCTCGTAGAGGCCGGGCACGTCGAAGATCGCCGCGTAGTCGTGCAGGCGGATGCGGCGGCGTTCACCGTCGAGCTCGATCTCGCACCATTCCTCGTCCTGATCCAAGCCTCCGTTGCTCGTCGGGGACGGGAGATGCAAGGCGAAGCGTTGCGTATCGAGCGTGGGCACTGAGGTACGTCCTTTCCTCGGGGAGACGTCGTTAGCCCCCTGCCCGAGTAAAGAGAGCTCCAAACGAGGGCGACGCGTTGGCGCGCGAGCGCTGCGATCGCGCTCGGTGGCGTGCGATGCTGATCGCGTGGACCTGCGCGCCCCCGCCATCGCCCTGTCGTCGTGCCTGCTCATCGGGGCCTGCGGTGGCGGCGGGAACCCGCGGCCGCCCGCCACGAGCTCCAGCACGCCCCGGGCGCAGACGCCGGCGACCGATCCGCTCGCGCTGCCCGCGGGAGTCCCGCGCAGCGCGACCGGCCCCGCCGATCCGCGCGCCGCGCGGACGATACGCGCCTGGGCGCAGGCCCTGGGCCGCGGCGACGTGACGCGCGCGGTGTCCTACTGGGCGGTCCCGGCGAAGATCCAGAACGCGACGCCCGTCCTGACGCTGGCGTCCAAGGCGGACCTGCGCCTCTTCAACGGCTCGCTGGCCTGCGGCGCCGTGCTGACCGGCGCCGGCTCGGCGCGCGGTTACACGATCGCGACGTTCCGGCTCACCGAGCGCCGCGGCGGCGACTGTGGCAGCGGCACGGGCCACAGCGCGCGGACCGCGATCCTCGTACGCGGCGGCCGGATCACCGGCTGGTATCGCCTGCCGGACGCCGGGACGGCGCCGGGCGGCGACGCAACGACGAACGCGCCCATCATCTGACGGGCGCGCTCGGCGGGCGGGGGTCGGTCTGCGGTCTGCGGGTGCGGCCTAGAGGTACGGGTCGCGCTCGACGACGCGCTCACGCTCGACCGGTACCGCGACGCCGCGGCGGCCCTGCATGAGCATGATGAGCGTGATGCACAGGCCGGCGATGCCGACGACGATGAGGATCACGCCGACAGTCGCGAGCTCGATGCCCGAGACGGTTGCGGTTACGGCGAATTTCAGGATCGCGCCGAGCGCGATGAGGAAGATCGATGTGCCTAGTCCCATGCCCCGGGTTATGCCCCCTGGACGGGCCGCGTAAGCACGGATGGCCCGTCAGTACGATTGACGGCATGTCGACGACGACCGCAGACGTCTACGCGATCCCCGCCGAGCTGGCCGATCTGCGCGACATGATCCGGCGGCTCGCGCAGGAGAAGATCGCGCCGCGCGCGGCCGAGATCGACCGCACCGCGACGTACCCCACCGACATCCGCGAGCTGCTCGCCGAGCACGACGTCCTCGGGCTACCGTTCGAGGAGCAGCACGGCGGGACCGGGACCGGGACGCTCATGCTGCAGATCGCCGTCGAGGAGATCGCGAAGGCCTGCGCGTCGTCGGCGCTGATCCTCATGATCCAGGAGCTCGGCACGCTCCCGATCCAGCTCTTCGGCACCGACGAGCAGAAGGCGCGCTTCCTGCCGCGCTGCGCCAGCGGCGAGTGGTCTCCGGCCTTCGCGCTGTCCGAGCCCGAGGCCGGCTCGGACCCCGCCGCGCTGCGGACCTCCGCCGTCCGGGACGGCGACGAGTGGGTCATCAACGGCCAGAAGAACTGGATCACGAACGCCGGCGTCGCCGACTTCTACGTCGTCTTCGCGAAGACCGACCGCGAGAACAACCGCAGCTCGGCGTTCATCGTCGAGGCCGACCGCGACGGCTTCGATCCCGGCGCGCTCGAACACAAGCTCGGCATCAAGGGCTCGCCGACCGGGTCGCCGTCGTTCACCGACGTCCGCGTCCCGGCGGAGAATCTCATCGGCGCCGAGGGCAAGGGCCTGTCGGTGGCGCTCGCGACGCTCGAGCGCACGCGCCTCGGAGCCGCCGCGCAGGCCGTCGGCATCGCGCAGGGCGCGACGGACTACGCCGCCGCGTACGCGCGCGAGCGGATGGCGTTCGGCAAGCCGATCAACGCGCTGCAGGGGATCCAGTTCAAGCTCGCCGACATGGAGACGCGCACGGCGGCCGCGCGCGAGCTGCTCTACAGGGCCTGCGCGAAGGCCGACCGCAACGAGCCCGACCTCGGCAAGTACTCGTCGATGGCCAAGCTGTTCGCATCGGACACCGCGATGGCCGTGACGATCGACGCGATCCAGGTCCTCGGCGGCTACGGCTACGTCAACGAGTACCCCGTGGAGCGCATGATGCGCGACGCCAAGATCACGCAGATCTACGAGGGCACGAACGAGATCCAGCGGGTCGTCATCGCCCGCTCGATGAAGTAGGAGCGGGCATGCGCGGGCCGTCGGTGCGACGGGTCCTGCTGTCGGCGGTGGTCGCCCTCGCGGCCGGGCTCCTGCTCCTCGAGCTGCTCAGCGCGCCGCCGCTGCCCGGCCCCCTGCGGCTGCTGCAGGGCAGCGCGCTCGGCGTCATCGTCATCGCCGTCCTGGGCGCGGTCATGATGTCGTTCGGGCTGCGGATGGCCGGCTGGAGCGAGCCGGAGTCCGAGGCGGAGTTCGAGCGCCTCGTCGTCGAGAGCGAGCGGCTGGCGCGCGACGGCGTGGCCGCCGACCCCGACGAGGTCGAGTTCATGGACCTCGATCCCTACGACGACGAGGACTTCGCCGAGCTCGTGCGCGACGCGATGGACGAGCTGCCCGACCTGTTGCAGCGCGCGCTCGAGCGCAACGTCGCGGTCGTCATCTCCGACGGCGGCCGGCGCATGCGCGCCTACGGGCTCTACCACGGCGACGGCGTCGCCCGCGACGACGTCGCGGACCGGATCGTCATCTACCGCGACACGCTGCGCCGCGACTTCGGCCACGATCCCGAGCTCCTGCGCGAGCAGGTCACGCGGACCGTCCGCCACGAGCTCGCCCACCACCTCGGCGCCGACGAGCTCGGCGTGCGCGACCTCGGGCTCTGAGCCTCTACGTGCTCGCGGGCGCGTTCATCATGTGCGTCGCGGTGTTCTCGAAGTAGTCCCACAGCTGCCCGCGGTGGCGCTCGGGGACGTCGGACGCGTCGACCGCGACGCGCATCGCCGCCAGCCACGCGTCGCGCTCGCGCGGCCCGATGACGAACGGGTTGTGGCGCATCCGCAGGCGGGGGTGCCCGCGCTGCTCCAGGTACGTCTGCGGGCCGCCCCAGTACTGGATGAGAAACAACGTGAGGCGCTCGGCCGCGGGGCCGAGGTCCTCCTCGGGGTACAGCGGCCGCAGGACCTCCTCGTCGAGCGCGACCTCGGCGTAGAAGCGCGCGACGAGGCCGCGGAACGTCGCCTCGCCGCCGACGGCGTCGTAGAAGGTCTCGGCTCGGGGCGCGGGGTCGGGCGGCACGGGGGTGAGTGTAGGTCCGCCGCCGCCCCTCGGACCGTCACCGCGCCGGGGCGCGCTACCCCACCGTCGCGCGCCGCGCGGCCGTCCAGCGGTTGACGAGCTTCTCGCAGTTGCGCGTGCGCGGCTTGCGGTGGCCGGTGTAGACGATGTCGTAGCCCGGGCCGCAGTCGACCGTGCCGCGCATGCCGACGGCCTGGATCGTGTCGTTTCCTCTGCCGCCGAAGACGTTGTTCGTACCGCGGCCGCGGATGCGGATCTCGTCGTCGCCGTCGCCGCCGTAGATGCGATTGCGGTGCGCGCCGCCCTGGAGGAAGTCGTCGCCCGCGCCGCCGTCGATCTTGTTGAAGCCGCGCCCGCCGTAGATCGTGTCGCGCCCGCCGCCGCCGAGCAGGACGTCGGTCGCGCCGAAGCCGGCGTCGGTCTCGTGGCGGTCGCCCCAGATGACGTCGTCGCCGTCGAGGCCCCGCAGCGTGTCCGAGCCGCGGCCCCCGAGGAGGTTGTCGTTGCGCGCGGTGCCGCTGCGGTCGCCGCCGCGGTCGCCGAGGATGATCTTCAGGCCGGCGCTGAGATCGGCGACCGGGGGCGCCTCGAGGACGGTCTCGCAGTTGCGGATGGCGCCCGTGCGCAGCGCCTGGGCGTTGGAGACGCCGCCCTTCATCGCGTACGGGTTGATGACGATCGTGTCGGTGCCGGGCCCGCAGTCGACGCTGCCGACGGCGGTGCCGTTGTTGACGTAGACCGTGTCGTCGCCCTCGCCGGCGAGGATCCTGTCGCGGCCGGAGTCCGCGTAGATGACGTCGTCGCCGCTGCCGGCGTCGACGCGGTCGGCGGCGCCGCCGGCGTGGATGAGGTCGTCGCCGGCGCCGCCGCGGAGGTCGTCGGGCGCGGGGCCGCCGGCGAGCACGTCGTTGCCGTTGCCGCCGTCGAGCTCGTCGTGGCCGACGCCGCCGAAGAGATGGTCGCCGCCGTCGCCGCCGAAGATGCGGTCGCCGCCGGACTCGCCGTCGAGCTCGTCGTCGCCGCCGTTGCCGAAGAGCGTGTCGGGGCCGGTGCCGCCGAAGAGCCGGTCGGGCCCGGGCCCGCCGATCAGGTGGTCGGGGCCCTCGTAGCCGCGCAGCGCCTCGCCGGAGGCGATCGTCACGCGCAGCCGGTCGGGGCCTGGGACGCCGAGCAGCGCCCGCAGCGGCCCGGTCGGCAGGATCGTGATCTGCGGCGCGTTGGGGACGCCCGGGATCTGGACGATCGCGGAGACGGGCGGCAGGCCGGGGAGCAGCGGGGTCGTCAGCGCGTTGTCGGCCTGGGCGGCGGGCACGGCGGCGCCGGCAAGCGCGAGCGCGCACCCCATGGCGGCGCGGTGCAGCAGGCGAGCGGGCGGCGGCGGCATTGCCCCGTCATCGGCCGCGGCGGGTGCGGGTCGGCGCGGGCGGCGCCCCGGCTGGCCGGATGACCGACGTTCGACACCCTGTCAAGCGCGCGACGCCCGGGGTCGGGCCTGTGAAACACTCCAGCCAGGCCCGGCGAGTGCGACGCCGGTGTGAAACACGCTTCCGTGGAGTGCGACCGCCGGGGGCACAACCTGAACAGGAGCACCACATGCCCGAAGCTGTGATCGTCGACGCGGTCCGCACCCCCATCGGCCGCGCCTTCAAGGGCTCGCTCGTGGGCGTTCGCGCCGATGAGCTCGCCGCGACCCCGCTGCGCGCGCTCGTCGAGCGCAACCCCGACGTCGACTTCTCCGAGACCGTCGACGTCATGATGGGCGCCGCCTCCGGGATCGGCGAGCAGGGCTACAACGTCGGCCGCAACGCGACGCTGCTGGCCGGCTACGACCACCACATCCCCGCCTGCACGGTCAACCGCTTCTGCGCCTCGTCGCTGCAGACGCTGCGGATGGCCTTCCACGCGATCAAGGCCGGCGAGGGCGATCAGTACGTCGCCGCGGGCGTCGAGGCGGTCTCGCGCGCAGGCCTGGGCGCGGGGATCCCCGAGGAGGCCAAGCACCCGTCGCTCGACGGCTCCGAGGGCTCGCTCTACGACGTCTACATCCCGATGGGCCTGACGGCGGAGAACGTCGCGGCGCGCTGCGACGTCACGCGGGCGCAGCAGGACGAGTGGGCGCTCGTCTCCCAGACACGTGCCGTCGCGGCGCAGGAGTCCGGCCACTTCGACCGCGAGATCGTCCCCGTGACGCTGCCCGACGGCAGCGCCTACACGCGCGACGACGGTCCGCGCCCGAACACGACGATCGAGAAGCTCGCGGCGCTGAACCCGGTGTTCGACCCCGAGAACGGGACCGTCACGGCCGGCAACGCCTGCCCGCTCAACGACGGCGCCGCCGCCGTGCTCGTCATGTCGGAGGAGAAGGCCGCGCGGCTCGGCCTGAAGCCGCGCGCGCGGATCGTCGCCTCGACCGTCGCCGCGATCCGCCCGGAGTACATGGGGCTCGGCCCGATCCCGGCGATCCAGGCGCTGCTCGCGCAGACCGGCCTGACGATCGAGGACATCGACATCGTCGAGATCAACGAGGCGTTCGCCGCCCAGATCGTGCCCTGCATGCGCGACCTCGGGATCGACGAGTCCAAGCTCAACCCCTTCGGCGGGGCGATCGCCCTCGGCCACCCGTTCGGGATGACCGGCGCGCGGATCATGACGACGCTCCTCAACGGCCTCGACGCCAAGGATGGCCGCTACGGCATCGAGTCGATGTGCGTCGCGGGTGGCATGGGTCAGGCGATGCTCGTGGAGCGGCTGAGCTAGCGCGGGCGGGTGACTCGGGCGCCGGGCTGGGTGCCGGCGCTCGCGAACGGCATCGATGAAGGAACGGTGAGCGGGGCGCGCGCTGTCTGGTGTCTCGTGGGCTATATCCGCCCAAAATCCCCCAGCCTCGCCGCCGTCCGGGATCCGGGCGCCTTCCCTCAGCGGTGCAGCTCGCGCAATCGCAGCGCCCGCAGGCGCCGCAGCAGGTCGGTCGCGGACGTGCCGCGGCTGACCTGTACGCGCGGTAGGAGGAACGGCTTGCGCGGGGTCGCGAATGCGGCGCGGGTCGTCGTGGCGGCGACGTAGCCGGCGCGCTCGACCGCGCCCGCCACCTCCGCGTTCACATGCCCGAACGGGTAGCAGAAGAACCGCGGCGTGACGCCGAACTGCTCGCGGATCCGCTGCCGTGAGCCGGCGACCTCGGTGCGCAGGCGCGCGCTCCCCAGCGTCCGCAGCTCGCTGTGCGAGACGGAGTGCGAGCCGAGCTCCCAGCCGGCGTCGAGCAGCTTCCGGACCGCGGGCTCGCCGCCCATCGCCGGCAGGAAGTTCAGCGCGAGGTTCAGCACGCCCGGCCAGCGCGCCCGCTGCAGCACCGGCAGCGCGGCGGCGACCTGGTCGGCGTAGCCGTCGTCGAAGGTCAGCACGACCGGCCGGCGCGGCAGCCGCGCACCGCCGTGCCAGGCGTCCCACACGCGCCCCAGCGTCACGGCGCGGTAGCCGGCGGCGCGCAGCGCGCGCACCTGGCCGGCGAACGCTCCGGGGGAGACCCACAGCGCGGGCGAGCGCACTCCTGCCGGCGCCGCGGCGATGTGGTGGTACATGAGGATCGGGACCGGCGGCCCGGAGGCGGCGCGCGCCCCCGGCGCGCCGCCCGCGAGCGCCACGAGGGCGAGCGCCGCGACCGCGGCGCCACGCATCATCAGGTGGTCTTCCTCGGCGGGAACTTCAGCGTCAGCTTCTCCGTGATCGCGCTGTGGACGCCGTCCTGGCTCGTCCCGCGGGTGGTGCCCGTGCCCGTGACGCCGGCGAACTCCCCGGTGCCGCTGGTGATCTTCAGCGTGCCGTCGTAGACGACGTTGCCGGCGACCGTGAAGGACATCTTGAAGCGCCCGCGCAGCGTGCCGGTGTTGAAGAACAGCTTGACCCCGCCGGCGAACGAGCCCTCGGTCTTCGAGGTGGTCAGGAACGTCGAGGTGTCGTGACGGACCCCCTCTCCGAACGGCGCGGAGCACGACACCGTGGCGAAGTTCTCCGAGTTGTTGCCGCCGGCTCGCGTCGCGACGATCGTCTCGCTGCAGGTGACCTTTTTCGTCGTGGCCCTCGGGCTGGACGCGGCCTGCGTCAGGCTCGTCGCGACGCCGAGCGCCGCCAGGACGCCCGCGGCGGCCGCGAGCACGGCCTTCGGCCGGTGCGTAGATCGCTGCACGTCACATCACCTTCCCCTCGAGGTTGGCAGGGGATGGACAGCCCCCCGCCGCGGGGATCCTGCCAACGCGGGGTCAGGCCGTCAATTCGCGCAGCTCGTCGAGCGCCGCGCGCAGGCCGCCGGCGGCGACCTCCAGCGGAGGATCGAGGTCGCGGTCGGCGAGCAGGCCGAAGTAGACGCCGCCGTCGTAGGAGACGATCCCGACGGTCAGCCCCTGCGTCGCCGGGTTCAGCGGGACCGCCGGGTGGATCGCGAGCAGCCGGCAGCCGTTGAGCCAGAACGGCTGCTGCGGGCCAGGGACGTTGGAGACGACGAGGTTGAACGCCCGCACGCCGCCGGTCGCGCGGGCGAGCGTCGACGAGACCAGCGGGGGCGCCCAGCCGCTCGCGCCGACGAGCAGCGCGCCTGCGCGGACGGCCGCGGACTGCTTGATCTCCGCCATCGTCGCGTGGATCGCGGCGATCCGCGCGCGCGGGTCGGGCTCGCCGACGGGGAGGTCGACGAGGACCGTCGAGATGTGGTTGCCGCCGGCATCGCCGCTGCGGCGCACGCTCACGGGGACGAGCGCGACGAGCGGGCGCTGCGACGGGGCGCCGGCGGCGTCGAGGTAGTGGCGCAGCATCCCGGCGACGGCCGCGAGCAGCGCGTCGTTGACCGTCGCGCCCTGCGCCTTGCCGGCGGCCTTCAGGTCGGCGAGCGGCGCGCTCGCCAGGGCGAAGCGGCGGTTGGGCCCCTGGCCGGCGTTCAGCGGCGTCATCGGCGCCGAGGGGCGCGTGCGGGCGAGCTGCACGAGCAGCTCCGTCGCGCCCTTGAGGTCGCCCGCGGCGCGGCGCGGGTCGGGCGACAGCGCGCGCGTCGCGCTCTCGAGCAGGAGCTTCTGCGCGCGCACGATCGGCGTCGCGGCGAGCCGCGTGAGGTGGCGCGCGCGCTCGTAGGAGCGCGGCTCCCACGGCTCGTCGGGGACCGGGATGTCCAGCGGCTCGGGCGAGGGGTCCAGCAGCACGGTGCCGATGTCGACCGCCGCGACGCCGTCGACGAGCGCGTGGTGCATCTTCGCGAGCAGGCCCGCCCGCCCGCCGTCGAGGCCCTCGATGACCGTCAGCTCCCACAGCGGCCGCGAGCGGTCCAGCCGGCGCGACATCTCGCGGCCGACGAGCTCGGCGAGCTGCTCGTCGCCGCCGGGGGCCGGGAGCACGGCCCGGCGCACGTGCCACCCGAGGTCGAAGCCGTCGTCGTCGATCCAGATCGGGTTGGCGAGCCCGCCCGCGGACGTCTGCAGGCGCTGGCGGTAGCGCGGGACGAGGTGCAGCCGCGCCTCCACGCGCGCGAGGACGCTCTCGTGGCTCAGGCCCGGGCCGTCCTCGAACAGCAGCAGGCCGCCGACGGCCATGTTGACCGTGCCCTGCTCGGCGGCGAGCGACGAGCGGTCGGCGGGGGAGAGGTCCTCCTGGGCCATCGCGCCGGGCCGTGATCAGCGCGGCGCCATGCGCAGCGCCCCGTCGAGGCGGATGACCTCGCCGTTGAGCATCTCGTTGGCGACGATGTGGCAGGCGAGGTCGGCGAACTCGGCCGGGCGCCCGAGCCGGGGCGGGAACGGGATCGAGGCCGCGAGCTGCGCCCGCGCCTCGGCCGGCAGCGCCGCGAGCAGCGGTGTGTCGAAGAGCCCCGGCGCGATCGTGTTGACGCGGATCCCGGAGTCGGCGAGGTCGCGCGCGGCGGGCAGCGTCATCGCGACGACACCGCCCTTGGACGCGGCGTAGGCGATCTGGCCGACCTGGCCGTCGTAGGCGGCGATCGACGCCGTGTTGATGCAGACGCCGCGCTGGCCGGATGCGTCGGGCTCGTTGGCGAGCATCGCGTGGCTCGCGAGGCGCAGGGCGTTGAAGGTTCCGACGAGGTTCACCGCGATGACCTTGTCGAAGGCCTCGAGGCGGTGCGGGCCGCGCGGGCGCGCGAGCCGCTCGGCGTAGCCGATCCCGGCGCAGTGCACGGAGATCCGCAGCCCGCCGGGCGTGCGCGCGGCGGCCGCCGCGACGGCCGCCTCGACCTCGCCGGCGCGGGTCACGTCGGCGGCGGCGAAGCCCGCGCGCTCGCCGAGCTCGGCCGCGAGCGCCGCGCCGCGATCGGCGTCCAGATCGGCGATCAGCACGTGCGCGCCGCGCTCGTGCAGCGCCCGCGCCGTCGCCTCGCCTAGTCCCGACGCGCCGCCGACGACGAGTGCTCCTGCTCCTTGGATCTCCATGAGCGCGAACCCTAGTGCCGCGAGCGACTACGGTTGCGCCGTGAGCGCGCAACCGGAGTGGTACGAGCGGCTCCTCGAGCTGCAGCTCAAGGAGAACCCCGAGGCCTGGGCGCGCTGCGTCGACGACGACATCGACGAGGACGAGCTGCGGCTCGGCTTCATCTACCTCGCACCCGGCGAGCCCGAGGGCGAGTCGCTCGTCGCCTTCCTCCGGGAGGAGACCGACTACGAGGTCGAGCTGCATCGGCAGCCGACCGGCTCGCAGGCCGAGCCGACGTGGCTCGTCGTCGGCGCGACGCAGCCGGCATATCTCACGCTCGAGATCCTCGACCAGTGGGTCGAGTGGATGGTCGCGGCCGGCGCGTCCGCGGGGCCGTGCGCCTTCGACGGCTGGACGGTCCACGCCGAGGGGGAGGACGACGGCGAGGGCGACGAGGACGACGGCGACGACGAGGACCAGTTCGTCTGACCCGCGCCGCGCGGGCGCGTCGCTACCGGACGCGTGCGAGTGACACGGCGAAGAGCTCGTCGGGGTCGGTGTAGAACTCGACGAGTTCGAGGCCGGCGGCGGCGAGGTCGGCGCGCAGGCCGTCGGGCGTGAACTTCGCGCTGATCTCCGTGCGCAGCTCCTCGCGGGCGGCGAAGGCGACGTCGAGGTCGAGCGCCTCGACGCGCACCTGCTGGGGCGCGGTCGCGCGCAGGCGCATCTCGATCCACTCGCGCTCGCGGTCGAAGAACGCGACGTGCTCGAAGGCGCCGACGTCGAAGTTCGCCCCGAGCTCGCGGTTGACGACGTGCAGGACGTTGAGGTTGAACTGCGCCGTGACGCCGGCGCTGTCGTCGTAGGCGGCCTCGATGATGCGCGGGTCCTTGACGAGGTCGGTCCCGAGCAACAGGTGGCCGCCGGGTCCGAGCACCTTGCCCAGGCCGCGCAGGAAGCGCCGGCGGCTGCCGGGCGGGAAGTTGCCGATCGTGCCACCGAGGAACGGGACCAGGCGCGGCCCCACCGGCTCCGGGAGGTGGGAGAGGTGGCGCTCGAAGTCGCCGACGACGCCGTAGACCGAGAGCCCGGCGTACTCGTCGCAGAACAGCTCGGCGACGGCGTGCACCGTCGTCGCGCTCACGTCGACGGGGACGTAGCGGCGCAGGGTCCCGGCAGCCGCCATCGCGTCGAGCAGCACGCGCGTCTTCGTCGCCGAGCCGGAGCCGAGCTCGACGAGCTCGACGGCGCCGGTGCGCGCGACGATGTCGTCGGCGTGCGTCTCGAGGATCAGCCGCTCGGTGCGCGTCTGGTAGTACTCGGGCAGCTCGCAGATCGCGTCGAAGAGCTCCGAGCCGCGGGCGTCGTAGAGGTGCTTCGGCGGCAGTTCCTTCAGAGGCCGCGTGAGCCCGTCGAGGACGTCGTCGGCGAGCGAGCGCTCGTCCGCCGGGCCGAGGTAGGAGTGCACCTCGACGGTGCCGCCGAGAACCTGCACCGGCGCGTCGATCGGCTCCATCAGGTCACGTCCTTTGCCAGTCGCACGCCGGCGAAGATCTGCCGGCGCTGGGGGAGATCCCAATTGCGGAAATGCGGGGAGCGCAACCGTGCCTCGGTCGCCCAGGAGGCGCCGCGCAGGACGCGGTACTTCTCGCCGAAGAAGACCTCGGAGTACTCGCGATAGGGGTGGGGGGCGAAGCCGGGATAGCCGCCGAAGTGCGAACTCGTCCACTCCCACGCCTCGCCGATCTGTAGCAATGGCTCCTGGGTCCAGGTCGCCGCCTTCTCCCACTCCGCTTCGGTGGGGAGGCGAGCACCGTGCGCGCGGGCAAAGGCGTCGGCCTCGAACCAGGAGACGTGCAGGACGGGCCGGTGATCGTCGTCGCGCGGCCCGTCCGCCGTCCAGCCCTCGGGGTGCGTGATGTCGTACTCCTCCTTCCAGGCCCAGCCCTCGTCCGACCACCACTCGCGGCGCACGTAGCCGCCGCCCTCGCAGAAGTGCATCCAGGTGGCGTTGGAGACCGGCCGCCGGGCGATCCGGAAGGCGGGCAGCTCGACGCTGTGGCGCGGGCGCTCGTTGTCGAAGGCGAAGCCGCTGCGGCCGGCGCCGAGCGCGACGGCGCCGGCGGGAACGTCGATCCACTCGCGCGGGGCGCCGCGGTCACGGGGGCGGGGCGCCGGGTGGCCGCCGGGCAGGCCGGCGAGGAACAGCGTCTGGCGCATCGTCTCGTTGTGCTGGGCCTCGTGGCGGATGACCATCTCGAAGAGCGTGCCGTCGCCGGGCCCGCGGCGCTCGAGCACCTGCAGCGTGCGCTCGCGCACCGCGGCGAGGTAGTCGAAGACCTCCTCGCCGCGCAGGAAGGGGATCTCGCCGCGCACGGCGCGCGGTGTCTCGAAGGCGTCGTACAGGTCGGCGAGGTCGCCGCGCAGGAGCTCCTCGGCGCCGTGGCGGTGCACGAGCCAGAGGTCCTCGTAGGCCGCGATGTGCCCGAGGTCCCAGCACAGCGGGCTCATCAGCGGGTGCTGCACGCGCTCCAGTTCGGCGTGCGAGAAGGGGGCGACGAGCTGGAGCGTGCGCTCACGCGCCTCCTCGAGCGCGCCTGCGAGCGTGGTGGTCACCGCCGTCGCCATCGCGCGTCAGCGTACCCGGTCGCTTTTGTCCGAACACACGAATGGGAGCGTCTGGCGGGTTGCCGCTCCGTTACACGCCGCCGCTCACCCGGCGATCGCGTCGAGCGCCGCGTCGATGTCGGCGTCGGTGTTGTAGACGTGACAGGAGACCCGCAGCCGCCCGCCGCGGACGGCCGCCCGGATGCCGGCGCGATCCAGGCGCGCGGCCGCCTCCGGGTGCTCGACGCAGACGATCGCGCTGTCGGAGGGCTCGAGGCCCAGGCCGGCGCGGAAGCGGTTGGCGAGCGCGACATCATGGGCCTGTACGGCCGCGACGCCGATACGGTTGACGAGCTCCAGCGCGGGCAGCGTGCCGACCCACGAGAACCACGCGGGCGACGTGTCGAAGCGGCGCGCGTCGGAGGCCAGGCGCAGCGGCGGGCCGAAGTAGCTCGCGTGGACGTCCTCGCCGGCGAACCAGCCGGCGCTGTGGGGAACCATCGTGTCCTGAAGGGCGTCGCCGACGACCATGAATGCCGTCCCGCGGGGCGACATGAGCCACTTGTAGGCCCCGCAGACGACCGCGCTGAAGCGCGACGCATCGAGCGGCAGCCAGCCGCAGGCCTGCGTCGCGTCGACGAGCGTCAGCGCGCCGTGGTGAACGGCGGCGGCGGCGATCGCGTCGAGGTCGGCGACCTCGCCGGTGCTCATCTGCACGGCGCTGAAGGCGACGAGGTCGGTGCGGGCGTCGATCGCCTCGGCGACGCGGCTGGGCGCGACCGTGCGGACCGTCAGGCCGCGGCGCTCATGGACGAGGAAGGGGAACAGCGTCGAGGTGAACTCGATGTCGGGGACGATGACGCGGGCGCCGTCGGGCAGCGACGCCGCGACGAGCCCGACGAGCTCGGACGCGGTCGCGCCGACGGTGACCCGCGCCGCCGGCACGCCGACCAGCTCGGCGAACGCGGCGCGCGCCGCGTCGGTGCTGTCGCCCCAGTGCTCCCAGCTCGTCCGCCCGCCGTGCCAGTCGGCGAGCGCGACCTGGACGGCGTCGAAGCCGTCGCGCGGCGGCAGCCCGTAGCTCGCGGTGTTGAGGTAGACGCCCGCCGGTGCCCATTGCGCGCGGGCTTCGCTGATCGTCAGCACGCGGCAATCGTGGCAGCGCTTTGGGCCTCTGTCACGAGATCGCGGGGTGACGCGCGCGAGCAACCGCCGGCCCGCCGAGCGCGGACCGGCGGTTGCTCACCTGCTCCTGCGCTACTCGGCGCGCCGGTAGATCTGGACCTGGACGCCGTCGGGCCCGACGGTCTTCGTCTCCGCGAGCGTCAGCTTCAGCCGGTCCAGCCCGTCGGGGAAGAGGCGCCTGCCGCGCCCGAGGATCGTCGGGAAGACCATCAGCCGCAGCTCGTCGACGAGGTCGGCCCGCAGCAGCGTCCCGACCAGGGTGCCGCTGCCCGCGACGAGGACGACCCCGTCGGTGCGCTGCCTGAGGGCGGCGATCTGCGCTTCGACATGGCCGCTGATCACGGTCGTGTTCTGCCATGCGGGGTCCTCGAGCGTGTTCGAGACGACGTACTTCGGGTCGTTGTTGAGCTTGTCGGCGAACGCGCCCTCGCGCGTGGGCCAGGCCGCCGCGAACCCGTCGTAGGTGACCCGGCCGAACAGCTGGACGGCGGCCTCTGTCAACTCGTCGAGCTTGAAGGCGTTGCCGTCGTCGCCGCGGTCGTACTCGAACGTCCAGCCGCCGTGCTCATAGTCCTCGGAGCCGCCGGGATCTTCGAACACGCCGTCCACGGAGACGAACTCCGTCACCACCAGCCTGCCCATCGCGCTACCTCCTCGTCGGTCGTGTGTCGTGGGTCTCAGACCACGGGCAGGCGCAAAACTCATCGACGGCGCCGGCGCCGGCGCCGCGCCCGCTCGCGGTTGCGCGCCGGCCCCGGCGGGCACGTTCGCACGCATTTCCGGGCAGACGTGCCCGTGCCCCTTTCGCGCGCGCGGGGACCGACGTAGCTTCGCGGTCTATGGCGACGATGCAAGAGCCGCCG
Source organism: uncultured Actinomycetes bacterium (assembly GCA_963740895.1). Lineage (GTDB taxonomy): Bacteria > Actinomycetota > Thermoleophilia > Solirubrobacterales > Solirubrobacteraceae > CADCVQ01. The sequence goes on from CAVUFQ010000002.1 coordinate 521,212, forward strand.
GTCGTCGACGACGGAGGTCTCGCCCTGCCCGCCCCCGCGCCGCTTCAGGCGGCGCGCCTGGAGTTGCGCCTCGCGACATCGATCGTGACCGGCCGCCGGGGCGGCACGTACGCCGTCGCGGTCACGAACGCCGGAGCCCGCGCCGTCGAGGCGCGGCTCGCGGTCCGCCCCGAGAGCCGGCGGCTGCGGGCCGAGCTCTTCCCGCCCGCCGTCCGGCTGGCGCCCGGCGAGCAGCGCATCGCCGAGGTCGTCCTGCGCCCCCGCCGCCCGCGGCTGCTCGGCGCCGAGCGCGACCACACCGCGACCGTCGAGGCCCATGCGGCCGCAGATCTCGCCGCGGTCACGCGCAGGATCGTCTTCGTCCAGGAGCGCCTCGTCCCCGCCTGGGGCTGGCTCGTGCTGCTCGCGCTCGTCGCGGCGGCGGTGTTCGGCGCGACGCGCATGCCCGCGCGCGGCGTGACGGTCCCCAGCGTCGTCGGTGCGAGCGACACGGCGAGCGCCGAGCGCGCCCTGCGCGGCGCCGGCCTGCGGCTGGACCCGGCGCTGCGCTCGCGGATGGTGCCCGGCGGGGCGCCCGGGACGATCCTCGATCAGATCCCGGCGCCCGGCGCACGGGCGCGCCGCGGCGACCGCGTCTCGCTCCTCGTGGTCGTGGCGGCCCAGCGATCGGTGACGCCCGCGCTCGACGGGCTGTCGGCGGCGCGCGCGGCGGACACGCTGCGGGCGGCCGGGCTGACCGCCGGCCCCGTGCTGCCCGACGGCGCTGCCGACACGGCCGTCGTCGCAAGCCAGCTTCCCGTCGCCGGCCAGCGCGTGCCCGCGGGCACCGCCGTGACGCTCTTCACGCGCAAGCGCGCGGCGGCCGATCCGCTGCCCGGGGTGGCGGCCGCGGCGACCGAGGACGTGCGGATCCCGGCGCTCGACGGGCGCGACGTCCACGCCTACGCCCGCGCCGTCGCCGCGACCGGCCTCGTCCCGAAGGTCATCCGCGCCGTCGACCCGGCGCCGGCGGGCACGCTGGTGGCGGTTCGCCCGCGGCCCGGCAGCTCCGTCCCGGCCGGCGAGCGCGTGCGGCTGCTCGTCGCCGCCGGCGTGCCGCAGCTCGCGCTGGACACGGGCGCCGTCGTCCGGCTCTTCGACCCACGCGGGCAGCGGACGGTCCGCGAGGCCTCGCCGCCCCAGGGTTCGGCGGTCGAGCCGTCGTGGACCCCCGACGGGCGCCGGCTGCTCTATCGGGTCGGCCGGCGGCTGCTGCTCGTCTCGGCGCGGCTGGCCGGCAACGGCCGTGTGCTCTACGCGGGCGCGGACAAGTACGCGGCGGCGGCGTTCGCGCCCGCGGCCTCGGCGAACGTCCTCGCGCTCGTGCGCCGCACCGGCGGTGACGGCGACCTGTGCTTCGCGACGGTCGGCGCGGCCGCGCTGCGCCCGCGCTGCATCGCGGACCCGCGCTGGGACCTCGGGCGCCAGATCTCGTGGCGCCCCGGCGGCCGCGAGCTGCTCGTATTCGGCGTGCGCCGCGGGCATCCGGGCGAGTTCGGCATGCTGCGCTACAGGACCGCGTCGCCGTTCTCGAGCGATCCGCGTGACTGGCACGGCGCGCTGGCGACCGACGCCTCGCGGCCGGGCCGCGGCGTCATCGCGGCCGCCTATGCGCCCGACGGAACGGACGTCGCGCTCGTGACGAACGTCGCACTGCCGCGCTTCCAGCTGCTGCTCACGCGCACCGACGACCTGCGCGGCGAGGGTGCGAAGGCGCTGCCCGTGCGGGCCTGCGAGGTGGCGTGGCGCCCGGACGGCGGCGAGCTCGCGGTCGTCCAGAGCGACGACGCCTGCGGCCGGCCGCTCGGGCAGATCGTGCGCCTCGATCCACGCGCGCCGCGCACCACCGTGACGGTGTCCAGCGGGGGCCGCCACCCGGCCTACCAGCCGCTGACGTACAGCGGGCCCAAGGGCGTCTCGTGACGCTCGCGGCCTGCGGCGTGGTGATCGTGGCGGCGACGGCGGCGCTCGCACTCGCGGGCACGGCGAGCGCGCAGGCGCCGCTCGTCACCGCCCCGCAGGTCGTTCCCGCCGCAAGCGCTCCCGAACCGCTGTGGGTCCCGGACCCCGAGCCCGACGCCTTCCTGGCGGGCGAGGCCGAGCCCGCCGCCGACATCGCGGCCGCGGCAGCCGAGAGCGCCGCCGGCCCGATCGCCACCGACGCCGGCCAGGCCGCGATCGCCCACTGGATGGCGCAGGGCGCGCGCGATGCCGGCCTGCCGAGCGAGCTGCCGGTCATGGCGGCGCTGCACGAGTCGGGGCTGCGCAACCTCCCCTGGGGGGATCGCGACAGCGTCGGGTACTTCCAGATGCGGACGAGCATCTGGGACAACGGCCCCTACGCCGGCTACCTCGCGCGGCCCGAGCTGCAGCTGCGCTGGTTCATCGACCAGGCGCTCGCGGTGCGCGCCGCCTTCGTCGCCGCCGGGGACGCAGCGTTCGGCGCGGACCCCGCGCGGTGGGGCGAGTGGATCGCCGACGTCGAGCGCCCGGCGGAGCCCAATCGCGGCTTCTACCAGCCGCAGCTCGGGCCGGCACGCGCGCTGCTCGCGACGCCCGCCCCGGCGCTGGCGCCGTTCGAGCTCGCGCTGACGCTCGACGGGACGCCGTCGGCGACCATCCCCGCCGATCCGCTCGCCGCGCGCGTCGTGACCGACGCGCGCATCGTCCTGTCGGACAACGCGCGCGCCGACCTCGTCGCCGGCCGCGTCGACCCGCGGCTTGAGGCCGTGCTGCTGCAGGCGGCCGAGCGCGCGCCGATCGCGATCAGCGTCCTGCAGACCGGGCACCCGTACCTCACGGTCAACGGCTCGGTCTCCAACCACTCCTTCGGCCGCGCGGCGGACATCGCGACCGTCGGTGGCGCGCCCGTGAGCCCGGACAACGCCGCGGCGCGCGAGCTCGCGCTCGCGCTCGGCACGCTCTCCGCCGACATCCGGCCGACGGAGATCGGCTCGCCATGGGCGATCGGCGACCCCGCGTACTTCACCGACGGCGATCACCAGGACCACCTGCACGTCGGCTTCGACGACCCCGCCACGGCCGTGACGGCGGCCGGCGAGCCGGCGCTCGCCGCGGCCGCCGCGGCCGCCGCGGCGGCGCCCGCGCCCGCGCCCGCGGCCGTCGCGGTCGCGCGCCCGGGCCTCGAGCCCGCCGAGCCGCACTTCGCCGCCGGCGGCGCGCCGGCCGCGGGTGGCGGCGAAGCGCCATCTGAGCCAAGATTCCGTGCCGTGGAGGTCACGCGATGAGACGGCCGGCCGCGCTCGCCGCTGCGCTCGGGCTGCTGGCGATCGGCGCACCGGTCGCGCAGGCGGCGCCGACCGTGAGCGCCTGCACCCTCGGTGCCGTCACCGTCACCGTGGACACCGTCGCGGTGACGATCTCCAACTCGGCGGCCAACACCGTGAGCGTGACCGGCCTCGCCGACGTCGTCTGCGCCGGTGCCAATGCGCCGCTGACGACGATCACGGTCACCGACGCCACCGGCGTGGTGAACCAGGTGACGTACGCCGGCGGACCCGACACCGTCGCCGTCACCGGGAACCTCAACGCCGGCGCCGACGTGTGGAGCACGACCGGCACGCGGCCGGTCACGGTCAACGGCGGCGCAGGCGACGACACGATCACCGGGGGCGGCGGGGTCGACACGCTCAACGGCGACGCCGACAACGACACGATCCTCGCCGGTGGCGACGCGGGCGATGCGGTCAACGGCGGCGCCGGGACCGACACCGTGCGCTACGACGGGGTCCTGGGGGCGCTGACGATCGATCTGGCGGGCGGCGTGGGAACGGACACGCTGACGAGCATCGAGAACGCGACCGGCGGCACCGGCAGCGACGTCTTCATCAGCAACGCGGCGGGCGGGCGACTGCTCGACGGCGGCGGTGGCGTCGGCACCGATCGCGTGAGCTACGCGGGCACCGCGACGGCCGTCACGATCGACCTGGCGGGCGGGGTCGGGACCGACACGCTGACGGGCTTTCGCAACGCGACGGGCGGGACGGGCAGCGACGTCGTCATCAGCAACGGAGCGGGTGGCCGGCTGATGAACGGCGGTGGTGGGGCCGGGGTCGATCGTGTGAGCTACGCGGGCACGGCGACGGCGGTGACGATCGATCTCATCGGTGGTGTCGGGACGGACACGCTGACGGGCTTTCGCAATGCGACGGGCGGGACGGGCAGCGACACGTTCCGCAGCGACGCCTCGGGCGGCCGGCTGCTCAACGGCGGTGGCGGCGCGGGCGCTGACACCGTGACGTATCCGGGGATCGCGACGGCGCTGACGATCGATCTGGCGGGCGGTGTCGGGACGGACACGCTGACGGCGATCCGCAACGCGACCGGCGGCACCGGCAGCGATCTCTTCATCAGCAACGCGACGGGCGGCCGCACGCTGAACGGCGGCGGCGGCGCCGGGGTCGATCGCGTGAGCTACGCGGGCACGGTGGCGGCGGTGACGATCGATCTGGCCGGGGGTACCGGGACCGACACGCTGACGGGCTTCCGGGATGCGACGGGCGGGACGGGCAGCGACACGGTGATCAGCAACGCGACGGGCGGCCGGCTGCTGAACGGCGGCGGCGGCGGGGGCGTCGATCGCATCAGCTACGCGGGCACGGCGACGGCCGTCACGATCAATCTGGCCGGGGGCGTGGGCACGGACACGCTGACGGGCTTCCGGGACGCGACGGGCGGGACGGGGAGCGACACCTTCATCAGCAACGCGACGGGCGGCCGGCTGCTCAACGGCGGTGGCGGCGCCGGCGTCGACCTCGTCACGTATCCGGGGATCGCGACGGCGCTGACGATCGACCTGGCCGGCGGCGTCGGGACGGACACGCTGACGGCGATCCGCGATGCGACCGGTGGCACCGGCAGCGACGTCTTCGTCAGCAACGCGACCGGTGGCCGGCTGCTGAACGGCGGTGGTGGCGCCGGGGTCGATCGCGTGAGCTACGCGGGCACGGCGACGGCGGTGACGATCGATCTCATCGGTGGCGTGGGGACGGACACGCTGACGGGCTTTCGCAATGCGACGGGCGGGACGGGCAGCGACACGTTCCGCAGCGACGCCTCGGGCGGCCGGCTGCTCAACGGCGGTGGCGGGGCCGGGTCGGACACCGTGACCTATCCGGGGATCGCGACGGCGCTGACGATCGATCTGGCGGGCGGCGTCGGGACGGATACGCTGACGGCGATCCGCAACGCGACCGGCGGCACCGGCAGTGACACGTTCGTCAGCAACGCGGCGGGTGGCCGGGCGCTGAACGGCGGCGGCGGCGCCGGGGTCGATCGCGTGAGCTACGCGGGCACGGTGGCGGCGGTGACGATCGATCTCATCGGTGGCGTGGGGACGGACACGCTGACGGGCTTCCGGGATGCGACGGGCGGGACGGGCAGCGACACGGTGATCAGCAACGCGACGGGCGGCCGGCTGCTGAACGGCGGCGGCGGCGCCGGCGTCGATCGCGTGAGCTACGCGGGCACGGCGACCGCCGTGACGATCAATCTCACCGGTGGCGCGGGCACCGACACGCTGACGGGCTTCCGGGACGCGACGGGCGGGACGGGGAGCGACACGGTGATCAGCAACGCGACGGGTGGCCGGCTGCTGGCCGGCGGCGGTGGCGCCGGCATCGATCGCATCAGCTACGCGGGCACGGCGGCGAGCGTGACGATCGATCTCACCGGTGGCGTGGGGACGGACACGCTGACGGGCTTCCGGGATGCGACGGGCGGGACGGGCAGCGACACGGTGATCAGCAACGCGACGGGCGGCCGGCTGCTGGACGGCGGCGGTGGCGCGGGCGCCGATCGCGTGAGCTACGCGGGCACGGTGACGGCGCTGACGGTCGACCTCACGGGTGGCGTGGGGACGGACACGCTGACGGGCTTCCGCGATGCGACGGGCGGCACGGGCAGCGACATCTTCATCAGCGACGCGACCGGTGGCCGGCTCATCGACGGCGGCGGCGGCGCCGGCGTCGACCTGGTGACCTACGCCGGCGTCGCCGCCACCTCCGTCACGATCGACCTCACCGGGACGCCGGGCACCGACACCCTGACCGGCATCACCGACGCGATCGGCGGCGGCCAGGCGGACAGCATCACCGGCAACGGCTCCAACAACCGGCTCGAGGGCGGCCCGGGCGGCGACACGGTGAGCGCGGGCGCCGGCGACGACACGATCGTCTGCATCGCGGCCGGCGGTGACACCGTCGACGGCGGGCTCAACACGGACACCGTGACGTACGCCGGTGTGCTCACGCCGGTGACGATCGACCTCGCCGGCGGCGTCGGCACCGACACGCTGTCGAACGTCGAGAACGCGATCGGCGGGACGGGCAACGACGTCTTCATCAGCAACGCGGCCGGCGGGCGGCTGCTCGACGGCGGCGGCGGCATCGGCGTCGATCGCGTGAGCTACGCGGGCACCGCGACGGCCGTCACGATCGATCTGGTGGGTGGTGTCGGGACGGACACGCTGACGGGCTTCCACGACGCGACGGGCGGGACGGGCAGCGACACGTTCATCAGCAACGCGCTCGGCGGGCGGCTGCTGGACGGCGGCGGCGGCGCCGGTGCCGACCTCATCACCTATCCAGGGGTCACGACGGCGCTGACGATCGACCTGGCGGGTGGTGTCGGGACGGACACGCTGACGGGCTTCCACGACGCGACGGGCGGGACGGGCAGCGACACGTTCGTCAGCAACGCGCTGGGCGGGCGGCTGCTCAACGGCGGCGGCGGCGCGGGTGTCGATCGCGTGAGCTACGCGGGAACGGCGACGGCGCTGACGATCGACCTGGCCGGCGGCATCGGGACGGACGCGCTGACCGGGTTCCGCGACGCGACGGGCGGGACGGCGAACGACACGTTCGTCAGCAACGCGGCCGGCGGCCGGCTCGTCGACGGCGGCGGCGGCGCCGGGGCCGACACCATCACGTACCCCGGGGTCGCGACGGCGCTGACGATCGACCTCGCCGGCGGGGCCGGGACCGACACGCTCACGGGAATCCGCAACGCGACGGGCGGGACGGGCAGCGACCTCTTCGTCAGCAACGCGGTCGGCGGCCGGCTGCTGGACGGCGGCGGCGGCGCGGGCGTCGATCGCGTGACCTACGCGGGGACGGCGACGGCGCTGACGATCAACCTCGCCGGCGGCGCCGGGACGGACACGCTGACGGGCTTCCGGGACGCGACGGGCGGCACGGGCAGCGACGTCTTCGTCAGCAACGCGGTCGGCGGCCGGCTCATCAACGGCGGTGGCGGCGCCGGCATCGACGGCGTCACGTACGCGGGCGTCGCGACACCGCTGACGATCAACCTGCGCGGCGCCGCGGGAACCGACACGCTGACGCTGATCACGAACGCGACGGGCGGAAACGCCGCCGACGTCATCATCAGCGACACCGCCTCGGGCCGCTCGATCGACGGTGGCGGCGGGGACGACACCGTGAGCTATGCCGGTCTCACGACCCCCGTCACGATCGATCTGACGGGCGGCCCGGGCACGGACACCGTCGCCAACGTCGAGAACGCGGTCGGGACCGAGGCCGGCGACATCATCGCGGGCAACAATGCGCCGAACGTCATCGATGCCCGCAGCGGCGACGACCAGCTCAGCGGGGCGGGCGCCGCCGACGTGCTCGACGGCGGCCCGGACAGGGACATGGTGTCCTACGCCGACCACGGGTCCCAGGGCGTGAACGTGTCGCTCGACGGCAACCCCAACGACGGCGCCCCGGGCGAGGGCGACAACGTCATCGCCACCGAGGACGTCACGGGCGGCGCCGGGCCCGACAACCTCAGCGGCAACCAGGCCGACAACCGGCTTTTGGGGCAGGGCGGCGACGACGTCATCAGCGGGCACGGCGGCGACGACACGCTCGACGGCGGCCCCGGCGCCGACACCGCGTCCTACGCCGAGCGCCTCGCCTCCCAGGGCGTGACCGCCACGCTCAACGCGACCGGCGGCGGCAACGGCGAGACCGACCACCTCAGCGGCTTCGAGCGGCTGACCGGCGGCGACGGCGACGACGACCTCACCGACGACGCCGCGGTCCCCGGCGCCGTCATCGACGGCGGCCCGGGAGCGGACGTCCTGCGCGGCGCCGGGACCGACACGCTCGTCGGCGGCCCCGGGGCCGACACACTCATCGGCGGTCCCGGCGTCGACGAACTGCTCGGCGGCGACGGCAACGACCGGCTCGTCGGCGGCGGCGGGACCGACGGCTTCCGCGGCGACGCCGGCGACGACGACATCGACTCCGTCGACGGCCTCAGCGAGAACGTCGTCTGCGGCGACGGCAACGACCGCGTCACCTTCGACGTCGTCGACACGTTCAGCGCGGGCGACTGCGAGCAGCAGTTCCTCGTCGGCTTCGTGCCGCCGGCATTCGCACTGGACCCGCGCCAGCGCGACCGCGATCGCGACGGGGCATTCGCCGGGACCGACTGCAACGACTTCGACCCGGCGATCCATCCCGGAGCCCCGGACATCCCGCAGAACGGGGTCGACGAGAACTGCGACGGCGTCGACGCGCCCTACGCGACGCTGACGTCGACGTTCCGCTGGGACTTCCGCACCGCGAAGGCCCGGACGCGCGTGGCGCTGCTCGAGGTCCGCAAGGTCCCGGCCGGCGCCGTCATCGAGGTCCGCTGCCGCTCGACGCGGTCCCCGCGCTGCGTCTTCAAGACCCGCAGGCGCAGCGTCCCGACGCGGCGCAGCGCGGTGTCGATCCGCGGCTACTTCGGCGACCGCCGGTTGTCCCGCGGCGCGCGGATCGAGGTGCGCGTCTCCGCGCCGCGCACGATCGGCCGCTACATCGCGTTCACGACGCAGAGCGGCAGCCGGCAGCCGCAGCAGCGTCGCGGCTGCCTCGCTCCGAACGCCCTCGACGTGATCGCGTGCCCGTGACCGCTCGCCGCCTGCGCCGGATCGTCGCCGCAGTGGCCACGCTGGCCGCCGTCGCCGCCCTGCCCGCGTCGGCGAGCGCGGCCGCGGTGCCGTATTCGATCGCCCTCGGGGCCGTGCCGGGCGAGCTCGACGTCACGACCGTGGCGGTCAACTCGACGCTGGCGGTGCAGGTTCACGCGACGGCCACGGACATCCTCTTCACGCCGCCGGCGGCGATCGCGCCCGGGGGCTGCACGGTCGTCCCGTTCGGTCTCGCGAACGCCACGAGCTGCCCCGCCACGATGAGCGCGACGACGCTGAAGCTCAGCGGCGCCGTGCTCGACGACGTGCGCGTCACCGGCATCACGACGACGTCGCTGGTCGTCGAGGGCGGTCCCAACGCCGACGCGATCACCGTCGACGAGCCGGCCGCGCCCGCCGTCATCGGCACCGTGTCGGTGACGCCCGGCGACGGCGCGGACGCCGTGACGATATCCGGCCGCGTCAACGCCTTCGCGCTGATCGGCGCCGATCCCGGCAACGACCGCTACACCCTCAGCGCGCCGTCGCTCACGGGCACGCTGGCGCTCGGGGCCGGCAACGACATCGCCTCGTCGACCGCCGGCGGGCTGACGCTCGCGGGCGGTCCCGGCGACGACACGCTGCGCGGGCAGGGGCCGCTCGACGGCGGCGCCGACAACGACCTCCTGCAGCCGACCGCGCCCGGCAGGGCCGCCGACGGGGGCCCCGGCGACGACCTCCTCAGCTACGACGCCTTCTCGACCGGGCTGGATCTCCGCAAGTCGGGGACGAACGTCGCGCTGCAGGGCGACCCGGTCACGAAGACCGGCATCGAGCGCCTCCAGGGCGGCCAGGCCGGCGACACGATCACCGCGGACGCCGGATCCGACGAGCTGCTCGCCGGGGGCGAGGGCGACGACACGATCGCCGGCGGCGGCGGCGCGGATCACCTCGACGGCGGCCCCGGCAACAACCTCGTGAGCTACGCGTCGGCGACCGGGCCCGTGAACGTCGACCTGGCCGCCGGCACGGCAACCCTCGGCGGCCAGACCGATCAGCTGCAGAACTTCCGGCGCGTCCAGACCGGCGAGGGCAACGACTCGGTGTTCGGCACGACCGCCGACGAGGAGTTCTCACTCGGCGGCGGCGACGACGTGCTCAACGCCGGGCCGGGCAACGACATCATCGACGGCGGCGCCGGCAACGACCTCCTGCGCGGGGGCCACGGGACGGACATCATCGCGGGCGGACCGGGCACCGACACCGCGACCTATGACGAGCGGACCGCGAGCGAGCCGCTGTCGATCACGCTCGCGACCGCGGGCGACGACGGCGCCCCCGGCGAGAACGACACGCTGGCGGGCATCGAGAACGTCGTCGGCGGCGCGAGCAACGACGTCATCGTCGGCGACGACGGCCCCAACGTGCTCATCGGCGGCTCGGGCGTCAACACGCTCAGCGGTCTCGGCGGCGACGACGTCATCGTCGGCGGCGACTTCCGCGACATCATCAGCGGGGGCCCCGGATCCGATCAGCTCTTCGGCGGCGGCGACGACGACTCGATCGACGCCTTCGACAACGAGCCCGACGTCGTCGACTGCGGGCCCAGCACCGATGACGACGCCCAGGTCGACGCCGGCGATCAGGTCGTCGGCTGCGAGTACGCGCGTCGCGGCGACGTCCCGGTCCCGGTCGACGCCGACGGCGACGGGAGCGTCGCGGGCTTTGACTGCAACGACGCCGACCCGCTGATCAACCCGGGCGCGACGGACATCCCGGGCGACGGCATCGACCAGAACTGCGACGGCTTCGACGAGCCGCTGCCGCTCGTCGCCGGGAAGCTGCGCGTCGACTACGTCAAGAACGGGCGCGGCTTCAAGCAGCTCGTCGTCGCCGAGCTGCAGGCCGGCAGCACGGTGGTCGCGACCTGCAAGGCGCGCGTGCAGCGCAAGTGCCCGTTCAAGCGCGTGGCGCTCCGTGCCGCCCGCGCGGGCGCCTCGGCGTCCTTCACGAAGCGCCTGCGCCGCAAGCGCCTGCCGGCGGGAGCGCGCATCGAGCTGCGGATCACCGCGCCCGGCACCGTCGGCCGCTTCGTGCGCTTCAGCATCCGCGGCAAGGCCGATCCGCGCGTCTCCGACCTCTGCCTCCTGCCGGGGTCGAGCGTCGCGAAGAAGTGCCCGCCGGACGTCGTCTAGATGATCCCCTGCCGCACGGCGCGGGCGATCGCCTGCGAGCGGCTGCGCGCGCCGAGCTTCACGACGACGTCGCCGAGGACCTTCTTCACCGTGCGCTCGCTGTAGTGCAGTTCCTCGCCGATCTCGCGCGTCGGCAGGCCGTCGGCGACGAGGGCCAGGACCTGCTGCTCGCGGTCGGTGAGCTCCGGACCGGTGGCGACCGTGACGGTGGGCCGCAGCTTCGGGTACGTCGCGAGCATCGTCGTCGCCCCGGCGGCGACCGCGCGCAGGCTCAGGCCCAGCCGCTCGGCCGTCAGGTCGTCGCGCACGAGCGCCGCGACGGCGCCCGCGTCGACCATCGCGGCGAGGCGCTCGATCTGCTCGGACGTCGCGAGCGCCACGATGCGCGTCGACGTGAAGTCCAGGACGTTGGCGACGAAGTCGCCGGCGCCGTCGATCGTCGCGTCGACGAGCACGACCTCCGCTTCTCCGAGCGCGGGATGCGCCCACGCCTCGGCGACGGAACCGACCGACTCCACTCTGCCGATCCCGTCGAATCCCTCCAGACAGGCGACCAGGCCCTGTCGAAACACTGCGTGCCCTTCGACCACCATCACGTCCGTGTTGCCCCGGCTCATCTGTGCCCCTGGCTTCCGTATCCCCGGCCTGCCGCATGGAAATCGGCGGCATCGGCCCTCCTGCAACGGACGATCGCTCAGTCAGAACGCCCTGTCAAGACGGGACCGTAGGCGCGTTGGCGTGATGTCTGACGCGCAGGACGCGGAAATCTCCCGGCCGGCGAATGGCGAGGCCGACCTCGAGCACGACATCGCCCGGATCGCCGGTTTCACCGGCTTCCGGAGTACTGTTGCAACGCACGTAGAAGGCCTGCGACGGGCTGTCGCCCAACAGCGCGCCGGCTCGCCACCACCCGGTGAGGAACGCGGTGACGGTCGCCACGACGCGCGCACGCAGCCGGTCGTCGCCGGGCTCGTCGATCGCCCAGCGCGTCCCCTGTGCGATCGAGGCGACGAGATGGCCGACGATCCGCTGGCGGTGCAGGTAGCGCATCTCCGGGTCGGCCGACAGCGTGCGTGCACCCCAGACCCGCAGCTCCGGGCCGGGCCACGCGCGCAGGCAGTTGACCCCCGCGCGGTTGAGCCGGTGCTGCTCGCCGGCCCGTAGGCCGACGACCGGGCCGTCGGCGGCGATCAGCGCCTCCGCCGTGGGAGCGTGATGCGGCCCGGCGCGGTCGTCGACGCGGGCCCAGACGCCCGCGGCGTGGCCGCACGGCGGCGTGGCGGTCGTGCGGCCGGACGCGGGGTCGCTGACCTCGATCCAGGGGTAGTAGGCGGCGGCGGTCGCGCTGTCGATCCGCGACTGCTCGCGCCACGCGAGCGCGGCGCCCGGATCGAGATCGGGCGGGGTGTCGACGAGCGCGATGCGCCCGACGACGCGCGCACACGCGCGGACGAGCTCACGCTGCACGACCTGCGCCGAGCGCGCGCCGCCCGCGAGGCCGTGGGCGTCGGGGACGGCGATCGCCGTCGGCTCGTCGAGCGCGGCGAGCAGCCGCAGGCCGGCGAGGACGCCCGCGAGGGGAGCCTCCCCGGGCGGGCCGGGGGCGCGGACGACCCAGCACGCGCGCCCGCCGTTGCGGAAATAGCCGCGAACGGCGTGGCCGAGCTTCGCGCCCTCCTCGAACGGCCCGCGGCGCGGGCGCGCGTCGTCGGTGAACGCCGCGGCGAACGCCTCGAAGGACTCCACCCGCACAGGCTCCTGAAGGTGGCCGCCCGCGGCGAGGCCGACGAAGGCCGCCGTCGCGGAGGGCAGCGGATCGATGCGCCGCTCGGCGAGCGGCAGCGCGCCGATGGCGGTCGGTCCGGGCGTTCCCGCGTCGCGCTCCATCACGAGCATTCTCTGGTCGCCGCGCGGCGCTGTCCATGTACGAGCGGGCGCTTCTGCGCGCCGCGGGCTGCCCGGTCGTGCCCGATCGTGCGCCCGTCCGTCCTTCCGCCGCGCGGCGCGAAGCGGTGTGATCGCATACGTGGACGAGCAGCTTGCGCATGTGACGCTCGCGGCGGTCGTCGCGCGGCTCGCGGCGGTCGCCGGCGCTCCCGAGCCGGCGGACCTCGAGCGCGAGCTCGGCGACGGCGCGGTCGCTGCGCTCGAGCGGCGTTTCGCGATCGCCGGCGACCGGCTCGGGCTCGACGATCTCGAGCGCGCGGTGCTCGCGGCGGTCGCGCTGCGGGAGCTGTCGGCGCAGCTCGGCGAGGCGCTCGCGGCCCTCGCTGCGCCGGCACCGGCGGGCGCGGCGACGCCGCGCGCGATCGGGCGGCTGCTCGCAGGCCCCGGCGCGCCGGTCGCCGACGTGCTTGCCGCACTCGGCCCGGACGGACCCCTGCGCCGGTCCGGTGCCGTGCGGCTCGCTCCCGCGCCGGAGGCGACCGCGCTCGCCGACCGCCCGCTCGTCCTCGCCGACCGCCTCGCCGCGATCCTGCTCGGCGCCGCGATCGACGACCCGGCGCGCGCCGGCCGCCTGCGCCGCAGCCCGCCGCCGCGGCTGCCGTTCGGGCGTACCGACGCCGTCGCGCGGCTCGCGGCGCTGCTCGCGTCGCCGCAGCGCCCGCTCGTCGCCGCCCACGGGCCCGACGCCGCCCTGGCGGTCGCGAGCGCGACCGGCCGCGGGTTGCTGCACGTCGCCGCCGGGGAGCTCGCCGACGGTGATCTCGCGCGCGACGCGATCCTCGCCGCGACGCTCGAGGAGCGCGTGCTCGTCGTCGACCGCCTCGGCGACCTGCAGCCGGCCGACCGCACGAAGCTCGCCGACCGGCTCGCTCCGCTGCTGCCGGGCGTCGTCCTGTGCCTTGCGGGCGCCGACGAGCTCGTCGCGCTGCAGGAGCTCTCCGTGCTCGCCGTCGCGATCGCACTGCCGCGCGCGGACGAGCGCGCCGCGATCTGGTCGGCGGCGCTCGGCGGCGCGGCGGTCGCGCCGCAGGTCAGCGCGGCGTATCGCCTGCCGTTGCAGCGGATCGCCGAGGGCGCGCAGCTCGCGGAGGCCGTCGCCGGCGCCGGCGGGCGCGAGCACCCCGAGGCGGCCGACGTCGAGCTCGCCGCGCGCGCGGTGTCGGCCTCGAGCCTCGGCGACCTCGCCGTCGCGATGGACGGCGACATCGGCTGGGACGACCTCGTCCTGCCCGCCCGCCCGCTCGCGCTCCTGCGCTCGCTCGCCGCCTTCATGCGCCACCGCGAGCTCGTCCTCGAGGACTGGGGTTTCGGCCGGCGCGCCGGCCGGGCGCAGGGGATGGTCGCGATGTTCGCCGGCGACTCGGGCACCGGCAAGACGCTCGCCGCGCGCGTGCTGGCGCGCGAGCTCGGCCTGGAGCTGTTTCGCATCGATCTCGCGACGGTCGTCTCGAAGTGGCTCGGCGAGACGGAGAAGAACCTCGACCGCGTCTTCGCCGCCGCGCAGGGCGCCAACGCCGTCCTGTTCTTCGACGAGGCCGACGCGGTCTTCGGCCGGCGCAGCGACGTCCAGGACTCCCACGACCGCTACGCGAACCTCCAGACCGCCTTCCTCCTGCAGCGGATGGAGAGCCACGACGGCCCGGTCATCCTCGCGACGAACATGCGCGGAAACGTCGACGACGCGTTCCTGCGGCGCATGGACGCCGTCGTCGAGTTCCCCTTCCCGGTGGCCGAGCACCGGCGCCGGCTGTGGGAGCTCCTGCTGCCCGCGCAGGCGCCGCGCGACGCCGACGTCGAGCTCGACTTCCTCGCCGACCGCTTCGAGCTGTCCGGCGGCGGCATCCGCAACGCCGCGATCGCGGCGGCGGTGCTCGCCGCACAGGACGGCACGGCGATCGGGATGGGGCACCTCGTCCGCGGGGTCGCGATGGAGTACGGCAAGCTCGGGCGGCTGACGCTCGCCGCGGACTTCGAGCGCTTCCACGGGCTCGTGCGCGCGGGGGCGGGAACGGAGAACGGCACATGACCACGACGATCAACGTCCCGCCCAACACGATGATCGCCGACCTCGACGCGGGCCTGCGCGATCTCCTGCTGGCCCAGCTGCGCCGCCACGGCTTCGACGACATCGACGTCGCCTTCGACACGCCGACGACGGAATGGGCGTCTCAGCTCACGCGCCCGACGGTGAACCTCTTCCTCTGCGACCTGCGCAAGTCCACCCGGCCGGGGCAGAGCGCGCCCGAGGGCGGGCGCGCCGCCGGCCGGGCGAACGAGCGCCCGCCGGCGATGCGCGTCGACTGCATCTTCGCGATCACGGCCTGGTCGAAGGCGATCGCCGACGAGCACCGCCTGCTGTCGCAGGTGCTCGGGGTGCTCTACGCGTTCCCGATCCTCGACGGCCATCTCGGCGGGCGCCTGAACGACGGCGCCCAGCGCTTCGAGATCCTCGCGAGCGTCGGCGAGCAGCGCCCCGAGCAGCGCGCGGACTTCTGGCGCTCGGTCGGCGGCGTCTACAAGCCGGCGCTGGACTACGTCGTGACGCTCTCGGTCGAGAGCGGGCACGTCGTCGAGCGCGGCCCCGACGTCCGCGCGACGACGATCCGCACCGGCCTCGCCGACCGCCCGCGCGGAGCGATGGAGGAGCTCACGCACATCGGCGGCGTCGTGCGCGACGAGGACGGCGGGCCCGTGGCCGACGCGTGGGTCGTCGCGCCCGCGCTCGCGCGGATGGCGACGAGCGGCGCCGACGGCCACTTCCGCCTCGCCCGCATCCCGCCGGGCACGCACGAGGTGCGCGTCCGCGACCGCGACGGGCGCGAGGCGGTGGTCGAGCTCGCGGTACCGGGCGTGCCGCTGGACGTCGTGCTGCCGGGCATCGCCGCCGGCGGCGCCACGCGCGCCTGACCGGCGCGCGAGGTCTGCCCGAACGGCTGCCCGCCCGGCACTGTGCGCGGTCAAAGGCGCGGGCGAGAGTTCCCGCAGGACCCACCCCCTCGAGCAGCAGAGAAGGAGCGCGATGCCCACGTCGTATCTGACCCCCGGCGTCTACGTCGAGGAGATCCCCGCAGCACAGAAGCCGCTCGAGGGCGTCAGTACCTCCGTCGCGGCGTTTGTCGGCCTGGCCCCGGGCGGCCCGGTCAACACCCCGATGCGGATCGCCAACTGGAGCCAGTTCGCCCGCCTCTTCGGCGACCCGTCCAATCCCGATGCCGGCCCGTTCATGGAGGGCGCGTACCTCGCGCACTCCGTCTACGGCTTCTTCCAGAACGGCGGCACGTTGTGCTGGGTCATCCGCATCGGCGCGGACGCCGATGCCGGGGCGCCGCAGATCGTCGCCGCGTTGCCCGCTGCCGGCGACACGGGCGTCGAGACGCTGCGCGCCGTGGCGCTCCCGGGCATCGCCGGCCCCGTCTCGGTCGAGGTCGTCGAGGAGGAGGGCTCCGGCGACGACAAGGGCGACGGCAAGACGTACCGCATCGTCATCCAGGCCGGCGAGCAGAAGGAGGAGTACGACGGGCTCTCGATGAAGGGCCGCTCGAACCTCCGCACGAAGGTCAACGCCGCCTCGAAGCTCATCAAGATCGAGGAGACGGGCGCCTCGCTGCCGGAGGCGCAGCGCGCGCCGAAGCCGGGCAAGTACGTGCTCGCGGCGCAGGCCCCGGCGAAGAAGGACCTGTCATCCGGCGACTTCGAGGGCGATCCGGCCCGCCGCCAGGGCATGGGCGGCCTCGTCGCGATCGACGAGGTCTCGATCGTCTGCATGCCCGACGCCGTCACGCTGCTCAACGGCGACGACGTCATGTTCCGCGACGCGCAGGGCAAGATGATCTCCCACTGCGAGTCGCTCGGCGACCGCATGTGCATCCTCGACACGCCGCCGGATCTCATCCCGCAGGACGTCCTGGAGTGGCGCAAGGACACCGCCGGCTACGACTCGAAGATGGCGGCGCTGTACTGGCCCTGGCTCGAGGTCATCGACCCGCTCTCCAAGCGGCCGATCATGGTCCCGCCGTCGGGGCACGTCGCCGGCCTGTGGGCGCGCACCGACGACCAGCGCGGGGTCCACAAGGCGCCCGCCAACGAGGTCGTCATGGGCGCGACGTCGCTGGGCTTCCAGCTGACGTCCGTCGAGCAGGGCGAGCTCAACCGGCTCGGGATCAACTGCATCCGCGCGTTCAGCGGGCGGGGGATCCGGGTGTGGGGCGCGCGCACGCTGTCCAGCGATCCGGAGTGGCGCTACATCAACGTCCGCCGGCTGTTCAACTTCGTCTCGCAGACGCTCATGGAGGGGACGCAGTGGTCGGTGTTCGAGCCCAACGACGAGCGCCTGTGGCTGAAGCTGCGCGCGTCGGTGTCCAACTTCCTGACGAACCTCTGGCGCGGCGGTGCGCTCTTCGGCACGTCGCCCGAGCAGGCGTT
This sequence comes from uncultured Actinomycetes bacterium, assembly GCA_963740895.1. GTDB lineage: Bacteria > Actinomycetota > Thermoleophilia > Solirubrobacterales > Solirubrobacteraceae > CADCVQ01. The sequence continues at coordinate 538,738 of CAVUFQ010000002.1, forward strand.
CTTCGTCAAGTGCGACGCCGAGACGAACCCGCCCGAGGTCATCGAGGCCGGGCAGGTCGTCTGCGAGGTCGGCATCAGCCCGGTCAAGCCCGCCGAGTTCGTGATCTTCCGCCTGAGCCAGTACATCGACGGCGGCGACGGCGGCGGTGACGAGGGCGGCGATGAGTAGTCGCCCGTCGCGCCGTCACCTGCATCTGACCTGAGAACGAGAAGAGAGGATCGAACACCATGGCAGTACCCCCTCCGCCGCTTGACGCGAAGTACTTCGACCTGCAGTTCCCCGGCATCAACGCGCAGTTCAAGGACGTCCAGGGCGTGTCGGTCAGCGTTCCGCTGCACACGTCGATGACGTCCGACGCCCAGGGCCAGCCGCTGCGCCAGCGCACCGCGAGTGCGGTCGAATATGGATCGATCACGTGCTCGGCGGGCGCGACGTCCGATCTCGGCCTCGACCAGTGGATCGCTGCCGTCGCCGACAAGGGCCTCGATGGCAACATGAAGGACGGCACGCTGACGCTGTTCTCCTCCGCGAACACGCCGACCGCGACGTGGAACCTGACGAAGGCGGTCATCACCGGTCTGACGGTGAACACGATCGGCGTCGAGCACGGCGCGCACCTCGACGTCCAGGCGACGTTCGACTGCGACAAGATCGAGCGGACGAAGTAGGCGTCGCACATGCGCACCGAGGTGCCATTCACGCTTCCGCAGGGCTACGCCGACGCGGCTGGGAACGTCCACCGCGAAGGCGTCATGCGACTCGCCACCGCGCGTGACGAGATCGAGCCCCTGCGGGATGCCTCGGTGCGCACGAACGGCGCGTATCTCAGCGTCCTGCTGCTCGCCCGGACGGTCACGCGCCTGGGCGAACTGGAGCAGGTGACCCCGGACCTCATCCAGGATCTGTACGCGGTCGACTTCGACCACCTGCAGCGCCTCTACGAGCGGGTCAACTCGAGCGAGGAGGTGGTCGGCACGGTCACGTGCCCGACCTGCGCCTCCGCCTTCGAGGTCGACCTCGCCGGGCTCGAGGACGGTGGCCTGGGGGGATGACGAGGCCGTCTCAGCACGAGCTGATTGCTGAGGCGGCCGAGCTCGCGCGGCGCTATTCGTGGCCGCTGGACGCTGCGCTGGATCTCGAGCACGGCGATCGCCGGCTCCTGCTCGCCGTCGACGACCACGGCGCGCAGCGCCCATGAGCTCGGACGCCCCGGATCGTCCCGCCCGCGTCCCGATCGGGCTGCGCGCCACGCCGCGCGCGCTCGAGCGGCTGATCGCGCGCGAGGCGGCCCTCGCCCGCTACGCCGCCCCGGCACTGCGCCGCACGCCCAAGCGCGCCGGCGCGCCGCTGCGCCTGGCGGCGGCCGTGCTCCCGCCGACCGCGGCCGCCGGCCTCGTGCTGCCGCCGCTGCCGGCCGGGCATGCCGTGGCGCCGGGGCCCGCCGCGGCGGCGACGGATGCGCTGGCAGGAGATCGGGATCGTGCCGTGACGGCAGTGGTGCCTGCGGCGCCTGCGGTCACGCCTGCGGCTGTTCCTGCGCCGGAGACGGTGGCCGAGCCGGTGACCGCGCCCCTCGCGCCCCCGGAGCCCGTCGCCGAGGAGGTCGGTGAGCGGGAGACGCCGGGGTTCGTGCTCGCCCGTCCGCCGGCGCACATCGACGAGTCCGCCTGGCGCTATCTCGTCGGCAAGACGCACGGCGTGGACGTATCGAACGTCCCGATGCTCCCGCCGACCGGCAACGAGCCGCTGCGGCCGAAGGCCCCCCGCCGTTCGAGGATCGAGGAGGGCGCGCGCGCGGCGGCGCCCGTCCGCATCAGCGCCCGACCGCCGCAGGCCGCGCCCGCGCCGCCCGCCGCGCCGAAGGCCGCGGGGGTGCCGCCCGCGACCGCTCGCGCGGCTGTCGACGCTGCGATCCCGGCGCCGCTTGCGCCGGCGGAGTCCGCGGCCGCGATGGCACCCGCGGCGCCTGTGCCTGTGCCTGCGCCTGCGCCGGCGGAGGCCGCGACCGCGATGGCACCTGCGGCGCCTGTGCCTGCGCCTGCGCCGGCGGAGGCCGCGACCGCGATGGCACCTGCGGCGCCTGTGCCTGCGCCGGCGGAGGCCGCGACCGCGATGGCACCTGCGGCGCCCGCGCCCGCGCTTGCGCCGGCGCAGGCAGCGACCGCAATGGCACCCACGGCGCCGGTGCCCGCGCCTGCGCCGGCGGCCGCGACCGCGATGGCGCCCGCCGCGCCCGCGCGGCCCGAGCCCGCACCGCCCGCCGACCCCGTCCCGGCGCCTGCACCGCCCGCGCGGGCGACGGGTACGCCGCCTGCGCCTGTGCCGGTCTCCGTGGCGAGGACAGCAGCGACGCGGGCGCCGTCTGCCGCCTCCGCGCCGGGGCCACTCCCGGCCGCGACGGGGAGCCCGCCTCGTGCGCCGGCGCCTTCGCCGGTGCCGATGACGACCGCGGCCGAGACGCCCGCACCCGCGCTTGCGCCCACGCCCGTGGCTGCGGCCGAGCCGCTGACGGCTGCGTCCGCACCCGCACTCCCGCAAGCGCCCGCCGCCACGGCGCCGGCCGCTCCTGCGACGCCTGCGCCCGAGGCCGAGCCCGCAACACCCGCGCCCGCGCCACCGATGGGGCAACCAGTTGCCGCAACGGCGCCCGCGTCGCGCCCGGCCGCGCCGCCGCCGGCGCCGGCACAGGCCCGTCCGGCGGCTCCGGGTCCCCCGCTGCCCCGGCAGCCGATGGGCGACTCGGCCCCGCCCGTGGTACCGCCGCCGGCGAGCCCGGTGGCGGCGGCGGTCCCGCGTTCGTCGCCTCCGAGCCCGGCACCGCCGGCCCCGGCCCCGATCACGGGCGCCGTCGCCCACGAGCCCGTGTCGCCCGCGGCTCCGAACGCCGTACCGGACCCGCCGGAGCCCGCCGGCGATGCGCACGAACGCACGCCGCCCCCGGCACCGGGCGCCCAGCAGGCGCGGTCGCTGCCGGTGATCGCGCCCCCGCCGGCGTCGCCCGCGCCGCATGCCCATGACTCGACGCCGGTACCGCCGACGGCAGCGCCCGTTCCCGGGCCCGCAGCGGCGCGGTCGAGTTCGCAACCACCCGGCGTCGCACAGCCGGCGGCCCCGGACACGGAGAGCCGGGTCGTGTCGGCCACGGTGCCACCCGCAGCACCCCCGCCGCCTGCGGCACGCACGGCCGGCGTGGGTGCAGAGGCGGCGACGCCGCCGATCGCGGCGCCGGCGGTTGTCGCGCCGGCGCTCACGAGTGCGCCGATCACGCCCGCGCGCGTCACGTCGGACACCGCCGTCACGACGCCACCGGTCGCGCCGGTGCGGTCAGCCGCGCCCGCGCCGGCGAGCGCGCCCGTGCGCGAGGAGGCCGCGACTGCTCCCGCGCCTGCGCCGGCGGCCGCACCGCCTCGGGCCGCAGCGGCGCCGCAGGCCCGGCAGCTGCCGGTCGCCACGAGCGCGACCAGCCCGTCCGGGCCGCCGCCGGCTGCGCCGGCGCAGCCGAGCCCGCACGCGGTCACGCGCGTCTCCGTCCCGATCCTCTCGCGCGCAGCGACGCCACCGGTCCACGCGGTGGCGGTCGTCGGCGAGACCCCGCCGGCGGCGGACGGTCCTGCGGCTGCGGCGCCGGCGGGCACGGCCGCGGCCCCGTCCTCGGAACCCGGCCCTGCACCGAGCGTCGCTCGGACGCTGCCGTCGCCTGCGCCGGCGCCCGCCGCACCGGCGAGCGCTGCGCCCCCGCGCGCGCTCACCCCGGGACGGGAGCCCGTCGCAGCGGCTCTCACCGCGGCGGCGCCGCTTCCGCCGGCACGCCCGCGGATCCGCGCGATCCGTCACCGGCTGCCCGCCGCGACCGCGCCGCGCCCCCCGGTCGCGGCGCCGCCCGCTCCGGCGCGCGCGCGGGTCGCCGAGCACGTCAGCGGCGTGGTGGTGCCCGGAGCGACGACCGTCACCGAACCACGCTCGGCGTCCGCCCCACGGGCGCCCGTCGCGCCCCGCCCGCAGCACTTCGATCGGGACGCCCCGACCAGCGCTTCCGGCGCGGCGCCCGAGCGCGATCGGTCTCTCTCCGCGATCGCGCCCGCCCCCTCGTCGTTCCCGCAGCTCCCGTATCCGGCCGAGGGCGGCCCGTTCGTCGCGCGACCCGCGCCGACGCGGACGGCCGTACTGGCCGCGTTCGAGCAGGCGACGAGACCCGCGCACGCGGCGACGCCCGCGCCGGCCGCGATCACAGCGCCGGCGGGCGGGTCGGCCGGTCCGGCCGCCGCGCTCGCGATGGCGCCGCCGGCACCGGCAGTCGCCCCCGCGGCGATCCCGTCGCCGCTGATGCGGCCCGCTCCGCTCGCGCGCTCGACCGCGGGCGCGCCGGTACAGAGCGCCGAGGCGGGGCGGGACGGCCCACGTCCCGACGCCGCGCCCGCGGCCCCCGACCTCGACGCGCTCGCGGACTACGTGCTCGAACGACTTCGCCACGAGCTGCGCGACGGTCGTGAGCGGCTCGGCTTCCTCCTCGACGACGCGCGCTGATGGCCGTCGTACCCGTGTCTCCGTCGAACGGCTTCCTCGCAGAGGTGCTCGGGCGCACGCTCGGAAACTTCTCCGCGATCCGGGGGCTCGAGGCGCAGGTCGACATCCTCGAGTACCGCGAGGGCGGGATCAACGACGTCGTGCATCGCCTGCCGGGGCCGATGACGTACCCCAACCTCGTGCTCTCCAACGGCCTGACGAGTCGCGCGATCGAGGAGTGGTTCGGGCTGACGCGTCTCGGCGCCGAGCGCCACACGATGACCGTGACGTTCTTCGACCCCGCGGGGAAGGCCGTCCGGGCCTGGTCGTTCGCCGAGGCCTTCCCGGTGCGCTGGACCGGTCCCGTCCTCGGTGCCGACATGGGCGCGGTCGCGGGCGAGGAGCTCGAGATCGCTCACGGCGGCATGACGATGATGCAGGGATGACGTGAGCGCCGACGACGACAAGGACGACGGCATCCTCGGCGGCCTCGGCGACCTCTTCGGCCGTGGCGACAAGAAGGACGCGGAAGCCGCGAAGACGCCCGCGCAGCCGGCCGCGGCCGGCGGCGCGGCGGGAGGCGCCCCCGAGGCGCCGGGCGCGGGCGACACGCCGCCGGCCGATGCCGGCGCGGGCGCCGAGCCCGCGGCCGCGGCTGCCGATGCTCCCGACGGAACGTCCGAGCCCGCGGCGGCCGGCGACACGGATGCGGGTGCGGACGGCGGGCCCGACACCAGCGCCGAGGGCGCCGAGCCCGGCGCGGCGAGCGAGCCGGAGGCCGGCGCCGAGCCCGACACGACGGCGGAGCCCGCGCCCGACGCGGCCACCGAGGCTGAGCCCCCCGCGGCTGCTGAGCCGGAGGCCGCTGCGGACGCGGAGGCGGAGCCCGACGCTGCTGCGGAGGCGGAGGCCGCTGCGGACGCGGACGCGGAGGCGGAGCCGGACGCGGAGGCGGAGCCGGACGCTGCTGCAGAGGCGGATGCCGAGCCGGATGCTGCTGCGGACGCGGAGGCGGAAGCGGAGCCGGAGACCGCGGCGGAGCCCGAGGCTGCCGAGGCGGAGCCCGACGCCGCTGCGGAGTCTGAAGCCGAGCCGGACGCCGCTGCGGAGCCCGAAGCGGAGTCCGAGGCTTCCGAGGCGGAGCCCGACGCCGCTGCGGAGTCTGAAGCGGAGCCGGAGGCTGGTGCGGAGTCCGACGCGGAGCCGGAGGCTGCTGCGGAGTCTGAAGCGGAGCCGGAGGCTGCTGCGGAGTCCGAAGCGGAGCCGAAGGGCGCCACGGAGGCCGAGGCCGCCGACGAGACCGGCGCTGCTGCAGAGCCCGAGGCTGCCGCCCAACCTGACGCGGCTGCCGAGCCCGCCGAATCAGAGGCTGCAGCCGGGGCCGAGCCGGGCGGGGGCGACCCGCCCGAGAAGAGCATCGCCGAGGAGGTCAAAGACGACGTCAAGGAGGCCGCCGGCGAAGCGAAGGCGGCGGCTGCGGCGCCGGGGCAGGCGGCGGCGGCTGCCAAGCAGGAGGTTGCGCAGGCTGAGCAGGAGGCGAAGGCGGCTGCTGCGGCGCCGGGGCAGGCGGCGGCGGCTGCCAAGCAGGAGGTTGCGCAGGCTGAGCAGGAGGCGAAGGCGGCGGCTGCGGCGCCGGGGCAGGCGGCGGCGGCTGCCAAGCAGGAGGTTGCGCAGGCTGAGCAGGAGGCGAAGGCGGCTGCTGCGGCGCCGGGGCAGGCGGCGGCGGCTGCCAAGCAGGAGGTTGCGCAGGCTGAGCAGGAGGCGAAGGCGGCGGCTGCGGCGCCGGGGCAGGCGGCGGCGGCTGCCAAGCAGGAGGTCGCGCAGGCCGAGCAGGCGGCCCAGCAGGCCGGCGCCGGCGCGACCGCTGCTGCCGCGGGTGCGGCCGCGGCCGCGGGCGCGGCAGCCGGAGCCGCGGGCGCCACCGCGGCCGCCGCCGGCGCCGCACCCCCTGGCGCTCAGCCGCCCGCCGCCGATGCTCCTGCTCCCGCCGCCGCCGGCGAGCAGCCGGCCGCCGCCGCCGGCACTCCCGCCGACGCGGGGGCGGACCCCGCCGCGGCCGGGGCGGAGCCCGCCGCCGCCGCTGGAGCCGATCCCGCAGCGGCGGGGACGGACCCCGCCGCTGCGGCCGGAGCGGATCCCGCTGCGGCGGGAACAGACCCCGCTGCGGCAGGCACGGATCCCGCGGCCGCCGGGACAGACCCGGCCGCCGCCGACACGCCCGCGACGGGCACCGCCGTCGTACCGGCAGCAGCGGCCGCCGCGGCCGCGACTGCTCCGCCGCCCCCGCCGCCCCCCGCCGGGAAGGCCGCCACGACGACGACCGCCAGCGTCCAGCGCGCGAAGCTCGAGATCGAGGGCCAGACGCCGATCGACTGCCTCTTCAACCCCGCGCAATACGCGATGACGAAGGTCAACAACTACCAGGTGCAGGCCGTCCCCGGGGCGAGCTTCGGCACGCCGCAGTTCGTCGGCGGCCAGCCGCGCGAGATGACCGTCGAGATGCTCTTCGACGTCACGCTCAGCACGCCCGCGAAGCCGAGCGTCCGCCCGATCACCGACGCGCTGTTCAAGATGATGGAGGTCCCGTCGGGCGGCGCCGGCGGAGCCGGGAAGGCCCCCCCGACCGTGACGTTCCGCTGGGGCGCGTTCGAGTCCTTCAAAGCCGTCCCGACCCGCCTGGACGTGCAGTTCGTCCTCTTCCGCGCCGACGGCGAGCCCGTCCGCGCGTGGACGCGCATGGACCTTCTGCAGGTCGCCGCCGACCCGCGCTCGGGCGGCGGCACGCCGGCCGCCCAGAACCCCACGACCCGCGCCGCCGAGGCCGGCTCGACCTGCGTCGTCTGCGAGGGCGACTCGCTCGCGTCGCTCGCCTACGACGCCTACGGCGACGCCACGCAGTGGCGCGCCATCGCCCGCGCCAACGACATCGACGACCCGATCAGGCTGCGTCCCGGGCGGCGCCTGCGAATCCCGGAGCTCGCCTCGTGACGTCCTCTGATCTCGCGGCAGGCGTCAAGGTCACCGTCGGCGGGTCGCCGATCGATCCGTCGCTCAACGCGCAGCTTCTGGAGGTGCGCGTCGAGACCACGACCGCGCTGCCCGACGTCTGCACGCTGCGCTTCGCCGAGGCCGACCCCGGCGGCAGCGACGAGCTGAAGGTCATCGACGACGAGCGTCTCAAGCTCGGCGTGCCCCTCACGGTGAAGCTCGCGAAGCCGGTCGACGGCACGCTGGGAGATGTCTTCGACGGCGAGATCACGACGGTCGAGGCCGAGTTCGGCCCGCGCCCGGGGGGCGAGCCGGTGCTGGAGCTCGTCGTCACGGCCCACGACCGCTCGCACCGGATGCACCGCCGCGTGACGACGCGCACGTTCCGCCAGGTCACGGCGACCGATATCGCGCGCAAGATGGCCGGCGAGCACGGCGTCAAGGTCGGCAAGCTCGCAAATCTGCCCGGCGGCGCGGCCGAGGAACGCCATCAGGTCGACGAGACCGACTGGGCGTTCCTCTCGCGGCTCGTCCGGCTGCACGGTGGCGAGCTCGACGTCGCAGCCGGCGCATTGCACATCATCGATCCGGCGAAGGCCGTCGCGCCGGTCGCCGAGCTGATCTGGGGCGAGACGCTCGAGCGCTTCCGCCCGCGCGTGTCGAGCGTCGGCCAGGTCGCGACCGTCGACGTCCGGGGCTGGGACGTCAAGCGCAAGGCGGCGATCGCGAGCTCGGGCACCCCCAAGGCCTCGACCACGGTCCAGGACTCGTCCGTCAACGGCGCCGTCAGCGGGTCCAAGGTCCTCGTCGCGACCGTGCCGGTCTCGACGAAGGCCGAAGGCGACGCGGCGGCGAAGGCGATCGCCACGCGGCTCGGGCACGAACGCGTGCAGGCCCAGGCGACCGCCACGGGCGACCCGCTGCTGCTCGCCGGCGAATACGTGAAGATCTCGGGCGTCGGCAAGCGCTTCGGCGGCACGCATCGCATCGTCTCGGCGATCCACGTCTACGGCACGCGCGGCTATGAGACGCGGATGACCCTCGGCGCCGGCGGCAGGCCGCTCGCCGAGACGCTCAACGGCGCCGGCCCCGCCGGGAGGGGCTTCGCCGACAACCTCGCGATCGGCATCGTCACCGACAACAACGACCCCGACAAGCTCGGGCGCGTCAAGGTCCGCTACCCGCTGCTCAACGACGAGGTCGAGAGCGGCTGGGCGCGCGTGGCGCGCGAGGCGGCGGGCAAGGAGCGCGGCTCCGTCGCGCTGCCCCATGTCAACGACGAGGTCGCCATCGGCTTCGAGCACGGCGACGTCCGGCGGCCGGTCGTCCTCGGCGCGCTCTTCAACGGCGTCGACACGCCGGGCGCCGACCTCGTCAAGACCACGAGCTCGGTCGCCGCCCGCTTCCCGCGCGACCTCGACGTCGCCACGAAGCAGAAGGTGCTGCTCAGCGCGGGGGAGGACATCACCGTGCAGTCCGAGAAGGGCAAGCTCGAGGTGTCGGCCCAGGCCGACGTCAAGCTCACCTCCAAGACCGGCACGATCACGATCGAGGCCACGGCCGGACAGATCAAGGCGACCGGCAAGGCGGGTGTCGAGATCTCGGCCAGCGGCCCGCTGAAGATCACGTCGACGGCGCCGGTGACGATCGAGTCCAACGCCGCACTCCAGCTCAAGGGCAGCGTCGTCCAGGTCCAGGCGTCCGGCCTCCTGCAGCTCTCCGGCGCGTCGGTGATGATCGGATGAACACGCAGCTCGGCTCGGGCCTCGCCTTCCCGCTCGGCGTCGACCAGCGCGGGGCGATCGCGCTCGCGCAGGGCGAGACCGACATCGCGCAGGCGATCTCGATGATCCTCGCGACCGCGCCCGGCGAGCGCCCGATGCGCCCGGAGTTCGGCTGCGCGGTCCACGACCACGTCTTCGACGTCCTCGACGCGTCCGCGTTCGGCGCGATCGAGAGCGCCGTCCGCCAGGCGATCGAGCGCTGGGAGCCGCGCGCGACGGTCTCGGCGATCGACTTCGACCTCGACCAGCAGAGCGAGGGCTGCCTGAACATCGTCCTGACCTACGAGATCCCGGACGTCCCGGGCGTGCGCAACCTCGTGCACCCGTTCTACGTGATCCCGGAGGAGGAAGGGGCGGAGGAGATCGTCGACGCCGAGGTGGTGCCATGGTGAGGTTGCCGGAGATCGAGCTCGACGACCGCGGCTTCCAGGAGCTCGTGTCGGAGGCGCGCACCCGTATCGCCCGCCGCTGCCCGGAGTGGACGGAGCACAACGTCTCCGATCCCGGCATCACGCTCATCGAGCTGTTCGCCTGGATGACGGAGCTCACGACGTATCGCCTGAACCGGGTCCCGGACAAGATCTACGTCCAGCTGCTCGAGCTGCTCGGCGTCCCGCTGCGCCCCGCGACGCCCGCCCGGACGCACATCCGCTTCCTGCTCTCCGCGCCGCCGATCGAACCGGTGACGATCCGTGCCGGCGACACGGAGGTCGGCACCGTCCGGACCGCCTACGAGGAGTCCGTCGTCTTCGAGGTCGCCGAGACCCGCACGATCGAGCCGCTCAGCCCCGCGGTCTACGTCGTGCACCGCGACGGTCTCGTCCGCGACATCGCCGTCGACGCCGGCCTGGCCCGCCCCGTCGGCCCCGATCGCGCGGCGTTCTCCGCCGTCCCGCTGCCCGGTGACGCGCTCCATCTCGGCTTCGACGCGCCGCTCTCGCGGCTGCTGCTGCGCGTGGACGTCGAGGCCGAGCCCGCCCGCGGCGCCGGCGTCGACCCGCGCCGCCCGCCGCTGCGCTGGGAGCTGGCGACCGGCGAGCGGCCGACCGGCGAGCTCGTCTGGGAACGTGTCACCGTGCTCGAGGACACCACCGGCGGCTTCAACTTCGGCAGCGGCGAGGTGCTGCTCGAGCTCGGCGGCGACAGCGAGCGCCTGCCGCTCGGCGGACACCGCCTGCACTGGATCCGCTGTCGCGTCGCCTCGCCGCAGGAGGCGGGCGACGCGGCCTACGAGCGGCCGCCGGAGATCGCGACGATCACGGCCGTCCCGATGGGCGCGACGCTGCTCGCCCAGCACGCCGAGCACGTCGACAACGAGGTCATCGGCGAGAGCGACGGCACGCCCGGTCAGGTCTTCGGCGTGCTGCGACCGCCGATGCTCGCGCCGTCCGACGACGAGTGGCTCGAGGTCCGCGACCCCATCACTGGCGACTGGCAGCGCTGGGGCGTGCGCGAGTCGTTCGTGGACTGCGGCCCGGAGGACCGCTGCTACGTCGCCGACCCGGCCACCGGCACGATCGAGCTCGGCCCCGCGGTGCGCCAGGCCGGCGGCGACTGGCGCCACTACGGCGCCGTGCCGCCGAAGGGCGCGGCGCTGCGTCTCTCGCGTTACCGCCACGGCGGCGGCCTGCAGGGCAACGTCGCGCCCGGCACCCTGAGCGTGCTCAAGAGCGGGCCGCCCGGGATCACGTCGGTCTCCAACCCGGCGAGCGCCCGCGGCGGCGTCGATCCCGAGCAGCTCGACGGCGTGCGCCAGCGCGGGGCGATGGAGCTGCGCACGCGCCACCGCGCGGTCACGGCCGAGGACTTCGAGCACCTCGCGCTCGAGGCGTCGCCGCGTGTCGCGCGCGCGGTCTGCGTCCCGCCCGACGAGGGCAACGCCGTCGCCGTCCGCATCCTGCCGCGCGTGCATCCCGCCGACCGGCGGCTGAACTTCGAAGAGCTGCAGCCCGGCCGGGACCTGCTCGAGGAGGTCGCCGCGCACCTCGACGACCGCCGCCTGCTCGGCGCGACGCTGCAGGTCGCCCCGGTCCGCCTGCGCGGCGTGAGCGCGGTCGTCGAGCTGCAGACCGAGCCGCTCGCCGACATCGCGCGGATCCGCGAGCAGACGCTGAACGAGCTGTACCGCTTCCTCAACCCACTCGTCGGCGGGTCGCCGGGCGAGCTCGGGACGGGCTGGGAGTTCGGGCGCACGCTGAACCAGGGCGAGCTCTACGGCGTCGTGCACGCGATCGCGGGCGTGGAGTACGTGCGCCTGCTGCGGATCTACCGCGCCGACCTGGTGACGGGCCGCCAGGCGCCCGAGCCCGCCGGCTCGCACATCGTGCTCGAGCCCGACGAGACGATCGCGTCGGGCGTGCACATCGTGAAGGCCACGATGCGAGGGACCTGACCCGATGGCCGTCGTCGAGCACTCGCAGAACGGGGCCGGGCCGCCCGTGGTCGCGTCCCGGTCGCCCGCGCCGCCGACGGTCTCCGCGCGCCGCCACCTGCGCAACGGCGTCCCGGACATCTACCGGCGCGACGCGGCCGCGCGCCGCGACGAGCCGCCGCCGTTCGCGATGCGCTTCCTCGAGGCGCTCGAGGAGGTGCTCGACCCGATCGTCGCGACGCTCGACTCGCTGCCTGCGCACCTCGACGTCGACCTGGCGCCCGAGCACGCGCTCGCGGGCCTCGCGACGTGGCTCGGCGTCGACGAGGTCGAGAGCCTGCCGGCCAGCCAGCGCCGTGAGGCCGTCCGCCAGGCCGGTGCGCTCGGGCGCCTGCGCGGGACGCGCGCAGGCCTCGAGCTCGCGCTGAGCCTCTTCTTCCCCGCCGTCGTGCTGCGCGTCAACGACCACGGCAGGATCCTCGTCAGCCAGGACGTCGCGGGCGCCCCGCCGCCGGCGACGGCGGCCTCCTTCGACGTCGTCTGCGAGACGGCGCTGCCGCCCGAGACGCAGATGGCGGTCGCACGCTGCATCGAGCGCTGGAAGCCCGTCCACGCGAGCTACAAGCTGCGCGTCCGCCGCGGCGAGAAGGTCAAGACGATGCCCGAGGTGCCGCGCGCGCCGCGGGAGGACGAGGACGCGGAGCCCTGAGCACCGCGGTCACCACCTGCCGCAGCTGCGGGCTGGAGAACGAGCCCGGCCGCGACTTCTGCGATCGCTGCGGGGAGTACCTCAGCTGGGCGCCGACGTCGTTCGTCCCGGCCGTGCCCGATGGCGACGCCCAGGCGCACGACCATGACGGCGCCGATGGGGACGAGGCGCAGGCCGCCGAGGCGGTGACGACGACGCACGACCCCGCGCCGGCAGCCGCCGCGCCCGACGGCACGGTGCGCGAGCCCGGCCCGCCGGCCGGGGACGAGCCGCCGCCGCCGGTCGTCCCGCCGCCGCCGGCGCCCGAGACGCCGCCGGCCGCGCCGCAGACCGCGCCGTCGCTGCCGGCCGTGCAGGCGCCTCCCGGCCCGACCGTCCCTGAGATGCCCGCCGCCGGCGCCGCCCCGGCCGCGACGGGCGACGCCTCGCTCGTCGTCACGCCGGCCGACCCCGCCGTCGGCGTCGCGGGCCTTCCGGCCGTCGAGGCGGGGGCGACGCTCATGTTCCTCGCGACGATCCGCAACGAGAGCCAGATCGTCGACAACTACGACCTGCGCGTCGTCGGGCTGCCCGACGACTGGGCCGTCGTCACGCCTGCCGCGGCGTTCCTCGTGCCGCTCGGCTCAGGCCGCGGTGAGAGCGACCAGGCGCTGCGGATCGAGATCTCGCCGCCGCGCAGCCACCGCTCGACCGCCGGCATCTGGACGTTCGAGCTGCTCGCGTTCTCGCGGACGACGGCGCAGATCGCGGCGCGCGCCGTCGCGGAGTTCGAGCTCAAGCCGTTCCAGGCGTGGTCGGTCGAGGTGGTGCCGCTGGTGAAGTCCGGCCGCCTGCGCGCGCGCTACCGGACGGCCGCCCGCAACGACGGCAACGGCGAGCAGGAGCTGTGGCCGATCGCGATCGACGACAGCGGGCGCATCAAGACGCGCTTCGCGACGGGCCGGCTCGTGCTCGCCCCCGGCGAGGTCGGCATCGACGTCCTCACCGTGCGCCCGCGCATCCCGCTCCCCGTCGGCCGGACGATCGAGCACCGCATCGGCATCGACGTGATGCCGACGGCGCCGCAGACCGGGCCCGCCGAGCTCACGGCGAAGGAGAAGCTCGCCGCGAAGGCCAAGCAGCAGGGGGGCACGGCCGCGAAGGGCGTGAAGGTCACGTCCAAGGGCGTGACGCTCCCGAAGATCCGCCTGCCGCGGCCGCAGAACCCGCTGAAGAAGCTCAAGCTCGACCCGGCGGCGATCGCGCGCCTGCGCAGCGCGGGCGACGGTGCCGCGCCGCTGACGGCACGGCAGGTCTCCTTCCGGCAGAAGCCGATCGTCCCGCTGTGGCTCATCGGGCTGCTCATCCTGCTCGCGATCGCGGGCTACGTCATCTACACGCTGCTGCCGGACAAGACGCACGTGCCGCGCCTCGTCGGCGCCGGCGACGCGTTCGTCGCCGAGAAGCGCCTGCGGTCCGCGGGCCTGGATCTCAGCCAGCCCCCGCAGCGGCGCACCGATCCCGACCACCCGCCGGGCAGCGTCATCGAGCAGACGCCGTCGGCCGGGGCGAAGGTCGACAAGGGCGACTCGGTGACGATCGTCGTCGCGGCCGGGACGACGAAGGTCGAGGTGCCGCGCCTCACCGGCCTGACGCGTGGCAAGGCCGACGAGCGCCTGCGCGGTATCGGCCTCGAGCTCGGCGACCTGCAGCCCGCCGACGCGCCGGACAAGTGGGTCGTGCGCAGCCAGATCCCCGACGCCGCGCTCTCCGTCGCCCGCGGCACCGCGGTGAAGGTGTTCCTGAAGAAACCGCCGAAGACGGCGAAGGAGAAGAAGGCGGCCGCCGCCAAGGCGAAGGCCGATGCCAAGGCCAAGGGCGCCGCGGCCGCCGCCAAGCCGATCAAGATCCCGGAGATCGCCGACAAGCCGTCGGCCGCGTACTCGACGGCGCTCGGCAAGCTCGGCCTGAAGGCGAAGATCGTGCCGGCGATCGGCGTCCCCAAGGGCAAGGTGCTCGCCGTGCTGCCCAAGCCCGGAGCGGAGGCGAAGAAGGGCGACACCGTCACCGTCCGCGCCGCCGCCGGCCTACCGCCGATCGCCGTCCAGGGGCGGGCCTTCGTCCTCCTGCTCGACCCCGTCGCGGGCAAGGAGCTCGACCGCCTGCCGCCCGGCGCGGGCCGTGGCTTCGAGCCGTCGTTCGTCCCCGGGACCGACCAGATCGTCTACCGCAGCTCGAGCGTCCGGCTCGTCCTCACGAGCACCGGCAAGCAGCCTGCGCCGCGCACGCTCTACGACGGCCCCGACGTGCTCGAGCACCCGTCCGTCGGCCCCGACGGGCAGACGCTGGCGGTGATCCGCCGCGAGGAGGGCGACGGCGACCTCTGCTTCGGCCATCTCGACGTCGCCGATCTCGGCCACCTCTGCCTGCCCGACGACGGCTGGGACCTCGACGGGCGGATCTCCTGGCGCAAGGACGGGCGCGTCGTCCTCGTGCCCGCCCGCCGCCACGACAACCCGGCGATCTTCGCGATCCGCCGCTACCAGGCGACAAAGCCGTTCGCGCTGGCGCCCGAGGACTGGCAGGGCCGCACGGCGACGAACATCGACACGCCCGGCAAGGGCGTCCTCGCGGCGGCCTACTCGCCCGGCGGGACGCGGATCGCAGCGATCTCCAACCTGCAGACCGACCGCTTCGAGGTCGTGCTCGCCGATGTCAACGACCTCGAGCTCGCCGAGCCGAAGGCCACCGGCGCCCCGGCCTGCGACGTCGCCTGGCGCCCCGACGGCCAGGAGCTCGCGGTGGTGGAGTCCGATGCCGGCTGCACGCAGCCGCTGGGCAACGTCGTGCGCTTCTCGATCGGCGCGCCGCTGAAGGCCGCTCCCGTCAAGACCGCGGGCAGCTACCCGAGCTACGGACCGGGGCCGTGATGGCGTCCGGCGGGTTCGGTCACGGCATCCTCGAGGGCGGGCGCGTGCACCCCGACGTGACGGCGCAGATCGCCGCCGCGCGCGGGCGCGGCACGCCGCTGGAGCCCGCCGTCCGCGCCGAGATGTCGGCGGCCCTCGGCCACGACTTCGGTGACGTCCGCGTGCACACCGACCCGCTCGCGGGCGCCCTCGCGCGCTCCGTGCAGGCGCGGGCGTTCACGACCGGCGCCGACGTCTTCTTCGGCGCGGGCGAGTACGCGCCCGCCTCGGCGCAGGGGCGCGGCCTGCTCGCGCACGAGCTCGCGCACGTCATCCAGCAGCGCGGCACGCCGACCTCCGGGGAGATGCGCGTGTCCGAGCCCGGCGACGCGCTCGAGCGCGAGGCCGACCGCGCCGCGGGCTCGCTCTAGCCCGAAATTCCTGCCGTCGCAACCGCGGAGGCGTTCCCGCGGTCGAGTCTGGTGGATTTTGGGCGTATAGCGCCCATCAGCCACCAGACTCGTCGGAAGCCCTTCGTGTCTGGCCGCGGACCGAAGCGACCACCGCGATCCTCCACTACCCCTCTTGGATCCCGCCGCCTCCGCCGCCACCGGAGGGTGGCGGGGGCGGGGGCGGCTTCGGCTTCGTCGAGCTCGGCGGCGGCGGGGGCGGGGGCGTGTTGTTCGAGGACGGGGGCGGGGGCGGCGTCGCGCCGCCGCCGCCACCACCACCGCCGCTCGTGGTTCCGCCACCGCCTGAGCCCGCAGCCCGCTGCGGCGCGGGCGCCGGCGGCCCCGCGATGACCACGGGGATCGGCTGCGCCGCGACGGTGACCGGCTTCGCCGCGGGCGCGAGGGCGGCGTCGCCGCCGCCGGCGAGCGCGCCGCCGGCGAGGAAGCCGGCGGCCGCGGCGGCCCCGACGGCGACTGCCGCGACGAGCGCGGTCCGCATGCTCAGCCGCCCTTCCCGGGATAGCCGGCGGCGGCGAGCGCGCCGCGGGCGCCGTTGACCCGCGCGCGGGCGCGCGACACGGCCCTGCGCGCCCCCGCGACGGCGGACGCGCTGGCGGACCTCACGACGCGTGCGTACCGCGCCCAGCCGTCGGCGACGGCCTTCAGCGCCGCCGCGAGCCGGACCTGCGCCGGCTCGGCGAGGGCACCGGAGGGATCGTGCGGCAGCTCGTTCGCAGCAGTGCGGTAGGCGCGCGCCAGGTCGCCGGCGGCAAGCGCCTGGGCGCCGCGCGAGCGCGCGCGGCGCAGGTCGGCGGTCGGGTTGGCGACCTGATCGCGCAGCCGCGTGAAGGTCCCGCCGAGGACGCGCGCGCCGGCGGAGTTCGGGCCGAGCGCGCGGGCGCGGCCGCGCTCGATCTTCAGCGATGCGGCGGCGGACCCGCAGACCGCGCGCACCGCGGGCCCGGCGGTGCAGCTGACGACGATCGTGCCGTCGCTCGTCGGCAGGACGTAGAGCGCGGGGCCGTAGCGCACGGCCTCGCCGGCCGACAGGCGCACGCGCTGCGCGGGCCCGGCGGTGCGGGCGAGCGCCGCGGCCCCGGCCGCGGGCAGCCGCCCGGCGGCGATCGCCTCGCCGCCGCCGGCGCCCGGGGGCGCGAGCGCGACGGCGCCGCTGCCGAGCGCAGGGAGGGCGGGGGCGCTCGTCGTCACCCAGTCGGCCGGGCCCTGCAGGACGAAGCCGTCGCCGCTCGCGCTCGCGAGGCTCGTCGACGTGCCGCCGGAGATCCCGACGACGAACGCGACGATCGCGGCGAGAACCGCGCCGCCTGCGATCGCCCCGACGGGCAGCCCGCGGGGCGCGGGCTCGGGCTCGGCCGCGGGCGCCGCGGGCTTGGCGACGGGCGTGGGAGCCAGGCCGACCGGCGCGGGGGCGGCGCGCTGCGGTGCGGGCGTCGCCGCGCGGCGGACGGGGGCGGGCGCCGAGGGCGGCGTCACGATCGCCGCCGCGCCGGCGTCGATGCCCTCGGCGGCGAGCTGCTCGTGCAGCGCCGCCGGGGCGTGGTAGGTCTCGAATGCCGGGTTCGCCGGCCCCGCCGGGCTCGCGCGCGTCGCCAGGCGCAGCGGCTTGGGGCCCTGCGGCGGGAGGTCGGCGAGGTCGATCCACGAGCCGGGGATGATCGTCGCGTCGCGGCGCCACAGCGGCCCGACGAACTCGAGGATCGCCTCCTCGAAGGTCTCCCACGCCTCGGCCGCGTCGGCGGGCCGGTCCTCGGGGTCCTTCGCCGTCATCCGCGCGACCCACTGCGCGACGGACTCGGGGATCAGCGGGTCGATCTCGCGGACGTCGGGCACGGGGTCGTTGACCTGGTGCAGGAGCAGGGCGACCTGCGAGCCGTCGGTGAACGGCAGGCGGCCGGTGAGCATCTCGTAGGTCAGGCAGCCGACGGAGTACAGATCGGAGGCGGGGGAGACGTCGCGCGCCATCGCCTGCTCGGGCGACATGTACTCGGGCGTGCCGACGGTCATGCCCTCCGACGTCAGGCCCTGCTGGCCGCTCGCCGCAGCCTTGGCGATGCCGAAGTCGGCGACCTTCACGTGCCCGTCGGCCGTGATGAGCGCGTTCTCGGGCTTGAGGTCGCGATGGACGATCTGGTTGCGGCCCGCGTAGCCGACGGCCGCGAGCAGGTCCTCCAGCACGCGCCCGATCGTCGGCAGCGACAGCTCGCCGATGAGCGGGCGCAGCGAGCCGCCCTCGACGAGCTCCATCGCGATGAACGGGACGCCGCCGTCCTCGAAGTACTCGTAGACCGTGACGATGTTCTGGTGGTTCAGCGAGCCGGCGACGCGCGACTCGCGCAGGAAACGCTCCGCGAAGGCCGGGTCGCCGACGTTCAGGCCGCCGAGCTCCTTCAGGGCGACGAGCCGGCCCAGGTCGCGCTGGCGCGCGAGGTGGACGACCGCCATGCCGCCCCGTCCGAGCTCGCGGATGACGTCATAGCTGTCGAGCGACATCCCGTCAGCCCAGTGCCTTCACCTGGCCCGGGAACGCCACGATCAGCGGCGACGGCGGCACGCCGCTCGTCACGCCGTTGATGCCGCCGAGCAGCACGGGCTTGCCGCCGACGAGGATCTGCGGGTTCATGCCGACCATCGGGATCGGAATCTCGCTGACGACGACGAGGCAGGGCGCGGTCGCGGGGGTCGGCGGTTGCGCGCAGCCGACGATCGGGGCGCCGACAAGGTCGCCGACGCAGAGCACCGGCTGGCCACCGCAGAGGACCTTCACCTGCTTCGGGATCAGCGTGACCTGCCCGCCGTGGGCGCACATGATCTTGGCGGCGGTGGTGAGGATCGGGGCCGGCATCGGCGGGTGTGGTCACCGTAGTCCGGCCGGGCCACGCGGGACGGTCCGATCGGGCCGATTTCCGGGCACCGCCGGGCAGCCGGCGCCCGCCGCACGCGGCGGCGATCAGTCGGTGACGACGTCGGCGTCGCGGACCGCCGTCGCAGGGCGCGGCGCGCCGGCGGCGCCGGGCTTGGGCTTCGCCGCCGCCGGAGGGTCGGGCGTGCGGCCGCGGCCGGTGAGCCCGCCGGTGAGCGTGTCCTGCGCCCAGCGCTCGCTGAAGCCGGCGCCGAACGCGATGACGCAGAGGAAGAAGAAGCGCTTCGTGTCGTGCTCGGGCGGCAGCTTGAAGATCTCGACGAAGCCGCTCGTCAGCGCGAAGTACGACAGCAGGCCGAAGATCGACCCGATGAGCGGCCGCAGCCCGCCGAGGAAGAGCGTGTAGCCGCGGGCGACGTCGACGTCGAGCGCGAACGAGCCGCTGTTGACGCGGGCGATGACGCTCACGACCGCACCGACGGCGCCGGCGACGAGACAGCCGATGATCGTCGCGTCCTCGATGCTCTCGTCGGCCTGCAGGATGCCGCCCGCGACGACGTACAGCAGGGCGAGCCCGCCGATCCCCAGGACCATCCCGGCGAAGTAGACGAGCTGCGCGTCGCCGTTGGCCGCCTGCCGGTAGTCGTGGCGCAGGACCGCCAGCGTGTGCTGCTCGGCGGCGATCGACGCCTTGTGCTCGGCCGGGGTGCGGCCCTGGCCCTTGGCGTCGATGAGCGCCAGCAGATGGCACGCCGACGACATGACGAGCTGAATGCAGATCCGCCGGCTGCGCCCGCGCAGGACCTCGCAGGCGCGGATCGCGAGCTCGTCGCACTGGTGCAGCGCGCGGGCGATCTCGGGCTCGTCCTTCGTCGCCCAGTCGCTGACGCGGTGGAACTTCGGCGAGACGGAGAGCAGCCGCCGCAGCCAGCCGGTCTCCGGCCTGCCGGCCGTCAGCGCGACCGCGCTCTCGACGTCGGCGCACCAGTACGCGCTGACGATCTCCCCGTGCTCGTGCTCGAAGCGCGTGAGCGCCTCCTGGTAGGCGTGCTGCAGCGCGTCGCGCTCGTCCTCCGTCGAGGCGGAGCCGTCGTTGACGCTCTGGCGCCAGCGGAAATGCAACCGGACGAGGTCGGGGAACGTGACGCGCCGTGGCGTCGCGGCGTGGTGGGGGCTCTTCTGATCGGCCATGGCTACCTTCGGCCGGGCGATCATGCCACGAGGCCGGGGGCGAGCCCGCAAGCGTTGGTGCAGTGCACGGGCTCGGCTCGGCGAGACGTGCGCGCGGCGGCCGGATACGTTGCGCGGGTGCGCTCATGCTGACCGCAGCGGCGCTCGCGGCCGCCCTCGCCGCCCACGCGCCGGTCGTCGTCCACGACTCGCGCGAGCGGTTCCCGCTGACGTCGGTGGCCTCGGCGCCCGTCCGCGTGCCGGGCCTGGCCAGTGACCGCCGGCCCGCGGTCTACGGCCGGATCGCGCCCTCCGAGCGCGGCGGCGCGTGGCTGCAGTACTGGTTCTTCTACCGGGGCCAGGACCAGGACCGCGGCATCGTGCGCACCGGCCGCCACGCCGGCGACTGGGAGATGGTGCAGTTCCTCCTCGACGACACCGGGCGGCCGGTGCAGGCGGTCTACGCGCAGCACTCGGGCGCCGAGCGCTGCGGCGCCCAGACCGTCGAGACGCGGGGCGGGCACCCCGTCGTCTACGCCGCGCACGGCTCGCATGCGTCCTATCTGCGTGCCGGCATCCGCGACCGCACATGGCCGGACCCCAACGACGAGAACGACGGCCGCGGCCTCGTCGTGCGCGCGCGCCTCGTGCGCGTCACCGCGACGTCACCGGCGTGGATGCGCTGGCCGGGGCACTGGGGCGGCGCCCGCGCGCGCTGGTGGGTGCCCGGCGAGCAGACCTCGCCCGTTGGCCCCGCGTTCCAGGAGCAGGGCCGCTGGAGCGATCCCGACGGCTGGGCGGACGCGGCGCGCAGTTGCCGCGCGAACTGCGACGAGCTCGGCGAGTGCGACTGGCGCGAGAGCCTCCTCGGCGGCGGAGCGGCCGCCGCCGCGGCGGGCGTCGCCGGGCTCGGCTGGCGACGGCGCCGGCGCGCGCGCTGACGGTCGGTTCACCGCGCGCGAGCGCGGGCCACATTGAGCCCCCCGAACCCGTCCGGCCGTCGTAGGCGCGCGTGCAGCGCCGGCACGACGAGCGCGCGCTGTCGCGGCGGCAGCGCCTCGAGCGCCGGGAGGGCGTCGGCGCTCAGGCCTGCGAGGTAGGCGGTGTCGACCGCTCGCCCGCTCGCCGCGCGGTCGGCCGCCCGCTCGGCTATGCGGCCGTCGGGGTTGCTCAGCGAGAACGCGAGGACGCCCGCGAGGCCCAGCGTCGTGGCCAGGCGCGGCAGGCGGCGCGCGACCCCGGGGCTCGCGCCGGCGGCGAGGACGAGCGCGAACAGCGCGGCGAGCCAGGCGACGACGGCGTGCCCGGCGTAGCGCACGCGGGTGTAGCCGTAGGCCTGCTCGACGAGGTCGAGCCGGTGGTGCGCGCTGAGCAGGACGACGAGCGTCAGGACGCACAGCGCCCCGAGCAGCGCGCGCACGGTGCGGTCGCGCCGCCGGGCCGCGACCGCGACGACCGCCAGCGTGAGCGCCGCGACGACGAGCAGCAGGCCGAAGCCCTGGCGCGCGTAGTCGCCGTAGCCGAGCCCCGTGGTCGCCTGGACGTACGCCGCGCCGCCGAAGAGGACCCGCAGCTGCACGGCGACGAACGTCGCGAACAGGGCCGCGAGCGCGCCGAGCGCGATGACGAGCTCGGTGCGTCCCGGGACCCGGCCGGGCGCGCGGCCGCCCGCCTCGGCCGGGCGCCGCGGTGCCCCCGCCCGCGCCAGCGCGCCGCCGAGCGCCAGGAAGACGAGCGCGAGCACCACGCGCCAGAGCAGATCGGCGCCGTCGAGGTTGTCCGGAAAGGCCCGGCCCAGGACGTCGGCGAACGCGCTGTCGGCCGTGGCGAAGAGCACCCCGAAGGTCGCCGTCAGCGCGAGCGCCAGTCCGGTCCCCCGCAGCACCGGCCACAGCTGCCCGCGCGGTCGCCCGCTGCCGAGCAGCGCGGCGAGGGCGCGCGCCGCGAGGATCGCCCCGCCGTCGAGGCGCAGCGGCGCGACGAGCGCGCGCCGCACGGCCGGCCAGGCCTCCGCGCCGCCGACGGCGGCGGCGCCCGCGACGAGCGCGGCGCCGACCGCCACGGCGACGACCCAGCCCGCATCGCGCAGCACCGGCTGCAGCGCGAGCGCCGCGGCGATCGCCGTGAGCGCGGGGGAGACGGGCCGCCGCGCGCCGCGCACGCCCGCTGCGATCGCGAGCAGGAGCGCGACGGTCAGGCCGAGCCCGGGTCGCTCGCCGGCGACGGCGATCGCGGCGAGCACGGCGGCGCCGGCGGCACAGGCGAGGGCGGACTTGGGCAGGGGCATGCGAGGACCTCCCGGGATCGCGGACGGTTGTTGGACAGCGGGGCGCGGCGGCGCTTAGGGCAGGTCGACGACCATGCGACAGCCGTGCGGTACGACGGGCTCGGCGCGGATCGCGCCGCCGTGCAGCTCGACGATCGAGCGGGCGATGGCGAGGCCGAGGCCCGAGCCGGCGACCGAGCGCGAGCGGTCGCTGCGGGCGAAGCGGTCAAAGACGCGCGCGGCCTCGCCGGGCTCCAGGCCCCGCCCGCCGTCCTCGACCTCCAGGCGCACGCCGCCCGCGGCCGTCGCCGCGGCGCGCAGGACGACCGTGCAGCCGGGCGCGTGGCGCTGCGCGTTGTCGACGAGGTTCGCGACGACCTGGCGCAGCCGGTCGCGATCGCCGTCGACGCGCAGGCCGGCGGGGATCTCGATCGCCGCGCCGTCGCAGCCGTCGGCGAGCTCGGCGACGGGGAACGTGCGCCGCCGCAGGCGCGTCGCTCCGGCCTCGAGTGCGGAGAGGTCGAGCAGCTGGTCGGCGAGGCGCCCGAGCCGCTCGACCTGCGCGAGCAGCGCCGGCAGGTCGGGCTCCTCGACGCCGTCGACGGCGTTCTCCAGCGACGCGCGCAGCGCGCTGATCGGCGTGCGCAGCTCGTGCGCGGCGTCGGCGACGAGGTCGCGCCGTGCGCGGTCGAGCGTCTCGAGCTCCGCCGCCATCGCGTTGAAGGCCACCGCGAGCTGGCCGACCTCGTCGCGCGCCGACGTCGCCACGCGCTGGCCGTGCTCGCCGCGGGCCATCGCCTCGGCGGCGCGCGCCATCGCGCGCAGCGGCGAGATCATGCCGCGCGCTACGACCTGCACCGACGCGAGCGACACGACAAGCGCAACGAGCGCGCCCCAGCGCAGCGCCAGCCCGAGCTGCGCCGCGACGAGCATCGTCGCGAGCGTCACGACGATCGCGAGGAAGATGACCAGCCCGAGCTTGAGCTTCAGCGAGGGCAGCCGCGCGAGCGGGTTCACGCCGCGCTCCCGAGCGCGTAGCCGTGACCCTGCACCGTTCGCACGATCCCGGGCCCGACCTTGCGCCGCAGGCCGGCGACGTGCGAGTCGACGGTCCGCGTCGAGCCCGCGTCGCGCCAGTCCCAGACGCGCTGCAGCAGCTCGTCGCGCGTGAACGCGCGCTCGGGCCGGCCCGCGAGTGTCGCGAGCAGGTCGAACTCCGTCGGAGTCAGCCGGATCTCCTTGCCGCCGCGCAGCAGGCGACGGCCCTCGAGGTCGAGCGTCACGGCGCCGAGGACGATCGCGGCCGCGATCGCCGGCTCCGCCGCGCGGGCGGCGCGGCGGAGGATCGCGTGGACGCGCGCGACGAGCTCGCGCGGGCTGAAGGGCTTGCAGACGTAGTCGTCGGCGCCGATCCCGAGCCCGACCAGGACGTCGGCCTCGGCGTCGCGCGCCGTGAGGAAGAGCACCGGCACCGGCCGGTCGGCCTGGATGCGCCGGCAGGCCTCGATGCCGTCGAAGCCGGGGAGCATCCAGTCCAGGACGACGAGGTCGGGCGCGATCCGGCGGCACAGCTCGACGCCGTCGGGCCCGGTGCCGGCGATCTCGACGCGAAAGCCCTCCGCCCGCAGCCGGGCCGCGACGGCGCCCGCGATCCGCTCCTCGTCCTCCACCACCGCGATCGTCGTCACCTGCATCGACGGCGATGCTACGGCGGGGCCGGTGCCCGTTGGGTCAGGGGGATGTGCAGATCCTGTGCAGGGCGATGCGCCACGTGCTTGGTCAAGCTTGACCAACTGCGCTACGATCGGCCGATGCGCGTCAACGTCGGGCAGGCGAAGACGGACCTCTCGAAGCTCCTCGCCCGCGTCGAGGCCGGCGAGGACGTGGAGATCGCGCGCGACGGCGTCCCCATCGCGCGCCTCGTGCGCATCGATCCAGCGCCGGGCCCAGGTGCGCGCTTCCTCGCCGCTCGCGGGTCGCTCGCCGGCCAGATCTCGATCGGCGAGGACTTCGAGCTCACCGATGCCGAGATCGACGAGCTGCTCGACGACGCGTGAGGCTCCTCCTCGACACGCACGTCGTGCTGTGGGAGCTCGAGGGCAGCCGCGATATCGGGCCGCTCGCGCGGGAGACGATCGAACAGGCCACCGAGCTGGCGTTCAGCGTCGTGTCGTACGCCGAGATCGGCGTCAAGGTCGCGATCGGCAAGCTCACCGTCCCGGACGACCTGCGCGAGCAGATCCTGCGCACCGGCGTGCGGACCCTCGGCCTGGCCCCCGACCACGGCCTCGGCGTCGCGACCCTCCCGATGCATCATCGTGACCCCTTCGATCGGCTCCTCATCTCCCAGGCCCGCTGCGAGGGCCTCACCGTCCTGACCGCCGACGCGCGCTTCGCCGACTACGACGTCGCGCTGATCGACGCGGCGGCCTGAACGAGCCGAAGTCCGCCTCCCCGGCTCTCGGTGCGGCAGGGCCTACGCCGCCAGCCTCGAACGCCACCGCGAAGCCGTCCGTCAGCGCGCGGTCCCGCGACCGACGCGAGGAGTTCGCCGCGGGCGTGCGAGGTCGCGATCGTGCTCAGCACGGCGAGGCCGATCGCGCCGCCGACGAGCCGCGAGGTGTTCACAGCGCCCACAGCGCCTGGTCCTGTACTCGCCGCGCGCCGACGAGGACACGCCGGCGAAGCTCGCCCGGCTGCTCGAGCCGGCGGCCGCCGTCTAGCCTGGGCCCGCACCGGCCGCACTCCACAATGCCCGGATGCGCGCGTTCGCCTGCCCGACCTGCCGCCGCCTCGTCACGTTCGCGAGCGAGCGCTGCCTGAACTGCTCGACGGAGCTCGTCTACGACCCGGCGGCGCGTGCGATCGTCGCCGCCGGCCCGGGCGTGCACCGCTGCGCGAACGAGCTGCTGGCCGCCTGCAACTGGCGCGCGCCGGGCGCGGCCAGGCTCTGCGCCGCGTGCGTGCTGACGCGCACGCGCCCGGCTGACGGCGACCATGACGGCCTTGTCGCGCTCGCCGCCGCGGAGGCCGCGAAGCGGCGCCTGCTCTTCGAGCTCGCCGAGCTCGGGCTCCCGGTGCAGTCCTGGCGCGAGCGCGACGGCGGCCTGGCGTTCGACTTCCTCTCCAGCGACCGCGAGCCGGTCACGACCGGCCATGCCGACGGCGTCATCGTCCTCGACCTCGCCGAGGGCGATCCTGCCAGCCGCGAGCGCCGGCGCGCGGAGCTCGGCGAGCCCTACCGCACGGTCCTCGGGCACCTGCGCCACGAGATCGGCCACTACTACCAGCCGATCCTCGCGCCCGAGGGCACGCCGGCGCGCGACGTCTGCCGGGCGCGCTTCGGCGACGACCGCGCCGACTACGGGGAGGCGATGGAGCGCCATTACCGCGAGGGCCCGCCCGCCGACTGGCCGTCGAGATTCGTCAGCGCCTACGCGACGATGCACCCGTGGGAGGACTGGGCCGAGACGTTCGCCCACTACCTCCACATCCGCGACGCGCTGCAGACAGCCGCGGCCTACGGGGTGCGCGTCGACGGCCCGGAGATCGAGACGACCGACCTCGCGCCGCTGCACGCCGACCCCGACGACGCCGACGAGGGCGACGGCGGGGTGCAGGAGCTCCTCGACGCATGGCTCCCGCTGACCTACGCCCTCAACGCGATCAACCGCAGCATGGGCGCCGGCGACCTGTACCCATTCGTCATCTCACCGCCGGCGGCGGGCAAGCTCGCGCTCGTGCACCGGCTCGTGCGGCGCTACGCCTGACGCCCACCGGGGCGTGGCATGCTCGTGCGGTGATGACGCGCGTCAGCGCACGCAGCGACCTGCTCGCGCTGCTCGATCCGCTCGGTTTTCGCTCGGGGCAGATCGACCTGCCGGCGATCTGGCCCGCGGTCGCGGCCTGGATGTGCCGGCCTGCCTCAGACGTCGCTTCCGAGGGTGACGAGCGGACGTTCTACCTGTCCCGTGCGCCGGCGGGGGCCGAGGGCACGTTCGCGGGCGCCCCGCCCGATCACCTCGCCGCGGTCGACCTGATCTGCATCGAGCTCGGACGCACCTTCTCCACGGTGCGGCCCGGCAGGCGACACCAGATGGGCGGCGTCGGCGTGACGTTGTGGTACGCCGACGGCGAGCATTGGGACGCCCTGCAGGAAACACCGGGCTGGATCGATATGGGCGCATCAACGCCGAACATCGACGCCTTCGCGCGCGGAGAGAACGTCGAATGGTTCACCACCTGGATCCGCGCCTCACCGGTCTACGCGATCGCGTCACGCGAGGCGGCGCTGGCCGCCGCGCTGTCCGACAGCGCGTCGGATCCGCTCGTCGTCGTCGCTGCGCGTGGTCCGGGTGACGGAAGCGATCGCCGCGACGCGGACTCGTCGTAGCGTCAGATGTGCCCGCGATAACTCCAGCGCCCGACTCGCACCACCGGCGGGCACTGAAGGTCGCACCTCCAGCCGGCACCCGACCGCCAGGCGCTCGAGGACGAGCACACCCGCATCCTCGCCCGCGCCGTCGGTGACCACCTCGCGTACGAGCTAGCGCTGCGCGCCAACGAGCTCGCCGCACAGCTGCGGCAGACCGCGTGACCGAGCTCGCGCTTTCCGGGCGAGCGGGAAGCGGCGGAGTACCGGAGCTCGTCTATGCGTTCGAGGAGCGCGCACTCGCAATCGCTGGGTCGGCAGCGGCGCCGAACACGCGCCGCGCCTATGCCACGTCCTATCGCGCATTCGCGGCGTTTCTGCGTGCCCGCTACGGAGAGGTCCTCGCTGCAGACCTTCACGCTCGCTGCCGTGGCCGGTTGGCGCGACGAGCTCACCGCTCAGGGTCTCGCGCCGAGCTCGGTCGCCCGGCGCGTTCGGCCGTGCGGCGCCTGGCCGCGCAGATCGGCGCCGACCCGCTCGTCGCGCAGGTGCGCTGCACGCACGTCCAACACGAACGCCCCAGCGCCCTGTCCGATCGCGAGCTCGCCGGTCTGCTCGCGCGCCCCGATCTGCGCACGACGATCGGCACCCGAGACCGCGCGATCCTCGAACTCCTCGCGTGCGCGGGACTGCGCCGCTCAGAGCTCGCGCGCCTCACCCTCAATGACGTCCAGGAGCGCGGCCGCCAACCCGACAAACGCCGACGCGCAGCGATCGCCCCCAAGCGTGGCGATCAGACGCCACTGGAGGTCGTCGTGCGCGGATCAAAACGCGGGCGCACTCGGACCGTGCCGCTGCACGCCGAGGCGCACGACGTCCTGCGGCGCTGGTACGCCGCCCGGCCGCGCGCATCGACCGATGCGCTGTTCGTCAGCACAAACGCCCGTCCGCGATCCCGCAGCCGCTCAGCCCCGGCGCGATCGGAGACATCGTCACCAAGCACGCCGCCGCGGCCGGCGTCCGCGAGGACCGGCGCACCGCACACGCACTGCGCTACACGTTCTGCACGATGCTCGCCGAACGCGACGTCGCGCTCGAGGTCATCCGCGCCCTCGCCGGCCACGTCGAC
Organism: uncultured Actinomycetes bacterium; assembly: GCA_963740895.1. Lineage (GTDB taxonomy): Bacteria > Actinomycetota > Thermoleophilia > Solirubrobacterales > Solirubrobacteraceae > CADCVQ01. The sequence goes on from CAVUFQ010000002.1 coordinate 566,252, forward strand.
GTACGCACCACCCAGATCTACGTCGACGTCAGCGATCAACGCAAGGCGGACGGCATCGCCGCACTTGAGAAGACACCACATCCCCTGGCCGACTGACAGCGGCCCACGCCACCGCGAATCGGCGCCGCCGAGGCGTCCCGAATAGCGGACCCTCGCGGGATTTCAATTCGGACGGGGCTATCGGGACGAGCCGCGGGCCGAGAAGCCGGACAGACTCAGCCGCGAGCGGGTGTATCGGTGGCCGACCGGCTAAGACCGGCTCGTACGGGGTGGTCAGGGCTCGGGCGTTCGAGCGGACGGCCCGCTCTCCGGATCACTGCTGCCAAACGGGACCGCCGCGGTGATCGTCCACATCGTTGGGGTGAGTTTGTCTGCACCGAGGCGCGTCGCGGCGGTCGAGACGAACAGCACGTCGCCGAGGTGCTGGGCGATGAGCGAGGTGTCCGAAGGGCGTGACGTGGTGGTGCGTTTGGTGTCCAGCGAGTAGGCGTGCATCGCCAGCGTTCGGGTGCCGCTGACCCAAATGAGCACGCCACCTCCGCCCTGGAGCTGTCCGGGCCAATGCGATGCGATGGTGGCGCGCCGCTTGGATCCGCAGTGCTGCACGGTCAGACGACCAGAGCGCACGATCCCGGCCCCCCCACCGATGTTCATAGGCGTAGGGAAGTAGACCGCCGGGGAGGTGGTGCCACCCAGCCGCGACGGGACGGTGCTGCGACGCAACGGTGAGCACATCAGCTGCGCCGGCCGGGGTCGATCGAGGTTCTCGACCGTCCAAGATCCCACGCGAAGCGGCGATGCGCCCCGGCGGGTGGCGGCCGGTCAGCTCCTTCTGCACAAGTACTGGGCGAGCATTCGTGACGCGCTGTAGGTCGCGTCGATGATCTCGAACCCGGCGCGCGCGATCATCGGCTCCAGCAGCCACGTGAAGGTCGAGTTCTCGTCGCGCACGTGCTCTGCGATCTCGGCGCGCGTCCAACCGGCGTCGACATCGGCCGCCATGAGATCGGTGATCCACGCCTCGATGCACTGCTCGGCGTCGGCCGGGGCGAAGCTGTAGACGACATCGGAGAGGCGCAGGACGCCACCTGGCCGCAGGATCTCGGCCATTCGGCGTAGGGCGATCGCTTGCCAGAAGTCGGGCAGGTGATGCAGCGCGAACCGGCTGTACACGACATCGGCCGCAGCGCCGGTGTGCTCGTAGGTCAGAAACCCGGCGTCCACCGTTTCGACGTTGCTCGTTTCGCTCTGGTCGAGCTTCTCGCGCAGGCGTTGCAGCATGACCGGCGAGACGTCGACTGCGACGACCCGCCGACAGACCTGCGCGGCTGCCATCGCGAACTGGCCAGTCCCGCTGCCGAGATCGACGAGGCTGGACTGCGGTCCCAGCACAGCCGCGGCTTGCAGCAGCGCAACTTCCTGGGCCGCCAGGGCATCCATCTTGGTGTCGTAGCGCTGCGCATGCTGCTCGTCGAAGTGCTCCCGGCCGGCATGGGCGACCTCGTCGAGCCACCACGAGTCGGGGTCGCTCATATCGCCGCAGTCTCGCGCGCGTGCTGAGCTGCGGTCAAACATCACCGTCGATCCTCAGCGCCACCGTGCCGCTGAGCGTTGCCGGTGGGACGGCCCGCGGCGACCGCCACGGACGTCGGGCAGCCTCGCGGCGGCCGCCGGCGTTAGAGAACCCACGAGGGTGGGTCACGAGCCGGTGTTAGGCGACGCTGGACGTGCGCGCCAGTGCACACGATGCGGTCGTTCGGACCTGCGGGAGTAGTTTGCTGGGGTGTTCGAGGACGTTGCACGGCTTGCCGAGAAGGCGGCTGCCGAAACGAAGGACGTCGACGATCGTGTCCGTACGCTCTTTCCCAACCCGTCGCCTGGCGTGCACGATCTGATGGCGATGGCTGCCGGTACGAGCTTCGAGGGCGGGATCTACCGGTTGCTGGCGCTCGACGAGGTCGAGTCGTTCGTCGCGGCGTGTGAGCGCTTGGTTCCGGAGTCGGCCGGAACCGTTCGCTGCTTTGGGTGCGACTGGCTCGGGCGGCCGTGGGGCTACTCGATGGACGCGGTGGGCGAGGTCTTCGTGGTCGAGCCCTACAGCGGTGAGATGCTGGTGACGACGGCAACGGTCCAGACGCTGCATACCGAGACGTTCCGTGCGATCGGTGGGCAGCTGATGGAAATCAAGCTGTGGAAGAAGTGGCGCAAGCGACATCCGGCGCCGGCAGTCGACCAGTGCGCGGGGTTCGTCGTGCCGCAGTTCTTGGGAGGTGACATCTCCATCAAGAACCTGTCGATGTTCGATCGCGACGTGTACTGGGAGCTCTGCACGCAGCTCATCGCCAACATCGCAGATATCCCGCCGGGAACACCGATCACGGGCGTGCAGCTTCGCGAGGTGCCGCGCCACGATTGCTCCCGGTAGAGGTTCGGTCATGGGTCGAGCGCGTCTCGCGTCCCGCTTCGGCGAGGTGCTCAAGACGCTGAAGGTTCTCGTCCGGGCATGAGCGCCCGGAGGCGTGGGACGACGACCGTTTCGGCTCGTGCCTGGCTGGCGGCATCGGGACGTAGGGCACCGAACAGACCGTCAGCGAATCGCGCCTCGTCGAGCAGGTCGCGGAGTTCGGAGCCGATGTAGTCGCCCACGTCGGCCGGTGCTTGGGCCACCTCGTCGACGAGTTCCTCGCGGCCGTCGATGAACGCGATGATGTCGCCGAAGTCGCGACTGCCGAGGAAGTCGCGGTTCCCGCGGCCCTTGAACGCCTCGAGCTTGGTGGCGAGGAGGTAGGGCGGGGAGACGGCACGGATCCTGGCGCCCGATGGCAAGTCGCGCGTTATGGCGTGCGGGATTGCTGCGCCCTGCCAGCGGTTCGCGAAGCCGAGGATGCCGGGCTCGGAGGGCATCGCGTCGAGGATCAGGCCGCTGGGATGGCGCCAGCGGCAGATCACGCCGTCCTCCTGGTCTTCGGCAAAGCGCCGCTGGCGCAGCCGGGCTTCGAAGCGGTGGAAGGCGCCACGCGTCGCGACCTCGACGACGACGTCGACGTCCGTGGTGGGGCGGACGGGAGGCGCGCCCGGGTCGCTGATCCAGAGTGTCACCGTGGCTGCGCCGACGAAGACGACCTCGTCGAGCAGCGGGCCGAGTGCCTCTGCGGCAAGTTCCAGTAGCTCGATGCTCACGAGACGACTGAGGGTCGTGCGAGTCGCTGACTGAGGAGTTTGGTGGCGAGTCCGCGAACGCGGGCGTCACCCATGCGGATCGCATCGACGAGCGCAAGGCGTTCGGCGAGCCCGGGATCGCGGCGGGCCAGCTCGGGCACGGCCGGATGCAGCGGCGTGACGGCGATGCCGCGCTGGCGGCCGTGCGGGTCGGGCCACACGGGCGGTAGGTCGCTCGGCGGTGCAAGCTCGTCCGCCAGCGGCGGCGCTGCCCACGCCGTGGGGACACCGCGCGTCTCGCCGTTCATCTCAGGCGGAAAGAGGTACTTGACGGCGTGCACGAGGAATTCCTCGGCCTGGCTGACGTTCGTGCGGCGGCGGCCGAGGTCGTAGAGCCCGGCCGTGCTCAGACGTTGCAGCGAGCGGTGCACGCCCGCGCGCGCGATGCCAAGGTCGGCCTCGAGCGACCGCACCGTCCAGTCCTCGTCTTGGCCGGCGAGCTTGAGCAGCACGACGATGTCCTGGCCGTTGAGCACGAGCCAAGAGTACCAAGCTGTCCCATGTCCCGAGACACGAGACAACGCGCCCAGGTGGGCGCCGTCGAAACCATGTCCCGAACTCGGCAGAAAACAACCCCTCTCAACCTGATCCAACCCGACCTGACGGCCAGCAAACACGGAGAAAAGCCCTGCAAATAGCCAACTACGGAACCGAAGGTCAGAGGTTCGAATCCTCTCGGGCGCGCTTCGCTGGGAACCGCTGGAGTCCGCAGGAGCAGGCGGTTTGCGCGATCGCACCGACCCGACTGTCCGCTGGGGTCCGCTCCGGTCCGCAGCGGCTGCGCCGAAAATCCTGATCGGACGCCGGGCGACGGAGCCGCATGCCTGACCCAGCGGTCGCGTTGTCGCTGCACACCGACGGGGCCAGTCCCGAGGCTCGCGCGAGGGTCATGCGCAACGTCCTCGCGATTGCGGTCCGGCCGACCTTCACGCCCGCGGACCTCGCCACCGTCAAGCTCGTCCCGGCGACGCCACGTCCAACGCCGGGCAGGGAGCACGTCGTGAGGCGCGCGGGGGCGACACGGGGCCGCAACACGATCCGCTCGCGGTTTCTGGCGGATGCCACGCGCGAGCTGTACGAGCGACTCGGTGACTTCGAACGGCGCGTCGTGACGGCTCGATCATCCTGACCACCAACCGCGGCATCGCGTCGTGGGGCGAGATCTTCGACGACCACACCGTCGCCACCGCGATCCTCGACCGCCTCCTACACCACGCCACCGTCCTACAGATCGACGGCGACAGCTACCGCATGCGCGGACACCGCGCGCGCCTCGCGACCCTCAGAGCCGGCCTCGACCACGCCACCGAGGGTGGGGAATTCTCACGATCGCACCTGGGGAATTCTCACGATCGTTGACAGCATCACGGGCGCCGCGCTCGACCGACGGCGACGAGGCACCGCTTGCCGGTGTCATCTACGTCACTGGCAACGCCGACGTCGACGACATCGTCCGACGCACCGCGGACCGAGCGTGACTCTCGCCGCCCGCGCTGTCCTTCAGGACGCTCGATCTGGTCATCGCACAGACCCGCGAGGCGCGCCTGCCCGCGAGCCAGCTCGTATGAGCGACGCGGCAGTTGACCCCCACGACAAACCCCGGTTGGCTCCCGACCTGCATAGCTCGGCTTGTAGTGCTGCGTGATACCGTGTGCTACATGAGTCAACCGGTGAGCCTTCGCCTTCCCGCGAGCACGGTCGAGCGACTCGGCGGTCAGGCCGCCCGCGTCCAGCTGGCGCCCAGAACGCTCGCACAGCGCTACGTCGAGGAAGGGCTGCGCATGGATGAGCACCCGCTCGTGCGGTTCGTCGACGGTCCCGCGGGCCGTCGCGCGCGCCTCGTCGGTACGGGCAGCGATGTCTGGGAGGTGATCGCCACGGTGCAGGACAACGACGGCGACATCGCCGTGACCGCCGATCACCTCCGCCTGCCGCTCGGGCTCGTCCAGGCCGCCGTCGTGTACTACGGCGCGTTCGTCGAGGAGATCGACGACTGGATCAAGCGCAACGAGCACGAGGCCGCGCACGCTCACGACGCGTGGCTGGCCGGCCAAGCCGCCCTGCAGCGTTGAGGCTTCTGCTCGACGAGATGCTCTCGGCGGTCATCGCCGAACAGCTACGCGCGCGCGTCCACGACGTCGAGGCCATCAATCGGCACCCACAGCACGAGGCGCTCTCAGACCGAGAGGTGCTCGACGTCGCGCGTGCAGAGCACCGCGCAGTCGTCACCAACAACCTCGTCGACTTCCGCGTGCTTCACCACGAAACGATCACCCCCGGCGGCCCAGGCCACTACGGCATGGTCTTCATGGCCGGCAACTACCGCAGGACCAAGGCCGACATCGGCCGCATCGTCACGGCGCTCGAGGCGAAACTCGAGCAGTTCCCCGGCGAGACCGATCTCGTCAACGGCGAGACCTGGCTGTAGCGCCGCCCGGACCCCGTCCGGAGACTCGTTTGCAACGATTCTTGAAGCGAAATCGGCTCCGAAAGCCCGCACTGGATGGCCTCGCAGGGCCCGGTGGCGACCTCCATGAACGAGAAGCCCAAGGCGGTCTTCTCGAACACCTTGGAGAGCGCGGACTGGGCCCGGCCGAGGTCTTCGAAGAGGACCTCGGCGCAGCGGTCGCGGAGCTGAAGGCCCGCGACGACGAGGGCACGATCCTCGTCCACGGCGGACCGAACCTCGCCAAGTCCATGACCAGGCTCGGTCTCATCGACGAATACCAGCTCACCCACGTGCCGATCGCGATCGGCAGCGGCCACAGCCCCTTCGCAGATCTCGATGAGCACCTGAAGCTCGACCTGGTGCGCGAGCAGCGGTTCGCGAGCGGCGCCCACGCGCAGATTCTCGTTCCGCGGTCATGAACGCCGCTGGCTCGCGGGTCCCGACAGCGGCCTTCAGCTCGCCCGGCGGTAGCGGATGTGCGTGGCCAGCGGCGAATGCAACACCTCGACGGGCTCCAACCCGAGGGACTCGACGCCGTCGAAGATCCGCTCGCCGGACCCGAGCAGGACCGGCGCGATGTCGAGCGTAAGCTCGTCGACGACCCCGGCGACGAGCGCCTGCCGCACGGTCGAGGCGCCGCCCGCGATGTCCACGCCGTCGTCGCCGGCCGTCTCACGCGCCTGCGCGTAGGCGGCGTCGAAGCCGTCGGTGACGAAGTGGAAGGTCGTCCCGCCCTCCATCTCGATCGGCTCGCGAGCGTGATGGGTGAGCACGAACACCGGCGCGTGGTACGGCGGCTCGGGCCCCCACCACCCGCGCCAGTCCTCCTCCCACTCGCCGCGGATCGGCCCGAACATGTTGCGGCCCATGACGTAGGCGCCGCGCGGGCGCATGAGCCAGCCGACCGCCGTCTCGTCGGCCTCGTTGGCGCGCTCGTCGCCGAGGTGCCAGCCGTGGAGCTCCCTTCCGCGCTTCCCGAGCGGGTGCTCGCGACTCTGGTCCGCTCCGGCGACGAAGCCGTCGAGCGAGATCGACATGTGGCAGGTGGTGTCCGGCATCCGCGACCCTCTCCGAATGTGATTGCGATTTGCAAGTGGTGGCCGCAACCTACCCGAGGTGATGGCGAACTGCAAGTACCATCCGTGGCATGGCCACACGCACCGCCGGCGAGCCGCGCTCGGGCTGCCCGATCAACGCGGCGGTGGAGGTCATCGGCGACCGCTGGTCGCTGCTCGTTCTGCGCGACGTCATGTTCGGCAACCGGCGGCACTTCCGCGTCCTTCAGGAGCGCTCGGAGGAGGGGATCGCCTCGAACATCCTCGCCGACCGCCTGCGGCGGCTCGTGTCGGCCGGCCTGCTCACGCGGGCGGACGTCGGCCGCGGTCGACGCGCCACGTACAGTCTCACCGAGGCGGCGATCGAGCTCGTCCCGCTGCTGGCCCTGCTCGGCGAGTGGGGGTTGCGCAACCGCCCGAGCACCCCGACGCTGCGCGTGCGAGCCGAGCTGCTGGCCGACGGCGGTCCGGCGCTGTGGGAGGACTTCATGGCCGAGCTGCGCAGCGAGCACCTGGGGGCGTCACTGCCGCCGGGCGGCGACCCGACCGCGAGCGAGCGCTTGGCCGCCGCCTACGCCGAGGCCTTCGCAGCCGAGACCGCGCGACGCCGGTGACCGCAGCCATCTTGGCGCGCGTGTCCTGCGGCCGCGGCGGCGGCACGCCCGTACCTCGGGCGCCCTGCGTGCCAGGGCCTTGGCTATTGCTCGCGAGCGTCCGGTGGGGCCGCGGGTAGTCGCACCGTGACGCAGAGGCCGCCACCGGCCCTGGGCTCGAGGGTCAGGGTTCCCTCGTGTGCCTGGGTGATGCTCTTGACGATCGCCAGGCCGAGGCCGACGCCTGCGTGGTCGGTGCGGATGCGTTCGGTGCCGCGCTGAAACGGCTCGACAAGCGTGGAGACCAACTGTGGGGTGAGCTTCTCGCCGGTGTTCTCGACGGTGAGCACCACGCTCTCGCGGCGAGCGCGGGTCGTGACCCACACGGTGCCGTGTTCAGGCAGGTTGTGGACGACGGCGTTGTGCACGAGGTTCGTGGCCATCTGAAGCAGGAGCGCGGACGAGCCGATGGTGGGGGTCGCGTCGCCGGAGATCTCGATGGAGGTGCCGCGTTGTTCTGCGAAGGGCAGGAGCGTTTCGGTGGCTTCCTCGGCTATGAGCGACAGGTCGACGCGTTCGGGGACGAAGGAGCGCTGGTCGGCGCGGCTGAGCAGGAGCAGCGCTTCGGTGAGGTCGATCGCGCGGGCGTTGACGACGTGGAGGCGGTCGACGAGCTCGCCGCTGTCGCGGTCCGGGTCGTTGCGGGCGACGTCGAGAAGAGTCTGCGTGACCGCCAATGGGGTGCGCAGCTCGTGGGAGGCGTTGGCGGCGAACCGCTGCTGTTCGGCGACATGCGCTTCCAGGCGCGCGAGCATCGCATCGAAGGCGTCGGCGAGCTCACGGAACTCGTCGCTGCGGCCTGGCAGCCGGATGCGATGGGCCAGCGATCCGGCCGCGGCCGTGCGTGCGGCGTCCGTGATGCGCGTCAGGGGAGCGAGCATCCGGCCGGCGAGGAACCACCCTCCCGCGAGACCGAATACCAGCAGGAACGCCAGCACCGCGGCGGCCCTTGGAGCGAAGACGTGCAGGAGGCCGGACCGGATCGGGAAGACACCGTTAAGGGAGGTGTCGGAGTTGAGCAGAAGCGCACGGTCAGGGACGTAACGCAGGAGGAAGACCCACACGGCGGCGAGCAGCAAGGCGCCGGCGAGCATGAGGAAGCCGGCGTAGCTGAGGGTGAGCTTGAGGCGAACGCTCAGACCGGGGGCCCTATCCACGGTCGGCTCCCTCGCGCCCGGTGTCCGGTTGCGTGTCGATGCGGTACCCGGCGCCGGCGACGGTGGCGATGATCCCCGGTTCGCCGAGGCGTTTGCGCAGGGCCGAGACGGTGATGCGCACGGCGTTGGTGAACGGGTCGGCGTTCTGATCCCACGCCCGTTTGAGCAGCTCTTCGGCGCTGACGACACCGCCTTCGGCGGCGACGAGCACCTCGAGCACGGCGAACTGCTTGCGGGTCAGCGCGACGTAGCGGTCGTCGCGGTAGACCTCGCGGCGGAAGGGATCGAGCCGCAGACCGGCGATCTCGCGCACGGGCGGCCTGTGGTGTGCACGTCGGCGGTCGAGCGCTCTGAGCCTGAGCACGAGCTCCTGGAGATCGAACGGCTTGGTGAGGTAGTCGTCGGCGCCGAGCCCGAACCCCGAGGACTTGTCGTCGAGACGGTCGGCGGCCGTGAGCATGAGGATCGGCATGCCGCTGCCGGAGGCGACGATGCGTCTGGCGATCTCGTCACCGGACGGCGCGGGGATGTCGCGGTCGAGGACGGCGATGTCGTACGCGTTGACGCTCAGCAGCGCCAGGGCACTGTCGCCGTCACCGGCGATGTCGGCCGCGATCGCCTCCAGGCGCAGGCCGTCGCGGATGGCCTGTGCCATATAGGGCTCGTCCTCGACGAGCAGCACGCGCATGCGTCGATGCTACGAGCCGGCGCATATCGTCGGCGTATCGAAAACCGCATACGTGCCGGCAACACCAGGCTGCCTTCAATGGCGGCGTGGCCTACGGCGAACCGGCACGGATAACGATCCACCGGACGCCGATCCGCTGGATCCGCGTCGCCGGCCTGCTGGTCGTCATCGCGGCGATCGCCGCAGCCCTCGGCCACCGGCTGCCGGCGTCCTCGTCCTCGTCGTCCGCATCACCGATCGACGTCCTTCGCGGTGAGCACCGCGGCGCGCTCGGCGAGGCCGACGGTGCCGTCCCCGACGGCGCGACGGTCTTCGACGACGAGCTTCCCGGCGTAGCCAACCTCGACCCCGGTCTGCTCGTCGCCCTGCGCCGGGCGGCAGGCGATGCCGCGGACGGCGGGGTCGAGCTCTTCGTCGACAGCGGCTGGCGTTCCGCGGAGTACCAGGCGCATCTCTTCCGTGAGGCGGTCTCTCAGCACGGCTCAGAGGCGGAGGCCGCCCGCTGGGTCGCCACCCCCGACACGTCTGCTCACGTGTCCGGCGACGCGGTCGACATCGGGCCCGCCGATGCCGGCGCGTGGCTGTCCCGGCACGGCGCGGCATACGGGCTGTGCCAGATCTACGGCAACGAGGCATGGCACTACGAACTGCGCCCTGAGGCGATCGCTCACGGCTGCCCTCCCGTGTACGCCGACCCTACGCAGGATCCAAGGATGCGGCGGTGACCGGCACGGGTCCCGACAGACACCGCCGTCGACGCAAACCACACACACATGGAGCACACATGAGGAGAAAGCTGCGGCCGCTGGCCGCCCTTGGGCTGGTCGCCGTCATCGGCGCGGGCTGTGGCTCGAGCGCGCCTTCGGAGCCCGCCGCCGGCGGCGGCTCCGCCGGCGCTCAGCGCGCGAGCACCGCCCGTGAGAAGGCGCTGAAGTTCGCCGGGTGCATGCGTGACAACGGTGTCAGCGCGTTCCCGGACCCGGGCGCGTCGGGCGAGCTGACCATCGACGCGATCGCGAACGGCTCGTCGCTGGACACGAACACCGCCGCGTTCGGGAAGGCCATCAGCGCGTGCAAGGACCTCGAGCCGGCGGGGTTCACGGGCCACAGGAGAGACGCCCAGCAGCAGGAGTACGCCCTCGAGTTCGCCCAGTGCATACGCGACGACGGCGTGCCGGACTTCCCGGACCCCACGGCGGACGGGCCGCTCGTCGACACGACGCGAATCCCCTCCACCGACGCGAGCGGCGGCATGAGCGTCCTCAACGCCGCGATGCAGAAGTGCGGCGCCGCCTTCTCCGGCAAGCTGGGGCTGAAGCGCCCGTGATGCACAGGACGTGGGTGCTGTGCGCAGCGGCCGGACTGGTGGTCGTGGCCGCCATCGCCGGCGCGGTCGTGCTGTCCGGCGCCGACCACGCGACCTCGGCCGCGCAGGCGGCGCCGGCGAACACCGCGCAGGTCAAGCAGGGAGCGCTCTCGGCCGTCGTCTCCCATGACGGGACGCTGACCTACCGGGGGCGACCGGATGGCTCGCCGTACCAGGTGATCAATCAGGCCCGCGGCGTCTACACGAGGCTCCCCGACACCGGCGCCAAGGTCGCCTGCGGCGACGTGCTCTACCGGGTCGACGAGCACCCGGTGCTGCTGCTGTGCGGCACGGTCCCGGCCTACCGCGACCTGGCTGCGGGCGACGTGGGCGACGACGTCCGTCAGCTCAACCGCGACCTGCACGCGCTCGGCTACGACGCCAAGGCCCATGTCCACATCCCCCTCGCCGACAGGAACTTCAGCGCGAAGACGCAGGCGGCGCTCGAGCTGCTCCAGCACGCCACGGGCGTTCACGTGACCGGAGCGCTCGCTCTCGGCGACGCGGTCTTCCTGCCGGAGTCCGTGCGGGTCGCCAAGGTCGGCGGCCAGCCCGGTGGGCTCGCCCGGCCGGGTGCGCAGGTCCTGAGCGTGACGTCCGACAGGCTGCACGTGCAGGTCGACCTCGATCCGTCACAGCAGGGCCAGGTCAAGACGGGCGACCGCGCGCAGATCACGCTGCCGGGCAACAGGACGGTCGCGGGCAGGGTCACCGGCTTCGGACGGATCGCCCTGGCCCCCGCCGGGCGCAACAGCAGCGCCGCGGACGCGACCGTTCCCACCTCGATCAGCCTCGAGGACCCGAGCAAGGCCCGCGGGCTCGACCGCGCCCCCGTCCAGGTGCAGATCACCACCGCGGGCGTGGACGACGCGCTGAGCGTCCCGGTCACCGCGCTCCTCGGCAGGGCGGGCGGCGGATTTGCGGTCGAGGTCGCGCGCGCCGGCGGGCGCCGCGAGCTGGTCGCCGTGACGGTGGGCCTGTTCGACACCGCCGGCGGCCGCGTCCAGGTCGAGGGCGCCCTTCGCGCAGGCGACCCGGTCGTGGTGCCGTCGTTGTGAGCGGCGAAGCGGCCCTGCAGCTGGACGCGGTCACCAAGGTCTACGGCGAGCAGCCGCCGGTGCGCGCGCTGCGCGGGGTGTCCTTCTCCGTGCAACGAGGCGAGCTGGCGGCGATCGTCGGACCCTCCGGGTCGGGCAAGTCCACGCTGCTGCACGTCATGGGGACGCTCGAGCGGCCCACCGACGGGGTGGTCCGCATCGGCGGAGTCGACGCGGCGCGCCTGGATGATCGCGAGCTGTCGCGGCTGCGGGCGCGGCAGATCGGCTTCGTCTTCCAGCAGTTCTTCCTGGCCGAGCACGCCGGCGTGCGCGAGAACGTCGCCGACGGGCTGCTCTACGCGGGCGTCCCGGCCGCCGAGCGCTACCGCCGCGCCGACGAGGCGCTCGAACGGGTCGGCCTCTCCGAACGCGCGACGTTCAGGCCCGCCAAGCTCTCCGGCGGTGAGCGCCAGCGGGTGGCGATCGCCCGGGCCGTCGTCGGGCGTCCGGCGATCGTGCTCGCCGACGAACCGACGGGCAACCTCGACAGCACCACCGGCGCATCGATCATGGCGCTCCTGCGCGAGCTCAACGCGGGCGGCGCCACGATCGTGATGATCACCCACGACGCCGACCTCGCCGATCAGCTGCCCCGCCAGATCCGGATGCTCGACGGCCAGGTGGTGTCCGACACCCGCCGCGATCGCGACCCTCTCGTCGCGGGGACGAGGGGCGAGCTGCCATGAGCGCACGATTGAGCCTGAGGGACGGGCTGCGCGTGGCGAGCGTCGGGCTGCGCGCCCGGCCGCTGCGCGCCGCCCTGTCGGCGCTCGGGATCGCGATCGGCACGGCGGCGATCGTGGCGATCCTCGGGCTGCCCTCCTCCTCGCAGGCCGGGCTGCTGGCGCAGATCGACCGGCTCGGCACGAACATGCTGACCGTCGAGGCCGGACAGAGCCTCACCGGGGGTGCGGCGCAGCTGCCGCTCGAGGCGCCCGGGCGGATCACGCTGCTCGATGACGTCCGGTCGCTGGCGCACACGGGCCTGATGAAGGACGAGAACGTGTACCGCAACTCGCTGATCCCGGTCGGCAACAGCGGTGGCCTGCAGGTGCGGGCCGCGAGCCTGAACCTGCCGGCGGTGCTCGGTACCGGTGTCGCTCGCGGCAGGTGGCTGAACGCGGGCACGGCCCGCGAGCCGGTTGCGGTGCTCGGGGCGGCCGCCGCGCAGCAGCTCGGCATCGACCGCGTCCACCCCGATCAGCGGATCTGGCTGGGAGGCCAGTGGTTCAGCGTCGCGGGCATCCTGAAGCCCTCGCCGCTGGCCGGCGACATCGACGCCAGCGCCCTCGTCGGCTATCCGGCCGCCGAGCGCCACCTCGGCTACCTCAGCCTCGTGCGCGGCCGCCACCAGGCCGGCCCGCCGAGCACGATCTACGTGCGCGCCGCCACCGGTCACGAGGCCGCGGTGCAGTCCCTGCTCGCGCCGACCGCCAACCCCGAGGCACCCAGCGAGGTCAACGTCAGCCAGCCGTCCGACGTGCTCACGGCACGGGCCGCCGCGGCGGGGGCGTTCGACAGCCTCTTCCTCGGGCTCGGGGTCGTGGCCCTGATCGTCGGCGCCGTCGGCGTCGCCAACATCATGCTCATCTCGGTGCTCGAACGCCGCTCGGAGATCGGCCTGCGCCGTGCGCTCGGCGCGACGAAGCGCCAGATCCGGACGCAGTTTCTCGCCGAGTCGATCCTCCTCGCGGTCATCGGCGGCGTCATCGGCGTCCTGGCCGGGGCGCTGGCAACCGCGGTCTATGCCGGCACGAAGCACTGGGCCATCGTGATCCCAGCCGAGGCGTGGTCGGGCGGCATCGCGTGCGCGATCCTGATCGGCGCGTTCGCCGGCCTGGTGCCGGCCGTCCGAGCGTCCCGGATGGCGCCCACCGTGGCACTGCGCACTGTCTGACGGGGAGCGGATCTCGCACTTCTCGGCCGGGCCGGACGCAACCCGGCGATTGCCCCCGCCCAGGCCGTCGCGCATGTCCTGACGGAGTCGTGGGTAGGGGCAACCGGCGAGTCGCACTAAGTGTCGTGCCACTATAGGTCTCGCCGCCCGCGCGAGCTCGAACCCTCTGGGGAAGGGATTGATCAGTCGATGCGACGAGGCTCATCACATAGGGCACGATCGTTCGGAATGCGCCGCCGCCGGGAGGGCGTCCGGCGGCGCCCCGGCGGTCGGTGGGCAGGCGGGCGCCTGCTTGCGACGTACGTGCCGACGGTGCTGCTCGTCATCACGATCGTGTTCCTGCTGCCCCGTGCGATGCCCGGGGACCCGCTGGCCGCGCTACAGGATCCGGCGAGCGGCGCGTTCGTCGACGACGCGCGGACGCGCGCCAACCTGCGTGCCTACTACGGGCTCGATCGCTCGCTGGGAGCCCAGTACGTCCACTATCTCGGGTCCTTGGCGCAGGGCGACCTCGGCTGGTCGATCGCCCGCCAGGAGCCGGTGACGTCGCTCATCGGCAAGCATCTGCCGTGGACGCTGCTGCTCGTCGGCGTGTCGCTGACGCTCGCGTCCGGGCTGAGCTTCGTCGCGGGCATGGCCGCGGCATGGCGTCGCGGACGGCGCAGCGACCGGACGATCGTGACCGCGCTGACCGCCCTGAACGCGGTGCCCGAGTACGCGCTGGCCGTCACGCTGCTGATCCTGTTCGGCGTCGTCATGCCGGTGCTGCCGCTGTACGGCGCGAGGACGACCTTCGGCGAGTACGGCTCCTGGCTCGGCGAGGCCGGCGACGTCGCGGCGCATCTCGTGCTGCCCGCCGCCGCGCTGACGATCTCGCTGATCGGGGCCAAGTTCCTGCTCGTGCGCAACACGGTGGTCTCGACCCTGGGACAGGACTACATGCTGCTCGCACGCGCCAAGGGCCTTCCGGAGCGGACGCTGAAGTACCGGCACGCGGGACGCAACGCGCTGCTGCCGTTCCTCACGGTCGTCGGCATCCAGACGGGCTTTGCCGTCAGCGGCGCGGTCTTCGTGGAGAGCGTGTTCGCCTATCCGGGGATGGGCTCGCTCATCCTCAGCGCCGTCGAGACGCGCGACTACCCGGTGCTCGAGGCGAGCTTCCTCGTCCTGGCCGCCGTGGTGCTGACGGTGAACTTCGCGCTCGAGTCGCTGTACGCGCGGGTTGATCCGCGGGTCGGCCGAGCATGAGCGCGATCGCGGTCCCTCGCCGGCGCACGCTCGCACGCGCCGCACGCGCGGCAGGCGCGCCGCAGATCGCCCTCGTCGCAGGTTTCGTGCTGCTCGCCCTGCTGGCGGGCGCGCTGGCGCCATACGACCCGGGCGCTCCGGCGGGTGACCCGCTGGAGGCGCCGAGCCTGGCGCATCCGCTGGGCACCAACTCGGTCGGCCAGGACCTCATCAGCCAGTTGCTGCTGGGCGCGCGGACCTCGCTGTTCGTCGCGGCCTTCGCGGGAGCCGGCACGATCCTGCTGGGCGCCACGGTCGGCCTGCTGGCGGGCTGGCGCGGCGGCGCGGTCGATCGCGTGCTGATGCGCGTCGTCGACGTCGTCCTCGTGATCCCGAAGCTGCCGCTGCTGATCGCCGTCGCCGCGTATGCGGGCGCGCGGCTGTGGGCGATCGCGCTCGTCATCGCGCTGACGATGTGGGCTCCGAGCGCGCGGGTCCTGCGCTCGCAGGTCCTGTCGCTGCGCTCGCGGACCCATCTGCGGGCGGCGGTCAGCTTCGGCGCGGGCACGGCGCACGTGCTGCGCCGACACGTCGTGCCCGAGCTCGCGCCACTGCTGGCTTCGGGGCTCGTCGCAGCCTGCGGGCACGCCGTCGCCATCGAGGCGGGGCTGTCGTTCCTCGGGCTCGGCGACCCTGCGCGCGCGAGCTGGGGCGCCACGATGCGCGACGCCCTGGATTTCCCCGGGCTCGCCTACACGACCGCGTGGACCTGGTGGCTCGTGCCGCCGGTGGCCGCCGTCTGCCTCGTGCTGCTGGGGCTGACGTTCCTCGGCATCCGCATCGAGCGCTGGGCCAATCCGCGCCTGGCGCGCCATTCCGGCGGGGCGTCGTCATGACGCGCGCCGCGATCGAGCTCGGCGACCTGCGCGTCACCTACGGCGGTCCGCCGCCCGTGCACGCGGTCGACGGCGTCAGCCTGCGCGTCGAGCCGGGCGAGGTCGTCGGGCTGCTCGGCGAGTCGGGCTCGGGCAAGTCGACGATCGCCCATGCCCTGCTCGGGCTTGCCGAGGGAGCACAGGTCGACGGCCGGATGTCGCTCGACGGCGTCGACCTGCGCGCGCTCGACGCGCGCGGCTGGCGCGCGCTGCGCTGGCGGCGCCTGGCGCTCGGATTCCAGTCGCCGGCCGCGCTCAACCCGGTCCTGCGGATCGGCGACCAGATCGCCGAGCCGCTGCGCCTGCACCTCGGGCTCGCGGCCGGCCCGGCGACGCAGCGCGCCGCCGCGCTGCTGGACGAGGTCGGGCTCGGCGACTGGGCGGCCGACCGCCTCCCGCACGAGCTGTCGGGCGGCCAATGCCGTCTCGTGCTGCTGGCGATCGCGCTGAGCTGCGAGCCCGAGGCTGTCGTGCTGGACGAGCCGACGTCGGGCCTGGACCCGCGGACGCGCGGACGGGTCGTGGAACTGCTGGGGCGCTGGCGCGCGCAGCAGCGCGCGGCGCTGCTCATCCTGAGCCATGACGTCGAGGCCCTGCGGGCAGTCGCCGACCGCGTCGCCGTGCTGTACCGCGGCAGGCTCGCGGAGACCGGCCCGGCGTCGATCGTGCTCGACGACCCGCGCCACCCGTACGCCCGCGGGCTGCTGGACTCGCGCCCGACGCTGGCGACCGTCAAGGACCTGCGCGGCATCCGCGGCGAGGTGCCCGACCAGACGCAGCGGGTGACGGGCTGTCCGTTCTACGGGCGCTGCACGCAGGGCCTGGAGGGCCTCTGCACCGACGAGCGCCCGGCGCTCCTCGCGCCCGCCGGCGAGGACGCGGGACGGCTCGTGGCGTGTGCACGCGGCGGCCTCGTGACCGTCCTCGCGGCGCGCGACATCCGCAAGGCGTACGCGCACAAGCGCGCGCGCGAGCGTGCGAGCACGGTGCTGGACGGCGTCAGCCTCGACGTGCGCGAGGGCGAGGTCGTCGGCGTCGTGGGGGCGACCGGCGCCGGCAAGTCGACGCTCGCCCAGTGCCTGCTCGGGCTGCTGGCGGCCGACGGCGGCAGCGTCACCTTCGAAGGTCATGACCTGCTCGGCGCCGACCGGCCGGCGCTGCGGGCGATACGCCGGCGCGCGCAGATGCTCTTCCAAAACCCCTACGCGGCGCTGTCGCCGCGGATGACGATCGGCGCGGCGGTGCGCGAGCCGCTGGACGTGCATGGCATCGGCGACGCGGCGGCGCGCCTGGAGACCGTGCGCGCGACCGTCGCGAGCTGCCGGCTGCCGTCCGGCGACGCGTTTCTGGAGCGCCACACCCACGAGCTGTCGGGCGGGCAGCTGCAGCGCGTGGCGCTGGCGCGGGCGCTCGTGCTCGCGCCCAAGCTGCTCGTTGCCGACGAGCCCGTCGCGATGCTCGACCCCAGCGAGCAGGCGAAGATGATGCACCTGCTCAAGACGCTGCAGGTCGAGCGCGGCATGGCCATGATCCTCATCGCGCACGACCTCGCTGTCGTGCTGCGCGTCGCCGACCGGGTGCTCGTGCTCGACGGCGGGCGCGTCGTGGAGGAGGGCCCCGGCAGCCGTCTGCTGGCCGCGCCCCGCCACCCGGTGACCCGCGCGCTGCTGGCGGCCTCCGGCCGCGATGAGCTCTTCGGCGCGCCGGGCGTGGCGCGCGAGCCCGACGATGACCCCGACGAGCAGGAGGAGTACGAATGGATGTCTCAAGAGGTGTGACGCCGATGGCGGCGGCGATGCTGGCTGCCGCGGCACTCGGGCTCGCCGCCTGCGGCGGCGGCGGCGGTGGCGGCGGCAAGGCCGACACGGGCGCTGCGAAGGGCACGCCCGCGGGCGGAACGTCCGGCGCCGGGACGCAACCGAGTACCGTCGCGTCGCTGCGGCAGGCCGGCGGCCCGTGGGGCTACCCGCAGCCGTTCTCCTACGTTCGCGGCCCGGGCCTCGTCTACACCGAGCTGATCTTCGACACGCTGCTGTGGAAGGACTCGCGCGGAACGCCGATGGGCTGGCTCGCGAAGTCCTGGAAGACCAGCGCCGACGGCCGCACATGGACGTTCACGCTGCGCGACGGGATCACGTGGCAGGACGGCCGTCGGCTGACGGCGCGCGACGTCGCGTTCACGTTCCGGTACTTCACGAAGGGCGCCGGATCGATCTCGCCGGGGATCGTGCGGGGACTGCCGATCAGCGACGTCAAGGCCCCCGACGACAGGACCGTGGTGTTCAGCCTGCCCAAGCCGTTCGCACCCTTCGCGGAGACCATCGCGGGACGCGTGCCGATCATCCCCGAGCACATCTGGGCCGGCGTCAAGGATCCCCAGAAGTTCCGCGGACCCAAGGCGGTGACCGGCTCCGGGCCCTACAAGCTGAAGTCCTACGACGCCGCGGCCGGCAGCTATCTCTTCGAAGCCAACAAGGACTTCTTCCTCGGCGAGCCGGTCGTCAAGCGGCTGGAGTTCGTACCCGCCAAGGACGAGCTGCTGGCGCTGCGCCGCGGCGAGCTGAGCATCGGGTCGACGGGCCTCGAGGACGCGCTCCCCGACGCGGCCGTCGCGCCCTTCCGCCAGGCGCCCTACGGAGAGCTCGACGGGCCGGGCGAGTGGACGCGGGCGCTGCACTTCAACCTGGAGAAGGGGTTCCCCTACGACGAGCGGAGCTTCCGCCAGGCGGTCGCGTACGCGATCGACCGGCAGGACCTCGTCAAGCGCGTGATGCTCGGTCGCGGCGAGGTCGGCAGCACCGGCGGCCTGGCGCCCTCCAACCGCTACACCGCCAAGGGTCTTCCGACCTACGACCACGACCTCGCCCGCTCGGGCCGGTTGCTCGACGAGATCGGCTTGCGCGACCGCGACGGCGACGGCATGCGCGACCTGCCCGACGGCAAGCCGTTCAGGCCGGTGCTGCTGACGAGCTCCTTCCAGTCGCCCAAGGCGGCCGAGCTGGTTCGCCAGGACCTCCGTGCCGCGAAGCTCGACGTGCGGCTGCGCAGCCTCGACCAGGCGGCGGCCGACGCGGCCACCTCCGCCGGGCGCTACACGATGGCGCTGATCGGCTACGGCGGCCTCGGCGGCGAGCCCGACAGCCTGCGCACGCGAATGGGCGTCCAGCCTCCCGCCGGCGCCGGCGGCAAGCAGGCAGGCGGTGGTCCGGCAGGCAAGGGCACAGGGGGCAAGGGCAAGGGCAAGGGCAAGGGCGGCGGGGGCGACTTCACGCGCGTCTACGGATTCACGAACCCGCGCTTCGCCGGCCTCGCCAACCAGCAGCTCACGGCCACCGATGCCCAGAAGCGCCGAGGCGCGTTGGACGAGATGCAGCGCATCCTCGCCGACGAGCTGCCGATGCTCTCGCTCTACGTGCCGCGCCGTACGGCGTTCTTCCGCAAGGACACGTTCGACGCCTGGTACTACACCCCGGGGGGCGTCTTCGGCGGCTATCCCGGGCCGATCAACAAGCAGGTGTTCGTCACCGGCAAGAAGTCCGGCCTACCGGCCAACTGAGAGGAGATCCCATGAGCACCGTCGTCACAGCAGGAGATCACGTCCAGATCGACGAGCGGACGATCGCGGAGGTCGTGCGCTTCCACGGGCACATGTGCCCGGGACTGGCAATGGGCCTGCAGGCGTCGCAGATCGCGCTGCGCGAGATCGGCCCCAACGCGACCGACGAGCAGGTGGTCGCCATCGTCGAGACCGACATGTGCGCCGTCGACGCGATCCAGTTCCAGACCGGATGCACGTTCGGCAAGGGCAACCTGATCCACCGCGACTGGGGCAAGAACGCGTTCACGTTCTTCCGCCGCTCCGACGGCAAGGGGATTCGCCTGTCGCTGCGGCCGAACGCCTGGCAGCAGGACCCCGAGCACCGGGAGCTGTTCGCCAAGCGGCGGGCCGGGGAGACCACCGCGGCCGAGGACGAGCGCTTCGGCGAACTGCATGTCGCGGCCGCCCGGCGCGTGCTGGAGATGGCCCCTGAGGAGCTCTACGACATGGCCCTCGTCGACGCGGTCCTCCCGCCGAAGGCACGCATCCACGCGTCGGTGCAGTGCGAGAGCTGCGGCGAGCCGACGATGGAGACGCGGATCGGGCGCGTCGGCGGGCGCGAGCTGTGCCCGCCGTGCTTCGACGCCGCGCTGGCCGGGCCGTGATGCTCCGGCGGGGGCGGGCGGCGCGCTCCGGCGCGCCGTCTCCTCGGCCGGGTACGGGGGCGCGCACGACGGTGTCGCCCCGATGCTCGCCGAGGAGGCCGCGCCGTGGATGAGGACGCGAAGACGCGCTGGAACCGGGCCGCGCAGGAGTGGGGCCGGCATGCCGAGCAGATCGACGAGGAGGCCGGGCCCGTCACCGAGTGGCTGCTCGCGGCGATCGCGCCCGGCCCCGGAGAGACGGTCCTCGAGCTCGGCGCCGGGCCGGGCGGGGTGGGACTGCCCGCGGCGCGTGCGGTGACGCCGGGCGGGCACGTCCTGATCACCGACATCGCGCCCGACATGCTCGAGGTCGCGCGCCGGCGGGCGCACGATCTCGAGCTCTCGTCGGTGCGCTTCGAGGTCGCCGACGCCATGGCCCTGCCCCTACCGGATGCGGGCATCGACGCCGCCGCCTGCCGGTTCGCCCTGCAGGCGATGAGCGATCCCGCGCGCGCGCTGGGCGAGACGTTGCGCGTGCTGCGTCCCGGCGGCCGGCTGGCGCTCGCCGTGTGGGCGGGCGCCGCCGCCAATCCCGGGTTCGCCGCGGCGATGGGCGCGATCCGCGAGGCCGCCGGCGAGCAGCCGGGAACAGCCAGGCCTGCGATCTTCTCGCTTGCCGACGAGGCCCACCTGGCAGCGCTGCTGACCGACGCCGGGTTCATCGATGTCCGGCTCGAGCACGTGACCGGCGAGCGCCGCTACGCGAGCTTCGATGAGTGGTGGGAGCTGCGGCGCCGGCTTCCCCCGGGCGCGCAGGACACCTGGGAGGCGCTTGATCCGCAGACCCGCGAGGGCATCGAGCGCGGCCTGCGCGAGCGCGTGGCCGCCCATCGCCGCGACGACGAGCTCGTCTTCGGCTGGGACGCCCTCGCGGCGTGTGGTCGACGGCCACCCGCGTGAGAGACGATCATCGCGACTCGCATGAGCCGGGCGCCCGACGGCGCCCGGCGGGTTACGCGGCTACGTCGAGCGCGTCTTGGAGCAGGTCAGCGTCGCGTAGCCGATCGACCGGCTGTCGATCGGGAAGCGGATCTTGAACGCGTAGACGCTCGAGACCCGGTAGCTGGCCTGCATCCCCTTGTAGGCGCCGCTGCGGAACGTGACCTTGCCGCCGCGGCCGATCGCGAACGCGCCCGGCTGCTTGCCGTTGACGTCGTAGCGGCCGCCGCTCTTGACGCGCAGCGTCGCGGAGAACGTCACGCGGCCGCCGTAGCTGGAGAAGCAGCGGTACTTGCCCGCCGGGGCGGTGGCGGCCTGGGCGGCGGCGGGCGTCGCCAGTGCGGCCGCCGTCAGGGCCAGGGCGATGGTGCGATTCATAGGTTCCTTCCCCTCGCGATCCGAACCCGGCAAGATGCCGTTCCGGCCGGGCGCTGTCACTGGGGACCCCCCCAGACATTGGCGGCGGGTCTCGCCGCCTGCGCCCGTCGCTCTTCGGCGCGGTGCCTATGATCCATCCTGGTGGGGGAGCGCCTTGCAGAGCTGACGCCGCGTGACCGCGAGGAGCTCGCGCGCGTCCTGCCCGGCTATGACATCGGCGAGACGCTCGGTCGCGGCGCCTGTGGCGTCGTCGTGGCGGGCCGCCACCGCCGCCTGGGCCGCGACGTCGCGCTCAAGCAGCTCGTCTCGCAGTTCGGCGGCGATCCGCAGATGGCTGACCGCTTCCTGGCCGAGGCCCGCGTCATGGCCTCGCTGGATCACCCGCACATCGTGCGCCTCTATGACTTCGTCGAGGTCGACGGCCATCCCGTACTCGTGATGGAGCGCCTCACCGGCGGGACCGTCAAGACGCGCTTGGACGCCGGACGACTCAGCCCGCAAGAGGCCTGCGCCACGATCGTCGCCGCCTGCGCCGGTCTGCAGTACGCGCACGACCGGGGCGTCCTGCACCGCGACGTCAAGCCCCAGAACCTCCTGCTCTCCAGCGACGGCGTGCTCAAGGTCGGCGACTTCGGCATCGCCAAGCTCCTCGGCGGCGCGCCGGGGGACGCAACGCAGACGGGGATCGTCCTCGGCACCCCGGCGTACATCGCTCCCGAGCAGATCAGCGGCGGCGCCCTGACCCCCGCCGTCGACGTCTACGGGGCGGGCGCCACGCTGTACGAGCTGCTCAGCGGGCAGCTGCCCTTCCCACCCGTGGACAGCGCCGTCGCCGCGCTGCACCAGCGCGTCAGCGCGAACCCGATCGCCCTGCTCGAGCGCGCCCCGCACCTGCCGCCCGCGCTCGCCGCGATCACCGAACGGGCGCTGCGCCGCGATCCCGCCGATCGCTTCGCGACCGCCGCAGAGCTCGGCGCGGCGGTGGGCGCCGCGGCCAGGGCCGCCTGGCCCGCCGGCGAGCTCGTGCCCGTCGCCGCGCCGCCGGCCTGCCCCCCGATCGAGCTCACATCGGCCCCCACCCTGGCCGACGCGCCGGCGCCCCCGGCCGACGGGCTGCTCGAGCGCGATCGCGAGCAGGAGGTCCTGCGCGCCGTCGTCGCCGCGGCGCGCGCGGGAACCGGTGCCGTCGCGCTGCTGCGCGGCCCCGCCGGGATCGGCAAGTCGCGGCTGCTCAACGAGGTCGCCGGCGAGGGCGGCCTCGCGGGCGCCCGGACGCTGCGCGCCCGCGGCGGCGAGATGGAGCGCGACTTCCCCTACGGCGTCGTCCGCCAGCTGCTGGAGCGCGAGGTGCGCGACCTCGACGGCGCGCAGATCGAGGGCGCCGCCCGCCTGGCCGGGCCGGTCCTCGGCTTCGAGAAGCACGACGTTCCCGACCACGGCGACGCAGACCGCGAGTTCGCGCTCTGCCATGGCCTGTACTGGCTCATCTGCGACCTCGCCGAGAGCCAGCCGCTGCTGCTGATCGTCGACGACCTGCACCATGTCGACCCGCCGTCGCTGCGGTTCCTCCTATACCTGGCCCGGCGGATCCAGGGTCTGCGGATCGCGCTCGTGTGCGCGCTGCGCGACGGTGCGACGGAGAGCGATCCGGCCACCATCGCCCGGCTCGGGGCCGAGCCCGGCGTCCGGTTGATCCGCCCGCGCGGGCTCGGGACCGACGCGGTCGCCACGCTTGTGCGCGCCCGCCTGCAGCGCCCGCCCGCGGAGGCGTTCGTCCAGGCCTGCGTCGAGGTCACCGGCGGCAACCCATTCCTGCTCGAGCAGCTGCTCGAGGCCGCCGCCGACGAGCAGCTGGAGCCCGCGTCGACCGCCGCAGGCCGGGTGCGCGAGCTCGTTCCCGACGCGGTGACCCTGTCCGTCGTCAACCGCCTGGAGCGCGAGCCGCCCGAGGTGACGGCGCTGGCCCGCGCCGCCGCGATCCTGGGCGATGACGTCGAGGTGCGCCACGCCGCCCAGCTCGCGGAGCTCGACCTCGTCACGGCCGGCGACTGCGCGGACCGCCTGGCCGATCTCGCGCTGCTGCGGCCCGGGGCCCCGCTCTCCTTCCTGCACCCGCTGCTGCGTTCGACGGTGCTCGCGAGCATGCGCCCGGCGCGGCGGTCGGCGGCGCACGCCCGGGCTGCCGACGTGCTCGCCGCAGATGGCGCGCCCGTCGCCGCGGTCGCCGCCCACGTCATCGAGCTCGAGCCGGCGGGCGACGAGCGCGTGGTGTCGGTGCTGCGGGAGGCCGCGCAGGCGGCGCTGCAGGGCGGCGCGGCCGACATCGCTGCTCGCCAGCTCGGCCGCGCGCGGCGCGAGCCCCCGTCGATCGCGGACCGCGGGGCCGTGCTCGCCGAGCTCGGCTACGCCGCGTCGGTGGCCGGCGATGCCGCAACGGCCGCCGAGGCGCTGGACGCCAGCGTGCTGCTGGCCCAGGGTCCCGTCGAACGCATCGAACGCCGGCTGCGCGCGTTCCGCGCCCACTTCCAGCTCGACGGACGGCTGGACCCCGACGAGATCATGGCCATCGTCGCCGACGTCGACGCCCTCGGCGACGAGCCGCCGCCGACGACCCAGGCACTGGTCGGTGACGTGGTCGCGGCGGGTACGAACGTGCCCGGGCTGTTGCCCGAGCTCGGCGTGCGCCTGGCCCGCTACGAATCCGCGCCCGGGGAGACCGTCACGGAGCGGATGATGCTCTCGGCGCTCTCGCGCGTCGCCTGCCACGACGGGGCCTCGGCCGCCCACGCCGCCGGGCTCGCCGAGCGGGCGCTGACCGGGACGGTGGCCCCCGAGGGCGCCGAGGCGGTCTCGCGGTTCACCGCCCTGTTCACCCTCATCGATGCCGACCGGCTCGATGCGGCCGAGGAACAGCTCGACGCGACGATGGTGATCTCCCGGTGGCGGGGGTCGCTGCTGGGCTACGCCTCGGTGGTGGGCTGTCAGTCGCTCGTCGCCTATCAGCGCGGGGACGTCGGTCGCGCGGTGACCAATGCGGTCACCGCGCTGCAGAGCGGCTCGCTGCACGGCGCGCTGGTGCCGATGGTGATGGCCTGCCTCGTGCGCGCGCGCATCAGCGCAGACGACGTCTCCGGTGCCGCCGAGGTCATCGCTCCGCTCGGCGACTTCGATCTGCCCGACATCGTCGTCTTCAACCACGCGCTCGTCGCGCGCGCCCAGGTGCGCTTCGCGCTCGGGGACGTCGAGAAGGCGCTCGAGGACATGCGCCTGGCGCTGGAGCGCGTGCCGCGCGCGGTCCGCGCCTCGCGCGTGCTGCCGTGGCGCCGGCTGGCCGTGCCGATGCTGCTCGCGGCCGGCCACGGCGACGAGGCGGCGGCCGTCGCCGCCGACGACGTGGCGGGCGCGCGGAGCTGGGGCACGCCCGGGGCGATCGGGGGCGCGCTCATCGCGCAGGCGCTGTGCACGGAGACCGAGCAGCGCCCGGCCGTGCTCGCCGAGGCGATCGAGCTGCTCAGGGCGTCGCCCGCAAGGCTGGAGCTCGCGGCGGCGTTGCTCGCCCTCGGTGAGGCCAAGACGGAGCTCGGCGCGGTCGACGAAGGCCTCCAGGAGCTCTGGAACGGGGTCGAGATCGCCCAGGCGTGCGGCGCGCACGCGCTTGTCCGACGTGGTCAGCAGGCCCGCCGGGCCGCGGGCGCGGCGATCATGCAGGTGCTGCCCCGCACCGGGCTCACGCTGACGCCGAGCCAGCGGCGCATCGCCGACCTCGCGGCGCAGGGCTACTCGCAGCGCGAGATCGCCGAGGCCCTGTTCATGACGGCCAAGGCCGTCGAGGACGAGCTCGACCAGGTCCACGCCGCGGGCGCGGCCTCGTAGGTGTAGGCCTGAATCCGCCGTCGGCGGATTCAGGCTAAGGGGCCTCCGGCTCCGAGGACAGCGTGCCGAGATACGTCTCCGCACCCGCCAGCTGTTGGTGAAAGCGGAAGGTCAGCCGCGTGTCGCCGAAGCGCACCTGGTCGTCGTTGCGCAGCACGCGGCGGCCGCGCAGGCGCTCGCCGTTGACATGCGAGCCGTTGCTCGATCGCTCGTCGATGACGGCCCACTGCTCGCCGTCGCACTCCAGCTCGGCGTGCAGCCGCGAGACCCGCGCGTCCCACGACAGCCAGACGTCGGCCGCTGCATCGCGGCCGACCGTCAGGCGCCCGGCGCCGGGCGTCAGGGGGAAGACGTGCAGGCCTCCCGCGGCATCGCGGTAGGCCAGCGAGGCATCCGCGGCATGCTCGGCCGTGGACGGCTGCCCGGCCGCTGCGGGGTCGACCCAATCCAGCGAGTCTGCCTGTTGCAGCACGTCGGCCTCGAGCCGGCGCAACGACGGGTTGGGCTCGATCCCGAGGCGCTCGTCGAGCAGGCGGCGGCACTCCTGGTAGGCGGCCAGGGCCTCGCCCTGACGACCACCCCGGTAGAGCGCGAGGATCAGGTGGGCCCATAGCTGCTCTCGCAGCGGCTCCTCGGCGACGAGTCGCTGGAGCTCCGCGACCACGGTCCCGTGCGCGCCGAGCGCGAGGTCGGCCGCGAGGCGGGCCTCGAGCGTCGCGGCACGCAGCTCTTCCAGCCGCGTCGCCTCGGTCCGCGCGAATGCCTCGTCGCGGAAGTCGGCCAGCGCCGGCCCGCGCCAGAGGTCAAGCGCCTCGCCCAGTGTGCGACGCGCCTGCGCCGGCCGGCCCTCCCCGAGCTGCGCGCGCCCCTCGGCCGCCGCGTGCTCGAAGCGCTGGGCATCGATGTCGGCCGGATCGACGGCGAGCAGGTAGCCGGCGCGCTCCGAGCGCAGGACGCGCGGCGGCTCACGCGGCGCGCGCCCGGGCTCCAGCAGACGACGGAGGTTGGAGACGTAGGCCTGCAGCGAGCCGACCGCCTGGCGCGGGCCGTCGGCGCCCCACAGCTCTTCGACGAGGCGGTCGACGCTGACCACGCGGTTGGGCGACAGCGTCAGCACGGCGAGCACCGCGCGCTGCTTGAGGCCGCCGAGCGCCAGGGGCCGGTCGCCATCGAGGACCTCGAAGGATCCGAGAACGCGGAACTCCACGGGAGGGTTGTACCCCGTGTGTCCAAGCGAGCTCCAAGTCGTGTCCAAGCACCGGGCCGGACACTCCGCGCAACACCCTCCCGTTCGACCAAGGACCGTGACATGCCTCGCTACACGCTCGCCCTCACCATCGCCGCGACCGTCGCCTGTGCAGGACCGATCGTGGCCTCCGCCCAGGTGCCGGGCGGACCCCCGACGACGCCCCCGGTCGTCTCACCCCCGCCCGCCCCGGCGCCCCCGCCGGTCGGGACGCCCCCGCCCGCCCCGGAGCCCGCACCGGTGCCGTCGCTCCCGCTCGGAGCGCCGCTGCCGGCCGACACCCACTTCATGGCCTCCGACCTGCGCACGCTGCTGAAGCACTACGCGGCCGGTTGGCAGTTCGCCATCTCCCAGGGCGGCAAGCTGGCGGTGTCCGAGGCCGACGGCACGGCGCGCACGAAGGCCGACAACGGCGGCGTGCGCCTGAAGATGAAGCCGACGATGCGCTACGAGCTCGCGAGCCTGACGAAGAACTTCACCGCCGTGTCGACGATGAAGCTGTTGCGCCTGCGCGGGCTGACGATCGAGTCCCCGATCACCGCCGTCCTCCCCGGGAGCTGGAAGCTCAGCGAGGGCTTCAAGGGGCTGAAGTTCCGCCACCTGCTCACGCACCGTTCCGGCATCAACCAGGCGGTCACAGCGTTCACGAAGGAGCAGCGCGACGCGCTGGGCCTCGCCAACCACTACAACGGGCTTCGGGAAATCGCCAAGCTCAATGTCGTCCCGGGCTCGGGCTACGCCTACTTCAACACCAACTACGCGCTGCTGCGCGTCCTCAACGCGAGGATGTGGAAGGCGGCCGGCGGCAAGATCCTC
Source organism: uncultured Actinomycetes bacterium (assembly GCA_963740895.1). GTDB lineage: Bacteria > Actinomycetota > Thermoleophilia > Solirubrobacterales > Solirubrobacteraceae > CADCVQ01. The sequence goes on from CAVUFQ010000002.1 coordinate 593,489, forward strand.
GGCGCCAAGCAGCAGGTCCTCCCGGTCGATGCCGCCACCAATGCGCGCTACGCGATGGACTTCCTGCAGCGCCGGGTCCTGACGCCGAGCGGCATCAACGGCGCCAACTGCGTGGCCCCGTCGCCGGCCACGGTCGGCCTGAACTACTACCGCTCGAACCCCTCGCAACTGGACAAGGGCTCGATCGCGTCGTGGCCCAGCGACCAGTGCGCCGGCAACGCCGGGCTGCGCCTGTCCTCGATCGAGGTCGTGCGCTACCTGACCCACCTGCGCCACGGGACGATCATCGATCCCCTCGACCTCGCGCAGATGGACAAGCTGCTGCTGGGCTGGGACAAAGGCTCGGCCAACGGCGCGTTTCAGCACGGCGGCGACATCACGATGAGCGACGGCGTCCAGGTGCACACCTGCGGCATCACGTTCCCCGACGGCACCGAGGCCGCGCTGATCGTCAACTCCCCGCGCGAGAACAGCACCTACCAGTGCTCGCTGCTGACCACGGCGTGGAAGAACGCCGCGCGCTGATCCGAGACCGACCCGGAAGGCAGGGCAGCCGCCTCGACAGGGGCGGCTGCCCTGCGTCCGTGCAGCGGTCTCCCTGATCCACGGCCGTCCGTCAACCGGCTCAGCGCCGGACGCGGTAGCGGATGTGGGTGGCCTGCGGCGTGTCGATCACCCGAACGATCTCCAGCTCGATCTCCGCGGGCAGGACATCGAACAGCCGGCGGCCCCGACCGAGCAGCACGGGGATCAGGTGGATCTGCACCTCGTCCAGCACGCCGGCCTCGATGGCCCGTTGCGCCGTGTACGCGCCACGCACCTGCACGTCGCGGTCCCCGGCGGCGGCCTTCGCCTGTCGCATCGCGCTTTCGATCCCGTCGGTCACGTAGGTCACCAGCGGATAGCCCCAGCGGGCGGCCGGGCCGGGCGGGCGGTGACTGGGGACGAAGATCGGCAGACCTCCGTGATCACCGCCCCAGTGATCCATGAGCTCGGCGGTCCGTCGTCCGGCGAGGACCGCCCCCGCCGCATTCCATTCGTCCTGGAACCGCACGGTCGGCGCGGACGGCCGGCCCGACTGCGCATCGGCGTCGGCCCACCTGTGCAGCCGCTCGCCATCCTCGCCGCCGAGGTAGTCGTCGGGATCGGCGATGTACCCGTCGAGCGACACGGACATGTCGAGCACCGAACTGGACATGCCGCCGCCTCGGTCGCGGGTCATCAGGGCGACCGCCGCGGCGAGTCCGGCGCCGCGGGCGCGGTGTGATGGCAGTACTCGCGGGGCCGAGCGATCATCACGGCGAACATCGCGAGGAACATCGCGACGTGCTCGAGGGTCATCAGCAGCCACACGGCCTCGACGACGCCGCTCTCCAGCAGGGCGACGACGCAGGCGGCGGGGACGATCATCGCGCCCGCCATCTCCAGGCAGGGCTGCCAGCGATGGCCTCTCCATCGCATCCAGGGGATCATCGGGAGCGTCATGGCCGCGGCCATGCGGGCGAGCATCAGCGTCGTGTCATCGCCCGCGACCCCGGGCCAGATCGCGTTGGTGAGCCATTGCGCCGGCAGGGCGAGGAGCCCCATGCCGACGAGCATCACGACGACCATCTCCAGGTAGTGCCGCGCGAAGCTGGGCGTCAGCGCCGACCTCGCGCGCTGCAACGGCCGGCCGGATTGCGAGGCGCGGTCTCCCGTGAACGGCGCCGGTGGATCGCTGTGTCGAGGGTGCGTCGCGGCTGAGAGTGTCACCCCTCCTCCCGCCACCCGGTCCCGGTGAGGCGGGCGGATGGTCGTGCGTGTCCGTTGGGTTGCAGGCATGGCGTTGAGGGTGCCGCCCGCGCGCTGAACCGTCGAGTGGCGGTAACGCCAATGTTCGATAGATTCCTGCCATGCCTCACAGGGTCGTCGCGCTCGTGGCCGGCGAGGTCGTCGCGTTTGACCTGTCGATCCCGGCGCAGGTGTTCGGGCAGGAGCCCGAGCTCTACACGTTCGCGGTCTGCGCGCCGGTCGCCGGGCCGATGCCGGCCGAGAGCGGGTTCGACGTGCTCGTGCCGCACGGCCTCGAGGCACTCGAGCGTGCCGACACCGTGATCGTGCCGGGCATCGGTCGCCACGCGTGGCCGATCGCGCCGCAGTCGCTCCCGGCGCTGCGCGCGGCCGCGGAGCGGGGCGCGCGGATCGCCTCGATCTGCACCGGGGCGTTCGTGCTCGCGGCCGCGGGTCTGCTGGACGGCCGCCGCGCGGCGACGCACTGGCAGTACGCGACCATGCTGGCCCAGGCGTTCCCCGCGGTGCACGTCGATCCGGACGTGCTGTACGTCGACGACGGCGACGTGCTGACGTCCGCCGGCGTTGCGGCCGGCATCGACCTGTGCCTGCACATGGTCCGCAGCGATCACGGCGCCGAGGCGGCGAACGCGATCGCGCGTCGGATGGTCGTGTCCCCCCACCGCGAGGGGGGGCAGGCGCAGTTCGTCGAGCGGCCGGTGCCCAAGGTGGCCGGCGACGGGCTGGCGAGCACGCGGGCGTGGATGGAGGAGCACCTCGCCGAGCCGCTGTCGGTCGAGCAGCTGGCGCGCCACGCCGGCTTCAGCCCGCGCTCGTTCGCGCGCCACTTCCGCGCCGAGACCGGCACGACGCCGATGCAGTGGCTCATCGGGCGCCGCGTGGCGGAGGCGCAGCGGTTGCTCGAGGGCACCGATCTGTCCGTCGAGGCGGTGGCCGTCCGCGCCGGGTTCGGCAGCGCCGTCGCGCTGCGCCAGCACTTCGCCCGCGTGATCGGAACGCCTCCCACGGTCTACCGGCGCGCGTTCCACACGAGCTGAGCGACCCGCCGTGGCGCCGCCGGGCAAGCCACGGGAAGAGCGCGCGCGTGAACCGCTCGTGCCGATCTCATGTCAGGCTACACTGACATTTATGGCCGCGGAGATCCTCGCCAAGGGACCGTTCCTGCTCCCCGAGCGGCCGAGCACGTCCGACCTCGTGGCCAAGTACTTCAAGGTGCTCGCCGACCCTTCGCGGGTGCGGGTGCTCGAGCTGCTGCACGAGCACGGCGAGCTGTCGGTGGGGGAGCTGACCACGTCGCTCGGCCTCGGGCGAACGAACGTCTCCAATCATCTCGCCTGCCTGCGGTGGTGCGGCTTCGTGATCACCCGGCGCGAGCACAGGACCGTGCACTACCGGGTCGCCGATCCCCGGGTGGGCGAGCTTCTCGCCCTCGGCCGTGCCCTGCTCGGCGACAACGCGGAACACGTCGCCGCCTGCCGGCGCGTCGACGGGAGTGGGTGCTGATGGATGACGGCCGGGAAGGCGTCACGTCGTGGCCCATCTGAAGGCGGATCGAGCTCTTGAGCTCTGAACGGCCGTGCGACTCCGGTACAGGCAGCCCCGGGCGCCCCGGCGCCCTCGCATACGACTTGGCGATCGCCGGGTCGGGGGGCGCTGCGTTCTCGGCGGCGATCGCCGCGCGCCGAGCCGACCTGCGGGTCCTCATGATCGAACGCGGCACGGTGGGCGGCACCTGCGTGAACGTGGGCTGCATCCCCTCCAAGGCGCTGCTCGCGGCGGCCGAGAGCCGCCACCGTGCCGACGGCGCCCGGTTCCCCGGCATCCGGACCAGCGCCGGTCCCGTCGGGTTCGGCGAGCTGATCGCCGCCAAGGACACGCTCGTCGAGACCATGCGCCGGGAGAAGTACCTCGACATCGCCGCCGCGCACGGCATCGAGATCGTCAAGGGCGACGCCCGCTTCCTCGATGGGCCGATCGTCGGCGTCGAGGGCCGGCGCATCACAGCCGCCCACTACCTCCTCGCCACCGGCGCCGAGCCCGTCGTCCCCGACGTCCCCGGGCTGCGGGAGAGCGGCCACCTGACCTCCACGACGGCAATGGAGCTCGACCATCTGCCCGCGTCGCTGATCATCATCGGCGGGGGCTCCGTGGGGATGGAGCAGGCGCAGCTCTTCGCCCGCCTCGGCGCCCGGGTGACGATGGTCGTGCGCTCGACGCTGGCACGCGGGGAGGAGCCCGAGATCGCCGCGGAGCTGAAGGGCGCCTTCGCGGCCGACGGCATCGTCGTTCGCGAAGGGACCGGCGTGACCGCGGTGCGACGTGAGGACCGCGCCATCCTCGTCAGCACCGATCGGGGTGAGGACCTTCGCGCGGAGCAGATCCTCGTCGCGACGGGTCGCCGGCCGCTGACCGAGGGCCTCGGTCTGGACGCGATCGGCGTGCGCGTCGGAGCGGCCGGCGAGGTCCTCGTCGACGAGCACCTGCGCACGAGTCATCCCCGAGTCTGGGCGGCGGGCGACGTGACCGGGCACCCGCAGTTCGTCTACGTCGCCGCCAGGCAGGGGGCCCTCGTCGTCGCCAACGCCTTCGAGCAGGCCGAGCGGCGGATCAGCTACCGCTCGCTGCCGCGGATCACCTTCACCGACCCGACCCTCGCCTCGGCCGGCCTGACCGAGGAGCAGGCACGCGGCCAGGGCATCGACGCGGAGTCCAGGGTGCTGAAGATCGCCGGCGTCTCGCGCGCGATCGTCAGCCGCGACACGCTCGGGGTCGTCAAGCTCGTGGCCGAGCGCACGACCGGGCGCATCGTCGGCGTGCACATGCTGGCCCACGGCGCGGGTGACGCAATCCTCGCCGGCGTGTACGCGATCGACGCCGGTCTGACCGTGTCCGACCTCGCCGCGAGCTGGAATCCGTATCTGACCATCGGCGAGGCCTTGCACCTCGCCGCCCAGGCCTTCACCCGCGACGTCGGCGCGCTCTCGTGCTGTGCGGCGTAGGCGCGCGGACCGCGGCGCAACCGTCGGATGTGGTGTGCGCGGCGGCGGGGGAGGGCAGGCTACGGCGATGACCTCGTCCGCTCCCGCGCCCCCCGCGGTCGCCGTCCTCGACGTCAACGAGACGCTGTCGGACCTGACGGGGCTGGGACGACGGCTCGAGGAGGTCGGAGGCTCGGCCGAGCTGCTCCCCTGCTGGTTCGCGGCGACGCTGCGCGACGGCTTCGCCCTGACGGCGGCCGGAGAGCTCGCGGACTTCGCCTCGATCGGCACCGCGACGCTCGCATCGATGCTGCGCGGCGAGGACGGTTTTCGGGGCGATGCGGCCGCGGCGGCCGAGCACGTGGTTGCGGCGATGGCCGACGTCGAGCTGCATCCGGACGTCGCACCGGGCCTGCGGGCGTTCGCGGAGGCCGGAATCCGCGTCGTGACGCTCAGCAACGGCGCCGCCCGTGTCGCCGAGTCGCTGCTCGAGCGCGCGGGGCTCCGGGAGCTCGTGGAGCAGTGCCTGTCGGTCGGCGACGCCGGGCGCTGGAAGCCCACACGCGAGGCCTACGCCCACGCCGCTCGGCGCTGCGGCGCAGCACACGGCGACCTCGCGCTCGTCGCCGTGCACCCGTGGGACATCGACGGCGCCCGGCGGGCGGGCCTGCGCACCGGGTGGATCTCGCGCGGCGGCGACGCCTACCCGCCGTTCTTCCTCCCGCCGGAGGCGACGGCACGCGACCTGCCGGCGCTCGTCGCCACGCTGACCGGGCGGGCATGATGGCCGCGCCCTGTCGCTCCCGGGACCGCCGCCGCGAACCTCATGGTGCGCGCAAGCGGTGAATCGTCGCCGCCGCCGGTGGGTCGGAGTCATCGACGGCCCGCAAGGTGGGCGCTGTCTCGCCTGCATCACCCGCGAACCACGAGGACCGATGAATCGACTGACCCGGCGACGCGCTGTGGCATCGGCTGCGGCCGCCGTCAGCCTGCTGCTGGCCGCCTGCGGCGACACCACGAGCACGCACTCGAGCACCGAGGCGCGCGCCGCCGGCTTCGCGGCCGCGAAGGACGCGGCGCGTGGTCAGACGGTCCGCTGGTGGATGTATGGCGGTGATGACCGGGTCAACGGCTACGTCGACGACGTCGTCGCCCCGGCGGCGCGCAGGCTCGGTGTCACGATCAAGCGCGTGCCGATCGCCGACACCGCCGCGGCCCTGCAGCGCGTGGTCGCACAGCGACGCGCCGGCAAGACGTCGGGGGGCGCGGTCGATCTCGTCTGGATCAACGGCGAGAACTTCGCCGACGGCAAGAAGGCGGGCCTGTGGCTGCGCGACTGGGCCACGAAGCTCCCCAACGCGCGTCGCTATCTCGATCAGCGCGATCCGGCGATCAGCCGCGACTTCCAGGTGCCCGTCGACGGGCAGGAGTCGCCGTGGCAGAAGGCCGCGTTCGTCTACGCCCACGACAGCGCGCGGACGGCATCGCCGCCGCGCGATCTCGACGCGCTCCTGACGTACGCCAGGTCCCATCCGGGGCGCGTGACCTATCCGGCGCCGCCGGACTTCACCGGGTCGGCGTTCGTGCGCCAGGTCGTACAGGCCAAGGGTGAGGGCGGCGGCTTCGCCTACCTCGAGCGGCTCAAGCCCCACCTCTGGCGGAAGGGGACGACCTACCCGAAGACCGAGGCCGAGCTCGACACGCTGTTCGGCAACGGGAAGGTCGACTTCGCGATGTCCTACGACGCCGCGTTCGTCGCCTCCGCGGTGCGCAGGGGACGGTTCCCCGCGTCGGCGCGCCCGTTCCTGCTCGGCGGGGGAACGCTGCAGAACACGTCGTTCGTGGCGATCCCCGCCGACGCGGCGCACCGCGCGGGCGCGCAGGTCGTCGCCGACCTGCTGCTCAGCCCGCGGCTGCAGGCGGCCAAGCTCGACCCGCGCTCGCTCGGCAATCCGACCGTGCTCGACCTCGGGCGGCTGGGCACCCAGCAGCGCCGCCTGTTCGAGCGCACGGCGTCCAACCGCTATCTGCCGGCGGACCTCGGCCGGACCGTCGCCGAGCTGCCCGCCGCGGCGGTCGCGCCGCTCGAGCGCCGGTGGACCCGGGAGATCCTGCGGTAGATGCTGGTGCGCCGGCTTGGAGGCCGTTCCGCCCGCGACCGGCTGATGCTGGCGCCTGCCGTGGCGGCGGTCGTGGTGCTGTTCGGCGGCGCGATGGCCGGAGCCGTGCGGACGAGCCTCGTGCCGCTGGGCGGCGACGGCAGCACGATCGCGTGGCAGACGTTGCTGCACGACCCCGAGTTCGCCGACGCGGTCGGCTTCACGCTGCGCACCGCGGCGCTGAGCACCGCGCTGGCGGCAGTCGTCGCCGTGCTCGTCGCGCTGACGGCGCGACGCAGCGGCACCGCGGTGCGCGCGCTGCTCGCGCTTCCGGTCCCGGTGCCGCACCTGCTGGTGGCCACGGTCGCGGTGCTGTGGCTCGCGCCCGGCGGGCTGGCCGATCGCCTGCTCGGCTCGCTCCCGATCGACGTCGTGCACGACCGCGCCGGCGCCGGGATCGTGCTCGTCTACCTCTACAAGGAGGTGCCGTTCCTCGTCGTCCTGCTGCTCGCGGCGATGGGCCAGCACTACCGCGAACGCGACGAGGCCGCCGCCGCGGTCGGCGTGTCACCCGCGCAACGGCTGCGTTGGGTCCTGTGGCCGACGATCCGCGGGCCGCTCGTCGTCGGCTGCATCGTCGTCTTCGCGTACGTCGCCGGCGCGTTCGAGGTCCCGCTCGCCGTCGGCCCGTCCTACCCGCCGACGATCGCCGAGTACGCATTGCAACGCGCCGGCGCCGACCTGATCGCCGGTCCGAGCATCGCCGCGGCGGCGCTGCTCGTGACGGCGACGGCGTCCGTCCTGCTCGCGGCGCTCGCCGTCCGGGCCGCAAAGGATCCGCAGGGTGCGTAGGCGCCGCCGTCGACCCGCGCTCGCGGCGATCGCGGCGGTCGCCGTCGTCGTGCCGCTGCTGGCGCTCGTGCTGCGGGCGTTCGCCGACGAGTGGCGCGCGCCGGCGCTGCTGCCGCAGCGGCTCGGGCTGCGCGGCATCCGCATCGCCTTCGGGGGGGACACAGGCTCGGCATTCGTCAACTCGGCCGAGGTCGCGCTGCTCACCGTGACGATCGCGCTGCTCATCGCCTGGCCTGCCGCGCGCGTGCTCGGCGAGCGGCGCCTGCGCCATCCCGCGCCGGTGTTCCTGCTGCTCGCCATGCCGCTGCTCGTCCCCAGCTACGCGGTCGGAACCGGCCTGACGGAGTGGTTCATCCGCCTGGGCCTCGACGGGACGATCCCCGGTCTGGTCGCGGCGCACCTCACGGCCGTGCTCCCCTACGTGACGCTCGTGTTGCTGTCCGGGTTCGGGCCGCGGCTGACGGCGATCGAGGAGATGGGCAGCGTGAGCGGGCTCTCGCCGCTGCGGCGGCTGCGACACATCACCGTTCCGGCCGCGGCGCCGACCGTCGCCGCGGCGGCCCTGCTGGGGTTCCTCGTCTCCTGGGGCGATTACGGCTCGAGTCTCGCCCTTGGCGCGGGCCGCCCGATGCTTCCCGTCGTACTGCTGCCGTTCGTCGGCAGCGATCCGCAGGTCGCCGCGACACTCGCGCTGCTGTTCCTGGCACCGGCGATCGCGGCGCTCATCGTCACCGTCCGTGCCGGGAGGCGCCCGCTGTGACCCGCCAGGGCCTGTCCTGCGAGGACATCACCGTCGCGCCCGGCGGTGGCGCCCCGGTCCTGCGGGGCCTGTCGCTCGATGTCCCCGCCGGGACGCGCACCGCGCTGGTCGGCCCGTCGGGCGCCGGCAAGACGACCCTGCTGCGCGCGATCGCCGGCCTCGAGGCGCTGGCGGGCGGGCGCGTACTGCTCGACGGCATCCAGATCGACGGCCGCCCGCCGCACCGGCGCAACATCGCGGTGGTCTTCCAGGAGCCGCGCCTGCTCGGGCACATGGATGTCCTCGACAACGTCGCGCTCCCGTTGCGCGCTGCCGGCGTAGGGCGCAGCGAGCGTCGCCGCGTCGCGGCCCGGCAGCTCGACGAGGTCGGTCTCTCCGCGCTCGCGCAACGCCGGGTGCACGGATTGTCGGGCGGTGAGCAGCAGCGCATCGCCCTGGCCCGCGCGCTGACCGCCTCGCCGCAACTGCTGCTGCTCGACGAGCCACTCGGGGCCGTGGACCCCAACCGCCGGGGTGCGCTGCGCCGGCTGATCTGCGACATCCAGCGCGACCGTCACCTGACGACGATCATCGTCACGCACGATCGCAGCGAAGCGGCGGAGCTCGGTGACAGCATCGCGCTGATGCTCGAGGGCCGGATCGTCCAGCACGACGAGCCACGCGGTCTGTTCGAGCGGCCGGTGAGCGCGGCCGTGGCGCGCTTCTTCGGCGCCACCAACCTGCTTCCCGACGGTGGCGCAACGCTCGCCATCCGCCCCGAACACGTCATCCTCGACGACGCCGGCGACCTGCGCGGGCGGGTGATCGAGACGGTGTACGCCGGCGATCACGTACGCGTCGTGATCGACTGCGGCGGACGACCGATCACCGCCCACGTCGCGCCCCACGCCACGCCGCGCGTCGGAGACGAGGTCGGCATCCTGCTGCCCGGCGAGCGCCTCTGGCGCGTGCCGCCCCGGCAGGCGGGCACGGACCCGGTCTGAGCACGGCTCAGGTGGTTTGCGCGGCGGCCGCCGCGGGCGGGTGGGGCAGCGCGGCGCACGCCGCGTCGCGATCCACGCCGGTGGCCCGCGCCACGCGCGCTCCCGCGCCGTCATAGAGCTCGGCGACCCAGCGGGATCCCGCGCGCGCCAGTCGCCGGCGCCGGACGCGCAGGACCGGCAGCGGGCCCCCGCCGACCAACGCCGGCAGCACACCGAGCCGGTCGAGCCGTGCCAGGCGGTCCGCGCCGCCGATCGCCCGTTCGCCGATCACGACCTGCGGCACCGTCCAGCCGCCGGTCTTCGCCTGCAGCCGCTCGCGGAACCCGCGCACGCCGTCACCGCTGACGACGTCGTGGTCGATGCCGCGGCGTCGCAACAGCGCGACCGCGCGTGTGCAGTGCGGGCAGCCGCTGAGGACGTAGACCGTGACGGGGGAGCTCGGCATCACCACCTGTGACCCGGCTGCAGCGGCGAACGATTCGCGGGACCCGCTCGAACCATCTGCGGGCCCGGGGGGTCCAACAGCGTGTCGATGCCGCCGACCCGAACGCTCCAGCGCGACCGTGAATGACCGTTACGACCTCGTCGTGCTCGGCGGTGGTACCGCCGGGCTGGTGTCCGCGCTCATCGGGGCCGGGATCGGCGCGCGGGTCGCGCTCGTCGAACGCGAGCGCACCGGCGGCGACTGCCTCTGGACCGGGTGCGTGCCGAGCAAGTCCCTGATCGCCGGCGCGCAGCTGGCGCACCGCATGCGCCACGCCGACCGCGTGGGACTCGCGCCGGTGCAGCCGCAGGTCGACTACGCCCGCGTCATCGACCGCGTCCACGCCGTGATCGCCGAGATCGCGCCGCACGACTCGCCGGAGCGGCTGCGCGCAGCGGGCGTCGATGTGATCGAGGCCGACGGCCGCTTCATCGACGCAAGCACGCTCGCGGCGGCGGGGCGCTCGTTGCGCTTCTCCGCCGCGATCGTGGCAACCGGATCGCAGCCGTCGGTGCCGCCGGTGCCGGGGCTGACCGGCGCCGACGTGTTCACGACGGACGACATCTGGGGCCTGCGCGAGTTGCCGGCGCGCCTGGTGGTCCTCGGGGGCGGGCCGGTCGGCTGCGAGCTCGGGCAGGCCTTCGCGCGCCTCGGTGCGCAGGTGACGATCGTCGAGCTCGCCGACCGGCTGCTGCTCAAGGAAGAGCCGGACGCCGGAACACTGGTCGCGAAGAGCCTGCAGGCAGACGGCGTCGATGTCCGCGTGGGCACGCGCGCGGTCGAGCTGCGGCGGCCCGGCGGCGCGCCCAAACACCTGGTCGTCGAACACGGCACCGGTCGGCAGGAGCTCGAGTTCGACGCGGTCCTCGTCGTCGCCGGGCGCCGGCCACGGACGTCGGGCGCAGGCCTGGATGCGGCCGGCGTCGCACTCGACGCGCGCGGCGCCGTCGTCGTCGACGAGCGCCTGCGCACGAACGTCGCGCGGATCTTCGCCGCGGGCGACGTCACCGGGTTGCTCCCGTTCACGCATGTCGCCGCGCATCATGCGCGCGTGGCGAGCGTCAACGCGCTGCTCGGGACACGGAGCGCGACCGACCCGATCATCCCGTGGGTGACGTTCACCGACCCCGAGGTCGCACACGTCGGCCTGACCGCGGCCCAGGCGCGCGCGCAGTTCGGCGCCCGCACGAAGCTTGCGCGCAGCGACTACGCCGCGCTGGATCGTGCGATCACCGCAGGCGAAGCGCGCGGATTCGCCCTGCTCATCGGCGATCAGAAGGGCCGTCTCGTCGGGGCGACGGTCGTCGGTCCGGGAGCCGGCGAGGCGATCGCCGAGTTGACCGTGCACGTCAAGGCCGGTCACCGCATCGATGCGGTGTCGACGACCGTCCACGCGTATCCCACCCTCGCCGAAGGCCCGTCGCGCGCCGCCGACGAGTACGTTCGCGATCGCTACGCCGCCCCCCGGTACCGCAGGCTCGCGCGCCCGCTGCTGCTCGCCCGCCGGCTCACCCGGCACTGACGCGTGCGAGCACGCACAGCGTCGGGTAGCCGCGCAGGCTCCAGCGCGCCGCGACGATCTCGAAGCCGGCGGCGGTGAGCGACGGGCGGACGTCGAGCGCGCGCAGTCCGCCGTAGCGGCGCCGATCGCGTGCGGCGAGCCGGTCCAGGCCGCGGGCGAGGTGCCGCGCCGGGCCGCGGGGAGCGATCGCCGGGGTCGTCGTCACCAGGCGGCCGCCGGCGCGCAGGACGCGGCGCAGTTCGGCGAGCGCGATCGGAAGATCGGCGGCGCCCAGCAGGTGCAGCACGTAGGAGGCGACGGCGGCGTCGAAGTGCGCGTCGGCGAACGGCAGCTCGCGTGCGTCGCAGCGCCGCGTCGACCAGCCGGGTGGGAGCGCTCCGACGTGCGACAGCATCGCCGCCGACTGGTCGACGCCGATGACCTGCCGCGGCCGGACCGGCCCGCCGGCGAGCTGGCGCAGGACCTCGCCCGTGCCGGTGCCGAGATCGAGCAGGCGCTCATCACGCTGCGCGCGCAGGAGCTCGAGCGCCCGGCGCACGGCAGCGCGCTCGAGCCACATCTGCCGGTCGTAGTGCCGGCTGAGCCGGTCCCAAGCGTCCAGCGGTACGCCGTCGGACTCGAGCACGGTCAGTCGAGCGTGCGGATCGCCACGCCGACCCGCTGGATGACGGTGATGATGACCATGGCGGAGTAGATCCAGGCGATCGTCGCCGCGTGCGCGGGCAGCAGGCAGATCGCGCCATAGGCGAGGACGGTCTCGGTGCCCTCCGCCAGCCCGGAGGTGAAGCGCAGCGAGCGCTCGTCGCCGAGCCCCAGGCCGCGTTTCTCGATGAGCGACGCGAAGCTCAGCAGCGCGACGTTGTTGAGCAGGTACGCGGCGAGCAGCACCGTCGCGGCCACGCGCGCGTCGGGCACCGCGATCGCCACCGCGACGACGAACCCCGCGTAGACGACGAAGTCGGCGAGGAAGTCGAGCATCCCGCCGAGGTCCGTCGCGCGCGTGCGGCGCGCGATCGCGCCGTCGAGACCGTCGAGCACCCGGTTCGCGAGCCACAGCGCGAGCGCCGCCCCCCAGGCACTCAGGCCGGCGGCCACACATGCGCCGACGCCGACGGCGAGGCCGGTCGCCGTCACGGCGCCGGCGCTGATGCCGGCGCCCGCCGCGCGGGCGGCGATCCGGCCCATGGCCGGGGCGTACAGCGCTCGGGCCCGCTGGTCGAGCATCAGGCCGGCACGGGTTGCGCGACGCCGGGCAGAAGCGCGCGGGTCGTGTCCGGCTCGGCGGCGGTCACGCGTTCGCGCAGGCTGCCGGCAACCAGGGCGAGGCTCGCCAGCGAGCCGGCGGCGACGAGCCGGTCCGCGCTGCGGCGGTGCCCCGCGCCGGCCGCGATCAGGCCGGCCACACGCACCGGGGTCATCAGTCTCCCCGCCCGCAGGACCGTCGCGCTCGGTGCGCGAACCCGCGCGAAGTAGACGCCGGTCGCGTACGCGAACCCCGCGCCGATCCGCGCGAGTTCCAGGGCGACGACCGTGCGCCGCAGCCGTTCGTCGCGCCATGCGGCCCGCAGCGCCGCGGCCAGCACCGCCGCGTCGGCCAGCGCTTCGAGGTCGCGCCCCGCGCGTGTCGGAACGCTCGCGCGCGCGAGGATCCCGTCGAGGCCGTCGCTGACGCCGGCGGCGAGCAGCACCGCAGGCGTGAGGTCGTCGAGGACGACCGGCGCGAGCCACGCGCGCGCGAGCGTCAGCGCATCGGCGGGCCCGAGGTTGCGCGCTGCGCCGTCCTCGGACTCGACCATGCCCAGGTGCCATTCGAGCATGAGGCTCGTCATGGCCCACCACGACAGGCCGGCGAGGAGCCGGCGGCGGTAGGGCTCGCGACCTGCGCCGGCGAGCGCGATCCAGGCGGCGGCGCCCGCGGCCTCCCAGGTGCGCGCGCGACGCGCGAGCAACGGTCGCTCGTGCCTGATCGTCGCGGCGCGCCGTTGCGACGCGGCCAGGAACGCGACGATCGCGGTCGGCGTGTAGCGGCGCGTCCGCAGCCGCATGAGCTCCACGCGGATCCATTCCTCGCCCTCGGTCACGGGCGCGGGTGCATCGGCAGCAGGTCGAGCAGCGCGATGTTCTCGGCGGGGTCGAGGACCGCATGCTGCACGCAGGCCGGGACCGTCCTGCCCTGCTCGGGATGGGCCATCGCGTAGGAGCAGGCCTGCAGCCGCTCCTGCGCGGCGCGGACCTCGGGGTCGGCGGCGATCTCGCCGCGCTCCATCGCCTCCCACGCGGGTCGCACGACGTCGGCGTCCATGAACGCGTGCACGACGAACGTCATGCCGCGCGGCCGGCCGGTCAGCAGTCGTCGCACGCCGACGCGACGGACGAACCGCAGCGCCCAGCCCGGGGCCGTCGCGACGACGCCCGGGTGCCGCGCGAGGACCCGCAGCACCGCGAGCGCGCGCGCCAGCGGCGCGCGATCGAAGTCCATCCCGCCGAACGCATCGAGGAAGCGGTCGCGGGCGCGCAGGTCGCGCGCGTCGCGGTCGTCGAGCCAGGCGAACCAGCGTCCGTCCGCGACGAGGCCGTAGGCGGAGCGGTTGCAGCGCGGGTCGCCCATCTGCAGGTGCGCCCACGGCAGCCTCGTGGCCGCGCCCGCCTCGATCTGCGCCCACACGGCGTCGATGTCCAGTGCGCGGTAGTCCTCGCGCCAGCGCTGCGGGTTGCCGACGTGTGCGGCGGGTTGGAAGGAGGCCATGCCGTAGCCCATTCCGATGACCGCGCGCGCCACCTCTGCGACCTCCCCGAGGTTGGCCGGGGTGACGGTCATGTTGTGGGCCAGGTCGAAGTCGACGCCGTGGGCGTCGCGCAGGCGCTCGAACATCTGCACGAAGCGGCGCCGCTCACCGTGCAGCTCGCGCTCGTCGCGTGGCCGCGGAACGGCTCGGCGGCCGAGCATCAGCGAGTCGAAGTGACCGGCCATGCGCAGCAGGCGCACACGCGGCCGGCCGTCCGCGCCGATCGCGAGGGCGCGCAGGTAGTCGTAGTCGAAGTCGCCGTGGGTCATGCTCATCGGCTTGCGACCGTGGTCGCGCATGACCTCCAGGGCCCGGGCGTGGTCATCGGGGGAGAGCAGCGACACCTCCCCGCCGATGAGCTGTGCGTGCTGGCCGGTCCCCCGGACGGCGCGCATGTAGGCCATCTGCGCGTCGACCTGCGCGACGCTGTGCGCGCCGTCGGTGCGCACGCGCTGCGCCTCCCGGGCGTGGTAGCACGGTGTGCAGGCGAGGTTGCAGCGCGGAAAGACGCCGTGCGTTCCCTCGCAGCCGGCGCTGCGGCGACCCAGCAGCTGCGCCTCGGTCCGTGCCCCCTCGGGGAGGTCCGCCCAGCGGGCTGCGAGCGCGGCCCGTGTGTCCGGATGCACCGGCCGGCTGCGGCTCCAGAGGTCTGTCACGCGCCGCAGCGCGGTGGAGATCCCAGCTCTCACCGAGGGCATCACGTGATCAGACCTGCGGTCGCCGGGAACGATTCCCGGTGCCCGTGAATCGTTCTGCGCGGGCGCGGGGTCCGACGCATGTGGGCCGCCGGAATCGCATGCACCGAGAGCATCGCTTCGCACGGCGGCGGATGGGAGTGACGATCGGGGAACAGCTCACTGTACGTCAGCGAGTTCGGTTCGCGTGCCACGTCGACGCGTGTTCCACGGGGTCGCCGGCGGTTTCGTGGCAAGCTGGCGGCCATGGTCGGACGTCGCCCATGACAGAGCCGGCCAGCTCTCAGCCAGACGATCGGGTGCTCGTCGATCGCGCCCGTGCCGGCGACCAGGGCGCCTTCGAGAGCCTCGTGCGGCGACA
This sequence comes from uncultured Actinomycetes bacterium, assembly GCA_963740895.1. Lineage (GTDB taxonomy): Bacteria > Actinomycetota > Thermoleophilia > Solirubrobacterales > Solirubrobacteraceae > CADCVQ01. The sequence goes on from CAVUFQ010000002.1 coordinate 608,800, forward strand.
CGCCGACCGCCTGCACACCGTCGTCCGCAGACTGGTCGACGACGAGCACGAGGCACAGGAGGTGACGCAGGAGACATTCCTGCGCGCGTGGCGCGCCATCGGCAGGTTCAAGGGCGACAGCCAGTTCTTCACCTGGCTGTACCGCATCGGCGTCAACGAGGCCGGCCGCCGGACCGCCCGCGCCCGCGGGCGCCGGCCGGCCGCCTCGCTGGACGACCAGCCCGAGCCGGCCGACACGCGCCCGGGCCCGGCGCAGTCGACCGAGCAGCACGACCTCCGCCGTGCGCTGGAGCGGGTCATCCGTGGTCTGAGAGCCGACTACCGCGCGCCGCTGGTCCTGCGTGACGTCGAGGGCCTCAGCACCGCGCAGGCGGCGCAGATCCTCGGCCTCGGCGAAGCGGCCTTCAAGAGCCGCCTGCACCGCGCCCGGCTGGAGGTCCGTGCCGCGATCCGCGAGTATCTGCCCGAGGAGCGCCGGCCATGATGCGAGAAGCGCTGGCGCACCCGATGCGCTTCGTCGGCGACCACCGCTTCACCCACGCGCAGGCGAGCAACTACCTCGACGAGGACCTCGACACCGCAGCGCGCCGACGCGTCGAGCACCACGCCCACGTATGCCCACCCTGCATGCGGTTTGTCGAGAGCCTGCGGCGCACCGTGTCGGCGCTGAACGGCTTGGGTGACAGCGATCGAGCGACGAGCGCCACGGACATGAGCGCCGGCGACGCCGTCATCGCCCGGTTGCGCGACGAACGCCGCGCGCCCACCGATTCGGGCTACGACACCGGTTGAGCGGCGTCGTCGCACGCCGCACGCCGGCGGAGGCGGCGCGAGCGCACCGCCGACGCCGCGAAGAGCGCCATCACGGCCCCGACGGAGACGAGAAACCCCGTCGAGCCCGGGCGGCTGATCGAGCTGCCGAGCGCGACGAACGCAACGGTGCCGGGAACGATCCCGATCGCCGTCCCGACCGCGTGGTCGCGGCGGCGCACCGAAGAGAGCCCGAACGCGTAGTTCAAGGCGTTGAACGGGACGACGGGCAGCAGGCGCAGCGCGATGACGCCCCCGAGGCCCTTGTCCTGGACCCACGCGTCTGCGCTGAGGACGCGCGGCCCGAACATCCGCCGGATGCGCTTGCGCCCGATCCGGCGCGCGACCTCGAACGCCGCCAGCGCCCCCGCGGTCGCCCCGACGACGGTCAGCAGCGATCCCCACAGCGGGCCGAACAACGCACCGGCCGCCAGCGACGGGATCGTTCCCGGGACCAGCGCAACCGTCAGCAGCGCGTACGCGATCACGAAGACGACCGGCCCGAGCAGGCCGGTCGACTCGACACCGTTTCTCAGGCTGTCGGCCACGCTGCCTTGGACACGGCCGGACGGGCAAACGGTTCAGCGCTCGTCGCGATGGCGTCGCCGGTCAGGCCGCGACGGCCTCGTGCCGCGGGAGCCGGTCGGACGCGCCGACGACGACGTGGACCGTCGGCAGGCCGAAGCGCGCCAGCGCGCGGTGGACGAGGTCGCGGGCCAGCCAGTTGGAGCGCGACTCGGGATGGGTCGAGATCACGAGCTCGGTCGCGGGGAAGCGCACGAGCGCGTCGGCGATCGCCTGCAGCGGGTCCTCGTCGCCGACGTGACCGCCGACAACGAGCCCGAGCCCGCTGAGCTGCTCCAGGCACTCGGCGAGCCGGGCCTGGGCGGCCTCGTGCGCGGCGTCGCAGTCCGAGAACCAGTGACGCAGGCGTGCGTTCAGCGCCGGCGCGACGACGTGCACGCGGGCGGCCGGATCGACCGCGAATGCGCGGACCGTGTCGTGGAGCTCTCGTCCGGTCGCCGTCTCGTTGGCGATCACGAGGATGTGCTGTGCGGGGGAGTGCATGCACGCATTGCACTCGCGGCCGCTGAGGTGGAGCCGAGAGCTTGCTGGGAGTTGCCTGAGGGCTGCGCCATGAGCGCGGCCCGCCGCCGGGCGCGCTCAGGTCGCCGGCACCCCGAACCGCAGCCGGTCGGCCGCGGCGAGCGTCCCGTCGGTGAAGTAGTCCTTCGTCCAGCGGTCGTCGGGGCACAGGCTGCCCGCCGGCCACGTCGGATCGACGGGCGGCGGGGCGGGCTCGGCGTCGCCGTGGCCCGCCGACCGCTTGCTCTGGTGCCAGCGGAAGCGGTAGTGGTCGTAGAGGCGCATGAGCTCGACGCCGTAGCAGTCGGCCACCTCGACGGCGCCGCGGATGATGAGGAAGTTCTCGTCGTTGCCGCCCGAGGCGCTCGCCGAGAGGTTGTGCGAGCCGCTCATGACCGTCGGCGCGTCGGACGTGAAGTCGATGACGACGAGCTTCGTGTGGATGAGGATGTTGCCCCGCTGGCCGGCCGTCGTCTCCTTGAGGAAACCCTCCAGGCCCTCGTCGAGCATCGCCGTCGCGACGAAGTCGGCCGTGCGGTCGCGGTGGATGCCGGTGATCGTGTCCGGTGAGTTCTGCAGCCCGAAGCGCAGGATCGCGTCGTGCGGCTCGCCCTGGAGCGCGTCGAGGATGCGCTGGTTGAGGTCGAACGCGGTGCAGAAGAGGACGTCGCGGGCGGCGCCGCGGATCTCGGCGGCGAAGAGGTCGAGGTCGACCTCGCCGCTGCGCGGGGAGAAGCCGGCGACGATCGGCGCGTCGGAGGACAGCGGGTTGTTGGCGTTGATCCACTTCTTCGTCGCGGCGGGGTCGGCGCCGCCGAACAGCACCTCGAAGAGCAGGAGGTACTTCGCCGCGAGCTCCGGCCGAAGGGCGGTGTGGACGACGTTGGCCTGGCGGTAGACGCCGTTCTCCGTGAAGTTCGTCGAGCCGCAGAGCACCGCCGCCGGCGTGCGCCGCTCCGCGTCGATGCGGCTCAGGACGATGAACTTGTCGTGGCAGATGCGGCTCGTGACGCGCGCGTGCTTCTGCTCGGCCGGCCAGTCGGCGGTGTTCTCCTCGTTGATCGCCGTCTGCGGGTCCTTCGGCTTGGCGTGGTAGACGATCCGCACCTGCGCCCCGCGGTCGCGGGCGGCGTCGATCGCGTCGCGGATGTCCTGCAGCTCGTACTCGTAGATCGCGATGTCCAGTGCCCAGGTCGGGTCCAGCGCGCGGGCGCAGAAGCCGGTGATCTGCTCGAGCGCGCCACGGCTGAGCCACGCGCGGGCCTTCGCCGGCAGCGGCGGCATCGGATCGCCTTTCCTGCGCGCGTCGAGGGCGGCCTGGACCTCGGGGAACTCGCGCGAGAACGCCTGGCTCGCGGCGGCGGCACGATTGAAGACGATCCGGTGGTCGCCGCGCGTGATGCTCGCCGTCGTGACGGTGACCGACGGCCCGGGATCGACGCGCGGCTTCGCGGGCTCGCCGTGGACGGGGTGGACGGTGTACGTGTAGGTCGAGTCCGGGAACACGCCGTAGTCCGACCAGCGGAACCTCTGGATCGGGGCGCTGTCGCTGTCCGGGAAGACGCCCGGCTCGTGCTCGACGCCGGGGAACGTCAGCGCACCGCGCAGCCAGCGGCGCGGGCGGTTGCCGCCGCTGCGCTCGATCGCGAAGCCGAGCAGGCCCGCGCGACGGTCGGGCGTGACGTCGAACGCGAGGATGACGCCGGAGGTGCCGGCATACGCCTTGACCGAGACGCCGTCGGACTGGCCGATCGCTCGCATGGACCGAGTATCTCCGAGGACGCGCGCCCGCGTCAGTCGCGCGGGCGCAGGCCGTCGAGCGCGAGCCCGAGGATGCGCTCGATCTGCTCCGGGTCGGCCGTGCGGATCACGGAGATGCCGCCGACCATGCGGGCGATGTCGAGGAAGTTCGTGTCGGGGCGGACGACGCCGGCCGCCTGGGCGCGCGCGAGCAGCGGCTCGCCGGCGGCGCTGATCGCCGCGCCGCAGGTCTGGAAGACCGCGGAGTCCTTGTCGACGTACTCGAACAGCTGCTCGGCGAGCGCGCGCTTCGTCGCGGCGAAGCCGACGAAGCGGTGCAGCCACTCCGACAGCGCGTCCCAGGGCTCGAGGCCGGCGAGGTCGTCGGCGGAGCGGCAGATCGCCTCGACCTCGTCGATGTAGGCGGCCTCGAGCAGGTCCTGGCGCGTCGGGAAGTGCCGGTACAGCGTGCCGATGCCGACCTGGGCGCGGCGGGCGATGTCCTCGAGCGATGCCGAGCTGTCGTGCTCGGCGAAGGCCTCGCGCGCGGCGGCGACGAGCTTGTCGTAGTTGCGCCGCGCGTCGGCGCGCTTGGGGCGCTGCGCGAGCCCGGTGACAGCGGGTTTGACGGTCGTCATGGGGCGGACCTCCTCGTCCGCTTGCAAACCGGAGGCATCCTCCGCTACTATATATCCGGAGGGCACCTCCACATCAGGTTCTGGAGGACTCCTCCACTTTAGCGTCTGTCCCACCCGAAGAGGTTCTTCCTGCTCATGAGGTCCTTGTCGCTCCCCCATGCCCTCGCACGCCCGCGCGCGGTGCGCGCCGCGAACCCGGCGATCGTCCTGGCGATCATCCTCGCCTGCTACCTGATGATCGTCCTCGACGTCTCGATCGTCATCACCGCGCTGCCCGAGATCCATCGCACCCTGGGCTTCTCGACGACGAGCCTGTCCTGGGTGCAGAACGCCTACGCCCTGAGCTTCGGGGGGCTGCTGCTGCTCGGCGCGCGCGCCGGCGACATCCTCGGCCGCCGCCGGACGTTCATGGCCGGCATCGCGCTCTTCACGGCGGCGTCGATGCTCGGCGGGCTCGCGCAGTCGCCGGCCTGGCTGCTCGCCGCGCGGGCGCTGCAGGGCGTCGGCGCCGCGATCGCCGCGCCGTCGACGCTCGCGCTGCTGACGACGACCTTCCGCGAGGGTCCCGAGCGCACCCGCGCGCTGGCGGCCTACAGCGCCGTCGCGGGCGGCGGCGGCAGCGTCGGGCTCGTGCTCGGCGGCATGCTCACGAGCTGGGTCTCGTGGCGCTGGGGCCTGTTCATCAACGTCCCGATCGGGATCGCGCTCATCTGCCTCGCGCCGCGCCACCTGCCCGAGACCGAGCCGCGCCCCGGCAACTTCGACGCCGTCGGCGCCGCGACGTCGACGCTCGGCATGACGGCGCTCGTGTACGGCCTCGTCCGCGCCGCGTCCGACGGCTGGGGCGAGGCGATCACGGTCGCGTCGTTCGTCGCGAGTGCCGTGCTGCTCGTCGCCTTCGTGCGCACCGAGCGCCGCGCGGCGCAGCCGATCACGCCGCTGCGCCTCTTCGACAGCCCGCTGCGGGCGGGCGCCTACGCCGCCCGGGTCCTCGTCGTCGGCGCGATGTTCTCGATGTTCTTCTTCGTCACGCAGTTCTTCCAGGGCGTGCGCGACTTCAGCGCGATCGAGGCCGGCCTCGCGTTCCTGCCGATGACGCTGTCGATGTTCGCGATGGTGCGCGTCGTGCCGCGGATCTCCGCGCGCGTCGGCGACCTGCGGCTGCTGATGGGCGGCCTGGCGCTGGCGCTGACCGGCATGGCCTGGCTCAGCCGGATCTCCGAGCACACGCAGCTGTTCCCGTACATCGCCGTGCCGCTGCTGCTCGTCGGCGTCGGCATCGGCGCGGCGTTCGCCCCGCTGACGGCGGCCGGGATCGCGGGCGTCGCGCCGGCCGACGCGGGCGCGGCGTCGGGCCTCGTCAACGTCGCGCAGCAGCTCGGCGGCTCGCTCGGCCTCGGCATCCTCGTGACGGTCTTCGCCGGCGCGAGCCGCGGCGCCGCCGAGCACCCGCTCGCCGCGGGCGTGTCGGCGTCGCTCACCGGCTCGGCGGTCTTCCTCGCCCTCGCGCTTGCGATCGTCGTCCTCGTCATGCGGCGCCCCGCCGACGACCGCCTCCCCGCGCTCGCGCGGGCGCAGGCCGCGGGCTGATCTCGCAGTGACGAGTGACGCAGGCCACGGCGACTTCCAGCGCGGCGCAGACCTGGCGCATGCGCTTGTCGCTCAATCGCCCGATGCGCTTGACGAGCACACCGACCGACAACCCGGACGGTGACACTGACGCGATGCTACGGACCACGCTCGCGCCGGCGCAAGGAACACCCGAAACAGAACCTCAGCGACCGCGAAGCTCAAGCACGCCGTCCCACCACGACCTCGACCCGTCGTTGCCGCCGCGCCGCTTGTCGCGACGCGGCCCGATCTCACCTGCAGGTTCAGGCGGTGCTGCTGACGCCGATCTCGCTGCGTACTCGCGCGGCGGCGCGGGAGAGCGCCTTGAGCTTCTCGATCGCGCAGAAGCGGGGTAGGGCCTTCAGCCCGCAGTCGGTCGTCAGGTAGACGCGCTCGGGCTCGATGTGCTCGAGCACCTTGTGGATCCGCGCCACGATCTCGTCGTCGGTCTCGATGTAGAGGGTGCGGATGTCGATCACGCCGGCCTGCACCTCCTTGTCGGGCGCGATCTCCTTCAGCGCGTGGACGTCGGCCATGTCGCGCAAGGCGAAATCCAGCGCGTACTGCTCGACGTTGACCGCCTGCCAGCGCTCCAGCACCCGCGGCAGCGCGTCCTCGACGGTGCGGAACGTGTTGCCGTAGCCCGCTCCCAGGCAGGAGTGCCAGGCGATCTTCGCGTCCACGCCCTCGATCCACGCGTTGAGGACGTCGATGACCCACGTGGCACCGTCGTCCCAGGCCAGCCGCCACGCCCCGAGGTCCTCGATCTGGATGAACTCGGCGCCGCGCGCGACGAGGTCCTTCAGGTCCTGGTTGAAGATCGGGACAAGCTCCTCTGCCAGCCGGCGCTCGGAGTCGTACTTCGACCCGGGCACGCTGAGATCGACGTGGAAGGTCAGGTTGGGCGGGCCGGCACCGACGGACACCTTGAGCGGGCGGTCGGTCAGTCCGCGCGCGACCTGGTACATCTCGCCGAGCCGCGCCGGGATGCCCTGGCTGACCTCGCCGGTGACGGAGGTGCCGCCCCAGTCGTGCATCCATGCCGCCTGGCTGAAATCGGGGTTTTCTCCCTTCTCGATCTCGCGCGCGATCGGGTTGGGCAGCTTCGCCTTGCTGAAGCCCCCGAGGCGCTCGTACCAGTACCAGACGAAGGAGCCGATCGCGCCGCCGTACTCGTCGAAGTGCATCTGCCCGTCGGTGACGATGTCCAGGCCCGCGATCTCCTGGTCCTTGATGCATGCCGCGGTCGCGTCGCGGTAGGCCTGGAAATTCTCCTCGAGCTTCCACCACTCCAGCAGGTCGGCGCCCTGCACGTTGTACTGCTGGTACCACCGGGGCTTGGGATATGAGCCGATCATCGTGGTCGGCAGGATCGTGTCGGTCACCTTCGTCGGCATGGCGCTACCTCTCTTCTGGACGTCGGGTGCATGTTCGGAGAAAAGCGGGCGTGACCTCAGTCATCGAGCATCGCCACGGCGCGTACCGGCGAGCCTGTTCCGGCGCGAATGCGCAACGGAAAGCCGAAGAACGCGAACCGGCGGCCGGCGACGGCCTGCAGGTTGGCGAGGTTCTCGTAGTGCGTCACGCCGTTGCGGCGGCAGAACAGGTGCACGGGATAGATCCGGTCGGCCGGGTTGTCCGGACTGGGTGAGTCGACGCCGAAGATCTTCACGCCGTGATCGCCGAGCCACTCGGCCGCGGACTCATCGAGGCCGGGGTACTGCGTCGTGTACTCGGGCGTCCCGCCGAAGCGCTCCGCGCTGCCCGTTCGGATCAGCAGCACGTCGCCGCGGTGCAGCCGCGCGGGCGACTCCGCGAGCGCCCGCTCCAGCCGCTCGCCGGTGCAGTACTCGCGCGGCGCGACGTCCGATACGTCCAGGCAGGTGCCCTTGCCGCAGAAGGTCTCCAGCGGCATCTCGTCGATCGTCGGCGCACCCGGGCGCGGGTCGAGGTGGCTCAGCGCGTCGACGTGCGTCGGGCCGTGGTCGCAGAGCTGGATGCCCATGCTCTGAAACGCGAAGTCGCTGTCGAAGTTCGGGGCGGTGTCCGCGAACGAGTGATGCTGCCAGACCTTCGTCTCGAGATGACCGGCGTAGACCGGCATGCCGTCGTAGATCTCCTGGGACAGGTCAACAAGCTGCGCCACGGGCGCCTCCCTCTCTCGTCGTCGCCGGCACCGCGCGATGGCGCCGTCGTGAACTGGACGTGCTCACCATGCGGTCCAGCCGCCGTCGATGCGCAGCACGGTGCCGGTGACGCTCTCCGATGCGTCGCAGGCGAGATAGCGGACGGCGTCGGCGACCTGCTGCACCGTCGCCAGCCGGCCCGTCGGCAGGCGCCGGTGGACCTCCTCGCGGAACTCGGGGTCCTGCAGCATCCCGCGCGTGAGCGGCGTTTCGACGAATGTCGGCGCGACCGCGTTGACGCGGATGCCGTCGGGGGCCCACTCGACGCCGAGCGCCTTCGTCAGGCCCTCGACCGCATGCTTGGTCGCGCAGTAGGCGACGCGACCCGGATAGCCGACGGTCCCCATCTGCGAGGAGAGGTTGATGATGCTTCCGCCGCAGCCGCGGCGCAGCAGCGCGTCGCCGATCGCACGGCAGGTCGCGAACGTCGCGCGCACGTTGACGTCGAAGAGCGCGTCCCAGTCTGCGAGCGCGTAGTCGCGCGCCGGGCCGGGCCGGTTCGTGCCGGCGGCGTTGACGCAGATGCGCAGGTCGCCGAGCGCCTGCGCCGCCGCCACCGCGCCGTCGACCTGCTGCTCGTCGGTCACGTCGGCGACGTGCACGTGCGCCGTCGCGCCAGAATCGGCGATCGCCGATGCAGCCGCCTCGAGGTCAGCGGGCGTGCGGGCGACGAGCACGACCTCGGCACCGGCCTGGGCGAGCGCGTGGGCGCAGCCGAGGCCCAGCCCTCGCCCCGCGCCGGTGACGAGAGCGACGCGGCCGTCCAGGCGCCAGCGCGCCTCGCTCATCGCGCCTGCTCCGCGCGTTCGAGACGCATCGTCGCCGTCAGCGCGTGGCCGGCGAAGCGCTCGGCCGTGGAGATCGCCGCGGTCGCCGGCGCGACGTGGCGTGTGCCCTCGGCCGTGAGCTGCTGATACGTGCAGGTCTTGAGGAACTTGCCGACCCACAGGCCGCCGGTGTAGCGCGCGCCGCGCAGCGTCGGCAGGACGTGGTTGGTCCCGACGGCCTTGTCGCCGTAGGCGACGGTCGCCTCCGCTCCGAGAAACAGTGAGCCGTAGTTGCGCAGTCGCTCGAGGTACAGCGCGAGCTTGGCCTCCTCGACATGCACCTCGAGGTGCTCGTTGGCGGCGTCGTCGGCGAGCGTGATCGCGGCGGCGTCGTCCTCGACGATCGCGATCCAACCGTGCTCGCGCCAGGCCACGCCCGCGACATCGGCCGTCGGCCATGTCGTCAGCAGCTCGGCGACCTGGTCGGCGACCGCCCGTGCGACGTCCTCGCCGATCGCGATCAGCCCCGCCGGCGAGTTCGGCCCGTGTTCGGCCTGCCCGAGCAGGTCGGCGGCGACGATCCGCGGGTCGGCCGAACCGTCGGCGATCACGAGCACCTCCGTCGGCCCGGCGAGCAGGTCGATCCCGACGCGGCCGAAGAGCTGCCGCTTGGCCTCGGCGACATAGGCGTTGCCGGCCCCGACGAGCATGTCGACCGGCGCGATCCCGTCGATCAGGCCGAACGTCATCGCCGCCAGCGCCTGCACGCCGCCGAGGCACACCACGGCGTCGGCGCCGGACGTGTGCATGGCGTGCAGCATCGCGGGATGGATCCCGCCGCCGCGCTGCGGGGGCGCACACGCGAGGACCTGCTCCACCCCCGCGACCTTTGCGACGAGCACCGTCATGAACGACGAAGCCAGCATCGGATAGCGCCCGCCGGGGACGTACGCCCCGACCGAGGCGACCGGAATGTGGCGATGGCCCAGGACGACGCCAGGGGCCGGCTCCACCCGCAGCTCGTGCATCGTGTCGCGCTGGGCCTGCGCGAACCGGCGAACCTGGTCCTGGGCGAACGCAATGTGCTGCTGAAGCTCGTCGTCAAGCAGCGACGAGGCGCGCGCGAGCTCGTCGCCGGACACCACGAAGCTCTTCGGCGACCAGTCGTCGAGCTCAGCCGACCAGCGGCGCACGGCGTCGATGCCGCCGCGCTCGATATCGCGCAGCATCTCGCTGACCCGCGCACGCAGCTCGTCCGTCGCCGCGGGCGCGACGGCGCTCGGCACCTTGAGATAGCTCACGGAGATGGATCTGACCTCGTCGCAGGGGCGGAATCGGCACTATACATACGTATGCAAGGCGGTCCCACCTCACGTCGTGGTTGCATGTGAAGCCGTGAGTCCAGCGGAGCCCCCTTCCGACGTTCCCGGGCGCGCACGCGCTGCCGCGACCGATGGTGACCGCCGCCTGACGAGTCACGACGTCGCGCTGGCGGCGGGCGTCTCACAGCCGACCGTGTCACGGGCGCTGCGCGGCGACCCGAGCGTCGCCGAGACCACGCGGCAGCGCGTTCTCGCCACCGCCCAGGCGCTCGGCTACGTCCCGAGCGAGCGCGGCCGCAGCCTCTCGACGCGGCGCTCGGGACGGATCGGCGTCGTCGTCGAGGATCTCGGCAACCCGTTCTACTTCGAGCTGCTTGACGCGCTGCACGAGCGGCTGGAACGCTCGGACCATCGAATGGTCGTGCTCACTCCAGGCCGCGGCGACCCCGAACGCCTCGAACGGCTCGTCGACGGTTCGACGGACGGGGTCGTGCTGACGACCACACTGCTGGACTCCGAGTTGCCCGCTCGGCTCTTGGACCGCCACTTCCCGTTCGTGCTGCTCAACCGGATCGTCGACGGCGTTGCCGCAGACTCGTGCACAGTGGACAACACCGATGGCGCTGCAGCCATCGCCGCGGCGCTCGTGCGCGACGGCCACCACTCGATCGGCGCGATCTTTGGTCCCACCAACACGAGTACCGGGCGCGACCGCGAGATCGGCTTCCGGCAGGAACTCGGCAAGCACGGCATCGTTCTCCGTCCCGAATCGACGCGACGCGGCCCCTTCGCCCACGACACCGGCCATCAGGCGATCCGCGAGCTGCTCGCCGACACGCCGCGGCCAACCGCCGTGTTCTGTGCCAACGATGTCATCGCGATCGGGGCGCTCAACGCAGCCCGCGCCCTCGACATCCGCGTTCCCGACGAGCTCAGCATCGTCGGCTTCGACGACATCGCGATGGCGGCCTGGGAGGTCTTCGAGCTCACGACCGTGCGCCAGGACCTGCAGGAGATGTGCAAGACCGCGATCGACCTGCTCTTGGCGCGCATCACCAGACCAGACCGGCCGCCACAGCGACACGTCCTCCAGGCACGGTTCGTCCGCCGCGCCACGCTCGCCCGAGCACCGACCTGAACCGAGCGCGCCCCCGGACGGCGGTCGTCGCGCTCATTGCGGGGGATACCAGGCACCGCTCCGGGTCGACCGAGACGGAAAGCGCTCATTCTCCGCGCAGAGCGGGCCAGCGCCCCGCCGACGGGGTGCTCCGTGCAGGCGGAAGGACAGTAGCCGTGCATGTCGGTCGCCGCCCCCCCGGCGGGGCTTAGACTGGCCGTCGATGCCGAGCGCCCGTGCACAAGCACGGCTCAAACCGCCGCCAGAACGATGACCGGATTCTCGCCCCAGGAGCAGGCGATTCTCGATGAGATCGTCGCCCAACGCACCACCAGCTTTCGGCGCCCGGCCTGGATGCAGAGTCATCGCGCGACGGCGATCTCGACTGAGGCGCGGAGGCTGATCGGCGCGTCGCCCTCGCTCCCGCCCGACAACATACGGCCTAGCGATACGGCCCACTACAACGCCGCCGCGCGCGTTCGGATGCTAGGTGGGCGCGGTCACAAGATTCATGAGGCCGCTGCGGGGGCCGCAGGCGTGGGCGTGTCGCGAGCAGCGCTGAGAGCCTGCAGCTGTTCGCGCAGAGCCTCGTACCTGATGACCACGTGGCGCTGGAGGTCACTGGCAATGCGTGGGAGATCGCGCGGATCCTCAAGCCGCACGTCGCCAGGGTGATCGTGGTGTCGCCCGGCGATACCGGGATCCGTCAGGCGCGCGCGAAGACCGACCGCCTCGACGCGCTCGCGCTGGCCAAGCTGCTGGCGGCCGGGTCGCTGGACGCGATCTGGGTGCCCGATGAGCGCACCCGCGTGATGCGTCGCCGGCTCGCGCGTCGCAGCCAGCTTGTCGTCGCCAGGACGCGCGTCAAGAACGAGGTTCACGCCGTCCTGATGCGCCGGCTCAAGGGCCGCCCACCGGCAAGCGACCTGTTCGGCGTCAAAGGCCGCAAATGGCTGGCCGAACAGATCCTGCCCGTCGAGGAGCGCGAGACCGTCGACGCCGGCCTGCGACAGATCGGCTTCCTGGACTCGGAGATCGCCGAGGTCGAGCGGCTGATCGCGCTCGACGCGCTGGCGTGGCCAGACGTCAAGCGCTTGATGACGGTGCCCGGCGTCAACGTGATCGTTGCCGCGACGTTCCTCGCGGCCGTCGGTGACATCGGCCGCTTCGCGAGCGCGCGCAAGCTCGTCGGCTACCTCGGCCTGGATCCCAAGGTGCGCCAGTCCGGCGAGAGCGCCGCCAAGCACGGGCACATCTCAAAGCAGGGCTCAGCGACCGGACGTCACGCGCTCGTCGAGGCGTCGTGGAGCGCCGTGCGTCAGCCCGGCCCGCTGCGCGCCTTCTATCAGCGCGTGCGCGCTCGTCGCGGACATCAGATCGCGATCGTCGCCGCGGCCCGCAAGCTCGCGTGCCTGTTTTGGTGCATGCTCACCCGCGGCGAGGACTACGCCTACGGCCAGCCGTCGCTGACGCGCAAGAAGATGCGGCGCCTGGAGATCACCGCCGGCGCCCCGCGCTACCAGGGCAAGACCGGCATCTGGTCGACCAACAAGGCGATCGCCCAGGCCGAGCGCGCGCTCGCCCAACAGGCCGAACTGGCCTACAAGAACACCGTCCGCGACTGGGCCGCCACCGCTCCCGCGAAGGTGGGCGCGAGCGCGACACCGGGGCGCGCATCAAATAGGCCCCTCCAAGGGGGCAAAGCCGCGCGGCAGACTCCGTAAGCCCCAGCGGTCTGCGCTTCGCTACGTCAGTCGCCCGCGCCCACGAGGAGTCTCTCACCAAGGAGTACCAGCGTCCAGACTTGACTTTCATCCGTCGCGCATTGCGGGTGCGGCCCACGCACCCGGATCCGTCGACGGGGCAGTCTCGCGAGGGCGCCGGAATCATCGGGGCGAGCGGAGCCACGGCGGGCGAGGCGGCCCGCGCTGGGGTGCCGGATGACGCCCCTGAGCCCTTCTCACGGTGTCGTTGACCTCTTGCGCGACACTTCGCCGGCGCGGTAGCGCCTACTCAGCGACGGTGGAGTGCCCCAGCGCGACCAGGAACCTGATCTCCACGCCGATCGTGCTGTGACAGCACTGCGCGCAGCGGCGCCTCGCCTACCTCGCCGGCAGGTCCGAGCAGAAGCGACGCCGATCCCATCCGGGTCCCGGCGGCCTCCGGCCCGCCCAGGTAGTAATCCTCGGCGTCGCTCGACACGCTCCCGGCGTGGTCGAAGCGGGCGCCGGCCTGGTCGAGGTAGTGGCGCTGGTCGGTATCTGGGTGCCGTCGTTGAGCGCGGATGTGCCTGTCGCTAGGCAAGGTTCGGCGCAGCCGGCAGCGATTGCAGGCCAGTGCGCTGGGTGACGAAGGCGCACTCACCCTGGTCGGCAAGAAGCTCGCCCAGTTGATCGAGCGGGAGATACACCCTGCCTCTGTCGCCATGGCCCAGTCCCCAGGACTGCGCGATCACGACGACGTCGAGTACTCGGCCGTCGGGGAAGCGTTTGTGGTCGATCCCGATGCCTGCGACGGAGTGCCCGCCGTCGGCGCTTCCGGTCGCCTCGATCAGGCCGTCGCTGCGTGGGCTGATCATGCCGGCTTTCCAGTTCAGTCCGAGAACGGCGGGACCCACGCCGAGGATGCCTTGAACGACTTGCTCGAGGGTGAACGCCCAGTGGTAGGCATCGAAGAACCCAAGTTCCTTGGCAACCTGCAGGACCGCCAGCGTGCTTGTGCCCTCATAGACCGGGTCGGCACCGGGGTAGCTGCCGCCGGGCCAGGGATCGCGGATCTGTGCCGGCCAATAGAGCAGATGCTTGTTGCGGACCTGCCGGATGGCAGCGAGCGCCGACGGGAAGGGCGGTGCCGCAAGGACGTGCGTGAAGGCGAACTCGATGCACGCGCCCTCGTTCTTCTGATCACCCATGCGCGGGCGTTCCAAACGCCAGATCCGCTGCGGCTTCGGTGGCCGCGGCAGGATGTCCGTGACCGGGTGGTTGCGTGACTTCGGATCGAACTGCACGATCCGGTCGAGCTTGGCGTCAGACGTCTTTGTTCCGTCGCGGAGGGTTGGCATTCCCGTAACGCTTTTGACGCGCTTTTCAGTACAGGACCGGGGCGCCGCACCCGGCCTCTTGGCACGCCTCCCGAACCTCGGTCGACTCCGACATCAGCCGGCGGTGCTTCCAGAGCGCCCTCGCCGAACCGGCGGAGGTGCCATGTCGGACGCCGGCGGCTGATGCTCCGAACAGCGCGACTGATCCATCGAAGCGTCTGACACGACCGGCCTGGCGCACCCTTCCTCGTGGCACTCCTCCTGAACCTCGGTCGACTCGGACATCAGCCCGCGCCGCCTCCAGAGCGCCCTCGCCGAACCGGCGGCGGTGCCGCGTCGGACGCCGCCGGCTGATGCTCAGCGCAGCACGACTGATCCATCGAAGGGTCTGACACGGCCGCGTTGCCGCACCCGTCCTGTTGACACTCCTGAACTTCAAGCGACTCGGCCATGTGTCTCCCACGATGGATTCCTAGATCTCCAGCCTACCGGGCCGGGCAACTTCCATCTAAACAGTCGGCACGCAGTCACACCGCCTCGGCGCAGTTGCGCTCCGAGCGATTCATGAGAACCACCAGCCGCGCGCCGCAGCCCGGTGAATCGGGCGACATGTGCGGCACGCCGTTACGCGGGTCGGTTGAACCGTCGGGCGCGACCATTCCTCCGTACACGCAGACATCGCCGCATCCGGTCGCCACCAGGGGCACGCCTGGAAGTGCCGTCACGATGCTGTCCACCGTGATCGAGCGGTGCCCGACCGATGCCATGTCGATGGTCGGTGCGAAGATCGTGCCCCGTTGATTGGGCCAACCCGGTTCCAGCAATGAAGCAACGGCTGCCGAGTACGGGCCGTAATGCAGGTCGGAGTGCAGCGTCGGCGTCAGCGTTGCGAGGGGCCCCGCGGGGTGTTTGGCGATGATCATCGAGATCTGCTCCACGAAAAGCGACGAGCCGGTCTCCGATGCTTGGGCGAGGAGCGCGAGCAGCGCCCTCACAAAGGCGGTGCCGGGCAACGCGACCGGGCCGTCGGGCTCGGCGGCCTCGCGCCACCACTCGAGTCCGCCAATGTCGCTGTCGCGGTCCTCATACCCGCGCAGCGGGAGCGACGCGATCACATTCTCGGGCGCGGCACCCCGACAGCCCGCAGCAGCGTCGACGCGACGGATGACGTCGGGAGGATGCGTCGACGGTCCGCCGCAGTGACCGTCCACCGTCCACGGCCACCGGCCGCCGGGCGGCAATACGCGTAGGACCTCCATCGGCCAACGCGGGTTGGCCATGAGCGACGTAACCGCCGGGTAACGAAGCGCGCCGCACCAGACCACCATGGGTGCTGCAGGCTCCGGGTCGTACGCCGCAGGAAGCCTGACGACTCCCTCGCGAACGTCGACCGTCCCGGTGGGTACGGATGCGTGATCGTAGGAGTCGATCAGCGGCACAAGCCAGCCAGCCTACTCGGGAGAAGCTGATTGATTCTCGCCCGACTCGCCCGACTCGCCTGTGATGCCGTACGAGTCGTCGGGCAAAGCCGCTAGCTTGTCCGCCAGCGACGACCCGCTCGAGCGTTTCACTGCGAGTGGTGTTTGGGTCGACGCGGTGCGCAAATGCGCTAACCCAATAGGAGGGCTCCCATGCTCTTGGGCACGATCGCCTTGCAGTCGGCGGCACGCATGACCGGCATGACCGTCCCGGCCGATTACACGATGTTCGTGTTCGACGACGCGCTGGCGCTGGCTCCCCTAGGCAAGACGACGGGCGCGTTGAAGATCGCCAGTCTGGCCAAAAACACCCACGGCGTCGCCCAAGTCGCGAAGTTCGCCGGCAAACGTGTCGAGAAGAAGCAGCGCACCAAACAGCAGGAGGCTATCGACGCGTTTCCCCCCGAGCTGACGGCAGAGCAGCTGACGGAGCACCTCGATGACGCTCATCATGTGACGATCGCCGACATCCAGAGCATGAAGGCGACGACCGGAGCCCCCCTCGCCGGGCACATGCGAGCGGTGCTCCTGCAGTTCTCCTTTACGTCGAAGGACGAAGTCGATCCGTATATGTACAAGCGGCTGAACCGCCAGCGCCAGTGCGTCTCAGGAGACGCCGGGCCGGCGATCGATCTGCTGGTTGGCGTTCTTGGAGACAAGGTCGTCGACGGACGGCGGTCTTGGGGCAAGAAGTAGGCCGTGCAGACGTCCCGGCTGAGGTTCGCCTGCGGAACGGGGTGGCGTGGCGCCGGTCGCGGTCGGCTTCCGGGTCAGGCGTGCGTCTTGGCGGCGAATCGCTGGCGGGCTGCCTGCCGAGAGACGCCGAGCGCGACCGCGATCTGGTTCCATGATCGGCCTTGGGCGCGGGCGAGTCGGACTGCTTCTCGTAACCGGGCCTCGTCTGTCCGTACGGCGTCGCATGCGACCGCGATCTGCCTGAGATCGTCTGTCTGCTCGACGTCGACCCTCGCCGGGTCAAGCGTGTCGGCGAGTTCTGCAAAGCGCGCCGCGGCCTGCTCGATCTCTTCGTCTGTGTGTCGCATCGTCGTTACCTGCTCATCTGAGGAATCGATGGAATGTAGGTCGGAGTGCCATGGCATGGATCACGACAGGATCGTCGCCCTCGATGCCGAGAACACCGATCTCCAACAACGTGCCGTTGGCTGCCGGCCCGATCAGCATCGTGAGGTCCTCCGCCATCGCGATCCGACGCATCGCATTACGCGCTGCGTGCCAGATGTCTGCATCGCTGACTCCGTGCTTTCGGGCCGGCTGACCGATCCGCACGCAGACAATGTAGCTTGTCGTTCTGTCCGCGGCAACACATGTTGTCTACCCATGATGCCGGAGTCGCCGGGAGGTCCCCCTCAGCGTTCGTTGAGGGACCGGCTTGGTCACGTCGGTAGAAGTGGTGTAGGAGGCGTCGCGGGTTCGGGCTGAAGGGTTGTCCGACCACCGCGGCGTCCAAGCTCGTCGGCTCTTCCCGAAGTCGATGAGAAGGAGCACCACGATGGCCGAGGATCGGATGATGACCCCTGCTGATGTCGTCGCGCGAGCGATGAGCGGCGAGCACGGAGACCTGCTGCGCGACGCGGTCGCGATGGTCGTGCGTGAGCTGATGGAGGCCGAGGTGGCGCAGCTGACGGCCGGGGCGCGGCGAGCGTGCCGAGGGTCGCGTGACGTATCTGAACGGGTACCGCGAGCGGGCGTGGGAGACGAGGGTCGGCGAGATCGACCTCGCGATCCCGCGCACGCGGTCGGGGCCGGCGTACTTTCCGAGCTTCCTTGAGCCGCGCCGGCGCTGTGAGCAGGCGATCGTCAGCGTCGTGATGGAGGCCTACGTCAACGGCGTCAGCACCCGCAAGGTTGATCGGCTCGTCGAGCAGCTCGGTATCCAGGTGACCGCAGATCGCGGACGGCGGCAAGTGTCGCACTAGGGCATCTGCGGTGCTACACTTCGCAGGTGCCGACGACACGCCCGCGATACACCGTGACCGACACCGGCCAGACGGCGCAGCTGCTGGATCTCGCGCAGCGCGCTTGGCCGCAGATCACCGATCGCCGCCAGCTGCTGCTCCGTCTCACGGAAGCTGGCGGCCGCATGCTCGAGACCGAGTTGGCCGCTCAGGACCAGCGGCGCGAGCGTCAGCGCATCGGGCTCGAGCGGGCGTCGGGGCTCGTCGACGCCGACGAGCTCGTCGGCGACAGCGCGTGGCGCTGATCCTGCTCGACAAGTCTGCCTGGGTGCGAGGCGGCGCCGAGGTGCTCGACTACGGCGAGCTGTGCATGTGCGCGATCACGCGCTTGGAGATCCTCTACAGCGCCAGGTCGGTGCAGGACTTCGCGACGTTGCGCGAGGACCTCGATGCATACCGGGACCTGCGCGTCGATGCGGCGACACTGGCCGCAGCCGAGTCTGCCCAGCGCGAACTCGCCGAGCGTGGCCAGCATCGCGTTGCGCTCCCGGATCTGCTGATCGGCGCGTGCGCCCAGCAGCACGGCGCCGATGTGTTGCACGTCGATCGGCATTTCGATCTGCTCGCCACGATCTTCGGGTTTCGCAGTATCCGCCTGGCATCCGGCCAGGCCGGATGACGGCGCAAACCCTGCCGGCCCGAACGTGTCCCACATGACGTTCGGCTTGCGAAACGCTTCCGGAGGGGACACAGCCGCGGCGAACGAACGCGCGATAAGGTCCTTATGTACATCTGCCTGCAAATAAGCCGCTTCACCTCAGCTCGCCGAGGGGAGGGGGACTTGATCGATGGCCCTGGGTGTGAGGCGCCGAGAGTGCGTGCACCGGGAGGCCTCGGCGTCCACATCAGCAGTCGGTGGCGACGTCGAGCGCGGCGCAGAGCTCGGCGAGCTTGGCCGGCCCGAGGCGCGTGATGCGCGAGGTCAGATGGCCCTTGGGCACCGTCGTGAGGTTGTCGAAGCTCAGCACGCAGTCCTCGGGCATGCCGTCGTCGGCGCTCAATGTCACCTCGGTCGGGATGCCGCGCGTCGTCCGCGTCGCGGGCACGACGAGGACCCCGTTGAGAACCCCGATGGCGGCCTGGCGCGTAAGGATGCAGACCGGGCGCCGGCCGGCCGCAGGGTCCTCGTACCACCACACCTCTCCGCGATTCACCTCGCGGGCTCGTCCCACGGCTCGGACGCGACCATCCTGCGCCCGGCCGCCTCGAAGCCGATGAGGTCCTCCTGCGGCTTGCGGGCGTAGGCCTCGACGATCTGGCGGTCGATGTCGGCTGCGCGGTCGGCGGCCAGATAGGCGGCGACCGCCTCGCGGATGAGGTCGGAGCGCGAGCGGCCTTCGCGGGCCACACGGGCATCCAGCTGGGCAAGCAGCGCGTCTGAGAGCTGTACGAGGGTCTGGGTGCGTGCCATGGCCCATATGGTGCCATATGGCACCACCGGGTTCAAGCCGTCACTCGCCCGCCGCGGCCGGGTCGCAGGCGATCTCGTCGAGCCCGTCGCCGAGCAGCGCGACCGGCACCGACGTGTCGTCGCGCAGCGCTCGCGCGAGCGCGTTCGCCTTCCCGGCACCGGTCGCGAGCAGCAGCGTGAAGCGGGCGCGGCGCAGGATTGGCAGCGTCAGCGTCACCCGCTCCGGCGGCGGCTTGGGCGAGTCGCGCACCGCGACGCAGGGCGCGTCGACGCAGTGCAGCTGCGGGAACCCCGGGAACAGCGACGCCGTGTGGCCGTCCGGCCCCATCCCCAAAAGGACGATGTCGAAGACGAGATCCGGGATCTCCGCGACGAGCGCCAGGCCGTAGAGCCAGGCGGCGTCCTCGGGCTGCTCGGGCGAGGGCAGCGCGTGCAGCACCGGAGGCTCGGCGCGGGCGTTGGCGTACAGCGACTCGCGGACCATCCGCGCGTTGGACTCGGGGTCGTCGCCGGGCACGCAGCGCTCGTCGCCGAGCCAGAGATGGACATGACTCCAGGAGCCCTCGATGTCGGCGAGCAGCTCGTACGCGCGCTGCGGCGTGCGCCCGCCGGCCAACGCGATGTGGACCTCGCGCCCGGCCTTGCGCGCCTCGGCGATCCGCCATGCGCACTGGTCGGACGCGTGGCGCGCGACCGCCTCGGCGTCCGCGAACACCCGCAGCTGCGTCATCGCTCCCGCCGGGTGGCGTCCAGCGGCTGGCCCTCGAGCGCCAGGCGCCGGTCGGCGCGGATGACGTGCATCGCCGCGTTGATGAGCGCGAGGTGCGTGAAGGCCTGGGGGAAGTTGCCGAGGTGGCGGCCCGACAGCGGGTCGAGCTCCTCGCCGTAGAGCAGCAGCGGGCTCGCGTAGGACAGCAGCCGCTCGCAGAGGTCGCGCGCGCGCTGGGTCTCGCCGATCTCGCTCAGCGCGCTGACGAGCCAGAACGAGCAGATCGTGAACGTGCCCTCCTCGCCGGCGAGCCCGTCGTCGGTCTCGTCGACCTTGTAGCGCAGGACGAGGCCGTGGACCGTGAGCTCGCGGTCGATCGCGTTGACGGTGTTGACGATCCGCTCGTCGTCGTTGGGCAGGAAGCGCACGAGCGGCGCGAGCAGGAGCGACGCGTCGAGGGCCTTCGTCCCGTAGTGCTGCGTCAGCACGCCGCGGTCGTCGACGGCGTTGGCGAGAACGTCGGCGCGGATCTCGTCGGCGGCGGCCTGCCAGCGCTCGGTCTTCTCGGCATCCTCGCGCAGGCGCGCAAGGCGCGCGCCGCGATCGGCGGCGACCCAGCACATGATCTTCGACGACGTGAAGTGCTGCGGCTCGCCGCGGACCTCCCAGATGCCGCGATCGGGCTCGCGCCAGTGCGTCAGCGCCTTCTCGACCTGCGTGCAGAGCATCGGCCAGTACGTCTCCCGCAGCCCGTCGCGCGTCTTCGTGTGCAGGTAGAAGGAGTCCAGCGCGCTGCCCCAGACGTCGTGCTGCTGGTGGCGGTAGGCGGCGTTGCCGATGCGGACGGGCTGCGAGTGCTCGTAGCCCTCGAGGTGGCCCAGTTCCTCCTCGGCGAGCTCGCGCTCGCCGCCGATGCCGTACATGACCTGCAGGTCGGCGTCCGCGCAGGCCTCGGCGATGAAGTGGAAGAAGTCGTCGGCCTCCCAGTCGAAGCCGAGCGTGTACAGCGCCCAGAGCATGAACGTCGAGTCGCGCACCCACGAATAGCGGTAGTCCCAGTTGCGCTCACCGCCGGGCGTCTCGGGCAGCGACGTCGTCGCGGCGGCGCACATCGCGCCCGTCGGCGCGTAGACGAGCCCCTTGAGCGTCAGCGCGCTGCGCTGCAGGTGGCGGCGCCAGGGATGGTCGGGGAACTCGCCCTGGGCGATCCACTCGTGCCAGAAGTCGGCGGTGCGCACGAGCCGGCCGTAGGCGTCCTCCCAGGTCTTCGGCCCGGGATGGTCGCTCCAGCTCAGGGCGACGAACGCGCTGTCGCCGTCGTGCATCGTCGTGCGCGCGCGCACCGTCGAGCCCTCGATGCCAAGGCGCAGATCGCTGTTGAGGGTGAGCTTGAGGTCGTGGCCCTCGAACGTGCCGGTGCACTCCTCGTAGGCCCTGGCGCTGTACTCCCACGTCGCGGGCGCGCGCCCGTAGTCATAGATCGGGTCGCACTCCATCTGCACCTGCACCTGCCCGTTGACGCAGCGCATCGTGCGCAGCAGGACGTGCTCGGCGTCGTAGTCCGTCGGCGAGCGGCGGTGCGTGTGCGAGCGCTCGCGGTCGTGGCGCCAGGGGCCGACGAGCAGCACGTCGCGGACGATCAGCCAGCCGGTCTTCGTGCCCCACGTCGTCTCGAGGATGTTCGTGCCGGGGATGTAGCGCTGGCCGGCCGGCACGCGCGCCTCGGCGGGCGCGAGGGCGAACATGCCCGCGTCGCGGTCGAGGATCGCACCGAAGAGGCTCGGGCTGTCCATCCGCGGGACGCACATCCACTCGACCTGGCCGCTGGGCGCGACGAGCGCCGTGACCTCGCAGTCCGACAGGAAGCCGTAGTCGGCGATCTGCGGGAAGGGGCTGGCCGCCAGCGGGACGTTGGCGACCACGTCCCTCATCGCGAGCGACCACTCGTCGCGTTGTCGCCCACGACGGGCGAGCAATGACGCGCCGTCATGCCAGCATCGCCCGCGCGGCGTCGAGTGCCGGCCCATAGGTCGGGTCGCGCATGAGCGCGTGACGGATGCCCTCGCCGAGGATCCCCGGCTCGCCGCGCGAGGCCCCGAGGACCGTCCAGACGTGCTCGTAGCTGTCGCCGCTGCGGGAGGGCGCCTCGCGCCGGCGCGCCGTCAGCCCGCCCTCGCCGCGCTCGAGCGCCAGCAGCGTCCCGAGATCGGAGCGCGTCTCGATCCCCGCGAGCCCGGGGGCGCTCATGTCGTCGACGGGCTCGAGGCGGATCTCGACCTCGCCGCGGCGGGCGCGGGCGCGGCCGCGCATGAGGTTGCCGTGCTGCGTCAGCGCCTCCGGGCGCCAGCCCAGCCGGGTACACAGCCAGCCGACGAGCAGCAGGGCGGAGACGGCCGAGTCGGCGCGGTGGCGCACGGAGATCTTCGAGAGCGTGTTGAGCTCCGCGCGGCGCGACGCGGGGTCGTAGGCCGCCGCGAGCCGCTCGCGCCAGGGCGTGCAGCGCAGCCAGGCGAGGTCGACGATCTCCGAGTGCGAGGCCAGGCGGCAGATGCGCAGCAGCGCGGTCGCGGGGTCGGGCTCCTCGACGGCGTCGAGCAGGACGACCTGGGCCAGCGGCATGCCGCTCGCGCGGGTCGTCGTCAGCGCGTCGACGGCCTCGGGGTGCCCGTGCGGCGACCAGACGGCGGTGCGCAGGTCGGTGACGACGAGCGGGTCGACGATGGTGTCGAGCGTCGCGAGGTGCTGCTCGCCGACGGTGACGATGATGAGCTCGCGCATGACGGCGAACTCGCCCGCCTGCGGCGAGCTGTCCATCGAGATCGTCGCCTGCGCGTCGATCGTCGTGCGCCCGGGCTCGACGGCGCAGACGACCGTGCGCGACGCGTGGTGGCGCCCGACGCCGCGCAGCCGGTTGGCGATCTCGCCGCTCCACTGCTTGTCGACGATGCAGACGAGGTTCAGCGTCCGCGCGGGGACGCATTGCTCGGTCTGCGCGTGGCACTCGGCGACGAGGTGGCGCAGCGCCTCCTCGATCGTCGAGGGCGAGCAGTCCTGCGCGCTCCAGACCGCGTCGGTCGTGGCCATCGCTAGATCATCCGCCAGCGATCGTCGTCGAGGAGGAGCTCATCGGCCTCGTGCGGGCCCTGGGAGCCCGCCGGGTACTGCGCGGCCGGGCCGGGCATCTGCGACCAGGCCTGGATGATCGGGTCAATGATGTTCCATTGCGCCTCGACCTCGTCGTTGCGGGTGAAGAGCGTCGCGTCGCCGCGCATCGCGTCGATGATGAGCCGCTCGTAGGCCTCCGGCGACTCCGACAGGAACGCCGTGCCGTAGAGGAACTCCATGTTCACCGGCCGGATCGCCATCCGCGTCCCGGGGATCTTCGCCCCGATCGACAGCGACACTCCCTCGTTGGGCTGGACGGTGAGGACGAGCACGTTGGGCTTGATGTCCATCGACGTCTCCGACTGGAACGCCATGTGCGGCACGGGCTTCAGCGTCACGGCGATCTCCGTGACCTTGCGCGCCAGGCGCTTGCCGGTGCGCAGGTAGATCGGCACGCCGGCCCAGCGCCAGTTGTGGACCTCCAGGCGCAGCGCGGCGTACGTCTCCGTCGTCGAGCCCTCCGGCACGCCCTGCTCGGCGAGGTAGCCGGGCACGTCCTGCCCGGCGACGTTGCCGGGCCCGTACTGCGCGCGCACCGCCATCTCCGGCACCTCGCCGGCGGTCGGTGCGCGGATCGCGCGCAGGACCTTGACCTTCTCGTCGCGCACGGGGTCGGCCTCGAAGGCGACGGGCGGCTCCATGCACAGCAGCGACAGCAGTTGCAGCATGTGGTTCTGGACGAGGTCGCGCAGCGCGCCGGCGGTGTCGTAGTAGCCCGCGCGGGTGCCGATGCCGATGTCCTCGGCCGCGGTGATCTGCACGTTGTCGATGTAGTTGCGGTTCCACAGCGGCTCGAACATGTTGTTCGCGAAGCGCAGCGCCAGGACGTTCTGGACCGTCTCCTTGCCGAGGTAGTGGTCGATCCGGAACACCTGCTGCTCCTGGAAGACCGACAGCACGCGCGCGTTGAGCTCGCGCGCCTCCGCGAGCGAGCGCCCGAACGGCTTCTCGATGATGACCCGCACCTCGGAGCCGTCCTTGCGCGCGAGCGCGTTGCGGCCGAGCGCGTCGATGATGACCGGGAAGAACGTCGGCGCCGTCGAGAGGTAGAAGCAGCGGTTCAGCGTCAGGCCGGCGATCTCGTCGAGGTCGTCCAGTGCAGCGCGGATGCCGCCGTAGACGTCGTCGTCGTCGAACGATCCGCTGACGTAGCGGGCGTCGGAGAACAGCTTCTCGAGGACCTTCTCGCGCGGCGCGCGGCGGGAGAACTCGCGCACGGACTCCATCGCCATCGCGCGGAACTCCGCGTCGGTCATCTCCGAGCGCGCGTTGCCGACGAGCGCGAAGCGCTCGGGCAGCGCGCCCTCGTGGGCGAGGTTGTACAGCGCGGGCAGGAGCTTGCGCTTGGCGAGGTCGCCCGTCGCGCCGAAGATGACGAGCGACGTGGGGTGGACGGGGAGGCGCTCGAGCCCCTCGACGAGCGGGTTGGGCTCGGGCTGCGTCGGCGCCGTCGTCATCCGTCGGCTGACTTCTTCGTGGCATGGCCCCCGAACTGCGCGCGCAGCGCGGCGAGCACCCGCCCGGTGAAGTCGCCGTTGCCGCGGGTGTAGAAGCGGGCGTGCAGGGAGGCGGTGATGACGGGTGTCGGGACGTCCTTGGCCATCGCGTCCTCGATCGTCCAGCGGCCCTCGCCGGAGTCCTCGGTGTAGGCGCTGAGGGCCGCGAGGTCGTTGCCCTCCATCTCGAACGCCCGCGCGGCGAGCTCGCAGAGCCACGAGCGCACGACCGAGCCCTGGTTCCAGAGGTGCGCGATCTTCGCGTTGTCGAGCTCGAAGTCGCTCTTGTCGAACAGGTCGAAGCCCTCGGCGTAGGCCTGCATGAGGCCGTACTCGACGCCGTTGTGGACCATCTTGACGTAGTGCCCAGCGCCGCTCGGGCCGAAGTGCCCCCAGCCGCGCGGGCCGAGCGCCTCGCGGCTGAGCTCGTTCGTCTCCGGGGCGAGGACGTCGAGGATCGGTGCCAGCCGCTTCACCGCCGGGTTGGGCCCCCCGACCATCATGCAGTAGCCGACCTCCAGGCCCCAGACGCCGCCGCTCGTCCCGACGTCGATGTAGTCGATCCCGAGCTTCTTCAGGGTCTTCGCGCGGGCGATGTCGTCGGTCCACTTCGAGTTGCCGCCGTCGATGATCATGTCGCCCTTGTCGAGCAGCTTGGCGAGCTTGTCGACGGTGCCCTGCGTCGGCGCGCCGGCGGGGACCATGATCCACACCATCCGCGGCGCGTCGAGCTTCTTCACGAGGCTCGCGAGCGAGTTGGCGCCGCGCGCGCCCGTCGCGCCGGCGATCTTCTTGACGGTGTCGTTGTCGCGGTCGAAGGCGACGACGTCGTGGCCGGAGTCGCGCTTGATGCGCGTCACCATGTTGCCGCCCATGCGGCCGAGTCCGACGAATCCGATCTGGCTGCTCAACCCGGCATCTCCTTGATTCGCGCGGCGAGCCCCCGCACCGCCTCGGCGAGGTCGTCGCCTTCGAGCCGCAGGTACTCGGCGCGGCGCCCGCGGCTGCGCAGCGTCTCCAGATCGCCCGCGGCCTGGGCGTTCTTCAGCGCCCGGAACCCGAACGGCCTGCTCGGGATCGCGACGTCCTCCGGACCGTCGTGCACGAGCACGAGGAAGCGCCCCGAGGCCGGCCCGCCCTTGTGCAGCTGGCCGGTCGAGTGCAGGTAGCGCGGCCCGTAGCCGAACGTCGTCGTCGCGTGCGTCGCGTCGCGGATCGCCGCGCGCAGCTCGGCGACGGCGGCGTCGACCGCCTCGCTCGGCGCGAAGAAGCCCAGCAGCGAGAAATAGATCCCGCCCGCCTCCCCGGCGGGCGGCCCCGCGTCGGCGAGCAGCGCCCGCAGCGCGTCGTCGTCGGCCTGCTCGGGCGCGGGCAGCTCGCCGCCCTCGGCGATCGCGGCGAGGATCCTGCCGGTCGTGTCCTTCGCGACCTGGACGTCGGGCTGGTCGAACGGGTTGATCCCCAGCGCCCAGCCGGCGACGGCCGTCGCGAACTCGGCGAAGAAGAAGATCCGCCCGAGGTCCTCCGGCCCGCCGGCCGACAGCGTGACCGTCGGCTGGTCGTCGGCCGCGAGCGCCTTGACGGCGTCGTCGAGCGCCTCGCTGGGATCCTCGTTGTCGCGCAGGTAGGAGAAGACGCGGTCGCGCCCGTAGTCCTCCGGCGTGCCGATCGGCTCGTCGGTGACCGGCACGATGCCCTTGCCCTCCTTGCCGAGCGACTCCGCCACGAGCTGCTCCGCCCAGAGGCCGAACGACGCGACCGGCCGGTCGACGACGAGCGTGAGCTTGTCGCGACCCTGCAGCGCGAGTGCGGCCAGCGAGATGCCCAGCCAGAGCCCGCTGTTGCCCTCGCTCGAGTAGGCCGTGCAGGCCTCGGCGGCGACGCCCGCGCCCTCCAGCAGCGACGCGAGGTCGACGCCCATGAGCGCCGCCGGCACGAGCCCGAAGTAGGTCAGCGCGCTGTAGCGCCCGCCGACGTCGGGGTCGTTGAGGAACGTGCGCCGGAAGCCGTGCTCTGCGGCGAGCGTCTCCAGCGACGAGCCGGGGTCCGTGATCGCGACGTACTGCGCGCCGACCGGGCGCACGCTCCAGAAGTGCTCGAAGAGCGAGATCGTCTCGATCGTCCCGCCGGACTTCGTCGAGACGATGAAGATCGTCGTCTCGAGGTCGACCGCCCGTTCCTGCGCGAGCACCGCCCCGGGGTCCGTCGAGTCCAGGACGTGCAGGCGCAGGCGCCCGTGCTGGCGGCCGCCGAAGCTGCGCCGCAGGACCTCCGGCGCGAGGCTCGACCCGCCCATCCCGAGCAGCACGGCGTCGGTGAAGCCGTCGCGGACGGCCTCCTCGGCGAAGCACTCGAGGTCGTCGATCTCCTCGCTGTAGGTCTCGTGCGCGTTGAGCCATCCGAGCCGGTCGGCGACCTCGGGCTGGCCGGCAGGGCCCCACAGCGTGTCGTCCTTGGCCCAGATGCGCCGCGCGACGCGCTCGGTCTCGGCGCGCTTGACGAGCTGGTTGATGAGCGGCTCGAGGTCGTCGGGCAGCGAGGAGTCGATCGTCTCCGGACGGCCCGTGAAGATCGCCTCGCGCTTGGCCTCGATCCCCGCGAGCAGCTTCTGCATCGGGGTGACGAACGCGTCGACGCCCTCCTGCAGGAGCTTGTCGGTGACCTCGTCCATGTCGATCCCGGCCTCGGCGAGCGCCGCGAGCACCGGCGCGGGGTCCTCGCGCACCGTGTCGCCCGCGACCTCGAGGCGCTCGGCGCAGGCCAGCAGCGTCTGCATCGGCATCGTGTTGACGGTGTCGGGCCCGACGAGCTCGGCGACGTACTTCGTCTCCGGGTAGGCGGGGTTCTTCACGCCCGTCGAGGCCCACAGCGGGCGCTGGACCGGCGCCCCCGCGGCGGCGAGCGCGGCGAAGCGCTCGCCGCGGAAGATCTGCTCGAAGCGCTTGTAGGCGGCGCGCGCGTTGGCGACGGCGGCCTGGCCCTGCAGGTCGGCGCGGTCGATCGCCTCCAGGCGCTTGTCGACCTCGCTGTCGACGCGCGAGACGAAGAACGACGCGACGGAGTGCACGTCGACGCTCAGCCCCTCGGCGTGGCGGCGCTCGAGGCCGCGGACGAACGCCTCGGCGACGGTCGCGTAGGCCTCGACGGCGAACAGCAGCGTGACGTTGACGTTGATGCCCTCGTAGATCGCCTGCTCGATCGCCGGCAGGCACTCGGTCGTGCCGGGGATCTTGATCATGAGGTTCGGGCGCGCGACGCGCTCCCAGTACTCACGCGCCTGCGCGATCGTGCGGTCGGAGTCGAAGGCGAGGTCGGGGTCGACCTCGAGCGAGATGTAGCCGTCGTAGCCGTCGAGTGCGTCGTAGACGGAGCGCAGGGCGTCGGCGGCGTCCTGGACGTCCTGGATCACGATGTCCTGGTAGATCGCCCGGGCGAGGGCGCCGCCGCGGGCGAGCTGCTCGATCTGCTCGTCGTAGTCCGGCGAACCGAGGATCGCCTTCTCGAAGATCGCGGGGTTGGACGTCTCCCCGCGCAGCGAGTCCTCCTCGACGAGCCGGCGCAGCTCCCCGCCGAGCGTCAGCGAGCGCCGGATCTGGTCCAGCCACACCGCCGTCCCGGCCGCGGTGAGCGCTGCCAGCCGTTCGTTGACGTTGACCACCTGGCTCACGAGCCTGCCTCCGATCGATCGAGTTCCAGGGTCACGACCTCGCGCCGCAGGTCACGGGCCCATCGTGCCACAGGACACCGCCCGGGCAGAGTTTTTCCGACGAATTCACCACGATGCATCGAGGCCGTCGCGCTCCATGATCAGCACCTTGCCGACGCGGCGGACGTGGCGCTCCTCGCCGCTGAAGCTCGCCGCGCAGAACGCCTCGGTGAGCTCCGTGGCGATGGCCGCGCCGATGACGCGGGCGCCGAGGCAGAGGACGTTGCAGTCGTCGTGGCTCACGCATTGGCCGGCCGTGTAGTGGTCGTGGCAGGTCGCCGCGCGGACGCCCGGCAGCTTGCTCGCGGCGATCGAGACGCCGGCGCCCGAGCCGCAGACGAGGATCGCGCGGTCGGCCTCGCCGGCGGCGATCGCGCCGCCGACCGCGAGCGCGACGTCGGGGTAGTCGTCGTGGCTGCCGAGGTCGTGCACGTCGTGGCCGGCGGCGAGGACCGCCGCGCGGACGATCTCGCGCAGCGGGACGCCGGCGTGGTCGACGGCGAGCGCGATCCTCATCCCGGCGCCGCCGCGCGCGTCGCCTGCGGCCGGCGCGCGCGCTCGTGCTCGGCCTCGTGCCCGGCCAGCAGCGCGGCGCCGCGCACGCCCGCGAGCGACCCGTAGCGCGCCTGGCGGATCTCCGTGCGCGTCCCGACGCCCGTCAGGGTGTAGCGCCGCGCCTCCTCGCGGGCCGGCGCGAGCAGCAGCTCGCCCGCGCCCGAGACGCCGCCTCCGACGACGACGAGGTCGGGATCGAACGTGTTGATCGCGTTGGCGATGCCGATGCCCAGCCTGCGGCCGAGCAGCTCGATCGCCGCCCGCGCGCCGGGATGCCCGTCGCGCGCGGCCTCCATCGTCGCCTTGTCGGGCAGCCCGTGCTCGTGGCCGAGCTCGTTCAGCGCGCTGCCGGATGCGAGCGACTCCAACGAGCCGGGCTGCGGGAAGCGGTCGGTATGCGCGAACGGGACCCGGCGCAGGTCGGCGGCGACGATCGTGTGGCCGAGCTCGGCGGCGGCGCCGGTCGCGCCGCGGTAGACGCGGCCGTGGATGACGATCCCGCCGCCCACGCCCGTGCCGACGGTGAACATCACGAGGTGGCGGGCGATGAGCGCGCCGTCGTCGTCGTAGGCCTCGGCGAGCGCGGCGCAGGTGGCGTCGTTGTCGACGTAGACCGGGACGCCGAGGCGCTTGCGCAGGACCTCGCGCAGCGGGATGTCGTGCAGCGGCACGTTGACCGAGGACCGCACGCGGCCGGTCTCGAAGTCGACGACGGAGGGCACGGCCACGCCGACCGCGCAGGCCTCGCCCGCGCGGCCGATCGCCGCCACGAGCTGGTCGACGAGCTGCTCGCCGCCGCGGGTGTCGGTCGGCTCGATCCGCGGGGTCTGCAGGGTCGCGCCGTCGAGCGCCGCGACCGCGATCTTGGTCCCGCCGACGTCGACGCCGATGAGCCGGCTGGTCATGGACTCCGAGCATGGCACACCGGGTAGCTTGCGCTGCGTGGACGCACCCGATGTCGCCGCGACGTTCCTGCGCCTCGCCGGCTCGCTCGACTACCCGGTCCTCATCGTCACGGCGGCCGACGGCGACCGCCGCGAGGGCTGTGTCGTCGGCTTCGCGACGCAGTGCAGCTTCGACCCGCCGCGCTTTCTCGCCTGCCTCTCGCGCGCCAACCGGACGTTCGGCCTCGCCGAGCAGGTCGACGCGCTCGCCGTGCACCTCGTCCCGCGTGACGCCTTCGAGCTCGTCGAGCTCTTCGGCGGCGAGACGGGCGACGACGTCGACAAGTTCGCGCGCTGCGCGTGGAGCCCCGGCCCGCGCGGGCTGCCGATCCTCGCCGCCTGCCCGGCGTGGTTCGCGGGCGAGGTCCGCGCGCGCCACGACCTCGGCGACCACGCCGGCTACGTCCTCGAGCCGATCGCGGCGGCGTTCGCGGACGGCGACTGGGTCAGCGTGCGCGACGCGCGCGAGATCGAGCCCGGCCACCCGGCATGAGCCCCACGCCCGCCCGCAACGAGCCGCCCGTGACGCTGCGCCGGCTGCTCCCGCAGCCCGCCGAGCTCACCGCCGACGAGCTCGCCGCCGAGCTGGACTTCGCGGCGCTCGCGCCCGCCGGGCGCCCCTACGTCGCGGTGAACATGGTCGCAACGGTCGACGGCCGCGCGACCGTCGACGGCCGCACGGCGCCGATCTCGAGCGTCGCCGACCGCCAGGTCTTCCACGCGCTGCGCACGCGCGTGGACGCCGTCATGGTCGGCGCCGGGACGGTCCGTGCGGAGCGCTACGGGCGCCTCGTCCGTGACCCCGCCCGGCGCGAGCAGCGCCGCGCGGCGGGCCATGATCCCGACCCGCTGGCGATCGTCGTCAGCGGGCGCCTCGACATCCCGGCCGACGTCCCGCTGCTGCAGGACCCCGCCCAGCGGGTCGTGTTCATCACCGCCTCGGACGCGGTCATCGGGGGCTGCGCGGCCGCGGTGCAGTACCTGCGCTCGTCGCCGGTCGACCTGCCGGCGGCGCTCGCGCTGCTGCGCGCCGAGCACGGCGTGCGCTCGATCCTCTGCGAGGGCGGGCCGAGCCTCAACGGCTCCCTGCTCGCCGACGACCTCATCGATGAGCTGTTTCTCACGACGTTCGCCACGCTGGCGGGCGGCGCGGGCGCGCTGACGATCGTGCAGGGCGGCGCGGTCCACGGGCCGCGCGCGCTGGAGCTCG
The DNA here is from genome assembly GCA_963740895.1 of uncultured Actinomycetes bacterium. Taxonomy (GTDB): domain Bacteria; phylum Actinomycetota; class Thermoleophilia; order Solirubrobacterales; family Solirubrobacteraceae; genus CADCVQ01. The sequence goes on from CAVUFQ010000002.1 coordinate 639,767, forward strand.
TCTGGCTGCTGGCGTCCGGCAGCGAGCTGTTCGCGCGCTACGCGCTCGCCCGCTGACGGCAGCGCACCGTGCTGTCGTCGAGGACGCGGCCGTCGGCCGCGATGAAGCGCAGCCGCGCGCGGCCGGGGCGCAGGTCGATCCGCAGGGCGCCGTAGTCGGCGTCGTCGCCGAACCGCAGGCGCGGCTCGCGGTGCAGGCCGTAGCGGTCGTGGCCGCCCGCGCCGGAGACCACCTGGGTGACTCCGCCGACGGGGCGGTAGCGCTGCATGCTGTGGTCGTGGCCGGAGACGGCGAGGACGGCGTGCCCGCGCAGCGCGTCGAACAGCGGGGCGACGTCGGGCTGGTCGCCGTGGTGGCCGATGCTGAAGCGCGGCCGGTGCCAGAAGGCCAGGCGGCAGGTCCCGCTTCCGCGCACCTCGCGTTGCAGCCAGCGGACCTGGCGCGAGGCGGGGTCGTGCGGCGCCTCGGAGTTCAGGCTCAGGAGCTTCCAGCCGCCGGCGGTGAAGGCGTAGTACGCCGGCGGCGTCGTGCCGGTGACGCGGCGCCAGTAGGGCTCGTAGCCGTCGCCGCGCCGGGGCCACTCGTGGTTGCCCGGCGTCGGCGCGGTCAGCGAGGCGAGCCTGCCGTAGGTCGTCGCGTAGTCGTCGCGATAGTCCGCGGCGGTCCCGTCGCCGCTCAGCAGGCGCTGGATCGTGGGCCCGTAGACGTCGCCGAGGTAGAGCAGGCGGTCTGGGTGTCCCGCGGCGATGCGGGCGGTGACGGCCTTGGCGGCGCCGCCGCCGTCGGCGCCGTCGCCGACCGCCCAGACGACCGCGTGGCCCGGCGGGCCCGAGGGCAGCCAGGCGCCGGCCGGCTCGCGCAGCGGCGCGGGGTCGCGCGAGCGGGCGGCGAGCACGACGGCGACGCCGGCGACCGCGAGGGCGAGCGCCGCCGCCGCCACAGCCCAGCGCCGCCTGCCGCGCGCGAACGTCACGCCGCACGTCTTACACGGTCGCGGTCGGTCGCAGCGGCACTACCATCGGCTCATGGAGGAGGAACGCGTCGCGCTGGCCGGCATCGCCGAAGCCGACGCGCACCTCGGGCGCCCGGTCCCGCTGCCGGCCGCGCCGCTGCCGCTCGCCCGCTGGGTGGAGGTCGTCGCGCAGGGGCCGCAGGCGGTCCAGGTCGAGTGGAACCTCGACGACACGCGGGCGCTCGCGCCGGGCCGGCTGACGCTCTACGTCGGGCTGCGGGCGCCGGCCGAGCGCGGGCTGCCGGCACCGCAGGTCCTCGGGCGCTACGCGCACCGCGAGGCCCCGCTGGAGCAGGCGTCGGCGCAGCTGCGCCCGGTGCACGAGCTCGCCTGGGAGCAGGACGGGCTGTACCTGCGCCTCACGGGGCAGGGACCGTGGGCGCTCGCCGAGCTCGTCGCGCTCGCCGACTCGACCGGATAGCTTGAGGCGATGCAGCGGCTGACGATCAACGAGCTGCTGGCCGTCGTCGGCGGCCTGCTGCTCGGCGGGGGCGTCTTCGGGCCGTTCTACGCGTCGGTCAGCCCGCTGGCCACCATCGCCGACGTCACCGGGCGCGGCACCTACAGCGGCTGGGAGGCGCACCAGATCCTGCGCTGGGTGCTGCTCGTCATGGCGATCGCGCCGGTCATCCTCGCCTACATCGTCGCCCGCGACCATCAGCTCACGTGGGCGCGCGGGGAGCTCACGGCGGTGCTCTCGATCGCGGCGGTAGGCCTGCTGCTCTACGTCGGCGTCATCGATCGCCCCGGCAACCCGCCCGGCCAGATCGAGCTGCGCTGGGGCTGGTACGTCGCGCTGCTCGGGAGCATCCTCATGCTCGGCGGCTCGGCGCTGCGCACGGGGGAGATCGAGCGCCGGCGCAAGCCGCCCGGCATGATCTGAACCAGGCGATCTCTCGCCAGGTGCGCGGCCTGGATCCCGCGCAGCCCGCATCGATGACGGAAAGCCGCGCCTGCTCGCGGCCGGCGATGGCTTGTGCCTCAAAGCAGCGTCCGGCTGAGGCCGAGGCTACGAGGCTCACGTAGCCTCCCAGGTGTGCTTCGCTGGATCGAATATCGCTACGAGCTGGTCGTGCCGGAGGCATACCGCGACGACGTACGGACTCTCTTACAGGACATCGGCGCAGACCCGATCGAGCCGACTGTCTACTGGGACTCCGCCACGTTCTGGCTCGAAACCCCAGCCCTCGCGTTCTGGGAGCTGAGGCGTTGGCGGCGAGTCGATGAGCGCGAGCTTCGAGAGATCGCGGACAAGTACGGGGCGAGCATGACGCGGAGCCGCATACGCACTGTCTGAGACTGCTGCTTTCGCCTGGCAGCGTCGCTCTCATCCGCGCGGGCAACCCCCGATCCCGCACGATCGCCAAGAGGCAGGCAACTGCTGAAACCTTCCGCATGATGCGGGGTACTTCGTGTTGTTCCGTACAAACTGTCGCGTCAATAAAGGAGGCGTGATGGAACACCTCAAGCGGCTCGACCCGCTCTGGGTCGCCCTGCTCATCGTCGGTGGCCTGAACTGGGCCATCCTCGCGCTGTTCGACACGAATGTCGTCGCCGAGATCTTCGGTACGGGTACCGCAGCGGACGTCATGTACGTCCTCGTCGGGATCGCCGCGCTCATGTTCGTTCCGCGCCTGCTCGACGACATGCACGTCACCCACCGCACGCACCCCAGGGGGGCGTGACCGCCTGACCCGCACGCCCGGCCGCCACGCGCGGCCGGGCCTGTTGGCGGTCGAGTCGGTCGTCGGCGTGGCGCGGTGCGCTGACACGGCGTCGACGAAGGTGTGCCGGACGTGCGGCACGTGCGCGTGAGCCCGGCTGACGGTCAGAGAATTGGTGAGTTCTTCGCGGCCTCGTCGAGGAAGTCGCCAATCGTCGTAGTGCCTGCTTGCCCTGGTCGACTCATGCCCCTGGAGGGTGAACAACTCGACCCGTGCCCGGTCAGACCGCCCGAGGCGCCTCGCTCCCGCTGGCCTCATCGATGCCCGCCAACCAGCGAGAGGGGGCGGCGGCTACGCCGCCGTGTGCCCGGCCGACGCCGGCTCGGGCGGCTCGTCCGGCCCGGGTGCCTCGTCCGCCGTCTGCGGCACCCAGCGCCCGACGACCGACTCCGCGAGGTCCAGCCGCGCCAGCGACTTCAGAAAGCCGTGCGTCACGACGACGTGGATGCGCGACTGCGTCGCAGAGTAGAACCAGCGCGCGACCGAGCGCGCGAGCGCCGGGTAGAAGTTCGCCACCTCGACCTCGACGTGGACGCGCCCGGTGCGATCGTCGACCGGGTCGCAGCGGCGCACCTCGATCTGGAGGTAGCCGTCACCGCCATGGGCGCTGCGCGAGACGAGCACGCCGCTGGCGATCCGCCAGCGCACGCGGCCGCGGCGGGAATCCATCTCGTACTCGGGCGCCTTGAAGCGCAGCAGGACGAACGGGCGCGTCACGAACACGATGGCGCGCACGTCGTCGTCGTACATCACGCGGATGAGGCCGAGCGTGAGCCGAGTGAGATAGCGCCAGTACGTGCGTGCGAGCCGCTCGAGGTGCATCGGCGTCCAGAGCTCCTCGAGCGCCTCGGCCGGCAGCTGGATGTCGGCGGCCTGGACGGAGCGCACGGCGCCGCGCTCATCCATCGTCGTGTGCTCCTCGGGGTCGACGATCGTCGCGCGCCCGAGCGTCTTGGAGCGCAGCAGCAGCCGCCGGATCCCGGCGAACCAGAGGACCGCGAGAACTGCGGCCGCGAGCAGGACGGCGGCGACTTCGGCCATTGCCGCACACGGTACCCAGGCGGCGCCCGGGCGCGCGCGAACCCTGTGCCGGAACGCGTTTGCGGGGCCCCGGTGATCGGATATGTTCGCGACATGTCACTCGAGCGAGCAACCGCACCCGATCCGCACGACCTGCTGCCGCCGGCACCGTCGTTCTCCGTCGAGAGCGACGACGTCCAGGACGGCGCGCCGCAACCGGCGACCCACGCGCATCCGAGCGCCGGTGGCGAGAACGTCTCGCCGCACCTGCGCTGGTCGGGCTTCCCGGAGGACACCAAGAGCTTCGCGGTGACGTGCTACGACCCCGACGCGCCAACGGGCAGCGGGTTCTGGCACTGGTCGGTGTTCAACATCCCCGCCGTCACGACCGAGCTCGCGACCGGCGCGAGCCCCGACGGCCTCCCCGAGGGTGCCGTCGAGGTCCGCAACGACTACGGCGAGTCCGGCTACGGCGGCGCGGCACCCCCCGGAGGCGACATCGAGCACCGCTACGTCTACACGGTGTTCGCCGTCGACACCGAGTCGCTGGACATCCCGCCGGAGGCGTCGCCCGCCTACGTCGGCTTCAACCTCACGTTCCACACGCTGGCGCGCGCGGCGATCCGGCCGACGTTCCAGGTCGCGGGGTAGCAGGACCCCCGCGACGCGCGAGCTACGCGGGCGCCCCCGCGGGGGCCTGCGTCGCGACGCGGGCGTAGCCGATGCCGCCGGTCTGGAAGCCCAGCGCGTCGGCGGTCGCCTGCGTGAGGTCCCAGCTGTACGTGCCGTTGAACGGGCCGCGGTCGATGACGGGCACCGTCGTCTCGCGGCCGCGGTACATGATGAGCACCATCGTCCCGCAGGGCAGGCGCCGGTGCGCGACGCCCTGCGTGTCGGGCATGAGCGTGATGCCGCAGGCCGTCTGGTTGCCGAAGAAGCCGGGACCGTAGAACGAGGCCCTCGCCGGTCGGTAGACCGTGACGGCGACGACCGGCGCGCTCTGGGCGGCGCCGGCGACGAGCGCCGCCGCGGCGGCGGCGCTGCGCCCGCGGTGCGAGCGCTTGCGCGCAGCGATGACGGCGCGCAGGCTCACGCGGCCGCTGCGGTCGGCCCGCCAGCGGACGAGGAACCGCTCGCTGCTGCGCACCCGCGCGCGGGCGATGTTGCGCCAGCCGCCCTTGTTGTCCAGGCGCTGGAGGATGACCTTGCGGTGCGCGGCGCCTGGCATCGTGCCGCGGACGTCGATGCGCCGGCCGAGCAGTACCGCGGGCTTCGCCACGAGCGACCGCGTGTTCGGGTCGCCGTAGCCGATGCCGCCGGTCGACGGCGCGATGACGTCGGGCATGACCGCGCCACCGGTGCCGGCCGAGGCCCCGGCGACGGTCCCCGCGCCGAGGCAGCAGGACATGCCCGTGAGCAGCACGGCAAGGGTGCAGGCGCGTTCGCGACGTGTTCTGGTCATCGTGGTGGCGGCCTACGGGGTGAGCTGACGGGCTCGCGCTTTCCAAGCGCTACAACCCAGACGTCGGGTCGATTCGCCCCGGCGATCCAGTCCAATGGATCGCAGTGGTTCCCCCGCTCCCCGGGCGCGGACGCCCGGAAACTCGGCAGTTGGCGGCAGGTTACACCGTTTATCCGGCCCGTGCCGGACGGCGTGCGATCAGGGCTTGGGCAGGCGATCGAACATCGACTGCAGCGCCTGGCGACCGACGGCGAAGCCGATCTGCGCGAGCTCGCCGGCGGCCTCGATGACGTTGGCGACGAGGTCGGCCGAGCCGCCGTCGCCCTCGTGCTCGGAGGCGGAGACGGGGGAGGCGTAGCCCGCGGGCGGGACCTTGCGCGGGGGGCGCCCGGTGCGCGCCGCGGCGGGCGCGGCGTCGGCGCGCGGGACGGCCTTCGCCCGGGCCTTCGGCGGCGCCGCCGCCGCCTTCGGCTTGGCGGTCGCCTTCGGCTTCGCGGCGGCCTTCGAGGCCGGTCTGCCGGCCTTCGCGGCCGTCGCGGACTTGGGCGCCGCGGCGGCCGCGGCCTCGGGGCGGGCCGCGCGCTTGGCGCTGCGGCGGACCGGGCGCGACCGCGGTAGGCTCGTCAGTACCTCGCGGTCGGAGTCCTGTCGATCGGCCATATGCGCATGATGGCACGCGCTTTGTGCCATCCGAACACGGGTTGTCAAACGAACCGCTCGCGCGCACGTAGTATCGAGGGCGCCTGTCGTTGACTTCAGAAAGTGAAGTACCTACGCTGGCGCGCTAGAGTTCGAGGTCTAGATTGGGCGAGGAATTGGCCCAAGGAAGACCCGTAGGCCCCCGCCCAGATGAGTACATGGGCCGATCCATGCCCGTGCACGACGTGAAAGCGAATGCGATGTCCGTAGCCGAACTGCAAGAACTCGAAGAGATCAAGGGCCTTGTGACCAAGGGCCAGCTGACCGGTGTGCTCACGTACGCCGAGATCGCCGGCGCGGTTGCGGAGATCGACCTCGACGAGTCCGATATCGAGGAGCTTCACGGCTACCTGGAGAAGGCGGAGATCGAGCTCGTCGAGGAGATCGATCCGGCCGCCGCCGCGGCCAACGCCGTCGAGCGAGCGCCCGACAAGCGCCGCGCGCGCAAGAAGACGACGATCGACCTCAAGCCGGACATGACGACCGACTCCCTGCAGCTGTTCCTCAAGGACATCGGCAAGGTGCGGCTGCTGACGGCGCAGGAGGAGGTCGACCTCGCCAAGCGCATCGAGCGCGGCGACCTGGACGCCAAGCAGAAGATGGTCGAGTCCAACCTGCGCCTCGTCGTCTCGATCGCCAAGAACTACCGCAACCAGGGGCTGCCGTTCTTGGATCTCATCCAGGAGGGCACGCTGGGCCTCGTGCGCGCGGCGGAGAAGTTCGACTATCGCAAGGGCTTTAAGTTCTCGACCTACGCGACGTGGTGGATCCGTCAGGCGATCGCGCGTGCGCTCGCCGACAAGGCGCGCACGATCCGTATTCCGGTCCACGTCGTCGAGAAGCTCAACAAGATCGGTCGCGCCGAGCGCAAGCTCGTCACCGAGCTGGGTCGCGAGCCGACGCCGGAGGAGATCGCCGAGGTCACGGGGATCGATCCCGAGGAGGTCGACTCGATCAAGCGCTCCGCGCAGGCTCCGGTCTCGCTGGAGAAGCCGGTCGGTGACGAGGAGGAGTCCGAGTTCGGCCAGTTCATCGCCGACGAGCGCGCCGAGTCGCCGTATGAGCGTGCCGCCGAGATCCTCACGAAGGAGGCGCTGCGCGAGGCGCTGGAGAACCTCTCCTACCGCGAGCGCCGCGTCCTGGAGCTGCGCTACGGCCTCGGCGGCGAGCACCCGCGGACGCTCGACGAGGTCGGCCGCACGTTCAACGTCACCCGTGAGCGCATCCGCCAGATCGAGAATCAGTCGCTGAAGAAGCTGCAGTCCCTCGCAGAGGCGCAGAAGCTCCGAGACGTCGCCTGACGGGCTATCGGCGCGCCTGACGCCACCCGCCGCGAGCGGCCGTGCATCGATCGCACTGTCCCCTCGCGGCGTGCGGCGTCAGCCACGCCGATAGCCTCGTCAGGGCGTCGACGGTCCACGATTTCCATGCCACGTGACGCACCGCATGCGACGCAGCTGACGGTCCAGGGCACGCAGGTGCCGAAGCTCGGCTTCGGCACCTGGCAGATCACCGGGGACGCCTGCGCCGCCGCCGTGCGCGATGCGCTCGAGCTCGGCTACCGCCACATCGACACCGCCCGCGCGTACGGCAACGAGGCCGAGGTGGGACGCGGGATCGCGGAGTCGGGCGTCGAGCGCGGCCATGTCTTCCTCACGACGAAGGTCTGGCACACCGACCTGCGTGCGGCGGACGTGCAGGCGTCGGTAGAGGGCTCGCTGCGCGACCTGCGCACGGACCACGTCGACCTCCTGCTCGTCCACTGGCCGGACCCCGCCGTGTCATTGGCCGAGACGCTCGGCGCGATGACCGCGCTGCAGGAGGCGGGCAAGGTGAGCCACCTCGGCCTGGCGAACTTCCCCGGCCGGCTCCTCGAGGCCGCGCTCGAGCACGCGCCGATCATCTGTGACCAGGTCGAGTACCACCCGTACCTCGGCCAGGCCGATCTGCTCGGGCGCGCCCGCGAGCACGACCTCATGATCACGGCCTACTCGCCGCTCGCGCGCGGCCGGGCAGCGGGCGATCCCGTGCTGCAGTCGATCGGCGAGGCGCACGGCGCGACGGCGAGCCAGGTCGCGCTGCGCTGGCTGCTCGACCAGCCGCACGTGGCAGCCATCCCGAAGGCCTCCACCCACGAGCACCGCGCCGCGAACCTCGACGTCTTCGACTTCGACCTCAGCGAGGACGACCAGCACCGGATCGCCGGGCTCGAGCGCGGCCTGCGCACCGCCGACCCGTCATGGGCCGTCTGGGACTGACGCGCCCCGGCCATTCGTCCAGCGCGCTCAGCGGACGTCACGCGCGGCCGACGGGCGACCGATGCCGACCTCGTGTTCGACATCGACAACGCCCTCTGCACGCTCGTCGCGCTGGGCGGCTCCGACCTGCACCTGAAGATCCAGGTCCCGCCGCTGACCCGCATCGACGGAGAACTTCGCCCGATCGAGGGCGCCGACGCGCTGACCCCGGTGGACACGGAGACCGCGGTGCGCGCGATGCTCACCGACCCGGTGAAGCTCAAGGAGCTCGCCGACGAGCACGAGGTGGACTTCTCGTACTCGATCTCCGGTGTCGCGCGCTTTCGCGTCAACGCCTTCCGCCAGCGCGGCGCGCTGAGCCTCGTCTGCCGCGCGATCCCCCACACGATCCGCACGGTCGCCGACCTCATGCTGCCGCCGGTCGTCACGCAGCTCGCCGACGAGGAGCGCGGGATCATCCTGCTCACGGGCACGACGGGCTCGGGCAAGTCGACGACGCTCGCGGCGATGATCGACCACATCAACACGACCTACGCCAAGCACGTCGTGACGATCGAGGACCCGATCGAGTTCCTGCACCGCGACAAGCGCTCGGTCATCAACCAGCGCGAGGTCGGGATGGACACGCTCTCGTTCAAGCGCGCGCTGCGACGCGTCCTGCGCCAGGACCCGGACGTCATCCTCATCGGCGAGATGCGCGACGAGGAGACCGTCCACACGGCCCTCAGCGCGGCCGAGACCGGCCACCTCGTGCTCTCGACGGTGCACACCGTCGACGCCGCCGAGACCGTCAACCGGATCATCGACTTCTTCCCGCCGCACATGCACCAGCAGGTCCGCGCGATGCTCGCCGGCACGCTGAAGGGCGTCATCTCCCAGCGGCTCGTGCCGTCGACCGACGGCGGTCGCGTCGCGACGTGCGAGATCCTGCGGATGACCGGCCGCGTGCGCGACATGATCATGGACCCGCTGCAGACCGGCCGCCTCACGGAGGTCGTCAGCGAGGGCGCCTACTACGGCATGCAGACGTTCGACCAGGCGCTCTTCGCGCACGTCAAGGCCGGGCGCATCGACGTCGAGCACGCGCTGAAGGCCGCGACGAGCCCGCACGACTTCAAGCTCCTGCTCGCCGCCGACGGCCGCCGCGGGACGACGATGGACGATGTCGCGCAGGCCGAGACCCAGCGCGCCGCCGCCTGAACCTGGCTGATCGCAGGACAAAGAGGCTTGCCTGCGGCTACACGCGGGCATTAGGCTCGCCGCGATGCGCAGGCAACTGCGGTATGCGGGAATCGGTGCGGTGGCAGCCATCGCCGGGGTCGGCGCGGCCGTCGCGGCGGGGGCCGCGGGCGGTGGCACCGGCGTCGGGGCCTGCGCCGTCAGGACGTCGGGCAAGATCGTCGCGCGGGGTGCCGACGGCTGCGCGCGCGGCGCGTTCGCGATCACTATCAGCGGCGACGCGTTCAAGAAGAGCAGCGGCGGGACCCTGACGATCAACGGCGTTGCGTTCAAGCGCGGCGCGGGCAAGACGCTCACGATCAACGGCGTGGCGTTCAGGAAGAGCACCAACCAGACGCTCACGATCAACGGGACGGCGTTCAAGGGCAGCGCCGGCAAGACCCTCACGATCAACGGCGTCGCGTTCAAGGGCAGCGCGGGCAAGACGCTGACGATCAACGGCATCCCGTTCTCGCCGACGACGCAGGCCGGGCCGCCCGGCCCGATCGGCCAGATCGGGCCCGCGGGCCCCGCCGGCGGGGCCGCACGCTCCGGGGCGCCGGTCGAGGTCCCCGGGCCGGTGAACGCGTCGCTCGGCGGCGACGCGGCGCCGCTCGCCTCGGCGTCGCTGACCGTCGGCGACGGCACGCCGCACCGCGTCCTGCTGGCCGGCGGCTTTGACGCCGACTGCGTCGCGGCCTGCCCGTCACCGGCGCAGCCCGTCTTCGACGTCATCCGCGACGGCGGGGGCGCGCTCTTCACGCGCCGCCTGCCGCAGTTCGCCGCGGGCGCCATCACGAGCATGTCGGGCGTCTTCAGCGAGGTCGTCGACACGCCCGCGGTCTGCGCGCCGTGCACGTTCACACTGCGCCTGCGCGCGGCCGGCGCCGCCGGGGCAGGTGGCGCGAGCACGCTCGCTGCGACGGCGATCCGCCTGGCGGTCGTCGACCTCGGCCCCGCTGGTGCCGGCTAAGCCTGACCCGCGTTACGTCCAGCCGGGGCGCTTCATTGTGTAAAGTGTTGCGACATGGACGACACCTGTCCGGTCTGTCGCACAGCTGAGATCGTCTGCGGAAAGTGGACGCTCCTGCTCATCCGTGACCTCTCCGAGGGCCGCTCGCGCTTCTGCGAGCTCGAGCGCTCGCTGCAGGGCATCAGCCCGCGGACGCTGTCGCTGCGCCTGCGCGCGCTGGAGGAGGAAGGCATCGTCGAGCGCGACACGTACCCGGAGGTGCCGCCGCGGGTCGAGTACCAGCTGACGGAGAAGGGCCGTGCGCTGCTGCCGATCATCGACGACATGCGCAGCTACGGCTCCCGCTGGCTAGCTGCGGACTGTGCTGACCTCGCGCCCGCCGGCGCGACGGTCGACGCCGCCGCCGTTGCCGCCGCCTGACGTCGCAACCCGCGGCTCGCGGACGGGCCGCTCGTCGCGGGCGCGGGCATTGCGCCGCCGCGCCCACGCGATGACCGGCCGCTCGATCGCGACCCAGCTCAATGCCGACACGGCGATGACCGGGCCGAGCGCCGCGAGCGTCCCGAGCACGGGGTCCAGCGGCAGCAGCCCGTGGCCGCGCATGAACAGCAGGATCGGGACGTGCCAGAGGTAGAAGCCGTAGGAGATCGCGCCGAGCCCTGAGAGCAGGCGGCTGCCGAGGAGGCGGCTGCTCGGCGTGGCGGCGACCGTCGCGATGATGACCGCGAAGCCGATGGCGGACGGCAGGTCGCGGACGATCGAGAAGGTGTCGCCGACGTCGAGGCCGTTGGCCGGCACGGCGGCCTTCGTCGTGGCGTCGGCCAGGACGAGCACCAGGCCGCCGAACAGCAGCGCGCGACGCGAGCCCGGCCCGATCGTGCGCGCATGCGCGGTGATCGCGCCGAGCATGCCGACAGCGAAGTACGGCAGCATCGCGGCGAGCGTCTTCGTGTAGGTCATGCTCAGCCCGCGGCCGGCGATCGCCCAGTTGTACGCGACGCCGAGCGCGAGCAGCCCGAGCGGGACGAGCGCCTGGGCGCGCCGCCGCGCCGGCAGGCGCACGGCGAGCCAGCCGGCGACCGGCAGCAGGAGGTAGAAGCCGACCTCGACCGCCAGCGACCACATCGGCGGGTCGAGCTTCATGACGCTGGCCGCGGAGAAGTTCTGCCCGAAGACGAAGAACAGCGGCAGCTCGCCGGCCGGCGGGAGGCGCACGCCGGGCGTGCCCGCGAGGCCCCAGAGCAAAACGATCGAGCCGATCAGCGCGGCGTAGTAGGCCGGCGCGATGCGGGCGATGCGCGAGCGCGCGTAACGGCGCACGTCGGGTGCCGTGCGCCCGTCGAGGGCCGCGGCGTACCAGGGGCGCGAGAGCAGGAAGCCCGACAGGACGAAGAACAGCACGAGACCGAGCCGCAGCTCCTCGGCAGCGTAGTCACCGAACGACGAGCGGTTCGACGCGTCCGGCAGGGGCATCGTGTACAGCCATCCGTGAAAGAGGAAGACCGTCAGCGCAGCGAGTCCGCGCAGGCCGTCCAGCGATGCCAGCCGTCCGTCGTGCTGCGTCTGCGAGACCCCCGGCGTCGCGCTGACGGCGGGTGCATGCATCCGTCACGAATGCTACCCGGCTGCGTGCGCGGCTACGCAGCCTGGCACGATGGCGCCATGACGCACGGCGCCCACAGCGGCTGGCTGGAGCACGCGCACCTCGTGCTGCGCGGTGCCGGGCTGCGCGCGAGCGCCGGCCGCAGCGCCGTCGTCGAGCTGCTCGGGCGCCAGAGCTGCCTGCTCACGGCGCAGGAGATCTCCGACGGCCTGCGCGACGAGGGCAGCGCCGGGTCGACGGCCACGGTCTACCGCGCGCTGGAGACGCTCTACGAGCTCGGGCTCGTGCGCCGCTTCGACGCCGACGGCGTCGCGCGCTACGAGCCCGTCGACCCGTCGGGCGACCATCACCATCACATCGTGCTCGAGAGCTCCGGCGACGTCGTCCCGTTCGAGGACGCCGAGCTCGAGCGCGCCATCGCCGGCCTCGGCGAGCGGCTCGGCATGGTCATCACGAGCCACGACGTCATCCTGCGCGCCCGCCCGCTGAACCCCCCGGGCTGAGCCGGGGGATCAGCCCAGGGCTGAACGCACGCCTGCAGCGAGCAGGAGGGCGCGCGGCCGGGGCGAACGCTGCGGACCATGCGCCACCGCCCGCTGCACGCCGCCCTGAGCACGTTCGCCGAGGAGGCTGCGTGGCAGCTCACCGAGGAGACCGCCGACGGCGCGGAGGTGCCGTTCGAGATCATCGAGTCGCGCGGTGCCCGGCGTGACACGCCGCTGTACTGCTACCGCTCGCTGACGGAGAACTACATCCGCGATCGCGTCGGCGTCCTGGAGCGGCTGCCGTCCTACCCCGCCGCCGTCCGCGCGCTCGCCGCGCTCGATGGCGTCGGCGACTACCTGCGCGCCCAGGGCGAGCCGCGCGTGCCCGTCGAGGCCCGCGACCGCGCCGACGCCGCCCTGAAGGTCTTCGTCAGCCGGGTCTTCAGCGAGGCGACGGAGTTCGTCATCACGCCCGAGCGCCTCGACCGCGCCTACACCGAGCTGGAGGACTCGCTGCTCGACGGGCGCGCGGCGGCGGTCGTCGTCGTGCCGGTCCTCGGCCTGCGGCTGGAGTCGGCGGAGGTGCCGCTGGGCCAGGGGCTCGCGCTCGTCTGCGGCGACGAGCTCGTCGGCGCGCCCGCCGAGGCCGTCTGGCCCGCCGGCAGCGAAGCGCCGTCGGTGCTCGCCTGCCTGACGCTCACCAACGACGCGGGGGCCGCGTCGCCGATGAGCGAGGCGACGGTGCGCTTCCGCCGCCTGCTCACCGCGCTGCGCCTCTATGACCCGGTGCGGGTCGCCCTCGGCCCGGTCGCCTGGGAGCGCACCGGGGCCGGGCCCTGGTCGCTCGGCGACCTCGGCACGGGCGGGCGCCCGCGCGGGGTCCTGACGATCGCCGAGGCCGCGGAGGACGAGCTGCGCGCGTTCTGCAACCTCGTCGCCCGCCGCACGCCGCGCGGCGGCGAGATCGCCTGGGCGCTGCGACGCTACGAGCTCGGCTGCGAGCGCCCGAGCGCCTACGAGGCGCTCACCGACCATCTGCTCGCCCTGCGCGCGCTGCTCGAGCCCGAGGGGCCGCAGAGCGGGCGCCTCGCCGGGCGCGTCGCGGTGCTCTGCGCGCCCGAGGACCAGCGCGTCCGCGTGACGGAGCGCGTCGCGCACGCGGTGTCGATGGAGCGCGCGATCGTCGCCGGCCTCGCGCCCGTCGACGGGGGCGTCGAGGCGCTGCTCGCCGAGGTCACGAGCCACCTGCGCGCGCTGCTGCGCGACGTCCTCTGCGGGCACCTGGACTCCGACCTGCGCGGGGTCGCCGACCAGCTGCTGGCGGAGTCGAGCGCCGCCGCCTGAGCCGCCGCGCGCCCTCGACGGATGACCTACGCGCTGAGGTGCCGGAAGAGCGCCAGCAGCCCGTCGATGTCCTGCACGTCGCCGTCCAGGCGCGGGACGACGATCGGCTCGGGCTCGTCGAGCTCGGCCTTGAGGTGCTCGATCGAGGCGTCGTCGCGCGCGGCGAGCAGCTGCAGGTCGGCGACGCTCGCGGCGACCTTGCCGGCGAGCGCGTCGCCGAGCTCGGCGCGCAGCGCGTCGTGCACCGTCGCCGGGCTGCCGAGCGCCGGGTCGGCGATCGCCGCGCGGTTGACGATCAGCCCGCCGAAGCGCATGCGCGCCTCGCGCAGCTTGCCGTGGAAGAAGATCGCCTCGGCGACCGGCTCGCGCTCGGGCGAGGTGACGATGAAGAACGTCGTCCCCTCATCGGCGAGCAGCGCCTTGACCGCCGTCGCGCGCTCGCGGAAGCCGTCGATGAGCCCGCCGAGCGCGCGGAACAGCTGCGCCACATCGTCGAGCAGGTCGACGCCCGTCAGCCGCTTGAGCAGCGCGAAGACGACGCTCGTGCCCTTGCCCATGACGCGCGCGGCGATCCCGGTCGGCACGAGGAAGAGCTTCAGCGCGCGGCCCTCGAAGAAGTCCGTCAGGCGATCGGGCGCGTCGAGGAAGTCCAGCGCGTTGCGCGACGGCGGCGTGTCGAGGACGACGACGTCGAAGCGCTCCTCGCGGCTGATGTCGTAGAGCTTGGCGACGGCGCTGAACTCCTGCGAGCCCGCGATCGCGCTGGAGAGCTGGGCGTAGATGCGGTTGCCGAGGACGTCCTCGCGCGTGCCGGCGTCGGGCGAGAGCTTCACGATCAGGTCGTCGAAGGTCGCCTTCGGGTCGAGCATCATCGCCCACAGCTCGCCGCGCATCTGGACGCCGTGGCCGGCGAGCAGCTCGGGGTCCACGCGCCGCGGCTCGTTGCCGAGCTCCTCGAGGCCGAGCGAGTCCGCCAGGCGCCGAGCGGGGTCGATCGTCACGACCGCGACGCGCCGGCCGGCGGCGGCCATCCCGAGCGCGAGCGCCGCCGAGGCGGTCGTCTTGCCGACGCCGCCGGAGCCGGCGACGATCACGACGCGCTTGCCGTCGAGCTTCTGCGTGAGGCCGCCGCCGCTCATGCGAGCTGGGGGGCGAGCTCGTCGGCGAGCCGCTCGAGGTCGGGGCCGCCGGGGTGCAGCGACAGGCGCGCCGGGTCGACGTCGCCGGTGAGCTCGCGCAGCCGCGCGAGCTGGGTGCGCTGGCGCAGCGCGCGCGCGTGGACGCTCAGCGCGTGGGTGACGGCCGGGTGCGCGGCGTGCGCCTGCAGGCGGCGGGCGTCGGCGGCGGTGAAGCGGTCGGGCTCCAGGGCGTTGGCGATGACGCGCGCCAGCGGCAGGCCCATCGCCTCCTGCAGCGCCTCGCGCAGCCGGCCGGTCTCCGTCACGGCGAGCTCCTGCGCCTGCGCGACGGCGACGACCGCCGTGCGCTGTGGATCGGACAGCAGCTCGTCGATGATCGTGCCCTGGCGCGCGACGGGGCCGCTGCCGGCCGCTGCGGCGAACGTCCGCGGCGCGCTGAGGATCGCGACGCCGTGGCCCGTCGCGGGCGCGTCGACGACGACGAGGTCGTAGCTGTCGGCGCCGGGGGTGCGGCGGTCGAGCTGGGCGAGCTCCCAGAGCTTGCCGACCGTCAGGAGCTCGCGCATGCCGGGCGTGGCGGCGGCGATCATCCCGAAGACGCGGCTGCGGATGAGGACCTCGGCGATCGCCGCCGACGGGAGCTGGTCGCGCAGGTACTCGTCCAGCGCGTCCTGCGGGTCGACGGAGATGTGGAAGAGCCCGGGCGCGATCTCCGTCTCCGAGAACGGCTCGGCGCCCGCGCGGTCGAAGGCCGACGCGACGTCGCCGCGGCGCGCGACCTCGGCGACGATCGTGCGCTTGCCCGCACGCGCGGCGACGAGCCCGAGGGCGGCCGCGACCGTCGTCTTGCCGACGCCGCCCTTGCCCGTCACCACGACCAGCCGCCGGTCGAGGAGGATCGCTACGGCTCCCCGTCCCAGTAGTCCAGCGGCTCGACGCGCGCGATCACGCCGGCGCCGCCGAAGAAGAGCTTTCCGGAGTCCGGGTACCAGCACATGTCGTTGGGCTCGCGCGTGCCGTAGGCCAGCAGCGTCAGCCCGTCGTCGCCGGCCTCGAACGTGTGCGCGACCTCCGTCGCCCGCGGCCGGTAGACGATCGTGCCGGGCCGCACCGGCGTGACCTCGTCGCCGAGGTGCACGCCGCCGCCGCCCGCGAGCACGACGAAGATCTCGTCCTCGAGCGAGTGGCAGTGGCGCGTCGAGGAGAACTTGCCGGGCGGCACCTCGAGGTGCTGGATGCCGCTGAGGACCGAGCCGGCGGCCGTTCCGAGGTTGCGCCGGGCGTGCTCGACGCGGCCGACGGCGCGCGTTCGGGCCTCGACGTCGCCGAGCGCGACGATCGTCGCGGGCCGCGGCGCCGCCGGCGGCAGCTCGGGCGCGGGGGGCTCGGCGGTGAACGGGTGCGGCGCGTCGGGCGGCAGCCAGCGCGAGCCCGTCCAGGTGATGCCTGCGCGCGGCAGGGTCGTCAGGCCCGTCGGCGAGCCGCTGGAGAAGGCGAGCACCTCCAGCGGCGCGTCGGGGCCGGCGACGAGCGTGTGGGCCTCGGCCCGGGCGCGGTGGACGAGCATGTCGCCGGCGCCGATCTCGTGCGTCGCGTCGTCCTGCCAGCTCAGGCCCGAGCCGGAGAGGACGAAGAAGATCTCCTCCTCGTCGTGGTGGACGTGCAGCGGCATCGGGCGCCGCCCGGGGGCGATGCGGTAGCGGCTGAGCGCGGCGCGCGGGGCGCCCACGGTGGAGCACAGCCGCTGGCGCTCGCAGCCCAGGTCGCCGTGCTCGAGCGCCACCCACGGCTCGTCATCCCAGTGGCGAATCATCCGGTGGCGATGCTAGTGCAGCACCAGGCGAGCAACCGGGTGAAGGAATAGCCCACGCGCGTGCGAATAGAGGCGTCGTGTCCGGTTTCCAGAACTCCGCCGAGCCCACCTCGGAGAACAAGAAGGCGCGCGTCATCGCGTTCGCCAATCAGAAGGGCGGCGTCGCGAAGACGACGACCACGCTGAACCTCGCCGCCGCGTTCGCCGAGACGGGCCATCGCGTGCTGTGCGTGGACATGGATCCGCAGGGCAACCTCACGATGTCGCAGGGCATCGATCCGGACACGCTCGAGCTCTCGATGTACGACGTCCTCGTGCACCACATCCCGATCAAGCAGGTCGTCCGCCGCCGCGAGATCGACGTCGCGTGCGCCTCGATCGACCTCGCCGGCGCCGAGATCGCGATGTCGACGCAGATCGGCCGCGAGCGCTCGCTGGCCAAGGCGCTGAAGGCCGTCGAGGACGATTACGACTTCGTCTGCATCGACACGCCGCCGTCGCTCGGGCTGCTCACGATCAACGCTCTGACGGCCGCGCACAAGGTGATCGTCCCCGTGCAGTGCGAGTATCTGTCCATGCGGGGGCTGATCCAGCTCCAGAACACGCTTCAGATGATCCGCGAGAACCTCAATCCGGATGTGCAGATCGAGGGCATCCTGCCCACGATGATGGACATGCGGACGGTGCACGCCAAGGAGGCGATCGAGATCCTCGAGGAGAACTTCGGCGATCGGCTGTTCGCGTCGCGGATCAAGAAGACCGTGCGGTTCGCGGAGGCCCCGGTGAAGGGCATGTCCGTCCTGAAGTACGACCCGGACGGCACCGCCGCCCAGTCCTATCGCGATCTCGCGAAGGAGGTTCTCTCTCATGGCATCCGGTAAGCGCGCGAGCATGAGAGAGGGTCCGCTGGCCGCGCTCTTCAGGAAGACCGAGGAGGACGCGCCGAAGCCGGCCGCCGACGGCGCACCCGCAGCGCCGGCCCCCGATCCCGTCCCGACGCCGGTCGAGGACATCCCGGCGCGCGAGGTGCCGCACCCGTCGCTGTCGCGCGACGTCCAGGACCCCGGCGTCGAGGAGCCCCGCATCCCGTCGCCGCAGGAGCGCCTGCGCCACGCCTTCTCCTCGGAGATCCCCGAGAGCCTGATGGACGCGCCGACCGTCGCGCGCACCCGTCACATCACGGCCGACGACGAGATCGACGCGTTCGCCCGTGGCGACCAGCGCCGCGAGGCCCCGTTCGGCCAGGCCAAGCCCGCCGGCCAGCCCGTCCTGCGCGTGGTCGGCGTCGGCGGCGGCGGCTCCAACGCGATCAACCGGATGGTCGAGGCCCAGGTCGCGGGCGTCGAGTTCATCGCGATCAACACCGACCTCCAGTCGCTGCAGGAGTCCTCCGCCGACATCACGCTGCACATCGGCTCGACGCTCACGCGCGGCCTCGGCTCGGGCTCCAACCCCGAGCTCGGGCGCGCCGCCGCGATGGAGGAGTACGACCGCATCAAGGCGCTGCTGAAGGGCTCGGACATGGTCTTCATCGCCGCCGGCGCGGGTGGCGGGACGGGCACCGGCGCGGCGCCGGTCGTCGCCCGGATCGCCGTCGAGCTCGGCGCGCTGACCGTCGGCATCGTCACGAAGCCGTTCGGCTTCGAGGGCTCGCGCCGCCGCGAGCAGGCCGAGATCGGCATCCAGGCGCTGAAGGACGAGGTCGACACGCTCATCGTCGTGCCGAACAACCGCCTGCTCGCGGTCCTCGACAAGCACACGTCGATGGTCGAGGCCTTCCGCGTCGCCGACGACGTGCTGCGCCAGGGCGTGCAGGGCATCTCCGACCTCGTCACGCTGCCGGGCGTCATCAACCTCGACTTCGCCGACGTGCGCACGATCATGGCCGACGCCGGCAACGCGCTGCTCGGCATCGGCATGGGCACCGGCGAGAACCGCGCCGTCGACGCCGCGCAGACGGCCGTGTCGTCGCCGCTGCTGGAGACGAGCATGGAGGGCGCGCACTCGATCCTCCTGTCGATCACCGGCGGCCGCGACATGTCGCTGTGGGAGATCAACGAGGCGGCCAAGGCCGTCTCCGAGGCCGCCCACCCGGAGGCGAACATCATCTTCGGCGCGATGGTCGACGAGACGCTCGAGGACCAGGTCTGGGTCACGGTCGTCGCGACGCGCTACGGCGGCGCCCCGCCGGCCAGGCAGATGCAGGAGCCCCGGGGCGAGCCGCGCGTCACGCGTCAGCAGCAGCCGCCGCCTCCGGCCTATCGCGGGCCCGAGCGCAACGACCACCGCCGGGCGCCCGAGCGCGAGGACCACCGCCGCGAGCCCGAGCGCCAGCAGCGCCAGCCCGAGCCCGCTCGCAGCGGCGGTGGCCTGCGCGTCACCGAGCTCGACGTGCCCGAGTTCATGCCGCGCGGGCGCTAGCCGCGGGCGCCGGCGCCAGCGGTGGACGACGACGACGACTGGGTCGGCACGCCGCCCGAAGGCCACCGCGTGGCCGATCCGGAGCGGGCCGCGTTCTGGCGTGCGCAGACGCAGCGCTACATGATCGGCGCGGGCCTGCTCATGGCGATCGTCGTCGTGATCGTCGTGGTCGTCGCGGTCAGCTGAGGTACGGTCAGCCCCCGCTCCGGGGGTGACAGATGTCATGCGCGATCCAGGCCGGGCGCCACTTACGCCCGCGCGCTCCCGCGCCTACCTTGCCTGCATGCCCGCAATCGAGGTACGAGAGGTCCACAAGCGCTACGGCGACGTGGTGGCCGTCGGCGGCGTCAGCTTCGACGTCGCCCACGGCGAGGTGTTCTGCCTGCTGGGGCCCAACGGGGCCGGCAAGACGACGATCGCCGAGATCGCCGAGGGCCACCGCGTCCCGACGTCGGGGAGCGTCTCGGTCCTCGGGTATGACCCCGGCGCCGCGCCGCGCGAGCTGCGCGACCGGATCGGCGTCGTCCTGCAGTCCTCCGGCATCCAGGACGAGCTGACGGTCGGCGAGCTGCTGGAGATGCACGGCCGCTGGTACTCGCGCTGCCTCGGCGCCGACGAGCTCATCGACCTCGTCGAGCTCGACGCCAAGCGCGACACCCGCGCCGGCGCGCTCTCCGGCGGGCAGCGCCGGCGCCTGGACCTCGCGCTCGGCCTCGTCGGCGACCCCGACGTCCTGTTCCTCGACGAGCCGACGACGGGCTTCGATCCGCACGCGCGCCGCCACGCCTGGTCGACGATCCGCGACCTCTGCTCGACGGGCAAGACCGTCTTCCTCACGACGCACTTCATGGACGAGGCGCAGTACCTCGCCGACCGCGTCGCGGTGATGGTCGAGGGGAGGATCGTCGCGTCCGGGCCGCCGGAGGCGCTCGGCGGCCGCGACGAGCTGCCGACGGAGATCCGCTTCGCGCTGCCCGCGGGCCTCGCGCTCTCCAGCCTGCCCGAGCTGCAGGGGGCGGCCGTCAGCCAGGACCGCGACGAGGTGCTCGTCACGAGCGCGCAGGGCGTCGCCACGACCCACGCGATCACCGGCTGGGCGCTCGAGCGCGGCATCCTGCTGACGCGCTTCTCCGTCTCGCAGCCGACGCTCGAGGACGTCTACCTCGCCCTGACCTCGCAGGACACGCCATGACCGCCGCCCCGCACAGCACCGGCCTTGGGCGCGACCTGCGCCTCGTCGGCTGGCAGGTCCGCTACCAGCAGCTGAGCTTCTGGCGCAACCGCCGCGCCGCGTTCTTCTCGGTCGTCTTCCCGGCGATGTTCCTCGTGATCTTCGGCGGGTTGCAGCACGGGCAGACGCTCGACGTCCGCAATCATCTCTCGTTCATCGACTTCTACACGCCGGGCATCATGGCGTATGCGGTCCTGCTGATCTGCTTCAACAGCACCGCGCTGATCTTCGCGACGCTGCGCACCGACGGGACGCTCAAGCGCGTGCGCACGACGCCGCTGCCGTGGCTGGCCTACGTCGCCGGCGCGGTCGTGTCGACGACGATCGTGCTCGCGCTGTCGATCGTCGTGCTGTTCGCGCTCGGCGTCCCCCTGTTCGGGGCGCACGTGCCCGGTGAGAAGATGATCGGGCTGCTCGCCACGCTGGCGCTCGGCACGGTCGCGTTCACGACGCTCGGGATCGCCGCCGCGCGCCTCATCAAGAGTCCGTCCAACGGCGGTGGGTTCATCAGCGTCATCACGCTTCCGATGGTCTTCATCTCGAATATCTGGTTTCCGATGGACGGCTCCCCGGCCTGGGTCCAGGACATCTCCAAGGCGATGCCGCTGCGCCCGCTCGCCGACGGGCTGCAGGCGGCCTTCGACCCGCGCTTCGGCGGGACCGGGATCGTCGCCGGCGACCTCCTGACGCTCGCCGTCTGGTCCGTGATCGGGCTCGTGCTCATGCGGACGTACCTCAGCTCGCTCTCGAGGGCCGCCTGAGCCATGACGGCGGAGCGTGAGCGCCACCGCCTCGTCGCCGGCCCGCGTCACGACCCGACCGGCATGTTCATGCCCGGCGCGCGGCCGGTGACGGCCGCCGACTGGCGCCGCAAGCGTATCGCGATCAACGTCTCGTTCCTCTGGCTGCTGTTCCCGGTCGCCGACCTCCTGGGGTCGGCGCCCGGCGTTGTGCGGGCGCTCGCCGTGCTCTCGCTCATGGCGCTCTTCGTCTACGTCTACAACGTCCTGCCGCGCGACGCGTTCGGCCCCGACGCGCGCGACTGGGGGTTGCTGCTGCGTCTGGGGCTGCTCATGGCGATCGGGCTGGGCCTGACGCTCGCCGATCGCAGCAGCTGGGCGATCCTCTTCATCTTCGCGGCGATCTCGGGCGCGATGCGGCTGGCCCAGCGCGATGCCGCGCTGTGGATCGTCTTCTGCGGCGCGCTGACGGCGGCGCTGCTCGTCGCGGTCCACAGCGACGCCGGGACGACGATCTCGCTCACGGCATCGACGCTCGGGATCGGATTCATGATGTTCGCGTTCCGGCGGCTCATGCGGCTGAACGCGGAGCTCGTCGCGGCCCGCGAGGAGGTCGCCCGGCTCGCCGTCTCCGAGGAGCGCGCGCGCTTCGCCCGCGACCTGCACGACCTGCTCGGCCACAGCCTGTCGGTCATCGCCGTGAAGGCCGAGCTCGCCGAGCGGCTGCTCGAGCGCGACCCGGCGCGCGCCGCCGAGCACGTCGCCGACGTCAAGACCGTCGCCCGCGAGGCGCTCGGCGAGGTCCGCGACGCGGTCAGCGGCTATCGGCAGCCGACGATCTCCAGCGAGCTGGAGGGCGCGCGCATGGCGCTGGACGCCGCCGGCATCGAGGCGCAGCTCGAGGCCGAGGACGTCGGGCTGCCCGCCGAGGTCGAGGCGGTGCTCGCGTGGGCCGTGCGCGAGGGTACGACGAACATCGTGCGCCACAGCGGCGCGCGGAGCTGCCGGATCGCCGTGCGCCCGGGCGCCGCGGGCGTGACGGCCGAGGTCGTCGACGACGGCGAGGTGCTCGCGCCCGTCGGGACGGGCGGAAACGGGCTCGCCGGGCTGCGCGAGCGCGCGGCGGGCGTCGCGGGCAGCGTCGAGGCCGGCCCGGTGCCGGGCGGCGGCTTCCGGCTCTGCG
Source organism: uncultured Actinomycetes bacterium (assembly GCA_963740895.1). GTDB lineage: Bacteria > Actinomycetota > Thermoleophilia > Solirubrobacterales > Solirubrobacteraceae > CADCVQ01. The sequence goes on from CAVUFQ010000002.1 coordinate 662,092, forward strand.
TCACCGTGCCCCGCACGCCGGCGACATGATCCGCATCCTCATCGCCGAGGACCAGGCGATGGTCCGCGAGGCGATCGCCGGGCTGCTGGACCTCGAGGACGACCTCGAGGTCGTCGCGCAGGTCGGCCGCGGCGACGAGGTCCTCGCCGCCGCGCAGGCGTGCGAGCCCGACGTCGCGCTGCTGGACATCGAGATGCCGGGTGCGACCGGTCTGGAGGTGCTCGACCGCCTCGCGGCGCAGCGGCCGGATTGCAGGATCCTCATCCTCACGACCTTCGGCCGGCCCGGCTACCTGCGCCGGGCGATGGAGGGCGGCGCCGCGGGCTTCCTCCTGAAGGACGCGCCGATCGCCGAGCTCTCCTCGGCCATCCGCCGCGCGATGGCGGGCGAGCGGATCGTCGACCCGGGGCTCGCGGCATCGGCCCTGAGCGAGGGGCCGAGCCCGCTGACCGAGCGCGAGCAGGAGGTCCTCGTCGCCTCGCGCGAGCACGCGACGGTGGCCCAGGTGGCGCTCGCGCTGCACCTCTCGCGGGGCACGACGCGCAACCATCTGTCGGCGATCATGGGCAAGCTCGGGGCCCATTCGCGCATCGAGGCACTGCGGATCGCGGAGGAAAAGGGCTGGCTCTGACAAGCCCGTTCCAAGTCGGTAAAAAACGGGCAAAATGCAGGCCAAACGGTGCGACCAACGGTCCCGGCGAGGGTCCGTTGAAGGTCCAATTGCGAGCCAGACCGGCCGCGATGGAGGGTTACGTCACTGCACGACCACCCCCCAGGAGGCCCACCATGAGCACCAGGAAGATCGTCCTCACCGCCACCGCCATCGCCGCCCTCGCCGCTCCCGGACTCGCCCAGGCCCGCCAGGGCGCCGATGACCCCGTCGGCCACGTCCGCCACACGGGCGCCGACGACGTCCGCGGCGTGCACCACAGCTCGTCGAGCGCGACGCACCGCACCCGCACCCGCCACGGCCGCCGTGGCCGCGGCGCCGACGACGCCGCCGGCCACGTCCGCCACGGCGCCGATGACGGCCCGAACCACACGTAGGACCCACCCGGTCGTTCGTCCGGGCCGGCCGGTGCGCAGCGGGCGCGCCGGCCGTCCCGGACTTTTATTTGCAAGCTTCTTAGTTTCTTCTAACATAAGCAGTCTGCTCTCTTCTGATCCCTTCTCCGTCCGCGCCTTCAAGGCCGAGTTCTTCCGGGCACTCGGCAGTCCCGTCCGGATCGGCCTGCTGCAGCTCCTGCGGGAGGGCGAGCAGACCGTCGGCGCCCTGCAGGTGGCCCTCGGCATGGACTCCAGCGGCACGTCGCAGCACCTCGCGGCGCTGCGCAAGCAGGGTCTCGTCGCAAGCCGCAGGGACGGCACGAACGTCTACTACCGCGTCCGTGATCCGCGCGTGCTGGAGCTGCTCGAGCTCGCGCGGGCCGTGCTGACGACGCGGCTGGAGGAGGACCGGGCCCTGCTGCACGCCCGCGCGCCCGGCGACGGTGCCGCGGATCGCAGCACGACGGATCGCATCTGAGCGTGGGCGCCCTCGCGGCCACGGCGCTCGCGGGGGCGGCGGCGCTCGGCGCCGGCGGGATCGGCGCTGCACTGCCGCGGCGGCCACCCGCCGCGTTCGCGCTGCAGGCCGTCGGGACCGCCCTGCTCGGTGGCGCAGGCGCGGCCGTCCTGCTGCGCGGGGACAGCGCCGGAGCGCCGTTCACGAGCGACCTCGCGCCCGCGCTGGGCATCGACCCGCTCAGCGGGTTCTTCCTGGTGGTGCTCGCGGTCACCGCGATCCCGACGCTCGTCTTCGCTCGCGCGTACGTGCCCGCCGGCCCGGCCCCGCGCGCAGTCGGCGCGCTGACGGCGGCGTTCCTGCTCGCGCTCGCCGGAGTGCTCGTCGCGCGCGACGTCACGACCTTCCTCGCGTCCTGGGAGCTCATGACGCTCGTGCCGGCAGCGGCGATCCTCGCCGCACGCCGGGACGCCGCGGTGCGCGCCGCCGTCTTCGCCTACGTCGCGATGACGCACGTCGGCGGCGCCGGTGTCTGGGTGGCGCTCCTGACGCTCGCCGACCACGGCGCGATCGGCGACCCCGCCGGGCTCGCCGCGGCGGGTGCGGGGGCGCAGACGCTCGTCGCGCTCGCCGCGCTCGTGGGTTTCGGGACGAAGGCCGGCATCGTCCCGCTGCACTCCTGGCTGCCGCGGGCGCATCCGGTCGCGCCGGCGCACCTGTCCGCGCTGATGTCGGGGATGATGATCAAGGTCGCGCTGTACGGCCTCATCCGCGTCGTCTTCGAGTGGCTGGGCGCGACGCCGCGGTGGTTGGGCGTCACCCTGCTGACGCTCGGGGTGCTCTCCGCCCTGGGCGGCGTGCTGTGGGCGCTCGTCCAGCACGACCTCAAGCGCCTGCTCGCCTACCACTCGATCGAGAACGTCGGGATCATCCTGCTGGGCCTCGGCGCGTCGCTGTTGTTCGCGGACGCCGGTGAGCAGCTGTGGGCGGCCATCGCGTTCGCGGCGGCGCTGCTGCACATCGCCAACCACGCGATCTTCAAGGTGCTGCTGTTCCTCGCGGCCGGGGCCTTCGAGCGGGCCGTCGGCGCGCTGGACCTCGACCGCATGGGCGGCCTGCTGCGCAGCATGCCCCAGACCGGCGCCGCGTTTCTCATCGGCGCGATGGCGATCGCCGGCCTGCCACCGCTCAACGGCTTCGCGTCGGAGTGGCTGACGCTGCAGTCGCTCGCGCACCTGGGGTTCGGCGGTCCGCTGGGGGTCGCGCTGGCCGGCGCGGCCGGGCTCGCGGCGCTCGCGATGACGGCCGCCCTCGCGCTGCTGTGCTTCGTGAAGGTCGTCGGTCTCGTGCTCCTCGGCGCGCCGCGCAGCGACGCGGCGGCCGCGGCGGTCGAGGCCCCCGCCGCCATGCGCGCGGGCATGTTCGCCCTGGCCGGGCTCTGCGTCGTGCTCGGAATCGTCCCGGGCCTCGTGGTCCCACGGCTCGCCGCCCTCGCCCCCGGCGGCGATCGCGTGGCTCTCGGCCACCACGCCGGGCTCGTGCTGCCGGGGACCGGGAACCTCCCGACGCTCGCGCTCGCCGCCGTGCTCGTCGCCCTCACCTCGGGGCTCGTCGCACTGCGCGGCACGCGCCGGGCGGCGCCGCAGCCCACCTGGGTCTGCGGCCAGTCCTGGGCGCCCGCGCTGAACTGGACATCGGCCGGCTTCACGAAGCCGCTGCGCCTCGTGCTCGAATCCGTCCTGCGCCCGCGCCGCGAGCTCGAGGTCGTGCGCGACCGCGGGACGGTTCAGGCCATCCGCTACGCGGCCCAGGTCCCGGCGCTCGCCGAGACGCTGCTCTACGACCCGACCGTGCGCACCGGGCTGCGGGCGGCGGCGCTGACGCGTCGCCTGCAGACGGGCAACGTTCGCACCTATGCCGCCTACCTCCTCGCGCTCATCGGCGGGCTGCTCGTGCTCGTCGCGACGGGAGCGCTGGGATGACTGCGGCGAATGTCACCGCGGGCGTGCTGCAGGTCGCCGCGGTCGGGCTCGCGCCGCTGCTGCCCGGGACGATCCAGAGCGTCAAGGCCCGCCTGCAGGGGCGCCGCGGGCCGTCGCCGTTGCAGCCCTACCGGACGCTGCGGCGCCTGTGGGGCAAGAGCGCGGTCGACCCCGACGGCACGACCGCGGTCTACCGGCTGGCGCCGCCGGTCGTCGTCGCCTGCCTGCTCACGGCGCTTGCGATCGTGCCCGTGGCCGGTGGCTCGGGCGGCTGGAGCCTGGGCCACGACGCGCTCGTCCTCGCCGGGCTGCTCGCACTCGCCCGCTTCGCGATGGTCGCGGCGACCTGGGACAGCGCCGGCGCCTTCGGGCTCATGGGGGCCGCGCGTGAGCTGATGCTCGCGGTGTTCGGCGAGGCGCTGCTCGTCCTCGCGCTGCTGCTCGCGGCGCTTCCCGCGCAGAGCACCGATCTCGTCGCGATGGGCGACGCGGCGGCAGGGACGGCGATCTGGGCCGCGCCGGCGCACTGGTGCGGGGCGCTCGCGTTCGCGCTCGTGATCCTCGTCGAGACCGGCCGCCAGCCGGTCGACAACCCCGACACGCACCTCGAGCTCACGATGATCCACGAGGGTCCGCTGCTCGAATACGCCGGGCGCGACCTGGCCTACCTGCAGTGGGCGGCAGCGGCCCGGCACTGGGTCGTGCTCGTGCTCGGTGCCGAGCTCTTCCTGCCCCACGGCGCGGCCTTCGCCGGGCGGGTCGGCGCAGTGGCCGCCGCGCTGGTCGCGCTCTGCCTGCTGCTGGCGGCGGGGGAGACCGCGCACGCGAAGATGCGCATCCTGCGCGTGCCGTCACTCATCGGCCTGGCGTGCCTCGTGGCGCTCGCCGGCGCGGGCTCCTGGATCGCGGGCGTGGGCGTGTGAGCGGCGCGCTCGTCATCGCAATCCTCGTGCTGGGCGTCGGCGTCATCGCCGTCCGGCGGCGTTCGGTCGCGATCGCGCTGGTCGCGGCGCAGTCGCTGGCGCTCGGCGTCGGCGCGCTGCAGCTTGCCGAGGGCCGCTCGGGCGACTACCTCGTCGCGGCGTTCGTCCTCGTCGCGAAGGCGATCGTGCTGCCTGCGCTGCTGGCGCTGCTCGTGCGACGCACGCCCAAGCACGCGCCCATCCGCGCTGCCGCCGGCCCGCTCGTCCGGCTCGCGGGCGCCTGCGGCCTCGTGCTGGCGGCGATCGCGCTCGTGCCGCCGCTCGGCCTCGAGGACGCCCGCGTCGAGCGCGCGGCCGTCGCCCTGCTGCTCGTCGGCATCGCCATCGTCGTGGCCCGCCGGCCCGCGTTCTTCCAGCTGCTCGGGCTGATCGTCGCCGAGAACGGCCTCTCGCTGCTGGCCGTCTCGGTCCCCGGCGGGCTGTCGTACGTCATCGAGCTCGGTGCGCTGTTCGATCTCGTGCTCGTCGTCAGCGTCGCGGCCGCGTTCGCGCAGCGCATCCACCTCGAGCTCGGGACCGGCGACACGGAGCTGCTGCGGGGCCTGCGTGATTGAGCTCGTCCCAACGCTCGCCTGGCTCGTGCCCGCGTTGCCGTGCGTCGCGGCGCTGCTCGTCCTGACGGCGCGCACACCCCGGCAGGCGGACCGGATCGGCGCCGCCTGCGCGCCGGTCGTGGCCACCGCCGCGCTGGCGCTCGCGGCGATCGCGCTCGGCCGCGGCGGCGCGGCGCCACTGCGCGGCCAGTGGTACCTCGTCGACGGCGCGAGTGGCGTCTTCGTCGCCGTGATCGCGGTCGTCGGGTGCGCGAGCGCGCTCGTCTCGCGGGAGTACCTGCGCCACGCCGGGCGCGGCTGGCTGAGCGCCACGCGCTCGCGGGTGTGGTACTACGCCGCGCTGTACGCCTTCTGGGCCGCGCTGCTGGCGGTGCCGATCGTGGGAAACCTCGGGCTCACGTGGCTGCTCGTCGAGGCCACGACCGCGACGTCGGCGCTGCTCGTCGCCTTCAGCGGGCGCCGCGACGCGCTCGAGGCCGGCTGGAAGTACCTCGTGCTGACGACGCTCGGGCTGTCGGTCGCGCTCATGGGGATCGTCGTGCTGGCGATCGCCCAGGCCGGAAACGGCCACGACGGCATCCACGCGCTGGACTGGCATGCGCTGGAAGCTGACGCCGCCCTGCTGCCACACGAGGCGACGCTCGTCGCGTTCGTGCTCATCCTCGGCGGCCTGGCGACGAAGATCGGCTGGGCGCCGGTGCACAACTGGCTCCCCGACGCCCACAGCGAGGCGCCCGCGCCGATCAGCGCGCTGCTGTCGGCCGCGCTGCTGCCGACGGTGCTGCTCGTGGCCTGGCGCGTGAAGGCGACGCTCGACGTCGCGGTCGGGGGTGGCACCGCCGGCGCGCTGTTCATCGCATTCGGGCTGGCGTCGATGATCGTCGCGGTCCCGTTCCTGTGGCGCTCGCTGCCGTGGAAGCGCCTGCTGGCCTACTCGAGCCTCGAGCACATGGGCGTGCTCGCGCTCGGGATCGGCTTCGGCCACCCGCTCGCGATCGCGGGCGTCGTGCTGCACGTCGCCGGCCATGCGCTCGCCAAGTCGCTCGGGTTCTACGCCGCCGTGCGGCTCGTGCGCGTCGAGCCTGCCGCGGCGGATCACGCCGCGACCGGGGTCGCCGCGCGGAGTCCCGTGACCGCCCTCGCGATGGGCGTCGCGCTGGTCGCGCTCGGTGGGCTGCCACCATCGCCGCTGTTCGTCTCCGAGCTGCTGATCGTGCTCGGCGCGGTCGCAGCCGGGCAGACGGCGGTGGCGGTCGTCGCGGTCGTGGCGCTCGCGCTCGGATTCCTCGGGCTGGCGCACGCGCTGCTGGAGAGCGTCGTGGGCGAGCCCGGCGAGCCCGGCAAGCCCCGCGGGCGCCCGCCGGCGCCCCACAGCGAGCGCCCGACGGCGGTCCTCACCGGTGTGCTGGGCGCGGGCCTGCTCGCGCTCTGCGCCGCCGCCGCGCTGCTGCCGGGGTCAGACCTCGTGGCGGCGCTGGCGCGGGGGGCGCTGTGACGGTCGAGCGCATCCCGGCGGCCGGCTGGCGTGACGCGGTCGCCGGCGCGCTCGACGGCGGCGCCCGCTTCGCCGGGGCGTGGGCGAGCGGCGCCGACGGCGGGGCGCTGGACTGGCACGCGGTGCTCGCAGGGCCGCCGGCGGCGCGCGTCCTGGCGTGCCGTGCCGTCGACGGCGTCGTCGACACGATCGCCGACATCTGCCCGGCCGCCGACTGGGACGAGCGCGAGGCGCACGACCTCCGGGGCCTGCGCTTCAACGGCCGCGCGTCGTCGCGCGCGCTCGCCGCGCACCCGGCTGAGCTCGAGGCGTGGACGACGACCGTGAGCGGCGGCGGCGTGCACCAGGTCGCGGTCGGCCCGATCCACGCCGGCGTCATCGAGTCCGGCCACTTCCGCTTCCACGTCGTCGGCGAGCGGATTCTCGCGCTGGACGCACGGCTGTTCTACAAGCACCGGGGTCTCGAGCGCGCGGCCGAGGGGCAGACCCCGGCTGCCGGGCTTGCCCATGCGCAGCGCGCCTGCGCCGCCTGTGCGGTGACGAACACCGTCGCCTACGCGCACGCGGTCGAGGACGCGACCGGGGCGTGGCCCGACCGCGCGCTGCGCGTCGCGCGGACGCTCGTGCTCGAGCTCGAGCGGCTCTACAACCACCTGCACGACATCGGCGCGATCTGCGCCGGCGTCGGCTTCGCCCCGGGAGCGATGGCGTTCGCCGCGCTGAAGGAGCGCGCGCAGCGCGTCAACGCCGCCGTCGGCGGCCACCGGTTCCTATTCGGGACCGTCGCGGTCGCGGGCGCCGCAGTCGCGCTCGACGGCGCTGCGGCCGATGTCGCCCGCGCGCAGATCCGCGAGCTGCGCGCGGACTCCGCCGCCGCGTGGCGCGAGCTCGAGTTCGCGGGGTCGCTGCAGGCGCGCCTGAACGGGATCGGCGTGCTGGCCCACGAGGACGCCGTGCGCCTCGGGGCCGTCGGCCCCGCCGCTCGCGCCTCCGGCGTGCGCGACGACCTGCGCTGCGACAGCCCGCGGCTGGCATACGACGGCTTCGTCGCGGCGCGAGCGGCGTCGGGCGCGGGTGATGTCCAGGCGCGCCTGCGGCTGCGCGCCGCCGAGCTCGAGACGACCTACGACATGCTCGACGAGCTGCTCGCCGGCCCTTTGCAGGCCGGCGCCGCGGCGGTCGTCCGCGGTGGCGCCGCGGTGGGTATCGGGCGCGTCGAGAGCCCGCGCGGCGCCACGACGTGCGCGGTGACGCTGCGCCACGGGCGGATCGCGCGCCTGCATCTGCGCACCGGCTCGTACGCGAACTGGCCGGCGCTCGCGCATGCCGCGGCCGAGAACCTGCTGCCCGACTTCCCGCTCATCAACAAGAGCTTCGAGCTGTGCTACGCCTGCGTGGACCGCTGACCGGTGTTCGTGCTCCTGCGCCAGCTCGCCGCGATCCGCCGCAGCTGTGACCTGCCGCGCGGCGCTCCGCGCTCGCTCGCCCTGCGCCACGTCGACGCCGGCTCCTGCAATGGCTGCGAGCACGAGCTGGGGGCCGTGAGCAACCCGTACCACGACCTGCAGCGGTTCGGGCTTGACATCGTCGCGTCACCGCGGCATGCCGACGTCCTGCTTGTCACGGGCGCGGTCACGACGCGCATGGCGACAGCACTGCGGATCGCGTACGACGCGATGCCCGAGCCGCGGCTCGTCGCCGCGCTGGGCGACTGCGCTCTGGGCTGCGGCCTCCTCGGCGACCCGGCGCAGCTCGCCGGCCCGCTGGAGCGGCTGCTGCCGGTCGACATCCGGATCCCCGGCTGCCCGCCGTCGCCGCAGGCGATCGCCGACGCGTTGCTGGCCGGGCTCGACGCGCTCGCAAGCTAGCCTCGTCCGTCGTGAGCGTCGCGACATCGCAGGGAATCGTCGCCGCCGGCCATCCGCTCACCGCGGAGGCCGGCGCGCGCGTGTTGCGCGAGGGCGGCAACGCCGTCGACGCGGCGGTCGCCGCGATGCTCACGTCCTGGGTCACCGAGCCGCTGCTCACCGGACCGGGCGCCGGCGGCTACATGCTCGTCGCGGGCGCCGGCGAGGAGCCGGTGCTGCTGGACTTCTTCGTCGCCGCCCCCGGCTACGGCGCGACGCGCGCCGAGCGCGCCGAGCTCGTGCCGGTCGAGGTCGACTTCGCCGGCGACGCGCGCCAGACCTTCCACGTCGGCGCCTCCTCCTGCGGGACGTTCGGCAACCCCGCCGGGATCGACGCCGCGATGCGCCGCTGGGGCACGCAGGACCTCGCCGGGCTCGCCGCCCCCGCCGCCGCGCTCGCCCGCGACGGCGTCGTCCTCAACGCCCAGCAGACGGAGGTCATCCACCTGCTCGAGGCGATCCTGCGCTCGACGCCGGAGGTCGAGCGCCTGTACGCGCCCGAGGGGCCACTGCACATCGAGGGCGACCGCATGCGCAGCCCCGAGCTCGGCGACACGATCGAGCGCCTCGGCAACGAGGGCGCCGCGCCGTTCTACCGCGGCGACATCGCCGACGCCGTCGTCGCGAGCGTCGCCGGCGGCGGCGGGGTGCTGACCGCCGAGGACCTGCGCCGCTACGAGGCGATCCCGCGCGAGCCGCTGCGCGTCGCCTACCGCGGCCGCGAGGTGCTGACGAACCCGCCCCCCTCCGCGGGCGGCATCCTGCTGGCGATCTCCCTGGCGCAGCTCGCGCAGGTGCCGTCGCCGCCGCCGCTGCCGGTCATCGTGCGGGCGATGGAGGCCGCCCAGGCCGAGCGCACGACGGCGTTCACCGAGGGCCTGCCCGAGCCCGGCTTCGCCGCGCGGCTGCTCGGGTCGCTGATGGGCTCGACGACGCACATCTCGGTGCTCGATGCCGACGGCCGCGCCTGCGCGGTGACGTGCACGAACGGCGAGGGCTCGGGGGTCGTCGTACCCGGCACGGGGATCCAGCTGAACAACATCATGGGCGAGGCCGACCTCAACCCGCTCGGCTTCCACCACGCGCCCCCGGGGCGCCGGATGCCCTCGATGATGTCGCCGACGATCGTCATGACCGGCGGCGACGTCCAGCTCGCGCTCGGCGCCTCGGGCTCCAACCGGATCCGCTCGGCACTGCTTCAGACGATCGTCGGGTTCGTCGACCACGACCTCGATGCCGCCGCCGCGCTCGCGGCGCCGCGGGTGCACTTCGAGCACGACCGCATCTACGCCGAGCCCGGCATGGCGCTCGACCAGCTGCGCTATGACCCCTACGAGGTGCAGCACTTCCGCGCGCAGAACATGTACTTCGGCGGTGTCCAGGCCGTCAGCCGCGACCCGCGCAATGGCGCGCTCGACGGCGCCGGCGACCCGCGCCGCGGCGGCGTGGCGGTGGCGGCGTGAGGCGGCAGGCGCTTGCGGGCTGCCTTGCGGCGCCGGCTGTGGCGCTCGCGCTCGGCGCCTGCGGGACCCCGTCGCCCGACCTCTTCGTCGTGCACCGCACCGGCACGGTCCCGGGGGCCAAGCTCGACCTGCTCGTCTCCGACCAGACGGCGACCTGCAACAAGGACAAGCCGCGCGAGCTCTCGAGCCCGGAGATCATCACCGCGCGCGACATCCTCAAGGACCTCCTGGAGTTCCAGCGCGGGAACGCCGCCGTGCCCCCGGCGCCGCCGGCCCAGATATTCCGCTTCTCCCTGCGCTCGGAGGCCGGCACGGTGCGCTGGGGCGACACGACCCAGCGCCCGTCGATCCTCCCGCGCATCACGCAGTTCACCCGGGACCTCGCGAAGGAGCTGTGCGGGCTGCCGCGCTGAGCAGGGAGGAGCGGGACGTCGCGCCCGTCTCGCGCCTGCTCGTCGCGCTGCTCGCGATCACCGTCGGCGCGACGGTCGCGAACATCTACTACGTCCAGCCGCTGCTGAACGTCATCGGCGACGACCTCGGCGTCTCCCAGACGGCCGCCGGGCTGCTCGTGACCGCCGCGCAGGTCGGCTACGTCGTCGGCCTCGCGCTGCTCGTCCCGCTCGGCGACCTGCGCGAGCGGCGCGGGCTCGTGCGGCTGCTGCTGACCGGCGCCGGCGTCGCGCTCGCGGTCTGCGCGGCGGCGCCGGGGTTCGCCGTCCTTGCTCTAGGTCTCGTTGCCGTCGGCCTCGTCTCGGCCGTGGCGCAGATCCTCGTGCCGCTCGCCGCCACGCTCGCAGCGCCGCAGGAGCGCGGCCAGGTCGTGGGGACCGTCATGAGCGGCCTGCTGATCGGGATCCTCGGCGCGCGCATCGTCAGCGGGTTCGTCACGGAGCTCGGCGGCTGGCGGCTGATCTTCGGGCTCGCCGCCGGCGTGATGTTCGCGCTGGCCCTCGCCCTGCGCCGCGCGCTGCCGCCCGTGCCCCCGATCGACCCGATGCCGTACCCGACGGCGCTGCGATCGGTCTTCTCGCTCATCGCCGCCGAGCCCGTGCTGCGCCAGCGGATGGCGCTCGCCGTGTTCCAGATGGCGGGCTTCAGCGTCCTGTGGACGTCCGTGGCGTTCCTCCTCGGGGCGGCGCCGTACGACTACGACGAGGCCGTCATCGGGCTGTTCGGGCTCGCCGGGGTCGCGGGCGCGCTGGCCGCGCCGGTCGCCGGGAGGCTCGCCGACCTCGGCCGCGGCCGGATCGCCCTCACGACGTTCCTCGTCGCGACGCTCGCGAGCTGGGCGCTGCTCGCCGCCGGCAGGTCCTCGCTCGCCGCGCTCATCGCCGGAATCGCGCTGCTCGACCTCGGCGTCCAAGGAGCCCAGATCTCCAACCAGACCCGGATCTACGCGCTCGCGCCCGAGGCCCGCAGCCGCCTGACGACGGCCTACATGGTCGCGCTGTTTTTCGGCGGCGTGCTGGGCTCGCTGCTGTCGGCAACGGTCTACGGCGCCGCCGGCTGGAGCGCGACCTGCGTCCTCGGAGCCGCGATCGCGGGGGCCGGGCTCGTCGTCTGGGGCGTGACCGAGCGATCGACGCGAGCGCGAGAACGACCGCTCGGGGAGCGGGAGTCGCGCTCGGTGTAGGTACGCCTACTCACGTCGACGGGGCTGGGATCAGGTGCGTGGCAGCGGCAGGCGTACCGCGATGGTCGTGCCGCCGCCGGGCGAGGTGGTCGCTTCGAACTGGCCGCCGAGCTCGGTTGCACGCTCGCGCATGGAGGTGAGGCCGACGCCGGCGGCGGCGTTCGGCGCGATGCCGTGGCCGTCGTCGGAGATCCGCAGGCGCAGGCCGTCGTCGTCGATCTCGATGCGCACGCGGGCGTTGCGTGCGTGCGCGTGGCGGGTGACGTTCGTCAATGCCTCCTGCGCGATCCGGAACGCGGCGACCTCGACGGCGGCGGGCAGCGCGGGCATCGGGTCGGGCGCCGTGATGTCGGCGCTGAGGTGCGCGTCGGCGGTGCTCAGTGCGGCGGCGTGCTGTCGCAGCGCACCGACGAGGCCGAACTGGTCCAGCGCGGGTGGGCGTAGGCCGTAGACGAGGCGCCGCACTTCGGCGACCGTTCCTTCGACGCTCGCGGCGGCGCGGTCGAGCAGCGCGTCGGCCGTCTCGGGGTCACCGGCGAGGACCCGGCGCGCGGCGTCGATGGTCAGGACCGCCCCGGCGAGCGTGGGTCCGAGTCCGTCGTGCAGGTCGCCTCGCAGCCGGCGGCGCTCCTCCTCGCGCGCGCTGACCAATCGCTCGCGCGATTGCTGCACTTCGACGGCCAGCGCGACGGCGCTGGCGGCTGCGCTGGCGCGGTGTGCGAAGTCCTCCAGCAGACGGCGGTCGGCGTCACTGAGCGGCGCGCCGTGAGCGCGCGCGCCGATGAGCAGCACGCCGACCGGCTCCCCGGCATGGGCGAGCGCGAGGCGAAGCGCGGTGCCGGCCACGGGCGTGCCATAGACCGCGGCGGGCTCGGGCGCCCCGGTGAGCTCCACGGCGACGTAGGGCAGCCGCAGAGCATCGGCGATCGTCTCGACCATCGCGGGCAGGACCTGCGATGGCGCCATCGCGTCGCCGAGACGTTTTCCCAGCGTCGAGATCGCCGCGTAGGGCTCGTCGCGCAGCCCGTGCAGAAGCCGATTGACGCCGCGCTGCAGGCGGTCGCGCAACGGCGCGAACGCGACCGCGACGAGCACGGTCGCCGGTAGCGCGACCTCGAGCTGCACGTCGGCGCCCAGAAGCTCGGCACCGAGTACAACCGCGGCGACGTACAGGCCGCCGAGGACGACGGTCAGCGTCGCGTAGACGAGCGCGCGGTTGACGAAGACGTCCAGCCCATAGAGCCGATGTCGAATGATCGCGACACCCATCGAGCCCGCGAGAAACTCGAGCGCGACAACGCTCGCGACCTTCGCCGGCGTCGGAACGTCGTTGGCGATCAGGCTCGTGAGCAGGGCGACGAGAAACGCGGCGGCGACAACCGCCGCCGCGCGCAGCACGAGCCGCAGCTCGTCCCGTGCCTCGCCGTCGTCGCCACGCCAGCGGACGACGATCGCGCCGACGCCGGCGAGCATCGTGACCGGCACGAGCAGGTAGCCGAACGAGAAGACGTCGCCGAGCGTCGACGCCACGCCGTGTGACAGGAACGGGTTGCCTTGAAACGGCAGTTCGTCGCCGGGTCCCAGTGCGGCGTTCAAGACGATCATCCCGAGCGCCGCGAGACCGAGCCACAGCACGGGGTTCCAGCGCCGCGACGGCGGGCGGCCGTCGGGAAACAGCAGCGGTGCGGTGGTCACCAGCAGGAAGATCGGCGCCAAGGCCCATTCCCCCACCCAGCCGGCCCAATCGCCGGCCGGCAGCGCATGCACGAAGTGCGAGTACGTGGCGTACTGCAGCCCGGCGTCGGAGAGCGAGCCGCCGAGCGCGGCCGCGCAGTAGATCCACCCGATCGGATGACGCGGGACGCGCGCGAGCATGAGCGCCCCGAGCAGCAGGAACGGCGTGGCGAGAGCCACGTGGACGATCTGCGCGCCCATCGACAACCCACCGTCGTGAGGCACGTGCGCGTGCTCGACGAACGCGGCCGTGACGAGCCCGGCAGCGATGAGCGCGAATCCCGTAGCGACGACGAGGCGCGCCCACAGGATCGCGGGCTCATCGCGCCTGCCGAGTCGTGGCGCCGCAGCGATCGCGACCCGACCTGGTCGGGCAGCGCTCATCGCCCGCCGATGCCGGCCTCGCGGGCCTTGACGATCGCCTGCGCGCGATCGACGACCTGGATCTTCGTGAACACGCTCGAAACGTGATTGCGGACCGTCTTCGTGGAGAGCACGAGCTGCTCAGCGATCTGCGCGTTGGAGCGCCCGCGGGCCACGAGCTGCAAGATCTCCCGCTCGCGCGCCGTCAGGTCGGGAAACGGGACCGCGGACGCCGCGCTCGCCGCGGCGGCGAAGAAGTCGACCATCCTGCGCGCGATCGCAGGGCCGAACACCGCCCCCCCGTCGGCGACGGCCTGCAGCGCGCGCAGCAGCTCGGTCTGCCGAGCGCCCTTGACGAGATAGCCGCGTGCCCCCGCCTGCAGCGCCGCGAACACCGAATCGTCGTCGTCGTGCATCGTCAGCACGAGGACCGCGATGTGCGGAGCGCTCGAGACGATCGCGCGCGTCGCCTCGATGCCGTTGCGTCCGGGCATGTTGAGATCCATCAGCACGACGTCGGGCTGCAGCTCCAGAGCGCGTGCGATCGCCTCGTCGCCCGTGGTGGCCTCACCGACGCACACGAGCCCGTCGACCGATGCCAGCAGCGCCGACAAGCCTGCGCGAAACGCCTCGGAGTCGTCGGCCACGAGCGCTCTCAGTGGCTCGGGCCCCACAGGCTGCTGCGACTGCCCGCCCGCCACGGCAGCGAGCGTATCCGCTGCTTCGCAGCCGGACAACATGTGCTCCTGGGCGCCGGACCCGGCGATGTTCTCGGCCGGCATGAGCGGCACCTCCCGATCGATGTGTGCGATGCGCAGAGGCTGGCGCGCTGGTGTCCCGGGCCGCCAGGGGCACGGGTCCCGATCGCCGCGGGCGCTTCCCGGTCCGGTCACCCGGCCACCGCGAATTCCCGGCCCATCCGGGACACGCGACCCTGGCGCCGCGGGACCTGCCGGCAGCAGTCTGCGCACATCAAGTCACCGATCCGGAGGTTCCGATGTCCGCCGCTGCCCGCCCCGCCGCCATGCGCCGCCAAACCCCCCTCACGCTGCTCGCCGTCGTGATCATCCTCGCCGCGACCACTGCCGTCGTGGCGGTCCGATCAAGCGCCTCCGCCCAGAACCCCGGCACCCGCACGGTCACGTTCTCAGAACTCGACAAGGGCTCGACGTTCAAGCAGATCCGCAACACGAAGACGAAGTCGCAGCGAACGAACTCGCTGGGAGACATGCTCGTCTTCGCAAACCCGATCGCCGACGCCGCCGGTCAGCGCGCCGGCAAGCTCCACGTCAGCTGCACGACGACGGTCGGATCTCGCGTCTTCACCACATCGACACTGACGTGCCTGGCCGTCGCCGCGCTGCGCGACGGAACCATCACCATCACGACGCTCACAAAGCCCGGCGCCACCACGACGAGCGGTGCGGTCACCGGTGGCACCGGTGCCTACGCCGGCGCACGCGGCGCCTTCGTCAGCCGCAACACCAACAGCGGCGCCGACGACACCCTCACGCTACTTCCCTGACTCGGCCACCAAGCGGCACCTCATCCGTCCAGGCCCGACGCGCCGCGCCATCGGCGGTGCGCCGGGCCGTTTTACACAGATCCGAGACCTCGCTCTGCGGTCATGCGGACGGGCCTACCCGGTGGCGGCCAGGGCCTCGCGGCGCCGCGCCGCCGCCGCGTCGGTCTGCGGGTCCTCGAGCTGCCCCGACAACGCGAGCGCGACGGCCGCGATGACGATCAGCGCGATGCCGTAGATGTCGGCCGTCTCGTGCAGCCCGAGCTGCGTGATCGCCGCCCCCGCCGCGACCGCCGGGAGGCTGAAGGCGAGGTAGGAGACGACGAGGATCGCCGACACGAGCGCCGCGCGCTGCTCGACCGGGGCGCGGCTGGACAGCGACCGGAAGGCGCCGGCGAACGCGGGGCCGAAGCCGAGCCCGGCGGCCGCGGTGCCGAGGAGGAACAGCGCGAGCGAGCCGGCCTCCAACCCGATGAGCGCCAGCGCGACGCCGGCGATCAGCGCGGCCAGGCCGCCGCGCGCCGTCGAGCGCGCGTGCGTGTCGCGCAGCCAGATCGACGCCACCGAGCTCAGCCCGGCCATGATGAAGATCGGCAGGCCGCCGGCGACGTGGCTCGACTCCCCGAGCACGCCGGCCGTCAGCGACGGGCCGAGCGAGAGGATGAGCCCGCCGAGCGCCCAGGACGCCAGGAGGCACGGGATCGTCGCGATGAACGCCACGCGCATCGGCCCGGGGACCGCGACGCTCGGGCGCAGCGAGTGCGCCCACGGCCCGTCGCGGCGCACCGTCTCGGGGATCGCCGTCGCGACGACGATCGCCACCGCGAAGACGGCGAACAGCAGCCAGAAGATGAGCCGCGTCGGGTTCGGGCCGTACTGGACGAGCAGCCCGGCGCCGAGGGCGCCCGCCGCCAGTCCGGTGAGCGGGGCCGCGACGCCGACCAGCGCGCCGAGGCGCGGGTTCGTCCGCGGCTGCAGGTCCAGCAGCGCGGCGCTGATCGCGCCCATTGCGATGCCGGTCGCGATGCCCTGCAGGCCGCGCGCGGCAAACAGCCACCCGACGCCCTGGGCCTCGGCGAAGAGCAACATGCCGACGATCTCGATCGCGAGGGCGACGAGCAGCGCCGGGCGGCGGCCGACGTGGTCGGACACCGAGCCCGCGATGACGAGCGACGCGAGCAGCCCGAGGGCGTAGACGGCGAAGACGCTCGTGAGCGTGATCGAGGAGAAGTGGAACTGGGCCGCGTAGACGATGTACAGCGGCGACGGGGCGCTCGATGCGAACAGCAGCAGGCCGAGGATGACGGCGAGCAGCCAGAAGGCCGGGGCCCGGCCCAGCTTCAGCCCGGACGTCCGGCGAAGAGCAATCGTGGCTGGGTGGTGCACGGCGTGACCTCCTCTGGTACCAATCGAACGGCCCGCGTCGAACGGGCGTGAGGTTTGTTAGTACGCCAACTATCGTACCAATGTACGGCGATCGTCGTATAATCGAGCCATGAGCCTTCAACATCCGGCCACCGACGACCTCGCGCTCCCGGCCGTCCTGCACGCGCTGAGCGACCCGCACCGGCTGCAGATCGTCCAGGCGCTGGCGACGAGCCACACGCCGCTGCGCTGCGGCACCATGGGCCTGTCGGTCACGAAGTCGACCGCCACGCACCACTTCCGCGTCCTGCGCGACGCCGGCGTCATCCGTCAGGTCGAGGACGGCACCGCGCGGCTGAACTCGCTGCGCCGCGAGGACCTCGACGCCCGCTTCCCCGGGCTGCTGGACGCCGTCCTCGGAGCCGTCCCGGCCGTCCCGGTGTAGATCATCGGACGACCGATGAGTTCGCCCCGCGTGCGGCGTTAGACCGCACATGACCACTCTCCTGCAGGGCAAGAACATCATCATCTACGGCGCCGGCGGCGCCATCGGCCGCGGCGTCGCGCGGACCTTCGCCGCCGAGGGCGCGAGCCTCCACCTCGCCGGCCGCAACCGCGGACCGCTGCAGGCCGTAGCGTCCGACATCGCCGCCGCCGGCGGCCACGCCGCTGTCGCCGAGGTCGACGCCCTCGACGAGCAGGCCGTCGAGGAGCACCTGCGCGCGGTCGCGGCCGCCGCGGGCAGCGTCGACGTCTCGCTGAACCTCGTCTCGCGCGGCGACGTCCAGGGGATCCCGTACGTCGACATGACGACCGCGGACTTCCTCGCGCCGATCACGACCGGCGTCACGGCGAACTTCATCACCGCCCGGGCCGCGGCGCGGGCGATGAGCGAGCAGGGAGCGGGCGTGATCATGACGCTCACGAGCGGCTCCTCGCGGGGCACGAACCCGGGCATGGGCGCCACCGGGCCGGCCGACGCGGCGGTCGAGACGTTCCTGCGCTACCTCGCGGCCGAGGTCGGCCCGCGCGGCGTCCGCGTCGTGGGGCTGTGGGCCGCGGGGATCCCCGAGACCTTCGGCCTCGACGACGACACGAACCCGACCCGCAAGGGGACCGGCCTGCGCGGCGAGGACATCGAGCGGATGCTCGGCCCGATGACGATGCTCGGCCGCCTGCAGCACCTCGGCGAGGTCGCCGACACCGCGGCCTTCCTCGCCTCCGACCGCGCCGCCGCGATCACGGGGACGATCACGAACGTGACCTGCGGCCTCGTCCCGGGGCCATGACCCACACCGGCGCCGTCCTCGCCGCCGCGCGCGCCGGGGACGAGACCGCGTTCGCGCGGCTCGTCGAGCCGCACCGGCGCGCGCTGCACGTCCACTGCTACCGCATGGTCGCCTCCTTCGAGGACGCCGAGGACCTCGTCCAGGAGACCTTCCTGCGCGCCTGGCGCAGCCGCCACACGTTCGACCGCGGCGACTGGTTTCGCGCCTGGCTGTACCGCATCGCGACGAATGTCTGCCTCGACAGCCTGCGCCGCAACGCGCGCCGCGCGCAGTCGATCGCCGAGGTCCCGTGGCTGCAGCCCTACCCCGACCACCTGCTCGACGAGGCCGAGGTCGCCCCGAGCGAGGAGGAGCCCGGCGCCGTCGTCGTGGCGCGCGAGACGATCGAGCTCGCGTATCTCGCCGTCATCCAGCTGCTGCCGCCGCGCCAGCGCGCGGTCCTCGTCCTGCGCGACGTCCTCGGCTGGTCGGCGCGCGAGACGGCGGCGGCGCTGGAGATGAGCGTCGCGGCCGCCAACAGCGCGCTGCAGCGGGCGCGCGCGACGCTGGCCGAGCAGCCCGCGCAGCGGCGTCTGGAGTCCGCGGCCGCGCCGACGAGCGCCGACGAGCAGGCGCTGCTGCGCGGCTTCATCGAGACCCACGAGCGCGGCGACGCCGCGGCGGCGCTCGCGCTCGTGCGCGAGGACATCCGCGTCACGATGCCGCCCAATCCCGGCTGCTTCGACGGGATCGCGGCAATCGCGTCGCTCATGGCGCGGGCCTTCACGGACGACGGCGGCATGGGCGAATGGCGGCTCGTGCCGGCGCGCGCCAACCGCCAGCCCGCGGCTGCGAGCTACCTGCGGGCGCCCGGCGACACGGCGTTTCGGGCCTTCAAGCTCGACGTCCTGCGCGTCGAGGGCGGGCTGATCGCGGAGATCACGACGTTCAGCGCCGACCTGTTCGCGGCCTTCGGGCTCGCGCCGACCCTCTGACGCGCAGCCGGACCTCTAGCCTCAAGCTCCCATGAACCGCCGTGCCTGGTTGCTCATGGCGCTCCTCGCCGGGCTGTGGGGCGCCTCCTACCTCTTCATCAAGGTCGCCCTCGACGACGGCGTGCCGCCGCTGTTCATCGTCTTCGCGCGGATCGCCCTCGGCGCGGCCGTGCTGCTGCCGATCGCCGCGCGCGCCGGGGTCCTGCGGGCGATGCGGGGGCTGACCGGCCCGATCCTCTTCATGGCGGTCGTCCAGGTCGTCGTGCCGTTCGTGCTCATCACCTACGGCGAGCGCAGGATCGCCTCGTCGCTCACGGGGATCCTCGTGTCGGCGGCGCCGATCTTCACGGCCCTCATCGCCGCGCGCTACGACGACGACGAGCGCCCGCACGGGATCGCGACGGCCGGGGTCGTCATGGGCATCGTCGGCGTCGCGCTGCTCTTCGGCGTCGACCTCAGCGGCGACGCGGCGGCGCTCGCCGGCGGCCTGATGGTGCTGCTCGCGGCCGCCGGCTACGCGGTCGGCTCGCTGTACCTCAAGCACCGGCTGCGGGGGGTGCCGGCGGTCGGCATCGCCGCCTGCACGATGGTCGCCGGGACGCTCGTGCTCCTGCCCGCGCTGCTGTTCGCGCTGCCGCCGCAGGCGCCGAGCCTGAAGACCGCGGGCGCGCTGCTCGCCCTCGGCGCGGGGGGGACGGGAATCGCGTTCGCGATCTACTTCACGCTCATCGCCGAGATCGGTCCCGGGCGCGCGTCGCTCGTCGCCTACATCGCGCCCGGCTTCGCCGTCCTCTACGGCGTGACGCTGCTCGACGAGCCGCTGACGACGGGCGCGGTGCTGGGCCTCGCGCTCATCCTCACCGGCTCGTGGATCGCGGCGGAGGGCCGGCTGCCGGGCGCCGCACGGGCGACGCCGGTCACGCCGCTGGAGCCGCCGCCGCCCGTGCGGGAAACGGTCTAGCGCGTGTCAGCCGAAGCGGACCTTGCCGTTGGAGCGCGCCCGCGCCTGCGCGCGCTCCACGAATTCCAGCCGCTTCAGCGCCGCCCGGAAGAGCCGCGTGACGAGCCGCAGTCGCGCGTTCTCCGAGCGCAGGTCGAGCAGGCCCTGCTTGGCATCGAGGCCGAAGTCGACGGTCGCCGCCATCGCGTAGGCGCTCTTGCCGGCGAGCTCCTCGGGGTCGGGCTCGTCGTCGGTGGCCTGCACGACGAGCTCGGCGTAGGCGGCGCGTGCCGCGGCGCCGCCGGCCTCGTCCGGGGCCTCGGGCTTGTCCTCGAGGAACTCGACGGTCGCCGCGGGATACGGGCGGTCGGGGCGGTGCTCGACGATCCGAAACGGCCGCGTGCCGCGCGTGAGGACGTTCAGGCGCCCATCGTCCATCCGCTCGAGCACCTCGGTGATGACGCAGGCGCAGCCGACCTCGCGCGTCGTGCCGTCGACCGACCAGACGATCCCGAACTCCGTCTCGCTCTCCAGCAGCTCGTCGAACATCGTCCGGTAGCGCGCCTCGAAGACGTGCAGCGGCACGAGCTCGTGGGGGATGGCGACGAGCGGCAGCGGGAACAGCGGGAAGTCGCGCACGGTGCGGTCGGGCATCGGGACATCTCAGCATGACGATGACGGCGCTGCTCTGGTTGCGGCGCGATGTGGTCGGGGCCTGATGGCGGTCGAGCCCGACCGCTGGTCGCGCTGGCTGCGCGAGCGCCGCGACGCGGGCGACGAGGAGCGCCGCGCGTTCATCCTCGAGCAGCTGGCCCCGGTCCGCGAGCGCGTGCTCGCCGGTGCCGAGCCGCTGGCCGGCGCGACGCTGCTCGACGTCGGCACGGGCGACGGGCTCATCGGCCTCGGGGCCCTGGCGCGCGTCGGCCCGGACGGCACGGTGATCTTCTCCGACGTCTCGCCCGCGCTGCTCGAGCACGCGCGCGAGGCCGTCGCGGCCCGCGGCCTGCTCGATCGTGCGCGCTTCGTCGAGGCGAGCGCCGACGACCTCGCCGCGATCCCCGGCGCGTCCGTCGACGCCGTGACGACGCGGTCGGTGCTCATCTACGTCGCCGACAAGCCGCGCGCGTTCGCCGCGATGCACCGCGTGCTCGCGCCCGGCGGCCGGCTGTCGCTCTTCGAGCCGATCAACCGGCTGACGTCGCCCGAGCCCGCCGACCGCTTCTGGGGCTACGACGTCGGCGAGGTGTGGGACCTCGCCGACAAGGTCAAGGCGAGCTACGGCGAGCTCGGGGATCCCGCCGTCGGCGCGATGACGGACTTCGACGACCGCGACCTCGTCGCGTTCGCCGAGGCCGCCGGCTTCGAGCGCATCCACATGGAGTGCCACATCGACATCGAGCCCAGCCCGCTGCTGCGGGCGACGAGCATCGGCGTCCTGCTCGACACCGCGCCCAACCCGCTCGCGCCGACCGTCCGCGAGAGCGTCGCCGCCGCGCTCACGCCGGCCGAGCAGGAGCACTTCCTCGCGCACCTCGCGCGGGCGATCGCCGCGGGCGACCCGATCCGCCGCTCGGCGCTCGCGTACCTCGCCGCGACGAAGGCCTCCTAGCCACCTCGGCCTATCCTTGCCCCATGGACGAGCTCGCGGCCTACGAGCGGCGCCTGCGCCGGGCCGGGCTCCCGCTGCTGATCGAGGACTACTCGGCCTACGACGACGTCTTCACGCGCGCCGTGCCGCTGCTCGGGCTCGTCTTCCTCGGGCAGCTCCTGGGCGCGGTGCAGCTCGACTGGCCGCTGTGGGCGAACGTCCTGGCGCTCGCCGGCGGGCTGGCGATCCTGCTCGGCGGCGTGATGCTCGTCAACCGCGGCCGCGGGCGCCGCGCGGTGTCGATCCCCGACCGCGTCGGGCCCATCGAGCTCGCGGCGTTCGTCCTCGTGCCGGCGCTGCTGCCGCTCGTATTCGGCGGGCAGGTCGTCAGCGCGATGGTCACGGCGGCCGGCAACGCGGCGCTGCTCGGGCTCATCTACCTCGTCGTCGGGATCGGGCTGCTGTCGATCCTGCGCTGGGCGATGGCGCGGCTCGTCGCACAGCTCGCGGCCTCGCTGAAGCTCCTCACGCGGGCCGTGCCGGTGCTGCTCATCTTCATGATCGTCATGTTCATCAGCACCGAGTGCTGGCAGGTGTTCGCCGATCTCTCCACTCCGGCACTCGGCGGCGTCATCGCGCTCTTCTGCGGGGTCGGCTCGGTGTTCGTCGCCACCCGGCTGCCGGCCGAGGTGCGCGAGCTCGAGCGCGACGTCGGGGCGCAGCCGCCGCTCAGCGGCAGCCAGCGCTTCAACGTCGGCTTCGTCATGTTCGTGAGCCAGGGGCTCCAGGTGCTCGTCGTGTCGGTGCTCGTCGGCGGCTTCTTCGTCGCCTTCGGCCTGCTGGCGATCACGCCGGACGTCGTCGAGATCTGGCTCGGCCACCGGCCGCAGGCGATCGCCGGGCACCCCGCGCTGAGCGTCGAGCTGCTGAAGGTCTCCAGCGCGCTCGCGGCGTTCAGCGGGCTGTACTACGCGATTGCCGTGCTCACCGACGTGACGTACCGCGACGAGTTCCTCGACGAGCTGCAGGTCTCGCTGCGCGAGACGTTCCTCGACCGCGCGCGCTACCTCGAGGCGCGCACCGCGGCGTGATCGCGCCGTTCGCCGCCGCGGCCGTGCTGGCGCTGACGGGCGCGCCGCAGCCGCTGGCGCTCGTCGTGACCGAGACGGCGGGCTTCCACCATCCGTCGATCCCCGATGCACGCGCCGCGCTGCAGCGCCTCGGCGACGCGAGCCCGGACTTCGACATCGTGCCGGTCGCGTCCTCGCGCGCGCTGACGGCGCGCGCGCTGCGCCGCGCGCAGGCGGTCGTCTTCCTCTCGACGACGGGCGAGCTGGACATGGGCCCGACCGGGCTGCGGCGCCTGCTGCGCTGGATCCGCGGCGGCGGCGCCTTCGTCGGCCTGCACGCGGCGTCGAACACGTTCCCGCACCGGCCGCAGTTCGCGCGGATGCTCGGGGCGCAGTTCAGGGCGCACCCGTTCGCCGGGCGCGGGCGCGTCATCGTCACCGACCGCAGCCATCCCGCGACCCGCGGGCTGCCGCCGTCGTTCGTCATCGACGACGAGTTCTACGTCTTCGAGACGAGCCCGCGCAAGCGCGCCCACGTGCTCGCCCGGCGCGCGACGGCCGCCGACGAGCCGCTCGTCTGGTGGCGGCGCGAGGGCCGCGGGCGCGTCTTCTACAGCGCGCTCGGCCACCCCGACACGGCGTGGAGCGACCCGAACAACCTGCGGCTCGTGGAAGGCGGCCTGCGCTGGGCGGTCACGTGACGACGCGCGCGAGGTAGCCCTCGCCGGCGATCGCCTCGAGCACCATCGCGGCGTGCTCGCGCCCGCGGGTCTCCAGCACGAGCTGGACGGCGGTCTCGCGGACGTGCAGGTGGACGCCCTCGCGGACATGCTCGACCTCCATGAGATTGGCGCCCGCCGCGGCGACGCACCCGAGCAGGTGGGCGAGCGAGCCCGGCCGGTCGGGCAGGCGGGTGAAGAGCGCGAGGCGCCGCCCGACCTGCGTCTCGTGCCGGCGCGTCACCGCGGCGAGCATCCCGGCGTCGACGTTGCCGCCGGAGAGCACGATGACCGTCGTCCCGCTCGGCGCGGGCGCGACGAGGCCGCCGAGCAGCGCCGCCGCGCCGACGGCGCCCGCCCCCTCGACGACGAGCTTGCTGCGCTCCATCAGCAGCACCATCGCCTCGGCGATCTCGTCCTCGCCGACGGCGACGACGTCGTCGAGCCACTCGTCCACGAGCCGGAGCGTCAGCTCGCCGGGCCGCTTGACCGCGATCCCGTCGGCGATCGTCAGCGCGGACGCGACGGGGACCGGCTCGCCGCGCACGAGCGAATCGGTGAACGGCGCGCAGGCCCCGGCCTGCACGCCGACGACCTCGACCTCCGGGCGTGCCGACTTCACGGCGATCGCGATCCCGCTCGACAGCCCGCCCCCGCCGAGCGGCACGATGACCTTCGCGAGGTCGCCGACGTCCTCGAGCAGTTCGAGCCCGATCGTGCCCTGGCCGGCGACGACGTCGGGGTCGTCGAAGGGATGCACGAACGCCAGGCCGGCCTCCTCGGCGCGGGCGTGCGCGGCGGCGAAGCAGTCGTCCAGCGAGTCGCCGACGAGGCGCACGGTCGCGCCCAGCGCGATGCAGCCGTCGACCTTGGCGATCGGCGCCTGCGACGGCATGAACACCTCGCAGGGCACGCCGCGCGCCCGCGCCGCCTCGGCAAGCGCCCAGGCGTGGTTGCCCGCGCTGCCCGCGACGACACCGCGCTCGCAGCCGGCGCCGAGTGCGGCGAGCTTGTTCAGGGCGCCGCGGATCTTGAACGAGCCCGTCCATTGGAGGTTCTCGGCCTTCAGCACGATCCGGGCACCGCTGCGCTCCGACAGCGTCTCGGACGCCAGCACCGGCGTGCGCCGCACGACGTCGCAGATCGCGGCCCGCGCCCGCTCGATGTCCGCGGCGACGACGCTCATGCGTCGGCGTCGCGCCGCCGCCGCCGGCGGGCGGCACGCTCGGCCGGCTTCCGAGTGCTCAACATCGCACCCGGACCGTATCGCGCACCGGAACGAAGCGGCTGGCGCAGCGAGGCAACGCCGGGTGGTGGCTCGTGCAAAGCCGGAAGCGATCCACCCGATGCGGACTCGGGCGACCGACGGGCGGTCGAACCGTGATGCTCAGTCGGCGGCGCCGTCTGCGACCGGAGGCAAAGCCGCAGCGGCGGCCGGCGACGGCGTACTGCTCCACAGCACGTCTTCTCGGCTGTAGTGGCCCACCGCGTCGAACCAGCGCTTGGCGTGCAGCCCGTCGCGCAGATCGCAATCGTGGACCACGATGCCTTCCACGCCGTACAGGGGACCGGCGACGATTTCGCCCCACGTCGGCTCGATCACCACGGCGCCTCCGCGTCCGTAGACCTCGCGATCGGGAAGCTCGGCCGGGAAGTCCTCGGGAAACGCTGCGCGCGGGATGAACTGGGGTGCGGCGACGACGAACGCGCCCGACTCGATCGCGATGGCGCGCATGTGCGCGATCCAGCCGTCGGAGTCGTCCGCCGTCGGCGCAACCCAGATCTGCGGCCCCTGTCGGTACAGGGCGTAGCGCGCGAGCGGCATCCGGTTCTCCCAGCAGATCAGCCCACCGACGCGGCCTACCGCGGTGTCAACTACGCGCAGGTCATCACCTGGCCCGATTCCGTGAAACAGCCGCTCGTGCTGCGTCGGCATGAGCTTGCGGTGCTTGTCGAGGAATCCCTCGGGACCGAGCACCACCATCGTGTTGTACAGGGTTCCCGGCCGTTCGGACTCGCGCTCGTTGACGCCGATGACCGCGTGTATTCCGCGGGTACGGCATACGGCCGCAAGCTCGTCGATCAGCGGCCCCGGCACGTCGACCGAACTCAGCCACATCCGCTCCCAGAGCTCGTCGGAACCGCCGAACGCCGCCGACGCCTTGGCCCAGGTGTTCGACGGGTACAGCGAAACGAAGCACTCCGGGAGCACCGCGAGCTCGACGCCTGCGTCCGCCGCCTCACCCAGCAGGCGCGCCGCCTTCGCGACGCTGCCCTCGGCGTCGAGAATCGCAGGCGTCGCCTGGATCGCGGCTACGCGGACGCTGCGCAACACCGTCATGGCGCGACCCTAAGGCGCCGCGGTGGAGACGGCAACCCGGACCCCGGGCTTGAAGGTGCCGGCGCCACGGGCCGGCGCTCTTCCAGGTCGCTCAGAGACGTCTGGCACGCCATGATGAGGTTCAGCAGATATCGCCCCGCCCAGACAGGCTGTGGGCGGGCGTCGCGCCGCCGGGTCTACGCAGTCGCGCCCGCAGCCGGGTCGACCGGCGCCGCGAGGGCGCGCTGCGCTTGCGCGGCGAACACGTCGAAGGACGGTCGCAGCGTGCCGTCGGGCGCCACGAGCGCGGAGTCCCAGCTGCCGCTGCGCGTCGCCTTCCAGTGGTAGATGTAGACCCGGGTGATGCGCGGGCTCGTCGCCGCGAGACGGAAGACGCGCCGCGTCGCCTCGACGGCGCGCGCGCCGCCGCCGACGCGGATGAGCAGGCGCCGGTCGCGGCGGCCGGTCAGCGTCGGCGCCGCGCGGCGCACGATCGCGCCGGTCTCGGTGAACCAGATCTCGCCGGGCGCGAACCTGCGCATCGTCTGCGTGCCCCAGCTCGAGGCCGAGTTGACGTCGACGTAGTTGTGCAGGCCCCACAGCTGCGGCCGGCGGTCGCGGGGGAACTCGCGCAGGTAGGAGCGCATCCAGCGCTCGAGGCTCGACGTGTCGACGACGTCCGCGCCGAGGACCTTGCACTTCGGGCACATCCTGCGCAGCACGCGGTAGTACGAGGCGATCTTGCGCGGGTCGTAGTTCTGCTTGCGGACCCCGAGGTTCGGCTCGTTCCACGGGCTGTACTCGCGGACGCTCGGATAGCGGCGGCGGAAGCGCAGGACCTCGCGGCGGTAGACGTCCGCCGGCGGCAGGCTGAACTTCTGCGTCCGGCTGCGCCCGAACGTCACGAGCGGCTCGATGCCGGCGGTCTTCGCCGCGGTGATCCATGTGTCGAGCTCGCGGCGCTGCCAGTCGTAGCGCATCGCGTCCCAGGGGACGCTCAGCCGCGCGTCGTGCACGAGCGACGTGATGCGCGCGTCGCGGAACGTGCCCGGGCGCTGGTCGGCGATGCCGATCGTCAGCGCGCGCGCCGGGGACGCCACCGCGAGCGCCGCCAGGGCCGCGGAGAGGATGGCGATGACGCTGCGGCGCACGCTGCGCAGCATGCAGGATCGCGCCGCCGCGCGCGTCCCCGCAATCCGGTGCATCGCGTTCGGCGGTGGGTGGCCCGGTGACGATCCGTAGGCTCCGCCGCCTTGGACGACCCCCGGCTCTACCTCCAGCGCGACCAGCCACCCGGCGTGCCGCCGCTCGCCCTCACCGGCGAGCGCACGCTGCCCGACGTCCCGGAGGAGAACTACTGGTTTCAGCGCCACCTCGTCGTGTACGAGTGGATCGCGCGCCGGACGGCCGGGCTGCGCGTCGTCGACATGGCCTGCGGCGAGGGCTACGGCTCCGACGTCCTCGCCGCCGCGGGGGCGCGCGCGGTCGTCGGCGTCGACGCCAACCCGGAGGCGCAC
The DNA here is from genome assembly GCA_963740895.1 of uncultured Actinomycetes bacterium. Classification (GTDB taxonomy): domain Bacteria; phylum Actinomycetota; class Thermoleophilia; order Solirubrobacterales; family Solirubrobacteraceae; genus CADCVQ01. Next base: position 689,017 of record CAVUFQ010000002.1, read on the forward strand.
GAGCACGCGCGCCTGCGCTACGTCCGCGACAACCTGCGCTTCGAGCGCGACATGGTCGAGCGCTTCGCCGAGCCCTGCGACGCGCTCGTCTTCCTCCAGACGATCGAGCATGTCCAGGACCCCGGCGCGCTGCTCGCGCGCTTCAAGGAGCTGCTCGCGCCCGGCGGCACGGCGTACGTCTCGACGCCGAACGTCCTGACGCTCGCCCCGCCCGGCGCGCAGCGCAGCGGCAACCCGTGGCACGTCTACGAGTACCGCCCGCCGGAGTTCGCGGCGCTCTGCCGCGCGCACTTCCCGGGCGTCGAGCTCTACGGGCTCTTTCACGCGCGCAAACTCGCGCTGCACGGGGCAGCGCTGCGCGCCGGCTGGGACGAGCTGCACAGGCGCCTGGGCATCACGCAGCGCTTCTATGACCGCTTCACGCCGGCGATCGACGTTCGCGACTTCGCCCTGCGCCGCGGGGCGGCGGCGCAGCTCACCGGCGCGCTGGACCTCGTCGCCGTCCTGCGCGCATGAGCGCCGGCGAGCTGGCGATCGTCCTGCACTCCCACCAGCCGTACGTCGCGGGCTTCGGGACGTGGCCGTTCGGCGAGGAGTGGCTCTGGGAGTCGATCGCGACGTCCTACCTGCCGCTGCTCGACCTGCTCGAGGCCGGCGCGCCGCTGACGCTCTCGCTCACGCCGGTGCTCTGCGACCAGCTCGAGGAGCCCGGCGCGCTCGCGCGCTGCGACGCGTTCCTCGCGGGCATCCGCGTCGAGTCACACCGGCGCGACATCGCCTGGGCGCAGGCGGGCGAGGAGCCCGGCGTCGCCGCGGCGCTCGAGCACTCGGCAGCGCGCTATGCGTGGGCGCGCGAGCGGCTCGCCGGGCTCGGCGGGGACCTGCTCGGCGCGCTCGGCCGCCACGTGTCGTGGACCTCGTCGGCGACGCACGCCGTGCTGGCGCTGCTGGCGACGAGCGCCGGCGTGCGCCTGCAGCTGCGGGCCGGGATCGCGGCCCACCGCCGCCGCTTCGGCGCGGACTGGGGCGGGGGCCTGTGGCTGCCGGAGTGCGCCCACGCGCCCTGGCTGGACCCGCTGCTCGAGGAGGCCGGGGTGCGGGCCGCCTGCGTCGACCTCACGGACGTGCTCGAAGATCCCGCTGATCACCTGCGCCCGCTGCGCTCGCCCGCCGGGCCGCTGCTCGTGCCGATCGACCGCGCGACGATCGAGCTCGTCTGGAGCGCCCGTGGCTACCCCGCCGACGGCGCCTACCGCGACTACCACCACTTCACGCCGCACCGCCACCGCGCGTGGAGCAACGACGGCCGGCCGTACGACCCCGCGCGGGCGGCCGCGGCCGCGCGACGCGACGCCGCGGACTTCGTCGCCCGGGTCGCAGCGCGCGTCGCCGGCGGCGGGCTCTGCGTCGTCGCGGTCGACACCGAGCTGCTCGGCGACTGGTGGCACGAGGGCCCGCTGTGGCTCGCGGCCGTCGTCGCGGAGGCGGCGGCCAAGAGGCTGCCGATCGCCCGCCTCGACGACGCCCTGCCACGCCACGAGCCGGCCGCGGCCCCGGCCGACCTGCCCGTGACGTCCTGGGGCACGCCGCGCGACCTGAGCACGTGGAGCGCCCCGCCGGTCACCGATATGGCCTGGGACGCCCGCGCCGCCGAGCTGCGGGCGCTCGCCGCGGGCGCCGCGATCGACGCTCGCGCGGTCCGCGAGCTGCTCGCGCTGCAGTCCAGCGACTGGGCGTTTCTCGTCAGCCAGGACCTCGCCGCGCCCTACGGCCGCGAGCGCGCCGCGCTGCACCGCGACGCGCTCGACGCGGCGCTCGCCGCGCCGGGAACGTACGACGCGGCGCTGCGCAACCTCGCGCCCGACGCCTCGCCTGCGGCGCTGCTGGAGCCGTAGGCCTTCGCCCTGCCTCACGGACGCTCCCGGTGTCGGCCCCGCCCGCTGCAAGGGCTCGGCCCGCCGTGCGCGGCCGAGCAACCTCCCGGATCTCGCACCCAGGTGACGGCTGTCACCGACGACATGGCGCCGGCAGCTCGTCGGCGAGGGCCGTGGCCATGAGGATCGCTCGGCGGGTGTTGTTGTGGCCATGCATCGAGACGTGGTACTCGCGACCGGCGCATTGCCAGGTCACGACCGCGTGTCCGCCGTGATGCCGTGGAAGACGCGGAACGTGGGCATCAGCCACAGCGTCGCGGAGGTGTCAGCGATTGCCAGCTGGCGGCTCGTGATCGAGCCATCGCGCGGGTCGTAGTCGGTTGGGTGTAGGAGGGTGCGCAGCGCCCGGGGCTCCCCCTCGGCGAGGGTCCAGTGACCCGGTGCCGAGCGCGAGGGCCGGACTGACCGGCTGACGAAGTTCGCCACGAAACCGGCTCGGAAGTCGCGACTTCGGATGATGCCGTTGACGCCTTCGACGAGGGTCGCGCCGGCCGGCACGAGCGGCGGGCAGTAGACGACGCCGGAGCTCTTGGCGGCTGCGGTTGCGCACGCGCGTCTGACCGAGCGTGGCAGCGCGCTGGTGAGGTTGAGCGGCGTCCCGCGGCGTCGCAGGGATTCGTCGGGCTTGCGAGCGATCACCTTGCCGGTGCGCTTTGACTGTGCTGCGCCGGTTGCCGGGTCGCTCGGCTCGGACGCGCGGCTCATCGCGTCGGCCGTGCCGATGACGATCTGCTGCCAGCTCGACGTGGGTGCTCGGGGCGATTCGGTGAAGTGCAGGCTGAGCACGTAGCCGTTGCCGTCCTGGTTCCAGATGACGGCGAGATGTCCACCGTGGACGCCGCCGTTGGGGTAGGCGGCCTCTTGCAGCACAAGCCCGCGGTGCCCGTCGACGTCGATGCGGCGAAGGACGCGCGGCGGCACGGGCGTCGGGGCGGTGGTGCTCGGTTGGCCGGGCCGCAGCGGCTTGGCACCGATCAGCCCGAGGTCGCTGCTGACCGGAGCGCGGGTGGGCCAGCGGCCGCCGCGCGTCGTCAGCGGCCACGGACCGCAGCGTCCGCCGGCAAGTGCGTGAAACGGGATGCTCTGGCCGAGGGGACGGGTGTCGAGGTCCAGCAGGTAGGCGCAGCGTCCGCCTCGCAGCGTCCGGTGGTTCACGAGCCAGCGCCCTTCGGGCAGACGCGTGGGACAGAGCACCGGCAGCATCCGCGACGCGGCGAGCCGTCGGCACGCGATCGTGATCGTGGTTGGCGTGGGCTGCAGCGTGACCGTGGCCGAGCGCGGCGGGCCGGTGCCGCTCGTCTTCGTGTGCTTGCCGGTGGCGGAGCCACCGCACCCGGTGAGCCCGATGACGGCGACGGTGATCGCGAGCGCGCGCTTCATCGCCAGCAGTGTCGCGGCTGGCCGGTCGCGCTGGGAACCGCGCTTGGAGTACAGCCTCGACGGGTGACGGGTCCCGCCGCCCGCGGGCTGCGGTCGGGTTTCGCGGTCCAAGACGGGTGAGCGCGGGATCGCGATCAACGCGCCGCTGCCCGTCAAGCAGCGCGACCGCTTCAGCGGCGGGGAGACCGGCGAGACGCTCGTGCTGTTCACGGCCGTGTTCGTGCGAGTTCGCCGAGACGATCGACAAGATCGCCCGTCGCCTCGACGACGTCCCGCTCGCCGCCGATGAGCAGGCGAAGCGGGAGCCGGCGGGGGCGGAGGCGGCGTGAGCGGCTCTGTCAAGCGCGATCGCGGCCAGCGCTAGGTGCAGCGCTTGCCGAGCGCGATCCGCGCGCGGCGTGGCGTGCGTCCGTCGTCGACCCAGATGCGCAGTGACAGGCAGCGAGGGACCGTCGTCAGCACGGAGCCCGACCAGAACGTGGCCTTGCGTCCGTCGTAGCGGCTGCGCGCCTGATCGCTCGTGCATGCGCGCAACCCGACGACTCGGTGACCGTCGCGGACCGCGGGATCGCGGTCGGGCAGCTTCCACTTGTCGTCGGCGTAGAGCAGTGAGGTGGAGCGCCGGACGCCGCGCGACAGCTCGACGGTGACGCGATGCCCGGCGAGCACAACCGCCGGGTACTTCTGTCCGCCGAACTCTGCGATCACCTCGGGCGATGAATAGTCGCGACCGCCGACGACCACGAGCGGACCGACGACGAGGTTGTGAGCGCTCTTGAAAAACCGGGCCGAGGACTGGGTCCGGCAGGTCGCGGGGGCGCCCTCGGGCTGTGCTGGGGCCGCGGCCGTGGCGCAGCAGGCAACGATCGTGACAGTCGCCAAGGTCAGCAATGCGACGCGCATGCGCTGCTGACGATACGCCGCTCAGGGACACCCGGTTCCCGGCGCAGGAGAACGGCTGAATCCGAAGTCGTCTTCCCATCGAGCCGGTGCCTCGGCCGGCACGGCCCGGCCGCCGGTCGCAGGCGGGGTAGGCCTCCTTCGACGCCGCGCCCGGAGCGCGAGCGGCCCTCGTAGCTGCCCGCGAGAACGCCGCGACGCCCGGCAACGCCGGGGCGACCGACGCCGAGTCGCGGGTGAGGCCGTCCATCCCCGAGGCCCGCCCGCAGCCTGACGCGGCCACCGCCGATCCGGTGACGTGTCGGGCCCCGCCGGTGCGTCCGCGCGCATCCACCCGGCGTGACGCTCGCCACCAGTCCCGCAGCGGCCCGCGTGCGCACGTTTTTCCCGCTGCGAGCACACGATCGCCGGTCGTTCCGTCCGATCGACCCGTACTATGCATCGCTGCTTTCCATAACGAGCCGAATCCCGGGCGCCCAGTGCGGTCGGGAACGGGGGACCCAGAGGGCCGGAGCGATCCGGCCCGGGGGCGAATCGCCACCCACCGCTAAGGCAGCGGTGCCGGTGGCGTAGCGCACGTCACAGCGCGAGCCCGACAGCTAACCCCGTAGGCGCCGCGACGACGACAAGGAGCACCGATGCCTGCAGCACCCGATGCCGCCCCTGCGGCCGCGCCCGCCGAGCGCGAGATCGTCATCAAACCCGGCAGCGACGCCGCCCGCACGGTCGCCTTCCGGCGCTCGCTGCGCGCCTCGCGCACGCGCCGCATGGCCGCGGCGCTGCGCCGTCGGCGCGTCCTGCGCAGCCGCGGGTCGGCGCTCGTCGCGGCGGCGGGGCTGTTCGTCGTCACGGGTGGCGCGTTCGCGCAGCAGCAGCTGACCGGAGGTGGCGGCGGCCTGAGCAGCGCCACGATCGCAGCCGCGCAGAAGGCGCTCGGCGTCGCCGCCGACGGCGTCGTCGGCCCGCGGACGCGCCGCGCCACGCGCGGCTTCCAGCGCGGCCACGGGCTCGCCGTCGACGGCGTCATCGGGCCGCAGACCCTGAAGGCGCTCGGCGTCGAGACCGAGCAGGCGCAGGGCGCGTCGGCCGGCGCACCGGACCTCGAGCGGATCGCGCAGTGCGAGTCCAGCGGCGACCCGACGGCGGTCTCCGCCGACGGCCGGTACCACGGCAAGTACCAGTTCTCGCTGGAGACCTGGCGCGAGATGGGCGGCAGCGGCGATCCCGCCGCGGCGCCCGAGGCCGAGCAGGACAGGCGCGCGGCGATGCTCATGGCCCGGTCGGGCCCGGGCGCGTGGCCGGTCTGCGCCCAGAGCATCTGAGCGCGGCGGATAGGGTGGCGGCATGACCGCCACCGACGCAGACCTCAGGGCCCGCCAGCGCGCAACCTGGGCCGCGGGCCAGTACGACCTGTGCGCGCAGCGCATCGCCGCAGCCGCCGATGCCGTGGTGGAAGTCGCGACGATCGAGTCCGGCATGGCGGTCCTCGACGTCGCGACCGGCACCGGCAACGCGGCGATCCGCGCCGCGAAGGCCGGCGCGCAGGTCACCGGCCTGGACATCACCCCCGAGCTCTTCGACGTCGCCCGCGGCTACGCCGGGGAGGCCGGGGTGTCGATCGAGTGGGTCGAGGGCGACGCCGAGGCGCTGCCGTTCGAGGACGCGAGCTTCGACCGCGTGCTGTCGGTCTTCGGGGTCATGTTCGCCCCCCACCAGAAGGTCGCTGCCGCCGAGCTCGCGCGCGTCTGCCGCCCGGGCGGCAGCGTCGTCGTCGCCAACTGGACGCCGAGCGGGTTCTTCGGCCGCGTCTTCGCGGCGATGGCCGAGCATCTCCCGCCGACGCCGGGCGCGCTGTCACCGGCGCTGTGGGGCGACGAGCGGCACGTCCGCAAGCTCCTCGGCGGCCAGCTCCTGCTGGCCCAGGAGCTGCGCCACGTCGACATCCGGCCGCCCTCGCGCGACGCCATGGCCGCGCTGTTCAACCATGCCTTCGGGCCCTTCGTCATGGCGCGCAAGGCGCTCGGCGACGAGCGCTTCGAGGCCGTGCTCGACGACTTCCGCGCGCTCATCGCCGAGTTCGACACCGGCGACGCCGAGCCGCACATCCGCGCCGAGTACCTCCTCAGCGTCGCCCACCGCCCGTAGCGCCCGGGCCGGCCCGCGCGGCCGGTTTGGCAGTCTGATGCGCGATGGACGTGCCGTTGCCCTTCCCACCGACGACGACGCCGCGCGCCTCGTTTCGCGCCGGCCTGAAGGCGGGCGTGCCCTACGCGCTGGCCGGCTGCGTCCTCGCGCTGTCGTTCGGCGTCGTGGCCCGCCAGGCGGGCTTCTCGGTCGTCGCGGCGATCGTCATGTCGGCGATCGTCTTCGCCGGCTCGGCGCAGTTCGCCGCGGTGTCGATCGTCGCCGCGGGCGGCGGGATCGGCGCGGCGATCGCCGCCGCCGCGCTCATGAACTCGCGCTTCCTCCCGATGGGCGTCGCGCTCGCGCCGTCGCTGCCGGGGCGAGCCCTCAGACGCGCCGCCCAGGGCCAGACCGTCGTCGACGCGTCCTGGGCGATGGCCAACCGCGGCGGCGGCCGCTTCGACCGCCACTTCCTCTTCGGCGCGACGGCCGTGCAGTACGTCACCTGGATGCTCGGCACGACGATCGGCGCGGTCGCCGGCAGCGGCCTGGGCGATCCGCGGGCGCTCGGCCTCGACGCGATCTTCCCCGCGTTCTTCCTCGCGCTGCTCGGCGCCGAGCTGCGCGACGCCCGCTCGCGCGCGGCGGCGGCCTGCGGCGGGCTCATCGCGCTGGCGCTCGTGCCGCTGGCGCCGGCGGGCGTGCCGGTGCTCGCCGCGAGCGCCGCCGCGCTCATCGGCCTGGGCCGCCGCGGGGCGCAGGCCGCGCGATGAGCACCGGGTTGCAGTGGTCGCTCATCGCGGGCTGTGCGGTCGTGACGGCGCTGATCAAGGCCGCCGGCCCCGTGGCGTTCGGGGGCCGCGCGCTGCCCCGCGGCCTCGCCGGCGTCATCGCGCTCATGGCGCCGGCGCTGCTCGTCGCACTCGTCGTCACGCAGGCGCTCGCCGACGGCAGGCACATCGCGATCGGGGCCGACACGGCGGGCGTCGGGCTCGCCGGCCTCGTGTTCTGGCGCGGCGGCTCGATCATCCTCGGCGTCGTCGTCGCGGTGGTCGCCACCGCGGGCCTGCGGGCACTGACCTAGTCCGCGGCCCGGCGCGCGCTCGCGAGCAGCGTGATCCCGGGGAACTCCAGGCCCCCGGCCGCGTTCTCGTACGGGACGACCGACTCCTGCAGGCGCGCCCGGATCCCCTGCACGGCCCCCGGCGCCAGGTTCCCGAGGATCTTTGCCAGCGGGCCGGCGAGGGCGGATGTCCGCGCCCACCAGTCCTCGAAGGAGACGGTGTGCAGCGGGACGGGCAGCTCTTCGACGACGACGTCGGCCAGCCCGCCGCCGGTCAGCAACGCGCCGAGCGCCACCGGATCGGAGAGCGCGAACGGGCCGGGGATCCCGGGCGGGGGGATCGGCACGCCGAGCTGCGCGCCGACGGCGTCCAGGACGCACCCGAGCCAGGGGTTGCGCTCGCGGGGGCCCCAGACCGCGATCGCCACGCGCCCGGCCGGGCGCAGGACGCGCCGGATCTCGCCCGCGGCGCGGGCCGGGTCGGTCGCGAACATGAGCCCCTCGCGGCACAGCACGACGTCGTAGCCGGCGTCGGGCTCGTCGATCGCCTCGATGTCGAGCTCGCGGGTGCGGACGTGGTCCAGGCCGAGGGTGGCGGCGCGTGCGGCCGCGATCGTGGTCATCTCGTCGACCACATCGGAGAGGACGACCTCGCCGCCCGGGACGACGCGCGGTGCCGCCTGCAGGCCGAGGCCGCCGGGGCCGCAGGCGAGCTCCAGCACGCGGTCGCCCGGCCGCGGTGCGGTGAGCTCGAGCATCCGCGTGGTGAGCGCGGTGCTGCGCTCGTCGATGAACGCCGCGTGCTCGGCCCAGGCGCCCGCGACGCCGGCCCACATGCCGTGGAGGTGCGTGCGCAGATCCCGCTGCGCGTCCGGCTGCTCGGCGATGCTCTCGGTGGCCATGGCGTCCCCGTCCCCTCATTGAGTACATGTAGCGAGTAATGAATTAGATGCGAGACTACTGAAATGCCCGAGCCTGTCAAGACGACGCGCCGCTACGACTCGCCGCGCCGGCGCGAGCAGGCGGCCGCGACCCGCCGCATCGTGCTCGAGGCCGCCCAGCCGCTGTTCGAGCGCCAGGGCTACGCGGCGACGACGATGGCCGCGATCGCGGCGGCGGCGGGCGTCTCGCTGAAGACGGTCTACGTCATCTTCGATTCCAAGAGCGGGGTGCTGCGGGCGCTCTGGAACCTCCTGCTGCGCGGGGACGACGACGAGGCGCCCGTCGCGCAGCGCGCGTGGTACCGCGAGGTCGTCGAGGAGCCCGACCCCGAGCGCCAGTTGCGGCTGAACGCCCGCAACGCGCGGCGGGTCAAGGAGCGCGCGGGCGTGCTCATGGGGGTCATCCGCAGCGCGGCGGGACTGGACCCCGACATCGCGGCGCTGTGGGCGCGGATCGAGTCCGAGTTCCACGCCAACCAGCGCGTCATCGTCCAGCGCCTCTGCGACCGGGGCGCGCTGCGGCCGGGCCTCGACGTCGACCGTGCGACCGACGTCGTGTGGGCGCTGAACCATCCCGACGTCTGGCTTCTGCTCGTCGGGCAGCGCGGCTGGACGCCCGCGCAGTTCGAGGCCTGGTTCGGCGACACGGTCGTCGCCCAGCTCCTCGTGCCGCGGGCGACCTGAGCCGGCCGAGTACGACACGCGGCCATTCGGCTGTCGCCGCAGCCGTCTGAGCGGACGCGCCGGGCCTCAGCCGCCGGCCGGGTAGTGCTCGAGCACCCAAGCGGGTCCGAGCACCGGCCTGCGGTAGGAGCGCCCCGCGATGCGGACGTAGTCGCCTGTGCGCGGGTTCAGCGGCAGGTCGCGCTCGATCGGATACCACTCGTTGTGCTGGGCGATGAGCTCGTTGAGCTCCTCGAAGTCCCACGTGTTCGCGACGTCGCGCCAGCACTGCGCGAACAGCGCCGGGTCGCCGGCGCACTCCTCCTGCAGCGCCCGGTAGGCCTCGCCGAGGCGGGTGCGCGCGTGGATGATGCCGGCGTCGACGTCGACGACGCGCTCCATCCAGCGCGGCCGCACGCCGGCCTTGAGGTAGGCCTCGATCGACCGCTGGGTCTGGCGCGCGCGGCTCGACAGCGGCTTGCCGACGCCGCTCTCCTCGTCGAGATCCTGCCCGACGATGCGCTCGACCGGCGTCCGCTGCTCGTCGTCGTAGAAGTCGGCCACTGCCCTCCATTTTTCCAAATCGCCCGGCGGTCGGGCGACGGCAGGCGCGTTCGCGCTACTCCCAGCGGAGCGTCTGCGGCGTCTTGCGCATGCGCAGCACGCGCACCGGCACGCCCGCGGCGACGGCGTTCGCCGGGACGTCCTTGGACACGATCGTCGCGGTGCCCAGGACGCAGTTGTCGCCGACCGTCACGCCGCGCAGGACCGCGACGCCGTAGCCGATCCAGACGTTGTGGCCGACGCGCACGTCGCGCTTGTAGATGCCCTGCTCGCGAATCGGGCGCTCGGACTCGACGACGCCGTGGTCGAAGTCGATGAGCATGACGCGGTCGGCGATGATGCACTCGCGCCCGATCGACACGTGCTGGAAGGCGGAGATCGTGCACTCCTGGCCGAGGACGGACTTCGCGCCGATGTGCGCCTCGCCCTCGTGGACGCGGATCTTCGAGCCGTGCCCGATCCACGACCAGCGCCCCAGATGCAGCGTCGCGCCCTTGCCGATCTCGATCGTCACGTCGGGGCAGACGAAGCACAGCCCGTCGGTCTTCAACCGGCCGCGCCAGCGCAGCTTGAGCCACAGCCAGCGCGCGATGAGCCGCGCGTAGCGCGTGTTGAGCATCCCGTGCGAGCGCATGAAGCGCCAGAGCGCGAGCGGCCCGCCGTGCAGCGGCGCGGGCGCGCGGCGCACGTTCGGCGCGGGCGCCGCGGCGGGTTCGGGGAGTGTCAGGGTCGGCTGCACCGCGGCCATTCAAGCACCACTCGCGGGATCGCCGGCGGGCAGCACGCCCGCGCCGAGCGGGCCGCGCTTCCACTCCGGCACCGGCGTCGGCGCGCCGGCGCGCGGGACGTACGGCGAGCGCTCGACGAGCGCCATGCGGTGGATGTAGCGCGGGCAGTTGGGGAAGACCCGGCGCGCGCGCACGCGGACGATGAACTGCGCCTCCGGCCACGTCGCGACGAGGTCGTCGTCGAGCGCCACGGATGCCTCGCCCTCGACGCGCAGCCGCGACGGGCGCTCCGCCACGAAGTCGATGAAGAGCAGGCCGACGTGCGGGTTGACGAGCGCGTTGCCCCACGAGAGGTACATCCCGTTGCCGTCGTAGTTCGGGAACGCGAGCGTGTGCTCGTCGAGCACGCGCACGAAGCCCGGGTCGCCGCCCTTGTAGGAGCACTGCGGGTGGCCGTCGGCGTCGGCGGTGGCGAGGAAGAACATGTCCATGCGCGCGATGAACGCGGCGTCCTCGGGGTCGATGTGGTCGCGCGCGGTGCGCTCGTCGAGGCGGTCGGCCAGGCGACGGGTGTCGAAGCGGTCCTGCAGTTCGCGCGAGCCCGCGTGGTAGCGCCCGGGGTCCACGCCGTCAGTCCTTCGACACGTGCAGGACGGCCTTCCCTGGCTGGATGAAGATGACCTCGTTCGTCTCCGGGCTGGAGTAGACCGCCGCCCAGCCGTCGACGATGAGCGCGTGCGCTCCGGGCTGCGGCGCCGGCCACAACAGCGCGACCGCGTCGTTGGCGGCGACGTTCTCGCTCGTGCGCCGCCCGGCGCCGACCTGCAGCAGCTCGCGATGCCATGTCACGCTGACGGACGTCGCCCGCGGGCGGCCGTCGGCGGAGACCGTCACGAGGTACGGATTGGTGCCGAAGCGGTCGATCGCGTCGGGGAGTTCGTCCAGCGGCACGGGTACGGACATGGCCGTAAGGCTACGCGTCCGACACCGTTCCCACCGACCCTGGCATGATCGGCCGCCGTGCCGGCCGATACCTCCCTCGCGCAGCGCCTGCTCGACGGCGATCGCCGTGCGCTCGCGCGCGCCATCACGCTCGTCGAGGACGATGATCCAGCGGGCTGGGAGCTCGTGCGCGAGGTCTACCCGCGCACCGGCAGGGCCGCCATCGTCGGCGTGACAGGGGCCCCGGGCGCCGGCAAGTCGACGCTCATCGGCCAGCTCGTGAAGAACCGCCGCGCCGCCGAGCGCACCGTGGCCGTCCTGTCGATCGACCCGTCCTCGCCGTTCACGCAGGGCGCGCTGCTGGGCGATCGCATCCGGCTCGTCGACCACTTCCTCGACCCCGGCGTCTTCATCCGCTCGATGGCCAACCGCGGCGCGCTCGGCGGGCTGAGCGAGGCCTCGCTGCAGGCCGCGCTGCTCATGGACGCCGCCGGCCGCGACGACGTCTTCCTGGAGACCGTCGGCGTCGGCCAGGCGGAGGTCGACATCATCGATCATGCCGACACCGTCCTGCTCGTCCTCATGCCCGGCGGCGGCGACTCCGTCCAGGCGCTGAAGGCGGGGATCATGGAGATCCCGGACATCATCGTCGTCAACAAGGCCGACCACCCGCTGACCCAGACGATGGTCCGCGAGATCCGCGGCGTGCTGTCGCTCGCGCCACAGGGCCCGTGGAAGGTGCCGATCGTGCAGACCGAGGCCGTCGACGGCACGGGCGTCGACGAGCTCATGGAGCAGCTCATCGCGCACCGCGCCTTCATCGAGTCCGAGGGCACGCTCGTCGAGCGCCGCCGTCACAACCTGCGCAACGAGGTCCTCGCGATCGCGACCGCCCGCCTGCGCCGCGGTCTCGAGGAGCGCCTGACCGGCGACGCGGGCTTCGACGCGCTCATCGACGACGTCGTCGCGCGGCGGTTGGACCCCGCGAGCGCCGCGGTCGACATCCTCGGGCGCTTCGAGCCGTAGGCGGCGGCGGGACGAGGGCCGGGAGCCGGAGGCGGTTTCGGGACGAGTCTGTCAGCTCGTACGCCATATACGCGTATCAGCTGACACACTCGCCGATCGGAGCGCCGGCAGCCGCGCGTTCGCCGTCAGAGATGCTGCAGGCGCCCGCGCCAGCTGCGCCACTCGAACGCCACCAGCGCCACCAACGCCGCGCCGGCGACCGCCAGAGCCACCGTCGCGCCCACCGACCCGGTGCCGAACAACGGCAGCGCGCCGTCCAACGGCCCGAGCGGTGCGCGCGAGGTCGGGCCGATGATGCCGCGGCCGTCGATGCGCAGCACGGCGTACCACCAGACGCTCGTCGCGAGCGTCAGCGCCGACAGGACTGCGCCTGCGCGCGGCGCGACGCGCAGGCCCCACGCGACGAGCATCACGGCCATCGGGAACGCCACGATGAGGTAGTGGCCGGGAAACCAGAAGCCGAACATCGTCGGCGCGACGAACGTCGCCACGAGGACCTGGACGGCGCAGACGAGCCCGGCGAGCGTCGCGGCGACCTCCACGTCGCGGCGGTCGGGGACGAGGTCGGCGAGGCGGTCGCGGCGCGAGCGCCATAGCAGCCAGAGCGCGAAGAAGGCCAGCGCGAGGACGGGCGCCCAGCGCAGCACGCCGTAGGAGCGATCGACCCAGAGCGCGACGAGCCGGGGGACGCGGCCGGTGACGTCGGAGAGGCTCAGGTCGTCGAGCCCGCGGCCCGCGACGTCGGCGGCCGTCGGCGTGAAGCCGCCGAACAGCTGGTCGTTGATCGTCACGTACATGACGCCGGAGAAGACGATCAGCTCGCCCACGACGAGCATCGCGAAGCCACGGGCGCGGCGTCGCAGCCAGCGCAACAGCGCGAGCGCGACGACGGCGCCGGGGATCGCGAACACGAGCCCGAGCCACGGCAGCGCGCCGAGCATGAAACCGGCGCCGGCCACGCGCCGGATGCGCGGGCGCTCGCGCGCGCCGAGCGCCAGCAGCGCCGCCCCGGCGATGAGCGCGCCGGCCGTCAGCTCGGGCGTCACCGTCGTGCCGTAGGCCAGCGCCGGCGGCGACAGCCCGCAGACGAGCGCCGCCGCGCTCGCCCAGGGCTCCGGCACCACCCGCCGCGCCAGCCGTGCCGCGAGCGTGAACGCGAGCGCCGCGATCGCCGCCATGAGCAGCTGGACCGCGAGCGGCCCGCCCAGCGCGTACGCCGGGGCGATGAGCAGCGGGAAGCCGGCGCCATGAGGCTCGTTGGCCTGCCCGTTGGTGAGCTTGCCGTGGCGCTCCAGCACATACGGGTACCAGTCGCGGTAGGCGCGCGCGGCGTACTCGTCGCGCAGGTCGAGGTCGTGATCGCTGACGATCGACTCGGCCGTCAGGAGATAGTGCGGCTCGTCGCCGCCGAACTGCGACGTCCCGAACGCGGGCAGCCCGATCGTCGCGGCGTAGGCCGCGAAGAGGACGATCCACACTGCGGCGGCCCGGCGCACGCGGACCATGATCGCGGCCCGGCCGCCCGGCCGGGGTCAGCTCACGCGCGTGCCGCTCGCGTCGTAGCGCAATGGCACGTCGATCGCGTGCGCCACCGGCGGCGCGCCGGTGGGCGCGAAGCGCGGCTCGGGACCGTCGTCACCGGCGAAGCGCCAGGCGTCGCAGGCGCGCTCGACGCCGAGCGGGTAGATCGTGAGGCCGCCGTCGGCGTGGAAGCGCATCCGCAGGAAGTTCTTGTAGTCGGGGATCGACTGGCCGGTGAAAACCTGGTTGGCGGCTTCGCGCGCCCGCGAGCCGCGTACGCGGTGGACGAGCAGCAGCACCGCCGCGAAGAGCGTCGACCCGAGCGCAGCGCCGGCGACGAACAGCGCGATCACACCGGCGACCCAGATCGCGATCGCGTGGTCGCCGACGATCTTCACGACCGCCCACAGCACGACCGCGGCGATCGCCAGGTGCGCGAGCGTGTGCAGCAGCGACACGCCGAGCTTCGCGAGCTTCGTGGCGCGCACGACGCCCTCGCGCTGCTCGAGCGCCGGCGCGACGATGTCCGTCCCCGCGTATAGCCCGCCGAAGAGCAGGAGCACGATGAGCAGCGTCGTGCCGCCGATCGACCGCGACAGGAAGCCGTCGAAACCCGTGATCGTCGCGCTGAGGAAGAGTCCTCCGCCGGTGCCGTTGAGCGCGCCGAGCATCGTGAGGCCGAGCACGGCGTAGAGCGCTCCGAGCAGCTGGCCGAACTGCGGGTTGAGCAGCCCGAGCCTGAGGATCCCGTTGGACAGGCGGCTGGACACATCCGCCGGTGGATAGACCGCCTGCAGCGCGTAGTCGACCGTCGCGACGGCGTCGTGGTCGAGCGAGCGCAGGCGCAGCTCGGAGTGCAGCGTGTGCGTGCCCGAGAGGTACGCGCCGCCGCCGCCGGCGGTCAGGCGGGTCGGCTCGGCGGTGGTGGACGGCTCGAAGCGGGCGTAGTGGTGCGTGTCGCCGGAGAGCGCGACGCACAGCCGCGCCCCGCTGGCCCGCACGATCCGCTCCTCGAAGAACGACAGGTAGCGCCATGACGACGGGTCGACCTTGCCGTCCAGCGCGTGTGTCCAGGAGGGGATGGCGGTCATGAGGATGACCTTGTCGCCCGGCTTGACGGGCTGAGCGCGGAAGTAGTCCAGCTGCGTGTCGTCGATGTATGTGTCGAGCTGGATGTCGATGCCCCAGATCCACCAGTCGTTGGGCAGCCTCACCGCGAAGTAGCTGCGCCGCTGGCGCGTCGCCCAGCCGCCGATCGCGCCGTCGCGTGTGCAGAACACGCGCAGGAAGCTGACGAGGCCGTCGTACCAGTCGTGGTTGCCCGGCAGGGCATACATGTCCGGGCGGTCGGCCGGCGGCTGGGGCAGCGCGCCGGCGAACGGGCCGATGAAGCGGTCCTCGTACGCGACCGGGTCGGCGAGTGGGTAGACCTCGTCGCCACCGAGGAACAGCAGCTTGCCGCGCGGCAGGCGCTCGCCCTCGAAGTCGAGGACGTCCTGGGCCAGCAGCCAGGCCATCGTGTACGTCGCGTCGAAGCCGTCGCCGGTGTCGGCGAGGTAGTCGACCCACAGCTCGCCCGCGCCGGAGTAATCGAACGGGCCCTGCGGCACCTGCTGGATCTCGCGCTTGTCGGCGAACTTGCCGAACGTCGCGGAGACGACGACCTCGACCCCGGACTTCGCGAGCAGTCCGGGGCTCAGCCAGCGGACCGCCGGCTGGCGGACGAAGCCGAGCGCGTCGCGTTCCTCACGCAGGTCGCGGGTGGTGCGGCTGTGCAGGCTGCTCTTGAGAGACACGGCCGCACGGTAGTGAGCGCGGCCGGCAATGCCAAGCGCGTGCCGTTATGCGCAGGTTGCGGGTGCGGAAGCGCCCGGAGGGGTGCGCGCCGGCCGGCGGCCGCGGGGTATGTGGAGCCGCGGGCCTTGGACGCGCGCGCAGCGGTCAGTCGTCGCCGCCGCCGTGGTCGTCGCCGCCGCCGCCGTGGCCGCTGTCGTCGTCGCCGCCGCCGGTGTCGTCGCCGGCGGCCGGGGTCACGGGCGTAGCGGCAGTCGCCGCCGCGTCGTCGCCGCCGTCGTGGCCGCTGTCGTCGCCGGCGTTGCCGGCGTTGCCCGGGCCGCTGTTGTCGGGCCCGTCGTCGCCGTGGTCGTCGGCGCCGTCGTTGCCGTCGTCATCGCCGGCGGCGGGGGCGACGGCCTCGCCGGCCGCGCGATCGCGCGCGTTGCCGTGGCCGCTGTTGTCCGCGCCGCGGCCGCGCCGGTGGCCGGCGGGGGTCGTGGCGGTCGTCGTCGTGGTGGGCGCTGCCTCGGTCGTCGTCGTCGCGGTGTCGTCGGTCGTGGCGGTGGCCGTGGTGGCCGCCGGGACGCTCGTCGTCGCGTCGTCGCGGCCGCTCGTGCCGACGGCCAGGGCCGTCGCGCCGCCGAGTGCCAGGAGCGCGAGTGCCGCTGCGATCGTCGTTCGGATGCTGCGCATGAAGGTTGCTCCTCCGTCGTGGGGTGTGCGCGCCGCACACTGCCAACAGCGCCTGCAACGCGCAGGCAAGCCGGGGTAAACCTTCGGGAAACCGCAGAACCACGGCCTGACGGCCCACTAGGTTTGACGGCACCATGTCGACTTCCCAGGATCTGCCCGTCGTGCTGCTCGTCGAGGACGAGGCATCGATCGCCGAGCCATTCGCCAAGGCGCTCGAGCGCGAGGGCTTCACCCCCGTCGTCGCCGCGACGGCCGCGGCCGCCCGCGAGCTCTTCGCCAAGCGCCGCCCGAACATCGTCCTGCTGGACCTGACGCTCCCCGACGGCGACGGGCGCGAGCTCTGCCGCGAATGGCGGCGCGAGTCGCAGGTCCCGATCATCATGCTGACCGCCCGCGGCACGGAGACCGACCGCGTCGTCGGCCTCGAGCTCGGCGCCGACGACTACGTCGTCAAGCCCTTCAGCGCCGCCGAGGTCGCCGCGCGCATCCGCGCCGTCCTGCGCCGCGCCGCGCCCGACCGCGCGGCGCAGCACGAGCGCGTGGCGATCGGCGAGCTCGCGATCGATCCGGCGACGCGCAGCGCGACGCTGCGCGGCACCGAGCTCGGCCTGACGCGCAAGGAGTTCGACCTCCTCGCCCGGCTCGCGCGCGACCCCGGCACGGTCGTCTCCCGCGAGGACCTCATGGCCGACGTCTGGGACGAGAACTGGTTCGGCTCGACCAAGACGCTCGACGTCCACATCGGCTTCCTGCGCCGCAAGCTCGGCGATGACGCGGCCTCGCCGCGCTACCTGCGCACCGTGCGCGGCGTCGGCTTCCAGCTCGCCGCCCCCGAGGACGCGTAGTGGATCCGGCCGGATGTTCGGCGAGATGTTGCCGGATGCCCGGCCGTGATCTGACGGTCGACGGTGATCCGGCGTGCGTGCCGGTGGCACGTACCCGGTCGCCGGCGGCCGTCAGGCACGGATCGGGCGCCGGGAAAACCCGCAGAACTTCCGGACGGGTCCACTAATGAGCCTGCGCACGAGGTTGCTGCTCGCCCTGGGCTACCTCGTCGTGCTCGTCACGATCGCGTTCGCCGTCCCGCTCGCGCTGAACCTCCGCGACCGCACGCGCGAGGAGGTGCGCTCGGAGGCCCGCAGCCAGATCGGCGTGCTCGCGGCCGGGGCGAGCGAGACGGTCGTCGATCGCAACCTCACCGACCTCGACACGCTCGCGCGCAGCTCGGCGCGCGCGGCACGCGGGCGGGTCGTCATCGTCGACGGCGACGGCCGCGTGCTCGCCGACAGCGAGGGCTCCGCCCCGGTCGGCGCGCTCTACGCGACCGGCGCCCGCCCCGAGCTCATCGCGACGCTGCGCGGGCGGCGCGTGCAGGCCGAGCGCAAGAGCGCGACGCTCGACGAGGAGCTGCTCGTCAGCGCCGAGCCGATCTTCCGGGCCGGGAAGGTCGTCGGCGGCGTCCGGCTGACGCAGAGCGTCAAGCGCGTCAACGCCGCCGTGAACAACACGATGCTCGGGATCCTCGCCGTCGGCTTCGCCGTCCTGCTCACCGCGCTCGTCGTCGCCTTCCTCCTCGCCCGCGGGATCGCCCGGCCGATCACGCGCCTGGAGGAGGCCGCCCAGCGCGTTGCCGCCGGTGATCTCGACGCGCGCGCCGACGTCGAGGGCACGTACGAGCAGCGCTCGCTCGCGCGGTCCTTCAACGCGATGACCGAGCGCCTCGGGCGCACGGTCCGCTCGCAGCGGGAGTTTGCCGCCGACGCCTCCCACCAGCTGCGCACACCGCTGACCGGGCTGCGCCTGCGCCTGGAGGAGGCTCGCCTCGCCGAGGACCGCGCGGCGCTGGAGTACGAGCTCGACGCAGGGCTGCGCGAGGTCGACCGGATCGCCGAGACCGTCGACGAGCTGCTGCTCCTCAGCCGCACGGGCGAGCGCGACACGCCGGGGGAGGTGCTCGACCCCGCCGAGATCGCCGAGACCGCGGGCATGCGCTGGCGCCCGACCGCGGCGAGCCACGACCTCCAGCTGCGCGTCGATGCCAACGGCTCGTCGCAGCCCGTCTGGATCGCCAGGGCCGACCTCGAGCGCGCGCTCGACGCGCTGATCGAGAACGCGATCCTCTACGGCGCGGGGGGGAACGCCGTGACGATCCGCGTGCACGACAGCACGATCGAGGTCCTCGACGAGGGCATCGGGCTCGCCTACGGCGAGGAGGACGAGATCTTCGAGCGGTTCGCGCGCGGCACCGCGGGGCGCAGCGGGCCGTCGGGGACGGGCCTCGGCCTCGCGATCGCCCGCGAGCTCATGCACTGCTGGCAGGGCGAGGCCGAGCTCGCCAACCGCTCCGAGGGCGGCGCGCGCGCGACACTGCGCCTCCCGCCCTTTACCGGCACTTTGCCGCCCGTATGACACCCTCAGGGGCCATGCGCGAACGCCTGATCTGGATCTCCGCCGGGCTCATGGGCCTCCTGCTGGCCGCCGGGCTCGCGTCGGCGACGAGCCGCGTGACGTCGCCCGACGTCGGCCTCGCGGGCGAGCCGGTCTCCGCCGGCAAGGCGCTTGCTCCGCCGCCCGTGACGGTGACCGTCGCGGCCGCGACCGCCCGCGCGACGGCGAAGCCCGTCAAGCGCGCGAAGAAGCGCTCCGCCAAGGCGACCCGCGGGCGCGCGACGCCGAAGGCCGTCGCCGCGGTCCGGCGCCTGGCGGCGACGCCGAGAACGCCGGCGGTGGCGTCGGCGCCCGCCCGCGCCGCGGCGGGCCTCAAGCCCAGCACGACGACCAAGACGCGCACGACGACTACGACCAAGAAGAAGCCGGCCGTCGTAGCGACGGTGAAGCCGAAGACCGTCACGCCGGTGCTGCCCGCGCCGACACTCACCGTCGACACCGACGGCGGCCAATCGGGCAAGGACGGCGGCGGCGGCGACAACTCAGGCAAGGGCAAGGGCGGCGACGGCGACGACTGACCCGCGCCGCTGAGTGCGCCCGCCGGCTACCCGTCGGCGAGCGAGCGCGCGAGCGCCACGAACAGCCGCACGCCGAATCCCGAGCCGCCCTTCGGCGTGTAGGGGCGCCCGGCGCCCCACGCGGTGCCGGCGATGTCGAGGTGCGCCCACGGCACGTCGTCGGTGAAGCGCCTGAGGAACTCGGCGGCGACGATCGAACCTGCCTTGCGGGTCTCGTTGACGTTCATGAGGTCCGCCGTCTCGCTCTCGAGCGCCTTGGCGTAGTCCGGGTGCAGCGGCAGCCGCCAGACGAGCTCGCCGGTGCTCGTCGCCGCCTCCTGCACCTGCCGCGCCCAGTCGTCGTCGGACGCGATCAGGCCCGCGTACGTGTTGCCGAGCGCCGTGATGATCGAGCCCGTCAGCGTCGCGATGTCGACGAGCCGCTCGGCGCCGAGGTTCACGGCGTGCGTGAGGCAGTCGGCGAGCACGAGGCGCCCTTCGGCGTCGGTGTTGATGATCTCGATCGTCGTGCCGTTGGCGGCGGTCACGACGTCGCCGGGCTTCATCGCGTGTCCCGAGGGCATGTTCTCCGTCGCGCCGACGACGGCGATGACGCGGATGGGCAGGCGCAGCTCGGCGATCGCCTCGATCGCGCCGAGGACCGCCGCCCCGCCGGACATGTCGAACTTCATCTCGAACATCTTGTTGGCGGGCTTGATCGAGATGCCGCCGCTGTCGAACGTCACGGCCTTGCCGACGAGCCCGAGCACGGGCCCGCGCAATTCGCCCCCACCCACCCCCTCGTAGCGCAGGGTGATGAGCGCGGGCTCCTCGTGCGCGCCCTGGGCGACCGCGCCGAAGGAGCCCATGCCGAGCCGCGCCATGCCCTCGCGGCCCTCGACCTCGACGGTCACGCCGTCGAGCTCGCCGAGCACGCGCGCGGCGTCGGCGAGGTGGCGCGGCGCCATCTCGTTGGCCGGCGTGTTCTGGAGGGTGCGCGCCGCGTTGACGGCGCGGGCGACGATCTCGGCCTCCGCGACGACGGTCTCGAGGTCGTCGTGGGCGCTGATGACAAGCGCCGCGAGCGCCGCCGGGTCGGGCGGCGGCGCGCTCTTGAAGCGGTCGAAGCGATAGGCGCTCAGCAGCGTGCCCTCGACGATCGCCGCGGCGATCTCGGGCCCGACCTTGTGCGGCACCTCCCAGCACAGGCGGCGCGCGCCGAGCTCGCGGGCGCGGCCGAGCGCGGCCGCCGCGGCGCTGCGCACGCGCTCGCCGTCGAGGTCGTCGCGGGCGCCGAGGCCGACGAGGATCCAGCGCTTGCCGCCCGCGTGGGCGACGGCGAGATGGCGGTGCTTGGAGCGCGCCTCGCCGGCGGCGACGAGGCCGTTGAGGATCCTGTCGACGTCGTGGTGGACCTTCTCGTCGTGCAGGACGCCGATGACGACGGTGTCGGCCTCGGCGTCGGCCGGTAGGGCGGTGGTGGATTGGACGATCACGGGCGCCGCAATCTACTCTCCGCCCGCGCGGGCGACCTCGTACACTGCCCGGCCTGTGCCACCGCGAGACTGGAGAGAGCGCTCCATGCCCAAGACCGTCATCCTCGGCTCCGCCCGCACCCCCATCGGAAAGATGGGCGGGGGACTCTCCACACTCGACGCCACGGAGCTCGGCGGCATCGCGATCAAGGCCGCGCTGGAGCGCGCCGACGTCGGCGGCGAGGAGGTTCAGCACGTGATCATGGGCCAGGTGCTGCAGGCCGGTCAGGGCCAGATCCCCTCGCGCCAGGCGCAGATCAAGGCCGGGATCCCGAAGGAGGTCAGCTCCGAGACGATCAACAAGGTCTGCGCATCGAGCGTGCGGGCCGTCGGCATCCTCGACGCGCAGATCCGCGCCGGTGACGTCGAGGTCGGCGTCGGCGGCGGCATGGAGTCGATGTCCTGCGCGCCGTACATGCTGCCCAACGCTCGCTTCGGCATGCGCATGGGCGACGCGAAGGCCCTGGATGCGATGGTCCACGACGGGCTGACGAACCCCTTCAGCGGCCGCCAGATGTTCGACGAGGCGACGGAGATCGGCGACGAGCTCGAGATCACGCGCCTGGACCTCGACCGCTGGGCGCTGCGCAGCCACGAGCGCGCGATCGAGGCCACGGACAACGGCCGCCTGCCCGAGGAGATCGTCGCCGTCACGATCAAGGGGCGCAAGGGCGACACAGTCGTCGAGGTCGACGAGGCACCGCGCCGCGGCAGCACGCTGGAGACGCTCGCCAAGCTCCGCGGGCTCGTGAGCAAGGAGGGCTCGCACACGGCCGGCAACTCGCCGGGCGTCAACGACGGCGCGGGCGCGATCGTCGTCGCCTCCGACGAGTGGGCGCGCGCGAACGGCAAGGAGATCCTCGCGACGATCATCGCCCAGGCGCAGACCGCCGAGGACTTCGCGTACCTCGCGCGCACGCCGGCCAACGCCTCGATGGCCGCGCTTGCGAAGGCCGGGCTGACGCCCGAGGACATCGACCTCTGGGAGATCAACGAGGCGTTCGCCTCCGTGACGCTGAACTCCATGCGGATGCTCGGCATCGACGAGGAGAAGGTCAACGTCAACGGCGGCGCGGTCGCGCTCGGGCACCCGATCGGCGCCTCCGGCGCGCGCATCATCGGCACGCTCGTGCACGAGCTGCGCCTGCGCGGCGGCGGCCTCGGCTGCGCGGCGATCTGCTCCGGCGGGGGCCAGGGCGACGCGATCATCCTGAAGGTCGAGGTCTGAGACGAGCAGCGCCGCCTTCTTCGATCTCGACCGCACGCTCATGGCCGGCTCGTCCGGCCTGCACTTCGTCCGTGCGGCCTACGAGCAGGGGATGATCGATCGCCGGCGGCTCGCCGGCGACATGGTCGATGGACTGAAGTTCCGCCTCTGGGGCTCGACCGATGCGGGGACCGCAAAGGTCCGCGCGCGGCTGGGCTCATACATCGAGGGCGTACACGAGCGCGACATGCGCCGGATGGCGCCGCGCGTCCTCGCGGGGGTGCTGCCGCGGCTGTACCCGCAGATGCTCGCCGTCGCCTACGAGCATCAGGACGCCGGCCGGCCGATCTACATCTGCACGGCGGCGTCCCACGAGATGGCGAGCATGCTGTCCTACGTGCTGAGCTTCGACGGCGGGATCGGCTCGCGGTCGGAGGTGCGCGACGGCGTCTACACCGGCCGTGAGGGTGGGCTCTTCACCTACCGCGAGGGCAAGGCGCAGGCGATCCGCGAGCTCGCCGACGCCAAGGGCTTCGACCTCGCAGAGTGCTACGCCTACTCCGACTCGGAGTCCGACCTGCCGATGCTGCGCGCCGTCGGGCATCCCGTCGCGGTGAACCCCGACAGCACGCTTGCGCGGATCGCGGCGCAGGAGGGCTGGGAGGTCCTGCGCTTCGACCGCCTGCACCGCAAGCTGAAGATCGCCGCCGCCGCGCTCGCCGCCGCGGCCGCCGGCGGCGTCGGGCGCGCGGCGACGCGCCGCGCCGTGCCGCGCCCGGCGCAAGGACGCGCCCCCCGGACGTGACAGGTGTCGCGATGTCGTACGGTGCGACGACATGAGCGACAAGGACCACCGCTTCGCCGTGCTCGTCGCGCGCCGCTCCGGATGAACATCCACGGCCTCACCGACGAGCAGCGCGACATCCGCGCGCTCGCGGCGCGCTTCTCGGATGAGATCGTCGCTCCGCAGGCCTCGACCTGGGACAAGCAGCACCACTTCCCGAAGGAGGTCATCGCGCAGCTCGGCGAGCTCGGGTTGATGGGCGTCTGCGTGCCGCAGGACCTCGGCGGGGCAGGGGCGGACTACCTCACCTACGTCCTCGTCATCGAGGAGCTCTCGCGCGGCGACGCGGGACTCGGCGTGACGCTCGCCGTCCACACCGGCGCGGGCACGCTGCCGATCATCGCCCGCGGGACGCGCCAGCAGATCGACCGGCTCGTGCCGCCGCTGGCGCAGGGCCACGAGCTCGCGGCGTTCGCGCTGACGGAGTCCGGCGCCGGCTCGGACGCGGGCGCGCTGATCACGCGCGCGGAGAACGGCTGCCTCACCGGACTGAAGCAGTGGGTGACCAACGGCTCGCACGCGCACACCTTCATCGTCTTCGCGAAGGACCCCGACCGCCCGAGCGCGTTCATCGTCCGCCGCGGCGCGCACGGCTTCAAGCCCGTGCGCGAGGAGGACAAGCTCGGGCTGAACTCGTCGAGCACCGCCGACCTGCAGTTCGACGAGACGCCCGCCGAGCGCCTCGGTCTGCCCGGCTCCGGGCTGCGGATCGCGCTGGCCACGCTCGACGGCGGGCGCATCGGGATCGCCGCGCAGGCGACCGGCATCGCCCAGGCGGCCCTGGACCTCGCGGTGAAGCACGCGAAGGAGCGGCGGACCTTCGGCAAGCCGATCGGCGCCCACCAGGCGATCCAGCAGAAGCTCGCCGACATGCAGACCGAGATCGAGGCGGCCCGCGCGCTGACCTGGCGCGCCGCGCGGCTGAAGGACGCCGGGCGCCCGCACACGGTCGAGGGCGCGCAGGCGAAGCTCTTCGCCTCGGGCGTCGCGCGGCGGGTGACGGGCGAGGCGATCCAGGTTCTCGGCGGCTACGGCTACACCCGTGACCTGCCGGCCGAGCGCTACTACCGCGACGCGAAGATCACCGAGATCTACGAGGGCACGTCGGAGATCCAGCGCATGGTCATCGCCCGGGCGCTCCTGGGCGAAGCCGCACGGGAATAGGGTGGACCCTAGATGTCGACGAAGCCCCTGCCGATCGATCCGATCGCCGAAGCCCGCCGCCATTGGCGCGAGCGCTGGGGTGACGAGCCGGCGCGCCCGATGGAGGCGATCACCTCGATCATGCGCGCGCAGCAGATCCTGCTCGCCCGCCTCAACGAGCTGCTCGGCCCGCTCGGGCTGACCTTCCCGCGCTACGAGGCGCTGATGCTCCTGTCGTTCACGCGCAGCGGGACGCTGCCGATGGGCAAGGTCGGCGAGCGCCTCCAGGTCCACCGCACGAGCGTCACGAACATCATCGACAAGCTCGAGGCCGACGGGCTCGTGCGCCGCGTGCCGCACGAGGCCGACCGCCGCACGACGCTCGCGGAGATCACCGACGCCGGCCGCGATGTCGCCGAGCGCGCGACGAAGCTCCTCAACGCCGACTCGTTCGGCCTCGCGGCTTTGGGCTGCGACGAGCAGGAGCAGCTGACGCAGCTGCTGCGGACGCTGCGGCTGGAGGCCGGCGACTTCGCGTAGGAGCGTTCGCCGTGCCGCGGTGCGCTGGTCGTAGCGCGAGCGCGTACCGCGTTCCTCACTCCCTCACCGACGCAGTAGACGCCGAGCTCGCCACAGACGAATCGGCTTGACCGCCTACGCCGCCACCTCGCCATGCCACGCCGCATACGCGAGCAGCTCGTCGCGCGCCAGCAGCGGGATGCCGTAGCCCTCGGCCGCGATGATCCGCCGGCGGCCGCCTTCGCGCAGGTCGTCGGGGAACGCGACGTCCAGCAGCGCGAGCGGGCGGGCGTACTCGGCGCGAAAGCCGGTCTCGCACTCGACGATCCGCCCCCAGGCGACGATCGCGCCCCAGACGGCCTCGGGCGCCGGGATCTCGGGCTCGGCGGGCAGCGCGTAGTACGCGGCGTAGCCGCAGTTGCACGCGCCGAACGGCGCGTCGTGGCCGCCGAGCGCGAAGCACTTCGCGGGACGGTCGTGGTCCGTCGGCCAGGGCCGCTGCGCGGCGCGCGGGGAGATCATCCCGAGCGCGGGGTTGGGAATGAACCTGCCCGCGACGAAGATGCCGGAGTACAGCCCGCCGCGCCGGCAGCCCCAGCGCCGGAAGCCGACGAGCGGCTCGGCGACGGGCTCGGGGATCAAGACGGGACCGGCTCGCGCACGGGCGGTGCCGGCACGGGCCGCGGGGCGGGCTCGGGCGGCGGGGCCCGCACGGGCGCGGGCCGTTCCGTTTCGCGAACAGGCTTGCCGATGTCTCCCACAGCGGCCTGGGATGCTACGAGACATGTCGATCCCACCCGACGAAGACACCACGCCGGAGGGCGCGCCGGAGCCCGAGCGCGGCGACGTCCGCGACGACATCACCAAGGAGCTCGCGCGGCTCTTCCCGCACGACCGCATGGAGCGCATCGTCGAGCGCCTGCGCGTCGAGGACGAAGACGATCTGCAGTTCGTCATCGACCTCATCAGCGCGACCTTCACGCGCGGCATCGAGTTCGGCGCGATCGAGGTGACGGCGCAGCTCATCGAGCTCGGCGAGGACACGGCGCCCGCGACGATCGAGATCGTCCACGTCGACCTGCCCTGAGGCGCGCCAGGCGCCCGGTCAGTCGCACGCATGCGGCCCCGACTCCTGACCGTCGCCGTCCTCGCCGCGGCGCTCGCGGGCGCCACGCAGGCTGGTTCGAGCCCCGCCGCGGCCGCGGGCGCGCCGGCGTGCTTCGGCGCGGTCGCCCGTGACCAGCTGAACGGGTGCGTGAACCCGGCGCTGAACTTCACGGCGATCCCGTCGCCGTCGGACGCGGTGCTCGAGCCGAGCGCGCCGTGCGCACTCATCCAGGCAACCGCTCCCGAGGTCTGCGCGTTCGGCGTGGCGCAGGGGCAGGCGGCGGCGACCGTCGCGCTCATGGGCGACAGCCACTCCACGCACTGGCGCGCGGCGCTCGCCGTCGTTGCCGCCGAGCGCCGCTGGCACGGCGTCTCGATCAACCGCAACAACTGCCCGTTCACGTTCGCCGTCACGCCCGGCAAGGGCCGCTGCAGGGGCTGGTCGGGCAGCGTCGTGCGCTGGCTGCAGCGCCATCCCGTCGTCCACACGGTGTTCGTCTCGGCGAACTCCGGGTCCGGTGTCGTGCCCGCCGGCGGCCTGAGCCGGACGACGACGAAGATCGACGGCTACGTCGATGCATGGAAGGCACTCCCGCGCTCGGTCCGGCGGATCTTCGTCATCCGCGACGTGCCACACAGCCGCGCCGACACGCGGGCCTGCGTCGCGGGGGCGGTCGCCCGCCACCGCAACCCGGGACAGCGCTGCGCGCGCCCGCGCGTCGCCGCCCTGCGCCCGGACCTCGAGGCCGTCGCCGCCGAGCAGACGGACTCCGCCCGCGTGAAGCTCATCGACCTCACCCCGTTCATGTGCGACGAGACGCGCTGCTTGCCGGTCGTCGGCGGCGCGCTCGTCATCAAGGACGTCGGGCACCTCACGCGGACGTTCTCGACTTCGCTCGGTCCGTTTCTGGGGCGCGCGACCGGGTGAGCGCCGGTCCCCCGCAGTTCACCCGCGCGGGGTGACGACGGCGCCGGCTGCGCGCTGCACGATCCAGGTATGACGACGGACAAGGCGATCGAGCGCATCGGCAAGCTTCAGGAGATCACCGTCGCGCGCGGCGCGACGGCCCACGAGGCCGCGACCGCCACCGCCCTCGCCGCGCAGATCAGCGCGCGCTTCGGCCTCGATCGCCGGGCCGCCGAGATCGCCCGCCCCGCGGTCCTGCGTCCCCAGGTCGCGCGCTACGCCAAGAGCGTGCCGACCGACCGCCGCTCGGCGCGGTCGCTGCGCTTCGTCGCCTTCGGCTGAGCCGCTACCCGCGGGCGGGCGCCGACATCGCGCGCCACGACTCCGGCAGGTCCGGGTGCTCGAGCAGCTTGATGTTGTCCGTGACGCCCGAGACGGCGACGGCGTTCCAGATCCGGTGGCGCGCCGCGTCGACGTCCTCCTCATCGATCTCGATCTCGAAGACCCGGCGCTCGTTGGGCTCGCCGACCGTGGCGGCGTCCCCGAGCAGGGCCGAGAGGCGCTCCATGGAGCGCTTGTCCTTCACTTCGCCACGGGGCAGCAGGAGCATCTCGACGGTTTGGGATGGCATGGGCCGGAGGCTACCCAGTCCAGCGAATGTCTGGACGCCCGCTCGGGTGGGTACTATTCTGCGCAGAAAGCGCGGGCTTCCGACTATCTGCCTCCCGACACTATGGCTACCACCCAACTTCCCCCGACGACCGCCGACCAGTGGCGTGAGGCCTATGGCCTGCAGCCCGAGCGCGAGGTCTCGTTCACGACGCTGAGCGGCGTCCCCGTCCAGCCGCTGTACACCGCCGCCGACGCGCCCGGCGATCCCGGGCACCCAGGCGTCTATCCCTACACCCGCGGCGTCTACCCGTCGATGTACCGCGGCCGCCTGTGGACGATGCGCCAGTTCGCCGGCTTCGGCACGGCGGAGGAGACCAACGAGCGCTTCCGCTACCTCCTCGCCCACGGCCAGGACGGGCTCAGCACGGCCTTCGACATGCCGAGCCTCATGGGCTATGACAGCGACCACGCCCTGAGCCTCGGCGAGGTCGGGCGCGAGGGCGTCGCGGTCGACACGCTCGACGACATGACGACGCTCTTCCAGGGCATCGACCTCGACGAGATCTCCGTGTCGATGACGATCAACGCCCCGGCCGTCGTCATGCTCGCCTTCTACGTCGCCGCCGCCGAGCAGCGCGGGATCCCCGCCGAGCGCCTGCGCGGCACGATCCAGGCCGACATCCTCAAGGAGTACATCGCCCAGAAGGAGTGGTGCTTCCCCGTGGACCCGGCGATGCGCCTCTGCGGCGACATGATCGAGTGGTGCTCGGGGCAGATGCCGCGCTGGCACCCGATCTCCGTCTCGGGCTACCACATCCGCGAGGCCGGGGCGACCGCCGGCCAGGAGCTCGCGTTCACGATCAAGGACGGCCTGACGTACGTCGAGGAGGCCGTCGCCCGCGGCCTGAAGGTCGACGACTTCGCCCCGCGCCTGAGCTTCTTCTTCAACGCCCAGATCGACTTCTTCGAGGAGGTCGCGAAGTACCGCGCGGCCCGCCGCATCTGGGCCCGCGAGCTGCGCGAGCGCTTCGGCGCGCAGGACCCGCGCTCGTGGCGGATGCGCTTCCACACGCAGACCGCGGGCGTCAGCCTCACGGCCCAGCAGCCGCTGAACAACATCGTCCGCACGGCGATCGAGGCGCTCGCGGGCGTCCTCGGCGGCACGCAGTCGCTGCACACGAACTCCTACGACGAGGCGCTCGCGCTCCCGACCGAGGAGGCGGCGCGGATCGCCCTGCGCACGCAGCAGATCATCGCCCACGAGACCGGCGTGACGAACACGATCGACCCGCTCGGCGGCGCGTACTTCGTCGAGGCGCTGACCGACCGCCTCGAGCGCGAGGCCTACGACTACTTCAGCCGCATCGACGAGCTCGGCGGGATGGTCGAGGCCGTCAAGGCGAACTTCCCGCAACGCGAGATCGCCGACGCCGCCTACGAGCTGCAGACGGAGTACGACAGCCGCGAGCGGATCCTCGTCGGCGTCAACGACTACGTCGACTCCGGCGACGAGGAGATCCCGCTCCTGCGCATCGACCCCGAGCTCGAGCGCAAGCAGCTCGGGCGCCTGCAGGCCGTCCGCGCCCGCCGCGACTCCGGGGCGGTCGAGGGCGCGCTCGTCGCGCTGCGCGCGCAGGCCGCGCGGGCGGACGCCAACCTCATGCCGGCGCTGCTTGACTGCGCCCGCGCCCACGCCTCGGAGGGCGAGATCATCCGCGCGCTGCAGGACGTCTTCGGCACGTATCGCGAGACACCGGTCTTCTGACCGGTGGGACAAACGTCGTATTGCGGCGTCCCGGCTCACGGTCGGGAGGTAGGTTCAGCGTCATGCCCCGATCCGCGCGCGCGCTGCTCGCAGCAATCGTCGTCGGCGTCACCGCGCTCCTGATCCCGATCTCCGGACTCGCGCAGACGGCGGCCGAGCTCTGCCAGCCGCCGGAGCCCGGCGTCAACTGCGGCCCCGGCAACAACCGCACGACCGTCGGCGGCGGGGCCAAGGCGCCGCACAACGACGGCATGGGGCACAACTGGCCGCGGGTCAGCGGGATCCTCTGGATGGTCATCGAGGACGGCCGGCAGGCCCGCCGGCAGGTCGGCGGCCCCGACAACGACGAGCTGCTCGGCCATCACGGCGACGATCATCTCTCCGGCGCCGGCGGCGACGACATCATCTGGGGCGACTGGGATCCCGCGCGCAACAACTCCAAGCAGCGCGACATCCTCAGCGGCGGGGCCGGCAACGACTGGCTGTACCCGAGCCACGGCCGCGTGACCGTGCTGGGCGGTCCGGGCCGCGACTACGTCTACGCGTACTACGGCAAGGGCACGATCGACTGCGGCCCGGGGCGCGACACGGCACGCGTGCGCACGACCGGCGCCTACAAGGTCCGCAACTGCGAAGTCATCCGGCACTTCTGCGCGTTCGGCGAGAACAAGCAGGGCCAATGCCTGTCGCCGACGGGCAAGCCCGTCGCCACCCCGCGCCGCCGCGGCTGACCGCCCGGCGCGCTCGCGCGCGGGCGCATATGATCGCGGGCGCCCCGCGGGCATCTATGACCGACACCGCTCCCAGCAGCACGAAGAAGATCCGCGTCGTCGTGGCCAAGCCCGGCCTCGACGGGCACGATCGCGGGGCGAAGATCATCGCCCGCGCCCTGCGCGACGCCGGGATGGAGGTCATCTACACCGGGCTGCACCAGACGCCCGAGCAGATCGTCGAGACCGTCATCCAGGAGGACGCGCACGCCGTCGGCCTGTCGATCCTCTCCGGCGCCCACATGACGCTCGTGCCGCGGATCGTCACGCTCCTCGAGGAACAGGGCATCGACGACGTGCTCGTGACCGTCGGCGGCACGATCCCGACCGACGACATCCCCGAGCTCAAGCGGCTCGGGGTGGCCGAGGTCTTCGGGCCCGGATCGAGCACCCAGGCGATCGTCGACTTCATCCGCGCCGGCGTCGCGAGCGCCGCGACGTAGCTCCCAGAACCATGCGATTGACTGGTCAGTCAATCGGTTATCCTCAGCGCATGTCACGTCCCGAAGGAGGCTCCCTGTGAAAATCTGCGTCCTGGTGAAGGAGGTGCCCGACGCCGCCGTCGAGAAGCGGATCAACCCGCAGACCGGGCGCATGGATCGCGGCGGGGAGCGCAACCTCAACCCGTATGACACCCATGCGATCGAGGCTGCGATGCAGGTCAAGGAGGGCGGCGAGGTCGAGGTCGACGAGATCGTCGCCGTCACGATGGGGCCCAGCACCGCCGTCCGCGCGCTGCACAAGGCCGTCTCGCTCGGTGCCGACCGCTCGGTCCATCTGAGCGACGACGCGCTGGCGGGCTCGGACGTCGCCGCCACCGGCTACGCCCTCGCGAAGGTGCTCGAGCGCGAGGCGCCCGACCTCGTCCTGCTCGGCCAGCAGTCCGACGACGGCGAGTGCTACACGATCGGCGCCGTCGTCGCCGACCATCTGAGGATGCCGTCGCTGACGCAGGTCATCAAGATGGACGTGACCCCCGGCAAGCTGCGCTGCGAGCGCCAGGCCGAGTACGGCTATGACACCGTCGACATCGAGCTGCCGGCCGTCATCTCCGTCGGTGACGCGATCAACGAGCCCCGCTACCCGTCGCTGAAGGCGATCATGGGAGCGAAGAAGAAGCCGCTGGACGCCCTCGGGATCGGCGACGTCGACATCGCCGCCGATCGCGTCGGCGAGGCCGGCTCGAAGGTCGTCTGCGGGGACTTCAAGGCGCCGCCGCAGAAGGCCGCCGGCGAGATCATCGAGGACGAGGACACCAACGAGACGGTCGAGAAGATCATCGCCTGGCTCGACGAGAGGAAGCTTTTGTCATGAGCGGGATCCTGGCCTACGCGCTGCACTACGACGGCGCCTTCAACAAGAACTCGCTCGGCGGCGTCTCCGAGGCCGCCCGCCAGGCCGCCGAGCTCGGCGCCGAGGCGCACGCGGTCGTCATCGGCGACGTGAGCGACGACCTCGCCGCCTCGCTGGGCAACTACGGCGCGACGAAGGTCTTCCGCGCCAAGGACGTGCCCGAGGGCCTCGCCCAGCCGGTCGTCGACGCCATGGCGAAGATCATGGACGACGAGGGCCACGACTACGCGCTCTTCGGCGGCGGCCTGCTCGGCTTCGAGATCGGCGCCGGCCTCGCCGCGCGCCTGAACGCCGGCGTCACGATGGAGGTCACGAAGGTCAACGCCGCCGACGGCAAGCTCACCGCCGAGCGCCCGATCCACGGCGACTCGTCGATCTCGACGTCTTCGTACAAGGACCGCGGGATCATCATCGGGCGGCTCAACGCCTTCGAGACCTCGGCACCGAGCGACGCGACGGCCGAGGTCGTCGACGTCGATGTCGAGTTGTCGGACTTCTCGTCGCGGATGACGATGGTCACGCGCGGCGAGCAGCGCGGGGAGGACATCGACATCGAGGGCGCGTCGATCCTCGTGGCCGGCGGCCGCGGCCTGGGCAAGCCGGAGGGCTTCGAGCTCTGCGAGGCGCTCGCCGCCGCACTCGGCGGCGCCGTCGCCGCGACGCGCGCGGTCGTCGACGCCGGCTGGTACCCGTACTCGACGCAGATCGGCCAGACCGGCAAGACCGTGTCGCCGAAGCTCTACCTCGCGGCGGGCATCTCGGGCGCGATCCAGCACAAGGTCGGCTTCCAGTCCTCGGAGAACATCATCGCGATCAACAAGGACTCCAACGCCCCGATCTTCGAGTACTCCGACCTCGGCATCGTCGGCGATCTCAACAAGATCCTGCCGAAGCTCACCGAGGCCGTGAAGGCCAAGAAGGGCTGAGGCGCCGTGTCCGGTAGCAACGGCGGCCGGCCCGCGCCCGCGCAGTTCCCGCCCCCGGTCGACCCCCAGGGCGAGTTCATCAAGCACGGCCTCGACCCCGAGGACGACCTCATCGAGGTCGGCGTCGCGATCGTCGGCGGCGGCACGGCCGGGCTCGCCTGCGCAAACCGGCTGCTCGCGCTGCTGGCCGAGGACGAGGAGCTGCTCGAGTCGCTGGGCGAGGTGCCGGTGGCGGTCATCGAGAAGGCGAAGACCTGCGGCGGGCACAACCTGTCGGGCGCGGTCATGCGCCCGGGACCGCTGGAGGAACTGTTTCCCGAGTTGTCGCGCGAGGACTGGCGCAAGGAGGGCTTCGCCTTCGGGTCGGTGACGAAGGAGGCCGTCTACCTCGTGCCGTCCGCGACGAGGGCCGTGAAGATCCCGACGCCGCCGCCGTTCAAGAACCATGGCAACGAGGTCGTGTCGGTGGCCGCCCTCGCGCGCTATCAGCAGCGCGTCGCCGAGGAGGCCGGTGCCTACGTGCTGACCGAGACCGCGGCGACGCAGCTGATCGTCGAGGACGGCAGGGTCGTCGGCGTGCGCTCGGGCGACAAGGGGCGCGGCAAGGACGGCCAGCCGCTGCGCAACTTCGAGCCGGGGACGGACGTCAAGGCGCGCGCGACGGTTTTGGCCGAAGGCTGCTGGGGCCACCTCACCGGCGCTGCGATTCGCGAGTTCGACCTTGCCGACGGCCGCGAGCCGCAGGTCTGGGAGCTCGGCGTCAAGGAGGTCTGGAAGGTCCCCAAGCCGCTGGACCGGTTGATTCACACGATCGGGCCCTGGCCGCTGAAGCTCAGCGCCAAGTACGGCCAGATCGGCGGGACGTGGCTGTACCCGATGAAGGACGAGAAGACGGGCGACGACCTCGTGTCGATCGGGTTCGTCGTCGATCTCGAGTACGCCGACGCGACGACCTCCGCCCACGACCTGCTGCAGCAGTTCAAGCTCCACCCGCTCGTACGTGAGATCCTCGAGGGCGGCCAGCGCGTGAGCTGGGGCGCGAAGGCGCTGCCGGCCGGCGGCTACTGGTCGATGCCGAAGCTCACGATGCCGGGGGCGCTGCTCGTCGGCGACTCGGCGGGCATGGTCGACACGGTTGCGCTGAAGGGCGTGCACCACTCGGTGATGTCCGGCAAGCTCGCGGCCGAGGCGATCTACGCGGCGCTGAAGCGCGGCGACAGCGACGTGTCCTCCTACGAGGACGCGGTCGAGAAGTCGGCGATCGGCAAGGAGCTCTACGCCGTCCGCAACACGCGCCAGCCGTTCCAGAAGGGCTTTCTGCGCGGCGGGCCGCTGGTGAACCTCATGATCATGAGCAAGGGGCGCTTTCCCGGCGGGCGCTGGAAGTGGCACCGCAACGACAAGCGCGGGATGTTCATCGGGGACACGAAGGACGGCTATCCCAAGCCGGACGGCAAGTACACGTTCGACAAGCTCTCGTCCGTCTACATCACGGGCAACGCGACCCGCGACGACGCCCCGAACCACATCCGGATCCAGAAGCACGTCCCGCGCGAGGTCGCCGAGACCTGGGTCTGGATGTGCCCGGCCGGCGTCTACGAGATCCCCGACGACGCGCCGCAGCACGGCGACGTCGACGTCATCGTCAACTACACCAACTGCGTGCAGTGCGGGGCGATCACCGCGAAGGGCGGGCGCCTGACGACGCCCGAGGGCGGCGACGGGCCGCTCTACCAGAACACGTAGGCGCGAACCGCGGCCCGCGCGCGCCCGGACCGCGATCTGCGCGGGCGGGCGTCGGCCCGCTACTCGCCGGCGGGTGCTCAGGAGCGCGTCGACGAGCTGCGCACGGCGATGGCCTCGAGGTACTGCGCGCCGGCCGCGAACGTGCCGTCGCGCGCTGTGTTGTGCTGCTCGGCCTGGGTTGTGAGCTCACGCGTCAGCTCGGCCCGGGCGTCCTCGCCGAGCAGCTCGAAGACCAGGCGCGTGGCTCCCGGACCGGCGCGGGTGCCGCCGACGTGCGCGGCGATCGTCGTGGCGCGCAGGTCGGTGCTCCGCCGTCGCGTGCGCAGGGCGTCGATGCCGTCGCCGAGCAGGTAGCGCAGGCCGGCCCGCCGCCCCCAGGTCAGCGCGTCGCCGAGGCCGGCGGCGGCCGTCGGCGCGGCGTGGCGGCCGACGATGGCGAGCGTGCCGCCGACGAAGCCGTCGGGTGTCCAGTTGGCCAAGGCGATGCGCCCACCGGGACGGCAGACGCGCAGGAGTTCGCCGGCGGCGCATCGGGCGTCGCGCGCGAACATGACGCCGAACGTCGACAGCACCACGTCGAACGAGGCGTCCCGGAAGGGCAGCGCCTCGGCATCGGCGACCTGCGTGTCGACGGTCAGCGCCTCGAGCTCCGCGCGCCGCCGGGCCAGCGCGAGCGCGCGGTCGGAGAGGTCGACGGCGGTGACGCGCGCCCCGCGCCGCGCCGCGCCGAGCGCGGCGTTGCCGCTGCCTGCCGCGACGTCGAGCACGCGCTCGCCGGCATGCACGTCGACGGCGCCGCAGAGCAGCTCGGCCACGATGACGTGCCTGACGCCGATGCGCCCGAGATCGTCGCCGGTCCACGCGGATCGTGCGGCATGCGGGAACCGCAGCGGGTCAGCGCTGGACGTGGCGGCCATGAGGAGGTCGCGTGCGCGGCGGATCTCAGGCCCGCGCCGCGGCGGGAGCGATCGCCTTGAACGGCGGAGGCCCGAGGAGCTCGATCGAGGGGGAGCTCTCGGCGACCTGCCGCAGCAGGGCGAAGTCGGCGGGCTGCTCGGCGTCGGCGGGCGACGTGATCGGCCGGCCCGCCTGGCGGTAGAAGTCCTCGCCCGAGCCGTCGACCATGACGGAGAGCACGTGCGCGGTCTCGGAGGTCACCATGAAGGCGTGCGGGATGCCACGCGGCGCGTAGAACAGGCCGCCGCGACCAACGGTGTGCTGCTCGCCCTCGATGTCGACGAGCAGCTCCCCGTCGAGCACGTAGATCGCCTCGTCCTGCTCCGGGTGCAGGTGCATCGGCGTCATCTTGTTGCGCTGCATGTGGTCCTCGAGCAGGAGGAAGGCGCCGCCCGTCTCGGCCGCCGTCGCCTTCCACGTGAACACGCCTCCGCCGGCGAACCACATCTGCTCGCCCTCCCCGTCCTGCCGGATGATCGGTGTTGCGGTGCTCATGGGACTCCTTCGCGTCGTCGGCTGCCACTAAGATGGGACGCCAGTGCCCACGAAACTACAGTTCCATCATGGACATGTCAATCCCATATGAGAAGACGGGCAGGACGAGCCAGAAGGGGCGCACGCGCGCCGCGATGCTCGACGCCACGCGCCAGCTGCTCGCCGAGGGCGTCACGCCGACCGTCGAGCAGGCCGCCGGTCGCGCGGCGGTCTCGCGCACGACCGCCTACCGCTACTTCCCCAACCAGCGCGAGCTGCTGATCGCCACCTATCCGGAGCTCGACCGGCGCTCGCTGCTCGACGACGACGCGCCGGCGGACCCGCTGGCGCGCCTGGACCTCGTCACCGAGCGCGTCGGGCACCAGCTGCTCGACCACGAGCCCGAGCTGCGCGCGATGCTGCGGCTGTCGCTCGATCCCGCCGGCAGCGACGCCGACGCGCTCCCCCTGCGCAGGGGCCACGTCATCGGCTGGCTCGACGATGCCCTCGCCCCGCTGCGAGAGCGCGTCGCCCCCGCTCGCGTGCGGTCGCTCGTGCTCGCCATCCGCGCGACGCTCGGCATCGAGGCGCTCGTCTGGCTCACGGACCTCGGCGGCCTCACCCGCGAAGAGGCCGTCGAGCTCATGCGCTCATCGGCCCGCACGCTCCTGCGCGCCGCGCTCGAGGAGGCGTCCGAGCACGCCGATCGGCCGTGACCGGCGACCCATCGCGGACTCATCGCGGTCGGCCGGCGGCGCGACGATGGGCGCTCGTGATCGCTCAGATCGCCGGGCGCGACCTAGGGCCCCAGGAGCGGTGGACCGGCGGGGTGGCCGGGTTCATCCGGCGGGCTCGGCCAGCACCGCGATCGCCAGCATCATGGCGGCGAGCGCGCCGTATCCGGCGCGCTGCCATGACGAGTCGCTCGTGCGCATCGCGACGACGCACTGCAGTGCGTAATACGCCGCGAACGCTCGCGAGGCGATGACGATGATGATCGTCGTGCTCAGCGTCGCGGCCAGTGTCGCGCCGGCGACACCGACGAGCAGGTACCGCCGCGGGCCGCGCAACGGCCGCCACGCGATCGCGTCGAGGTTGCCGACGCCGGCCTCGGTGTCGGCCGTCGCTGCGCTGAACTGGCTCAGCACGGCGCACAGAACGAGCGGCAGGGCGAGCAGCGGGGCAACGCGCTCGACGAGCTCGAGCAGCTGATCGTCGGCCCCCGACGGCGTCCCGAGGCCCATCAGCGGGGTCGCGAGGACGACGAGCAGCACGTACACCAGCGATGCCGTCAGCTGGGACAACCTGCACGCGGCGATGCGGGTGGCACGGTCGATGTGCGGCAGGTAACGAACGGTCTCAAAGCCCTGAACGGTGATGACGATGCCGCCCAGCACGAGCAGCACCGAACCGGCGGAGGCTTGCGGTACGGGCGGGAGGTGAACCCCGGAGCCCACGAGCCGGGAGACGTCGTCAGCCGCGAACGTCGCGCCGATCGCGACCACGAGCAGCAGCACCGCGCCCAGCGCCACGCGCTCGAGCAGTTCCAGGCCCGACAGCCCGCGAACGAGTCCCACGGCCGTGATCAGCACGATCACGCCAACCCCGACAAGGCGCTCCGCCTCCCCCGAGCCCGCCGACGCGTATTGGACCACGAACTGGGCGAGGATCCGGACGTAGAGCGCTATCGAGATGACGTACGCGACGACGATCACGAGATCCGACGCGCGCTCGATCCGCGCCGTGGTCAGGTCCAGCCGCCCCGCCTCGGCGAGCGGCTCGACGACGGCGACGTTGTGGCGGATCGCAGCGCCGACCATCCACGCGACCGCGCATACGGCGGCCATCCCGACCGCGGCCATCGCGCCCAGCGCCCGCTCGAGGATCGGCACGATGATGAGAAAGCCCGACCCGAAGATCGACGCCAGCGGCGTGACCGACGCCAGGACAACGGACCGCCGCGCACGCACTACCGCCAGCGTACGCCGTCGCCCGCTGCGACCTCCGGCCGTTGGTGATCGCTCAGATCGCCGGCTGCGTCGCGCTCTTGCGGCCGTAGCTCGCCAGCGCGCCGGCGACCGCCAGGCGCTCGTCGTCTCCCAGCACGGCAGGGGTGCCGCAGGCGCAGGCGTGGGCGTAGACGCCGCAGGCCCACTCCAAGAGCTCGGTCGCGTCGACGGCGGCGTCGAGGTCGCGACCGTAGGTCACGGCGCCGTGGCTCGCCATCAGCGCCGCGCGGCGCCCTTCCAACGCATTGACGACGCCCGCAGCCAGTTCGCCGGTGCCGAAGGTCGCGTACGGGGCGACGCGGACGTTGCCGCCGAGCGCGAGCAGCGTGTAGTGAAAGCACGGCAGCTCGCCGGCGACGCAGGCGATCGCGGTCGCCATCGGCGGGTGCGTGTGCACGACGGCGCCGGCGTCGAAGTTGCGGTAGACGGCGAGGTGCAGCGGCAGCTCGGACGTCGGTGCGAGCGGGCCGTCGACCAACGTGCCGTCGAGATCGACGACGGCGATGTCGGCGGCGCAGAGACGCGACAGGCGCGCGCCCGTCGGGGTCACGGCGACGAGATCGCCCGAGCGCGCGCTGACGTTGCCCGCCGCCCCGATGACGAGCCCGGCGCGCGCGAGCGCGGCGCTGGCCTCGGCCACCTCCGCGCGCAGGTCGTTCATGGCGCTGCCCATGTGGTCCTATCGGCCAACCGCGTCGCGCCCTTGACGGCGCCGTTAGCGTGCGCGCCGTGCGACGCATGCCGGCCGTCCTGCTCGCGATCTGCGCCGTCGCCGCCGGCCAGGCGCAGGCGCGGGCACAGCCGCAGGCGCTCCCTGCGCCCAGCGCCGCGCTCGCGCGGACGCCGGCGAAGCTCGCAGCGCAGCTCACCACCACGACCCGGCAGCTGCGCGACGCCCTGAAGGACTGGGACACGAGCGGGGCGGTGCCCCGCGACGTCACGTACCTCGCGTTGCATCACCAGCGGATGCTGCGCTTCATGGCCGCCCGGCGCAAGCTCGGAAACGCAACGCTGGACCTTCTGCCAGGGGACGTCCGCGCGGAGGCGCGCGACACCGTGCGCGCCCGGCGCGACCTCGCCGCCATCCCGCGTGCGCAGCGCCCGCCGCCCGTGAGGACGGCGCCCGCCGCGCCCGCGGCCGACCTGCGCCGCGACTACGCCGCCGCGCAGCGGCGCTTCGGCATCCACTGGTCGGTGCTCGCGGCGATCAACTTCGTCGAGTCGGCGTTCGGGCGCGTGCGCAGCGCCAGCGAGGCCGGTGCGCGCGGCCCGATGCAGTTCCTCCCGGCGACCTGGCGCCGGTACGGCATGGGCGGTGACATCGACGACCCGGGCGACGCGATCCTCGGCGCCGCGAACTACCTGCACGCCTCGGGCGCGCCCGGCAACCTCGACAGAGCGCTGTTCGCCTACAACCACTCCCGCGCCTACGTCGGCGCGATCCGCCGCTTCGCCGGGCGCATGCGCGCCGACGAGCGGACGTTCCTCACGTACTACGCGTGGCAGGTCTTCGTCCGCGCGCCGGGCGGCGGGTCGCGGCGGCTGACCGGACCCGGCCGGGACTGAAGGCGCCGCCGCCTACCGCGGGACGCGGTGCTTCACGTGCTCCACGCGTCGCAGCCCGCGTCAGCCGCGGCGCAGCAGGCGCGCGAGCAGGCTCGGACCGCGCACGCGGGTGTCCTCGCGCAGCGGGAGCCGCCCCGCCTTGCGCGCCCGCATCACGCACGCGGCATGGGCATGACGGCGCCGCGCCGGGTCACCCTCGGGGCAGACGAGCATGTGCTCGCTCAGCGCGGGCAGCAGCCCACCACAGATCGGACAGCGGTACGTCGCAGGCTTGCGATTGGCGGCCGGGCGGATCGTGTACCAGGCGGCGGTGAAGGAGCGGTCCATCGGCACGTGCATCTTCCCATCCCGGCAATCGAGGTAAGACCCGGCGCGCACCCGACGCAGACACATGTGGGTGGTTGGTTGCTGACGATCGCGATGTACTGGATCGGCGCGTCGTACGTGCTGGGGATCGTGCTCGCCGCCGACCAGCTCCGCCGTCCCCTCGCCGTGTGGGAGGCGGCGGGTGTCAGCCGCCGCTTCTGGGTGTTGCTGTCCCTGGCGATGGCCTTTCACGGCCTCGGCGAGTACGCGCTGGTCGCGTACGTCGCCGGGGTCGTGCCGCGGCTGCGCCCGCCTGCGCAGCGCGGCCCGTGGCGGGCGCTGCGCGAGGGGAGCGCCGCGTTCATGCGCCGCTGGCGCGGCGCCGTGCCGGAGATCGCACAGCGCCGCCGTCACAGCGCCGCCGAGGACCTGGCCTACGTCGCCGCGCTGCTCGTCCTCGTGTCGAGCATCATCCACTCGGCCCAGATCGTGCCGCACTTCGAGCAGTACTGGCTCTACGGGGCGTTCTTCGCGGTCGCCGCGGCCTGGCAGGCGATCTGGGCCGCGCGCATCTTCGGCGATCCGCTGAACCGGCGCGTGCTCGTCACCGGCATCGCGGGCAACGTGGCGCTGATCGTCGTGTGGGCGATCTCGCGGACGGCGGGCGTGCCGATCGGCCCGCAGGGCTGGCATCCGGAGGCCGTCGGCGCCGTCGACGTGCTCTCCAAGCTCGACGAGCTCGCCGCCGCCGTCCTCATGGCGCTCGTGCTCGCCCGCCTGCGGGGAAAGGGCCCGCGGGCGATCTCGCCGCTGCAGCTTCGCCTGGCGGCGATGCTCGCCGGCCCGCTCTTTCTCTACAGCGTGCTCGCGGCCGCCGGCGGCCACCACCACTAGCGCCACCGGCCGCCCGAGCTGTCTCGCGCACGCCGTTCGGCCACCGCGCCCGCAATCCCGCAACTTGCGAACGCGCGAGTTGTCTTAGCAGCGCGTGCGTTCCCTCCCGCTCCTTGCCGTCCTGTTGCTCGCCCTGTCAGGGACCGGTGCCGCACTCGCACAGGCCCCGCTGCCGGCCGAGCCGCCCGCGCTCGCCGCGACGCTCGAGCAGTGCGCGACGAGCGTTTTGCCCGCCTCGCGCGTCGCGGAGTTCGTCGGCTCGATGCCCGCTTCGGCGGGTGCGACGCGGATGCGGATGCGCTTCGACCTCGAGCGGCTGCGCCCGCGCGACGGGCACTGGCGGCGCCTGCGCGGCACGTCCGGCTTCGGCAGCTGGGAGCTGTCGGCGCGGTCGCGGGCCGGGTTCGTCTTCCACAAGCGCGTCGACGGCCTGCCCGTCCGCGCGAGCTACCGCGCCCTCGTGCGCTTCCGCTGGGAGGACGAGAACGGGCGCCTCGTGCGCCGGGCGCGGCTGCGTACGTCCGCCTGCGCGCAGCCCGACCTGCGCCCGAACCTCGTCCCCGGCCCGCTCACCGGGATCTTCGACACCAGCCCGGGGCTCGCGATCTACACGCTCGCCGTGCGCAACACCGGCCGCTCGGCGGCCGGGCCGTTCAGCGTGCGCGTCGGCGGGGCGACGAGCAGCGTCGACGGGCTCGGGCCGGGGGAGCAGCGCACGGTGGTCGTCGTCAACGCCGTCTGCCTCGCGGGCACGACGACGATCGCCGAGGTCGACGCCGACGACAGCGTCGACGAGTCCTCCGAGCGCAACAACACGGCCCGGCGCCGGTGTCCACTCTGGGGCGCCTGACGCTCCAGGGTGAAGCGCCGCGGGTCGATAGAGTGGAGGCACTATGAAGACAGCCATCCATCCCGAGTACGTCCAGGCCCACGTCCGCTGCACGTGCGGCAACGAGTTCGAGACGCGCTCCACGCAATCTGAGATCCACGTCGAGATCTGCTCGAACTGCCATCCCTTCTACACCGGTCGTCAGAAGCTCGTCGACACCGGCGGACGCGTGGACCGCTTCAAGCGGCGCGCCGCCAAGCGGCAGGCCGGCGGCTGAACCATCCGTAGTGGCAGCCGCCCACGAGTCTGAGCGGCTGCCCGACGGTTCCCTCGTAGCGCGCAAGGACGCCCCTGTGGGCGGCCAGGCGGTGCTCGAGGGCGTGATGATGCGCGGCGTCTCGACGTGGGCGGTGGCCGTCCGCGTCCCGAGCGCCGAGCAGCGCCGCGGCGGCCGGCGCCTGGACGCCGACGAGGCGGCCGAGGGCGCGATCGAGGTCCAGAGCTTCCCGCTCGTCTCGGTGCTCAGGCGCCACCAGTGGCTGCGCTGGCCGATCGTCCGCGGCGTCGTCGCGCTCGGCGAGTCGCTGAAGATCGGCTTCAAGGCGCTGAACATCTCCGCCAACGCGCAGCTGCCGCCCGACGAGGAGGCGATCTCCGGCAACGCGTGGGCGGGCGCCGTCGTCCTCGCGCTGACGATGTCGATCGGCCTGTTCTTCATCCTGCCGGTCGGGCTGACGAGCCTCTTCAGGGACTCGCTGCCGAACTCGGTCGTCTTCGTCATCGTCGAGAAGCTCATCCGGATCTCGATCTTCCTCGTCTACCTCTGGGCGATCTCGCGGATGCGCGACCTGCAGCGCGTCTTCGAGTATCACGGTGCCGAGCACAAGACGATCTCCTGTTACGAGGCGGGCCTCGAGCTCACGCCATCCAACGCGCAGCGATTCAGCCGTCTGCACCCGCGCTGCGGGACGAGCTTCCTGCTGATCGTCATGATCGTCGCGATCGTCGTCTTCGCCCCGCTCGGCACGCCCGCGTGGTACTGGCTCTTCGCCTCGCGCGTGCTCGGGATCCCGATCGTCGCCGGCCTCGCGTTCGAGGTCATCAAGTGGATGGGCCGCAACCGCGCCAAGCCATGGGTGCGGGCGCTCATGCTGCCGGGCCTCAAGCTCCAGCTGCTCACGACGCGCGAGCCCGACGCCGCCCAGCTCGCGGTCGCGATCGCGGCGCTCAACGCCGTGCTCGCGGTCGAGAGCCCGCGCGACGCGAGCGACGAGGACCGCGTCGGCATGGAAGTCGTGGCGTAGGAGAGCCCGCTCTATCCTCGATGCTGTGATCGAGCAGCTCGTCGACCAGATCGAGATGCGCTTCGCCGACGCGCAGCGCGAGATGTCCGACCCCGAGATCTTCGGGGACCGCAGGCGCGCGGCCGCGGCCGGGCGCAACTTCCGCCAGCTCGAGCACGCCGCCAAGCTCGCCGAGGAGTGGCGCCGCGCGGTCGACGACGAGGCCGGCGCGCGCGAGATGCTGGCCGAGGACGAGGACCCCGAGGTGCGCGAGATGCTCGTCGCCGCGCGCGCGGAGATCGAGCGCGTCGAGACCGAGATCCGCCTCGCGCTCGTCGAGGCCGACCCCAACGACGACAAGAACGTCATCGTCGAGATCCGCGCCGGCGCCGGCGGCGACGAGGCGAGCATCTGGGCCGCCGACATCTTCCGGATGCTCACGAAGTACGCCGAGCGGCGCAGGCTGAGCGTCGAGCTGCTCGAGGTCGCCGACGGCGCGTACACGTTCGCGATCAAGGGCGAGGGCGCCTACTCGATCTTCAAGTTCGAGGGCGGGACGCACCGCGTCCAGCGCGTCCCCGCGACGGAGTCCCAGGGCCGGATCCACACGTCGACCGCGACCGTCGCGGTGCTGCCCGAGGTCGACGACGTCGACGTCGACATCGACCAGAACGACCTGCAGATCGACGTCTATCGCTCCTCCGGCCCGGGCGGCCAGTCGGTCAACACGACGGACTCCGCGGTTCGGATCACGCACCGGCCGACGGGGATCGTCGTCTCGATGCAGGACGAGAAGTCCCAGCTGCAGAACCGCGAGCGCGCGATGCGCGTCCTGCGCGCGCGCCTGTACGACGCCGCGCTCGCCGAGCAGCAGGCCGAGCTCGCCGCCGACCGCCGCTCGCAGGTCGGCACCGGCGAGCGGTCGGAGAAGATCCGCACGTACAACTACGGCGAGCGGCGCGTCAAGGACCACCGCATCAACCTCCTCGTGCACAACCTCGACGAGGTGCTCGAGGGCGCGCTGGAGGAGTTCACGCAGGCGCTGCAGTCCGACGAGAAGCGGCGCGCGCTGGAGCTTCAGGCGACGGCGTAATGAGTGGGTTCGGCGGGGCGACGGTGCGCGAGGCGCTGGACTCCGCCGTCATCGCGATCGCCGCGGCGGGGTCGGGCTCGCCGCG
The DNA here is from genome assembly GCA_963740895.1 of uncultured Actinomycetes bacterium. Lineage (GTDB taxonomy): Bacteria > Actinomycetota > Thermoleophilia > Solirubrobacterales > Solirubrobacteraceae > CADCVQ01. The sequence continues at coordinate 732,147 of CAVUFQ010000002.1, forward strand.
CCTGGACGCCGAGCTCCTGCTCGCCGACGCGATGGGCATCGAGCGCGCGGCGCTCGTGACCGACTCCCGCCGCGAGGTGACCGGCGGCGCGGTCCGGGCATTCCAGGACGCGGTCCGCCGCCGGTCCGCCGGCCGCGAGCCGGTGGCCTACATCCTCGGCCGCCGCAGCTTCCGCCACCTCGAGCTCGAGGTCGACGCGCGCGTGCTGGTCCCGCGCCCGGAGACGGAGCTGCTCGTCGAGGTCGGCCTCGAGCTGCCGCAGGGCGCGCGGGTCATCGACGTCGGGACCGGCAGCGGCGCGATCGCGCTCGCCCTCAAGCACGAGCGCCCGGACCTCGACGTCGTCGCGACGGACGCGAGCATCCACGCGCTGGCGGTCGCCCGTGGCAACGCGTCGCGCCTCGGGCTCGAGATCGAGCTGCACCACGGCGACCTGCTGGCCGGGCTGCGCCATTTCGACGCCGTGCTCTCCAACCCGCCCTACGTCGCCGAGGCCGAGCGCGCGACGCTCGCGCCCGAGATCACCCGCCACGAGCCGCCCGGGGCGCTGTTCGCCGGGGCCGACGGGCTCGACGTCATCCGCCGGCTCGTGCCCGCGGCTGCCGCCGCCGGCGCGGCGCTGCTGGCGATCGAGGTGGGGGCGGGGCAGGCGGGGCGCGTCACGACGCTCATGGGCGCCGCCGGCTTCCGGCGCGTCGCCGCGCGGCGCGACCTCGCGGGGATCGAGCGCGTCGTCGTCGGCGAGTCATGACGCTGCGGGCGGCCGACGCGCGCGCGCTGGAGGACTGCCTCGCCGGCGGCGGGGTCGCGGTCTTCCCGGCCGACACGGTCTACGGGCTGGCCTGCGAGCCCGGCGACGGCGGCGCCGTCGCGCGGCTGTACGCGCTGAAGGGGCGCGCGCCGGACAAGCCCGCGGCCGTCCTGTTCTTCGCGCTCGCGCCCGCCCTGGCCGCGCTGCCGGAGCTCGGGGCGCGCACGCGGGCGGCCGCGTCGGCGCTGCTGCCGGGCGCGCTGACGCTGCTGCTGCCCAACCCGGCCGGGCGCTTCGCGCTCGCCTGCGGCCCGGACCCCGCGACGCTCGGCCTGCGCGTGCCCGCGTTGCCCCCGTCGCTGCGGGCGCTGGGCGCCGTCGCCGCCCCGCTGCTGCAGTCCAGCGCGAACGTCGCCGGCGGACCCGACGCGCGCACGCTCGGCGACGTTCCGCAGGCGATCCGCGACGGGGCGGATCTCGTGCTCGACGGCGGCGCGCTGCCCGGCACGCCGTCGACGGTCGTCGATCTGCGCGGCTACGAGGACGCGGGCGCGTGGGCGGTCGTCCGCGCCGGGGCGGTCGGCGAGGACGCGCTGCGGGCCGCGCTCGGCTGAACCTGGACCGTCGCTAGGGTGGCCGCCATGAGAATCGCCATCGCCTCAGACCACGCCGGCTTCGAGCTCAAGGAGCACGTCAAGGCGCAGCTCACCGCCTCCGGCCACGACGTCGTCGACGTCGGCCCGGAGACGGCGGAGTCCGTCGACTACCCGCGCTACGCCCGCCCCGCGGCGCGGCTCGTCGCCGATGGCGACGCCGACCGCGGCGTGCTCGTCTGCGGCTCGGGCGTCGGCGTCTCGATCGTCGCCAACAAGGTGCCGGGGGTGCGGGCGGTCAACGCCCACGACCCCGAGGAGGTCGCGCTCGCGCGCGCGCACAACGACGTCAACGTCGTGACGCTCTCCGGCCGCCGCCTCGACGGCGCGCAGGCCGACGCGATCGTCAGCGCCTTCATCGACGGCGCGTTCGAGGGCGGCCGTCACGCCCGCCGGGTCGACGCGATCGAGGAGCACCCGCAGGGCTGACGCGGAGGCGGTCGGCGCCCGCTGGGAGTGGACCGCACCGACGGATACAGTCGCTGTCGTGCTCGACGAGCTCGACGCGGTCCAGGGGTTCGCCATCGCCCTCGTGGCGACTGCCGTCCTCACGCCCGTGACGATGCGCTTCGCGCGTGCGATCGGGGCGATCGACCACGCGCGCGGGCGCGGCCTGGCGCCGGGCGGGACGCCGCTGCTCGGCGGCCTGGCGATCTTCGCCGGCGGTGCGCTCGCGGCGACCGTGACGCTGCCGGGCACGCCGGTCCTGCACGGGATCCTCATGGCGGCGGCGCTCATCACGCTCGTCGGTGCGATCGACGACCGCTTCGAGCTGTCGCCGCTCGTGAAGCTCCTCGGGCAGATCGCGGCGGCTGCGGTCGCCGTGCGCGCCGGCGTCACCGTCGACAACGTGACGATCCCGTTCGTCGGCTCGCTGGACTTCGGCCACCTCGGCGACCCGCTGACCGTCCTCGGCCTCGTCGTCGTCATGAACGTCGTGAACCTCTCCGACGGGATCGACGGCCTCGCCGCGGGCGTCTGTGCGATCAGCGCCGCCGCGCTGTCGGTCATCGCCTTCGACCTCGCGCGCAACCAGGCGGGGATCCTCGCGGCGCTGACGGCGGGCGCCGCGCTCGGCTTCCTCATCCACAACTTCCACCCGGCGTCGGTCTACATGGGCGACTGCGGCTCCAACCTGCTGGGCTTCATGCTCGGCTGCGTCGCGGTGCTCGGGACGGTGAAGACGAACGCCGTGCTCGCGCTGATCTTCCCGCTCATCGTGCTCGCCGTCCCGTTCCTCGACACGACGTTCGTCGTGCTCAAGCGCATGAAGTACGGCAAACCGGTCTACGAGGCCGACCGCGAGCACTTCCACCACCGCCTGGACCGCATCGGCTTCTCGACGCGCCGCACGGTGCTCTACCTCTATGCGTGGACGCTCATGCTCGCGGGCCTCGCGATCGCGCTGCGGTTCGTGCCGTACTCCGACAACGGCGGCACGCTGAACGTCCGCTGGGCGGCGGTGATGGCGGGCCTCGGGCTGCTCGTGATCATCGCCTCGGTCTACCTCGTCTACGTCCTGGAGATCCTGAAGTTCAAGCGCCTCGACGCGCTGCTGCTGCGCCGCATACGGCCTGCCGTGACCGAGGCGGAGATCGACGCCGACGTCGCCCGTCGCATGGAGACGGGCGAGTTCGACGCGGTGCGCCGCGAGACCGAGGAGTTCGAGCGGCTCAGCTCGTAGCGCCCGACCTGCGCGCCGGCTACGGCTGATAGACCGTCGCGCGCCAGACGCGGGCGAGCGCGCCGACGAGGTCCTCGACGGGCACCGGGTCCTCCTGCACGAGCATCTGGTGGAAGCTGCGCTCGGTCATCCAGACGAGCGCGAAGGCCGTCGCCGTGGGGTCCAGCGCCGCGTCGGCGCGGCCGGAGGCCTGCTCGGCGGCGATCCGCTCGGCGCTCGCGGTGACGAAGCGGCCGACGAGATCGCGCCAGAACGCGCCGACGGGTGGATCGGACGCCGACACCTCGACGATCGCGCAGACGAGCGGGCCGTGGGCGCGGTAGAGCACGGCGATCTTGCCGAGCGCCTCGGTGAGCTGCTCCGGGCCCTCGCCGCTGCCCGACCACCACGTGCCGGCCTCGTTGTAGAGCTGGTCGGCGACGTCCGCGGCGAGCCGCATGAGCAGCTCGCGCTTGTCGGCGAAGTAGAAGTAGAACGCCGTGCGCGAGATGCCCGCGCGCGTGGCGATGCGCTCGATGCTGAGGCTCGCGTAGCTCGCGCCGTCGCCGAGCAGCGCCTCGGTCGCCAGCAGCACGTCGGCCTCGATCGCCTGGCGTTTCTCCGTCGGCAGTTCCGGTCTGCGCGAGAGGATCTCCATTGCGTCGCCAGCCTAGTGGGTAGGACCGCCGCTGCACCGTACGAGTGCCGCGCCCACTACCGTTGTGTATCCCGTGCACGTCTCCGATCTCAGCGCCGCCGAGGCGTTCATCACGCTTGACGGCTCGACGATCCGCGAGCTCGCCGGTCCCGTCTCGATCCCGACGGAGCGGCAGTCGCTCGCCGAGGCGACGGTCCCGGTCGGCGGGGCGACGGACGAGCACTACCACCGCGAGAGCGAGGAGCTCTACTTCTTCCAGGCCGGGACGGGGCGCCTGCGCGTCGGCGACGAATACCGCGATGTGCGGGCGGGCGAGTGCGTCGTGATACCACCGGGTGCGATCCACAAGCTCAGCAATACCGGCGAGGTGCCGATAAGGCTGTTGTGCTGCTGCGCCCCGCCCTACAGCGATGCCGACACCGTGCTGACGGGCGGCTGACCGTCGTGTTCGGCCATCTGGCGCGCGTCGTCGCGGTCCTCGCGCTCGGCGCCGTGTGTGCCGTGCCCGCGACGGCGATCGCGCAGACGACGACGCCGGAGGAGGAGGGCATCGAGGTCGGCATCGCCGATCAGAAGGCCGACATGTTCGGCGACTCCCGCTTCACCGAGCTCGGCATCCGCTACGCCCGCTATTCGATGGCCTGGGACGCGCTGACGAGCTCGTGGCAACGCGACGAGCTCGACGACTGGCTCACGCGCGCGCAGGCCGCCGGGGTCGAGCCGCTGATCACCTTCGCGCACTCGCGCACGAACCGCCGCTCCAAGCCGACGCCCGAGCGCCTGAAGTTCGAGTTCCGCCGCCTGCGCCAGCTCTACCCCTGGGTCACGACGTTCGCGACCTGGAACGAGGCCAACCTCTGCGGCGAGCCCACGTGCAGGCGGCCCGCGCTCGCGGCCGGCTACTACCGGGCGCTGCGCAAGGAGTGCCCGACCTGCACGATCCTTGCCCCCGAGCTGCTCGACATGCCGAACATGGTCCGCTGGGCGCGCGATTTCCGGCATGCGCTCCGCTTCACGCCCAAGCTCTGGGGCGTCCACAACTACGTCGAGGCCAACCGCTTCAAGCAGGTTCGCCTGCGCAGGTTCCTCCGCGCGATGCCGAGGACGCAGGTGTGGCTCACCGAGACCGGCGGGCTCGTGCGCCGCGACAACGCCAGCACGACCGACATTCCCGAGGGGCCGCGCCACGCCGGCGAGGTGACGCGCTACATCTTCGACCGCATCCTGCCGATCAACCCGCAGATCAAGCGCGTCTACATCTACCACTGGAATGCGGGCCCGGCGAGCGTCACCTGGGACTCGGGCCTGATCAACCCGTCCGGGGGCGGGCGCTCGGCGCTCTACGTGCTCGCGCGCGTCCTGCGCTTCGGCCTGCGCCCGACGGCGCCGTTCCGGTCAGCGGGGGCCGTCACCGCCTCCGGGTAGCCTCGTCGTCGGTGATCGTCGACTGCGCCCATTACAAGCAAGGCAGTCGCCAGGACGAAGGTCCGCTGTCGGTCGACGAGGCCGCACGGCGCCGCCGCGATGACGAGGGGTTCGTCTGGATCGGCCTGCACGATCCCGGCGACGAGGAGCTGCGCGAGGTCGCCGAGCGCTTCGACCTCCCCGCGCTCGCGGTCGAGGACGCGATGCAGGCCCACCAGCGCCCGAAGCTCGAGGACTATCCCGAGGGCTACTTCCTCGTCCTGCACACCGCGCGCTACCTCGACGACGTCGAGGAGGTCGAGTTCGGCGAGGTGCACGTCTTCACCGGCACGGGCTACGTCATCGTCGTCCGGCACGGGATGGCGAGCGGGCTCAGCCAGGCGCGCCAGCGGCTGGAGGACCATCCCGAGCTGCTGCGCGAGGGGCCGGTCGCGGCGGTCTGGGCGATCCTCGACAAGATCGTCGACGACTACGAGCCCGTCATCGCCGGCCTGGAGAACGACATCGAGGAGGTCGAGGTCGAGGTCTTCGGTGAAGACGCGGGCGACCAGACCCGGCGGATCTACTTCCTGCGTCGCGAGCTCGCCGAGTTCTTCCGCGCCGTCCACCCGCTGCTGCAGCCGCTGGAGGAGCTCGTGTCCAAGGAGCACCCCGAGGTCGACGGGACCATGCGCGAGCACATGCGCGACGTCGCCGACCACGTCAAGCGCCTCGAGGACGGGATCGCGACGCAGCGCGAGCTGCTGACGAGCATCCTGCAGGCGAACCTCGCGGTCATCTCCGTGCAGCAGAACGACATCGTCAAGCAGATCTCCGGCTGGGCGGCGATCATCACCGTGCCGACGCTGATTGCCGGCATCTACGGCATGAACTTCAAGTACATGCCCGAGCTCAAGTGGCACTTGGGCTACCCCGCGAGCCTCCTGCTCATGGTCGCCGTCGGCGCGGGCCTGCACCGCGTCCTGCGGCGCGCGGGCTGGCTGTAGCAAGATCCCGCGATGGGCGACGAGGGGACGTTCATCCTGGCGGCGGGAGCGCTGCTCGCGCTTGGCCTCGGGGCGTCCCTGCTCGCTGGGCACCTGCGGATCCCCGGCCTCGTGCTGTTCCTCGGCCTCGGGATGGCCGTCGGCTCCGACGGGCTCGGGATCATCTCGTTCGGCGACTACGAGCTCGCGCGCACGATCGGGGTCATCGCCCTCGCGCTGATCCTCTTCGAGGGCGGCCTCGCTGCCGGCCTGCCCGAGATCCGGCCGGTGCTCGGCTCGGCGCTGAGCCTCGCGCTCCTCGGGACGCTGCTGACGGCGGTCGTCACGGGCCTCGCGGCGTCCTGGCTGTTGGATCTCACGACGCTCGAGGGGATGCTCGTCGGCTCGATCGTGTCCGCCACCGACGGCGCGGCGATCTTCGCGCTGCTGCGCGGGTCACAGCTCAAGCGACGCCTGGCGCGCACGCTCGAGGGCGAGGCGGGCATGAACGACCCCGTCGCGATCCTGCTCGTGCTCGGCTTCATCGAGTGGATCAAGCGCCCGGAGTACGGCGTCGCGGACATGCTGCTGCTCTTCATCCAGCAGCTCGGGATCGGCGCCGTCGCCGGCCTCGCGGTCGGCTGGCTGGCGGTGCGGGCCTTCCGCCGTGCGCACCTGGCGACCGCGGGGCTGTACCCCGTCGCGTCGCTGGCGGTCGTCGCGCTCGCGTTCGGCGCCGCCGACGTGCTCCACGGCTCGGCCTTCCTCGCGGTCTACCTCGCCGGGCTCATGATGGGCTCCTCGCCGCTGCCGGCACGCCAGACGGTCGGCGCGTTCCACGACGGCCTCGCGTGGGTGGCGCAGCTGGCGATGTTCCTGACGCTCGGCCTGCTCGTCTTCCCGAGCCAGCTCGGCGACGTCTGGCTGGACGGCACGATCATGGCGCTCGTGCTCGTCTTCGTCGCCCGGCCGGTCGCCGTGCTCGTCACGACGGCCTTTGCGCCCCTGACGATCCGCGACCGGGCGGTGCTCGGCTGGGCGGGACTGCGCGGCGCGGTGCCGGTCGTCCTCGCGCTGTTCCCGATCATCGCGGGGATCGAGGGCAGCCTCGGCTACTTCAACATCGCGTTCTTCGCGGTGCTGTTGTCGACGCTCCTGCAGGGCTCGACGTTCGAGCCGTTCGCGCGCTGGATGCGCGCGACGACGACAGAGCCGGCCCTGCCGCGCCCGCTCGTCGAGGTCGGCTCGATCCGCCAGCTCGGCGCCGACGTCGTGGAGGTCCCGATCGCCGACGGCGATGCGGCGATCGGCGTGCGCGTGCGCGACCTCGGCCTGCCGCGCGACGCGCTCGTCAACGTCCTCGTGCGCGGCGACGAGGCGCTGCCGCCGCGCGGCTCGACGCGCTTGGAGGCCGGCGATCGGCTGCACATCGTCGCCCGCCAGGCGGCGCTCGCCGCGCTCGAGGACGCCGTCGAGCGCTGGCGCATCGGGCCCGTCGGCCCGGCGCCGCGCCCGGCGCGCATGCCGAAGACGAGCGCCCCGATCTTCACGACCCGCCCCTGGACCGACGCCGACGGCGATCCGGACGCGCCCGAGGTCGTGCTCGGCCTCGGCGTCATCGAGCGCCTGAACACGCGCTGGGACGTCCCGGGCGCGCTCGTCGTCCTCGCCGACGGCCGCTACGCGGTCACGGGCCCGCACGTGCTCGTCGGCAGTCGCGAGCAGCTGCAATGGCACGCCCGCCGGCGCCTGCGGACCGCCCAGACCGACGCCGAGCGCGCGTGGTGGCAGGAGGTCATCGGGGCGTCGGCGTTGTAGCGATCTCCGGAGTCAGCGCGACTCACGCGCCTCGATCTGCACGAGCGGCTGCCACGACACGTGGTCGACCTGGAGCGTCGTGTGATTGATCGCGAAGCTCTCGTGGAGCAGGTTCTGCAGCTCGCGGCGGCGCAGGTGGCAGTCGTCGCCGGGGGCGACGACGACGTGCGCGGCGACGGCGACGAACCCGGACGTGACCTCCCACACGTGGAGGTCGTGGATCTCGACGATCCCGGGCATCGCGGCGAGCGTGCGGCCGACCTCGTCGGGGTCGATGCCGCGCGGCGCGGCCTCCAGCAGCACGCGCGTCGACGCGTGCAGCAGCGACCAGCCGCTGCGCAGCATGAGCGCCGACACGGTGAGCGCGGCGACGGCGTCGATCTGCGCCGGGCCGCCGGCGACGATGACGACGCCCGCGACGACCGCCGCGACCGAGCCGTAGAGGTCGGCGAGCACGTGCGCGCGCGCGCCCTCGACGTTGAGCGACCGCCGCTCCGAGCGCGAGAGCGCCAGGAACGCGCCGACGTTCACGAGCGCGCCGACGGCGCCGACGACGATGACGACGCTGCCCTCGACGTCCGGCGGCGAGCTCAGCCGCTGGACGCCCTCGATCGCGATCGCGCCGGCGAGGAGGAAGAGCGCCGCGCCGTTGATCTGCGCCGACACGATCTCGGCGCGGCCGAGCCCGAACGTGAACGCGCCGGCCGCGGGCCGCGCCGCGAGCCGCGCGGCCCCGAGCGCGAGCCCGATCGAGGCCGCGTCGGTGAGCATGTGGGCGGCGTCGGAGAGCAGCGCCAGCGAGCCGGCGAGCAGGCCCGCCGACGACCTCGACGCCCATGAAGCCCGCGATGAGCGCCAGCGCCACGGTGAGCCAGCGGCGGTCGGCGTGCGCAGACGGGGCGTGCGAATGCCCGGCGTGGGAATGATCGTGGTCGTGGGCCATCACGCTGGACGTTACGCCGCCTGCGCGAAAGCGTGGGTGTAGTCGATCCCCGGCCGTCGCTCGAGCTACGCGCCGCGGACGTCTGCAGTGACGACCAGTTCAGCGCGAGCGGACCGACGGTGCGACGGGCGCAGGAATGTCAGTCGAGCAGGGGTCGCGAGCGACCGCGGCGCGGAATCGTTCGCCGCGCGCGGATGGCCTGGCGAGCCGGTGCCGGCCTGCCGATGTGGTAGCCCTGCGCGAGGTCGACGCCGAGGTCGGCAAGGAGCCCCAGCGTGGCGGCGTCCTCGACGTACTCGGCGGTCGTGCGCTTCCGCAGCCCGCGGGCCATCCGTACCAGCGACTCGACGACGACGAGATCGTCGGGGTTCGTCGTGAGGTTCGCGGATGAACTGGCCATCGATCTTCAGCAGGCCACCGGCAGGGCCTGAGGTGCTGCAGCGAGCCGAACCCGGCGCCGAAGTCGTCGAGCGCGATGGCGCAGCCGAGCTCGGACAGGCTCGTAGGAGACGGCAGGCATCGTCGACGTTCGCGATCGCGGCGGTCTCGGTGATCTCGAACACGAGCTGGCTCGGATCGATGCGCGAGCGATCGAGCCGCCCCGCGACGTGCCCGAGGAAGTCGCCGTCGGAGAGCGATCGAGCGGAGACGTTCACGTGCAGCCGCAACGGCGCGGCGCCGGCGGCGACGGCGCCGTCGGAGGTCGTGAGATCCTCCAGCAGCTCGACGGCTTGGCCGATGACCCAGCGATCGATCGTGCGGATCATCCCGCGCCGCTCGGCGACCGGGAGGAAGGCGCCCGGCGCGATGATCGCGCCGTCGTCGTCGATCATTCGCAGCAGCAGCTCGTAGCTGGCGACGTGGCCGCTCTCCAGAGTCGAGGATCGGCTGCGCGAACATCGCAAAGCGCTCCTCGTCGAGGGCGTGCCGGATGCGATCCGGCCATGCGAGGGAGGCGGTCGTCGTGCCGAAGGACTCGGGGTCGGCGCAGTAGACCACGCACCGGGTGCCGCCGCCGTCCTTGGCCTCGTACATCGCGAGGTCGGCGTCGTTGAGCAGCTGGTCGCCCGTCAGCTGCGTCTCGGGCGAGAAGACGACGATCCCGACGCTGGCGCTCGCACGGCGCGCCCGCGCCCCGTGGCCGATGAACGCGTGAGTGTGGACTCGGTCGAGGATCCGCCGGCCGACGCCCTGCGCGTCCTCGGCCGTCGCCTCGTCGATCAGCAGCGCGAACTCGTCGCCGCCGAGGCGGGCGATCGCGTCCCCGGAGCGCGATGCGCTGCGCAGCGCCTCGGCGACCGCGACGAGGAGCTGATCGCCGGATTCGTGGCCAAGCGTGTCGTTGACCTCCTTGAATCCGTCGAGATCGATGAGGACGACGGCGCCGGACGACCGCGAGCGGCGGTCTGCGCTCAGCGCGGGCGGCCAGCTCCTGCCCGAAGCGGCGACGGTTCAGCAGCCCGGTGAGTGGATCGTGGTCGGCGAGGTCCTGCAGCTCGTGCTTGAGCCGATTGCGCTCGGTGACGTCCTGGATCTGGACGACGAGATCGCGTGAGGCGCCCGTCGCCCCGGCGACGAGCGACATGCTCATGTGGGCCTCAAAGCCGAATCCGTGGTGATGCAGGAGGCGCAGTTCCTCGTGCGCCACCGTGAGCTCACTCGCGATCAGGGCGTCGATGCAACGCCTGATCGCGTCGATCGACTCGGGGGCCAGGAGCTCGTGGAGCTCGACGCCGACAAGGCAGGAGGCCCGGCGGTAGCCGAACTGCGCGCTGAGCGTCCGGTTGACCTGCAGCAGCGTTCCCAGCCCGGTCTTGGTGAGCGCGACGAGCGCCATGCCGATCGGGCCGTCCTCGAAGGCGCTGCGGAAGAGCGCGTCGCTCTCCCGGGCGCGTTCGTTGGCACGGTCAACCTCCGCGCGGACGCCCTCGTTGGCACTCCAGGTCACGACACACGCGACGCCGGCGGCGGCGACGAACGCGCCGTGGATCAACGCGAGCAGCCATGGATTGCCGGCATGGTCGTACACCGAGCCGCGATCCACGAGGCCCATCACGCCGTGATGGAGCACGACGAACCCGAACGCGATGAGGAACGGGCGCCAGTCCTCGTAGAGCGAGACGATGATGATCATCACGAAGAACGTGAAGTGCGCCTCGGTCGCGCCGTCGGCGAGATGCACAGCCAGGGCGGAGGCCAGAAACAGGCCGTACGAGGTCAGCGCCGATGAGACGTTGCGCTTGTGCCCGTACCGGCTCGCGGCGACGGCGGTCGCCAGCAGCATCGCGCCTCCGGCCACGTCGTGCGACAGCGCATGCCCGCGCGCGGCGCCATAGGCCGGAAGGGTGAGGGCAAGCGCCCAGAGGATCTTGACGAACCCGTTGTGGCGTCGTTGCCACTCGGCTTCGGGCAGCGTGCCGGACTGCTCGGATCGGTTGGCGCGCAGCGCGTCAGGGTGCCCGCGCCAGCAGGAGCACGCGCAGCCCCAGCTCGGCGAGCATGTCGCGCAGGCCGTGGATTCCCGCGGGCTTGACGAGGTACGCGGTCGCGCCCAGCGCGTAGGCACGCTCGATGTCGTGCTCGTCGCCGGACGCGCTCAGCATCACGACCGGGATCGACCCCAGGCGGGGATGCGCGCGGATCCGCTCGAGGACTTCGAGGCCCGAGTACCCCGGCACGTGCACGTCCAGGAACACGAGCACGGGAGCCGGAGCTCGATCCGCGTCACGCCGCACGAGGCGGGCCCACACCGCCCGCCCGTCGTCGAAGAACTCGATCGCGTTGACCACGCGCGCCGACTTGAGCGCGCGGCCGATCGACAGGCGATCGCGCGGTCGTCTTCCAGTACGACGATCGGCGGATCCTCAGCCACGGACAGCCGTCGCCTGCGGCCGGCCGAAGTAGAAGCCCTGGCCGTGGGAGCAGCCGAGCGACCGCAGCTGGGCAAGCTGTGCGGCCGACTCGATGCCCTCCACGGTCGTCGCCAGACCGAGGTCGCGCAGCAGGCGGACGATCGTGATCGCCAGCGACCACTCCTGATCGGACGTCGTTATGGCACGGACGAACGAGCGATCGATCTTGACCCCGTCCAGCGGCAGGCGCGGATGGCACCGAGCGACGAGTAGCCGGTGCCGAAGTCGTCCAAGAACACCCGCACGCCGGACGCCCGAAGGGCCGCAAGGACCGGGACCACCGCATCGACCTCGGCGATCGCGCGCTCGGTGATCTCGATCACGAGCTGCCCGGCGGCGATCCCGCTGGCAGCGACCATCGCGGCGACACGGTCCGGGAAGCCCGGATCGCGGAGCTGCGAGGGCGCCACGTTCACGCTGACGTACGGGCGCGAGCCGTTGCGCTCCGGCCAGGCTGCGGCCTCGCGGCACGCCGCGTCCAGAACCCACGTCCCGATGCCGTCGATGAGCCCGCAGGCCTCCGCGAGCGGGATGAAGTCGCCCGGCGAGACCAGTCCACGCTGCGGATGCTGCCAACGGACGAGCGCCTCGCGACCGACGACTGCGCGCGTGACCAACTCGACGATGGGCTGGTAGTGCAGCAGCAGTTCCCCGCGCGGCGCGGCCCCGGCCAGCTCGAAGGACAGCGCAGAGGTGAGGAGGGTCTGCTCGTGCAGGGCTTCGTCGAAGAGCGACAGCCGCTCGCACGACCGCTGACCCGCGAGTTGCGCAGCGACGCGTCGGCCTGTCCCAGCAGGGCGTCCGTCGAGCCGCCCGCACGGCCGATCGAGATCCCGACGCGGACCCGCGCCTGAACGAGGCCCTCCCGCATCGTGAACGGCCGCTCGAGGTCGGTGAGCAGCCGCTGTCCGAGGCCGTGCGCCGCGGCGCGGCCGGCCGCGGGTGAGAGCACGGCGAACTCGCCGTTGCCGAGCCGGAAGGCGAGGTCGCCCGGCGCCGCGGCGGCGCGCAGGCGTCCGGCGACGGCCTGGAGGAATGCGTCGCCGACCGTATATCCCAGCGCATGGTTGATCGATCGCAGGCCCTCGATCTCGACGAGCAGCAGGGCGACATGGTCGCGGTCACCCCGCGCCGCGACCTCGCGCTGCAGGTCGACGCGGTTGCCGAGCCCCGTGAGTGGATCGGTCAGCCCGTGTCGCGAACCCGGAGCGGTGGGCTGCGCTGCTTCGCTCACGGCGCGCTACTCCAGCAGCCCCCGGCGCATCGCCTCGGCCACGGCGGCGGCGCGGTCGGAGACGCCGAGCTTCTCGTACAGATGCTGCAGGTGCGTGCGCACGGTGGCGGGGCTCAGTATGAGCTGCGCCGCGACCTCGGGGGCCGACAGGCCCGCGGCGGTGAGGACGAGGATCTCGTGCTCGCGCGGGCTCAGCACCGGGCGGTCCACCGTGCTGCGCATGCGGATCTCGCTCGCGATGCCGGCCTGCACCTCGGGCGCCAGCACGGTCTCGCCGCGGGCGACCGCGAGGATCGCGTCGCAGATCACGTCGCCGTCGGCGCTCTTGAGCAGGCAGCCGGCTGCACCAGCCCCGAGAGCCTTGAACGCAGCGGATGGCTCGACGCTCGCGGTCAGCAGGAGGACGCGCGTCGCCAGCGCATCGCGGGTCACGGCGTTGAGGACACCGAAACCGTCGATCCCGGGCATCTGGACGTCGACCACGGCGACGTCGGGAAGCGCGCCGCGGATCGCCGCCAGGCCTTCGCGGCCGTCGGCGGACTCGCCGACGAACTCGAGTTCGGGACGAGCCTTGACCGCGTCCACGACCGCCTTGCGAAACAGTGGGTGATCCTCGACGACGAGCACTCGTACACGTCCCCTGACCGGTCTCATGCGATCGATGTCGCGTCACGCGTTGCTTCAGCGCGCCGCGTCCCGCGACGACAATCGCTCGGGTCCTGGACGACGGTCGAGAAGCGGACGGGCGCGGCACGATATTTCAGTGTGGCTCGCGACGGAAGACGGGTAATCACAGTTCGATCAGCCCGCGCTCCCGCGCGTAACGGACGAGGTCAGCTCGCGACGACCGCTGCAGCTTCTGCTGGATGCGGGCGCGATGGCTCTCACCGTGCGGACGGAGATGTAGAGCCCCTTCGCGATCTCGCCATTCGTGTGGCCCAGCGCGATCATCCGCAGCACGTCGACCTCGCGCTCGGAGAGGTCATCCGGCGGGCTCCGTGTCGGCGGCGCCTCGGCGGCGAGTCGTGCTCCGAGCTGCGGGTTGAGATACGTCTCGCCGGCGGCGGCACGGCGGACCGCCGCGACGAGCTCGTCGTGGGCGGCCTCCTTGAGGACGTAGGCCATTGCTCCCGTCGTGAGCGCAATGCGCGCGAGCGCCGGGTCGTTCTGCATCGTGAGCACGACGACCCGCGTCTCGGGCGAGGCCGTGAGGATCTCCGGGATCGCCTCCATGCTCGAGCCGCCGGGCATGTTGAGGTCCAGCACGACGACGTCGGGCCGGTAGCCCCGGATCTTGCGCAGCGCGGCCGGGACATCGCCGACGGAGGCGACGACCTCCAGGTCGTCCTCGGCGGCGAGGATCAGCTCGAGCCCGTGGCGGACGACGGCGTGGTCGTCGGCGAGACGATGCGGATCGTGGTCGTGTGCGCGTCAGGTGCGTGCATTTGCACAGGAACGATACGCCGATGTGAGTGCGGCTGTTTGCATGAATGCACCGCTCCGGACCACAGGTCGTGAACTACGGAGGCAGGATCGAGCTGCGGCGCCGATACGAACCTCATGCCCGCCCTCCTTGAAGCGCCCACGCCCACTCGGAACCTGCCGAAGCCGTCCCCCCGCAAGAAGCGCCGGCGGATGAATTCCGACGACGCCATGGTGCTGTGGCACGAGTATCGGCGCAGCGGCGATCCGCGGTTGCGCGATCGTCTCGTGCTGACGTACGCGCCGCTCGTGAAGTTCATCGTCTACCGCAAGATCAGCGAGCTGCCCGTCCACCACGAGGCCGACGACCTCATCTCGGCGGGGATCGAGGCACTGATCAAGTCGCTGGATCGCTAGGACCCGACGCAGGGAACAACACTCGAGCAGTTCGCCTGGACCCGCATCCACGGCGCGGTCATCCACGAGCTGCGGCGATGCGACTGGGTGCCGCGCTCATTGCGGCGCTGGGAGCGCGACATGCGGCGCGTGCAGACGGAGTTTCGCTCGATCCACGGCCGCCTGCCCGACGACCGCGAGCTCGCGGACGCGCTGAGCATGACGCCCGCTGACCTCGACGGGCGCCGGCGCGACCTCATCAACTCCGACGTGACGTCGCTCAACGCGCCGGCGATCGCCCCGGACGGGGTCGCCTCGGAGTATGTCGACCTCCTGCCCAGCGACAACGACACCTCCAGACCCCACTGCGCCGAGGTTTCTCCAGGACGGACGCCAAGCAGCGCTTGCCGCCGCGCCTTCGCGTTGCTGGCACGCGCGAGCGCGAGATTCGCGCCGTCCTCATCTTACGTCAAGAAGCCTGCACGCTGCGCGAGATCGGCGCGAGTGCTCGGCGTCTCCGAGGAGCCGGATCTGCCGGGTCCAGGGCGAGCTCAAGAAGAAGCTGCGCCTGGCGCTGGCCGACGACGCCGAGCTGCCTGCGCGACGTCGCGTAGTGAGCGGCCGGGGACGGCACATGCACCCGCTACGCGGCGTCCCGCGGTGAAGCGCCATGAGAACGGGAACGTCGATACCGTGGGCTGTGATGTCGATGCGGGACGACGCCGAACGCCGTGATCTGGACCGTGCCCGCCTGGCCGAGGTGCTCGCGGCGGCCGCGGAGTACTCGATCATCGCCACCGAGCTCCTCGACGGCCTGGATCGCAACATTCGACCACGGCGCCGACGGCTGGTGAGCTTCTTCAGGCCCAGGACGTAATCAGCCGCCTCACCGAGGCGATACACGACCAGGGCGAGGATCGCCGCGCGCGCGTGCCGATCGGATCGCGCCGGCTTCAAGGTCTTCATCCCGGCCGCGCGTGACGGTGTCGCCGGACGCCGCGACTCGACCTCTCGTCGCCGGACGGGCGGCGAACTACAGTCTCGCTGACGTGACAGCGATCAGGGGCGGGGACGACGGGCCCGCCGGCTTCATGGGGATTTCAGCCGCGACGTGAGCCTGAGCAGGAGGGCCGCAGCGGCGTTGCGACAGGCCGCCGACCGCAGGCGTGGGCGCTGGTCAACGCCTCCCCTGTGCCACCGCGCTTAGCCGGATGGATGACGAGACGATCCTGCTCGCCAATCCCGCCTGTCTGGAGCTCCTCGGGTGGCAGGAGGCGGAGTTCGTCGGGCGCACGATGCTCGCTGTCGGCTTCTGGGCGCACCCCGAGCGCCATGGCGCGAGATGCTCAAGCGGCTGCGGAGCCAGCGAGGGCATTCGCCCGAGGCCGAGGAGGAGGTCAGGACCGAGGACCGGCAAGCTGCGGACCGTGCTCGTCTCGAAGTCGCCTACGTCGAGTTCGACGGCGAGCCGTGCCTCATCGGCCAGCTTCACGACATCACCGAGCAGCCGCCTGCTTCGAGGGCGGGCTGCGTGAGAGCGAGGAGCGCTTCCGGCAGGTCACCGAGACCTTCCAGCAAGGCTTCTTGCTGCGCGACGTCGACCCGCCGCCATGCTCTACGCGAGCCCGGCGTCGCGCGGATCTTCGGCGTCGACCTGGACGCTTCTCCGCGACCCGCTGGCGCTCCAGGACCTGCTGCATCCCGACGACCGGGAAGCGTCATGACCGCCCGCGACGAGATGACCGACGCGACGGACTTCGAGTACCGCATCGTCCGCCCCGACGGCGAGACGCGCTGGGTCAGGACGCGCGCGGAGCCCGTGCTGTGAAGGACGGCGGCGTGACGCGGATCGCGGCCGTCAGCGAGGACACCACGGACGAGCGCGTGCTGCTCGAGGCGCTGCGCGAGAGCGAGCAGCTCTTCCGGCTGCTCGCCGAGAACTCGACCGACGTCATCGGCCGCACGTCGGCCGACGGGCGCGATCGAGTACGTCTCGCCGGCGAGCCCGCGGTGTACGGCTACGAGCCCGAGGAGATGGTCGGGCTGCTGGGCTCGGAGTTCATCCATCCCGACGACCTCGTCGCGATGACCGCCGACTTCTCGCGGGCGTCCCCGGAGCCCGGCGTCATCACGAACTCCTACCGCGTGCACCGCGGCGACGGCGGCTACGTCTGGATCGAGGCGAAGATCCGCGCGCTCCGCGACCCCGACCAACGAGTCGTCGAGTTCCACACCGTCGGCGCGCGACGTCAGCGAGCGCAAGCAGGCCGAGGCCGAGGTCGCGCCGCGCGCGCGAGGAGGCCGAGCGCGCGAACCGCGCGAAGAGCGAGTTCCTGTCGCGCATGAGCCACGAGCTGCGCACGCCGCTGAACGCGATCCTCGGCTTCGGCGAGCTGCTCGAGCGCGACGAATCCGCGGGCCGACCAGCGCGAGCAGCTGCACCAGATCATGCAGCGCCGGCCGGCACCTGCTCGAGCTCATCAACGAGGTGCTCGACATCTCGCGCATCGACGCGGCGCGCTGCGGCCTGTCGCTCGAGCCCGTGCATCGTCGGGCAGGTCGTCACCGAGGCGCTGGAGATGCTCGCGCCGCTCGCGGCCGCACGCTCGGTGACGCTCGGCCTCGCCGCCCTCCGAGCGAGCTCGACGCACTACGTGCTCGCCGACCGCCAGCGCCTCAAGCAGGTGCTGCTCAACCTGCTCTCCAACGCGGTGAAGTACAACCGCGAGGCGGGCGAGGTCCCGTCGCGGCGCGCCGGCCGACGGCGGAAGCATCCGCATCACGGTCGCCGACACGGGCCTCGGCATCGCGCCCGACGACTCGAGCGCGTGTTCGCGGCGTTCGAGCGGCTCGGCGCCGAGGCGACGGAGTCGAGGGCACCGGGCTCGGGCTCGCGCTGGTCAAGCGCCTCATCGAGGCGATGGGCGGCGCGATCGGCGTCGAGAGCGAGCTCGGCGCGGGCACGACGTTCTGGCTGCTGCTCGCGGTCGCGGCCGGCGCCGCACCCACGGGCGGACCGCGACGCCGCGGATCCCGGTGCGTCCGCCGCGCACGGACCGGCGCGCACGGTCCTCTACATCGAGGACAACCCGTCGAACATCAGGCTCGTCGAGACGGATCCTGCGCGCGCGCCCGGAGATCACGCTGCTCGTCGCGACCGCAGGGCGGCTCGGGCTGGACCTCGCGCGCGAGCACCGCCCGGCGCTCGTCCTGCTCGATCTCAACCTGCCCGACATCTCGGGCGAGGAGGTGCTGCGCCGGCTGCGCGCCGACGAGCGCACCGCGGCGTCCCGGTCGTCATGGTGAGCGCCGACGCGACGGTCGGGCAGGTCGCGCGCCTGCGGAGCCGGCGCCGACGGCTACCTCACCAAGCCGTTTGAGATCGAGCGGTTCCTCGCCGTCATCGACGGCGCCGCCGTCGCCGCCGATGAGCTCGCCGCGCCGGCGCAGCCGGTGCCGGGCCCGCTCGACCTCGAGCTGCTCGGCAAGCTGCGCCGCCTCTACACGGACCTCGAGCCGTGGCGCGAGTTCATCGAGATCTTCCGGGACGACTCGCGGACGCGGCTGGCCGACCTGGCGACGGCCGCACGCGCCGGCGACGTCGAAGCCGTCTGGCAGGTGTGCCATGCGCTGACCGGATCGTGCAATCTCGTCGGCGCGCGGCGCCTCGTCGCGCTGCTGGAGGACATCGGGCTCCGAGCCCGCAACGGCGAGCCGCCCGACGACGCACGGATCGCGGAACTCCACGCGGCGTACGACGAGGCCTGGGCGGCGCTGGTCGCCGACCTCGAGGTATAGCGCCACCCGTGGCCTACCAGCCGCTCGTCGCGCTGCGCGACCGCGGTGATCGGCATCGAATCGCTCCTGCGGTGGGAGCATCCGGTGCGGGGGCTGGTCGCGCCCGCGCGGTGATCGCCGAGCCACGAGCGGTGAAGCCCGGCTCGGCGAGCTGCCGCGTCGAGACGTTCTCGATGCGCTGGAGGCCGAGCGCCCGTCGCCGCGCGCGCTCGTCCTGGACGTCATCGAGAGCGCCTTTCACGACGACGGGTCCGTGCTCCCGGCCCTCCATGAGCTCAAGGCGCTCGGCGTGCGCCTGTACCTCGACGACTTCGTGACCGGCAACGCATCGCTGTCGTGGCTCACGCGCTTCCCGTTGGATGGCCTGAAGCTCGAGGCCCGGTTGTGCGGCGGCTCAGCCCGGATTCGAAGGGACGGCGATCCTCGAGGATCGCGGGTGCACGACCGCGGCGACACCCTCACGACAGGGCCGCCCGCACCTCGAGCGCCGGCTGCGGACGCTATCGAGCACGATCTGCGCGGGCGTCATGGATCCGCCGGCGCGTCGAGCAGCTCACGGAGCTTGCGCTGGAGCTCGCCCGCGGTGAAGGGCTTCTCGATGAACGCCGTGTGCGTGTCGCGCTCGAGCGTGGCATGGGTCAACATCTTGTGGCTGTAGCCCGACATGAAGATGACCTTCGTGTCCGGGACGCGCCGGCGGAGCTGGGCGACGAGATCGGGTCCGGTCATCCCGGGCATGACCACATCGGTGAGGACGAGGTCGATGTCCGCGGAAGCGGCGATCCTGAGTGCGTCGCTGCCGTCGCCCGCGATGAGGACCTTGTAGCCGGCGCGTGTGAGGATCCGTTCCGACATCCGCCGGACGTCGGCCTCGTCTTCGACGACCAGCAGCGTTTCGCCGCGGGCGGCGGGCGAGGCCTCGATCGCTGCTTGGGGGCGCTGGACGGCGTCGGTGCTGGCCGGCAGATGGATCTTCACCGACGTGCCGACCCCCGGCTCCGAGTACAGCGTGATCCGGCCGCCCGCTTCGGTGACGATCCCGTAGACCGTCGCGAGGCCGAGCCCCGTGCCCTCGCCTTTGGGCTTGGTCGTGTAGAACGGCTCGAACGCGCGGTCGACGACCTCGGCGTCCATGCCGACGCCGGAGTCGCTGACGGTCAGGCGGACGTAGGCACCGGGCGCGAGCCCGACGTGGTTGGCGGCGAATTCCTCGTCGAGGACGACGTTGCTCGTCTCCACGACGAGCTTGCCGCCCTCCGGCATGGCGTCGCGGCCGTTGACGGCGAGGTTCACGAGGACCTGCTCCATCTGCCCGCGGTCCGCCTGGATCGTCCAGAGCACCTGCGCCGGGGCGACCTCGAGCTCGATCTGCTCGCCGAGCGCACGGCGCAGGAAGTTCTCGAGCCCGGATGTCAGCTCGTTGAGGTCGAGGATCTCGGGCGTGATGACCTCGCGGCGGCTGAAGATCAGCAGCTGCCGCGTCAGCGCCGCGCCGCGCTTGGCCGCCTGGCGGATCTCCTCGATGTCCTCCCGTGCCTGCGAACCCTCCGGGAGCTCGTCGGCCACGAACTTGGCGAAGTTGATGATGACGCCGAGGAGGTTGTTGAAGTCGTGGGCGATCCCGCCGGCGAGCTGCCCGACGCTCTCCAGCCGCCGTGACTGGTTGAGCTCCTCGGCGAGCGCTCGCTCGCGCTCGCTCGCGGCGCGGTCGCTGATGTCGCGGACCGCCGCGACCGCGACGATGCCGTCCTCGGTCTCGATGCTCGACAGGCTGATCTCGGCCGGGAACTCGCTGCCGTCCTTGCGCCTGCCGTGCAGCTCGACGCCGGCACCCATCGCACGGGTCCGCGGATCCTCGAAATAGCGGTCGCGGTGAGCGGCGTGGCCGTTGACGAACCGGTCCGGGATCAACAGCTCCACAGGGGTGTCCAGGAGCTCATCGCGCGAGTAGCCGAACAACGCCTCGGCCTGGCGGTTGGCGAGCGTGATGCGCCCGTTGGCCCGCACGCCGACGATGGCGTCGGGCGCGAACTCGAGCAATCCCTTGAACGTCCGCTCAGCGCGCTTCTGTACCGAGACATCGCGCGCGATGGTCGCCATCCCGATTACGTCCCCGCGCACGTCGCGGACCGGTGAGATCGTCAGCGCGACCTCGATGCGGCTGCCGTCCTTGCGCACCTGCTCGGTCTCGAGGTGTCGCACCTCGGCGCCGGCGGAGAGGCCCGCAGTGTCCGCGATGTCCGGAGCCGAGAGCATCGACAGGGGCCGGCCGAGCGCCTCCTGCGGGGTGTATCCGTACAACTGCTCGGCCGCCCGGTTCCAGCTCGTGATGACGTCGTCGGTGCCGTGACCGATGATCGCGTCGTTGGACGAGTCGACGATCGCCGCAAGCCGTGCCCGCGCCTGCTCGGCGGCGTGGCGCTCGCTGACGTCGCGGACGGCGACGAGCGCGAGGCGCCCTTCCGGCGCGTCGATCGAGGACAGCGAGACCTCGGCCGGGAATTCACTTCCGTCGGCGCGAAGACCCCAGAGGTCGAGGTCCGCACCCATCGGCCGGGAGCCCGGATCTGCGAAGTAGCCGGCGCGGTGGGCGGGGTGCTGGGCGTGAAAGCGCGCCGGTATGAGCTTCTCGACCGGCGAGCCGACGATCTGGTTCCGCGTCCACCCGAACAGCGTCTCCGCCTGATGGTTGGCGACGACGATGACCCCGTCGCGCTCCACGCCGACGATCGCGTCCGGCGCGAATTCGAGCAGTTGCTCGAAGGATGACCCGCCAACGTCGATCTCCGCGGGTGTGTGTCGATCCATGGGGAGACTGCGAAACTACTCCGATGGCCGGATGAAAGCCAATGTGAACGGACGGTTCACCCGGACGTTCGTCATGGTTTCACCTGTTACGGCGTCGGCTCGCCAAGCGGGTGACGGTCACGACCGACGGGCTTCCCAGCTTGACGGTGACGCGGCCGCGGCCGGCGCCGACGGCGGCGAGGCCGCGGCGGCCGCCGGTGGTCCTGCGCAGCAGTCCCCAGATACGGGCGGCGCTCACCTCGCCGCGCATCTCGCGCGTCAGCGGCGCGCCGGCGGCCGGCGCGGCGGGCAGCGCGCGGTCGTGCGCGCTGAGGCAGCGCAGCGCGCGCTCGACGAATCCGGCATCCGCCGGGGCGAGCAGCCGCGAGGCGCCGGTGCAGCCCAACCGCGCCGCGCGGCGCTCGGCGTCGCGCGCCGCCACGGCGCGGTCGGCGAAGGCGCCGATCGCCGCGGCGTACTCGACGCGCCCCTCGGGCGAGATCGTGCCGTGGACGAACGTCGACGACGGGTCGCTCGGATCGCCGGCGGGCAGCTCCACCGTCTGCGTCGCCGGACGGGCGGCGACGAAGCGCGCCACGTGCACGGCGGGGACCATCGAATCGTCGGCCTCGCGCATCAGCAGCACGTCGGCGCGGATCGCGGGCGCCTGGACGACCGCGTCCCACGGCGCCGTCTCCTCCGGCGTCGTGCCGAAGAAGCGGGCGATCTGGTAGCCGACGAGGCCCACGCGGGCGTCGGGATCGACGGCGGCGTCGGCCTCGTACTGCATGAGGTCGGTCGGTGCGCCAAGGCCGATGACACAGTCGATGGAGCGCATCCGCGCAGCGGCGAGGAGCGAGAGGTGGGCGCCCGCCGACTCGCCGTACAGGCACAGGGGGCCGGCGCCCGTGCCGCGGGTGAGCTCGGCGCCGGCGGCGTTGAGGACGTCCTGCAGGCCGGCGCTGCCCTCCTCGTAGTCGACCGAGACGACGCGCCACCCGCGCTGGAGGAAGATCTGACCCGGGGTCGTGGCGAGCACGCCCTGGGCGTGGGCGCCATGCCCGGCCCAGCCGCCGCCGTGGACGAGGATGACGGTTCCGCGGGCGGGACCGGTCGCGGGGTCGATCGCGATCGGGATGGCGACGGGGGCGACCGCCGGTGCCGGCGCCGGAGCGCTGAGCGACGGGAGCGGGAGCGCGGCATCCGCCCGGGGCGCACCGGGTCCGAGGGGGGACGCGAGGGCGACGGCGGCGACGGCGGCGATGGCGGCGAGGCGGGGCGTGAAGCGGCTCATGCTCGGCGTATCGACTCCGGGTCCGGCGCTATGCATCCGCACCCGCCACGGGTCGTTGCGGTGGAAAACCCTGATCGCGGGCATCAGACGAGGCGGAACGCGCGGCGGGCGGCGACGACCTTCGTCGCGCTGCTGTCGAAGCCGACGACGCGCCACCCGTGGCGGCCGCGGCGGGCGATGCGCCGCGAGAACGCGGTCGCGCCCGCCGGCAGGGTGGCGACGACGCGTCCGTCGAGGGACACGCGCCAGCGTGCGACGCTCCCCGCATGCGCGGCGCGCCAGCGCACCGTGCTGCGCGCGCCGGCCCGCCCCTTGGAGGTCGTCCGCACGCGCAGCGCCGGCGCGGCCGTGACGGCAGGGGCACCGGCGCGCCACGACGCGCCGAGCACGCGGTGCAGCGCGGTCGCGACGTCGAGCCGCCCGCCGCTGGAGAGCAGTGAGGCGAGGCCGCTGGAGCGCCGGGCCGTCGAGAGCAGCGCGTCGCGCAGGACGCTCGTCGGCAGGTCCGGGCGCGCCGAGGACAGCAGCGCGAGCGCGCCGGCGACGAACGGCGTGGCCGCCGAGGTGCCGGTCCGCGTCTGGTACGCGGAGCCGCGCGCGGTCGAGAGGATGAGCTCGCCGGGCGCCGAGAGGTCGACCGACCGCAGGCCCGTGTTGGACCCGCTCCACAGCCCTCCGGTCGCGGTGTCGGCCGCGACCGTCAGGATCGCGGGATCCTGCAGCGACGCGGGGAAGGACTGGGTCAGGTCGATGTCGCGCGCGTTGTTGCCGGCGGCCGCGACGATGATCGCTCCGTGCTCACCGGCATAGCGCACCGCGGAGTCCAGATCGTTCGTGTCGGTGTCGCCGTTGATCGAGACGCTGAGGATCCTGGCGCCCTCGTCGACCGCGTAGCGGATGCCGCGCGCCAGCTTGTCGTTGTCGCCGGCCATCGCGGCGTTGAGCACCTTGACGGGCATGATCGTCGCGTCGGGGGCGATCCCCGAGCCGCCGATGCCGTTGTCGCGACGCGCGGCGACGATGCCGGCGTCATGCGTGCCGTGGTCGTTGTCGTCGCTGACGTCGGCGTTGTCGGCGACCATATTCGCGCCGTGGACGTCGTCGATGAAGCCGTTGTGGTCGTCGTCGATGCCGTTGCCCGCGATCTCCCCGGGGTTCGTCCAGATGTTCGCCGCGAGCTCCGGATGGTCGAGCTGGACGCCGGTGTCGAGGACCGCGACGACGACGCCGGCGCCCGTGGACTGCGTCCACGCCTCCTGGGCCCGTGAGCGCCCACTGATCGGCGAGTAGCGGGTCGGGGGCGGCGGCGGCGATGGCGGGGGCGGCCGCGGCGATCGCGGCGGCCACGCAGATGCTTCGGCTGAGGCGGGCGAGTGCGCTGTTCATGCCGGTGATGTCGGCACGACCGGCCCGTCAAGCGGCCAGGGGCAGACCGCGGAGATGCAGCGAGAAACCACGGGCGGCGGATGCCGGGCATCCGTGCTTTCCCCGGTGACGTTGCGCCTGCGCGGGGCCGATGTACACGACACCGGAGCCCAGGCACCGGTGCAGCAGGCATCCACGACAACGGCAAACCCGTCGCGAGGCGGGGACGCAAAACCAGGGGTCTCGCGCCACGCGAGATAGCCCGGCTACCGAACGGAAAACCCATGTGCTTCCCAAGTCGCCGCAGCGCCGCGCGCCTGCTCGCCGTATCCGTCGCGCTGCTCGCGTGCGGAGCCCCGCCCGCCGTCGCCGACAACGCGATGGAGACGATCGTGCAGGACGACACGCAGCTGCTGCACCGATCCGACGCCGAGGTGCAGGCGTCGATGGCGCAGCTCGCGCAGATGGGCGTCGACCGCGTGCGCCTGACGGCCGGCTGGTCGGTCATCGCCCCCGAGGCCGACTCACCGACCGCGCCGAGCTTCGACGCGACCGATCCCGCCGCCTACCCGCCGCACGCCTGGGACAACCTCGATCGCGCGGTGCGCGACGCCGCTGCCCAGGGCCTCGAGGTCGACATCGACGTGGCGTTCTGGGCCCCGCTGTGGGCTACGGCCGACACGGTCGCCGGCCGCACGCGCGACAGCGTCGACCCGGCCCGCTTCGCCGACTTCGCGCGCGCCGTGGCGCGGCGCTACTCCGGCGCGTTTCGCCCGCGCGACGAACGCGCCCTGCCGGCACCGGCCGCGTCGGCCGACGCGTCGCTGCTGGACCGCATCGCCGGCATCTTCGGGCGCACGCCTGCAGCCGCCGCGGCGGCGCCCGCACCGATCGACCCGCTGCCCGCGGTCGACATGTTCACGATCTGGAACGAGCCGAACCTCGGCGGCTTCCTCAAGCCCCAGTGGACGCGCATCGCGGGACGCTGGCAGCCGAAGTCACCGCACCTGTACCGGCGGCTCGTCGCCGCCGCCTATCCCGCGATCAAGGCCATCGACCCCCGCGCGACGGTGCTCGTCGGCGGCACCTCCTCCACCGGGTCGGGCCCCGGGTCCTCGAGCGTCGCCCCGTTGCGCTTCATCCGCGAGCTCGCCTGCGTCGACGCACGCCTGCGCCCGCTCACGCGCGCGGACTGCCGGGACTTCCACACGGTGCCCGGCGACGGCTTCGCGCACCATCCGTACTCGCTCATGAAGTCGCCGGGGCAGGTCAGCTCCAACCCCGACTGGGCGACCATCTCCGAGCTGCCGCGGCTCACCCACCTGCTCGCACAGCTGGTCGATCGCGGACGGCTGAGCCCCGCGCTGCGCGACGTCTGGCTGACGGAGTTCGGCTACGAGTCCAACGACCAGGTGAAGTCCAAGCGCTTCAGCAGCGCCGACCAGGCGCGCTTCCTCGCCTGGTCGGAGTACCTCGCGGCCCGCACGCCGCATGTGCGGAGCTTCGCGCAGTTCCTCCTGCGCGACACGCTGACCGACGAGGCCGTCGCCTCACCCGGTGGCCGGGCCTTCGGCAGCTGGCAGAGCGGGCTGCTGAACGAGGACGGCGCCGCCAAGCCGGCGGCGGAGAGCTTCGCTGCGACGCTGTGGGCGCAGTCCACGCCGTCGCGGCGCCGGATGACGCGCGACGCGGGCGTCGTCATGGCGACGATGTGGGTGCACCTGCGGGCCGCGCGCGCGCCGACCCCGGTGCAGATCGAGCGCCAGATCGCGCCGGGAACGTGGGTCCCGGTCCCCGGCGGCGCCGGTACGACGGACGCCGGCGGCCGCCTGCTCCTGCGGGTGCCGAGCCCGGCGGGCGCGACGCTGCGCCTCACGTGGCAGACCGCCCACGGATGGGAGAGCGGGGGGGCCACGGCCGTCCAGGCGCTGGCCCGCCCCGCGCGGCACGCCCGCCGCTCCTGAGCGCCCCGCGCGTTCGCGATGGCGGGCGGGCCCGCCCATCGTGCTCTGTGTCACAAAGTTGTTACAAAGTCCCGATTCCGGGTATCGTGCGGGCCCGTCACCCGAACGCTCCGTCCGCGATCCGCTCGCGGACGCGCATGTGTAGGGTTCCGACCCCTCCGCCATGGCCCATCTCGAGAACATCGACCGCCCGACCCATGAGCCGACCGCCGGCGCGGCGGTCGGCGCCCGGCCTCTTCCGGGGACCGGCCTTGTCGATAAGCGCCTCCGCGGCGTCATTTGAGCGCGGACCCGTGGCCCTGACCTACCTCGACATCGTCCTGGTCCTGGTCGCGGCGGTGCCGGCGCTGGCGCTCGGCGCGCCCGCCGTCGGCTACGGCGTCGCCGCGGCGGTCTACATCCTCCAGCGCCTCGTCTCCGTCGAGGCCGACCGGCGCCTCGCCGACATGACGGACTACCGCCGCCGCATCGGGCTCGGCGTCGCCATCGCGATGACCCGCGTCTGGGTGCTCGCGGCGACGATCATGATCGTCGGCGTGACCGTCGCCCGCGCCGACGGCCTCACCGCGGCGCTCGTCATCTTCGGCGCGTTCTCCGCTGAACTTCGCCCGCTCGGCCATCTCGCACATGACGCAGACCAGGAGGGCCGCGTCATGAGCATGCGCCGCAAGATCGGCCTGAGCATCGGCGCGGTCTACTTCCTCGGCTTCGTCGTGATCATCGCGATCTTCGGCGCCACGCGCCTGGACAACGCGGAGTTCAAGCCCCAGGACGAGTTCAAGCTCCTCACCTGGCTCGACCTCCCGGGCCCGCTGGACATCAACAAGGGCGTCCTCTACCTCTTCCTCGCGACGACGCTGACGATCGGCGTGATGGTCGTACGTCTCCAAGCGCATGCAGGGGCGGCCCGAACCGCGTGCAGACCGCGGTCGAGTGGGCCTACACGGGGATGCGCGACAAGATCGTCCGCGACAACATGAGCGACGAGATGGCGAAGAAGTGGTTCCCGCTCGTCTTCACGCTGTTCGTCTTCATCTGGATCTCGAACCTCATCGGCTACCTGCCGCTGCCGGTCAACTCGGGGGAGACGTTCAACGTCTTCGGCAAGAACATCCCCTCCTTCCAGATCTACGCCGCGACCGCCAACGTCTCGATCCCGCTGGTCCTCGCGCTGATCGTCTTCTTCGCCTACAACATCGAGGGCCTCAAGGCGAAGGGCCTGTGGGGCTACACCAAGAGCATGATCCCGCCGGGCGTCAAGGGCCCGATCCTGATCATGATCTTCCCGCTCGAGGTCCTGTCGCACTTCCTGCGGCTGATCTCGCTGACCGTCCGACTGTTCGCCAACCTGCTCGCCGGGCACATGCTGATCCAGTTCATGTCCGGCGGCCTGTCCGTGCTGCTCGGCCTCGAGGTCCTGGCCTGGTTCACGCTGCCCGCCGGCATCGCGATCTTCCTCTTCGAGGTGACGCTGATCGCGGGGTTGCAGGCGTTCATCTTCGCGATCCTGACGTGCATCTACCTCGGTAGCGCCGTCTCCGAACACCACTAGAAGGAGCCAGACACCCCCATGCCGAGTATGGACATCATCAACGTCGTCATCGCACAGGCGACGAACACTCCCGACCTCTACGGCCAGAAGGCCGGCCGCGCGATCGCGCTCGGCGTCGGCGCGGGCGGCGGCGCCGCAGGCGCCGGCGCAGGCATCGGCATGCTGTTCGGCAAGGTCATCGAGTCCGTCACGCGCCAGCCCGAGATGAAGGACGAGATCGCCTCGATCCAGTGGCTCGGCTTCGCGCTCACCGAGGCCTGCTTCTTCTACGGCCTCGTCGGCGGCCTCATCGCCTTCTTCCTCTAGGCACGGATGGACGTCGCCAGCCTGATCTCCGCCCTACCCCTCGCGGCTGCCGAGACCGGCGCCAAGGAGGAGGGTGGGTCGTTCCTGGTCTCGCCCAACGTCGGGCTGATGATCTGGACGCTCATCGTCTTCACGATCTCGCTGTACGTCCTGAGCAAGCTCGTGTTCCCGCAGCATCCAGGAGGCGCTCGACAAGCCGCCAGCAGGCGATCGACGAGTCGATCGACGCGGCCGAGCGCACCCGCGTCGAGGCCGACGCGCTGCTCGCCGAGTACCGCGAGCGGCTGTCGCAGGCGCGCGAGCAGGCCGAGGAGATCGTCTCCCGCGCGCGCAAGGCGGCGGACGCCGCCGAGGCCGCCGCGCTCACCGACGCCAAGGCCAAGCGCGAGGAGCTGCTCGAGCAGACCAAGCGCGACATCGCGGCCGAGACGCGGCGCGCGATCCAGGAGATCCGCAACGAGGTCGCGGACCTCACGATCCTCGCCACGGAGAAGGTCACGCGCAAGACGCTGACCGAGGACGATCAGCGCCGCCTCGTCGAAGAGGCGCTCAGCGAGCTGGACTTCTCCGCGCTCGCGGGCGAGCGAGGGAACTGATCGCCTGATGGAGGAGATCGCCGAGGTCTACGGCCGGTCGCTGTTCGCGGTCGCCCAGGAGCACGACAAGCTCGACGTCATCCGCGAGCAGCTCGGGCAGTTCGCGCAGGCGCTGCACGACAACCGCGACCTGGCGATCTTCTTCTTCTCGCCCTACTTCTCGACGCCCGAGAAGAAGGACGGGCTCGACAAGACGCTCGAGGACGCCGACGAGACGCTCATCAACTTCCTCGAACTGCTCATCGAGAAGCACCGCATGCCGGCGGTGTTCCGCATCCGGCGCCACTTCGACGGGCTGTGGGAGCAGGAGAACAAGATCCTGCCGGTCCAGATCTCGACCGCCACGACGCTCGACGACGCAATCGTCAAGCAGATCGGCGACCGCATCGCCCAGGACACGGGGCAGCAGATCGAGCTGACCGTGGACGTGAACCCCGACATCCTCGGGGGCATCGTCCTGCGTGTCGGCAACTCGATCCTCGACGCCTCGATCCGCAACCGCCTCGACAACCTGAGAAAGCACGTCGCCCGCGGCGCCTGACGCCTTCCGCGGACCCCGTTAAGGAGCTGACACGACCTCCATGAAGATCAAGCCAGATGAGATCACCTCCATCCTCAAGAGCCGCATCGAGGGGCTGGACGCCGGCTCGGCCGAGCTGACCGAGGTCGGCACCGTCCTGTCGGTCGGGGACGGCATCGCGCGCGTCCACGGCCTCGAGAACGCCATGTCCTTCGAGATGCTCGAGCTGCCGCACGGCGTCACGGGGCTCGCGCTGAACCTCGAGTCCGACAACGTCGGCGTCGTGCTCTTCGGCGACTGGCAGAAGATCGTCGAGGGCGACACCGTCAAGCGCACGGGCAGCCTGCTCGAGATCCCCGTCGGCGAGGAGATGCTCGGCCGCATCGTCGACCCGCTCGGCAACCCGCTCGACGGCAAGGGCGACATCAACACCTCCGAGAAGCGCCCGGCCGAGTTCAAGGCGCCGGGCGTCGTCCAGCGCCAGCCGGTCGTCGAGCCGATGCAGACCGGCATCAAGGCGATCGACGCGATGATCCCGATCGGCCGCGGCCAGCGCGAGCTCATCATCGGCGACCGCCAGACCGGCAAGACGACGATCGCGGTCGACACGATCATCAACAACCGCAAGACCGGGGTCATCTCCGTGTACGTCGCGATCGGCCAGCGCATGGCGACGGTCGTCGCGCTCGCCGAGACGCTGTCGGAGGCGGGCGCGATGGAGAACACGATCATCGTCGCCGCCGGCGCCAACGAGGCCGCCCCGGTGAAGTTCCTCGCCCCGTACGCGGGCGCCGCGATGGCCGAGTACTTCCTCTACAAGGGCGGCGCGGCGCTGTGCGTCTACGACGACCTCACCAAGCACGCCTTCGCCTACCGCCAGATGTCGCTGCTGCTGCGCCGCCCGCCGGGTCGCGAGGCCTACCCGGGCGACGTCTTCTACCTCCACAGCCGCCTGCTCGAGCGCGCGGTCAAGCTCAACGACGACCTCGGCGGCGGCTCGATGACCGCGCTGCCGATCATCGAGACGCAGGCCGGCGACGTGTCGGCGTACATCCCGACGAACGTCATCTCGATCACCGACGGCCAGATCTTCCTCGAGCCCAAGCTCTTCTTCTCGGGCGTGCGGCCGGCCATCAACGTCGGCATCTCGGTGTCGCGCGTCGGCGGCAACGCCCAGATCAAGCCGATGAAGAAGGTTGCCGGGCGCCTGAAGCTCGAGCTGTCGCAGTTCCGCGACCTCGAGGCGTTCGCGCAGTTCGGCTCCGACCTGGACGCCGACACGCAGGCCACGCTGGCGCGCGGTGAGCGGCTCGTCAAGACGCTCAACCAGAACGAGCGCTCGCCGATGGCCGTCGAGGAGCAGGTCATCGTCATCTACGCCGCGACGAACGGCTTCATCGACCGCGTCGCGGTCGACCGCGTGCCGGAGTTCCACGAGCAGCTCATCGCCCGGATGCGCGCCGAGCATGCCGACGTGCTCGAGAAGATCGCCGGTGGATCGTGGGACGACGACATCGTCGAGGCGGTCGACAAGGCGGTCAAGGACTTCGCCGACGACTTCGGCCAGGACCTCGACGAGGACGGCGTGGCGATCGAGTCCGCCCCGCAGGAGAAGGCGCCGGCCAAGAGCGCCGACGAGGAGACCGCCGACGAGCCCGAGATGGAGGCGGCACCCGCGTGAGCGCCACGCAGCGCGACGTCAAGACCCGCATCGGGTCGGTCAAGAACATCCAGAAGATCACCCGCGCCATGGAGATGGTCGCGGCGGCACGGCTGCGCCGTGCCGAGCAGCGCATCGCCGCGCTGCGCCCGTACGCCGGCGCGATCCGCCGGATGACGCGCCAGGCCGCCGAGGCCGCCGGGCCGTCGGAGATCTCCGGGCTGCCGATCCTCTCCGAGCACGACGCCGAGAACACCGTCGCGCTGCTGCTCGTCACGGGTGACCGCGGCCTCGCCGGCGCGTTCAACTCGCAGATCGTCCGCGCCGGGCTGCGCGCCGGCCGCGAGCACGAGGCTGCCGGGCGCAAGGTGCTCTACAGCGCCGCGGGCCGCCGCGGCGTGTCGACGCTGACGTTCCGCGGCAAGGACCCGGTCGGCCGCTACGTCGGCTTCACCGACCGTCCGGCCTACGACGACGCCCGCGCGATCGCCGAGGATCTCGTCGCCGCGTACGTCGACGGCCGCGCCGATCGCGTCGAGATCTTCTACAACGGCTACATCTCGCCGCTGACGCAGGAGGTGCGCCGCGAGACGCTCCTGCCGCTGCAGCAGGCGACGATCCTCGAGGGCGGCGACGACGACGAGGACGCATCCGAGGGCAAGCCGGGCCAGCGCGCGCTCGTCGACTACGAGCCCGATCCGAAGGAGATCCTCGCCCGCCTCGTGCCCGACTACGTCGAGATCTCCGTGTACCGCGCGCTGCTGGAGTCCACGGCCTCCGAGCACGGCGCGCGCATGACTGCGATGCGCAACGCGTCCGAGAACGCCGGCGAGCTGATCGAGGACCTCACGCTGGAGATGAACCGCGCCCGCCAGGCCGAGATCACCCAGGAAATCATGGAAGTCGTCGCGGGCGCTGAGTCGCTCACGTAAGGAGAAACCCAGTGGCCACTGCTGAAACGAACACCAAGACAAATACGGGCCGGATCGAGGAGATCCAGGGCGTTGTCATCGAGGCGACCTTCCCCAACGGCGAGCTTCCCGAGATCTACAACGCGCTGACGATCGCCCGCGGCGAGGGCGAGGTCCTGACGCTCGAGGTGCAGCAGCACCTCGGCGACGACCGCGTGCGCTGCGTCGCCATGGACTCGACCGACGGCCTCGCGCGCGGCATGGAGGTCGTCGACACCGGCGGCCCGATCACCGTGCCCGTGGGCAACGGCACGCTTGGGCGGATCTTCAACCTGCTGGGCGAGCCGATCGACCTCGGCGGCGACGTCGAGTACGACGAGCGCTGGCCGATCCACCGGCCCGCCCCGACGGTCGAGAACCTCATGCCGACGACGGAGATGTTCGAGACCGGCATCAAGGTCGTCGACCTCCTCGCGCCGTACGCCAAGGGCGGCAAGGTCGGCCTGTTCGGCGGCGCCGGCGTGGGCAAGACCGTGCTCATCCAGGAGCTCATCAACAACCTCGCCCAGGAGCACGGCGGCCTGTCGGCCTTCTGCGGCGTCGGCGAGCGCTCCCGCGAGGGCAACGACCTCTGGCTCGAGATGAAGGAGTCGGGGGTCATCGACAAGACGATCCTCGTCTTCGGGCAGATGAACGAGCCCCCCGGAGCCCGCATGCGCGTCGCGCTCTCGGGCCTTACGATGGCCGAGTACTTCCGGGAGAAGGGCGGCCAGGACGTGCTGCTCTTCATCGACAACATCTTCCGCTTCGTCCAGGCGGGCTCCGAGGTCTCGGCGCTCCTGGGCCGGATGCCGTCGCAGGTCGGCTACCAGCCGACGCTCGAGACCGAGATGGGCCAGCTGCAGGAGCGCATCACCTCGACGCGCGACGGCTCGGTGACCTCGGTGCAGGCGATCTACGTTCCCGCCGACGACCTCACCGACCCGGCCCCCGCGTCGGTGTTCGCCCACCTCAACGCCACGACGGTGCTGTCGCGGGCGATCTCCGAGAAGGGGATCTACCCCGCGGTCGACCCGCTGGACTCGACGTCGACGATCCTCAAGCCGGACATCCTCGGCGAGGAGCACTTCACGACGGCCAACCGCGTCAAGGAGATCCTGCAGCGCTACAAGGAGCTGCAGGACATCATCGCGATCCTCGGCATCGACGAGCTGTCCGACGAGGACAAGCTCATCGTCGGCCGCGCCCGCCGCGTCGAGCGCTTTTTGTCGCAGCCGTTCTTCGTCGCCGAGCAGTTCACCGGCACGCCCGGCCAGTACGTGCCGATCGCCGAGACGATCCGCGGCTTCAAGGAGATCATCGACGGCCAGCACGACGACGTGCCGGAGTCGGCGTTCTTCCTCAAGGGCACGATCGACGACGTCGTCAAGGCAGCCAGCGGCAAGAAGGACGACTGACCAGATGGCGCGCACGCCGTTTCACGTCGAGGTGCTGACGCCTGAGGGCTCGGTCTTCGACGACGAGGTCGGGATGGTCTCGACGCGGACGGAGATCGGCTCGATCGGCATCCTCGCCCGCCACGAGCCGGTGCTGGGCATGCTCGTGCCGACGGCGCTGCGGCTGTACCGCAGCGAGACGGACATCGTCACGTACGCGCAGGGCGAGGGCTACATCCAGGTCTCGGCGGACGGCGTGCTGATCCTCGTCGAGGAGGCCGACGAGCCCGCCGATCTCGACGTCGCCGACCTGCGCGAGCGGCTGCGCAAGGCCGAGGCGGCGGTCGCCGCGGCCGCGGACGGCAGCGAGGACGCCCGCCGGGCGGCGCGCGACAAGCGCCGCTGGGACGCGTTCCTGCGCATCGCCGAGGGTGGGGCCTCGGCCCCTTAGCTGCCGGGCGGCGCGGGGCGGTCGCGCAGCTTCCCGCCCGACCACGTCGCATAGGCCCGGGCCGCCGAGCGGTCCTGGCGCTCCTCCGTGTGCTGGATGCCGACGCCGTTGCCGTCGTCCTGGTTGATGAGCCCGCAGTACTGCTCGCTCACGGAGCTCACGCCGACGAGATTCGGCGGCGGGTCGGCGCGCCAGGCCTCGAGCTGCGCGAGCGCGCGCTCGTGGACCTTCTCGCGCGTGAAGCGCAGCTCGAGCTCGCCCTGGGTCGCGCCCGTCGCCTCGGTGCGGATCCAGCCGCCGGGGCCCGCGTCGGGATCCTCGGGATCGCACCACTCGACGCGCTGCGCGTTGACGGAGACGTACACCGGCTCCCCGGCGCCCGACTCCAGGACACCGCGAATGCGCACACCGTAGAACGCGCCGTCGCGCGTGACGCGCAGGTCGCCCATGCGGCGAGGATAGCCTCGCCGGCGTCGTCGTCGCAACGACGGGCGCCGGTGGCGCGCTGTGGCCCGAAGGTACAAAGTCTGCGCGAAGCCGAACGCGATCGTCGTCAACTGCGCTTGTCCGGCCGGCGCTGCGTCGGCACAGTTGTCGTATGGATGCGACCGTGGCCTTTTCGGCCCGCGGCTCGCGGGAGCTGTTGGCGTGCGTCTGCGTCGCGAGCTCGGGCATTCATGCGCGGCTGGTCACCGAGCACCTCGAAGACGGCCTCGTCGCCACCACGGCCTTCGCCCTCGCGGTCGTCTCCACGGGCGTGATCGGCGTCGCGCTCCTCGCGCGGCCGGAGAGCCACTGGCCGCCGCGCGCCGCCGCGATCGTGCTCGCGGGGCTGCTGGCCGTCTACGCGCTGGCGGTCTCGGTCGCCGTGCCCGGGCTTCCGCGCACGCCGGAGAGCGTCGACGCGCTCGGCGTCGCCTGCAAGTCGATCGAGGCGGCCGGGCTGCTGCCGGCGCTCGCGCTCGCATGGCCGCCGCGGGAGCCGACCCGAGCCGCACGGGGGACGGCATGAGCCCCGCCCGGCCGCGCCGAGGCCTCACGCGACGCCACGTGCTCGAGCTCGGGGCGGCGTGGTCGGGCGCGCTGCTGCTGCCCGCCGGGCTGCGCGCCGCCGGCGCGCCGGCGCACACGCACGGCGGCTCGGCGGTGGATGTCGTCAGCCCCGTCGCGCCGCCCTTCAGCGCCGAGTTCACGACCCCGCCCGTGCTCGAGCCCGTCCTGCGCGATGCGACGACCGACTACTACGAGCTCGCCGTGCGCCCGGCGATGGCCGAGGTCATCCCCGGCCTGCCGACGCCGATCTGGGGCTACGAGGGCATCTCTCCGGGGCCGACGATCCGGGCGCGCAAGGGCCGCCGCGTCGTCGCGACGTTCCGCAACGAGCTGCCGCCCGACGACGACGCCGGCAACCTCGTCGTGCCGTTCCCAAACCACGGGACCAACCACGACGCCCGGCCGTCGAGCATCACCGTCCACCTGCACGGCATCAACGCCCGCCACGAGTTCGACGGCTTCCCCGAGGACACGTTCGTGCCCGGCGAGAGCTTCGCCTACGAGTGGCTCAACAACGACTACCAGCGGCCCGCGACGCTCTGGTACCACGACCACTCGATCGACATCACGGGGCCGCACATCTACCGCGGGCTGCAGGGGCTGTACATCCTCAGCGACGACGCCGAGGACGCGCTGCCACTGCCGCGCGGGGAGTTCGACGTCCCCTTGGTCATCGCCGACGCCGTCATCAACCGCAGCGGGCTGCGCGTCTACGCCAACGGCGGCGATCACAACGGCGTGGTCGGCGACGTCATGACGGTCAACGGGCGCCAGCAGCCGCGCCTGTCGGTGGCCAACCGCCGCTACCGCTTCCGGATCCTCGACGGGGCCGATCACCGCCAGTTCCTGGTGCGCCTCAGCGACGGTGCGCCGTTCGACGTCATCGGGGCCGACCAGGGGCTGCTCGCGGCGCCCGAGCGCGCGACGAGCCTGCTCATCGCGCCCGCCGAGCGCTACGAGATCGTCGTCGACTTCTCGCGCTACGCGCTGGGGACGCGGGTCGTGCTCGAGAACGGGCTGCGCGGCGCGGAGATCCGCGACGGGATCGGCCGCGGCGATCCCCGCACGCGCCAGCTCATGGCCTTCGACGTCGTCCGCGACGAGCACGACGACAGCAGCGTGCCGGCGGTGCTGCGTCCCGACCCGCCGCCGATCCCGCGCGCCCAGGCCGTTCGCGAGCGCACGTTCGAGTTCAACCGCCGCCACGGGGTCTGGTCGATCAACGGACTGCAGTGGGAGACCGGCCGCGCCGACGCCGACCCGGCGCTCGACAGCACCGAGATCTGGCACCTCGTCAACAAGTCGGGCGGCTGGACGCACCCGGTCCACATCCATCTCGTGCGCTTCCTCATCCTCGACCTCGAGGGACGCCCTTTCGGCCCCGGGGAGCACGGCTGGAAGGACATGGTCCTGCTCGGCCCCGACGTGAGCGCGTCGGTGATCATGGACTTCCGGAACTTCACGGGCCATTTCGTCATGCACTGCCACAACGCGTCGCACGAGGACCACGACATGATGACCCAGTTCGAGGTCGTCTGATCGAGCCGCTCGGGCGCCCGATCTGCGAGCCTGCCGGGATGCTGAACCGCGTCCTCGACCAGATGCGCGCCGGCTTTCCCTACATCGTCGCGCTGGGCCTGCCGCTGGCGGGCCTGATCCTCGCCATCGCCAAGTTCTCAGACGGCGACCGCGACGACGGTGTGCGGCTGCTCGGTGCGACGGCGCTCGGCTGCGCGCTCTATGCGCTGTTGCTCACCGGCTGAGCCTCGCCGAGGCCCAGCCGCGCGTGCAGGCGCGCGAGCGGCCGCGGCGCCCACCAGTTGCGCTCGCCGAGGAGCTTCATGAGCGCCGGGACGAGCAGCGCCCGGACGATCGTCGCGTCGACCGCGACGGCGACCGCGACGCCGATCCCGAGCTCCTTGATGAAGACGATCTGCGACGTCGCGAAGGCGCCGATCGCGACGACGAGCAGCAGCGCGGCGGCGGTGACGATCCGGCCCGTGCGCTGGATCCCGAGCGCGACGGCCTCGTCGTTGGACGCGCCCGCGTCGCGCGCCTCCTTGATGCGCGTCAGCAGGAAGACGCCGTAGTCCGTGCTGAGCCCGAAGGCGAGGGCCAGCAGGACGAGCGGCTGGGTGATCTCCAGGCCGCCCGGGCTCGTGTAGCCGAGCAGGCCCTCCAGGCGCCCGTCCTGGAAGACGAAGACGAGCACGCCGAAGGCCGCGCTGAGCCCGAGCAGGTTCATGACGAGGGCCTTGAGCGGCAGCACGACCGACCCCGTCATGACGAAGAGGATCACGAGCGTCGTGATCGCGAGGACCGCGAGCGCATAGGGGAGGCGCGCGCCGAGATCGTGGCGCTGGTCGACGAAGCGCGCCGACTCGCCCGCGACGCGCACCGGCCCGGGACTGGGCCCGGCGCGGATGGCGCCGA
This sequence comes from uncultured Actinomycetes bacterium, assembly GCA_963740895.1. Taxonomy (GTDB): domain Bacteria; phylum Actinomycetota; class Thermoleophilia; order Solirubrobacterales; family Solirubrobacteraceae; genus CADCVQ01. Next base: position 769,113 of record CAVUFQ010000002.1, read on the forward strand.
CGAGATCGAGCGCCCGCGCCTTCAGCGGGCCGCTCCGCGGCGAGACCTCGACGAGCCAGGTGTCGTCGCCGAGCAGGCGCGGCGACTGGACGCCGGCGACGTCGGGGCGGGCGGCGAGCCTCGCGGCGTAGGCGCGCAGCTGCGGCGCGCTGCCGCGCGGCGCGGTGACGGCGACGTGCAGCGGCGAGGTCGGGCCCGGCGGGAACTGCGTCTTCAGCGCCGTGTCGACCTGCTTGGACTCGGCGCTGTCGGGCAGCACGCCGGCGTCGATGCCGACGAACTGGATCCGGGTGAACGGGATCCCGGCGACGATCAGCACGGTCGCCGTCGTGACGGCGACCGTCACGGGGCGGCGCATGACGAGGTGCGAGAGGCGATACCAGAAGCCGCGCTGCTCGGCGATGGGACGGTGGCGCCAGCGCCGCGGCGCGCCCGCATCGACGCGCGGGCCGAGCACCGTGAGCAGCGCCGGGAGCGCGGTCAGCGCGATGATCCCGGCGCCGAGCGCGGTGATCGAGCCGCTGATCGCCATGGAGTACAGAAAGCGCTGCGGGAAGACGAGCAGCGACAGCATCGCCGCCGCGACGGTCAGCGAGCTGAAGATCACGGTCCGCCCGGCGGTGCGCATCGTGCGCAGCAGCGCCGCGCGGCCGGGCCCGTCGCGCTCCATCTCCTCGCGGTAGCGCGAGAGGATGAACAGGGAGTAGTCGATCGCCAGCCCGAGGCCGAGGCCGATCGCGAGGTTCAGGGCGAAGATCGACAGCGACGTCGCCTCGTTGACGATCCGCAGGCCGAGGAACGTCGACATGATCGTCAGCAGGCCCACGAAGAGCGGCAGGAGCGCGGCGATCGCCCCGCGGAAGACCACGAAGGCGAGGACGAAGAGCACGGGGAAGGCGAGCGCCTCGGCCTTCGCGAGGTCCTTTGAGACCTGGTCGCCGACCTCCGGTGCGGCGATCGACAGCCCGCCGGCCTTGACCCCGGGGAAGCGGCTGAGCGCCGCCTTGATGCGCTTGCCGGTCTGCTCGGCGTCGTGGCCGTTGCGGACGTTGACGGCGAGAAAGCTCGCATGCCCGTCGCGCGAGACGAACGGGCTCGCAGGCCGCGCGTCGTCCAGCGCGGAGCTCGCCTTCGCGACGCCCGGGTCGGCGGCGACGAGCTCGACGACCCGCTGCAGCGCCGCGCGGCCGCGCGTGCTGCGGACGGCCGCGGGCGTGCGGACGAGGACGATGATCCCGGGGCTCAGCGCCTGCCCGGCCGCGGCGCGCAGCTCGTCGCCCGTGACGCGGCTCTCGGACGCCGGGTCGATGAAGTCCACGTCGGGCTCGACGGAGAGCATCCCCGTCACCGGTACGCCGAACCCGACGGCGACGACGAGGAAGAGCAGCGTCGCGGCGAGGACGCGGCGGGGGTGGGTGGTGACGACCGCTGCGAGCGAGGCGAGCACGACCGGACGACTGTAAGTGACTACTCACTCACGGTCAAGTTGCGCTAAAACGCGGTGGTGGATGAACTGCATCGATGAGGAACGGGCGCGGATCGCTCGCCGCGCACCCGGTCAGTCCTGTCGGGGGTGAGTAGCTCCCGCTATCGCGCGTGGTAGCGGGGGCTTCGTGCGCGCAGGAGCGCCCGGTTGTCGTGCCCCGGCGACCGCTCACCGGATGCGAACGGCGACCCTCGGCGTCATCCCGACCAACTTGCCAAGATGCGCCGCTATTCGCCGCGAGCGATGCCCGCCTCCGCGACGCCGGTCTCGAGCGCGTCGAGGCCGAAGCCGTCGGCAGGACCGAGCGCGCCGGGGGCGAGCAGGCCGCCGGCGGCCGCGCGCAGCGCACCCCAGGCGAGCGTCTCGGCCGTGAAGTCGTAGGGGTTGACGCCCTTGAGGCGGACGGTCGCCAGCGGCGCGCCGGCGGCGTCGGAGGCGATCGCGACGACCCTCGAGCGCGCGCGGGCCCGCATCGCTGCGCCGGGCCCGCCGGTCGAGCCCTGGACGAAGCGCCCCGCCGTCGCGTCGATCACGCCGCGCACGCCCGGGAGCTTCGTCGCGAGCGCCGTCGCGGCCGAGATCGCCTGCAGCGGCCGCGCGGCCTCGCCGAACCAGCCGAGCCAGACGCCGACCTCGCGCAGGCCGGGGTGCACGCGCGGCAGCGCGAACTGCTCGGTCGCCCCGATCGAGATCGCGGGGCGCCCGTCGAGGTCGCGCACGTGGCGGGCGGCGCGCTCGGGGCGCAGGCGCCCGTCGCGGAAGGCATGGCCCGGCTCGGCGAGCATCCCGACGGCCGAGGCCCGCGTCCCGCCGCTGGCCTGCGCGCCCCCGCCGCCGCTGACGAAGTAGCCGACGTCGACGCGCACCGCCCGCTCCCCGGCCTCGCGCAGTGCCAGCGCGCCGGCGAGATTGCCCGGCACGTAGTCGTAGCCGAACGCCGTCAGCAGGCCGAGCCCGGCGCGCTCGGCGGCCGCGCCGTGGCGCTCGAAGACCGTCCGGATGAACGGCGGCTCGCCGGTCGAGTCGAGGTAGTGCGCGCCGGACTCGAGCGCCGCCAGCACGCCGGTCTCGCCCCAGCGCAAAAACGGCCCGACGGTGCAGACGAGCGCGTCGCCGGGTTCCGCGAGCGCCGCGAGCGCGGCAACGGCGCCCGGCGCCGTGGCGTCGACGACCGCCGTCTCGAGGCCGCCGAGCTCCTGTGCGAGGGCCGCGAGGCGCATGGCGTTGCGCCCCACGAGCAGCGGCTGCGCCCCGCGCGCGGCGAGCGCCCGCGCGATCAGCTCACCGGTGAACCCGGTGGCCCCGAACAGCACGATCCGGCCCGCCATGCCCGACACGCTACCCGCCCGCACCCTCGACCTGAACTCGACCCGTCCGGGCTCACGGTCAACGGGATGTACAGATGCGTCCAGGTCGTGACTTTGCACTACGCTGCGACCCGATGGACGAACGGGTCCTGGCCGAGCGGCTGATCACCTACGACACGTCCACCGGGGACGGCCTGCGCGCCGCGGTCGGGTTCATCAAGGGCTGGCTGGAGGCGCGTGACATCCCGGTGACGGGGCGCGAGTTCGGCGGGCTGCCCGTCGTGCTGGCCGACGTCGGGCCGCGCGACGGCCCGTCGGTGATCCTTCACGGTCACGTCGACGTCGTGCCCGGGCACGACAACCAGTTCGTCCCCCGCATCGAGGGCGATCGCCTGGTCGGCCGGGGCGCCTACGACATGAAGGGCGCGCTCGCGGCGATGATGTGCGCGGTCAAGGACATCGCCGACAACGGCAAGGTGCGCGTGCGCTTCATCTGCGTCCCCGACGAGGAGTCCGAGGACGTCGACAACCGCTCCACCGACGCGCTCGTCGCCGAGGGGCTGCGGGCCGACTTCGCGATCACCGGCGAGCCGACCGATCTGCACATCGGCGTCCAGGCGAAGGGGGTTCTCGCCGTTCGCGTCGAAGTGACGGGGATCGCCGCGCACGGCTCGACCCCCTGGGCGGGCGACAACGCGATCCTCAAGGCCTACGACGTGTTCCGTCGCATCGAGACCCTACGCTTCAGCCGCGAGTCGTCGGACCTGTTCGATCGCCCGTCGATCAACGTCTCGCGGATCGCCGGGGGAGATGCCTTCAACAAGGTGCCCGACCGCTGCACGATGGACGTCGACATCCGCTTTCTGCCCAACCAGGAGCCAGGCAGGATCCTGGCCGAGATCCGTGCCCTGCCCGACGTGCGGATCGTCAAGACCTTTCAGCGCGCTCCGGCGCGCGTCTCGCGCCAGAACCCCTACGTGCGCGCGCTGCGCGAGGCCGTGTCCAAATCGCTCGACGACGAGGCGCTGTCGATCGGGCGCGACGGCGCGTCGGACGCGATCTCGTTCCTCGAGGCGGGCGTCCCGGCGGTCGAGTTCGGGCCGGTCGGCGGCGGCCATCACGGCCCCGAGGAGTGGGTCTCGATCGACTCGCTGCACCGCTACCGCGCGGCGCTCGGTGACTTCGTGACCGACCTCCCGGCCTGGCTCGCCGCGGCCGCCAAGGCCGAGGGCAAGCCGCCGCTGCGCGCCGTCGACGGCGGCCGCTCGTGAGCCCGGAGCCGCCACCGCGCCTCGGGCTGGCGATGGCGAAGCGCTTCGCCGTCGGCGCGGTGATCATCGTCCTGCTGTCGGCGACGGCCGTCGCCAGCGGCGTGCTGCTCGAGGTCGACAAGAGCATCGAGGTCTTCCAGGAGAACTCGATTCCGATCGTCGGCATCGAGAACGAGCTCGACAAGGTCGATCCCGGCAGCCCGCAGACGATCCTCGTCCTCGGCTCCGACGGGCGCTACACCGACGGCAAGGGCACGCCGGTGCGCTCGGACACGATCATCGTCGTGCGCCTCGATCCCGACAAGAAGTCGACGGCGATCCTCTCGATCCCGCGCGACCTGCGGGTCGAGATCCCCGGCTACGGCATGGACAAGATCAACGCCGCCTACGCCGAGGGCGGCCCGAAGCTCACGGTCCGGACCGTCAAGGCCCTGCTGAACCTCCCGATCAGCCACGTCGTCAACGTGAACTTCAACGGCTTCCAGCGGGCGGTCAACCGGCTCGGCTGCGTCTACGTCGACATCGACCGCCGCTACTTCAACTCCCATACGGGGCCCGGCGGCTTCGCGACGATCGACCTCAAGCCCGGCTACCAGAAGCTCTGCGGCAAGGACTCGCTGGACTACGTCCGCTACCGCCATACCGACGATGACTTCGTCCGCGCCGCGCGCCAGCAGACCTTCCTCTCGCAGGCGAAGGACCAGATCGGCCTCGGCCGCATCTTCGGCGACCGCAACGAGCTGCTGAAGATCTTCGGGCGCTACACGCAGACCGACATCGCGCACAACAACGACGCCGCGATCCTGCGCCTCCTGAAGCTCGCCTACGAGTCCTCCAAGAACCCGATCCAGGAGGTCCACTTCCGCGGCGAGCAGTCGCGCAAGGGCCCGTACGTCGAGATCTCCGTGACGAACCTCCAGAAGACGATCAACGAGTTCATCGACGTCGGCCTCATCGGCGACACGATCGACCCCGACGCCGCCGACGCGACGGCGGCGAAGCCCAAGCCCAAGCGCATCAAGAAGAAGCGCCGGCTCGCGCCGGGGCTCATCCTGGCGAAGGCCGCGGGGGAGAACCACATCATCGACATCGCCGCGCGCCTGCCGAACCTGCCGGTGTACTTCCCGAAGGCGATCCTCGCCCGGGGCGGCTACGTCAAGGACAGCCCGCGCTCCTACGACATCTTCGACCGCAACAAGAACAAGTACCGCGCGTACCGGATCGTCCTGTCGCAGGGCGACAACGGCCAGTACTACGGGGTCCAGGGGACGACGTGGAAGGCGCCGCCGATCCTCGACAACCCGACCGACGAGGTCCGGATGCGCAAGCGCACGTACCAGCGCTACTTCGACGGCCACAAGCTCCGGTTGATCGCCTGGAAGACGCCGAGGGCCGTCTACTGGGTCTCCAACACGCTCTCCAAAGAGCTCACGAACGCGCAGATGATGGACATCGCCCGATCGCTGCAGCGCATCGGCCAGTAACCTGCGGCGCCGCATGAGCGCCGCCCGCGAGCCCATCGGTGTCATCGGCACCGGCTACGTCGGCCTCGTCACCGCCGCGGGTTTCGCCCACCTCGGCAGCGAGGTGTTCTGCATCGACATCGATGCGGACAAGGTCGCGCGCCTGCAGGCCGGCGAGATCCCGATCTACGAGCCCGGCCTTGCCGACATGGTCGCCGCCAACCGCGACCGGATGCACTTCTCGACGCAGATCGCCGACGCGCTCGAGCACGCCCGGCTGCTGTTCGTCGCCGTCGGAACGCCGCCGACGTACTCCGGCGACGCCGACCTGAGCGCCGTCCACGCCGTCGTCGACGCGATCCCGGCACATTCGGCGCGAAGCGACGAACAGCGGCACGCGCTCGTCATGAAGTCGACCGTGCCGGCGGGCACCGGGGCCTCGATCAAGCGCGTCCTCGCCGAGCGCGGCAAGCAGCAGCTGCTCTACGTCTCCTGCCCCGAGTTCCTCAAGGAGGGCTCGGCCGTCAAGGACTTCCTCGCGCCCGACCGCGTCGTCATCGGCGACGACGGCGACTGGGCCGGCGACGCCGTCGTCGAGCTCTACGCTCCGCTCGACGCGCCGCTCGTGCGCACGGACATCGCCTCGGCCGAGATGGTCAAGCTCGCCTCCAACGCCTTCCTCGCGACGAAGATCTCCTTCATCAACGAGATCGCGAACGTCTGCGAGGAGACCGGCGCCGACGTCATCGAGGTCGCCAAGGGCATGGGGCTCGACGACCGGATCGGGCGCAAGTTCCTCCAGGCGGGCATCGGCTTTGGCGGTTCATGTTTCCCAAAAGATGTGAATGCACTCAAACAACTCGCCGGCAACTCGGGCTATCACTTCCAGTTGCTCAACGCCGTGATCGAGGTCAACGAGCTGCAGAAGCGCCGTGTCATCGGCAAGCTCCAGAAACACCTCGGCTCGCTCGTCGGCAAGACGATCTGCCTCCTCGGCCTCGCCTTCAAGCCGAACACCGACGACATGCGCGAGGCCTCCTCGCTCGTCCTCAGCGCGCGGCTGCAGGCCGACGGCGCGCGGATCCGCGTGTTCGACCCTGTCGCCGCCGACGAGGCGCGCTCGATGATCCGCGGCGTGCACTTCGCCTCCGACGCGCTCGACGCCGTCGCGGGCGCCGACGCGGTCGTGCTCGTCACCGAGTGGGACGAGTTCCTGCAGCTGGACTGGGACGACGTCGCGGCGCGGATGGCGGGGTCACTCGTGCTCGACGGGCGCAACGCGCTGGATGCCGCCGCAGTCACCGCCGCCGGGCTCACCTACGAGGGCATCGGGCGCGGAACGCTGACATCCTTGTCGTGATGCGCGCGCCCCGCCACTCATGCAGGCCGTGATCCTCGTCGGCGGCGAGGGCACCCGCCTGCGGCCGCTGACCTCGACGGTGCCCAAGCCCGTCGTCGCGCTCGTCGACCGCCCGCTGATGGTCTACATGCTCGAGTGGCTCCGCGGCCACGGGATCGACGACGTGATCATGTCCTGCGGCTTCAAGGCGACGAAGGTCCGCGACGTCCTCGGCGACGGCTCGGAGCTCGGCATCAGCCTGCGCTTCGTCGAGGAGCCCGATCCGCGCGGCACCGCGGGCGCGCTGAAGTTCGCCGAGGAGTTCCTCGACGAGCGCTTCCTCATGCTCAACGGCGACGTCCTCACCGACCTCGACCTCAGCGCCCAGATGGCCCAGCACGAGCGCACCGGCGCGACCGGCACGCTCGCGCTCGTCCCCGTCCCGGACCCGTCGAGCTATGGCCTGGTGCGCCTGCGCGAGGACGGCGCGGTCGACGAGTTCCTCGAGAAGCCCTCGCCCGACGCGGTCCTCGACACGAACCTCATCTCCGCCGGCGCCTACGTCCTGGAGCGCTCGGTCCTCGACCGCATCGCGCCGGATCGCAACGTCTCGATCGAGCGCGAGATCTGGCCCGCGCTCGTCGACAACGGGCTCTACGGCTTCGTCGACGACGACGCCTACTGGCTCGACGTCGGCACGCCCGAGCGCTACCTGCAGGCGACCTTCGACATCCTCGAGGGCAACGTTCGCACGGGCGTGTCAGAGGTGCTCGGCGAGAACTTCCTCGCGATCCACCCGACCGCGACCGTCGATGGGCGCGCGATCCCGCCGTCGATCGTCGGGGCGCGCGTGGCGATCGCCCGCCACGCGCACGTCGGGAGCCTCGCGGTGCTCGCCGACGACGTCCGCGTGGGGGAGGGCTCGACCGTCGAGCGCAGCGTCGTCCTCGCGGGCGCGTCGATCGGCGCCGGCTGCATCCTGCGCGACTGCATCGTCGGTCCCGGAGCCGTGATCGGCGATCGCACGCAGGTCCTCGGTGGCGCGATCGTCGGCGAAGGCGTCAGGATCGGCGCCGACAACGTCCTCGCGCATGGCGCGCGCCTGTTCCCCGGCATGGAGGTACCCGATGGCGGCCTCGCCTTCTGAGACGACGCAATCGCGGCTGGACCCCGAGGCGATCGCCGCCGTCGACCAGTCCGACCTGCACGCCGACATCGTCGGCCTGCCCGAGCACCTGCGCGACGCGCTGTGGAAGGTCCAGTCCGCGCAGCTTGCGCCGTGGGAGTCGCCGGGCGGCCTGATCGTCGCCGGCATGGGCGGCTCCGGGGTCGGCGGAGTGCTCGCGCGCGCGATCCTCGGCGACCACGCGTCGCGCCCGATCCTCGCGGCGCGCACCTACGGCCTGCCGTCCTGGACGACGCCCGACACGACGGTCCTGTGCGCGTCCTACTCGGGCAACACCGAGGAGACGCTCGCCTGTTACGAGGCCGCGGGCGCGCTCGGCGCGACCCGCGTGGCGGTGACGAGCGGCGGCCGCCTCGCCGAGCTCGCGCGCTCGGAGGGCGTGCCGGTCATCCCCGTCGCGGGCGGCTTTCAGCCGCGCGCCGCCGTCGCGTACATGACGGTTGCGGCACTCGAGGTCGCCGGCCTCTGCGGCGCCGGGCCGCGCGTCGGCTCGGAGATCGACGTCGCCGCCGACCACCTCGAGCACCTCGTCGACGAGTGGGGCGCGGCCGGTCCCGAGGACTCCGAGCCCAAGACGCTCGCCCGCGCCCTGCGCGACAGCGTCGCGGTGATCGTCGGCGCCGGCGTGACGCAGCCGGTCGCCTACCGCTGGAAGGCGCAGCTCAACGAGAACGCGAAGGTCCCGGCCTTCTGGCACGAGCTCCCCGAGATGGACCACAACGAGATCGTCGGCTGGGAGGGCGCGTCCGCGCTCGGGCGCTTCGCGGCGGTCTTCCTCGACGACAGCGACACGCCGCTGCGCGTCAAGCAGCGCATCGAGCTCACGCGCGAGCTCATCGGCGACAGGGCGACCGGGACGTACGTCGTCCAGTCGCGCGGGCGCACGGCCGTCGAGCGCATCTTCTCGCTCGTCCTCCTCGGCGACCTCGTCTCGCTCTACGTCGCGGTGCTGCGCGGCACCGACCCGACGCCGGTGGGCGTCATCGAGGCGCTGAAGGAGCGCCTGGCACAGGAAGGCTGACGGCGGACCTCCACGATTCGACGCCCGTCCCCAAACCTTGACACACCCGTGGTAAGGTTCGTCGCGAGATGGATGCCCTGACGATCCAGGAGGCTGCGCAGACCACGGACTGGTCGCCGCGCATGCTGCGCTACATCGAGGACGCGGGGCTCATCGAGCCGCAGCGCTCGGTCGCCGGCTACCGGCTCTACGGCGCCGCCGAGCTGCAGCGGCTGCGGACGCTGCGCGAGCTCGTCACCAGCTTCGAGATCGACCTCCGCGAGATCGGCTTCGCGATGCGACTGCGTCGCGACGACGACCTCGCGGCCGCCGTTGACGCGTGGTTCGAGGCCGAGCCGCGCCGCCCCGACGACGTCCCGCCGGCCGAGTGGCTGCGCTGGGAGCAGGACAAGCACACCAAGCTGCTGGCACTGGCCGCAGCCCACGCCTGAGCAAGGAGAACACCCGCACATGAATCCCCCCACCGCCGTCGAGACCGCCCAGGACTTCAAGGTCGCCGATCTCGGACTGGCCGACTACGGCCGCAAGGAGATCGTGCTTGCCGAGCACGAGATGCCCGGCCTCATGCAGACCCGCGCGGAGTACGCCGACGCGCAGCCGCTGAAGGGCGCGAAGATCACCGGCTCGCTGCACATGACGATCCAGACGGCCGTGCTGATCGAGACGCTCACGGCGCTCGGCGCCGAGGTCCGCTGGTGCAGCTGCAACATCTTCTCGACGCAGGACCACGCCGCGGCCGCGGCGGTCGTCGGCCCCGACGGCACCGTCGACGACCCCAAGGGCGTGCCGATCTTCGCCTGGAAGGGCGAGACGCTCGCCGAGTACTGGTGGTGCACCGAGCAGGCGCTGCGTGTGGCCGGACGGCGACGGCCCGAACCTCATCCTCGACGACGGCGGCGACGCCACGATGCTCGTCCACAAGGGCGTCGAGTACGAGGCCGCCGGCGCGGCGCCGGACCCCTCGACCGGCGAGTCCGAGGAGTTCGTCCACTTCCTCACGCTGCTGAACAAGTCGCTCGCCGAGGACGGCCAGCGCTTCACGAAGATGGCCGCTCAGATCATCGGCGTGTCCGAGGAGACGACGACGGGCGTCGGGCGCCTCTACCAGATGGCCAAGGAGGGGACGCTCCTGTTCCCGGCGATCAACGTCAACGACTCGGTGACGAAGTCGAAGTTCGACAACCTCTACGGCTGCCGCCACTCGCTCGTCGACGGCATCTTCCGCGCGACCGACGTCATGCTCGCCGGCAAGGTCGGCGTCGTCTGCGGCTACGGCGACGTCGGCAAGGGCTCGGCCGCCTCGCTGCGCGCCCAGGGCTGCCGCGTCATCGTCACCGAGATCGACCCGATCTGCGCGCTGCAGGCCGCGATGGAGGGCTACGACGTCAAGACGCTCGACGACGTCGTCGCCACCGCCGACGTGTTCGTCACGACGACGGGCAACAAGGACATCATCACCGCCGCCCACATGGCGAAGATGAAGCACCACGCGATCGTCGGCAACATCGGCCACTTCGACAACGAGATCGACGTCGCGGGCCTGGAGAAGACCCCCGGCATCGAGCGCGTGAACATCAAGCCGCAGGTCGACAAATGGGTCTTCGCGGACGGTCACGCGATCATCCTGCTGTCCGAGGGGCGCCTGCTGAACCTCGGCAACGCGACCGGCCACCCGTCGTTCGTGATGTCCAACTCGTTCACGAACCAGACGCTCGCGCAGATCGAGCTGTACACGAACAACGACGGCCTACGACAAGCAGGTCTACGTGCTCTCCAAGGAGCTCGACGAGAAGGTCGCCCGCCTGCACCTCGCGGCTGTCGGCGCGAAGCTCACGGTCCTCACGCCCGAGCAGGCCGAGTACATCGGGCGCCCGGTCGAGGGCCCCTACAAGTCGCACGAGTACCGCTACTAGATGGCGGTGGCGGACCTGTCCTTGGCCGAGGCCGGGCAGGTCCGCATCGCGTGGGCGGACGGGCAGATGCCCGTCCTGGCGTCGGTCCGCGAGCGCTTCGCGCGCGAGCGCCCGCTGGAGGGCCTGCGTGTCGCGGCGTGCCTGCACGTCACCTCGGAGACCGCGAACCTCCTGCGGGCCCTGACGGCCGGGGGCGCGGAGGCGCAGCTGTGCGCCTCCAACCCGCTGACGACGCAGGACGACGTCGCGGCGGCGCTCGCCGCCAACCACGACGTCGGCGTGTACGCCGCCCGCGGTGAGGACGCCGAGGCCTACGCGGGGCACGTCATCGCCCTCGCGGCGCGCGCGCCGCACGTCACGCTCGACGACGGCGCCGACCTGCTCAGCGCGCTGCACGCCGGCGACGCGTCGTGGCGCGCCGACCTGCTCGGCGGCACCGAGGAGACGACGACCGGGCTCGTGCGCCTGCGCGCGCTCGAGGACGAGGGGCGCCTGCGCTGCCCCGTGCTGGCGGTCAACGAGTCGCTCGCCGAGCGGACGTTCAACGACCGCTACGGCACCGGCCAGTCGACGCTCGACGGCATCCTGCGCGCGACGAACATGCTGCTCGCCGGCCGCACGGTCGTCGTCCTCGGCTACGGCTGGACCGGCAAGGGCGTCGCGCTGCGGGCGCAGGGCATGGGCGCATCGGTGATCGTCTGCGAGGTCGACCCGATGCGCGCGCTCGAGGCGCGGATGGACGGCTGCGAGGTCATGCCGGCGCTCGACGCCGCCGAGCGCGGCGACGTCTTCATCACCGTCACCGGCGGGCGCGACATCCTCGCGTGCGAGCACTTCGAGCGCATGAAGGACGGGACGATGCTCGCCAACGCCGGGCACTTCGACGTCGAGATCGCCGTCGACCAGCTCGCCGCGCTCGCGACCCGCCGGCGCCAGGTGCTGCCGCTCGTCGAGCAGTTCGAGGTCGGCGAGCGCCGGCTGAACCTCCTCGCCCAGGGCCGCGTCGTGAACCTCGCGGCGGCCGAGGGCCACCCGGCGGCGGTCATGGACATGTCGTTCGCCGGCCAGGCGCTGTGCGTCGAGCACCTCGCCCGCGAGGGGGCGACGCTCGAGCCGCGCGTGCTGCCGGTCCCGCCCCAGATCGACCGCGAGGTCGCGCGCCTGAAGCTCGCCTCGCTCGGCGTGCGGATCGACGAGCTCACGGACGCCCAGCGGGCGTACCTCACGAGCTGGGGCAGCTAGTGCTCAGCAGGGTTCAGCGGGCGCGGCGGGCGTGCAGCGAGGCGACGACGGCGCCGGCGTTGCCGGCGGCGTCCGTGGCCGCGATCCGCAGGCGGTAGGAGCCGGCGCGCAGCCGCCACAGCGCGCGCGGCAGCGTGATGCGGCCCTCGCCGGCGCCGACGCGGGTCCGGTACACGCCGTGCAGCACGCGGCGCGCTGCGCCGGATCCGCGCTGCAGCGTGACGCGCAGCGCCGCGGGCTCGCTGGCGTACAGCCGCACGGTGATCGCGCGGACCGGCCGGCCGTCACGGACCGTCACCGACGCCGGGACGCGCAGCGCGCCGAGCCGCGGCGCGCGCGTGTCGCGGGCGACCGAGCTGCCGGTCGCCCGCTGCGGCACCGACGCGGCCGCGAACGGCGCCGGCGGCACGGGCACCGCCGCCGCCTGCACCGGCGCCGGCTCGGCTGCGGGCGGCAGCGGCGGCTCGGCGACCGCGGGTGCGAGGAACGACGCGAACGCCGTGACGCGCGCGAAGGCCGTGACCCCGTCGTCGCAGCGCGGCGCGCCCCAGCTCGTGATGCCCCAGAGCACCGGCCGGCGGGCGCTGCCGTCGCCGGCGTACACGATGAGCGGGCCGCCGCTGTCGCCGTGGCACGTCGTCGTCGCGACGCCGGAGACCCCGGCGCAGAGCATGTTCGACGGCTCGAACTGGCCGAACCGCATCAGTGCCGCGGTGCAGTCGGCGTTCGTGCGCAGCGCCATGAACGCCTCGTTGAGCGTCGTCGAGCCGCTGCCCGGCGTCCCCGCCTGCGTCCAGCCCCAGCCGGCGGTGTTCGGTACGTCGAGCGGCGAGACGTACGTCGCGTCCGGCGTGGCGACCTCCAGCGGCGGGGCCGTCGTCGCGACCGAGAGGTGCAGGAGCGCGACGTCCATCCGCAGCGCGTTGCTCGCGTAGTCCGGGTGCCGGACGATGTCGTCGACGGTGATCGTCTGGCCCTGGCTCGTCTGCGTGAGGTCCGGGCGCCCCGTCGCGACGGTCATCGCCGCGGCGGGCAGCGGATCCGCGCCGCCGTAGGTGCAGTGCGCCGCCGTGACGATCCAGTGGGGCGCGATGACCGTGCCGCCGCAGTTGGAGAGGAAGTTCGCGCCGTTGACGCTGTAGCGCGCCTCGACGCGGGCGATCGACGGCCAGCCGCCGGCCTGGACGGCGTTGCCCGCGATGATGCGCGCCGCCGCGGAGGCGGGTGGGGCGGGGAGCGCGCCCGCGGCGATCAGGGCGCCGCCGAGCAGCGCTGCGAAGGCATGGGCGAGGCGCCGGCGACGGGTCATGAAGGATCCCCCGGCCACGGGAGGAGCGTATGGCGCGCACGGCCGCGGGTGGTCTGGTCCCAGGTCTAGGATTTCGGCCGCCGACTACCATCCGCCGCCGTGAGCGCGAGCACGGAAAAGATGCGTGCAGCCGGCGTCGCCGACGTCGCGATCGACACCTTCGCCCAGCAGCTCGAGCGCCTGCGCGCGGGCGAGACCGGCGTGCTCGCCGAGGCCGAGATCGAGCCCGTCGCGACGCTGCCCGACGCCGACGAGCTGCCCGAGGACGACGCGGGCGCGCGGGCGGCGCTGGACCGGACGGTCGTCATCAAGCTCAACGGCGGCCTCGGGACGAGCATGGGGATGACCGCGCCGAAGTCGCTGCTGGAGGTCAAGGACGGGCTGACGTTCCTCGACATCACCGTCCGCCAGATCCTCGACCTCCGTGCGCGGACCGGGTCGCAGCTGCCACTCGTGCTCATGAACAGCTTCGCGACCCGCGACGCCTCGCTCGCGGCGCTGGCCCCGTACGGCGACCTGCGCGTCGCGGGCGTGGCCGCGGACTTCGTCCAGAGCAAGGCGCCCAAGCTCGACGCCGGGACGCTCGAGCCCGTGAGCTGGCCCGCCGACCCCGCGATGGAATGGGCGCCGCCGGGCCACGGCGATCTCTACGCGTCGCTGCAGAGCTCCGGGATGCTGCGGGCGCTGCTCGATGCGGGCTACGACTACGCCTTCGTCGCTAACGTCGACAACCTCGGCGCGGTCATGGAGCCGCGGATCCTCGCCTGGCTCGCGCGCGAGGAGATCGCGTTCCTCATGGAGGTCGCCGATCGCACGCCGGCCGATCGCAAGGGCGGCCACCTCGCACAGCGCGCGGGCGGCGGGCTCGTCCTGCGCGAGGTCGCCCAGACGCCCGACGAGGACCTCGGCGCCTTCCAGGACATCGACCGCCACCGCTTCTTCAACACGAACACGCTCTGGATCGACCTGCGCGCGCTCGCGGCGACGCTCGACGAGCGCGGCGGCGTGCTCGGGCTGCCGATGATCGTCAACCGCAAGACCGTCGACCCCGGCGACGCCAACTCGACCCCGGTCATCCAGCTCGAGACGGCGATGGGCGCGGCGATCGACGTCTTCGACGGCGCCCGCGCGATCCGCGTCCCGCGCACGCGCTTCGCGCCGGTGAAGACGACGAACGACCTCCTCGCGCTGCGCTCGGACGCCTACGTCCTGCACGCCGACGGGCGCATCGCCGTCGCGCCCGAGCGCGACGGCGGGGGTGCGCCGCTCGTCGAGCTCGACAGCGCGCACTTCAAGCTCCTGCGCGACTTCGAGGCCCGCTTCCCCGCCGGCGCCCCGTCGCTCGTCGGCTGCGAGCGCCTGACGGTCCGCGGCGACGTGACGTTCGGTGCGGGCGTCGTCGTCCGCGGCGCGGTGACCGTCGAGCAGGGCGACGACGGCCCGCGCCGGATCACCGACGGCGCCGTGCTGGGCGACTAGCCACCCGCCGCGCCCGTCGCCGCGATGGGGCATCCTGCGGTTGTCATGCGCCGCCCGCTTCTGCTCATCGCCACCTGCGCCTGCGCCGCGGCGCTGCTCGGCGCCTGCGGCGGGGCGGGCGACGAAGGCAGCCCCGGGGGCGACGTCGCGCCGTCCTCCGTGAAGGCCGCGGCGCCGCTGCCCAAGCTGCCGGCCGGCGCGCCCGCCGCGCTGCGCGCGAACGCCGCCGACGCCAACCGCATCGTCGGCGAGGGGACGGACGCGCTCAAGAGGCGCCTGGCGAAGCTCGACGGCCATCCCGTCGTCGTGAACCAGTGGGCCTCCTGGTGTGGCCCCTGCCGTGCGGAGTTCCCGTACTTCGCAAGCGCCGTCGCCCGCCACGCCGGCCGCGTCGCGTTCCTCGGCCTCGACGCGCTCGACACGCGCGGCGCGGCTGAGCAGTTCATCGCCGAGAGCCCGCCGGGCTTCACGAGCATCTTCGACCCGGACGGCGAGGCGACCCGCTCGCTCGGCGGCGGGCGCGGCGCGCCGATGACGGTCTTCATCGCCGCCGACGGTCACACGGTCCACATGAAGCTCGGCGGCTACCCGAGCGCCGCGGCGCTCGAGGCCGACATCCGCCGCTACGCGCTCGACGCGTCGTGATCTCCGCGATCCTCGCCGCCGTCGACGACCCCTCGTCGGGCGTCGGCGTCCTCGCCGCCCTCGCCGCCGGTGTCGTGTCGTTCCTCAGCCCGTGCGTGCTGCCGCTCGTGCCCGGCTACCTCTCGGCCGTCTCCGGCGTGCGGCCGAAGGACCTCGAGGACGCACCGCTCTGGAAGGTCCTCGCGCCGAGCCTGCTGTTCGTCGCGAGCTTCTCGGCGATCTTCATCCTGCTCGGGCTCGGGGCGACGAAGCTCGGCTCGACGCTCAACGACCACATCGACACGCTCGAGACCTTCTCGGGGATCATCATCATCGCGCTCGGCCTGTTCTTCCTCGCGACCCCGTTCGTCCCGCGGCTGAACCGCGAGTGGCACGTCGAGGGCCTCATGGCGCGCGCCGGCCGCGGCGGGCCGGTGCTCGCGGGCGCCGCGTTCGCGATCGCCTGGACGCCGTGCATCGGGCCGACGCTCGGCGCGATCCTCAGCGCCGCCGCGCTGTCGGAGACGACCGGCCGCGGCGCCTACCTGCTCGCGTGGTACTCGGCCGGCCTCGCGATCCCGTTTTTGCTGACCGCCGTCGCCTTCAACCGCATGACGACGGTCTTCGCCGCGGTCAAGCGCCACTACGCCGTCATCATGGCCTTCGGCGGCGCGATCCTCGTCGTCATGGGCGTCCTGATCCTCACCGGCGAGCTCACGCAGCTGAACATCGAGGCGCAGAAGCTGCTCAACAGGGTCGGGCTGGACTTCCTCACGGGGATCTGAGCGGGCGCCGCTACGTCTCGTAGCGCTCGGCGCGCTGCTCCTCGCGCTCGCTCTCGCCGAGCGCGCGGACGAAGAGGAACACGAGCGCGATGCCCATGACGATCGACTGCTCGAGCGCCATGACGAGCCCGCCGACGGCCTGGTCGGTGCCGGGGGAGAGGCCCCAGTAACCGGGCTGGCGGTCGTAGAAGTCATAGAGGGCGTCGGGGGCGAAGGCGAGCAGGATGCCGAGCAGGCCGACGAGCGCCTTCGTCGCGAGCATGTAGACGACCGGGCCCATCCCGCCCAGGCGCCGGCGCGAGCGGATCGGCGACAGCAGAAACCACCAGTACAGCCCGCCGGCGAGGCCGAACGTCACGTGCTCGAGGACGTGCAGGACGGAATGCTCCAGCGCCGCGTCGTACAGCGCCGGCACATGCCAGAAGGCCATGACCGAGACGTACGCGACGATCGCGAAGACCGGGTGCGCCAGCGGGCCCGCCGCCCGTTCGAGGCGAATGAGCCGCCGCGTCAGCGGCCGCAGGAGGACGCGCGTGAGGCTCAGCATGACGAGGATCGGGACGAGGTCCAGCAACAGCAGGTGCTGGACCATGTGCACGAAGAACAGCTGCTCGGCGAGCCGGTCGATCGGCGAGCACAGCGCGAGCAGCACGAGCGCCATCGCGCCGAGGAAGCTCGTCAGGCGGGCGGGGCTCGCGCGGACCTCGCGCCAGCGGCGCACGTAGAGGAACGTCAGCGCGGCGACGAGCACGAGCACGCCCGGCTGAAACGACCAGGCGGCGTCGGGGGAGGCGGCCAGCGGCAGGATGCGCGCGATTGTCGCAGTCGGCGTGTCCGCTGCAACACCTCGCGCGGCAGGCTGGGTGGCGATGCTCCCCGAGCTCGTCGCCCTCGTCGTCCCGCCGCGCTGCGCGGCCTGCGGCGCCCCCGGCCGCCACGCCGCCGACGTCCTCTGCGGCGCCTGCCGGCGCGCGCTGCCATGGCTGCCGGCGGCGCGTTGCGAGCGCTGTGCGCTGCCGCTGCCGTGCGGCCCGCGCTGCCCGGCGCGCGACGCGCCCTTCGACGCCGCCTGGTCGGCCGTCGCCTACGCCGGCAGCGCCCGCGACGCCCTGCACGCGCTGAAGTTCGCCGGCGCCCGCCCGCTCGCCGGCGTCATGGCGGCGCAGATCGCGGGCGGCGCGCCGCCGGCGCTGCTCGCCGGCGCGATCGTCGCCGTGCCGGCGCACCCGGGCCGCCGGCGCGCGCGCGGCTACGACCCGGCCGGCCTCCTCGCGCTTGCGCTCGCGCGCCGGACCGGCCTGCCGCTGCTGCCCGTGCTGCGCCGCGGCGGCGGCGCCGTGCGCCAGCTCGGCGCCTCGCGCGACGTGCGCCGCGCCGCCGGGCGCCTGCGCGTCGCGGCGGTCCGCGCCGCGCCCCGCGCCGTCGTGCTCGTCGACGACGTCCACACGACCGGCGCGACGCTCGAGGCGTGCGCCGCGGCGCTGCGGGAGGCGGGGGCGCAGCGCGTCGCCGCTGTCACCTGGGCACGCACATTGTGAGCAAATGCTGGACGAGTGTCCTGTTGACAGCACCGATACCGGGCGTACCCTCTGTATACGTACGTCGTTCTCCACAGAGAGGACCCCGACATGCAGATCGAGGTCAAGGGCCGCAATGTCCCCGTAAACGACGAGCTGCGAGAGCTCGTGGAGCGCAAGTTCCGCAAGGTCGCAGCCCAGGTCTCGGACCTGGCCCAGATGGAGGTCGAGCTGCGCGAGGAGCGCAATCCCGCCATCGCGGAGAACCAGGTCGCCGAGGTGACGCTCTACCTCAAGGGGATCACCCTGCGCGCCGAGTGCGCGAGCCGCGAGATGCCGCACGCCATCAGGCTCTGCTCCGACGAGCTCGCCCCCCAGGTCAAGCGCCACCGCGAGAAGCGCCGCGCCCGGCGCGAGGCGCGCGCCTCCAGCACGCAGCAGCCGGCCGTCTGAGCCTGCGCTGGAACGGTTGCCGAACGCGGCGGGCGCGGCCCGCCGCGTTGGTACCCTGCGCCGTATGGCGATCCTCGACCGCGCCCTCCGTATGGGCGAAGCCAAGCAGTTCAAGCAGTTCGAGAAGCGCGTCGCGCGCATCAACGACTTCGAACCCGAGCTCGAGCTCGAGTCCTCCGACGAGCTGCGGGCGCGCATGGACGTCCTGCGCGCGAAGGCGCGCGACGGCGCGAAGCTCGACGACCTGCTGCCCGAGACCTTCGCGATCGTCCGCGAGACGTCCAAGCGCGAGATGGGCATGCGCCACTTCGACGTGCAGCTCATCGGCGGGATGGTCCTGCACTCCGGCGCGATCGCCGAGATGCGCACCGGCGAGGGCAAGACGCTGACGGCGACGCTCGCCGTCGTCCTGAACTCGCTGCCCGGTCACGGCCTGCACGTCGTGACGGTCAACGACTACCTCGCCCGCCGCGACGCCGACTGGATGAGCCCGATCTACCACGGGCTCGGCATGCAGGTCGGCGTCCTGCAGAACATGCAGTCCTACGAGGACAAGCAGGTCGCCTACGCCGCCGACGTGACGTACGGGACGAACTCCGAGTTCGGCTTCGACTACCTGCGCGACAACATGGCGACGGCGCTCGAGGAGAAGGTCCAGCGCGGCCACGAGTTCGCGATCGTCGACGAGGTCGACAACATCCTCATCGACGAGGCGCGCACGCCGCTGATCATCTCCGGCCAGCCCGAGGCGGCGGCCGACATGTACGGGCAGTTCGCCCGCCTCGCGCGCAAGATGGTCGCCGGCAAGAAGCCCGAGGGGATGGACCCGCGGATGAAGAAGGACTTCGTGGCCGACTTCGACTACGAGTTCGAGGAGAAGCACAAGACCGTCTCGGTCACCGAGCAGGGTGTCGCGAAGGCGGAGAAGTTCCTCGGCATCTCGCACCTCTACCGCGCCGAGAACGGGCCGCTCGTCAACCACCTCCAGCAGGCGCTGAAGGCCGAGTCGCTCTACAAGCGCGACGTCGACTACGCCGTCGTCGAGGACCAGGTCATGATCATCGACGAGTTCACGGGACGCATCCTCGAGGGCCGCCGCTGGTCGGAGGGCCTGCACCAGGCGATCGAGGCGAAGGAGGGCGTGCGCGTCCAGGAGGAGAGCCAGACCCTCGCGACGATCACGCTGCAGAACTACTTCCGCCTCTACAAGAAGCTCGGCGGCATGACCGGCACGGCGCTCACCGAGGCCACAGAGTTCATGAAGATCTACAAGCTGTCCGTCGTGCAGATCCCGACGAACCAGGCGATGATCCGCCAGGACCGCAACGATCAGGTCTACAAGACGAAGGACGGCAAGTGGAGCGCCGTCACGCGCGAGATCGTCGAGCGCCACAAGACCGGCCAGCCGGTCCTCGTCGGCACGGTCTCCGTCGAGGTCTCCGAGCTGCTCGGCCGCGAGCTGACGAAGGCCGGCATCAAGCACACGGTCCTCAACGCCAAGCCCGAGTACGCCGAGCGGGAGGCCGAGATCGTCGCCGAGGCGGGCCAGCCCGGCGCCGTCACGATCGCGACGAACATGGCCGGCCGCGGCGTCGACATCAAGCTCGGCGGCAACCCCGAGCACCTCACCCAGCTCGAGCTCGCCAAGCTCGGCCTCACGCCCGGCGACCCCGATTACGACGAGCGCTTCGCAGACGTCCTGCCGTCGATCGAGCAGCGCATCGAGGCCGACAAGCAGAAGGTGCTCGACGCCGGCGGGCTGTACATCGTCGGCACCGAGCGCCACGAGTCGCGCCGGATCGACAACCAGCTGCGCGGCCGCGCCGGCCGCCAGGGCGACCCCGGCGAGTCGCGCTTCTTCCTCTCCGCCGAGGACGATCTCGTGCGCCTCTTCGCGGGCGACCGGATCTACAAGATCCTCGATCGCCTGGGCACGGTCGACGAGGAGGGCAACGAGGAGCCGATCGAGGCCGGGATGCTCTCCAAGCAGATCGAGAAGGCGCAGAAGAAGGTCGAGGAGCAGAACTTCCTGCAGCGCAAGCGCGTGCTGGAGTACGACGACGTCATGAACGAGCAGCGGCGCGTCGTCTACCGCTACCGCAACGAGGTGCTCGAGGGCAAGGACATGGGCGAGACGGTCCGCGAGGAGATCTCGGCCGTCATCGCGCGGATCGTCGGCGAGTACACCCCGACGGACTTCATCGAGGACTGGGATCTCGACGGCCTCTTCACCGCGCTGGAGGACATCTTCCCGGTCGCCGTGACCGCCGAGGACCTCGCCTCCGAGCAGACCGACCGCGAGGCCCTCGTGACGCTGCTGCAGCAGGAGGCGGTCACGATCTACGACCAGCGCGAGGCCGAGCTCGGCGAGGAGCTCATGCGCGCGATCGAGCGCTTCGTGCTGCTGCAGTTCATCGACTCACGCTGGCGCGAGCATCTGTACGACATGGACTACCTGCGCGAGGGCATCCACCTGCGCGGCTTCGCCCAGATCGAGCCGATCGTCGCCTACAAGAACGAGGCGTTCGACCTCTTCACCGATCTCATGGCGTCGATCTGGGCGGACTTCACGCGGATGATCTTCAACCTCGAGGTCGAGGTCGGCGAGGAGGAGCAGGAGCCCGAGCGACGCTACGAGCCCAGCGGCACCTCGACGGCGCCCGGCCGCGTCTCCTACTCCGGTGGATCGCAGGCCGCCCCGAGCGCCCTGGCGACGGCCGCGGAGGGCGACGACGGGTACGCCGCGGAGGACTACGAGGCGCTGCCGCCGGTCCAGCAGCGCGTCCTCGACGACGAGCAGCAGGTCGGCCGCAACGATCCCTGCTGGTGCGGGTCGGGCAAGAAGTTCAAGCGCTGCCACGGCGCATAGCCGGCTGCCCGCAGCGACCCGCCAACTGGTCGAAGCCCGCGGCCGATTCTGCGCCGCGCGGTCCATATCGAGGGCGGGTGCCCCCGAAATAGGTTGATCGTCGAATTCACATGCCCGACCCGCGGGTGCGTGACCCGACCCGTAGGGGGTTTCGATGAACCGTCCCATTCGTGGGCAACGCCGTGCTGGGCGCTGGGCCCTTGGCATCACGGTTGCGGCGACGGCGGTCTTCGCCGTCGGCTGCGGCAGCAGCTCGACCGACAAGAGCTCGTCCGGTGGTGGCAGCAGCAGCTCCGGGAGCACGATCCCCGTGGGCATCCTGCACTCGCTCAGTGGGACGATGGCGATCTCCGAGGTGTCGGTCCGCGACTCCGAGCTGCTGGCGATCGATGAGATCAACAAGGCCGGCGGCGTTCTCGGCAAGCAGCTGAAGCCCGTCATCGAGGACGGCGCCTCGGACTGGCCGACGTTCGCGGAGAAGGCGCAGAAGCTCATCTCGACCGACAAGGTCGCCGCGACGTTCGGCGGCTGGACCTCGGCGAGCCGCAAGGCGATGCTGCCGGTCTTCGAGCGCAACAAGGCGCTGCTCTACTACCCCGTCCAGTACGAGGGCCTCGAGGCGTCACCGTACATCTTCTACACCGGCGCCACGACGAACCAGCAGATCGTTCCCGGCCTCGAGTACCTCAAGGACAAGCTGAAGGTCAAGACGCTCTTCCTCGTGGGCTCGGACTACGTGTTCCCGCGCACGGCGAACAAGGAGATCAAGGCCTGGGCGAAGGCCAACGGCATGACGATCGTCGGTGAGGAGTACTCGCCGCTGGGCAACACCGACTACGCGACGACGGTCAACAAGATCAAGCAGGCCAAGCCCGACGCCGTGTTCCAGACGATCAACGGCGACTCGAACGTCGCGTTCTGGAAGCAGTTCCACGACAGCGGGCTGGACGCCGAGAAGCTGCCGGTGATCTCCGTCTCGACGGCGGAGGACGAGGTCCGCGGCGTCGGGATCAAGAACATCGTCGGCCAGTACGTCGCGTGGAACTACTACCAGACCACGCCGGGCGCCAAGAACGCCGCGTTCGTCAAGGCCTACAAGGCGAAGTACGGCGCCGACCGCGTCACCGACGACCCGATCGAGGCCGGCTACGTCGGCGTCCACCTGTGGGCGCTCGCGGCCGAGAAGGCGGGCTCGACGGACCCCGAGAAGGTCAAGCTCGCATCAAAGGGCCTGACGTTCGACGCCCCCGAGGGCCTCGTGACGGTCAACGCCACCAACCAGCACATCTCCAAGACCGCGCGCATCGGCCAGTTGCAGCCGAACGGGCTGATCGACGAGGTGGGCGGCTCGGGCAAGCCGATCGAGCCCGATCCGTTCCTGAAGACCTACGACTGGGCCAAGGGCCTCTAGGACCCGGGACGAGCGGGGGCGGCACGGCGCCGCCCCCGCACCCCGGGGTCGAGAAGGCAGCGCATCACACATGGAAGTCATCGGAAACGAGATCTTCGTCGGGCTGAGCATCGCCTCGATCCTCCTGCTCATCGCGCTCGGGCTGACGTTCACGTTCGGCCAGATGAACGTCATCAACATGGCGCATGGCGAGTTCATCATGGCCGGCGCGTACACGACGTACGTCCTGCAGACGGCGCTCGGCACCGGCGCCATCACCGTCGCCTTCGGCCTCGCGCTGCCTGCGGCGTTCGTCGTCGCCGGGACGATGGGCCTCATCCTCGAGTTCCTCGTCATCCGCCGGCTCTACGGCCGGCCGCTGGACACGCTGCTGGTGACCTGGGGCGTCGGCCTCATGCTCCAGCAGGCCGCCCGCGACCTCTTCGGCGCGCAGAACGTCAACGTCGACTCGCCGGCGTTCCTCGACGGCGGCGTGACGGTCGCCGGCGTCTCGCTCTCCTACCCGCGCATCTTCATCGTCGTGCTCGTCGTCCTCGTCGTGATCGCGATCGCGATCTACATGCAGCGCACGCCGGCCGGCCGCCGCATGCGCGCGGTCATGCAGAACCGCCCGCTCGCCGCCGTCAGCGGCGTGCGCACGACGCGCGTGGACCGCACGACGTTCTTCATCGGATCGGGGCTTGCGGGCCTCGCGGGCGTCGGCATCACGCTGCTCGGGCCCGTCGGCCCGACCCTCGGCCTCGGGTACATCATCGACGCCTTCCTCGTCGTCATCGTCGGCGGCCTCGGCCAGTTGCGGGGCGCGATCCTCGCGGCGCTCGCGCTCGGGATGGCGAACTCGTTCATCGAGTACAACACGAGCACGAGCATCGCCAAGGCCGGCGTCTTCCTGCTCATCGTGCTGTTCCTGCAGTGGCGCCCGCAGGGGATGGTCGTCCAGGCGCGCCGGGGCCTGACATGAGCACCCTCGCCAGGCTCATGCCGGCGGGCGGGCCGAAGCCGTCGGCGTTCGCCGTCCGCTTCGCGCTCGTCGCCGCGGCGCTGCTGCTGCTCGCACCCGCGATCCTGTCGGACTTCCGCCTGTCGCTGCTGGCGAAGTTCCTGTGCTTCGCGATCATCGCGCTCGGGATCGGGCTGGCCTGGGGCCAGGGCGGCATGCTCGTGCTCGGCCAGGGGCTCTTCTTCGGCCTCGGCGGCTACTGCATGGGCATGCACATGAAGATCGTCGACGCCGGTCCCGGCAACCTCCCCGACATCCTCACCTACAGCGGCAGGTACGAGTCGCTGCCGGCGCTGTGGCAGCCGTTCACGTCGGCGTGGTTCGCCGTCCCGATGGCGATCCTGCTGCCGATGGCGATCGCCGCCCTGCTCGGCGCGGCGGTCTTCCGCCAGCGCATCCGCGGCGCGTACTTCGCGATCCTCAGCCAGGCGCTCGCGGGCGCGTTCGTGATCGTCATCGTCGGCAACCTCTCGCTCACCGGCGGGACGAACGGGCTGACGAACTTCCAGACGTTCTTCGGTCTGACGCTGTCGAACTCCGGCGACGAGCGGATCCTCTACTTCATCGTGGCGATCGTCCTGCTGCTCGCGTTCCTCGCGACGCGGGCGCTCGTCCTCGGGCGCTACGGGCGGGTGCTGATCGCCGTCCGCGACGACGAGGACCGCGTGCGCTTCCTCGGCTACGACCCGACGCGCGTCAAGCTCGTGGCCTATGTCCTGGCGGCGGGGCTCGCGGGCCTGGCGGGGGCGCTGTTCGTCCCCGTCGTCGGCATCATCTCGCCCGCGCTGCTGGGGATCGTCCCGTCGATCGAGATGGTCATCTGGGTCGCGCTGGGTGGCCGCACCGCGCTCGCCTGGGCAGCGGCCGGCGCCGTCATGGTCAACTGGGCGAAGACGAGCATCTCCGAGCAGTTCCCGTCGGGCTGGCTCTACCTCCAGGGGCTGCTGTTCGTCGTCGTGATCCTGTTCCTGCCGAAGGGCATCGGCGGCGCCGTCTCGGACCTGCGCCGTCTCGCCTCGCGCGTGCCGCTGCTGCGCGGGCCGCGGATCGCGCCGCCCGCCGTGGCCGCCGGCGCCCCGAAGAAGGTCAAGGAGATCGCATGACCGCGCTGCTTCAGATCCGCGACCTCGTCGTCGCGTTCGACGCCTTCCACGCCGTCGACGGCCTCGACCTCACGCTGGAGGAGCAGGAGGTGCGTTTCGTCATCGGCCCCAACGGGGCCGGCAAGACGACGCTCATCGACTCGGTCACGAACCTCGTGCGCCCGACGAGCGGCTCGATCCTGTTCGCCGGCGAGCAGCTCATCGGCCGCAGGGAGCACGCGATCGTGCGCGCCGGCATCGGCCGGACGTTCCAGAAGCCGTCGGTGTTCGACGAGCTCACGGTGCTGGAGAACGTCGACATCGCGGCGTCGTTCCGGCTGCCGTTCCGGTCGCTGCTGCGCCGGCGCCGGGGGATGTCGGACGAGGTCGCCGACGCGATGGAGCAGGTGAACCTCACGGCGCAGGCCGAGGACCCCGCCGGCTCGCTCTCGCACGGGCAGAAGCAGTGGCTCGAGGTCGCGATGGTGCTCGTCCAGAAGCCGCGGCTGCTGCTGCTCGACGAGCCGGTCGCCGGCATGACGCAGAAGGAGCGCCTGCACACCGGCGAGCTCATCACGAAGATCGCGCAGGCGGGCACGACGGTGCTCGTCGTCGAGCACGACATGGACTTCGTGCGCCGCTTCGCCCACAAGGTCACCGTCATGCACGAGGGCAGGATCCTCACCGAGGGCACGGTCACCGAGGTGCAGCGCAACGAGACGGTGCGCGAGGTCTACCTCGGGCGCCCGCGCGACGCCCGCGGCGCCGCCGAGGTGCTTGCGTGAGCGCCGCGGCCGCGGCCGATCCGGCGCCGAGCCGGCCGGGTGCGACCGTCGACCGCCCGCCGATCCTCAGCGTCAAGGACCTCGAGGTCGCCTACGGCCCGACGCAGGTCATCTTCGGCGTCTCGCTCGACGTGCCCGAGGGCGGGCTGTGCTGCCTCATGGGACGCAACGGCGTCGGCAAGAGCACGCTGCTGCAGACGATCGTGGGGCTGCAGCCGGCGAAGGCCGGGACGATCTCGCTGAGCTGGAAGGAGATCACCAGGCGCGCGCCGTACGACCGCGTGAAGGAGGGGATCGCCTACGTCCCGCAGGGCCGCGAGGCGTTCCCGTACCTGACGGTGTTCGAGAACCTGCGCGTCGTGTCGGAGGCGTCGGCGCAGTCCGGCCCCGAGGTCATCGAGCAGGCGCTCGCGCGCTTCCCGCGCCTGCGCAGGATCCTCGACCGGCCGGCGGGCTTTCTCAGCGGCGGCGAGGCGCAGCAGCTCGCGATCGCCCGGGCGCTCGTGACGCGCCCGCGGCTGCTGCTGCTCGACGAGCCGACGGAGGGCATCCAGCCGTCGATCATCCTCGAGATCGAGGACGCGATCGCCGAACTCAAGCAGGACGGCATGTCGATCCTGCTCGTCGAACAGTACGTCGACTTCGCGATGCGCCTGGCGGACACCTACGCGGTCATGGACGTCGGGCGGATCGTCGCCTCGGGCCCGACCGAGACGTTCGAGCGCGAGCGGATGCAGCAGCTCATGTCCGTATAGCCGCGTGTCGGCGTCGGGGTTGGCATCTGCGCCTGCGGGGGAGCATCCTGTTGGGATGGACCTCGTCGTCGACAACAGCACCGGAGGAGACGAGCAGCTCGCCGCCAGCGTCGCGCGCGGGCTGCGCGATCGCGGGTTCGGGGTCGAGCTGCGCAAGCCGTCGAAGGAGTCGATGTTCGACACCTCCGTGCACCTCGTCTCGACGGGCATCGTGCTGCGCGTGCCCGAGCGCCCCGCGCGGTCGGAGCTCGGCACGATCGAGGAGGTCGTGCGCGCGGCGCTCATGTCGCACACGACGCCGCGCCGCCGGACGCGCGCGGTGCCGGTGGCGCTCGGCGCGGGCGGGCGCGTGCTCACCTGGATCGACGTCTTCGGCTGAGCGCGTTGGAGGTCGCGGTCACGCCGGACGTGTCGTTCGCGCGCGTGCAGGCCCTGGCCGGCGCGCTGGGCGCGCAGGTCGTGCCGGTCGCGGGCGCCGAGGCGCTGCGGCGCGTACTGGCGGGCGAGTGCGCCTTCGCGGTGGTCCACGACGCCGGCGGCCTCGATCGGCTGGAGCGCGAGCCGCTGTTCGCCGGCGAGCCGCTGCGGGCCTTCGTCGCGCTGACCCACCGGCTGGCGGGCGGGGCGCCGCTGACGCCCGCCGAGGCCGCGCGGGAGCTGCTGGCCCTGCCGCCGCGGGCCGCCGACCCTGCGCTGTTCGACCACCTCGGCGCGCTGTTCGGCGCGGCCGGCTTCGTCTTCGACGAGGTCGGCAGCGCCCGCGGCGCCGACCCCGACGAGCTGCTGGAGCCGGTGGCGCAATACGGCGCCGTCGCGGTTGGGCCGGCGGCGCTGCGCGACTGGGCCGGGCAGGTCGGCGCGATCGTCGCCTGCGTCCCGGTCGAGCCGGAGCTGCGGATGCCGCCCGTCGTGCTCGCGTGGTCCGCCGCCGACCCGCCGTCCGAGCTCGACGCGGTGCTGGCGCTCGTGCGCGCGGCGTAGCCTGAATTCACCGATCCTCGCGGCGAATCCCCGTCGCCGATCACGGCCCAGCGCCGATCGGCGGCTGTCGAAGGGTCCACCCTGCGGTTGCGCCGCCGATCGACCCCGGACCGCGCCGGCAACAGGGATTCATCCACGATCATCGGTGGATTCAGGGCTAGCGCGGATCGATCTCGTTGCGGAACGCCTCCGCGGGGTGGACGGCGGCGCCGCGGGCGCGCGCCAGGTCCGCGAGCAGGCGGTCGGACGTGACGACGCGCAGCGCGCTCGGGTCGGCGCTCGCGTCGATGCGGCGGACGATCTCGTCGTCGGCGGCGTTCGCACCGCGCTTGGGCGCGTGGGCGACGTCGATGAGCGACGAGCGGATCGGCGGCCGCGGAGGTCCCTCGAACACGACGGTCACGTCCTCACCCTCGGCGGCGGCCCAGCGCTCGAGCAGGTCGACGAGGCGCACCATCGCGGCGTGACGGTCGCGCCACCAGCCGTCCGGGCGCGAGCCGATGACGTTCATGCCGTCGACGATCCAGGGCATCTCGTGACGCTGCTAGATGCGGCGCAGGCGTGCGGCGAGCTTTGAGCGGGCGTTGAACGCCGACTTCAGCGCGCGGTCGGCGCGCGAACCGTCCGGCGGCAGCATCCCGATGTCGCGCGCGAACTGCATCTGGTCGAAGACAACGAAGTTCGAGACGACGGCGCCGGATTCGTCGAAGACGAAGTGGTCGATGCCGTCGAGCGCGATGCGCCTGCCGGTCGCCGCGATGCCCTGGAACGCACCGGCGCTGTGCGTGCCGGTGAGCTTCCAGTGGACGAACACGTCGTCGCCCTGCTCGGCGATCGTCACGACCTCCATCTGCCAGTCGGGCAGTGCGGCGAACGCCTCGGCGAAGTACGCGGCGATCTCGTCGGTGCCGCGGCAGGTGCCGTTGGGGAAGCGCTCGACCGTCTCGGCGCCCCAGAACCCGCGCAGCGCGTCGAGGTCGCGCTCGTTGAGCCGCTCGAAGGACCAGCGGATGCGTTCTCCGTTCGCGGTCATGCGCTGGAGGCTACTCGGGCCGTGGCGGCGGTTCGTGAACTGCATCGATGAGGGCGACGAGCGTCGCGGCGACGAAGCCGGGGTCGTGGAGCAGTTGGCGATGGGTGGAGCGGACGACGCGGTAACCGCGGGCGGTGAGGCGGGCGTCGCGCGCGCGGTCGTGCTCGAACGCCGTGCGGGTGCCGTGCGTCTCGTGGCCGTCGGTCTCGACGATGAGCTTCTGCGGGCGCCAGAAGAAGTCGACCTCGAGCCCCTCGACGAGGACGTTGACCTCGGGGCGCGGGATCCCGTGCGCGTCGCAGAGGTCGCGCATCCGCCCCTCGAGCTTCGAGCGCGTGACCGCGGGCTCGTCGTGGATGGTGTCGACGATGCGGGCGAGCGTCGCGGCACCCCGGCGCGTCCGATTGGCGGCGAGGACGGACCGCACGGCCGCGAGGTCGAAGAGCCGCAGGTGCAGCGAGCGCTCGACCGCGCGCTCGAGCGGCCCCGCGGCAAGCCCGCCGGCGAGGTCGAGGAGCGTACGGGCGACCGACGTGACCGGGAGGCCGTCGAGGTCGACGACGTCCTCGGGGCGCAGCGTCGTCGAGCGGTGGATGACGATGCCCAGTCGCTTGAGGCGCCCGCCCTCGGTCGGCACCGTGACGTGGATGGAGGCGGATGCGCTCGGCCGGACGGCCCAGCGCGCTGCGGCCGTCACGTGGCTCAGGGCCGTACCGGACCCAAGTGAGAGGAGCGCCGCCATGCAACGCCCGTCGTGCGACAGATTCGTGTGACCGACGGCGAAGACGCCGCGGTGCAGCCGATGCAGCCGGCCCGCGCGGACGCGGGCGTTGATCGCACCGACACTGAGGCCGGCGGAGCGGAGCTGGCCGAAGCTGACGACGCCGTGCTGCTTCGCGGCCAGTTGCGCGATCGCGGCGTCGACCGGAGGCGCGACGAGTAGATGTTCCATATGAACACCTACTCGCCAGGCCTCCGGAATTCGCCCCCCCCTCGGGCCTCAGCGCGGGGGCAGCAGGCCCTCGCGGACGTGGCCGGCGATCGCGGAGGCGGTGGCGGGGCGCAGGTCGGTGAAGGTCCAGCGCTGGCCGCCGTAGCGCGGCTGCACGCGCAGCCGCGCGCGGGAGCGGCGGGGCCACATCGGCTTGTGCTCGATCGCCGCCGTGTCGCGAAAGCGCAGCGAGCGCACGCGGTTGCCGACGGCGTCGTCGAGCAGCCAGAGCAGCCGGCGGTCGGTGACGGCGAGCAGCGTGCTCGGGCTGGCCCAGGTCGCGGCGGGTGTCACGAGCGTGACGGCCTCCTCGCGCTCGAGCGCGTCGAGCAGCTCGCGCCCGAGCGCGTCGCGGATCGCGTCGGGCAGCCAGCCGCCGAGCGCCGGGCCCTTCCCCGGCGGCCTGACCGTCAGGCGCGACCCCGGCCGCTGCGTCGAGCGCAGCAGCTCGAACGCGACGTTGAGCTCGATCATCCGCGCCGCGCCCTGGGCACCCGCGCGGTCGGGATGCCAGTGCTTGGCGAGCTCGCGGTAGGCCCGCGTCGCCTCCTCGATCGAGGCGCTGCGATCGATTCCGAGCACGGCGTGCGGATCCACCCGCCCATTCTGCCGCCCCGCGCCGGGGGCGGCGGGCGCCTCAGGCGACGGCGATCGTCGTGCGCATCGACTCGTGGCCGGGCAGCGAGCAGTACAGCGACCACGTGCCCGCGTCCACCGCGACCTTCTTCGTCGCCGTGCCGTTCTCGCCGACCGCGCCGCTGACCTGCACCGGCGCCGCGGCGCCCGGCCCCGCGATCCAGAGGTTGTGCTCGCTGGAGTCGCGGTTGCGGTAGTAGATCGTCAGCGTGCCCGCCGGGATCCAGACGCGCGTGAGCCGCAGGGCGAACACCCCGCCGAGATCGAACGCGTCGACGCCGAGCGCGCTCTGGGCCGGCGCAGCCGCGGGCACCGCGGGAACCACGACCGCAGCGGTGACCGCGGGCGCCGGGACGATCACCGGCGCCGGCACGACCACCGGCGCGGCAGGCTTTGCCGCGGCCTTGCGCGCCGCCCGCCTGCGCCGCGCCACGCACGCCCGCCGCGCCGCCCGCGCCCGCTTGGACTCGTGCCGGCGCTGCGCGGGACACCCCTTCTTCTTCACCGATGCCGTACGCGCCGAGCCCGCCGCGGACGCGCCGGCGCAGACGCCACCGACGCCGAGCGCGACAACGACGACCAGCACAGAGACGACGAGAAGCCTCACCCGATCAGCACCGGCCGCGCGAACGACCCCGCCGACGCGATGATCCCCGCCGCGTCGGTCTGAAACCACTGCTCCAGCAGCGAGCAGTACAGGCCGCGGAAGTCCGCTGTCGCCCGCAGGTTGCCCTCGCCGTCGAGGCCGGAGCCCGCAGCGAGCCCCGGGAACTCCCCGATGAGGCCCTGGCGCACGCCCGTCCCCAGGACGAACGCCGCCCCGGCCGCGCCGTGGTCGGTCCCGGCCGAGCCGTTCTCCGCCGGCCGGCGCCCGAACTCGCTCCAGAGCGTCACGACGACACGATCGGCGACCCCGCGCAGCTGCAGGTCGCGCCAGAACGCGCGCAGGTTGCCCGCCGTAGCCGCGATGTTGGCGGACAGGGCGGCCGCCTGGGCGGAGTGCGTGTCGTAGCCGCCGGCGGCGTTGAGCGTCACGCAGCGCAGCGGCAGGGCGTTGCCCGCGCCGTCGACCGTCGCCAGCAGCCGCGCGAGGCCCTGCAGGCGCGTCTTGAAATTGCTGGCGGCGGCCGGGTAGGTGGCGCCCGCGGGCGGTGCGTCGCTGCCGACCGACGCGAGGTCGGCCGCGAGGCCGGCCGCGTTGGCCTGGACCTGGCGCGCCTGCGCGGTGACCGGGTCGCTCGCCGCGAGGCCGCCGAGCTCGGCGAACGTGCCCTGCATCCGCGTCTGCATCGGCCCCCACACGCCGTCGGCCTGGAAGCGGTAGCCGTCGAGGTTCGTCGTCGCCGCGACGGCGACGCTGCTGGTCGCAAGCGTGGGCGACAGCGTGTCGGCGAGGCTCAGGCCCTGGATCGGTACGTCCTGCGATCCGACGCGGTCGAGGTAGCGCCCGAGCCAGCCCGTGGTTCCCGCCGGGTCGGTCGCGCCGACCTCCCAGAAGTGGCGCGACGTGAAGTGCGACTGGTTGGGCGCGTCGTAGCCGATCGCCGGCGCGACCGCGAGGCCGACGGTCGGGTCGTCCCACAGCTCCTTCAGCCCCTGCGCCGACGGATGCCAGCGCAGCCGCGCGTCGGCCTCGAAGGCGAAGCCCGCGCTCGGTGCCAGCGCGAGCTGCGGGCGCAGCGCCGCGTAGCGCGGGTCGCCCGTGGGCGCCAGGAGCGACAGGGCGTCGGCGCCACCGTCCATGAAGATCGACACGAGCACCTTCTGCCCGCCGGCGGCCTCCGCCACGGCGGCCTCGAACGCCTGGGGCGCGACCGCGCGCCCCGCGCCGTAGACGGTGAGCGCCAATCCCGCCCCGCGCAGCAGCACGGAGCGTCGCGTCAGCCCGGTCCCCGCCGGCAGCGGCATCCCGGGCTCGGTCGCGGGCAGGCCGTCGCCGGCCGCCGCGATCGAGGCGCGCAGGAGGTGGGACCGGGTGAAGTCGTCGCAGGCGGCCATCAGCAGACCTGGTGGTCGGGGCAGCTGGCGATCAGCTGGCGCAGGGCGTTCTGGCGCAGCGCGCGATATGTGGCGGCGCCGATGCCGACCGGCGCGGCCTGCTCGGCGAAGGCGCGCAGCGTCGCGATCGTCTCGGGCGTCAGCGCCGGGCCGCCGGTGTAGGCGATCGCGGCCTCGAGCGCCTGCGCGCCGGTCTCCGTCGAGCCGCTGTAGTCGGCGCCCACGCGGGCACCGACGCGCACGGCGTAGTCGGCCGTGTACCAGCGCCCGTAGAGGCGTGACGTGTCGAGCCAGGCGCGGTCGTTCCAGCCCGAGACGTTGGGCGGGTAGAACAGCTGCTGCCCGGACATCGCGGAGAGCCACGTCCAGGCGTCGGTGACGATCGTCTGGCCCGTCGCGCGCAGCAGGCCCGCGGCGTAGACGACCGGCGGCTTGACGAGCGGCGCCCCGCGGTAGACGTCGGGGTGCAGGAGAATCGCCTCGACGACCTGCCCGATCGAGCGCCCGCTGTCGACGTAGAGCGCCTCGAGCGCCGCCTGCGTGCCGGGGTCCGGCGGGCTCGGGACGAAGTACGACCAGAGCTTCAGGACGAAGAACGAGCGGTGGTAGGGGTTGTCGAGGCACAGCGTGCAGGCGTCGCGCCAGTCGAACGCGCCGCTGCGGGCGTGATCGGTCCCGGCCCACAGCGTCTTGACGCCCGTGTCGGCGCGGCTGGGGACGAAGCGGAAGCCGTTCCAGCCGATCGGGTCCGTCCAGGAGGCGGTCCAGCCCGTCAGCGCGCGCGCGAGGTCGCGGACGTCGGTCTCCGTGTAGGCCCCGCGGTCGGCGCCGAGCGTGAAGAGCTCCATCATCTCGCGGGCGTAGTTCTCGTTCGGCGCCCAGCGCGCGTTGGAGATGCCCGACAGCCAGACGAGCATCGCGGGGTCGATCGTGACGTCGCGCAGCAGATCGCCGAACGAGCCCAGCGCGCTGCGCCGCAGCAGCTCGTTCTGGTCGCGCATGAGCTGCGCGCTGTTGACGTCGCTGTTGGAGGTCGCAAACCAGTCGTGCCAGATGAGCGTCATGCGCTCGACGAGCGGCTGGTCGGAGCGCACCATGCGGTCCAGCCACCACAGGTGGTCGTGGCCCCAGGCGTCGAGCGGGGCGATCGGCGAGCCGTCGTCGAGCACCGGCTCGGCGCCGATGAGCGTCGCGGCGCCGCTCGGGCGGGTGAGGCTGCGCACGGCGCCGACGAGGCCGCGGGCAGCGAGCGCCTCGGCCTCGCCCGGGCGCGGGCCGAACCCGGCGCGCCAGAGCAGGCGCTGGGCCTCGCGGACGCCGAAGGCGCCGTCGTAGATCGCGACGCCGGAGGCGGGCGGCGGCTCGGGCGGCGGCACGGGCGCGGGCCCGGGCTGCGCGGGCGTCGTGACCGGCGGCGCGGCGGCCGACGGGACCGGCACGGGGTTGCCGGCGACGATCGGCGCCACAGGCTTCGCGACGGGCTTCCTCGCGACGACCTTCTTCTTCGGCTTCTTCTTGACGACCTTGCAGACCTTGCGCGTGCGCTTGGTCGGCTTGATGCGCACCTTGCGACAGGTCTTCTTGACGGCCTTGCGCCGCTTGGACTTCTTCGTGGCGCTCATCACCGCTGAGATCGGCGGGCCGCGCCCCACGCGCGCGCGGACCGCCGTCGCAGTCGGCGGATATACGGCCTGGCTCGCTCTATGCTGGACGGCATGGCCGCCACGCCGACACCCGAGAGCACCCCGCAGCGCCTCGCGGCGATCCGCGCGCAGATGTCCCTGCTCGCGGACTATCTTTGACCCGGCCAAGCTGAGCGAAAGGCTCGTCACACTCGAGGATCGGATGTCGGCCCCGGGGTTCTGGGACGACCAGGGGCAGGCCGCGAAGGTCAGTTCCGAGCACGCGCGCGCCGGTCGCCGGCTGGAGGAGTTCCAGGCGCTGGAGAACGATGTCGCGGACCTCGCGAGCCTCGCCGAGATGGCCGAGGACGACGCCGAGATCGCCGCCGAGCTCGAGGAGCAGCTCGCGCCCGTCGAGCGGCGCCTCGCCGCGCTCGAGGAGCAGCGCCTGTTCTCCGGCCGCTACGACGCGGGCGACGCGCTCGTCACCGTCAACGCCGGCGCCGGCGGCACCGACGCGCAGGACTGGGCGGAGATGGTCCTGCGGATGGAGATGCGCTGGGCCGAGAAGCGCGGCTTCAAGGTCGAGCTGCTCGAGGCGACGGCCGGTGAGGAGGCCGGCATCAAGTCGGCGACGTTCAGCGTCGACGGCGACAACGCCTACGGCCTCTACGGTGCCGAGAAGGGCGTCCACCGGCTCGTGCGGCTGTCGCCGTTCGACTCCGCCAACCGCCGCCAGACGTCGTTCGCCGGCGTCGAGGTGGCGCCCGTCATCGAGGACGCCGGCGAGGTAGAGATCGACAGCGACGACCTGCAGGTCGACACCTACCGCGCGTCCGGCGCCGGCGGCCAGCACGTCAACAAGACCGATTCCGCCGTGCGCATCACGCACCGCCCGAGCGGCATCGTCGTGCAGTGCCAGAACGAGCGCTCGCAGACGCAGAACCGCGAGACGGCGATGAAGGTCCTGCGCGGCAAGCTCGTCGAGCGCCAGGAGCGCGAGCGCATGGAGGAGCTGGCCCGTGAGAAGGGCGACGTCCAGGACGTGAACTTCGGCTCGCAGATCCGCTCCTACGTCCTGCACCCGTACACGATGGTCAAGGACCACCGCACCGACCACGAGGTCGGCGACGCCGGCCGCGTGCTCGAGGGCGACCTCGACGGCTTCGCCCGCGCGTACCTCCTGCGCAGCGCGGCGCGCTAGCCGAGCTGCGTGGCGCCGCGCAGCGCCGCCAGCCGCGCGACGAGGTCGGCGAGCGAGGCGGCGACGAAGCCGCCCGACAGCACGATGAAGGCCTCGAGCTGGAGGTTGACGTGCATGCCCGGCTCGCCGCTGGAGCGCATGTCGCTGCGCACGGCGAGGCACGGCCGCCCGAGCGCCGCGGCGTAGCCGACCTCCGCCGCCGTCCCGGCGTCGACCTCCTGGCCGTCGAGCTGCGCGATCAGGAGCTCGGCGCCGCCGATCGCCTCCGCGTTGCGGGCGCCGACCTCGATCCCGAGCTCGTACTCGCGGCCCGCGGCGCGGGCGGCGGGGAACTCGTGCGCGGCGGTGAGCGCCCACGGGTCGACGGGCTCGACGTGGGCGGCGAGCGCGGGGAGGTAGCGCTGCGCGTAGTACTCGCGGCCGGCCTCGGAGAAGCCGAGCGGGCTGGCGACGTAGCAGCGCGGGCGCGCGCCGCCGGCGAACAGCGCGGCGAGGCGGTCGGCGGGTGCGTGCATGTGCGCATCGTGATTGATCCGGGGAGGCGCGTGGGCGCGCATAGGAAGCGAGGATGCTGACGAGCTACCGCCGCACCGGCGCCGACCTCCCCTTCATGGATCCGCGCGGGTATCACGGCGTCGCCATGGAGGGCTACTTCTGGCGCATCACGCACGTGCCCTCGGGCGTCGTGCTCGTCGTGCTGGCCGGCGTCAACCGCGACGAGCGGGGCCGGACCTGGGGGACCGTCGGGCTGGCGGGCCATCCGGGCGGCTTCGCGCGCTCCGTCGCCGTCGCCGAGGCGGCCGGCGAGCGCCACGGCATCGGCGTGTGGGCCGGGGAGGACGGGCACACGAACCTGCGCGCCGGCCCGTGCTCGCTCGTCGTCGACCTCGGCGAGGACGCCGGCCTCGACGTGCGCTTCGACGAGCCGGTGGGCTGGCCGCGCGGCGCCTTCGGCGGCATCGGCGCCGCCCAGTCGATCCCCGGCCTGAGCCAGTACTGGCACCCGCACCTGCTCGGCGGTCGCGTGAGCGGGCGCGCCCGGATCGGCGGGCGCGAGATCGACCTCGACGGCGCGACGGTCTACGCCGAGAAGAACTGGGGCCGCGGCGGCTTCCCGCCGGCGTGGTGGTGGGGCCAGGCGCAGGGCTTCGCCCGCGACGACGTCTGCGTCGCGTTCGCCGGCGGCCGCGCCGGGCTCGGGCGCGCGCAGGTCCTGTCGACGGCGCTCGTCGTCCGCGTCGGCGACGAGGTCGTCCGCGCCGTGCGCCCGCTGCACCCGATGCGCGTCGACCTGGGCCCGGGTTCCTGGCGCCTGCGCGCGCGGACGGCGCGCCACACGATCGAGCTCGAGGGGCGCTCCAACGGCACGCCGCCGCACGCGCTGCCGATCCCGCTCGCCGCGCAGCGGCGCAACCTCGAGGGCGCGGCCGCGCAATACCTCGCCTCCGAGGTCCGGATCGTCGTGCGGCGCGGGCGCCGCACGCTGTTTCGCGGTGCGAGCGCGCTCGCGGGCCTGGAGCGCGGGAGCTCGTAGAGTCGCGAATCCCGGTCGACCGATGAGTTTGCGCGCCGCCGCGGGTCTGAGCCTCATCACCACCACGACGCAGGAGGACCGCAGCGATGTCGACGACCACCACCCAGATCAGCACCATCGGGCTTGTGATCATCCCCTCGACGGACCAGGACCGGTCGATCGCGTTCTACGAGCAGCTCGGCTTCGAGAAGCGCACCGACGTCCCGTTCGGCGGCGAGTACCGCTGGGTCGAGGTCTACCCGCCCGCCGGCACGACCGGCATCGCGCTCGCCCAGCCGCGCGAGGGCGACCCCGTCGGCGTCCAGACCGGCATCAGCCTGCGGGCCGCCGACGTCGACGCCGCCCACGCGCAGATGCAGGCCGACGGCGTCGACGTCGACCCCGAGGTCATGCGCATGGGCGGGCCCGTCCCGCCGATGTTCTGGTTCCGCGACCCCGACGCGAACATCCTGCTCGTCGTCGAGCAGCCGGCCGCCTGAGACCGCAGCGGCTCACCCGGACCGCTCGGCGCCCGCCACGGCGAGCGCCAGCGGCTCGGCCCCGATGAGCCGTTCGAACGGGCCGACGACGATCCACAGCGCCTGCACCCGCGCCCGCGCGATCCGGTCGGTCGGGGCGATGCGGGCCTCGCTGACGATCGCGCTGCGCCCGTCCTCGTCGCGCTCGACCCAGTGGGCGAAGAGCACGCGGACGGTGCGCGGGGCGTTCCAGGCGCAGAAGTCGTCGGGCCCCTCCAGGTGCGGGTAGTCGCGGGCGAGCGTCCAGATCTTCCCGCAGAGGCCCGAGACGGTGTGGTGCTCGCCGCTGTCGAGGACGGTGAACGGTTCCTCGGCGAGCATCCCGGCGAACGACTGGCTCCACGGCACGCCCGGGATGCGCCAGCGCACCATGCGCCCGACCGTGCGCGTCTGGTCCAGCCGCACGGCGTTGGCCGCGGCCCAGAGCGCGTCGGGGCTCGCCGCCGACGTGCGGCGGTGGCACGTGCGGATCTGCGGGTCCGGGAGCCACGTGTCGAGCGCGGACGTCGAGAGGGCGGCGGGCATGGGCGCATCTTGCCGGTTGCCCGATCCGTATCCTGCCCAGTCCGTGACGCCTGACGCACAGACGCTCGAGCAACTCGTCATGCAGGCCCTCGCCGAAGATGTGGGCGAGGCCGACGTCACGAGCCAGGCGACGGTCCCCGCCGGCACGCGCGCCGTCGCGACGATCACGCAGAAGGCGCCCGGCGTCGTCTACGGCCTCGAGGCGGCGGAGGCGACGTTCCAGGCGCTCGACCCCGACGTGACGCTCGAGCGGCTGGGATCGGAGGGCGACTGGACCGAGCCGCCGGCGACCGTCCTGCGCATCACGGGCGACGCCCGCGCGCTGCTTGCCGGCGAGCGCACCGCGCTGAACTTCCTCCAGCACCTGTCCGGGATCGCGACGCTCACCGCGCGCTGCGTGCGGGCCGTCGAGGGCACCGGCGCCGAGATCCTCGACACGCGCAAGACGACGCCGGGGCTGCGCGCGCTCGAGAAGGCGGCGGTCGCCGCCGGCGGCGGGACCAACCACCGCGCCGGGCTCTACGACATGGTGCTCGTCAAGGAGAACCACGCGGCGATCGCGGGCGGGATCACCGCCGCGATCGAGGCCGTCAGGGCGACGCACGCCGACTTCGCGCTCGAGGTCGAGTGCCGCACCGCGGCGGAGGTCGACGAGGCGCTGCAGGCCGGCGCCGACCGGCTGCTGCTCGACAACATGAGCCCTGGCGAGCTGCGCGCGGTCGTCGCGCAGGTCGGCGGGAAGGCGAAGCTCGAGGCGAGCGGGGGCCTCACGCTCGACACCCTCCGGAGCACCGCGGAGACCGGCGTAGACTGGATCTCGGTGGGTGCGCT
Source organism: uncultured Actinomycetes bacterium (assembly GCA_963740895.1). GTDB lineage: Bacteria > Actinomycetota > Thermoleophilia > Solirubrobacterales > Solirubrobacteraceae > CADCVQ01. The sequence goes on from CAVUFQ010000002.1 coordinate 807,283, forward strand.
GACGCATTCGGCGCCCGCCCTGGACCTGTCCCTCACGCTCGAGAAGACCCCATGACGCTGCTACAGCTCTACGACGTCCGCGACATGCAGGCCGAGGTCCGCGCCCTCGCCAAGCAGCGCGACGCGGTCATCCTGGCCCACAACTACCAGCTGCCCGAGATCCAGGACGTCGCCGACTACGTCGGCGACTCGCTCGGCCTCTCGCGCCAGGCGGCGGCCGCCGACGCCTCGGTCATCGCCTTCTGCGGCGTGCATTTCATGGCCGAGACGGCCTCCGTCCTGTCGCCCGAGAAGACCGTCCTCATCCCCGACCTCGACGCCGGCTGCTCGCTCGCCGACGCGATCACACCCGACCAGCTGCGCGCCTGGCAGGCCGAGCATCCCGGCGCGGTCACGGTGATGTACGTCAACACGACGGCCGAGATCAAGGCGCTGACGGACTACTGCGTGACCTCGGCCAACGCCGTCGCGGTCGTCGAGCACATCCTGCGCGAGCACGGGCCGGACACGGAGATCCTCTTCGGCCCGGACATGTTCCTCGGCGCCTACGTCGAGCGGAAGATCGGGCGCGCGCTGCACGTCTGGGACGGCGAGTGCCACGTCCACGCCGGCATCCGCCCGCACGACATCGAGCAGGTCCGCGCCGAGCACCCGGGCGCCGACTTCCTCATCCATCCGGAGTGCGGCTGCTCGACCTCGATCATGGAGTACGCCGGCGCCGGCGACATCGACGACGCCGGCGTGCACATGCTCTCGACCGGCGGCATGCTGCGGTACGCGAACGAGGCGAAGCCCGGCTCCACCGCGATCGTCGCGACGGAGATCGGGATGCTGCACCCGCTGCGGGTGGCGGCGCCGGACACGGAGTTCATCGCCGCCAACGAGCGCGCGGCCTGCCTCTACATGAAGATGATCACGCTGCCCAAGCTGCGTGACGCCCTGCGCGACCTCGTACACGAGGTCAAGGTGCCCGCCGACGTCGCCGAGCGCGCGCGGGTGCCGATCGAGCGCATGGTCGCGATCTCGTGAGGCGGGCGATCGCGGCTGCGCTCACCGCGGCCGCACTGCTCGCCGGCTGTGGCGGCGGCGGTGGGAGCGACGCGCCGAAGGTCGTGACGAAGGACCTCTACATCGCCCAGGCGGACGAGGTCTGCTCCGGCCTGAGCGAGCGCTTCGACAGCGCCGGCGCGTCGAATCCGCAGACCCCGAAGCAGATCGTCGACTCCGCCAACGTCCTCGCCGACCTCTACGGCGACCTGTCCGGCGGCCTGAAGAAGCTCAAGCTCCCGACCCGCAACGCCGACCGCGTCGGCGCGCAGCTCTACCTCACGTCGGTCGGCAGCACGAACGCCCTGCTCGGTCGGCTGCGCGCGTCCGCCAAGAGCTTCGAGGACGCCGTCAGCGCGAAGGACAAGCGCGAGATCGAGACCACGGGCAACGACGTTCGCAGCGCCCTCGACGCGTTCCGCGCCGCGCAGGCGCAGGCCAACACCCGCGCGATCGCCTACGGCTTCAACCTCTGCGGCAACCTCAACTAGACGCGAGCAGGTCGATGCCGTCGCTGACGGCCTCGCTGACGATCCGCATCCGCTGCACCCGGCGCTCGAGCTCGCGCGGCGTGTAGCAGTGCACGTCCGCGCGGGCGCCCATCTCGTGGGCGTCCCAGAGGCTCCCCGCGACATGGACGCGCTCGAGCCAGGGGACGCCGCCGAAGGCCTCCGAGACGAGCACGACGACGAACTCCTGCCCGCGCTCGCGCTGCGCGCCGGCACCGTGCAGATCGGCGACGCGCGCCCCGCCGAGCAGCGCGCGGTCCAGCGGCCAGCGGCCGCTCACGCGGTTGACGTAGCGGTCGAGTTCGCGGTGGTTCAGGGCGCTGTCGTCACTCAAGTGCACTTCAGCGGCGCCGCGACTCCGGGTACCAGACACCCGCGGGTGATCTGCGGACCCGTGCGCCTGCGGACCTTCAGCACGGCAGACGACCCGATCGAGCGCGCCTTCGTGACGCGCACGGAGATCGTCGTGCCGACCGGCAGCCTGCGCTTCTTCAGCAGCGCCTTGCCGAAGGCGCGCGAGCCCTTCTTCAGTCGCTTGAAGATCCGGACCTTGAAGGGGCATCGCCTGCTGCCGGTGCAGCGGATCGTCGCGGTCTCGCCGCCGGCGAGCTTCTTGAGGCCGACGCGCCGGAGCGTCAGCGACGTCGCGGTCCGCGTGTAGCCGAAGGAGATCGCCGCCCTGAGCAGGGGCAGGCCGGCGCCCGGTCCGCCCGGCGAGCCCGGCGGCGCCGCGGGCGTCGTGAACGTCATGTCCGGGCTCACCGTCGTCCCGTCGACGTTCGTCGCGCGGGCGCGGACGTGGTACGTCGTCGCGGGGGCGAGCCCGGTGAGCGCGTTGGGGACCGAGACGGGGTCCAGGCCCGCGGCCACGCCGATCGCCGTGGTCGCGCTGCCGTAGTTCACCGTGGTCCCGAAGTCGAAGAAGACCGCCGTGTCGTTGCCGCGCGGGTTCACGCCCGCCACGACGGCGGCACTGGTCGCGGACGCCGCCGCCGCGCCCGCGAGCGTCGTGCGGGGGGCGCCGCTGATGAGCCGCAGCACGTTCGTCGTCTGCTGATCGGTGAACCACAGGTCGCCGTCGACCCCGTTGACGATGCGAAACGGCTTCGCCCCGCCCGTCGGGAAGAACGCGAACCGCGTGCCGTCGGCCGAGATGCGGATGACGTTGCCGCTGCCGGAGCCGGCGACGTACATCGCGCCGTCGGACCCGGCGACGATGCCGGCGGGCTGTGCGAGCGCCCCGCCGGTCGGCGTGATCGTCGTCGCGACCGTGGCGTTCGGCGCGGCGGCCGCAAAGCGCCCGACGGCGCCGCCGCCGAACTCCGTGAACCAGATGTTGCCCGCGCCGTCGGCGGCGACGCCCTGGGGCTGTGAGCCGGGCGGGGCGTTGACGACCGCCTCCGGGGTCATGGCCGGCAGGGCGAGCCGGCGTACGACGGACCCATCGAAATCGGGGGCGAAGAGCTTGCCGCCGGACACGGCGAGATCGAGGACGAGCCCGAGCCCGGGGACGGTCGTGATCGCCCCGGTGCCGTCGTCGGCGACGCTGCCGAGCATGCTGCCCGTGACGCAGACGCCGTCGAACGGGAGCGAGAAGTACATGCGCCCGTCGCCGCCGGCCGCGAGCGCCACGGGCCCGCAGGCCGAGGCGCCGGCCGTCGACACGTCGTGTGTCGCAGGCGTCGCCGCGGTCGCGTCGATCCAGACGAGCTTGTCGGCGCCCGTGGCCGCGACCCACACGCGGCCGCCGGGCCCGGTCGCGACGGTCGTCGGGGCGGCGCCGAGGCCGAGCGGATAGTGGTTGAGCACCGTGCCGTCGGGCCGCATCCGCAGGACGCTGTCGGCGAACTGCTCGGCGACCCAGAAGTTGCCGTCCGGCCCGAGCACGATCCCGTTGGTGGCCGACAGCGGGCCGGGCTTCGCCTGGAGGATGAACGCGCCGGCGGGCGCCGCGGCCACGAGAAGAGCGGCGATCACCCCGATCGCCGCGAGCATGCGCAGTCGCATCGGCGCGACCGTACCAAGGCGACCCGACCGCGGCAACGCGGTGCGGCCCGCCGTCAGTCGAAGTCGCCCTGGGCGTGGGGGCCGACGCACGCGACCGCGAGCGTGTCGGCGACGTCGCGGGCGACCTCGGTGACCTCCTCGATCGTCACCGCGTCGAGCGCGGCGATCGCGCCGTCGGGGTCGATCGGCTCGCCGAAGACGATCGACTGGCCGGCGGCGTAGCGCGCCACGGCGTTGGTGTTCTCGAACGCGAGCACGCGCCGGCCGGCGGCGTACGCGCGGGCGCGATCGACCTCGGCCTGCGTCGGCCCGTCGTCGCGCAGCTCGCCGACGATCTCGCGCATCCGGCGGTAGGCCTCGATGCACTTCGTCGAGTCCAGGCCCGCGCCGAGCTGCAGCAGCGGGACGTCGGCGTGCGCGTGCGAGACGCCGTAGACGGAGTACGCCAGGCCGCGCTGCTCGCGGATCTCGTCGAAGAGCCGTGAGCTCATCGAGCCGCCGAGGAGCGTCGCGTAGATCGTCATCGCCGCGCGCTGGGATGGGCTCGTGACGTCGATCCGCGGCCGGTAGGACATCCGCAGGTGCGACTGGTTGGAGTCGCGCTCCTCGACCATGATGGCGGGTGCGAACGCCGGCGCGGGCTCGAACGCATCGGGCACGGCGAGCGTCGGGAAGCGCTCGAAGAGCTCCGACGTCGCGCCGTCGGCGTCGACGTGGTCGAGGTTGCCGACGATGAACGCGCCGCCGCGCGCCCCGGCCCAGCGGCGGTCGCGGAAGGCGATGATCGCGTCGCGCGTGAACGTTCGCAGATGCTCCTCCGGCCCGAGCACCGGGCGCCCGAGCGGGTGGTCGCCGAACGCGGCGCGATCGATGAGGTTCTCGGCGACCGACGACGGCTCGTCCTTGTAGCGCTGGATCTCCTGGATGACGACGCCGCGCTCGCGGTCGAGCTCCTCGGCGTCGACGTGGGGGCGGCCGGCGAAGTCCGTCAGCAGGTCGATCGCGTCCATCGCGACCTCGGCGCGGACGGTGATGTGAAACGCCACGAGGTCGTGCGACGTGAAGGCGTTGAGCACGCCGCCGAGGCGCTCGGCGGTGTCGTTGACGTCGCGGTAGTGGGGGAACTTCTCGCCGCCCTTGAAGACGAGGTGCTCGAGGAAGTGCGCCATGCCGTTCTCCTCCGGGCGCTCCGTGCGCGCGCCGGCGTCGAAGGCGACGAGGATCGTGACCGCTCGCGTTCCGCCGAGCGCGATGCGGTGCAGGGGCAGGCCGTTGGCGAGCGTTGAGGAGGCGATCGTGGGCATCGCTGAACGGTAGCGAGCGCCGCGCTCGTTCTCCCTGGCTACGAGGCGAGCGCGCGCTCGAACCAGACGCACGTCCCGCCGGACGCCGCGACGCCCCAGGCGCTGCTCAACCGCGCGAGCAGCACGAGGCCGTTGCCGCCGCCCTCGGGTCGCGCGCGAGGGGCCTGCGGCGGAGCGAACCCCGGGCCGCGGTCGCAGACCTCGACGCGCACGATGCCCGGCGCGATGGCGACGTGCACGAGGACGGTCTGGCGCTCGTCGGCGCCGGCGTGGCGGACGGCGTTCGTCACGAGCTCGGACACGAGCACGCTGACGTCGAAGAGCTCGAGCTCCTCGAGGCGCCCGCCGAGCAGGTCGACGAGCAGGGCGCGCGCGTTGGCCGGCGCGTAGCGGCCGCCGCGGACCTCGAAGCGCTCCGCGATCGCGTCCGCGCGCCACTCGCGCCGCAGAAACGTCATGCGGTCGCACGAGCCGGTCACGCGCGCCGCTCGACGGCGAGCACCGCCGTGTCGTCGGCCTGCGGACCGACCTCGAAGTCGCTCAGCGCCACGTCGATCCGGGAGACGGCGTCGTGCGCGTCCGTGACGGCAGCGAGGGTGCGCGCCAGGCGGTCCTCGCCGAAGCGCCCGTCGGCGCCGACCGTGTCGAAGACGCCGTCGGTGTAGAGCACGAGGACGTCGCGCGGCTGCAGGCGCACCGTCGTGCGCTGCCACGCATCGACGTCGTAGGCGCCGAGCATCGGCGAGAAGCTGCCGACCGGCTCCACGCGGCCCTCGCGCGCCAGCAGCGCGAGCGGGTGCCCGGCGCAGACGATCTCGGCGGTCGCGCGGCCGTCGTGCTCGCGCAGGAGTACGACCGCGACCGAGACCAGCGACATCTCGTCGCGGTCGCGCAGCTCGGCGTTGAGCGTGCCGACGGCGTCCAGAGGGTCCTCGAGGAGCTTGGCCGCGGTGCGCAGCGTATGGCGGGCCAGGCCCGTGAGCGCCGCCGCCTCGGCGCCGCGGCCCGCGACGTCGCCGACGAGCGCGAGCCAGCCGCCGCGCACGGCGAAGGCGTCATAGAAGTCGCCGCCGACCCAGTTCTGCTCGCCGGCCGGCCGGTAGAGCGTCGCGATCTCCCAGCCCGGCATCCGCGGCAGGCGGCCGGGCAGCAGGCTGGTCTGCAGCGTGTGGGCGATGTGCGAGCGCTCGGTGTAGAGGCGGGCGTTGGAGACGGCCGTCCCGGCGCGGCGCGCGATCTCCTCGGCGAGCGCGACGTCGTCGTCGGTGAAGCGCCGCGGCGATTCGGAGCTGACGAGCGTGAGCGCCCCGAGCTGCTTGCCGGCCGCGCTCAGCGGGACGACGAGCCCGGCGCGCATCCCGACGCCGCGCAGCAGCTCGAGGTGCTCCTCGTCCTGCGCGGCGGCGGCGAGCAGCTCGTCGGTGACCTCGTCGACGACCTGCGACACGCCCGTGCGGATGACCTCGGCGGCGCCCGACGGGTCGTCGACGTGGGACGGGTAGCGCTCGCCGATCCGCCGCGCGAGCGCGACCTTCTCGGGGTCGCTGTGGGCGACCGCGACCGCGCGGATGTTGCCGTGCCCGTCGGGCATGCTCACCGCGCACCAGTCGGCGAGCTGCGGGACGGCGAGCTCGGCGACCTGCTGCAGCGTGTACTCGTAGTTCAGCGAGGCGGTCAGCATGTCGCCCGCGCGCACGAGCAGGCGCTGCGTGATCTCGGCCCGCTTGACCGTCGTGATGTCTTCGATGACGTTCACGACGAGCTTGACCGCGCCGTCGCGATCGTAGACGCCGGAGGCCTTAGTCATGCGCCAGGTCTCCTCGCCGGTCGCCCGGTTGATCGTCCGGACGACGAGTGGCTCGGGCTGCGCGCCCGCGAGCACGCGCCGGCCCGGGAGATCCTCGAGCAGGATCGGCGAGCCGTCCTCGTGCGTCGATTCGAACGCCGCGACGACCTGCTCGACGGGCGTCGCGAGCAGTTCCCGCGGCGAGTCGTATCCGAGCATGCGCGCCGCGGCCTCGTTGGCGTAGATCAGCGCACCCTCGGCATGCTGCACGGTGACGGCCTCGGCGAGCGTCGAGAGGGCGGCGGTGAGCTGGGCCTCGATCGTCTCGAGCTCGGAGTACAGCCCGGCGTTGTCGAGCGCGAGCGCCGCGCGGCCGGCGAGCACCCGGGCGAACTCGAGGTCCCCGGCGTCGTAGCTGCGCCGGTTCGCCTTCGTGACGAGCGTCAGCAACCCGAGCCGGCGCCCGCGCGCGCGCAGCGGCACGATGACGGCGGACGTCACGCCGAGCGCGCGCAGCCGCCGGTGGTCGGCGTCGTCGGTGGCGATCTTCGCGAGGGTGCCGTCGTCGATGCGTGCCAGCAGCCGCGGTTCCTCGGGGTTCCCGATCTTGTCGAGCGTCGACGGCGGCCGCGCGGCGAGCGACGCCTCGGCGGTGCCGCCGCCGTCGCCTGCGACGCGGACGGCGAGGCGCTGCAACTCGCCCTTGCTCATCGCATCGACGATGCAGATGTCGGCGATCGCGGGCACGACGATGTCGTTGAGGCCGGCGACGGTGTCCGCCAGGCTGCGCGTGCCGTCGGCGATCTCCGCGACGGCGGACAGGATCGCGAAGCGCTCACGGTCGCGCGTCACCTGCCCGCGACTGCGAGCCGTGAGGTACGCGAGGACGCTCGCCGTGGTCACGAGGAAGATGCGGTAGAAGTGGGCGCCCTCGCCGAGGTTGTGGCGCCAGATGCCGCTCAGGGCGGCGATCACGACGCAGACCGCGCCGACGGTCGCGACATCGCGCCACGTGCCCGCCAGCGCCGTGACGAGCGGCGCGATGAGGATGAACCCGACGACCACCGTCGTCGGCCGCGCGCCGACGTCGATCCCGGTGAACAGCGCCACGATCGCCAGTCCCGGCGCGAGCCCGAGCACGCGACTGCGTTGCGGCGACCGCACCCGGTCCGTCGTCGGCGACGTCACGGCGCAGATGATACGAGCAGGTCAGGGGCTTGCGCTGGTCGCCGCGTCGGCCAGACCGGCGGCCGCGCGGTACGCGCGCCAGCCCCCGTGGGCCGTGATCTCGCGCGCGCCCGCAACGCCGTCGGCCTCGCAGATGTAGCCCTTGACGCGGCGCCCGTCGGCGAGCTCGATCGTGCCGATCGCCAGCGGCGGCGGGACGCCGGCGACGAGGCGCCCGAAGGACTCGGGTGCGAGCTCCCAGATCTCGACCTCGATCCCGTCGCCGGACGGCGGCCCGCCACCGACGAGCCCCGGCTTGGCGGGCGCCGCTCCGGGCAGCTCGAAGAGCCGGTACGTCGCGGCGGTGCGCGTGGTCTCAAGCAGGCGCGCGCCGAGGGCGGTGAGCTGGCCGTTGAGCGGCTCGCCGGAGAGGTGCGCGCCGACGACGGCCAGCGCGATCGTGTCGGCGGCGGGCTCGGCGGCGCGCCCCGTCTGCTCGTCGCGCCAGCGGCCGGCGAGCGTCAGCAGCGTCCGCTCGGCGCCCGCGGGGGCGATGAGCGAGACGCCGAACGGCAGGCCGTCGTCGCGCGCGCCCGCGGGAACCGCGACCGCGCAGAGGTCGAGGAGGTTGACGAAGTTCGTGTAGGTGCCGAGCTGCGCATTGCGGGCGATCGGCTCCTCGGCGATCTGGGCGGCGGTGAAGAGCGTCGGCGCGGTCGGGAGCGCCAGCGCGTCGGCCGACTCCCAGACCGCGCGCGTCGCGCCGCGCAGCTCGGCGAGCCGCTGGGCCCCCTGGAACGCCGCGACGGCGCCCACGTCGCGGCCGGCCATGATGACCGCGCGCACCGTCGGGTCGACGGCGTCCGCATGGGCGGCGATGAACGCGCCGACGGCGGCGTAGCGCTCGGCGACCCAAGGCCCGTCGTAGAGCAGCCTGGCGGCCTCGGCGAAGGGGGCGAAGTCGATCTCCGTGAGCGTCCAGCCGAGCGCGACCGCGCGCGCGCGAACGCGCTCCCAGGCCCGCGCCGCCGCGGCGTCGCCGAAGAACGTCACCTGATCGGGGCGCGGGACGGCGAGGCGCGCGCCCGCGGCGCCCCACGGCAGGCGCTCCGCCGCCGCGGGCGCCGCGGGCACGCGCGAGTACGGGTCCCCGGGGTCGTGGCCGCCGGCGACGGCGAGCACGCGCGCGGCGTCGGCGACGCCGGTCGTCAGGATCGAGACGCAGTCCAGGCTGCGGCAGGCGGGCACGACCCCGCTCGTGCTGACGTGCCCGAGCGACGGCTTGAGGCCGACGATGGCGTTCATCGCCGCCGGCACGCGCCCCGAGCCCGCGGTGTCGGTCCCGAGCGCGAACGGGACGGTGCCGTCGGCGACGACGACGGCCGATCCCGAGCTCGAGCCGCCCGCGACGTAGCGCGGGTCGACGACGCTCGCGCAGGCGCCGTGGGGGGTGCGCGTGCCCGTGAGCCCGGTCGCGAACTGGTCCATGTTCGTCTTGCCGATCGGGATCGCCCCGGCCGCCATGAGCCGCGCGACGACGAAGGCGCTGCGATCGGGGACGTAGGAGAACGCCGGGCAGGCCGCCGTCGTCGGCGTGCCCGCGAGGTCGATGTTGTCCTTGATCGCGAACGGGACGCCGTAGAGCGGGAGGTCGGCCCGCGCCGTGCGCAGCCGCGCGAGCGCCGCCTTGACGGCGCTCCACGCGACGAGCTCGATCCAGGCCGGCTGGGAGGCCGATCGCGCGCGCTCGTAGGCGCGCGCGACGACCTCGCCCGGGTCCTGCGTGCCGTCGCGGTAGCCCGCGAGCAGCCGTTCGATGCTCACGGCTCGCGCTACGCCGGGACGGGTGCCGGCGCGGGCCGGTCCGCCGTCGCCGACTGCGCGGCCATCCGTTCCATCGCCTCCTCGACGTCGGCCGGGTCGTTGGGATCGACTGCGCGCTCGGGCACCTTCAGGGCGTGGAACGCCAGGCAGACGAGCGACACGAAGAAGTACCCCAGCGCGAGCTTCAGCTGGACGGAGTCGAAGTCCAGCGACACCTTCGCGCCGTGGATCAGCCCGACGCACGACAGCGCGCCCGCCAGGGCGCTGTAGCCCGCCGCCCAGAGGAACCGCCGGTCGATCATGAACGCCGCGATCGCGCCGAGCAGCAGGCCGGCGAGCACGGCCCCCTCACCGAGCTTCAGCAGCCCGGTGTAGATGACGCCGGCGTTGTTGAGCGCGTCGTCGCCGACCTTCGCGGCATTCGTCCCGGCCGCCGACAGCGCGTTGTCGATGAGGCCGCTGGCCCACGCCGCCGCGTTGGGCACGATCGCCAGCACGACCGCCGCGTAGTGCGCTCGCGGCACGGAGCGGAAGGCCTGCGCGCCGATGACGAGGCCGATGTAGAGCAGGACCGGCACGATCGCCGGGACCGGCAGGATCGCGCCGAGCAGCGGGAACAGGCCGATGACGCACAGCAGGAAGATCGCGATGCCGGTCGCCAGCGAGTAGGAGATCCGCCCGCCGGCCGCCTTCCAGCCGGGCTGGCCGACGTACACGGCCGGCGGGAACGGGCAGCCGAGCGCGGAGCCGACGATCGCGCCGGTGCCATCGGCGAGCAGGACCTTGCGCAGGCTGTAGCTGTCGCCGGCCGCGGCCGCCGACTCGACGTTGCTCATCGCCTCGGTGAAGTTGTAGATGCCCAGCGGGATGGCCGTCGCCAGCAGCGGCGAGATGCCGTCCAGGCCGTGGAGGAGCAGGTCGACGTTGAGCGACGGGATGCCGATCGCGATGTCTTGGGCGGCCGAGCTGACCGCCGCGGTCTCCATGAAGCCGCCGGCCCACGCGATCGCACTACCGAGCAGGAGCGCGGCGAGGCCGAGCGGGAAGTTGCCCGGCAGCTTCACGCCGCCGACGAAGCCGATGATGATGAGCGCGAGCACCGGCAGCGCGATCCAGGCGGCCTCCCACATCTGCGCCGCGGGGCGCATCGAGATGAACGTGATCGAGATGCCGGCGAGCGTGCCCAGCAACGCCGCGCGCGGCGTGAACTTGCGGATCGTCGGCCCGACGAACGCGCCGATGAGGATGATCACGCCGATGATGAACGCCCACGCGAGGCCGGCCTCCCAGGCCTTGACGGGGTCCTTCGTCGCGAGGAACGTCGGCAGCATCACGACGAACGTCACGATGAACATGTGCGGCACGCTCGGGCCGTACGGCATCGCGGTGACGTCGCTGCGGCCTTCCTTCTCGGCGAGCTTCTTCGCGAGGTAGAAGTAGAAGCAGTTGCCGATCAGCAGCTCGATGCCGAGTGCTGGAAGGATCGTCCGGAAGACGTCGTCGGCGGGGATCTGCACGACGCCCGCCGACAGGCCGGCCAGGACGAGGACGTTGACGAGCATGTTGATGCCCAGTCCGAAGAACGCGTTGAGGTCTCCGCGCGTCCACAGGGGAGGCGTGTTCGACGGCAGGGGCACGGCGGCGCTTGACATGGGGGCGACCTCTTCAGTTGACGGCGGCTGGGGTGGGCAGGTGAGCCAGCAGGTCCTGCGAGGAGGCGACCCAGCCGAAGATCCCGCCCTGCGCGGCGATCATCTTCAGGCCGACCTCGTGGAACTCGGGGAAGTACGAGCCGACGCAGTCCGAGAGCACGAGGCACTCGAAGCCGCGGTCGTTGCCCTCGCGGACGGTCGTGTGGACGCAGACCTCCGTCGTGACCCCGGTCACGACGAGGCTCGTGATCTGCGCGTTGTGCAGCAGCAGCTCGAGGTCGGTGGCGTAGAAGGCGCCCTTGCCCGGCTTGTCGAGGACGATCTCGCCCTCGATCGGGGCGAGCTCCTCGATGATCCCGTGGCCATTTTCGCCACGGACGAGGATGCGGCCGTTGGGCCCCTCGGAGCCGATCGGCGTGTCGAGCTGCCCGCGCGCGAGCTTGCTCGGGGGGCAGTCCGACAGGTCGGGGCGGTGGCCCTCGCGCGTGTGGATGACGAGCATCCCCGCCGCGCGCGCCGCCGCGAGGACGGCGGCGAGCGGCTCGATGACCTTCGTGAGCATCGAGACGTCGTTGCCGAGGAGGGCGCCGAAGCCGCCCGGCAGCAGGAAGTCGCGCTGCATGTCGATGATGACGAGCGCGGTGGCTGCGGGATCGAGCGAGAAGGGGTACGGCGCGGCCGGGATGGCGGCTGGCTCGGAGCTCATCGGTGCCTTTCTGGCGGCGTTGTATGCAATGCGGTCCACAGCACTGCGTCTGCGATGGCACCGTATGTCGCGGTCGCCCGCCCTCGCATTGGCCATCGGTCCCATAGGGCGCGGGGACATTTCGCCACCGGGTCCATGCCGTGCCGGGCTGCGCCGCACTACGGTGGCGGGCACTATGAGCACACCGTTGTATGCAGCCGATCGCGCGGTCGCCGCGCTCGCCGCCGCCCGCCCGCAGCTCGTCGACGTCGTGCCGGCCTCGTCGGTCGTGGCGCACCTCGCCGCGGGTGGCGCCTGCCACGCCGGCCCGCCGATCCTGTCGTCGGCGATGTGCGGCCCGATGCGCGCCGCGCTCGGTGTCGCGCTCACGATGGAGGACCTCGCCGACGACGCGCAGACCGCCCTCGCGCTCGCCGACGCCGGTGAGATCCCCCTGCGCACGAACCACGACTGCGGGGGCGTCGGGCCGATGTCCGGCGTCGTCACCGGCTCGATGCCGGTGCTCGTCGCGCGTGACGACGCGACGGGCCTCACCGCCTGGTGCCCGCTGAACGAGGGCTCCGGGAAGGTCCTGCGCTACGGCGCCGACGACGAGGAGGTCGTCGCCCGCCTGGCCTGGATGCGCGACGAGCTCGCCCCCGAGCTCGCCCGCGCGCTCGGCGAGCACGGCCCGCTGGACCTGCTCGAGCTGCACGCGCTGTCGCTGCTGGCCGGCGACGAGACCCACCACCGCACCGAGGCCGGGACGGCGCTCATCGCCGACGCGCTCGCCCCGCTCGCGCCCGGCGTCGAGGAGTTCATCCGTGGCAACGGGCAGTTCTTCCTCAACGTCGCGATGGTCTTCTCGAAGCTCGCGCTCGTCTGCGCGTCGGGCGTGGAGGGCTCGTCGCTCGTGACCGCCGTCGCGCGCAACGGCGTCGAGGTCGGGGTGCGCCTGTCGGGCACGGGCGACGCCTGGTTCACCGGCCCCGCCGCCGCGCCGGACCCGGCCGCGCTGTACCCCGGCTTCACGCCCGAGGAGATGCAGAACGACCTCGGCGACTCGGCGATCATCGAGGTGTACGGCCTCGGCGCGCTGGCGATCGGCGCGTCGCCGCTGTCGGCCCCGTCGGTCGGCCTGGATCCGGCGTCGATCCCCGAGCGGATGGCGCTGTTTCGGACGATCGCCGCCGGCGAGCACCCGGCGCTCGCGCTCCCCGACGGTCCGGCGATCCTCGGCGTCGACGCGCGCGCGGTCGTGCGGGCGGGCGTCGTGCCGCCGATCCACACGGGCATCGCGCACCGTGAGCCCGGCGTCGGGCAGATCGGCGGCGGCGTGACGCTCCCGCCCCTGCAGGCGTTCACCGCCGCCGTGGCGGCGCTAGACGGCTGATCGGCGACACTGGACCGCATGGCTCGCCCCCGGACGCAGAACGGCAACGGCGTGCGGGCGGTCTCCCAGGCCGAGCGCGTCTACGCGCAGCTGCGCGAGCGGCTGCTGCGCGGGGACCTGCCGATCGGGCGCCGGCTCGTCGAGCAGCAGCTCGCGGCGGAGTTCGAGACGAGCCGCACGCCGGTGCGCGAGGCGCTGCGCCGCCTCGAGGGCGACGGCCACATCGTCCGCGACCCGGCCGGCGGCATGTGCCCCGCGGCGCCGAGCGTCAAGTCGATGCGCGAGCTCTACGAGGTGCGCGTGGCGATCGAGGAGCTCGTCGCCCGCCGCGCCGCGACCACCGGCGACCGCGGCCGCATCGAGGCGATCGAGCAGGACTGGCGCGCGCTGCAGGCCGCCTGGGCCGACACGCGCTCGCTCCCGCGCGGCCCGGACTTCGTCCACGCCGACGAGCGCTTCCACCGCCAGCTCGCCGCCGCCGGCGGCAACGACGTCGCCGACGCGATGCTCGGCGACCTCAACGACCGCATCCGGATCCTGCGCATCCACGACTTCACGACCGACGACCGCATCGGCGCCACGATCGCCGAGCACCTCGAGATCCTCACCTGCATCCTGGCGCACGACGCCGACGCCGCCGCGGCGTTCATGCGCGCGCACGTCCAGCGCAGCGCGCTCGTCGTACGTGAGCGGGTGGGACTGGCGCTGGCGCGGATGTTCGAGCTTCCCGGCTGAGCCGGGATCCGGCTGACGCGGCGGGGCCAGCCGCGTCGTAGACTCGCGCTCGCTGGTCGCCAGGCAAACGGGAGAGAAATCGTGCGGATCAAGGCAGTCCTCAGCGTCGTACCAGTGGTCCTCGCCGTCGCGCTCGCGGGCTGCGGGGGCGGCTCGTCGTCGGGCGACAAGGCGACCAAGGCCGCGATCGGCAAGCCCAACTCCCCCGAGGTCAAGAAGCTCATCGAGCAGACCTTCGGCCCCAACGACCATGCGACGTCGGGCAACATCAGCGGCATCGTCGACATCACGGTCAAGGGCCTGCCGCGCTACCGCGAGCCGATCCAGGTCAGCGTCGTCGGGCCGTTCTCCCAGTCCGGCGGCAACCCGGCCGAGGCGATGTTCGACGTCTCGCTCGGACTGCGCGGCGGGATCCTCGGCGGCGACGTGTACTTCAAGGGCGACAAGGCCTTCATCGGCCTGGGCTCGACGGCGTATCCGGTGCCCGACCCGATCGCGATCCCGTTCCGCAAGCCGCTGGCGAACACCGGCAACGCGCTCACGGCGGTCCTCGGCACCTTTCACATCGCGCCCCAGCGCTGGGCGAAGAACCCGCGCATCGTCGGCAACGCGCGCGTCGCGGGGATCGACACGATCCACGGGAGGGCCGAGCTCGACACGAAGGCCGTCTTCCTCGACCTCGCCGCGCTCGCCAAGCGGCTGACGTCGCTGAAGATCACCGACATCACGGGCCTCCCGCGCGCCGTCGACCGCCAGGCGCGGGCCGCGCTCGGGCGATCCGTGAAGACCGCGAGCGGCGACGTCTACACCGGCGCCAAGGACCACGTCCTGCGGCGTGCGAAGTTCAACCTGCTGCTCGAGCCGTCGGCGAAGGACCGCAAGATCCTCGGCGGCTTCACGAGCATCAAGGTCGTCGGCAACCTCGACGTGTCGGACGTCGGCAGCACGCAGACGATCAAGGTGCCGGCCAACCGCGGCTCGTACTCCGCCCTGCTGGTCTCGCTCGACGCGCTCGCGGAGGCGGTCAGGTAGTGACCGCAGCAGCGGCGACGGCGCCCGCACTGACCGTCGCCGGCGTCAACAAGCATTTCGGCGAGCGCCACGCCGTTCGCGACGTCGGCTTCGAGGTCGCGCGCGGCGAGCTGCTGGCGATCATCGGGCCCAACGGCGCGGGCAAGACGACGCTGCTGTCGATCCTCGCCGGGATCCTGCAGCCGGAGACCGGGAGCGTCGCGCAGCCGCCCGGGACGACGGCGCGGATCGGCTGGGTGCCCCAGCAGACGGCGGTCTACGGGAAGCTGACCGTCGCGCAGAACCTGCGGCTGTTCGGCCGCCTGGAGAAGGTCGCCGACATCGAGGCGACCGTCACGCGCATGCTCGCGCAGACCGGCCTCGAGGACCGTGCCGACGACGAGCTCGGCAAGCTCTCCGGTGGCAACCGCCAGCGTGTGAACATCGCCGTCGGGCTGCTGGCCGACCCGCCGGTGCTGCTGCTCGACGAGCCCTCCGGCGCCCTGGATCCGCGCCAGCGCGAGCGGCTCTGGGGCTTCATCACCGCCCTGACCGAGCGCGGTACGGCCGTGATCTTCGCGACGCACGACATCGCCGAGGCCGAGCGCCACGCGCATCGCATCCTCATCCTCGCCGATGGCGAGATGCTCTTCAGCGGCACGGCATCCGAGCTGAAGGCCGCCGGCGGGGCCGACGACGGCGAGGACCTCGAGCAGGCCTTCGTCGGGTTCCTGCGCTCGAAGGGGCATTAGCCAGTGCGCTGGATGCTCCTCAAGGACCTGCAGATCCTGCGCCGCTCCAAGCTGCTCGTCGGGCTCCTGATCGTCTACCCGGTCGCGATCGCGCTCCTGATCGGCTTCGCGCTCTCCAGCGGCCCCGACAAGCCGAGCCTCGCATTTCTCAACAAGATCCCGCCGAGCCAGCAGACGATCAAGCTCGGCAACAAGACGATCGACATCAAGACGTACACGAACAAGCTCTTCGGCTCGGTCAAGCGCATCGACGTCGAGAACCGCGAGCAGGCGGTCGCGCAGGTCAAGTCGGGCAAGGCGCTCGCCGCGCTGATCATCCCGCCGAACTTCACGACGCAGCTGTCCAACGGCGGCTTCGACTCCGCGAGCATCGAGGTCATCTACAACGGCGACGCGCTGAAGCAGTCCTTCGTCCGCTCGACGGTGAACTCCAAGCTCGCCGAGGCCGACGCCGCGCTCGCCCGCGAGATCACGCAGGTCGCCGGCGGCTACATCAACACGATCGCCAACGGCGGCAAGATCAACATCGTCGGCGCCGAGTTCGACCTCATCGGGCTCAACAAGGCCAACGAGCTGCTGATCTCCGCGCTCAAGCTGGCCAAGGGCGACGCCAAGCTCACGCGCCGCATCAAGCCCGTCCAGCACTTCGCCGCGCTCGGCGTGGCGAACGTCGACCGCTTCAAGGACGTCCTGCGGACGGTCGAGCGGCCCGTCCAGGTCACCCAGACGGTCCTCAGCGGGCGCCGGACGCCGCTGGACACGTTCGCCGTCGCGCTCGCGGTCACGGTCTCGCTGATGTTCGTCTGCGTGCTGCTGGCTTCGGGGTTGCTGGCGCTCGAGCGCGAGGAGAACACGTTCTCGCGCCTGGCTCGCGGCCTCGTGCCCGGCTGGCTGCTGCTCGCCGGCAAGATCGTGCTCGCCGCCTGCTGCGCGTTCGCCGTGACGTTCGTGATGCTGCTCGGCATCAGCGCCTTCGTCCCCCTGGACTACGGCCGCCTGGCGCTGTGGATCGTCGCGCTCGCCGGCAGCTCGCTGGCGTTCGCGACGCTCGGCGTGGCGATCGGCAGCCTCGCCCGCGAGGTCCGGGCCGCGTCGCTGCTGGCGCTCATGCTCGCCCTCCCGCTCGCGTTCCTCGCGCTCGTGCCCAGCGGCGGCGTGTCGCCGCTGCTCTTCGACGTCATCCGCGTCATCTCGGCGATCTTCCCCTTCAAGCCGGCGCTCGACGCGATCGACGTCGCGATCAACGACAGCGGCGGGACGAGCCTCGGCGTCTCGCTCGCCCACCTCGCCGGGCTCATCGTCGTCTTCGGCGGCGCCGCCTGGGCCGGCCTGCGCCGCTTCGCGTAGCGCGGCGACCGCTCGAGCCAGCCCGAAGGCAGCGGATTCATCGGGCTCGAGGCCAACGCCCCCAGCTGGTCCGTGAGCGGAACGGTGGGCGGGATGCGCTCTCGGTCCCGCGGGGTGACGTGGATCGTCAGCCAGCGCCCTACACGCGGCCATCTCGACGCCGTCCTGGATTACGGTCGCCTCACGACCGCAAAGCCGGACGGTGCACCCATGTCCGAGAGGGCGGTGCCCCAATGACCCGCGGGTTCCGGGACGGCGACTGCGCCCGACCGCACCACCAACCACTCGTCCCCTTCATCGATGCCGTCCCTGGGCGTCGACGTGACCACCACCTGTGAGAGACCGCAACCATCGCCCCGCGGCGCTGTTGCGAGGGCCATGCAGCCCGAAACAGCAGGCATGCAAGACGCCGTGCGACAGGCGCCGCGGCGCTGCGGGCACGCTAGGTTCTGAGCCGTGTCAGCCGAGCGACAGATCCGTACACGCCACCTCCCGGCCGCGCGCCACCGCGCCCAGGGCCAGCCGATCCAGCCTCCCGCGCGGTCGGCGGACCTCCCGCCCGACAAGCGCAACGTCATCGAGTTTCGCAACGTCTGCATGCACTATCCGGCCGGCGACATCGGCCTGGACGGCGCGACGTTCAACGTCCGCGCGGGCGAGTTCGTCTTCATCGTCGGCTCGACCGGCTCGGGCAAGTCGACGATCATGCGCCTGCTCATCAAGGAGCGCGAGCCGACCTCCGGCACGATCCGCGTCGCCGGCCGCGACGTCGGGGCGATGGAGCGCAACAAGGTTCCGTACTACCGCCGCAACATCGGCGTCGTCTTCCAGGACTTCAAGCTCCTGCCCAACCGGACGGTCTACGACAACGTCGCCTACGCGCTGTCGGCCACGGGCGCCGGACGCAAGGAGATCCGCGCGAAGGTCCCCGACGTCCTGCGGCTGACGGGCCTGTCGACGAAGCTGCACAACTTCCCCGACCAGCTCTCCGGCGGCGAGCAGCAGCGCGTGTCGGTCGCGCGCGCGTTCGTCAACCACCCGCCGCTGCTGCTGGCCGACGAGCCCACCGGCAACCTCGATCCGCACACCTCGCTGGGGATCATGCAGCTGCTGTACCGGATCTACCGCGCCGGCACGACGGTCATCGTCGCGACGCACGACTCGCACATGGTCGATCGCATGCGCCGCCGGGTCATCGAACTCGAGGGCGGGCTCATCGTCCGCGACGAGGCCAGCGGGCTCTACGCCCAGCGCGAGCAGTCCACCGACGAGTTCTCCGACATGCTCGGCGGCGCCTACCGCGCCGATCCGCGCCGCACGTCTCCCGATCCTCCGCGCCCCGCGGGCGAGCAGCGCGGCGGCTTCACGAACTACTAAGCGATGCGCATCGGCTTCTTTCTCCGCGAGGCGACGCGCTCCCTGAAGCGCAACGCCGTGCCGTCGTTCGCCGCGATGGCGTCCGTGCTCGTCACGATGCTCGTGCTCGGCGTCTTCATCCCGATGGTCCAGGCGACGACCGGCGCCGCCAACGACGTGCGCGGGAAGGTCCTGGTGGACGTCTTCCTCAAGACCGACGCCACCGACGCCGCGATCGAGCGCGTGCGCCGCACGCTGACGCAGGACACGCCGCACGTCGGCAACGTGACCTTCGTCTCCAAGGCCGAGGCCTACGCCAAGGAGAAGCGCCAGAACCCGGAGGCCTACGCGCTGCTGGGCTCCAACCCGCTGCCCGACACCTTCCGCGTGAGCCCGGACACGCCCGCGAACGTCGGCAAGCTCCGCGACGCGCTGGCGCCCGTGACCCCCAGCGGCGAGCGCACGGTCGTCGACCCCGCGATCGACGAGGTCAAGAACCGCCGCGACGAGACGACGAAGATCCTCTCCGCCACGCGCGTCGTGAAGCTCAGCATGGCGCTGCTCGCGGCCCTGCTCATCCTGGCCTCGATCCTCCTGATCTCCAACACCGTGCGCCTGTCGCTCTTCGCCCGCCGTCGCGAGGTCGAGGTCATGAAGCTCGTCGGCGCGACGGACTGGTTCATCCGCTGGCCGTTCGTCATCGAGGGCGTGATCGTGGGAGCGCTGGGAGGCCTCATGGCGATCCTGCTGCTGCTCATCGGCAAGGTCGCGTTCATCGACCCGCTGAAGCACGATTTCTCGCTCATCGCGGCGCCCGAGACGATCAACTTCGGCCTGCTCATCATCGTGCTGCTGCTCGCGAGCGTCGCCGTCTCGGCGGCCGGCTCCGGGCTCTCGCTGCGCCGCTTCCTGCGCGTGTAGCGCCGCCGCGTGGCAGACTGCCTCACGGTGGCGGTCTCACGGGGAAGTCGGGGCTGGATCGCGGTGCTCGCGAGCGCTGCGCTGCTTGCCGTGCTCGCCGCGCCTGCGCCGGCGGCCACGCCGGCCGCCGGGACGCTGACCCCCGACGCCTCGGGCGCGGGCTCGGTGAGCTGGGGCGGCACGGTGAGCGTCGGCACCGAGACGCTGAAGTCCGACAACGGCCTGGGCTGCTTCGGCGCCGACGGGCGGCTGAACCCGGCCTCCGGCTGCGATGCCTTCGCGCTCGACGTCGCCACCGACGCGGCGTTCTACAACAACCGCCCCGGTGCGGTGAGCATCAACGCCACCGGCTTCGGCATCACCGACCTCGACCTCTACGTGTACAAGCGCAATCCCGACGGCACGCGCGGGGAGTTCGTCGCCGGCGACGGCCAGACGCTCGGGGCGGACGAGAACGTCGGGATCGACAAGGCGTCGGGGGGCTACATCGCCGTCATCACGCCCTACACGACGGTCGGGCCGCAGGCCTACAGCGCGCGCGCCGAGCTCGTCACGCGCCAGGGCCCCGACATCGCCGCGGCCGAGGCCGCCGCGCCCAAGGGCCTGCCGAACTACCGCGCCTCGCGCGACAGGTACACGTCGCACTCCGAGCCGACGATCGCCATGGACCCGCTGGACCACGACCACCTCATGGCCGGCTCGAAGATGTACGAGAACAACGCCAAGTACCTCTTCAAGATCGGGACCTACGAGTCCCACGACGGCGGGCGCACGTGGGAGGACCAGGGTCAGCTCCCGGGCTACTGCCAGAACCCCGGCGAGTGCGACCCGGCCAACGAGGGCGCGTACCGCACGGTGTCGGACATCTCGCTGGACTTCGACGACGAGGGCAACGCCTACGCGAGCGTGCTCGACGCGCCCGGCGGGACGGCGGCCTTCCGCGGCTTCAACATGACGGTCCACGTCAAGCACCCGGGTCAGCCGTGGAGTGGGCCGACCACGGTCCACGACAACCGCGTCAACGCGCTCACGACACGCCTGCTGCTCGACGACAAGAACTGGATCGCCGTCGACAACCACACCGACGTCAACGGCGGCCCGAACGTCCCGCGCGACGGCAAGATCGGGACGATGTACATCTGCTGGGACCTCGACGGGGCGAGCGTCGTGCCGCTGCAGCAGATCGTCGTGGAGCGCTCGCTCGACGGGGGCAGGACGTGGGGCGGGATCACGCCGAAGGACAACCTCCCGTTCCCGATCAGCCAGAAGACGCTCATCTCCGGGATCGGCTGCCACATCGCGATCGGCCCGAAGGGCGAGGTCTACGCGACGTGGTACGACAACCAGCTCAACGCGCTCATGCAGGCGAAGTCCGAGAACCGCGGCCGCCTCTGGACGCCCGCCGTGCCGATCGCCGGCATCACGGGCATCAACGCGCCGTTCGCGGGCGAGGCGTTCCGCAACCTCTCGCTGCCGACGACCGCCGTCGATGCCAACGGCACGGTCTACGTCGCCGCCGCCTCGCGCAACGCCGAGGGCAACCCGCTGCTCGGCAACCTCCTCGCCGTCGGTCAGCAGATCAAGTCCGGCCAGCTGTCGGTCGACGAGCTGACCGAGCTCCTGAAGACCGACGACTCCAACAACATCGCCGGCAAGGACTACAAGGCGGGCGGTGACGGGGTCGGTCCGCAGTCGGGCTCGGACATCGTGCTCTTCAAGTCGACCAACGGCGGGCGCTCGTACACGGGACCGGTGCGCGTCAACCAGGACCCGCTCAACGGCGACGCCGACCAGTTCCAGCCGTGGATGGCGGTCACGCCGTCGGGCCAGGTGAACATCTCCTTCTTCGACCGCCGCGACGACCCGTCGAACTACTTCATCGACACATGGCTCGCCCGCTCGGAGGACGGCGGGCGCACGTTCACCGACCGCCGCGTCTCCCAGCGCATGTGGGACCCGGCGATCAACTCGCCGACCTCCGTCTCGGGCCAGTTCATCGGCGACTACCAGGGGCTCGTCGCCGACGACGACGTCGCGATCCCGTTCTGGAACGACACGCAGCTCGCGAACCTCCCGGAGAGCGACAAGGAGCACTCGCCCTACCAGGAGGTCTTCGCGGCGCGCGTACCCAACGGCGCCGAGACGACGACCGCGGCCACGCGCTGCGTCGGGCGCAGGCTCAACGTCGGCGGGCGCTCGATCGGCCGGGTCTCCGTGCGCGCGACGCGCGATCTCGTCGGCCGCCGCCTCGGCCCGCCCGCGCGCACCGCGCGCGGTGTGCTGCGCTACTGCGTCAAGGGCGGCGGCAGCGTGCTCGTCGCCTTCGACGACAAGGGGCGCGTGAGCCTCGCGGCGACGACGGCGAAGGGCCACCGGCGGCTGAAGATCGGGCGCGGCAGCTCGCTGAGGTCTCTGCAGCGGGCGTTCGGGAGCCGGCTGCGCAGCGCCCTGCCGGGCGTCCGGCGCGTATCGACCGGGCCCTCGCGGCAGCTGCTCTTCGGGGTCAAACGCGGGAAGGTGACGTTCGTCGCCGTCGCGGGCACGACGCTGCTGCGCGACCGATCGGCACTGCGCACCCAGCTGCGCCGCGCCGCGCTCGTCAGCACCCGCTGAGGCGCCCGCGCCGGGCGGGTGAGCCCCTGCCGGGCCTCGCCCTCTACGGTGTGTGACCGCGATGCCCCGCCGCTTCCCCTCGCTGACGCTCTTCCTCTCGCTGCTGCTCCCGTTCGTCCTCGCGCTCGGGATCTGGCTCGGCGGGCACCCGCGCTGGCTGCTGAGCCCGATCGCCGACGTGCTCGTGGGCGACGAGAGCCGCCGCGCGCCGCTGGAGGCGCTCGACACGATCCACGGCAGGTACTACCGCGAGATCCCGCGCCGCCAGCTCTCCGACAACGCGATCACGGGCGCCGTCGCGGGTCTCGACGACCGCTTCTCGGCGTACCTCTCGGCGAAGAACTACCACGTCTTCCAGCAGTCGCTCGACAACGCCTTCGAGGGCATCGGGACCGGGATCAACGGCGTGTCACAGGGCCTGAGGATCGAGGTCGTCTACCCCGGCTCGCCGGCGCAGAAGGCCGGCATCGAGGTCGGCGACATCGTCACGCACGCCGACGGCCACAAGCTCGCCGGCCTCTCGGAGGCCGCCGCCTCGGCGTTCATCAAGGGCAAGGCCGGGACCTCGGTGACGCTGCGGATCGTGCGCGGCGACAAGCGGCTCGTCAAGCGCGTCAAGCGGGCGCGGATCAGCGTCCCCGTCGTCGAGTCGAAGATCGCGAACGCCGGCGGCAAGCGCGCCGCCTACGTCCATCTCTCGACGTTCGGCCCGCACACGGCGCACGTCGAGGTCGCCGACGCGATCAACCGCCTCAAGCGCCGCAGGGCGAAGGGCATCATCCTCGACCTCCGCGGCAACGGCGGCGGTCTCGTCTCCGAGGCGCAGCTCGTCGCGAGCATGTTCCTCAAGGACGGGACGATCGTCACGACGCGCGGCCGCGCCGTCGACACGCAGACGCTCAAGGCCGTCGGCGACCCGATCGCCGGCGACCTGCCGACCGTCGTCCTCGTCGACCGGGGGACGGCGTCGGCGTCGGAGATCGTCGCCGGCGCCCTGCAGGACCGAAAGCGCGCGACGCTCGTCGGGACGCGCACGTTCGGCAAGGGCGTCTTCCAGGAGATCATGCCGCTGGACAACGGCGGCGCGCTGGACCTCACCGTCGGGCAGTACTTCCTGCCGAGCGGGCGCAACCTCGGCGGGGCGGGGACAAAGCCGGGCAGCGGCATCAAGCCGAACGTCGCGGCGCAGGACGATCCGAAGACGCCGCGCGACGAGGCGCTCGACAAGGCGCTGGACGTCCTCGCCGGAAAGCTGTAGCTCCGCCGATGGCACGGCGCCGGCCGCCGCCGCGACGCGGGGAGGACCGCAAGAAGCCCGACCGCCCGGTCGCCGGCAAGCGGGCTGCCGGCGGCGAGCGCCCGCCGCGCCAGGGCTCCAACGAGGGGATCGTCGCGACGATCGACAGGCGCGGGCGCTTCCTCGTCGCCGAGCCGTTCTTCGAGCGCGGCGGCCGGATGGTCCTCGATCGCGACGCGCGCGCGAAGCCCGGAGACCTCGTGCTCGTGCGGCCGTCGAGCCGCAGCGGCGGGCACGCGAAGATCGTTCGCGCGCTCGGGCGCCCGGAGGTCGCCGCCGACGTGCTCGAGGCACTGATGCTCGACCGCGGGCTGCGGCGGCGCTTCGACCCGGCCGTCGAGCGGGCCGCGCGCAGGGCCCGCGACGCCGGGGTCGGTGGGGAGGGTCTCTCCGAGATCGCGCGCCGCGACCTCACCGCCCTGCCGACGTTCACCATCGACCCCGCCACGGCCCGCGACTTCGACGACGCGATCAGTGCCGAGGCGCAGGACGACGGCACGACGCGCGTCTGGGTCCACATCGCCGACGTCAGCGCGTATGTCGCGCCGGGCTCGCTCGTCGACCGCGAGGCCGCCCGGCGCGCGACGAGCGTCTACGTCCCGGGCCGCGTCGAGCCGATGCTGCCCGAGGCGCTGTCCAACGACGCCTGCTCGCTCGTCCCCGGTGAGCTGCGGGCGGCGGTCACGGCGCAGCTGGACTTCGACGGGGCCGGCGTCACGCGCGCGGCCTTCTACCGCTCGACGATCCGCTCCGACGAGCGCCTGGACTACGACCGCGTCGACCGCGTCTTCGCCGGCGACGAGCCCGCGCTCGACCCGTGGGCGCAGCCGCTGGCGGCCGCCCGCGCGGTCGCCGCGGCACTGCAGGCGCGCCGCCTCGCGCAGGACGCGCTCGAGCTCGAGACGAGCGAGCCGGAGTTCACGTTCGACGCCGGCGGGCACGTCGCGGCGTCACGGCCGAGCGCGCAGACGGAGTCACACCGTGTCATCGAGCACCTCATGATCGCCACCAACGAGCAGGTCGCCGAGCTGCTCGAGGCGCGCTCGGTCCCGACGCTGTACCGCGTCCACGAGCGCCCCGACGGCGAGAGCGCGCTGCGGCTCGTCGATCAGCTCGCGTCGCTCGGCGTGGCGACGCCGCCGGTCGGCGAGCACCTCACCCCGGCGGAGGCGGCGGAGGTCATCGCCGCCTGCTCGCGCGCGGTCGCGCAGCACGCCGCGCGAGCCGGGCACGGGCGCGCTGCGCTGACGTACCTCGTCCTGCGCTCGCTCAAGCAGGCGTACTACAGCCCGAAGAACCTCGGCCACGCCGGGCTCGGCCTGACGCACTACCTGCATTTCACGTCGCCGATCCGCCGCTATCCGGACCTCGTCGCGCACCGCGCGCTGCTCAGCGCGATCGGCGGGGGCGAGGAGCAGCCGCGCGGGTCCGACCTCGAGCAGACCGGCGTCTGGTCCAGCGCGCGCGAGCGCGACGCGATGAGCATCGAGCGCCTCGCCGATCGCATCGCGCGCGCGTTCCTGCTCGAGCGCGAGCTCTTCGAGCAGGGCTGGAACCAGGAGTTCGACGGCGAGGTCACGGGCCTCATCGGGGCGGGCGCGTTCGTGCGCTTCGGCGACGGGCACGAGGGCCTGCTGCCGGTGCGCCGGCTGCGCGGCGACTGGTGGGAGCTCAACGAGCAGGGCACGATCCTCACCGGCGAGCGCAGCGGGCGGACGATCTCACTCGGCGACCCGCTGCGCGTGAAGGTCGAGCGCGTGGAGACGGCCCGCGGGCGCGTGGACCTCGTGCCGGTCGAGGACGAGGACGGCGCCTGACGCGCTACAGCAGGCCGACCGCGACCAGCCCGACCGTCGCCGCGAGCGCGAGCCCGGTCGTCAGCAGGCCTGTGCCCTTCTCCAGGCGGGCGCCGTCCAGGGGCGCGACGGGCGTGAGCATCGACGCGGCCATGACGAGTGCCGCGACGCCGAGCGCACGCGTGACCGGGACCTGGAGCCAGACGCCGAGGACGAGCAGGACGAGCCCCGCCGCGGCCGCAACCGCCGGGCCGCTGAGATGCACGCCCGGCGTGGGCTGCTCCGGGTCGGCGACCGGCAGCGGCGCCCACGGGACGCCGGTGACGGCGGCAGCGGCGCCGACGAGGATCGCCGGGCGCCATGCGCGCTGGCTCACGGACACGCCGGCGCGGCGAGCGGCGAGCACGCGGGCGCGCATGACCGCCGTCACGAGCGCGGCGAGACCGGCGGCGAGGAGCAGGATGCTGACGAGGCCCGCGTCGTTGCCGTGTGCCGCGGGCCAGAGGAACACGGCGAGCGTCGCGAGCACCGCCACGGCGCTCGGGGCGAACGTCGTCAGCGCGCCGGGGACTCGCGAGAGCAGGTCGCGCGCGGCCTCGACCCACTTCGGCGTGCCGCCCACGAGGCCGCGTGCCGCTGCCGCACGGGCGGCCTGCAGGCCGAGCAGAAGCGCGAGCGCGAGCCCCGCCGCCGGGAGCGGCCAGCGTGTCTGCGAGGAGGCGAAGTCCCAGGTCGGCGGCAGCGGCTTGGAGAGGTCGAGGTTCGTGATGTAGAGGTGCTCGTCGGTGACGAGCCGGTGCCTGCGGTCCGCGAGCTCGCCGTCGAGGCGCAGGGCCCGGGCGAGCGCTCCCTGAGCGGCGAGCGCGTGCTGCGGGCCCGCGCGCTCGAGTACGACGCCGAGGTTGAACCACCCGAGCGCGTAGCTCGGTCGCGCGCCCACTGCGCGCCGCAGCGCCGCGACCGCCGCGCCGTCGCGATCGACACGGGCGAGCATGACGCCGAGGTCGTTCCAGGCCGGGAAGAGCGTCGGATCGGAGCGCACCGCGCGACGATAGAGCTCGGAGGCGTCGCCCGGGCGGTCGAGGCGCGCGAGCGCGAAGCCGGCGGTCTGCAGGAAGATCGGGTTCATCCGGTCGTGTGTCAGCGCGCGCTGCGCGAGGCGCAGCCCGCGCTCGGCATGCCCGGCGTAGATCTCGGTGATCGCCTCGTTGTTGTCGAGCACCTCGATGCGCCCGCCGCCGCGGCCGTCGTCGGTGGCCGCAGCGGGCGGGAACTCGCGCGCGCCGTCGTAGGCGATGATGGCGTCCGCGTAACGGTGCCGGCGCAGCAGGACGTCCGCCGTCTGCGCTCGTGCGTGGTAGAGGAGGCTCTGCTTCGGGCCGCGCAGGTCGTCGCTGGGGTGGGCCGCGAGGGAACGCGAGGCGACCACGTCGCCCGCGGCGAGGGCGGCGAGGGCCTCCGTCAGCCGGCCGGCGCGCTTCAGGGCGGTGCCCTGCTTGACGAGCTCCTGCGCCTCGGCGGGCGACCAGCCCGCCGTCTGCTCGCGGGTGAGCTGCGCCGAGCGGCCGAAGAGGCGCGCGGCGAGGGTGAATCGCCCGCGCAGGAAGGCGACCTCGCCAGCCTGATCGTAGGCCAGCCGATCGCGCGGCGCGGCTCGCATCCAGGCGGCGGTCTGCGCGCTCGCGCGCTGCCAGCGCCCGGCGAAGCGCCAGAGGTTCTGGAGGTCGTCCTGCAGCCGCGGTGCTGCGCCCGCGCCTCGCGCGTCGCGGGTCAGCGCGCGCGCGACCGCAGCGAGCGCTGCGCGCCCGTCGGCGTCGACGCACTCCTCCTGGGCGAGCTCGGGGTCGGGGTTCACGAGGCGGAAGCTCGCGGGGATGGCGTCGAGCGCCGCCGCGGGCCGGCCCGCGAGCACGAGGTCGCGCCGCGCCGCCCACGCCGGGCACCAGCGGTCGACGCCCGTGACGCCGGCGACAGGTCGGAACAGCGGGATGAAGACCGTGTCCTCGACCGTCGTCGCGCTCCCGGTGGACTGCGTCCCGCCGGCGGGCTCGATCTCGAGCGCGACGGGCTTCAGGCGGCCGGCGCCGAGCGACACCGGCTCCAGCGCGTCCTCGGCATCGAGCTCGGGCGGCTCGCTGCCGGCAGGGAAGAAGAGCGCGGTGCCGCGAGGGAAGCGCGGGCCGGCCGCGAGGCGGCGGGCCTCGGGCGCGGCGTCGGCGAAGCGGTGGGCGCGCTCGAGATACTCGACGAGCCGGGCCTGCAGCGCCGCGGGGCGGCCGGTCGCGCGCGCGGCCCCGGCCTGGATGCGGGCGGCGTCGCCGAAGCGCCCCAGCCCGGCGAGCGCGCGGGCCTCGCCGGCGGCGAGCTCGGGCGCGCGGTCCAGGACCCGGGCGCGGCGGTACAGCGCCAGCGCGCGCCTGAACCGGTTGCGCGCGGTGAAGGGACGGTGCGCGTCGTCGTCGACGTAGGCGAGGCGCAGGAGGTCGTCGGCGGCCCCCGACCAGCCGGCCGCCGCCCCCGGGAAGCGCCGCTGCAGCCGCGTGAAGAGTGCGGGCGCGATGCCGGCGTCGGACGAGCTGCGGGACATGATCGACACCCACTGCCCGTGCAGCCACAGCGCTGTGGGGTCGCGCGGGCAGGCAGCGTCGGCGGCGCCGAGTTCGGCCTCGACGTGGTCCTCGGCCGTCTGCGCCGCGGCGACCAGGAACGCGAGCGTCAGCTGGGCATCGCAGGCTGCGGCCGCGCGGATGCGTTCCAGGAGAGCGAACGCGCCCTGGCCCGCGTTGCGGTACGCGCCCGCATCCGCCGCGAGCACGAGCAGGGAGCCGAGCGCGCTCGCCGCGCGCACCTGCCCGGCGGCGGGGACTTCGGGCAGCGCCGTGGCGAGCAGCCGCGTGAGCCGGCGGTAGCGGTAGGGGTAGGCGTCGCGGCTGACGCCCGCCGGAGCCGGGAGCGCCGGCCCGTCGAGAAGGCGCAGCAGCCGCAGGGCGGCGGGCGCGCCGAGCAGCTGCGCGCTCGCACGTGACACCGCCGCGCGCAGCGCCGTCCTGCCGGCCGGCCGCGGGGCGCCGCCGGCCAGGATCGGCAGATCGCGCAGCGCAGGCCCCGGACGCGGCGAGCCGAGCGGCGCCGGCGCGCCCTGCTGGCGCGGCGTGACCGGCTGGCCGGCGCCCGCGACGACCGCGGCCAGGGGGAACCCCACCAGCACCACGACGCAGACGGCGAGCACGCCGTCCACGCGCAGCCGGCGCCGATCGCGCGATCCCTGCCCGGCGTTGGTGTCGTCCACGTCCGAGACCCTCCCTGGTCGTGCGGTGCAGGAGTGTGGGCCCTGCGTCCCGCCGATCCTGTCGACCACTACCCTCGGTGACCATGGCCAAGGCCAAAAAGCGCAAGGTCGCCCCGGGTGATGTTGCCTCCAACCGCTACGCGAGCTACCGCTTCGACCTCATCGAGCGCATCGAGTGCGGGATCGTCCTCGAGGGCACGGAGGTCAAGGCGCTGCGCAACGGCGGGGCCCAGCTCAAGGAGGGCTATGCGCTCATCCGCGACGACGAGGTGTTCCTCGTCAGCGTCCACATCCCGCCCTACGCCCCCGCCTCGCGCAACAACCACGACCCCGAGCGCGACCGCAAGCTCCTGCTCAAGCGCGGCCAGATCGACAAGCTCAAGCAGCAGACGAA
Source organism: uncultured Actinomycetes bacterium (assembly GCA_963740895.1). Classification (GTDB taxonomy): domain Bacteria; phylum Actinomycetota; class Thermoleophilia; order Solirubrobacterales; family Solirubrobacteraceae; genus CADCVQ01. The sequence goes on from CAVUFQ010000002.1 coordinate 836,168, forward strand.
GGAGAAGGGGCTGACGCTCGTCCCGACGCGGATGTACTTCGCGGGGGGGCGGGCGAAGGTCGAGATCGCGCTCGCGAAGGGCAAGGACCGCTTCGACAAGCGCGAGGCGATCAAGGAGCGCGAGACCAAGCGCGACATGGACCGCGCCCTGCGGGAGGTCAACCGCTAGGCGCCCGGGCGGGGGGCGACGGCGACCGCGAGCGAGCGGACGGCAGCAGGTCGTTGAGCTCGTTGGGTGGGCCGCCGAGCAGGACCCAGCCTTGAGGATCGGTACTGCCGAGGCGACCCTCCTCCTTGAGGCTGTGCACCGCGAGGGAGACCGTCGTCCGGTGCGCGCCGACCATGCGCGCGACCAACTCGTGGGTGAGCGGGAGAGCGACGACGATGCCGTCCGCGCGGACCTGTCCCCAGCGGTCGGCCAGATGCCACAGCAGCAGCAGGACGCGCAGGTCGACGTGCTTGAGCTCCAGCAGCGCGGTGCGAAAGCTCAGCAGGCGCGCTCGTCGTACGGCTCGGCCGAGCAGCGCCGAGGTGATCTCGGGCCACTGCGCGATCGCCGATGCGAACTCGCCGTCGAGCCACGCCAGGCGGGTCGGTCGCAGGACGGTCCAGGTGACGCGTCCGTCGAGCGAGGTGGCTTCGGCCGCGTCGTCCCACGGCCGCAGGAGGTCCTCTGCACCCCGCAGCTCGGTGAACGTGCGGCCTGCGACGTGCTGGTCGCGGGCCAGCAGGCCGCCGAGGACGAGCAGCCCCATGTCACGGTGGGCGCTGTGCTCGGTCGTGGGTGGCCGCCATGCCCCGCGCGGCAGGTCCACGAGCGGAGCGACCGCGCTGCGACGGGCTCGCGCGAGCCGGGCGGGATCGAGGGCCTCCGCGAGCCCTGGGTCGTCGTCCAGCACGCGAACCAGAGTCGTCGAAGGATGGACAGGGGTGTCGGGCCGGAGCATCGGCAGGCGGGAAGCGACGTTGGCGTCAAGCCTCTCACACCCAACGGGCGGGTCGCCGCAGATCTTCGCCGGGGCAGGACAACGTGGTCGTATTGTCGGAAGTCCTGCGTCGGCGCCGGCTGCACCGTCGGCATGCCGACATTCCCGAGGTCGTCGAGTGATTGCCATCCGTACCTTCTTGTGGGAAGTCCGGTTGTATCTCCGACCTTCTCTGACTTCAGCTTCGATGGCGGTATGCACCGACGACACCGACGACGCAGACGGGCGGCTCCGGCGCCTGTTCGCCTCGACCGAGCGGATCGCCCAGATCGGCAGCTGGGAGTACCTGCCGTCCGAGGACGAGGTGTTCTGGTCGGACAACGTCTATCGCATCTTCGGCGTGGACCGCCGCGAGTGGGAGCTCTCGCTGGAAAACATCTTCGCGGAGACGCATCCCGACGATCGTCAGCGTGTCGTCGGCGCCACCGCGAGGCTCGTCGAGTGTGGCGGACCGTGGTCGGTGGATTTCCGCATCACGCGACGGGACGGTGACCGGCGTCATCTGCGCGCGACGCTCGCGGCCGTCGAGCGCGACGGCCGCGCGCGCGACCGCTTCATCGGCCTCGTCGAGGATCTCACCGAGCGCCGCCGCGCCGAGCGCGAGATCGCAGCGCATGTCGCAGTCCAGGAGGCGCTCGCGGATTGGGACGGGTTCCAGTCCGGCGCCCGCGGACTGCTGACCCGGCTCGCCGGCGCGCTGGATTGCGCCGTGGGGGTGTTCTGGGTGCCCCGCGGCCCCGTCCTGCTCTCCCGCGCCGTCTGGCACGAAAGCTGCGCCGAGGCGCCGCTCGAGACGGCGTTGCCGTCCACGCTCATGCCGCGCGCCAGCGGACTGGCGAGCCGCGTCTGGGAGGCCCGAACCCCCCTGAGTTGGACGGCGACCGAAGCGCAGATCGCCGACCCACGCGACGCCGTGTCGCGCGGCAAGGGGCTGCGCGGCGCGTTTGCGATCCCCGCCCTGATGGGCGATGACGTACTCGCGATCGTCGAGCTGGCGACGGACCGGGAGATCGAGGTCAGCGAGCGCCTCGAACGTTCGCTGCACGGGATCGCGCACGAGCTCGGCCACTTCCTCGCACGCCGGGGCGGCGAGCTCGCCGAGCCGCTCCTGACGCCACGCGAGATCGAGGTCCTTCAGCTCGCCGCCGGCGGGCTGTCGGCGCGCGAGACCGCCAAGCGGCTCACGATCAGCCCCGGCACGGTCAAGACCCACCTGCAGAACATCTATCCCAAGCTCGAGGTGTCCGACAGAGGCGCTGCCGTCGCGACGGCGTTGCGTCTTGGGCTCATCGATTGACGGGCTACGTGATCTCGCGCTGGCGTGTGGCGAACATGCCGAGAATCCCCACCGCGACGCAGTAGCCGCCGAGCACGAGACCGCCGTTGACCTGGCTCAGCAGCGTCTGGTCGGCGCCGGGCGTGCCGTTGAGCGCGAGCAGCGACTCGCCGGGGAAGTACTGGCCGACGTCGTTGCCGATGAACAGCGCCGCCGTCCCGGCGAGGAGGAAGAGGACCATGCCGGTCACGACGGTGAGGATCTGGTTGCGCAGCAGCGCGCCCAGGGCGACGCCGAACAGGCAGCCGAGGACGAGCCCGACGGCGACGCCGATGTAGACGTTCACCGCGTCGTCGGCGTTCACCGGCACGCCGCGGTTGGAGAGGATCGAGAGGCCGAGCCCGGCGTTGACGGCGACGTACAGCAGCGCGCCGACGATCCCGACGACGAGGCCGACGAAGAGCTTGGCGAGGATGACGCGCTCGCGCTTGGGCGTCACGACGAAGGTCGAGTTCGCCGTGCCGTGGCGGAACTCGTTCGTCGACAGCAGCGCGCCGAGCGTGAACATGAAGACGATCGCCAGGTGCGTGCCGATGATGAGCGTCGCGACGTTGCGCGCGCGCAGGTCCGCGACGTCGCCGAGCGACGTCGTCAGGCCGGCCGCGAGGCCCTCGATGAGGATCATCGCGCCGAGCAGCGCCCAGGTCGTGCGGACCGAGACGAGCTTCAGCCACTCCGACTTCAGGATGTTCATCGCGACGTCACCGGACGTTGCCCTTCTCGCCGGTGAGCTCGAGGAAGCGGTCCTCGAGCGTCGAGACCTCGTGCGTGAGCTCGAAGATCGGGATGCCGTTGTCGGCGGCGAGCATGCCGATCTGCTCGAGCGTGACGCCGTGGACGAGCATTGCGTCCGAGCGCCCGTCCACCGAGACGCGCGCGCCCTCCTCCTCGAGCAGTTCGCGCAGGTCATCGGCGCGCGGCGAGCGCACGAGCGCGGGCCGCCGGTCGCCCTTGATGAGCTCCGCGAGCGTGCCCTGCATGACGAGGCGCCCCGCACCGATGACGACGACGCTGTCGACCGTCTGCTCGACCTCCGACAGGACGTGGCTGGAGATGAGCACGGCGCGGCCCTCGGCCGCGAGCGCGACGAGGATGTCGCGCAGCCAGCGCATGCCCTGCGGGTCCAGGCCGTTGGCGGGCTCGTCGAGCATGAGGATCTTCGGATCGCCGAGCAGCGCCGCGGCGAGCGCGAGGCGCTGGCGCATGCCCATCGAGTAGCCCTTGACGCGGCGGTCGCGCGCCGGCGTGAGCTCGGTCATCTCGAGCACCTCGTCGACGCGGCTGTTGGGCAGCCCGGCGGCGGCGGCGAGCGTGCGCAGGTGACCGCGGCCGGTGCGGCCGGGGTGGACGTCCTTGGCGTCGAGCGACGCGCCGACGGAGCGCACGGGATTGCGCAGCTCTGCAAATGGCTTGCCCATGACCAGCGCCTCGCCGCTCGTCGGCCGGATGAGCCCGAGCAGCGCGCGCAGCGTCGTCGACTTGCCCGAGCCGTTGGGGCCGAGGAAGCCCGTGACGCGGCCGGCCTCGACGATGAACGACAGGTCGTCGACGGCCATCGTCTCCCCGTAGCGCTTCACCAGGCGCTGCACCGTGATCTCAGCCATCGCTCAGGACGGGATGCTGCGCTCGATGTGGCTGAGCTCCATGCCCACGCCGCACACGACGATGAGCCCGATGTAGACGGCGAGGACCGCGAGCCGGTGCGCCGGCCTGACGCGGTAGTACGCCTCGACCTCCTCGCCGCCCGCCTTGCGCGCCTTCCAGCGGCGGTAGGTCTCCATGACCGCGAACAGGAGGATGAGGAAGATGATCGGGTTCGGATAGACGAACGCGACGAGCACCATGGCGAAGAGCCCGACGAACCACATCCAGGGCGACAGCGCCGCCATCGCGCGCCCGCCGTCGAGCGGCACGACGGGGAGGAGGTTGAAGAGGTTGAGGAACAGCCCCGTGAAGATCAGCGCGTACCAGAAGTCGTCGCCGGTGGCGGCCGCGACCGGCAGCAGCGCGAGCGACCCGGCGGTGCCGAGGACCGGCCCGGCGAGGCCGACGCGCGCCTCCGCGGTGGCGTCGTTGCCGAGCGACTTCGCCATGACGACCGCACCGAGGAACGGGATGAACATCGGCGCGCTCGCGGGGATGCCCTCGCGGCGCAGCTGGATGACGTGGCCCATCTCGTGGACGAAGAGCAGCAGGATGAAGCCGAGCGCGAACTTCCAGCCCCAGATGAGGCTGTAGGCCGCGAGCGAGACGAGCATCGTCCCGGACGTCGTGAGGAGCTTGGCCTTCGGCAGCAGCAGCAGCGCGGCCTTGCCGAACTTCAGCAGCAGGACGCCGACGACCACGAGCCCGCTGAGGCCGCGGCGCCACCACGGGCGCTCGTCCGGCGGCGGCGCGATGACGGGCGCCGGCGGCTCCTCGGGCTCGCCGATCTCGCTACGAGGCGGTCCCGCGGCGGGTACCGGGGACGCTGACCAGGGCTGGCTCATCCGCCCATTGTGGCAAGGGTGCCTCAAGAGGCGCTGAACCCTGGACGCGTCTTCTACGACGCGCGGGCCAGCGCCTCGTGTGCCGCGGCCTCGGCCTCCTCGAGCTGCGCCTCGACGAGGTCCAGCCCGCTATCCCAGAAACCGGGGTCGGCGAGGTCGATGCCGACCATCTTCCCGAGCTCCTCGGGGCTCTGCGATCCGCCGGCGCGCAGGAGCTCGAGGTACTGCGGCACGAACGAGGAGCCCTCGTCGACGTAGCGCTTGTAGATCGAGAGGGCGAGCAGCTGGCCGTACGCGTATGCGTAGACGTAGCCGGGGGTCGAGATGAAGTGCGGGACGTAGGACCACCACGAGCGGTAGCCGTCGGTGAGCGCCACGCTGTCGCCGAGCATCGCCTCCTGCGACTGCGCCCACAGCTCGCTGAAGCGCTCGACGGCGAGCTCGCCCTCATCGCGGCGCGCGGTGTGGACGAGCTCCTCGAAGTGGTTCATCGCCGTCTGGCGGAAGACCGTCGCGATCGAGCCCTCGATCGACTCGGCCAGCAGCGACAGCCGCGACTCCGGCGTGGCCGCCTCGTCGAGCAGGCGGTTGAAGACGAGCGTCTCGCCGAACACCGACGCCGTCTCGGCGAGCGTCAGCGGCGTGCCCTGCTCGAAGACTCCGCGCGGGCGGGCGAGCTCGGCGTGCAGGCCGTGGCCCATCTCGTGGGCGAGGATCAGCACGTCGCGGCGCTTGGCGGTGTAGTTGAGCATGAGGTACGGGTGCTCGGACGGGACGGTGTACGCGGCGAAGGCCCCGCCGCGCTTCGCGGGGCGGGGCGGGGCGTCGATGCGGTTGTCGTCGAAGAACGCGCGCGCCGGGTCGCCGAGCTCGGGCGTGAAGTCGGCGTAGGACGCGAGCACGAGCGCCTTGGCGTCCTCCCAGTCGACCGGAACATCGTCCTGCGTGACGGCGGCGATCCGGTCGTAGTCGGCGAGGACGTCGAGGCCGAGCAGCTGCGCCTTCAGGCGATACCAGCGGCGCGCGATGTCGTAGCGGTTGCGCACGGCGGTCAGCAGCGCCTGGACGGACTCGTCGGACGCCTCGTTGGAGAGGTTGCGCGCCGCCAGCCAGTTGGGGTAGTTGCGCAGGCGGTCGTCGGTCGCCTTGTCGGCGAGCAGCGTGTTGAAGATGTAGGCCCGCGTGCGCAGGCCGGGGGCGAGCGACGCCGTGACGGCCTCGGCCGTGGCGCGGCGCACGTCGCGGTCGGGCGACATGAGCTGCGCGAGCGCGCTGTCGAGCGCGACCGGCTCGTCCTGGCCGGGCAGGTCGACGGTGATCGCCGAGGTCTGCTCGCTGAAGAGGCGCGACCAGGCCGAGCTGCCGGTGACGGACTTCTCGGCGAGGATCTTCTCCTCGGGCTCGGTCAGCAGGTGCGGGCGGTAGCGGCGCGCGGAGCGCAGGAAGTGGCGCGCGGTGTCCAGGCCCTCGGCGGCGATGAGCGCGTCGGCGCGCGCGTCGTCGAGGCCGGCCCACTCGAGCTCGAAGAAGATGAGCTTCGTCTCGATCTGCGTGCTCTTCTCCTGGACGCGCTGCAGCAGCGCACCGAGTGCCGGGTCGGCGGTGTCGATGCTGAAGCGCAGCATCGCGTAGTTGCCGGCGCGCGACGCGAGCTCGGAGATCTCCTGGAGTTCCGTGACGGCCGCGGCGAACTGGGCCTGCTCGAGCTCGCCGAGGCGGCCGGCGTAGGTGTCGGCGAAGGCCTGTGCGCGCTGCGTCGCCTCGTCGAGGAGGCGGTCGGCGCCGGCGTCGTCCTCGCCATGGACGAGTGGTGAGAGATCCCAGGAAACGTCTTGCACGGTCATGCCCGGAAGACTATTTCACGCAGAATGCGGGATCTTGTGCCGATCGGCTCTTGACGCGATTTCCGGGCCCGATGTACGTTCGCATCGCGACGCGGAACTGGAGCCGCAAAGAGCGAGGCCACCGAGGTGTGAGGCCGCGCCACCCAGACGTCGGGGCGCCTCTTCGGAGCGCGACCCGTCAGAGGGTTCCTCAAGCGGCCCCGGAACCGCGTCGCGACTTTTAATCTGCCTCCGTTTCGCGGGCAACCGCGTCGGGCAGCCGCAGCCGGGTGTCAAGCTCTCCTGCGATGACCTCTCGCTCCTCCAGTTCCTCGGGCACCAGCGTCGACCTCACGACATTGCTCGTGACAGCGGTCGCGTCGGCTGCTGCCGCCTATGGGTGCTCGAAGGTCTGGGCGCCCGGAACGCTCCCGTCGGCGGCCTTCACGCCGGTCATCGTCGCGCTGCTCAAGGAGGGCCTCGCGCGGCCGGCGAAGGTCGTCACGAAGGCCGTGCCGCCGATCCGCGGCGTCGTGCGCAGCGCGCCCGGGCCGTCGGGGACGGAGGTCCGCGAGTCGCTGCCCGAGCCCGAGCCCGAGGCCGTCGCGCCCGACCTCGAGCGCGTCGCCCAGCCGGGGGAGATCACCTACCACTCCAGCGGCATGAGCGGAGCGCGGCGCTGGCGCCTGGCGATCGTCACCGGGCTGCTCGGGTTCGTCATCGCGGCGCTCGTCTTCACCGTGCCCGAGCTGATCGCCGGGGCGCGCAGCACGACGTACTTCGGCGGCGGCGGCTCGGACAGCACGGCGCCCGCGCAGACGACGACGGTCCCGGGGCAGACGGTCACGCAGCCGCCCGCGGTGACGGTCACGGCGCCGCCGGTGGTGACCGTCACGGCGCCGCCGGTCGCGACGACGCCCGCGCCGGCGCCCTCGGTGACGACGACGCCGCCCGCGGCGACGACGCCCGCGCCCGCGCCGTCGGGAGCCGGGAGCGCCGCGCCAGGCCCGGCCGTGCCCGTGCCCGCACAGCCATAGGCCGGCCGTCGGCTAGACTGCGAGACGTACCGTCACGGGGACGACATGGCTTCGACGTGGTCGAATTCGTGACGGTGGTTGCGAGCCGAGGTGTCAGGAGGCCTCGTAAAACACCTGACAAAACCATACGTGCGGACTCTCACGAGTACGCCCTCGCTGTCTAGCTCAAACTAGGCGAGTGAGGTTCTGGGCCCTGCCTGCCGACCGCGGGGATCTCCGGAATCAAATGTCGGCTCATCCGGGGAGGTCCGCTCCCGCCGAACCGGAGAAATTTCAGGGAGCTGGCCCTCAGCAACCCCGCCGGCGAGGCGAGCTGAGGGCGAGATCAGAGCGCCGGATACGCTCGTAGACGTCACCGTCACGCGATCGCGGACGCGGGTTCGATTCCCGCCGTCTCCACTCACGGAAGCCGCTCGAAAGAGCGGCTTCCGGGGCGCGCGGCGGCTGACGACGAGCGGTGAGACGGTGGCGGTCCGTGCGAGGCAGCGCGGGCAGTTGTCGAGGCGCAGGAACGCGGCCTGGATCTTGATCTCCAGTCCGCAACGCCCGCAGTTGAGGTAGGCCATCGCTGCTCCGTTCTCACGTCGTCTCGGCGAAGGATCGCCCCGGGACGCTTGTCTGCGCGCCCGCGGCGGGCCGGTAATACCCGACGCACGCAAAAACAGGCGCGGCTCGCCGATGTGTGAGTGAGCGCACACGAGACCGGGATCGTCGTTTGGTTCTCGGCCCGCACGGCTAGCCCATCGGTAGAGCACCTGCCGGGCCCAATCAGCCAGTCGCCCGGCATCACGTTTCCGCTCCCGGTGTCGTCGTCCCGGGCGCCCTTCGATGCGATTGGAGCTGCATGACCGCTTCTCAGAAGAAGATCGTCCAGTACCTCGGTGAGGCCAACGCGAGCGAGCTTGCCCTCGTGCGCGTGCTGCAGGCGCAGATCGCGATGACGCCGCACGGCGGCTATCGCACCGCGCTCGAGCAGCACCTGCGCGAGACCCGCGAGCACGCCGCTCGCCTGCAGGATCGCCTGAAGGTGCTCGGCCAGAGCGGCAATCCGCTGTCGGCGGTCGTCGGGGCGGTCGAGAGCGTCGTCGGCCAGGCGCTGGCGCTCGGCAAGGCCCCGCTGGACCTGCTGCGCGGCTCCGGCGGTGAGGAGAAGATCCTCAAGAACGCCAAGGACGCCTACGCGTCGGAGGCCCTGGAGATCGCGACCTACACGGCGCTCGAGCGCCTCGCGACCGCCGTCGGCGATGCGCAGACCGCGAAGCTCGCGGCGTCGATCCGCGCGGACGAGGAGAAGATGCTCGCGCGCATCGGGAAGCTCATTCCCACGCTGACCGACGCGATGGTGCGCGCCGAGGTCAAGGGCAACCCCTCGTTTGACGTGACGACGACCGGTGCGGCGGACGCCGTGCGCGAAGCCGGCGAGACCGCCAAGGACGCGGTGCGCACGACGACCGCGCGCGCCAAGCGCACGTCGCGCCAGGCGCGCAAGGTGCCGGGCGTGGCGCAGGCCGAGGGCCAGATCAAGGGCGCCGTCGCGTCCGAGGGCGATCTCGCCATCGCGGGCTACGACAAGCTCACGGCCGAGGAGATCGCGGGCAAGCTCGCCGATCTGTCGCAGATCGACCTGGCGAAGGTCGACGCCTACGAGCGCAGGCACCAGCACCGCTCGACGATCCTCAGCCGTACCACGTCGCTGCGCGGCGACGAGCCGTGGGCCGGCTACGACGAGCTGACCGCCGACGAGGTCACGGCCGTGCTCTCCGAGGGCGACGACGAGCGCGCCCACCAGGTCCGCGCCTACGAGCGCAGCCACAAGAACCGCACCGGCGTCCTCAAGGCCGCCGACCGCGAACTCTCGAACGCCTGAGCGAAGGAGCAACCATGAGCATTGCCGACAAGGCCCGCAAGATCCCGGGAGTCGCAGCCGTCGAGGGCGCCGTCACCGGCGCCGTCGCCACCGAGCAGGACCTCCCGATCAAGGACTACGACAAGCAGACGGCGAGTGACATCGCGGCCAGGCTCAAGGGCTTCAGCCAGCGCGAGCTGCGCATGATCGACGCTTACGAGCGCCGGCGCGAGAACCGCGCGACGATCACCGACAAGATCGCCAGGCTCAGCGGCGAGGAGCCGTGGACCGGCTACGACGAGCAGAGCGTCGAGACGATCACCACGGCCCTGCGCCACGCCGACGAGGACGCTGCCCGGACCGTCCGCGCCTACGAGCGCGAGCGCAAGGCCCGCAGCGGCGTGCTGGACGTCGCCGCGCAGCGCGCCGGCGTGTAGCCGGTGACCGAAGCGCACAGGGCGGCGCCGCGATCGCGGCGCCGCCGCTGTGGCTCCACGAGCCGGCTCAGGCGGGGTCGGCCGCCCGTTGCGCGGGTGCGGGGTCGGCCCGCACGAGCACCGTGTCGGCGATCGCGATGATCTCGTCGACCGGCAGATCGGCCTCGGCGGCGTGCCGGCGGACGGCCTCGGGGCTGCTGGCCTGGTAGACGCAGAACGTGCCGAGGCTGCCGTCGGCCTCGTCGAGCACGTAGCTGCGGATCCAGCGGATGTCGTCGGGCATGTCCTCGTCGCCGACGCGCGTCGAGCGCGCGGCCGCCTCGCCGAGCTCGTCGCCCGAGGGCCAGCCTCCGCGCCTGAGAATGCCGTAGAGCTGCATGTGAAGTCCTCTCGATCGCAGGGTGCCGCAGCGGACGCTTAGGCGGGCAGGGGGCGCCCGGAAATCGGGAGGACTCCCTATCTTGCGACGATGCCGCCTCGGACGCGCCGACTGCGCGCTCGCGGGGCGGCAATCCGGGTACAGCGTCTGGGTGCTCACGTCGCTCCCGCCCACCGTCGCCCCGCGCTCGCCCGTCGACGGCGTGCTGGGTGCGATCGGCAACACGCCGCTCGTCGCGCTGCAGCGCTATCTCGGCAATCCGGCGGTCGCCGTCTGGGCGAAGCTCGAGGCCGGCAACCCGGGTGGCAGCAGCAAGGACCGGCCGGCGGCGCGGATGCTGCGCGATGCCTTGGACGAGGGGCTCATCGGGCCCGGCACGACGGTCATCGAGTCGACCTCCGGCAACATGGGCGTCGGGCTCGCGCAGGCGTGCCGCTATCACGGCCTGCGGCTGATCTGCGTCGTCGACCCGCGCGCGCACGACACGAACGTGCGCACGCTGCGCGCGCTCGGGGCCGAGGTCCGCGTCGTCCGCGACCCCGACCCGCGGACCGGCGACCTGCTCGCCGCCCGACTGGATCTCGTCGCCCAGTTGCTGCAGACGACGCCGGACGCCTTCTGGCCCAACCAGTACGCCAACGCCTCCAACCCGGCCGCCCACGCCGCCGGCACGATGCGCGAGATCGACGAGGCGCTCGGCGGCGCGGTCGACTACGTGTTCGTCGCGACGAGCACGACCGGGACGCTGCGCGGCTGTCGCGACTACGTCCGCGCGCACGGGCGCGACACCCGCATCGTCGCCGTCGACGCCGTCGGCAGCGCGCTCTTCGGCGGCGCCCGCGGCACCCGCGAGCTGCCCGGCTTCGGTGCCGGCGTCGAGACCGAGCTCTCGCGGTCGGCCGAGTACGACGTGCTCGTGCGCGTCGCGGACGTCGACTGCGTCGTCGGTTGCCGGCGGCTCGTCGCGCGCGAGGCGATCTTCGCGGGTGGCTCGTCCGGGGCGGTCGCGTCCGCGCTGGAGTCACTCGCGCCGCAGCTGCCCGACGGCAGCCGCTGCGCGCTCATCCTCCCCGACGGCGGCGCCGGCTACCTGCGCACGGTCTACGACGACGAGTGGGTCGCAGCCAAGCTCGGGCGCAGCCCGCAGGAGATGGCAGCGCTCGTCGGTCCCGGCTCGCAACGGCCGCAGCCGACGGTCGTCTGAGGCATGAGCCGCGGTGGCGCACACGGCGGCCCGCTGCGGCTGGCGATCGTCGGGCTGGGGCCCAAGGGCCTCTTCGCGCTCGAGCGCGTCCTCGACCACGCGCACCGCGCCCGCGCGCCGGTGCGGATCGACGTCGATGTGTTCGAACCGCACCCCGCCCCCGGAGCGGGACCGGTGTACGACCCCGCCCAGCCCGCGTACCTGCGGATGAACTTCGCGGCCGACCGGCTCGACATGTGGTGGCCGCAGACGCGTGCCGTGCCCGCGCGTGACCGGCTGTCGTTCGTCGATTGGCGCCGGCGCCGGGGCGGCAGCGACGAGGCCTACCCGCCGCGTGCCGATGTCGGCCGCTACCTCGCCGAAGGGCTCGCGAGCCTGCTGCGCCACACGCCGCCGTGGGCATCGGTGACGCTGCGGCCGGTCGCGGTCGAGGCGCTCGCGCGCTGCGCCGGCGGATGGCGCGTGCGAACGGCCGGCGGCACGACGCGCGGGTACGACGAGGTGCTCGTCACGGTCGGCCACGGGCCCGCGGTCGATCCGCTGCCGACCGGCCCCTGGGAGCACGCCGCACCGCTCGTCGGCGCGGTCTTCCCGGTCGATTCCCGGCTCTCGCCGGAGCGCGTGCCCGCGGGTGCCGCCGTCGCCGTGCGCGGCTTCGCCCTGACCTTCCTCGACGCCGCGCTCGCGCTGACCGAGGGGCGCGGCGGCACGTTCGAGGACGGCCGCCACCCCGGTCGGCTGCGCTACCACGCGACGGATGGCGGTGCCGGGGTCATCCTGCCGTACTCCCGCACGGGACGGCCGCTGCTCGCAAAGCCCGACTCCCGGCTCGCCGCCGGCGCACCGGCGCTCGACGCGATCGCGCAGGAGGGCAGCGCGCGGATCCTCGCGCTGCGCGAAGGGTTCTCGCTGCACGACGACCTGCTCGCGATCCTCGCGGCGACCGCGGCAGCCGGCCTGGCCGCGGCCGGCGGCGAGCCGTCGCGCCGCGCGGCGGCGACGGCCGCGGCGTGGCTCGCGGCCGCCTGCGACGGCGCGCCGCCGCCGTCGGGGCAGACGCCGGCCGAGGAGCTCGCGCGCTCCGTCGCGGTCGGCGCGGGCGCCCACCCGCCCGACCTCGCCTGGGCGCTCGGGCACACCTGGCGCGGCGTCTATCCGGCGCTCGTGCAGCGGGTCGGCGCGCGCGGGCTGTCAGACCGCCAGTGGCCCGCGTTCCGCCGCCTCGCCGCGCAGCTCGAGCGCGTGTCGTTCGGGCCGCCGCTCGTCAACGCGGCGAAGCTCCTCGCGCTCGTCGACGCCGGGCGCGTCGACCTGACGCACGTCGCCGCCGGGCAGATCACGACCACCGGCTCGGTCACCTCGCTGCGCAGCACCGGCGGCGCGCGCGCCCTCGATGTCGTCGTCAACGCCGTGCTGGCGACCCCGGGCGCCGGCAGCGTGCTGCCCGCGCAGCTGCTCGCGGCCGGGCACGCGCGGATGCTGCCCGGGCGTCGCGGCCTCGATGTCGGCGCCGACGCCACGGCCGCCGCGGGCCTGGCGCTCATCGGGCGCGCGACCGAGGACAGCGTCATCGGCAACGACACGCTCAGCCGCGCGATGCACCCCCAGGCCGACCGCTGGGCCGCGCGGGTCGTCGAGCGCGCGACCCTGCACGCGGCCGCTGCGGCGATCGGCGCGTCATGACGGCGACCGCCGCGGACCCGCGCGCAGGCTGTGCGGGCATCGTCGCGTTGCCGGCCCGCCTGGAGCCCTGGCAGCACGACGTCCTCGGCCGGACGGATGCCCTGCGCGCATGGCTCGCGGAGCACGGCTCGCCGCTGAACCTCATCGATCCGACCCCGATGGCGCGCAACGCCGCCGAGCTGCGCGGCGCCGCCGCCGGCGCCGGGCTGGACCTCGGGATCCACTTCGCGCGCAAGGCCAACAAGGCGCTGGCCCTCGTGGACGCCGCGCGCGAGCTCGGGCTCGGGGTCGATCTCGCGAGCGAGCGCGAGCTCGCGCAGGTCCTCGGCCGCGGCGTGCCCGGCAGCGCGCTCGTGATGACCGCCGCGGTCAAGCCCGTCGCGTTGCTCGACCGCTGCATCGCGTCGGGCACGACGGTCGTCGTCGACAACGCCGACGAGCTGCGACTGCTCGCGGGCCTCGCCGGCGGCGCCACGGCCTCCGTCGCGCTGCGCCTGGCAGCGGACCTCGGCGACGGCCGGCTGCAGACACGCTTCGGCTTCGGCTGCGCGGAGGCGATCGCACTCGCGGGCGCCGACTGGCCGGCCGGGGCGCGCATCGACGGCGTGCACTTCCATCTCGACGGCTACGACGCCGGCGACCGGATCACGGCGATCGGGCAGGCCCTCGCGCTCGCCGACGCCCTGCGCGACCGCGGTCATGCGCCGGCGTTCATCGACATCGGCGGCGGGATCCCGATGAGCTACCTCGACGCGGCCGAGCCGTGGGAGCGCTTCTGGAGCGCGCACCGCGACGGGCTGCTGGGCCGGCGCGCCCCGCTGACGTTCGAGGGTCACGGCCTCGGCCTCCTGGTCCACGACGGCGAGATCATCGGCCGTCCGGCCGTCTATCCGTTCCATCAGCGCGTGACCGGCGGCGCCTGGCTCACGGCGGTCCTTGCCGGGCGCGTCGGCCGCGGCGCGGGCGAGCGCTCGGTCGCCGACGCGCTGCGCGAGCGCGGCCTGCAGCTGCGCTGCGAGCCGGGGCGGTCGCTGCTGGACGGTTGTGGGCTGACGGCGGCCCGCGTCGCGTACCGCAAGCAGCGCCGCGACGGCACCTGGCTCATCGGCGTGGAGATGAACCGCACGCAGTGCCGGTCGACCTCCGAGGACTTCCTCGTCGATCCGCTGCTCGTCGTCGCCGGCAGGGGCGAGCGGACGGGCGCGATCGAGGGCTACCTCGTCGGCGCCTACTGCATCGAGCGCGAGCTGCTCACCTGGCGCCGGATGACATTCCCGCGCGGCGTCGCCGTCGGCGACATCGTCGTCTTCCCGAACACCGCCGGGTACCTCATGCACATCCTCGAGAGCAGCTCGCACCAGATGCCGCTGGCGCGCAACCTCATCGTCGGGCCCGTCCGCGCGCCGTTCCTGGATCCGATCGATCTGCGATAACCCCGGGCGTGCGCCCGGAGCCCACGGAGCCGCTGCCGCCGGAGACGCTGCGGATGTGGGTCTGGAGCGCGGTGATCGCCGTCGGGGTCCTGTTCGCCGCGGCGCTCGTGCTCGCCGCATCGGTCGGCGAGCTCATGCCGTGGCTGCCGCTCGCCGTCGCGATCGCCGGCGTCGCGTACGTCGCCGTCGTGCCGCGCGTGCGCCTGCGCCGCTGGCGCTGGGGCCTGGACGAGGAGGAGCTCGACACCGTCCATGGTGTCTGGCGCGTGCAGCGCACGATCGTGCCGGTCACGCGCATCCAGCACGTCTCGGTGCGGCGCACGGGCTGGTCAGACCGGTTCGGCCTCGTGAGCCTGCACGTGCACACCGCCGCGGGCGAGACGGACATCCCCGGGCTGCGCCGCCCGCAGGCCGACGAGCTGCGCGACCGCATCCTCGCGCAGCTGCGGACGCCCGATGACCTCTGACGGCGAGCCCCGCCACCTGCACAAGGCGGCGATCCTCATCGACGAGGTGCGGTCGTCGCTGAAGCTGCTGGGCACCGTCGTCGTGCTTGCGGTCGTCAAGTCCGGCAGCGGCCTGATGTTCGTCCTGCTCGTGACGACCGGCGCCGGGATCGTCCTCAGCACGCTCTTCGCCCACCGGGCCTGGAGGGCGACGACGTACTGGGTCGACGACGTCGCGCTGCACTACCGGTCGGGCATCTTCACGCCGGACACGAAGCTCGTCCCGCTCGCGCGCGTGCAGTCCGTCGACACGGCGAACGCCGTCCTGCAGCGGCTGTTCGGCGTCCTCGAGCTGCGCGTCCAGGTCGCCGGCGCCTCCGACGAGGAGGAGATCGTTCTGTCCGCAGTCACGTACGAGGAGGCGGCGCGGCTGCGGCGCGCGCTCGGCCAGCCCGAGCCCGCACCGCCGGACGCGATCGTTCGCCTCGGCGTCCGCGGGCTGCTGCTCAGCGCCCTCACCGGCCCGCAGATCGCCGCGGGGATGTCGGGCGTCGCGGCCGTCTACGCGCTGTTGGACAACGTCATCAACGTCCAGCAGGACGGCGAGGGGTTGCTGCAGGGGCTGAACACGACCGGCGAGATCGTCCTTGTCGTCGTGGGCCTGCTCGCAGGCGGCTACCTCGTCTCGTTCGCCGCGGGGATCGTGCTGTTCGCCGGCTTCGAGGCCGAGCGCGACGGCGCGATCCTGCGCGTGCGCCGCGGGCTGCTGTCGCGCCGTGTCCTCAGCATCCCGGTCGCGCGGATCGACGGCGTCGTCATCGTCGAGGGCCTGCTGCGCGGCCCGCTCGGGCTCGCCTCGCTGCAGCTCGAGAGCGTGTCGCACGGCCGCGAGGACGATGTCGTCAATACGCTGCTGCCGCTCGTGCGCCGCCGTGAGGCAGAAGCCGTCATCGCCCGCCTGTTGCCGGCGCTGACCGTCGCGCCGGGTCCGCTCCAGGGCGCGCCCCGCCGGGCGCTGCGGCGCTTCGCGCTGCGCCCCGTCCTCGCCGGCGCCGGTGCCGGCGCCGTGCCCGGCATCGCCCTCGGGGGTCCCGCGTGGCTCGCGCTCCCGGTGCTCGTGGCGGCCGGCGCGGCCTACGGGCTGCGGGCCTACCGGGCGACCGGCGCGCGGGTCGCGGGCGACATCGTCGTCGTGCGCGAGGCGCGGCGCGCGCGGCGGACGCTGCTCGTCCGCGGGCGCCGGCTCCAGGAGCACGCCGTCGAGCACACGCCGCTGCAGGCGCGGGCGCGGCTCGCCGACCTGCGCGTGACCGTCGGCTCGGGGGGCGAGGGGCGCGCGCGCCACCTCGACCGCGCGACGGCCGACGAGCTGTCGGACGCCCTGCGGCCGCGCGCGCTCGCCTGACCTACGAGCCGGCTCGGGCCTTGGACCACTCCTTCTTGTGGATGCGCTTGGCCGCCTGGTAGTCGGCCAGCGCCTGCGGCGAGTCGACGTCGCCGAGCGTCGGATGCCACGGCACGAGCTCGTTCGCGGCCTCGACGCCGAAGCGCTTGGCGAGGACGCCGGAGAGCGCCTTGATCTTCATCTCGCCGAAGCCCGGGAGGGCGGCGAGGTTCGCGCGCAGCTGCTCGGCGTCGGCGGCGTCCGTCCAGACGCGCGCCGCGTCACCGTCGTAGCGCTCCGTCACGTGGACGGCGAGATCGTGGACGCGCTGGGCCATCGACCCGGGGAAGCGGTGGATCGCCGGGCGCTCGCGAAAGACGGTCTCCAGATCGGCGGCGGCGAGCGTCGCGGCGTCGAGCGCGCCGAGGCGCTCGCGCAGCGCGAGCGGGCCGGCGAACGCCTTCTGCACCGTGACCTGCTGGTCGAGCACGAAGCCGACGAGGAGGGCCATCGGGTCGGTCGCGATGAGCGCGTTGGCCTCGTCGGAGGCGGTGAAATGCAGCTGCTCGGGCATGGCGCCAGATCCTAACCCGCACCGCGCGCGCGGGGTACGATCCGCCGCGTGACCGAGTTGCTCGTCGCGACGAAGAAGGGGTTGTTCGTCCTCGACGGCGACCCCGGCGGGCCGTTCGGCGTGACGGCGCGCGCCTTCGCCGGCGAGCCCGTCGAATACGCGCTGCGCGACCCGCGCACCGGTCGTCTCGTCGCGTCGGTGACGTCCGCCTGGCACGGGCCGAAGATCTGGACCACGGACGACGCGGCGGGCGCGTGGGAGCAGGCGACGGGCGTCGTGCTGCCCGACGGCAGCGAGCAGGCGCTCGAGCGCATCTGGGTCATCGTCGCCGGGGCGGGCGACGACGCGCCGCTGTACGCGGGCGGCGACCCGGGCGTGCTCTTCGAGAGCCGCGACGGCGGCGCGAGCTGGGAGATCAACTCCGCGCTGTGGGAGCGCCAGGCCGAGAGCCGCTGGCAGCCCGGCGGGGGCGGGCTGTGCCTGCACTCGATCGTGCCCTGGCCGGGTGAGCCCGAGCGCCTCGCGGTGGCGGTCTCCGCAGCCGGGGTCTGGCTCACCGAGGACGGCGGCGCGACGTGGGAGCGCGGCAACGCGGGGCTCGTCGCGCGCTACATGCCGCAGGAGTCGCGCGAGGAGACCAACGACCTCTGCGTCCATCACCTCGAGCGCGCGCCCGGTCGTCCCGAGCGGATCTTCATGCAGTTCCACGGCGGCGTGTACCGCTCCGACGACGCCGGCCGCAGCTGGATCGACATCGCCGCGGGCCTGCCGTCGGACTTCGGCTTCCCGCTTGCCGTCGACCCGGCCGACCCCGACAGCGCCTTCGTCATCCCGCTCAACGCCGACACCGACCGCGTCACCCCCGAGGGGCGCGTGCGCGTCTACGAGACGCGCGACGCCGGCGCCACGTGGACCGCTCGCGGCGACGGCCTGCCCGGGCCCGACGCGTATCTCACGGTCCTGCGCCAGGCGTTCGCCAGCGCGGGGGAGGGCCCCGGGCTGGCGCTGTACTTCGGCGCGACGTCCGGCGACGTCTTCGGCTCGGCCGACGCCGGCGCGACGTGGTTCACGGCGGCGGCGAGCCTCCCGCCGGTGAGCGCCGTCACCGCCGTCGCCTGACCTGCGCGAGCCGCGCGCGGAGCTTGCGCGCTGTCGACGCCAGCCGTCGCCGTGGATCGCTACGCGCAGAAGCGCCGCGCCAGCGCCTCGAGCACGTCCGCGCAGGTCGCGACGCTGGCGAGGTCGGCGTACTCCTCGACGGCGTGCGCGCCCGCTCCGCCCGGGCCGAACACGACCGTCGGGATGCCGGCGGCGGACGTGAACGCCGCGTCCATCCAAGGGTGGTCGCCGACGATCGCGGGCGCCTCCCCGAGCGTCTGCTCCGCGGCGGCGAGCAGCGCGGCGACGATCGGCGCGGCGGGGTCGACCTCGAAGGGCTCACGGGCAAGCCCGATCCGCAGCGCCGTCGCGATGCGCGGGTCCTCGGCCGGGGCGAGCGCCAGCAGCTCGGCGAGCTCGCGCTCGACGCCGGCGACCGTCTCGCCCGGGAGCGTCCGGCGCTCGACCGACAGGACGCAGCGCTCGGGGTAGCTGGACAGCTCCTGCCCGCCGGCGATCAGCGAGGCGTGGATGCTCGCGGGGCCGAGCAGCGGATGCGCCCGCTGCGCGAGGCGCACCTGCAGCGCGCGCAGGCCGGCGAGCACGGGGGCCAGGCCGGCGATCGCGTCCACGCCGAGGTCCGGGCGCGAGCCGTGGGCCGCGCGGCCGCGGGTCTCGAGCTCGGCCCAGACGAAGCCCTTGTGCGCGACGCAGGCGCGCAGCGACGTCGGCTCGGTCACGACGCAGGCGTCGGCGCCGAAGCGGCGCAGGACCGACTGCACGCCGGCGCTCGCGTGCTCCTCGTCGGCAACGGCCGTGACGAGGACGTCGCCGCGCAGCCCGGCGCCGGCGACGGCGGCGCCGGCGAGCATGATCGCCGCGAGCCCGCCCTTCATGTCGTACGCGCCGCGGCCGTGGAGGCGGCCGTCGCGGACCGCGGGCTCGTGCGGGCGCGTCATCCCCGCGACGCCGACCGTGTCGATGTGGGCGTTGAGCATCAGCGCCGCGCCGCCGCCCGTCCCGCGGGCGACGCCGACGACGCTCGGGCGTCCGGGCAGCGACTCGTCGATCGTCACCATGAGGCCGCGCTCGCCGAGCCAGCCGGCGACGAACGCCGCGATCTCGGCCTCGCCGGCGGCGCCCGGGACGAGCGCCGGGTTGACCGAGTCGATCGCCACGAGCGCGGCGAGCAGGTCGGTCGCGGCGTCGCTCAGGGGAACTGCGGCGGCTGCGTGACGAACGCGCTGAGCATGAGGATGTTCGCGACGCTCGCGACGAGCCGTGGCAGCTCGATGTCGGACGGCTCGACGATCCACCACGTCGCGCTCGCCTGATCGCTGCCCTCGATGATCGGCCCGAGCAGCTCACCGTGGATCGAGATGAGGCACGGCAGGCGGTAGCGCGTCCCGCTGCCGGGCGACGTGTACTGCGTCCGGCGGCAGTCGACCGTCCAGCCCTCGACGTACTCCGGCTTGCGCAGGATCGTGCTCTCGCTGATCGGGACGTTCTCGACCGGCCGCTGCTCCATCCGGCGCAGGAACTCCGCCGCGACGTCGTTCGCCGTGAGCCCGGACGGCAGCTGCAGGTCCTCCGCCTTCTCAGGGTCGCTGCGGCTGTTGTCACTGCTCAGCGCCATCGCGCGATCGAGCCAGTGGTCGGGCAGCGGCGCCCGCGGGGCCGAGACCGTCTGGTGCAGCGCGTACTGGCCGATCTCCGCGCGGCACTCCAGGCAGGTCCCGGCGGGGGCCGAGCGGATGGCGACGGTGAAGTGGCCGATCGCGTCGGGGGAGATGCCCGTCGGGGTCGCCGGCAGCGCGTTGGCGTGGACGTCGCAGATCGACTTGGTGCAGCGCCCGCAGGTCGCCACGGCGGGCCGGCCGCAGGCACAGGACCCGATGCTCCCGTTCGCATAGCTCATGGCGGAAGTCTATGCCCCGCGCGCCGCCCGATGGACAATCTCGCGCTCGGGTGCAGGACGGCGACGAGCCCCGTCCGTCCGCGGCGGCGGGGGGCGGCTCACGCGCAGCTTGCGCCTGTCGATAACGGCTGGCATGCGGTCCGTCCCAGCTCGCCTTCGCGGTCTCGTCGCACTGCTCGCGTTCGGGCTGGCGCTCGGCGCGCTGCCCGCGCCCGCCGAGGCGGCGAAGTGCTCCAAGCGCGGGACCGCGGGCGCTGACCGCCTCATGGGCGGCTGGATCGCCGACCGCATCTGCGGGCTCGGCGGCAACGACCTGCTCTCCGGCGGCGTCGGCAACGACCGGCTCAACGGCGGCTCGGGCAACGACCGCCTGCGCGGCGGCAGCGGCAACGACCGGCTCATCGGCGGCGTCGGCGACGACGAGGTCGGGCACGGCTCGGACTTCGGCGCCGAGCGCGGGGACGACGTCCTCGACGGCGGCCCCGGCAACGACGTCCTCAACGCCGGCCAGGGCGACGACGCCGCCGACGGCGGCGACGGCGACGACGTCGTACGCATGGGCTACGGCGACGACCACCTCGGCCTCGGCGGCTTCGGCAACGATCGCGTCGACGGCGGCAACGGCAACGACGGCTCGCGCATCGACGCGACGGGCGGCCTCTACGGCGGGCCGGGCGCGGACCTCGTCACGGGCGACGGCGGCGACGATCGCCTCTTCGGCGACGGGCGCCCCGACGGCCCGGCGGGCGACGACGTCGTCTTCGGCGGCGGCGGCGGCGATCTGCTCGACGGCGGCGACCGCAACGACCTCCTGCTCGGCGGCAAGGGCGGCGACGAGATCCAGGGCGGCCCCGGCAACGACGTCCTCGTCGGCAACAGCGGCGCCGACACGCTCGTCGGCGGGCCGGGCGACGACCTCATCTGGGCCACGGACTTCGAGCGCAACTCGACCGACGTCCTGGACCCCGCCTTCTTCACCGCGCCGGGCGACAACGCCATCGACTGCGGCGACGGCAACGACATGGCCGTCATCGACCTCGCCGACGACCGCGGCCTCATCAGCGGCTGCGAGTACGTCGTCGTCCTGCGCTCCGTGACGTCCTCGTGCGCGGCGGTCTCGCGCTGGCTCTACGCGGGCCTCGTGAAGCCGGCCAGCAAGCTCGACGCCACGCGCTATCCGCTGAACGCCAACCGCGTCCTCGCGACGCCGTCGCCGTTCGCCGAGAAGCCCGCCTGGCCGACCGACGAGGCCGCGCTGGGCTCGTGCGCCGACTACAGCGTCCGCTACCTCGCCGACCCGACCGACGACCTGCGCCCGAACGTCCGCGGCACGCCGCTGGCGGACACGCTGTTCGCCGTGCCCGCGGGCCAGGCCGCGAACGTCCGCACGCTGACGCCCGCCGGGAGCCCCGACGGGGCGAGCGTCTTCAACGCCGGCGGCGGCGACGACGTCATCAACGGCTCGCCCGGTGACGACACGGTCCTCGGCGGCGACGGGGACGACACGATCCGCGGCGGAGACGGCAACGACGTCAGCCTCGAGGGCGAGAACGGCGCGGACTCGATCTGGGGCGGGCCCGGCGACGACGTGCTGTTCGGGCGCACCGGCGACGACGTGCTCTGGGGCGAGGACGGCAACGACTACCTCGAGGGGGGGCGCGGCGACGACCGCCTGTCCGGTGGCGCCGGCGACGACCGGCTCTTCGGCGGCATCGGACGCGATCGCCTGCGCGGCGGCCCCGGCAACGACGAGCTCAGCGCCTACGACGGCTCGGCCGACATCGTCGACTGCGGCCCCGGCGACGACACCGCCGAGGTCGACCGCCACGACAAGGTCATCGGCTGCGAGCACGTCATCGCGCCACGCTCGGCCCGCAGGGCCAAGCGCGCGCGGTCGTAGCCCGAATCAGGCTTAGACTCCGCGCCGGTGTATGCCGACGACCTGCTGATCCCGTGGTTCGAGCAGACGCGGGAGCAGCTGCCCGCGGTGACGCTCTTCGACGCCCACACGCACATCGGCGTCAACGATCCCGACGGCTTCAAGTGCACCGCCGAGCAGCTGCGCGCGACGCTCGCGCCGACCGGCTCGCGCGGGGCCGTCTTCCCGATGCACGAACCGGACGGCTACCCGCCGGCCAACGACCACGTCATCGCCGCCGCGCTCGACTCCGGCGACGTCCTCGTCCCGTTCTGCCGCGTCGACCCGCGCCACGACCCCGCCGCCGAGATCCGACGCTGCGTCGCGCTCGGCGCGCGCGGGATCAAGCTGCACCCGCGCGCAGAGCAGTTCGGGATGCTTGACCCGGGGGTCCGCGAGATCGTCGCGGTCGCGGACGAGTTCCGGCTGCCGATCCTCATCCACGCGGGCCGCGGGATCCCGGCGCTCGGCGCCCACGTCCTCGCGTATGCGACGGAGTTCCCGAACGCGCGCTTCATCCTCGCCCACGCGGGCGTCTGCGACCTCGCGTGGATCTGGCGCGACGTCCCCGCGCACCCGAACGTCTTCTTCGACACCGCCTGGTGGAGCGCCGCCGATCTGCTGGCGCTCTTCTCGCTCGTGCCGCCCGGGCAGATCCTCTACGCGACCGACATCCCGTTCGGCACGCCGCGCCAGACGGTCATCGGGACCTTTCGCAGCGCGCTGCAGGCCGGCCTGCGGGCCGAGCAGCTCGAGAGCGTCGCGGGCGGCCAGCTCGCGCGGATCGTCGCGGGCGAGGACACGCTCGACCTCGGTCCCGCGCTCGCGCCCGAGGGCACGCGCAACGATCCGGTGCTCGCCCGCGCGGGCTCGTTCCTCGTCGCCGCCTTCGGCACCGCCCTGGCGGGCGGCTCGTCGGACGAGTTCATCGATCTCGCCCAGCTCGCCTGCGTCGTCGCCGACGACGCCCCGCACGCAGCGCACTGCGCGGCGATCGTCGAGCTCTGCGACCTGGCGCTCGCGCAACCGGTCGGCGAGACGATCCCCGAGCGCGTCACGCACATCCAGCCGCTCGTCGTGGCATCCGTCATCGCGGCGACGCCGGACGTCCCGGTGACGGCGTGAACGGCCTGCGAACGGC
Source organism: uncultured Actinomycetes bacterium (assembly GCA_963740895.1). Taxonomy (GTDB): domain Bacteria; phylum Actinomycetota; class Thermoleophilia; order Solirubrobacterales; family Solirubrobacteraceae; genus CADCVQ01. The sequence goes on from CAVUFQ010000002.1 coordinate 859,300, forward strand.
CTCCCGGAGGCCTTTCAGCACCCCTGGCGGACCAGTATTCTGCGACGACAGCGCGCGAAACCTCTCAGCCTCGATAACCTGACGGTGGTGACTGGCGATTCGTCAGCCGAGATGACGGCCGAACCTGACGGCCTGACGGCGACTCAACCCACGGGGGAGAGCACGACCGCGCATGCGGAGGCTGCTGTGCAGCCTGATGCCGACCCGGCCGCGGAGTCGTCCGAGAGCACCGATCATGCGAAGTCGAACGGTACCGCCGAAGCACCGGCCGCCCCGCCCGAGCAGGCGCCGGCCGCCGTAGAGCCCGTCGCTGCCGAGCAGCCCGCCGCCGCCGAGGCCGCTCCCGCCGAGCAGCCCGCCGCCGAGGCGGCCCCCGCCGAGCAGCCCGCCGCCGAGGCGGCCCCCGCCGAGCAGCTCCCCGCCGTCGTCCCCGATGCCGAGCGCCCAGCCGTCGGTCCGCGCATCCTCGGCGTCGCTCAGCCGCCGAAGCCGCTGCCGACCGTGAAGGCCACGCTGCCGACACCGGCCCGCAAGCGCCGCCGCCGCCCGTCGGCGGCCGAGCGCCACCGCCGCGCGTTCTTCTCCGCGCTCACCGACCTTCGCCGCGGCGGCGCGCCCGCCGCGGCCAAGTCACCGGCCGCCGGCGATCAGCCCGCCGACCAGCAGGCCGTCACCGAGGCGTCCGCGGTCGAGGCGCCCGTGGTCGAGGCGCCGACTGCCGACGCGCCCGCGGTCGAGGCGCCCGCGGTCGAGGCGCCGACTGCCGACGCGCCCGCGGTCGAGGCGCCCGCGGTCGAGGCGCCGACTGCCGAGGCGCCCGCGCCCGAGGCTCCCGCAGCGCCCGAGACTGCCGAGACGCCAGAGGTCGCCGCGCCGGCCGAGGACCAGCCCCCGGGCGAGTCCGCCGCGCAGCAGGACCGCTCGCTCTCCTCGCCCGCCCGCCTGACGGCCGCGATCGAGCGCGTCGGCGGGGCCGAGATCATCAAGGAGGCGCTGAAGCCCAAGCAGGACGAGAAGGGCCAGCCGCTGAAGTGGGCCGCCGTCTGCGCCCAGGCCGCCGAGGGCCTGAAGCCCGGCGATCCCGTCTTCAACGCCTGGGTCCGGCTCGCGGCCACGCCCGTGCGTGAGGTCAAGGCCCAGCTTCCCCGCCCCGCCGAGGCCGAGCGCGGCCCCGGAGGACGCCCCGGCGAGTCCGGCGGCCGCCGTCCCGGTGGCCAGCGCCCCGGCGGCGGGCGCGGCGACCGCCCGCGCCGCGACGACCGGCCGAGCCGCCAGGAGTTCGCCTCCCACGCGCAGGATGGCAAGCTGCGCACGAGCATCCGGATCGTCACCGGGCACGACGAGGATCAGGAGCGCCGCGAACGCGAGCGCGTCCGCAAGGAAGCACGCGAGGCCAAGCGCCGCGCGGAGCGCGAGCGTCTCGCTCGCCTCGGCTACTGAGCGAACTCCCGACCCTCGACCTCCGCCGTGCGGATAGCCTGCAGCCGATGGCTGGGCGGCGGCGCAACCTCGAGGTCAAGGCGGTCGACCCCGATCCGCAGGCGACGCTGCAGGCCGCGCTGCGGTTCGGTGCCCAGGATCAGGGCGAGCTGCGCCAGCGCGACACGTACTTCCACGCTGTCCAGGGCCGGCTGAAGCTCCGCGAGGCGCCGCCCCAGCCGGCAGAGCTCATCAGCTACGCCCGCGTCGACCTCGCCGGGCCGAAGATCAGCCTCTACCGCATCGTCCCGGTCGCCGACCACATCGCCCTCATCGAGGCGCTCGGGGAGTCGCTCGGCGTGCGCGTCGTCGTCGAGAAGGTCCGCCGGCTGCTGCTCTGGCGCAACCTCCGCATCCACATCGACCGCGTCGCCGACCTCGGCGACTTCGTCGAGATCGAGGCCGTCGCCGCCTCGCCGGGCGGGCTGGAGGTCGAGCGCGACCGCGTGCAGGAGCTGCGCGACGTCCTGGGGATCGGCGACGAGCACCTCGTCACCGTCGGCTACGCCGACCTGCTGACGCGCCGCGGCCGGCTCGCATGACGGACCTCCGCGGCAAGACGATCATGATGTCCGGCGGCAGCCGCGGCATCGGCCTCGCGATCGCGCTGCGCGCCGCCCGCGACGGCGCGAACGTCGCGCTGCTTGCGAAGACGGCCGAGCCGCATCCGCGCCTGGCGGGGACGATCTTCACCGCCGCCGAGGAGATCGAGGCCGCCGGCGGCCAGGCGCTGGCGATCGTCGGCGACGTCCGCGACGACCGCGTCGTCGGCGACGCCGTCGAGCGTGCCGTCGACTGCTTCGGGGGCATCGACATCGTCGTCAACAACGCCAGCGCGATCGACGTCAGCCCGAGCGCGACGATCTCGATGAAGCGCTACGACCTCATGCAGGACGTCAACGCGCGCGGGACGTTCCTGTTGTCGCGCACGTGCGTCTCCTACCTGCGCGATGCCGAGAACCCGCACGTCCTGACGCTCAGCCCGCCGCTGAGCCTCGACCCGAAGTGGTTCGGCCCGCACCTCGCGTACACGCTCGCGAAGTTCGGCATGAGCATGTGCACGCTCGGCATGGCGGCAGAGCACGCCGATGCCGGCATTGCGTTCAACTCGCTCTGGCCGCGCACGATCGTCGCGACGGCGGCGGTGCAGAACATCCTCGGCGGCGAGGCCGCGATGGCCCGCTCGCGCCGGCCCGAGATCGTCGCCGACGCGGCCCACATCATCCTCACGCGCCCGGCCCGCACGACGACGGGCAACTTCTTCATCGACGATGAGGTGCTCGCCGAGGCGGGTATCACCGACCTCGCCGGCTACGCCTACGTCGACGACGCCGACCTGCTGCCCGACCTCTTCCTGGAGCCCTGACGACATGCTCGACCCGCAGGGACAACTCGACCACATCGCCGAGTTCGCGGACTCGTCCGTCCGCGTCATGGCGCGCAAGGGCTCGCTCGTCGGGATTCCCGGCTCCTACGGGTTCAAGCGCTGGTTGCAGCAGCGCTGGGGCAACCGGGGCAACGCCGTCTACACGTTCGTCGGCTCGCTCGTCGCGATCTCCCTCAGCGGCGTCGCGGCCTGGGCGCTGAACGAGCCCCTGCTGTTCCCGAGCCTCGGGGCCACGGCGTTCCTGTTCTTCGAGACGCCGATGGCCGAGATCGCCAGCCCGCGCAACGCGATCATCGGTCACGTCGTCGCGGTGCTGGCGGCGATCGTCGCGCTCACGCTGTTCGGGCTGCTCGACGCGCCGAGCGCCTACGAGGCCGGCGTCGTGCCCGAGCGCATCGCGGCGGTGGCGCTGGCGGTCGCGATGACGGGCGGCGGGCTCCGGCTGCTGCGCTCCGCGCATCCGCCCGCCGGGGCGACGACGATCATCGTCTCAAGCGGCCTGCTCGACGACCCCGCGCAGCTCGTGGCGGTCGTCGCCGGCGTGGCCATCCTGACGGCCGCGTCGCTCGGCCTGAACCGGCTGCTCGGGGTTCCGGCGCCGCTCTGGGCATCGCAGCGTTAGGGTTGCCGTCGTGCGCTCGCCCGCAAGTCTCGTGGCGTGGACGGTCCTGCTCGTGGCGGGCAGCGCCGCGCCGGCCTCGGCGAGCGTCATGACGCGGTTCCCGGTGCCGACGAAGCACGCCAAGGCGCTGGCCATCACGCCCGGCACACACGGGGACCTGTGGTTCTCGGAGTATGGCGCCGACCGGATCGGGCGCATCACGACGAAGGGCCGGATCACCGAGTACCGGTTCCCGACCCTCAAGCGCCCGGCCCGGGTCGTCACGGCCCGCAACGGGAGCATCTGGGTCGCCGGGACCAACCGCTTCGCGCGCGTCACCCTCACGACGCGACGCACGCAATCGGGCCGCCGCGTGGCAACGGCGAAGATCGTCGAGTTCCACAAGCCGACGCAGGGCTTCCAGGGCCAGGTCACGAGCCTCGCGGCGAGCCCGGACGGGAGCGTCTGGTACGCCGGCTTCGGGTGCTACGGGCAGATCAGCCCGTCCGGCAAGGTGGCCGAGCACGTCGACCGCGCATCGCTCGGCGGCCGCTCGATCGCCGTCACGCCGCAGGGCACCGTCTGGCTGTCGAGCGGCACCGGCGCCATCGCCCGCCTGGGCTCCGGCGGCGCGGTCGTCCAGTCGCTGCGTCTCCCCGCCGACCCCGCGCCCGTCGCCGGGGTCGCGCGCGACGCGCGCGTCGGGCCGCTCGTGGCGGCGCCCGACGGGAGCGTGTGGTCGCGCATCGGCTACGGCGCCGCGCAGAACGCGGACACGTCGAGGGTCGTCCGCATGGCGCCGTCGGGCGCGATGAGCGTGCCGGCGGTCGACGCCTCGGAGCTGAGCGTGATCGCCGGGCCCGGCGGGCGCGTCTGGTATGCGACCGGCTCCGATCCGTGGAGCCTGAACCCGGCCGGTCCGGCGGGGGAGGCCACGACGGCGTTCGCGCCATTCCGTGCCCCCGGACCGCTGCTGTCGATCGCGCCGGACGCCGGCGGCGACTTCTGGTTCACGCAGGGATCGGTGAACGCGATCGGGCGCGTGCGGCTGACCCGGGGGCCGGGCTGAGCGCCGCGGCGCCATGAGCGTAAGCGACTAACATTTCGTAAGCCGGTTCGCTATGGTTGTGCGTGCAACGAAAGGAGCCGCACAACCTCATGTCCAAGCTGTTGCTGATCCCCATGGACGACACCGTCGTCTTCCCCACGATGGACATCAACCTTCCGGTCGACGCGACCGGCGAGGACCGCGTGCTCCTCGTGCCCCGGCACGAAGGCGAATACGCGAAGGTCGGGACGATCGCCAAGGTCACCGACAGCATCCGCCTGCCCGGCGGCGCCCGCGGCGTCTCGCTCGAGAGCCTCATGCGCGGCTCCATCACCGGCGCGGCCGAGTCCGACGCCCTGGGCAACCTGCGCGCCGAGGTCATCGAGCATCCGGAGACCAAGCCGGTCGACGGTCGCACGCGCACGCTCGAGCGCGAGTACCGCGCGGTCGTCGAGGAGATCCTCGAGGAGCGCGGCGCCGACCAGCGCGTCGCGGCCTTCCTGCGCTCCGTCGCCGATCCCGGCCCGCTGGCCGACACGGCCGGCTACAGCCCCGACCTGACGTTCGAGCAGAAGGTCCGCCTGCTGGAGACCGTCGACGTCACCGAGCGCCTCGCGCTCGCCGTCGAGTTCCAGCGCGAGCGCCTCGCCGAGCTGCAGGTCCGCAACCGCATCCGCAACGACGTCGAGTCCGGCGCCCAGAAGCAGCAGCGCGAGTACTTCCTGCGCGAGCAGATGAAGTCGATCCGCCGCGAGCTGGGCGAGGACCAGGAGTCGGCGACCGACGACTACCGCGCGAAGATCGACGAGGCCGGCATGCCGCAGGCCGTCCGCGAGCAGGCAGAGCGCGAGCTCGACCGCCTCGAGCGCGCCGGCGAGCAGAGCGGCGAGTCCTCGATGATCCGGACCTACCTGGACTGGCTCATCGCCGTGCCGTGGAGCAAGAGCTCCGACGAGGTCCTCGACCCGGTGCACGCCCGCGAGGTGCTCGACGCCGACCACGCCGGGCTCGACGACGTCAAGTCGCGGATCACGGAGTACATCGCGGTGCGCAAGCTGCGCAAGGAGCGCAATATCGAGACCGACAAGAAGGCTGGGGCCATCCTCACGCTGATCGGCCCTCCGGGCACGGGCAAGACCTCGATCGGCGAGTCGATCGCCCGCGCGACCGGACGCGAGTTCGTCCGCATGTCGCTCGGCGGCGTCCGCGACGAGGCCGAGATCCGCGGCCACCGCCGCACGTACATCGGCGCCCTGCCGGGACGGCTCGTCCGTGCCCTGCGCGACGCCGGGACGATGAACCCGGTGATCATGCTCGACGAGGTCGACAAGGTCGGCGCCGACTGGCGCGGGGACCCATCGGCGGCGCTGCTCGAGGTCCTGGACCCCGCGCAGAACCACGCCTTCCGCGATCACTACCTCGACATCGAGATCGATCTGTCGCAGGTCCTGTTCATCGCCACGGCGAACGTCGCCGAGACGATCCCCGGGCCGCTGCTGGACCGCATGGAGGTCATCCGCTTCGACGGCTACACCGTCGCCGAGAAGACCGCCATCGGCCGCGACTACCTGTGGCCGCGCCAGCGCGAGCGCAACGGGCTGCGCGAGGACGAGGTCGTCGTCGAGGACGAGACGCTGAGGCTCGTCGTCGCGGAGTACACCCGCGAGGCGGGCGTGCGCCAGCTCGAGCGCGAGCTCGGGACGCTGCTGCGCAAGACCGCGACGAAGATCGCCTCCGACGAGTCGCTCGCACCGGTGACGGTCGGCCTCGACGAGGTCCGCGACGCCCTCGGGCGCCAGAAGGTCTTCCAGGAGGCCGCGGCACGTACGGCGGTTCCGGGCGTGGCCACGGGCCTGGCGGTGACCGGCGTCGGCGGCGACGTGCTCTTCATCGAGGCCAACACGATGAAGGGCAAGGGCGGACTGACCCTCACCGGCCAGCTCGGCGACGTCATGAAGGAGTCGGCGCGGATCGCGCTGACGTACGTCCAGGCGCATGCCGAGCAGCTCGGCATCGACGAGGATGCCTTCGACGAGCGCCAGTTCCACGTCCACGTCCCCGCGGGCGCGATCCCCAAGGACGGCCCGAGCGCCGGCGTCACGATGACGACCGCGCTGGCGTCGCTGCTCAGCGGGCGCCCGGTGCGCCACACCGTCGGGATGACCGGCGAGGTGACGCTGCAGGGCCGCGTCCTGCCGATCGGCGGCCTCAAGCAGAAGGTGCTGGCCGCGCACGCCGCGGGACTGACGGACGTCATCCTGCCCGAGCGCAACCGCGCCGACCTCGACGACGTCCCCGAGGACGTCCGCGAGGCGATGACGTTTCACCCGGTCATGACGATCGACGAGGTGCTCGCCGTCGCGCTGGAGCCGGCGCGCAGCGAGGCCGTGACCGCCTGACAGACGGCCCCTCCTCCCAAGGGCTGACGGACACGGCGGGGGCGCTCTGGGCGCCCCCGTCGTCGTGTCAGGGGCTCCGCGTCAGGCAGGCCGGCGACGATGAGCCCTGCAGGGCCGCGGTCCCCGCGAAGGTCGCCTGGATGTTCCAGGTCCCGAGCGTCAGCGTGTCGCTCGTCTGCGCCGAATACGTGCCGCCGGGCCCTGTCTGCACCGTGTCGCTGACCGACGGCTGGCCGGAGATCGAGAACGACACGACGATCGTGGCGCCCTGGACGGCCGGCGTGATCTGCCCGGACACCGTCAGGGTTGCACCGAACGCGACATTGCCCGGGCACGACAGCGACAGCTGCGAGACAGGCACGGTGGGCGGGATCGGGCGCTGCGGCTGCGGCTGCGGGTTGGGCACCGGCGCGACCGGCGGCGTTCCCAGGCCGGCCGGCGGCGTTATGTCTGAGGCCGGCGGCGTCACCGTCTCCTGTCCGGCCGGCGGCGTCGCGGCGGACGGCGTCGGGCCGGCGAGGATCCGGTCGCTCGCGCCGATCGCAGTGACGACGAGCCCGGTGCCACGCGGAGCGTTGCGCACGAGCAGGCGGTGGACGCCGGCGAGGTGGCGGCCGGTCTTCAGCAGCGTGCGGCCGCCGGTCGACCGCACCGTGATCGTTCCCGGCGCGGAGATCGCGACGTCGAGGCGCGTGGTGCCGCCCGCGAGGGGGAGCGCGGGGCCGAGGATGCCGACGAGCCGCGCGCCGGCGGCGCGCTGCCCGGCGGGCAGTGCCGGAACGGACCGCTGGGACGCGCCGGCGCGCGCGACGCAGCCGGCCACGCGGTGCGTGTTGGCGCCGGTGATGCGCGCGGCCGCGGTGTCGCTGCTCGCGCCGCGCAGTGTCCGCGTCGACACCGTCGCGCCGCCGCGGCAGGCGAAGCTGACCTTCAGCGACGTCGTCTGGCCGGTCACGCGCACCAGGAGCACGGGCCCGCGGGGCGAGTCGACGATCGCGCGCGCGCCGATCCGCGCTCCGGCGGCCGAAGCAGGCGACAGCAGCACGGGAAGAGAGAGAGCGGTGAGTCCGAGCGTCGTCGCGACGAGGGCGACCCGCTTCGTGGTTGTGCCGTTGCGCATGATCGCCCGACGCTATCCGCGGGGCGCTGCCGCCATGCTGAACGAATGGGTGGGCTTCGGGACGCGCCGCTGCCGGCGCAACGACCGATCGCGGGGCCGGCAGCGGGTGTGCGATGAAGCGCGCCTGCTGCCGGCCCCGCTCGCGTAGGGCCGCCGGGGGAGCGATCGGCCTTTACGCGGGGAGCGGGGCGGCGGCATCGGTCCGCCGCCCCACAACCCTCGCGGTCTGCGGTCGCGTCAGGTATCGGGAGCGCGAGCCGCGGTTCCCTGCTCACCGCCGCGGCTTGGACACCGAGGCGTAGGCGGCCGGGCTGGATGGGGGAGGGGTCTCCAGACCGGCGGAAGAGGAACCTGCGGAGCATTGTGCGCCCCCGACATCAACGCGCGGTAAGGGGGGGATGAGGTTTGCTTTAACTTTCGCGACGGGTGGCGCGCAGGGCCCAGAGCATGAGCAGCGGCTGCAGCGGGAGCCGCGCCCACAGCAGCCCCGGCGGGATCGGCTCGAACTCGTCCGCGCGCACCGCCATCTGTACGTTTGCAGGGAAAACTGCAGCGAGCACCGTCGCGAGGAAGAGGCCTGCGCCGCGCCGCGTCCGCGGGAATGCCACGGCCACCCCGCCCGCGATCTCGGCCGCGCCACTGAGCAGCACGAGCGTGCGATGGGCCGGGAGGTAGTCGGGCACGATCCGCTCGTAGACGTCCGGGCGCGCGAAGTGCAGCGTGCCCGCGGAGATGAAGAACGCGCTCAGCAGGCGCCGCCGGCCGGTCACCGGGCGCGGAGCCCGTCCAGCGCGATGGTGAGGTACCGGCGCCAGTCCAGCGGGGCGCCGGCCCGCTGCGCCGACGCGACGTGGCCGAAGCCGCACATGATCGTCCCGACGTCCTGCGCCGTCGCGTCGGCGCGCATCAGCCCGGCCGCCTGCGCACGCGCGATGAGCTCGCCGGTCGCGGTCGTGAGACGGCCCTGCCCCTGCGCGGCGCGGCCGACGGCGCCTGCGTCGCCGGCGATGATCTCGCACCAGGCGACGTCCCGCGCGGCCGACTCGGCGCAGCGCCACAGCGCGCCCGCGAAATCGTCCCAGGGGTCGCCGCACGCCGTGAGGGCCGCCTCGACGGTGTCGGCCAGGCGCGCGAAATGGGCCTCGGCCAGCGCGGTGACGAGCGCGTCCTTCGTCGGGAAGTGGCGGTACACGGTGCCGACGCCGACGCCTGCGCGGCGCGCGATGTCCTCGACCTGGCTCTCGAGACCGCTCTCGCCGAACGCGGCGGCGGCGGCCGCGAGGACCTTCTCGCGGTTGCGGCGGGCATCGGCGCGGAGTGGGCGGGGAGCGATGGTTGACAAGCGGAATGGCCCTTCCATATGCTGCGCAAACGGAACCACCCCTCATGTTAACGCGCCGACCTGTGGAGCACCACTCATGACCGACGCCCAGGCTGCCGAGCGACGCAAGTGGCTCGCGCTGGCCCTTCTCGCCACGACGCAGTTCGTCATCGTGCTCGACGCCGCGATCGTCAACGTCGCGATCCCGTCGATCGGCTCGGACCTGCACTTCTCGGCCGAGAACCTCACGTGGATCCCCAACGCGTACGCCCTGACGTTCGGCGGCTTTTTGCTCCTCGGCGGCCGGATGGCGGACCTGCTCGGGCGCCGCAGGCTCTTCATGGTCGGGCTCGTCCTGTTCTCGTTCGCGTCGCTGCTCGGCGGCCTGTCGACGAGTGAGGCGCAGCTCATCGCCGCGCGCGCCCTGCAGGGCCTCGGCGCCGCGCTGCTGGCGCCCTCGGCGCTGTCGATGGTCACGAACACGTTCACCGAGGGGGCCGAGCGCAACAAGGCGCTGGGCGTCTGGGGCGCGGTCTCGGGCTCCGGCGGTGCCGCCGGCGTGCTGCTCGGCGGCATCCTGACCGAGTACCTCGGCTGGGAATGGGTCCTGTGGGTCAACGTGCCGATCGGCGTCGTCGCGGCGTTCCTCGCGCCGCGCCTGCTGGAGGAGAGCCGCAAGGAGGGCGAGATGAAGACCTTCGACGCGCTCGGCGCGGTCACCGTCACGGCGGGCCTGTCGCTGCTCGTCTACGCCCTCGTCGACACCGTCAGCGCGGGCTGGGGTTCGACGAAGACGCTCGGCCTGCTCGCGATCTCGTTCGCGCTGCTGGCCGTGTTCGTGGCGACCGAGCTGCGCTCGCGCGCGCCGCTGATGCCGTTTCGGATCTTCCGCCTGCGCACGCTGACGGGCGCGAACGTCGCCGGCCTGCTCACCGGCGCGTCGCTCTTCGCGATGTTCTTCTTCCTCTCGCGCTACATGCAGCAGGTGCTCGGCTACTCGGCGCTCAAGGCCGGCCTGTCGTACCTGCCACTCGCGCTGTTCATCATCGTCTCCGCCGGCGCCGCGTCGGTGCTCGTGACGCGGCTCGGCTTCAAGCCGGTGCTGCTCGGCGGCTTCGTGCTCGTCACCGTCGCGCTGCTGTGGTTCGCACAGGTGCCGGTCGACGGCTCCTACGTCGGCGACCTGCTCGGGCCGATGATCCTCGCCGCGATCGGGCTGGGCTTCGTCTTCGTGCCGGTGACGATCGCGGCCGTCAGCAACATCTCCAAGGACGACAGCGGGCTGGCGTCCGGGCTCATCAACACGTCCCAACAGGTCGGGGGCGCGCTTGGGCTCGCGGTCCTCGGGACGATCGCGAGCACGCGCACCGAGCATCTGCTCACCGCGGCGAAGAACGCCCCGGGCGCGATCCCCAACGCGGTGACCGAGGGCTTCCAGCTCGCGTTCCTGACCGGGGCGGGCTTCGCGGTCCTCGGGATCATCCTGACGCTCGTGCTCGTCCGCGGCGAGGACTCGCGCGCGATCGTCGGCGCCAATCCCGCCGAGCTGCCGATGGCGTAGGGCGTCAGCAGTCCAGCGCGAACTCCTCGTCGCCGATCAGCACGACGACCGGTTCGCCGGCGCGGCCCGCGAGCCCGAGCGGGGTCTGCGGGTCGGTCGTCTCGTAGTCGGCGGCGACGACGCTGCGGCCGGGCAGCAGCCCGGCGATGTCGCGGACGGCGCGACCCAGCAGCTCCAGGCCGCCGAGCAGGCCGGCGACGACGCCCTCCTGCGGGTCGACCTCGAAGCGCCCGATGCGGTGCATCTGCGGGAGCTCCGGCAGCGCCACGTCGCCCGCGGCGTCGTGGGGGAGCTCGCGCCTGCCTGCGGCGTCGTGGATGACGACCGCGCGCAGGCGCTCGCACTCGACGACGGCCGGATGGTCGCCGTCGAGTGCGACGCTCACGCGCAGGGCGCCCGAGCCGTGCAGGAGCTCGCGCGCGAGTGCGATCGCGAGCTCCTGGTGCTCGGGTGGCGGGTCGTGGGCGGGCGTCAGGCCGTCTTGGTCTTGCTGAGCTGCCCGCGGATCGCGCCGGCGGGGTACTTGGCGTTGTGGATGTTCACGTAGTAGTTGGCCGGCTTGGCCCTGATCTTCGCGAGGACCGACGCCGCGACGGTCGGCGAGCAGCCGGTGAGCTTGCCGCCGGTGGCCTTCTTCGGCGCCTGGAAGAGCGCGACGGCCGGGTCGCCGGTCTTGCCCGCGGCGCCGGCATGGATGTGCCCGGCGGCGAACGTGATGCCGGCCTTCTTCGGGCGGATGTCGTAGCAGACCTTGTTGGATTTGAACGTCAGCACGGCGGTGCCCGTGCCGTCGGGGTCGCCGGCCGGCTTCTCCTGCTTGCCGGTCATCGTCGAGTAGAGCTTCTTGTCGGCGGCTGACGATGCAGTCGCCAACGCCGCCACCATCGCGATCGTGGCACCTCCTGCGATCAGGACGCGGATGCGGATGCGGGTCATTGCGCTACCTCCTCTTGGTGCTGCCCCCTGGCCAGGGCGGCAGGCTAACACCGGGGTGGGCGCGGTCATACCCCTCCGAGTTGTGCGTGCGTGAAGCGGTACGCGGGAACCGCGACCCATTCCGCGTCGCCGTAGCGCTCGCGCAGCGCGAGCGCCACCGCGCCATGGTCGTAGGCGACCCGGCGGTGGGTGAGCGATCCGCGGTCCGCGTCGAGCAGCGCATAGGCCGCGCGGTGGTCGCCGTCGAACGGCATGCCGACGCTCCCCGGGTTGACGAGCTCGATCTCACCCGCCGCCGCCATGCGGCGAAACGGCAGGTGCGTGTGGCCGAAGATCAGGCGTCGCTCGCTCACGCCGGCGAGCAGCTCGGCCTCGTCGTCGCCGGGCTGCGGCGTGAAGGAGCGCACGTCGCTGACGGGCGAGCCGTGCCACGCGCGCGTACCGTCGCCGATCGGCGTGCTCTCGGGGAGCGCCGCGAGCTCGGCGACGAGCACCTCCCCGAGCGCCTCGCGCGCCGCGGCGGTCGCGCCGCGCACCGGCTCGGGAGCCGACGCGGGGTCGGCCGTCCAGCGCTCGCCGTTGCCGCGGATCCAGGTCGCCGGCGCCAGCTCGCGCAGTCGCTGGACGGTCGCCTCGGGCCAGGGGCCGAAGAGCGCGACGTCGCCGCCGATGAGCCAGGCGTCCGCGCCCTGCTCGCGCGCGTCGGCGAGCACGGCCTCCAGCGCGGGCAGGTTGCCGTGGACGTCATAGACGAGGGCGAGCATCCTCGTAGTGTTACCCGCCGTGATCGACCTTGCCGTCACCGGCCCGACGCTGCGGGTCCGGATCCCCCGCGACGACGACGCGCGGGCGCTGTTCGCACAGGCGTCGGACCCGGAGGTCACGCGCTGGTTCTCCTGGGGGCCGTACACGTCCGAGCTCGAGGCACGGGCGTACCTCGCGCGGCTGCCGGCGCAGCGCGGGCGCGGGGAGCAGCTCGACCTCGTCGTCGAGCACCTCGAGGCGGGCCCGATCGGGATCAGCGGCCTGGCCGAGCTCTCGTCGCGCGACCGCCGCGCGACGATCGGCACGTGGCTCGGGCGCGAGTGGTGGGGGACGGGCGCCAACCAGGAGTGCAAGGCGCTCATGTGCCACCTCGCGTTCGCGCTGTGCGGCCTCGAGCGCGTGGGCGCCTACGCGAACGTCGACCACGTGCGCTCGCAGCGCGCGCTGGAGCGGATCGGCTTCGCACCCGAGGGCGTGCTGCGCGGCTTCCACCGCCACCGCGGCCAGTCGCTCGACGTCGCGGTCTTCGGCCTCCTGCGCGCGGACTGGCTCACCGGGCCGCTGCGCGAGGTGCCGGTGCAGGTGACGGGCGGCCCGCCGCACGCGTTCGTCGTGGCGTTCTGAGGGGTGCGAACCCGTAACGGTCACAGGGGCGCCAGCGCGGCCGTCCGGTGCCGCTGCTTTTGCCTCGGAGCGGCAGCTCCGGTTCGCAATCCCCCGCGCCGCTCAGGCGACAGTAATCGGCGTCAGTTGCGGGGAATCGTCAGGAAGGCGTCCGTGGAGTAGGTCTGCACGAGGGGATTGGGGTCGCCGGCGACCGGATTGGTCCGGGTGAGGCGGTAGACGAGCGTCAATGTCGTGCGGCGTGCTCCGCGGCGCTTGGCCGCGGCGCGGATGGTGTGGCGGGTGGAGCGCTTGACGTTCAGCGGGAGGCGCTCGATGTTGGCGTCGGCGTGTCCCGCGAAGCTGGGTAGGCGCGCCACGGTTCTGTCAGCGACCTTGAAGTAGCCCTTGACGGTGTAGTCGTACTCGCGACCGTCGCCGCCGCAGTCGAGGGACTCGGTCGGGTGCAGGGTCGGCAGCAGCCTGGGAGCCTTGCCAAAGCCCAGCGCGAACGCCGGGCCCGTCCCGCAGTCAGCGTGTGCTGTCGTCGCTGCGCCGGGATTCCAAGGGCGGCCACGGCCAGTACGCCGCTTGCCGCCAAGAGGGTCAGGGCTGGGCGAACCGAGATTGAGGTCATATGGCTGTATTGGGTTGTTGGCCGTGCTGAGGACAGAGCGGGTTTGGTCGGGTTCGCATACACCTACAAACGCGATGCTCAGGCGATAGTTGTCCCGCGTCTGCCCGGACTGCTGCTTTCGACTGGAGCGCTCTGATCGGAACCGCGAGCCGGTACGCACCCGGCGTGCCGCCCGCGTCTGTGCCCGAGCCGAGGACTTCGGCGCGCCGCCGTCCCGTTTGACCCGTCCGCAGTGAAATCCCGCTCAGGTGCGACATACGACGCACGCCGATCGCGCTGCGTTCAGCCGATCGCGGTCAGCGGATCGACGTTCGCGCCGCGCAGGAGCACCTCGAAGTGCAGGTGCGGGCCCGTCGCCCGTCCCGTCATCCCGACGCGGCCGAGCTGGACGCCGGCGCCGATCGGCCGGCCCGGGCGGACGTCGATCTCCGAAAGGTGGGCGTAGAGCGTGCTCAGGCCGAAGCGGTGGCGGACGATGACGACGTTGCCCCAGCCGGAGGGGCTGAAGCCGGCGAACGAGACCGTGCCGAAGCCGGCGGTCCTCACGGGCGTGCCGAGCGGCGCCGGCATGTCGACGCCGGCGTGGAAGCCGTCGCCGCGCGGGCCGTAGCGATCGCTGACGGGCACCGCCAGCGGCGCGAACAGCCGCACCGGGGAGACCGGCGGCGCCGTGCTGAGCGCGCGCAGCGTCGAGGGCCCGGCGACGCCGTCGCCGGTCAGGCCCGCCCAGCGCTGGAAGGCCTCCAGCGCCCGTGCGACATGCGGGCCGAGGCCGCCGTCGAAGCTCCCCGACGGGAAGCCGTGGACGGCGAGCCTGAACTGGAGCGCGGCGACGTCGCGGCCGACGTCGCCCGCGCGCATCGGCCGGCTGCCGTAGGGATGCAGCCCGACCGGGCCGAGCGCGCGCAGCGTCTGCGGCCCGGCGATCCCGTCGGCGGTCAGGCCCGCGCGCCGCTGGCTGGCGCGCAGGGCGGCGGCCGTGCCGGGCCCGGGGATGCCGTCGACCGTGCCGGCGTAGGTGCCGGCCGCGCGCAGCGCGACCTGCAGCCCGGCGATCTCCGCGAGGCCCGTCGCGCCGGCGGCCGCCGCCGGCGCCGACAGGCAGAGCACCGCGGCGAGCAGTCCGACGATCGAGGCCGGGAAGCGCATGCGCCCAAGGTCCTTTCGGCTCCCCGGGGGTCGTTCATGCCGCTGGGCGCTCGCTTGCGCCGTCGAAACGGTGCGACGTCCGACTTTTCTCAGACCATCCTGGCGCGACGGCGCGCCGCGGCCGCTAGCCCCGGCGGGCCTCCCAGCTGAAGCCGCGGATTGCGAAGAAGACGCCGAACGCGCCCCACGCGAGCACGACGAGGAGGTCGGACACCTCGCTGGAGAACGACGCCCCGGTCACCATCGCGGCCGAGAGCCCGTCGATGAGATGCGTGAGCGGCAGCACCTCGGCGATGTCCTTGAGGAACGCCGGCGCGTTGCCGGCGTCGTAGAAGACGCCGCTGATGAAGATCAGCGGGAGGAAGATCGCGTTGACGTAGGCCGGGGCCGAGTCGAAGTTCGGGATCGCGTGCGACAGCGCGACGCCGAGGCTCGCGAAGCACACGACGCCGGCCGCGGTGAAGACGACCAGCTCGATCCAGTCCTTCGGCATCCCGACCCCGAAGACCGCCGCGCCGGCCGCGACGACGATCGCGATCTGCGTCGCGGTGTTCGTCACGGCGTTGGCCGCGAGGCCGCCGAGGTAGGCGCCCGACGGCAGCGGCGTCCCGCGCAGGCGCTTGAGGACGCCCTGCTCGCGCAGGAAGACCATGTTCATCGCCAGCGCGGAGAACGTCGTCGACATGACGCTCATGCCCGCGATGCCGGGGACGATGACGTCGAGGTCGGTCTGGCTGCCGGCGAAGATCGCGCCGAACAGCGAGAGGAACAGCAGCGGCAGCAGGAAGTTGAAGAACGCCGCGCTCGGGTTGCGCCAGAACATCTTGCGCTCGAGGCGGTACTGGCGCCACGTCAGGGCGGCGGTGCTCATCGGGCGGGCTCCTCGACGGCCGCGGCCGGCTCGGAGGTGAGCTCGAGGTAGACGTCCTCCAGCGAGGGGCGGGTCACCGAGAGGTCCTGGAGGCCGGTGCCGCGGGCCAGCGCGGCGCTCGTCAGCTGATGCAGCAGGGCGGTGGGATCGTCGGTCTCGCGGGACTCCATCGCCCCGTCCTCGCCGCGCCAGCCGACGCGGTAGCGCGTCGCCGCCCCGACGCCGAGCGCCGCCGGGGCGCCGACCGCGAGGATGCGGCCGCCCTTGATGATCGCGACGCGGTCGCAGAGCGCCTGCGCCTCGTCGAGGTAGTGCGTCGTGATGAGGACGGTCTTGCCGAGTTCGGCGAGCGCGCGGATCGTCTCCCAGGCGGCGCGCCGCGCGGCCGGGTCGAAGCCGGTCGTCGGCTCGTCGAGGAAGATGAGCTCCGGGTCACCGATGAGCGCCAGCGCGAAGTCCAGGCGGCGGGCCTGGCCGCCGGACAGCTTGCGGGCCCGCACGTTCTCGGACGCGCGCAGGCCGGCGAGGTCGATGACCTCCTCGACGTCGCGCGGCTTGGGGTAGAAGCCGGCCCAGTGCGTCACGAGCTCGCGGACCGTCGCATGGCGGTACGTACCGCTGTCCTGCAGGACGATCCCGACCTTCTCGCGCAGCGCGCGCGGCGGGCGGCCGGCCGGGTCGTAGCCGAGCACCGAGACGATCCCGCTCGAGCGCTCGCGATAGCCCTCGAGCATCTCGACGGTCGTCGTCTTGCCGGCGCCGTTGGGGCCCAGCAGGCCGAAGACCTCGCCGCGCGCGACCTCGAAGTCGATCCCGCGGACGGCATGGACATCGCCGTAGGACTTCTGCAGATCGCGGACGAGAATCGCCGGTGCGTCGGAGTCCATTGCCGCAATCATGACAAGATCGGCGGGCACGCCTTGCCCCGCTGCGCCTGCATCGACGTCGGCTCGAACACCACGCGGTTGCTCGTCGCGATGGATGACGGGCCGCGTCTGCGCGAGGTCTTCTCCGAGCGGGCCTTCACGCGGCTGGGGTCCGGTTGCGCCCACGACGGCGAGATCGCGGCCGACAAGGTCGCCGAGGTGGCGGCCGTCGTCGCGCGCCAGGCGGGCATCGCGCGCCGGCTCGGTGCCGAGGACCTGCGCGTGGTGGCGACCTCCGCCGTCCGCCAGGCTCCCAACGGGCCCGACCTCGCGGCGGCGATCCGGCAGGGCTGCGGCATCGAGCTCGAGGTCCTCTGCGGCGAGGACGAGGCGCGGCTGGCGTTCGCGGGCGCCGTCGGCATGCTCGCCGCGCCGCCGCCCGGCAAGCTCGGCGTCGTCGACGTCGGCGGCGGCTCGACGGAGCTCGTCGTCGGCACGGCGGCGGGCGGCGTCACGTGGTCGGTGTCGCTCCCGGTCGGCTCGAGCGTCATCACCGAGAGCGACCTGCCGACCGATCCGCCGTCCGCCGCCGAGCTCGCCCGCCTGCGCCGCAAGCTCGCGCGGATCTTCGCCGTCATCGAGATCCCGCGGCCCGTGCTCGCCTATGCCGTCGGCGGCAGCGCGACGTCGCTGCAGCGCCTCGTCGGCGGCGTGCTCGCGCGCGAGACGCTGGCCCGCGGGCTGCAGGCGCTCGTCACGCGCCCGTCCGAGGAGATCGCGTTGCGCCTCGGCCTGCATCCCGAGCGCGCGCGCCTGCTGCCGGCGGGCCTGCTCCTGCTCGACGCCGCGTCGCGCGCGCTGCAGGCGCCGCTGCAGCTCGCCGGCGGGGGGCTGCGCGAGGGCGTCGCGCTCGAGCAGCTCGCCCGGTTGCGCGCCGAGCCGGTGTGAAAACGATGTTCACAGGATCGTGACCAGCCGCCCCGGGCCGCGTAGTCTCATGGGTCGCCGATGAGCGCCCCACGATGACCGCGCCCGAACTCGAGACCGACGCCCCGCTGCAGGAGTCCGTCAGCGCCTCCGAGCCGGTTCCCGAGCCGCCGGAGCCCGAGGACCTCGATCTCCACGACACGTCGCTGTACTTCGGGCGCGAGCTGTCGTGGCTGGACTTCAACGACCGCGTGCTGGGGCTCGTCGAGGATCCCGCCCAGCCGCTGCTCGAGCGCGTGAAGCTCGCCGCGATCTGGAGCTCGAACCTCGACGAGTTCTTCCAGATCCGCGTCGCCGGCGTCCACGACCAGATCGACGCCGGGCTCGTCGAGACCGGTCCCGACGGGCTCACGCCGACGCAGACGATCGACGCCATCCGCGAGGGCGTGCTCGCCCAGCAGCAGCGCCTCGAGGACGCCGTCCTGCGGACGCTCTTCCCGGCGCTCGCCGAGCACGGGATCCGGATCGTCAACTGGGACGACATCGGCGACGCCGGACGCGCGGCGCTCGGCGAGCGCTTCCGGCGCCAGATATTCCCCGTCCTGACGCCGCTGGCCGTCGGCGCCGGGCGCCCGTTCCCGTACATCTCGAGCCTCTCGCTCTCGCTCGCGGTCGTGGTGCGCGACCCCGCCCGCGACGAGCAGACCTTCGCGCGCGTGAAGGTGCCGACGGAGATGCTCCCGCGCTTCGTCGCGCTCGACGACGACCCGCTGACGTTCATCGCCATGGAGGAGGTCATCGCCGCGAACCTCGAGACGCTCTTCCCCGGCATGCAGATCGTCGAGCACGGCTTCTTCCGCGTCACGCGCGACGCGGACTTCGAGGTCTCCGACGAGGCCGACGACCTCCTCCAGGCCGTCGAGGCCGAGCTGCGCCGGCGCCGCTTCGGCGAGGCCGTGCGCCTCGAGGTCGACGTGGACATCGGCGCCGGGGTCCGCGAGCTGCTCACCGAGGCGCTCGACCTCGAGCCGCGCCAGGTCTACGTCGTCGACGGCGTGCTCGATCTCGGCGACCTCTGGCAGATCTACGGGCTGCGCGGCTTCGGCGAGCTGCGCGACCCGCCGTGGACGCCGGTCACGCAGCCCCGGCTGCAGGGCAAGGAGTCCGAGCACGTGAACTTCCTCGCGGAGATGCGGCGCGCGGACATCCTCGTCCACCACCCCTACGACTCGTTCGCGACCTCGGTGGAGCGCTTCGTCGAGCAGGCGGTCGCCGACCCCGAGGTGCTCGCGATCAAGCAGACGGTGTACCGGACCTCGGATGACTCGCCGCTCGTCCCGGCGCTGATCCGGGCGACGGAGCGCGGCAAGCAGGCGGTCTGCATGGTCGAGCTCAAGGCGCGCTTCGACGAGCGCGCGAACATCGCCTGGGCGCGCGCGCTGGAGGAGGCCGGCGTCCACGTCGTCTACGGCCAGCCGGGCCTGAAGACGCACGCGAAGTGCATCCTCGTCGTGCGCCGCGAGGGTGACGGCGTGCGTCACTACGTCCACATCGGGACCGGCAACTACCACGCCAAGACCGCGCGCCTCTACACCGACTTCGGGCTGTTCACGTGCGACGAGGAGATCGGCGCCGACGTCGCCGACATGTTCAACTTCCTCACCGGGCTGGCCCGGCCCCAGGGCGGCTATCGCAGGGTCCTCATCGCCCCGAACAAGATGCGCGAGGGGATCATCGCGGAGATCGACCGCACGATCGCGGCGCGCGAGCGCGGCGAGCCGGCGCGCATCCGGCTGAAGATGAACTCGCTCGTGGACCGCCGCATCATCCGGGCGCTGTACCGCGCGTCGCGCGCGGGCGTGCCGGTCGACCTCAACGTGCGCGGCATCTGCTGCCTGCGCCCGGGGGTCGAGGGCGTCTCGGAGAACATCCGCGTCGTGAGCGTGCTCGGGCGCTTCCTCGAGCACTCGCGGGTCTACAGCTTCGAGCGCGAGGGCGAGACGCGCGTGCTCATCGGCTCCGCCGACCTCATGCCGCGCAACCTCGACACGCGCGTCGAGCTGTTGACGCCCGTCGCCGACGACGTGCTGCGCGAGGACCTGCTCGACACGATCGACCGCTCGCTCGCCACCGACGTCGGCGCCTGGGAGCTGGGCTCGGACGGCACCTGGGCCAAGCGCACGCCGGGGGATCCGTCGCGGTCGGTCCAGCGCGAGCTCATGCTCCGGCACGCCGCGCGCGCCAGTGAGGCCGCGCAGGTCGACGCGTGACGGACGAGATCGAGGTTCCCGCCGCCCGCGCCGCACCCGAGGACGCCCGGGTGCACGCGCCGGCGCGCGGCAACCGCCGCCTGCAGGCGCTCCTGGACGCCGTCGACGCCGACCTGCAGGTCAAGGCCTGGTGGCATGCGGCCGGCGTCAACGCCGAGCGGCTGCACATGTCCGACCACTCCTGGGTGCACATCCAGATCGTCCTGAACATGGCGCTGCGCCTCTCGCGGCTGCTGTTCGCGCGCGGGGTGCAGCCCAGCATCGTCGCCGACCACGGCCTCGAGGTGCGCGACGCCGAGGTCGTCATCGCCGGCGCGGCCCTCCTGCACTGCGTCGGGATGTCGATCCACCGGACCGACCACGAGTCCTACTCGTTGTTTCTCACGGCCGACAAGCTCGGCGGCCTGCTCGCGGGGACCTACAGCGAGCCGACGCGCTCGATCGTCGTCGCCGAGACGATGCACGCGATCATCTCGCACCGCTCCAAGGGCGATCCGTTCACCATCGAGGGCGCGATCCTGCGCGTCGCCGACGCACTGGACATGGCGCGCGGTCGCTCGCGCGTCCCGTTCGAGGCCGGGCACACGAACATCCACTCGCTGTCGGCGTACGCGATCGAGAAGGTGTCGATCGGGCCCGGCGACGACAAGGCGGTCCGCGTCGAGATCGAGATGTCGAACTCCGCCGGGATCTTCCAGGTCGACGAGGGCCTGGGCACGAAGCTGCGCGGCACGCTGCTCGAAGAGCACATCGAGGTCGTCGCGCGCATCGAGGCCGAGCACGAGCAGCGACTCGTGCCGATCTTCCGCCTCTGAGCGGCGACGCGCCACAGCGTGATCTGAAACGGGCGCGCTCCCGCAACCCGGTGACAGCACCCGTTTCACTCCTCTCACTCGGAAGGCAATTTTCGTGACCGACTCTGCACTGCGTGAGCTCGCGGACGACCCGTCCTCGCGCAAGCGCTTCTTCAAGATGCTCGGCGGTGCCGGCGCGGTCAGCGCGGCCACCGTCCTGATCGCCGCCTGCGGCGACGACAAGAAGACGACCACCACGTCGGCGGCCGCCGGCACGACGCCCGAGGCCGACAACGCAGGCGATCTGGAGATCGTCAACTACGCGCTGACGCTCGAGTACCTCGAGGCGACCTTCTACCAGGAGGTCCTCGACAGCGGTGTCATCAAGGACAAGAAGATCGGCGACCTCGCCAAGGCCCTGGCCGACACCGAGCAGCAGCACGTCGACGCGCTCATCGCGACGGCGAAGTCGCTCGGCGGCACGCCGGCCACCAAGCCCAAGACGAAGTTCCAGGACACGATCGCCAAGGGCGCGGACACGATCCTGATGACCGCCGCGACGGTCGAGAACCTCGGCGCCGCCGCGTACCTCGGGCAGGCCGGGAACATCAAGAGCAAGGACATCCTCGCCGCAGCGCTGTCGATCCACTCCGTCGAGGCCCGCCACGCTGCGGCCCTCAACGAGCTGGTCGGCCGCGGCTTCGGCGGCAAGGGCGGCCTCGAGGGCTCGCTCCCCGACGGTCCGTTCGCCAAGGGCATGGACATGGCTTCGGTGCTCAAGGCCGTCGCCCCGTTCATCGCCAGCTAATCCACCACGACGACGAAAGCGAGAATTCACATGGCTTCATCGCGACCGGTGGCTGCCGAGCTGGCCACCATCAAGGTTCACGGCATCACGCGGGAGTCGTTCCTCCTGCGCTCGACCCTCGCCGCAGGCACCGCGTACGGCGCGCTGTCGGCGACGCCCTACATCACGCGGGCGCTGGCAGCAAGCGGCGTCACTGACATCGACATCGTCAACTACGCGCTGACGCTCGAGTACCTCGAGTCGACGTTCTACACCGAGGGTGTCAAGCAGGTGAAGGGCCTCAGCGCCCACGACACGAAGCTCGCGAAGGAGATCCGCGACGACGAGGACGCGCACGTCGACGCGCTCATCGCGACGGTGAAGAAGCTCGGCGGCAAGCCGGCCGCGAAGCCGACGTTCGACTTCGGTGGCGCGTTCGACAGCCCGGCGGCGTTCCTCAAGACGGCGAACGTCCTCGAGGACACCGGCGTCAGCGCCTACAACGGCGCGGCGATCTCGATCGACTCCGTCGACGTGCTCGCGGCGGCCGGCAGCATCGTGCAGATCGAGGCGCGGCACGCCGCCCTCATCCGCCTGACGCGCGGCAAGTCGCCGGCGCCGCTGGCATTCGACAAGGCGTCGGAGATGCCGGCGGTCCTCAAGGCCGTCAAGCCGTTCATCACCGCGTAGCGCCAGGGCGGGCGCCGAGGGGTCCGTGCCGCGCACGGGCCCCTCGGCGTGCTCGCACACTCAGGCGAACGCGCTCGCCCGCACCCAGCCGGTGACCTTCCCCGGCCGCGCGCGAACGCCCGTGACGGTGGCGGTGCCGTGGTACCACAGGCCCTTCGCCGGGCCGCGCCGCACGCGGTGCGTGCGGTCGACGCGCAAGCGCGCGCCGCGCGGGAGCGTGCCGACGAGCCTGCGGCCGGGCTCTGCGTCGACCTTCGCCCGTGCGGCCGTGACGCGCACGGTCTGCCCGGGCTTGACCGCCGCCTTGGGCGGCGCCGCCGCCGCGGGCGGTGCCGGCGCTGGCGGTGGCGGCGGCGCAGATGCCGCCGCGGGCGGGACGACGACCTGCCTGCTGACGCTCGCCGGGCAGAAGCTCGCCGAACCGGCCGCGCAGTGCTCGCTGACCTTCAGCACGACGGTCTGCGGGCCGCTCGCGGAGAAGCGGTAGGTGACGCGCACGCCGCTGCCGATCGTCACGCCCAGGCGCGTGCCGTCGTCCCAGCGCCACCTGTAGCCGCAGGGCCCGAACTCGCAGACCGTGCTCGAAGCGTCGAGCACGACCGTCTGGTCGCCCGCAGGCGTCGCGGTGAACCTTGGCATCACGCGCGCCGCCGCGGTCGACGCGGCCAGCGCGAGTGCCGCGAAGGATGCGGCGACGGCGATCGAGCGCCGCAGGACGGCTGTCTCGCGCGCCGGCTGCGCGGTCATTCGAGGTCAGCGAGCAGCTGTACGCAATCGGGGCGCTCCGCGAGCCTCCCCAGCGCGTCGGCCTCGATCTGGCGGATCCGTTCGCGGGTGACGTTCAGGGTCGCCGCGATCTCGTCGAAGGTGTGCGGAGGCTCGCCGTCGAGGCCGTAGCGCAGCTCCAGTACGCGGCGGCGGCGGTCAGACAGACTCCCCAGCGCCCTGTGCAAAGCGTCGCTCGCGAGGATGTCGACGACGCGCTCGTAGGGCGACTCGGCGCGTTCGTCGGGGATGAGCTGCCCGAACTCGGCGTCGTCCTCGTCGCCCACCGGCTTCTCGAGCGAGATCGGCGCCTGTGCCGTCAGCTTGATCGACCCCATCTCGGCGGGATCCATCCCGGTGACCTCGGCGAGCTCCCCGGGCGTCGGCTCGCGACCGAGCTGGATGCTGAGGTGGCGTTCGGCGCGCAGGATCCGGTTGAGCTTCTCGACCATCCCGACGGGCATCCGGATCGTGCGTGCCTTGTCGGCGAGCGCGCGGGTGATCGCCTGGCGGATCCACCAGGTCGCATAGGTCGAGAATCGGTAGCCCTGTCGGTGGTCGAACTTCTCGGCCGCGCGCACGAGCCCGAGCGTGCCCTCCTGGATGACGTCGAGGAACGGCAGGCCCTGGTTGCGGTAGTGCTTCGCGATCGACACGACGAGGCGCAGGTTGGACTCGACGAGCTTGTGCTTCGCGGCGAGGTCGCCGCGCTCGATGCGCTTGGCGAGCCCGACCTCCTGCTCGGCGGTGAGCAGCCGGACCCTGCCGACGTCCTTGAGGAACAGCTGCAGCGAGTCGGTCGTCGTGTCCGGCGTGAGGGCGGCCTCGGCCGCCGCGCCGGCAATCTCCGCGTACGTGAGACCGCGCGCCAGCCGGCGCCTGGTCATGACGCCCTCGAGCCGGTGGGGAGGCCGGTGGCACTCACAGCGGCCGATGTTAGACGCATCCACGCGACCGCGAGACGACATGCGCGGGCAGTGCCGGCCAGGCGCACAAGAGCGGGGTCGTCGGCCCGCTCTAGACTGCCGCCGATGGCACCCGACCGTCTCACCGGTGGCTGCGGGTGCGGCGCGGTGGGCTTCGAGGTCTCGGCGCCGCTCCAGGGTCTGAGCCCGCGGAGCCACTGATCGCAGGCATGGAGCGCTTCCGGACGATCGTCGAGCCGTTTCGCATCCACTCCGTCGAGCCGATCCGGATGTCCGACCGCGCCGAGCGCGAGGCGTGGCTCGCCGAGGCCGGCCTGAACCTGTTCGCGCTGCGCAGCGAGCACGTCCTCATCGATCTGCTGACGGACTCCGGCACCGGCGCGATGTCCGCGGAGCAGTGGGCGGGGCTGCAGCGCGGCGACGAGAGCTACGCGGGCTCGCCGTCCTGGTTTCGCTTCCTCGCCGCGGTCCAGGAGCTGTTCGACTTCGCCCACGTCATCCCGACGCACCAGGGCCGGGCCGCCGAGAAGATCCTCTTCACGGTGCTCGGCGCCCCGGGCCGGGTCATCCCGAACAACACGCACTTCGACACGACGCGGGCGAACGTCGAGTTCTCGGGTGCCGCGGCCGTCGACCTGCCGATCGCCGAGGGGCGCACGCCCGGCGTCGAGCATCCGTTCAAGGGCAACATGGACGTCGCGGCGCTCGAGGCGCTGCTCGCCGAGCGCGGCGCCGACGTGCCGGTCGTCTTCGTCACGGTGACGAACAACTCGGGCGGCGGGCAGCCTGTCTCGCTCGAGAACCTGCGCGCCGTGCGGGCCGTCTGCGACCGCCACGGCGTGCCGCTGTTCCTCGACGCCTGCCGCTTCGCCGAGAACGCGTGGTTCATCCGCGAGCGCGAGCCCGGCCAGGCCGGCCGCGACGTCGCCGACATCGTGCGCGACATGGCGGCACTCGCCGACGGCATGACGATGTCCGCGAAGAAGGACGGCCTGGCGAACATCGGCGGCTGGCTCGCCGTGCGCGACGACGCGCTCGCCGAGCAGTGCCGCAATCTCCTCATCCTCACCGAGGGCTTCCCGACCTACGGCGGGCTCGCGGGCCGCGATCTGGAGGCGATCGCGCAGGGGCTGGCCGAGGTCGTCGACCACGACTACCTGCGCTACCGGATCGAGTCGACGGCGTACCTCGGCGACGCACTGCATACGGGCGGCGTGCCGGTCGTGCGCCCGAGCGGCGGCCACGCGGTCTACCTCGACGCGGGGGCACTGCTGGCGCAGATCCCGCCGCTGCAGTACCCGGGCCAGGCGCTGGCCTGCGAGCTCTACCGCACCGGCGGGGTCCGCGGCTGCGAGATCGGCAGCGTCATGTTCGGCCGGCGCCCCGACGGCAGCGAGGCGCCGGCGGCGATCGAGCTCGTGCGGCTCGCGATCCCGCGGCGGACGTACACGCAGAGCCACATCGACTACGTCATCGAGGTCGTCCTCGCGGTGGCGGCGCGCGCGCACGAGCTGCGCGGCCTGCGGATCGTCGACGAGGCGCCGACGCTGCGCCACTTCACGGCGCGGTTCGAGGCGCTGGGGTAGGAGGAGCCCGGTGCTGAGCGAGGACGAGCAGGCGCACCTCGCGGGCGCGATCTACCCCGCGGCGCTCGCCGCAGCGGGGGAGGAGGACTCGCCGCGCAACCGGTCGATCGCCACGAGCGACTACTGGCAGTTCCTGCAGCTCGGCGGCGGCACGGACGCCGAGGCGATCGCCGCGCTCGTCCGCGGCCTGCGCGCCTGCGGCATCTGATCGCACGGCCCACGCTGATCGAGCGTCGCGATCAGGCGCCGCAGTCGCCCTTGAGCCCCGCCGCCCGATTGCAGTAGTTCGTTCGCGTCACCGTCTCGGTGATGACGCCGAAGCGCAGCTTGAAGCGGCCGGTCTGCCCGACGCGCGGCGCGGGGAAGGAGCGGCTGTAGGCGCCAGGGTCGTGGATCACCACCGATGTCACCCGGACGGCGACCGAGGCGACCTGGTTGGTGCCGCGCGGTCGCGAGAGCTTGAGGCGCAGGTCGACGACGGGATTGCAGCAGCCGGACCCGATCGACTCTCTGGCTACGCCGCCGCGCGTGATCTTCAGCGAGCGCGTATGGCCACCCCAGCTGCCGGCGAACGTTGCGAGGGTCGCGTGGGGCGTCGCCGCGATCTGCGCCTGGAGGCGGTCCGGCGCCGCCTGCGCGACCGACGCGACCGCGACCGCGACCGCCACCACCGCGGCCGCCGGCGCCGGAACGATCGCCCGCATCACCTGCCGCCGGATCCCGGCTGGATGAGCGTGCGTTTCGCCGTCGCGCGCCCGACGTTGCCGCGGCCGTCCGCCGCGACGAGCCGGATGGTGATGCGCAGCCGCCCGTTGCGCCGCAGCGCGCTGCGGGCCGCCGGTTTCAGCCGGGCGGCGAGGACGGCGCGATCGCCGGCGGCGATGACGAACGCCAGCGGCTTGGCGAGGGCCGTGCGGCCGTTCCAAGAGGCTGTCAGCGTGCCGGCGCACGGGCCCACCGCCTGCGCGCTCGGGCAGCGCAGGGTGATGCGCAGCGCCCCGCCCGCCGTGACGCCGACGCTGCCGCCGACGGGGATGCCCGGTGGCGTGAGGTCGATGGCAAAGCTGCGCCTGGCGGGCGTCGCGTCGACGTTGCCGGCGGCGTCGGTGGCCGTGATCGTCAGCTGGTGACGGCCCTTCTTGAGCGCCGGCAGGACGACCCGCGGTGACGCGCACGGCGTGACGGCCCTGCCGTCGAGCAGGCAGCGGAAGGTCGCGGCCTCGTCGGCGGCGAACTCGATCTTCACCCTCCGCGTGCTGCCGGCCGTCGTCGGCGCCGGCCCCGCGGCGATCGTCGTCTCGGGCGCGCGCGTGTCGATGCGAAACGCCCGCGGCGCCGAGGTCCCGGCGTTGGACGCCGCGTCGGCCTGCCTGGCGGTCGCCACGTAACTGCCGTCGGGGAGCGCCGCCGCCGGCTGCACGGCGAAGCTGCCGTCGGCGCCGCGGGCCGCGGTCAGCGTGGCCGTCGTGGGCCCCGCGAGCGTCACCGCGACCGTGTCGGCGTCGCCGGCGGACGCGCCCGCAGAGCCAGAGATGACCGGCCGCGACGTCGTGACCGCGGCCCCCTCGGCCGGGGCTGCGAGCGCAACGGCCGGCGCGACGGTGTCGACGGTGAACGTCACGGGCGTGCTCTCCTGCAGGCCGGCCGCCGAGGCCTGGCGGGCCACGACCGTCCAGCCGCCGTCCGTGAGCGGCGTGGGGGCGTCGACGGCGAACGTGCCCGCAGCCGTTGCCGTCGCGGGGAACGCGAAGCTCGCGACCGGCGCGCCGGCCTGCGACAGCTCGACGGTGACCGGCCCCTCCGCGGCCGTGCCCGCGATCGTCGGCGTCGCGTCGGCGCTCGAGGAGCCGGGCGCCGGCGCGGTGATCGAGACCACCGCCTGCGCCGAACCGGCGAAGCACCCGAACATGACCGCCGCGAGCGCGGCGGCGACGAGGCGCACTAGGACCTGACCGACGCGATGAAGCCGCGCACGTCGCCCGCCGGCTCGGAGTACGCGCCTCCGAGCGTCGTCTCCATCGCGCCGAGGTACTCCTCCGCCCAGGCCGGGAACGCGTAGTCGACGGCGCGCAGGAACTCCAGCGACGCGGCGAGCCGCATGTCGGCGATGCCGGGCCGCTCGCCGCCGATGAACGCCGTGTCGTCGAGGAAGAACGCGCGGATCGCGTCGAGCGGCTCGGCGAGGGCCTCGTGGGCGTCCTGCTGGGCTCGGGACTTGACGTCGTCGTCGGCGCCCGAGGTCGCGGCCTCGCCGGGGTACTGCGGGAAGCCGAGCGCCGGATACGTGGCGCGCGCGATGAGCGGATACAGCGTGCCGACGACGTAGAACATCGCGCTGTCGGCCATCGCCCGCGCACCGGGGTCGCTCGGGTAGAACTCCTCGAGACCGTGGCGGTTGCAGAGGTAGGTCATGATCGCGCAGCTCTCCCAGAGCGACCCGCGCGGCAGCCCGTCCTCCTCGAGCATGGGCGTGAGGTGCGCGGGGTCCTTGGCGAGGAATTCCGGCGTGGTCGTCTGGCCCCAGACGTTGACCTCCTCGAAGTCGAGGCCGGCGGCGCGCACGAAGATGCGGGTCGCGAGGTTGTTCACGCTCGGCGTGAGGATGTTCAGCGTGTTCGCGGCCATGTGGTCCTCCCGGTCATCGCTGCACGAGCTTGGACTTGTATTCGCTGCGCCCGAGGCTGCCGAACGGCACGAGGTCGACCCGGGCCTGCACGACGAGCGCGCTGCGCAGTCTCTCGCGGATCTCCTCGGCGAGCGCCGCGTCGGCGCCGGCGCCCTCGGCGAGCTCGACGCTCACCGGCAGCGGCCCCGGTGACTGCGTCCCCGCGGCCGCGGGCCGCACGAGGATGTGGCCGCTGACGCGCGGGGCGAACGCGCTGACGACGTCGCGGACGGCCGAGGGAAAGACGTTGACGCCGCGGACGATGAGCATGTCGTCCGTGCGCCCGATGCAGCGCACGCGCGGGCCGGTGCGCCCGCAGGGGCACGGGCGCATCCGGACCTCGACGTGATCGCGCGTGCGGAA
Source organism: uncultured Actinomycetes bacterium (assembly GCA_963740895.1). Classification (GTDB taxonomy): domain Bacteria; phylum Actinomycetota; class Thermoleophilia; order Solirubrobacterales; family Solirubrobacteraceae; genus CADCVQ01. The sequence goes on from CAVUFQ010000002.1 coordinate 887,816, forward strand.
GCGCAGGTGCGGCGCCGCGCGATGGCGCAGGTGCGTCAGGACGAGCTCGCCGGTGGCGCCGTCCTCGAGGACGCGGGCGGCGCCCGTCGCCGGGTCGACGAGCTCGGCGTGCACGATGCCGCGCGCGCCGAGATGCATGCCGTCCTGCGCCTCGCACTCGCCCCAGAGCGACACGCCGATGTCCCCGATCCCCATCGCCTCGGTGACGCGCGCGCCCCAGCCGTCCTGCAGCCGGGCGCGGAACGCCGGCTCGCCGCCGCCGGGCTCGCCCGCGACGAGGACGCGCTCGATGCTCGAGCCGCGCAGGTCGACGCCGCGCGCGGCGGCCGCCTCGACGAGGTGCGCGGCGTAGGACGGCGTCATCACCGCCGCCTGTGGCTCGAGGCGCTCGATCGCGAGCAGCAGCCGCTCGGTGTTCCCGGTCCCCACCGGGATGTGGCAGAGCCCGAGCCGGTCGAACGCCGCGAGCGCCGCGCCGGCGGCGAACGGCCCGGCGTTGTATGTCGTGACGATGCGCTGCCCGGCGGCGATGCCGCTTGCCGCATAGCTGCGCGCCGAGCCCGCGATCCAGTTGTCGAGGTCGTCTGCCGTCAGCGGGATGTAGCTCGGCGTGCCGGTCGTCCCGCTCGTCGAGTAGATCCGCACGATCTCGTCGTCGGACGCGCAGAGGTGGGCGCCGACCGGATTCGCGGGCGTGCGCGTGGGCGCGATCTCGGCCTTGTCGGTCAGCGGCAGCGCGGCGATGTCCGCCAGCCCGCCGGCCGCCTCGGCGGAGGCGACGCCCGCCGCCGTCAGCCTGTCGCGATAGAACGCCGAGCGCTCGAAGAGATACGCGACCTGCGCGCGATAGGCCGCGTCGTCGCGCGCGAGCTGCTCGCTCCACGGCAGGCGTTCGGCGTCAGGGCTCGTACGAGATCGCCTCCTCGGCCGCGGCGGCCATGAGGAAGCCCAGCGGGCGCCGGCGCTCCTCGGCCAGGTGCGCGAGCAGGCCCGCGGTGCGGGCGAGGATCGGGACGGCCTTCGCGGCCGCCGGCGGGAAGCCGAGGTCGAGCATGACCGCCGCGATCGGCATCGAGACGTTCATCGGCAGCGGCCTGCCCCAGGCCTCGGCGACCGCGACGCGCAGGGCGCGCGCGAGCGCGACGTGCGGCCCGCTGACGCCGCGCTCGTCGGCGAGCTCGAGGATGCGCTCGGCGCGCGGATCCAGCGGGCGGTGGACGGGATGGCCGAACCCCGGGAGCTTGTCTCCGGCGGCACGGACACGCGCGGCGATCTCGCCCGCGACCGCGGCCGGCTCGGCGCCGCCCGCCACCTGATCCTGGGCCTGCGCCAGGAGCTTCGCGCAGAGCTCGGAGGTGCCGAGCAGTACGGGGCCGCAGCCGAGGATCCCCGCCGCGACGGCGCCCTGCAGCGAGCCCGGATCGGCCGCGAGCGTCATCCGGGCGGCGACGTTCGTCGGCATCATCCCGTGCTCGGCGATCGCGACGAGCAGGAGGTCGAGGAAGTAGGTCTGGTCCTCGGACGGCTCCTCGCCGGTGAGCAGGAGGTGGAAGTAGGCGGTGAAGCTCAGGCGGCCCATGAGGTCGCCGGTGAGGTCGCGGCCGCGCACCTCGACGCTGTCGGGAGAGGCCTGGCTGATGGAGCTCACCGGGCTCGCCGGCCTTCCGATCCGCATGTGCCGGCGACGCTACGCGCCGGCCACGTGAGCGTCAAGGATCGCCCGCTCCATCGCCAGGCAGTCGAGCGTCACGCCGTCGGGCATCGTCACCGGCCGCGGCCCGAGCTCGCGGAAGCCGAACGCGCGGTACAGCGCCACGCCCGGAAGCGTCGCGTTGAGCGCGAGCATCGTGAAGCCCTCGTCGCGGGCCGCGCGCTCGCAGGCCTCGAGGATCAGGCGGCCGAGGCCGCGGCGCGTCCAGTCGGCGCGCACGAACATCGCGCGCACGCGCGCGGGCTCGGTCGCCGGGTCCAGGAGGCGGGCGTCGCCGGCGTCGTCGGAGCCGGCGTGCATCCGGTCGCGGCGGCTCCAGCCGCCGCAGCAGACGAGCTCGCCGGGGCCGGCCTCGCCGACGAAGTACGTCCCGTCCTCGATCAGCAGGAGGTCGGGATCGCCGATGTGGACCGCCGCGCTGGCGGTCTGGCGCGCGTCGTAGTACTGCGGGAACAGCGCGAGGATCGACTCCCGCATGAGCGCGGAGATCCCCGCCGCGTCGGCGGGCTGCGCGACGCGCAGGTCTACCAGTGCACGCCCTTCATGATGTTCGCCATCGCGAGCTGCTCGACGCTCGCCTTCTCGGCGGCCTCGGGCGACTTCTCGCCCTTGGACGCCGCCGAGTCGGGGAAGACCTTGTAGGCGACGTGGAGGATCTGGTCCATGACCTTCGGCGCGAGCGCGTGGAGCACCTCGCCGGCGGTCCCGAGGCGCGTGTTGATCTCCTTCGGCTTCGTGCGCATCGCCTCGCAGATGAGGTCGGCGGCCTCGTCGGGGCTGATCGTCGGGAAGTGGTCGTAGAGCTTCGTCGGGGCGATCATCGGCGTGCGGACGAGCGGCATGTGGATCGTCGTGAACGTGACGCCGTGGCCGACGGTCTCCGAGGAGACGACCCGCGTCCAGCTGTCGAGCGCGCCCTTGGAGGCGACGTAGGCGCTGAAGCGCGGCGGGTTGGTCTGCACGCCGATCGAGCTGACGTTCACGACGTGGCCGGAGCGCCGCTCGCGCCAGTGCGGCAGCAGCGCCATGATCATCCGGATCGCGCCGAAGTAGTTCAGCTGCATCGTGCGCTCGAAGTCGTGGAAGCGGTCCTCGCTCAGCGCGATCGAGCGGCGGATCGAGCGGCCGGCGTTGTTGACGAGCACGTCGATCGCCGGATGGTCGGCGAGCATCCGCGCGACGACGTCGTCGATCGCCTCCATGTCGGAGAGATCGGCGCTGTAGACGTGCGCGGTCCCGCCGGCGGCCACGATCTCGTCGCGCAGCGCCTCGAGCTTCTCCATCCCGCGCGCGACGAGCAGCGGGACCCCGCCGCCGGTCGCGACCTTCAGCGCGGTCGCGCGGCCGATGCCGCTCGACGCCCCGGTGATGACGACGGTCTTGCCGTTGATGAAGTGCGCGAACGAGCGGTCCCTGTGGAGGTCGGGGTCCAGCGTGCGCTCCCAGTAGTCCCACAGCCGTGTCGCGTAGGTCTTCAGCTCGGGCACCTCGATGCCCGACCCCGCGAGCGCACGCTCGGCGTCGCGCGTGTCGAACTGCGGCCGCAGCGCCATGTGCTCGAGCACCTCTTCGGGGATCCCGAAGTCGGCCAGGACCGTGCGGCGGATGTCCTTGACCTGCGGGAGCTTCATGAGCATCGACACGGTGCCCTTGGGCAGCGCGTCGATGATGCGCTTGTCGACGCGGATCGCGAGCTTCGGCGCGTGCGCGGCCTCGGCGAAGGCGTTCAGCGACTCGCCGACGCGCATGGCCTTCGGGTTGGTGAGGTGGAAGGCCTGGAAGTTGAGCCCCTGCTGGTGGGCGATGTGATCCATCGCCGCCGCGACGTAGTCGACCGGGACGATGTTCGTGTAGCCGAGCTCCGGGCCGATGAGCGGGAACCATTCCGGCAGCGCGAAGCGCGCCTTCTGGATCGCCTTGAAGAAGTAGTAGGGCCCGTCGATCTTGTCCATCTCGCCGGTCTGCGAGTGGCCGACGACGATCGCCGGCCGATAGACGCGCCACGGCACCGAGGCCGTCTCGCGGACGAGCTTCTCGGACTCGAACTTCGTCCGGTGGTAGGCCGAGGGGAGGTGCTGGCCCTCGTCGAACATGTCCTCGCGGAAGAACCCCTTGTACTCGCCGGCGGCGGCGACGGAGGAGACGTGGTGCAGCGTGCCCGCGCCGAGCGCGTTGGCGAGCTCGACGGCGTGCTGCGTGCCGGTGACGTTCAGCAGCTCGTTGACCGCGTCCGGCGCGGTCATGTCGTACATCGCGGCGAGGTGGAAGAAGTGGCCGACCTGGCCCCGCAACGCCGCGATCTGCTCGTCGGAGAGCCCGAGCCGCGGCTCCTGCAGGTCGCCGACGACCGGCTTGATCCGCTCCGGCCGGCCCCAGCGCTCGGCGAGCGCTGCGAGGCGCCCCTGGGAGCCCTCGCGGACGAGCACGTGGATGTCGCCGTCACGTTCGAGCAGGCGCTCGACGAGATGGCGACCGATGAACCCGGTCGCGCCCGTCACGAAGTACGTCATTGCTCTCCTTCTTGGTGGTGCCCCGCCGTACGGCCAAGCCTAGATGGTCGGTCCAACCATCTGCCGGGGCCCGGCGGCGGGTCTACCAGCCGCCCGGGTCCTGCGCGCGTGCGCTGGCCACGGCCTGGCGCGCGTACTTGCGCTTCTCCAGGCGCCACTGCAGCAGCGAGGCGAGCAGGCAGAACAGCGGGAAGAAGACGATGAGGATGAAGCCCGCGTTCGTGACGACCTGGTCGTTCGTCTCGCCGTACGTGCCCTCGCCGCCGTCGTGGGCGAAGACCGGCGCCGCGACGATCAGCAGCGTGGTCAGGGCCAGAACGACGCTGGCGGGCAGGCGGCGGATCACGGTCGCGCAGTTTAGCGATGGCGCCGACGCCATAGTGGGTAGGCAGCACGAGGCATCGACGACGAGGAGATCGCATGGAGCGCATCGACGACAGCGACGACGAGCCCGACCTCGAGACCCGCGAGGAACGAGCGGCCGCGGCCGAGGCCCGCGCCATCGGCGGCCCGCCCGACCGCGCGGGCCTGGCGGGCACCGGCGAGGAGGTCCCCGAGGCGCTGCGAGCGGTCTACGAGGCCGGCGGCGGCGAGGCCGAGGGCTTCGAGCTCGCCGAGCTCGACCTCGAGCGCAACGCGGCGCACGACGACGGCACGGGCTATCCCGAGCGCGACGGCTTCACGCCCGAGCGCGAGTCCGGCCTCTCGCCGGCCGAGTACGGCGAGGCCGACGCGGAGGAGCGCCCGGACGCCTGATCGGGTGGGCGGTTCACGCGTCGGAGAACGGCAGCAGATCGAGGATGCCGGTGAGCTCGAACACGCGCTGGACGACGTCCGGTCCCCGCAACAGCGTCAGGCGCTCCGCGTCCGCGCGCGAGCGGGCGTCCGCGGCGATCATCACCCGGACGCCCGTCGAGTCCATGTATCCCAGGCCCGCCAGATCGACGACGATCGACGCGGCGTCGGTCGCCTCGACGCGGAGGAGCTCCTGCTCGAGGTCGTCGGCGGTCGCCATGTCGAGCTCGCCCTCAGGCGTGATGACGTGCACGTCGCCCTCGCGCACCGAGCTGATCGCCAGCTCGCCGGGCCTGAGCCCGATGAGCTGAGCGGCCGGTCCGCGCCTGACGCTATCCGTGGCCATTGCGCCCGTTCACCGTGCCGTTCGAGCCGTTGCGAGACGCCGTGCGGGAGGGCCCGTCGTAGCTCTCGGGGTGTAGGACGAACAGCTCCGTCGCGAGGTCCGCGTGGACGTCGACCCCGCTGACGAACGATCGGACCTTGCGTCCTGTGAGCCGCTCGACCGGCTCGCAGAACGTCTCGGTCGCGGCGTACTGAAACAGCATGCGCAGCTCGCGCAGGCGAGCGGGCTCGCCGAGTTCCAGCAGCTTGCGCTCAGCCTGGGTCAGCGTGTGCTCGAGCGTGACGATCACGATGTCCGGGCCGGCCCATTGCGTCCGGGTGCGGGTCGGACCGCGCCCGAACTGCGCCTTGTAGATCGCCACCATCTCGTTCGAGATCTCCATCGAGATCCGCTGATCGTCCGAGGCCTGCGTCGCGGCACCACCAACTGAGCTGTCGTTCACGGGAATGCCTCCAGTGCCAGAAGAGAAACCGGATCCCAAGGCCGCGCCGCGCCCCGTACGCGAGGCTCGCCGCTGCCCGCAAAGCAGCACGACTACAGCGATTCCACGGTCGTCATCGCCGCAGCCGGAGTGTTCGCCACCCCCTTTTTCCCGAGGGTCGTGCGGTGGTGGCGGAGATATACGAAATGAGGCCGGGACTTGTCAAGCCCCCAGCGCCGGCACGTGCGCCGAGCACGTCCGGCTGTACGGTCACGCGACGTTCACGGCCGGCGCGGGCGACGGCTTACAGTGACGTGCATGCATCCAGAGCCCGGGAGATAGCTCGATGGCGACCGTGCTGTTCGTCTGCCTGCACAACGCCGGGCGCTCGCAGATGAGCGCCGCGCTGTTCGAGCGCGCCGCGGAGGGACGCCATCACGCGCTGTCGGCCGGCAGCGTCGCCGAGCCCGGGGGGCGCGTGCACCCGCCGGTCGTCGCGGTCATGCGCGAGCTCGGGATCGATCTCGCCGGCCGGCGCCCGCAGCGGCTCACGACGGAGCTCGCCGAGCAGGCCGATGTCGTCGTGACGATGGGCTGTGGCGACGACTGCCCGTACATCCCCGGCAAGCGCTACCTCGACTGGGAGCTCGCGGACCCCAAGGGCCGCCCGCTCGACGAGGTCCGCGCCACGCGCGACGACATCGCCGGCCGCGTCGAGCTGCTCGTCGCCGAGCTCGACGGCATCGCGGCGGCCGGGCAGACGCGGTCGGTCGGTCGGGGGCGCGCTCAGGCGAGCCAGGCTGAGAGCTCGTCGAGCGCCCCGGGGAGGACGTAGTAGTACGCCCACAGGCCCTGGCGCTCGGAGTCCACGAGGCCGGCATCGCGCAGCTTCTTGAGATGGTGGCTCAGCGTCGGCTGCGAGATTCCAAACAGCGGCACGAGCTCACAGACGCACACCCTGCCGGCATGCTTGCGCAGGACGTCGACGAGCTGCAGGCGAATCGGGTCGCCGAGTGCCTTGGCGACGACGGCGAGGCGCAGCGCGTGCTCGCGCTCGACATCCGGATAGACGACCGGATCGCAACAGCGCTCGCCCTTCGCGCGCTTGACCTTCGGCGCGAGCTCCATATCGACGGACATCGACATACGGTAGCTCACTAGCTCGGCGGATGTCCATTCAGTAGGTTTTCGTCTATGCAACTGGGTGGGGTCCAGCCCACGAGCGCCTCCGGGAACGCATGAACCACGGACTGGCGAGACGGCTGTTCGCCGAGTTCCTCGGCTCCGCGTTCCTCGCCGCGATCGTCATCGGCTCCGGCATCGCCGCGCAGCAGCTGTCGCCCACCGACACCGGCCTCGCACTGCTGGAGAACGCCGCCGCGACCGCCGCCGGCCTCTTCGCGATCATCCTGATGTTCGGCCCGGTCTCCGGCGCGCACTTCAACCCCGTCGTCTCCCTCGTGGACGCCGTCTTCGGCGGCCTGGCCCGGCGCGACGCGCTCGCCTACATCCCCGCCCAGGTCGCGGGCTGCATCACGGGCGCGATCGCCGCCAACGGCATGTTCGCGCTGGGCGCGATCAGCATCTCGACGCACCACCGCGCAAGCGCTGCGCACCTCTTCGCCGAGGGCGTCGCGACGCTGGGCCTCCTGCTCGTGATCTTCTCCCTCGCGCGCAGCGGCCGCGCCGGCACCGCGCCCGCAGCCGTCGGGGCCTACATCGGCGCCGCCTACTGGTTCACGAGCTCGACGAGCTTCGCGAACCCCGCGATCAGCGTCGGGCGCATGTTCTCCGACAGCTTCGCCGGGATCGCACCGGCGTCGGTGCCCGCGTTCACGCTCGCGCAGCTCGCCGGCGGCGTGGTCGCGATCGGCGTGATCGGCGTGCTGTACCCCGACGTCACCCCGCAGGAGGCCGCGGACGTCGTCGTGCCCCACCCGAGCGCCGTGGCCCGGCCGTAACGCGCGGTCGCGCGGCGAGACCGGACGCCCATGGCCTGCGCCCTGACCCCCGGCTCCGCGTTCCCGGACCTCGTCCTGCCCGACCACTCCGGCTACGAGCGCTCGCTCGCCGAGCTCGTCGCGGGCGACCCGGCCGTCGTGCACTGCTACCGCGGCTTCTGGTGCCCGAAGGAGCAGGCCTACCTGCGCCGCCTCGTCGCCCTGCAGGGCGAGATGGAGGTGGCCTACACGCGGATCGTGTCGATCAGCATCGACCCGCCGCGCGTCACGGCGGCGCTGCGGGCGGGCCTCGGCGCGCGCTGGACGTTCCTCGCCGACGAGGACCGCGGCGCCCTCGAACGGCTCGGGCTGCGCGAGACGACCGACACCGTCAACGACCCCTACGCCCCGACGGTCTTCACGGTCTTCCCGGACCTGACGATCCACCGGCGCTACGACGGCTACTGGTACTGGGGCCGCGCGACGAACGAGGAGCTGCGCCGCGACCTGCGCGAGATCAGCGCCGCCGTACGCCCGGACTGGGCGCCGCCGCTGCCATGAGCGGCTGGTGCTGGCTCGCGCGCGTCGACGAGCCGCCGGCGCGGGCCGCCGCGAGCGCGCGCGTGCGCGACCGCGCGGGTGACGACGCCGGCGTGCTCGCGATCTGGACCGGGCGCGCCAAGCCCGTGCGCCACGCCCTGCGCATGGACGCCCGGCTGCTGGACCCCGCGGGTGCGGCCGTGGTCGTCTCGCTCGTCCTCGCCCCGGCCGGCGTGCGGCTGGCGTTCGACGACCCCGCCGTCCAGCAGGCGCGGCGGGCGATCCTCGCCGGCCCGCCGTTTCGGGCCGTGTCGACGCTGCTGTCGGACGCCTCGCACTTCGAGGGCGCGGTCGTCGTCACGGGCGCCGGCGGGGCGGCGGCCGCGCGGCTCGCCGCCGACCCGTTCGCCCGGATCTTCCCGGCGATCCTCCTGGACGTCGGCGCGGGCCTGTTCGGCAGCGTGCCGCCACCGGCCGGGCCGGTCATCGAGCGCTACGGCAGCGCCGAGCCCTGGCCCCGGGATCGCTTCCCGGGGCCCGCTGCTCCCCGGACCTAGCCGACGGAGTCCCGGAACGCGACGGCCTCGGCCGAGATCGCCGAGGACTCCTCGATCGGCAGGATCGGCGTCATGGTGAAGCGCAGCCACGGCACCCATGGCGCGCAGGTCCTGGCGATCGTCGCCGCGCTGTCGGCCTCGATGATCGCCACGCCGCCGGTGCCGTCCGCGAAGCCGTAGAACCCCTGGAACTCGGCGCCCTCCGGCGGCTGCCACTGCGAGAAGACCGCCAGCGAGCGCCGCTCGCCGTCCTCGGTCGTGTCGACGAACTCCCACATCACATGGAAGAGCATGGGGCTCCTCCTTTCTCGGTCGCCGGTCCGACACTACCGCGGGCGAGGGGCCGCATGCCGGCGCCTCCTACCATGGGGGCATGGCCGTCCTCATCGCCTCCGACCTCAGCAAGGACATCGCGGGCTCGCCGCTGCTGCGCGGGGTGTCGTTCAAGCTCGAGCGCCGCGAGCGGCTGACCGTCGCCGGGCGCAACGGAGCGGGCAAGACGACCCTGCTGCGGATGCTCGCGGGGGAGACGTCGGTCGACGGCGGCGAGCTGTCCTTCGAGAAGGGCTGCAAGGTCGCGCTGCACGACCAGCGCCCCCCGCGCGATCGCGACCTGTCGCTGCGCGACTACGTGCTCAGCGGCTGCGCCGAGCTCATCCAGGTCGAGTCCGACCTCTCGCGCCTCGCGCAGGCGATGGCCGACGGCGACGAGGCCGCCTTCGCGGCCTACTCGCGCGCCGAGGCGCGCCTGGAGCACGCCGGCGGCTGGACCTGGCGCGACCGCGCCACGGCGATGGTCCGCGGCCTCGGCTTCACCGACGAGGCCGACCTCGACCGCTCGCTGAAGACGTTCTCCGGCGGCGAGCTGACGCGCGCGTCGCTCGCCCGCGCGCTCGCGGGAGACCCCGACCTCCTGCTGCTCGACGAGCCGACGAACCACCTCGACATCGAGTCGCTCGAGTGGCTCGAGAAGACGCTGACGTCGCTGGACACGGCGATCGTCCTCGTCGCCCACGACCGCTGGTTCCTCGAGGCCGTCGGGACGTCGGTGCTCGAGCTCGAGGCCGGGCGCTCGCGCTTCTTCCCCGGCACGTGGACGCAGTGGCGCACCGAGCAGGCCGCGCGCGAGATCGCCCTCGGCCGCTCGATCGACAAGCAGCAGGCGGAGATCGCGCGCCTGGAGGCCTTCGTCGAGCGCTTCCGCGCGAAGGCGACGAAGGCCAGGCAGGCGCAGTCGCGCGTCAAGCGCCTGGACAAGATCGAGCGCATCGAGCGCGATCCGCGCGACCGCGCCGGGCTGAAGTTCGACTTCAAGGCGCCCGAGCGGTCCGGGCGGATCGTGTTCGAGATGACCGGCGGGCGCGTGGAGGTGGGCGCCGACCCGCCGCGGGTGCTCGTCGACAACGCCGAGATCTGGCTCGAGCGCGGCGAGCACGTGTCGCTCGTCGGCGCCAACGGCACGGGCAAGACGACGCTCATCGACACCCTCGCGGGCCTGCGCCCGCTCGCGGAGGGCAAGCTCAGCACGGGCCACAACGTCAAGCTCGGCCACCTCTCCCAGCACGCCGACGAGCTCGGCCGCGGGCCGGGGGGGCGTGCGCGGTCGGTCGTGGAGGCCTGCGTCGTGCACACGGGCCTGACGCCGGGCAAGGCGCGCGCGCTGCTCGGCCGCTTCCTCTTCAGCGGCGAGGAGGCCGAGAAGCCGCTGGACGGCCTCAGCGGCGGCGAGCGCCGGCGCCTGTCGCTGGCGATCCTCGTCGCATCGGGCGCGAACGTCCTGATCCTCGACGAGCCGACGAACCACCTCGACATCGAGAGCCGCGAGGCGCTCGAGGACGCGCTGCAGGCCTACGAGGGCTCGCTGCTGCTCGTCTCCCACGACCGGGCGCTGCTGGAGGCCGTCGGGACGCGGACCGTCGCCGTCCAGGACGGGACGCTGCGCTCCTACGAGGGCGGCTGGCAGGAGTACCTGCGCGTGCGCGAGGAGAAGCGCCTCGCCGACCGCGCGCCGGCGGCCAGGCCGCTGAAGCCATCCGAGCCGGTGCCGGCACCGGCACCGGTCAGGCCGGCGGCAAAGCCCGGGAAGAGGCCGGCGAAGAAGCCCAAGCAGGTCACCGAGCCCGGCTGCGCGAGCGATCGCATGGCCGCCGCGACGATCAACGGCAACGGCGCCGGGACGACGCTGTCGAAGAACGCGCGCCGGCACATCGCGAACCTCGAGCGCGAGATCGAGGCCGCCGAGGCGGCGCTGAAGGCGCTCGAGGCCGAGCTCGCGCTGCCCGGCGCCTGGGCGACGTCGGAGGCCAGCGCGACCTCCACGGCGCGGCACGCGAGCGCCAGGCGGGCCGTCGAGGAGGCCTTCGCCCGCTGGGAGGCCGCGGCCGGCTGACGCCGCGCGTAAGGCCGCCACGACGGCCTGATCGAATGGCCCGACGGGCCAATGGCGCAAGAAACAAGCGAATTTCGATCGCAATACTTCGAATCTTGTGCCAGGCCGCAACGTCTCGGTCTTGGCGCGCGGCGGTCCCCGTGCCACCGTGTCGTGCATGACCTCCCAGCTGCCATGGGGCCGGCGCTACCTCATGTGCCCGCCCGCCCATTTCGACGTCGCCTACGCGATCAACCCCTGGATGGACCTGTCGGTCACGGTCGACCGCGAGCGCGCCCAGCGCCAATGGGAGGCGCTCGCCGCGACGCTGCGCGACGCCGGCGCCGAGATCGAGGTGCTCGCTCCGCTGCCCGGGCTGCCGGACCTCGTCTTCACCGCGAACCTCGGCCTCGTCGACGGTGAGACCTTCATCCCCGCCCGCATGCGCCACGTCGAGCGCCGGCCCGAGCCCGCCCACGCCGAGGCCTGGTTTCGCGCGCACGGCTTCGCGATCCGCCGCCTCGGCGAGGACGTCGTCCAAGAGGGCGCGGGGGACGCGCTGCCGTTCGGCACGACGCTCGTCGGCGGCCACCGGACGCGCTCCTCGGCCGGCGCCTACGCCGACCTCGCGCGGCTCGTCGAAGGGCCGATCCTCCCGCTCGAGCTCGTCGACGAGGGCCTCTACCACGTCGACATCGCCTTCTGCCCGCTCGACGCGCGGACGGCGCTCATCGCCCCCGGGGCCTTCGACGCCGACGGGCTGCGCCTGCTCACCGCGCTCGTTCCCGACCCGATCCTCCTCACCGACGAGGAGACGCGCGCGTTCTGCGCGAACGCCGTCGTCGTGGGGCGCACGATCGTCATGCCGGCCTGCCCGCCGCGCCTGCAGGCCGAGCTGCGCGAGCGCGGCCTGGAGCCGGTCGTCGTCGACGTCTCGGAGTTCCTCAAGGCCGGCGGCGGCCCGCGCTGCCTGACGCTCGCGCTCGACGTCCGCCTCGGCCACGAGGATGCCGCCGCGCTCGCCGAGCGGCACACGGCGCACAACTACCACCCGCTGCCGGTCACCGTCGCCGACGCCGAGGGCGCCTGGGTCCACGACGACCGCGGGCGCCGCTACCTCGACGCGCTGTCGGCCTACAGCGCGCTGAACTTCGGCCACCGCCATCCGCGCCTCGTCGCCGCCGCGCACGCCCAGCTCGACCGCGTCACGCTCACGAGCCGCGCGTTCTCAAACGACCAGCTCGGCCCGTTCGCCCGCGACCTCGCGGCGCTCTGCGGCAAGGACCGCGTCCTGCCGATGAACACCGGCGCCGAGGCCGTCGAGACGGCGATCAAGACCGCGCGCAAATGGGGCTACGAGGTCAAGGGCGTCGGGCCCGGGCGCGCCGCGATCCTCGTCTGCGACGGCAACTTCCACGGCCGCACGACGACGATCGTCTCGTTCTCCGACGACCCGCTCGCCCGCGACGGCTTCGGCCCGTTCACGCCGGGTTTCGGCAGCGTGCCGTTCGGCGACGCGGACGCGCTGGCGCGCGCGCTGGCGGAGAACCCGGACGTCGTCGGCTTCCTCGTCGAGCCCGTCCAGGGCGAGGCCGGGGTCATCCTTCCGCCCGACGGCTACCTGCGCGAGGCGCGGCGGCTGTGCAGCGCGCACGGCGTCCTGCTCATCGCCGACGAGATCCAGTCCGGCCTCGGGCGCACCGGGCGGACGTTCGCCTGCGATCACGAGGGCGTCGTGCCGGACCTCTACGTCCTCGGCAAGGCGCTCGGCGGCGGCATCGTCGCGCTGTCGGCGGTCGTCGGCGACGACGACGTGCTCGGCGTCTTCGGTCCCGGCTCGCACGGCTCGACATTCGGGGGCAACCCGCTCGCCTGCGCCGTCGGCCGCGCGGTGCTCGAACTGCTCGCGACCGGTGAGCCGCAGGCCAACGCCGCGCGCCTCGGGATCCGGCTGCGCGCCGCGCTGGACGGCGCCGCGCCCGCCGAGCTGCGGGCGATCCGCTCGCGCGGGCTGTGGTTCGGCCTGGACCTGCACCGCGGCGGCGCGCGCGACGCCCGCGCCGTCTGCGAGGAGCTGCTGCGCGCCGGCGTGCTCGCGAAGGACACGCACGAGCTGACGGTCCGCCTCGCGCCGCCGCTGACGCTCACGACGGCGGAGGCCGACTGGCTGCTCGAGTGCCTGCTCGGCGTCCTCGGGGCCGCGCAGCCGCTGCGCCTCGCCGCGCCGCCGCCGAGCCCGGCATCCTTCGCGGCATAGACGAGATCGATCGCCGCATCGTCGCCGAGCTGCTCGAGGACGGGCGCCTGAGCCTGGCCGAGCTCGGCGCGCGCGTGAGCCTGTCCTCGCCGGCGGTCAAGCGGCGCGTCGACCGCCTGCGCGCGACCGGCGTCATCACGGGCTTCACGGCGCTCGTCGATCCCGCCGCGCTCGGGCACAACACCGAGGCCTTCGTCGAGGTGACCTGCGTCGCGAACATGAGCGTCGTCGCGCTGCGCGAGACGCTCGCCGCCGAGCCGGAGATCGTCGCCGCCTACACCGTCAGCGGCGAGGCCGACGCGCTCGTCCACGTGCGCGCGACGGACGTCGGGCACCTCGAGGCGACGATCGAGCGGATCCGCGCAAACCCTGAGATCGCGCGGACGAAGACGATCATCGTCCTCAGCCGCCTCATCGCGCGCGACGCGTGACATCGCGACGGCGCGCGCAGCTCGCGGATATTTTTCGCGATCCAATGGGTAGGCCAGGCCGCGGCAAGCAAACGGGGGTCGTGACGATGCGGCAGCATCAACTGTGAGCGTTGCGCTGCGCAGGTCGCTGCCCGCCGTGCCCGCGTCCGTTCCGGTGCTGCGCGCCGCGGTCGCGGAGTTCGCCCTCGCGGCCGGCGTCCGCGACGACCACCTCGACGCCGTCAAGCTCGCCGTCTCGGAGGCCGTGACGAACGCCGTCATGCACGCCTACGTCGACGCCGACGAGCCCGGCGACGTGCACGTGGCGACGTACATGCGCGACGGCACGGTCTACGTCAGCGTCCGCGACGACGGCGCCGGGATGATGCCGCGGCTCGACAGCCCCGGCCTCGGCGTCGGTCTGCCGTTCATCGCCGACACCGCCGACACGCTCGACATCTCCAGCGGCGAGGGCGGCGGCACCGAGCTGCGGATGACGTTCCGCGTCGCGGCCGCGTGACCCGCGCGGCGGTCGCTGACCCGCAGGGCCTGCGCCGTCGCTCGCGCGCCGCTGCCTGGCGTGGCAGCGCGTCGGCAAAACCCGCTGGTGCGGGCTGAGCGCTCGGCCGCTACACCGAGACGCCGGTGGCCTTCGACGGCGCCCCGCGCAGCGCGACGCGCCAGCGCGCGGTGTAGCGGAACGTCCCGCCCCTGTTGCCGTGGTTCAGCCCGCCGGCGAGAGGATGTCGTCGCCCGCGCCGCCGACGAGAGTCTCGCCGCAGCCGCTGTCCTTCGGGTTGTCGCACGCTCCGGAGTCGCTGCCGGTGAGGACGTCGTTGCCGGGGCCGCCGTACACGGGCGTCGCACGAGCCCGGGCCGTTATGCGATTCTCGCGGCATGCGCCGGACGCTGTTCGACTTCGCCGGGGGCGAGCCCGCGTTCCTCGCCCTCGCCGCGGCGCACCACGCGCGCTGCGTGGCGGACCCCGAGCTCAACCACCCGTTCTCGCATCCCGACCAGCATCCGCAGCACGTCGAGCGGCTGGCGGCCTACTGGGCGGAGGTCATGGGGGGTCCGCCCGCGTACTCGCAGTCCTGCGGCCGGCAGTCGAGCGTGCTGCAGATGCACGCGGGCAACGGCGACATGGGCGATCTCGGCGAGCGCTTCCTGCGCTGCTTCGACGCCGCCGCCGACGACGCCGGCCTGCCGGCGGACCCCGACTTCCGCGACGCCCTGCACGCGTACATGCGCTGGGCCGTCGACGACGTCCTGTCCTACTCACCGCGCGACGCGGTCGTCGCCGCCGGCGCCGCGATGCCGCGCTGGGGCTGGGACGGCCTGCAGGCGTAACTGCGATGCACGAATCCGACGCCGACCTCGCCGCGCTGCAGGAGCTGCTGGACCGCAGCTACACGGCCGCCGGGGCGCATCTGCTGCGCATCCACACGCCGGAGCGGCGGCTGCGCGCCGAGCAGGTCGCCGAGCGGCTGACGGGGATGGTCCTTTTGGCGCTGGCGACCGTCACGAGCGACGGCAGGCCGATCGTCGGCCCGGTCGACGGGATCCTCTATCGCGGTGCGCTGCACTTCGGCTCGGCGCCCGACTCGATGCGCTTCCGGCACATCCGCGCGCGGCCGCAGGTCAGCGCGACGCATCTCCCGGGCGAGGAGCTCGCCGTCACGGTCCACGGGCGCGCCGTCGCCGTGCCGACGACGGGGGAGGAGGGGGCTGGCCTGCGCCAGGTGCTGCTGGACATCTACGTCCCGCGCTACGGCGAGGGATGGGCCGAGTTCCTGGACTCCGGCCCGGTCTACGCGCGCATCGAGGCCGAGCGGATGTTCGCGTTCCACATGCCGCCGAGCTGAGCGGCCGGCGATGACGCAGCTCCCGTGAGCGGCCGCCGGCCGCGTCAGCGTCAAACCGTCGTCTGGATCTGCAGGGGCCCGCGGCGACGGTGGACCGAGAGATAGCGCACGCCGATGTCGCCGCCGGCCGTGATGCGCCGGCGCGCGCCGCGAGGAATGAGTATCGCGCTGCCCGCCGCCAGGTCGTGGATCTCGCCGTCGATGATCGCGCTGCCGCGTCCCCCGAGCACGATGAGGAGGACGTCGAGGTCGTCGTTGACGTGCTCGGGCAACTCGTGGCCGGCCGGCCACGCCAGCAACGTCGCGTTGAGGTCCGTGCTCGCCATACCCCACAGCGGCCCGACGCCCGAGGCGCCGAGCAGGTCGACGACGCCTTCGAGAGCGGATGAGTCGTCACGCGCCATCTGCGGCACGTTAGCCCGCGGCCGAATGGGCGTGCGCGTCAGCGCTCGCGGAACACGACGTCGCGCGGGCGGTTCACGGACCACACGCCCCGCCGCCACGACACGCGCGTGCCGTCGGCCAGTCGCGCCGAGGCGTGGCCGAGCGGCGGCTCGCCCCAGAGCGTCGCCTCTAGCGGGCGCGCGCCCTCGGGCGTGTCGCCGAGGCCGCTCGCGACGTGCTCGGCGGGGTAGGTCACGACGATCGAGCCCGACCGCACCCAGACCGGGATCGTGCTGCGCGGCGCCGGCGCCACCACCTCGCCGCCGCCGCGGACGCGCTCGCCCGACCAGGCCTCGATCCAGTCGCCGCGCGGCAGCGCGACCTCGCGCGAGCGCGCGCCCTCGTCGAGCACCGGCGCGACCCACAGCGCAGGGCCGTAGCCGAAGGCGTCGGCGATCGCCCAGCCGCGGTCGTCGGCGGGATCCAGGAGCGACAGCGGCCGGATGATCGGCAGGCCGCAGCGCGCCGCCGTCGCCGCCGCCGCGCGGACGTAGGGGACGAGCCGCTCGTGCAGCAGGACGTAGGCGCGGTAGAGGCCGAGCGTGCGCTCGTCGTAGGTCCACGGCTCCTGGACCTGGCGCCCGTGGGCTTGCATGAGCGGCGTGAAGCAGCCGAGCTGGGCCCAGCGCACGAGCAGTTCGGCCGGGCAGCGCTCGATGAGCCGGTGGCCGAGGTAGCCGCCGACGTCGTGCGACCAGTTCGAGAAGCCCGACGCCGCCGCCGAGATCGTCGCCGCGACGAGCACGCGCAGCGACCAGAAGTCCGACACCTGGTCGCCGCCCCAGAGCATCCCCGTCGCCTGCTGGCCGCTCCAGCCGCTGCGCCCGAACAGCACGCCGCGGCCGGGCTGGACCTCGTCGAGCGCACGCTGCATCGAGCGCCGGTAGCGCCCGCCGACGGTCCAGGCCGCCTGCGCGCCCGTCGAGCCGTCGGCGAAGCGGACGTCGTCGGGGAAGTAGTAGCCCTCGCCGTCGTCGGCCTTGATGCCCTCGACGCCGAGCTCCAGGGCGCCTTTCGCCTGTTCACGCCACCAGCGCTCGGCATCCGGCGACGTGAAGTCGATCGGCGAGCCGGTCCCCATCCACCACTTCGCGACGAACGCCGCGCCGGCGGCGTCGCGGACGTAGTGGCCGCGCGCCGCGCCCTCGGCGTAGTTGGACGCCGGCGCGCGGTGCAGCGCGCGCGACTGCCTGCCCGGCGGCATCTGGCCGTCCTCGGACTCGATGTTCACCCACGGCGTGACCCAGACGACCGTCCGCACCCCGGCATCGCGGAACGCCCGCACCATCCCCGTGAAGTCCGGGAACTGATGGGGGTTGGGGATCCAGGTGTTGTACTGCGTCTCCCACGGCGAATCGAGGACGAGCGCGTCGAGCGCGATGTCGTTGTCGGCGCAGCCGCGGAAGTCGTCCTCGACCTCGCTCTGGTGCCCGTACACGTCGCGCGACTTCCAGAAGCCGTAGCCCCACTCGGGCAGCAGCGCGGGCAGCCCGGTCGCGCGGAGGTAGCGCCGCAGCCGGGCGGCGGGGGAGGGGTCGGTGAAGAGCCACAGCCGCAGCGGCCCGGCGCGGGCGCGCGCCGAGACGACGGTGCGCTCGTCGCCGAGCTCGAAGCGCATCCCGTTGCCGTGGCCCTGCGCCCAGACGGCGTAGCCGCGCGAGGACTGCAGCCACGGCGCCGGCGCGTAGTCGCCCTGCGGGATGCCGCCGACGGCGAGCATCTCGTCGGGGCAGTCGGGCCCCGTGTAGGCACGGTCGGCGCCGAGCTGGATCGCTCGCCCCGCGTGGTCGACGCGCGCGGCGTGGCGCGCGCCGAGCCCGGCGAAGCGCTCGTCCGGGCGGGCGTCCCAGTCGGCGGCGAGGCGCAGCGGGGTGCCGTCGAGCTCGAGCTCGACGAGCACCGTCTCGGGCCCCGGCAGCGTGATCCGCAGGCGCCCGCGGCGCACGCGGCCGTCCTCGCCCGCGCAGCGGACGGCGAGCTCGACGCCGTCGGCGAGCGGCTCGACGAGGCGCACGGCGGCGACGCGCTCGAGCGTCTCGAGCTCCTCGGAGGCGACGACGCCCTCGGTGAACTGGATGAACTGGTCGCAGATCTCGCCGTCGGCGCCCCAGAGCCCGAGCGCGCGCACGAGCCGCCGCCCGCCGCGGCGCACGTCGACGGCGAAGGGATGGTGGGAGATCTCCAGCCGCAGCGCGCCCCGCTGGAGCACGAGGGCGTCGCCGAGCGTCGCGGTGAGAACCGGCACGCTCGTGAGCTTCGCCGCTCGCGTGGTGAACGCCGGGCCGTTCACACAAAGGACACCCCGCGGTCCCAGGTCGTTCACGAAAGAAGGCTGTTTGCAGCGGAAAGTGCATCCGATAGGACGTTCAGATCTCGAACAGGGAGCGACGATGACCCCCTCCGCATCGACCAGCCGGGTCGATTTGCACTGCCACTCCACAGCGTCGGTGGTCTCCAAGCTCGGCGTACAGCGCGCTCTCGGGCTGCCCGAGTGCGCGACGCCGCCGGAGGAGGTCTACGAGCTCGCCAAGCGCCGCGGCATGGACTTCGTGACGATCACCGATCACGACACGATCGACGGTGCGCTCGAGCTCGCGGCGAAGTACGACGACGCCTTCGTCTCCGAGGAGCTCACGGCCTCCTTTCGCGGCGAGCCCCAGGCCGTCCACATCCTCTGCTGGGGCATCACGCCCGACGACCACGAGCGCCTGCAGTCGCTCGCCGGCGACGTCGAGGCGGTCGCCAACGAGCTGCGCAGCCGCTCGATCGCCTGCGCGCTCGCGCACCCGTTCTACGCCGTCGAGGCGCCGCTGACGCCGCGCCACCGCCGCCGCCTCGCGCAGCTCTTCCCGATCTGGGAGACGCGCAACGGCTCCCGCGCGCGCGAGCTCAACTCGCCCGCGCAGGTCTACATCGAGACACACGGCGGCACGGGCGTCGGCGGCTCCGACGACCACGCGGGCGTCGACATCGGCCGGACGTTCACCGAGACGCCGCCGGCGCGCGACTGGCGCGCGTTCCTGCACCACATCGTGCTCGGCCGGGCGACGGCGCGCGGCGAGCAGGGCAGCGCCGCGAAGTGGACGCACGCCGCGATGGGCCTCGCGACGCGGGCCCTGGGCCGCGGTGACGGCTGTGAGAAGCCGGACCCGCAGGCGGTCTTCACGATGGTCCAGCGGCTCATGAAAGAGGGCGACGCACGCGCCGGGGCGCTCGGCACGGGACTATGTCCCGACGACGCCCGCGCGCTGCTGCGCGCCTGGCTGGCGGCGATCGAGCTCGACCTCGACGAGCCGCAGCTGCTCGCCCACCTCCAGCACGAGGACTTCGGCCACGCCGACCTCTTCCGCCGCGCGCGGCGCTGCCACGAGCGCAAGCTCGCGCGCGCCGTCGAGCAGATCGCGACCGTGACGCCCGGCAGCGGCGACCTCGTCGAGACCGCCGAGCTGCTCTTCGACGCCTGCCTCGCCGCGATCCCCTACGCGCCCGCCGCCGCCTTCCTCGGCCGCGAGAAGGCGAAGCTCGCCCACCGCGACGGCGAGCCGCTGCGCGTCGCGCTCGTCGCCGACGCCGTCGGCGGGATGCACGGCGTGACGCACACGCTCGACGAGCTGCGCGAGCGCGGCGTGCCGGGCTTCGAGGTCGAGGTCGTCGGCACCGACCACAACGTCGACCGCCGCCTCAGCGCCGTCGCCGAGGTCGACATCCCGTTCTACGCCGGGCTGCAGGTCGGCGTCCCGAGCCTCCCGGCGATCGTCGAGACGCTCGCCGAGGGCCGCTACGACCTCGTCCACCTCTGCTCGCCCGGCCCCGCGGGCGCCGCGGCCGCCGTGATCGCCCGCACGATGGGCGTCCCGGTCCTCGGCAGCTACCACACGGAGCTCGCCGCCTACGCGGGCCTGCGCTCGCAGGACCCGGGGCTCGAGCTCGCCGCCCGCATGGCGATCGGCGCGTTCTACGGCCAGTGCGCCCGCGTGCTTTCGCCGAGCCCCGCCTCCGACGACGTCCTGCGCGACATGGGCATCCCGGCCGACCGCATCGGGCGCTGGGACCGCGGCGTCGACATCGACCGCTTCTCGCCCGAGCGCCGCGTCTCGGGGCTGTTCCGCGGCGAGCTCAACGTCCTCTACGCGGGACGGCTCACGCAGGAGAAGGGCGCCGATCTGCTCGCCGACGCGTTCCTGCTCGCGCGCGACTGCGACCCCCGCCTCCATCTCGTGCTCGCCGGCGGCGGGCCCGAGGAGGACGTCCTGCGGGAGCGCCTCGGCGAGCACGCGACCTTTCTCGGCTGGCTTGAGGGCGACGCGCTCGCGCAGGCCTACGCGAGCGCCGACGTGTTCCTCTTCGCAAGCCGGACGGACACCTTCGGCCAGGTCCTGCTCGAGGCCCAGGCGAGCGGGCTGGCGGTCGTCGCCGTCGCCGAGGGCGGCCCGACGAGCATCGTCGCCGACGGGATCACCGGCCGCCTGTGCTCCGCCGATGCGGGCGCGCTCGCGGCGGCCGTCGCCGAGCTCGCCGCGCAGCCGCTGCAGCGCGAGCGCCTCGCGGCGACCGCGCTGGACGCCGTCGCCGGGCGCACGTGGGAACGCTCGTTGCAGCGGCTCGCCGACGGCTACCGCCGCGCGCTCGATCCCGCCGCGGCGCGCGACAGCGCGCGCCAGGCGGCGTAGCGCGCGGGGGCAGGGCTCCCGGCCGGGCTGGCGGCGCCGGCGTCTGACGGCGCATCCGGCGCGGGCCCAGGCGCGCTGGCAGACTGTCGCCGATGACGCCGCCGTCGACCCAGCTGCTGCTGCCCGGCGGCCTCGCGGCGGCCGCCGTCGCCGATGCGCTCGCCGCCGAGCTGCCGATCGTCACGCAGCGCGCGCATGCGATCGAGCGCACGTTCTGGGACACGTTCGACGGTCGCGTGCACGGCGCCGGGCTCGCGCTCGCGGCCGCCGCCGGGCGCCTCGTGCTCGCCGACGCGGCGACATCCACGGAGCAGGCGTCGGGGACCGTCCCGCGCACCGCGCGCAGGCTCTTCGCGGGGGACCTCCCGGCCGGTCCGCTGCGCGAGCGCCTCGCGGCCGTGATCGAGATGCGCGCGCTGACGCCGGTCGCGCGCGTGCGCAGCCGCTTTCTGCCGATCAACGTCCTCGACGACATCGGCAAGA
Source organism: uncultured Actinomycetes bacterium (assembly GCA_963740895.1). Lineage (GTDB taxonomy): Bacteria > Actinomycetota > Thermoleophilia > Solirubrobacterales > Solirubrobacteraceae > CADCVQ01. The sequence goes on from CAVUFQ010000002.1 coordinate 909,133, forward strand.
TCGTCGTCCGGCTGCGCGTCGAGGAGCCGGTCGCGCAGCTCGCCGGCAAGCGCCTGGAGCCGCTGGCGGCGCGCCTGCACATCACCGGCGTCCTGGGCTACGACCGCGACTTCGAGCGCGTGCTCGCGCATTTCGAGGGCTCGCTCGGGCTCGTCCCCGCGGCGCGCCCGGTGCAGGACGACGCCATGCGCGCCAGCGGCCTGCGCGCCGGCGGGGCGTCGTCGAAGCTCAAGGTGGCGCTCGATCCCGGCGAGCGCGCCGACGCCGCCGCGGTGAGGATCGCGCGCCGGCTGCTGGAGATCATCGAGCTCAACCTGCCCGGGACGCTCGCCGACACCGACAGCGAGTTCCTCCATGACCTGCGCGTCGCGGTGCGCCGCTCGCGCGCGCTGCAGCGCGAGCTGGCCGGCGTCTTCCCGCCCGAGCCGCTGCGCGCCTTCCGCGACGGCTTCAAGCACCTGCAGGCGATCACCGGGCCGACGCGCGACCTCGACGTCCAGCTCCTGGAGTTCGGCGACCTCGCCGCGACGCTGCCGGAGTCCGAGGCGGCCGACGTCGTGCCGCTGCGCTGGCTGCTGGACGGCCACCTGCGCGCCGCGCGCGCCGCGATGGTGCACGAGCTCGGCTCCGAGCGCACGACGGCGCTGCTGCACAACTGGGCGCAGGTCCTCGACGGGCTCGTCGCGAGCGACGAGACGGGCCGGCCCGACGCGGCGCGGCCGGTCGGCGCCGTCGCGGGAGAGCGGATCGCGAAGGTCTACGCGCGGATGGTGAAGCTGGGCGGGCGGATCGGCGAGGACAGTCCGGCGGAGGCGCTGCACGACCTGCGCAAGAAGGGCAAGGAGCTGCGCTACCTGCTCGAGTTCTTCGCCTCCCTGTATCCCGCCGGCGTCGTCAAGCCGATGGTCGCGTCGCTCAAGGGGCTGCAGGACGTCCTCGGCCGCTTCCAGGACCGCGAGGTGCAGGCCGAGCTCCTGCGCTCGCTCGGGGACGACGTCGCCGCGCTCGAGGGCGGGGCACCGGCGCTCATGGCGATGGGCCTGCTCGTCCAGCACCTGCTCGCAGACCAGGCCGCCGCGCGCGACGAGTTCGCGGCGAGCTTCACCGCGTTCGCAGCGAAGGAGCAGCGGGCGCTCGTCAAGCAGACCTTCGCGCCGTGACCGTCGTCGCCGCCTACAACATCAAGGGCGGGGTCGGCAAGACGTCGGTGTCGGTGAACCTCGCCTGGCTCGCCGCCGAGAGCGGCGCGCGGGTGCTGCTGTGGGACCTCGACCCGCAGGGCGCCGCGACGTACATGCTGCGGGTCAAGCCGAAGATCAAGGGCGGCGGGCGCAAGCTCGTGCACGGCAAGACCGATCCGCGCGAGCTGCTCAAGGGCACCGACCACGAGCGCCTCGACCTCCTGCCGGCCGACTTCTCCTACCGCAACATGGATCTCGCGCTCGACGAGACCAAGCGCCCGACGCGCCGCCTCGCGCGCGTCATCGACCAGCTCGCCGGCGACTACGACCTCGTCTTCCTCGACTGCCCGCCGGCGATCTCGCTCGCGTCGGAGAGCATCTTCGAGGCCGCGGGCGTCCTGCTCGTGCCGCTGATCCCGTCGCCGCTCTCGCTGCGGACCTTCGACCAGCTGCGCGCGTTCGTCGCGACGCAGGTCCCCGACCCGCCGCGCATCCTCGCCTTCTTCTCGATGACCGACGGCCGCCGGACCGTGCACCGCGAGGTCATCGAGTCGCTCGCCGGCGACGACGACGTCCTGCGCACGGCGATCCCGTACGCCAGCGCGGTCGAGCGGATGGCCGTCAACCGCCGGGCGCTTGCGGACTTCGCCGCCCACAGCCGGGCGGGAACGGCGTACGCGCAGCTCTGGGAGGAGCTGCGCGAGCGCATCGGCGGCTGAGGGGTGAGCCCCCGGCGCACCGGCGCCGTATACCCGGGCATGGAGCGCGTCTGGGACTACCCTCGCCCGCCGGCCGTCATGGCGTGCGAGCGGCGCGTGCGCGTGCAGTTCGGCGACGAGCTGCTGGCGGACTCGACGCGGGCGCTGCGGGTGCTCGAGACGAGCCATCCGCCGACGATCTACGTCCCGCCCGCCGACGTCCGCGCCGACCTGCTCGCGCCGAGCCGCGCGGGCACGACGTGGTGTGAGTTCAAGGGCACCGCGCGCTACCTCGACGCGATCGCCGGCGACCGGCGCGTGCGCGCCGTCGCCTGGACCTACGCCGACCCGTCGCCGGGCTACGAGGCGCTGCGCGACCACATCGCCTTCTATCCCGGCCGCGTCGACGCCGCCTGGCTCGGCGACGAGCGCATCGACGCCCAGGAGAGCGACTTCTACGGCGGCTGGATCACGGCGGACCTCGTCGGGCCCTTCAAGGGCCCGCTCGGCACGCTCGGCTGGTGACCGAGCCCGGCAAGACGCAGATCCGCCGCAGCACCGATACTCACGGCTGTGAGCGAGCGCAACGTCCTCGGTGGCAGGCTCGAGACCTGCGGCACCGACCCGATGACCGGCTTCTATCGCGACGGCTGCTGCAGCACCGGGGCCGAGGACCTCGGCAGCCACACGATCTGCGCCGTCGTGACGGCCGAGTTCCTCGAGCACCAGAGCGCGATCGGCAACGACCTCAGCACCCCGATGCCGCACTACCACTTCCCCGGGCTCGTCCCCGGCGACCGCTGGTGCGTCACGGCGATGAACTGGCTGCGCGCCCACGAGGACGGCGCGGCCGCCTACGTCGTGCTGGCGTCGACGCACGAGCGCGCGCTGGAGATCGTGCCGCTCACGGTGCTGCGCGAGCACGCCGTCGACGTCCCGGCGGACCCCGGCGCGCTCGGCGGCTGACGCCTCCCACATCGATCGACTGCGTTCAGGCGATAGCAGTTGCGGTCCGGGCGCCGCGTGCGTGTGCGTGCGTAGCCGGCGGCGGGAACGTCGACGCGCTGACCGTCGATCGGCGACGGGTGCGCGCAGCGGTGACTGCGCGCGGAGGGGTGGCGCCGGTGCGGTCGACCGGCATCGATGACGGCATCGGCCGGTCTCGGGGGCGGTCTCGCGGGTGGGGGTGCGCCGGAAAAACCGGTTCAGGCCCGGGTTTTCCGGCACACCCCCACCCGAGGCGCCGAACGGTGGCGACTTTCTGCTCCCCGCGGACGGAAGATCGCCCCCATCCTCGCCCGTCCCGTCACGCGCGCTCCGAACGCGACTGCTTCGAGACAAAAGCAGCGGCACCGGACGGCCGGCGACAAAGCGTCCCGCTCCGGGATCGAGTTAGGGGAGCAGCTCGAACGCGTCGGTGTGGCACGGCTTGATGACACCGAAGTGGCGTCGATCGAGGGTGATGACGATGTGAGCGCCGATGCGTTCCGCGAGGGCCACCACCGAGGCGTCGGTTCCGCCAAGTGGGAAGTTCGCGTACTGCTCGACGAGCTCGGCGATGCGCTGGAAGTCCTCGCGGGCGGGACCTTCGACGTCGAGGGTCCCCACGCCCTTCAGGAAGGCGGCTTCGGCTGCGGCGCCGAGCCGCCGGCCGACGAAGTACGTCGCCTCAGCCACGACCAGGGCCGGTACGACGAGGCGCAGGTCGCCGCGTGAGAGGACGCGCCGGCACGCGTCGTGGTGGTCGTCGTCGGCGTCCGCGGCCGCGTAGAGGGGTCCGGCGTCAACGACCGCCAGCATCCGGCGCCCATTCCTGCTCGAGCAGCTCTTCCATCTCGCGGGCGGTGTCGGAGCGGCCGCTGTGACCGAGGGCTGCGAAGGGAAGCTCGCGCCGATCGCCGGGGCCGCCGATCCCGAGGTATGCGGTCAGCGCGTCACGTGCGATCGCGGAGGCCGACATCGAGCGACGGCGAGCTTCGCGGTCGAGCGCGGCGGCCAGCTCGTCAGGCAGGGAGATGGTGGTGCGCCGCATACGCGCATACTAGCACCACGACGCGCTCCGGCCAACGAACGCTACTCGCCCTGGTGCGGCGCGGAGGCCCGCGTCACGGGAACGCGGATCGCGTACTTCGAGGGCTTGAGGCTGACCGTCGGGTTGGCGATGTGGCCGATGCGGTCGATGAGCTTGATCCACTGCGTCGGCTTCAGCACGGCCTCCAGCTGCGTGGCCCCGGGGCTGCCGGGCTGGAACTCGGGGTGGTAGCCGACGTGGATGTGGTCGGCGTGGTCGGGCAGCGCGAGCGTGTTGTCGGTGCCCTGGTAGGTCATGAGGCTGATGATCTGATGGGGCTTCATCGTGCCCTGCAGCGTGAGCAGGCGGCGGATCGTGATGTCGGTGATCGAGCCCTCGCCCTGGTGACCGAGGATCGGGATGCCGTTGACCTTCGCGATGTCGACGGCGTCGCCGGTGGAGTGCTCGGAGACGTTGCCGCTGGAGGTGTAGTAGCCGTGGCCGCAGCTCAGCGAGGTGACCGTCGGCTCCAGGCCGCTGGCCGCGAGGAACTCGAGCGTCGCGAGGACGCGGCGGTCGACGATCCCGGCCTCGATGTCACGGCGGCCGCAGGAGTACAGCTCGATGCGCGGGTTGCTGAGGACCTCCTGGGCGAGCTGCTCCTTGCTCATGAGCAGGATCTGGCCGATCGAGGCGCTCGAGCTGTCGGCGGTGAGGGCGTTCTTGCCCTGCGCGCGGTACAGCGCGGTGGACTCCAGGAGCTTCCAGCCGTCGAGGATCGGCTTGGGATCGATCCGCGGCGCGCCGCGGCCCGCCGGGCGGATCTCGAAGTACAGGCGCGGCGAGATCTTCTCGGAGGTCTGGCCGATGCGCCCGAGGATCGTGCCCGCGATGACGCGGCGTCCGACGGCCAGCGGCTTGAGGACGACGTCGGAGGGGTCCAGGCCGTAGACGCCGGTGAAGTAGGACTTCAGGCTCGCGTCGGTGGCGAACGCGGACTCGAGCTCGAGAATCTGCTCGGCGCCGCCGTTGGCGAGGGCGTTGGGCCGTGACGGGTGGGCGAAGAGGCGCTCCTTGCGGATCTGCTCGAGCGTCGCCGGATCGGCGGCCGCCGCCGGCGCGGCGATGTCCGTCACGGTCGGGTCGGCCGAGCCCGGCTGCGTGCCCGCCGTCGCGGCGGTCGTCGGGGCCGGGTCGCCGTGACCGGGCAGCGCGAGCTCTTTGGCGATCGAGGCCTTGCTCTGCGTCTTGGCCTTCGGCACCGGGACGCGCGCGGCCACCTTCTTGAGGTGCGCGTAGGTGTACGTGTTGCCGTAGGCGTCGCGTAGCTTGACGTAGCGGCCCAGGCGCGCGGACTGGCCGATGGCGGTGATCGTCCCGTCCTGGACGGCGATGACCGGGGCGCCGGCGTCGGCGAAGATGTCCACGCCGCGGCGGGCGGCGTCGGATTCGACGGGGTTGGCGGCGTTCGTGCCGGCCGCGACGCGCAGCGCGGCCTGGCGCTCGGAGATGTCGTCGGCGTAGCGCGCCTTGGCGAAGACGGGGAAGTGCCCCTGCGTCAGGCCGCTGAGGGACCCGACGAGATCGGTCGGCAGCCCGCCGATCAGCCGCGCGCGCATGAGCACCGACTCGACGTACCAGTCGGCGTGGTTGTAGGCGAAGATCGCCTTGCGCAGGTCGGTGTCGGCGCCCGCGGCCTTGAGGTAGCGCGCGGCGGCGAAGATCGCATCGACGGGGTTGAAGGGGTCCTTGCGGCCATCGCGGTTGGCGTCGACCCCGTACATCTCCCAGGTCTGCGGCATGAACTGCATCCAGCCGAGCGCGCCGGCGGTGGAGATGTTGAGGTTGCGGCCGTAGTCGGTCTCGATCTCGTTGATCGCCGCCAGGACCTCCCAGCGCACGCCGTACTGGATGCCCGCGGCCTGGTAGATCGGGAGCAGGAACGGCGGGATGCGGAACTTGTCGATGAAGAAGTTCGGCACGCCGACCGGCACGGGACCGGGGAGCGAGAGCGACGTCGTCGGATTGGCGACCGTCGGCACGCCCTGCTCGTTGCGCAGCGGTGCGGCCGGGGGCTCGTCCTGCGGGACGCGATCCGGTGAGATCGTCGACTTCGGCGTCGCGGGGCGCGCGTCGCAGTTCTCGGCGGGTTCGGCGGTCGTGGCGCCGCCGCCGCTGAAGGTCGCGACCGCTGCACCGCGCCTGGCCGCCTTGCGCTTCCTGGCCGCCGGCGTCGGGCACTGCGTCGCGGCGGGCACGACGGCGGGGCCCGCGAACACGCCGACGGGCAGCGGGGCCGTGGTGGCCGGCGCAGCCGCGGGCGCCGGGGCGGCGGGGTCGGCGGCAGCGGGCGCCGGGTCGGCGGGCGCGGGGGCCTCGGCGACGGGGGCCGGCAGTCCGGGCAGGTCGGCCGGCGGATCGCCGGCGGCGGGGGCGGGCGTCGTCGTCGCCGGGACGGGAGCGGTGGTCGTCGGGTCCGCGGGGGTCGCCTCGGTCGCCGTGGTCGCCGTGGTCGCCGTGGTCGCCGTGGTGCTCGTCGTCGTCGGGTCGAGCAGCGCGGGGCCCCGGCCCTCGTTGGAGATCTGCGTCGGCGGGCTGGAGACGGGCTCGCCGGGAACGGCCGGCTGATCGTTGGCGTCGGCGGCGAGCAGGTTTCCGCCCAGGGCGCCCGCGACGAGGCCCGCCGTGCAGAGGGCAGCGACGAACCGTTTGCGGCTCGTCCGCTCCTTCGGACCCTTCACCTGCTGCGACGTCATGTCGGGGGGAATCTCGCTTATGTTCCGGTGTATCGCCAGGCGCGGGACGCTGTCCGTTGCCATCGGCGGCTGCACGGGCCGCCTTGACCGCACAGCGGTCGATTTGGGTCGACCGTCCGCAAGGCTAGCCCGCGGGCGGGCGCGGCGGGGGATATGTGCGCCAAATGTCCGCGCCCGGCTGCAGGAACGCGCACGTCCGTGGCCGGGACGTTCACATCATCTTCACCGCGGGGTCACATCTGCGTAACCGTGTGGCGGGCGAGCTCGCCGAAGGTTCGCCGCACGATGCAGATGGGTCATGGAGAGCTTGTCAGGATCGGGGATCTGGAGATCCGCGCCCGCGAAGGGCTCGTCCTCGCCGGCGGGCGGGCGCTGACCCTGTCGGTACGGGAGTTCGACCTCCTCGTCGCCCTGGCCCGCCACGCCGGGCGCATCGTCTCCCGCGAGGAGCTCTACCGCCTCGCCTGGGGCGGGACGCTGCGCTGCGGCGACCGCTCCTGCGACGTCTACGTCCACAAGCTGCGATCCAAGCTCGAGGACGCGCTGCCGGGCATGTGCTTCATCCACACGCACGTCGGCTTCGGCTATCGCCTCGATCGGGCGCCTTCACATCCTTTTCACACGGCGGCCACCGATCCGTAACAGCATGCGGTGCGGGCGCTGAGACGGTCGCCGCCTATGAGAACACTCAGAGGAGGAACGACCTTGAAGCTCCAGCGCAGTGTCCTCGCGCTCGCCGGTTGCAGCGCGCTGGCGCTTGGCGTGGCCGCCTGCGGCTCCAGCAGCGACAGCGCCGGCAGCGGCTCGGGCACGACCGCCGCCGCCCAGAAGGGCGGCACCATCAACGGCGCTGGGGCGACCTTCCCCGCGCCCGTCTACAGCGAGTGGGCGGCGCGCTTCAAGGACGCGCAGGGCACGACCGTCAACTACCAGGCCATCGGATCGGGCGGCGGCATTGCCCAGTTCACGGCCGGAACCGTCGACTTCGGCGCGTCGGACGCGGCCATGAAGGACGAGGAGATCGCCGCCACGAAGGCCAAGGGCGTGCCGGTCCACGTCCCGACCGTGCTCGGCGCCGTGACGGTCGCCTACAACGTCCAGGGCGTCGAGAAGGGCCTGAAGCTCGACGGCGCGACGGTCGCCGACCTCTTCCTCGGCAAGATCAAGCAGTGGGACGACGCGGCGATCAAGCAGCTCAACAACGGCGTCGACCTGCCGGGCACCGACGTGACGGTCTGCCACCGCTCCGACGAGTCGGGCACGACGAAGAACTTCACGCAGTTCCTCGCGGCCTACTCGCCGGCCTGGGAGCAGGGTCCCGGCGTCGACAAGTCCGTCAAGTGGCCGACCGGCACCGGCGCGAAGGGCAACGACGGCGTCGCCGGCTGCGTCAAGCAGACCGACGGGGCCGTGGGCTACGTCGAGCAGGCCTACGCGCTGCAGAACAACTTCACGACGGCGGCCGTGAAGAACAAGGGCGGCGCGTTCGTCGAGCCGTCGCTCGAGGCCACGTCGGCGGCCGGTGCCAACGCCAAGCCGCCCGCCGACCTGCGCTTCAGCACGATCGACGCACCGGGGGCGACGTCCTACCCGATCACCGCCGTCACGTTCCTGCTCGTCTACCAGGACATGTGCAAGGCCGGGCTCAGCGCGACGCAGGCGGGGCTCGTCAAGGACTGGCTCACCTACGCCGAAGGTGACGGCCAGGCCGTCGCGCCGCAGCTGCAGTACGCGCCGCTGCCGGCCGCGATCAGCGCGGCGGCCAAGGCGAAGGTCGACGGCCTGCAGTGCAACGGCGCCGCGCTCGCGGCGGGCTGACGGGACGGGATGGAAGCTGCCGGGATCACTCCGGCCCGCGGGGCACTGCCCCGCGGGTCGGGGCCCCGCTACGCCGACCCGCTCCTGCAGGGCGTGCTGGCCGCGATCGCGGCCGGCGTGCTCCTGCTCATCGGCTTCTTCTTCGTCCGGCTGCTCATCGAGTCCAAGCCGGCGTTCGACCAGACCGGGGTCCTCGACTTCGTCTTCTCCAACGACTGGGTGCCGTCGCGTAACCAGTTCGGGGCGCTCCCGCTCGTCGTCGGCACGCTGCTGACGTCGGGTATCGCGCTCGTCATCGGCGTCCCGGTCGCGGTCGCCAGCGCCCTGTACATCACCGAGCTCAGCCCGCTGCGGCTGCGCACGCCGCTGACGATCCTGCTCGAGCTGCTCGCCGCCGTCCCGTCGGTCGTCTACGGGCTCTGGGGCATCTTCTTCCTCGCGCCGAAGCTCCTCCCGGCGGAGAAGTGGTTCAACGACGCGTTCAGCTTCCTGCCGTTCGTGGGCGGGACCGTGTCGATCCCGAACTACTTCGTCGCCGGGCTCATCCTCGCGATCATGTGCGTGCCGATCGTCAGCGCGATCTCGCGCGAGGTCATGGCGACGGTCCCGCGCGACCACAAGGAGGCAGCGCTCGCGCTCGGCGCGACGCGCTGGGAGATGATCCGCATCGCGGTCCTGCCGTATTCGCGCGCCGGGATCGCCGGCGCCGCGATGCTCGGCCTCGGCCGGGCGATCGGCGAGACGATCGCCGTGACGATCGTCATCGGCAACTCGGCGAGCATCGGCGACTCGGTCTTCTCGCAGGGCTACACGCTCGCGGCGGTCATCGCCAACGAGTTCGGCGAGGCGGCCTCGGACCCGACCCACCGGGCGTCGCTCATCGCCGCGGGCCTGCTGCTGTTCATCCTGACGCTCGCCGTCAACCTGGCCGCGCGCTGGTTCGTCAACCGCGCGGAGACCGCGGGCGCGCGCAAGGTCCCGCTGGGCCTGGCGGGATGAGCAGCAACGCGCTGCAGCCGACGTCGGGCCGGCGCCGGCTGACCGACCGCGTCGCGCGCGGCGTGACGCTCGCGCTGACGATGCTGGCGCTCATCCCGCTCGTGCTCGTCGTCTACTACCTCCTCAAGGAGGGCCTGGGCGCCTTCAGCATCGACTTCTTCACGACCGATCCGACGGGCCGCTTCATCGGTGATCCCGGCGGCATCCGCAGCGCGATCGTCGGCACCGTGCTGATCGTGCTGCTCGCGACCGCGATCGCCGTGCCGCTCGGCATCGGCGTCGCGCTGTACCTCGTCGAGTACGGCAAGCGCGGCCGCTTCGCGAACATCGTGCGGTACTTCATCGACGTCATGACCGGCGTGCCGTCGGTCGTCTTCGGCCTCTTCATCTACATCGTGCTCGTCGTCTCGAAGATCGGCGGCACGTTCGCCGGCTGGAAGGGCGCCGTCGCACTGTCGCTGCTCATGCTGCCGGTCGTCGCACGCGCGTCGGAGGTCGTCCTGAACCTCGTGCCAGACGAGCTGCGCGAATCGGCGCTCGCGCTCGGCGCGCCGCGCTGGCGGGTCGTCTTCCGGGTCGTGCTGCCGACGGCGGCGCCGGGGCTGCTGACCGGCTCGATGCTCGCGATCGCCCGCGCCGCCGGCGAGACGGCGCCGCTGCTGTTCACCGTCGCATTCGTCAACGGCGTGAGCTACGACCTCGGCCAGCGGATGAACTCGCTGCCGCTGCAGATCTTCAACGACGTCGGCCAGGCCCAGGATCGCCTCGTGCAGCGCGCCTGGGGCGCCGCGCTGACGCTCGTCCTCATGATCCTCGTCGTGACCCTCGCCGCCCGCCTGGTCCAGAGAAGGAGCCGTCTGCAGCCATGACCAACCCCGACGCCAAAGACCGCGTGATGCCACCGATGCCCGACGAAGCGCCGCTCGCGCCCCTGCACGTCCCCGCTCGCGTGCCGGCCCCCGGCGCCGGCGGCGGTCGCGCCGTCCCGGCGGCGGCGACCGGCCGCAGCATGACGCTCGAGAAGCTCGACGCGTTCTACGGGACGACGCACGCCGTCAGGGGCGTGGACCTCCACTACGCGGCCAACCAGGTGACCGCGATGATCGGGCCGTCGGGGTGCGGCAAGTCGACGGTCCTGCGCTGCCTCAATCGCATGCACGAGGAGATCCGCGGCGCGCGGGCCACGGGACGGGTGACGCTCGACGACCTCGAGATCTACGGCGACGGCGTCGACGTCACCGCCGTGCGGCGGGCGATCGGGATGGTCTTCCAGAAGCCCAACCCGTTTCCGACGATGTCGATCTACGACAACGTCGCCGCGGGCCTGAAGCTCGCGGGCATCAAGGGCAGCGACACCGACGAGGTCGTCGAGAGGTCGCTGCGCGGGGCGGGCCTGTGGGACGAGGTCAAGGACCGCCTGTCGCAGCCGGGCGTCGGCCTGTCGGGCGGCCAGCAGCAGCGCCTGTGCATCGCGCGCACGATCGCCGTCTCGCCCGAGGTCATCCTCATGGACGAGCCCTGCTCGGCACTTGACCCGATCGCGACGCTCAAGGTCGAGGAGCTCATCACCGAGCTCAAGCAGGACTTCACGATCATCATCGTCACGCACAACATGCAGCAGGCCGCGCGGGTCTCGGACACGACGGCGTTCTTCTACCTCGGCGAGCTCATCGAGCACGCCGAGACCGAGAAGCTCTTCAGCACGCCGGCCAACGCGCGTACCGAGGAGTACGTCACCGGCAAGTTCAGCTGATGGCCCTCTCGGGCACGGGACGTCAGCACTTCCAGGGCCAGATGCTCGAGCTCGAGCGATCCGCGATGGGCGGCCTGGACATGGCGCTCGGGCAGCTCGAGCGTGCCGTGCTCGCGCTCGAGACCGCCGACCAGCATCTCGCGCAGTTCGTCATCGCCGACGACGACCGCATCGACGGGCGCTACCTGGAGGTGCACCAGGGCGTGCTCTCGCTGCTCGCGCTGCAGGCGCCGGTGGCCGGCGATCTGCGCGTCGTCGCGGCGGTGCTCTACGTCATCAACAACATCGAGCGCGTCGGGGATCAGTGCGTGAACATCGCGAAGCTGATCCCGCTCGCCGCCCAGGTGCCCGAGCCGCCGAACGCGCTGCTCGACCGGATCCAGCGGATGGGCGCGCTGGCACGTCACGAGCTCGGCCAGGCGCGCCGGGCGTTCGCCGAGCGCGACGTCGCGCTGGCGCTGTCGCTCGCCGCGCAGGACCAGGAGATCCAGCGCTGCAATCGCGAGATCTTCCGCCTCGCCGTGCAGGCGGGCGCGGACCCGGCGGTCCGCGAGTGGGCGATGACGATGACGCTCGCCGCCCGGGCGCTGGAGCGCATCGGCGCCAACGCCGTCGACATCGGCCAGCAGGCGGTCTTCATGGCGACCGGCGAGTTCGGCGCGCCCTCGCGTGCCGCCGTCGATTCCTCCCCGCCGCGCGCATGAGCACCAACCGCCGGCGCTTCCAGCACGATCTCGCCGATCTCCAGGACCGCACGCTCGGCACGCTCGACCTCGTCCTTCCCCTGCTCGATCGCGTCATCGAGGCGCTCGAGCACCAGGACGTCGAGCTCACGCAGCTCGTCATCGACGACGACGCGCGCATCGACGAGCGCAGCGTCGAGATCCAGCAGCGCGCGCTCGCGCTGCTCGCGCTGCAGGGCCCGGTCGCGGGCGACCTGCGCCTGCTCGCCGCCCTCCTGCACGTCGTGCGGTACATCGAGCGCATGGGCAACCAGTGCGTGTCCGTGGCGAAGCTCGTCCCGCTGTCCGGGCACGAGCCGCCGGTGCGCGCGGAGATCCTCAAGCGGGTCCTGACGATGGGGCGCTGCGCGCGGGCTGAGGTCGTGCAGTGCCGGCGCGCGTTCGCGGAGCGCGACGTCGAGCTCGCCGAGGACCTCGTCAACCGCGACCGCGAGGTCAATCGCCTCAACCGCGAGATCTTCAGGCTCGCGATCGAGGCCGGTGACGACGAGGACACGCGCGAGTGGGCGATGCTCATGACGCTCGTCGCGCGCGCCTTCGAGCGCGTCGGTGACAACGCCGTCGACGTCGGCGAGCAGACGGCGTTTCTCGTGACGGGGCTGTTCCGGGAGTTCACGGATCGCCCGCACGTTGCGGCCGATGACCTGTGAAGATCCGGTGATCGGGCCTACGGGGCCATCGTCGGCGGCACCTACACTTCGCCGGACATGAACGATACGAACACAGCAGCCACCGCCGGTGGCTCGTTGCGCGTCGCAATCAGCGACGGCGACACCGGTTTCGTCCAGGTCCTGGCGAAGCGACTCGACCGGCTCGGATGGGAGCACCGCGTGCTGCCCGGTGCGGTGCCCGTCGACCGGCTCGTCGCGATGCGCCTCGGGGCGCTCGTCCTCGACCTCGCGTTGCTGGGCCCGCACGCGTGGGAGTACCTCGAGCGCGTCACGCGGGAACTGCCCGCGCTGCCCGTCATCGTCTGCACCGGCCAGTCGACGGTCTCCCAGCGCGTGCGCGGGCTGCGCATGGGCGCCGACGACTGGGTGACGAAGCCCTGCCACCCCGAGGAGCTCATCGCGCGCATCGAGGCCGTCGCGCGCCGGCAGCGCCAGGCCGACGGCCCGAGCGAGGAGAAGGTCCTCGCCGGCGAGATCGAGGTGCGCCCCGACCAGTTCCAGGTCTTCGCGCACGGGACCTCGATCGACCTCACGCGGCGTGAGTTCGAGCTCATCCAGCTGCTCGCCGCGGCCGAGGGGCGCGTCCTCGAGCGCGAGGAGATCTACCAGCGCGTCTGGGGCTACACGATGGCCCACGGCGATCGCTCGGTCGACGTGTTCGTCCGCAAGCTGCGCTCCAAGCTCCAGGCGGCGTCGCCGGACTGGAACTACATCCACACGCACTTCGGCGTGGGGTACCGGTTCGCGGCGGAGCGGGACGGCGCGCAGGACGCGGTCGATGCGGTCGACGTCGCGCCGGCGGCGGCGCCCGAGCCGGTGCCGGTGGAGCAGCCACCGGCCGCGACGGCGCCACTGCACGTGCTCGCGTAGCGCCGGGCGTCGGCTAGCCTCTGGGGTATGTCCGCCGCGACTGCCCGCAACATCGCGATCGTCGCGCTCATCGCACTCGTCGTCTGGCTCGCGCCGGGCGGGGGCGAGGGTGCGGCGTTCGTTCAGCAGCTGCTCAACGCGCTGTTCATCATCGCGATGGCGCTCATCTGCGGGATCCTCTACCGCCAGTACCGCGCCGAGATCTTCGGGCTCGGCGACCAGTGGCGCTTCGCGCTCTACGCGGCGGTCGGCGTCGCGATCGTGACAGTCGCCGCGTCGAGGCGGCTCTTCGACGCCGGCGGCGCCGGCGCGATCGCCTGGTTCGCGCTCGTCGGCGGGGCGTCGTACACGCTGTACCGCGTCTGGCAGCAGTACCGCTCGTACGCCTAGTGGTGCAGCCGGTGGTCCCGTCCGAGCAGATCCACTAGCGCGTTTCGTCACACATCCGCGCGTGGATCGGCACGAACGCGTGTGGTTTCGTCACGCGCGCTGCGCGAGCCTCGGCGCATGGCCGCAGCGTCCATCCGTCACCCCGCCGGCGAGCACGGGCAGGCGACCGTCGAGCTCGTCGTGCTCCTGCCCCTCGTCGCCGTGCTGGCGGGGTCGATGTGGCAGGCGACGGTGGCGGGCCAGGCGGTCTGGCTCGCCGGCTCGGCCGCCCGCGCGGCCGCGCGGGCCAGCGCCGTCGGCGCCGATCCGCGCGCCGCGGCGCGTCGCGTCCTGCCCGCGCGGCTGGAGCACGGCCTCGTCGTCACGCGCGTGGACGGCGACCGGGGCGTCCGCGTGGCGATCGCCGTCCCGGCTGTCGTCGGCGGCGGCGACCTCGGCAGCGTCAGCGCGCGCGCCGAGCTGCAGGACCAGACGTCATGACCGCGCGGGCGCTCGGTGCGGCCGCGCGGCGGGAGCGCGGGCAGGCGGCGGTCGAGTTCGCGCTGCTCGCGCCGCTGCTCGTCGTGGTCGCTCTCGCGGTCGCGCAACTGCTCGCCGCCGGGGCCGCGTCGGCGCTCGCGGGCCACGCGGCCGAGGCGGGAGCCGTCGCGCTGTTGCAGGGCGGCGATCCCGTCACGGCGGCTCGCTCCGCGCTGCCGGGCTGGTCGCGGCGGCGCGTCGTCGTGGAGGTCCACGGCCGGCGCGTGCGGGTGCGGCTGCGCCCGCCGTCCCCGGTCGCGGCACTCGGGAGGATGCTCGAGGCCGGCGCTGACGCGGACGCGGGACCGCCCGCGCCATGAGTCTCGCGCGCCGGCTCGCCGAGCACTTCGTCGTGCCCGCGGGTGCGGTGGGCCCCGCCCCGCAGGAGGACTTCGCCACCGCGGGCGAAGCGCCGGATCAGGCGTGTGCGCAACCCGCGGCGCACACGCCCACCGGTGTCGCGGTGTTGACGGCCGCCGCCGACGCGGCCGCGCTGGGCGCCGGGCTCGGGCTCGCGCTCGTGCGCCTGCGACGGGCGCCCGTCGCCATCGTGTGCACGTGGAGCGCCGCCGCCTGCGTGCGTCCGTCGTGGCGTGCCCCGGGGCTGCCCGCGGCCCGGAGGCTGGCCGCGGGCCTCGCGGCGCGAGGGCACGACGCGCGCCCCGCCGGGCGCCTCGTGATCGTGCGCCTCGGCGGGACGGGTGACGCCGCCGCGATCGCGGCGCGCCGGGCGATCGCCGCCGCGGGCTCGGCGCCCGTGGTGCTCGCGCTCGGCGGGGCGCGCACCGCGGCGTTCGACGAGCTGCTCGGCGACCAGGACCTCGTCGTCGTCGCGACGCCGGGCGGCAGCGATCCCGTGCTCACGCGCCTTGCCGTCGCCGGCCTCGCGGGCGCCCGCTGCGCCTGTGCGTGCGAGGTGCCCGCCACACGTGCGGCGCGTGCTCTGGCGGGCGCCGGCATCGCGCTCCTGCCATCGGCCCGCCGCGGGCTCGCAGCGCCCGTCGCGGAGCTGTCCTGATGGCCGCACGTGCGCGCGCGCGAGACTCGCGCGGCCAGGCGACGATCGTCGTCCTCGGCGTCACGATGGCATTGCTGCTCGGGGCGCTCGTGCTCGGCGCGATCGCCCAGGGCATCGGCGCGCAGGGTGGCCAGCAGGGAGCGGCCGACCTCGCCGCGCTCGCGGCGGCGCGGGCGATGCACGACGTCTACGGAGACCTGTTCGAGCCGGCGGTGATCGCAGGGCGCGCGAACCCGGAGCACCTCGAGCGCGCGGCGTACCTCGAGCGCGGTCGCCGGGCCGCGGTCGCGACGGCCCGGCGCAACGGCGCGTCGGACGTCGCGGTGCGCTTCCCGGACGCGGCGACGTTCGCGCCGGTGCGCGTACGGATCGAGATCCGCGACGACATCGCGGTCGGCTCGTCCGAGCGCGTGCCGGCGGGCGCCCGCGCGGAGGCCGAGCTCGCGCCGCCGGCCGAGACCGCCGTGACGACTGTTGGAGCGGGGGAGTACCGCGGCCCGCTGGCCGTCCGGCAGGGCAAGCCGATGCGCCCCGACGTCGCGGCCGCGCTGGACCGCATGGCCGCCGCGGCGGCGCGTGACGGGGTCGGCCTCATCGTGGTCAGTGGCTTTCGCACGAACGCCGAGCAGGCGGTGCTGTTCGCCCGCCACCCGGATCCGAAGTGGGTCGCGCCTCCGGGCCAGTCGCTGCACCGGCTCGGGACCGAGCTTGACCTCGGGCCGCCCGCGGCGTACCCCTGGCTCGCCGCGAACGCGCCGCGGTTTCACTACGTGCAGCGCTACTCGTGGGAACCGTGGCATTGGGGCTTCGTCTTGAACGCGGGGTCGTCGTCCGTCGGCTTCGGCGCTCCCGGCGCCGATGGCGAGACCGGGCGCGGGCTGCCGTCGTTCGTCCCCGCGCAGTTCGCGGCGCCGCTCGCGCGCGCCGCGCAGCGCTGGAACATCTCCGCGGCGCTGCTCGGCGCCCAGCTCTACGCCGAGTCGAACTTCAACCCGTTCGCGGTGTCAGGCGCGGGAGCGGTCGGGATCGGGCAGTTCACGGCGCCGACCGCACGGTCGCTCGGACTCGACGACCGCACCGACCCGATCGCGTCGATCGATGCCCAGGCGCACCTCATGCGCGACCTCCTGCGCCGCTTCGGCTCCGTCCCGCTCGCGCTCGCCGCCTACAACGCCGGACCGGGAGCGGTCGCCGCCTGCGGGTGCGTCCCGGCGTTCGCGGAGACGCGCGGGTACGTCGCGCGCATCCTCGGTCTCCTCGGCGGGGCGGGGGAGACGATCGCCGGGGGCGGCCTCGAGATCCGTCTCGTGCGATGACGATTTCCGCGGCAGTCCGGCGATGCGGCGCCGAACGTGCGCAGCGGCTCAGCCCCGGCCGTGCGGACTTCCCACGCCTCGTGGGTCGCTACACGATCTCCACGGGCGTCCCGACCGGCATGAGCCGGGCGAGCGAGCGGATCTTGGCGTTGGGCACGCGGACGCAGCCGTGCGACGGGCGCCCGGGGATGAGCTGGGGCTCGTTCGTCCCGTGGATGCCGATGACCCCTCCGCCGGGCCAGTCGCTGAGGCGCGAGTAGGCGGCGGTCCCGAACGCCCAGGGTCCGTAGGCGCCGCCGCCGAAGCCCTTCAGGCGACTACGGATCCAGAATCGTCCAGTGGGCGTCGGCGTCTGTGCCTTGCCGATCCCGATCCGCGACGTCCAGATCCGCCGGCCCGCCCTGTAGAGCGTGGCGCGCAGGGCGTGACGATCGATGCGGAGCATCGTCGTGAGCTCGACCAGCGGTCCGAGCGCGTCGCGGTCGACCCAGCCCGTGCGCCCGTTCGGCCGGCCGGGGATCCGGATGTGGATCCATGTGCGGTCGCTCGCGTCGATGCGGCTCTCGAGCGCGAGGTAGGTCTCCAGCGGGCCGTCCTCTGTCTGGTAGCGCAGCTTCGCGACGCGGGGCGCACTGCGGCTCGGCCGGCTGCGCACCGTCGCGAGCGCCACGGCGTTCGCGTAGCGCGTGATCGTGCGCTCGTCGGAGAGGCGTTCGGTGCCAAGCGGTGTCTCGGAGCCGAGAGCGCGGACCGCGCCCGCGTTCGTCGCGGGCGCGGCCTGCGCCGCGGCGGTCAGGAGCCCGGCGGCGCACGAGCACGCCGCGAGCGCCCGCATCACGCCGCGCGGCATCTCAGCCGGTGAACTGCGGCTTGACGGCCGACCGCGGGCAGCGCTGGTACACGAGTCGCAGCGTACGCGCCGCCGTGCTGCTCGCCGCGGTGAAGCGCACGAGCGAGGCGACGCGGTGCACGCCGTAGCCCTGCTTGCGCGGATCGATGCGCAGCGAGAACAGCTTGCGTCCGCTCTTCGCCTTGACGGTCGCGCGGCGCCTGCCGTCGACGCTGAACGCGACCTGGCGGATCTTCGAGCCGCGGACGCTGACGGTGAACGGCCGGCTGACGCAGGCGGCCGGCCCGCTGAGGCGCGCCGTCGCCGACTGGTCGGTCGCCGCGAGCACACCGCTGCGTGCCGGGGCGGCCGGCGCGGCCGCGAGGGCCGCGACCTGCGCGGCCGGCGGGGCGGGGACGGACTGCACCTCGGCGGGCGGGTCGCTCGGCGGCGTCGGATCGGGGTCCACCTGCGGCGGCGGGGTCGTGAGGACCGTCGTCGCCTGATCGCTGTCGGTGACGTCGCGGCCAGCGAAGCTGTCGGTCGCCGTCACGACGCCGACGTTGGCGACCTGCGTCTGGCCGGCGAGCGTGCGCACGACGCACGTGTAGGACCATGTGTCGCCGGGATCGAGCTGGCCGGGGGTCGCGTCGGCGCCCGTGCCGATGCGCGCGGGGGGCGCCTCGCAGAGCACGTCCGCGACGTTGACGTTCGCCGCGAGAAACGGGACGTCGCCGGGGTTCGTCACGACGAGCGAGTACCTGACGGCGTCGCCTGCCTGCGCCGTCGCGGGCCCGGTCTTCGCGATCGCGACCGCGGGATGCAGGAGACGCGTCGAGTGCTGGTCGGTGTCGGTCACGAGGCGGTCGAACTCGTCGCGCGCGGTGACGGTGACGGTGTTGACCGTCGGGTTGGTCTCGCCCGCCGTGTGCGCGGGCACCGGCGTCGAGCACGTGAAGACCCAGACGTCGCCGCTGTTGAGCACGCTCGTCGTCGCGTCGGCAGCGCCGTTTGCGTCCTTCTGGCCGGCGAGCGTCGCCGGGGCGCAGTGGTCGTCGCTGACCTGCACGCCGGTGAGGTCGCCGCCGCCGGGGTTGGAGACGGTGAACGTGAAGCTCAGCGTGTCGCCGTGGTAGGCGTACTCCGGGCCCGCCTTGACGACGACCGGCTGGACGTCGACGAGCTGGTTCTGGAACGCGCAGGTCACGGTCTCACCGGGAGCGATCGCGTAGGACGCCGTGCGCGCGCGCACGTCGCCGGCGCTGTCGGTGTCGGTGCAGACCACGCCGACGAGGCGCCAGCCGGATGCGGCGGCCTCGGTCACCGCGTAGGCGCCGGGGGCGACGCTGCGGGACTCGACGCCGCCGTCGGCGAGCTTGAACGAGCGCGCGCCGTTCGCATCGGTCGCGAAGTCGAACTGCGTCGGGTCACCGCCGGGGAGCGTGTGCTTCGCGACGATCAGCGTGCCACGCTTGGTGTTCGTGAAGGTGCAGGTGACGGTCTCGCCGGGGGCGATGTCGAATGTGGCCTTGCCGTTGGGCTTGTCGGTGGTGCTGTTGGTGTCGTCGCAGGTCAGGCCGGTGAGGTCCCAGCCGGTCTTGGTGGTCTGCGTCGCGGTGAACGTGCCCGGGGCGACGTCGCGTGACTCCGTGCCGTTGTCGGCCAGGGAGAACGTGCCGGCGCCGGTGGCGGTGGTGGCGAAGGCGAAGGACGCCGGGTCGCCGTCGGGCAGCGTCTGCTGCTTGACGACGACGCGACCGTTGTGCGAGCTGCGGAAGGTGCAGTACCAGTCGTCGTTGCGCCCGACGTTGGCGATCGTCGCGGTCGTGCCGCCGCCGCCGGTGACGTCGGCGAAGCCGCCCGTACGGCACGCCGAGCCGACGAACGCGTAGCCCGCCTGCGGCGTCTGGGCGACCGTGATCGACGTCGCGCCGGCGGCCGGGATGTGATCGACCGCGACGACGTCGTCGGCGGACCCGCCGGTCGTCGTGACGGTCGCCGGCGAGAACGCCGCCGCGGAGCCGCTCGGCTTGCCCGGCGTCAGCGTCCAGCCGGCCTTCGCCACGGACGGATCACCGTCGTCGGTGAGCTGGCGCACGTGGATCCGCGCGCCGCAGAGCGTGTTGGCGATCTGCTGGAGCTTGGCGTCCAGCCCGGCGACGCTCGACGTGACGTAGTCCGAGCCGGCGGTCGGGCCCGAGACGGCGGCGAGGTTCGCGGCCGTTACGCCGGTGCCCGCGCCGACGGCGAGGATCGCCGTACCGGCCGACTTGACCTTGTTCGCCGACGCGACCCCGAAGGTGAGGTCGAGCAGGTTGACCGTCGACCCGGTCGAGCCACCGGTCGGCGAGTCGCGATACGTCGGGTTGCCGTCGGTGACGAACACGACGACGTCGACGCCGGCGCCGGCGGCGAGCTTCATGCCCGCGTCCCAGTTGGTGGCATCGCCGGTCGCGTTGTAGACGCTGTCGATCTTCGCGTTGGCGGCCGCAGCGCTGCTGGAGTTCTCGAGATCGAGGAACGTCGCCTGGTCGGCCGTCGCGTTGGCGGCGAAGCTGTAGATCTTCAGGCGCGTCGGCGTGCCGTTGAGAGTCGAGACGAACTGCTTGGCGGCCGCCTTGTACGTGTCCTTCTGCGAGGTGATCGAGCCCGAGCGGTCGAGCAGCAGCAGCACGTCGAGGCCGCAGTGCGACGGCAGGGCGGGGTTGTCCTTGGCGAGGATGAAGCGCCCCGACGTCGTGGACGCCGCCGTCGGCGACCAGTCCGTCGACGGGCGCACGGTGACGCTCGAGTTGGTGGTGATCGTCACGTCGCCGACGTAGGCGCGCGTCGGGCTGGACCCGGTCGAGCCGCCGCCCCAGGCCAGCTGCGTGAGGTTGCGCCAGCCGGCCGGCGCGCCGCCTGGCGCCTCGCGCACGAGGTAACGGCCGTTCGCCAGGCTCACCGACGTGCACGACCCGGTTGCGTCGGTCGTGCAGAGCGCCGACCAGCTCGCCGTCGCTGGGTCGCTGACCCAGACCGCCTTCTCGAAGCCCACGCCGCTCACGCCGTTGGCGTACGCCGCGTCGGTATCGGTCCCGGTGCGCGCACCACCCGCGGTCGCCGTGATCGTCCCGCTCGCGAGCGCCACGCCCGCGGGCGCGCAGAACGCCGCAAGCAGCACGGCGAGTACGAGGGTCCGGGCTGCGGGCAGCGTGCGGGGGCGCGGCGTGGCGATCATGTGGATTCCTTTCCTGCACGTGCGGTGGCCGGCGTCCTTGCCGGCACGGGGTGGCGTCCGCCGTGTGAGAACGTGGTCTGGAGAACTCTCTTACGGCCCCCATCGGCAGCCGGAGGCGAAAATCGCGCGATTGGACAACCTGACCAAAGCCGCGACAACCCGGGTTGGACGAACGATCGAGCGGCCGGCGTCCGGCGAGCCGGACGACTCGGCATTGCGTGCGCGCGCGCCATGTGCCCACTGCGACCTTCGCTCCCAGCGAGGGTGCGCGTTCCAGCCAATCGTCTGCAGTCGCATGCGCTGGATGTGCGCATCTCGACGCTGTTTTCGGAGCGTGGAGCGGGCGAGGATGCTCACAGCTCATGCGTCCCCCGGTCGACATCCAACGCGGTCCATCGCCCGCGGGCGCCATGCGCTCGCTGGCGGCGGCGCAGATCCCGTTGCTGCTCATCATCGGGCCGCCCGGCGTCGGCAAGAGCTCGGTCGCGCGGCAGGTCACGAGCCTGCTCGACGACGGCGGCCTGCAGTTCGCCTATGTCGATCGCGACGACTTCGGCGTCAACGGGCTGCTCCACGAGGACCCGCTCGTCGACCTCAACGAGATGCTCCATGCGCGCGTGGCGGGCGGTGCGCAGCGGCTCGTGGTCGCCTGGCGCGTCGAGTCCGGGCTCGAGCTCGCGCGCGTGCGCGCCGCGCTCGGCTGGGCCGACATCACGGTCTGCCGCCTGCACGCCGAGCCCGAGACGCTGCTCGCGCGCATCGCCGCCGGCCAGCCCGAGTTCCAGAGCCTGCACCTGCAGACGATGGCGCTCGAGATCGCCCCGCGCCTCGCCAGGCAGGCCGGCGAGGACATCATGCTTACGACGGACGACTCGGTGCCCGCCGCGCTGGCGCTGCGCGCGTTCCGTCAGTGGGCGATGCGCGGCGCGCCGCTGCGCGCCGACGCCCCGCTCATCTAGCCGGTCACGCGATCCGCCCGCGGGTCGGGCAGCGGCGTCAGCCGTGCGGCGATCTCCTCGCGGCGCGGCTCGAGGAACGGCGGCAGGATGAGCTTCGTCCCGAGCTCCTCGACGGGCCCGTCGACGGTGAAGCCGGGCTCGCGCGTCGCGAGCTCGTACAGCACGCCGCTGGGCTCGCGGAAGTACAGCGAGTGGAAGTAGTGGCGGTCGACGTAGCCGGAGTTCGGGATGCCGGCCTGCGTCACGCGCTCGATCCACCGCGGCATGTCGGCGTCGGTCGTGCCCCAGGCGATGTGGTGGATCGTCCCCGCGCTCGGGCGGCCGCGCTCGGCCGGCGGGTCGTCCCAGGCGATCCAGCCGCCGCGCGCGTCACCGCGCAGCTCGTAGACGTCCGCGTCGTCCTCACGCGCGACCGCGCCCATGAGCTGCTCGAGCACGAGCGCGCTGCTGTCGAGGCGGCGGCTGTAGGCGCGCACGCCCTCGAAGCCCTGCAGCGCCATGGCCGCGGGGACCTCGGGATGCTCGGCGCTGAGCGGCGCGTCGCCGCTGGCGTCCACGACGAGCTCGTGGGCGAGACCCTCGGGGTCGGCGAAGATGAGCGAGCCGCCGTCGCCGCGATCGGTCGCGACACCCTCGTCGCCGAGCCGGGCGGCCCAGAAGTCGATCGCCTCGGGCGAGCCCACGCGCCAGACGACGCGATGCACCATGCCGGCGCCCGCGCGGCCGGGAGCGGCGCCGGGGTACTCGAAGAACGTGAGGTCGGCGCCCGGCTGGGCGTTCTCGTCGCCGTAGAAGAGGTGGTAGACGCTCGGGTCGTCCTGGTTGACGGTCTTCGCGGTCAGCCGCAGCCCGAGCACGCGCGTGTAGAAGTCGACGTTGCCGGGCGCGTCGCCCGTGATGGCGGTGATGTGGTGGATGCCGTCGAGGCGCATGTCGTCGGGCTCCTTCGCAAAAGGCTCGGGGTCGCTGGGCTTCTGCCTCAACGATACCCAACGTTTGGTTGCGTGTGCAATCAGTTGGGGATCAGCAGCGCGCCCCGCCGCAGCCCGCGGGGCGCACGACGAGCGCGCTGCCGTGGCCGCGGCGCACCGGTTCGGCCGCGGCCAGCAGCCGGTTGCCCGCGAGGAACTCGATGCCCGTCGCGGCCCCGATCTCGGCCGTCGGCGTGAAGCTATGCCCGCGGGCGCTCAGCGCGGCGCCCTCCGGCGCGCCGATGAACGCCGGCTCGGCCGACGTCGTCGCGCCGTTGCCCTCACTCGCCCGCGGCGCGGCGATCGCCGCCGGCAGCGTGTCGCCGAGGTCGATCCGGTTCACCAGCAGCCCCAGCACGGTCGTGATGATCGTCGCGCCGCCGGGCGAGCCGACCGCGAGGAAGGGCCGTCCGCCGCGCAGGACGATCGTCGGCGAGATCGAGCTGCGCGGGCGCTTGGCGCCCTGGACGCGGTTGGCGGCCGTCGTCGAGCTGAAGTTGAAGTCCGTCAGCTCGTTGTTGAGCAAAAAGCCGTAGCCGGGCACGACGAGCGCCGAGCCGCCGATCGACTCGATCGTGAACGTGTAGGCGACGACGTCGCCGTCGCCGTCGGCGACCGTCAGGTGCGTCGTCGAGCCGGCGCGCGTCGCCGTCGCCGTCGCCGTCGGCGCGGGTGCGGGCGCGCCGCCGAACGGCGCCGGATCGCCGGGCGCGACGGGGCTCGTCGCGGCCTGGTCGCCGATGAGCGCCCGCCGCGTCGCCGCGAACTCCTTCGAGAGAAGGCCGCGCAGCGGGACGGAGAAGAACCTCGAGTCCGCGAGGAAGGCGCCGCGGTCGGCGAACGCCAGGCGCGATGCCTCGAGCTCGAGGTGCAGTGCGTCGGCGCGCGCCATCGTGCTCAGGGGGTAGCCCTCGAGGATGTTCAGCGCCTCGCCGACGGTCGTGCCGCCGCTGGACGGCGGGCCCATCCCGTAGACGTCGAGGCCGCGATAGGTCGTGTGCACGGGCGCGCGATCGGGCGCGGTGTACGCGCGCAGGTCGGCGGCGTCCATGAGGCCGGGACGGTAGACGTGGTTCGCGTCGGTGGCCACCGGCGGGTTGCGGACGGTCCGCACGATCGCCTGCGCGACCGGCCCGCGATAAAAGCCGCGCGCGCCGATCCGCGCGATCCGCTCGTACGTGCGGGCGAGGTCGGGATTGCGCAGCGTCGTGCCGATGTTGCGCGGCGTCCCGTCGGGATCGAGGTAGATCGCCGCCGTCGCGGGGATGTCGTCGAAGCGGTCGAGGTTCTGGCGGATCTGCGCGGCGAACGTCGCGTCGACGACGAAGCCGCGGCGCGCGATGCGGATCGCGGGCGCGAGCGCCGCGGCGAGCGAGATCGTGCCGTGCTCGCGCAGCGCGCGCTCCCAGCCGAGCACCGTGCCCGGCACGCCGACCGACAGCCCGCTGAAGCGCGCGTCGTCGAACGTGAGCGGCGCGCCGTTCTCGAAGAAGGCGTCGGTCGCCATCGCGGCGGGCGCCTTCTCGCGCTGGTCGATCGTCGTGACCTTCCGGGTGCCGGCGTCGTAGGAGAGCATGAAGCCCCCGCCGCCGATCCCGCAGGAGAACGGCTCGGTGACGCCGAGCACCGCCGCCGCCGTGATCGCGGCGTCGGTCGCGTTGCCGCCGCGGCGCAGGGCGCCGATCGCGGCCTGCGTCGCGAGCCGGTCGACGGTCGCCGCCGCGCCGCCGCGGCCGGTCGAGGTCGGCGGGCCCGCGGCCTGGGCGGCCGGTGCCCAGGCGAGCACGGCGAGGACGGCGGCGATCGCGGCTGGTGAGCGCATGCTGCGCTGTTGCCCGGCCGGCGCGCCGTTCACGCACCGGTGGCCGAGAGGAGTGTCGCGCGAGCCCGATCTATCCTCGCTCGGAGTGCCCGTCACTCCCGCCTCCAACGCCTCCACGCGCATGCGCGAGCAGCGTCGCAGCCTGCCTGACGGGCCCGGTGTCTACCTGTTTCGCGACGAGCGCGGCAAGGTCATCTACGTCGGCAAGGCGAAGTCGATCCGCAAGCGCGTCGCGAGTCACTTCTCCAACAGCGTCACGCGCGGGGCGGTCGAGATGGTCGACCTGATCCACCACATCGACTTCCTGCTCGTCGCCTCCGAGACCGAGGCGCTGCTGACCGAGCAGAGCTTCATCAAGCAGTACAAGCCGCGCTTCAACATCCGGCTGCGCGACGACAAGTCCTATCCGTTCCTCGCTATCTCGATGGACGAGGACTTCCCGCGCGTGTACTTCACGCGCGAGCGCCATCGCAGGGACCGGCTCTACTTCGGCCCGTATTCCAACGCGAAGAAGGTCCGCGGCACGCTCGACCTCCTGCAGAAGGTCTTCGCCTTCCGCTCCTGTCCCGCCCCGGAGCCCGGCCGCCGCAGCGGCTCGCCGTGCCTGGACTTCTACATCAAGCGCTGCGGCGCGCCGTGCGTCGGCTACCAGTCCAGGGCGCAGTACCGGGCGGCGATCGACGGCGTCGTCGACTTCCTCTCGGGCCGCTACCGCCAGATCGAGCGCGACCTCGAGCAGCGGATGAAGGCCGCCGCCGCCGCGCAGGAGTTCGAGCAGGCGGCGCTCGAGCGCAACCGCCTGCGCGCGGTCAAGAGCCTGCTCGAGCGCCAGCGCGTCGCCAACGAGGCCGTCGGCACGCTCGACGCCGTCGCGATCGCCGTCGACGGCACCGACGCCAACGCGCAGGTCTTCCAGGTCCGCGACGGCGTCCTGTCGGACCGCCAGTCCTTCTATCTCTCCAACGAGGCCTCTTGCGAGATCGGCGAGGTCGCCGAGGAGTTCCTCCTGCAGTTCTACGGCGACACGATGGTCATCCCGTCGCAGATCATCGTCCAGCCCCACGTCCCCGACCGCGAGGCGCTCGGCGAGCTGCTCAGCGAGCTGCGCGGGACGCGCGTCGAGGTGCGCGCCGCCGAGCGCGGCGACAAGCGCCGGATCCTCGAGCTCGCCGAGCGCAACGCCGCGCTCGCGCTCGACCAGGAGCGCCTGCGCGACGAGCGCCGCCGCCAGCAGCGCGTCGAGGCGCTCGACGGGCTCCAGGAGGTGCTCGGGCTCGAGGCGCTCCCGCTGCGGATCGAGTGCTTCGACATCTCCAACCTCATGGGGACGAACACGACCGCCTCGATGGTCGTCTTCGAGGGCGGCGCGCCGAAGAAGAGCGACTACCGGCGCTTCAACATCCGCTCGACGCAGGAGGGCGTTCCAGACGACTTCCTCGCGATGGAGGAGGTGCTCTCGCGGCGCCTGGCACGCTGGGAGTCCGAGCAGGAGATCAGCCCCAACGACCCGAAGCGCAACGAGTCCTTCGCGACGCTGCCGAGCCTCATCGTCATCGACGGCGGGCCGGGTCAGCTCGCCGCGGGAATGCGCGCTCTGCAGGGATTTCGTGATCGCGGCGTCGCGGTCATCAGCCTCGCGAAGCGCATCGAGGAGGTCTTCATCCCTGGGCGCCGGGCGCCGTTGCTGCTCGCCCACGACACGCCCGAGCTGCAGCTCCTGCAGCGCGTCCGCGACGAGGCGCACCGCTTCGCGATCACGCACCACCGCCAGCGCCGCGACAAGCAGATGACGGAGTCCGTCCTCGACGGGCTGCCGGGCGTCGGCCCGCAGCGCAAGAAGGCGCTGCTGAAGCACTTCGGCGCGCCCGACGCGGTGCTCGACGCCTCCCGCGAGCAGCTCGAGGCGGTGCCCGGACTGCCGTCGAAGATCGCGGGCGATCTGTACGCGTATCTGAATCGCACCAGTGGCTGACCGGCGCGCCCGTCAGAATCGAGCTGTGACGAACATCCCCGGCGACGTCCCTCCGACCTCCAGCCTCGAGGATCTCGTGATCATCACCGGCTTCTCGGGCGCCGGGAAGTCCACGGCGATGAACGTCTTCGAGGACGACGGCTACTTCTGCGTCGACAATCTGCCGCCGGAGATGATCCGCGGGCTCGTCGACCTCTTCGTCCACGGCGGCTCGAAGGTGCGCCACGCGGCGGTCGTCTCCGACGTCCGCGGCGGGGAGCTGTTCGAGGCGCTCAGCGCCGTGCTCGACGACCTCCACGCGCTCGGCGTCGCGCACCGCGTGCTCTTCCTCGACGCCGACGAGGAGACGCTCATCGGGCGCTACAAGGAGACCCGCCGCCGGCACCCGCTGAGCCCGACCGGCTCCGTGGCGCACGGGATCGCCGCCGAGCGCGCCGCGCTCGCGCCGTTCAAGGCGGCCGCCGACCTCGTCCTCGACACGACCGGGATCAGCGCCGCGACGCTGCGCCTGCGGATCGCCGAGGACTTCCTCCCGCGCCAGGCGCGCTCGAAGCTCGCGGTGACGTTCTCGTCGTTCGGCCACAAGCACGGGTTCCCGCGCGACGCCGACATCGTCTTCGACGTCCGCTTCCTCGCCAATCCGTACTGGGAGCCCGACCTGCGCGCGCTCACCGGCTTCGACCCGCAGGTCGTCGACTACATCGGGCGCGACGGCCGCCTGCAGGCCTTCTACGACCACCTCGAGCCGCTGCTGGACTTCCTCGTGCCGGAGTACATCGCCGAGGGCAAGGCGCACCTCGTCGTCGGCATCGGCTGCACCGGCGGGCGCCACCGCTCGGTCGCGATCGCCGAGGCGCTCGCCGCGCGCTACCGCGGCCGCGACGGCGTCGACGTCGAGGTCGCCCACCGCGACGTGGGACGCTTGGCACGCTGATGGCCCGATGATCGTCCACGTCGCCTTCGAGGTCTCCGACCTCGCGCGCTCGGCGCGCTTCTACGACGCGCTCTTCTACGCGCTCGGCGCGCGGCGGATGTTCGAGAGCGACGGCGCCGTCGCCTACGGGCACGACCACGAGCAGTTCTGGATCGTTGCGCGCGGGCGCACGCCGTCGCCGGGCTACGGCCACGTCGCGCTTGCGGCCGCCGGGCGCGCGGCGGTCGACGGCGCGCACGCCGCCGGCCTCGCGCACGGCGGCGCGGACGACGGCGCGCCCGGCCCGCGCCCGCAGTACGGGACGCGCTACTACGCCGGCTATCTGCGCGACCCCGACGGCCTGCGCGTCGAGCTCGCGACGGGCGCCTTCTAGAGCCTGCGGGTCGGCGCCGTCGGCTCCACGGGCGGCGGGCCCGCGGCGGGAAGCGGCTGATCGGGGTCGACGGTGGCCGGCGTGCCGCGGCGAAACCGCCGCCGCGGTGCGGGTGCGATCGAGGCGTCGCCCATGTTCAGCGCGACGGAGATGCGCGCCACCGCGAGCACCGTGCCGGCGGCCATGAGCAGCGTCGCGACGAGCGCGAGCCAGATGCCGACCCGCGGGTCGTGACCGGGCCCGTCGACGAGCGGCGGGTGGTCGAGCAGCGCGGCGGCGACGACGACGAAGGCCACGGCCGCGGGCCCGAGCAGCCAGCTGTTCGGGCGCGGCGGGCCATACCCCAGGCGCGCCGCCACGGCGGCGAGCGCGACGAGCGCCAGCGCGGCGAGCACGAGGTCCCAGACCTCGAAGACGTCCCAGGCCTCGATCCCGGGCGCATACCAGGCGAGGAAGAGGCTGACGAGCAGCAGGACCGCGCCGATGGCGACGAGCAGCAGCCCGGCCTCGAGGTTGGGGGCGGTCGGTGTGGCCGGAGCGGGCGCGGCGACGACGGGATCGGGATCGGCGAGCGACATGCAGCTCGGGTACCCGTTGCCTGCGGCCGACGAACGCGCCGGTACCCTCACTCGCGGGCATGGCGACGACACGACGACCCTCGAGCAGGAAGCGCACGCCGCGCCTGCGCGGTGGCATCGACCTCGGCGGGACGAAGATCCAGACGGTCGTCGTCGACGCTCGCAACGCCGTCGCCGGGCAGGCGCGCGTGCCGACGCCGACGACCGGCGGTCCCCCCGACGTCGCCGCCGCGATGGCCGCCGCGATGCAGGCCGCGGCCGAGCAGGCCGGCGTGCGGACGTCCGACCTCACGCGCATCGGCGTCGGCTCCCCGGGCCTCATCGACGCGGCGGCCGGCACCGTCACGAGCGCCAGCAACCTCCCCGGCTGGGACGGCTCCTATCCGCTCGCGGGCGAGCTCGCCACGCAGCTCGACACGGTCGTCGCGCTCGGCAACGACGTGCAGGTCGCGACCGACGCCGAGGCCCGGCTCGGCGCGGGCCGCGACCACCGCTCGATGCTCGGCGTGTTCTGGGGCACCGGCGTCGGCGGCGGGCTCGTCCTCGACGGCAAGCCGTGGCTCGGCCGGGGCGGCGCCGGCGAGATCGGCCACGTCGTGGTGAAGCTCGACGGCGCGCCGTGCCCCTGCGGGCGGCGCGGCTGCATGGAGGCCTACGCCGGGCGCCTGGCGATGGAGCGGCGCGCGCGCGAGCTGCACGACAAGGGCGAGCACACCGACCTCTTCAAGATCGCCCACAAGCGCGGCCGCGAGCGCCTCACGAGCGGCATCTGGGCCGCGGCGCTCGAGCGCGAGGACGCGCTCGCGACGAAGCTCATCGACCGCGCGGTCGCGGCACTCGGCGCCGGTGTCGCGTCCGTCGACAACGTCCTCGACGTCGAGATCATCATCCTCGGCGGCGGCCTCGGCGTCCGCCTCGGAAGGCCCTACGCGGACCGCATCGCGGCCGCGATGCTGCCGCACCTCTTCCACGACGATCGCCCGCCGCCGGTCGTCGTCGCGCAGCTCGGCGATCTCGGCGGCGCGATCGGCGCGAGCCTGCTCGAGCCCGTCTAGGCAGCGGGACGCGACTTCAGGCGAGCGTCCCTGCCCCTGCCGCGGGTCCGGCTCCTCACTCAGTGCCCGTGTGGCCAGACCTTCTGCTGCGCGGCGCGCAGCTCGTCGTCGGGCGCGAGCTGGAAGCTCATGCGGTGCAGCTCCTCGGGCTCGGCCGCGATCCCCTGGTCGGCGAGCACGGCGGCGATCCGCTGCCAGGCCTCCAGCCGCGGTCCGGTCGGCGCCGTGCGCAGGCGCAGCGACATCTGGACGGAGAGCTCGACGGCGGAGAGCTTGTCGCGCTCGACGCGCACGGAGGCCGACGCCGGCTGTGGGTCGAGGACGCGCTCGCCGTCCGCGGTCGTCGCGAACAGGCGCAGATCGACGATGGCGAAGTCGAGGTCCTCGGGACCGTCGTGGTTCAGCGACGCGGCGGCGCCGACGCCGCGGATGGGAGCAGACATGTGCGCACCGTACCGGTGCGGGCAACGGTGACGTGCCCGGCCTCTCTCGCTGCGGGCCTATAGGGTTCGCCGTCCTAATTGGAGGGGACGGATCCCGCCTGCCTGCGTAGCACTGCGCTTCGAACACCCCCGAAAGGACAGACCCCCGCATGTCAGTACGAGTTGGCATCAATGGCTTCGGCCGCATCGGCCGGAACGTGTTCCGCGCCGCACAGGCGGCAGGAGCCGACATCGACTGGGTGGCCGTGAACGACCTGACGGACAACGAGACGCTGGCGCACCTCCTGCGCTACGACTCGATCCTCGGTCCGTACCCCGGCACCGTCGAGCTCTCCGGTGACGGCCTCGTCGTGGACGGCAAGGAGATCAAGGTCTTCGAGGAACGCGATCCGGGCGCGCTGCCGTGGGACGACCTCGGTGTCGACGTCGTGCTCGAGTCGACGGGCTTCTTCACGAAGCGCGACGGCGCCGCCAAGCACCTGTCCGCCGGTGCGAAGAAGGTCGTCATCTCCGCGCCGGCGACCGACGAGGACATCACGGTCGTCCTCGGCGTGAACTTCGACCGTTACGACGCCGGCGCCCACGACGTCATCTCCAACGCGTCCTGCACGACGAACTGCCTCGCGCCGTTCGCGAAGGTCCTCAACGACACCGTCGGCATCGAGCATGGGCTCATGACGACGATCCACGCCTACACGGCCGACCAGAACCTCCAGGACGGCCCGCACAAGGACCTGCGCCGGGCACGCGCCGCCGCGATGAACCTCGTGCCGACCTCGACGGGCGCCGCGAAGGCCGTCGGGCTCGTCCTGCCGGAGCTCAACGGCCGCCTGCACGGCTTCGCCGTCCGCGCCCCCGTCCCGACCGGCTCGGTCGTCGACCTGACGTTCGTCGCCGCGCGCGAGACGACGATCGAGGAGATCAACGGCGCCTTCGCCACCGCCGCCGAGGGCGCGCTGCAGGGCATCCTCCAGTACACGGAGGACTCGATCGTCTCCAGCGACATCGTCGGCAACCCGCACTCGTCGATCGTCGACGGGCAGCTCACCGCGGTCATGCAGGGCACGCTCGTGAAGGTCGTCAGCTGGTACGACAACGAGTGGGGCTACTCGAACCGCTGCGTGGACCTCCTCCAGAAGGTCCTCTAGGCGTGCGGACACTCGATGACCTCGGCGACGTCGCCGGGAAGCGCGTGCTCGTCCGCGTCGACTTCAACGTTCCGCTCGACGAAGGCAGGGTGCGCGACGACCTGCGCATGAAACGGGCGATCCCGACGCTCGAGGAGCTGCGCTCGCGCGGGGCGAAGCTCCTGCTCGTCTCGCACTTCGGCCGGCCGACGAACCATGAGCCGGAGTTCTCGCTCAAGCCGATCGCCGCGCACACCGCCAAGCTCCTGGGCACCGAGGTCGTGTTCGCCGAGGACATCGACGACGTCCCCGACGGTGACGTCGTCATGCTCGAGAACATCCGCTACGAGCCGGGCGAGACGAAGAACGACGACGAGCTCTCCCGCAAGCTCGCCGGGCTCGCCGACTACTACGTCAACGATGCCTTCGGCACGTCGCATCGCGCGCACTCCTCGACCGAGGGGATCGTGAAGTACGTCGAGCACTCGGCCGCCGGGCTGCTCTTCCAGGCCGAGGTCGACACGATCAACCGCGTCATGGGCCGTCCCCACCGGCCGTTTCTGGCGATCGTCGGCGGGGCCAAGGTGACCGACAAGATCGGGGTCATCGACAGGTTCCTCGAGCGCGCCGACGTCGTGCTGCTCGGTGGTGCGATGGCGACGCCGTTCCTCAAGGCGCTCGGGCACGACATCGGCAACTCGCTCTGCGAGGAGTCGGGGGTCGAGCCGGCGCGCCGGGCGCTGGAGAAGGACGGCTACCCCAACGGGAAGATCCGCCTCCCGAGCGACCTCGTCATCGCCGACAAGTTCGCCGGCCGCGCCGAGGTGAAGATCATCCAGGGCGTCGACGTCCCCGACGGCTGGATGCAGCTCGACATCGGCTCGCGCACGCGGACGTCGTACGTCGCGGAGATCCGTAACGCGCGGACGATCTTCTGGAACGGCCCGATCGGCGCCTACGAGTACAAGTCCTTCGCGGCCGGCTCGCTGGCGATCGCCCAGGCGATGGCGCAGACGGACGCGATCACCGTCATCGGCGGCGGCGACTCCGGCGCGGCCGTCGCGGAGTTCGGGCTCGCGAAGGCCGTCACGCACCTGTCGACGGGCGGCGGCGCATCGCTGGCGCTCATCGAGGGCGAGCCGCTCCCGGGCCTCGACGCCCTGTCGGCGTAGGCTTCCCAGCGCATGAGCCGCACGCCCTTCATCGCCGGGAACTGGAAGATGCACAAGACGGTGCAGGAGGCCGAGGAGTACATCCAGGCCCTGCTGCCGCGCGTCTCCTCGGTCGACGGCGTCGACGTCGCGATCTGCGTGCCGTTCACGGCTCTGCAGGCGATGGTCGACTCGACGCGCGGCTCGCGCGTCGAGGTGTTCGCGCAGACCATGCACGAGGCGACGCACGGCGCCTACACGGGTGAGATCTCGGCGGCGATGCTCACGGAGATCGACGTCCACGGCGTCGTGCTCGGCCACTCCGAGCGCCGCCAGTACTACAACGAGACCGACAGGGCGCTGTCGCACAAGGTCCTGCGGGCGCTGGAGTCCGGCCTGAAGCCGATCCTCTGCGTCGGGGAAACCGAGGAGGAGCGCGAGCGCGGCGACACCGAGCGCAAGCTGCGCCATCAGGTCCAGGAGGGCCTGGAGCGGCTGACGCCCGAGCAGATCGCGCAGGTCACGATCGCCTACGAGCCGATCTGGGCGATCGGCACCGGCAAGGTCGCGACGCCCGAGCAGGCGCAGGAGGCGATCGCCTTCGTCCGCGCGCTCGTGGGTGACAAGGCCCCCGACGCGGCGGCGGTCGTGCGCGTGCTCTACGGCGGCTCGGTGAACGATGCGAACGCCGCCGAGCTGCTCGCATTGCCCGACATCGACGGAGCGCTCGTCGGCGGGGCATCGCTCGGCGCCGAGCCGTTCGCCGAGATCGTGGCCGCCGCGGTCGCCCTCACCGCGTGACCGCGTTCCCCGCGGTCTGCATCATCGTCCTCGATGGCTGGGGCCTGGCGCCCGACGGGCCCGGCAACGCCGTTTCGCTCGCGCGCACGCCGGTCTTCGACGACCTCTGGGCGCGCTATCCGCACACGACGCTGACGGCCTGCGGGCGCGCCGTCGGACTGCCCGACGGCCAGATGGGCAACTCCGAGGTCGGTCACCTGAACCTCGGCGCGGGCGCCGTCGTCATGCAGGACCTGACGCTCATCGACGAGGCCGCGGCACAGCCGGACTTCGGGGGCAACGCGGTCCTGCTGGCGGCGATGGAGGGGGCCGAGCGGGTGCACCTCATGGGGCTCGTCTCCGACGGCGGCGTGCACTCGAGCATGGAACACCTGGGGGCGCTCATCCGGATGGCCGCCGCGCACGGCGTGCCGGACCTCGTCATCCACGCGTTCACCGACGGGCGCGACACGCTGCCGACCGCCGGCGCCGGGTTCCTCGAGACGGTCGAGGGCTGGTGCGCCGAGGCGAGCCGATCGGGCCGGACCCGGGCTCGCGTCGCGAGCGTCGTCGGGCGCTTCTACGCGATGGACCGCGACGCGCGCTGGGAGCGCGTCCAGGCGGCCTACGACCTCGTCGCCCACGGCATCGCCGAGCACGACGCGCCGACCGCCGCCGGTGCCGTCCGCGCCGCCTACGCGCGCGGCGAGACCGACGAGTTCGTCGCGCCGACCCGCGTCGGGGAGGACGGCGCGATCCGGCCCGGCGACAGCGTCATCACGTTCAACTTCCGCCCCGACCGCATGCGCGAGTGCAGCTACGCGCTCGCCGCGCCCGAGGCGCCGGACATCGATCGCCGGGCCGCGCCGCCCGTCACGCGCTACACGACGCTCACGGACTACGGCGGCATGGCGAGCGCGCACCCGATCGCCTTCGTCTCCCAGCGCCCGTCGGTGACGCTGCCGAGCGTCATCGCCGCGGGCGGCGGGCGCCAGCTGCACGTCGCCGAGACGGAGAAGTACCCGCACGTGACGTACTTCTTCGGCGGCGGCAAGGAGCAGCCCGAGGCGGGCGAGCGGCGCGAGGTCGTCCCCTCCAAGCGCGACGTCCCGACCTACGACCTCGAGCCGCAGATGAGCGCCGACGAGGCGGCCGACGCGTTCACCGGCGCCTGGGCGCAGGAGGACTTCCGCTTCGCGCTGATCAACTTCGCCAACCCGGACATGGTCGGCCACACGGGCGTCATCGCGGCCGCGGTCACGGCGATCGAGACGGTCGACGCCTGCCTCGGGCGGGTCGTCGCGGCCGTCCAGGGGTCCGGCGGCGCGCTCATCGTCACCGCCGACCACGGCAACGCCGATCACATGCTCGAGCCCGACGGCTCGCCGAACACCGCGCATTCGCTGAACCCGGTGCCGTTCGTCGTCACGGTCGAGGGGGCGCGCCTGGACCACGAGGGCGGGATCCTCGCCGACGTGGCGCCGACGGCGCTGGACCTGCTCGGCATCGAGCAGCCCCCGGAGATGACGGGCCGCTCGCTGTTGCAGCACGTCCCGCGCTGACGAGCGCCGGCGGCGCGCGCCGTCAGTGCGCGACCGACGTCACGCGGTCCTCGCCGTCGATCTCCTCGACCGCGACGTAGACCCGGTCAGACCGCGCGGTCCGCAGGTTCTTGCCGACGTAGTCGGGGCGCAGCGGCAGCTCGCGGTGGCCGCGGTCGACGAGCACGGCGAGCTGGACGCGCGCCGGGCGCCCGTAGTCGAACAGCGCCTCGATCGCCGCGCGCGTGGTGCGCCCGGTGAACAGCACGTCGTCGACGATCACGACGGTGAGCCCGTCGACGTTGAAGTCCAGATGCGTGGCGTGCACGACCGGCGACCCCGCCCGCGTCGTCACGTCGTCGCGGTAGAACGAGATGTCGATGTCCCCGAGCGGCACGGCGATGGCGTGCAGCTCGGCGAGCAGGTCGCGCAGGCGGGCGGCGAGCACGACCCCGCGACGGTGGACGCCGACGAGCGCGAGCCGCGCGGGATCGCCGCCGTTCTCGGCGATCTCGTGGGCGATGCGCGTCAGCGCGCGGCGCATGGCCGCGCGGTCGAGCATGAGCTCCTGGCCGGTCATCGCTCCTCGGCCCCGCGAGACGACGTGCGCGCGGCGCCGGCCGCCATGCCCCACAGCAGCGCGGCGCCCGACGTCGCTCCCCAGTCGGAGAGCCCGCTCGCCCGGCGGGCCGCCGCCTGCGGCTCGCCGGCCCGGATCGCCTCCAGCACGCGGGCCGCCGGCTCGGGCAGCTCGCCCCGCTCCGCACAGCGCAGGTACGCGCGGCCGAGCGAGGCGCAGCGCTGGGCGGGCAGGGTCACCGGCGAACCGTCCGCCCAGCGCCAGGCGGCGTAGCCGGCGAGCACGTCGTCGCCCGTGGGGGTGAGGCCGTCGCCGCGCCCGGCGAGCTGCGCCGCCGCGGCATCGAGATCGCCGGCCGCCAGGAGCCCCAGGCCGGCCGCCAGCTCCGGCGGCGCCGGCGTGACGACCGCGAGGGTCGCCGCGAGGGCCGGCCGCCACCCCGGGGCGAGGTCCTGTGCGCGCGGCGCGGGCGGCTCGTGCGCGCCCTCCAGTTCGATCCGCAGCATGCCGACGATGAGCGCATCGTCCGACACGCTCGCAGGGTCGCCGACGAGCAGCTCGCCGCGTGACAGCCCGACCACGAGGACCGACAGCGGGCCGAGCGGCGAGCGGGCGGGGGCCAGGAGGACCCAGCGGTCGTCCAGCCGGACGTAGCCGCCCGGGCCGAACGCGAGCTCGACGACCCCGCCGGCGCCGTCGCGCAACGCCCGGCGGGCGCCGGGCCCGACGGTGAGCGCGCGTGCGGATCGCGTGGCGGCCGTGACGCTCAATTCCCGCCCGTGCGCGCCGCGTCGAGCTCGGCGGCCAGGGCGATCGTCGCGGCCCGGAACGGCTCGGTCGGCTGATGGGCGATGCCCGCGCCGATCTGCCCGACGCCGTCGGTCGCGTGCAGGACCCCGGTCGTGATCTGCGGCGCGATGTCCAGCTCACAGACGAGCCGTGCGTCGATCCCGACGGGCGTCGGCGCGGAGTCCATCGCCGGGATCGTGAAGCGCGACGAACGGCCGGCGCAGATCTCGCGCATGCGCTCGGTGCGCGCGATCGCGTCGGCGGCATCGCCGCCGAAGAACGCCGCGACGGCCGGGGCCGCGCCGACGGCCATCCCGCCGAGGCCGACGCACTCGATGACGGCCGAGTCGCCGATGTCCTTCGCCGCGTCGTCCGCGGTGAAGCCCTCGCGCAGCAGGGCGTCCTCGACCGGCGGTGACGGCGCGAGGAACCAGCGCCCCGGCATCGACGCGAGCTGCAGCCCCATGTCGGTGCCGTTGCGCGAGATGAGCGAGACGACGCTCGAGCCGGGCACGCCCGACGCCGCGAGCAGCGTGCACTTCGACGCGCCGATCGTGAGGCTGAGGAAGAAGTGCCAGTTCGTCGACAGGAAGCGGGCGGCCCGCTCGCCGCCGAGCGCCGCGAAGCCCGGCAGCAGGTCGCGGATGAGGAGGTTCCCCGTCGCCTGGCTGCGCATGTGCAGCTCGTCGCCCTGGTGCAGCCCCTGCGCGGCGAGCTTGAAGATCTCGATCGGCCCCTGGCGTTCCAGCAGGCGGCCCATGAGCGGGCCGAGGTCGTCGCGGAAGAAGCGCAGCCGCTCGATCGCCTCGTCGGCGTCGGTGCCGAACCACAGCGTCTTGCCCGCGCCCTCGTTGAACGTCGAGAACGCGCGGGCGCCCGAGCCCTCGTCCTCGATGACCCAGACGGGCATCGACGGCGAGCAGACGCCGGTCATCGCGCCGCCGTGGCCGCTCTCGTTGCCGGACGCCAGGCCGATCTCGCCGGACTCGATCATCGCCCGGGCGGCGGGCCGGTCGCCGGCCCAGCCTTCGAACAGGCAGGCCGCGACGAGCGCCCGCCGCTGCGGGTCGGCGAGCCGGTCGGGCGTGATCGGCGGGCCGGAGTGGATGAGGGTGCGGCCCGCGGCCAGCACGGGCAGCACGTCGCGGGCGGTCGCGACGGCGACGGCGCGCGGCGAGGCCGCCTCCATCCGCTCGACGACGGTCGCGTTGGCGGCGGCGACCGCGGCCCCGTGCGCGCCCCAGACGCGCTCCAGCGCCGCCACGGCCTCGGGATCCCCGGCCGCCGGCGGGCGCCAGTCGACGTCGACGACCGGCGTGTCCTGATCGCGGATCGCCGCGCCGAACGCCGCGAGCCCGACGTTGACGACCTCCACTCTCTGCAGCACCGCCTGATCAAGGGTCACGAACAGCCTCCGCTTTCGGTTGGACCTGTGGGGCTTCTCGAAATGTCCACCTTGAATGCCGGGCGCCGATCGCCGCCTGGCGGCGTCCTCGGACGCTCGATGTGGCAGAGCCACACCTTCGGTCCTGCGTCCTTGCCAGCCGACGCCGGCATCCCGGCATTCCAGGCGCACATTTCCGAGAAGACCCACTAGATTCGCCGCGATGTCCGACGCCGAAGCCCTCGCGGCACTCGTCCGGGACCTGCCGGCGCTGCACGCCAAGCGCGACCTGCGGCTCGTGCGCGCGCTCGGGCCCGTCGGCGACGGGGACGACGGTGCGCTCGTCGCCCACGGCGACGAATGGATCGTGCTCTGCGGCGAGGCGATCCTGCCGTCCTTCGTGGCCGCGCAGCCGCGCGCGGCCGGCGCGTCCGCGGTCGTGACGAACGTCTCCGACGTCCGCGCGATGGGCGGCCGGCCGCTGGCGATCCTCGACATGCTCGTCAGCCCCGACGAGGCCCACGCGGAGCTCGTGCTCGAGGGCCTCGCGTGGGCGGCCGGGCTGCTCGGGGTGGAGGTGGTCGGCGGGCACCTGACGATCGGGGGAGCGCCGGCGCTGTCGGCGACGTGCACGGGCATCGCGCGCCGGCCGCTGCGCGCCGCGGCCGCACGGCCCGGCGACGTCCTGCTCGGCGCGTTCTGCCTCGAGGGCCGCTACATGGGCGACGAGACGGACTTCTTCACATCGCTGCGCGATCGTGCCCCCGAGCACCTGCGCGAGGACGGGGAGGCGCTCGTCGAGGTCGCCGAAGCGGGCCTGTGCCACGCCGCCCGCGACGTCTCGATGCCGGGCGCCGCCGGCTCGCTGCTGCAGCTGCTGGAGGCGGCCGGCTGCGGCGCGGTGCTCGAGCCCGGCCGGCTGCCGCGCCCGGCGGGCGTTGCCGTCGAGCGCTGGCTGCGCACGTTCCCGAGCTTCGGCTTCCTGCTCGCCGCCGCTCCCGAGCACGCCGACGCGGCCTGCGAGGTGTTTCATCGCCGCGGCCTGGCGTGTGCGCCATGCGGGCGCTTCGACGACTCGCGCGCGCTGAGGCTCGCCTGCGGCGCCGGCGACATCGCGATGGTGTGGGACCTCGCCGTCACGCCGCTCACCGGCCTCGGTGCAGCGCGATCGACATCGGCTGGTGCGTGACGCCGAACATCGGCGCCCGATCGCCCTCGCAGCTCCAGCCGAGCCGTTCGAAGAAGCGCACGTTCGGGACCTGGATCTGGGCGACCATGCGGCGGCCGCCGAGCTCGCCTGCCGTGCGCACCGCGAAGCGCACGAGCATCGCCCCGAGCTGCGACGCGCGGTCGGCGGGCAGCACGGCGAGCCGGTCGCCCTTCCACAGCCCGTCGCCGTCGATCGGATAGAACCGCACCGCGCCGACGACGTGCCCGCCCGCGACGCCGACCGCGTGGCGCGTCGCGGGATCGTCGTCGCGGTCGTCGCGGTCGTCGTGCTCGAAGATGCGCTGCGCCACGACGAACACCTCGCGCCGGATGGCGAAGTGCCCCGCGAGCGCGGCCGGCTCGCGGGCCAGCGCGCACACGACCGCGAGGTTGTCAGGAGCCGCTGACCGCGCCGAGCTGGAAATGGCCACCGTTGGCCTCCTTCTCGAAGACGCGCTCCCACGCCGACAGGCCCGAGCAGGCCTGGCAGCGCGCGCACCCCGCCGCCGCGTCGGAGTGATCGAGGCCGGACTCGGCGAGCATCGCCGACACGCTGCGGTAGATCGCGGCGACGTAGTCCGGATCGGGCGTCGGCGTGTCCTGCAGCAGGGTGCCCGGGACCGGCCGGATCGGCACGACGAAGGGATAGACGCCCATCTCGATCGCGCGCCGGCAGCCCTCCTCGATGAGCTCGCGGCGCTCGCCCATGCCGAGGATGACGTAGGTCGTGACGCGCCCGCGGCCGAAGACCTCGACCGCGCGCTCCCAGGTGCGGAAGTAGCCCTCCACGCCGCATTGCGCCTTGCCCGCCGCGACGCGCGCGAGGACGTCGGGGTCGAACGTCTCGATGTGGATGCCGACCGCATCGACGCCGGCACGGTGGACGTCGTCGAGGACCGACAGCTCGTCGGGCGGCTCGAACTGCACCTGCACGGGCATGCCGCAGGCGTCCTTGATCGCCGCCGCGCAGCGCGCGATGTACAGCGCGCCGCGGTCGCGGCGGTTGATCGAGCCGGTCGTGAGCGTCGCGTCGACCGCGCCGTCGAGCTCGTGCGCGGCGCTGCAGACCTCGGCGAGCTGCGCCGGGGTCTTGACGGGGATCGTCTGCTCGCCGCGCGTCAGCTCGATGCCGCAGAAGCCGCACTGCTCGGGCGTGTCCCAGTAGATGCACTTCTGCACGACGGTCGAGGCGATCGAGTCGAGGTGCAGCAGCGCGATCTTCCAGTACGGGATCCCGTCGGCCGTCTGCATGTCGTAGATGCGCGGGCGCCGCGGCAGCCCGACGACGCCGACGAGCTCGTCGTCGCGAAACAGCGTCGGCTTCGGGCCGTCCAGCCGCAGGGTGTACGGCGAGCTCGTGACGTACTCGGCATGCTGGGGCACCGTCAGCGGCAGCCCGCGGACGTAGAGGAACAGCGCGTCGGACGGGCCGGCGCCGCCGCGCCGTGAGAGCGCGCCGTCGCCGCCCACGACGCGCACGCCGAAGGACTGCAGCTCGACGAGCAGCCGGCGGTCGTCGACCGCCAGCGACCCGTCGCTGATGCGCGGTTCAGCCACGACCGTCGTAGAGCGTCTCGAAATTGCGCCAGAAGACGTTGTCCTTGAGCTCCTGCGAGATGCCCCGGACGCCGTTGAGCTTCCAGTACTCGGAGTCGAAGTCCGACCATGGCTCGTCGGAGCCGAAGAAGACGCGGTCACCGCCGACCCCCGTGCGCTCGATCTCGGTGAGCAGCCAGCGCGGCGCGAAGCCCACGGCCCACGACGTGTCGGTGTAGACCTTGTAGCCGTCCTGCACCCACTGCAGGAACTTCGGCACGAGCTTGATGTGGCCCGAGACGCCGCCGCCCATGTGGACGAGGTAGATCTTGCAGCGCTTGCCGTACTTCTCCACGAGCGGGACGAAGTTGCCGAAGTCCGAGTTGCCGCCCGGGCTGGTGTGGAAGTGGAAGATCAGGTCGTGCTTCTCGCAGATGTCGAAGCACTCGTCGGCGAGCGCCGTCGTCTCCTCGTCCCAGGTGTTCGGATCGGGGTTGCCGCCGAGCAGGAACGTCGTCTTCAGCGCGACGACGCTCTTCTCCGTGACGAGCTTCAGCGCCTTGCGCGTCAGCTCGGCGTTGCGCGGCAGGAACGAGACCCAGAGCGCCGCGAGGATGCGGTCGTTGGACGTCGAGGCCTCGAGCACGACGTCGTTGAGGTCGAACGACAGCTCGTGGATCGGCACGCCGTAGTTGGACATCACGAGCGCGCGCTCGACCTTGAACTCCTGCATGTGGTTCTTCACGAAGGACTTCGTGTCCTTGTAGTCATAGACCGTCGGCTTGACCGGGTGCTCGAGGTCGTAGAACTTCCACGGGGGAATCTCGCCGATGTGGCAGTGCGCGTCGATGATCTTCTTCGGGTGGGTCGTCACTGATGGTCACCTCCGAAGGAGGATCGAGCCTGCTGGACGCGCGCCTCCCATTCGTCTTGACGGTCGAATTTCTGCGTGCCCAGAAGCGGCGCCTTGTCGAGCAGCCAGACCCCGTCGCTGGGATCGAGCTGGACGACCTCGAGCTCCCACGTCGGGCGCGTGCCGTCCAGCGGCAGGTCCGCGCTCGTGTGCAGTGCACGGCCGCTGCGGACGTGCATCTCCAGGCGCTGGGCGCCGAGCGGGGTGACGTCGTCGAACAACGTGACCCACTCGGCGCCGGTGCGCTTGGCTTCCTCGAGACGCTGCGCGGCGAGCTCCTTGCCGTGCTCGCGCGTGACCTCGCGATGGCGATGGCAGAACGCCGCGTCGCGGACCGCCTCACGGTCCATCAGGAGGCCCATCGACGGTGCGATGCGGTCGATCACCATCCGGACGAGCTCGCGGCGCTCATGCCACGCCAGCACCAGATCGTCCTCGCTGCGGACGTCGCCGAGCTCCTCGGCGATGCCCTGCACGACCGCCACGTACTCCTGGTACAGCGTGGCGTTCATCATCACGGAGGGGTAGATGCGCCCCTCGGCACGTCGCCACGCCGCAACCGCCGCGTCCCGGTCCAGCACGAGCATGGCCCTAGAGGGTCCAGGTGTTGAGCTGGAAGGACTTCTGGCGGAACGCCGTCAGCGCCGCGTCGAGCACGTCGAGCGGGTGAAACGGCTTGACGCCCGGCATGAAGTTCGCCTCCGGGAAGCCGTACAGCGCGCCCGCTGCAAAGCGGCAGGCGTAGACCTTGCCGCCCTCCTCCATGAACTTCGCGATCTGGTTGTTGATCGCCATGTGGCCCGGGAAGGCCTCGTCGCCGACCTTCGGGAAGCCGCGAGTACCCGAGGCCATGAGGATGCCGGGGCCGTAGAGGATGAGGCTCGTGTCGAAGCCCTTGCGCAGGACGCGCGTCGTCGTGAGGAGGTTCACGAGGCCGACCGAACCCTCGTAGGGGACGGTGTGCATGAACGTGAAGGCCGTCTCGCCGGGCTCGGCCTTGATGTCCTCGAACAGCTTCTCCTCGGTGTTGAACAGCTCGGTTCCCGGCTCTGTCAGGTCGGCCATGCCGTCTCCCTCGGGTCGGGCCGGCCTCGCAGCCAGCCGGGTCCCGGCGGTTCCGGAACCCTTATCGGATTGTGGATGCATTCCTAGCGCGACACGGGCCCCGCGTCAAGTCGAACCCCCAAGATCGCCCCAATGATCGATTGTTTCGAGTGTGTTGCAGAGATCGACGAAGCGTGTACTATCCGACACGTCTCCTATCCGACACGTCTTGTGAACTCCGAAACAGACAACTCCAGGGTCACGCCCCTCACGCTTCCCGACATCGAGCGCACGGTCTCCGAGCTCGGGGCGAAGCTCGCCGCGTCCCGCGCCGAGCGCGGCTGGTCGCTGGCCGAGCTCGCCCGCCGCGCGGGGGTCTCGACGGCCTCCGTGCACAAGATCGAGAAGAGCGGGATGACCCCGACCATCGCGACGCTCATGAAGGTCGCGTCGGCGCTCGGGACGAGCGTGAGCTACTTCATCGACGAGGACGTCGCCGCGCCGTCGGCGATCATCGTGCGCGGCGACGCGCGGGCGCGGCTGTACACGTCGAAGACCGGGATCGCGCTCGACAACGTCTCCGGCCGTTACGGCCGCTACCGCCTTGCCGGCGCCGAGGCGCGCGTCGAGCCGGGGGCCTCCAGCGGCGCGGACCCGATGCGCCATCCGGGGGAGGAGCTCGTCTACCTCCTCGAGGGCGCGATGCGCTTCACCGTCGACGACGATGTCATCGACCTCGAGCCGGGCGACTCGGTGCACTTCCGCACCGACCGGCCACACACCTGGGAAAACCCTTCCGAGCGCCCGGCGCGCGCGCTCTGGTTCATGGTCAGAGGAGCTGATTGACGTGAGGATCAACTGGAGCGATCACTGATGCGCATCGTCATCGCGGTGGGCGGCAATGCGCTGCTCACCGAGCACCAGCGCGGCACGTGGGCCGACCAGCTCGACAGTGCCCGCCCCGTGGCGGAGGCGGTCGTGGCGCTGCGCCGCGAAGGCCACCAGGTCGTGCTCACCCACGGCAACGGCCCGCAGGTCGGCACGCTCATGCTCCAGCACGCGATGGGCGAGCCGCAGGTGCCCGCGCTGCCGCTGCACGCGCTCGGCGCGATGACCCAGGGCATCCTCGGCTACCTCCTGCAGACGAGCATCGCCGAGATCGACCCCGACGCGCCGACCGCGGCGATTCTCACGCGCGTGCGCGTCGACGACGACGATCCGGCCTTCGACAATCCGACCAAGCCGGTCGGCCCGTTCTACAGCGAGGAGGACGCCCAGCGGCTCTCGCGCGAGCGCGGCTGGGTCGTCGGCGAGGACTCCGGGCGCGGCTGGCGCTGCATGGTGGCAAGCCCGCGGCCCGTCGAGATCCTCGAGCTCGACGCCATCCGCGTGCTTGCGGGCAGCGGGTCGATCGTCATCGCGGGCGGCGGCGGGGGCATCCCCGTCAGCACGCGCGACGGCCACCTCTCCGGCATGGCGGCCGTCATCGACAAGGACCGCTGCTCGGCGGAGCTCGGGATCGCGCTCGGCTTCGACATCCTCGTGCTGCTCACCGCGGTCCCGCGGGTCGTCGAGGACTTCGGCACGCGCTGGGAGCGCCCGCTGTGGCACATGAGCACGACCGAGACGCGCCGTCGGCTGGACGCCGGCGAGTTCCCGCCCGGCAGCATGGGCCCGAAGATCGAGTCCGCCGAGCGCTTCGCGACGGGTGGCGGGCGCGCCTCGATCATCACCGACTCCGACTCGCTGCTCGCCGCCATCAAGGGCGAGGACGGCACCTGGATCGAGGCCGAGCAGGAGGCCGCGCTCCTATGAGCTGGCACGTGCAGGTCGTCGCCAATCGCTACGCCGACAGCGTGAAGCTCATGAGCATCGCCCGCGGGCTGCGCGGCCGCGACGGCGTCAGCGGGTGCGAGATGGGGATGGGCACCGCCGCCAACCTCGAGGCGCTCGCCGCCCGCGGCGTGCAGGCGCAGGCCGGTCCCTCCGATCTCATCGTGGCGGTGCAGACCGACAGCGAGGATGTCGCAGCGGCAACGCTCGCGCAGGCGCAGGAGCAGCTCGCCAGCGGCGGCGGCGCCGGCGCGCCGGGCGCGACCGCCGAGCGCGAGCAGCCGCGATCGCTCGTGTCGGCGCGCCGCCGGCTCGCGGATGCCAACGTCGCGCTCGTCTCCGTGGCGGGCGAGTACGCGACGCTCGAGGCCCACCGCGCGCTGAGCGCCGGCATGCACGTCTTCCTCTTCTCCGACCACGTCTCGCTCGACGACGAGCTCGCCCTCAAGCAGCGCGGCGCGCAGCTCGGGCTGCTCGTCATGGGCCCCGGCTGCGGGACGGCGATGCTCGGCCACGTCGGGCTCGGCTTTGCGAACGTCGTCACCGCCGGGCCCGTCGGCATCGTGGCCGCCGCGGGCA
This sequence comes from uncultured Actinomycetes bacterium, assembly GCA_963740895.1. Taxonomy (GTDB): domain Bacteria; phylum Actinomycetota; class Thermoleophilia; order Solirubrobacterales; family Solirubrobacteraceae; genus CADCVQ01. The sequence continues at coordinate 953,498 of CAVUFQ010000002.1, forward strand.
CCGGTGCGCAGGAGTCCGCGTGCCTGCTGGACGCCGCGGGCGTCGGGGTCTCTCAGATCGTCGGCGTCGGCGGGCGCGACCTGTCCGCCGCGATCGGCGGGATCATGTTTCGCCAGGCGATGCGGATGCTCGCCGCCGACGACGCGACCGAGACGCTGCTGCTCGTCTCCAAGCCGCCGGCCCCGGAGGTCGTCGCGTCGCTGGCCGCCGACCTGCCCGGCGGCAAGCGCGTGATCGCGGCCTTCGTCGGCTGGCAGGGCGGCGACGCGCCGTTCGAGATCCACGACACGCTGGAGGCCGCGGCGCGGGCGGCCGCCGGAACCGCGGTCGAGGATCTCACGGCGCTGGAGGCCGCGGTCGACGCCGGGCGCGAGCGCGCGGCCGGCCGGCGCCTGCTGGGCCTGTTCTCCGGCGGCTCGCTCGCCCACGAGGCGGTGACGCTGCTCGAGCGCGACCTCGGCCCCCTGGAGGGCAACGTCGGGCACGGCCCCGCCGAGCGCAACGGCGGCCATGCCGTGCTCGACCTCGGCGAGGAGGAGTACACGCAGGGCCGCCCGCATCCGATGGTCGACCTCGACGTGCGGCTCGGGTTCCTCGGCGAGGCGGCCGACGACGACAGCGTCGGCTGCGTGCTGCTGGACGTCGTGCTCGGCCACGGCGGTCACATCGACCCCGCGTCCGGCCTGGCGGACGCGATCGCCCGCGTCGCCCGCAACGCCGTCGTGCTGGCCCGCGTCTGCGGCACCGTGGGCGATCCCCAGGACGCGGCGCGGCAGACGCGGATCCTGCGCGAGGCGGGGGCGATCGTCGCGCCGTCCAACGCGGCGGCCACGCGCCTGGCGCTGCGGGCCATCGCGGGCGCGGGCGCGCCATGAAGATCGCGATGCTCACCTACTCGGTCAAGCCGCGTGGCGGCGTCGAGCACGCGCTCGCCGTCGCCGAGGCGCTGGCGCGACGCGGTCACGATGTCCGCGTCGTCGCGCTCGCGGCGCCGGGCGAGACGTTCTTCCGCGACACCGCCGTCCCGACGCAGCTCATCGCGCACGTGCCTGGCGACGGGCCGTTCGACGAGCGCATCCTTGCGATGGTCGACGCATACCGCGAGGGCCTGCGCCCACTGCTCGCCGACGGCGCCTTCGACATCGTCCACGCCCAGGACTGCCTCTCGGCGAACGCCGCGCTGGACCTCCGCGACGAGGGCGTCGTCGGCGACGTGGTGCGCACGGTCCATCACGTCGACGACTTCATCTCCCCGTCGCTCATCGCCTGCCAGGACCGGTCGATCCTCGCGCCGGACCTCGTGCTCTGCGTCTCGTCGCCGTGGGTCGGCCGGCTGGCCCTGGAGTTCGGCGTGCAGGCGCGCCAGGTGCGCAACGGCGTCGACTGCGATCGCTTCCGCGCGACGCGCGACGCCGCCGAGCGCGCCGCCGATCGCGCCGCGCTGGACCTCGGCGAGCGCCTGACGGTGCTCACGGTCGGCGGCATCGAGCCGCGCAAGGGGTCGCTGACGCTGCTCGACGGCTTCGCCCGGCTGCGCGCGCTGGCACCCGAGCGCGACCCGCTGCTGCTCGTCGTCGGGGGCGCGACGCTGTTTGACTACCGCGACGAGATCGAGCGCTTCGCGGCCCGCGCGCGCGAGCTCGGGGTCAGCGAGCACGTACGGCTCGCCGGCACCGTGAGCCCCGCCGAGCTCGAGCGCCACTACCGCGCGGCCGACCTCTTCGCGTTCCCCTCCACGAAGGAGGGCTTCGGCCTCGTCGCGCTCGAGGCGCTCGCGGCCGGGCTGCCGGTCGTCGCGACCGCGCTCGACGTCTTTCTCACCTTCCTCGCCGACGGGGAGAACGCCCTGCTGACCCCCGCCGGCGACGGCGACGCGCTGGGCCTCGCGCTCGCGCGCCTGGCGAGCGACCCGGCGCTGTGCGCCCGGCTCGTCGCGGCCGGCCGGCGCGTCGTCGACGCCTACGGGTGGGACACGGCCGCCGTGGCCCACGAGGACGCCTACCGCTCGTTCACCGCCGACCGGATCGGAGCGGTCTGAGTGGGCGCCTCGCTCCACGTGGAGGCACGCGCGACCGGCCATCTGTCGGCCGTGGCGGTCGCCCGCGAGCACGAGGTGCGCATCGACGAGCCGCTGGACATCGGCGGCGGCGATCTCGGCATGATGCCGACGGAGCTCATGCTCTCCGCGCTCGCCGGCTGCTTCTGCCTCGCCGTCGCCCACGTCGCGGGCAAGCGCGAGATCGAGCTGCCGGGCCTGCGGGTGACCGTCGACGCCGAGCGCGTCGGCCGCGAGCTGCGCTACGGGCGGCTGCGCATCGAGGTCGCGGCAGCCTCCGGCGAGCACGACCTCGCGGCGCTCGTCGAGCGCGCGAAGCCCTTCTGCTGGGTGTCCAACATGTTGTCCTCCGACCTTGAGGTCTCCTACGTGCCCCTCGTCCTCGAACACGATGCTTGACAACCGCGACCAGCTGCTCGCCGTCCTCGGCGAGGACCCGCAGCGGATCGGGCGCGTCTTCGCGCGCCATGCCTACGGCATGCGCCGCTGGGTGGACCTGTTCTCCGCGCGCGTGCCGCTGACCGACGACCCGCTCGCCAAGCAGCTGCTCGCCGAGCTCGTCGCCGCCAACGCCCGCCACATGAACCTCTTCCGCGCCCGGGCGATCGCCCACGGCATCGACCCCGACGCCTACGTCGCCCCGCGGGAGGGCGATGCGATCTACGAGCGCATCGAGGTCATCGACGACTTCGACGAGCTCGTCGCCTACGCCGCGGGCTCGCTGGATCACTTCGGGCAGCTGCTCGACGCCTATGCTGCCGGCGCCGGCGGCGACGACGCCGCCACGATCGCGATCGTCGTGGCCGACAACGACGCCGCGCAGGAACGTCTCGCGGCGCTCATGACCGGGCCGCACAGCGCCGCGGGCGACGCGCACGAGCTGTACCGCCGCCGCGAGCTCGTCGAAACGGGTCTGTATGCCGATGCCGCCTGATCTCGCCGCACGACGCTTCGAGGCGCTGCGCGCCGAGCTGCCGCGCAGCTCGCCGCGCAGGTGGCGCTTCGCGGCGCTCGCGCTCGCCTCGCGTGCAAGCTCCTGCCTGTCGGAGGGGACGCGGATCGGCCACCGCCACGGCTTCGATTCCGGCCCCTTCATGGCGCACGTCTACGCCGACCGCGCGGCCGGCCGCACGGCGCTCGGCCGGCGGCTGGACCGCCGGCTGCTCGATCGCGCGACGTGCCACGCGTTCCGCGACATCCGCGGCCTCGCCGAGACGGCGGTGCTCGAGGCGATCGACGCCGCGGGCGACGCGAGCCCGGTCGTCGCGGACCTCGCCGCGGGCCCGAGCCCGTACCTCCTGCGCGCGCTGAAGGAGCGTCCGCATGTCACGGCGGTCCTGTGCGACGTCGACGCCGGGGCGCTCGAGCAGGCCTGCGCCGCGGCGCGCGCCCTCGGCGTGGCGGAGCGGATGACGACGCGTCAGGCGAGCGCGTTCGATCGCGCCGCGCTCGCGGACCTGCGTCCGCGGCCCGACGTCGTGTGCGAGCTCGGGCTCTACGGCATCTACCACGACGATGCGCTCATCGCTCAGCACTTCCTCGACCTCGCGGGCACGATCGCGCCCGGGCAGATCGTCTGCAACGTCCAGGTCGCCAATCCCGAGATCGAGTACATCGCGCGGGTGTGGCGCAACGCGCAGGGCGAGCGCTGCGTGTGGCGGCTGCGACCCGCCGAGCAGATCGAGGGCTACGCCCGCGCGGCCGGCTACGAGCCCGCGTCGGTGACCGCCGACCGCCACGGCATCTATCGCGTCATGCGCTTCGAGCGTGCGCAATGAGCTCCTCGGTCCTGACCTGGGGTCCCGATCCCGGCAGCGTCCCGCGGCTGGCCTCCGCGCGGCTGCGCGCGCTGGAGCGCTCGCACCACGCGATGTGGAACTACCTGACCTACCGCGACGCGATCGGGATCCTCGGCCTCGATGCGGGCGAGCTGTATCCCGGCGGCACGACGCGCCTGGATCCCGCGACCTGGGCCGACCTCGGCTGGCTGACGTGCTTCGCCGGGCCGCCGGCGAGCGCCGTCGACGCGATGCGCGACGCGGTCACGAGCGAGCACCTCAACCAGTACAGCCCCGACCTCGTCGAGCCGCTGCGCGACGCGGCGGCGCGCGTGCTCGGCCGCCCGCGCGACGACGGCTTCGAGGTCATCGGCACGGAGGGCGCCCAGGCGGGCATCGCGCTGTCGCTGATGGCCGTCGCCGGGCCGGGCGACGAGGTCATCCTCTCGGACCCGGGGTACTTCCACGTGCCGTCGGCGGTCATCGCCACGGGCGCCGTGCCGGTCACCGTCCCGATCGACGCGCGCAGCGGCTTTCGCCTCGATCCCGGCGTCGTCGCCGCTGCGATCACGCCGCGCACCCGCGCGATCGTCCTCGTCGACCCGGTCAACCCCTACGGGACGGTGCAGACCGAGGCCGAGCTGGCGGCGCTGGCGCGCCTCGCCGACGAGCACGACCTCCTGCTCATCCACGACGTGACGCACGCGTCGCTCGTCATCGATCCGGACGTGCCCTTCCGGACGCTCCCGGCGCTCGAGCTGACGCAGAACGCCGTCGCCACGTTCTCGGTCTCACATTGCTTCGGGATGGCGGGCGCGCGCATCGGCTTCCTCGCCGGGCCCTCGCGCCTGATGCGCAGCTGCCTGCGGCTGAAGGCGGCGCTGACGCGCCTGAACACGAGCCTCATCGCCCAGCACGGGGCGCTCGCGGCGCTCGACGACGAGCTCTACCTCGCGCACGCGCAGGGGATCGTGCGCGGCAACCTCGCCCATCTGCGGACGACGCTCGCCGCCGTCGACGGCATCGAGCTGGCGATCGCACCCGTGCGCGGGCTGGCCTGCGCGCTGGACACGACGGCCGCCGGCGTGACGGCACAGGAGCTGATGGTCGCGCTGTTCGCGCGCCGCGTCGCGACGTACCCCGGCGACGGCATGGGCGCGACCGGCGCCGCGACGACGCTGCGGCTGAACCTCTCGCGGCCCGACCCGTGGGCGATGGAGCACCTGCGCGCGGTGCTGCCCGACGCGATCGCCGAGGCGGCGTCGGGGCGCTGGCGCGAGCCCGTGGCCGAGCTGCTGGACCGCAAGGGCACGCCGCGGGCGATCGATCTCGCCGCGACCGTGCGGGCCGGGCTGTGAGCATCGCCGCCCTCGTGGCCGAGCACGGCTCGCCGCTGTGGCTCGCCGACGTCGACCGGGCGCGCGAGCGGCTGGCGGGCCTGCGCGCGGCGTGGGTCGCGGTCTGGCCCGACGTCGACGTCGCGTACTCGTACAAGACGAACCGCACGACGGCCTTCCTGCGCGCGTTCGCCGACGACGGCGCGGGCGCCGAGGTCGTCTGCGGCGCCGAGTACGCGCTGGCGCGCGACGTCGTGGGCGTCGACGGCGCGCGCATCACCGTCAACGGCCCGGCCAAGCCCGACGCGCTGCTGCGACGGGCGGCCGCCGACGGCGCGCTCGTGATCGCCGACAGCGCCCCCGAGCTCGAGCGGCTCGCGCCGGCGGGCGTGACCCGCGCCGGGCTGCGCGTGGGGCTGCCGGGCCCGGAGGGGCATCCGAGCCGCTTCGGGATCGCGCCCGCGCAGATCGTCGCCGCCGGGCAGCGCGCCACGCAGCTCGGACTGGCGCTCGAGGTGCTCTCCGTGCATCTCGTCTCGACGGACTTCACCGCCGCCGTCGGCGGCACGCTCGCCGCGAACGTGCGGGTCGGCTGGGCGAAGGCCCCGGCCGTCCACGCGCAGGCCGCCGCGACGCTCGCGCGCCTCGCCGGCGAGCTCGGCGTCACGACGATCGATCTCGGGGGCGGCTTCCCCGCAGCGCCGGCGGTCGCCGCCCACGCGACCGCGGTGGCCGGCGCCCTGCAGGCCGCCGGCTTCTCCGGGCGCCTCATGCTCGAGCCCGGCCGCGCGCTCGTCGCCGATGCCGTCGACCTCGCCTGCACGGTCGTCGCCGTCAAGACGCTCGCGGACGGCTCGCGCTGCGCCGTCGTCGATGCCGGCACCGATCTGCTGCCGGGCGCGCTGTGGGCGTGGCCGCGCCTGGAGGCGCTCGCGCCCCGCGCCGGTGCCACGCCGACGCTCGTCGCGGGCCCGCTGTGCCTGAACATCGACGTCGTCAGCCCGGCCGCCGAGCTCGGCGAGCTCGCCGTGGGCGACGTGCTGCTCGCGCGAGAGGTGGGCGCCTACCAGCAGGTGCAGTCGACGCAGTTCGGCGACCTGCGCCCGGCGATCGTCGCGTGCGACGGCGGGACGTGGCGGCTGCATCGCCGCCGCGAGCAGATCGCAGACCTCATCATTCACGACCGAGAGGAACCATCATGGAGCGCGTGATCGTCATCGGCGGTGGCGGCGCGGGAACGGCAGCCGCCACCATCACCAAACGCATGAACCCGGCGCTGAAGGTCAGCGTGTTCACGGAGTTCTCCGACATCGCCTACTCGCCGTGCGGCATCCCGTTCGTCCATGGTCGCGAGATCCCGAAGTTCGACGACCTCTTCCTCTCGACCGTCGAGCGCTACCGCGAGGACGGCCTCGACATGCGCATGGAGACCGTCGTCACCGACATCGACCTCGCGCGCCGCACGATCACGACGAAGAACCAGCCCGAGGGCTTCGACCAGCTCATCCTCTGCACGGGCTTCTACTGGGAGCAGCCCAAGGTGCCGGGCTCCAACCTCGACGGGCTGCACTACGTCAAGGACATCCGCAAGTCGATGGAGTTCGACAAGCAGCTGGACTCGATGAAGCGGATCGTCGTCCACGGCGCCGGACCCGTCGGCGTCGAGATGGCGGGCGGCCTGGCGCACCGCGGCCTGCAGGTCGACCTCGTCGACGAGGGTCCCTGGGTGCTGCACGAGATCCTCGACCCCGACGTCGCCAAGCCCGTGCACGACTCGCTGGAGGCGCGCGGCGTGACGCTGCATCTCGGGACGCGGGTCGAGTCCTTCGAGGGCAACGCCGACGGGCACGTCTGCGCGGTGACGACCTCCGACGGCGTGCTCGAGTGCGACGCGGTCGTGACGGGGCTGCACAAGGTCCCCAACACCGCGCTCGCGCAGGCCGCGGGCCTGACGCTCGGCACGACCGGCGCCGTCACCGTCGACGACCACATGCGCACGTCGGCGCCCGGCGTCTGGGCGGCCGGCGACGTCGTCGAGATCCCGCACGGGCTGAACATGATCCCGATCGTCGGGCTCACCGGCGCGCACGCCTACGCCCAGGGACGCGTCGCCGCCGTCAACATCACCGGTGGCGACCTCGCCTACGACCCGGTCTGGGTGCCGTGGGGGATGGTCGCCGGCGACTACACGATCGGCGGCTTCTCGATGGGCGAGAACCTCGCGCGCTCGATCGGGATTCCCTACGTCCTGGCAAAGGGCGTCGGCATCACGAAGGCGCGCTACTACCCGGGCGCGCAGAAGACGTTCGTCAAGCTCCTCGCCGAGCCCGGCACGCTGCGCCTCATCGGCGGGGTCATCCACGGCGGCGACGGCGTCAAGGAGCGTTGCGACTTCCTCGCGTTCGCGGCCAAGCGCGGGGCGACGCTCTACGACCTGGCCTACATGGAGAACATCTACTCGCCGCCGATCGGCGCGCTGTTCGAGCCGATCCAGATCGCCGCGCAGAACGCGCTCGCCGAGCAGCGCCAGAACAAGCTGGCGGTCGCGACATGAGCTCGATGTCCGAGGCCAGGCGCAACCTGCGGGCGCGCTCGGAGCATCACCTGCGCCTGGCGGTCCTGCGCGAGCTCGGGCGCGGCGAGCCGTCGACGGTCGAGCCCTACCGCGAGCACGGCGGCAGGTTCTGGCGGATGGTCTTCGTGCCCGTCTACCGCCGCGTGCCGTGGAGCGCGAAGGAGCGCGCGATGAACCTCCTGGGCATGACCGCGAAGGGCTGGCAGGCGCCCGCGCGCAGGCCCGGCGAGCCATGGCGGCCGCCCGCCGGCCTCACGCCGCCACCACCGGCAGATCAGCCGGAGTCCGAACAGCGGACCTGACCGGCGCCCGGGCCACGAGGGTGCCCGGTCTGTATCGTGCGGGCCATGAGCGCCCGGCGCCGCGTTGTCGTCGTGGGTGGTGTCGCGGCCGGTATGAGCGCGGCGAGTCGCGCGCGGCGCCTGGAGCCCGACCTCGACATCACGGTCTACGAGCGCAGCGGCTTCTGCTCGTACTCGGCCTGCGGACTGCCCTACCACGTCTCCGGCGTCATCCCCGACCCCGCGGCGCTCGTCGTGCGCACGCCGGAGGAGTTCGCCGCCGACGGCATCAACGTCCACGTACGCCACGAGGTGATGGCGATCAACGTCGTCGAGCGCACCCTGCGCGTCCGCAACATGGCCGGCGGACGCTCGCGCACCGAGCCCTGGGACGCGCTCGTCATCGCGGCCGGCGCGCGCCCGGCGACGAGCGGGATCCCGGGTAAGTCGCTGCCCGGCGTGTTCACGCTGAGCACGATCGAGGACGCCCAGGCGATCCGCGCGTGGATCGCCGAGCACGACTGCCGCGACGCGGTCGTCATCGGCGCGGGCTACATCGGCCTGGAGATGGCCGAGGCGTTGCGCGCCCGCGACCTGCAGACGACGGTCGTCGAGCGCGGCGATCACGTGCTGCCGCTCGTCGACCCCGACGTCGCCGAGGACATCGCCGCCGAGCTCACGGCGCAGGGGGTGGACCTCCGCTGCGGGGTGAAGGTCGACGCGATCGCGGGCTCCGAGCGCGTCCGGCGCGTGCTCGCCGGCGGCGCGTCGATCCCCGCCGACATCGTCGTCATCGGCGTCGGCGTGCGGCCCGACACGACGCTCGCCGCCGCCGCCCGCCTGCCGCTCGGCCCCGACGACGGCATCGTCGTCGACGAGGGCATGCGGACGAGCGCCGAGGGCGTCTGGGCCGCCGGCGACTGCTGCCAGACCCGTCACCTCCTCCACGGCGGCCCGTCCTACGTCCCGCTCGGGACGACCGCCAACAAGCAGGGCCGCGTGGCCGGCGCGAACGTCGCGGGCGGTGACGAGCACTTCGCGGGAGTGCTCGGCACCGCCGTCGTCAAGATCTGCGATCTCGAGGTCGGCCGGACCGGCCTCGGCGAGCAGGAGGCCGCGAACGCGGGCTTCGACGTCGTCAGCGCGTCGGTGATGCACCTCTCGCGGGCCGGCTACTACCCCGGTCACGAGCAGGTGCGCGTGAAGCTCGTCGCCGAGCGCGGCTCCGGGCGGCTGCTGGGCGGGCAGATCGTCGGGCGCGAGGGGGTCGCCAAGCGCGTCGACGTCATCGCCGCGGCGCTCCATGCGCGGGCGACCGCCGCCGATCTGGAGGGCTACGACCTGTCCTACGCGCCGCCGTTCGCCCCCGTCTGGGACCCGGTCCTGATCGCGGCCCGCAAGACCGCCGCGGCCATCACCGCGCGGCCGCGGCTGCGCGAAGCCGTCTGAGCCGCGCTAGGAGCCGTCGGTACCGGCGCCGGACCCGTTGAGCCCGTGGCCGTTGAGGCGGTGCTCGCCGAAGCCCTGCTGCAGCTTCGCGGGCGGTCCCGTGGCCCCGGGCTGCGGCTCGGGGACGCGCGCGCCCCAGCCGTCGAAGCGGCAGTGGCCGTGCTGCGCGCCGACGTTGACCATGAACGTCACCCACTCGTTGAGCATGTCGACGGACGCCGTCGACGGCTGCGTGTGCCCGACGACGCGCCAATGGCGTCGCAGCCGTGATCCATCGGCGACGAGCTCGGTGCTGAAGTTCGTCCGCGAGCGCAGGACCTTCACGAGGTTGCGCGCCGCGCGCTTGCCGGGCGCCGTGAACGAGTACTCGATGACGAGCAGCGTGTTGGAGCCGATGCCGCGCTCCGCGAGCGCAGACCAGGTCCGCGGGTTCATCTCCAGTTGCTGGGCGAGCAGCTTGTCGAATCGATCGTCGGTCATGGGAGTTGCGCGACCCAGTCCGTCATGAGCGGGAGCGTTCGAGGGTCGAGGTGATGGCCGCCGCCGTGCTCATGGTAGGAGACCGCGAGCCCGGCCGCCTCCAGGCGTGCGCGTGCGTCGCGGGCGAAGTCGACCGAGATGACGGGGTCGTGCGCCCCGTGCGTGATGAAGACCGGCAGCCCGCGCCGCGCGCCGAGCTCCGGCTCCCAGCCCTCGACGGTCGGGATGAAGCCGCTCATCGCGAGGATCCCGGCCGGCGCGGGGCGGCCGGGGCCGAGGCCCGTCGCGTAGGACATGACGCAGCCCATCGAGAAGCCGCCGAGGACGGTCTTCGCCCAGGGGATCTCGCGCTCGGCGAGCCAGCCGTCGAGGAACTCCGTCAGCTGCGCGTAGGTCGCCTGGAAGGTCTCGGGGTCGGGGTGGCCGACGCGCGGCACGTGGTACCACCAGCGCCCCCCGGGTGGGTGGGGACCGATCAGGAGCGGCGCCCCGGGGGTCAGGCCGACGAAGCGCCGACGCGGGTCCAGGACGTCGAGCACGGGGCCGAGGTCGTGCTCGTCGGCGCCGCGGCCGTGCAGGAGCACGAGCGCGCCCTCCGGCTCGCCCGCCGCCTCGCGCACCACGTGGATGAGTCCTTCTCGTGCCATCGCCGCGGATACGTTAGGCCGCGGCGCCCCCCAGCGCCCGCCCGCCAGGCAAGATCGTTGCTTACGCAACCAGAAGTGGCTATCGTTGCTGTCATGGCGACGAGAACCGAAACCCCGGCCGTGCGGCTGCTGACGGCGCCCGAGCTGCGCGCCTGGCGCGGCATGCTGCGCGCCCACGCCGCGCTTGCGAAGGCGCTCGACGCCCAGCTCGAGGCCGCCCACGGGCTGCAGCTGAGCTCCTACGAGGTGCTGATGTACCTCGCCGACGCCGAGGACCAGCGCATGCGCATGTGCGATCTTGCGTCCACGATCCTCCTGAGCCGCAGCGGCCTGACGCGCCTCGTCGACCGCCTCCAGCGCGAGGGGCTGCTGGAGCGCGTCGCCTGCTCGGACGACGCCCGCGGCGCGTTCGCCAAGCTCACGCCGCTGGGCCGCGAGCGGCTTGCCGCCGCCCGCGTCACGCACCTCGCCGGTGTCCGCGCGATGTTCCTCGACCTCTTCACGCCCGAGGAGCTCGAGCTGCTCGGCCTGTCGTGGGACCGCGTGCTCGAGCGCGCGGGCTTCGGCTGCTGCAAGACTTGACAGATGAGCACTTAGATTTTATACCTTCTGCAGTACCACAACGTCAGACGCAGGAGGTATGACATGGCACTCGTACGCTGGGATGCCGCGCGTGAGCTCGACACGCTGCAGGGCGAGATGAACCGACTCTTCTCGAGCTTCTTCGACACGCCGACGACGCGCAACGGGGCCGCGACCCGGCGCTGGGTCCCGGCGATGGACCTCGTCGAGACCGAGGAGGACTTCGTCCTCAAGGCCGACCTCCCGGGCATGACGCAGGACGAGGTCAGCATCGAGGTCGAGCGCGACGTCCTCACGATCTCCGGGGAGCGCAGGACCGAGCACGAGGCCAAGAAGGACGGCTACTACCGCATCGAGCGCAGCGCCGGCGCGTTCGCGCGCTCGCTGACGCTGCCCGAGGGCGTCGATGCCGAGCGCGTCACGGCGGGCTTCGCCGACGGCGTGCTCGAGGTCCACATCCCCAAGCCGGCCCAGGCCCAGCCGCGCCGCGTCCAGATCGGCGTCGCGGGCGCCGAGCCGAAGACGATCGAGTCCGAGTAGGCCGTACATTGCAGGGCCTGTGAGCGCCCTGCAGATCCTGCACCGGGACGCCGGCTCGCTTGCGCGGGCCGGCGTTCTGCGTACCGCCCACGGTGAGATCCGCACGCCGGCGTTCGTCCCGCTCGCGACGAAGGGGACGGTCAAGGGCCTAGCGGCGCGCGAGGTCGCCGAGCTCGGCTACGACATGGTTCTCGGCAACACCTTCCACCTCTTCCTCGACCCGGGGCCCGCGCTCGTCGCGCACTTCGGCGGGCTGCACGACTTCATGGGCTGGCCGCGGCCGATCATCACGGACTCCGGCGGCTTCCAGGTCTTCTCGATGGGGCACGGCACCGTCGCCGACGAGATCAAGGGCCGCGCCCCCGCCGGCCCGAAGCGCCGCGGGCGCGTGCTGGAGATCACCGAGGACGGCGTGCGCTTCCGCTCCTACATCGACGGCTCCGAGCGCTTCCTCGGGCCCGAGACCGCGATGGAGGTCCAGGCCGCGCTGCGCTCCGACATCGCGCTCGTCTTCGACGAGTGCACGCCGTTCAACGTCGATCGCGAGTACACCGCGCGGTCGACCGAGCGCTCGCACCGCTGGCTCGATCGCTGCCTGGCCTGGCACGACGCGCACGGCCCGTCCGGGCAGCTCGTCTACGGGATCGTGCAGGGCGGCGTCCACGAGGACCTGCGCGTCGCCTCCGCGCAGGCGATCGCGGCGCGCCCCGTCGACGGCATCGCGATCGGCGGCTCGCTCGGCGCCGACAAGCCGCAGATGTACGAGGTCGTGTCGTGGGCGATATCGGGCGTCGACGACGCCCGGCCGCGCCACCTGCTCGGCATCGGCGACGTCGACGACCTCATCCGCGGGGTCGAGCTCGGCGTCGACACGTTCGACTGCGCGATGCCGACCCGCCTCGGCCGCCACGGCGTCGCGATCGTCCCCGAGCCCGAGGCGCGCTGGCGCGTGGACCTCACCGGCGCGCGCTGGCGCGAGAGCGAGGAGCCGATCATGGACGGCTGCCCCTGCCCGGCCTGCGGCGCCGGGCACTCGCGCGGCTACCTGCGCTACCTCCTGCGCAACCGCGAGCTCACCGCCGTCCGGCTGCTGACGCTCCACAACCTCGCCTACATCCAGCGCCTCATGGCCGACCTGCGCGCCGCGATCGCCGCCGGGACGCTCGCCGAGCGCGCGGCCGCGCTGCGCGCCGGGGCGGCGCCGGCGGCGTAGGGCGCGCTCAGCGCGTGTTGTCGTCGATGAGCTTGTTCATCTGATCGACGATCGAGTTCGTCGACTGCCCCGTCACCGGCCGGACCTTCACAGCGGTCGAGCCGCCCTGCGAGCTGCCGACGGCGAAGGCGATCACGGCCGCGATGACGGCGGCGAGCAGGAGGAACACGACGATCCGCCCTGCGCCGCTGCCGTTGCCGGGTCGCGTGCGGCGCTCGTCGCGCGCCCCGTAGGACGGGGGGGCGGGATTCTCGTAGACCGGCGCGCCGGGGCTCGGCTCCAGTCGCCGCGGGGCGGGGGGCGGCGCGGGGCGGACTGCCGCCGGCGGGCGCCGGCTGGACAGCATCGCGGTCGCGGCCGTGGAGTCGGCGCCGGTGGGGCCCTTGCCGCGCGCGCCGTCGTGCAGCGCCTCGCGCATCTCATCGGCGCTGCCGTAGCGCGCGCCGGGCTCGAGCGCGAGAGCGCACTCGACGGCGGCCGCGAGCGCCGGGGGCACCTCGTCCGTCAGCTGATCCAGGCGTGGCGGCTGCTGGCGCTGCTGCAGCAGCGCGAGTTCCGTGAGCGACGCGGCGTCGTAGGGCAGGCGCCCGGCGAGCAGCTGGTAGGCCACGACCCCGAGCCCATAGAGGTCGGCCGCCGGGCCGACGTCGCCGCCCGTCGCCTGTTCGGGCGCGAGATACGCGGCCGTGCCGAGGACCGAACCCGCCTGCGTGATCTGCGACGTCTGCCCGACCATCGCCTTGGCGATCCCGAAGTCCGCGAGCTTCACCGCGCCGTCGTCGGAGCGCAGGATGTTGCCCGGCTTGACGTCGCGGTGGACGACGCCCATCCGGTGCGCGTGCGCGAGGCCGCGGCAGGCGCCGTCGACGAGCTCGAGCGTGTCGGCGACGCCGAGGCGCTTCTCCTCGCGCAGGATCTCCGCGCCGGAGCGCCCGCGGATGTACTCCATGACGATGTAGTAGCGCCCGCTGGGCTCGTCGAGGCCGAAGTCGAAGACCTGCACGATGTTCGGGTGCACGAGCCGCGCCGCCGCCAGCGCCTCGCGGCGGAAGCGCGAGATGAACTGGCTGTCGTCGGCGAGGTGCTCGGCGAGGAGCTTGACGGCGACCTTGCGCTCCAGGCGGCGGTCGACGGCGACCTGCACCGTCGACATCCCGCCGTAGCCGAGGCGCTCGCCGAGCTCGTAGCGGCCCGCGATGAGGGAGGCGTCGTTCACGGGACCTGTGGCGGGGTGCCGCCTCCGGGGCTCACGACCGGCGGCGGCGGAGCGGGTGCCGGCGTCGTCGGGACGGGCTCGACCGTCGCGGTCGGCGGGGGGGTGGTGGTCACCGGCGGGGCCGTGGTGGTGTCCGTCGGCGTCGTCGTCGTCACCGGCGGGACCGTCGTGGTCTCCGTCGGCGTCGTCGCCGTCTCGGTGGGGGTCGTGGTGGTCTGGGTCTGCGTCGGCGTGTTGTTGAGGTTGCAGTCGGCGATCGCCGTGCGCTGGAGGCGGTCCGAGCCCCTGCGCAGCGCCGAGACGAGGCGCGCGTCGACCGATCGCGGCAAGCCGTCGATCGCCGAGTCGACGTCGCGCAGCTGAGCCGAGAGCCCGCTGCACTGGCCGTCGGCGACGCGCTGGCGGACGTCCTCGAGCTGGCCCTTGAGGACCGATGCGTCGCCCTGCGGGACCCCGCCCGAGGTGCTCGCGCCGCATGCCGCGAGCAGCGCGGCCCCGACGCCGAGCACGGCGGCGAGAAGGTAGGGGAGGGCTCCGCGCACGGTCACTGACCGTACCCAAGCCGCTCTGCGAGCGAGTCGGGCAGGCGGGCCGCGCGGATCGCGGCGGCGGCGCCGGCGATGTCGTACTCGACCCGCCGCCAGCTCGCCCGCTGGCGGTCGAGGTCGAGCATGAGCCAGGCCGCGCGCGGGTCGCCGTCGCGCGGCTGGCCGACCGAGCCGGGGTTCAGGAGCCACTCGCCGACGCTGATGTCGAGGTCGTCGCCGTCGCGGCGCGGCTCGCCGGTGGCGACGTCGCCCTCGGGCCGCACGAACGACAGCGCGACGTGCGAGTGGCCGATCAGCGCCACGCGCTGGCGCTGGACGTCGAAGCACAGCTCGGCGAGCAGCGCGCTGAGGACGTACTCCCAGACGGGATCACGCGGGCTCGCGTGGTACAGGCTGATCGCGCCCTCCTCGCCCATCGGGCGCAGCGCCCGGAGGAACTCGAGGTTCGCGTCGGAGATCGTCTCCTGCGTCCAGCGCGCGGCGATCGCGGCACCGGTCGAGAACTCGTCGAGGCCGATCTCGCCGGTGACGCCGAGGTCGTGGTTGCCGGCGAGGCAGATCGCCGCGTGGCGGCGGGCCAGCTCGACGCAGGCGTCGGGTTCGGCGCCGTAGCCGACCAGATCGCCCAGGCACCACATCTCGTCGGCGCCGGACGCCTCGGCGTCGGCGAGCACCGCCTCGAAGGCGTGTCGGTTGCCGTGGATGTCGGAGAGGATCGCGACCTGCATCTCGTACAGTGAGATCGTGGACCGGGCACGCCTGCGCATGGCAGTGGCTATCGGCGGCGCCGTTGTCGTGGCAGAGCTTGCGGTGTTGCTCCTGCGGCCTCGCGACGGCGTCATCAAGCCCGCTCCCGTGAGCGCGCAATCGTACTTCAGCGACTCGCAGATCGAGCACGCCCGTGCCTACCGGCGCCCGCAGCTGGCCCTCTACGGGGGTGTGCTCCTCACGGAGTTCGGGCTGCTGGCGCTCCTCATCGCCCGCCCGCCGGCCCGTCTGCGGCGGTCGTTTCGGCGCCCGCTGGTCGCCGGCGCGGTCGCGGGCGCGGCGCTCTCGGTCGGCGTCTCGGCGGCGGTCCTGCCGCTGAAGGTCGTCTCGCGCGAGCGCGCGAAGGACGTCGGGCTCGTGACGCAGTCCTGGGGCGGCTACGCCCGCGACACGGCGATCTCGTGGGGGCTCGGCGGGCTCATCGCCGGCGCCGGCGCGGCGGCCGGCCTCGGCCTCGTGCGCCGTTACCCGCGCGGCTGGTGGGCGCCGGGCTCGGTGCTCGTCGTCGCCTTCGGCGTCGTGAGCATCTACGCGGGGCCGGTCGTCCTGGACCCGCTCTTCAACACGTTCAAGCCGCTGCCGGCGGGGCAGGCGCGCAGCGACGTGCTCGCGCTCGCGCGCGCGGCCGACGTCGAGGTCGGCCAGGTGCTGACCGTCGATGCCAGCCGCCGCACGACGGCCGCGAACGCCTACGTCACCGGGCTGGGGTCCACCAAGCGCGTCGTGCTCTACGACACGCTGCTGGAGAACTTCACGCGCGACGAGCTGCGGCTCGTCGTCGCCCACGAGCTCGCCCACGTCCACCACCGCGACGTCCCCAACGGCCTGCTGTACCTCGCGCTGGTCGCGCCGTTCGGGCTCTTCGCCGTCGCGCGCATGACGCGGGCGCTCGCGCCCGAGCAGGGCGCGCAGGCGGGCCCGGCGGTCCTGCCCGCGCTCGCGCTGAGCATCGCCGTCATGACGACGACGATCACGACGATCTCCAACCAGCTCAGCCGCGCCGTCGAGGCGCGGGCGGACTCCTACGCGCTCCAGCTCACCGGCGAACCCGCGCCGTTCATCTCGTTCGAGCGGAACATCGCGCTGCGCAACCTCGCCGACCCCGATCCGCCCGCCTGGCAGACGGTGCTCCTCGCGACGCACCCGCCGGTCGTCGACCGCATCGGGATCGGCGTGGCTTTCGAGCGCGGCGCCGGCGCGCGCTAGCTTGCCGTCCGCGGTGCGCCCGGGTGCCGCGACGGCGAGTGTGTCGACTTGACCCCGTATGCCGGGGTCAACTCGACACGCATGTCGAATGTTGACCGCATACGGCGCAAGATCCGACACGCTCGCGGGAACCGCGCGCCTGGAGGCCGCGCCAGAGCTTCTTCATCGATGCCGTTCGCAGGCGCCCGTGCAACAGCGCCGCGGAGCTACCCCGAGATGATGCGGATCTCGCGCGGGTGCGGGTGGTCGCTGCGGCCCAGCGCGAAGAGCCAGACCGCGTCGTGGTCTTCCGGCGGGAGATTCGCCGGGCCGATGAGCTCGTGCTCGATGTCGTCCATGCCGGCGCCCTGGGCGACGGCGGCCTCGATGAGGGTGCGCAACTGGGGTGGGATGTCGTTCATGACGCCACGGAGGGTTGCGCACGCATCGAGCGCGTGCAAGGTCGGTTAACGCAAGCTCTACGAGTCGTCGTCGGCGCCGGGCGCGCCCCCGCCGAACTCGGGCAGGTTCTTGATGCCCTCTCGCGTCTGGTGCTTGGACCAGGAGTCCTCGAGCGCGTCGGCGAGCTCGCGGAAGAACTTCGGCGAGAGGTTCACCCGCGACACGACGATGCCGGGGATCTCGTCGGCGTCGATCTCGTGGTCGACGCGGGCGAACGTGATCGTGAACTCGTAGTCCGAGAACGACACGTTCGCGAAGTTCGCATACACCCCGCCCATGTCCTCGGGCGAGAAGTGGATGTTGATGTGACGCTCGGGCTGGTCTTCGGCTGCCATCGCAGAACTAGTATCGCAGCGTGCGCATCATCGTTCTCGCCGTCGGGCGGCTGCGTCCGCCCTACGCGGACGACGTCCAGCACTACCTCAAGCTCCTCTCGCGGCACGCGCGCATCGAGCCGATCGAGGTGCGCGAGGAGGAGCAGCTCGCCGCGCGGATCCCCGAGCGCGCCTACGTGTCGCTCCTGGATCGCGGCGGTGACGAGTTGGACTCGCTCGCCTTCAGCCGCTTCCTGGAGGAGCGCCGCCAGGCCGGCCGCGACGTCTGCTTCGTCGTCGGCGGGCCGCTCGGCCTAGAGCTCGACGACGTCGACCACCGCCTTTCGCTCGGCCCGCTGACGCTGCCCCACCAGCTCGCCCGCGTCGTGCTGCTCGAGCAGCTCTACCGCGGGCACAAGATCCTCGCCGGCGAGCCCTACCACTACTAGAGAATCGTCCCGGCATGCCGACCGACCAGGAACGACTCGAGCGCTTCACGACGATGAGCCCGCGACTGCGCGGCCGCCAGGATCTCGTCGCGTTCACGCGCCGTCTCGGGCAGCTCGGCGTGCTCATCGCGCTGCTGCTGGCGAGCGGCACCGCCGGCTTCGTCCTGACGACCGACACCAGCGCGTGGAACAGCTTCGTCCTCGCGCTCGACACGGTCGCCACGGTCGGCTCGATCCCGTCACCGACGAACCCCGCGGCGGAGGTCGTGAAGGTCCTGCTGATCGTGTTCGGCGTCGGTACGCTCTTCTACGCGCTCGTCACCGTCGCCGAGTTCTTCGTCGCCGGCCACCTCGGGGAGATCCTCGCCGAGCGCCGCACGCAGAAGGAGATCGACTCGCTCTCCAACCACTACATCATCTGCGGCTTCGGGCGCGTGGGGCGCCAGGTCGCCCGCGACCTCCAGGTCGCCGGGGCGTCGTACGTCGTCGTCGACTCCAACCCCGACAGCCGCGAGATCGCCGCCGCCGTCGGCGTGCGCTTCCTCGAGGGGCCGCCGTCCGACGACGAGCTCCTGCGCGCCGCCGGCATCGGCCGGGCGCGCGCGCTGATCGCCTGCATGGACTCCGACGCCGAGAACATCTTCGCGACGCTCACCGCCCGCGAGCTGCGCGGCGACCTCGCGATCATCGCCCGCGCCGCCGCCGAGGACTCCGAGAAGAAGCTCAAGCGCGCGGGCGCCGACCGCGTCATCTCGCCCTACAAGTCCAGCGGCACGGAGATGGCGCGCCTCGCGCTGCACCCGCAGGTCAGCGGGACCCAGCAGGTCAACACGGAGTACCGCATGGAGGAGATCGAGGTCGGCGCAGGCTGCACCGGGATCGGGCGCACGATCGGGGAGGTGCGCGGCGGGGCGTTCATCGTCGGCGTCCGCCACGCCGACGGCTCCTTTCAGCCGATGCCCGCCGCCGACACGACGCTCGGCGAGGGCGACGTCGTCATGGCGCTCGGGACGCCGAACACGCTCGACCGCCTCGAGGCGCTGTTCGTCACCGCGCGCACCGCGCCGGTCCGCTGAGCAGCGCCGGTTACCCTGACTGGCATGCCAGGACCTCTCGCAGAGCTGCGCGGTGCCGTCGAGGCCGCCGCGGGCGCCGTCGGCGGCACGAACGGCAGCCCGCGCCCGCGGCCGACGCTCGAGCGCCCGAAGAAGGCCGGCTTCGGCGACTACGCGACGAACGCGGCGATGCTGCTCGCGCCCGCGGCCGGCAGGCCGCCGCGCGACGTCGCCGCCGGGCTGGCCGAGGAGCTGCAGGCGCGCCTCGGTGCCGACCTGGACCGCGTCGAGGTCGCCGGGCCGGGCTTCCTGAACCTCTTCCTCTCCGACCGCTGGTGCGTCGGCGCGCTGGCGCACGTGCTCGAGGCGGGCAGCGCCTTCGGCGGCGGCTTCGCCGCCCAGCCCGAGCGCATCAACGTCGAGTTCGTCTCGGCCAACCCGACCGGCCCGATGACCGCCGCCGGCGGCCGCCACGCCGCCTACGGTGACGCGCTCGCGCGGCTGCTGGAGTTCGGCGGCCACGAGATCACGCGGGAGTACTACGTCAACGACTTCGGCAGCCAGGTCTGGCGGCTCGGCGCGTCGATCCAGGCGCGGGCCCGCGGCGAGGAGCCGCCGGAGGGCGGCTACGAGGGCGACTACGTCCTCGAGCTCGCGCGGCGGATCCCGAACGCGGCGACCGACGACGTCGAGGTCGTCGCCGAGCGCGGCGTCGCGCTGCTGCTCGACGGCATCCGCAGGTCGATGCGCGACATCCGCGTCGACTTCGACGTCTGGTTCTCCGAGCGCACGCTGCACGAGGGCGAGCCGACGAAGGTCGCCCACGCCTTCGAGGAGCTCGAGCGGCTCGGCGCGACCTACCGCAGCGAGGGCGCGCTGTGGCTGCGCACGTCCGCCCATGGCGACGACAAGGACCGCGTCCTCGAGCGCTCGTCGGGCGAGCACACGTACTTCGCCTCGGACATCGCCTACCACCTCGACAAGCTCGAGCGCGGCTTCGACCGGCTCATCGACGTCTGGGGCGCCGACCACCACGGCTACACCGGGCGCATGTACGCGGCGCTCGATGCGCTCGGCGCGGACTCCGGCACCGGCGGCATGGAGCTCATCATCATGCAGTTCGTCAATCTCGTCGAGCACGGCGAGGCGACCTCGATGTCCAAGCGCCGCGGCGACTTCGTGACGCTCGACGAGCTCATCGGGCTCATCGGCGTCGATGCCGCGCGCTTCTTCATGCTCCAGCGCTCGCACGACACGACGGTCGACCTCGACATCGACCTCGCACGCGAGCAGACGAGCGACAACCCCGTCTACTACGTCCAGTACGCGCACGCCCGGATCGCGTCGATCCTCAAGAAGGCGGGAACGCCGCGGGTGACCGCGGCGCTCGCCGAGGCGGCGACGTACGACGGCGCGCTCGATCCGGCCGAGCGCACGCTCGTCAAGAAGCTGCTCGCGTTCGCCGACGAGGCCGCGGAGGCGGCCGAGCGGCGCGCGCCGCACCGGATCGCCGCCTACTCCGTCGAGCTCTCACAGACGTTCACGGCCTTCTACCGCGACTGCCAGGTCGTCGGGGCCGAGGGCGAGGGCGCCGAGTCCTTCCGGCTCGCGCTGTGCGTCGCCGCGCAGCGGACGATCGCGCGTGCGCTGGATCTGCTCGGCGTAAGCGCGCCGCAGCAGCTGTCGCGCGCCGTCGAGGCGTAGGCCTCGCATTTTCGACGATCCGCCTACGCGCTGTAGCGCGCGAGGTCTTCGTCCAGGCGCGTCGCGTCGGTGCTGCTGAGCGCCGGGGCGGCGTCCGCACCGGCGGCGTCCGGCGGCGTGCGCGACCGCCAGCGCGGTACGAGCACGACGAGCCCCGCGCCGAACAGCACGAGCAGTCCCAGCGGGACGAGGTAGGCCGTGAGCCCGACGCCGTCGCCGGCGGGGAGCGCGAGGACGTTGGAGCCGTACTCGGCGACGAGCGCCGTCTTGATCTGCGCCTTCGTCCGGCCCTGCGCGATGAGGCCGCGGATGAACTCGCGCTCGCGGTTGGGCTGCGGGCCCTCGGCGATGTTCAGCGGGATCTTGCAGGTCACGCACATGACCTCGTCCTCGATGTCCACGAGCGACGCGCGCGGCGGCGGCGCGGCCGCGAGCGCGGCACCCGGCGCGAGCAGCGCCACGGCGAGCACGGCCAGCGCGGCGGCGCGCCTCACGCCTTCGCCTTCGCGAGCGCGCGATCCATGAAGGCCTGGTCGATCTGCCCGCGGAAGAGGTCGACGATGCGGCCGTCGCGGCCGATGACGAACGTCTCGGGGACGTTGTTGGTTCCGTAGCGGCGCGCGAGCTTCGTGCCGACGTCGCGCAGGTTCGGGTAGTCGAGGCCGTGCTTGCGGACGAACGTCAGCGAGTCCGGCGTCGAGTCGTCATACGTCACGCCGAGGACGGTGCCGCTGCCGGCCTTCGCCAGGCGCTGCTGCGCGGACGCGAGCACCGGTGCCTCGGCGATGCAGGGGCCGCACCACGAGGCCCAGAAGTTCAGCACGACGACCTGGCCCCGGAAGCTCGCCGGAGACAGCGTCCCGCCCGTGCCGAGCACCGGCAGCGGGCTGCTCGGCGCGATCGGCCGCTCGCCGCGCGAGACGGCCTGCTCGATCGACGTGTCGTCGCTGCGCGAGGCCAGGCCGTAGACGAGCAGCCCGACGAGGGCGACGGCGACGAGGCCTGCGAGCAGCGGAACGGTGAGACGGCGCATCGTCCTCAGGGTAGAGCGGAGCGCCCGCGGCCAGCGCCGGGACCACTAGGATCGGGACCGCGTGCGGACGTAGCTCAGTTGGTAGAGCGCAAGCTTCCCAAGCTTGAGGTCGCGGGTTCGACCCCCGTCGTCCGCTTCGGTCAGACCGGGTGGGCGCGCTGCCCGCCGCGCATGTGATCGATGTCACGTAGCAGCGGACGCGTGTCCTCGACGATCCACGGACGGGAAGCTTCGATCACGGAGGCAGCACCATGACCGTCCAGACGCAGACCGCGAACCTCTTGGAGTTGCGTGGCGGCGACATCCGCATCACGTACTCGGCGAGCAGTCTCACCGGCGCGCCGCAGCTGTCCTACGCCGGCCCGGACGGCAGCGACGTGTTCACGGGCGACGAGATCGAGACGCGCGACACCGCGCTCGGGACCGAGATCACCGTGACGCTCGAGGAGGTGCCCGACCTGCATCTCGTGACGCTGACGCTCGTGATGCCGGAGGTGCGCGCCCGCAGCGGCGCCATCAAGCCGCTGGAGACGATCGCGATCCGCACGAAGACGGCGACGGTGATCAACGGCAGGTCGCCGGTCGCGCAGACCTACCGCGTCATCGCGCTGCGCGGCGCCGCTCGGCTCGTCGACTTCTAGCCCGGCTCGTCGTCGGATGACCGCCGTCGGCTGCGTGAACCCCGCACCACGGTTCGCGATCGCGCACGCCGGTCCGCCCGAGATCCTCTGGCGCCCGGCCGCCGCCATCACGAGACTCGCACGAGGATGGCAAAGCTGCTGGTGATCGACGACGAGCCGCGGATCGTCGACTTCCTCGCCCGAGCGCTCATCGCGCACGGGTTCGCCGTCGATCGCGCCCACGGTGGCGCCGAGGGGCTCGCCCGGACGTGCGCCGAGCCCTACGACCTCGTCGTGCTCGACCTGCGCATGCCGCACGTCGACGGCCTCGCCGTGCTCGAGGGCACGTTGTCGGTCCGGCCCGAGCAGCGCGTCCTCGTCCTGTCCGCGCTCGCCGACGTCGAGACGAAGGTGCACGCGCTCGAGCTCGGCGCCTGCGACTACATGACCAAGCCCTTTGCGACCGCCGAGCTGCTCGCGCGCATCGGCGCGCAGCTGCGGCGCGCCGCCGTCTCGCCCGGCCAGGCCGCGCCGCGCCGCGAGCGCACCGGCGGGATCGAGCTCGACCTCGACCGCCGCACCGCCGACGCCGGCCGGGGCCCGATCTGCCTCTCGGGCCGCGAGTTCGAGCTCCTGCGCCACCTCATGGTGCGCCGCGGCGAGGTCTGCTCGCGCGAGGAGCTGCTCAAGGAGGTCTGGGGCTGTGCGTTCGACCCGGGGACGAACGTCGTCGACGTCGGCATCCGGCGCCTGCGCTGCAAGCTCGGCGCCGACGTCGTCGCCACGATCCGCAACGTGGGTTATGCACTCGAAGCTGCGTAGATACCGGCCGGAGGTCATGTGGGCGCTGTTCGCCGTCGCCAACGTCGAGGTGATGTTCATGCTCGGCCACTGGCAGACGGTGCCGTTCCACTTCATCTGGGTGAGCCTCACGATCCTCTACGGCTTCCGCCTGTGGAATCCGTGGCCGACGGCGATCGTGCTCGTGATCGTCATGGCGACGACGGGCGCCGCGCTCGTGCACGCGTCGGTCTCCCACCACAACGGCGTCGACGAGCTGAGCGAGGTCCCGCTCATGGCGGCGATGTTCCTCGCGATGGTCTGGCACGCGCGCCGGCGCCAGGTCGCCGTGGATGCGCTCGCCCGGGCGTCCGAGCGCGAGCGCGAGTTCGCGCGTGATGCGTCGCACGAGCTGCGCACGCCGATCACGATCGCCCGCGGCCACGCCGAGCTCGTCCGTGACGCGGTGGTCGGCTTCGAGGAGGAGCGCGACGTCGAGGTCGTGCTCGACGAGCTCGACCGGCTCGCCGCGATCACCGCCCGCCTCCTGGAGATCGCCGCGGCCGAGGAGGCGCGCGCGCTTGCGCGCGGCCCCATCGACGTGCGCCGCTTCGTGCTGCAGACGCTCAACCGCTGGAGCGCGACCGCGCCGCGCGATTGGGGCTGTGGCACGCGCCTCGCCGGGACGCTGCACGCCGACGCGGCCCGCCTGACGTCGGCGATCGACGCGCTCGTCGAGAACGCCGTCGGGGCGACGCAGGCGGGCGACCCGATCACGATCAACTGCCGCGCCGACGGCACGACGCTGCAGATCGAGGTGCTCGACGGCGGCCGCGGCATCGCGCCCGCCGACCTCGAGCGCGTCTTCGAGCGCTTCGCCCGCGTCGTCCCGCCCGACGCCGACGCAGCCGAAGGGACGGGGCTGGGCCTCGCGATCGTCAAGGCGATCGCCGAGGCGCACGGCGGCTCGGTGTCCGTGACGAGCGAGCCCGGCGCGGGCACGGCCTTCGTCCTCTCGCTGCCGGGCTTTGCCGTGTCGCCCGTGCCCGTGCCCGCCGCCGCCCCCGCGCCCGCGGCCGAGCCCGTCGCGACGCACGCCTGACAGCTCCGCGCGCGATATCCTCGCCTCGTCGCGATGGCCACCTACAGCTTCCTCACGACGTGGTGCGTCGCCGCGCCGATCGAGCCCGTCTGGGATCTCATCTCATCCAGCGAGCAGTACCCGGAGTGGTGGAAGGGCGTTCGCAAGGTCACCGAGCTCGAGCCCGGGGGCGAGAACGGCGTCGGCACGCTGTCGCGCCTGGAGTGGCGCAGCAAGCTGCCCTACTCGCTGGAGTTCGACGTGCGCGTCACGCGCTCGGAGCCGCCGTATCTGCTCGAGGGACACGCCAGTGGCGAGCTCGAGGGCGTCGGCGTGTGGCGCCTGTTCTCCAGCCCGAGCGGGACGGCGCTCGTCTACAGCTGGGACGTGTCGACGACACAGGGCTGGATGAATGCGATCGCGCCGGTCGCGCGCCGCGTGTTCACCTGGAACCACGACTACGTCATGAAACAGGGCGCGATCGGCCTTTCTACCCGTTTGGGCGCCGAGCTAATCGTCTCCGGCTGAGACGGTTCGCCGAGCTAAGCGGCGCTTAAACGTTCTCGCAAGATGCTGGACAAGTGGGCAGCTCTGGCTCACCATGCACCGTCAACGCGCCGATCGTCCGACTGCGAGGGCACTCATGGCTGTGCAGACCCAGGGTCCCAACCTATTCGAGCTGAGTTACGACGACACGCGGATCGTTTACGCCTTGGACCAGACCTCCGGGTCGCCGCGTCTGGAGTACAGCGGCCCGATGGGCCGGCACAGCTTCGAGGGCGATGCCATCCGGACCGAGGACAGCGCTCGCGGCCGGGAGGTGAGCGTCACGCTCGACGGCGTCTCGCACCTGCGCACGATCACGCTGACGGTCTTCCTGCCGGACGTGGAGTTCCAGGACTCCAACGAGCTGAGCTTCCGCACGGTCGGCATCCACGCGACCCGGCGGCGCAGCATGGTGGACGCCGGCCCCGGCGCCGAGTTCACGACCGAGCCGCTCGAGTTCGACGGCACCGCGAAGCTCATCGAGTTCCGCGCCGCCGAGTCGCCCGCATTGCTCTGAGCCGCCTACCAGGCCTGCTCGGTGTGACAGTGCGGACACCGCACCGAGGCCGAGACGGGAGCTTCGAAGAGGTAGCCGCAGCCGCAGGAGTAGCAGGCGCGATCGTGCGGGCCGCCGGCGTCGCGCAGGCGCCGCTCGGCGGGATGCATCGGCTCGGGAAGGGGCTCCGGGCTGGGCACGATGTGCAGCCGCCGGTGGGTTCGTGGCCGTGAGGCCGTGGCAGATTGTCTGAAGGGCATCGGGTTCATGGCTCTATCGGCAAGGACTCCTGAGCACTCCAAGAGTTTCTGTCTTGAGCGGACTTTTCCTCGCACGCGGCCCGGCGCGGCGACGGCCGACCAGCGTTCGCACCGGCCCCGGATGCGATACTGAGCCGTCCATGCAGCCCGCCCGCAAGCGCAAGGTCCGGCTCGTCCTCGCCCTCTCGGCGGCCCTCGTCCTCGCCACCGCGCTCGTCGTCACGAGCTTCAGCGCGTCCTCGGAGACGGTGTCGCCCAGCGGCCTGAGGACCGCGAAGACCGGCGTCGCCTACCAACTGACCGGCAAGGTCCTCGACGGCTCGGTGCGCACGACGTCCGGCGGCGTCGACTTCCGGGTCCGCGATCGCAACGGCAAGGTGTCCGTGCCAGTGATCTACAGCGGCGCCGTACCGGACCCGTTCCGCGAGGGCCGCGAGGTCATCGTGACGGTTCGCAAGCAGGGCGCGGGGTTCGTCGGCGAGCGCGATTCGCTCATCACGAAATGCCCGTCGAAGTTCAGCGAAGACGCCACTCCGAATTAGTGCGGACGTGAACATGGCCACCGTCGGCCGGGCCCTCCTCATCCTCGCCGTCGCCACCGCGGCGTACGGCATCTTCGCGTCGATCCACGGCGCCCGCACCGGTCGCTCGGCGTGGGTCGTCTCGGGCCGGCGGTCGGTGTATGCGGTCGCGGCGCTGTGCACGGGCGCCTTCGGGATCCTCGAGCTCGCGTTCCTGCGCTCGGACTTCACCTTCGCGACCGTCGCCAGCCACTCGTCGACGACGACGCCGACGTTCTACAAGGCGGCCGCGGCATGGTCCTCGCAGGAGGGCTCGCTCATGCTCTGGCTCTGGCTGCTGTCGCTGTGGTCGAGCCTCGTGCTCTTCCTCACGCGCCGCAGCCTGCGCATCGTCGCGCCCTACGCGACCGCGGTCCTGCTCGGCTTCGCCGTCTTCTTCGCCGGCCTGCTCGTGTTCCTCGAGACGCCGTTCGGGCTGTCGCAGGGGTTCGTCGCCGAGGGCAGCGGGCTGAACCCGCTGCTGCGCCACCCGAGCATGATGATCCACCCGCCGATGCTGTACTCGGGCTACACGCTGTTCGCGATCCCGTTCGCGTTCGCGGTCGGCGCGCTCGTCACGCGCCAGGTCGGCGCGGCCGACTGGATCCGCTCGACGCGCCGCTTCGCGCTCGCCGCGTGGTTCTTCCTCGGCATCGGGATCCTGCTCGGCGCGCGCTGGTCCTACACCGAGCTCGGCTGGGGCGGCTACTGGGCGTGGGACCCGGTCGAGAACGCCTCGCTGCTGCCGTGGCTCACGGGCACGGCGTTCCTGCACTCGATCATGCTGCAGGAGAAGCGCGGGATGCTGAAGATCTGGAACGTCTCGCTCGTCCTCGCGACCGGCGTCCTGGCGATCATGGGGACGTTCCTCGTGCGCTCGGGGATCCTGGATTCGATCCATGCCTTCGGCGCCTCGACGCTCGGGGTGCCGTTCGTCATCCTCATCGGCGCGATGATCGCGGGCTCGATCGGGCTCGTCGTCTGGCGCCGCCAGGCGCTGCGCTCGGAGAACCGCCTGGACTCGATGCTCTCGCGCGAGGCGGTCTTCCTCGGCAACAACCTCGTGCTCGTCGCGATGGCGTTCGTCGTCTTCTGGGGCACGTTCTGGCCGCTGATCGCGGAGGCGCTCACCGGCACGCGGCGCTCGCTCGGGCCGCCGTGGTTCGACCGCTACACCGTGCCGCTGGCGCTCGTCCTCGTGCTGCTCAGCGGGATCGGGCCGGTCATCGCCTGGCGCCGCGCGACGGCCGCCAACGCGCGCCGCAACTTCGTCGTGCCCGTCGGGGTGGGGCTCGCGACCGGCGTCGTGCTGTCCGCGTTCCTCGGCGTCGCCTCGCGCCCGCTCGCGCTCGCGATGTTCATGGTCGGCGCGTTCGTCTTCGCGACCGTCGGCCAGGAGTTCTGGCGCGGCGTCGCGGCGCGCCGGACGATGACGGGGGAGGGGCCGCTGCTGGCGCTGCGCTCGCTCGTCGCGCGCAACCGCCGCCGCTACGGCGGCTACATCATCCACGTCGGCATGGCGGCGCTGTTCATCGGCGTCGCGGCCTCGACGGCCTTCAACGCCGCCCGCGACATCCGCCTCGACGTCGGCCAGACGGCGCACGTCGGCGGCTACGACTTCCGCTACCTCAAGCCGACGTCGCGGATCTCGGCGACGAGCTCGGGCGAGCTGGAGAAGATCTCCTTCGGCGCGGTCGTCGTCGTCAGCCGCGACGGGCGGACCGTGACGACGCTGCGGCCCGAGCGCGGCTACTTCCCGTCGCTCGACGTCAACGGCCTCGGGCCGGTCGGGCGCTTCTTCGAGGGCGAGGCGACGAGCGAGGTCGGTCTGCAGGCCGGGCTGCGCCGCGACATCTGGACGGCGATGACGCCCGACATCCGCGCGCTGCTGCCGATCATCCGCGACGGCGACAAGGTCTTCCGCAATGCCGCCGGCAAGCTCCCGCCCGCGGCCGAGGCGGCGGCGCTCGGCCAGGCGCTGCGCGGCCTCGCCAACCGCTACACACAGAACCCGCCGCCCGCGACGTTCCGGATCATCACCTCACCGCTCGTGACCTGGATCTGGCTCGGCGCGATCATCGTCTTCGGCGGCGCGATCATCGCGATGTGGCCGGGGACGGACTCCACCCGGCGGCGCGCGAAGGCGCGCTACGCCGCGCGCGTCGCCGAGGAGCTGGGCACGGGTGAGGACGACGAGCCCGGCGAGCAGTCCTCCGGCGAGCCCGAGCGCGAGCGCACGGTCGTCGTCTAGTGCAGCACTAGTCGTGGACGTCGTCGCCCTGCTCGTCATCATCGCCGTGCTGACCGGCGTCGTGGCGATCGTCACCGCGCCGCTGCGTGCGGGCCGAGGTGAGCGCGAGCGCGCGGAGTCGGCCGATCGCGTCGCCGAGCTGCAGGCGCGCAAGGAGGCCAAGTACCGCGAGATCCGCGACGCGGAGATGGACCTGCGGACCGGCAAGCTGTCCGAGGAGGACCATCGCGCCCTCGACCGCCAGCTGCGGGCCGAGGCGGTCGAGGTGCTGCACGCACTCGACGAGGCGTCCGAGCGCTAGGATCCGCTCGTGGAGACGATCCTCTCAGTGGTCCAGGTCGCCCTGTCGATCACGCTCATCTTCCTCGTGCTCATGCACTCGGGCAAGGACGCGGGGCTGTCGGGCGCCTTCGGCGTCGGCAGCGGCGCGGGTCCCTTCGGCGGTGGTTCGCTCGTCGAGCGCAACCTCAACCGCTGGACCGTCGGCTTCGCGATCGTGTGGATCATCAACACGATCATCCTGCTGAAGCTCTGATCAGCCGCTACTTCGTCGCGCCGGTCACCCGGAACCCGCCCGCGCGCAGCGCCGGGCACAGCACGCCCGTCGCGAAGCGCCGGCCGTAGAACTCGCCCTCGCTGACGAGCCGGCGCGCGCTCGTGAGCTCCTCGGTCGCCGCGAGCAGGCGCAGGACCGAGTCCGTGAACCGCACGTTGCCGATCGGCCGCGTGATCGCGCCGTCCTCGATGAGGAACGTGCCGTCGCGCGTCATGCCCGTGAGGAGGGTCTCCTTCTCGCGGACGGTGTTGACGTACCACAGGCGCGTGACGTAGATGCCGCGCTCGATCGTCGACGCGAGCCCGGCGGCGTCCGCCGCGGCGCCGCCCGCGAGGACGAGGTTCGTCGGCGACGGGCCGTAGGACGAGCCCCCGGGCGCGGTCGCGTGGCCCGTCGACCGCGCGCCGTCGCCGGCGACCGCGGCCGAGCGGCGGTCGTGGACGACGCCGGCCGCGACACCGTCCTCGATGAGCGCGACCCGGGCCTTCGGCACGCCCTCGAAGTCGAACGCCCGCGGCAGCGTGCCGGGCGCGGCGGCCGCGTCGGCGAGCGCGATCGCCGGCGCGGCGACGCTCGTCCCGAGGCGGTCGCTCAGCGCGCCGCGGCCCTCGGCGTGGTCGAGGCCGTTGAACGCCAGGCCGCCGAGGAACTCGAGCAGCAGCGCGACGGCGTCGGGCTCGAGCACGACGGGCCAGGAGCCCGGACCGAGCTCGGCGAGCGGCTCGTCGCCGACCTTTGCCGCGGCGCGCGTGGCGAGCGCCTCCGCGTCGAGGCCGGCGGCGGCGACCGCGGTGCCGGCGGCGAAGCCGCTGCGCCCGGCGGCGTCACGGCAGACGACCTTCATGAACGCGTCGGTCACGGCGTCCTCGATTGCGAGACCGGTCGTCGACGCGATCGCCGTGCGCACCTCCCCGGCGCTCCAGACGCCGAAGGCCTCGCTGCCGCGGGCGGCGGACACCGCGAAGGCCGTGCGCAGCGCCGCGGCGGCGCCGCCCGGCTCCAGGGCCGCCGTCTCTGCGTCGTGGCCGTCGTGGGGTCGCACGGGCGCCGGCTCGGCGAGACCGGGGTGCAGGCCGGGTCCCGACCGCGCCATCGCCGCGACGGCGGCCTCGGCGCGCCGGGCCGTCGCGCGCAGCGCGTCGTCGTCGAGGCGGTTCGTCGTCGCCGACGCCGTGTGCCCGTCGCGCACGGCGAGGATCTCGACCGTCGTGTCGTCGACCGCCGTCGCCTGCGTGGGCACCGAGCGCGCGAAGCGCGACAGCAGCGAGCGCTCGCGCACGACCGTGACCTGGACGCCGTCGCCGGCGACCGCCAGCGCCGCCTGCGCGATCTCCAGCGGGCTGTCGCGCGCCATCAGGCCACGCCGACCTGCACGTCGCGGAAGCGCGCGGGCGCGGTGCCGTGGGAGACGCGCATGAGCTGGCCGGGCTCGCCCTTGCCGCAGTTGCCGACGCCCCACAGGCGCCACGCGGGCGCCGAGCAGACGGCATCCATGCCACGCCAGAACTGCGGCGTCGTCCCCGCGTAGCTCGCGTTGCGCAGCAGGCGGCCGAGCTCGCCGCCGCGGATCTCGCGGGCGATCTCCGTGGCGAACTGGAAGTGCAGGCGGCGGTCGTCGATCGACCACGAGCGGTTGGTCTCGAGGTACAGCCCGTCGCCGGTGTCGGCGATCAGCTCGCCGAGCGTGCCGGCATCGCCGGGCTCGATCGAGACGTTCGTCATGCGCACGATCGGCTGGCGGGCGAAGCCGTCGGCGCGGGCGCAGCCGCCGGAGCCCGCCAGGCCGATCGCCGCCGCCGACTGGCGATCCGACAGCGCAGCGCGCAGGATGCCGCCCGCGACGAGCGGCGTGCGCGCCGCGGCGACGCCCTCGTCGTCCCAGCCGAACGAGCCCAGGCCGCCGGGCAGCGTGGCGTCGGCGGTGACCGACAGCTGCTCGGAGCCGTAGCGCAGCGTGCCGAGATCGGCGGGGGAGACCCAGCTCGTGCCGGCGTAGGAGGCCTCGCCGAGGAGCATCCGGTCGAGCTCGAGCGCGTGCCCGATCGACTCGTGGATCTGCAGCGCGAGCTGCTCGCCGCCCAGGACGACCGTCGCGCGGCCGCTCGGGCACGGCGGCGCCGTGAGCAGCTCGACCGCCTCGGCGGCGACGCGCGGCGCGTGGCCGGCGAGGTCGAACCCGAGGACGTGCTCCCAGCCCGCGCAGGCCGCCGAGCCGCCGTGCGCGCCGGGGTGCGAGCGCACCTGCAGCTCGTCGCCGTCGACGGCGATCGCGGAGATCGCGGCGCCGCACTCGACGCGTACCTGGGTGCACGCCGCGCCCTCCGTCGAGGCGAACGCCGTGCGCACGCGGCGGCTGGAGCACTGCGCGTCGGCGCGGACGATCCGGGGGTCGCCGCGCAGCCCGGCCTCGGCGGCGAAGAGCAGTTCGAGCTTGTCCTCCAGCGAGACGTCGAACGGGTCGATCTCGTACGCGCAGGCCCAGTGGCCGCGCGCCGCCGCGACGGGCGCGAGCGGCCCCGCGGGCGCGGCCGGCTGGCTCTCGGCGATCGCGAGTGCCTGTGCGAGCGCGCGCTCGGCCGCGGCGAGCGTGAGCTCGCGCGTGGACGCGAAGCCCCAGCCGCCGCCGGCCCGCACGCGCACCCCGATGCCCGCGTACGAGGCGCCGTCGACCTGCTCGACGTGCCCGTTGCGCACGAGTACGTCCTCGTCTTCGGTCGCGACGTGCCGCGCCTCGGCGTACGCGCAGCGCCGCGGCACGCGGGCGACGAGCGCGGTCAGGAGGTCGAGCATCGACGCGGGGCGGGCGGGGCGATCACATGCCGGCGGCGTCGGAGAGCGCGCGGTGCGTCGCCTCGGCCGAGCGCCGGACGCGGTCGATGTCGTCGCTCGTCACGCCGCCACCGGACTCGGCCTGGGCACGCAGGCATTCGCAGACCTCGGCGAGGCTCGTCGCGCCGAGCGCGAGCCCCCCGCCCGCGGTGCGGTGCGCCACGCGCGCGACCTCGCCCGGATCGCCGCGCTCCAGGGCGTCCTCGATGATGACGAGCGCGTTGGAGACGTCGGCGTGCCACTCCTGGATGACGTCGCGCATCTCCTCGGCGTCGAAGAGCTCGGCGAACTCGTCGAACAGGGCGCGGTCCAGCAGTGCGCAGTCCTTGCTCACCGCACCCAGTCTGCCAGGGTCAGTACGCGGACGCGTACAGCGCCCGCAGCTCGTCGCGGTCCGGCCGCGGCGGGATGAGATCGAGGTCGGGGCGGGCGTCGGCGGCGGCGGCGCAGGCGTCGAGCGTCGCCTCGTCGACGCCGAGATCGCGCAGCCGCACGGCGCCCGCGCGGCGGGCGAGATCGGTGGCGAGGGCGACGAGGTCGCCCGCGCCGGGCGCGCCGCGGCGCGCGAGCGCGCGCAGCGTGTGCGGCAGCATGACCGCGTTGGCGGGGCCGTGGCCGATGGCGCCGAGGCGCACGAGCGTCTGCGCGAGGACGTGGTGCAGGCCGTAGCCGCCCGCGTCGATCGAGTAGCCCGACAGCAGCGCGCCGAGCGCGAGCGTGTCGCGGTCTGGCTCGTCGCCGTCGTCGGCGTAGGCGAGGCCGATGAGCCGCGCGGCCTCGCGCCCGGCGAGCGCCGGGACCGGGCTCGCCCGCGTCGTGGCGGGGCCCTCGACCGCGTGGCCGAGCGCGTTGGCGGCGCTCGCCGCCAGGCCGGCGGCGGGCTGCGACGCGCTGAGCGCCGGGTCGTTGAGGACGATCGCCGGCCGGACGCCCGGCAGCGAGGCGTCGGCGCCGGCCGCGCGACGGTGGCCGGCGGTCATCTCGGCGGCGCTGAGCGTCGTCGGGATCGCGGCGACCCGCGGCCGCGAGCCGGGCGGCCGCGCCGCGGCGATCGACTTGGCGACGTCGACGACGCGCCCGCCGCCCAGCGCGACGAGCAGGACACCATCGCGCCCGCTCCCCACCTCGCCCAGCAGCTCGCCCGCGATCTCGTCGACGCGGCCGGGCCGCACGTCGTGCACGGCGCCCGCGGCCGCGGCGATCGCCGGCGCCATGGCGCGCGCCCGCGCAGTCGTCAGCAGCGTGTAGCCGGACCCGAGCGCGGCGGCGGCGTCGTCCGCGAGCACTCCGCGCCCGAAGTGGATCGTGCGCTCGCCGTCCTGCCACCTGAAGCGTTCCCCCGCGATGGACACATCACATCACGCGCCGCGCGCAACCGCCGCGCCGGCCGGGCATCCTTGCCCGTCCCGGCGCCGCGTGCGGCTGCCCCCGCGTTGCCACCCCTGGCCTCTGCGGTGAAGCGTGCTCCGGACTTCCCTGTCCGTCCGTGCATGGTGGCCGACCGGCGGGCCGCCTCCCATCGCCCGATGACGCCAGCACGAGGAGGGACTTTCGCTCCACCGACCGGTGCGCCGGCCCTCCTGCAATCGGATGAGCGGCGGCTACTCGAGCAGCCCGCGGCGCATCGCCTCGGCGACCGCCGCCGCGCGCTCGGAGACGCCGAGCTTCTCGTAGATGTTGCGCAGGTGGGTCTTCACCGTCGCGGTGCTCAGCTGCAGCTCGCGGGCGATGTCGGGGGCGCTCAGGCCGCCGGCCGTCTTCTCGAGGACCTCGTGCTCGCGCGGCGACAGTGCCGGCCGCGACTCGTGCTCGCGCAGGCGCACCTCGCCGGCCAGGCCCGCCTGGACCTGCGGCGCGAGCACCGTCTGGCCGCGCGCGACGGCGGCGACGGCGTCGCAGATCGTCGCGCGGTCGGAATCCTTCGTGAGGTACGCGCTGACGCCGTTGGCGACGGCGCTGAAGACGACCTGGCTGTCGATCGACGCCGACAGCATCACGACGCGGGTCGCAAGCCCGTCGCGGCTGATGGCGTGCAGCACCTCGTTGCCGGTGAGCCCCGGCATGTTGACGTCGAGGATCGCGACGTCGGGCGTGAGGCTGCGGATCTCCTCGAGCGCCTGGCGCCCGTCAGGCGACGTCCCGACGACGTCGAACTCCGGCCGCTGGCGCAGAGCGCGGACCAGACCCTCGAGGTAGATCGGATGGTCCTCTCCGACGTAGACCGACACGCGTGCCATGACCGCGTCCAACCGTACGCCATGCACCCAGCAGGCGCACCGAGCCGGCGCGCCGGTCAGGCGACGTCGGAGCCGGGCGCGGGAGCCTGGGACTCGGGATCGCCCGCGGCGGCGAGCAGATCGCAGATCTGGCGGCGCGGCGTCGTCTTCTCGAGCTGGTGGTCCATGCCGCAGGCGCTGGCGCGGGCGATGACGTCGTCGCTGAGGAAGGCGCTGACGAGGACGAAGCGCGTGCGGTGCAGCGGCGGGTCGGCGTGCACGCGGCAGCAGACCTCGACGCCGTCGAGCGCCGGCATCTGGAAGTCGAGCAGCGCGACGTCGGGCTGGTAGTCGCGGATGGCCTGCAGCGCGGCCGCGCCGTCGGCGACCTCGGCGACGAGGGCGAGGCGCTCGTCGGCCTCGATCGCGCGCTTCATCCCGCGCCGGTAGACGTCGCTGTCGTCGGCGAGGACGACCGTCACCGCGCGCGTCCGGTCCCTGGCCGCAGCGGCCCGTGTGAGGTCGGAGACGTTCACGATGTCAAGTGTGACCGCATGGCGCGGGTAAAGCCATAGCGCGATAGCACAAAAACCGGACGAGCCTGCGCTCATCCGATCGGATGAGCCCGCAACGCCTGCGCAAAGCACTACGCTTGGACCAGGATCAGGAGAACGGACGAGGCTGGAGCTCGGCGCCATGGAAGGGCTGCACGGCAAGGGGAAGCGCCCCACCGCATCGGAGGTCGTCGGAGCTCTGCGCGCCGGCGCCGTGGTTCTCATCGCCCTCGGCGTGCTGCTCGGCCCCGCCGACCACGCAACCGCCTTCCTCGTCGTGCTCCTGCTGGCCGCGGTCTATGCCACGGGACTCGGGGTGCTCGCCGCCCGCGGCGCCCGCGAGCAGCCGTTGTGGCACGCCGTCGGCGACGTCACCCTCATCCTCGCGCTCATCGCCTCCAGCGGCGGCGCCCTCTCGGAGGCGCGCTTCGCGCTGATCATCTACCCGGTGGCGATGGGGCTCGCGCATCCCGCACGGGCGATCGCGATCGTCACGGCGCTCGCCGCCGCGGGCTTCGTCGCCGTCTCGGCCTCGTCGCTCGGGGAGCTCGCTGCCGACACGGCGTTCACCGAGACGCTCGTCGCGCTGCTCGTCGTCGGCGGGATCGGTGTCCTGCTCGCCCGCGCCGTCAGGCGCCGCACGCTGCAGGTCCGCGCGCTCGGCGCCGACCGCGCGGCGCTCCTGCACGATGCGCTCGACGCAGAGGAGCGCGAGCGCGCGCGCATCGGCGAGCGCCTGCATGACGACACGCTGCAGTCGCTGCTCGCCGCCCATCAGGACGTCCGCGAGGCGCGCTCGGGCTACCTGCAGTCGCTCGAGTACGCCGACGAGGCGCTGACCGATGCCGTCCGCGCGCTGCGCGACACGGTCATGGGCCTGCACCCGGCGTCGCTCGCAGACCGCGGCCTCGGCGTGGCGCTCGACGTCGAGCTCGACCGCGCCGCGCGGCGGACGAAGCTCGCGGTCGACCTCCGCGTCGACCCCGACGCCGTCGGCCCGCACGACGCGGTGCTCTACGCGGCCGCGCGCGAGCTCATCACCAACGCTGTGAAGCACGCCGACGCCAAGCGGCTGAACGTCCGCCTCGAGCGCACGGCCGACGCGATCGTGCTGCGCGTCGAGGACGACGGGCGCGGGATGGTCGTCGCGTCGCGCCCCGAGGAGGCGCTGCAGGCCGGGCACGTCGGGCTGGCCTCGACGCGCCAGCGGATCGGCGCCGCCGGCGGCGTGTTCGAGGTGCAGTCGGCTCCGGGCGAAGGAACCCGTGTCCGGGTCTCGATCCCGGTGCGCGTCGCCGAGCAGGCCGCGATCGCCGAGCAGCAGGACGACCCGGCGCGCCTCGAGGCGCTGCGGGCGACCGGCCTGCTCGACGGGCCGGCGGACGAGAGCTTCGACGGGCTCGCGCGGCTCGCCGCACGGCTGCTCGACGCGCCCGTCGCGCTCATTTCGCTCATCGACGCCGACCGCGAGTTCCTCATGGCGCAGGTCGGCGTCCCGCAGCCCTGGGCCAAACGGCGCGGCTGGCCGCTGACGCACTCGCTGGCCCGCTTCGCGGTCGCCAACAACGCGCCGCTCGTGGTCGCCGACGCGCGCACGGACCCCATCCTGGGCGACAGCCTCGCGATCACCGAGCTCGGCATCGTCGGCTACGCGGCCCTGCCGCTGACGACGGCATCGGGGCGCGCGATCGGCGCGCTGAGCGTCGCCGACCGCCGCTCGCGGGCCTGGACGGAGCAGCAGCTCGAGCTGCTCCACGAGCTCGCCCGGATCGCGCGGCGCGAGCTGCAGCGGGGCGCCGAGCGCGCGGCGCGCAGCGATCGCGGTGGCGACGAGGTCGAGTCCGAGCGGCGCTTCATCGCGGCGGTCCTCGAGAGCCTCGGCGAAGGCGTCATCGCGTCCGACGAGCGCGGCGAGCTGCGAATCGTCAACGCCGCGGCGCGCCGCTACGGCGAGTCGACCGACACGCTCGCGCTCGAGCTGCTCGCCGAGCACGGCCGCCTGCACGTCGCGGCGACGGGCGAGCCCGTCGCCAAGGACGATCTGCCGCTGCCGCGCGCGCTGCGGGGCGAGGACGTCGCCGACGAGGAGTACCTCGCGGGCGATCTCGCCGGCGAGCACCGCTGGCTCGTGCTCGCGGGCCATCCGATCGCCGCGTCCAGCGGCGCCCGCGGGGCGATCATGACGATCCGCGACGTCACCGAGCAGCGGCTCGCGCAGGCCGCGTCGCTCGAGGCGCAGGCGCGCTTCCAGGTGGCGTTCGACCACGCGCCCGTCGGCATGGGGATCGCCGGCCTCGATGGGCGCTTCTGGTCGGCGAACCTCGCGCTCGCCAAGCTCACGGGCCGGCGCCTGGAGCAGCTGCGCAGCGCGACGCTCGAGTCGCTCCTGCATCCCGACGAGGTCGAGTCCAGCGTCGCGGGGCTGCAGGCGCTGGCCGCGGGCGCGACGGCGGTCCACGTCACGGAGAAGCGCCTCCTGCATGCCGACGGCCACGAGATCTGGTCGGCGGTCCACGTCGCCGTCATCCGCGACGGCGCCGGGCGCCCGCAGCACCTGCTGCTCCAGCTCCAGGACCTCACCGAGCGCCGCCGCGAGGAGGAGCGCCTGCGGACGCTCAGCGACCGCGACGAGCTGACGCTCCTGCTCAACCGGGCGGGCTTCGCGCGCGAGCTGCGCCGCCACGCCGCGCGCGTCGAGCGCTACGGCACCGACGGCGGCGTGCTCATGATCGACGTCGACGGCCTGAAGGCGATCAACGAGGCGCTCGGGCGCGGCGGCGGAGACGACGTGCTGCGGCGCTTCGCGATCGAGCTCGAGTCGCGCGTGCGGCGCAGCGACTTCGCGGCCCGCGCCGGCGACGACGAGTTCGCGGTGCTCGTCCCGCATGGCGGCGCGGCGAGCCTCATGTGTCTCGCCGAGGACCTGCTCGTGCGCCTCGAGCAGGCGCAGGCCGGCTCGGCGGGCCGGATCGGCGCCCCGGTCACCGTCAGCATCGGCGCCGCGATCTTCGGCGCCGGGGCGACGGAGGCCGACACCGTCCTGCAGCGCGCCGCCACCGCGATGAACGCCGCGTCGCGCGCGGGCGGCGGGCGCGCGGTGCTCTTCGGGCCGGCAGTGCTGGCCTCCCCGCTGGACTGACCGGCACGTTTCTCGGACGTTCATCCGGCCGCGCGCGTCGTCGCGCTCGGCCGTTCGTCCAGCTTTCGGCGCGAGAGTGCGCTGAGGCCACGGTCCGGACGACGCCGGGAAGGTGTTCCGTCGCACTCTGCTCGCCGTCATCGCCACCGGCAGCGTCGCCGTCGCGGGCGTCGCGGCGACACCGCCCGCGCCGGCCGCCGCCCATGTGATCGCCTGCGCGGCCAAGCACGGCAAGGCCAAGCGCGCCTGTGTCAAGCGTGCGACCGCGCACAAGCGCGCTCGCCGCGCCGCTGTCCTGCGCCGCAAGAAGCCGACGGCCCCAGCGCCCGCGCCGGCACCGGCACCGGCGCCCGCACCGGCGCCGGCGGCGCCGGTCACGCCGGCACCGGCACCGGCACCGGCACCGGCGCCCGCGCCCGCGCCGGCACCGGCACCGGCGCCCGCGCCGGCGCCCGCACCGGCGCCCGCACCGGCGCCCGCGCCGGCACCGGCACCTGCGCCCGCACCGGCACCGGCGGCGCCGGTCACGACCTGGCGCGCCGCCGGCGCGCTGCCGCTGGCGGACGCCGACGCCGCCGCCGGGGTGCGCGCCGCGCCCGAGAACCGCGCCGCGAACGCCGCCGCCAACGCCTACCGGCCCACGGCCGCCGAGCTCGACCTCTTCCGCAATGGCCAGACCGACCGCTACGGGCGCACGGCGCTGCGGTACAACCGGCTGACGGCGTACGTCACCGGCGGCTTCTCCGGCACGACCGACGAGATCCTGCAGTGGGTCGCGCGCAAGTGGGGGATCCCCGAGGACGTCGTCCGCGCCGTGGCGGCGAACGAGTCGTGGTGGAACATGTCCCAGCTCGGCGACCTCACGACGGTGATCGATCCCCTGAGCTATCCGGCGCTGTCGCGCGTCGGCGTGACCAGCGGCGTCTACCAGTCGCTGGGCATCATGCAGGTCAGGTGGACGCCGCAGGGCCTGCACGTCGGCACGGAGCCGCTGCGCTGGAAGTCCACGGCGTTCAACGCCGACTACTGGGGCGCGGTCGTCCGCTACTACTTCGACGGGCTGTGCGACTGGTGTGGCAGCGGCTACGGGCCCGGCCAGGATTGGAACTCGATCGGTGCCTGGTACAGCCCCTCGCCGTGGAGCGCCGCCTCGCTGACCTATCAGAGCCACGTGCAGGCGAAGGCCGCGCAGCGGCCCTGGACGCTCGCGGGCTTCTGAGCCTGACCGGCGCCGCCCGCGCTCTACATCGTTCGCGCGGGGCCCGCGCGCGCCGCGACAGCCCCCGTCTGGGCGAGCGCCAGCAGCGCGAAGCTGAGGTCGGCCGAGCCGCGAAGCGTGACGTGCGGGTCGAGCGTCATGAGCACGACGGTCACGACGAGCGCCGTGAAGCTCGCGGCGGCCGCGACGCCGATCGCGTCCGTGCGCCGCCGCGCGATGCCGGCGACCGTTCGCAGCGCGACCCAGGCGTACCAGAAGAAGGCGAGCGCGAAGGCGATGCCGCCGCCCCACAGCAGGTAGATGTAACCGCTCTCGATCCAGATGAAGTCGATGCCCGAGAAGCGGGGCCCGTCGATGCGCGCGAGCGGGCGCACTCCGGTCACCCAGTTGTAGCCCTGCTCGAGCACCGGCCAGAAGTGCGTCGTCACGTTGTCGAGGCGCACCTGCCAGCTCTGCGGCAGCGTCGAGCCGCCGTGAAAGCCCTTGAGCCGCGCCTCGATCACCGGGCGCAGCAGCAGCGCCGCGATGCCGCCGACGGGCACGAACGCGAGGATCGCGCGGCTGAGGCGGCCGGTGAGCCAGCCGAAGGCGAGCACGCCGACGACGATCGCGATGATCGCCGAGAACTGGCCGGTGGCGACCGTGCCGAAGACGAACAGCAGACCGAGGGCGACGAGCCGCGGCCGGCGCGGATCGCCCTGCAGCAGCAGCCCGGCCGCGATCGCGAGGCTGAAGACCATGACGTCGCCGACCGCGATCGACGACGCCAGCGTCGAGGTGCCGCGCTCGAGCTTCGGGCTGTTGACGGACTCGGGCTCGAAATGGCGCGTGATGCTGCCGATCCCGGGCGCGCCGACGACCTGCGCGATCCCGACGAGCGCGACGACCGCCGAGGCGCCGAGGATGAGCCACAGGCAGCGGCGGACCTGCGCCGTCGTCGTGACGCTCATGCGGACGATGAGGAAGACGGCGTAGTACTTCCAGATCTGCAGGGCGTAGAGGACGTCGTCCTGGGCGATCGCGCGCTCGCGCAGGACCATGACGATGAGCGGCAGGACCGAGCCCATCACGGCGAGCACGATGATCGCCGCGTCGACGCGGCCGAACGACACGCGCAGCCGGGCAGGCTCCCGGATGGCCGCGCGCAACACGACGTGCGCGACCAGGCCGACGGCGACCAGCACCGCCAGCGCCTCGTGCGGGCGCAGCAGCGGCACGACGACGCCGCGGTCCAGGCCGGCGACGAGCGGCGTCGTCGCGAGCAGGAGGTAGGCGGCGGCGGGCGGGTGCAGCGCGACGGCAAGCAGGATCGCGAGCGCGACGGCCGTCGCGAGGGCGAGCTTCGGCGGCGCGACGGCGGCCAGCGTGCCCGCGAGCACGGCGGCCGCCGCGACTCCGGGGACGATCAGCGAGGTGCGCGGACGCGTCGGGCGATGCAGGAGCGCGGGCGGCACGCGGTGAACCTATGCGCTCCTGCGGCGCAGGCGCCGCAGGCCGCCGGAGAAGAAGGTCAGCTCCGGCGAGTCCCAGTGGTGCTGCAGGGCGACGAACGTCGCGATCCCGAGCGTCGCGGCGGACAGGACGCCGGCGGCCGCCCCGACCGGCCCGTCGACGATCGACGTGATCGTGAGCGCGACGGCGTACGCCGGGACGGCCATCGCGACCGACGCCGCGAGCGTGCGCAGCACCGAGCGCACCGCGCTGTGGCGCGGCGGGGGCAGCCCGGCGTCGAGCCTGCGCCGCAGGTACAGCGCGCTGAAGCCCGCCCCGGCGGACTGCGCCAGACCGACCGCGAGGAGCGCCGAGCTGCCGTCGAGCGCCAGCGCGACCGGCAGGCAGGCCAGCGTGATCGCGGTTCCGGCCGCCGTGGCGACGAACGGGGAGCGCGCGTCGGCACGGGCGTAGGAGGCGTTCGTGAAGAGCTGGAACGCCGATTCGCCGATGACCGCCAGCGAGATCCCGGCCAGACAGGCCGCGACGAGGGCGGGGCCCGTCGTGCCCGACATCGCCCCGAACGCCATCGCGCCGGCGAGCGGACCGGCGAGCACGAGGTACGCCACCGCGGCGGGGAGCGTGAGGAAGCAGATGAGCGTGATCGCGCGCGTGCACTCGTCGCGGAAGCCCTGCTCGTCGCCCGCGTGGTGCAGCCGCGCGAGCGTCGGCAGGATCGTCACCGTGATCGGCTGGGCCCCGACCTGGACGGGGAGGTAGAGGAAGTTCAGCGCCAGCTGGAAGGCGACGACCCCGCCCGGGACGGTGTTGGCGACGGTCAGCATCGAGAAGAAGCGCAGCGCCCCGAGGCCGGTCTGGCCGATGGACGAGCGCAGCCGCCGCAGCAGCAGGGCCACCGCGGGAATCCGCCAGCCGCGGCGGGGCGCCATCCTCGGACCCGAACGTCGCGCGCCCCACAGCATCGTCGCGGCGTGCAGCGCGACGGCGCCTGTCGAGCCCAGCCCGAGCAGCAGCAGTTCGCCGTCGGAGATCGAGCGGATGTCCGATCCGGTGCCGTAGACGACCGCGACGGCGAGCATCGTCGCGATGACGCCGGCGTTCTCGGCCACCGGCGCGAACGCGGCGAGGCGGAAGCGCCCGTGGGCGTTCATCACCGCGCCGCCGGTGATCGCGGTCGCGTACAGCGGCAGCTGCGGCATCGTGAGCGCCATCAGCAGCCAGCCGGTGCGCAGCTGGTCGGAGGCGACCCCGCGATCGGCGACGCCGATCGTCAGCACCCCGAGGATGAGCGGCGCGGCGGCGATGAGCACCACG
Source organism: uncultured Actinomycetes bacterium (assembly GCA_963740895.1). Classification (GTDB taxonomy): domain Bacteria; phylum Actinomycetota; class Thermoleophilia; order Solirubrobacterales; family Solirubrobacteraceae; genus CADCVQ01. Next base: position 995,043 of record CAVUFQ010000002.1, read on the forward strand.
GCGGCGGCCGCGAAGGCGACGAGCCCCGCCCCGAGGAAGCCGCCCGCGATCTCGTCGGTGCCCTCACGGTCGTCGCGGTCGATGCTCGGCGTGAGCGTCGGGACGAGCAGGCTGCCGATGAGCGAACCGGCGAGGAACTGCAGCGCCAGCTGCGGGAGCGCGTTGATCGCGAGAAACAGGCTGCCGAGATACGTCGGCCCGAGCACGGCGGCGATGACCGCGATGCGCACGAAGCCGGTGACGCGGCTGACCATCGTCCACGCCGCGACCGCCGTCGAGTTGCCCGCCTGCTCGTCGACGGTCATCGCGGCACCGGCCCGACGGTCAGCGAATCCAGCGCGATCCGCCGCCCGAGCGCGTAGCCGGCGGTGGCGTACCAGGCGTTGCGCCGCGCGCTGCGGCCGAACGCGCAGCGCCGGTAGGCGGTGGCCGTGGCGGCGGCGAGCTCGCGGTCGCGCAACGGCCCGGCGCCGCCCGCACGCAACGCGCGCACGACGGCGACCGCGAGGGCCGCGGACCGCGCGTGCCGGCGGCGTTCCAGTGCGTGGCGCGGCCGCGCGCTCTGGAAGACGACGGATCCGAGCAGGTCGCCGGCGCTGATCTCATAGGGCGACAGGCCGGGCGCGGATGCGACAGCGTCCTGGGGGGCGCCGAGGTCGACGAACGCCAGCTCGCCGGACGGGCCGTGCCAGAGGAGGTTGTCGAACTTGAGGTCCGGCAGCGGCTCGCCCAGCGCGCCGACGTACGCGACGACCCCCGCGGCGATCGGTGCCGCGAGCCGCTCGCCCGCCGGCGCGTCGATGCGGCGGCCCCCGAGCAGCTCGAGGACGTTCGTGCCGGGCGCGTGCTCCATCCGCAGGCCGGGTGGGTCGGCGAGGAGCTCCAGCGGCCGCGGGCAGCTGACCCCCGGCACATCGGCGAGGGCGGCCGCGAAGCGCTCGAGCCGGGCGAACTCCTCGCGCGCCAGGTGCTCGCGCGCGGCCCGCGGCCCGTCGTGGAACGTCTTGCGCACCGTCGCGCCCCCGTCCTCGCGGACGACGCGCCGGCCGAAGCCCTCCTGTAGGACCTGCTCCTCGATGACTCAGCTCCGGCGGGCGGCGACGAAGATCTCGCGCGCGAACGTCGGCCCGCCGACGACCCGCGACAGCAGGCGGTCGAGCGCGAGCACCGATCGCGTCGCGATCGGCGCGCGCAGTCGGCTGTAGATGAAGTGCGGCATCTTCGTGAAGCCCTGCTCCTCGATGATCGTCAGCCCGAGCGCGGTGCACAGCTCGCGCATGTCGGCCAGCGTCGCGTCGACGCCGCCGATCGCGTACGGGCGCGAGATGCGGTTGAGCGAGTTCGCGTTGGACATCGTGAACACGATGACGCCTTCCGGGGACAACTGGGCGACGAGCTTGCCGACCATCTCGCGCCAGTTGTCGTTGTACTTCAGCATCCGGATCGCCGAGATGCCGTCGAACTGCCGGGCATACGGGAGCGGCTCGCGCGAGAGATCGCAGACGCGCAGCTCGCGCACGCGCGGCTCCGCGGCGAAGCGCGCGGCCGTCGCGTCGACCATCGCCTGGGCGAGGTCGATGCCCCACAGCTCGGTCTCGCGCATGCCCGCGAGCAGGCCCGCGAGGATGCGCCCGCTGCCCACTCCGACGTCGAGCGCGCTGTGGCCGGGGCCGCGCTGCAGGCTCCTGACGATGAACTCGAGCTCGAGCTCGCCGAGGCGGTTGCGCGCGGGCGGGTCCCACTCGGAGGTGTAGTCGCCGCCGATGCCCTCCCAATGCTCGCGGTTGCTCAGCGGTGGCGCGATGTCAGGGCCGATCTCGTAGCGGCGCGTGGAGTTCGAGCGCGACCACTCCCTGCCCGGGCGCATCCCGCGCAGCGCCTTCGTGCACCTGAAGCCCGCGGCAAGCACCTGCGCCTCCTCGACGGGGTTGAAGTACAGCAGCGTCAGCCGGCGCGGGTTGCGCCGGACGGAGGCGACGATCTCGTCGAGCACCGCCGCGAAGATCGGGCCGGAGAAGGGGTTGCCCATGTAGATGATCGTGACGTCGTCGGGGACCGCGTACTGCGTCGCGTCGGTGCAGACGAGGTGAACGTCGCGGCAGCGCAGGCGGTCGCGCGTGCGCTCGATGTTCTCCTCGGCGACGGCGTGCAGCCGCTCGGACAGCTCGACGCCGATGACGCGGCGCAACGGATAGCGCGCGGCCGCCTGGTAGACGATGCGGCCCATGCCCGAGCCGAAGTCGAGGAACACGTCGTCGGCGCCGGCGTCCTCGAACGGCAGGGTGCGGCGCAGCACCGACCACTGGGACGGCTTGTAGCGCTCCTGGTTGTCGGGCGAGATCCCGAGCTCCTCGGGGCTGATGCTGGCCTCCGTGCGGATCCCCGAGCGCCGCTCGAGCGTGTCGATGACCAGGCCCCGCGTCGCCACGTACGGCGGCTTGAGGGTGTGGTTGAACACTGTGCGAGCGATTCTCATCCGTGGTGACTCCCCGTATCGAAGACGATCCGCCCGTCGCGTTCGTGCGCGTAGGCGATTGAAGCGTCGTATGCACTGCTGCCCGACAGCCGCGGCCGCTGGTCCGGCCCCGGCTCCACCGCGAGCAGCTCGCGCTCGCGCCACCAGCGCGCGACGTCGCGTGGCAGCGCATGCCAGCCGCCGGGCTGCGCCGCGAGGAACGCGAGGAAGCGCTCGTAGAGCGCCAGGCGGTGCTCGTCGAGCACGTAGTCCGGGTGGACGATGACGTTGACGAGGCCGTGGTTGCGCATGATCCACTCGCTCTTGACGACCCAGCGGTCGATCCCCGGCTCGCGCAGGATCTCCCACATGGTGTGGTCCTGGACGAGCGTGATCGGCAGCTCGATGACGTCGCCGAGGCGAAACGGCAGGATCGAGCAGCAGCCGCCCGACTGGGGCTCGAACGGGTCGGTGTCCGGGAACGAGCTGTCGTAGAGCACCGGCAGCTCGGCGATCCAGTCCGCGTTGCGGTGCGTGGCCGGCGAGCGGAAGCCGACCGCGCCCCAGTCGGCGAGGTAGCGGCGCACGGCGGGCAGGTTGCGCTCGAACTGCGCCCGGCTGGAGAACAGGCGGCCGTCGTGGCGGATGCCGTGCAGCCCGATCTCGCAGCCGTCGGCGCGCAGGCGCGCGAACAGCCCGTCGGGGATCGGGTAGTCCTCGGCGACGAAGTTCCAGGACGACACGAAGCCGTGGCGGCGCTCGACGGCGCGGACGCGCTCGATGTTCGCGACGCCGGCGGGGCCCTCGACGTCGTGCGTCAGGATGACGGCGTGGCGCCGCTCCCCGGGCCAGAAGTTCACGAGCGGGATGCGCCCGTCCGGATCGTCGGCGAGGCGCCGGCGCAGGTCGGCGTCGCGGCGCTCGACGAGCAGCGGCTCGACGGGCCAGGCCGGGAACTGCCGGCGCGCCTGCAGCTTGGCGTAGCGGCGCCGGGCGGCGAGTTGCAGCCCGCGCGGCAGCAGCGGCTTGACGGCGTAGTAGGCGCGCATGGCCGCCGATCGCCGGTGCCCGTTCTGGTAGCGCTCGCGGAGGAAGTGCTCGTCGGCGGCGCGCTCGTCCGGTCCGTCCGGCGCGCCCAGGACGCGCTCGATGTAGCCGCGATAGATCTCGCGCTGGCGCGGCCAGCGGTAGGGCTCCAGCGCCTTCGTGGCATGGCGGACGAGCGCGGCGCGGGCCGCAGGGTCGGCCTGCAGGCGCACGATCGCATCGGCCAGCGCGCGCGGGTCGTCGGAGTCGAAGTACGCGAAGCTGCGGTCGTCGAAGTAGGCCTGCACCGAGCGCGTGCGCGACATGAGCACGGGGCGGCGCATCGTGATGAGGTCGTACATCTTGTTGCAGTGCGTGAGGTCGCGGAACGCATCGCGCTTCATCGCGACGAGGCCCGCGTCGCACGCGGCGATCGCCTCGAGCAGCACGTGCAGCGGCTCCCAGCGGCCGTTGATCGTCACGCGGTCGGTCACGCCGCGCTCGGCGGCGAGCGCGCGCGCCGCCTCGACGTAGGAGCCCGCGCCCATGACCTGCAGGCGCAGCCCCGGAAGCTCGTCGCGCAGCAGCGCGACGGCCTCGATCGCCGTGTCGATCCCGTAGCGCTGCTCGACCGAGCCGTGGCAGAGGACGACGAACGTGCCGTCGCCGCCGCTGCCTCGCGGCGGGTGGCGCTCGACGTCGAAGACGTCCTCCTCGGACGTGTTGAGCACGACGCCGAGGCGGCCGGGATCGGCGCCGCGCGCGATGAACGCCTCGCGCATCTCGTTCGTGCAGGTGAAGGCGAAGTCGGCGAAGCGGATGCTCGCCTGCTCGGCGGCGGCGACGGCGCGCCACGGCAGGCTGCCGGGGGCGGCGCCGAACTTCGCCGCGAAGAACTCGGTCATCATCTCGTGCAGGTCGAGCACGACGCGCGCGCCGAGCAGCTTGGGGATCACGGCGGCGAAGACGAGGACGTCGGGCAGCGAGTGCACCTGGATCAGGGCGTAGCGGCGGCGGGCGTGCAGCGCGCCGCTCAGCAGCCCCGCGAGCACGAGGAACGCGCCGTAGCCCAGCGCGTAGCTCGCGGCGGAGCCGCCGGTCTTCAGGCCCGCCGGCAGGCGGTAGACCGTCAGCGCGCCGGTGCGCTCGCGCCGCGGCTCGCCGGGTGCGCGCAGGCTGATGACGTCGACCTCGTGGCCGGCGCCGAGCAGCGCGGCGACCTCGCGGCGGACGCGCGGGTCGTTCGTGATCGAGGCCTGCCTGATGACGAGGATGCGACGAGGGTCAGCCCGCATGGCGGTAGAGCACCTCCCCGATGACGCGCCCGGTGAGCGCGGGGCCGCGGCGGATGACCGGTGCGAGCACGCGCTCGGCGAGCGACGGGCCGGGTTCGGGTATGGGTCCGCCGGCGTAGGTGTGCGCCAGCGGCGTCTCGGCGGCGCCCCAGGAGCGCTTGAACGCCGCCAGGCCGTCGTGGCCGAGGTCGGTGCGCCCGAGATCGAGTTCGCGCAGCCGCCGTTCGCAGGCCCACGCGATCGCGTCGGCGAAGAGCAGGTTGTTCGGGCGCGCCTGCTGGAACTCGGGGTCCGAGGCGCCGTACTTGTAGGTCAGCGTGCCGCCGGCGTGCAGGAACAGCGCGGCGGCGACGGGGCGGCCGGCGAGGCGCGCGATCGACACGAAACCGTGCCCGCCGGTCAGCAGCTCGCCGAGCCCGCGCACGAAGGCCCTGGGCTGCGTCGGCACGCCGAGGCGCCGGCGCGTTCGCAGGTGCAGGGCGTAGAACTCGTCGAGCGCCGCGGCGTCCACGTGGCGGCGGACCTCGACGCCCTCGCGGCGGGCCTTGCGCACGTTGCGCCGCACCTGCGACGTGTAGGCGCGCTCGACCTCCTCCAGGCCGGGCGTCAGGTCGACGCGGTGCTGGAGGAAGCGCTCGACCGGCGCGGCGAGCGCGGGAAAGGCGCCGCGGACCTCGACCGGCATGGCGCGGCTGCGGCGCAGGTCCTCGACGGCCGCGGCGAGCCGCTGCGCGGCGTCCCCGGGGGCGTCCTGCGCGACGAGCGGCGGGCACGAGTCGGAGAACGGCAGCGCGACGAGCCGGCGGCCCGTCAGGCGACTGGCCACGAGCGCGAGCGGGAGTCCCGCGACGGCCTCGCCGGCGGCGTCGAGCAGCGCGGCGGCGGCCAGCGGGTAGCGGTAGTGGCGCCCGATGAGCCCGAGCCACAGCGGGTGGTGGAAGATCGTCGTCTGCGGCGCGCGCTCGACGAGGCGCAGCCAGCGGGCGTCGCAGCAGGGGTCGAGGATGGCCGTCGCCACGGGCATCGGATCAGAGGTACCGGTAGACGACGCGGCCGGCGAGGGCGGTCGCCCCGAGCGGCACGCGGCGCCACGCGCGGCGAGCGACCGCGGCAGCGGTTCCGCCGTTGCCGCCGTCTTCGTCGTCGTGGTCGGGGGCGCGAGCGAGTGCCGGGTAGCTGTAGCGGTGCAGGCGCGTCGCCTCCGCGCCCCATTTGCGCTTGAAGTGCGCGAGCCCCTCGTTGCCGTCGGCAACCTCGCCGAGGTCGTAGCGCGCGTAGCCCTCGGCCGTCGCGTCGTGCAGCGCGCGCCACTGTAGGACGTCGTTGGGCTTGAGCGCCAGCGCGCTGCGCCGGCTGCCGTTGAAGGCGTAGAAGACCGTCGAGGAGGACATGAGCAGCAGCGAGCCGCCGAGCAGCTCGCCGCGGCGCTCGGCGAGCAGCAGCCGCATCTCCCCGCGCGGGCGCAGCTCCTCCCACAGCGCGACGAAGAACCTCCACGGCCGCGGCGGCAGCAGGTGCTCGCGCATCGTGGCGAGATACAGCCGGTACCAGGCGCGGACGTCGCCGATCCGCTCGGCGCGGCGGACGGTGACGCCATCGTCCGTCGCCCGCGTGACGGCGGAGCGGATGCGCACGTGATTGCGGCGCGCGCCGAAGCGCAGCTCCTCGCCGGGGCCGGGCAGCGCGCGGCTGTATGACAGCCGCCAGGGGCGGCCGTCGAGCAGCGGGTCGACCCCGTCCAGCCGCGGCTCGGCGAGCTTGAGCTGCAGGCGCGCGCCGGGGGCCAGGCGCTCGCGCGCGCCGCGCACGAGCAGCGCCAGCCCGTCGCGGTCGTCGGCCAGCGGCCCGGCGACCGGGGTGCGCGGCAGCGACGCCAGGCGCCGGCCGGCGAGCTCGCCGCCGCGGCCGAGCGGCAGGCCGCTCGTCGCCATGAGCGCGAGCACGCCGTGCAGCGCGCCGTCGCCGCCCTCGAGCGCGAGCGCCACGGGCGCGCGGCCGTACTCGCGCTGCAGCGCCCGCAGCCAGCCGGCGCCGTGGTAGACGACGCCGTCGGCGTGCGCGGCGACGTAGGCGTCCCAGCGGGGATCGCCGGACGGGTTGATCTCGCGCATCGCGCGGGCGCCATCAGGCGAGGACATGATCGAACAACGCGCTCCGGAGGGCGCCGCACGCACGGTCGACCTCGTCCGGGCGCATGCCCGGGAAGACGGGCAGCGAGAGCACCCGGGCGGCGGCGCGTTCGCAGTGCGCCAGGTCGCCGCGGCCGTAGCCGAGGTGCCGCCAGGCCGGCTGCAGGTGCACGGGCGTCGGGTAGTGCACGCCGGCGGCGACGCCGGCCTCGCGCAGCCGCGCGCGCACGACGTCGCGGTGGTCGACCTCGACGACGAAGAGATGGTGGACCGACGTCATCCCCGGCGCGTCCGGCGGCGGCAGTGTCAGCGACAGCCCGGCGAGGCCGTCGCGGTAGCGCGCCGCAAGCGCCCGGCGCTCGGCGTTGTCGGCGTCGAGGTGCGCGAGACGCAGGCGCAGGAGCGCGGCCTGGAGGTTGTCGAGGCGCTCGGTCCCGCCGTGGCGCTCGTGGACGTTGGCGTCGTCGGGCGCCGAGCCGTGGTGGCGCAGCGAGCGCACCTGCGCCGCGACGTCGGCGTCGTCGGTCACGACGGCACCGCCGTCGCCCATCGCGCCGAGGTTCTTCGTCGGGTAGAAGGAGAAGCATCCGGCGCTGCCGAGCGCGCCCGTGCGGCGGCCGTCCAGCAGCGCGCCGTGGGCCTGCGCGGCGTCCTCGACGATCGCGATGCCGCGCGGCGCGCAGGCGGCGCGGATGGTGTCCATGTCCGCCGGGCGACCGTAGAGATGCACCGGGACGACGGCGACGGTGTCGGGGCCGAGCGCCGCCGCGAGCGCCGCCGGATCCATGCAGCGCGTGGCCGGGTCGATGTCGACGAGGACCGGCGTCGCGCCCGTCGCCGCGATCGCCTCGACGGTCGCGACGAACGTGTGTGCGACGGTGACGACCTCCGTGCCCGGCCCGGCGCCGCAGGCGCGCAGCGCGAGCTCGATCGCCACGGTGCCGTTGGCGACGCCGACGCAGTGCGCCGTCTCGCAGTACGCCGCGAACTCGGACTCGAACGCGGCGAGATCGGGCCCGAGGCTGTAGGCGCCCGTCGCCGCGATGCGCTCGACGGTCGCGAGCACGGCGTCGCGCTCGGCCGGCCAGCGACGCGCGAGATCGAACAGGGGGAGCGGGTCGGGGCTCACGACGAGGCGTCGGATGCCATGAGTCGCGCGACGGACGGCATGCCGCCCTCGCTGCGGCGGCGGTCGCCGCCGCGACGGCAATCGCTGCCGTCCTCGGAGAGCCCGACCGGTGACGCGTTGTACTCCAGCGACTGCTCGGCGGCCTCGATGATGCGCACGACGTCGAGGCCGACCTTCGCGCTGGAGCGGGGCTCGCGGCCCTCGACGATCGCGCCGAGGAAGTCCTGCAGCTCGAGGCCGAGCGGTTCGTCGGCGTCCAGGCGCGGGGTGAGGATGTCGCCCGAGCGGTAGGAGAGCTGGTGCTCGCCGAAGCTCTGCGGCTGCAGCACCTCGACGCCGCGATCGTAGACACGGACCTGCTCGCTGCTCGTGTCCTCGTAGACGATCATCCGCTCGCTGCCGACGAGCACCGTGCGACGCAGCTTCGTCGGGGCCAGCCAGGAGAACTCCATGTGGATGAGCGCGCCGCTCGGCATCCCGAGGTCGATGAACGCGACGTCGAGCTGACCGGAGCCGACCGAGTCGCGGCCGATCGCGCGCACGAACGTCGGCTCGCCGAGCCAGTGCAGGAGCATCGAGAAGTCGTGCGGGCCGAGGTCGCGCAGGACGCTCGCGTCGCTCTGGTGGATGCCGAGGTTCACGCGGCTGAAGGTCCCGAAGTACAGCTCGCCGAGCTCGCCGCCGTCGAGCAGCTCCTTGACCTTCCGCGCCGGAGGCGAGTAGAGGAACGTGTGGCCCGGCATGAGGACGAGCGAGCGCTCGTCGGCGAGGCGCATGAGCTCGCGGCACTCGGCGCTCGTCTGCGCCAGCGGCTTCTCGACGAAGACGTGCTTGCCGGCGAGCAGGGCCTCGCGGGCGAGCGCGTAGTGCGTGCGGACCGGGGTGGCGATGATCACCGCGTCGACGTCGCCGGCCGCGAGCACGTCGTCGTAGCTACGCGTCGTGCGGACCGTCGGGTAGCGATGGGCGACGGGCGCCAGCTTCGCGGGATCCTGGTCGCAGGCCGCGACGACGCGCATGCCGTCCGTCGCCCACGCGTTGCGCAGGAGGTTCGGGCCCCAGTAGCCGAGGCCGACGATCGCGACGCCCCGCTCCGGGCGATCCGCGCTGCCGGCGTCAGGCCGCATTGCCGCGCAGGAGCGCGAGGGGCGTGCGAACGAGGATCGTCGCATCCAGGCGCGCGCTGGTCGTCTCGGCGTACTGCGCGTCGAGCTCGAGCATCCCGAGGAAGCCGATGGCGTTGCGCCCGGACACCTGCCACAGGCCGGTGAGGCCCGGGCGGACGTCGAAGCGCGCGTAATGCCCGGGCTCGTAGTGCTCGAGCTCGTACGCGAGCGCCGGGCGCGGCCCGACGATCGACATCTCGCCGCGGACGACGTTGATGAGCTGGGGCAGCTCGTCGAGGCTCGTACGTCGCAGGAAGGCTCCGACGCGCGTCACGCGCGGGTCTGCGGTGAGTTTCTTCAGGCCCTCGCCGGCCTCGCCGTCGGTGCCGGCGAGCTTCGCGATGTAGAGACGGTGCGCCTCGGGCGAGACGCCGTCGTGCATCGTGCGGAACTTCAGGACCGTGAACTTCCGGCGATGGCGGCCAAGCCGCTCCTGGCGGAAGAACAGCGGGCCCGGCGTGTCGAGACGGATGGCGATCGCGATGATGAGCACGAGCGGCAGGATCGCTGCGAGCAGGACGACGGCGAGCAGCACGTCAGCGATGCGCTTGGCCGCGGGCCAGGCGGCGGCCGCCCGTCCGGGCGAGGGCGCGGCGAGTGGCGCGGCGAGCTCGAACGCGGGCGTATCCGCCGCGATGTCGCGCAGCTCTTGGTCCAGCGTTGTCCCGACGTCGATGCTCATGAGTCCTTTCACGCCTGAGAGTCCTTTCACGCACGTCCTGGCTTGCGCGCCGGTCTACCCAAACTCAACCTAAGCCAGCACAGGGCATGCTTCGTAGCGCCCTCCACGCAGACATCGGCGCAGGAACCCGCAAGCTTGAGCCGCTGCGCCGCGTGTCATCCTGTCGCTGAGATTTGCGACATACCGCATGAATCCCGACGCTCCCCAACTTCTTGACTCCATCCGCGCCGTGCGCGGCCGCTGGCGACTCGTCGTGGCTGTCGTCGTCCTCGCGACGGGTCTCGCGTTCGTTCTGAGCGCGAGCTCCGCGAAGCAATACGACGCCACGGCGCAGCTCCTGCTGCGCGGCGCGGAACCGATCAACGCGTTGCTCGATCCGTCAGGAAACACGGCCTCAAACGACCCCGAGCGCGACCTCAACACCGAGGTCGAGCTCATCAAGGTCGGACCCACCGCGCGCGCCGTGCAGCGCGCGCTCGGCCTGCGGCGCTCGCTCGACGACCTGCTCGCCCAGGTGCACACCGAGACGAACCCCACCTCCGACATCGTGCGCCTGCGCGTGCGCGATCACGACCCGGTCCTCGCGGCCAGGATCGCCAACCGGTTCGCCGAATCCTACGTGCAGTTCCGCGTGAACTCGGCGCGTGCGCGCTACAAGCAGGCCGCGGACCTGGCGCAGGGCCAGCTGCTCGCGCTCTCGCCCGTGGACCGCCGCACGGTCGAGGGCCGTGATCTGCAGGCGCGCCAGCGCGAGCTGCAGATCGCCTCGGCATTGCAGACCGGTGGCGCCGAACTCGTGCGGCGGGCGAGCGTCCCGGCGGGCGCGTCGCGCCCGCGGCCGCTGCTCAGCGCCGCGCTCGGGTTCCTGCTCGGCCTCGTGTTAGGCGTCGGCGCGGCGCTCGTGCTGAACCTCGTCGACCGGCGCTTCACGGACGAGCGCGAGGTCGAGGACTTCTTCGACCTCCCGGTGCTCGCGGCGATCCCGCGGCCCGCGCGGCGCGGCGCCGATCTCGACGATCCGGCCCAGCGCGAGGCCTACGGGCTGCTCGCCGCGAACCTCCAGCTCGCGACGACGGGGCGCTCCAGCTCGGTCGTCATGATCACGTCGCCCGGCCCGGGCGACGGCAAGACGAGCGTGACGCTCGGCGTCGCGCGCGCCTACGCCCAGCTCGGTCTCAGCGTCATCGTCATCGAGGCCGACCTGCGCCGCCCGGCCTTCGGCCGCTACGCCGACGTCACGGTCTCGAGCGGCGTCACCGGCGTGCTCGCGGGCGGGTCGATCGAGCGTGAGCTCATCTGGCTCGACGCGAACACGCTGCAGCCGATGGAGAACGGCGCCGGCGCGAGCGGCACGATCGGGCTGCTGCCCGCCGGCAAGATCCCCGACAACCCGCAGCGTGCGCTGTCGGACCCCGCGATGAACCTCGTCGTCGAGGTCGCGCGCTCGCTCGCCGACATCGTGCTCATCGACACGGCGCCCGTCGGCACGGTCAACGACGCGACGGTGCTCGACCGGATGGTCGAGGGCGTCGCCGTCGTCACGCGCCTGAACCAGACGACGAAGGACGCGGCCCGCCGCGCGAACCGGTCGCTGGCGAATCTCGGCGCCGTGCGGCTCGGGCTCGTCGTCACGGACTCCGGCGGCGGCGAGCGGCACGCCTACTACGCGCCGCGGCCGACGGCCGCGACGCCACCGGTGGAGCGCCCGCCCAGCGGCGTGCAGGGCGGCCGGGACTGAGGGGCCGCGGCCCACGGGCAGCCGCTGCGCTGCTCGCGCTGATCCCGGCGGCGGCCGTGGTCGGGTTCGGGTTCGCCTCGGGCGGCTTCCTCCCGGGGCCCGTGGCGCTCGCCGCGACCATCCTCGCGGTCGTGCTCGTCGTGCGGGTGACAGCCGGGGAGCGGGCGTGGGGCGCGGTGAGCGGCGGGTTCCTCGCGGGCGCCGCCGCGCTCGCGCTGTTCGCCGGCTGGGCGCTGCTGTCGGGGACCTGGTCGGGGGCGTCCGGCCGGGCGCTCGTCGAGTACGACCGCGCGCTGCTGTACCTCCTCGGCTTCGTCGTCGCCGGGTCCCTGGGGCGCACGCCGGGGCGGCTGCGCTGGGCGCTGCGCGGGCTGGCGGTCGCAGCGTTCGCCGTCTGCCTCTGCGCGCTCGTCACCCGCCTGGCCCCGGACGTGTGGGCGATCAAGCCGGAGGTGTCCGTCGACCGGCTGAGCTATCCGCTGGGCTACTGGAACGCGCTCGGCCTGCTCGCGGCGATCGGCATCGTCGTCGCGTTCGCGCTGACCTGCGACGACCGCGAGCACCCCGTCGTCCGCGTGCTCGCGGCCGTCGCGCTGCCGGTGCTCGGCCCCGTGCTGCTGCTGACGTTCTCGCGCGGCTCGATCGCGGCCGGCGCGGTCGGCCTGCTCGTCCTGCTCGTCGCCGGCCGCCCGCGCGCGCTGGTGACCGGTGCGCTCGTCGCCGTGCCGGCCGTCGCGGTGGCAGGCCTGTCGGCCTACGGCGCCGACCTCCTGGCGTCGGAGGACCCGACGACGGCCGCCGCTGCCGCACAGGGCCATCACGTGGCGCTCGTCGTGGTCGTCTGCGCGCTGCTGGCCGGCGCCGCGCGCGCGGCGCTGCTGCCCGTCGACCGGCGCCTCACCGCGCTGCGCGGGCCGGCCGCGCTACGCCGTCCCGCGGTGCGCGCCGGCATCGCGGCGGCCTGCGCCGCGGTGGTGCTCGTGATCGCGCTGGCGGCAGGCGCGCCGCACAAGGTGCAGCGCCAGTACGACCGCTTCGTCCAGGGCGACCAGATCAGCCACACCACGAGCGCCGACATCCGCAACCGGCTGACGAACCCCGGCAACAACGGGCGTATCGACCAGTGGCGCGTCGCGCTCGACGCGTTCTCGGCCGAGCCCATCCACGGGCGCGGGGCGGGCACGTACGCGCTCGAGTGGGACCGCGACCGTCGCGAGGTCTACCACGTCGAGGACGCCCATTCGCTCTATGTCGAGGTCCTCGGCGAGCTCGGCGTCGTGGGCCTGCTGTTCGTCGTCGCCGCGCTGCTGCTCGTCCTCGGTGGCTTCGCCGCGCGCTCGCGCGGGCCCGACCGGGTCGTCGGCGCCGCGCTGCTCGGCGCGGGCGTCGCCTGGGCGCTGCACGCCGGCGTCGACTGGGACTGGGAGATGCCGGCGATCACGTTCTGGCTGTTCGCCCTCGGCGGACTGGCGCTCGCCGCGCCGGCCGACGCGCAGGCCGGCCGCGCCGTGCCACCGCTCGGCCGCATCGTGCTGGCGCTCGGCTGCCTCGTGCTCGCGCTCGTCCCGGCGCGCATCTTCCTCTCCGAGGGGCCGCTGCGCGACAGCGCCCGCGCGTTCGCACGAGGCGACTGCGCGACGACGATCGATCGCGCGCTGGACTCGGCCTCCGCGCTCGGCGTGCGGCCCGAGCCGTTCGTCCTGCTCGGCTACTGCGACGTGCGCGTCGGTCAGCCCGACCTTGCGATCCGGGCCCTGACGAATGCCGTTCGCAAGGACCCCGACAACTGGGAGGGGCACTACGGGCTCGCGCTCGTCCGCGCGGCGGCGGGCCGCGATCCGCGCCCCGAGCTGCGGGTCGCCCAGCGCCTGAACCCGCTCGAGCCGCTCGTCTTCCGCGCGCAGCGCCTGCTGGCGACCGACGACCCCCGGGCATGGAAGAGGCGGGCGCTGACGGCCCGCCTCCCCGAGAACTAGTGCTGTCCTACTGCTGCTCTGCGCGCCGCGAGCTGCGGCGCAGCACGAGGCCGGTGCCGAGCAGTGCGAGCCCGAAGAAGAGCATCGGGATCGCGGCATAGCCGGTGAACGGCAGCTCTGCGGCGGTCGACGCCGATACCTGCCGCGGGGCCTGTGCGGCCGCGGTCGTGCTCGGGGCGGCGCCGGCCTGCGCGCCCGCCACGCCACTGTTGCCGCCGGCGCCCCCATTGCCCGACGGCGCCGCGGCCTGCGCCTGCGTGCCGAGGACCCCGCTGGTGCCGGAGCCGCCCGGCGAGGTCGAATCGGGGGACACGGACTGCCCGCCGGGCGCGCCGTACTGCGCCGAGCTGGCGGTCAGGTCGGTGGAGAGCGCCGAGACGCCGAGGGCGGCGCCTCCGCTGCTCATCAGCGCGCCGGTGCAGAGCAGGGCCAAGATTGCGAGTCGGGACCTCATAAAGCCTCCTTGCTTGGTCGACCGCCGTGACGCGGGGCCGGCGGCGCGCTGCTTGATCGCGGCGAGCTCGGGTTCCGTCAGGCTGGGCCGGAGGCGCTCGAGCGTGCTGGCTGTCTCGAGAAGCTCCGGCGGAAGGTCGTGTGAGTGGTTCATCACCCATCCATACGCACGAGCGCCCCGGTTTCCGACTGCGATGATCAGCACCTCGATGCGCCGGGCCGACTTCGACCGTGTCTACTCGGAGCACGCGCAGGCGGTGTATGCCTTCCTCGCGTACCGGACCGGCGACCGCGTCCTCGCCCAGGATCTCCTCGCCGACACCTTCGAGGCGGCGCTGCGCTCGCGCCGGCTCTTCGACCGGGCGCGTGGCAGCGAGCGCACGTGGCTGCTGTCGATCGCGCTGAACCGCCTGCGCGACCACGCCCGCCGGCGCGCGGCCGAGGCCCGCGCCTATGAGCGCGTGGGCGCAGGCGACGGGCCGGGGTCGTCCGATCCGGGCCTGGACGCGGTCGCCGATCGCGACTACGTCATGCGCGCGCTCGCAGGATTGAGCGACGAGGAGCGCGAGTGCCTGGCGCTGCGCTTCGGCGCCGATCTCACGCTGAAGGAGATCGCCGCGGCCCTCGACGAGCCGGAGAGCACCGTCGAGGGCCGGGTCTACCGCGGGTTGCGCAAGCTGCGCGACGAGCTCGCCTGACGCCCGCTGCTACGCACGCAACGAGGACAGCGCGCGCCTGGGATGACGGAGGCGGACGAGCACGCGCCTGGGCGGCAGTGTCCCGTCGAGGCGGCGGGCGCGCAGGCGCAGCATCTCGACGACCTCGGCGGTGCGGACGAACGGGTCCGCGGCGACGCTGCCGTCGGAGAGGTCCAGCGCGGCGCGGACGGTCCCGTCGATCTCGGCGAGCATCGCGGGCCCGGCGAGCGGGTGGCGGCTGTCGAGCTCGGCGAGGTTGCCGAGCGTCGCGGCGTCGGCGGTGGTGGCGAGGCGGATGACGATGGTGGGCGAGTGGATCATGGTGGCTCCTGGTTTGCGCTTGCTGTTGGAACGAGATCCAGACTGCCAGCGTGAGCCCATGAGCACAAATGACATTCCTGCGTGTTCGCGATAAGCTGCGCTAATGCTCGACGTCAAGCGCCTACGCGTCCTGCGAGAGGTCGCCGCGCGCGGGTCGTTCTCCGCTGCCGCCGACTCGCTCGCCTACACCCAGTCGGCCGTCTCCCAGCAGATCGCCGCCCTCGAACGCGAGGCCGGGACGGTCCTCGTCGACCGCAACGCGCGCGGCATCCGGCTGACCGAGGCCGGTCACGCGCTCGTGCGCCACGCCGACGTCATCCTCTGCCGGCTCGCCGACGCGGAGGCCGAGCTCGAGGCGATCGCCGGCGTCCGCGGCGGGCGGCTGCGGCTCGTGTCGTTCCCGAGTGCCGGCGCGACGATCGCGCCGCGCGCGATCGCGCGCTTCCGCGAGCGCCACCCGGGCGTCGAGGTGACGCTCGAGCCGCGCGAGCCGCACGAGGGCCTGGACTGCGTCAAGACCGGCGAGTGCGACATCGCGATCACCGTCGAGGCGGGCTTCGAGCCGATCGCCGACAAGCTCATCGAGCGCCACCACCTGCTCGACGATCCGATGTACGTCCTGCTGCCGGCGGGCCACCGCGTTGCGCAGAAGAGCCGTGTCCGCCTCGCCGACCTCGCCGAGGAGTCGTGGATCATGGGCACGACCGGCCGCTGCCCGGACGGGATGATCCTCCAGCGCGCGTGCCAGGGCGCGGGCTTCGAGCCGCGCGTCGCGTTCATGTCCGACGACTACACGGCGATTCAGGGCTTCGTCGCCGCGGGCGTCGGCGTCTGCCTGATCCCCGATCTCGCGCTCGTCGCCGTCCGCGACGACGTCGTCATCCGGCCATTGCACGGTCGCCCGCCCAGCCGCCACGTCGTTGCCGCGACGCTCGCCGGCGGCTACGTCTCGCCGGCGTGCGCCGCGATGCTCGAGATCCTCGCCGAGGTCGGATCGGAGTTCGAGGCGACGAACCGCTCGCTCGCGCTCGTCGGCTGACCTCGGACCGCTCCGGCGCCGACGTGCGCGCGGTGGACGGGGAGGCCCTCGACGCGGTCGGGATCCGGCAGGCCGTGGCGGTGCAGCAGCGCGCGGAAGTGCGGGCTGCGCGCGACGCCCTCGAAGACCTCTCGCGACGGGCAGGTGTCGACGAGGACGATGCCGCCGGGCGCGCGCAGGCAGAGCTGCAGGGCCGGTGCCGGCAGCTCGGCGCTCACCGCGTCGTAGGCGCGCAGCAGCTCGTCGGGGTCGCCGCTGAAATGCCAGATCGAGGCGTGCATCAGACGATCCGCGCGTAGTGGGTGCGGGCGTAGGGCCGGCTGAAGCCGAGCTCGCCGAAGTAGCGGTAGGCCGGCGTGTCCATCGCCTCCGACGGCGCCTCGATGTCGGTGGCGAAGCCGCGCGCGCCGCGCGCGAGGCCGTCGCGGACGATGTGGTCGCACAGCGCGGCGTCGGGGGCGTAGTCGTCATGGTGGACGCCGGGCACCGGGCCGTCCATGCCGAGCCAGGCGAGACCGTCGGGGCCGATGGCCATGCAGCGCGCTGCGACGACCTCGCCGTCCTTGCGCGCGACGTACTGATGCCAGCCGGGACGGTCGACGAGCCGCGCCAGCCAGGGGCCGGTGTCCAGGCGGTAGACGCGCTGGAGGAAGGCGTCCCACTCGGCGGCGGTCTCGCCGGTGACGCGCTCGACGGTGAAGGTGCGGTTGCCGTCCCCTTCGCGCGCGGGCGGGGCGGGCTCGCCGCCGCGGACGACGCGGTCGTGCGCGTCGAAGGGCTGCAGGCCGCGCTCGCGCAGCCAGCCGGTGTAGCCCGCGGGCTCGCAGTGCTGCTGGGCGGTGAGCAGGAACATCGATATGCCCGCGCGCTCGTAGCCCGCGACGATGCGGTCGATCCCCTCCGGCGTGGCCGGCTGCTGGACGCCGAGGCCGATCGCGCGGCTGAAGTAGCGCCGGCCCGTGGCGGCCCAGCGCAGGACGAGGGCGCCGTCGATCTCGTCGTACCCGACGCCCGCGTCGGCCGCGAAGGCGTCCGGCGCCGCGGCGTACATGTCGGCCCAGGCCCAGGCCTCGGCTCGCTCGAACGTCGCGGCGGTGGCGGCGTCCACCGGGGTCGTGTCGATCGCGACTGTGTGCTGCACGCTCATTGTGCGTCGCCCTCCTGCGGTGTGGACGGTGTGTCTGGACAGCGTGTCCAGGAGGACGCTAGCAACTGTCAGACGTCCTGTCTAGACTGGTTGTCGATGCCAGCGCGCTCCTATCCCGGCGAGCGGCGCACCGAGCGATCGGCCGCGACGCGCCGCAAGATCACCGACGCCGTCGCCGAGCTCATGGCCGAAGGCGCGTTCCATGCCTCGACGGTCGAGCAGGTCGCCGATCGTGCGGGCATCTCGCGCGCGACGCTCTACCAGCACTTCGGGTCGCGGCTGGAGCTCATCGACGGGATCTGCGAGCGCTTCGACGCAAACCCCGCCCTCGTGACGATCCGCCGGGTCATCGACCTTCCCGAGCCCGGCGCCGCGGTCGACGAGACGATCGCCGGGGCCGTCGGCTTCTGGTCGTCGGAGGACCCGATCCTCGCCCAGCTCTACGGCGTCGCGGCGATCGATCCCGCGGCGCACGAGTTCGTCGGCCGCCAGCGCCGCGACCGGCGCGGCGAGATGACGCGCCTCGCCGGGCGACTGCAGCGTGACCGCTGGCTGCGTCCCGGGCTGGCGGCGGACGATGCCCTGCCGCTGCTCATGGTCCTCACGAGCTACGAGACGTTCGGCGAGCTGCGCCGCGCCGGTCTCGCCGACGGCGCGATCGCCGCGACGCTGCAGCGCGGCGCGCGCGAGCTCCTGGCGGCCTGACCGCTACAGCTCCCAGTAGCAGTCGGCTCCCGCCGGGATTGACCGCGCGATCTGGCCCAGCCGTGCGCGTGCCTGCTCGATCTCGATCTGCGCGATCGCCGCGACCTCGGCGGTCGCCAGCGGCTCGCCGGCCCAGGCCAGCAGCTCGCGGAGCGACGCGGGCTTCGGTCGGCGGACGAGCTCGGGCGCGAGGTTCGCGATCGCCGCCTCGTAGGCCTCGACGGGGTTGAAGCCCGGGATCGCGACCTTGCAGTCGTGTGCCGGTGCCGCGAGCTCGTAGCTCGGAGCCGTGTAGCGCCGCTGCTCCGCCGGACCGCCGAGCTTGTGGTCGAGCGCGCGCGCGGCGGGGGACGGTGCTCGCGCCGCGACGAAGTCGGCCCGCAGCTCGTCCTCGACGGCGGGTGCCGCGCACCAGCGGCGCAGGTCGGCGGGGTCGATGCCGGCCTCGCGTGCGGCGGCGCCGATGAGCTGCGGGTCGTCGACCAGGCCGCCGGCCATGACGCGGACGCGCAGGCGCCGCAGCAACCGCTCCTCGTCGTCGGGCGCGTGCAGGCGGGCGGCGACGACGGCGCGGCAGGCCGGCTCGGAGGACGCCGGGCGCGCGTAGGGGGCGGGATCGATCGGCATGCCGAAGCGGCGCTGCAGCCCGGGCGCGCCCCCGGCGAGCTTCTCCGCCTCGCCGGGCTCGGCGGTCAGAACGATCATCCGCGGGCGCCAGCGCAGCTGCTCGCCGTAGTGCCAGCGCAGGCGCAGCCTGGTCGGCTCGGCGGAGAACGCGAACGGGCACGCGGGGTCGGTGAAGAGCGTGACAACGAGCATCGCGACAACGATTCCAGAAAGCAAAAAGCCCCGCAGATGCGGGGCTTTTGCCATGCGCCGAAGAGGACTCGAACCTCCACGGGGGAATCCCCCCACAAGGCCCTCAACCTTGCGCGTCTACCAATTCCGCCACCGGCGCGCGGGGACCGAAGTATAGGCAGCTTGCTTCCGTCCGCCGGTCTCGTTAGCTTGTGCGAACAGATGTTCGCTTTCGCGCCTACCACCTTCCGTTTCAAGGAGCCCGCCTGATGGACCTGGACCTGACCAAGCGCCAGCAGGAGATCTTCGACTTCATCAAGCACCATTCCGGCAAGTACGGCTACCCGCCGACGGTGCGCGACATCGGCAAGGCCGTCGGCCTCGCGTCGTCGTCGACCGTGCACGCGCACCTCGCGAATCTCGAGAAGCTCGGCCTGCTGCGCCGCGACCCCTCCAAGCCCCGCGCGATCGAACTGCTCGACCGCGCGGTCGAGCAGGTCAAGTCGATCGTCCGGCCCGACGGGCTGCCGCTCATCGGGCAGGTGGCAGCCGGCGCGCCGGTCCTCGCCGAGGAGAACATCGAGGAGTACGTATCGGTGCCCGCGCTCGCTGGCGGCGAGGAGGGCGAGTACGTGCTGCGTGTGCGCGGCGAGTCGATGATCGACGCCGGCATCCTGCCCGACGACTACGTCGTCGTCCGCCCACAGGAGACGGCGGCAGACGGCGAGATCGTCGTGGCCCTCGTCGGCGAGGAGGCGACTGTCAAGCGCTTCTTCCGCGAGTCCGACCACATCCGCCTGCAGCCCGAGAACGCGACGATGGAGCCGATCCGCTCGCGCGACGTGCGCGTGCTGGGGCGTGTCGTCGGGGTGTTCCGGAGCGTGCCGTGATGGCGATCGCCCCGCTGGAGCGCCCGAACCCGTCCTTCACCGACGTGGCGCGCGAGGGCCGGACGCTGGAGGATCTTCTCTCCGGCGCCTGGGAGGACCTGAGCGCGCACCGCACCGCGACGTGCCCGGTCTGCGACGGGGCGATGGAGCCCCGCTACGGATCCGGGCCGTCCGCGGTTGGCGGCCGCTGCCGTGACTGCCGCACCGGCCTGACCTAGTGGTCCCTCCGGCAAGTCCTTGCACGCTTGGATCGGTCGCTGATCACCGCCTGGCGGTGTCCTCGCTCGGTCATGGCCCTGGAGGGCCACTCCCTCACTGCGTCCTTGCCAGCCGGCGCCAGCGACCGCCCAAGCGCACGACGACTTACCGGAGGAACCACTCGTTCAGCGCCCGAGGACCTGCGCGAGGACGTCGTCGTCGTCGGGCCGGTCGCGCTGCTCGGGCGGCGGCGGCGGGGGCGTGTCGTCGGGGACGACCTTCGTCTTGGCGGCGAGGTCGCCGAGCCGCGCGGTCTTGTTGCCGATGGTGAACAGCGCGATCGCGCCGACGATGTAGAGCACCGGGAAGGCGTCGACGAACCGCACGATGTTGCGGATTGCCGCCGGGCCGGCGCCGAGCCTGCCGCCGTCGAGGCGCACGACGCGGAGCTTCATGACGCGCTTGCCGATCGTCTGGCCCCAGACGAGCTCGGTCGCGAAGAAGTACGCGAACGTCAGGAGGATGAACACCGCCCGCGGGCTGCCCTCCGTCTCGGCCCAGATCGACCGCTTCGCCGCGCCCTCGTCGCCGAGCGTCTTGGCGACGACGACGAGCAGGACGAGCACGACGAGTGCATCGATGACCGCCGCGGCGACGCGGCGGCCCAGGACTTGGCCTTCCACCATGCGCGGACCCTATCTGGGCGCGCCTTCAACCGGGTCGTCGGTTCGTCTAGTCTGGTCCTGCAGGCCAAGCAGCCGCGGAGGCTCGCCCTTCGAGGAAAGTCCGGACATCACAGGGCAGGGTGGTCGGGAACCCGACCCGGGGAAACCTGCGGGAAAGTGCCACAGAAACACACCGCCGATGGCGCGACAGCACGTGCGTCGCGCACAGGCAAGGGTGAAAAGGTGCGGTAAGAGCGCACCGGCGCCGTGGCGACACGGCGGCCAGGCAAACCCCACCCGATGCAAGGCCAAGCAGGACCGTTTGCAGGCTGCCCGCCGAGGTCCAGGTCGGCCGCTCAGATGGATGGTTGCTCAACGACAGAATCCGGCTTATCGGTCTGCTACGGAAAAGCCCCGCAAACGCGGGGCTTTTCTATGAGGCCGTCCGGGTCTCAGGCGCAGGCGGCCGCGGGTCGCGCGGGCCGAGCTCGGCGAGCGCGGCCTCGAGCGAGACGTGCAGCGGCGCGGCGCGCGCGAACTCGACGAGCTCGAGCGTGCGCAGGACGATGCTGCCGCCAGGCGTCACGATCAGCACGCGCTGGCGGCGCTCGCGCAGCCGGCTCGTCAGCGCGAAGAGCTTGCGGATCGCCGTCGAGTCCAGGAAGCCGACGCCGGTGAGGTCGAGCACCGCGCCGTGGACCTCGCTGGGCACCGCGGCCTCGATCTCGGCCGCGATCGACGCGGCGTTGAAGACGTCGAGCTCGCCCGTGACGCTCACGACGACGTTGTCTCCATGGCGCTCTGTCGCGAGCGTCGCGGGCGGGTTCATGCGCGGACCGGCTCGCTGAGCCGCCGGCGCAGCCGGATCACGGTGCCGTCGGGGCTCGTCTCGAGCGCGACGTCGTCCATGAGGGCGTCGATGAGGTCCAGCCCGCGGCCCTGGTCGGTCGGCGGGCGCTGGTCGCGCCAATGGCCGCGGTCGCGCACCGTGATGTCGACCTCGCCGTCATGCAGCACGGCCTCGAAGGCGATCGTCTCGTCGGGGCCCGCTCCGGCATGCTCGATCGCGTTCGTGCAGGCCTCGCTGCAGGCCATGACGATCGCGTGGATGTCGACGTCGGCCGCGTCCGCCTGGGCGAGCCAGCGGCGCAGGAGCGCGCGCAGCGAACGCAGCGCGCTCGGCTCGCTCGGCATGTCGAGCGCCAGCCGCGCCCCGAGCGGCACGTGCGAGAGCGCGAGCAGCGCGATGTCGTCGCTCGTGGCGCCGGCCGGCGCGGCTGCGGCGAGCATCCGGTCGCACAGCGCGTCGGGGTCCAGCGCCCCGTGCGCGGCCGCCCGCAGCAGCAGCGCCATGCCGTCGTCGAGGTGCTCGCCCCGGCGCTCGATGAGGCCGTCGGTGTACAGGACGAGTGCGCCGCCCGGCTCGAGCGTCGTCGTGGCGACGGCGTAGCCGGGGAACGGGAGCACGCCGAGCGGCACCGAGCGCCCGCCCTCGAGCAGCGTCGCTTCGCCGTCCGGCGACAGGATGACCGGCGACGGATGCCCGCAGTTGACCCACGTGAGCTCGCCGCCGACGGGGTCGAACATCGCGAGCACGAGCGTCGCCATGTGCTCGCGGCCGGGATCCGCGAGGACGAACTCGTTCAGGCGCTCGGCGATCTGCGCCGGGCCGTGCCCCTCCAGCGCGTAGGCGCGGATCGCGCTGCGCAGCGCGCCGAGCGTCGACGCCGCCGCAAGGCCCTTGCCCGACACGTCGCCGAGGACGAGCAGCGCGCGCCCGCCGGTCAGCGCGATCGCGTCGTACCAGTCGCCGCCGACCTCGGCCTCCGAGGCGGCGGGCAGGTAGCGGGCGCCGAGCGCGATGCCCGGCAGCGACGGGAGCGTCTGCGGCAGGAGGCTGCGCTGCAGCGTCTCGGCGATCCGGTGCTCGCGCCCGAACGCGCGCGCATGGTCGACGGCCAGCGCCACGCGGTCGGCCGTGAGGCGCAGGAGGTCGATGTCCTCGGGCCCGAGCCGCCGCGGCTTGCGCGCGCCGATCTCGATGACGCCGATGATCTCGTCGTGGGCGATGAGCGGCACGCCGATCATCGAAGTGATGCCCGCCGCGAGGATCGACGGGTCGGCGAGGTCCTCGGGCGGCGGGTCGTCGAGCAGTACGGGCGCGCGCGTGCGCAGGACGCGCCCCGCGACGCCTGCGTCGGCCGGTACGCGGTCGGGCCGGTCCTGGTCGGCCACGGGGTCGGACGTCACGAGCGACAGCGTGCCGTCCTCCTGGAGGAGCAGGAGCGCCGCCGCCTCGGCGTCCATGACGTCGCGGGTGCGCGCGAGGATCGCCGGCAGCAGCGCGTCGAGGTCGCGGTGCGTCAGCGCGGCGTCGGCGACGGCCTGCAGGCGCCCGATCGTGAGCGTCGCCCGCTCGGCCTCGGCGCGCTCGGCCTCGGCGACCACGCGCCGCTCGCGCTCCTCCTCGTCGCGGAGGCGGTCGCCGATGTCCGTCAGGCGGGCGTTGAACATCCACTCGCCGTCGCGCTCGACGACCCAGATCATCGTCTCGCCGCGCAGTCGCGTCCCGTCCGGGCGGTCGATCGTCACGCGCAGCGCGAGGTGGCGCATGCCCTCCTCGGCGGCGCCCTCCAGCAGGGCGCGCCGGCGCTCGTCGAACTTCGCGTGGACCTCCTCCGGGATGCCGAGGTCCTGGAACGGCCGGCCGAGCACGTCCGCCCGGGGGCGGCCGAGCAGCTGCTCGGCCGCGGCGTTGACGTCGAGGACGCGGCCGTCGGCGTCGGTCGAGATGAAGCCGTCGCGGGCGCTGTCGACGATGAGCCGCGTGCGCCGCTCGCTGCTGCGCAGCGCCCGCTCCTGGCGCGCGCTGCGCTCGATGCCCGACCGGACGAGGCCCAGGAGGCGCGAGACGAGCAGCCCGACGACGAGCGGCGTCCCGATGACGAGCACGAGCCGGACGGTCGTGTCCATCGAGTGGTCGATGTAGAGGACGGTCCCGTAGGCGATGCCGATGAAGCCGAGGTGCGCGAGCGCCTTGGACGTCGAGAAGAAGAAGAACGCGTACAGCGCGGGCCACATGTAGATGAGCGGATAGAGCCCGGTCTGGTGCGTGTAATGGATGACGAGGCTCAGGATCACCGTCGCGAGCGCCAGCGCCGCGTGCAGGGCGTGCTCGGTGATCTGGCTTGCCCAGCGCAGGAAGCCGAGCGCGAGCAGGAGCGACGACGCGGCGGTCGCGATGACGACGGCGGGCATCGTCTTCTGCCCCTGCGGAAGGACGATCGTGAGCACGCTGACGAGCGCGCCTGCCGCGAAGAGGAAGGCCAGCGAGCGGGCTTTCGTCCGGCTGTCGAACATCGAGGGGCCGCGCATCGCGATGCCAGAGCTTACGAGCGCGCCCGACGACAATCCAGCGCTTGCGTATAGGTGTCGTCGATGCGAACATGTGTTCGTAGATGATCGTATGCGTCCTGCTGGACAGATTCGAGCTCGTCGTCGCCGCCGGCGGCCGCGCGGGGCTGCTGAAGCAGCCCGCCGCGCTCGCGCCGGAACTCGGGCGCGAGCTCTTCGTCGGCGAGGTCTCGCGGGCGGCCGAGGCGTTCGGCATCCACGCCGGGATGCGCATGGGGGAGGCGCTGTCGCGCTGCCCGGGGCTCGCGCTCGTGCCGCCCGATCCGATGGGCGTCGCCGAGGCCTGGGAGCGCGCGCTGGGGCGCCTGGAGGGGCTCGGCGCGGCGGTCGAGTCGCTGCGCCCGGGCGAGGCCTGCTTCGACGCGAGCGGGCTGCAGCGGCTGCATGCCGGCCGGCTCGTGCAGCTGCTCGCCGACGGCCACCTCGCCGCCCAGGGGACCGACGAGCGCCTGCGCCGCGTGCTGGCCGGCGCGCGGGTCGGGCAGGGGCCGACGCGCTTCTGCGCGATGGTCGCCGCCCACGGCGCGCGCGTCCGGCGCCCGGGGCGGGTCGCCGGCGCGGCCGAGCTCGCGGCGCGGCCGGTGGAGCTCCTGCGCCGCCGCGCCGAGTCCGCCGCGCTCGTCGAGCCGCTCGAGCGCCTCGGGATCACGACGCTCGGCGCGCTCGCCGCGCTGTCGCGCGACGCGGTCGCCGATCGCTTCGGGCGGCCGGGCCTGCTCGCCCACGACCTCGCTCGCGGGCGCGACACCCCGCTGCGCGCGCGCCGGCCGGGCGAGCTGCTGCGCGAGTCGCTCGAGCTGCCCGAGGCCGGCTCGGGAGAGCAGCTCGGCCGCGCGCTGGGGCTGCTCATCGACCGCCTGCTCGCGCGCAGCGAGCGGCGCGGGCGCACGCTGCGCGCGGTCGTCCTGGCGGCGCGGCTCGTCGAGGGCGGGACCTGGCGCGAGCGCGTCGTCTTCCGTGAGGCGCTCGCCGATCCCGAGCGGATGCGCCTCGCGCTCGGCGGGCGCCTCGCGCTGCTGCCCGCGCCGGCGGAGACGCTCCTGCTGACGGTCGAGGGCTTCGGCCCGCCCGCGCCCGAGGTGCGCGCGCTGTTCGACGACGGCGCCGCCGCTCGCGACGAGCGCCTGCGCGAGGCCGTCCGCCAGGCCCGCGCCGCCGCCGGGCCCAACGCGGCGCTGCGCGTCCTGGAGATCGACCCCGACTCGCGCGTGCCCGAGCGCCGGGTGGTGCTCACGCCGATGGACCCGTGAGGTCATGAGCCCGGGCCCGCGGAGGATCGGCGAGCCGCGGCCGGTGGCGGTCCGCGCGGACGCCGTCGGCATGCCGCTCGTCGTCGGCGGGCGGACCGTCGACGCCGTCCGCGAGTCCTGGCTCGTCGAGGACCGCTGGTGGACCGACCGGCCGCTGCGGCGGCGCTACTGGGAGGTCGTCACGACCTGCGGGCGCAACGTCGTCGTCTTCCGCGAGCTGGGGGAGGGCCGCTGGTACAGCCAGCGCTGACACGGGTCGGCGCGCGAATCGTCGCGAGTTCGTGGTGTTCTGTGACGCGCGGTTCGCCAGCCTCGGCGGCATGCGATCCCTGCGCTCCGAGCGCGGCCAGGCGACGACCGACTACGTCGCGATCATCGCGCTGGCCGCGCTGCTGCTGGCCGTCGGCGCGGGCGTCGCGACGGCCGCCGCGCCGGGCGTCGTGAACGCCGTCGTCGGCCAGCTCGGGCGCGCGCTGTGCCTCGTCGTCGGCGGCGACTGCCCGATCGCGCCGCGCAGGCCCTGCACCGTCGCGAGCACGCGCGATGCCCAGCACGGTGCGGTCGACCTCGGCATCGTCCGGCTCGGCGACGACCGCTACGTCCTGCGTGAGCGCCTGTCCGACGGGACGATCCGGCTGACGCTCGCGGTCCGCGACGGCGGCGGAGTCGAGGGTGGCGTCGGCGGACGGGTCGACGTCGACCTCGGTGGGCACAAGATCTCCGTCGAGCGCGAGGCGCGAGGCGGCATCGGGGGCGTCCTCGGGCACGGCGAGGTCTTCTACGCGCGCGACGAGCGCGCGGCCGACGCGCTGCTGGCGGCGCACCTGCGCGGCGACGGCCCGCGGGCGAGCGAGGTCTTCGCCGAGGGTGGCGTGCGCGCGTTCGGGCGCGTCTCCGGCAAGAGCGCGGGCGGGCCCGGCGGGCAGCTCGACGGTCTGACGAGCGCGATCCTCGGCGCCCGTCGCGACCGCCGCAACGGGCAGGTCACGGTCTCCCTGGGGGCCGGCGCCTCGGGAACGGGAATCGTGTCGGTGCTGATCGGCGGGGGCGCGGGCGTGCTCGACGGACAGGCCGTGCTCGGACTGACGCTCGACCGGCACGGGCGCCCCGCCGAGCTGACGCTGTCGGCGACCGGCAGGGCCACGAGCGGGGCGACGCTGCCCAAGGGGATCGCCGACGCCGTGGTGCAGGCCGCCGACCCGCGAACGCAGACGAGCACCGGCGGGCGGCGCTGGGAGCTCGGCGCGCGCGTCGACCTGCGCGATCCGGTTGTCACCGGCGCGTGGCGGGCCTTTCGCCGCGCGCCCACGAGCGGGGCGGCGATCCGCGGGCTCGGCGAGGCGCTGCGCGGCCACGCGACGGTCGACGTCCGGACGTATGCGCTGGACAGCTCGACGAACGCGATCGGCGGCTCGGTGGCGCTCGGGATCAGGTTCGGCGGGGAGTACGAGCATGCGGTCGACCGCGCGCGGCTGCTGGCGGCCGCGCGGCGGCCGCCGTTCGGGCTGTGGGAGGCACGGACGGATTGCCTCGAGGCCGTCTGAGGCGGCTGGGGCTGGCGGTTCGGTAGTGGGCGTGAGGCAAGGCCGGCGTGCGTGGCGGCGTTGCTGCGCTTGTGGCGGGTTGAACTGCATCTCTGAGGGGCGGGGAGGTCGTTGGCGGGGGGTGTGCCGGAAAACGTCCCGCATATGGACGTTTTCCGGCACACCCCCGAGGGTCGCCCAGGCGATCGAACGTCCTTCCTTCAGAGATGCCGTTCGCCGGCGTTGGCGGCACCACCGGCCGGCGAGTCGCAGCCCGCGCCCACCGTCCGCCCCTCATGCGAACATGCGTTCGTATGCCGCCGCCGCCCTACGTCGAGCTGCACTGCCACTCCGCCTACTCCTTCCTGGACGGCACCTCGCAGCCCGGGGAGCTCGTGGCGGCGGCGCTGAGCCGCGGCCACGGGACGCTCGCCCTGACCGACCACGACTCGCTGTCGGGATCGATGGAGTTCGCGCAGGCGGCGAAGGCGCTCGGGCTGCGGGCGATTTACGGGGCGGAGGTCACGCTCGACGACGGCCGCCATCTCACGCTGCTCGTCCGCGACCAGGCCGGCTGGCGCAACCTCTGCCGGCTGCTCACGCGCGCGCACGCCCACACCCGCGAGGGGGCCCAGCGCGATCGCACGGAGCCCGCGGCGAGCCTCGACGACGTCGAGGCCCATCACGAGGGGCTCGTCTGCCTCAGCGGCTGCGCGCGCAACGGCGTGCGCGACGAGCCGACGATGCGCCGGCTGCTGGGGACCTTCGGCCGCGACGGCTTCCGCGTCGAGCTCCAGCGGCCGCTCGCGCGCCACGACCGGGCGCTGAACCGCGGGCTGGCGGGGCTCGCCGCGCGGCTGCAGATTCCCACGGTCGCCACCGGCAACGTCCACGCCCACTCGCCCGAGCGCGCGCGGCTGCAGGACGCCTTCGTCGCGATCCGCGAGCACACGACGCTCGACGCCTCCGAGCCGCTGCGGCGGGGCAACCACGCGCACGTGCTCACGACGCCGCAGGCGATGGCGGCCCGCTTCACCGACCATCCCGAGGCGGCCGCCGAGTCCGTCCGGCTCGCGCAGACGCTGACCTTCGACCTCACGAGCGACCTCGGCTACCGCTACCCCGGCGCCGAGGACGCGACGGCCGGCCGCAAGCTCGCGGAGGTCTGCCAGGCGCGCTTCGACGAGCGCTATCCGCACGGCAGCGTCCACCGCGCCGAGGCGACGGCGCGCCTCGAGGAGGAGCTGCGCGTCATCGCCGAGCTCGGCCTCGCGGGCTTCTTCCTCCTGCACCGCGACCTGCTCGAGCTCGCGCGCGACATCGCCGTCGAGGTCCGGGGGCCGGACAGCGCCCGGGCGCTGCTGCCGCCCGGGCGCGGGCGCGGCTCGAGCGTCTCCTCGATCGTCTGCCACCTCACCGGCCTGAGCCACGTCGACCCGATCGCCAACAAGCTCCTGCTCGGGCGCTTCCTCAACGAGGAGCTCACCGCGCTGCCGGACATCGACCTCGACTTCCCCAGGGACATCCGCGCCGAGCTCATCCCGCGTGTGCACGAGCGCTACGGCCGCGAGCGCTCGGCGCTCGTCGCCGCCTTCCCGACATACCGCGCGCGGGGGGCGATCCGCGAACTCGGCAAGGCGCTCGGCCTGCCGCCGGGCGAGATCGAGCGCGTCGCGCGCGGCAGCGAGGGCTGGTCCTCGCGCGACGTCGACCGCGACATCGACAGCTCGCTGGGCCCGGACCGGCGCACCGGCCGCTGGGCCTGGCTCGCGCGCCTGGCCGACGAGGCCTACGGCCTGCCGCGCCACCTCTCCCAGCACTCCGGCGGGATGATCGTCGCGACCCGGCCGCTCGTCGACTGCGTCCCGCTCGTCCCCGCCGCGATGGAGGGCCGCCAGCTCGCACAGTGGGACAAGGACTCCTGCGCCGACGCGGGCTTCCTGAAGATCGACCTGCTCGGCCTCGGGATGCTCAGCGCCGTCGAGCGCTGCGTCGAGCACATCGCCGCGCGGCGTCACGAGCGCATCGACCTCAGCCGGATCCCGTTCGACGACCCCGCGACGTACGAGTGCATCCAGAACGCCGACACGACCGGCGTCTTCCAGATCGAGTCGCGCGCGCAGATGGGGTCGCTGAAGCGCACGCGCCCGAAGAACCTCGACGAGATCACGATCCAGGTGGCGATCGTGCGCCCGGGGCCGATCGTCGGCGGCGCGGTCAACCCGTACATCGAGCGCCGCCAGCGGCTGCGCGTGGACCCCGACTTCCAGGTGCCCTACCTGCACCCGTCGCTCGAGCCGCCGTTGCGCGACACGCTCGGGACGATCATCTTCCAGGACCAGGTGCTGGAGGTCGCGCAGGCCTTCGCGGGCTTCAGCGTGGGGGAGGCCGAGGGCCTGCGCCGGGCGATGAGCCGCAAGCGCTCGGCGGAGGCGATCGAGGCCCACCACCGGCGCTTCGTCGAGGGCGCGATGGCGAAGCATCCCGAGGTGACCGAGGCGCTCGCCGAGCAGGTCTTCACGATGGTCTCGGGCTTCTCGGGCTTCGGCTTCCCCAAGGCGCACGGCGCCGCCTTCGGCCTGCTCGCCTACCAGTCGACCTGGCTGCGCGTGCACTACGGCCCGGAGTTCCTCTGCGCGCTGCTCGACGAGCAGCCCATGGGCTTCTATCCGCCCGACGCGCTTGTCCACGAGGCCCAGCGCCGCGGCATCCCCGTCTTCCCGCCCGAGGTCAACGCGAGCGACGTCGGCTGCACGGTGACGGCCGAGGGCGCGGTCCAGGTCGGGCTCGGCTACGTCCTCGGCGTGCGCGCCGACGAGGTCGAGGCGCTCGTCGCCGCGCGCGCGGCGGGCGGGCCGTTTCGCTCGCTCGAGGACCTCGCGTCGCGCGCCGGCAGCGGCCGCGCCGCGCTCGAGCGCCTCGCCTGGTCGGGCGCCTGCGACGTGCTCGCCGGCGGCGATCGCCGCGTCGCACTGTGGCAGCTCGGGGTGACGGCGCCGGGGCAGAGGGTCGCCGCGGGGACCCAGCTCGCGCTCGCGCTCGACCTGCCCGCGGCGCCGGCGCTCGAGGCCCTGACGCCCTGGGACGCGATGATCGCCGACTACGCGACGACGGGGCTGACGGCGACCGGCCATCCGCTGGCGCTCCTGCGCGAGCGCCTGCGCGAGGAGGGCGCGGTCGACGTCGGCGCGCTCGCGCGGCTGCCGCACGGCGCGGCCGTGCGGATCGGCGGGCTCGTCGTCGCCCGCCAGCGGCCGGGGACGGCGAAGGGGATCACGTTCATGCTGCTCGAGGACGAGCACGGCACGATCAACGTCATCGTCTCGCCGCGGATCTACGAGCGCGATCGCCTGACGGTGCGCACCGAGCCGCTGATCGTCATCGAGGGCCGGCTCGAGCGTCATCCGGCGGCGGGCGGGGCGATCAACGTCGTCGCGCGGAGCATCACGCCGCTGCACGTCGGCGGGGCGATGCAGGCGCAGGTCAAGGACTTCGATCTCCTCGACGCGATCGAGCTCGCACGCCAGGCGCAGGCGCAGGAGCTCGCCGCGACGGGCACCGACGACTTCCGCGCCGTCGCCCCGCCGGTCATGAACTTCGGGTCCGGGCGCAGGCGGTGAGGCCGCTCGTGAGGCCGCCCGACCACGCTGTGAAGTAGATTGCGCGCCGCATGGCAGCAGCGCTCTTCCTCGGCTTCTTCCTCTCGCTCGGACTGGGCGTCGTCCTCGTGGCGATGCGCGGTGGTCCGCGCGGCGTGCGCGACACGTTGGAGCGTGGCCGGCGCCGACCGCTGCACGTGGCCGAGTTCGTGGTCGCGGGCGTCATCGCGCTCTTCGGCCTCGCCGTACCGGCGGTCGTGCTGCTCGGCGATCAGGCGAAAGCGGGGCCCGGCGGCGAGAAGCTCTCGACCGCGCAGGCCGACGGGCGCAAGCTCTTCAACGCGAAGTGCGCGACCTGTCACACGCTCAAGGACGCCAATGCCGTCGGCAAGGTCGGTCCCGACCTCGACATCCTGGCGCCGACGTCGGGGCTGACGCTCGACGCCCTGAAGAACGGCCGCGCGCGGGGGACGGGCCAGATGCCGGCCCTGCTGCTCGACGGCCAGGACGCCAGAGACGTCGCGAAGTACGTCGAAGACGTCGCCGGCCGCTGAGCCTCGATCTCACCGATCGCCATCTCGGTCGCGACGATCCCGCAAACTGCGCGGATTCCGTCCGCACTCTCCATAACACTGCACATATGCAGGGAAATCGATCGGTGTTACGATGGCGCCGTCAGAACGCCGAGTTCCGGGACCGCAGGGTCTTGGGAGCGGGGGACCCAAACGCAGGGGCGAATCGTCCGGTTTCCGGATGTAGCGCAGCACTCTTTCAGCGCGAGCCCGTCAGCTAACCCCGTAGGCCTCCAGAGAAAGAGGACCAGATACGCATGTCACAGACGGGGACCAGCGCCTGGTGGGCAGACGTCCAGCACCTTCGCGATGCCGCGGAACGCACCGACGAGGCGCGCCGCCGCGCCGACCAGGCCGATCTCGCCGCGCGCCGCGAGAGCCGTGAGCGCCGGCAGGTCGACACCGAGGTGGCACCCGTGCGCCGCTTCGAGCTCGACCCGTCACCGGCGCCCCGTCTGCGCGCCCACGCCGACGGTCCCGCTCCGCGCCGTGCAGACGCCTCCTCGCCGGTCCCCCGCCGCGGCGGCTATGGCGAGGCCGTCGGGCTGCCCGGCCGCCGTACCGTCGAGATCCGCGGCCGCACCGTCCCGGCGCCCGCGGTCCCGCGGTCGGTCGAGCTCGATCGCACCCGCCGCCCGCCGCGGCGCGCCATCGAGCGCGTGGGCCCGCGCCCGGACAAGCTCGCGATGTGGGCGCTGCTCATGGGCCTCGTGCTGATCCTCGTCGCCCTGTCGACGTCCTCGCCCACCTAGTCGGCACGTTCGCGCCGCGCCGGCGCACGGCGCCGGCCGGTTGATTGGCGAGGCCGATCCGCGGGCATCCTGAGATCCCGCGGATGCGGTGAGCCGATCGGCGCCCGGCGCGCGTAGTACTGGCAGCAGGGACTTGTGTGAGTGTCGTCCCCGGCCTACACTTACATCGCGTAAGCAACGAGCTACGAGTAAAGCACCGGCGCATCGAAGCGCCATTCCATCGCCATACCAGAAGGCCACCCCCATGAAGACACCGATGAGTAGATTCCAGATCCACGACGACCTCACCGCGCCCGAGGGCTCGGTCCCCGTCCTGCGCGGCGCCCTCGCGACGGGTGGGCAGCTCCCGAACTTCCTCGGCGCGCTCGCCGGCTCGCCGGCCGCCCTGCGCGGCTACGCGCGCTTCCGCTCCGAGCTGCGGCGCGGCGAGCTCGACGTCCCGATGCTCGAGCGCATCTCGCTGGCCGTAGCCGAGTACCACGGCTCCCAGCCGGGCATCGCGCTGCACAGCCGCACGGCGCGCCAGTCGGGCCTCGCGCTCGACGAGGTCGCCCTCGCCCGCGACTTCGACTCCCGCGATGAGCGCGTCGCGGCGCTGCTCGTCTACCTCAAGGCCGTCGTCGAGAACCCGGGCCGCCCGCCGATGCACCTGCACGAGGAGGCGCGCGAGGCCGGCTGGACCGACGAGCAGATCCTCGAGGCGATCGCGTACGTCGCCCTCGAGCGCTTCACCGCGATGGTGAACGTCGCCGGCGACGTGCCGGTCGACGGGTCCGTCGAGGACACGCGGACGCTGCGGGCAGCCTAGTGGGCCCGTCCACTTCCGGCCGGATCCACTAAGCCGCATGGCGGTATCCGAGGACGGGCGGCAGTCGGCGTGGCAGAAGGCCGCGACGCCGGGCCCGCCCGTCTGCGGACCGGAGGGCGACGGCCGTCCGCCCTGCTGTCCGTACTACCACGAGGCCGTCGAGCTCATCGGGCGCCGCTGGACCGGCGCGATCGTCGGCGTCCTCATCCATCGGGAGATCCTGCGCTTCGGTGAGATCGCCGAGTGCGTGCCCGAGCTGTCGGACCGCCTGCTGTCGGAGCGCATGAAGGAGCTCGAGGCCCGCGGCGTCGTCTGTCGCACCGTGCGGCCCGGGCGGCCCGTGCGCGTGGAGTACGCGCTCACCGAGATGGGGCGCGAGCTCGCCCCCGCCGTGCACGAGCTCGAGCGCTGGGCCCGGCGCTGGCTCGCTTAATTCGCGGGCGGACGCGCCCAAACCGCCGCCCGTGATCTAGGGTCCCCGCCATGCCCGACCGCCCGAAGACGGCCGACGACGTCAAAGCGCTCGTCGCCGAGCGCGACATCCGCTTCATCCGCCTCTGGTTCACCGACATCCTCGGTCAGCTGAAGTCGTTCTCGATCAACCGCGCCGAGCTCGACGACGCCTTCGAGGGCGGCATGGGCTTCGACGGCTCCTCGATCACCGGCTTCAACGCGATCGAGGAGTCCGACATGCTCGCCATGCCCGATCCCTCGACGTTCGCGATCCTGCCGTGGCGCCCCGAGGAGCAGGGCGTCGCGCGGCTGTTCTGCGACGTCCTGACGCCCGAGCGCACGCCCTACGAGGGCGATCCGCGCCACGTCCTGCGGCGGGCGCTGCAGCGCGCCAGCTCGATGGGCTTCGACACGTTCAACGTCGGCCCCGAGCTGGAGTACTACCTCTTTCGCGACTCCAAGGGCACCGAGGTTCTCGACCACGGCGGCTACTTCGACCTCACGACGCTCGACGCCGGCTCCGACGTCCGCCGCGAGACGGTCCTCGCGCTGGAGCAGCTCGGAATCCACGTCGAGTACACCCACCACGAGGTCGGCCCGAGCCAGCACGAGATCGACATGCGCTACAGCGACGCGCTGCAGATGGCCGACGACTGCATGACGTACCGCATCACGGTCAAGGAATACGCGATGAAATACGGCTGGCACGCGACCTTCATGCCCAAGCCGCTGTACGGCGAGAACGGCTCGGGCATGCACACCCACATGAGCCTCTTCAAGGACGGCCGCAACGCGTTCTTCGACGAGAACGACCCGTACTTCCTCTCCGACGTCGGCAAGGCGTTCATCGCCGGCCAGCTCAAGCACGCCCGCGAGATCTCGTCGATATTCGCCCAGTGGGTGAACTCCTACAAGCGCCTCGTCCCGGGCTTCGAGGCGCCCGTCTACGTCGCCTGGAGCCGCCGCAACCGCTCGGCGCTCGTGCGCGTCCCGCTCTACCACCCCGGCAAGGAGCACGCGACCCGGATGGAGCTGCGCTGCCCGGACCCGGCCTGCAACCCGTACCTCACCTTCGCCGCGCTCCTGCAGGCGGGCCTGGAGGGGATCGAGAAGGGCTACGAGCTGCCCGAGCCGATGGAGAAGAACCTCTACCACCTGTCGCCCGACGACCGCCGGCGCCTCGGCATCGAGCAGCTGCCCGAGACGCTCGGCGAGGCGATCGAGCTGACGTCGGAGTCCGAGCTCGTCCTGCGCGCACTCGGCGAGCACACGTTCAACCGCTTCGTCGAGATCAAGCGCCGCGAGTGGGAGGACTACCGCGTCCAGGTGAGCCAGTGGGAGCTGGATCGCTACCTGCCGGTTCTGTAGTCGCAGCCAGCGCTGACGGCCACCAGATCCGCGAGCCGAGCTCGAACACGAGCGCCGGCACGAGCAGCGAGCGCACGATGAAGGTGTCCAGCAGGACGCCGAACGCGACGATGAAGCCGATCTCCGTGAGGAACACGAGCGGCAGCACGCCGAGCACGACGAAGACGCCGGCGAGGACGATCCCCGCCGAGGTGATGACGCCCCCGGTGACCGCCAGGCCGCGCAGCATCCCCTCCTGCGTGCCATGTGCGCGCGTCTCCTCGCGCACGCGGGCCATGAGGAAGATGTTGTAGTCGATCGCCAGCGCGACGAGGAAGACGAACGCGTACAGCGGCACGCTCGGGTCGCTGCCGGGGAAGCCGAAGACGACGTCGAACACGATCGACCCGACGCCGAGCGACGCCGCGAAGGAGAGCATCACCGTCCCGAGCAGCAACAGCGGCACGACGATCGCGCGCAGGAGCGCGACGAGCACGAGGAAGACGACGAAGAGCGTCAGCGGGACGACGACGTAGTTGTCGCGCACGGCGGCGTGGCGCAGGTCGTACTCGACTGCCGTCCCGCCGCCGACGAGCGTCTTGGTGCCCGCGTTGCGCGCGGCCGACCGGCGGAGCTGCGGGATGATCGCCAGCGCCTCGTCGGAGAACGGCTTGGGTTTCAGCACGACCTCGAGCAGGAGGATGCCGAACGGCGGGCCGCCGGCCTCGAAGATCGTCGTGCGGTTGTCGAAGACGACGGACGTGACCCCGGGCACGCTGCGCAGGGCGCCGATGACCGTCGTCTCCCCGACGATCTCGGGGTTGGAGACGACGACCTGCGTCGGCGCGGGCGACCCGCCGGGGAACGACCTGTCGAGGAGGTCCTGGCCGGCGACGGCCTCGACGCTGTTGCGGAACTGGTTGCCGCGCGTGAGGCCGTCGTCGTAGTTCAGGAGGCCGAATGCCATGACGACGAGCGCGAGCACGACGGCGCCCGCGACCTGCCGCGGGCGACGCGCGACGAACTCGCCGACGGCCCGCCAGCGCCCCTGCGTCTCGTCGGATCCCTCGTCGCCGACGCGCGGGATCCGCGGCCAGAACGCCTTGCGCCCCGTGATCAGCAGGAGCGCCGGCAGGAGCGTCAGCGTCGAGAGCACGGCGACGGCGACGCCGAGCGCCCCGATCGGGCCCAGGCCGGCCGTGCCGTTGACCTTCGCAAGCGTGAGGCACAGCAGCGCAGCCATGACCGTCCCGCCCGAGGCGAGGATCGCCGGGCCGGCCGTCCGCAGGGCGAGTGCCATCGCCTCGAACTGGTCGTCGTGGCGGCGCAGTTCCTCGCGATAGCGTGCGACGAGCAGCAGCGCGTAGTCCGTCCCTGCGCCGAGGACGATGATCGAGAGGATCGACGCCGCCTCGCCGTTGACCGTCACGCCGAGCTCCGTCAGCCCGTAGCCGAGTGAGCGCGTCATCTGCTCGGCGATGCCGACGGCGGCGAGCGGGATCCAGAGGAAGAACGGGCTGCGGTAGATGAACGCCAGCAGCGCGACGACGAGCAGGATCGAGCCCAGCAGCAGGCGCGCGTCGATGTTGCGGAAGACGTTGATGGCGTCGGCCGAGAACGCCGCGTCGCCGGTGACCTTGACGTCCAGGCCGCCGCCGGGGTCGCGAACCGCGTCGCGGACGACCTTCACGCGATCGACGAGCCGGTTGGTGATCGTCTTCTGCGGGGTCTTCTTCGTCGCGTTGAGCTTGATCTGCGAGCGCAGGAGCGCGGCGGTCCCGTCCTTGGCGAACTGCGGCGGGTTGAAGCCCGAGGTGTGGGCGGCGCGCAGCGTGTTGAGCACGAGCCGGTCGTGGGCGATGACCGCGCGATCGGCGTCGGTCAGGCCCCTGGCGCGCTTGTAGACGACGACGATCGGCTGCTGGTTGCCCTTCAGCGCCTGGATGAAGAACAGCGCCTCGGTCGACTCGGCGTCACCCGGGAGGAAGGACTGCTGTCCGTTTGTCTGGTTGTCGGCGAACTTCGCCGGCAGCTGGGCCGCCGAGGCGCCGGCGTAGGCGAAAAGCCAGGCGGCGAGGATGACCCACCGGGCCCGCCGGCCGGCGAATCTGGCGAGGAGCGCGGCCATCTCGGGCAGCTTCTACCAGTCCGGGCGGCCAGCCGTGCGGGCTGGATGGCGCCATCCTGGCCATTCGGGCCGGCTCGGGGGCCCCGTAGCGTGCGCGGGATGACCGTGCGCGTGATCGACCTGCGATCCTCGCTGCACTGATGAACGAGGCGCTCGCGCTCACCGTCGGGTGCACGTTCGGCCTGGACTCCGTCCAGCCTGCGGTGGCGATCCTGCAGGTCGCGCCGTACCTCGAGGCCGGCATCTCCGTCGCCGGCGAGCGCTGGGAGACGGACGCCGACCACCACGCGTACGTCGACGGATACGGCAACCGCTGCGAGCGCCTCGCGCTGCAGGCCGGCGCCTCGACCGTCACGTACGAGGCGCACGTCCTGCTCGCCGAACCGGAGGACGTCATCGTGCCCGGGGCGCCCGAGACGCCGGTCGACGACCTCCCCGACGAGGTCATGCGGTGGGTCATGCCCAGCCGCTTCTGCCTGCCCGACGAGCTCGGCCACGAGGCCTGGCAGCGCTTCGGCGACCACGCGCCCGGCTGGCAGCGCGTGCAGGCGATCGTCGACTACGTGCACGGCCACCTGGAGTGGGTCGAGGGCGCGTCGAACCCCTGGACGACGGCCGCCGACGCGTACCGCGCCGGCCAGGGCGTCTGCCGCGACTTCGCCCATCTCGCGATCACGTTCTGCCGCGCGCTGAACATCCCCGCGCGCTACGTCTTCGGCTACATCCCGAACATCGGCGTCCCGGTCCCGCCCGAGGCGATGGACTTCGCCGCCTGGTTCGAGGTCTGGCTCGACGGCGAGTGGCGCACGTTCGACGCCCGCAACAACGTCCCGCGCACCGGGCGGGTCGTCGTCGGGCGCGGCCGCGACGCCGTCGACGTAGCGCTCATCACCTCGTTCGGGCCGCTGAACCTCACGCACTTCGAAGTCCGCGCCGAACCCACGCAAAGGAGCCCCACGACATATGCCTGACGTCACTGTGCTGATCATCGACAACGGCCCGCTCAAGGTCACGGGAGGCGTGGCGGTCGTCGACGGCGCGAGCGGCGGGACGGTTCCCGTCGCCGGGGGAGACGCGGTCTTCCTCTGCCGCTGCGGACACTCGTCCAACAAGCCGTTCTGCGACGGGACGCACAAGCGGATCGGCTTCGACGGGACGCTCGCGGCCAGGGAGGACGAGGCGGCATGAGCATCGCCGAGGCGAGCGGGACCCTGACGCTCGGCGGCGACCTCGAGGTCCACCGGCTCGGCTTCGGCGCGATGCGGATCGTCGGGCCGGGCGTCTGGGGCCCGCCGCAGGATCGCGACGCGATGCGCGCCGTCCTGCGGCGCGTCGCCGACCGAGGCGTGAACCTCATCGACACGGCCGACAGCTACGGCCCGCACTTCAGCGAGCAGCTCGTCGCCGATGCGCTGTACCCGTATCCCGCGGCGCTCGTCATCGCCACGAAGGGCGGACTCGAGCGCTCCGGCCCGGGCAAGTGGTCGCGCAACGGGCGCCCCGAGCACCTGCGCGCCGCCTGTGAGGGCTCGCTGCGCAACCTGCAGCTCGAGCGCATCGACCTCTACCAGCTCCACGCGCCCGACCCGGACGTGCCCTTCGAGGAGTCCGTCGGCGCGATGAAGGAGCTTCAGGACGAGGGTCTCATCCGCCATGTCGGCGTCTCGAACGTGAGCCTCGAGCAGCTCGAGGAGGCGCGCTCGATCGTCGAGGTGGTCAGCGTCCAGAACCGCTTCAACCTCGGCGATCGCGCGTCGGCCGAGGTCCTCGCCGTCTGCGAGCGCGACGGGCTCGGCTTCTTCCCGTGGTTCCCGCTGGCGGCCGGCGACCTCGCCAAGCCCGGCGGGCTCGTCAGCGAGGTCGCGGCCGCGTACGACGCGACGCCCGGCCAGGTCGCGCTCGCCTGGCTGCTCGCGGTGTCGCCCGTCATGCTGCCGATCCCCGGCACCGGCTCGATCGCGCATCTCGAGGAGAACCTCGAGGCAGCGGAGCTGCGGCTGACGCAGGAGGACGTGCAGCGGCTGACGGACGCCGTGTAGCGATCGTGTCAGCGGCGCGCCGTGCGGCGGCGGCGCGCTACGGCTTCGTCGCGAGCTGTGACGGCGCCCAGATCTTCGGCCCGAGCTCGAACGTCAGCGCCGGGACGAGCACCGAGCGCACGATGAACGTGTCGAGCAGGACGCCGAAGGCGACGACGAAGCCGATCTGGGTGAGGAAGACGAGCGGCAGCACACCGAGGACGGAGAACGTGCCGGCAAGGACGATCCCGGCCGAGGTGATGACGCCGCCGGTGACGGCGAGCCCGCGCAGCATGCCCTCGCGCGTGCCGTGGCGCAGCGACTCCTCGCGGACGCGCGCCATGAGGAAGATGTTGTAGTCGATCCCGAGCGCGACGAGGAAGATGAACGCGAACAGCGGCAGGGACGGGTCGCTGCCGGGGAAGCCGAAGATGACGTCGAAGACGACCGCCCCGACGCCGAGCGACGCCGCGAAGGACAGGATCACCGTGCCCATGAGCAGGAGCGGCGCGACGACCGCGCGCAGCAGCAGCATGAGGATGAGGAACACGACGACGAGGGCGACGGGCACGATGACCCGCGTGTCGCGCGCGGCGGCGACGCGCAGGTCGCGCTCGACGGCGGTCGCGCCGCCGACGAGGACGTCGCGCCCGCCCGCCCTGCGCGCCGCCGCGCGGACCGCCGGGATGACCGCGAAGGCGTCGGTCGAGAACGGCTCGGGCTTGAGCACCGCGTTGAGCAGCAGGCCCTCCCTGCCGCGGGCGACCGGGAACGTCACGGTCGCGACGCCGTCCACCGCGGCGACGGCGGTGCGCACCGGGCGGACGTCGGCCGCCTTGCGGACGATGATCTCCGTCGGTGCGTTGGCGCCGCTGGGGAAGGACTGCGAGAGCAGCTTCTGCCCCTGGACGGCCTCGACCTCGCCGCGGAACGAATTGCCCTGCGTCAGCCCGTCGTCGAAGTTCAGCAGGCCGAGCGACAGGACGCCGAGCAGCACCACGACGCCGATCCATACCCGTCGTGGTCGCCTGGCGACCTGCTCACCGACGCGGCGCCAGCGCCCGCTCGTCTCGCCCGCGGTCGCACCCGGGTCATAGCGCGGGATGAACGGCCAGAAGGCCCGTCGCCCGACGATGAGCAGCAGCGCGGGCAGCAGCGTCAGCATCGCGAGCATCGCGACGAAGATGCCGAGCGCGCCGATCGGCCCGAGTCCGGCGGTCCCGTTGACCTGCGCGAGGCTCAGGCACAGCAGCGCCGCGATGACGGTCATGCCCGACGCGAAGATCGCCGGCCCGGCGGTGCGCAACGCGAGCGTCATCGCCTCGTGGCGGTTGCTGTGGCGGGCCAGTTCCTCGCGGTAGCGGGCGACGAGCAACAGCGCGTAGTCCGTGCCGGCGCCGAGGACGAGGATCGAGAGGATCGAGGAGGACTGGCCGTTGACGGTCACACCGAGCTCGGTCAGGCCGTAGCCGATCGAGCGGGTGGCGATCTCCGCGAAGGCCACGGCGAGCAGCGGGATGAGCAGGAAGATCGGGCTGCGGTAGATGATCCCGAGGAGCACGAGGACGAGCAGGAAGGCGGCGCCGAGCAGCGTCCCGTTGATCCCCTCGAAGACCTTGATCGCGTCCGCCGAGAAGCCCGCGCCGCCGGTGACCTTCACCGCCAGGCCGCCGCCGGGGTCGCTCACGCGCTTGCGGATCGCCTCGACGGGATCGAGGATCGTCCGGCCCTCCCCGTCGCTCGTGATCGAGGCGATGACGATCGCCGCCTTGCCGTCGGGGGAGACCGCCGTGCGCCGGAACGTCGACGTCGCGCGCAGGCGCAGGCCGTTGAGCTCGCGGACGTCGGACGAGATCCGGCGGCGGTCGGCGGCCGTCAGCCCGCTCGCACGCCGGTAGACGATGACGACCGGAGCCTGCTCGCCGCCCTGGAGGTCCTCGCTGATCTGCAGCGCCTTCGTCGACTCGGCGTCGCCGGGGAGAAAGGACGTCGACTCGTTGCGCTCGGCGTCGGCGAACTTCCCGACGAGGTTCAGGCCGAACGACGCGAACACGGCCGCGAGCCACACGAAGGCGACCACCCACTTCGCAGTTCGGCCGCTCGGTACGGCGAAGAGGGATGACATCCGACGGGGTTCTACAGCACCCGGCGCCCGATCCGCTCAGAGACCGAGCAGCGCGCGCAGGTCGTCGGGGTCCGTCACCGGCGCCAGGCAGCTGAAGCCCGCGCAGACGTACGCGGCGCCGGTTCCCGCGACCGGCCCGCGCCCCTCCAGCAGCGGCACGCCGCCGGCCTCGGCCCCGTCACCGCCCGCGAGCACGACGTGCGGGCGAAACGCCGATCGCACCACCCGCACGAGCGGCGCGATGTCGTCGCCCACGAGCGCGACCTCGCGCACGGGCGCGAGCTGGAAGTCCAGCACCTGCAGGAGGTGCCCGAAGCCGAGCGCCGAGCTGCCGAGCATGCCGGCGAAGAGGCGCAGGACGGAGGTCCCCTGCTCCTCGTAGCGCGCCTCCCCGGTGAGCGCGGCGAGCCGCAGCAGGCCGAACGCCGCGCTGGACTGGCCCGACGGGATCGGCGCGTCGTCGATCTCCTTGCGCCGTGCGACCAGCCGCTCGTGGTCGGCGGAGGTCTGAAAGAAGCCGCCGCGGTCGGGGTCGCCGAAGCGCGCGATGATCGTGTCGGCGAGCTCGCGGGCGGCGTGAAACCAGCGCGGCTCGAACGTCGCCTCGTAGAGCGTGAGCAGCGCCTCGAGGAGGAACGCGTGGTCCTCGAGGTAGGCGTTGAGCTTTGCCTCGCCCGCGTTGTACGTGCGCAACAGGCGGCCGGCGGCGTCGCGCATCTCGTCGAGGACGAAGGCCGCGGCGCGCCGCGCGGCGGCGACGTAGTCCTCGCGCTCGAGCACCGCGCCGGCCTCGGCGAGCGCGCTGATCATGAGCGCGTTCCAGGCCGTCAGGCGCTTGTCGTCGAGGCCCGGCCAGACGCGCTCGGAGCGCACCGCCAGCAGCGTGGCGCGGATCCGCGCGCGCACCTCCGGCTCGGGCTCGGCGCCGCGCGACTCGAGGATGTTCGCGCCCTCGAAGTTGCCCTGCTCCGACGCGCCGAACCAGGCGATCGCGACGTCCGCGTCGGCACCGAGGACGGTCCGCAGCTCGGCGATCGACCAGACGTAGAACCGGCCCTCGACGCCCTCGGAGTCGGCGTCCAGCGCGGAGTGGAAGGCACCCTCGGGGCCGGTCATCTCGCGCAGGGCCCAGTCGAGCGTCTCCTCGCATGTGCGCCGCAGGACGGCGTCGCCGCTGACCTGCCAGCCGTGGAGGTAGGCCCGCGCGAGCAGCGCGTTGTCGTAGAGCATCTTCTCGAAGTGCGGGACGGTCCACTCGGCATCGACGCTGTAGCGCGCGAAGCCGCCCCCGACCTGGTCGTAGATGCCACCGGAGGCCATCGAGCGCAGCGTCTGCACGGGCATCGCCGTCTCGCCGCGGCGCAGGAGGAACTCGATCGTCGAGGAGGACGGGAACTTCGGCGCGCTGCCCCAGCCGCCGTTGACGGCGTCGAACTGCGCCCGCAGCGAGGCGACCGCCTCGTCGAGGATGCCGGGGTCCCACGGGCCCGCGGTCGGCTTCAGCCGCGCGGCGCCCGACAGGCGCGCGGCGAGCTCGGCGCTTTGCTCGCGGATCTCGTCGCGCCTGGTCTCCCAGGCCTTGGCGATCGCGCCGAGCACCATCGGCCAGCTCGGCAGGCCCGGACGCGGCTGGGGCGGGAAGTACGTGCCCGCGTAGAACGGCACCTGCTCGGGCGTGATGAAGACGTTCAGCGGCCAGCCGCCGGAGCCGGTCATCGCCTGGACGGCCTCCATGTAGAGCGCGTCGACGTCGGGGCGCTCCTCGCGATCGACCTTCACGCAGACGAAGAGCTCGTTCATCTGCGCGGCGATCGCCTCGTCCTCGAAGCACTCGCGCTCCATGACGTGGCACCAGTGGCAGGCCGAGTAGCCGATCGAGACGAGCAGCGGCCGGTCCAGCTCGCGCGCCCGTGACAGCGCCTCCTCGCCCCACGGCAGCCAGTCGACGGGGTTGTCGCGGTGCTGCAGGAGGTAGGGCGACGTCTCGCGCGCGAGGGCGTTGGCCATGGCGGGGCGGCTACCCGGCGTGGCGGAGGCCGAAGTGGCGCAGGAGCGCGGCGTACGGCGGGTCGGCGGCGAAGGACCGCACGCCGGCGCTGCGGGCGACGAGGTCGACGCGCCGGCCGCCGAGCCGCCCGGTGATCTGCGCGGGGGTGACGACGAGCGTGCCGTGCGCGGCCTTCTTCCCGCCGACGCGAAGGTGCTGCGCGGCGTTCGCGTCCAGCGGCACCGTGCCGGAGACCTCGACGCCGGGGACGTAGACGACCTTCGTCAGCGTGAGGGTGCCGCTCGGGCTGACGGTCGCGTGGCCGCCGCGCAGCCCGCCGAGGCGGCGCGGCAGCTGCCCGGCCTCGATGAGGTCGCCGATGACCTGCCGGCGCATGTCGGCCGCGGTCCGCAGCGCCGCGGTCGTCGTGCGGCCGATCTTGTTCGCGCCGCCGATTCCCGGCAGCCGCTCGATGCGCGTCGGGGCGACCGGCGTCGGCGAGAACGGGTTGCCGGCCGTCGCGCACGGCGCCACCGGCAGGGCCGCGAAGAACTCCGCGACGCCGCGCAGGGCGCACCTCTCGGGCGTGGTGTCGCTCCCGAGCGCCGAGTGGCCGGTGTACGGGATCGCGAGGATCTGGGCGCCCGGGATGAGCGTCGCGATCTGGCCCGCATCCTCCAGCGGGGTGCGCAGGTCGGCGGCACCGTCGATGACGAGTGCCGGGACGGCCGGCAGCGGCATCGGGGCGGCGGCCGGGGGCGTCGCCGTCGGCCAGCCGAGGCAGAGGTCGATGACGTCGGTCTCCAGGACGCTCGCGCCGACGAAGGGGTAGAAGGGCGCGTCGCCCAGCGACCTGACGATCGCGCGCGCCTGCTGGGCACGGACCGGGATGCTCGCCGCGCGGTTCCAGGGGAACGCGCCCTCCTCGCAGAGCGTCGCGGCGAAGACCGAATCGCTGAAGTCCGAGCCCGCCGCCTGGCTGCCGAGCTCGATGATCCCGGCCGACCGCGCGGCGAGCCGGATGAGCGGCGCGCTGTCGCCGCGGCGCGAGGACGTCAGCGCGGCCGGGAGCTCGGCGCGCAGCGTCGGGTTCAGGTCGCCGGAGAGCAGGATGTTGAACAGGTCCTGGGAGGACATCGCCGCCTTCACGCGCCGGCCGCGGCCGTCGGTGAGCCGGCCGCGCAGGGACTTGCGCTGCAGCCGGCGGACCTGCCCGTTGAGCCGGCCGACGGCGTTGCTCGCGATCCCGGCACAGGCGCCGCCGGCACAGAGGTCCTTGAGCACGCGGCGCATCGCCACGAACGTCGAGCGCTGCAGCGTGTCGGGCCCCGGGGGCAGCACGACGGAGTCCAGGACGATCGACTCGACGCGGGTGGGGTAGCGCGCCGCGTAGTCCAGCGCGACCTTCGTGCCGTAGGACACGCCGTAGAGCACGAGCTTGTCGTAGCCGCTCTCCGCGCGCAGCGCCTCGAGGTCGTCGACGCTCGCGGAGGTCGTGAACTGCCCGCGCCGGGGGCCGAGCTCGCCCGCGCAGCGGCTCGCCGATGCCGTGAGCGTCAGGCCACTGAGCCGGCAGGCCAGCGGCGTCGACGCGCCGGTGCCGCGCTGGTCGAAGACGAGCAGGTCGCGGGTCGCGAGCGCCGGGGCCATGACGGCGGCGAAGTCGAGCGCCAGCGGCAGCGCGGCCTGCCCGGGACCGCCGGCGAGCGCGACGAGCGCGGTGCGCGTCGGGTTCGCGGCAGCCGCGCGACGGACGGCCGCCAGCTCGATCGCCCCCGGCACCGCGCCCGTGCGGTCCAGCGGGACCGCGAGCGTGCCGCACTCGAAGCCGGCCGGCCGGGTGCAGGGCACGTACGCGATGGCGGCGCCGGCAGTCGGGGCGGCGACGAGAAGGAGGCCCGCGGTGAGCAGCAGTCCCTGCAGGGCCGAGAGGCGCATCCGGGCTTCACGGTAGCAGCGCGCTACCGTGCCTCCCGCTGCTCGTTCCCTGCGACCTCAGGAGCCGATCCCACCGTGT
Organism: uncultured Actinomycetes bacterium; assembly: GCA_963740895.1. Lineage (GTDB taxonomy): Bacteria > Actinomycetota > Thermoleophilia > Solirubrobacterales > Solirubrobacteraceae > CADCVQ01. The sequence goes on from CAVUFQ010000002.1 coordinate 1,039,546, forward strand.
CCAAGCACCGCGAGCCCGTCACCGCGCTCGGCGCACCCGCCGCGATCGGGCCCTACAGCCACGCCGTCCGCGCCGGCGGGCTGCTGTTCTGTTCGGGCCAGGTCCCGCTCGATCCCGAGAGCGGTGAGCTCGTCGGCGCGACGGCCGCCGAGCAGGCCGGCCAGTGCCTGCGCAACCTCCAGGCCGTCTGCGCCGCGGCCGGCGCGGGGCTGGGCGACGCCGTGCGCTGCACGGTCTACATGACCGACCTCGGGGCCTTCGCGGAGGTCAACGAGATCTACGGCGAGTTCTTCCCGGCCGACCCGCCGGCGCGCGTCGCGGTCGGCGTCGCGGCGCTCCCGAAGGGCGCGCAGGTCGAGATCGACGCGATCATCGCTCTTCCCGATTGACCGCATTCAGGTTGACCGGCGAAAACTTTGCCAACGGTTGTCCGAATCGTTGCCCGGCGATCCGTTAGATGCAGGTCATCAGACCTGTGCCAACCCTCCGCGCCCGCGGGGGCCGGAGGATTTCCATGAAACGCAGCTTCTCGATGTTCCTGTGTCTCGCACTCGTCGGCGCGGCCTCGATCGGTGCCACGACCGTCTGGGCCGACCACGGCGGTGGCGGCGGCAGTGACGACAACAGCGCTGCAGCGGCCGGCTGCGTCGTCACGCCCGTGACGCCTCCGACGACGGCGCCCGTCACCGGCCAGCCCGGCGACGACGAGGGCGACGACAACGACAACCATCTCTCCGGCACGCGCGGCGACGACCACATGAGCGGCAACGGCGGCGACGACGACCTCGAGGGCCAGTCCGGCGACGACGACATGTGCGGCGGCGACGGCAACGACCATCTCAAGGGCGGTCCGGGCAACGACATGATGCTCGGCGGCGCGGGCGCCGACGTCCTGCAGGGCCAGGGCGGCAACGACGACGAGCAGGGCAACGCCGGCAACGACACGATCAGCGGCGGACCCGGCAACGACACGCTGTCCGGCGGCCCCGGCAACGATCGCATCAACGCCCGCGACGGCCGTCGCGATCACGTCAACTGCGGCACGGGCAACGACACCGTGACCGCCGACCGCAGCGATGCGGTCGCGAAGAACTGCGAGCACGTCTCGCGCTAGACCGCACCTGACGTACAGGCCGGACCGGCGGCGGCCCCTCGGGGCCGCCGCCGTCGTCTGCGCGCGGGGGCGCGATCAGGTGCTGTCGCCGCGCAACAGCGCGCGCCGGACCTTGCCGCTCGCCGTCTTCGGCAGTTCCTCGGCGAATTCGACGACGCGCGGGTACTTGTAGGGCGCCGTCTGCTCCTTGACGTGGTCCTGCAGCGCGCTCGCGAGCGCAGCGGAGGCGGCGAAGCCGTCGCGCAGCACGACGACCGCGCGGACGACCGAGCCGCGCTCGTCGTCGGGAGCCGCGACGACCGCGGCCTCGGCGACCGCCTCGTGCGCGACGAGCGCGGACTCGACCTCGAACGGCCCGATGCGATAGCCGGCCGAGATGATGACGTCGTCGGTGCGGCCCTCGAAGAACAGGAAGCCGTCGTCGTCCCGCGTCACGCGGTCGCCGGTGCGCCAGACGCCGCCGGGCGCCGGAAGACCCGCGTAGTGCAGGAAGAACGTCGGCACGGTCGCGGGGTCGGCGACGAGCTCGCCGTCGTCGATCGCCAGGCCTACGCCGGGCAGCGCGCGCCCCATCGAGCCGGGCCGCACCTCCTCGCCGGGCGGCATCCCGGTGAGCTGGCCGGTCTCCGTCTGGCCGTAGCCGTCGCGGATCTGCAGGCCGGTTGCCTCCTGCCACGCGCGCAGGACCTCGGGGTTCAGCGCCTCTCCGGCCGCGACGAGCCCGCGCAGCGCCGGAAACGGCCGCAGCGTCGCCCGCTTGGCGATGACGCGGTACTCCGTCGGCGCCATGCAGAGGACGTTGACGCCCTCTCGCGCGAGCAGTTCCAGGCGCTCGGCGGGGTCGAAGCGCGCGTCGTGCAGCAGCGCCGCGGCGCCGCGGATCCACGGCGCGATGAAGGCGTTGCGCGCCGACTTGCTCCAGCCCGAGGCCGCCGTACACCAGACGAGGTCGCCGGCCTGCGGCGCGAGCCAGTGCTCGGCCTGCACGCGCTGGCCGGCGAGGTAGCGCTGGCCGTGGACGACGGCCTTCGGCTCGCCCGCGGTCCCGCTCGTGAACGTGATGAGGCAGGGATCGAGCGGCGACAGCGCCGCAGCCGCCGGGACCGCGACGGGGTCCGGCCAGTCCGCGACGCCGGGGACGAAGATCGTCGGCCCGTCCCACCCGGACGCCGCGAGCACCTCCGCGTTGCGCCGGTCGCAGACGACGAGGGCGGGCGGGCAGGCGTCGAGGCGCAGGCGCAGGTCCTTCGCGCGCAGCTGCTCGTTGCAGGGCAGCACGACGTAGCCCTGGCGAAAGCACGCGACCATCGCGGCGACCCAGTCGGGCTGGTTGCCGACGAGCGTCAGCACGACGTCGCCGCGCCGGGCGCCGAGCGCGTCGATGCGGACGGCCAGCGCCCGGGCCGCCCGCGCGACGGCGCCGAAGGACCATTCGCGGCGCGCGCCGTCGCGCGCGAGCTCGACGAGCGCGAGGCGATCGGGCGGCGCGGATTCTACGATGTCGAGGGCGAAGTTGGTCATCGGCGCGCGCAGTCTCGCAAAGGTAGGATCACCCGCGAATCCACCGCGAGATCCTGACCCTGGGAGAACGTCACGCCATGGCCGTAGCCGCGCCCTACAGCGAGTACACCGACGAGCAGAAGGACATCATCGCGATGGTCCGCCAGTTCGCCGATGAGCAGATCCTGCCCAACGCCGAGCATTACGACCACGAGGACGAGTTCCCGCAGCCGATCGTCGATCAGATGAAGGAGCTCGGGCTGTTCGGCGTCACGATCCCCGAGGAGTACGGCGGGATGGGCCTGGACCTCACGACCTACTGCATGATCGTCGAGGAGCTGTCGCGCGGCTGGATCTCGATCAGCGGGATCATCAACACGCACTTCATCGGCTCCTACCTGCTCATGAAGTTCGGCACCGAGGAGCAGAAGCAGAAGTTCCTCCCCGAGATGGCGACCGGCGAGTGCCGTGCGGCATTCAGCCTCTCCGAGCCGGAGATGGGCTCCGACGTCCAGGCGCTGAAGTCGACGGCGAAGAAGCTCGACGACGGCAACTACGAGATCAACGGCCAGAAGATGTGGGTCACCAACGGCCTGCGCTCGACGATCGTCTTCACGCTCGTGCGCACCGACCCCAAGGCCGACCCGCCCTACAAGGGCATGTCCTGCTTCATCTGCGAGAAGGAGCCGGGCGTCTCGGTGAACACCGGCGAGTACGCGGGCTTCACCGTCCCCCCGCCGCTGAAGAAGATGGGCTACAAGGGCGTGGAGTCGACGGAGCTCGTCTTCGACGGCTACAAGTGCCCGGCGGAGAACATCCTCGGCGGCGAGGACGCGGGCCTCAACCGCGGCTTCCAGCAGATGATGGACGCGCTCGAGGTCGGCCGCGCGAACGTCGCCGCGCGCGGCGTCGGCATCGCCCAGCGCGCGCTGGAGCTCGCCCTGCGCTACTCCCAGGAGCGCAAGACGTTCGGCAAGCCGATCGCCCAGCACCAGGTCATCCAGTTCAAGCTCGCCGACATGGCGACGCAGATCGAGGCCGCGCGCCTGCTCACGCGCAAGGCCGCGCGGCTGAAGGACGCCGGGGAGAGCTCAGAGCTCGAGGCCGGCATGGCGAAGCTGTTCGCCTCCGAGGCCGGACGCTTCTGCGTCGAGGAGTCCTTCCGCATCCACGGCGGCTACGGCTACTCGAAGGAGTACGAGATCGAGCGCCTGTACCGCGATGCGCCGCTGCTGCTCATCGGCGAGGGCACGTCGGAGATCCAGAAGATGGTCATCGGGCGCGCGCTGCTGCGGCGCAACAAGATCTAGCGGATCGGAGCGAGGACGGCCGCCCTTGTCGTCTAGGGTCTTGGCATGTCAACGGACGACGCCAAGACCCTCATCGAGACCGCGATCAGCAGGTTCCTCAAAGAGGTGCCTGCGCTCGCCCCGCTGAAGCTCGTCTTCGCGGTCGAGCTGCGCGGTCGCGGCGACGTCCAGATGTATCGCGTAGAGCTGGGTGGGCGGGATCAGGTGAAGATCACGAAGGGGATCGCCGAGGACGCGCGCGTGCGCGTCGAGATGCCGCGCGCGTTCTTCAACATCATGGCTCGCGAGGCCGAGATCGCCGACTGGCGCGAGGCGTTCATGTACGGCAAGGCGAAGGCGACGGGCGTGCAGGAGATCATCAAGCTCATCGTGCACGTCGTCGAGAAGCAGGAGGAGCGTCAGCGTCTGCGCCGCGCGCGTAGCTGACGCTCCACCCGCGCGGCGTCACCGGCGGCCGTAGGGGTCGACCCAGACGTCGTCGACCGACCAGTCGCCGCCGACGGCGGTGAAGCGGAAGGCGACCGGCGTGTGCTCGCCCGGCAGCAGCGCCAGGAGGTTGCCGAGGATCGTCATCGGGAGCGTCGGCTGCCACATGCCGGGGTTGGCGACGACGCCGATCGGCAGCGGGACGACGGTCCCGTCCGCGAGCTCGATGAGCGCCTGGACCTGCAGCGTGGACAGCGATGCCAGCAGGCCGGTCGAGCGGCGCTTGGCGAAGAAGCGCAGCGTCGGGTGCTCGAGGCCGACGCAGACGGCCGGGCTCGTCGCGGAGCTGTTGTTGTTCAGCGCGAGCGACTTGGTGTCGCCGGTGCCGCCGATGCTGAAGCTCTCGTTGCCGTTGACGATGCTCGCCGGGCCGTTCGTCGACCAGCCGGCAGCGCCGCTCTCGAAGTCTCCGCCCGCGAGCGCGCTGTAGTCGGCAAGGTCGAGCCACGGCATGAAGGTCTTGGACACCGCCTGGTCGTCGCACGAGGGGGCGGAGGCGACGAGCACGCCGGCGCTGGCGGCTGAAGCGCCGATTGCGAGCGCGGCGACCGCGACGAGCGCGGCGGCACCGGTGCGAAGAGAAAGGCGACGACTTGCGGGCACGTGCGACTCCTTGACTTGAGGGGGTGAGCACCGCGGCGCTCCCCTGAGCGACGGCTGGGTCCCTTATCGCCAGAAATCGACCCCGCCTGCGTAGAACATCCGCCGAGCTCTCAAACCGTCGAACATGTGTCCACGGGGTCGAGGAACGACTAACCTGCGCCGATAGGGATGACGGGGTGAACGTGAGCGACCACATGCCCGCTTTCTCGCGCCTGCGCGGCACGTCCAAGCCGCACCTCACGGGGACCGCGGAGCGCCTGATGGCCGACCGCCACGAGCGCCAGCGCCAGAGCGCGGCCCGCCGCGAGGCACTCGTCGAGGCGAGCTCGCTGCTCGCGCTCCTCGCCATCGCGGCGCTGCTGCCGGTCCTGTCGGGCGCCACGGTTCCCGCCCTCGGCGTCGCGGCGGCGTTCGTCGCGGCGCTCGCGCTCGTCTCGCGGGTGGAGTTCGACGTCGGCGCCGGCATCACGTACCCGATCCAGCTCGTCTTCGTCCCGCTGCTGTTCGTCGTCGACCCGGCGTGGGCGCCCGCGATCGTCGTGGCGGGCCTCGTCGCCGGGCGCGTGCGCGACGCCGCCCGCGATCACAACCCCGAGCGCCAGCTCGTCGTCGCCGCGAACAACGCCTGGTTCGCCGTCGGCCCCGCGATCGTCCTCAGCGCCGCGGGCGCGGGCGCCTTCGCCTGGGACTCCTGGCCGCTGTACGCGCTGGCGCTCGTGAGTCAGTTCGCCGGCGACACGATCGCCGGCGCCGGCCGCGAATGGGCCGTCCTCGGCGTCCCGCCGCGCATGCAGCTGCGGATGACCGGGCTCGTCTTCCTCGTCGACGTCCTCCTGACGCCCGTCGGCATCCTCGCCGCGATCGTCGCCGCCGACGCGCCGCTGGCGTTCGTCCTCGTCCTCCCGCTCGCCGCGCTCCTGCGCGTCTTCGCGCGCGAGCGCTCCGCGCGCATCGACCAGGCGATCGAGCTCAGCGCGGCGTACCGCGGGACCGCGCTCCTGCTCGGCGAGGTCATCGCCCACGACGACGAGTACACCGGTGAGCACAGCTACGGCGTCATCTCCCTGTCGCTGGAGATCGCCGACGAGCTCGGGCTCGACGAGGACGATCGCCGGCTCGTCGAGTTCGGGGCGCTCCTGCACGACGTCGGCAAGATCGCCGTCCCGAAGGAGATCGTCAACAAGGCCGGGCCGCTCGACGACGAGGAGTGGGCCGTCATGCGCCAGCACACGATCGCCGGCCAGCGGATGCTCGACAAGATCGGCGGCGGGATGACGGAGGTCGGTCAGATCGTGCGCGCGTCGCATGAGCGCTGGGACGGCAAGGGCTACCCCGACGGCACGACCGGCGAGGACGTGCCGCTGCCGGCCCGGATCGTCTCGGTCGCCGACACCTTCAGCGCGATCACGACGACGCGCCCGTACCGCCTGGCCCAATCGCCCGAAGCCGCGGTGAAGGAGCTGCGCAGGTGCTCCGGGACGCAGTTCGACCCGCGCGTCATCGACGCGCTCGTCGCGGTGCTGGGGCGGCCCGCCGCCCAGACGGCCGAGGAGTTCTTCGCACGCACGGCCTACCCCGAGCCGCCGGCGCTGGCGCTCGTCCCCGACGTCGACCGGATCCTCGAGGAACAGCTCGCCCGGGCGCTCGGCGGCCGTGACGAGCCGCCCGCCGGCTGACGGCGCTGGACCGGCCCGGTACAACATCGGGCAGTGAAGCGCCTCGATCAGGGTTCCGCCGGTGCGCCCGCCGGGGCCGCGCTTGCGTTCGGTGCGCTCGACGAGCTCCCGGAGGCGACCGTCGTGCTCACGCCGGTGCGCGACACCGCGGGCGCCGTCGTCGACTTCTCGCTCGCGTACGCCAATCACGTCGCGGCGGCGGCCGTCGACCACCGCGCCGCGGAGGTGACGGGCGACAGCGTGCTGGCGGCGCTCCCGCAGTTCCCGCGCGTGCTCTTCGACCAGTTCGTCGCGGTCCTCGAGGGGGGCGCCGCGCTGCGCACGCAGGTCGAGTACGCCGACACGTTCGCCGGCCGCAGGGCGTTCGCGGGCCGCTTCGCCGTCTCCGCGTCGCGCGTCGGCGAGCGCCTGCTCGTCGTCTACGAGGACGTGACCTCGCGCGCCCGCGCGCTGCTCGCCGAGCGCCGCTTCGGGGCCGTGATCGAGGCGACGTCGGACTGGGTCTCGATCGCCGACGGCGAGGCGAATCTCGTGTACGTCAATGCCGCCGGTCGGCGGATGGTCGGCATCGGCGAGGACGAGGACATCGCCGGCGCGCGCGTCGGCGAGTTCTCGCCCGCCTGGGCGCGCGAGCGCGTGCTGGCCGAGGGGCTCCCGGGCGCGCGGCGCGACGGCGTCTGGCGCGGCGACCTCGCCCGCCTGCACCGCGACGGTCACGAGATCCCCGTCTCGCAGGTCATCGTCGCGCGCACCGACGACCGCGGCGAGGTCGAGTTCTACGCGACGATCGCCCGCGACATGACGCGCGAGCGCGAGGCGCAGGAGGCGCTGCGCGCGAGCGAGGAGCGCTTCCGCATCGCCTTCGAGCAGGGCCCCGTCGGCGTGGCGCTGCTCGATCTCGACGGGAAGTTCGTCCAGGCCAACGACGCCTACTGCCGGACCGTCCGGCGCCCGCGGGAGGAGCTGCTCGGCAGCACCGCCGTCGCGATCACGCACCCCGACGACGTGGCGTTCACGCGCTACGCGCTGCGCTCGATCCTCATCGGCGAGGTGCCGGTGTTCCGCTACGAGAAGCGCTACCTCGCGCCCGACGGCGAGGTGATCTGGGCGGAGGTCAGCACGACGGTGTTCCGCGACGGGCAGGGGCGCCCGCAGTTCATCATCGGGATCGTGCTCGACATCGGCGAGCGCCGTGTCGCGCACACGCTGCAGCGCAGCATGCTCACGACCCAGCTGCCGGAGATCGAAGGCGTCGAGCTGGCCGTGCGCTACCTGCCGAGCAGCTCCGACGCCGAGGTCAGCGGCGACTGGTACGACGTCATCCCGCTGCCCGACGGGCGCATCGGCGTCGTGATCGGCGACGTCGTCGGGCGCGGCGTCGAGGCGGCCGCGACGATGAGCCAGCTGCGCACCGCGCTGCGGGCGTACGCCGTCGAGGGCCTGCAGCCGGCGGATGTCGTCGCCAAGCTCCATCGTCTCGTCGGCCACCTGCGCGTCGGCCTCAGCACGACGCTGACGTATCTCGACCTCGACCCGTTCACGCTCGAGGTGCGCTACGTCAGCGCCGGCCATCTGCCGGTGCTCCACGCCCCGGCCGCGGGATCGCCGCGCTTCCTCACCGGCGCGCGCTCGACGCCGCTCGGGGCGGCGCCGGCGCAGGTCTCCATCCCGCAGGACAGCCTCGTCCTCGCGCCCGGCGACAGCCTCCTGCTCTACACCGACGGTCTCGTCGAGCGGCGTGACGCGTCGATCGACCGGCGCCTCGAGCAGCTGCGGGCGACCGTCGAGACGGCGTCCAGCGACCTCCCGACGCAGCTCAAGCAGCTCACGACGGCGCTGACCGGCGAGGGCGTGCGCACGGACGACATCGCGCTGCTGGCGCTGCGGGCCCACGGCGCGCCGGCGGGCGCGTTCTCGGCGGCGATACGCGGCGAGGCGGACGAGCTGCGCGCGCTGCGCCGCGACCTGCGGGCGTGGCTCGCCGGCGCCGGCGCCACGCCGGGCGAGCTCAACGACGTCCTGATCGCCGTCGGCGAGGCGTGCTCGAACGCCATCGAGCACGCGGGCGCGGGCGACGACGCGACGATCGCCGTCCGCGCGCGGATGACGGGGCGCGACGTGGCGGTGAGCGTCGGTGACTGCGGGGTCTGGCGCATCGGGACCGAGCAGGGCGACCGCGGTCACGGACTGCGGCTCATGCGCGTGCTGTCGACGGGCATGAAGGTCGCGACGGCGGAGAGCGGTACCCGCATCGAGATGCGCTTCCGGCTCGGGGCCGGCGCGGCGGTGACCGAGGCGGCGACCGCCGATCCGGCGCCGCCCGATCCCGCGCTGCACGTGGAGCGCGTCGGCGACGTCCCGGTGGCGCGGCTGCGCGGCGAGGTCGACCTCGGGCGCAAGGCGCAGCTCGCGGCCGCGCTCGACGCAGCGGTCCGCCCGCGCGACCGCGGCCTCGTGCTCGACCTGAGCGCTGTCGACTACCTCGACAGCGCCGGCGTGCACCTCGTCCACGAGCTCATGCTGACGCTCGCCGAGCGCGGCCAGGCGCTGCGCGTCGTCGCGGCGCCGGGCGCGACCGTCCTGCGCGTGCTCGAGCTCGTCGACCTCTCGCGGACCGTGCCGCTGCACGGGTCGGTGCCGGAGGCCGTCGCGGCGCTGACGCCGCCGCCTCCGCTCGGTTGAGCGACCGCTCGTCGGGTGGCGCGACGCATTCCTTGGACGCCTGGCGAGGGCGGCTCGCGGCGATTTGCAGTTCGATAGCGCCATGAGCTCGATTCAGGAGGTCCGCCCGGCGCCCGGTGTCCTCGTCCTGCGCCTCGATCGCCCCGAGCGCCGCAACGCGCTCGACACCGAGCTGCTGCGCGAGATGGTCAACGCCCTCGAGCGGCTGCTCATCGACGAGGAGCTGCGCGTGCTCGTCTTCTCGACGACGTCGACGCGCGCGCTGTGCTCGGGGGTCGACGTGACCGAGGAGCTCGACTACGTCGGCGGGATCACGCGCATGAAGTACTTCTCGCAGTTCCTCGCCGCGCTCGAGCGCTTCCCGCTGCCGACGATCGCCGTGTGCGTCGGCAACTGCGTCGGCGGCGGCGCCGAGCTCGTCGCCGGCTGTGACCTGCGCATCGCCGGCGACAACCTCAAGCTCGCGTGGGCGGGCGCGCGACTCGGCGTGCCGGTCGGCCCGGCCCGGCTCACGCCGCTCGTCGGCGTGGCACGGGCGAAGGAGCTCATCTTCACCGGACGCACGATCGGCTCCGAGGAGGCGACCGCGATCGGGCTCGTCCACGACACGGTGCCCGCCGAGGAGGCCGAGGCCGCCGCGCTGCGGCTCGCCGCGCACGTCGCCGCGCACGCGCCCGAGGGCGTGCGGATCCTCAAGGCGGCCTTCCGCGAACTCGACGGCGCGCAGGGCCGCGTCGCGCACGAGAACGAGCTGCTCGAGGTCTTCCAGCGGCTGGGCGCGGGGCTCCCGCAGGGCCCGCGCCCGGCGTAGCCGCGTGCTACAGCGACACGCCGCCGTCGTAGAGCTTCAGCACGCGCACGCTGCCGTTGGGTGCGTCGACCTGCGAGAGGTCGAGGCAGAGCCGGCACAGGACGCACTCGTCGACGTTCTGCTCGGCGATCCGCAGCCCGCCGCCCTCGGCCTCGTGGTAGATGTCGACCGGGCAGACCGCCGCGAGGTGGCTGGCGAGGTGCGGCTCGGCGGCGATCGCGTCGTCGTCGACCTCGATGCCGATGAACGTGCCGTCGACTCTCATCGCGAGCCTCCTCTCGTCCATTCGGGCACCGAGACGCCCGGCGGTGGGCGGTGCTGGACGTGGGCGGGCAGCTTGGACTTCATGATGTCCGGGATCTCGGAGATCTCCTCGGCGACGGTGATGCCGGCGTCGGCGAGGCGCGCGATCTTCTCCGCCGCGGTGTCCTCCTTGCCCTCGACGATCGTGCCGGCGTGGCCGAAGCTCATGCCCGGCATCTCGTCCATGAAGCGGCCCGCCATGAAGGCGACGATCGGCATCCGGCACTCGGTCTCGATGACCCACGCGGCGAGCTCGGCCTCCATGCGTCCGCCGGGCTCGGTGTAGATGACGATGCCCTCGGTCTGCCTGTCGGCCTCGAAGTGCGGCATGAGCTCGGCGTAGGAGGAGCCGATGATCGCGTCGCCGCCGATCGACACGGCGGTCGACTGGCCGAGCCCCGCCGCCGTGAGCGTCGAGGACATCTCCGTCGTCATGCCGCCCGACCGCGAGATGACGCCGATCGGTCCGGGCGAATAGGCCTGCGCCGCGTTCTTCGCCGGACCGCCGATGCCGCCCATCTTGATGACGTCGGGGACGATGATCCCGAGGCAGTTGGGGCCGATGATCCGCGCGCCGTGCATGTTGGCGAGCTCGACCATTTGCGCGACGTCGCGGCGCGGGATGCGCTCCGTGACGATGACGATCAGCTTGACGCCGTTCTCCAGCGCCTCGAAGACCGCGTCCTTCGTGAACGCCGGGGGCACGGTGACGACGGAGCCGTCGATCGGCGCGCCGTGGTGCTCGACGGCCTGGGCGACGGTGTCCCACACCGGCACGCCGTGGACGTCGCGGCCCTTGCGGCCCGGGGTGACGCCGCCGACGATCTTCGCGCCGGCGCCGTAGTCCAGGCACTCGCGGGTGAGGTTGACGGCCTCGCGGCCCGTGATCCCCTGGACGATGAAGGTCGTGCCGCTGCCGATGAGGATGCTCATAGCGAGGACCTCCGATGGGGGATGACGCAGACGACCGTCGAGCAATGGCGCGCAGTCATGACGCGACGGCCTCCGGGCCCGCGATCTTCGCGACGGCGCGGCGCGCGGCCTCGTGCATCGACACGGAGCGGTCGGCGTACTCGATGCCGTACTTCTCGAGGATCTTGAAGCCCTCTTCCTCCCAGGCGCCCGGGATCCGGAAGATCGCGATCTTCTCGGCCGGGTCCATGCCGAGCTCGAGGCAGGCCTTGATGACGCCGCGGGCGACGATGTCGACGCGCGTGTTGGAGACGATCGACATCATCACGGCGATCTTGTCGACGCCCGGCTTCGTCAGGACGAGCTTCGCCAGGCCACAGGTCTTGCTCACCGACGGGTTGCCGCCGATCTCGCAGTAGTTCGCCGGCCGGCCGCCGTGCGCGCGCACCGCGTCGAAGAGCGTCAGCGAGCCGCCGCCCGCCCCGATGACGAGGCCGATGTCCCCGTCGAACTCCGTGACGTTGCCGGCCACGCCGCGGTGGTCGGCGCCGTCGACCTCCTCGCCGGCGAGCTCGAACGCCGTCGGCTCGCGCGCCAGGCGTGTCTCGTCATCGCCGATGCCGAGGTCCTTCAACAGCTTCTTGTGGCGTCCGCGCGCCTCGCTCTCCATGTCCATGTGCGCGTCGAGCGCGACGAACGTGCCGTCGTGCATCTCGCACAGCGGGTTGATCTCCGCGAGCACCATGTCGTTGTCGACGAACAGCTGCGCGAGGTTGCGCACGATCGGCGTGAGGCGCTGCAGCGCGCGCCCGGTGACACCGGTCTGCGCGATGCACTCCTTGGCGACGTAGTCGCTGATCGGCATGAGGTTGGAGATGTGCACGCGCCCGACGTGGTCGGGGTGCTCCTCGGCGACCTGCTCGATGTCGATGCCGCCCATGTCGCTGAAGAGGATCACCGGCTTCTTCGCGATCCCGTCCCAGACGACGCCCGCGTAGTACTCCTGCTTGACGTCGGCCTTCGGATCGACGAGCACGCCGCGCGGCATGTGCCCGTTGATCTCGAGCCCGAGGATGTCGGCGGCGTGCGCCTCGGCCTCCTCGGGCGTGTCGGCGAACTTCACGCCGCCGGCCTTCATCCGCCCGCCCGTGAGGACCTGGGACTTGATGACCGTGGGGCCGCCGATCCGCGCGGCGATCGCCTTCGCCTCGGCGGCGTCGGTGGTGAACCCGAAGTCGGTGACGGGGATCCCCGCGCGCTTGACGACCTCGCGGGCCTCGTACTCGAAGAAACGCATGCGCGGGACCCTACCTTCAGATGTGCGGGCGAGTCGCCCGCCGCGATCAGGCGGGGGCGGGCTCGAGCTCGTAGGCCTCGGCGAGCTCCGGATCCTTGCGCGCGAGCATCTCCGCGAGGTCGACCATGACGCGGCACTGCTTCCACGTCGCGTCGTCCTGCATCTTGCCGTCGATCATGTGCACGCCGCGGCCGTCCGGGATCGCCTCGATGACCTTCTTGGCGAACAGGACCTCGGCCGGGTCGGGGGAGAAGACCTTCTTCGCGATGTCGATCTGCACCGGGTGCAGCGACCACGCGCCGACGCAGCCCATGATGAACGCGGCGCGGAACTGCGTCTCGCAGCCGGCGACGTCCTTGATGTCGCCGAACGGGCCGTAGAACGGCAGCAGGTCGGCGGCGGTGCAGGCGTCGACCATGCGCCCGAACGAGTAGTGCCAGAGGTCCTGCTGGGCGCTCTCGCGCGCGACATCCGGGGTCTCCGGGTCGGGGTCGGACAGGACGCGGTAGCCGGGATGGCCGCCCCCGACGCGCGTCGTCTTCATCCGGCGGCTGGCGGCGAGGTCGGCGGGCCCGAGGCTCATGCCCTGCATGCGCGGGCTCGCCGTCGCGATCTCCTCGATGTTGTTGACGCCGAGGGCGGTCTCCAGCAGCGCGTGCAGCTGGATCGGGCGGTCGATGCCGGCCTTCGCCTCGAGCTGGGCGAGCAGGCGATCCATGTAGTGGATGTCCCACGGACCCTCGACCTTCGGGACCATGATCACGTCGAGCTTGTGCCCGATCTCGCCGACGATGCGCGTGATGTCGTCGAGCACCCAGGGCGACTCGAGCGAGTTGATCCGCGTCCACAGCGCGGTCGTGCCGAGGTCCATGTCGCGGCCGACGGTGATGAGCCCCTCGCGCGCGGCCTCCTTGCGCTCGACCGGCACCGCGTCCTCGAGGTTGCCGAGGAGGATGTCGACCTTCTTGGCGATGTCGGGCGCCTTGGCGACCATCTTCTCGTTGGAGAAGTCGAGGAAGTGGATCATCCGCGACGGGGTCACGGGGACCTCGCGCATCGGATCCGGCGCGCCCATCGCGAGCGGCTTGAGGAAGGCACGGGGGTTGCGCACGAACGGGCTCCTGATCGTCGGGGGACGGGGCGGCGTCAGGGGGCAACCTATCGCCGCCGCGCCGCGGTCGTCGGGCTGACGCGCACCGCGTGCTAAACTGACGTTTACGTAAGATGCTGAATGAGGCCACACAGCCCGCCCGCCGGCGCCTCGGCGTCGACGCCGGCCACCACCACTACAAATGGTGGGCGCTGTCGTGCACGAGCCTCGGGATGCTGCTCGCCACGATCAACTCCGGCACGCTCATCATCGCGCTGCCGGACCTCGAGCGCGCCCTGAACACGGGCCTGCTGACGCTCGTCTGGGTGATCCTCGCCTACATGATCGCCTCGACCGTGCTCGTCCTCACGGCGGGCCGGCTGTCGGACATCTTCGGCCGCAAGAAGGCGTATGTCGGGGGTTTCGTCGTCTTCGCGCTGGCCTCGCTCGGCGCCGGCTTCGCCGCCGACGCGACGCAGCTCATCCTCTGGCGCATCGTCCAGGGCGTCGGCGGCGCCTTCCTGTTCGCGAACGCTGCGGCGCTCGTCACCGACGCCTTCCCGCGCGAGCAGCTCGGCCTGGCGATGGGGACGAACACGATGGTCGCGGCCGTCGGCCTCGTCATCGGCCCGGTGCTCGGCGGCGCGCTCGTCGCGATCGGCTGGCAGTGGGTCTTCTGGTTCAACGTCCCGCTCGGGCTGCTCGGCGGTCTGTGGGGTGCGACGTTCCTGCGCGAGCTCGCGCGCCCCGACGCCGTGCGCGGGCTCGACCTGCTCGGCACGACGACGTTCGTCGTCGGCCTCACCGGCCTCGTCTTCGGGATCTCGCGCGGCGGCATCGACGGCTGGATCGACCCGCTCGTGCTCAACGGCCTCGGCCTCGCGGTCGTGCTCCTGCCGGCCTGGGTGCTCATAGAGAGCCGCACGTCCGCGCCGATGCTCGACCTGTCGATCTTTCGCAACCGCCTGTTCGCGGCCGCCAGCGGCGCCGCGTTCGTCAACGGCCTGTCGCGCTTCGCGCTGATGTTCGTGTTCGTCTTCTACTTCCAGGGCCCGCAGGGCGACGATCCGATCACCGCGGGCATCAAGCTCGCGCCGCTCGCGCTGGGGATGCTCGTCGCCTCGCCGATCGCGGGCGTCTGGGCCGACCGCCACGGCTCGCGCGTGCTCGCCGCGCTGGGAATGCTCGTCAGCGCCGTCGGCCTGGCGCTGATGACGACGCTCGGGGTCCACACGCCGTACTGGCAGAGCGGGCTGTGGCTGCTCATCGTCGGTGTCGGCTCGGGAATGTTCAACTCCCCGAACACCGCGGCGATGATGGGCACCGTGCCCGCTCAGCGCCGCGGCGTCGCCGCCGGCGCGCGGATGATGCTCCAGAACACCGGCGCCGTCCTGTCGATCGCCTTCGTCCTGGCGATCATCACGGCTGCGGTGCCCAAGGACGTCCTCTTTCAGATCTTCTCCGGCCTGACGAGCGGGCTCTCCGACGCGCAGCTCGATCCGTTCATCTCGAACATGCACATCGCGCTGTGGGTGCTCGCGGCGACGTCGCTCGTCGGCGCGGGCATCTCGATGCTGCGCCCCGCCGACTCGATGTCGGAGAACCTGGCGCGCGAGGCGCAGGCGGCCGCCGACATGGAGCGGGCCGTCGCATGAGCACCGAGACGGCCGGGCTGCGGATCGGCGACCTCGCCAAGCGCGCGGGCACGACGCCGCGCACGATCCGCTACTACGAGGAGCTCGGCCTGCTGCCGGCCGTGCCCGAGCGCCATGCGGGCAGCCACCGGATGTACTCCGAGGACGACGTCGAGCGCCTCGAGCAGCTGCTGCGCCTGAAGGACCTCCTCGGGCTGACGCTCGACGAGCTGCGCGACGTCGTCGAGCGCGAGGACGCCCGCAGCGCGCTGCGCCAGGAGTTTCGCCACGGGACGCCGTCGCCCGCGCGCCGGCGCGAGATCCTCGACGAGGCGCTCGAGCACATCTGCCGGCAGCTCGCGCTGGTGCACCGTCGCCGCGCCAAGCTCGACGCGCTGGAGGCCGAACTGGACGAGCGTCGCGTGCTCGTCCACCTGCGCCTGCGCGAGCTCGACGCCGGCTGAACCCGCTTTCGTGCATCATCCGGGCCTGCTGGCGCCCTCTCAAGGAGACTGGATGAGCGACGACTTCACGACCGATCAGGCTGAGCGCGAGGCCTCCGGTGCACACCCCTACGGGCGCTACCTCGAAGAGTTCGAGGTCGGCGCCGTGTACAAGCACTGGCCGGCCAAGACGGTGACCGAGAGCGAGGATCACCTCTTCTGCCTGCTGACGATGAACCACCATCCGCTGCACCTCAACGACGTGTACGCGAAGGCGTCGCAGCAGAAGCGCAACGTCGTCGTCGGGCCGATGGTCTATTCGCTCGCGCTCGGCATGAGCGTGTCGGACGTCAGCGGCAAGGCGATCGCCAACCTCCAGACGGAGGAGCTCAAGCACCCGGCGCCGGTCTTCCACGGCGACACGCTGTTCTGCGAGTCCGAGGTGCTCGAGAAGCGCGAGTCCAAGACGAAGCTCGACCGCGGCACGGTCCGCGTGCACACGCGCGTGCTCAACCAGGACGGCGTGCTCGTGGCGGAGTTCAAGCGCCTCGTCCTCGTCCCGCGCAAGGAGCACGGCACGCCGGAGTAGTCCCGCAACGACGAGGGGGCGCCGGTCGGCGCCCCCTCGGGTGCTACGTGATCTGCGGTCGGGTCATCCGATCAGCAGTTGACCGTGAGGTCGAACGGGTGATCCTCGACGGCGCCTGCCGAGTCCGCCGTGCGGACGGTGACGGTCGTGTTACCGGCGGCGACCACCGGCGAAGCGGAGATCTCGCCCGCTGCCAGGTCGGTCCGCGTCGCCGAGACCGCGCACTTGCTGAGGTCGCCCGTGAACGTGACCGCGTAGAGCCCCGTCGCCGCGACGTGCACGACCGGGTTCGTCGCGATGAGCCCGCGCGAGTCGGCGCTCGGCGTTCCGGTCGACGTGACCTGCGCGAACTTCGCCATCAGGTCGGTCGAGTCCTTGCCGTCGACGGTGTCGGCGTCCAGGCCCGTCTTGGTGCGAGCGAGGGCGACGAGCTGCGTCGCGTCGAGGCCGTCGACCTGGTCGGCGTTCAGGCCCGTCGCGACGCCGGTCGCGTTGGTCGTGAACGGCTTCGTGGCGTCGCCGCCGTTGCCGACGGTGATGAGCCCGCCGATCGCGCCGTTGGAGGCATTGAACTCGAAGGCGTAGCCCTTGGAGAGGTTGTTCGCGCGCAGGCACGGGTTCTGCGGGGTCGGCTTGGCAGCCGAGCCGCCGGCGCCGGAGCGACAGCCGTAGACCGCGCCGCCGCCGGACAGCGACAGGTTGGACTGGCGCGTGGAGTAGCCGCCCGTCAGTGCAGTCGTCGAGTTGATGTTGGAGATGATCTGCGTCTCGCGCGTCGAGGTGCCGTTGCGGACGCCCTCGCGCAGGGTCGAGCCGGTCGCGGCGACGGCGAACGGGGTGATGCCGATGACGAGCATGCCGGTCGCCACGACGACCGCGCGTGTGCGGGGCGCGCTGCCTCCAAGTCGAAGGCGACGTCGGCGCGAGCCGTTGGAGGAATGCGGCGCTGCACTGCCGGTGGGGTCTGCCATGAGTACTGCCTTTCGTCGGTGTGGCGTACGTCGGACCTACCCCCGCAAACATCCTGCAAACACGCCTGTTTCCCGGCACAGACCACATGACGGTGCACAAGCGTTTCGCGGGCGTCGCAGAGGCGTCCGTGTGACTGCTGGGCCGCGCGGAGCTCGACCCGGGTCGGTGTGCGACGAGGCCCTGGCGGGCGGCGGGTCGCACGTTCTATGGGCATGAACCTGGACCCCGCCGCGAAGTTGCGTCCCGAGCATGAGGAGGGTGTGAGAATCGGCGCGCCGCACCCCGAGCCGCCATGCGGATCGCAGGTGCGCGACAATCGGCGCGGGAAACGTATGCGAGACGAGGAGAGAGCGTGAGCGACACGACGACCGTGCCGACGAAGAACGAGAAGCTGATCGCCTGGGTGGACGAGATCGCGGCCCTGGCGAAGCCGAAGGACATCCACTGGTGCGACGGCTCGGCGGAGGAATACGACCAGCTCTGCCAGCAGCTCGTCGATGCCGGGACGTTCACGCGCCTCGCCGACGCCAAGCGCCCGAACTCCTACCTCGCGCGCTCGGACCCCGGTGACGTCGCGCGAGTCGAGGACCGCACGTTCATCTGCACGCAGACGCAGCACGGCGCGGGGCCGACGAACAACTGGACGGATCCGGGCGAGATGCGCGAGAAGCTCAACGGCCTGTTCGACGGCTGCATGGCCGGCCGTACGATGTACGTCCTGCCGTTCTCGATGGGCCCGCTCGGCTCGCCGATCGCGCATATCGGCGTCGAGCTGACCGACTCGGCCTGCGTCGCGGTGAACATGATGATCATGACCCGCGTCGGCGCCAAGACGCTTGACGTGCTCGGCGAGGACGGCGAGTTCGTCCCCTGCGTGCACTCCGTCGGCGCCCCGCTGGCCGAGGGCGAGGAGGACGTTCCCTGGCCCTGCAACCCCGAGACGAAGTACATCGTGCACTTCCCCGAGACGCGCGAGATCTGGTCGTTCGGCTCCGGCTACGGCGGCAACGCGCTGCTCGGCAAGAAGTGCTTCGCGCTGCGGATCGCCTCGAAGATGGCGCGCGACGAGGGCTGGATGGCCGAGCACATGCTGATCCTCAAGCTCACCTCGCCCGAGGGCGAGGTCAAGGTCGTCACCGGCGCGTTCCCGAGCGCCTGCGGCAAGACGAACCTCGCGATGCTCATCCCCACGCTCGAGGGCTGGACCGTCGAGACGATCGGCGACGACATCGCCTGGATGAAGTTCGGCGACGACGGCAAGCTCTACGCGATCAACCCGGAGACCGGGTTCTTCGGCGTCGCGCCCGGTACGGGCGAGGACACGAACCCCAACGCGATGGCGACCGTCGAGAAGAACACGCTGTTTGCCAACTGCGGGCTGACCGACGACGGCGACGTCTGGTGGGAGGGCATGACGAAGGACAAGCCCGCGCACCTGATCGACTGGAAGGGCAACGACTGGACGCCCGACTCCGAGACGCCCGCCGCGCACCCCAACGGCCGCTTCACGACGCCCGCCGCGCAGGATCCGGCGATCGCGCCCGAGTGGGAGGACCCCAAGGGCGTCGCGGTCGACGCGATGATCTTCGGTGGCCGGCGCGCGACGGTCGTGCCGCTCGTCACCGAGGCGTTCGACTGGAACCACGGCGTCTTCATGGGCGCCACGATGAGCTCGGAGATGACCGCAGCCGCCGCCGGCGGCGTCGGTCAGTTGCGCTTCGACCCGTTCGCGATGCTCCCGTTCTGCGGCTACAACATGGCCGAGTACTTCCAGAACTGGCTCGACATCGGCGCCCGTGAGGGGGCCGACCTGCCGAAGCTCTTCTACGTCAACTGGTTCCGCAAGGACCCGGAGAGCGGGAAGTTCCTCTGGCCTGGGTTCGGGGAGAACAGCCGCGTGCTGAAGTGGGTCTTCGAGCGCTGCGCGGGCACGGCCCAGGGCGTCGAGACGGCGGTCGGGATCGTCCCGGGCCCGGGCGAGCTCGACGTCTCCGGCCTCGACATCTCCGACGAGGACCTCGCGCAGGTCGTCACCGTCGACCCCGCGGCCTTCAAGGCGCAGGTGCCGCAGGTGCGCGAGTTCCTCGCGAAGTTCGGCGACGACCTCCCGGCGGAGATCGCCGCCCAGATGGAGGCGTTCGAGGAGCGGCTGGGCTGATGCTGGCGCTGCTCAAGCGCTGGCTGCGCCAGCGCAAGCGCAAGAAGGCCCGCGGCCGGTAGAGCTGTGGTCCTCCGGCGTGCTCCCGGCCCTTCTGGGCCGGGAGCGCCGGTGCGGTCCGGACTGCGAGACCGGGCTACTGCGCGTCGAGGTACGCCTGCGCCGCGCGCTTGGGTGCGCGGGCGAGCCAGGCCTCGACGATGAGCTCGTCGAGGTCCTCGATCGCGATCGCCTCGAGGCGGACGAGAACGGCCGGATAGCCGTCGAAGTGCGGGACAGTGAAGCAGACGTCCGCAGCGGTGGCGAGGACCGCCTCCTTGGCGCCGAGGTGCTCGACGCGGGCGCCGAGGATCGGCCCGACGGGGGCGTCGTCGCCGAGCGCCGCGAGGTCCGCGTTGCGCAGCGGGCGCTCCCAGACGAACAGCTTGTCGCGCACACGCCACTGGGCGAGGTCGCGCGACCGGCGCTCGCTCGTCTGCGGCAGCGCGAGCGCGATTCGGCGGACGTCCTCCCAGCCGGCCACGGGATCACCCTAGATGGTGCGAATTGCTATACCGATGCGACGTGCCGCGCCGATCGGTCGGTCGACGCGGAACGTCATGACGATCCCGGACGCGCCGGCTCGAGCGGGCTGTCGCCGGACAGGACTCGATGTCCGAGTTCTCGCCGACCCGAGAGGGCGTGTCGTGATGGGTTCACCGGAGATGGTCGCGCCGCCCGCTCTGTCCGAGCGGCTACGTGGATGGGTCGTCACGGCGAGCGCCGAGGCCGGCGTGTTCGTCGTGGGGCCGATCGAGCGCTGGATCGGCCGCCGCTCGCCGGTCGGCGACATGCCGTTCTACGACACCGGGCAGTTCGCCTGGGTCGCCGAGCTCGAGCGCCATTGGACGGAGATCCGCGACGAGCTCGAGGAGGTGCTCAGCGATCGCGCGGCGATCCCGGCGTTCCAGGACATCTCCGTCGACCAGGTCGATCTGTCCGACGACGATCGCTGGCAGACCTACTTCCTCTTCGGCTACGGCTTCGAGGTCGCCGAGCACACGGCGGCCTGCCCGCGGACCACCGAGCTCGTGCGCGCGGTGCCGGGCATGAAGACGGCGATGTTCTCGATCCTCGCGCCGGGCAAGCACATCCCCAACCACCGCGGCCCCTACAAGGGCGTTCTGCGCCACCACCTCGGCCTCGTCGTGCCCGAGCCCGCGGAGGCCTGCCGGATCAGGGTCGGCGACGAGATCCGCCACTGGACCGCCGGCGGCTCGCTCGTGCTCGACGACACGTACGACCACGAGGTCTGGAACGACACCGACGGTGAGCGCGTCGTCCTGTTCCTCGACGTCGTGCGACCGCTGACCGGCGTCGCCCGCCGGCTCAACTCCGTCCTGCTGTGGCTCATCGCCCATTCGCCGCTCGTGCGCGACGCGCGACGGCGGCAGGAGCGCTGGACGGCGGACGTCGCCGCGCGCCGGGCGGCGACGCCGGCGTAGACGCTGCGCGCAGCGTCACCTCACCGACCGCGTCGCGGAGTTCCAGCTCGCCGTCCTCTGCTTATCAGGATGGTCCCGCGCGGCGACTCCCCGTCGGGGGGTCGCCGCCGACGGCCCGGCCGAGGGCCGCGAGCCGGTCGTCCCACTGCGCGCCGACGGCGGTCATCCAGCCGATCGCGTCGCCGAGCGGGGCGGGGGTCGCGTGGAAGCGGACCTCGCGGCCGCTGCGCTCGGCGTCGACGAGCTGGGCGCGCTCGAGCAGCGCGAGGTGCTTGCTCACCGCCTGGCGGCTGACCGGCAGCAGCGCCGCGAGCTCCGTCGGGGTGCAGGCCTCGCCGCTGGCGATCGAGCGCAGCAAGGCGCGGCGCGTCGGGTCGGCGAGCGCCGCGAAGACGGCCTGGTCGGGCTCGCCGGCGCTCACGACAGCGCGTCGTGACTCGGCGGGGGGTACATGGCAGGCGTCACGGCTCGTCCGCGCTACGCCGCGACGAGCTCCCCGGCGCCGCGCAGGCGCAGGAGCGCCGGCTCCCAGTCCAGGACGCTGAGGATGTACGCGTGGCCGATGGCGAAGCTCGGCGACGCCGTCGCGGCCGCCGCGCTGCGCGCCCGCGGGCCGCTGCTCGCGCCGCCCGCCCAATGCGAGCCGCAGATCGGCGCGCCGGCGTAGCCGGACTCGACGACGACGACGCGTGTCCCGTCGTCGATGCCGACGAGGCGCACCTCGACGAGCGTCGCGAGCGCGTCCGGCGCGTGCCACCAGAACGACAGCAGCTCGCCGGGGCGGACGTCCTGCACCGTCGCCCAGCGCGTCTCGCCGTCGCGCAGCGTGAGCTCGCCCTCGGCGCCCGCCTCGAGCGCGAGCGCCCCGTCGTCGGTGAGCCAGCGCTCGAGGTCGACGACGGCGTCCCAGGCGGCGTCGGGCTCGACGGGCAGGGTGATCTCGCGGGTGACGTCCATCGCTGGGGGCTCCTTCGTCGTGCAACTGAACGGTTGCGCGGATGCTACCGTACGGCCAACGTCACACGCAACCATCTGGTTGCACTACGGCAAAGGAGCCGCAGCAATGCCCCTCGTCCCGATGGTCGTCCAGCAGGATGGGCGCGGCGAGCGCTCGTTCGACATCTACAGCCGCCTCCTCAACGAGCGCATCGTCTTCCTCGGCCAGCCGATCGACGACGAGATCGCGAACCTCGTCGTCGCGCAGCTGCTGCACCTCGAGTCCGCCGACCCCGACCGCGACATCTCGCTCTACGTCAACTCGCCGGGGGGCTCGGTCTACGCGGGTCTCGCGATCTACGACACGATGCAGTCGATCGGCTGCGACGTGCAGACGATCTGCTGCGGCGTCGCGATGTCGATGGGGGCGCTCATCCTCACCGCCGGCACGCCCGGCAAGCGCTTCACGCTGCCCAACGGCCGGATGCTCATCCACCAGCCGACGGGCGGCTTCCAGGGGCAGTCCTCGGACATCGAGATCCACGCCCGCGAGACGCTCGCCCTGCGCGCCCAGCTCGACGACCTCTACGCGCTGCACACGGGCCAGACCGCCGAGCAGATCCACGCCGACTCCGACCGCGATCGCTACATGACGCCGCAGGAGGCGATCGCCTACGGGCTCGTCGACGCAATCGTCGCGCGCAAGCAAGCTCCCGCCCGCTCATGACGGCGCGCGTGCATGTCGATACGGTCAGCACATGGCCACGCACGACGTCACCGCAGCCGGCCGGCACGACGACGACATCGCCGCCGGCCGGGAGTGGGGCTCCGAGCTCTACCGCATCGCCACCGACCAGTTCGAGCGCGCCGCCGCGCTGCTCGACCTCGACCCGGAGTTCCGCACGCGCCTGTGCGAGCCGCGGCGCGCGCTCACCGTGAACTTCCCGGTGCGACTGGACAACGGGAAGGTCCTCGGGCTCACGGGCTACCGCGTCCAGCACACGCTGACGATGGGCCCGACCAAGGGCGGCTTCCGCTACGGGCCCGACGTCTCGATGGGCGAGTGCGCCGCGCTCGCGATGTGGATGACATGGAAATGCGCGCTGCTCGGGCTGCCCTACGGCGGCGCGAAGGGCGGCGTGCGCGTGGAGGCGAGCGCGCTGAGCCTCGGCGAGCGCGAGCGCGTCACTCGCCGCTACGCCGCCGAGCTCATCCCGATCATCGGTCCCGACAAGGACATCCCCGCGCCCGACATGGCGACCGGCGAGCGCGAGATGGCGTGGTTCATGGACACGTACTCGCAGATGATGGGCCACTCCGTCTTCGAGATCGTCACCGGCAAGCCCGTCGTCCTCGGCGGCTCGAGCGGGCGCCAGGCGGCGACCGGCCTCGGCGTCGTCTACGTCCTGGAGGCCGTCTGCGAGCGCATCGGGCTGAGCCTGCGCGACGCGCGCGTCGCGATCCAGGGCTTCGGCAACGTCGGCTCGGTGGCGGCGCGCGAGCTCTACGCCATCGGCGCGAAGGTCATCGCCGTCTCCGACCGCACCGCGGGGCTCGTGAACGCCGACGGTCTCGACATCGCGGCGGTCGAGCGGTGGATGGCCGAGCACGGCGCCCTGACCGGCTACCCGGACGCCGACGAGGTCGGCCCCGCGGACGTCCTCGAGGTGCCCTGCGAGGTCCTCATCCCGGCGGCGCTGGAGCGCCAGATCACCGAGGACAACGCGCCCCGGCTGCAGTGCGAGCTCGTCATCGAGGGCGCCAACGGCCCGACGACGCCGGAGGCCGAGGTCATCCTCCACGACCGCGGGATCCTCGTCGTCCCCGACGTCCTCGCCAACGCCGGCGGCGTCACCGTCTCCTACTTCGAGTGGGTCATGGACCACCAGCGCTATACCTGGGACGCGATGGACGTCCAGGAGAAGCTGCGCCGCCAGCTGCGCGCCGCCTTCGGGCGCGTCACCGACGCCGCCGAGCGCCTGGACACCGACTGGCGCATGGCCGCGCTGTCGGTGTCGATCGAGCGCGTCGCGGAAGCCGCGCGGCTGCGCGGCATCTACCCGTAGAGGGATGAGGAAGGGCCAGCGAGCGTTCGCGGGGCCTTCAGCCCCTCGGCCGGCTCGTGTCTGGGGTCCTTTGGGCTATATCCGCCCAATATCCACCAGACTCGTCCGCGCTGAGCACCCTCGCTCCGGGAAACCCTTCCCCCTCAGTGGCGGTCGTCGCCGGTCGCCGCCGGCGGCCGCGACTCCTCGGCGAGTGAGGTGATCGCCAGGGCGCCGCGGGCGGCCTCCTCGAGCACGGTCGTGGCCTCCTCGGCCGAGCGGGCGTACAGCTCGACGAGCAGGTGGACGACGATCGAGTCGCCGTCGTGCTTGTGGAAGCGCACGTGGGTGAAGAACTCGCGCGTGCCGTGGTCGCCGAAGGCGGCGTAGGACAGCGCGTCGCCGGCCTCCGGTCCCGAGCACGTCTCGACGTCCTCGGCATCGACGGTCACCGTGCAGGACGCGACCCACGGCGTGCCCGCGATCATGCGCTCCCAGCGGTCCTCGATCGGCTCGACGCGGCCGTGGTGGAAGCCGAGGTGCGGCTGGTCGTGCATGCACTCCAGGCACTGCACGACGGCCTCCTGCAACTCGTCGACGGGCTCGGCACGCTCGCCGGTCTCGGGGTCGATCTTGTGGATCCCCTCGTAGTGCACCTGCACTTCGAGGTCGGTCGACCAGCAGCGGTAGCAGCGCAGCCAGGAGCGGGCTTCGGAGGCTTCCATCGACCCATCTTAGGGCCGGGCGCCCCGGCACCCGCCTACCCGAACGTGAACGCGAAGCCGGAGGTGCCGGAATCCAGACGGAGCGTCAGGACGTGCTGCGCGGCGGCGTCGAGCTTGACGAGGTTGTAGAGCCGCTGGCGGCGCACCGTCACGACCCCGCCGTGGACGTCGTCGCCGGCGTCGGCGGCCGAGATCGGCTTGCCGTCGAGCAGGACGCGGACCTTGCGCGGGTGCCCCGGCGAGGACAGCACGAGGTAGACGGCCCGGCCGACGACGCGCGCGGTGATCGTCGCGCCGCGCACGGCGGTCGCCGATTCGCGCGTGACCTTCCAGCGCCCGCCGAGGCTGAAGACGCTCTGCGGGAGCTTCGCCGCGCTCAGCGCGTGGTAGTCGCGCGTGCCGTTCGTCGGCCCGACCGGGGAGAAGCCCTGCGCCCGCGCGCTGCCGAGGTAGGTCTCGGCCGTCGCCTGCGCGGCGATGTTCGTGATCGCGCCCTTCGGCGTCGCGGCGGCGCCGAGCTTGTCGCGGCCCGCCTCCGCGAGCAGCGTGCGGATCGCGGCCTCGGTCTCCTTGTACTCGCCCTCGCCGAGGTGCGTGTAGCGGACCTGGCCCTTGGCGTCGATGAGGTAGTGCGCGGGCCAGGCGTTGTTGCCCCAGGCGTTCCAGGTCCCGTAGTCGTTGTCCTGGACGACGGGGTAGCGCAGGCCCTTCTGCGCGATCGACGCCGCCACGTTGGAGGCCTTCTTCTCGAAGTCGAACTCCGGCGTGTGGACGCCGACGATCGTCAGCCCGTCGGCGCGGTACTTCGCGTCCCAGGCCTTGAGGTAGGGCAGCGTCCGCAGGCAGTTGATGCACGTGTAGGTCCAGAAGTCGATCAGCACGACGCGCCCGCGCAGCGCGCTGATCGTCAGCGGCGTCGAGTTGAACCACCGGCCCGTCTTCGCGAACTCCGGCGCCCTGCCGAGCACCGGCAGGTCGGGCGTCGTCACGCCGGGCAGCGCGGCGTCGGAGACGAGGATCGGCGGCTTCTTCTTCGCCGCCGGGGCATCGAACTTCGCCTTGCCGCGCAGGTCGGCGAGCCGGCTCTCGACGGCATGCGAGCGCTCGAGGCCGCCGGTCGGGTTGACGAGGAAGCTCGGGAAGTGGTCGGCGAGCGCCGTCTGGAAGCGGATGTCGACGCTCGTGATCATGAGCACGGCGGTGAGGACCATGACGACGCCGAAGCCGCGCTGCAGCGCCGGCCCGCGCCCGCCGCGGCGCACGCGGTCGATGATCCTGCGGCCGCCGAGCGCGAGGCCGAGCAGGACGATCGCCGAGCCCAGGCCGTAGGCGATGCCGACGGCGACGAGCCTGCCGGTCGTGCCCTGCGACGCGCTGACGGAGATGACGGCCGCGAGGATCGGCCCGGCGCAGGGCGCGAAGACGAAGCCGAGCGCCCCACCGACGAGCATCCCCGACCAGAAGCCGTCGGCGTCCCTCGTGGGGGCCAGGCGCGACAGGCCCGACATCCGGTCGGCGATCCAGTGGCCGGCGGGCGGATACAGCAGCGTCGCGCCGAACAGCGCGAGGACGACGATCGAGACCGTCCGCAGCGTGCCGTCCCCGACGCCGACCCCGTCGACGACGGAGGCGATGCCGATGATCGTGATCGTGAACGTCACGGTCAGCCCGGTGACGATGCCGAACGGGCGGCGGCGCCCGCCCGTCCCGGAGGCGGACAGCAGCGCCGGCAGAACGGGCAGCACGCAGGGGGTGACCGCGGTCGCGGCACCGGCGAGAAGGGCGAAGAGGAGGAGGACGATCATCCGTGAAGCGGTAGTTCTCTCATTCCTGGCTTACGGATGCGTGACGGGTGTCGGCGCGCGGTTCATTAGTCTGCGCGCCCATGCGCACGCGCGTCGTCTCCATCATCACCTTGCCGTTGCGTCTCCTGCGCCGGTTGCTCGGGCTGCTGGCGTCCCCGGTTCGCAAGCTCGGCCGCCGCAAGCCCAAGCCCGTCGCGCCGCAGGAGGCGGCCACGCTCGCGACGCCGGGCAAGCGCGGGCGGCGGCTGCCGAACCCGGTGGCGCCCCTCACGCGCCTGAAGGGCAGGCCGCGGATCGCCGTCATCGTGATCCTCGGCGCCGCCGTGATCGTCGCCGTCCTGGCGCTGCGCCCCGGGCCCAACGCCGAGAAGGAGGTCCGCGCGACGCTCGACCGCTACGCGACCGCCACGCGCGAGAAGGACTACCAGACGCTCTGCGACGACCTGTTCGCGAAGAACATCGTCGACGGCCTGCGCAGCGCCGCGCTGCCCTGCGAGGTCGCGCTGCGCAGCAGCACGTTCGAGACGCTTCGCAACCCGACGCTCACGGTGCTCGGGATCGAGGTCGCCGGCGACCAGGCGCTGGCCTCGACCCGCTCGACGGCGACCGGCGAGCAGCCCGCGGTCGCGACGATCAAGCTCGTCAGGCAGGACGGCGACTGGCGCATCGCCTCGCTCGCCGAGCCCGGGACGCAGGCCCCCGCCGACACGCCGTAGCCACACCCGCTAGCGCTTGACGAGCACGTAGACCGCGGCGAGCGCGAAGGCGATCTGCCCGAACGAGATCGCGATCCCGAGGTTGTCGGCGCCCGCGAGCTCGGCGACGAGCGTCGCCGCGACGAACGCCGCGACCATGAGGGCGAGGTCCAGGAGCCGGCCGCGGTTCACGGCGCGGCCGCCCGCTCGAGCGCGCGGGTGAGCGCCGGCACGTCGAGCGCCGGATCCTCGCCGGCCAGCAGACCGGCCGCCGTCCGGCGCCCGCCGAGCGCGCGCAGGCCGCGCTCGCCGTGCTCGGCGACGAAGTCCGCCAGGGCGCTCGCGCGGCGGGCGCCGAGGCGCCGAGCGCCGACGTCCAGGCGCCCGCGGTGCTCGTCGAGCGCCGCGACGAGCTCGTCGATGCCCGTCGCGGGCGCGAGCGAGCTCACGGCGAGGACCTGCGTCTCGCGCGCCCCGAGCGAGCGCAGGGCCGCGTGCAGGTCGCGCCGCGAGCGCAGCGCGACGGGCCCGAGGTCGGCCTTCGTCACGACGAGGACGTCGGGGATCTCCATGATCCCCGACTTCAAGAACTGCAGGACGTCGCCGCCGCCGGGCTGCACCACGACGGCCACGGTATCGGCCACCTCGGCGACCTCCGTCTCGGACTGCCCGACGCCGACCGTCTCGATGACGACCATGTCGAACGCCGCCGCGAGCGCGTGGGCGGCGGCGCGCGTCGCGGGCGCGAGGCCGCCGAGCCGCCCGCCGGCGGCCATCGAGCGGATGAAGACCCCGGCGTCGCCGGGGTCGGCGGCGATCCGCGCGCGGTCGCCGAGCAGCGCGCCGCCCGAGCGCTTGGAGGACGGGTCGACGGCGAGCACCGCGACGCTGCGCCCGCCCGCCCGCCAGGCGCGCACGAGCTCGGACAGCAGCGACGACTTGCCGGCGCCCGGCGGCCCGGTCACCCCGACGACGTGGGCGGGCGCCTCGCATCCGAGGACGGCGGGGGAGACGGCGTGCAGCAGCGCGTCGATGTCGGCGCGGTGGCCCGCCGCGCGGCTCTCGACGAGGTTGAGCACCGCGGGGGCGGCGCCGAGGTCGCGCTCGCGCAGGCGGGCGCCGAGATCATCGCCGGTGGCTGGCATCGCGGCGGACGGTAGCGACCGCCGCCCGCCGCGGTCGCCGCCTATGCGCGGATGTAGCGCCGGATCTGCGCGATCGTCCGGTAGTCGACCGCGAGCTTGTTGGGGCCCGGCTCGGAGCCGTGGCTGATGACCATGCCGCCGCCGACGTAGATCGCGACGTGGTTGATCTCGCGCGTGCCCGCCTTGAGGTAGAAGACGCAGTCACCGCGCAGGATCTCGGCGCGCGACACGCGCTCGCCGAAGCTGGTCATGCTGCCGGTCCAGCCCTGGGTGAAGCTCGCGCCGTTGACGACGTCCTTGATGTGGAAGTGGTCCAGGCCGTTCCACAGACACCAGGTCGCAAACGACGAGCAGTCCTCGGTCCTGCCGAACTCGCCGCGGAAGGCCTTGCGCTTGCGCCGGATCGGATCCCAGCGCGGGCCGCCCTCCATCGAGTACTCGATCGCCGCGCCGTTGCGCAGTGCGAGCGCCGCTGCCTGGACGGCGAGGTCGCGGGCGCGGATGCGGTCGCGAACGTTGAGGCCGATCGGCGCGAGGCGCCGGTCGTCGACCGGGAAGATGTCCGGCAGGTCCTCGTCGGTGAGGCCGAGCGCGGGGTCCAGCTCGGGCACGATCTCGTGCGTCTCCCCGGGAGGCGCCGCGTCGCCGAGGTCCTCGGGAAGCGTTGCCGGATCGGTGACCGGGATGTCGGCGGTGACGGGATCCTCGCCCGTCTCACGCTCGAGGTCTTCCATCGTTACGGCACCCATGTCTGCTGCTCCTTGTGGGTGAGGTGGGCTGGCTGCGGCGCCAGCCTCCCACAAGCGCACCCGCGTGTGTGTGGCCTGGCGCACAGGCGCGGCGCGCGACCGGCCCTGCGGTCAGGCGCCGGTGCCGGCGCCGGCACCGACGCCGTTGCGCTCGGCGACGAGCGCCACGATGTCGCGCATGATCTTCGTGAGGTCGAAGTCCTTGGGCGTGTAGACCGCGGCGATGCCGGCCTGCTTCAGCGGCGCGACGTCGGCCTCGGGGATGATCCCGCCGACGATGACCGGCGCCTCGACGCCGGCCTCGCGCAGGCCGTCGAGGATCGTCGGGATGAGCTCGCGGTGCGAGCCCGAGAGGATCGACAGGCCGATGACGTGGACGCCCTCCTGCAGCGCGGAGGTCACGATCTGCGACGGCGTCAGGCGGATGCCCTCGTAGACGACCTCCATGCCGACGTCGCGGGCGCGGACGGCGATCTGCTCGGCGCCGTTGGAGTGCCCGTCGAGGCCGGGCTTGCCGACGAGGATCTTGATCCGGCGCCCGAGCGCGTCGCCGACGCGGGCGACCTCGTCGCGCAGCTCCTCGAGGTCTGCGTTCGTCGCCGCCGGCCCGGCGCTCGCCTCACCGACGCCCGTCGGTGCGCGGTACTCGCCGAAGGCGTCGCGCAGCGCCTGTGACCACTCGCCGGTCGTCGCGCCCGCGCGGGCGGCGGCGATCGTCGCGGGCATGATGTTCTCCTCGGGGGAGCGCGCGACGCGCCGCAGCTGCGTCAGCGCGAGCTCGACGGCCTTCGTGTCGCGCTGCTCGCGCCAGGCCTGTAGCGCGGCGATCTGGTGCGCCTCGACGCCCGCGTCGACGGTGAGGATGCCGCCGTCCTCGCCGGTCGCAAGCGGCGACGGCTCGGTCGACTCGTAGCGGTTCTGGCCGACCACGACGAGGTCGCCGGACTCGATCCGGCCGATCCGCTCGCGATGGGACTCGACGAGCGCGGCCTTCATGTAGCCGACGGCCTCGACCGCACCGCCATGCTCCTCGACGATCGCCATCTCCGCCTTGGCGCCCTCCACCAACTCGGCGACGAGTCCCTCCATGACGACCGAGCCCTCGAAGATGTCCGGGTACTCGAGCAGGTCGGTCTCGTAGGCGAGGATCTGCTGGATGCGCAGCGACCACTGCTGATCCCACGGCCGCGGGAGGCCGAGCGCCTCGTTCCAGGCTGGAAGCTGGATCGCGCGGGCGCGGGCGTCGCGACCCAGCGTCACGCCGAGCGCCTCCAAGACGATCCGCTGGACGTTGTTCTCCGGCTGGGACTCCGTCAGGCCGAGCGAGTTGACCTGTACGCCGTAGCGGAAGCGCAGCTGCCTGGGGTCCTGCACGCCGTAGCGGTTGCGGCCGATCCACTCCCACATCTCGCCCATCGCGCGCATCTTCGCGTGCTCCTCGATGAAGCGCACGCCGGCGTTGACGAAGAACGAGATGCGGCTGAAGACCTTGCCCATGAGCTCCTCGTCGACCCGCGCGCGGACGGCGTCGAGGACCGCGATCGCGTTGGAGAGCGCGTAGGCGATCTCCTGGACCGGCGTCGCGCCGGCCTCCTGCAGGTGGTAGGAGCAGATGTTGATCGGGTTCCACTTCGGGACCTCGGTCACGGTGTAGGCGACCATGTCGGCGATCAGCCGCATCGAGGGCCCGGGCGGGAAGGCGTAGGTCCCGCGGGCGAGGAACTCCTTGATGATGTCGTTCTGCGTCGTGCCCGAGAGCTTCGTCGAGTCGTGGCCCTGCTCCTCGGCGGCGACGATGTACAGCGCCAGCAGCCAGGCGGCCGTCGCGTTGATCGTCATCGACGTGTTCATCGTGTCCAGCGGGATGCCGTCCATGAGCGCGCGCATGTCGCCGCGATGGGCGATCGGGACGCCGACCTTTCCCACCTCGCCGCGGGCGAGCTCGTGGTCGGAGTCATAGCCCGTCTGGGTCGGGAGGTCGAACGCCACGGAGAGCCCGGTCTGGCCCTTCGCGAGGTTGTTCCGATACAGCTCGTTGGACTTCTCGGCCGTGGAGTGGCCTGCGTACGTGCGCATCATCCAGGGCCGGTCGCGCTCGGGCAGGCGATGCGCAGAGGACTCGCTCATGCACCTGATCGTATCCTGGACTGGCATCGGTCCGGCAACCGTGGTTGGATGGGCGCAAGCGAGCCAGGGACGGCCAATGAACACCGAATCGACCCGACGGAACTTCCTCACCCGCTCGGCGGGCGCCGTCGCCGCGCTGACGCTCCCGCCCGACCTGCTCAAGGCGCTGATCGACCGGCCGACCGCGTCGCTCGGCGTGCTCGGCCAGCAGCTGCAGGGCCGCGTCCTGACGCCATCGAGCCCCGGCTGGGCCGACGCGGTGCAGCTCTACAACCCGCGCCTGACGACGACACCGCGCTTCATCGCGCTGTGCCAGAAGCCCCAGGAGGTCTCCGACGTCGTCGTCTACGCGCGCCAGCACGGGCTGCCGCTGGCGGCGCGCGGCGGCCGCCATTCGTTCGCGGGCTACTCCAACGCCGGCGGCGGGATCGTCGCCGACGTCGCGAGCATGCGCGGCGTGAGCTACGACCCCGCGAGCTCGACGGTGCTCGTCGGCGCCGGCGCGAACGTGCTCGACGTCTATCGCGACCTCGTGCTCGCCCGCGGCGTCTGGTTCCCCGTCGGCACGTGCCCGACGGTCGGCATCGCGGGGCTGACGATCGGCGGCGGCTTCGGCCGCCTCATGCGGCGCCTCGGGACGACGTCCGACAACCTGCGCGAGGCGACGGTCGTCCTCGCCGACGGGCGCGTCGTCGTCTGCAGCGCGACGCGTGAGCCCGAGCTCTTCTGGGCGCTGCGCGGCGGCGGCGCGGGGATGGGCGTCGTGCTGTCGCTGCGCTTCGCCGTGACCCCGGCGGTCAACCCGATCCGCTTCTCGGTGACGTTCCCCTGGACCCAGGCGGCGGCCGCGATCGACGCCTGGCAGCGCTCGATGCCGCAGGCGTCGCCGGAGCTCGCGTTCGGGCGCTTCCGGGCGATCAAGGTCCCCGACGGGAGGCTCACCGCCGTCGCCAGCGGCGACTGGTACGGCTCGGCGGCCGCGCTCACGACGCTGCTCGGCCCGCTGCTCGCGGCGGGGCCGACGGCATCGAACATCCGCCCGATCACGTACCTCGCGGCGGCCGAGCCCGACCGGACGACGCGCAACCCGGACGGCACCGTCACCGCCGACGTCGTGCACGACCCCAACTACCAGCGCTCGGACTTCATCGCCGCGCTCCTGCCGCCCGCGGCGATCGCCGCGATGGTCGCGCAGGTCGCCGCCTGGCCGGGCGGCGGGCCGACGGCGCACGAGGGCGGCGTCCAGCTCGACGCGATGGGCGGCGCGATCAACGCCGTGGCGCCGGGCGCGACGGCGTTCGTCCACCGCAGCTCGCTGTTCCACATCGCCTACCTCAGCTTCTGGGGCAACGGCGACTCCGCCGCGATCGCCGCGGCCGACACGCAGTGGGTCCGCGACATCCAGGGCGGCGTGCGGCCCTACGCCTCGGGGATGGCCTACCAGAACTACATCGACCCCGAGCTCCTCACCTGGGAGAAGGCGTACTACGGCAACAACCTCTCGCGGCTGAAGCTCGCCAAGCGGGCCTACGACGCCCGCAACGCCTTCGCGTTCGCTCAGGGCGTCGCGCCGTAGAACGACGGAGGGCCGCCGGTCGGCGGCCCTCCGAAGTGCATCGGGTCTCGGTTACGGGGTGCCGGCGGTGACGCCGGTCTCCTCGAAGTCGAAGACCTGGTTGTTGACCCGCAGCGCGTCGATCGCGCCCTGCCAGGCGAGGTCGCGGCCCTTCGTGACGCCGGCGGTGAGGATCGTCGCGCCGGTGCCCTGCGCGAGCGCCGTCTTGACCTCGGCGAACGTGCACGTCGTCGTCTGGTTGCAGTTCGTCGCCGTGCCGGCCGCGCCGGTGAGGAACCAGAAGCCCGCCGCCGGGTCGGTGGCGTCGATCGCCGTCCACTGGTTCGGCGTCGTGTTGTTCGGAACGAAGACGAGCGTCGAGAAGTTCGACGGCGTCGCCGTGAGGTTGGGATCGACCTCGAACGCGATCGAGGGCATGTTCGGGTTGCCGAGCGCAGCGTTCTCGCCCGTCGTATAGACGGAGAAGCCGACGGCGCTGAGGTCGGCGACCGCGTTGCCCGCGAAGTCCTGCTCGTTGCCGAACGCGGCCTTCTCGAGCGGAGGCCCGGCGCTCACCGAGAAGCCGAGGCTGCCCGTCCCGCGCGGCGCCGTGCCCGGCCCCGAGCGCATGAAGATGTCGGGCGAGCCGATCGTGTTGCGGGCGATGACGCCCCAGTTGCCGCTGCTGATGGTGGCGTTCGTCCCGTTGGCGCCATTGGTGCCGTTGGCACCGTCCGTGCCGTTGGCTCCGGCGGTCCCATTCGCTCCGGAACTGCCGTTGTTCCCGGCGGCGCCGGTCGCACCCGCGGCGCCGTTCGCGCCCGGCGTGCCCACGCTCGCGCCGGTGTTCGCGCCGGCGCCCTGGATCGCCTTGATGACCTCGGGGCTGAGGTCGCGCAGCCGGATCGAGCGGTCCTTGATGTCGCCCGATCGCACGTTCTTGATGTCGAGTCCGGTGAGGCTGTTGTTCTTCACCTGCGCGCCGGTGATGAGGCTCGCGGCGCTCGCGCCCGTGGCGCCGACCGCGACGGCCGTGACGGCGCACGCCGCGACGGTCTTGAGGGTGCTCGGCATAGGTTCTCCTCCGTTGGTGATCCGTTGGCGGATCTCTCCGGCCGCGAATGGCGGCGCGCTCGCGCGCGAGTGATGTGTCCTGTCCGCAGGCCCGGCTCCGCCCGCGTGATCGGGCGATGCTGAAAACCGGCGTACCCCCGATCGTGCGCGGGCAACCGGGACGGGGCGTATCGACTGGCGCACCGGGGAGTTTCCCGCGTCCCCAGCGGGTACGGCCCTGGGTAGGAGAGCGACCAAGGGAGTGCGAGATGACCGAGCAGCCGACAGAGATGACGGGCGACGGCAACCAGCCGGAGGGCACGGGCTGGGCGCCGCCGGACACCGGCGCGGGCGAGGGCGCCGAGAGCGAGATCCCGGTCGGCGTCGACGAGATCGAGCACACCGCCTCGCCCGACGACGACGGCGGCGACAACGAGGGCGGGACGGCGACGATCGACGTGGACGCGATCCCGGACGTCGAGGGGGCGACCGCGCGCGAGGACGTCGAGAGCGGCGACGCCGGAGAGGGCGGCGAACAGGCCGAAGCCGCTGCCGGCGCCGAGGCCGACTCCGGCGGCGACGTCGAGGCCGAGGGCGACGAGGCGCAGGCTCCCGCCTGACCCGGGCGCAACATCGCGCCGCGTGCGATCGTCGCAGCCGCATGGGCCGACGTCACACGCGGCGCCGGCGCCCGGCGTCCGCCCACGGGGTGACCGGGTAGCGTCCTGGCCGTGAGACCCATCGACGTCTGCCATCTCGGCCAGGAAAACGTCATCTGCTGCTGGCAGGTCGACGACGTCATCGTCGATCCCGGACCGGAGTCGACGATCGACACGCTGCTCGACGCGCTCGGCGACGAGCAGCCGCGGGCGATCCTGCTGACGCACATCCACTTCGACCACGCGGGCGCGGCCGGCGCGCTCGTGCGCGAGTGGCCCGACGTCGAGGTCTGGGTCCACGAGCGCGGGGCGCGCCACCTCGCCGACCCGACGCGGCTCGTGGCATCCGCCAAGCGCCTGTACGGCGACGACTTCGACCGCCTCTGGGGTGAGGTCGTCCCGATCCCCGAGCGCTCGCTGCGGGTCCTGCGCGGCGGCGAGCACGTCGACGGCTGGGACGTCGCCTACACGCCGGGGCACGCGTCGCACCACGTCTCCTACCGCCATGCGGCCAGCGGCTGGGTGTTCCCGGGCGACACCTGCGGCGTCCGGCTGCCGGCCGGCGACCTGCTCCTGCCGCCCACGCCGCCGCCGGATTTCGACCTCGAGGCGTGGTACGCGTCGCTGGACGCCATCGCGGCCTGGGCGCCCGAGCGCCTGGCGATCACGCACTTCGGCGCCTACGGCGACGTCGCCGCGCACCTCGAGCGTCTGCGCGCCGGGCTCGCGCACTGGAGCGAGCTCGCCGCGCGCGTCGATCGCGAGGCGTACGCCGCCACGCTGCGCGCGCTCTACGCCGACGCGCTCGACGAGGACGCCGCCCGCTCGTTCGCGATGGCGATGCCCCCCGACGACCAGTGGCTCGGGCTGAACCGCTACCTGCAGCGGGCGG
Organism: uncultured Actinomycetes bacterium; assembly: GCA_963740895.1. Classification (GTDB taxonomy): domain Bacteria; phylum Actinomycetota; class Thermoleophilia; order Solirubrobacterales; family Solirubrobacteraceae; genus CADCVQ01. The sequence goes on from CAVUFQ010000002.1 coordinate 1,074,996, forward strand.
GTGAGGCTGGCGCCTCGGGCTGAGCCCGCTTATCCTGCAGGTCGATGACGCAGACCATCGAGAAACCGCGGACGGGGCCTCCCGGCAGCGGACTGGGCGGCCGCTGGCGCGTGATCGTCCGCAACGACGACCACAACACGTTCGACGGGGTGGCGCATGCGCTCGCGCGCTTCATCCCGGGCGTGAGCGTCGAGCGCGGCTACCGCATCGCCGACCAGATCCACCGCAGCGGACAGGCGATCGTCTGGAGCGGCCACCGCGAACCCGCCGAGCTGTACTGGGACCAGTTGCACGCGTCGGGGCTGACGATGGCGCCGCTTGAGCAGGGTTAGTGGACCCACGAGCCGGCCCCGTCGACCGCTGGTATGCCCGCAGGGTCAGCTGACCCTGGCATTCGCATGAGCGAGTCCGCGGGCGGCAGCACGAACGCCGATCGCGCGACGCGCGAGCGGGTGCTGCTGCGCCGCTATCACGACGACGGCGACCTGCGCGCCCGCGACGAGCTGGCCGAGGAGATGGTGCCGCTGGCGCGCGCGCTGGCCGGGCGCTACTCCGGCCGCGGCGAGCCGCTGGACGACCTCGTCCAGGTCGCCTGCGTCGGGATCATGAAGGCGATCGAGGGCTTCGACCTCGAGCGCGAGGTGCGCTTCTCCTCCTACGCCACGCCGACCGTGCTCGGCGAGATCAAGCGCCACTTCCGCGACAAGACGTGGGCGATGCGCGTGCCGCGCGGCATGCAGGAGCTGCAGATCGAGCTCGCGAAGGCGCGCGACAAGCTCACGACCGAGCTCGGGCGCTCGCCGACGGTCCAGGAGCTCGCCGAGGACGTCGACCAGCCCTTCGAAGAGGTCCTCATCACGATCCAGAGCCAGGAGGCCCGGCGGACGCGCTCGCTCGACGAGCCGACCGGCGAGGACGTGACGCTCGCCGACTCGATCGGCGCCCGCGACCCGGAGATCGGCCGGGCCGAGATGCGCGTCCTGCTCGACGGCGCCTTCGACGTCCTGTCCGAGCGCGACCGCGAGGTCCTGCGCCTGCGCTTCGCCGAGGACCTGACGCAGACGGAGATCTCGAAGATGGTCGGCGTCTCGCAGATGCAGGTCTCGCGGATCATCCGCCAGGCGCTGCGCAGCCTGCGCGCGGACATCGAACGCAGCGACGAGCGCATCGACGCCTGAGGATCCGCCGGTCACAGGATCGCGGGCTTGGGCTAAGGACGTACATGGACCCGACCGCGCACGAGCGCACCGACGAGGAGCTGCTGCTCGCCGCCCGCGACGAGCCCGAGGCCTTCGCGCTCTTCTACCGCCGCCACGTCCGCGCGCTGGCGGCGTACTTCTGGCGGCGCAGCCACGACGCCGAGCTGGCCGCCGACCTCACCGCCGAGACGTTCGCGGCGGCGCTCGACGGCTGCCGGCGCTTCGACCCCGGGCGCGGCCCGGCGATCGGCTGGCTGTACGGCATCGCCCACCGCCAGCTCGGCCGTCTCGCGCGGCGGGGCGCCGTCGAGACGCGCCATCGCCGGCGGATGGGCATGGAACGGCTGGAGCTCCAGGACGAGGAGCTCGAGCGCATCGAGGCCGACGCCGTGCGCGAAGGCCCGCACGCCCGCGTGCTCGACGAGCTCGCCGGGCTGCCGGCCGACCAGCGGGCGGCCGTCGAGGCCCGCGTCCTGGGAGAGCTCGACTACGCGCAGATCGCGCTCGCGTCCGGCGCCACCGAGCTCGTCGTGCGCAAGCGCGTCTCGCGCGGCCTCTCGACCCTGCGCGACCGACTGACGAGGACCGACGCATGACCGACTTCTACGCCCAGCTCGAGGACCAGCTCGTCAGCGCGAGCAGGCGACGCCAGACCCAGGGCCGCGCGCGGCGCGCCGTCGCCGGACGCGGTCGTGCGCTCATCGCGGCCACGGCAGTCGTCGCGGCGCTCGCGGCGGGCGCGGCCGTCGCGCTCCCGCAGTTGCGGACGACCGCGACGACCAGCACGCCCGCGGCGCCGGTCGCGCCGGTGCCGGCGCCGGTCGTCCCGCCGCCCGCCGCGACCGTCCCGTCGCGCGGCGGGAGCCTCGCCGGGATTCGCGTGGCCGTGCTCAACGGCACGACGCTGACCGGGCTCGCGCGCGACGTGGCCGACGAGCTGCGGCGCCGCGACGCCCGGATCGCCGGGGTCGGCAGCGCCGTGAAGCAGGACGTCACCGGCACCGTCGTCCTCTACCGGTCCGGCGCGCGCGCCAAGGCGCGGCGGGTGGCCGCGGTCCTCGGCGGCGTCGCCGTGCGCCCGAGCGGCGCCTCGCCGGACGGGCGCGCGGCCGAGATCGTCGTCGTCGTCGGGATCGCAGGCCGGCCGGCGCCCTCGTCCGCGGCGCCCGTGCCGGCCACGCCCAAGGGCGCCACCGCGGTGCCGCCGGCCGCGACCGTCCCGCTCCCGGCGCCCGCCCGGCCCGCCGCCCCGCCCGCGGCGACGCCCGCCCGGCCCGCCCCCGTCCCGGCCGCGACGGTCCCGGCGCCGGCCGCCGTGCCCGTGCCGCCGCGCACCACGGCCGCGCCGCCGCGGGCTCCCTGACACCCGCCCCCCGGCGCGAGGTGTGCGACTTCGCCACCCAGGTGCGTCGGCGGCGCTTGCGCCATGGCGCAGGATGTGTGCGGGGAGTCATCGCCATGGCAAGGAGCCGCGCATGTCGTCACGTCGTCTCAGCTGGGCCGCAGCCGTGCTCGCGACCGGCGCCGCCACGCTCGGCCTCGCCGGCTTCGCCGGGGCGCAGTCGCCGTCGCCGCCGGCGCCGGAGAACACCACGATGAGCGTCGCGCCGCGCGTGCTCATCGCCGCGCCGCAGAAGAGCCCGATCGACTTTCCGGGCGTCTCGAGCGCGCGCGCCGGCAGGCCGCTGGCGAAGGGCTACGTCGCGGTCGCCCGCGACGTGACCATCACGCCGGGCCACGAGGCGGCCTTCGCCGCACTGCGCCTGACCTGCCCGAAGGGCAGGACCTGGCGGACCGGCGGGTCAGCCGGCGAGGTCGGCTTCAGCGTGCTGGACCGCCGCGTCTCCGGCAAGCGCTCCGTGCTCGTGCTCGTGACCGCGGCCCCGCAGCCTGCCGGCGAGACGGCGTCGGGCACGGTCTTCGCGCTCTGTCGCTGAGCGGCCCGTCTACTGCTTCGCCGCGCGCCCGTCGACCCACTCGCCGAGCGTCCCGGCGACCGTCGCGGCGCCGTGCATGATGCGCCCGCCGATCCCCGGCGCGGCGGCGGCGATCGCGGCGTCCGGAGCGGCGCCGAGCGCGACGGCGGCGGCGCGGATCGCCTCCTCCTGGGCGCGCATCCGCGGCGCCCAGCCGGCGAGGAACGCCTCGAGGTCGCCGTCGCCGTCGCTGTCGGCCAGCACGGCGAGGTAGTCCAGCAGCGTCACGACGTGGACGACGTCAAGGACCGCGAGGCGCAGCGCCTGGTTGACCTCCAGCGACGTGTCGAGCACGAGGCTGTGCACCGACGCCAGGCGCGCGCCGAAGCCCTGCGCGGCGGGGCGGCCGTGCAGTCCGCGGGCGGCGGTGACGCCGGTGAGATCGCCGATCAGCCCGCGGGCGAGGTCCGAGCCCTCCATGAGCGCCATCGCCTCCGCCGGCGCGCCGCTCTGCAGCCGCGCCGCGAGCGAGCGCCAGTGGTCGCGCAGCTGGCGCGCCGAGACGTACAGCTCGCGCAGCCCGCGGTGCTCGGCCGGGTGCACGAGCGAGCCGATCGCGGGCCTACTCGCCGGCCGCGACCTGCTCGTGGACCGCGCCGTCGGCGATGCGGTCGTTCCAGACGTACAGCAGCGGGACCGTGTACCAGCTCGAGCAGGCGACGCGCCAGTCGGTGAACTCGGGCCCGAACCAGAAGGCGTCCCAGTCGCCGTGGCTGTCGAAGTCGAACACCGTGAGGAACTTGTAGCGGTCGTCGCGCGAGCGGAAGACCTCGAACTTCGTGGCGCCGTAGCGCAGCGAGATCGGCGCGAGCTGCTGCAGGGAGGCCTCGATGTCATCGCCGCGGAAGCCCGTCGCGTAGACGGGCAGGTGCACGATGCCGGCCATCAGGCGCCGACCTCCGCCATGATCGCGCCGGGACCCTCGGCCGTCCTGCCCTGGCCGGTCTCCGTCGCGCCCACGAGGATCGCGATCTTCCCCGAGTGCTTGTTCTCGTACATGAGCTGGTGCGCCTCGGCGACGCCGTCGAACGGCATCGTCTTCCACAGGACCGGCCGGATCTTCGACTGGCGGATGAGGTCGTTGGCCTTCGTGCACTCCCACGCGTTGGCGAAATGCGAGCCGATGATCTGCTTCTGGCGCATCCAGAGGTAGCGCACGTCGAAGTCGAGGTCGAAGCCCGACGTCGCGCCGCAGATGACGACCTTGCCGAACGGCTTGACGACGAAGACGCTCGTCGGGAAGGTCGCCTTGCCGACGTGCTCGAAGACGATGTCGGGCGCGTCGCCGAGGATCTCCTTGACGCGCTTGCCGAAGCGCCGGCTCTCCGCGAAGCGCGCCTTCTCCTCCTCGGGCGTCTCGCCGCCCTTGCGCATCATGCCCTTGAACTCGTTGCGGTTGATGAAGCCCTTGGCCCCGAGCTGCTCGACGAGCGCGCCCTTCTCGTCGCTGGAGACGACGCCGACGCAGTCGGCCCCCGCGAGCTTGCACAGCTGCGTCGCGAAGACGCCGAGGCCGCCCGCGGCGCCCCAGATGAGGACCTTGTGGCCGGGCTGCAGGTCGACCTGGTCCATCAGCATCCGGTAGGCGGTGAAGTACGTCAGCCCGTAGGACGCCGCCTCCTCCCAGGAGAGATGCTCGGGCTTGGCGAGCAGCTGCTGGGCCTGGACCTTGCAGAACTGCGCGAACGAGCCCCAGCTCGTCTCGTAGCCCCAGATCTGCTGGCTGGGCGCGGCGAGCGGATCGAGGCCGTGGACCTCGACGTCCTCGTAGGAGGCCTGGTTGCAGTGGATGACGACCTCGTCGCCCAGCTTCCAGCGCGTGACGCCCTCGCCGACCTTCCAGACGATCCCGGAGGCGTCCGAGCCGCCGATGTGGTGGTCGTCGTCCGGGTGATATCGGAAGACCGACACGGGCTTGCCGAGGGAAGCCCAGACGTTGTTGAAGTTCACGCCGGCAGCCATGACACGGACGACGACCTCGAACGCGCCCGGCTGCGGGGTCTCGATCTCCTCGAGCTGGAAGGCGTCGTTCGGCTCGCCCTCGCGCTCTTGACGGATGACCCAGGCGGTCATCGTCGCGGGCAGGTCGCCCGGTTCGGTGGTGATGCTCGTCAGTTGACTCAGATCTACGGCCACGGCCGCAATCCTAGACGCCGACCGCTTCGCGCGCGGCCTCCGCCGGAGGCGCCACCGCCTCGCCCGCGGCCGGGGCGTGCGGGAGGGTGCCGGCGAGCTCCGGCGAGATGAGCGTCCAGGAGACGAGCGCGCCGAGCGCGGCGACGATCGCGCCGACGAGCAGGCCGTGGCCGAGCGAGCTGACGTACGCCTCCGGGGCGCCGGGGTTGCCGATGAATGCGCCGAGCACCGCGACGCCGAGCGTCCCGCCGACCATCCGGCTCATCGACAGGATCCCGCCGGCGACGCCGGCCTTCGTCCGGTCGACGGCGTTCATCGCGGCGGTGCTCATAGGCGACATCGTGAAGCCCATCCCGATGCCCATGAGGACGAATCCGGGGGCGAGGAAGCTGAAGCCCGACCCGACCGTGAGGTGCGACTGCCAGAACAGCGAGATCGCGACGAGCGCCAGCCCGCCGGTCATCAGCGGCCGCGGGCCGACGCGGTCGGCGAGCCGGCCGGAGAACGGCGAGATGAGGATGATGCAGAGCGTCGTCGGGAGGAAGCGGATGCCGGCCTCGAGCGGCGTGTAGCCCTCGATCGTCTGCATGTAGATCGCGATGAAGAAGAACATCGCGAGCATCGCGAAGGAGACGATGAACGCGACGAGGCTCGCGCCGAGGAACGTCTTGGAGCGGAAGAAGTCGAAGTCGACCATCGGCACGCGCACGCGCCGCTCGACGATCGCGAAGGCCGCGATCCCGAGCGCCGCGACGACGAACAGTCCGATGTTCGCGGGTGAGCCCCAGCCCCAGTTGCTCGCCTCGACGAGCGCGAGCGTCAGCGCGCCCAGGCCGATCGTGATCGTCGCGATGCCGCCGAAGTCGAGCGTCGGCAGGACCGTCGTGTCGCGCGACTCGTGCGTGGCGAAGAGCGTGATCGCCACGGCGCCGGCGGCGACCGGCAGATTGAGGAAGAAGATCGACTGCCACGACACGTACTCGACGAGGTAGCCGCCGACGACCGGGCCGATCGCCAGCGCGAGCGCCGAGACGCCGGCCCACGTGCCGAGCGCCTTGCCGCGCTCGTGCGGCGGGAAGGTGTTCGTGATGATCGAGAGCGTCGCGGGCATCATCAGCGCGGCGCCCATCCCCTGCATCGCGCGGCCGCCGATGAGCCAGGCATCGGTCTGGCTGAAGCCGATGAACGCGCTCGAGGCGGCGAACAGGCCGACGCCGAGGAGGAAGACCCTGCGGCGGCCGAAGATGTCGCCGAGGCGGCCGCCGGTGATGAGCAGGACGGCGAGCGACAGCGTGTAGGCGTTGACGGTCCATTCGAGCGTCGCGTAGGTCGAGTGCAGGTCCTTCTGGATCGACGGCAGCGCGACGTTCACGACCGTGTTGTCGAGCATGATCATGAACAGCGCGAAGCACATCGCCGCGAGCGTCCACCAGCGGCGGTTGCCGTCGTTGAGGGCCATGCGCTTCGTCATGCGTCGTCCTTGCGCAGGCCGTCGAGGACCGGGCCCAGGGCGCCCGACAGCCGCTTGACATGCGCGGGGGGGAGGGTCGCGACGAAGTGCTCGATGCCGGCGAGGCGGGCCTCGTCGAGCCGCTCGAGCGCGCGGCGGCCGGCGTCGGTGATGCGCAGGCGCTTGAAGCGGCGGTCGGCGGTGTCCTCGCGGCGGTGCAGCAGGCCGCGATCGACGAGCGCGTCGACGGCGCGGCTGGCGCCGGGCAGCGACAGGCCGAGGCTCTCGGCGAGCTCCTTGACCGTGCGCTCCTCGCCCGACAGCGCGCACATGGCCTTGACCTGCGTCAGCGTGAGGTCGAGCTCCTCGAAGATCTCATAGGTCCCCGCGCGGCCGGTCGTCATGACGGCGCGCCAGAGGCCCAGCAGCTGCGCGGCGAGCTCCGTGGCGGCGTCGATGGCCGGGACGGGCGTGGGAGTCGATGCTTGCATGCACGCAAGTATTGCACACACGCATTGGTTGCCGGGAGTTCGGCCGGGCGGTGGTTGCTCCGCTGGCTACCGACGGATGGCGATCCGCGTGCGCCGTCTGTCGCACCTGAGCGCGATTTCAATTCGGACCGGGTCAACTGGGACAGCGGCGCACTGACTCACACTGCTCGTGCACAGACGTGGGCGACACGCCGGGCGCGGACCGGCCTTACGGATCTTGCCCGCTCTGGGCGCGAGCGGCTGCAACCAGGCGAAAGCAAGCGTCGGCGCGCGCCCAGACGCATGTCACGCCGCATTCTGGGGGGCGGAGGAGGGAGTGCGACCTCTCGTTCGTCGGGCACGAGCAGCGGGTGCTACCGCCAGTGATAGCAGGGGCTCTGCACGCTCGACGGTCGGAGGCCCCTGCGCGCCCCGGCGGTTGAGAATGCTCGGGGAGATGCGGCTCTATGAGGCTTGCTGTTCTGATTGAACGCGTCGGCGACGTCCGGCTGAGGTTCGCTGAAGGGACGGTGCTCGGCGGCCGATACGGGCAGTGTGAGAGAGGTCGCGATTAGTCCACTGCGGAACGCGTGCGTGGGCCGTAGGGTCGTGCGCCGTGCTCGCTGCGGGTATCGGCAGCGCAGTCGTGTCCGTCGCCGCAGCGACGGTCATCGCGACGATCGGGGTCGTCGGACTCGCGCTCACCCCGGTTATCGCCGTGCTGGTCGCCGTCGTCAGACTTGTAGCAATGCAACCGAAGGCCACGAGGACCGGCAAGCTTCCGCTCTGGATGGGCCTCACGGCATTGATCGATCATCCGGCGGCCGCGAAACACCGCCGGCCGGCCGCGACGCACGCTGACGACGCACGAGCCGACCGCCCGTAGCCATCATCTCGCCGACCTTGCGCCGACAGGCTTGACGCTGCCGACGCGAATCCACCTGACGTCCCGGTTGCCGCTCCTCTGCGAGACCGACCCGCCCGCAAGGGCGAATCCTGACGGGGCGACCTCTATCGACCATCTCGGACGGACTGTGTCCCCCGCGGCCGCGGCCCGGCCGTCTGGCACCGGAACCACGGCCACGAGGACGCAGGGGACGACCACGACCCGCACGCAACGGACACGCGGACGCTCTCAGCCCAGCCCACGACACGCCAGCCGCGCGAAGCAGCGTCTCCCCCCGTAAACCACCTTCTGAGCAGGGTTCGAATCCCGCCCCTGCATAGGGTGCACGCTTGGGCGGATGTTCGTGCGCGACAGCGCAAACCGGTGGTTTACGCGGTGTCGCGCTCGTACGATCGTCGGGCTTCGTATGCGCCACTATGCGTCACGTCCTTCTCCGGCGGCGGACTCGCCCGCGATGCCGGCGCGCCCGCAGGTCGCCGATCGCGGGCCGGCGCCGCTCCCGAACGACAATGCCGATCTGCGCGCCGACGGCCTCGCCGGCGCGCTCGCGGCCAGTGTCGTGCAGCGCAAGAAGGCCGTGAACACCGTCGTCGAAACCGCCAAGGCGGATCTGAAGGCCTCGATCGGCGGCAAGACGGCATCGGAGTGCAGGAAGCGACTCGACAAGCGCTTTCCGAAGGGCCCGTTGTTCAGCGACGCGAACCTCGCCGACATCCAGACGCTGCAAGCGTCCACCGACGGCAAGAAGTGGCTCGACGAGGTCGGCATCGGCACCTCGGCCGCCGCGAACCGGTACCTCAACGACGCCGACTACAAGCAGTGGCTCAAGCAACCCTCCGGGAAGCGCCTGTTGATCGCCACGATCGCCTGGATGACGAAGTTCGGGGCGAACGATGCCAACCCGCCGCCGTCCTACACGCTGGGCCGGGCGATGGCGATCCAGACCGGCGACAACACGGGCACCCTCAGCCCGGGGGCCCGAGCCCTCGCCGAGCAGGAGCGCGACGAGCAGATCCGCAACGCGTTCGTCGACACGCTGATGCCGGTCGGCGACACCGAGCTCACCCAGGTCCGGCTGACCGCAGGCAACGACGCGAACGCGATCATCGCCGCCAACGCGCAGGCGCAGCACATCCTCGCGCGGATCCTGATCCTCCTCCAGGCCGGCCTGCAGGTGTACGACCCGACGCAGGCCACGCACGTCGATCTCAACACGGAGGACGTCGTGCGCGCGCTGGCGCACGGCGGCCGCGTCAACATCCGCATCCCGGCCCTGTCCGGACAGAACAAGAACGACGACAAGTACGCACTCACCGACTGGATCGGGATCACCGATCAGGGCAAGGAGGTCGACGCGGTCAAGGAGCGCGGATTCGGCACCCACCACATGTCGATCGGCGAGAACAAGGCCGGTCCCGGCACGGGGCGATTCGTCGAGGAGGGCGGCAAGAGCGCTTCGATGGCCAACAAGCGGGCCAGGAACGTCAAGCTCTACGGCCTCGACCTCGCGGCGGGCGGACTCGGCAAGACCGACTTCAACGGCGACGTCATCCTCCCCGACGGCGCCCACGGCCACATGTTCATCGGCTTCACCAAGCCGACGAAGACGCGGGACGGCGCGCTGCAGATCGGGATCGAGACGACCGGCCCGGGCGCCCCGAGCATGGTCGGCTACAAGCACAACTGGAACTCGACCGAGGCGACCGCCAACCCGGAATCGAGCTTCTACGGCCACAAGATGCAAAAGGTCGGCGGTGGCGGCCTCGCAACCAACCAGCGCCTCGTCGACCTCAACAAGCTGCAGACGGACTCGGGCAAGAAGTGGGTCGACGCCCTCGACCACTTCAGCGCCATCCTCGACTACTCGCTGGCGGACGCGGAGGGTCAGGAGCGCGGCGTGTACGAGGTCCTCGCCGGTCCGCGCCTGTAAACCGGCTCCGCCGGCGCGGGCTGCTCGTCGGCGTGCCGCTGATCAGCAGCGTGGCTTTTTGCGATCATCCGCCCCATGACATCGCGGCTGCCGATCGAGTTCAGGGCGACCTTGAGCAAGGCCGAGCACAAGGGCGCTTGGACGTGCGTCTACTGGGATCGGTCCGCCGAGTTCTTCGGGACGCGCGGGCTCGTGAAGGTACGGGGCACGATCGACGGCGAGGCGTTTGAGTCCTCGTTCATGGCGCAGGGCGATGGGCGCCACCGGCTGCCGGTCAAGGCGTCTGTGCAGCGGGCGATCGGGAGGTCGGCGGGCGACGAGGTGGTCGTGCGGATCGACGAGCGGCTGAGCTGAGACGCGTGCGCAGGCACGGGCAGCCGGACCGCGCTACGGCGTGTCGGACTGCCCGCGGCCGCGCGGGGTTGCCCGCGACGACGTGACCTCAGCCTCAGCCGGTCGTCGTGGGCCCGTCGAACTCCAGCGAGCCCTGCCGCGTCAGCGTCTTGGCGGATGCGCTCCACGTGTACTCGCGCTGGGTGATCCTCGCCGGGCAGCAGACGTCGTCGCCGGGGGCGAACTTCGGCGTGCGGAGCTTGAGCACCGCGCCGGCCGCCTCGACCGTCGCGCGGTAGAGCCGTTGAGAGCGGTAGACCGCGCGCAGCGGGCTGTCGGCGGCCTTGCCGTCGGTGCTGAAGAGATAGAGCGCCACGGCCCCCGCGACGCCGCCCGTCTCGACGAGCACGAGCGCGTCCGAGCGCCCGTCGCCCGTGAGGTCGGCGAAGGCCGTGTCCGGTGCGACGAAGCCGCCGCCGTCGGTGAGCAGGCGCTTGATCGCGCTCGTCGTCCTGGGGTCGTCGAGCAGGGTCTTCCTGAAGAGCTCCTGCGACTTCGAGGGCGCGGCCGATGAACCGCCGCTCGTGACGAGGACGGTACCCGCGGTCAGCGCAAGCACGGAGAGCGCGGCGGGAAGGATCCGGTGCCGGCGCATTGCCCGCATTGTCGCAAGGACCCGCCCGCGAAGCTACGGCTGCAAGAGCGCGTCCGCGGAACCGGCGGGCGCGGCGCGGACGACAATCTGCGCCGGGGCGATCGCCGACGAGCGCACGCTCACGAGATAGCGGCCCGCGGTGAGCTTCGCCGTCAGCGAGGCCGTGTCGCCGGGGTTGATCGGGCCGGTGCTCTGCTCGAGCTTCGTGGCGGCCCCCTGGCTGCGCAGCGTCACGCGCTGAGAGGTCGTCGTCTGGTTGCTCGCGATGAGCTCGATCGTGCCCGCGCGCAGGCGCGCCGGCGAGACGGACACGCGCAGAGGCGAGACCGCAGCGCTCACCGTGACCTTCGGGGCCGGGCTCGGGTCGTTGGCGAAGTCGTTCCCGCTGCCGCAGCCAACAGCTCCGAAAGCGAGCGCGATGACAGCCGCGCGGGCGGCCCGTGGCATCCTGCGCTGGGCGTCGACGTGTCTCACCATCCTCGTGACAACTCTGGGGAAACCTACCCGAGGCGACCGGGCAGGTCGTGGCGCGGCGGCCGTCAGCCGGACGTGGGTGCGGCCGCGAGCGCCGAGCGCTCGGACTCCAGCTCGCGCAGCGTCGCCTGCAGCTGGTCCCAGGCGGCGGTCTCGGCGTCGTCGTAGGAGCGGCCCGCGAGCTCGTGGAGCTCGTCGCGGTACGCGCCCCACGCCGTGCGGGTGAGGGCATCGAGCTCGGCCAGGCGGCGCTCGGTCTCGGGCTGGGCGGCGAAGGTCGTCATCACTCTCCTCGTTCGGCCACGGGCGACATGCACTCAAGGCTACCTCCGGCTGCGGTCGGCGAATGGACGTGGCGCCTGCAACCACGCGTGCATGGCGTCGGCCCCGCACGGCACCCTGGCAACGATGAACCTGCTCGCCCAGCCGCTGGCCACGACGGAGTTCCTCGTCGTCGACACCGAGACCAACGGGCTCGGTGGCGAGGCCTGCGAGCTCACGGAGGTCGGCGCGGTGCTCGTCGGGGGCGGCGAGCTGCACGACCGCTGGGAGACGCTCGTGGCCGGTGGCGCGCCGCTCTCGCGCGCGATCCAGCGCTTCACGCAGATCACGCAGCAGATGGTCGACGCCGCGCCCCCGGCCGACGCGACGCTCCCCGACCTCGCGGCACTGCTCGACGGCCGCGTGCTCGTCGCCCACAACGCCGCCTTCGACCGGCGCGTGCTCGCGCAGGCGTTCGCGCGCGCCGGCCTCGACTGGCCCGACCCGCCGGCGCTCTGCACCGTGGCGCTCGCCCGCCGCTTCGCCCCGCTCGCCCGCCAGCGGCGCCTCGCCGCGCTCGCCGACGCCCTCGGCATCGAGGTCGAGACGACGCACCGGGCGCTCGCCGACGCCGAGACCTGCGCGCGCGTCTTCTGCGCGCTGTTCGGGCGCCTGTGCGCCAATGCCGCCACCGTCGCCGATGCGCTCGTCGCGCTGGCGCCGATACGGCCGCAGCGCCGCCGGGGCGGGCGGGCGACCCGCACGCTCGCCGGCGGCGCGACGAAACGCGGCGCCCCCTCGACCGCGGGCCTTCCCGACGAGCCGGGCGTCTACCTCATGCGCAACGCCGCCGGGCAGGTGCTCTACGTCGGCAAGTCCGTGTCGCTGCGCACCCGCGCGCGGTCGCACTTCGCCGCGTCGGCCCGCGCCGAGGGGTGGACCGAGCAGACGGCGATCGTCGACCACCGCACGACGAACTCCGAGCTCGGCGCGCTCGTGCTCGAGCACCGGCTCATCCGCGAGCTGCGCCCGCCGGGCAACGTCGTGCACAAGCGCGACGACGCATTCGTCTACCTGCGCTGCCGCCTGGACATCGCCTACCCCGTGCTGGAGGTCGCGCGCGAGCCCGCCGCCGGGCACGCCCTCACCGTCGGGCCGCTGCGCAGTCGCTCGGCGGCGGTCGAGCTCAAGGAGCAGCTGGACTCGCTGTTCGGCCTGCGCCATTGCGGCCGCGCGCTGCGCCTGCGGCCGTGGCCGTCGGCCTACGGGCAGATGGGGCGCTGCATGTCGCCGTGCCTCAACGACCTCGATCCGAACGTCTACCGCCGCCGCCTCGACGAGGCGCTCGCGCTGTTCACCGGCGCGGGCGACGGGGGCGCGGCGCTGCTGGCGCACCTCGATGCGCAGATGCGCGCCGCCGCCGCCGAGCAGCGCTACGAGCGCGCCGCCTGGCTGCGCCGCCGGCGCGAGCGGATCGCCGCGCTCGTGCGCGCGCTGCAGGGCCCGCTCGCGGCGATCCACGCGCGCCCGCGGCTCGTGCTCGCGCCGCACCCGCGGCGGCCGCGCTTCGATGCCTTCTGGCTCGTCGGCGGGCGCGTCGCCGACTGGTGCGGCCTCGAGGACGCGGGCGACCTCCACGGGCGCACGCTCGACGCGCTACGCCGCGCCGGCGGCGACCTGCCGCCCGACGCCGTCGGCGAGGCGCGGATCGTCCAGACGTGGCTCGCGGCGCACGATGCGCCCGCGCTCGCGCTCGATCCCGTACCGGCCGCGGCCGCGATCGCGTCGTTCGTCGCGGCTCAGGCGGTTGTGGCGGGCGCGGCGAACGGCAGCTCGACGACCGTGGCGGTCGCGCCGCCCTCGACGTCGACCGTGTCGCCGACGGCGGCCTCACGGCGCACGAGGGCGAGCGCGATCGGGCCGTAGGCGGGGGAGACGAGCGAGCTCGCGAGGCGGCCGACGACGCGCTCGCCGAGGCGCAGCTCGGCGCCGGACGGGACCGGCTCGCTGAGGCGCAGGCCGCGCAGGTGGCGGTTGGGCTTGCCGCGGTAGAAGAGCCGCGCGACGGTCTCCTGGCCGACGTAACAGCCCTTCGTGAAGCTCACGGCGCGCGCGTTGAGGCCCGCCTCCTGGGGGATCGTGCCGTCGTCGAGCTCGGCACCGTAGCGCGGGCGCCCGCGCTCGACGCGCAGGATCTCGGCGGCCTCCTCGGAGACCGCGATCGCGCCCGCATCGAGCAGCGCCGTGAGCACCGCGTCGGTGTCGCCGGCGTCGCAGAAGACGTCGACGCCGACGTCGGTGGTGGTGAGCAGCACGGCGCGGCCGCCGATCGTCCCCGGCGCGTGGGCGTACTCGGCCTCGCCGAGCCCCGCGGCCTCGGCGCCGGCGATCGAGCGGGCGGCGGGGCCGACGAGCGACAGCAGTCCGCGCTGGACCGTGCGCTTGTGCAGCTCGAGCTCGTAGCCGATCTTGAAGCGGCGGATCATGTCGAAGAGCGCCTGCAGCGTCGCGCGCTCGGTGTCGAGCGCGAGCTCGGGCTCGGGGCCGCCGATGGCGAGGATCCGCAGGTCGCCGAGCATCTTGCCCTTCGGCGTCAGGAACGCGGCGTAGCAGCCGCTGCCGTCGGCGAGGCCGACGATGTCGTTCGTCACCTGGCCGGCAAGGAACTCTCGCGCGCCCGGGCCCGTCAGCGCGAGCTTGCCGCGCTCGGAGCGGTCCAGCAGCGCGCAGCCCTCCGTGAGCACCGCGTACTCGGCGGCGAGGTCTTCGGTGAGAATCGCCATGTGGCCGAGGATAGCCGGGTGGACGGGCCCGGTCCCGTCGCGCTCGCAGCGATAGCCTGCGCCCCATGGCCTTCGCGGACACGTACTCGCAGATCGTCGACTCGCTGCCCGACGACTGGACCGACCTCGAGCTCGACCTGCGGATCGCCGACGAGCGACGCTACATCGACGCCGCGACGTATCTCGTCACGATCAACGCCCAGCCCTATTCGCAACACGACTGGCACTGGCGCCTGTTGGTCGCCCACCGCTTCGGCCACGCCGCCGCCCCGGAGACCGTCCACGGCGCGCTGACGCTGCTCGACGACGCGGGTATCGCGGGCGAGCTCGTCCTGCGCGAGCTGCGCTCGGGCCGGGTCGAGGTCAAGCAGATGTGGGGCCGCCCGCAGTCCGTGCGCGACGAGTTCAAGCGCAGCCGCGCGCAGTAGTGATGGCGCGCGAGGGCGCCGCGCTCGCCGCCGGCCTGCTCGCGTCCGAGCGTCAGTCGCGCCCGTCGGGCGGCACGTAGCGCCCGTCGAACGCCCGGGCGACGTCGGGCAGCCGCTTGACGAGCCCGAACTTCTGCTCCCACACGGCCCAGGCGCGCAGCCGCGACCGGCTCAGCACGCCGAACGCCGGCACGCCTTCGCGGAAGGACGGCGAGACGGCGTCGAGCTCGCGCTGGACCTCGTCCTGCTTCAGGCCGGGCACGGCCGTGACGAGCGCGCTGACGCCGCTCTCGGGATCGGCGAGCACCTCGGAGTAGCCGCGCGACAGCGCCGCGATCGTCGCGCGTACGAGCGCCGGCGAGTCCTGCAGCGTCTGGCGGGTGACGGTGAGGACGAGCTCGGGATAGGCCGGCGCGCCGTAGTCGTCGACGCGGAACTCGCGGATCCCCGGTCGCTTGGCCTTCAGCGCGACGCCCTCGGCGTTCCAGAACGCCGTCGCGCCCGCCACGCGGCCCGCCAGCAGCGCGGGCACCGCGCCGAAGCCGATCGTCGTCGCCCGGACCTTCTCGGGATCGCCGCCCGCCCCGGCGACGACCGAGCGCAGCACGGCGTCGTCGCTCGGCAGGCCGGTGACCCCGACGCGGTGGCCCTCGAGGTCGCGCGGCGTGCGGATCGACGGCTGCGCGAGGATCGCCGCCAGCGGCGTCTGGACGAGCGCCATGACGCCGACGAGGTCGCGGCCGTGCTCGCGCGCGATCGCGAGGTCGTGGATGTCGAGGATCGCGAAGTCCGTGCGGCCGGCGACGAGGAGCTTCACGGCATCGGTGGAGTCCGACGGCACGCGGATGTGGAGCGTCACGCCGAGCGCCTCGTCGTAGCCCCGGGCGACGGCCATGTAGATCCCGGTGTGCACCGCGTTGGGCTGGAAGTCCAGCATCAGGTTCGCCGCGCGATTGGGCGCGCGGTCGGCCGCGGACCCGCCGCAGCCGCCGAGGGCGGCGGCGATCGCGAGAGCAACCAGCGCGAGGACCTTGCAACGCATAGGGCCGCGAGAATACGTTGGCGCTGGTCAACCCCGATCCAATGGAGCGCACATGGAGCGTCGCGGTGCACCGGCCTACATCGCCGAACTCGTCGGGACGCTCCTGCTCGTGCTCTTCATCGCGCTCGCCGTCACGGTCTACGCGGGCGGCGGCGGGAACCCGGATCTCGTCGCCATCGGGCTCGTCCACACGTTCGGGCTCATGATGCTCGTCGCGACGCTCGGCGGAGCATCGGGCGCGCATTTCAACCCGGCGGTGACCGTCGCGCTGCTCTCGATCCGCAAGATCGCCCCCGTCGACGCCGCGATCTACATCGTCGTCCAGCTCGCGGGCGGGGTCCTCGCGGTGCTCGTCGCCAAGGCGCTGATCCAGAACGGCAGCGGCGACGCCGTGAACTTCGGCGCCGTCGGGGTCTCCAAGGACCTCCTCGGCGGCAAGGCCGCGGCCGGCATGCTCGCCGAGTTCATCGGGACGTTCGCGCTCATGTGGGCGATCATGGGGGCCGCCGTCAACCCGACCTCCGACAAGGCGTGGGCCCCGTTCATCATCGGTGCGACGCTCGGCCTCGCCGTCATGGTGATCGCCCCGATGACCGGCGCCGGCTTCAACCCGGCGCGCGCGATCGGGCCGGCGCTCGTCACCGGCGAGTTCGGCCCGGGCGGCACCTTCATCCTCGCGTACCTCGTGGCCCCGATCGTCGCGGCGGTCGTGGCCGCCAGGGCCTACAGCGCGGTCATCCTCGATCCGCCGGCGGGCGTGCGCCCGATCGACAAGCTCGGCTCACCGGAGGAATAACCTCCCGCCGGTGCGCCGGCGCGTCACCTTCAGCCGCAACCTGACGCTCTCGCTGTCGCGGACCTGCCGCTGCTACTGCAAATACTGCGCGTTCGCGACGCACCGCACGCACCTCCACGCGCCCGAGGAGGTCATCGCCCTGCTCGACGGCGCGGCGCGGCGCAACGTCAAGGAGCTGCTCGTCCTCACGGGCGAGCGGCCGGAGGCCGACGCGGGGGTCCGGGCGCGGCTGGCCGAGTACGGCCACCGGGACTTCGTCGCCTACGTCGTCTGGGCCTGCGAGCGCGCGCTCGAGCGCGGGCTGCTGCCGCACACGAACCTCGGCGTCCTCGGACGCGAGGACCTCGCCCGGCTGCGCGAGGTCACCGCCTCGCAGGGGCTCATGCTCGAGTCCGTCAACCCCGATCTCGTCGCGCACCAGGGCTCGCCGACGAAGCACCCGGCCCGGCGCCTGGAGACGATCGCCGCCGCCGGCGACCTGCGGATCCCCTTCACGAGCGGGATCCTCATCGGCATCGGCGAGACCGAGGACGAGCGCGTGCAGGCGCTGGAGGCGCTCGCCGCCGTCCACGCCGAGCACGGCCACCTGCAGGAGGTCATCCTCCAGAACTTCGTCCCGCATTCGAGCTACTACGGCCGCGAGCCGGGCGAGATCGCCGACGAGGCCGCCCGCGAGCTGTGGCGCACGGGGATCGGCAGCGGCCCGCGCAACGCGCTGCCGGTGTGGGCGACGCCGGTGACGGTCGCCGAGATGCGCCGGCTGATCGGCGAGTGCCGGCGGCTCATGCCCGGCGTCGGCGTCCAGATCCCGCCGAACCTCGCCGACTGGTGGCCGCAGCTCGTCCGCGCGGGCGCGACGGATCTCGGCGGCCTGAGCGCCAACGGCGACCACATCTCGCCCGAGCACCCGTTCCCGTCGCCGCACCAGGTGCGCAAGCGGCTCGCCGGCGAGGGCCTCGCGCTGACCGAGCGCCTCTGCGTCTACCCGCGCTACATCGATCCGGCGTGGCTGGCGCAGGGCGTCCTGGACGTCGTGAAGGCGCGCTACTGGAGCTTCATCCCGCGCCACGGCAGCGGGCGCACCGAGGCGCCGCGGCCGCTGCGGCCCGATCTCGTCGGCGGCGCGGTCGCCCGTGCCCGCGATGGCGCGGCGCTCACACCCGACGAGCTCACCGCGCTGTTCGCCGAGACGCGGCCTGAGGCGATCGAGGACATGCGCCAGGCGGCCGACGAGCTGCGCCGCGAGCTCGCGGGGGAGACCGTGACGTTCGTCGTCAACCGCAACATCAACGTCTCGAACGTCTGCGTCGTCGGCTGCGCGTTCTGCGGCTTCGGGCAGGGCAGGCGCTCGCCCGACGCCTACGAGCTCGATCGCGACGAGTTCGTGCGCCGCGTCCACGAGGCCGTCGAGTTCAGCGCCACAGAGATCTGCATGCAGTCGGGGATCCACCCCGAGTGGGGCCTGGAGGACTACCTCGGCTGGCTGCGCCTCGCGAAGGCGACCGCGCCGCAGCTGCACCTGCACGCCTATTCGCCGATGGAGATCGCGCACATGTGCGACGTCAGCGGCCTGCCGGCGGCCGAGGTCTTCGCGCGCCTGCGCGACGCCGGCCTGGACTCGACGCCGGGCACCGCCGCCGAGGTCCTGCACGACGGCGTGCGCGAGCGCATCAGCCCGAACAAGCTGCCGGTCGCGCGCTGGGTGCAGATCATCGAGGCGTCGCACCGGGCGGGCCTGCGCTCGACCGCGACGGTGATGTTCGGCCACATCGAGGAGCCCTGGGAGCTCGCCGAGCACATGCGCGTCATCCGCGCGCTGCAGGAGCGCACCGGCGGCATCACGGAGTTCGTGCCGCTGAGCTTCATCCCGTTCCACACGCTGCTGGGCCGCACGCACGGCGTCGAGGAGATCTCGCGCGAGGAGAACCTCAAGCACACCGCCGCCTTCCGGCTGGCGCTCGGGCGCACCGTCCCCAACCTCCAGGCGAGCTGGGTCAAGATGGGCCTGGACGCCGCGACGGAGGCGCTGCGCTGGGGCGTCAACGACCTCGGCGGGACGCTCATGGAGGAGAACATCAGCCGCCTGGCGGGCAGCTACCACGGCGTGCGCCTCGAGCCGGCGGACCTCGTCGCCGCCGCCCACCGCGCCGGCCGGCCGGCCGCCGAGCGCTCGACGCTCTACGCGATCCGTCACCGCTATTCCCTGCGCGCGGCGGCGGCATGAGAGCATGCCTGCGATGAGGGGGAAACTGCTGACGTCGTGCCTGCTGGCGAGCCTCGCGCTGGGCGCGTGCGGCAGCGACGACAAGAAGGCCAACACGGACTGCCTCTCGTCGCAGGCCGCGCTCGAGGCGGCGGCGCGTGCGCACGTCGACAAGATCGTCATCGGGACGAAGGACGTCGGCGAGGCGAAGAAGATCGTCGTCGACACGTGCCGCACGTCGGACACCGAGGCGACGGCGACGGTGACCGTCGAGGGGGTCCGCGACGATTCCGTCCAGGACCAGCGCCATCAGCTGACGCTGGAGCGCAAGAGCGGGCGCTGGGCGATCATCCGCGACCTCGACGCGCAGCGCTGCCGCAAGGACCGCGGCCACCAGGACTTCTCGAGCATCCAGTGCAGGTAGCGCGCGGGCCGTCTGCGCCCGGTCGCTAGGCTCATCCGATGCTGGAGCCCGAGCTCATCACGCCCGAGGGCCTCGCCGCGCTGCGCGAGGAGATCGAGGACCTCGAGTCGCGGGGGCGCGCGGAGATGGCGGTGCGCATCAAGGCGGCGCGCGAGCTCGGCGACCTCAAGGAGAACGCCGAGTACCACATCGCCAAGGACGACCAGGCGCATTTGGAGACGAAGATCCTGCGCCTCAACCAGCGGCTGCGCGCCGCGAAGGTCGCCGAGCGCAGTGCGTCCGAGGACGTCGTCGCGTTCGGCTCGACCGTCACCGTCGTCGACGAGGCGTCCGGCCGCGAGCACGAGTTCACGCTCGTCGGCCCGACCGAAGCCGACCTGAAGACCGGCCGCCTCTCCTCGGAGTCGCCCGTCGCCCGTGCCCTCGTCGGCGCGCGCGCGGGGGACACCGTCACGGTCGAGACGCCGGGCGGCCGGCGCAGCTACAGCGTCAAGCGCGTCGGCTGACGCCCGCGGTCAGTCGACGTGCAGGCAGGCTGCCGCGGCGCGCGCCGTCGCGCGCGCGGCGTCCGCCGTCGCGCCGCGGGCGAGGGCGACCGCCATGCGCCGGTTGGGCCGGGCATCGGGCTTGGCGAAGACGCGGACGTCGACGCTGGGATCGACCGCCAGCGCCTCGGCCACCCCGCCGATCGAGGGCGCGTCACCCTGCGCCGTCGCCAGGCACACCGCTGACGCGCCCGCGGACAGCAGCGGCACCTCGCCGAGCGGGACCGGCAGGCCGAGGATCGCGCGCACGTGCAGTGCGAACTCGCTCAGCGCCTGCGTCGCCATCGTCGTCATGCCCGTGTCGTGCGGGCGCGGGGAGACCTCGCTGAAGATGACCTCGTCGCCGCGCACGAAGAGCTCGACGCCGAAGATCCCGGTTCCGCCGAGCGCGTCGGTCACCTGCCGGGCCAGCTCGCGCGCGCCATCGAGCACCGCGGGCGCCATCGCGTGCGGCTGCCAGCTCTCGCGGTAGTCGCCGTCCTCCTGAAAGTGGCCGATCGGCGCGCAGAACGAGGTGCCGCCGGCGTGCCGGATCGTCAGCAGCGTTATCTCGTAGTCGAAGTCCACGAACGCCTCGGCGATCACGCGACCGGCTCCGACGCGCCCGGCCTCCTGGGCATAGCTCCACGCGGCTGCGACGTCGTCGGCGGCACCGATCACCGACTGCCCCTTGCCGGAGGACGACATCACCGGCTTGAGGACGCACGGCGTGCCGAGCGCGGCGACCGCGTCGCGCACCTCCTGCTCGGTGTCGCAGAACCGGTACGCGGAGGTCGGCAGGCCGAGCTCCTCGGCGACCAAGCGCCGGATGCCCTCGCGGTCCATCGTCAGCCGCGCCGCGCGCGCCGTCGGTACGACGTGCAGCCCCTCGCGCTCGAGCGCGACGAGCTGCGCCGTCGCGATCGCCTCGAGCTCGGGGACGACGAGCAGCTGCGCGCACGGCCGCGCGCGCTCGGCCTCCAGCAGCGTGCGCAACGCCGCGGGGTCCGTCATGTCGATCACCGCCTGACGCTGGGCGACCTGCATCGCGGGCGCCCCCGCGTAGCGGTCGACCGCGAGCACCTCGCATCCGAGCCGCAGCGCCTCGATCGCCACCTCACGACCGAGCTCGCCGCTGCCCAGCAGCACGAGACGCACGGCGGAGTCGGTCAGTGGCGGGCCGGGGGCGAAGCTCACGGTCGCGCAGCCTACGCGTGGCGGCGCCTGCCGTGTTGGCACGTCGCTCGCGGCTCACGGCGCAACGACGCTGCTTCGAGATCGGGGGGAGCGGCGCGTACAATCGGGCCATGAGTCGAGGCACGAGTCTGTGCTGGTGGTGGCTGCTGTGAAGCAGCCCGGCTGATCGATGCCGTCGGGCTGCCTGGTGAGCGGCCCGTCAGCACGATTCTCGACACGCGCTCATCGGGCGGCCCCCGTCCCCGAGGGAGGAGTTCGCGTGTCTGACCTGCACGAAGGACCCGTCACATCGCGGAGTGGTGCGCCTGCCGACGCCCAGGCGCGCAGCGCACGCGTCGAGGCGGCGCTGCGGCGCGATCCCGGTGCGCACCGTGTCCTGACCGGCGACCGGCCGACGGGAGCGCTGCATCTCGGGCACTACTTCGGCACGCTCCACAATCGGGTGCGGCTGCAGGACCTCGGCGTCGAGCTGCTGGTCGTGGTCGCCGACTACCAGACGATCACCGACCGCGACAGCCCGGCGTCGCTGCCCGGCGATGTCGACGCGCTGGTGGCCGACTATCTCGCCGTCGGCATCGACGCCGACCGCGCGACGATCTTCGCCCACTCCCAGGTGGAGCAGCTCAACCAGCTGCTGGTGCCGTTTCTCAGCCTCGTGAGCGTCGCGGAGCTCTCGCGCAACCCGACCGTCAAGGACGAGATGGCGGCGGCGGGTCTGTCCTCGATGTCGGCGCTGATGTTCACGTACCCCGTGCACCAGGCCGCCGACATCCTGTTCTGCAGGGCGACCGTCGTCCCGGTGGGCAAGGACCAGCTCCCGCATCTCGAGCTCACCCGTTCGATCGCGCGCCGCTTCAACCGCCGCTACAGCCCCCAGAGCGCCGCGTTTCCCGAGCCCGCCGCGCTGCTCAGCGACGCTCCGGCGCTGCTGGGGACCGACGGCCGGAAGATGAGCAAGAGCCGCGGCAACGCGATCGCGATCAGCGCTACGGCCGATGAGACCGCGCGGCTGATCGCCGGCGCCAAGACCGATTCCGAGCGCCGGATCACCTACGACCCGGCGCGCCGTCCCGAGGTCTCCAATCTCGTGCTGCTCGCCGCGCTGTGCCTGGACCGCGGCCCGCGCGACGTGGCCGACGAGGTCGGCGCCGGCGGCAGCGCCGCGCTCAAGCGCCTCGTGACCGAGGCCGTCAACGAGCGGTTTCGCGACATCCGCGCGCGCCGGGCCGACCTCGCGGCCGACCCAGGCCATCTCCGCCAGGTCCTGCAAGCCGGAAACCGGCACGCGCGCCTGATCGCCGGACAGACCCTCACGGACGTCCGCCGGCTCATGCACACCGACTACGGCCGACCCGGCTGATTCGCCGTCCGGTCACGCATTGTCGAGGTGACGGCGCCGACAGCGCCGCTCGGCGTCGTGCTCGGCGCGGGCTGCGTCAGTAGCGGACCGAGATCCTGCCCTTGTGGGCTCCGTGGGCGCCCGCGGTCTCGCCCCGCGGCGGCGGGGTGCCGGGGATGAGCGGCGCATTGTGGGCCCACGCCGGCGGGCGCGCCAGGAGGCGGGTCGTGCCGTGCCCCACCACGGTGTCGGCGGGCATCGCTGGCGGCGCCGGGGCCGCGGCGGGCGCGGCGGGCGCGGCGGCGGACGTGTGGAAACGCGTTACTGGCATGGCTGCTCCCCTGGATCTGCTGAAGGATCTACGAGACGCGACGGCGCGCTCGTCCCCAGCGGTCGGTGCCACTCGAGGCCGCCCGCGTCGTCGGCGCGACGCTACCTGGGTCCGTCGGCGCGTGCAATCGCACGCGCCAAATTTCGCGCGCCGCGGCGACGCGCCGGGTCGATGTCGGCACCCGGGAAGCCCCGGCGCGGCGCCTGCGCGCCGGGCGGTGACGCCGCTGTCCGACGACCGCGAGGGGTCTGAACCTACGAACCCGCGGTCGGCCCGATCGGGCGCCACGCCCCGCTGGGCAGGTCGTGCCCCTGGTCGAAGGCGCTGTCGGCGTCAGGCGCGTACGCGATCTGCCTGGCCAGCGCCTCGGCGTACATGACCTCGCGCTTCTTGCCCAGGCGCTTGGCGAGCTTCTCGGCGCGCTGGAAGAGATCCTCCGGGATCTCGATCGTGAACTGCGGCGCGCTGCGCGGCATGACGCTGCGGCTGCGCAGCGACCCGGCCGACGCGCTCTTGTTGACCTCGATGTAGCGATCGATCGCCTCGGCATACAGGTCGTCGATCTTCTTGTCGAGCTCCTGGGCCCGCGTGGCGGCCCGCTGCAGCAACTCGTCGGGCAGGGTGACCCTGATTCGTGGCATGGGCGCGCGATTCTACAAATTGCGCCGGGCGCCACGCCGGCCCCAGGGGCGGCTGCGACGACTCCCGCGGGAGCGGCCCTCGAGGGTGGTCGCGGGCCGGCCCGATGCGCGAGGATGGTACGCATGGGTCTCGAATTTCGTGCGGGCCGCTCCGACGAGTCGCCCGGGCGCGAACTGCTCGGCGAGCTCATCGAGCACCTCAACGCCCAGTATCCGGGCCGCGCCGCCCGGCCCGGCTCCGTCACGGCGCCCGATGAGATGGTCGCGCCGCACGGCGTCTTCCTCGTCGGCTACGACGGCGAGCGCCCCGTCGCGATCGGCGGCCTGCGTCCGTTGACGGGCGACGTGTGCGAGATCAAGCGCATGTACGTCGCGCCCGCCGCGCGGTCGCACGGCGTGGGCCGCGCGCTGCTCGGCGCGCTCGAAAACGCGGCGCGTGACCGCGGCTACGAGCGGGTGCGGCTCGACGCCGGCCCGCAGCAGCAGCACAGCAAGCGGTTGTTCGCGGAGTGCGGCTACGTCGAGATCGCGCCGTACAACGCCAATCACATCGCCGACTACTTCGCGGAGAAGGCCTTGTGAGCAATGACGGCGACCACGTGCCGCGGCCGGCATGACGGCACACGCGAGCAACCCGATTCAGCTCACGGTCATCGGCGGATTTCTCGGGGCGGGCAAGACGACGCTGCTCAACCAGTTGCTGCGCGATGCCGGCGACCGCCGGCTCGCGGTGCTCGTCAACGACTTCGGCGCGATCAACATCGACGCCGAGCTCGTGCAGTCGCGCGAGGGCCGGATGGTGAGCCTGAAGAACGGCTGCATCTGCTGTGGCGTGGCCGGCGACTTCATCGGTGAGCTCGCGCTTCTGCGCGACCGACCGGACCCGCCGGCGCACGTCGTGGTCGAGGCCAGCGGGGTCGCCGACCCCGGCCAGATCGTGGTCCTCGGCGACCTGCCGGGCTATCGCAAGGACGCGGCCGTCGTCGTCGCCGACGCCGAGACCGTGCGCGCGCGAGCTGCCGACGCGACCACCGGCCATCTGGCCCGGACCCAGCTGCGCGCCGCCGACCTGCTCGTGCTCAACAAGACCGACCTCGTGGGCGCCGAGCAGCTCGCGCAGACGCGCGCCTGGCTGCGCGACATCGCCGGGCCGTCGACGGCGATCGTCGAGGCGTCGTTCGGCCGGGTCCCGATCGATGTCGTGCTCGGGGCGCAGACGTCCGACCGTCCGGCGCGCGAGCCGCGCAGTCACGATCACGCCGCCCACGATCACGCCGCGCACGGGCGCGGGGACCACGACCATCCGCCCTTCGAGACCTGGAGCTGGCAGGGCGAGGCGGCGATCGATGGCGCGGGCCTCGTCGAGGCGATCAAGGAGCTGCCCGCCGGAATCGTCCGCGCGAAGGGGCTGCTGCATCTGCGTGAGGATCCCGCCAGCCGCTACGTGCTGCAGGTCGTCGGACGGCGCTTCAGCGTGGTGCCCGACCGTCCATGGGGCGACGACGCGCCCGCATCGCAGCTCGTCGTCATCGGACTGGCCGGATCCGTCGACGAGCGGTGGCTGGCGGCGAAGCTCGAGCGCCTGACGTCGCCGCGGCGGTAGCCGGCGCGCATCGTGACGCCGCCTCAGACGCGAGGCCTCGATGATGTGACCCCGTGACATCGGCCGACACGATCCCCGGCGCGCGTCAGCGAGCGAGGGGCCTCGGTGCCGCCTGACTGGCTGCTCGCGGCGCTCGACATCGCGGCGATCGCCGTCGTCGCGTACCTCGGCGGGCTGCTCGCCCAGCTGCTGGGTCAGCCGCGGATCGCCGGGGAGATGGCCGCCGTCTTTGCGGCCGGACTGCTGCTCGGGGGACCGATCGCGGGCGTCGGGCCCGGCCAGCAGGCCGGCGGCCGGATCGCGGACCTGTTTCCGGAGACGGCGGTCGCGGTCGTGACGTTCGTCGGCGGGCTCGGGCTGATCCTCTACATGCTGCTCGTCGGGGTCACGATCGACCCTGAGCCGATGCGCGAGCGCGCCGCCGTGATCGCGCTGCTCACCGTCTCGGCGATCGGATCGATGGTGCTCGTCGCGCTCGTCGGCGGGCCGCTGCTCGTCGCTGCCGGCGGCTGGAAGCCGGCGGGCGTGAGCGACGGGGCGTTCATCATCGCCCTCGCCGCCGGGCTGGCCGCCAACGGCGTGCCGATCGTCGCGCGCATCCTCGAAGACCGGGAGATGGCGCACAGCGCGCTCGGCACGATCGTCATCGCTGCCGCGACGTGCATCACGGGCCTGGCGTTGATCGGCGCCGCGGTCGCGATCGATGGCGGCGGCATGCTCGCCGGCGGCCGTGTGGCGCTGCGCGCCGGCGTCGGGCTGCTCGTTCTCGCGCTCGTGCTGGCGGTCGTGCGCTCGCGCCGTTTCGGCCTGGCGCCCGCACTGGCGGTCGCGGGCGCCGTCACACTCGCGGTGCTGGCAGGCCTCGCAGGCGATGCACTGCTCTCGAGCCTGCTGATCGGGCCGCTCGCGATCGGCGTGGCCGTGCGCACGGGCGGGGCCACGGCGCTGGCCGTCGAGCGCAGCCTCGGCCTTGTCGTACGTCGCGTGCTGCTGCCCGCGTTCCTCGGGCTGGCCGCCCTGCACACCGACCTGCGCGAGCTCGGCTCGGACGCGCTCGCACCTGCGCTCGCGCTGCTGGTGATCGTGAGCGCGGCCAAGCTCGTCGTCGCCTACGCCGCCGCGCGTGCGGCGGGCTTCGCGCCCGCCGATGCGCGCGCGATCGGCGCGCTGCTGCAGTGCGGCGGCATCATGACGGTCGCGATCTCGTTGGAAGCGCTCGACGCCGGGATCATCGACGCGCGCCTGCACGCGACGCTCACGCTGGTCGGACTGGTGTCCACGGTCGCGGCCGGGCCGCTGCTGCCGCGCACCTGGATCGGGGCGGCCAAGCCGGCCGGGGATCGCGAGCCGCCGCCGCGCCAACCCTGAACCGCACGCTTGCGGCGACGGGAATGCGGGGAGGACGTCGCGTGATGGCCGGCGTCGACATACCGCGGATGTGGCGGCGCGGCCAGAAGGGCTGGCCCAGGCGCTTCGTCCTCGTCCAGGTGCCCAATGTGCCGCTGATCGTCGCGCTCACCGCGAGCGTTGCGGGACGGCTCGCCGACGGCGCCGCCGCGGCGTACGCCGACGCGACCGGGCGCCTCGCGCTCGCCGTCTTCGCGTACCTGGAGCTCACCGACGGCGCAAACGTGCTGCGGCGCCTCATCGGCGCGACGATCTTGGCCTACCTCGTCTACACGCTCGGTCACGACCTGCGCTGACCGCGTGCATCGTGTCGACCTGCGGCGATGTCACGTGGGAGATCCGGGCGGCGACGCCGGCGGACGGCGCGGCGATCAACGAGCTGCTCATCGCGGCCGGCGTCGCGGCCTGGGGTGGGTTCCTCGGGACCGAGCGCATCGAGATCGCCAATCGCGGGCGTACGCATCCAGCCGATCTCGTCGCCATCGACGGCGAGGGCGTTCTCGCGTTCGTGGCCTGGGACGCCGCGACGGGTGAGATCCTGCGGCTCTACACCGATCCGCGCGGGTGGGGACGGGGCGCGGGCGGCGCGCTGCTGGAGCGCGCGCTCGCCGCGCTGCGCCGTGCCGGATGCACGCGCGCCTGGCTGAACACCGAAGCACGCAACGTGCAGGCGCGGCGGTTCTACGAGCGCCGCGGCTGGCGCGAGGAGGGACCCGCGCGAGACCGCCTCTGGCACGGTGCTCGCCTCCGCGAGCCGCGGTACGTCATCGACCTCTGACCCGCGCGAGTTCGTCTTCGCACGTGCCGGCCGCACCGGCGGCCAGCGACGCACGTCAGGCGGCCGGGCTGGCGCTTTCGGCAGTGTGCGCGAGGATCGCGCCGGCGATCGCCTCCCAGTCGGCTCGGTCGAAGCCGTGGCCAGCTCCTTCCAGCGCCAACAGCCTTCCCCCGGGGATCTCCCGCGCCAGCGCTTCGCCGTGCTCGATCGGGAACATCGGGTCCGCGGTCCCGTGGATGACCAAGGTCGGCGCCGCGATCGACGACAGGCTCCCGCTCGCGGTCCCGCCGTCCTGCAGCATGTCGTGGTTCTGGACGGCCGCGAAGTCGCGGGCGCGCTCGACGTCGTGGCGCACGAGGCGCTGCATCGGCGTCTCGGCGAATGGACGCTGCCCTCCCGCGAGTACCCGTGCGTAGCCGACGAGGTAGTCGATGACGGACTCGGCGTCTGACCAATCGACGGCGGCAGTTGACACGAACCGGCCGAAGTCGTCGGTCGGCGGCGGCAGCTCGCGATCCCCGGGCAGCGCGGGCGAGGTGCTGCCGAGCACGAGCGAGGCGACGCGCTCGGGATTGCCGAGCGCGACGAGCTGCGCGAGCCCGCCGCCCGCCGAGACCCCGACCAGATGGGCGCGCGGGATCGCATAGGCGTCCAGCACGCCGCAGGCGTCGGCGACCAGGTCGGCGCCCGTGTATCCGGGGTGGCCCGGCTCGTAGGTGACCGAACGTCCGGTGTCGCGGTGGTCGTAGCGAATCACGAACCTCCCGCCATCGGCCAGCAGCCGGCAGAAGCCCTCCTCCCACCACAGCATCGACGCGCCGGTGCCCATGATCAGCAGGAGCGGCGAATCGGCGGGGTCGCCGAACGACTCCGTGCACAACTCGATCCCGTCCGTCTCGACCATCCGCTCGGTCATCCGGCCTCCTCGTACGGCTTCACAGGAACAGGTCCTCGTCGCGCGCTCGCAGGAGCGCCACGGCGCCCGGGCCGTCGTCGCCGGTGACGAACCGCTCGAGGCCGCGCACGAGCACCGCCGGCTCGCGGCCGTCCTTGCTGCGGGCGAGATCGGCCGCCGCGGCGGCCTCGTCGGCGACGGCCACGATCGTCGCCGTCAGCTCGCGGCCGGCGCCGTCGCGGCGCCCGCGCCAGTCGTCGACGGGCGCGAGGCCGGCGGCGCCGATCGCGACGTCGCACTGGCCCAGGCGCCAGGCGCGCCCGAAGGAGTCCGTGACGACGATCGCGGGCGCCACGCCGCCGGCGTCGCGCAGGCGCGCCCGCAGCGCCCGCGCCGACGCGTCGGGGTCGCGCGGCAGCAGTACGAGCTCGCCGGCACCGGCATTCGAAGCGTCGACGCCGGCGTTCGCGCAGACGAAGCCGTGGTGCGTGCGGCAGATGAGCACGCCCGGACGCGAGCGCACGATCGCCGCGGTCTCGCCCAGGATGACCTCGATCACGCGCGCGTCCTTGCCGTGCTCGGCGGCGAGCGCCAGCGCGCGCGCGCCCGGGCTCACCTCGGCGAGCGCGACGGTCCGGCCCTCGGCCTTGGAGACGACCTTGTGGGCGATGACGAGGACGTCGCCGGCGCGCAGCGGATCCGCCGGCCCCACAGCCTCCAGCAACAGCGCCGCAAGGTCGTCCCCGGGCGCGATCTCCGGGAGGCCCGGGAGCGCCGCGGCGGTGATCACGACGGGGTGGTCGGCGTGCCCCAGCCCTTGAGGCGGCTCAGCATCCCGCGCGTGTGCGCCGCGCCGCCGCGGCGGGCGGCGAGCGCCTCGCGCAGCGCCGCGAGGTCCTCGGCGGTGTCGACGTCGAGCGCGAGCGTCGGGATCTCCTCGATCGTGCAGGGGACCCCGGCGGCGGCCGCCAGCTGCTCGTGGCGCTCGCGGCTGCCGGGCCCGAACGCCGGCTCGATGACGCCCGGCGGCGTGAGCAGGAGCGCGTTCGTCCCGCTGCCGTGGCGGTCGGGGACGATCGTCACGCCGCGGCCGATCTGCGGGCGCTCGAGCAGCTCGGTGAGCTCGGCCGGGTCCAGCGCCGGGCAGTCGCCCGGGACGAGCAGCACGCGCGTCGCGCCGGCCTCGAGCGCGTGGGCGATCCCGATGAGCGCCGCCGCGCTCTGGCCGTCGTCGAGGTCGTCGTGCAGGACGTTCGCGCCGTAGCCGCGGCCGATCGCCTCGGCGGCGGGCTCGGACGTCACGATCAGCACCTCGTGGACGGCCGCCGTCCGCCGCAGCGCCATGAGGACGTCGGTCACCATCGCCTCCGTCAGCGCGCGGCGCGTCCCGCCGGAGAGCTCGTCGCCGAGGCGCGCCTTCGCGGCGACGAAGCGCTTCACGGGGAGGATCGCGATCGTGTGATCGTTCGCGCGCGCCATCAGGCCAGGCCCTCGGCGAAGCTCAGCGTCTGCGCCGCGACGCGGCGGCGGCTGTCGGCGTCGGCCAGCAGCGTGTCGGTGCGCAGGACCGGCAGCCCATCGACGGCCTCGTCGGCGACGAGCCCGTCGAGCAGCCCCGCGTAGAGCTCGGCGATCGCCGCGGTCGTCGGCTCGTGACCGGCGCAGCGCATGAACGCCGCCGTCGGGCCCTTGAGGACCTCGCCGCCGACGATCGGCGAGACGGCCACGACGGGGGCCGGGCTGTCGAGCAGTGCCTGGCGCATGCCTGGCACCGCGAGGATCGGGCCGATCGAGATGACGGGGTTCGACGGGCCGATGACGATCGCCCGCGCCCCGGCGAGCGCGGCCAGCACCTCCGGGGACGGCCGGGCGTCGGCGGCGCCGCGCAACTGCAGCTCGTCGACGGGGCCTTCGTCCCGTGCGCGGATCATGTACTCCTGGAACGCGATCCAGCCCGCGTCCTTGCGCACCCACGTGCGAACGGGGTCGTCGGACATCGGCAGGACCCGGCCGCGGAGGCCGAATGCGGCACCGAGCTCGTCGAGCGTCTCCGTCAGGCGCGCGCCCTCCGCGAGGCGCCGGGCGCGCTCGATCCCGATCGCGAGGTCGCGGTCGCCGAGTGCGAACCAGACGTCGGCGCCGAGCTCGCGCAGGCCGTCCATGACGGCGAACGTGTCGTCGCGCAGGCCCCAGCCGCGGTCGTCGATGCGATCGGCGAGCCAGAACGTGCAGAGGTCGGGGTCGGGGCTGACGTGGGCGCCGTAGATCTCGATGTCGTCGGCGGTGTTCGCGACGACCGTGAGGTCGTCGCCGACGACGTCCGCCATCCCGCGTGCGAGCTTCGCGCCGCCGGTGCCGCCCGCGAGGACGACGACGGTCGCCATCAGGCCGCCGGCCAGAGTTCGTCCGGCAGGCCCGTGATGCGGATGCCGGCGCGGGTCTTGTGGCGGACGTTCACGGAGATCATGAGCGCGGTGAGCTGCTCTGTGATGCGCGCCATCTCCAGGCGGCCGCAGTCGACGCAGCGCAGCCCGTCGATCGCGTCGAGCAGCGCGGCGGCGCGGCGCTTGTCGGCCTTGCGGTCACCGGCGAGCAGGACGTCCTCGTCGAGCGGGTGGGCGAGGTTGCGCAGCGCCGCGGCGCTGACGGTGTGCAGCGCGCTCAGCACGGTCACGCCGTCGGGCACCATCTCCTGCGCCTGCTGGGCCGCCGAGCCCTGCCAGACGCCGACGGTGCGTGTCGCCCTGCCACCGACGGCGGCCGCCAGCGGCACGGTTGCGTCGATGACGAGCTGCCCCGGGCGCAGGGCGTCGCGGAGATTGTTGAGGGTCTCGGCCTGGTTGCGGAAGGGGACGGAGAGGATGATGAGCTCGTTGGCTGTGGCGGCTGCTGCGTTGGTCTGACCGGTGAAGACGCCCTCCGGAACGGCCGCCCGGGCACGGTCGGCCGCCTCCTCCGCGCGAGCGCCGTCGCGGGAGCCGATCGTGACCTCGCTGCCGGCGCGGGCGAGCCGCACCGCCAGTCCGAAGCCGAGTGCGCCGGAGGCGCCGATGATGGAAACCGCCTCGGGCAAGGGCACGGCGAGCATATCCGGCCCTCGCGTCCGGGCCCCGGACCGGACGATTCTCCGGACCCCGTGGTCAGCGACCGGTGAACGCGGGCGCGCGCTTCTCGCCGAACGCGCGGAGGCCCTCGCGGAAGTCCGCGCTGCTCGCGCACAGCTCCTGCGCGGCGACCTCCTGCTCGAGCGTCCCGGCGAGCGCCGGTCGCGCGGCCGCGTTGAGGACGCCCTTGGCAAGCCCGACCGCGAGCGGGGCGCAGGCGAGCAGCTCGCCGGCGAGCTGCTCGGTTGCGGCGTCGAGCTCGGCCGCCGGCGCGACGCGGTTGACGAGCCCGATCCGCTCCGCCTCGGTCCCGTCGATGAGCTTGGAGGCGAGGATGAGCTCCTTCGCGCGCCCGAGCCCGACGAGCGCCGGCAGCCGCGAGCAGCCGCCGACGTCCGGGATCAGGCCGACGCGCGTCTCGACGAGCCCGATGACGGCCTCGCTGGCCATGACGCGCAGGTCGCAGGCGAGCACGAGCTCGGCCGCGCCGCCCAGGCAGGCGCCGTGGATCTGGGCGATCGTCGGTTTCGCCATGTCCTCGAGGAGGTTCCAGATCGCGAGGATCATGCCGCGCCACTCGCGCAGCTCGCCGGGGCGCTCCGTGGCGCCGGCGGCGAGCGCGCCGAGGTCGGCGGTGTCCATGCCGCTGGAGAACATCGCGCCCTCCCCGCGCAGGACGACGCAGCGGACGGCGGGGTCGCCGGCCGCCGCGTGCAGCGCCGCGCCGAGCTCCTCGATGACGGCGCTCGAGAGCGCGTTGCGCTTCTCGGGCCGGTTGATGACGACGTGGCGGACGGCGCCGCGGTCTTCGGATACGACAAGGCTCATAGGGTCCGAAGGCTACCCCGGCATACTTTCGCCGTCCCGGGGTAGGTGCGTTGATGCGTGATGCGAACGACCTCCAGGGTCGCCGGCCTCGTGCTCATCGCATCTGCACTCCCGGGTTGTGGGAGCTCGGACGACACGACCTCCACAGCCACCGTGCCTGCCGTGCAGGCGCAGGAGCGCGGCATCATCGACACGGTCGACGCGCTGCAGACCGCGGCGCGCGCCGGTCATGGCAGGCAGGTCTGCACGACGCTCTTCACCCTGCGGCTGGCGCAGTCGATCGCCGGCGCGTCGAAGCAGAGCTGCGCCGCGG
Source organism: uncultured Actinomycetes bacterium (assembly GCA_963740895.1). Lineage (GTDB taxonomy): Bacteria > Actinomycetota > Thermoleophilia > Solirubrobacterales > Solirubrobacteraceae > CADCVQ01. The sequence continues at coordinate 1,107,423 of CAVUFQ010000002.1, forward strand.
AGGTCAAGCAGAACCTCTTCAAGAGCAGCACGTCGATCTCGGTCGGGCGGGACATCACCGTCAAGGGCAAGACGGCGACGGCCGTCATCCAGGAGCAGAACGGCAACCTGTCGACGCTGCGCCTGCTCAACCGTCGCGGTGTCTGGAAGATCGACAGCGTGACGCCGAAGACGGCCAGCGGGTGATGCCCCGGCGCCGGGCAGTCCTGTCGCTGACCGTGTCCGTGTCGGCGTGCGCCTTCGTCGCGGGATGCGGCGGGTCCGGCGACGCGAAGCCGAGTCCGGCGTCGATCGACAAAACGGCGATCCGGGCGGTGATCAGCGACCTGCAGGCCGCCACCGCCGCATCCGACGGCAAGCACATCTGCCAGCAGATCTTCACGCCTAAGCTCACGGCCTCCGTGAAGCGCTCCGCCAAGGGCGGCAACTGCTCGCACGAGGTTGAGCGGAGCCTCGGCCCGGCGTCGAAGCTCAGGCTCACGGCCGTGAGCCGGACCGACGCGGCCAACGGCACCGCGACGATCAAGGAGAGCTCCGGCGCCGTCTCGACGATCTTCCTCGTCAAGCAGGGCGGGCGCTGGCGGATTCGCAGCATCCAGCCGGCCTGAGCCGGGCTGCTCCTCGCCACAACGCAGAAGGGCGGCCCGGGGGCCGCCCTCCTGTGGGAGACCGCGATCACGCGGTCATCCGCTATGTGTCGTGACGGCCGCTCAGCTGGGCCCATTCACGATGACGCACGTGAAGTGGCCCTGGCCGTCGTTGGTGCAGGTCTGCGTCATCAACGTCTCGTCGGTGAACGTGAATGACTGCACCGCCGGGCCGGTGGCACCGGTGGCGCCGGTGGCGCCGGTGGCGCCCTGGGGACCCATGGGACCCATGGGGCCGGTGGAGCCGCTCTCGCCCAGGGGACCCATGGGACCCATGGGGCCGGTGGCGCCGTCGGTACCCTGCTGGCCCGCGACACCGTCGCCGCCCACCAGGCCGTTGGCGCCGGTGTTCCCGGTCAGTCCGAGCCCGCCGGTCTCGCCGTTCGCGCCAATGGGCCCCTGCGCCCCGGTCGCGCCGGTCGCGCCGGTCAACCCGATGTCGCCCTGGACGCCCTGGATGCCCTGGATGCCCTGGAAGCCCTGGAAGCCCTGGTTGCCCTGGTTTCCGGTGTCACCCTTCGCGCCGGCCGCGCCGGTCGCGCCGGTGTTGCCCTGGGCGCCGGTCGCGCCGGTCAGCCCGATGGTGCCCTGCGCGCCGGTCGCGCCGGTGAGGCCGATGTCGCCCTGCGTGCCGGTCTCGCCCTGCCTGCCGGTGTCGCCCTGGACGCCCTGGGAGCCGGTCTCGCCGGTGAGCCCGATGTCGCCCTGGGTGCCGGTCTCGCCCTGCGTGCCGGTCTCGCCCTGCGTGCCCGTCTCGCCCTGCGTGCCCGTCTCGCCCTGGGAGCCGGTATCGCCGGTGAGCCCGATGTCGCCCTGGGTGCCGGTCTCGCCCTGCGAGCCCGTCTCGCCCTGGGAGCCGGTATCGCCGGTGAGCCCGATCTCGCCCTGGGTGCCGGTCTCGCCCTGCGTGCCGGTGTCGCCCTGGACGCCCTGGGAGCCGGTCTCGCCGGTGAGCCCGATGTCGCCCTGGGGGCCGGTCTCGCCGGCGGCGCCCTGTGAGCCGGTCTCGCCCTGGCCACCCTGCGCGCCGGTCAGGCCGATGACGCCCTGGATGCCCTGGATGCCCTGGATGCCCGTGAAGCCCTGATTGCCCTGGTTGCCGCTGGCGCCGGTCGCGCCGGCCGCACCCGGGCCGCCGTTGACGCCGTTCTGGCCGGCGGCCCCGGTGGCGCCGTTGGTTCCATCGAGGCCGTTGAGGCCGTTGGCGCCTGCGTCGCCGGTGGCGCCGCGATCGCCGAGGACACCGGCCGCGCCGGTGGCGCCGGTGGCGCCGGCCGCGCCGGTGGCGCCGGCCGCGCCGCCGTCACCCTGTGCACCGCTTGCTCCCCTGGCGCCTGAAGCCCCGCGCTCGCCGATGATGTTCCAGAAGACCTTGGTGGAGAACTCGTTCCTGCGACAGTCAGAGTCGGCCCTGAGCGCGCGGCCCTTGCTGTCCGCCGTTCGCAGATGCGCGGCCGGCTTGGTGACGCATGCGTACATCACGTTGCTGGCCGCCCCTGCGTCGGCGGCGAACGCCATGCCCGCGGCCGCGACGAGCGCGACCGCCGTGCTGCTCGCGATTCCCTTCGTGCTGAGACCGGACACCGTCAAACCTCCGTTTTGAACGCCGCGGCCCACGAGGGGAGCAATGGTCGTCAACCCGCTTATCGACGCTCCGGGCGCGCAGGAGACCGTCCGCGCGGGCGGTCTTCGCCACCCGCCGGGGCGACCTGCAGCCCACCCGCACGGGTGGGCACGCCAGCTCAGGAGTGCCGGCCGGCGACCAACTGCGCGGCCTGCAGCCGGCTGTGGATGCCGAGCGCACCGTAGGCGCTGCGCAGGTGGAACTTCACGGTGTTGACGGAGATGAACAGCTCCGCGGAGATCTGCTCGTTGGACGCGCCGCCCGCCGCCTGTACGAGCACCTCTCGCTGGCGTGCGGAGAGCACCTCGAGCGGGTCGGACGCCGTGCGCCGCAGTCGTTGCGCGCGCCATCCGGGAGGCAGGACCACCTCGTCGCCGAGCACACGGTCGAGCGCCGCGACGATCTGTCTGGCGGAACTCGTGTCGGGGAGCAGCGCGTCAGCCTCATCGCGGTCCAGGATGGCCGGCAGCCAGCGGTCGGTGTCGCCTGCGAGCAGGACGATGCGGGCGCTCCCGAACCGTGTCCGCAGAGCGGCGGTCGGCGCGTCGCGCGCATCGAGGTCCTCGCCCAGATGCACGATGACGGCGGCAAGGTCGCGTCCCGGGGGCAGGTCGAGTTGCGTCGTCGAACCGGCGGGCTCGAGCACGCCGTAGTCCGCGCTCGCGCGCAGCGCCGCCGCCACGCCGTCGAGCAGGAGCCGATGCCGGCCGACGAGCGCGATCAACGGTGAGTCCGCGGTCCGCGCGTCGAGATCGCCGGACCTCGGGTGCGCGTGGCGGCGGACGGCGAACCGCAGGACGCGCGCGAGCGTCGCGGGCTTCAGGCGCCCCTTCACGAGGTAGTCCTGGGCTCCCGCGGAGATCATCTCCGCCGCGAGGTCCGTGTCGTCGAGCCCTGTCAGGACGACGATCGGCGTCGTCATGCCCGCATCGCGAAGGCGCCGCAGACCCTCCATGCCCCGTGCGTCGGGCAGGCCCAGGTCCAGGAGGACCACGGCGAAGGGCTCGGCGTCGAGGCGTGCGATCGCTGCGGCGAGGCTGTCGGCTCGCGTCACGCTGCAATCCGGGATGCCCTCCCGCAGCAGCAGGGTGGTGAGCTGGGCGTCGAGGGCGTCATCCTCGATCAGGAGGATGCGCGGTGCCGGCCTCACGGTCCGGGGGCGAGGTGGCGGCCTGCGGTGCCGGGGAACGAGCGGCTCACCCGTAGGAGGTACCCGTGGCTGCCGAGCCCAACCTCACGCCCGGGTCTGCGACCGGCGCGGCGGTACTCTGCCTCGCAGATGGCATCCGCCACCGCCAGCGCGCGCCGCGACCTCGCCTTCGCGGGTGTCGCGCGCCAGGCCGCACTCGTCCGCGACGGCACGCTCACGCCGCGCGAGCTCGTCGAGACGACGCTCGAGCGCATCGAGCGCCTCGATCCCGAGCTCAACGCCTTCCGCGTCGTCTTCGCCGAGCGGGCGCTGCTGGAAGCCGACCAGGCCGGCGCGCGGGCGCGCTCCGGCGACGCGCGCCCGCTGCTCGGCGTGCCGATCGCCGTCAAGGACGACACGCCCGTCGCCGGCCACGTGCGCATGATGGGCTCGAGCGCCCGCACGACCGTCGAGCCGGTCGACGCCGAGCTCGTCCAGCGCCTGCGGGCCGCAGGCGCGATCGTCGTCGGCATCGTGCGCACGCCCGAGCTCTGCGTCTGGCCGTTCACCGAGACGCTGGCCGGCGGCATCACGCGCAACCCCTGGAACCCGCAGCACACGTCGGGCGGCTCGAGCGGCGGGCCGGCGACGGCCGTCGCCGCGGCCCTCGTCCCAGCGTCGACGGCGTCCGACGGCGCCGGCTCGATCCGCATTCCCGCCGCCTGCACCGGCCTCTTCGGCCTGAAGCCCACCCGCGGGCTCGTCTCGACCGCGCCGCTGGGCGAGGTCGCCAACGGGCTCGCGGTCTTCGGCTTCCTCGCGCGGTCGGTCGCCGACACCGCGCTGCTGTACGAGGTCGCGACCGGCAACCCGTATGCCGCCGCCGCGGCGCAGGAGCCGGGTCGGCTGCGGATCGCGCTGACGCTGAAGATCCCGCCGGGCAGCTCCGCGCGCCTGCACCCCGACTGGCGCCGCGCGACCGAGCAGACCGCCGAGCTGCTGCGCTCGCTCGGGCACGAGGTCGTCGACCGCGACCCGAAGATCGGCTCGGCGGGCGTCCACATCCTCACCCGCTACCTCGCGAGCGTCCACGGCGAGGCGTCCGCCGTCGAGCACCCCGAGCGCCTGGAACGGCGCACGCGCCGCTTTGCGCGCATGGGCGCCGTCGCCAACCGGCGCCTGCCCGCGATGCGCGCGGCCGAGCCGAAGGACGCCGCCCGGATCAACGCGATCTTCGACGACGTCGACGTCGTGCTCGGCCCGACGCTCGCACGCTCGGCGCTGCCGATCGGCAGGTACGAGGGCCGCGGCGCGGCGTACACGCTCAACGGCGTCCTGCGCTGGACGCCGTTCAACGGCCTCTGGAACCACCTCGGCAACCCGGCCGCCGCCGTGCCTGCGGGCTTCGATGCCGCCGGCCTGCCGCTGTCCGTCCAGCTCGTCGGCGCCCACGGGAGCGAGGCAGTGCTGCTGGCGCTCTCGCAGCAGCTCGAGACCGCTCGCCCGTGGACCGACGCGCGCCCGCCGGTCTCTTGACGGCGCCGTCCGCCGAAGGCGAGCTGCTGGAGATCGCGACGGAGGCCGCGCGCGCGGCCGGCGAGCTGCTGCGCGAGCGCTTCCTCGCGGGCGGGGAGCAGGCGACCGGCTCGAAGTCCACGCCGACCGACGTCGTCTCCGAGGCCGACCTCGCCGCCGAGCGCGCGATCCGGGCGATCATCACGGCGCGGCGGCCGGGCGACGCGATCCTCGGCGAGGAGGGCGGCGAGACGCAGGTGGGGGAGGGCCTGCGCTGGATCGTCGACCCGCTCGACGGCACCGTGAACTTCCTCTATGCGATCCCGCAGTGGTGCGTGAGCGTCGCCGTCCACGACGACGACGGCGGGGTCGCGGGCGTCGTCTTCGACCCGCTGCGCGACGAGCTGTTCGCCGGCGAGCGCGGTGGGCGCCCGACGCTCAACGGCGCCCCGGTCGCGGCGTCGCAGGCCACGGCGCTCGCGACCTCGCTCATCGGCACGGGCTTCGCCTATGCGGCCGAGGTGCGCGCGCTACAGGCGGCGGTCGTGAGCCGCCTGCTGCCACGGGTGCGCGACGTGCGGCGGATGGGCAGCGCGGCGCTCGACCTCGCCTGGACGGCCGCCGGGCGCTACGACGCGTTCTACGAGCGCGGGGTGCAGGCGTGGGACATCGCGGCGGGCGTCGTGCTCTGCGAGTGCGCCGGGCTCTGCGTCCACACGCTGGAGGCCGAGAGCGTCGCGCCCGCGGGGGTCCTCGTCGCGCCGGCGGGGCTCATCGACGCGCTCGGCGAGCTCGTCGCGTAGCGATACCCGGGGTGGGATTCGAACCCACAATCCCTTACGGGCAATCGGTTTTGAGCCGATCCTGTATTCCAGTTCCAGCACCCGGGCGTGGCCCCGGGGATTGTAGGTCGCGGCTCTAGGCCGGCAGGGGAGCGTGCGGGCCGGCGCCGCTGCCGCGCTCGACCTCGACGCTCCACTTCTGCGAGAACCCGCGCGCGGCGAAGACGATGAGCATGAGCTGCAGCGGGACGAGGAGCACCGTCAGTAGTCCGAGGATGCTCTCGTCGAGCGCCGGATTGGTGAAGCCCTGGCGGTCGCGCGCGAACCATTGCGGGCCGCTGATCGCGGCGAAGATGAGCAGCACGATCGCCAGCGCGGCGGCGACGGGCAGCAGGCCGCTGCGCCAGCGCCCGATCTGGAACGCGAGCACGGCATAGATCAAAATATAGGCGATTTGCAGGGATTTCGCGCCCTGCAGCGTGCCCCATCCGCCGACCGTCACGATCACCATGATCGCCGCGCTGACGAGCAGCAGGAGGACGACGACGGCCTTCGTCGCCCGCGACTCGGCCTTGTCACGATTGGGATGCTCGATGACGGAGCCTTGAGCCATGTCACGCCAATATACGATCCGCATCGGCGACGCGCGAGATTCGCCGGGCCGCGCGCGGGCGTGGTGGAACGGTAGACACGCCGGCTTTAGGTGCCGGTGGCGCAAGCCATGGGGGTTCGAGTCCCTCCGCCCGCATGAGTCGTGCCTCCTCCCGCCGCCCGCGCGCGCCGGGACCGCTGATGTCCTAGGCGTCCGGCGTCGTCGCGACGACGACCGCGGTCTCCCACGGGTCGCGGACGAGAAAGCCGCCGTCGCGCGCCTCGACCGGCAGGCCGGCGGCGCGCACGCGCTCGTGGACGGCCTCGACCTCCTCGGGGCGCTCGAGCACGACGACCCATTGGCGCAGGCCCGCGGCTGTGGCGGGGCGCGGCGTGACGTCCTTGCCGAGCCAGACGTTGAAGCCGAGGTGGTGGTGGTAGCCGCCGGCGGAGACGAACGCCGCGCTGCCGAGGTTCACCATGACCTCGAAGCCGAGGACGTCGCGGTAGAAGCCCAGCGCGCGGCCGATGTCGCCGACGTGCAGATGCAGGTGGCCCATGCGCAGGCCGCTGCCGGCGTGGTCCTGCGGCGGCTCGCCCGCGACGGTCGCCAGCAGCGAACGCATATCGAGCGCGACGGTGTACATCTCGACCTTCTCGCCGGGCGTGCGAGGCGCGGGCCAGGCGTCGCGCGGGCGGTCGGCGTACAGCTCGATGCCGTTGTCGTCTGGGTCGCGGAGGTAGATCGCCTCCGAGACGCCGTGGTCGGCGGCGCCCTCGATGCGCGTGCGGGTCTCGGCGAGGCGCACGGCGGCGCGCGCGAGCTCCTCGCGCGCGTCGAACAGCAACGCGAAGTGGTAGAGGCCGGCGTGGCGGCCGCCGCTGCCGGCGCCCGGCTGCTCGTGGAGGAGGACGAGGTCCTCGGTACCCGCGCCGAGCGCGGCGCTGTCGCCGTCGCGGCCGTGGACCTGGAGGCCGAGCGAGCGCTCGTAGAAGGCGATCGAGCCGTCGAGGTCCGCGACCGTCAGGTGCACGGGCCCCAGGCGCAGCGTGTCAGGCAGCTGCGCGACGGCGGTCGACGGTGTGGGGTTCTCGATGGTGCTCATGCCGATGACTGTAGATCGGCGCGGGCCCGCTTCCAATGGCAGGAAGGCGCCGATTCATGGACTTCGCGACCCGGTCAGGCGACGGGCTGGATGCCGCGAGCGAGGTCGCGGTAGGCGCTCGGGGCGTGCCCGTTGTGGCGCTTGAAGGCGCGCGAGAAGTACAGCGGGTCGCCGAAGCCCGTCTCGTAGGCGATCTCGCCCATCGTCTTGTCGGTGAAGCGCAGCAGCCGCGCGGCCTCGAGCATGACGCGGTCGGTGACGAGCTCCTTCGTCGAGCGGCCGAGGACGCGGTTGAGCGCCTGTGAGAGCGCTGCCGGCGGCATCCCGAGCGCGTCGGCGTAATGGACGGCGTCGTGGTGGGCGGCGAAGTCGCGTTCGAGCACGCGCGCGAAGCGGCGGAAGATCTGGATGCCGGCGTCGTCGACGTCGCGGCGCTCGGTGCGCTGGGCGTCGTACCAGCGCTCGATCCAGACGAGCAGGAGCGACAGCATGTGGAGCTGGAGGTCGGCGCTGTGGGAGTCCTGTGGGCCGGCGGTCTCGGCGGCGAGCATGTGGATCGTGCTCTCGAGTGCCTCGGTGTGGTCGCGTGGGACGGTGACCGTCCAGCGCCCGCAGCCGGAGAGCAGCCAGGAGGGGTCGCTGCGGGCGATGCGGCCGCCGTGGAGGATCTCGTCGCCGAAGCGGACGGCTGCGCCGATCACCCCGCGGGCGCGCTCGAAGACGTGGACCTGGCCGCGGCCGATGACGGTGAGCGTGCCGGGGATGATCGGCACCAGCTGCCCGTCGAGGAGGTGGTGTCCGGAGCCCGTCTTGACCCAGATGAGCTCGTGGTAGTCGTGGCGGTGCGGCTCGCGGACGGGCTCGCCGTCGAGGCCGACGTCGAAGCCGTCAAAGAGCGCGACCTGGACGGGGTCGCCCGCTTCGGCGAGCTGGTCGACCGGCAGATCGCCGCCGCCGCTTGAGGGCGGCGACGGCGCTGGGGGCGCTGAAGGCTCTGCGCGCTGGCTGCTCACGGTGTGAATGATCCTCCACCGCTGGGGGCGCTCGCACTGCGCGCCGAGGGGTCGGAGCTAGGCGGCCTTGACGGCGGAGATCTCGAGGCTGATGCGGACCTTGTCGCTGACCATCATGTTGCCGCTGCCGAGGGCCTGGTTGAACGTCATCCCGTAGTCGCTGCGGGTGAGCTCGCCCTGGGCCTCGAGGCCGACGCGGGTGTTGCCCCACGGGTCCTGCTCGGTGCCGGTGACCTCGGCGTGCAGCGTCAGCGGCTTCGTGACGCCGTGCATCGTGAAGTTGCCCGTGACGTGGAACTCGCCGTCGTCGACCGCCTCGATCGAGGTCGACTCGAACGTGATCTCCGGGTGGTTCTCGGCGTCGAAGAAGTCCGGCGAGCCGAGGTGCTCGTCGCGCTTGGGCTCGCCGGTGTCGACCGACGCGGCCTTGATGGAGCCCGTGATCTTCGACGTCGTGATGTCGTCGCCGATCTCGAGGCTGCCGGCGAAGTCACGGAAGGTGCCGCGGACGGTCGAGATGCCAAGATGCTTGACGCGGAAGTCGATGCTCGAGTGCGACGCGTCGACGTTCCAGGTGCCTGCGGGAACTGCAGTGATCGTTGTCGTGGTGCTCATCGTGTGCTCCTCGGGTTGCTGCTGCGGGGGCGAAGTAGTTGCGCGTGCAGTAGTTGTGCATGCAATGATCCTGCTCGATCGGCAGCTGCGCTATGGCAGGAGCTGCCCGATGCATGGACTTCTCACGCGTGGCCCGCCGCGGCGCTCGGCAGCCCTGTTTCGCGGGCTTTGCACCGTCGTTCGCGCAGGCGCGCTACCCTCAACGCCGCTCGGGGCACTGGCTCAATTGGCTAGAGCACCGGTCTCCAAAACCGGGGGTTCCAGGTTCGAGTCCTGGGTGCCCCGCTGAGCGTCCGGGCCGGCGAGCACGTCGGTCGGAGGTCATCGACGGGCAGCTGCACGCCTGCGGCCGGCCGCCGGGGCGGTATCCTCCCCCCGGGCGTGCGGGCGAAGTGTTGTGGCTGCACAAAAGCCTTCCAAGCTTTTAGGGCGGGTTCGATTCCCGTCGCCCGCTTTACCAGCCACGGGGAGTGGCGCAGTCTGGTAGCGCACCCGGCTGGGGGCCGGGCGGTCGCAGGTTCAAATCCTGTCTCCCCGATTCGACAAAAAGCCTGCAACGGGACAGCCCGACCTCGCGCGATTGCGTCCGAGTCGAGAGGCTGCGTGTCGCGGATCGCATCGATAGCCACGCCGAGGCACAGAGGACATGGCGCTCGATCGAGTGGCCGGCCTTCGACCGTCATGCCGTGCTCAGCCAGTAGAAGAACGGCCCGCTGTTGACCGGCACACCGGCCCAGCAGGAGCCAGTGCGCAGCGGCCCGTGTCCTCGCAGTCGGGTCGATGCTGAGCGTGTCGGCCATTCGGTCGAGTTCGCGTTCGACGAGCGAGCCACCCGCTCGCCGCGACCGTGCGGATGGATCCGGCGCTCCACCACAACCAGAAGGAGGCCCACGATGGCCACGAGTACCCCTGCCAGCGGCGAGCTGCGTCTCGCGCTGGACGAGATCCGCGTGCGCGAGAACGAGCGCGCGCTCGAGGACCCCCGCGTCGACGACCCTGGGCATGCGAGCGCGACTGCTCGACAAGACCGGTGAAGGCCGAATGCGGGCCAGGGCCGCGCAATCGGCCGGCGTGACGGCGCCTGGCGAGGAGGTGTGCGCCTCGCGCTGATAGAACGGCGTGGACTCAGGCCAGGGGAGTGACGACGCGCAGGCCGTCGATGCGCTGAAAGTGCGTGCTGTTGCGGGTCGCGACGCCGAGGCCGTGGGCCAGCGCGGTCGCGCCGATCCAGAGGTCATGCGCGCCGATCGCCTGGCCGCGGGCGCTGAGGTCGGCCCAGATGTCGGCGTGGACGCGCGCGACCGGTTCGGTGATCGCGATCGCCTCCATGCCGGCGAGGATGTGCTCGACGAACGCCCGGCGCTGCGCGCGGACTGCGCCCTGGGCGCGGTTGACGCCGTGCAGCAGCTCGCTGACGGTGATCACGCTGAGCGCGCGGTCCTCGTCGCCCAGCAGCCGTTCGACGTCCGCCGTCGCGTCGCGGCGCTCGAGATCGATCAGCAGATCGGTGTCGATCAGGAGGGCCACGGCTCGCCCGGTGCGCCGACGCTGTCGCGCGCGGCCTGCACGTCGGCGGCGAATGCGTCGTCGGGACGCGGCGCGCTCGCCATCAGCGCGCGGAAGCGCTCGGCGGAGAGCAGGCGCGCGCGCGGCGGCGCGATCACGGCGACGGGGGCGCCGCTGCGCGTGACCTCGACGACCTCGCCGGAGGCGACGCGGTTGAGCACGTCGGAGAAGCTGCGCGCGGCCTCGGTGGCTGTCATGCGGGTCACGCAAGGGAGATTATCAGATAAATCAGAGTCGTCCGGTTGTCGTCGCTGGGCCTCGGCGCGCACGTCCGGACGGTCGGCAAAGGCAGAGACCAGAGGGTCCCGCGCGGCTGACCAAGCGAACCCGTCGGAGGCGCGCAGACAAGCCCACCGCTCTTGACCACAAGGGAGCAGCAGGCATCCCATGGTTCAGAAGTCTCCGTGGATCCCGGGACGGCTCACAGCTGAATGTGCGAGAGGCCCGGACTGGCTGGGCCTCTCGCGCTACGTATCTGCCGGCGTAAGGGCTAGCCCTTGGGGATGTTCCTGCCATTGGTGGCTACGAAGCTGACACAGTCGCCTTGGTTGGCAAACAGCCTGCCGTAGCTCTTCCAGCCGTTGTTCTTGCACTGATCCGCGGTGGCCGGTCGGGCGTCGCCGGGGTCGCATGCGTCGCCCGTCTGGTCGCCGTCGGTGTCGGCCTGACCCGGGTTGGAGACATTCGGGCAGTTGTCACCCGCGGCCGTCGAGACGCCGTCGCGGTCGGGATCCGCGCAGCCGTCCGCTGCGACAGGTGTCCCGCTCGCCGTGCCGGGGCACAGGTCTGTGATGTCGGGCACGCCGTCGCCGTCGGCGTCGGGGTTGACGTCGGGCGGGTCGCACGCATCGCCCAGGGCGTCACCATCTCGGTTCGCTTGGTCCGGGTTAAAGATGGCCGGGCAGTTGTCGGTGGCGTCCGGGACTCCGTCGCCGTCGGCGTCTACCGGCGCCAGGGGTTCGACGATGTAGTACGCGTTGTTGTTGGCGCCATTGACCGGGGTGCCGGTATCGGTGGCGCCCACGAAGCTCCAGCCCCAGTGGGCGATGCCGGGGCCGCCGTACGACCTGCCGGGGAAGGCGTTGTTCGTCGGGTACCTGAGCACGTCGACGGTGTAATCGATGAGGCAGTTACCTGCGTCGCTGGGGAACGTACCGGGAGGGGGCGGGGGGACCGTGAAGACCGTGAAGGGGCTTGCAGGCCGGAACTCGTACTTCCCCTGAGCCGGATCGATGTCGACGATCGCGAACGACAGGCCGGCGCAGACGGTGCCTGTCCGGCCGGTGCCCGTGGAACTCAGCCGAAACACGCCCGGGTCGCGGTCGGCCTCGGGACAGTTCGCATCGGGGACCGGAACGCCGCAGCTGGGGTTCGTGATAATCGATGTGGGAGTTCCGTCGCCATACACCCTGATCGACGCGGGCACGTTGGTCTGCCCGACCTGCATGGGAGGCGCCAGAGTTTGCGGCTGAGCGATCTGGGCGCCCACGAAGGCCGAAGCCGGGGACGCGAAACCGACCAGCGCTGTGCATGTGGACAGCAGTCCGACGACCAGAGCGACGTGCCGTCGCCCGTAGCGCAACTTGTTCATAGGTCCTCCCGGTGAGTGGCAACTGCCGATGTGCGGGGTGAGTCAATGGTCGAGCGCCGCTTTGAGGTTGCCCGGCCGGCCGCAAAGACGCCAAGCCGCGCGTGTTCGCACGGGTCTCGATGGAAGGCTCAGGCTGGGCCCCGACGGTGTCGCTCGCCGGTCAGGCCGGCGCGCGACGGTGAGCATCCTTTGCTCGTAAGGCCCCGGACGCACCAGTGCGCCGGATTTGGACAACCTACATGAAGTTCAGGTCATGTCAACGACATACATGAAGTTCGTCTCAAGTCAAAGAGGTCTAGAAAGCCGGACCCATGTGGTAGCTTCGGCTCGTGGGTAACTGGACGTTCCTCACCAACCATGCCGGCGTGCTGGCCTGCCTCGCCAAGGAGCCCGGTGTCCGCCTGCGCGACATCGCCGCGCGCGTCGACATCACCGAGCGCGCCGCGCACCGCATCGTCTGCGAGCTCGAAGTCGAGGGCTACCTCACGCGCCACAAGGTCGGCGCGCGCAACTTCTACGAGCTGCATCCAGACCGGCCTTTGCGCCCGCCCGCGGATTCAGGCCTCAGCATCGGCGACCTCCTGTCCATGCTCCTCGAGCACGCCCGCGCCGACACGAGGCCGAGCGCTGACAACGACGCCTCCGAATGACCGACTCGCTCTACGACTGGGCGGGCGGCGCGGAGCCGTTCGTGCGCCTCATCGGTGCGTTCTACGACCGCGTCGAGGACGACCCGCTGCTGTCGCCGATGTTCCCCGACGGCGTGAGCGCCGAGCATCGCGACCACGTCGTCGCCTGGTGGATCGAGGTCTTCGGCGGGCCGGCGCGCTACACCGCCGAGCTCGGGGGCTACGAGCACATGCTCGGCAAGCCCTCGACCTGCGCATCGGCGCGGAGCAGCGTTTCGCCTTCGCATCGCTCATGAGCCTCGCGGTCGACGACGCCGGGCTCCCGGACGAGCCCGAGTTCCGATCGGCGTTCGTCGCCGACGTCGAATGGGGCACGCGGCTGGCGCTGCACAACTCGCAGCCGGGCGCGCCGGTCGCCGAGCTCGCGAGCGATGTCTCCCCTGAGACCAAGGACCAATGTGATCGATCTCCAGTCGCTCCGCCGATCCGCAAGCCATGCAAGCGCGTCCGTCCCGCTGAAGAACCGCGGTACGCCACGCGGCGTTGATTGCGCCGTCGTCAACCGGGCCCCGCCCCCGCGCAATCCGGCGGAGGCCTCTGAGTCGATCGGGCGAAAGCACTGGTGGTCGCATCGCGCCGGGAGAGCGTGACGGGGCGCCGCGCGTGCGATTCCCGCGCGTCCCCAGCGTCCCCGCGTCCCCGCAGTTGAGGAGCGGTACCGAGGAGGTACCCAACGCGGATTGAGATGTGTCCTGCAACGCGGGGGGCGGGGACGCAGGGGACGGCGGGGACGCGTCGCAGACCCGATCTTGCGGCCCAGGACTCAGCTGGGGGCCGGGCGGTCGCAGGTTCAAATCCTGTCTCCCCGACTCAGCGAAACCCTTGGAGAGACCCATCGGCCTCCCCGTCCGGGGCCTACACCCAGGGCTCGGGGCGGAAGGTCGCCACCGCGAGCGCGCAGATCGCGGTCCCCTCGCACATGCCGCCGACGATGCACATGTCGGGCTCGGCGGGCGGCATGTCGCGATCGGCGAGCATGGCCGCCAGCGAATCGCGGATGTCCTTGCGGACCTCGCCCTCGCTCTGTCCGCCGTGCTCGACCAGCAGGCCGGCGCCGGTCGCGGGGTCCTGCACCCAGCCGATCCCCGCCCACGCCTCGGCGTTGCGCGTGCCCGTGCGCTGATCGGCATAGACGATGTACAGGCGGTCGCCCCACGCTCCGCCCGGATCCACCCGGGCGACACGCCGCACGGTCGCGCCGGGCGGGATCATCGAACTGAGCCGGATGAGGTTGTAGTTGCCCGCGCCGATCGCCAGCAGCGCGTTGTCGAACGCGGCCAGGTCCGTCGGCCCGGTGCCGGTGGCCCCGGCGATCTCGATGTTCATCGCAGACCGCGCCCGAGCGGCCTGACGCGGTACTTGCGCACGTACCCCACCGGCCGCAGACGCTCCTTGTGCGTCCGCAGACCCGGGATGCCGAGGTCCATCTCGATGTTCATGAGGCCGACCCGCTCGGATTGCAGACTCGCGGCCAGCGCGTGGATCGCGAAGTCGTCGATGTGGACGAAGGCAGGATCGGTCAGCAGATGATTGACGATGACGTGACCGTCGCGCGGCGGCTGGTAGACCGCGTAGGCGCACGGCTCTGAGCCGCAGCGGATCTCGAGCCCGCGGAAGTCCGGGCACAGGTCATCTGACAGCGAGCGCGCGAGCGCCGCCCGTTCCTCGCCGCGCGGGTCGTTGACGCTGCCCGCGCGCCAGGCGTCCGCCCTGGAGCGCACGGCGTGACGAACGCCGGCCGGCGCGAGGTCGACCGGCCGCACGCTGACCGCGCCCGCAGCTTCGCGCAGGAATCGGCGGACCTTGCGCCGAGTGCGCGCGTGGGCCGCTCCATGCAGGGTCGCGAGGTCGTCGACGCTCAGCAGGTATTCGTCGTGGGAGCGCTGCGGCCCGACGCAGTAGCTGCGCGGATCGATGCCGGCGGCGACGATCCCCGGGATCATCTGCAGTTGCGGCGCCGGCTCGCGCTCGCCGAGGTGCGCCATCACGCTGTCGACGGCGGCGGACACGTCGCCGCGGCCGACGACGGCGGTGCCGATCGGCTCGTTCTCACCGGGTGCGGCGTAGCGCAGCACGAGCGACGACCCGCAGCGGGCGACGAGCATGTCGCCGCGATGCGTCCACCACGCCATGAGGGTCGGGTAGGCGAGGTCCGACACCACCCCGATGCCGGCGACGGCGGCTTCGTACTCGTCGCGCGTCGCCGCGCCGAGGGCCGTGAACTGCGGGAAGGCCGAGATACCCGTCGTCATGCAGGCTCACGCAGCAGCGCGCGGTAGCGGTAGCGGTAGCGCTCGCTGACCCGGAG
This sequence comes from uncultured Actinomycetes bacterium, assembly GCA_963740895.1. GTDB lineage: Bacteria > Actinomycetota > Thermoleophilia > Solirubrobacterales > Solirubrobacteraceae > CADCVQ01. The sequence goes on from CAVUFQ010000002.1 coordinate 1,122,598, forward strand.
TGTCGCGATGCCCGTGGCGGCGACTCCTTCCTCGACGAGCCGCGGCACGTAGCGGGCGGAGCGGTTCGTGCACTGGAAGACGAGCTCGCGGTTGGCCCCGGAGGTCACGACGACGCGCGCGATCGTCGCGATGAGGCCGGCGGAGAACCGGTGACCCTCGAGCTGCGCGTCGACGGCGATGCCGGCGAAGTACACCGGTGCCGGGCCGCGACGGGCCGTGAACCACTCGGCTCGCAGCCAGGCACAGGCCGTGAGGTCCTCGACGAAGACCGAGAAGGCGGCGATGCGGTCGGCGGCCGTCGACACGACCGTCAGGGCGCCGCGGTGTCGCACCATGGCGGAGAACTCCTCTTCGGTCTGCATCTGACGGCAGGGGTGCGGCTCCACGAGCGCGGCGAACTGCCGCTCGTAGATGCGCCACAGGTCGTCGAGCTGGCGATCGGTCAGCGTGTCGTGCAGGAGGACGCGGGCGGTCGCGCTCGCGTCCTCGCCCGGCTCGCTCTGCAGCCGGCGGGCGGCCTCGACGAGCGAGACCGGCTGCGCGCGCGGGCCGAAGCGCAACTCCGTGGTCGCGCCGAAGTGGACGATCGCGGCGGCGCTGTCGTCGGCCGGGTCCGCGAGCGGGTCGCAGCGCACGCGCGGGTCGCCGGCGCACCGATCCAACAACTCGCCGGACCGCGGCGAGGCGTCGAGCTCGTAGACGAGCACCGCGCCGTCGGCGAGAGCGGCACGCAGGGCCTCGGCAACCGCCGGCTTGTCCGCGACGGCGCGGCTCGGCACCGAGACGTAGAGGCAGCGCCGGCCCGGGAAGCGGGCGTCGAAGAAGTCGGGGCGAAACTCGGAGTTGCGGGCGACCGGTGTGAGCAGCGGCCACGGGCGGCCCGTGCTCGTCGTGACCCAGCGCGTGCCAGGATCCGCGAACGCGGCCGGACGATCCGCCGGGGGAAGGCCGGCGTACTGGGGACCACGGGCGACGGCCCGCATCTGCGCCTCGTAGTGCGCGGCGAGGTCGCCGGCGGTCGGTGTCAGCGTCATGCGGCGACCTCGCTCGCCCGTATCCGCTGCAGGCTCCGCCGGGCGACCAGGACGACCCCGGCCGCCGTCGCGAGACCGAGCCCGATCAGCGCGGGGCTCACCTCTGCGATGCCGACGAGCAGCGCGAGTGCCTGAGCGAAGCAGAACACCGACAGCGCTCCCACCATGACCAGGACCCGATCGCGGGCCCTCTGGCCGCCGGGGTCGGGCTGGAGCAGCAGCAGCACCGCGCAGCCGACCACGAGGCAGACGGAGAACGCGATCAGGGCTCCGGGCGGCCTGCGCCCACGCGCGATGCCGTGACGCTCCAGGCGCCGGTCGATCCGCGACGTCGCGGCGCGAGCGCGATCGGTGCCCAGCAACCGGCTCAGGGCGATGACCGCTGCGCCCTCAACGGCGGCCGTGGCGAGCGCGAAGCAGAGCGCGCACTGGACTGCGCCGGCGCCGGCGCCGGCAGCGGCTGCCGTCAGCGCAAGCCTGAGCGCCTCGTTCGCCGGGCTGAGCTCCAGCCCGACCAGCACGACGGCGACTGCTGCGGGCGAGACCCGCGTGCTGAACCACACGCGCCCTATGGGGTCGCCGTCGCCGCGCTCAGGACCGGTACGCCACCATGATGCTCCAGTTCCAGGAGCGCGCGCGCAGTGATCTGCTCGGGACCCCAGTCGTCGTCGATCGGCTCGCGGTGTGACGTGTGTGGTGGCGTCATGGTGTTGTGGACGACACGATATGGGGCCCGGGCACGCGACGCTTACGTCGACGGGCGACCGTGCGATCGCCGATACTCAAGCGGGATGTCGGTCCGCCTCATCTTCCGCTGTCAGTACTGCGACGCGCAGCCTGACCCGCTGACGCAGCTCAACCTCGAGAAGGCGATGCGCGAGAACACCTGGGGCGCCTATCAGAACGCGCTGCCCGAGAACTGGCTCGTCTTCCACGGGCGCGGCCTGTATGGCTCTGCGCGCTACGCCTGCGCCGAGCACCGCGGCGACCTCGTGGCATACCTGCGCGAGCACTTCGGCACGATCGGCGCTCATGTCTGGAAGCGGCCGCCGTACCCGTCGAGTCTCGCGCACGCCGATACCGATCACGCCTGGATCGCTGCAACGCGCAGACAGGGCAACGCCTGGTAGGACGCTCCGCGGGGCTCGTCACCCCGCCGCGGCGCGATCGTGACGAAAGCGCCACGTCGTGCCGACCCCGTCGGTGATGACGTGGCCGTCGTACGCAAAGCCGGACTTCCCGAGCACGCGCACGGATGGGCCGGTCTCGGGCAGCGTGTGGGCGATGACGCTGCGGACGCCGGGCGCGCAGTAGGCGTCGCGCAGCAGCTCGCCGACCGCGGCCGTCGCGATCCCGCGGCCCTCCCAGCTGGGGGAGATCGCGTAGCCGAGCTCGACGACGCCGTCGCGCGGCGGGCCCTTGAAACCACCCCAGCCGACGAGCGTGCGGGGGGTGTCCAGGACGAACAGCCGTGTGCCCCAGCGCGTGCTCGCCGGGTCCGCGGCGACGGCGTCGCGGATGCGCCCGAGCGACTGCCCGAACACGTCCCAGCCCTCGGCGACGGCGCAGCCGAGCGCCTGCTCGAGCGCCCGGCGCCCGTCGATCGCGGCGTCGAGCAGCGCCAGGTCAGGCGTGAGGAGACCTACGAGGCCGGCGCCGGACGGACTCATGGCGCCCGATGATCGCCGAGATCGCAGCCGCGAGCACCGCTGCCCGGATCGGGTTGGCGATCGTCGCTCCCGTGGTCAGGAGCGGGCGGCTCCGGCGTTCGTGCTGTCTCGTGCTGTAGAACCAGTGGGAATGGGCCGCGGCCCGGAACTCTCATGCGCGTGCTGGTCTCCTCAATGGGTGCGATCGGACACATCAATCCGATGGTCCCGCTCGCGCGCGCCCTGCAGGCGCGCGGCCACGACGTGCTGTGGGCCACGGCAGCGGAGAGCTGCGCGCGCCTGGAGCAGGCGGGCCTTGCCACTTCCCCGGTCGGCCGCAGTCAGGCGGACTTCATGGCGGAATTCTGGCGCCGCCACCCGGAGGTTCGTGAGCTGCCACATCACGAGCGCCCGGAGGTCATGTTCCCCAAGGTCTTCGGAGAGGTGAGCGCGCCGGTCACGCTCGCCGACCTGCTGCCGCTGGCGCGGTCGTGGCGGCCCAGCCTCGTCGTCCACGACGCCGCGGAGCTCGCTGGGCCGATCGTGGCGGCCGCGATCGGCGTCCCGCACGTGACGCATGCGTTCGGGGCGCTGCTGCCCGAGGCCAGGGTCCGTGCCGCCGGCGACGAGGTCGCGGCGCTGTGGCGCGCGCAGGGGCTCGAGCCGCGGCCGTACGCCGGCTCCTACGACCACCTCTACCTCGACATCTATCCGCCCTCGCTGCAGCTGCCGGGCGGCGACCACGTCGGCGTCCGCCAGCAGCTGCGCCCGGTCCCCTTCGCGGGTGGCGACGAGCAGGGCTCGACCGCGGACGTCATCGCGCGCGTCGGCCGGCCGCTGGTGTACCTGACGTTCGGGACCGTCTTCAATCACAACGATGCCTTCAGCGCCGCGGTGGCGGGGATCCGCGACCTCGGCGTCGGGCTCGTCGTGACCGTCGGGCCGAGCATGGATCCGGCGGCGCTCGGTCCGCAGCCGGACAACGTCGTCGTCGAGCGTTACATCCCGCAGACGCAGCTGCTCCCAGCGTGCGCCGTCGTCGCCTCGCACGCCGGCTCGGGGACCGCGCTGGCCGCGCTCACACGGGCGATCCCGCAGCTGTGCCTGCCCCAGGCCGCCGATCAGTTCCTCAACGCGGCGGCGATCGCACGCAGCGGAGCGGGCATCACGCTCGCGCCCGCCGACGTGAACGCCGCCGCGGTCTCGGAGGCGGTCCGGCGCCTGCTCGACGACGCGAGCTTCCGCGACCGGGCCGGCCTGATCGCCGCCGACATCGCCGCGATGCCCGCGCCCGACGAGGTCGCCGCCGTGCTCGAGACGCTCAGCTGATCGCGGCCGGCGTCCCGAACTCCAGCCAGCGACACAGCGCCGTCATGGCGCCGTCGCGGGGCCCGGCGGAGGGGGCCGGCTGGGGCGGGGCAGCGACCGTCAGCGCGGGATCGGCGTCGCGCAGGGCGGCGCGAAGCGTCGCGGTGTGCCGGGCGTAGCGGGCGGCGTGGGTGACGGTGCCGTCCGGACGAATGAGAAAGCAGACGATCGGATGGTCGCCGGTGTCACGGACACGGTCACGGGCGACGGCGCCGTGGGACGCCTCCGCCTCCGGCCACGTGTGCACCCGTCCAGACTCGTACAGGATGCCCTTGGCGTGCTCACCCGCGACGCGCCACAACGCGTGCTCGGCGGGCGCGGTAGGGGACGAGACGGGCATCCTGAGACTGTTGTCGGCAGCGGCGCCAGGTTTTTTGAGCGCGGCTCACCGCGACAGACGATCGGTGCGACGCCCGGCACGGCGGGCGCGGCTGGTTCACGATCGTGAAGTAGCTCGCGCTACGTCACGACGAGCGCGCCGCGCATGCCCTGGGCGTAGTGGCCGGGGATGTTGCAGACGTAGACGTAGCGGCCCGGCTCGAGGTCGAACGTCGTGCTCTGCGAGACGCCGCGCTTGATCTCCGAGACCTCGCCGACGCTCGCCGCCTCGCTGACGCGGCCGCTGGCGGCGACCTTCAGCGAGCCGGGGGCCGCGGAGGTCTTCAGCAGGACGAGCTCGTGCTCGATCGAGCCGGCGTTGTCGAGCGTGATCCTGACCTTGCCGGCCGGCGCGTCGATGGCGGCGGCGCTGAACTTGAACTCCGTCGACCTCACCGTCGCCCCGCCCGACGAGGCGTCGAGCGCGGCGGGTGTCGTCACGCGCGGCTTGGCAGTCGCCGCCACGGTCACCTTGTCGGCGTTCTTGCGCGCCGTGTTCGTGGCGCTCAGCCCGCCGAAGACGACGAGCATGGCGCCCGCTACGAGGAGGGCGAGCAGGGTGCTTGCGGTGCGCAACATCGAGGGGGCCTTTCGTCGGGGCGGCGAGGTCGCGTCTGCATCGTCAGCCCCGTCGCGCCGCTGACGCCCCCCGCGCGAGCCTGGACGGATGACGGGCGGGCGCGCCGCCGGCGGCCGCTTTGACCGGACGTTTGACCGATCCGTGCCACAACCGCCGGACGTCCGTCCGGATCGACTAGATTCGCGCCGGATGATGGGGGCTCTCGTCAGCGTCACCACCGGACGCCGATCACGGTGGGTCGTCGTCGGGGTCTGGCTCGCGCTCGTCGTCGTCTGCGCGCCGCTGGCGATGAAGCTCAACCACGTGAAGGTCGACGAGACGACGAGCGTGCAGTCCGCCGGCTCGGACTCGGCGCGCCTCACGCAGACGCTCGCCAAGCGCTTCGCCGGCGGCTCGGGCGGCGCGACGGTCCTGCTCTACCGCCGCCCCGGCGGCCTGACGCCCGCCGACCTGGCGCGGATCGTCCGCGACGCGCGCGCGGCGGCGAAGATCCCGCTCGCCGGTACCGCCGTTCCCGCGTTCGTCCCGGGCCTCGGCGGCCGGCTCGCGGCCAACCCGCAGCTCGTCACGCCCGACGGCGCGACGGCCTTCACGGTCGTCCCGCTCGACAGCGGGACGGCCGAGCAGGTGAAGGCGTCGATCGACGAGCTGCGGGCGCTCGGCGGCGGGTCGTCCGGGGGCCTGGAGTACCACGTCACGGGTTCGCCGGCGCTGCTGAACGACATCAACAACGCCGTCGAGTCCGCCGACGTCGTGCTCGTGCTCGCGACGGTGATCTTCGTCCTCGCGCTGCTGCTGGCGATCTACCGCTCGCCGATCCTCGCGTTCATCCCGCTGTTCGTCGTGATCATGTCCTTCCTGGTCTCCTCGGCGGTGATCTACCTCCTCGCGCGCCACGCCGGCCTGCAGGTGGACTCGGCGTCGACGGCGCTGCTGGCGGTGCTGATATTCGGGGCGGGGACCGACTACTGCCTGCTGCTCGTCGCGCGCTATCGCGACGACCTGCGCCAGATCGAGGACGACCAGGAGGCGCTGCGCGCGGCGATGCCGAGCGCCGTCCCGGCGATCATCGCCAGCGGCTTCACCGTCGCCGCGGCGCTGCTGACGCTGCTGGCCTCCGAGCTGGGCACGAACAAGACGCTCGGCCCCGTCTGCGCGATCGGCGTCGTCGTCATCCTCATCGCGAGCGTCACGCTGCTGCCGGCGCTGCTGAGCCTGCTCGGCCGGCGCGGGTTCTGGCCGGCCGCCAGGCAGGCCGCCTACGACCCCGCGCGCTACGCCCCGCGCAAGGCGGTCCGGGGCGCGCCGAAGGCGCGCGCGGGGGAGGAGGCCGTCGACTACTCGCATCCAGCGACCCGGGCCCGGCTGGGGATCTGGACGCGCGTCGGGCTGCGCGTCCTGGCCAAGCCCGTGCCGGCGCTGCTCGGCGGCCTGGCGCTGCTGGCGTCCGGGGCCTTCGGGCTGCTGCTCTACGAGCCCGACGTCAACCCCGTCAAGGAGTTCCGCGCCGACCCGCCCTCGAAGGTCGGCTACGAGCTCTTCCGCGCGACCTTCCGGCCCGGCGCCGCGGCGCCGACGACGGTCCTCGTCGAGCGCTCCGGCGCGCCGATCTCCGACGCCGACGTCGCGCAGGTCACCGCCCGGCTGCGGGCCTTCGACCACGTCGCCGCCGTGCTCCCCGCACCCGTCGCGCGCTCGCGCGACGGCCGCATCGCCCGGCTGACGCTCGTCTTCACCGACGACCCCTTCCGGCCGCCCGCGACCGCCCGGATCGCCCGCATCCGCGACGCGTTCGCCGACCCTGGGCCGGGGTTGCGGGTGACCCTCGGCGACGGAGCGGCGCGCTTCCGCGACCACAGCGAGGCCGCCAAGCGCGACCTGCTCGTGCTCGCGCCGCTCGTCCTGCTCGTCATCTTCATCGTGCTCGTCGTCCTGCTGCGGGCGATCGTCGCGCCGCTGTACCTGCTCGCGACGGTGATCCTGTCCTACCTCGGCACGCTCGGCCTGTCGCTGCTCGTCTTCCACACGCTCTTCGGGCGCACGGGGATCGACCCGATCCTCCCGATCCTGTCGTTCATCTTCCTCGTCGCGCTCGGCGTGGACTACAACATCTTCCTCATGAGCCGCATCCGCGAGGAGGCGGTCCGCCACGGCACGCGCCTGGGGGTCCTGCGCGGCCTCGTCGCGACCGGGCCGGTCATCACGAGCGCCGGCGTGATCCTCGCCGGCACCTTCGTCGTCCTCGCGACGCTGCCCGTCTGGACGCTCTTCGAGCTCGGCTTCACCGTCGCGCTCGGCGTCCTGCTCGACACGTTCCTCGTTCGCACGATCGTCGTGCCCGCGATCACGTCGCTGCTCGGCGACCGGGCGTGGTGGCCGTCGTCGCTGCGGCGCACGCAGCCCGCGGCGAAGTAGCCGGCCTCGTCACGGCCTGCCCGTCGCTTCTCGGTGGACGCAACGCGGTTGGTGTTCACGCGGCTCGCCGACGTGGCGCGGTGCGCTGACGGCATCGATAAGGGGTGTGACCGGACCCGGCGGCACGTGCGGGCGAGCCCGGCTGACCGCAGAGATTGGCGAGTTATTCGGGGCCTCGTCGAAGAAGTCGCCAATCGTCGCCGCGGGTGTGTGGGCGGACCACCGGAGGCGCCTCGCTCAGCAGGCTAGGGCGTCCAGCCGGCGACCTGGGCCTGCGCGGCCTCGAGCGCCTCGCGGGCGGCCAGGCGGCCGCACTCGCGCGCGCGATCCAGGCCCTTCCACTCGAGCATGCCGATGCCCTCGACGCGCGGCGAGATGACGACGTCGGCGTGACGCAGCGCGGCGGCCTCGGTGTCCGAGCTCGCGAGCGTCAGCGTGCGCAGCAGCGTCTCGGCGAGCCGCGGCAGCGGCTCCTCGCGGCCGGTGATCGCCAGCCGGACCCGCCGGGCGATCACGCGCGTGCGCGGGCGCCCGCGCTCGACGAGTGGCCGCGGGCGCGTCGCGATGTCGACGGCGATGACGGGCCCCTCGGCGGCGCGCTGCATCGTCTCGACCGGCAGGTTGTCCAGGACGCCGCCGTCGACGAGCAGCCGGCCGTGCTCGTCGGCGACGGGCGGGAAGATGCCGGGGATCGCGAGGCTCGCGTAGACCGCCTCGTGCAGCAGCCCGGTGCGGTGGATGACCATCTGGCGCGTGAGCAGGTCGCAGCTCACGCAGAAGAAGCGCAGCGCGAGCTCCTCGATCCGCACGGGACCGAAGGCCTCCGCGAGCATCTTGTACGTCCGGCGGCCGCGGATGAGCGAGAACGCCGGGATCGTGTAGTCGCTCGTCGGCTTGTTCTCGACGAAGCCGTAGCGGAAGAGCTCGTAGATCTCGTCGACGTCCTTGTCGGCGGCGGCGAGGCCGGCGACGATCGAGCCCATGCTCACGCCGGCGATCCGGTCGACGACGATGCCCGCGGCGTGCAGCTCGTCGAGCACGCCGAGATGCGCGAACGCCCGCGCCCCGCCGCCGGACAGGACCAGGCCGACCGAGCGCCCGGCCAGCCGCCGCGCGGTGATGTCCGCCGAGCGGCGCAGGTTGGACCCGCGGTGCAGCAGCTGCACCTCGCGCGGCGCGAACGCGTCGAGCGTGTCGCTCGTGATGCCCGGCGCGGCGACGACGAGCTCGCAGTCGTGCAGCGGTGCCGGGCGCTCGAGCCACCCGTGGTCGGGGACGCCGCTCGTGACCGCGACGATGATGTCCGCCTCGTGGCGGCAGAAGTCCGTCCACGGCTCGCCGCGCGCGGCGAGGCCGCCGTCGAGCAGCACGCGGTCGTTGGCGCTCTCCGCGCGGTCCAGCAGCGCGGAGAAGTCCGCCGCCGGGCGCTGCGGATCGCACGTGAGGTGCGCGACCTTCCCGTAGCGCCCGAGGACGTGCGCGAGCCGGCCCGCGACCTGATCGCAGGGCGCGCGGGCGTCGAGCGCGATGACCGCGATCGTCCGCGGCGGCCCGGGCGCCAGCGACGCCGCGCGGTTGGCCGCGACCTGCGCGCCCATGCTGCGCGTGAGGGCGAGCGCGAAGTCCGGGGCCTCGCGGATGAGCAGCTCGAACTGCGCGCGCCCGATCTCGATGAGCGAGCTGTCGCGCCGGGCGAGGACCGACGCCGTGCGCGCGCCCTCCTCCAGCAGGGCGAGCTCGCCGAGGACGGTGCCGCGCTTGACCGCGCGGATGACGACCGGCGGGTCGCCCTCGGCGATGACGTCGAGGCGGCCGGAGCGCACGACGTAGGCGCAGTCCGCGGCGTCGCCCTCGTGAAAGAGCCACTCCCCGGCGCTGACGACGACCTCACGCGCCTCGGCCCCGAGCCGCTCGCGCAATGCGAGCGGCAGGTCGGCGAGCAGCGGGACCTCCGCGAGGGTCGCCGCGAGCGACGCGTGCGCCATCGCTACACGCCCACCTCAGACCGTCGGATAGGCGACGCGCTTGATGTTCTGCAGGTTCTGGTAGCTCACGTTGTCCGTCGTCGAGTTGCCGCCGAACGTCCCGCAGCCGAGCGTGAACGCGGGCGTCAGGCCCGTGACGACGCCGCAGAAGCCCATCGTCGCCGGCACGTTGACGAGGATCCGGCCGACCGGGATCGCCTCGGCGAAGCGCGCGATGCGCTGCTCGTCGCTCGTGTGGATGACGGCGGTGTGGCCGGCGCCCTCGTAGGACAACAGGCGCCGGCACAGCGCGATCGCCTCGTCGTCGCCGTCGACGGTGAACAGCGAGCAGACGGGCGCGAGCCGCTCCTTGCCGAGCGCCTCCTCCGGCACGTCGTCGGTGACGGGGAAGACGAGCAGCAGCGTGTCGTCGGGGACGGTGAGCCCGACCATGTCGGCGATCGTCGTCGCCGTGCGCCCGACGTACGGGAGCAGCAGGTGGCCGTTGCCGTCGAACGCCTGCTCCATGATCTGCTTGGTCTCCGCGGTGCTCAGCACGTAGCCGCCGGCGCCCGCGAGCGCCGCGACGAGCTCGTCGCGCCTGCTCACATCGCAGACGATGTGCTGCTCGGAGCCGCAGATGAGGCCGTTGTCGAACGACTTGCTCGCGACGATCGCGTCGGCGGCCTCGGCGGCGTCGGCGTCGTCTGAGACCCAGGCGGGCGCGTTGCCGGCGCCGACGCCGATCGCCGGCTTGCCGCAGGAATAGGCCGCCTTGACCATCCCGGGGCCACCCGTCGCGAGGATCATCGCGACGTCGGGATGGCGCATGAACTTTGCGGTCCGCCGCCGGCTCGGCCGCGCCTGGACCCACTGCACGAGCTGCTCGGGCGCGCCGTGGCGCGCGAGCACCTCGACGATCGCCTCGCCCGTGGAGTTCGCGACGCCCTGCGCCATGCGATGGCAGCTCAGGATGATCGCGTTGCGCGACTTCAGCGCGATGAGCGACTTGTTGACGATCGTCGGAACCGGGTTCGTCACCGGCACGAGCGCGAAGATGACGCCCATCGGGCTGGCGATCTCGCGGATCTGCAGCTCGTCGTCCGTGTCGAGCGGGCCGGCGCCGCGCTTGCCCTTCAGCGACTCCCAGACCCACATCGAGCCGAACAGGATCTTCATCGCCTTGTGCTCGGCGTTGCCGAGCGTCGTCTCGGCGACGGTCTGCGCGGCGAACTCGTCCGCGCGGTCGTTGATCGTCGTCGCGATGTCCTCGAGCAGCGCGTCGACGCGCTCCTCGGGCCAGGACTCGAACGCCTTCTGCGCGACGACGGCGCCGGCGACCATCTCGTCGACGAGCGCGTCGGGCGCGTCGTCGGCGAGCGTCTCGGCGACGCGCGAGGACGCGTCACGCAGGCGGTTGGCGGTGTAGCGGCTCATCGCCCGCAGCACGGTGACGCCGTCCTTCGGGCTCTCCTCGTAGAGGCGGCGCAGGTCGTCGGATCCGACGCGGATCGCCTTGATGTCCGTGTCGGCGACGGCGCCGGCCCAGCGCGTTCCGCCGCCGAGCAGGGCCTCCTCGCCGAGGAAGTCACCGGTCTCCGCGTACTCCAGGACGGCGTCGGTGTCGATGTCCTTCGTGCTGACCTCGATGCGCGCCCGGCCGTCGTTGACGATGTAGAACGCGTCGGCGGGCGAGCCCTGCTCGAAGATGCGATCGCCGGCGGCGAACGTCACCCGCTCGCAGATCGTGTAGATGGCCCCCAGCAACTCCACTCCGAAGGCGTCGAGGACGGTGGACTGGGCTTCTGCCGGGGGCATGGGCTGATGCTACAGTCGCGCCCGTTGGAGCCTTCTGAGGTCATCTTCCAGCCGCTGAAGTTCCGCAATCTCACGGTGTCCAACCGGCTGCTGCGGTCGAGCATCTCCGGCCGCATCGACAACTACGACGGCAGCGGCACGCTCGCCCGGATCAACTTCGAGAAGCAGTTCGCCGCCGGCGGGGTGGGGGCGATCATCTCCTCGCACGTCCCGATCGCCGTCCGCGGCCGCGTGCTGCCGAACTACGCGATGATCGATCGCGACGCGCGGATCCCGTTCTGGCGCGAGCTCATCCGCCAGGTCCACGAGTACGACTGCAGATACATCCTGCAGCTCTCCTACGCCGGCCGCCAGAACGACATCAAGGGCATCGAGAACGCGCCCCACCCGACGCTGAGCGCGACGGGCAGGACCGGCCGCTTCCACGGGCTCACCGCGCAGGCGATGACGAAGGCCGACATCGAGCGCATCCAGCGCCTGTTCGCGCAGGCCGCCGTGCGGGCCCGCGAGGCGGGGGCCGACGGCCTGGAGCTGCACTCCTCCAACGGCTACCTCTTCACGCAGTTCCTCAGCTCGGCGATCAACGACCGCAAGGACGAGTACGGCGGTTCGCTGGAGAACCGCGCGCGCTTCCTGCTCGAGGTCATCGCCGCGGTCCGCGCGGCGGTCGGCGACGACATGTTCCTCTGCGCGAAGCTCAACGGCCGCGACCTGCACAACGCCGGCACGCTCCCGCTGGAGTGGAAGCGCGGCAACTCGCTGCAGGACGCGATCACGGTCGCGCGCTGGGTCGAGGCGGCGGGCGTCGACGCGATCCACGTCTCGCGCGGCAGCTGGTTCCCGCACCCGCACAACCCCGCAGGGCCGATCGACTGGCGCTACACGTCGGGGCCGTATGAGTCGATGCTCGCCCAGGGCAAGCACACGGCGCGCAACTACCTGCTCTTCCGCACGCCCGGCCTGCGGCTGTTCCCGGCGGCGATGTGGGCGCGCACGCAGGGGCCCTTCGTCAAGGCCCGCCGCGCGATCCCGGAGAAGATCGAGGGCCTCAACGCCGCCGACGCGCGGGCGATCAAGGCGGCCGTGAAGATCCCCGTGCTGTGCACCGGCGGCTGGCAGACGGCATCGCGGATCGCGCAGGCGATCAGCGGCGGCGACTGCGACGCCGTGACGATCGCGCGCCCGCTGCTCGCCAACCCCGACCTGCCGCACATCCTGCGCTCGGGCAGGGACGGGCCGGAGCCCGGCAAGGCCTGCACGTACTGCAACAAGTGCCTCGTCAACGTCCTCGAGTACCCGCTCGGCTGCTACGAGGTCGAGCGCTTCGCCGAGCACGGCGAGGAGGCCTACGACAGGATGATCGAGCAGGTCATGTCGATCTACGAGGACGAGGTGCCCGCCCATGCGGGCTGACGCGCAGCTCGCGCCGATCTGGCGCCTCGTGTTCCGCCAGAAGGGCTTCTTCAACATGTCGTCGGCGGTGATCTTCATCGCCGGCGTCGCCGTCAGCGAGCCGTTCGCCGAGTGGACGCGCACCGACACCGCGGGCTCGATGATGTACTTCGACATCTTCCTCGCGCACGCGTTCTTCTTCGGCGCGATCTACTGGTGGATGGCACCGGACCCGCTGCGCCACCGGGCGATCCTCTACCTCAGCATCCCGATCGAGATCAGCTTCATGTCGATCGTCCTCGGCAACGCGATCGCGGGCGTGATCCCGGTCTGGCTGATCATCCCGGGCCTGCAGGACGGCCTCTGCGCCGTGCTCTTCACGATCCTCCTGCGCAACAACCCGGAGCCCGCCCGTGGCTGAGCCCGGCGCGGTCCCGCACGTCGTCATCCTCGGCGCGGGCTACGTGCCGATCACCGTCTGCCGGCGGCTGCGACCGGCGATCAAGCGCGGCGAGGTGCGCGTCACGGTCATCGGGCGCGAGAACTTCCACGCCTTCCACGGCTTCATCGGGGAGATGATCACCGGGCGCGTCTCGGCGAGCCACATCCTCAGCCCGGTGCGCCGGATCTTCGCGCCCGCCGTCACGCACACCGCGGAGATCGAGCGCATCGACCTCGCGAACAGGCGCATCGTCACGAGCCGCCACATCGACGGCAGCCGCGTCGAGCTGACGTACGACCAGCTCGTCGTGTCGCTCGGCAGCGAGGAGCGCCTCGACGTCTACCCCGGGCTCGCCGAGCACGCCTTCCGCCTGAAGGCCTACGCCGACGACTTCCGGCTGCGCAACCACATCATCGAGATGTTCGAGCTCGCCGACATCGAGACCGATCCGGAGGAGCGCCGGCGGCTGCTGACGTTCTTCATCGCCGGCGGCGGCTATGCCGGCACCGAGGTCGCCGGCGAGCTCGCGAACCTCACCGACCTGCTGACGCGCGGCGAGTACCCGCGGATCGGCTCGGAGGAGTGCCGCGTCGTGCTCGTCCACCCGGGGCCGAACATCGTGCCCGAGGTCTACCAGGCCGGCGTGCAGTCGACGAAGGCGCACCCGCGGCTCGGCGACAAGGCGGTGCAGCGGCTGGAGACGCTCGGCGTCGAGATCCGGACCAGCACGCGCGTCAAGGCGGTCACGCCGAACGAGGTCACGCTCTCCAGCGGCGAGCGGATCCCGACCCGCACGGTCATCAGCTCCGTCGGCATGAAGGCCAACGGCCTCGTCGAGCGCATGCCGTTTCAGAAGGACGAGCGCGGGCGGATCGTCACCGACTGGGCACTGCGCGTGCCCGGCCACCCCGGCGTCTGGGCGGCGGGCGACTGCGCGGCCGTGCCCAACCCGCGCGGCGCGGGCCCCTGCCCGCCGGTCGGCATCTACGCGCTGCACCACGGCCACACGATCGGGCGCAACATCCTGCGCGGGCTGCAGGGCCGCAAGCCGCGGCGCTTTCACTTCACCGGGCTCGGGCAGGGCGCCTCGGTCGGCCGCCGCTACGCCGTGGCCGAGGTCAAGGGCGTCGAGCTCTGGGGCCTGCCCGCCTGGCTCGTCTGGCGCTTTCTGCTGTTCTGGTACTTCCCGAGCTGGGACCGCCGCCTGCGCCTGCTGGCCGACTGGATCATCTGGCCGCTCGTCGGGCGCGACATCGTCCAGCTGCGCGTCGACCGCAAGGACGACATGGTCGTGCGCAAGGCGCAGTTCCAGCCGGGCGAGATCATCGCGCGCGAGTCGCGCACCGGCAGCCGCATCCACGTCATCGTCGAGGGCGAGGTCGAGCTGCTCAACGAAGGCGACTGCGGGGAGGACGGCAAGGTGCTGGCCGAGCTCGGGCGCGGCGACCAGTTCGGCGCGCGCTGGATCGAGAGCTTCGAGCCCGAGGTCGCCCGCGCGAAGACGATCGTGCGGACGCTGACGCTGCGCCGCGATCAGGCGCCGGAGCTGCAGGACGTCCTGCGCAGTGCGACGCCGCTGTCGCGCGAGTCGGGGCACTTCCCGGTGATCATCCCGGGCGTGACGCCGCGGCCGCAGAAGGGGGAGTAGGGCCGCGTCAGCGCGCAGCGTGCGCCGCGACGTCGTGCACCGCGGCGACGACCGCGTCGAGTTGCCGGCGCGTGAGCGTCCCGACGACCGGCGCGAGCGGGCCGCTGATCGTCCCGTGGTACGTGACGACCGTCCGCCCCTCGGCGTCGGTCGCGAGCAGGTGCTCGATGTGCAGCCGCGCGCCCGGCAGGAACGTCGTGATGACCCAGCGCGCGCCCTCCTCGCAGGCCGTGATCTCGAACTTGGACGGCGGTCCGAGCCGCGGCTTGAGCCTGCCCCTCGTGCCGGCGGCGAAGGGCCCGTCGCGCCGCGACCACTTCACGCCGCGGTTCCAGGCGTTCCAGTGCTCGACGTCGGCCCAGGTCGCCCAGACCGCCGCCGGTGACGCCGCGGACGTCGCCGATTCTCGCTTCTCCCACATGCGCGCAGAGTGTCGCCGGTCGGCGCACCCGGGGCTATGTGGCGACCTTCGCCGACGACGTGAGGAACGTCGCCGACATGTCCTTGTCGCCGTGCTCGGCGACGCCCTCCTCCAGGCGCTCGCGGATGGCGTGGACGAGTGGCAGGTCGAGCCCGTGCTCGGCCGCGGCGTCCTCGACGAGCGCGGCGTCCTTGGCGGCGAGCGCGAGCCGGAACGCCGGCTCGAACGAGCGCGCGATCATCGCCTTGCCCTTCGTCTGCAGGTAGGGCAGGTCGAGCGGGCCGTCCGCGACGGCATCGAGCACGAGCGACGGATCCAGGCCGAGGCCCTCGGCGAGCGCGAGCGTCTCCGCCGCGCCCTCGACGACCGCCAGGATCCAGGTGTTGACGGCGATCTTCAGGCGCGTCCCGGCGCCGGCGTCGCCGACCCACATCGTCCGCCTGCCGACGACGTCGAAGATCGGCGCCATCCGCTCGTGCAGGTCGTCGGGGCCGGAGGCGAGGATGACGAGCTCTCCCTGCACGGCCGGCTGCCTGGTCCCGAGCACGGGCGCGTCGACGTACTGCAGGCCGTGGCGCTCGGCGAGCGCGATGCAGCGCTGCGTGCCCTCGAGGCCGATCGTGCTCATCTGCAGCCAGACGGCGCCCTCGGATGCCGTCGCGAGTGCGCCGTCGTCGCCCTCCATGACCTCGAGCACCGCGTCGGCGTCGCTGAGCATCGTGAGGATCACCGACGCGCCGGCGGTTGCCGCGGCGGGCGTCGCGCACAGCTCGGCGCGGTCGTCGGCGAGCGGCTCGGTCTTCTCCGGCGAGCGGTTCCAGGCGCGCACGATGAAGCCGATGCGCGCGAGGTTGCGCGTCATCGGGAAGCCCATCGTCCCGCCGGCCCCGAGGACCGCGATCGTCTCTCGTGTCGTCGTCATGGGTTTGAGGTACCCCCGGGGCGATCGGGGTAACGTCGGGGGCGTGACCTACGTTCCCGCCCCGCACCGCTACGACGCGCTGCCCTACCGCCGCTGCGGTCGCAGCGGCATGCAGCTGCCACCGATCTCGCTCGGCCTCTGGCACAACTTCGGCGACACCCAGCCGATCGAGGAGCAGCGCAACGTGCTGCGCCACGCCTTCGACCGCGGCATCACGCACTTCGATCTCGCGAACAACTACGGGCCCCCAGCGGGCTCGGCCGAGACGAACTTCGGGCGCGTCATGCGCGAGGACCTGCGGCCCTGGCGCGACGAGCTGATCGTCTCGACGAAGGCCGGCTACGACATGTGGCCCGGCCCGTACGGCGAGTGGGGATCGCGCAAGTACCTCCTCGCGAGCCTCGATCAGAGCCTCGAGCGCATGGGCCTGGAGTACGTCGACATCTTCTACTCGCACCGCTTCGACCCCGACACGCCGCTGGAGGAGACGATGGGCGCGCTCGACACGGCGGTGCGCTCGGGCCGGGCGCTGTACGCCGGGATCTCCTCCTACTCCGGGGCGCGCACGGAGGAGGCGGCGCGGATCATGCGCGAGCTCGGCACGCCGCTGCTCATCCACCAGCCGTCCTACTCGCTGCTGAACCGCTGGATCGAGGAGGACCTGCTCGACGTGCTCGGGCAGGAGGGCCTCGGCGCGATCGTCTTCTCGCCGCTGGCGCAGGGGATGCTCACCGACAAGTACCTCGACGGGATCCCGGCCGGGTCACGCGCCGCCGAGGGCCGCTTCCTCACGGCCGACATGCTCGACGAGCAGACGCTCACGCACGTCCGCGCGCTCAACGACCTCGCCGCCGCCCGCGGCCAGTCGCTCGCGCAGATGGCGATCGCCTGGACGCTGCGCGACCCGCGCGTGACGTCGGCGCTCGTCGGTGCCCGCACCGTCGCGCAGCTCGACGACTCGCTCGGGGCGCTCGAGCGCCTGGAGTTCTCCGACGAGGAGCTCGCGGCGATCGACGCCCACGCCGTCGACGCCGGCATCAACCTCTGGAAGGCCTCCAGCGACGGGTAGCTACGGGCCGAGGTGCTCGGCGCGGTCGGCGGCGTCGCGCTCGCGCGCGCGGTCCTCGCTCTTGCCGACCGCCAGGAAGGCGGCCGCGAGGAAGCCGACGAACGCCGTGCCGCCGAACATCGTCGCCAGGACGGTCCCCGTCACCGAGTCGGTCGCGGCGGAGAAGACGATCGAGACGATCGCGAAGACGACGGAGGTCGCAAGCAGCAGGCGCATCACTGGAGGATTGCGCAATCGGGTCGTAAGCTCGGTCGCGTGCAGGAGGGCGAGCACCGCGATCTCATGATCCAGGCGATCGCGGCCGAGGGCCGCGCGCACGCCGCGCTGCTCGCCGGCGACCACGAGACGGCCCGCGCGACGTACGCCGAGGCGGCCGCCGGCTACCGCGCGTCGTGGGCGCTGGCGCCGCCGAAGAGCTACGGGCGGCTCGTCGGTCTGCTGAAGGCGTCGATCATCGGCGGCAGCGCCCAGCGCGCCGCCGACGAGGTCCGTGCGACGCTGCGCGAGGACCCCGACGCCGACGGCTCGCCCGTCGCCGCCTACGTCCGGGCCGTGGCGGCCGTCGCCGTCCACGACGACGAAGCCGTGCCCGCGCTGGCGGAGAAGATGGAGACCCGCGGCGAGGCCTTCGAGCGCACCGCCGCCGCGCTGCGTGCGCTCGCGCAGGACGACGCCGGCGCCTACGGCGCCGCGCTCGCGGCGATCGAGGCCGACTTCGCGGGCCGCGACGAGCACCTCACCGGCGTCGCGATCGCCGACACGGCGGTCATGCTCGAGCTGCTGGCGGCCGAGCGCGGGCTCGCCGCGCGGCCCGACAGCCCGCTCGTGCCGGTCGCCTGAGCGCGCTCACGCCGTCACCCGCTCCTCGCCGGTGTAGACGTTGACGCGGTCGCCGCGGGCGAAGCCGGCGAGCGTCATGCCGCGGTCGGCGGCGAGCGCGACCGCCAGCGACGTCGGCGCCCCGACGCCGACGAGTACCGGCGCGCCCGCGACGGCGGCCTTCTGGACGAGCTCGAAGGAGAGCCGGCCGCTGACGCACAGGATGCGCTCGTGCAGCGGGAGGAGCCCGTCGAGCAGCGCGCGTCCGATGACCTTGTCCATGGCGTTGTGGCGCCCGACGTCCTCGCGGACGATCAGCGGCTCGCCGCGGACGTCGAAGAGGCCCGTGGCGTGCATCCCGCCGGTGCGCCCGAAGCCCGGCTGGCGCAGCCGCGCCGGCAGCCCGGCGATCAGGCTGCGCGCGACCGGCGGCCCGGCCGGCAGCGGCGGGGCATGCACCGCGACCTCCTCCAGCGAGCCCTTGCCGCAGACGCCGCAGGACGACGTCGTGTAGAAGCGCCGCGCGCCGGGGTCGCGCAGGAGCGGGCCGCCGACCTCGACGACGTTCGCCGCGAGATCGGCGCTGAGTCCCGCCGGGTGCGGCCGGTCGATGAGCCCCTCGCCGAAGAGAAAGCCGAGCGCGAGCTCCTCGTCGTCGCCGGGGGTGCGCATCGTCACCGTCAGCGCGGCGCCGTCGACGCGGATCTCCAGCGGCTCCTCGACGGCGACCTCGTCGCGCTCGCCGTCGTGTTGCACGAGCGCGGTCATGCGGCCGTCGACGGGCTCGCCGCCGGCACCGCCGCCGGTCGTCATGACCGCGCGGTCACGCGGACGGCCGCACCGGCGACGGTCACGACGTCGCCCGCGTGCAGCTGGCGCCCGCGGCGCATCTCGACCTCGCCGTTGACGCGCGCCGCACCGTCCTGCACGAGCTCGCGCGCCTCCCCGCCGGAGTCGGCGAGCCCGGCGAGCTTCAGCAGCTGACCGAGGCG
This sequence comes from uncultured Actinomycetes bacterium, assembly GCA_963740895.1. GTDB lineage: Bacteria > Actinomycetota > Thermoleophilia > Solirubrobacterales > Solirubrobacteraceae > CADCVQ01. The sequence continues at coordinate 1,141,510 of CAVUFQ010000002.1, forward strand.
GATCGTGGTCTCGCGGATCGGGACGTCGCGTGGCGAGCTCATGTCACCGTAAGTGTCGCTCATCGCTTCCTGCGAAGCTTGCGGCGTGACGCAGCGCCAGCGCCTGCCCGGCGTTCATCACGTCAAGCCGAGCCGCTGGCGCCCGCGGCTGCACTACGAGCTGCTGGCGTGCGCGCTCGCCGGCCACGAGCTCATCGGCATCGACGCCCGCCGGCTGCCGGCGGACGACACGCTCCTCGCGCGCGAGGTCGACGGCGTGCGCTGGCACCGCTGCCTGCGCTGCGACTCCTGGCTGCCGGTCGCGGCGCCCGCGGCCCCCGCGCGCGAAACGCCGCCGACGCGTGAGGAGATCGATCTGCCGCTGCGCGGCAAGCCCCTGCGCGACAAGCTCGTCCTGCGGCTCATCGCGGTCAACCGCCTGGCGCACTTCGTCGTGCTCGGCGCGATCGCCGTCGTGATCTTCGTCTTCGCCTCCCATCGCGCGGACCTGCGCGGGAGCTTCTACCGGATCGTCTCGGACCTGCAGATCGGCACCGGCGGCGCGCACACGCCGAGCCACGGCCTGCTGCACGAGATCGACCGCGCGTTCTCCCTGCAATCGAGCACGTTGCGGCTCGTCGGGGCGGTGTTCGTCGTCTACGCGCTCGTCGAAGGGATCGAGGCCGTCGGGCTCTGGTACGCCAAGCGCTGGGCGGAGTACCTCACGCTCATCGTCACCGCCTCGCTCCTGCCGCTGGAGGTCTACGAGCTCGCCCACCGCGTGTCGGTGCTGAAGCTCATCACGATCACGATCAACCTCGCCGTCGTCGTGTACCTCCTGTTCGCCAAGCGCTTGTTCGGCGTCAACGGCGGGGTCGCGGCCGAGCACGCGATCCGCGAGCGCGACGTCGGCTGGCACGCGCTGGAGCGCAGCGCGCCGGAGGCCGTCGGCTGATTGGCACAAGGTCCGGCGGGCTCGCTACACTGCTTGTGGCAATTCGCACGATCGACCACTGGAGGTAGCTGTGCGCAATCCGATTCGGGGGGAACGCGACGCCCTGGTACTCGCCTTCGGCGCCGCGGCGCTGATCGCCGTGTCGCTCGTCGCCGGTGCAATCCTCGATCCGATCGCCGGCATCGCCGTGCTGGTCGCCGGCGCTGTCGCCGCCGTGGTGTGGGAGTTCTCCAGCAGCGATCCCGATCGTCGCCGGCCGTTGCGCGACGCCGCGGCCGCCGGCCGTCGCAGCGCGCCGCAGACCGCGCGCCATCGCGTGCTCGTGATCGCCAACCGGACGCTGCAGGGCTCAGAGCTCGGGGAGATCATGCGTGATCACGGCGACGCCGAGTTCCGCGTCGTCGCCCCGATCGTCGTCTCGCGCGTGCACTACCTTGCCTCCGATGTCGACCGCGAGCTCGCCGAGGCGCGCGAGCGCCTGGCGGCGGCACTCGCCTGGGCCGAGGAGCAGGGCTTCGAGGCCAGCGGGACGGTGGGCGATCCGTTCGTCGCGCTCGGGGCGATCGAGGACGAGCTGCGGGTGTTCGCGGCCGACGAGGTCGTCATCTCGACGTATGCGCCGGGGAAGTCCAACTGGCTCGAGACGGGCATCGTCGCGCGGCTGCGCGAGGAGCTCGAGATTCCCGTCACGCACGTGACGGTCGATCGCGAGCCGGCGGCGTCGCGCGCGTAGTCAGGCGGCGGGACGGGCCGCCGCGTGCAGGCGCGCGAGGCCCTCGACGATCTGCGCCGGTTTGTGCGTCGTGAACGACAGGCGCAGCGTGCGCGGATCCGGGTCGACGGCGAAGAACGGCGCGCCGGGGACGAACGCGACGTCGTGGCGCAGCGCGGCGACGAGCAGCTCGCCGGCGTCCCAGCCCTCCGGCAGGCGCGCCCAGACGAACATCCCGCCGGCGGGCCGGTTGAACGCCGAGCCCGCGGGCAGGGCCGCCGCGAGGCCGTCGAGCAGCGCGTCGCGGCGGCGGCGGTACTCGTCGCAGATGCGCGCGATGTGCTCGTCGATGTCGGCGGCCTGCAGCGACACGCGCGCCGCGTGCTGGTCGACGGTCGACGTGTGCAGGTCGGCCGCCTGCTTGGCGATCGCCAGCGGGCGCAGGAGCGCCTCGGGCGCGCGCAGCCAGCCCAGCCGCAGCCCGGGGGCGAGGACCTTCGACAGCGACGACACGCTGACCGTCCGGTCACGCGCGCCCGGATAGGCGGCGAGGGGGCGCAGCGGCTCGCCGTCGTAGCGCAGCTCGCCGTAGGGGTCGTCCTCGACGATCCACAGGCCGTGCTCGGCGGCGACCTCGGCCAGCCGGCGCCGGCGGGCGTCGGGCAGCGTGCGGCCGGTCGGGTTCTGGAACGTCGGCACGAGATAGAGGAACTTCGGGCGGTGCGCGGCGATGAGGCCGGGCAGCGCGTCGGGGTCCAGGCCCTCGTCGTCGCAGGGCACGGGGACCATTCGCGCGCCCGCCAGGGAGAAGCACTGCAGCGCCGCGAGGTAGGACGGGTTCTCGACGAGGACCGTGTCGCCGCGGTCGACGAGGACGGCCGTGACGAGCCCGAGCGCCTGCTGGGAGCCGGTCGTCACGAGCAGCTCGTCCGCCTGCGCCGGCAGGCCGCGCAGGGCGAAGCGCTCGGCGAGCAGCGCGCGCAGCTGCGGGTCGCCCTCGGTCGAGGAGTACTGCAGCGCGCGGGCGGCGACCGTCGGCCCCAGGGCGGTCGCGAAGGCCCCCGCGATGAGCTCGGTCGGGAAGAGCTCGGGGGCCGGCAGGCCGCCCGCGAAGGAGATGACCTCCTCGCGCTGCGTGAGCTCGAGGATGTCGCGGACGGGGGAGGAGCGAACGCCGGCGAGCTGGGCCGAGAGCGGGGGCAAAGGGTGCGTCATCCAGGGCAATCATCGCTGGTGGGCGCGCGGGCATGGGTTCGGCTGGCACCCGTGTGCTGCTACCGTCTTGTGCATGGGCAGCGCCGCTGCCCGTGAGATTCTTTGCTTCGAGTGCGCTCACGCGGTTCGGGTCAGTCGGATCTCCCGAATCGTTTTGCGGTCAGAACAGTGGCCGCTGCTAGGAGCCATTCCATATGTCAATGCAGTCCTTCGCCGATCTCGGCGTATCTCGCGTGGTGGCCGATGCGCTCGCGGCGCGCGGAATCACGAACCCCTTCGCCATCCAGTCGCTCGTCGTCCCCGACGTGCTGGCCGGCCATGACGTCCTCGCCAAGTCCCCCACGGGCTCGGGCAAGACGCTCGCCTTCGCCGTCCCGATGGTGGAGCGCCTCCAGGCGACCGACCGTCGCCCCAGCGCCCTGATCCTCGCCCCGACGCGCGAGCTCGCGCTGCAGATCGTCGACGACATGACGGAGATCGCCCACAAGCGCGCCCTCTCGGTCGCCGCCATCTACGGCGGCGCCGGCATCCAGCGTCAGATCCAGCAGGCGCGCAGGTCGCACATCCTCGTCGCCACGCCCGGCCGTCTCGAGGACCTCATGGCGCGCCGCGCCGTGTCGCTCGAGCACATCCGCATCCTCGTCCTCGACGAGGCCGACCGGATGCTCGACATGGGCTTCCGCCCGGCCGTCGACCGCATCGTCGCGCGCACGCCGCGCACGCGTCAGACGCTCTTCTTCTCCGCGACGCTCGAGGGCACGGCGGGCACGATCGCCTCGGCCTACACGAGCGATGCGCGCCGCCACGAGTTCGTGCCGGCCGTCGATCACAAGGCCGAGACCGAGCACCGCTTCGTCAAGGTCGCCCACGAGCACAAGGTCGACGCGCTCGTGCACGAGCTCAAGGACGCCGAGCGCGGGCTGACGATCGTCTTCGTCCGCACCAAGCGCGGCGCCGACCGCCTCGTCAAGCGCCTGAAGGACAACTACGTCACCGCCGTCGCGATGCACGGCGACAAGTCGCAGTCCCAGCGCGAGAAGGCCCTGGCGCGCTTCGAGCGCGGCGAGGTCGACACGCTCGTGGCGACCGACGTCGCCGCCCGCGGCATCGACGTGCGCGACGTGACGCACGTCATCAACTACGACGCCCCCGAGGATCGCGACGGCTACGTCCACCGCACGGGCCGCACGGGCCGCGCGGGCCGCGCCGGGATCAGCGTGACCTTCGTCCTCGGCGACCAGGCCAAGGACATGAGCAAGATCGCCGGCGACCTCGGGCTGCACAAGGAGTTCTCGCTCAGCGGCCTGCCGACGCCGACGAGCGGCGGCGGCCGCGGTGGCAGCAGCCAGCGCGGTGGGCGCCCGCAGCAGCGCCCCGGGCGCCGCGAGCGCGCGGCGGCCTCCGGACGCAGCGGGCGTTAGTTCCGTGTTGCGTGGGTAGGGTGCCCGGCCATGGCCGAGGCGCCCGCCCGCGTTGCAGCGCTCTTCACGCCCGTCGGTGACGGCGCTTTCGAGGCCGACCCGAGCACCCGCGGGCCGTGGGACGAGGCGATGATGCACGGCGGTCCGCCGGCGGCGCTCCTCGCGCGGGCGGTGGAGGGCACGGAGCCCGGCTCCGAGCTCGTCGTGACGCGCCTGACGATCGAGCTGCTCGGCGGGGTGCCGATCGGTCCCGTCAGCGTCGCCACGTCGCTCGCGAAGCCCGGGCGGCGCTTTCAGATCGTCGACGCGATCCTGCGCGCCGGCGATCGGCCGGCGTGCCTCGCGCGCGCGGTCCGCATCAGGCGCGCCGACTTCCCCGGCGCCACGGCCGCGCCCCCCGGCTACGGCGGCGATCGGCTGCCGCCACCCGAGAGCTGCGACCCGATGGCGCCGTGGGTACAGGCCGAGCGCGGCATGTTCTATCCCGACGCGACGGAGATCCGCCACGTCCGCGGTGAGCGCGGCTGCGGCCACGTCGCCGCGTGGATCCGCCTGCGCGGCGACATGCTCCCGGGCGAGCCGCCGTCGCCGCTGGCGCGCACCGCGGCCGCCGCCGACTTCGCCAACGGCGTGAGCGCGGGCCTGTCGTTTCGCGACTGGCTGTTCGTCAACACGGAGCTGTCGATCCACCTGTACCGCGAGCCGGCGGGGGACTGGATCGGCCTCGACGCGCGGACGGCGACGGACGCGTCGGGCGCCGGCCTCTCGACGGCCACGCTGCACGACCTCGGCGGGCCGTTCGGCGTGTGCGCGCAGTCGCTGTTCGTCGAGCCGCGGTAGCGGTTGCCGCGTCGGCTGTCGCAGCCGATCGATCAGGGAATCGGGATCGGCGTGATGCCCCTGATGCTCGTGAGCGCCATCTTGACGGTGCTGCCCGCGACGTTGACGCTGATGTTCGCGGCGCCGAGGTCGAGGCGGGGAGCCGGCTTGACGAGCACCGCGCCGGTCGTGCCGGTGTTCAGACCGCCGCGTTGCGTGCCGTCGGGGAGCACGACCCAGCCGACCTCGATCTCGCCCTTGCCGAGCGTCCCGTCCCGGCGTTGTACGTGCGCCGCCCGGTACAGCCCCGCGTCTGCGGACGCGGGCGTCGCGCTGAAGGAGCGCCGCGCGCCTGCGATCGTCAACTCGCCGCGCGCGCCGTCGGCCGAGAAGGTCGCCTGCCCGAGCGGTTTCCCGCCACGGGAGCTGAGGGTCGCCGTGCCGCCGCGGATCGCGGCCACGTCGAACCACCCCGACACCCGCTTGGAGTCACAGACATAGCCCAGGACGCGCTTGGTGTCGGAGACCAGCGCGATGTAGGCGTCGCTGCCGTCGACCTTCCCGACGAAGGTGCCCTTCGCGGCGACCGGCGACTGGGCTTGGGCCGGCCCGCTCGTGCTCCCGTCGTCGCCGCTGCCGCCGCAGCCGGCAAGCGCGGCCGCGGCCGCGAGCACCGCGGCCGACGCCCATGCGCGGCCCCGGACCCGTGCGCGTGGCTCGCCGAGCACGCTGGCAGCCAGCTTCGCGCTCGCGCCATCGAGCGTCGCCATGTCGCGCATCGTGGTTCCCCTCTCGTCCAGCGGGTTGTGAGCCGCCGTGCAGATCGACGGCGGGCTCGCTCGATATCCGGAGTCTCCGGAGCGCCGCGGTCGTTACGTGCTCCCGAGCCCCAGGCCGCCACAGCTACGAGCGCGTGCGCTGCCGGGGCGAGTCACGAGTGACCCGTACGCCCGTCGCGAAGTCGAAGCCTCCGCGAGGGCCCCTACGCCCCTCACCACATCCAAAGTATCGCCGCCGGGGGGGCTTGTTTCAAGCCCCGGGGTGTGCTCCATACTCGCTCGCCGCAAGCGACGAAGGGAGCAGCGCGATGGGCACGGAGAAGCATGCGGCGGTGATCGCCGAAGGCGATCCGACGGGGATCCGCACCGTCGGGCCCGACCGCTGGGTGGTCGGCTTCGAGGAGATCGACACGACGCAGGTCGCGGTCGCCGGCGGCAAGGGCGCGCATCTCGGTGAGCTTTCGCAGATCGCAGACATCCGCGTGCCGCCCGGGTTCTGTGTGACGACGAACGCGTTCCGGCGGATCCTGGCGCAGGCCCCGTCGATCGACGACCTGCTCGATCGCCTGTCGCGCCTGAACCCGGGCGACCGGCAGGCGATCGGCACGCTCAGCGCGCAGGTCCGCCGGACCCTCGAAGCGATCGCCATCCCCGGCGACGTGGCGGACGCGATCACCCTCGCGCTCGCTCGTCTCGGCGAGCAGGCCGCCTGCGCCGTCCGCTCCAGCGCGACGGCGGAGGACTCGCCGACGGCCTCCTTCGCGGGTCAGCACGACACGTACCTGAACATCGTGGGGGCGGCCGCGGTGCTCCGGCACGTCAGCCGCTGCTGGGCCTCGCTGTTCACCGAGCAGGCCGTGACCTACCGCCTGCGCAACGGCTTGCACCACCGGCAGGTTCAGATGGCCGTCGTCGTGCAGCAGATGGTCTTCGCGCACGCGTCCGGAATCCTCTTCACGGCCGACCCCGTGACGTCCAACAGGAAGGTCGCGTCCGTGGAGGCCGGCTTCGGGCTCGGCGAGGCGCTGGTCGGCGGTCTGGTCAACGCGGACGTCTACAACGTGCGCGACGGCGAAATCGTCGCCAAGGCGATCGCCGTCAAGCGGCTGGCCATCCACGCCTCACCGGCAGGCGGGACCGAGCGACGGACGATCGCGGCGAAGCGCCGGCAACAACCGGCGCTGACGGATGCGCAGGTCGTGGCGCTCGTGCAGCTGGGCCGGCGCATCGAAGCGCACTTCGGCCGCCCGCAGGACATCGAATGGTGCCTGGCGGAGGACGGCTTGCAGATCGTCCAGAGCCGGCCGATCACGACGCTGTTCCCGATCCCCGCGGCCGGCGACGCAGAGAACCACGTCTACGTCTCCGTCGGTCATCAGCAGATGATGACCGACCCCATGAAGGCGCTCGGGCTGTCCGTGTTCCAGCTGACGGCCCTCCCGCCGATGCACGAGGCCGGCGGCAGGCTGTTCGTCGACGTCACGCGGCGCCTGGCTTCGCTGACGAGCCGCGCCGCCGTCCTGGAGGCCCTCGGGACGTCCGACCCGCTGATCGGAGACGCGTTGCAGACGATCCTCGACCGCGGCGACTTCGTCCCGTCGCTTCCGGACGAGGGTCCCGGCGGCCCGCCGGCCGGTGCCGCACCCTCCCCGATCGCGACCGACCCGGCCATCACCGCCGAGCTGATCACACGCAGTGAGGCGTCGATCGCCGAGCTGAAGCGCACCATCCGCACGAAGTCCGGATCGGCGCTGCTGGATTTCATCCGGACGGACATCCAGGAGCTGAAGCGGATCCTCTTCGATCCGCGCAGCCAGCAGGTGATCATGGCCGCGATGGAGTCCACGTGGTGGCTGAACGAGCGGTTGGAGACGTGGCTGGGGGAGAAGAACGCAGCCGACACGCTGACGCAGTCCGTCCCGCACAACATCACGTCGGAGATGGGGCTGGCGCTCCTGGACGTCGCGGACGTGATCCGCCCGCATCCGGACGTGGTTGCCTTCCTGCAACGGGTTGAGGACGAGGACTTCCTCGACGAGCTGGCCGCGCTCGCCGGCGGGCGGGAGGCGCGCGACGCCATCCGGGCCTACCTCGACGCGTACGGCATGCGCTGCGCCGGCGAGATCGACATCACGAGGCCGCGCTGGAGCGAGCGCCCCGCCACGCTTTTGCCCGCGATCCTCGGCAACATCAAGAACTTCGAGCCGGGCGCGGGACAGCGGCGCTTCGAGCACGGGCGCCAGGAGGCGTGGGAGAAGGAGCAGGAGCTGCTGGAACGCCTGCGGGCCCTGCCGGGCGGGGAGCGCAAGGCCGAGGAGGCCAAGCGGATGATCGACCGCGTCCGCACCTTCATCGGGTACCGGGAGTATCCGAAGTACGCCATCGTCAGCCGCTACTTCGTCTACAAGCGGGCCCTGCTGCGGGAAGCCGAGCGCCTCGTGCAGGCCGGCGTGCTGCGTGAGACGGAGGACATCTTCCACCTGACGTTCCAGGAGCTCGGCGACGTCGTGCGCACGAACGCGGTCGATGACGAGCTCATCTCCCGGCGCGCGCACGCGTTCCGGTCACATCACGCGCTCACACCGCCGCGGGTGCTCACGTCGGAGGGCGAGGTCCTCGCGGGGGCCTACCGCCGCGACGACGTGCCGGCGGGCGCGCTGACCGGCCTCGCGGTTGCCGGCGGGACCATCGAGGGGCGCGCCCGCGTCGTCCTGGACATGGCGCAGGCCGAGCTCGAACCGGGCGACATCCTCGTCACGGCCCACACGGACCCCAGCTGGACGCCCCTGTTCGTCGCGATCGCCGGTCTCGTGACGGAGGTGGGGGGGCTCATGACCCACGGCGCGGTGATCGCACGGGAATACGGCCTGCCGGCTGTCGTGGGGGTCGAGCACGCGACCCGCCTGATCGAGGATGGGCGGCAGATCCGCGTGCACGGGACGGATGGGTTCGTCGAGATCCTGCCCTGACTGCCCCATCGGCCGTGGAAGGGGCGCCCCGCGACGGCGCGGCGACGATGGCCGGCACAGGACGGGCCACCTATGCGGATGAGAGGACTCGAACCTCCACGAGCTTGCACTCACGGCGACCTGAACGCCGCGCGTCTACCAATTCCGCCACATCCGCAGGCCCGCCCACCCTACCGGTCGGCGTCACGACCCGTCCGGCGACGGCCAAGGTCCACGGGCCCGCCTTTGCTACCGTGGCACGGCGTCGCGCCGCTATCGTCTAGGGGACTAGGACGCCGCCCTCTCACGGCGGAAACCGGGGTTCGAATCCCCGTAGCGGTACTCGGAAGGCCCCGTAAATTCGGGGCTTTTCGCGTTGAAAAGGGGCATGCGGGAAAAAATGCGGGAAAAACGTGTCACCGCGCCTGCACGCAGCGCCGAGCTGGTCGTCTGCCGGCGGAGGGCCGGCGTCCCGCCAGCGACCCCGTCAGCTCCGCCCGCGTGACGCGAGCCGACATGAAGCCGCAATTTGCGGGGGAGCGAAAGCGCCTCTGGCGACGACAGCTGCAGGTACATGCCTTCACAGGACGTCCCACCGTTCGGCGAGAGCGCGCCGTGACCGCCGAGCAACGCATCAGGGTCCGGCCGATCGCGGTCACGAAGCCCCAGGCCGCTGCCGCACTCTCGATGAGCATCGATTCGTTCGAGCGTTACGTCCAACCCGACCTGCGCGTGATCCGACGCGGGCGCCTTCGCCTGTTCACGGTCGCCGAACTCGAGCGCTGGGCCAACGAGAACGCCCAGCGCACGCTGCCCTGATGTGGGGATCCGGAAGCGCTTACCTACGCGGTCGAGCGCGGGGAGTTCAACAGCTCCGGCACCTCTTCGGGAAACAGCGTCCCGGAGTGCCTGATCAGCACAGACTTTCGCCGATCGATCCACACGATGTTCGCGTACTAGTCCTCGTCGCTGACGCGGGTCACGACGAGCGAACGTCGCGCTTGCCGAGCACCTCGAGCATCCGCGCTGTGCATCGCAGCAGGACCAGGAGTTGACAGTAGCCCCCGATCACGTGGCTGCGAAATGAGAGCCACCGCACCCGCTTCCACGCGATAGCGAAACTCTCCAGCCCGCACGCCGCGCACATGCGTGGAGCAGCGGCCAAGCCATCGTCGACCGACAAGTCCGGGCGTCTCAGTCGGGAGCAGCGCCGGAGCACGGACGACGAAAGGCGTGTTGCCGGTCCGACGCCGCGGAGCCGATGCGTTCGCTCGACTTCAGCAGTCGTCGTTTTCGTCCTCGCCTGCGCGAACGGCCTTCCAGACGGCGGCCTCCGCGTCGATGCTGTCGGCCAAGTCGTGCATGGCTTCGGCCAGGCTCCCACCGACGCCCTCGCAGTTCCCGACATCCGGCACCCTGACGAAGAGCAGCACTTGGCCTGTGACCCTGACCACCTTGATGCTGAGTTCCTCGTCCACGATCTTTCTCGTGCTGCCGTTCGTCCTGATGGCCGTTTCCCAGCGACGGTGCAGACGACGCGAGATTGGGCCCGTAGCCCCGCTGCTGGTGAAGTTAGCCGGTGAGCGCTGGGCAGTCGACCGGCCCGGCCACTCGTCGCCCCGTCGGGATGACGAGGGAAGCGCCAGCCCACGCCCGCGAGAGTCGAAATGCGCGAGGAGGGGCGCTGGCCGCCGGCAACGAGCGGGGGCAATCAGGCACGAGCGGCTGGACGGCCGTTCTCGAACTCGACGATCGGTCCATCGCCTTGGATCGTCACGACTCGGAGCATCCAAGGCGCGCCTTGGTAGGTGATCGGTTCATCGGCGATGGTGTCCACGATGATGCATTCGCGAGCCGAGGAAGGCCAACCGGCTGAGTCGCCAAAGATGTACTTATCCCACCAGCGGATGTGTCGTCGAATCGACGCTACGAGTTCCTGCGTGCCGGGCGTGAACAGGCCTGCGCATTCGACCGGCTTGTCCCAGAGTCTGGTCGGAAAGCCGTAGGCGAGGAAGGCTGTGCCCGCTGACCCGTCAAGCGCTGCACAGCTTGATGACGTCCCAGAGAACCTCAAATACCTTGTTCTGGGATGACCATTTCAGCTCGCCGACCATCTCCGGCGCGCTGGGCGTTCCGAGCGCGGAGTCGAAGGATCCAGGCTGCGGGCTCCAGTTGGACAGCGCGACGCGGCTCTGCGCGCAAGGGCGTCCGGACAACAGAGCCAACGCGGTGTTGAGCACGCGCTCGACAGTCTTCTCGACGATCTTGCCCTCTGCCTGTCGCAACACGCATGCGGTCGCGTCGGTCGCCCGACGCAAGAGGTCGGTATGCGCAGGATCCGCCACGGGACGACGCTAGCCGATCTAATCGCCGATGGCATTCGCACGCCGAGTCGCTCGCCTGCTGATCTTGTGCCGAGAGGCGGCGGACCACGTGCCGGCGCGGGCCAACTGCGCGATTAACCCGGCGCTGCTCCGCGCGAGGTGGAGCACCGTGCGCCGGCCCGTCCGCAACTGCTCCTGTTCGTCCAATGCGACTGCGGGTTTGCGGGCGCAAGCCGACCGCTACCCGTATTCTCGGCTGATGCCGCTGGGTCGCCGAGGGCGTGTCAAGGTAGAGCTGAAGCTGCCGCTGATCACGGTCGGCACGGACGATGTCGGCGCGCTGTTCAAGCGCGGAGAGGATGCCGGTCCATTCGCGGTCACATCGCGCGCGTGCGGCCTGGCGCTCGATACCGGCTTGGGTAGCGACAACGGGACCCGTCCTCTCCTGTGGCCGCCGCACGCGCGTCGTCACCAACTCTGGTACTTCCGGCCGAGCGGCCACAAGGGCGAAGTCCTGATCATCTCCGCCGAGAGCGGCCTGGCTCTAGACGCTGAGACGAGCGGCAACCCCGGCCGGAATCCCGTCCTCTGGGAGCCGCACGGCGAGGCCTGGCAGCGATGGACGCTGCAGCAGGCGCCCGACGGGATCGGTCACATCATCGGCACCGTCGCCGGTGGGCACGTTCTCGAGTCCAGGGAAGAGGCTGAGCGTTCCGAGCAACCGTGGCTAGCACCCCGGGACGCCGGCTGGGCGCAGCAGTGGGTGCTCGCGATGCCCCATGGCAGCGACGCGCGATAGACGCTCCACGCCCGGGGGGCGGTAGGCCCGAACCGTAACTTCTGTGATTCGTCCATTGGGGGAGCGCGCAGGCAAGGTCGAGGGCGGCTCCCGCCACGCGATAGGAGAAGCGGCGCGGACCGTGTCCGTCGCGACGCGATCCGCGCGGGCAACCGCGAGAAACGTCAGACCCTCACGCGTCGGCGCGACCTTGCCGATATGGGATCTATGCCGTCGTACACCAGTGATGTCGAGCTCAGGAACGCGTTGGGGATCGAGTCTTGGAGGAATCTTTCTAAGGACACGTTCCGCGGGTTCCTGGAAAGGCTCCCTGAAGTCGACCCAGAGGTGGCGCTGAAGCTCATCGATCAGGTTCCCGAGATCACAGCGCTGGCGCGTGGCATGGTGGAGGACGCGACGAAGGCCTACGACGTCGCGCTCAAGGCGAACGCGCACGGCCAGGACGCGATCGACCAGCTTCATCGTCAGCGCCTTGAGATTCTCCAGGCCGAACTCGAGAACGATCTAACCCCAGAACAGTGGACGCGTGTCCTCGATGACATGCGGGAGATCAACGTCAACGCACTGCTGAAAGACACCGAGAACAAGAAGTTCATCTCGGACCAGTTCCAGGCAACTCTGGCGACCGTCGGCGCAGCCGTAGTGGCCGTTGGCGCCGTCGTGTTTGCGGCGATCAAGTCGGGCCACAAGCCGGGCGGTTCTCTCAAGTCCTGACCGGTGTCTCTCCACCGGCGGTATTGGGTCGTCGCTGCACCCTAGGCTGCTATCCCGCCGCTTCTGCTCTGCGCGACGAGCAGCGCTGTGCCGTCTCTGCGTGAGCGCGCTGCTGGCACACTCAAAGGCATCCATCGCCGTCGCGTCGACGACTCTCAGTCGCAGATCTTGTGCTGCGTGCGCCGGCATGCCGCTGGGTGCTCGGGACTGCCCCACTACGTTCGCCTACTGGCCAGCGGCGCCGACGACGATGTGGCCGGCCACTTGGATGATCGCGCTTGCGCTGGTGTTGCGGTCGCTGTCCTCCAAGGCAAACACGCGGGACGCGCCCTGCCAGTGCCATGTCACGGGACCGCGGGAGAGACCCGCTTGTTGGTTGCCCGTCCCTGGACCCCGTCGCTTCTGAGGGCGTAGATCGCGGGCTTGTCGAATCACGTGGAAGGCGTCGTTGCCGCCTCCGACAAGGGCGTCATCGGGATTTGAGGGGTTGCTCCAAAACCCCGTTCTCCAACATCCACCGTTCGCGTCGACCCAGACCTCGACGGAACGATCTGAACCCTTGGCGTGGTAGAACCCGGGAGCGAGCCATGCGGGGATGCGTGACAGCTCGCTCCAACTTCCGTGCGAGAACGACTTCTTGTGCCGGACCCGAACGAGCGAGAATTCGGCGTCAAGAACCCCCGAGCTTGCCGCCGCTGTCCATTTCCGTTGGTACAGGTCGAGAGGAATCCGGTCGTCGCCGATGCTGATAGATCGGAGGATGTTGGCGGGATCAGTTGCCGCGGTTAGGTCTTGTCTGACGCGCTGAAGGTTGGCGGTGTCGAGCTGAGCTGCGGCCGACATGGCCTCCCGGTTGCTGTCCACCTCACGCTGCGTGCGTTCAGCCAAGCAGCTGGCGCAGAGAAGGCTCCCACTCGCCGTGCCGTGCCGGCCGCACAGTCTGCGACCGCAGGAACCCTGACAACGGCCGATCGAATCGCGTCCGCACGAGTCAACGCCGCAGCATTCGGTCGCGCCGGCGGCGACCTGAAAGCGATGGCCGCAGCGCGCGAAAACCGGCGTTCGCTGAAAGCCCGCCCCCGTCACCGCCGGCGGCGCCTCATTCCACCCCATCTGGACATCGGTGAAGCACTCGACGTACCCCGGCGTGATTAGCCGGACATTCGTCCCACCGCATTTCGGACATGCGCTGGTCATTCCTGCGTCGGGGCTCGCACGCCCCGATCGGCTCGGACGGACTTCAGCGGACGAATGACCTCAAAAGGACTGGCCGGCAGCGCCCGGAGTTCGCGGGAGGCACATTCCGTCCGTCCCAGGCCCGAGACGACCGCGGGCGCGCCACTCGCAGATCCAGTCACGCGCGGAGGGTCCTCGTTTCCTTCGTCTGCGAGGTAGGCCGCGAGCTTCGCGACAAACCAGTCGGCCGTTCGCATGATCGTTTGGATCTGACGCTCGCCGCCCAGCGACTCGTGGACTGCACCGAACTCCAACTCCTGGCCACCCGGAGGGTTGCTCGGGGAGAGGTAGAACGGCAACGCGCCCTGCAGCAGCGGGTCACGCCCTCCGTACTTGTGCTGTCGAAAGTCGCGTAGCTCCACCTTCGCCGACTGCCACAGCAACACCCTCTGCTGAAGGTTGCCCAAGTACTTCCACTCGTGGACCGTGAAGCCAGGCTCGAAGATCGGCTCGGTGGGCGCCGCCCGTCCATGAAAACCCCAGTAGCCGGCGTGGTGCCCGAAGCGCGGTAACGGCTTACGGCCCGTCTGGCGCCTGCCAACCTCGAATAGCTCGGGCTGAATGCCCATTCCCTCGACGGTATGAAGGAAAGCCGCCACCGCTTGCTCAATCTTGTGACCCGCGTCGTGCAGAGCTTGTTCCACGGCGCTTCTAGTCCGCTGCTGCGCCTCACGGGCGCCTGCCGTCTCAGCGGCTAGTCGCGTGCGCGCCTCGGATAGACCGCCATCATCGCTCACGCCGCGAGACTAACGCGACGATCCAGCTTCTGACAAACGTTGCGCGACGACCCTGGAGAGCGTCGGCAACACTCCGGTTCGATGCAGCACATCGGTGTGCGAATGCTCGTCAATAGACAGACGCCCCACTGCATCGGCTCCAGCCCTGGGGTTGCAGTGGGCGCCGCCGCGAAGCGCCCCGATTTCTGCCTCGGCTACGAGCGGAAGCGTCGAATTGTGCCGGCGATAGCGCCCGGTTGCGCGAGAACCAACTCTCTCGCGGGTCGGCGCGGCGGTGTCCAGCGCGGCTCCGTTCAATCCGCGTTGCCGCTCAAGATCACCCCGCACGATCGGGCGGATTCGCCGTAGAATCTCGGCCTGCGATGTCGACGTCGTGCCCACAGTGCGGGGGAATGGAGGTCCGGCAGATCACGCCCGGGTTCTTCGAGTGTGTCGGGCGAGTCCAGGTCGACTGGTTGGAGGCGCCCCCGTCGGTGACTGGCGCTGGGTTTCAGCGGACGCCGGTATTTGGCGCGTGCGGCGCTCGGTTTCAAGTGCGCGCGGGCTTGGCAGCGGCATGCGGTATTCCATCATGCGGGCGCGACTCGATCGGCAGTTGCCAGGGAGGGTGTCAGCGTCGGCTGTGCGGACTTCATGGGTCTGACGGCGGCAGCCTTGTTTGCGCAGAATGCGCGGCCGGGCGACTTCAGCGTGAGAAGCAGCAGCGGGAGGAGGCCAACGCGGCGACCGCTGCGCGCGCGGCTGATCATCACGAGCGTCTTGTCGATGAGCTCCGGAGTGCTCGGGACGCTGTCGACCGTCTGCGGTGCATCACCGCGGGCGATGAATGCCTCCCCTTGGATCTATGCGTTCAGGCGTGGATGACGGTCATGGCATCGGGCCTTCTCAGTCCATCCGCAGAGCTTGTGCGGATCGAGGCTCGTAGGTGGCGGATCGGAAGGAGTTCCTGGGTTGAGGGCCCGCGGGTCCCTGCATGGAAAGCAATGGATGCCGTGTGGGTTGATCGTGATGGCGAGTGCTGGACGACCCGCAAGCGGCTGAACCCGAATGCCAGTGGGGCTGGCGGGGGGTCGGGTTTGGCGGAGGGGACCTACGTCGTTCCTCTAGGACACGTTTATCGGACGGTCAGCGAGCACGGCGCAGCTACTGGCAATCAAAAGGCCGGGTACTCGGGTGGAGGAACAAGCTACAGCTGGCCCGGATCGGCCCGCGTCTGTCCTGTGAGCGAGGCTGAGCTGAATGTCGATCGCGCGGCGGCGATTGTTGCCGCCGCGACGGCATCCGCTGGTCGGTCCTGAATATCACGCGACCTCGAGCGGACGACAATGCTCGCGATGCGCCGCCCATGCTGGTCCGCTGCAAAAGCGACTATGCATGTGGCTCCCGACTTGCGCGATCTGGGGTACTACCGTTATGACGGAGACCGCAGCAATGCTGCCGACCGCCTGTGTCGCTCTGCGCGAGAAGGGTCGGTCCCGTTGACCCGGAGTGTCAGTCGTCGCGATGTAGCCAATCGCGGGCCCGCTCGATAGCTTCTCGGTCAGGCGCGGCCGTCGGATCCTGGCCCACACCAAGCTCGAAATAGGTCGCGGCAATGGCGTCCCTGTCGAGAGCCACATCAGCGCGCTCAAGTGCCCTGCTGAGAGGTAGGCCTGCTGAGATCGCGGTCATCGCGTAGTAAATCGGCCGCGCACCTGAGATCGGGTCGATCGGTGACGCAAGCGCCACGGCAACCGGCACGGGTGTCAAAGTAGTGGCGTTGGTCTTGATGTACTTGGCTACGTTCTTGGACACGGGGCCACTCAGCTCAAGGTATGTCTTGTAGGTAAAGCTCCCAAGTCCGGAAAGTCCCGACAGGATCTCCGCGAAGACATCCGCACCAAGCCCGACCCCGACGATCTCGTATCGCGCACGGGCTTGGCCGAGTTCTACGGCCGCCCCGACGAGCCCGAAGTTCAGCGATGCCGAGGCACTGACATTGCTGACGCGAAGGAGGATCCGTAGCCCTATCCCCCACCTTGTTGCGAGGATCGCTTTGCCCGACCCAGCCCGTTCCTCGTACTGGTCGGTGTACGTCATTGCGTCGAAGTAGAAGGCCTGCTCGTTGGCGCTGACCGCGCCCTTGAAGATCGTGCCAACACCGAGCGTTGCAGCGGCGGAGATGGACATTGCATCAGCCACGATGTTGAAGTTGGACAACGCAGCACCCGCATCAGCAAGTGGGGCCGGCGTCGCCGCCTCCTCGCTCCCCAGCGGCCGGACGAGTGTCGCAAGTGCTCCCGTGCTTGTCCGCAGCGGGCTTACAGGCACAAACGCGATTGACGCCATCACATCGCCTCTCGGTAAGAGTGTCTCTCGATCCTACTCAGCTGGCCAGGCACCTGCTGAGGAGCGCCACCGGATCCTTGCCCGACGTGCGTACATCCCGGGTACGATGACCGTCTTGGCAGCCTGTCACGAGCCTTCGCGAGACGAGCGCACGGATTGTTACAGGGCACGTGGACCCTGATGCCGACCACCATTAGCCCGACGGGGCAGCAGCGGACTCACTAAGACTAGAACGGCCGCATGTGCGGGTTCTTCGTGCCGCGTGCACGGGCATGCGCGATTTGGCTCGTTGCGGTTCCGCGAGCTGACACACCAACGGCTCGACGCGTACTCCCTGCGTCTACTGCCGAGGTTTCGCTTCTCGACGAACTGGGCACTCTCGCGCCGCCGCATCACGGGCCGGCGAGCCGACCGCGAGGTGAGTCAACGGCGTCGAACTCGGCTCATGCTTCCACGTGGCGCATGGGCTCGTTCCCGCGTCGTGGAGTGACTCGGATGCGCACGCACCAGCCGATGCCGGGCACGTTGAGGCGGGGACGGGCGGGATTGTCGAAGACCGCGCCGGCGATGTGGTGGCGCCAGTGCGCGACCGGCGATCGCCGGGGCGTTCTGGGCGATGCGGCGTCTGGGCGCACCGCGCGCTCGGTCGGTGGGCTGGCGGTCGCAGATCGTTGCAAGGCGCGACGAGCTCGCAGCGTGAGGACCAGATCGTTCGGTTCGTCGGCGAGGGCGAGGATCGCCAGCGCGCCCGCTCGGGTCAGCGGAACCGTCCAGATCCTGCGTTCGGTGTCGAACCTGCGCTCGGGCAGCGCCCGTAGCGCCGGCAGCCTGCGCTCGCTGTAGGGGCCGATGATCTCGACGACGTCGCCACGCAGGACGGCGCGGCGGACGTCGGCGCGCGCTAGGCGCGCGCTCGCTTGGCTGGACAGGTCGACGTCGATGCCGCGCTCCTCGATCTCGCCGATCAGGACACAGACGTTGCACAGGCATTCGCGGCGTGCGGGGACGCACCAGTCCTGTGTCCGGCGACGGTAGCGACGTTCGGGCAAGGCGCGGATGGCGTCGACGATCACGTCGTCGTAGGGCACCGCCGCGAGCAGCAGCAGCCCGTCATGGGCGTCCACGCGGAGGGCCATCAGCAGGGGGGAAACTCGTCGCAGGCCGAGGACAGTGGCGTTGGCGGCGTGACCTGACGCGACGCCGGGATGGGCTGTGGTGGGCGTGGGGGCGCGGTCACATCAGGTGTGCGCCGGGTGCGGCGACTCGAACGCGGTCGCGCCGGTGAGCCCAGATCGCCTCGCGACGCCCTCGCGCGATGGCGCCTGACGTCGTCGGTCTGTTGCACCGTCTCCGCGGGGTGGCCACGGCGTTGACGAGCGCGTTGCCTGCGGGCGGCCTCCCGTTGCGGGCGGGATGGCTGTCGTGCCGCGAGCGTCACGTGTCTGCGACCGGCGTCCTGGCGGGTCTGGTCGGTCGCGCTCTCGGGAGCGTCGGTGAACGCGCCGGGTGCGACGAACGCGACGAGGAGGGCTGCGGCGGCGACAGCCGCGACTGCGCGCCGCCGACGAGCGGTGGGGGGTCGATGCGGTCGTGTGCGCGCATGCGACCGCTGACCGCCTGGGCGCTTCGCAGACCGGCTCGTGCTGCTCGCCGCCGGGCGCATGTGCGTCCGCGCGGCGCCGCCAGGCGACGATGAGAACAGGGCGGTGATCGCGTCGTGCGCCGGGCGTGGCGTCCTCGGGCTCGCGCTCCCAGAGCGCCGCGAGGCGCTGCTCGTCTTCATCGAGTCGGGATGTGCTGCGGGCCACTGTGGGTCCTGTCGGCGCGGGCTGGCGGATGACACCCGCCGGCTTGCGTCGAGCATGACCAGCCGGACGGGCTGACTGCCTACGCGGCACGACCGCGTGTCGAGACGTCGTCGGGGGTCATGCGAACTCCGCTGACGACAGGTGGGCATGCTCGTCTGTCCACGCGCTTCTGCGGCAGCTGACGCGCGCAGGCTCTGCTCCGGCGCTCCCGCATGCTGGGTGGGACGGGCATGAGCTGGCGAGGGCCGGGTCGCTGGTCGGCGCGAACCGTCGGTGCGCGGAGCTCGCGCAGCAGGTCATCGCGCCGACGGACGACGCGCAGCGATGGCCGACGATCCTCGTCGCGGGCCGACGATCCAGTGTCGGCGCGCGGCCGGACGTCGCGTCGCCCGACTTCCGGGGAGGCCGGCTTCGCCGCGCTCGGCGTGCTCGCCGTGCTGCTGGTTGTCATCGTCGGCGCGCTCCTCGCGCTGGCGGTCGTCGTCGCGGTGTTCTCGCCGGGGGCGGGCCCAGGGTGCGAAGCGCTGGATGGCGCGGGTGAGCCGCTCGGGCCGAGCATCGGATCCCTCGGTGGGGTCGCCGGCAGCGGCGTCACAAGCGCCGAGCTTGAGACCGTGCGGTCCAGCCCGCTCGCCGGCAGCACCGTGACGACGGGCGCCTTTCGCAGCACCGCGTACGGGCCGCCCTGGGGCGGCCTTCAGGGCTTGGGCGTGTCGACCGCCGGAGGGCTCGTGATCGCGGGCGGCGCGCCGAAGCGGTACGTCATCGCCACCGATCCGCGGGTGATCGCGCTCGGGCAGTGGGTCTACGTGTGGCCCAATCCATTCGGGTGGCACGGCCCGTTTCTGGCGGCCGATACCGGCGGCAGGATCAAGGGCCGAGCGATCGACTTCTATGACTGGCGCGGACGCGCCTACCAGAATCGGTGGAACCGGCGGACCGAGGTGAGCGACCAGCCGTCGGCCACCGGCGCACCGCTGGCCGATGGCGGGATCTCGGGGCCGGACCGCTCGGCGAGCGTCGACGCCGCGGCTGCGCAGGATGTCGCGAGGCAGGTGACCGGCCAGCCCGTCGGGTTCGCGCTCGTCGACGGCACGGGCCGCGTGCTGGGGTCGGTGTCGCCGAACGCCACGAACCGGTCGGCGTCGATCACCAAGGCGATGGTGCTGATCGCGCTGACGCAGGATGCTCGAGGCCGCGCGCTGACCGCCGCCGAGCGTGAGCTGGCGGTCGCGATGATTCGCCGGTCTGACAACCGGGCCGCCAATGCGTTGTTCGCGCGCGTCGGGGCCGCGTCCGTGAACGCGGTGGCGCGACGCGGCGGGATGACGAGCTTCACGCTCGTGCAGCGCAAGCAGACGGCCGACGGCTTCATCCTCGGCTACTCGCGAGTGTCGGCGGTCGATCAGGCGCGTCTGTTCGCCAGGATCGAGGAACTCGTCCCCGCGCGTCACCGCGCCTTCGCGATGGCGCAGCTGGAGAGCATCGAGGGCGCAGGCCGGTTCGGGATTCTCGACGCGGGCGTCGACGCGGTGATCCGCAGCAAGGGCGGCTGGCGCCCTGAGGACGACGGCGGCTGGACCGTCAATCAGGCCGCCCAGGTCACGATCGCCGGCCGGAGCTATGGCTTCGCCGTCGTGCTCGGCCGCCAGCACACCTTCGGGGCCGGTGCCGCGGCGATCGCGTCCGTCGCGCGTGCCGCGTTCGCTGGCGGGGACGCTGGCTTCGCCGGCGCAGGCTGCGACGCCGCTGCGCTCCCGCTGTCGGGCGACATGGGTGAGCGCATCGGAGAGATCGCCAGGCGCTTTCTCGGCCGCGACGCTCACCGGCAGACGTTCGCGGGCTTCCGGCCACCGTCGACGCGGCTGCAATGGTGCGCCTGGTTTTCGACGAACGTCTGGCGGCTTGCGGGAGTGCCGATCGAGGTCAGCGACTTCTCCGGCTACCACTACACGTGGGCGCAGCAGAACAAGACGCTGTTCAAGCGTCTCGGCTCGCCGCCGCGCGGAGCGACGCCGCCGGTCGGCTCGGCGCTGATGTACGGCAGCGGACCGCAGGACACGAGCACGTCGCAGCACGTCAACCTCGTCGACACCGTCAATCCCGACGGGACGTTCATGATCACCGGCGGCAACCAGGACTCAAGTCGCGTGACCCGGGAGGGCCCGTGCCGCCTGCGTCGCACGCAACCCGCGCGACTGACCGGACCGGGTTGCGACCCGCGACCGATCTACGCGATCGCCGCGCCCGGACCCGCGACGTAGCCGATGCGAGCGCTCCTCGCCATCGCCGTCCTCGCGGCCATCGTCGATGCTCGGCATCTCCCTGCTGATGGGTGACCGGCACGGGACACACCGAGTACCGCGACGACGTCCGGCACCCGCACCGCCGCGCTGCGGCCGGTACCTGCGCCGCGGCTGACGGCGCGCCAGATCAACCGCCAAGACCGGCCCGATGTCGCGCCGCCAACGCGACGAGGCGCAGGCGTTTGACCGGCGGCCGCTGCTCAGCGTGCTGCCGACGACGCTGCAGTCGGTGCGCTTCGAGATCGGCGGTCTGGACGTCGACGGTGCGCACCACGATCATCCGCGCGAACGCCGGGGGCTCGGGCGCCGGCGCGCGCGGATCGCCTACGACACGCTCAGACGACGAACGGGCGATCGGTCGCGCCGCTACCGGCTCGAGATCCGGCCTTGACGGATCCACCGTGTCATGCCCAGCGTCACCGCTGGCGACGCTGCTCGATGGTCAGCGCGACGGATGCGCGAGGTCGCGTCGGATCCGGCCAGCGCGTGTGCGATCCTGCGCGAACGGAGGCCGAGTCGATGTCGCAGCGAGCAGACGAGAGGTTCATGACGGCGGAGGAGGCTCCGGCGATCGAGCCGTTCGCGTCGATCGTCGAATACGCCGACCGGCTCGGATCGCGTCACCGTTGGATGCTGCAGCAGCTTGAGCGACTGCGTGAGCGCCCCGAGCGCTGGATCGTGGCTGGACCCGCCAGGGTCGAGGAGTGGCATGTCGGCGCGATCGTCGTCGGTCCGCCCGGGTTCTTCCTGATCTGGCCCATGACGACGCGTGTCGAGCCCGGCCTGTGGGCGACGCTGCGAGACTGCCGCGAGCACGTACAACGCTCGCTCGGCGAGCAGTCACAGGCAGCTGTCGAGGTGGTCGTCTTCAGTCCGAGCGACGAGCGCGGCCACATGCAGCGCTGGATGAACACCGAGTTCGACGTGCTGACGGCTCACGGGAACGATCTGGACCGGCTGCTGGCCGAGTGGGAGCCGATCTCCGGCGTGTCGCTCAGCGACGAATGGCTGTCGAGCCTTGCGACTGCATCGACGCCACGGGAGACGCTGTATGGGCCCGATCAGGGCGCCCACCAGCGAGTATCCGAACTGGTCGGCGCCGCGCGCCGACGGCTGCTGACGCAGCGACCGATCGCACGGAAGGCGCGGGCCGGATCGCACGCCGGTGATCGCGGGGTAGCGCGTCCCTGCCCGGTAGGCGACCGCAGATCGGGCGCCTACGCGTGGGCGGCGATGCGACGCGGCGTCGCGCACGCTCAATTCCTGGGAGGGGTCAGATGGTCGATCGCTGCGACAGCGCATCAGTGACCCCGACGATCGAGGAGCGGAGATCAATGGTGCGCGACAGGATGATCGGCAGGATCGCCGCTGCGATGGCAGTGCTGTCGCTGGGCTTTGGGATGAGCCTGAGCGCGGTTGCGGGGAAGGTGATCGACCAGATCGGGCTGCCGAAGGTGGCTGGCCAGGATCTGAAGTTCGATGTCGGGTCGTTGGTGACGGCGGTGCTGAAGCCCGCGGACGGCGCGGGCAATCGACGGTGATGAGCGCGATCGTCGCGGTGTTCGCGTTGCTGTTCCTGGCGGCGATCATCTACTTCGTCTTCGGCCTGATCCAGGGCCTGCGTGGCGCGCGCGGAGGCGTCGAGACGGCGTTCAGCGTCGTCGCGGCGCTCGTCGTCGCGATCGTCGGCTTTCAGGTTCTCGCGTAGGCGGGCGCTTGCTGTGTCTCGTTCGACGACAGATCGCCGCTGCACTCGTCGTCGCCGCCGGATGCGGGCCTCCTGACGCGGTGGTGAACAAGATCAGCACGAACGCCGGCCGGGGTGCGTTTCAGAACGTCGGCGGGTTCATTCGCGCGATCTTCACGGACCCCGTCCATCAGGCCCACGCGTTCATGCTGTTCACGGCGCTCGTGGCGGCGATGTTCCTCGCGGCGATCGTGACGGTCGGGCTCGGAGCGCTGCAGGCCGTCCGCGGTGATCGCGGCGGTAGCGACGCTGATGGTCGGCGGCGCCTACGGGCTCGTCGCGGTGCTCGTGATGTTCGCGGTGATCCTGTGAACGCGCGGTCGCTGCGACGCTCGAGGGGCGTGCGCTTGATCGGCCTGACGACGTTGGTGACTGGGCGTCGGACTGGCTCGCGTCGGCCTCGTCCCCGGAGGATGCCGACGCGGTCGATCCCGCTTCTCGGTCCGGCCCTCGGGATCGGCGGGAAGGCGCTCGGGTGGTTTGGCGGCCAGGTGACCCACGCGGCCGGGAGCGTGGTGCTCGACGGCGTCAAGGCGATCCTCGACTGGATCTTCGGCGGGCTCCGGGACACGATCACGCCGTTCGTCATGCGGTTCCTGACCCGCGTCGACCTCGTGTTCGGCGGCGGGCTTGACCGGATGGTCGTGCCGTTGGTCGTCATCGGCGCCGCGCTGATGGTGCTCGGGGCCGTGTCGTCGGTCATCCAGGGGTACGGCGCTGTCATCGCCGGCGCGTCGAGCTCGGCGAGCGTCATCAGCGGCGTGCTGATGCGCGTCGCGGGACTGGCGCTGCTGATGGGCTCGTGGCACACGCTCGTGCCGATCGGCGTCGACGTCGCGAACGCGTTCAGCGGCTACGTGCTCAGCGACCAGGCCATCAACGACGCGCTCGCCAAGACGTTCGGTCTCACCGCGGCCGGAGGCGCGACAGCGGGGATCGCGGCAGCGAGCGGGGTCGCGCCGATCGTGCTCGTCATCCTCCTCGTGCTGCTGGCGATGTTCTTCGTCGCGCTGCTGCTGTTGAAGTACGTCGTGACGTTCGCGTTCGCCGTGCTGTACCTCGGTGGCCCGGTGATGCTCGGCCTCGGCGCGTTCCCCGGGCTGGGGAGCGTCGCGCTCAACTCCCTGGTGCGCAGCCTCGCGATCCTGATCGTGATCCCGCTGTCATGGGCGACCGTGTTCGCGGCCTGGGCGGCGGTGAACAGCACGCTCGTGACGGCTCCGCCGAAGAACGCCGGCGCGTTTGCGCTGGCGGTCATCAACGGACCCGGGATCTTCGTCGCGTCATGCCTGGTCGTGTTCGGCGTGACCCGCGCATTGATCAAGATGGCGACGCCGCTCGGCGCGCCGCTGAGCATCCCCGGCGCACGACTGGCGATGGCGGCCGCGGCCTACAAGGCAGCGCCCGCACTGTGGAGCAAGCTCGGCGCAGCGTCCGAAGGACTCCCGGGCGCCGAGGCAGTCGCCGAGCACAACACGCGTTACGAGGGCACGCCGTACCGCCGCGCGGTCGCAGCGAGCGAAGCGTGGGATGGCCCGGGCGTCAGCGATGGGATGAACCTCGCGGCGGCGGGCGGTGGCGCCCGATCAGACGTCGACGTCGGCGGCGGCGGAGCGCGCCCAGGGCGACGCAGCGGGCTCCGGATCCGCCGTCGACAGCGAGATCCTCGACAGGCGCCGATGTGATCGACGGGACCGCGCACGAGATCGCCCCCGAGCCCCAACCCGCGCACGAGGCACCGGCGCTGGCCGCGGGCGCCCCGGACTTCGATGCGGCGAGAGCTCGGATCGCCGAGCAGGGTTCGGTCACCCCCGAGCAGGTCACGTCTGCACTCGGCCACCTCGACGACGGCGAGATCGCGCACGTGCGCGACGCCGCGCAGAGCGCCCGCGCGCTGCAGCAGGCCGCCGGCGGCGACGAGGGCGACGTCTACTTCCGCGAGCGGATCGCAGCCGGCATCGCCGACGGGACACCTTCCGTCCCGACAGCCATGCGAACGCGGCGACGGTCGGCGCCGGCTCGCATCAAGCCGTTCTCGACGCCCTCGATCCGCCCGCGGATCCGGCGACGCACCCCGCGCACGATCAGTCGATGTACACCGAGCGTGAGCTGCGGCGCGACTGGACCGAGCCCGTGCAAGGCGATGACGAGGGGCGGCGCTGATGGTGCATCCGATTCGCCATCAGGTCAACAGCCGGGTGCTGCACAAGGGGCTGTTCACCGACGAGCAGCTGATGCCGGCGGCGATCCTCGTGCTGCTGGCGGTCGGCGTCGCGTACACCGCCGGCGAGCGTGGCCGTCGGCGTGATCGCCGCCGCGGTCTTCCTGCTTCCGGTCGGGGCGATGATCATCGACAACCGCGCCGGCCAGCTGCTGCACGGCCACATCGCGGCATGGCTGGCGTATCGACGCGCGGTCGGGGTGTACGACCCGGGCGCCGGCGACCGCGCGGTCGGCTACGAGCTGCATCGCCGACGACGATGCCGTGCTTGCCGCGGGGGCTCCGACGCCGGGTGAGCTGCGGGCGGTGCTCGGCGAATGAGCAGCGGCGCGACAAGGACGCGGCTCGGGCCGCGACGCCGAGGCCGCGAACGGGAGCCGGTGCAGGCGCTGCCGGCGGGGACGCTGCTGCCGATCAGCCAGCTCGGGACCGATGGGACGATCGTGCTCGAGGACGGCTCGTTCTCGCATGTGATCGCGTGCTATCCGCGCAACCTGCAGACGCTGACCGCGGACGAGCGCCTGGCGACGTTTCTGAACTTCCGCAACATCGCGGCGTTTCAGGAGCGCGGCCAGTCGCTGCAGCTGATCGTCGAAGGCGATCGCGTCAAGACCGACGGCGCATCTGGCGTTCGTCGACGAGCAGATCGAGAAGGTCTACGGCTTTCGTCCCAGCGCGGTCAGCGCCGCCGCGGCGGTCGACCTCAGCCGTGTGCAGCGTGCGCGGTGGGGGCTGTACGAGATGCTGCTTGAGAGCGTGCGGCGCGGCGCGGTCGACGCGGACTTCACGCCGCGCCAGCGCGTGTACATCGTCGTGCGCTACCAGCCCGAGGACGACGGCGACCGGTCGTGGCGCGAGGGGCTGCCGGCCGGGATGCCAGGGTCGCGCGCGTCGCGGCGAAGCGCTGGCTACCGGCCGCCGCGGCGCGGGGCGGCACGCCGGCTTGCGTGACCATCAGCAGCTCGTGCGGCTCGCCGAGATGCGCGCGCTTGAGCTGGTCGGGCATCTCGCACGCGATGGCATCACCGGCCGCATCCTCGACGGACCGGCGGTGCTGCGCTACGTCAGCTCGCGGCTGAACCCGACGTCGGTCAGCTGGGATCGCGCGGAGACGCTGGACGGTGAGGCGCCGGTGCTGTCGCGCTTTGATGATGCGATCGAGGGCGAGGACGCCGAGCGCGCCGCGCTCGCGCTGCGCGATCTCGTGGCGCGAAGCCCGCTGGACTTCCGGCGCTACAGCGATCACGCCGAGATCGAGCAGGACCTCGTCCAGGTGCTCTACCTGACCGGTGCGCCGTCGATGACGCGCACGTTCTGGATGGCGGAGCTGATGAACCAGCCGCTGCCCTACACCCTCACGGTGCATCTGCACGGCCTCGATCGCGTCGCGATCGCCGACGAGGCCAAGCGGTTGCATCACCAGGCGATGCGCGAGGTCGAGCGCGAGGCCCGCAAGGGCCGCCGCGACGCGAACACCAACGCGCAGGCGCAGGCGCACGGCGCGCTGGCCGAGCAGATGGCGCAGGACCCGCTCGCGAACCTGACGGACATGAGCGTGTACCTCGCGTTGCGCGCGCCCGGTCCGCGGCCCGGACAAGCACGCGCTCGCCGCCGCGGCGTACCGGGCGCAGAAGACGGTCGCGCGCGCGACGAGCGGCGGGGCGCTTGATCGCGGCAACCGCCTGCAGGAGCAGCTGTGGGTCTCGACGCTGCCGTTCGGTGCCGACGTCGCGCACCGCACGCTGCGCGTCGGCGTCGAGCACGCCGCCGACAGCTTCCCGTTGATCGGCTCGACGTGCGGCAGCCCGAGCGGGATCCCGCTGTTCATCGAGCCGGTCTCCGGTCAGGTGCAGTACCTCAACCCGTTCGACCGCGCGCTGACGAACTCGACGATCGTGATCGCCGGGCGCTCCGGCGTCGGCAAGACCGTCACGGCGAACCGGCTCGTCGCGCAGATGGTCGCGATGGGCGCCCACGGCTTCCTGTATGACCGCGCCGGGCACTACGAGCTGCTCGCCGACCTCATCCCCGGCGCGCGCGTGATCCGGATGGGCGCCGACGACGGCACCGTCATCAACCACTGGGACGTCGATGACCCCGCGAACGTGCCCGAGCGCGAAGGTGAAGTTCCTGCTGCGCCTGCACGAGACGCTGCTGCGCCGCGAGCTGACCAACCACGAGCGCAAGGTGCTCGCCGACGCGATCCGCACGACCTACAGCCACTGCGCGCGCACCGGCAAGGTGCCCCGGGAAGGCGAGCTCGTCGCGCTGATGCGCGCCTCCGCCGACTACGAAGCGCGCGACGGCCAGCCCGGCGCGATGCTCGACGCGCTGCGCTCGCTCGTCTCCGAGCTGTCGGAGTTCGTCGCGGGCGGCACGCACGCGGCGATGTGGGACCGCGAGACGTCGCTGCCGGCCGACGCGCCGCTGCTGATCTTCGACTACCGCAGCGTCGACGAGCAGAACCTCATCGCGCTCGTGCTCGCCAACATGGAGTGGACGCGGCGCGAGGTCGAGCGCGTCGACCGTCAGGCGCGCAGCAGCCCGATCGCGGGCGCGGTCTACCACGGGCGCTCGATCGTCGGCCTGGATGAGGGCTGGTCGTGGGCGCAGGTCCCGGTGCTCGCCGGCGAGGTGCAGACCTGGGCGCGCCAGGGCCGCGCGTACGGCGCGGCGTTCATGGTCGTCTCCCAGGACCCCGAGGACTTCGACGGCGACGCCGACGCCGTGCTGCGCAACGCGTCGATCCGGATCTTTCATCAGCTCGACAAGGGCATGCTCGCGTT
>CAVUFQ010000003.1:0-497473 GCA_963740895.1 uncultured Actinomycetes bacterium
GTAGCTGGTGCCTGCCTCCGGTCCTGATCCTCGGACCGATGAGTTCGAACCCTGCGGACGGTCTCACGACACATGACTAGCGTTCCCCCGATGCCCGACCTTGCCATCTCCCTGCGCGGCGTCGTCAAGCACTACGGCGACATCGTCGCCGTCGACGGCTTCGACCTCGACCTGCCGACCGGCACCTGCGTCGGTCTGCTCGGCCCCAACGGCGCCGGCAAGTCGACGACGATGAAGATGCTCACGGCGCAGGTCATCGCCGACACCGGCGACATCGAGGTGCTCGGCCACACCCTCCCGGGGGACTCGAAGGCCGCGCGCGCCGAGATGGGGGTCGTCCCGCAGCTCGACAACCTCGACACGACGCTCACCGTCGAGCAGAACCTGCGCGTCTTCGCCCATCTCTACCGCCTCGGGCGCGCCGAGCGCGGCCCCGCGATCGAGCGCGCGCTTCAGATCGCGCACCTCACCGAGCGCCGCGCGTCGAAGGTCAGCGAGCTGTCGGGCGGCATGCGCCGCCGGCTGCTCATCGCCCGCGCGCTCGTGCACCGCCCGCGCCTGCTGCTGCTCGACGAGCCGACCGTCGGCCTCGATCCGCAGGTGCGCCAGGAGCTGTGGGCGCTGATCGACGCGCTGCGCAGCGAGGGCACGTCGATCCTCATGTCGACGCACTACATCGAGGAGGCCCAGCGACTCGCCGACTCCGTGACGATCATGTCCCACGGCAAGGCCGTCGCCGAGGGTCGCCCCTCCGAGCTCGTCCTCGAGCACGCCGGCCACGAGGTGCTCGAGGTCTACGGGCCGCCCGCGCGCCTGGCGGAGGTCGAGAGCGCGGCGCTCGCCGCGGGGATCCGCAAGCGGCGCACCGGGACGAGCATCGCGCTCATGGGCATCGAGGGGCGCAACGGCGACCTGCCCGAGGGCGTGCGCCGGCCGTCGAACCTCGAGGACGTCTTCGTGCTGCTGACCGGCGAGGAGGTGGCATGAGTACCGTCGGCCGGAGTTCCGAGCTTGCGAGGAACGCAGGACGAAACCTTCCTTCGATCGGCCGCCTCGAGGGCTCCGCCATCCGCGGCGTGCTCGTGCGCGAGTTCACGAACTTCAGCTCCTACTGGCGCTCGACGACCTTCTCGTCGACGATCGACCCGACGATCTACCTGCTGGCGTTCGGCTTCGGCTTCGGGACGCTCGTCAAGCAGGTCGGCGGCCACGACTACGTCGACTTCGTCGGGACCGGCGTCGTCGCCACGGCGGTGCTGTTCTCGTCCGTCTTCCCGTCGATGTTCGGGACGTTCGTGAAGTACGCGTTCCAGCACACGTACGACGCGATCCTCGCCGCGCCGGTCGACACCGAGGAGCTCGTCACCGCCGAGGCGCTCTGGATGGCCTGCCGCGCGGGCACCTACGGCTGCGTCCCGCTGCTCGTCGCGATGGTCTTCGGCCTGGCTCCGTCATGGGGCATGCTGCTCGTCCCGCCGATCGCCTTCATCGCCGGCTTCGGCTGGTCGTGCTTCGGGATCATGATCGCGGGCCTGCTGAAGTCGATCGACAACTTCAACTACGTCACGAGCACGGTCATCACGCCGACGTTCCTCGTCGCCGGCACGTTCTTCCCGCTGTCCGGGCTGCCGCAGTGGGCGCAGATCGCGGGCAACTTCAACCCCCTGCATCACACGGTCGAGCTCGTGCGCCATGCGGCGTTCGGCTGGGACGTCGGGCCCGATCTCGCGCATCTCGGCGCGCTGCTCGTCTTCGCGGCGATCATGTGGCGCCTCGCGATCAGGGCGATGGAGCGCAAGCTCGTGACGTAGTGCCGTCGTCCGGCAGATGCGTGCCGGACGCTACCCTCGTGGGTTCATGCCGAACGTCCTGGACCTCGAACAGGCCTTGCTCCTGCTGGAGATCACGCCGCCCTTCGACAAGCGCGCCGTGCAGCTCGCCCGACGCCGGATGGCGAAGGTCTGGCATCCCGACATCGCCCCGCCGGGCAAGCAGTTCGAGCACGAGCGCCACCTCAAGGCCATCAACGAGGCGGCCGATCAGCTCGAGCGCCTGGCCGAGGGCATGCGCGGCGGGATGGTCTCCCGCAACGCTGTCAAGGTCAACGCCGCAGCCGCCCGCGCGGCCCGCGCCGAGGAGGGCCGGCGCGCCTACGAGGAGGCCGAGCGCCGGCGCACGCAGGACACCGAGCGCAAGACGCACGACCCCTTCGGCAGCCAGGTTCCCGACCACTCCGTCGTCCACCGCTACGCGCGTTGCGTCACGTATCCGGAGTGGGGCGTCGGCAGCGTCACCGGCATCTACTTCACCGGCGGCGGCGACGACATCCAGCAGTGGGCGCGCGTGCGCTTCCAGCCCGGCGTGCGCACGGTCCCCGCGGGCTCGCTGCAGTTCGTCGACTTCTCCAGGCCCGACGCCGGCGCCGACCGCGTCGAGCGCTTCGTCCTCGCCTCCCAGCACGCGACGCTCGAGGGCAACCACGAGCTCGCCGCGCAGCGGCTCGTCTACGCGCGCGACGCCGAGCCGCGCAACACGACGGTCCTGCGGCTGCTGACGCTCGCCTTCTGGCAGGCGGGCAACCTCCCGGCCGCCGGGCGCGCCGTCCGCGACTGGGCGCGCGCCGACCCCGACCGCCCGACCGCGCATCGCTTCGCGGCGCGCATCTACGAGGACATGGGCGCGATCGACCTCGCCGCCGAGGCCGCGCAGCGCGCGGTCGACCGCGGACCCGAGGACGCCGACGCCTGGGAGCGCCTCGGCCGCCTGCAGCTGCGGCTCATGGATCGCGAGCGGGCGATCGACGCGCTCGAGCGCGCCCGCCGCCTGGGCCCGTCGGTCGACGGGCTGCTCGACCTCGCCCTCGCCTTCCACCTCGCCGGGGACCTCGGCGCGGAGGTCACGGCGTGCGAGCAGGCGACGATGCTCGGCGAGGAGAGCGGCGAGGCCTGGTCGCGCCTCGCGCACGCGCTGGCGCGGACGGACCGCGTGAGCGACGCGGTCGACGCCTGCGACCGCGCGCTGCGGCTGCGCGACGACCCCGAGGTCGTCGAACTGCTGGACCGCCTGCGCGCTGAGCTGCCGCGCGTCCTGCCCGCGGCGTAGCGGCCCCGGCTCAGGCGGCGGCGAAGGCCTCGCGCGCGGCGAGCCGGTGGTGGACGCGCAGGCCCTTCAGCTGGGCCTCAGCGCGCATGACGAGCTGGGCGATCTCGTCCGGATCGAGACGGTCGTCGTCGGGCGCGATCTCCAGGAGCGAGTCCCAGAGGCCGAGCTTGCCCTGGACGCCGGAGCGCAGCATCTCGAACTCCAGGACGCGCGAGAGCGGCGAGTAGCCGAGAAGCTCGTTGTTCGTCTTCAGGCGCCCGATCTTCTCGCCGATCTTCGCGCCGGCGGTCTTGAACATCGACCGGTCGACGCCGAAGCGCTCCAGGATCTGCTCGAGGATGACGACGTCCTCGTCGATCTCGTCGGCGATGTGGTCGAGGAACGTCTCGTACGCCGTGCCCGCGTTCTCCTTGTGCATCCGCCGGGCCAGGTCGGTGCCCGCCTCGGCACCGGCGCGGTGGTCCTGGAGGTACGTCTCGAGGTGATCGGTCGCGGTCGTCGACATCGCGGGGCTCCTGTCCTGGGTGACGACGCCTGCATTACCCGGCGATCGCCGATGCCACGCAGACCGGCGCGACCGGCGCGGGCGCTACGGTGCCGAACGATGCGCCTCATCGTCGCCCGCTGCGAGGTCCGCTACAGCGGCCGCCTGAACGCCGTCCTGCCGCTCGCGCTGCGGCTGCTCATGTTCAAGTCCGACGGCTCGGTGCTCGTGCACGCCGACAGCGGCGGCTTCAAGCCGAGCAACTGGATGACCGCGCCGACGGTGATCGAGGAGGAGCCCGACCGGATCGTCGTGCGCAAGCGCGCGGGCAGCACCGAGGACCGCCTGGAGATCGCGATCGCCGAGGTCCTCAGCGACGTGACGCACGATTTCGGCCCGCCCACCCCGGCGGCAGCGCTGGAGAAGGACGGCGTCGAGCGCGACCTGCAGGAGGCGCTCGCGGCGGCGCCGGCGCATTGCGGCGAGGGCTTCCGGCTCGTCCGGCGCGAGTGGCCGACGGACATCGGGCCGGTCGACCTCATGTGCCGCGACGCCGGCGACGAGTGGATCGCCGTCGAGATCAAGCGCGTCGCGACGATCGACGCCGTCGAGCAGCTGTCGCGCTACCTCGAGCGCATCCGCCTGGACCCGGCGATGGCGAGCTGCCGCGGCGTTCTCGCCGCGCAGTCGATCAAGCCGCAGGCGCGGGTGCTCGCCCAGGCGCGCGGGCTGGACTGCGTCGAGATCGACCTCGCCGTCCTGCGCGGCGAGCGCGAGCCCGAGCTCACGCTGTTCCTCGCATAACGCGCCCGACTCGACAGCCGGTCCAGGCCCCCTGGACCAAGCGCGCAAATCTCAGCGGATCCGCAATCCGGGACCTATTCTCGCTGGATGAAACGGCGCCCGCCTCAGATCGTCGCGTTCGGCGGAGGCGGGTTCTCGATGGAGGCGGGCAACCCGCTGCTCGACGAGTACGTCCTCGGCCTGACCGGCGTCGAGCGCCCGAAGGTCTGCTTCCTTCCCTCGGCATCGGGCGATGCCGACCACTACATCGTCCGCTTCTACCGCGCGTTCGCGACCGCGCGCTGCGAGCCCTCGCACGTCTCGCTCTTCCGCCGCGACAAGGGCGCCGGCCTCGGCGTCGACATCGCGACGCACCTGCTGAGCCAGGACCTGATCTACGTCGGGGGCGGCAGCGTCCTGTCGCTGCTCGGCGTCTGGCGCGCGCACGGACTCGACGACACGCTGCGCCAGTGCTGGGAGCGCGGCATCGTCCTGTGCGGGCTCAGCGCCGGCTCGCTGTGCTGGTTCGGCGAGGCCGTCACGGCCTTCCACGGCCCGCCGCAGCGCGTCGCCGGCCTCGGCCTGCTGCCGTACTCCAACTGCGTGCACTACGACGGCGAGCCCGGGCGCCGCGACGCCTACCACCGCTTCATGTCGGCCGGGATGGCGCCCGGCTACGCCGCGAGCGACGGCGCGGCGCTGCACTTCCGCGGCGAGTCGCTCATGCGGGCCGTCGCCTCGCGCCCGAAGGCCGCCGCGTACTGGGTCGAGGAGGTCGGCGGCAGCGTCTCCGAGGTCCCGCTCCCGGTCACCTGGCTCGGCGAGTCGCGGACGCTGAGCGCGGCGTAGCGCACGACCGGTGAAGAAGCGGATCTTCGCCATGGGCGGCGGCGGCTTCACGTCGGAGCCGCGCAACCCCGCCCTCGATGACTACGTGCTCTCGCTCGCCCGCAGCCGCGAGGCGCGGATCCTCTTCCTCCCGACGGCCAGCGGCGACCCGAACGCGCAGATCGCCGCCTTCAAGGCGACGTTCGGCGACCGCGCCTGCCGTCCGCACCACCTCTCGCTCTTCCGCCTCGAGCACGAGCCCGCGGACCTGCGCGCGCTGATCCTGTCCCAGGACGTCGTCTACGTCGGCGGCGGCTCGATGCGCAACCTCCTGGCGATCTGGCGCGAGCACGGCCTCGACGTCCTCCTGCACGAGGCCTGGGAGTCCGGCGTCGCGCTCGCCGGGCTGAGCGCCGGCGCGATGTGCTGGTTCGAGCACGGCATCACGTGCTCCACCGGGCGCCCGGCCCCCGCCCGCGGGCTCGGCTTCCTCCCCGGCAGCTTCAGCGTTCACTACGACGGCGACCCGACGCGCCGGCCCGTCTTCCTCGACGCGATCGCGCGCGGGACGATGCCCGCCGGGTACGGCGCCGACGACGGCGTCGGGCTGCTGTTCGAGGACCGGGCGCTCGTGCGGATCGTCAGCTCGCGGGCCACCGCGCGCGCCTACCGCGTCGAGCCGCGCGCCGACGCGCAGGTCGACGAGACGGTGCTCGAACCCGAACTGCTCGACAGCGCGACGCTCGGCGCGCTGCGCAGCGTCCCGACCGACATCCGCGAGTACCGCGCCGAGCGCCACGGCGCGCGGCGTCGCCGCTGAAGCTGCCCGCTACTCGCCCGTCAGCGTGACGAGCAGCGAGCGCGGGCCGCCGCGGTCGCGGTGCTCGCAGAGGTAGATGCCCTGCCACGTGCCGAGCGCGAGGCGCCCGCCGGCGATCGGCAGGATGAGCGACGCGCCCATGACCGACGCCTTGATGTGCGCGGGCATGTCGTCGGGTCCCTCGAGCGTGTGCGTCCATGCGAAGTCCTCGGGCACGGCGACGTTCATCCACGTCTCGAAGTCGCAGCGGACATCCGGCGAGGCGTTCTCGTTGAGCGTCAGCGACGCCGACGTGTGGCGGATGAAGACGTGCGCGAGGCCGATGTGCAGGTCGCGCAGGGCGGGGAGCGCCTCCACGATCTCGGCGGTCACGAGGTGCACGCCACGCGGGCGGGGCCGCAGCGTGATCTCGCGCTGACTCCAGGGCATTGCCGGGAGCGTACGCGAAGGCCCCAGATGAACACCGGAACGTGTCGGTTTGCACTATCCGGGTAGTGTCAGTCCTATGTCACTTCAGACAGGAACACACAGCATCGGGCCCTCCAACGGGTCCGTCACCATCAAGACGGGCCGCGAGGGCGCGGCCGCCAAGGCCGGTCACGACCTCGTGCTCGAGGCGACCTCTTGGGACGGGACCATCGAGGTCGGCGACAGCGCATCGGTGAAGCTCACCGTGGACCCGAGCAGCATCCAGGTGCAGTCCGGTACAGGCGGCGCCAAGCCCCTGAGCGACAAGGACAAGGGCGACATCACGAAGAGCATGAAGGAAAAGGTTCTCGGCTCCTCGCAGATCACGTTCGAGTCCAGCGACGTGAAGGCCGACAACGGCTCGATGAACGTCAGCGGCAACCTCAGCCTCGCCGGCTCGAGCAACTCGATCAGCGTTCCGCTGAGCGTCAGCGACGACGGCACTGTGAGCGGCTCCGTCACGCTCAGCCAGAGCCAGTACGGGATCAAGCAGTTCAAGGCGCTCATGGGCGCGCTGAAGGTGTCCGACTCGGTCGAGGTCAAGCTGGAGGCCAAGCTCCCGACCGCCTGACCGCCGCGCCGTAGGATCGCGGGAAGATGAGCCGCGATCCGACGGTGCTCTGGACGCCCGGCGAGGAGTTCGCCGGGCGGACGCGCCTGCGCGCGTACATGCGCTGGCTGCACGACGAGCGCGGCGTGCGCGCCGCGACCTACGCCGAGCTCTGGCGCTGGTCGGTCGACGACCTCGAGGGCTTCTGGTCCTCGATCGCCGACTACTTCGGCGTCCGCTTCCACGAGCCGCCCGGCGCCGTGCTCGGTAGCCGCGCGATGCCGGGGGCGCAGTGGTTCGCGGGCTCGACGCTCTCCTACCCCGAGCATGTGCTCCGCGACCGCGACGACGCCGCGGTGGCGATCCGCCACGCGTCCGAGCTGCGACCCCTGACCGAGATGACGTGGGGCGAGCTGCGCACCCTCACCGCCCGCATCCAGGCCGGCCTGCGCGACCTCGGCGTCACGCGGGGCGACCGCGTCGTCGCCTACATGCCGAACATCCCCGAGGCGATCGCGGCGTTCCTCGCGGTCGCCGGGCTCGGCGCGATCTGGTCGAGCTGCTCGCCGGACTTCGGCGCGCGCTCGGTGATCGACCGCTTCGCGCAGATCGAGCCGAAGGTCCTGCTGGCCGTCGACGGCTACCGCTACGGCGGGCGCGACTTCGACCGCGGCGCCGTCGTCGACGCGATCCACGCGGAGGTCGGCGGGACGCTCGTGCGGCTCGGCTACCTCGACGGCAGCGGCTGGCAGGAGGGCTTCCTCGGGTCCGCCGACAGCGCGCTCGACCTGGAGCCCGTGCCCTTCGACCACCCGCTCTGGGTCCTGTACTCCAGCGGTACGACCGGCCTGCCGAAGGCGATCGTCCACGGCCACGGCGGGATCCTGCTCGAGCAGCTCAAGAAGCTCAACCTCCACCTCGACGCGCACGCCGAGGACCGGATCTTCTGGTTCACCACGACCGGCTGGATGATGTGGAACTTCCTCGCGGGGGTCCTGCTGACGCCGGCGTCGATCGTGCTCTACGACGGCAATCCGGGGACGCCGTCGCTCGATCGCCTCTGGGAGCTCGCGGCCGAGGCCGGCGTGACGTGCTTCGGCACGAGCGCGGCGTTCATCGCCGGCTGCATGAAGGCCGGCGTGCGCCCCGCGCAGGGGCGCGACCTGACGGCACTGCGCAGCGTCGGCGCGACCGGCTCGCCGCTGTCGCCGGAGGGCTTTCGCTGGGTCTATGACGAGCTCGGCTCCGACACGTGGCTGTTCTCGACGAGCGGCGGCACGGACGTCTGCACGGCGTTCGTCGGCGGCGTGCCGCTGGAGCCCGTCTACGTCGGCGAGCTGCAGGGCCGCTCGCTCGGCTGCGACGTGCAGGCATTCGACGAAGACGGAGGGGCGCTCGTCGACGAGGTCGGCGAGCTCGTCATCACCCAGCCGATGCCGTCGATGCCGCTGTTCTTCTGGGGCGACCCCGACGGCGAGCGGCTGCGCGAGGCGTACTTCGAGATGTACCCCGGCATCTGGCGTCACGGCGACTGGATCGAGCTCACGTCGCGCGGCACGGCGATCATCTACGGCCGCAGCGACTCGACGATCAACCGCGGCGGCATCCGCATGGGGACCAGCGAGATCTACCGCGCCGTGCTCGCGCTCGACGAGATCACCGACGCGCTCGTCGTCGACGTGCCGCGCGCCGGCGAGGAGAACTGGATGGCGCTCTTCGTCGTGCTGCGCGAGGGCGCCGCGCTCGGCGACGGGCTGCGCGCCGCGATCGCGCGGCGCATCCGCGAGGACTGCTCGCCCCGCCACGTCCCCGACGACGTGTTCGCCGTCGCCGAGGTCCCGCGGACGCTGTCGGGCAAGGTCCTCGAGGTGCCGGTGAAGCGCATCCTGTCGGGCACGCCGCCCGAGCGCGCGGCGAGCCGCGACTCGCTCGCCAACCCGGCGGCGCTGGACTGGTTCGCGCAGTTCGCCCGGTCCGGCGGACGCGTGGTTTAGCCTCGGTTCGTGAGCAGGCCACGAGCGAAGAAGAAGCAGCGCCAGCGTGCTCGCGCGGCCCGCCCGGCCTCCGCGCCCGCCGCTCCCGCGACCGCCCGGGCGCAGCGCCCGCGGGAGCGCGCCGAGCCGGCGCCGCGCCATCCGTCGCGCCTGGACGTCCGCGACGGCATCGCGCGCCCGGACGCGATCTGGGCGCCGTTCCCGCTGACGGAGATCGGCATGGGCCTCGGCCTGCTGCTCTTCGGGGTCGGCTTCGCGAGCGGCGGCTCGCGCGGGGCCTGGTTGCTCGTCATCGCGGTCGCGCTGCTGTCGATCGTCGTCGCCGAGCTGTGCCTGCGCGAGCACTTCGGCGGGTTTCGCTCGCACAGCATCCTGCTCGGGCTGCTGCCCGTGACGGCGGTGCACATGCTCATCGTCCTCGCCGTCACGAGCGACTGGCGCGGTCCCGTCGTGCTCGCCGTGGACCTCGCGCTCGCGGGCGGCCTGGCGTGGTTGCTGCGCGGCCGCTTCGCCGCCGCGCAGGAGCGCGCGCGGCGGCGAGCGGCGGGGTAGCTCAGCGCCGGAAGAACAGGACGAGCGCGATGAGCGCGAGCACGAAGAGCGCGGGATGGACGATGACGCCGCCCGCGATGGCGATGGCGAACAGGATGATCGCGACGATGAGCAGCACGGCTGTCTCCTTGACGTAGGGACTGCGGCAGTACCCGCGGGCAGGCGGGCGCAAGCCCGGACGGACGGATCGGCTACCGCTCGCCGGGCGTCTTCAGCGGATAGAGGGAGACCGGCAGCGAGAGGTCCAGCGCCGTCTCGATGATCCGTGACTGCTCGGCGGCGTGGGCTGCCGGGTAGCCCTCGCCGGTGCTCGCGCGCTCGGGGCGCCCGACGTAGCCGAAGCGCAGGCGCTCGGGCAGGATCTGCATGAGGCGCGGGAACATGTGCGCACGGGCGCCCATGTTGCGCGGCTCCTCCTGGACCCAGACGACCTCCGCGAGGTTCGGGTAGCTCTCGATGAGCTCGAGGATCTGCGCCTGCGGGAAGGGGTACAGCAGCTCGACGCGGCCGATCGCCACGCCGTCGTTGCCCGCGCGGAGGGGATGGCCGACGAGGTCGTAGTAGATCTTGCCGGTGCACAGCGCGAGACGCTTGACCTTCTCGGCCGGCACCCGCGGCTCGCCGAGGACGGGGAAGAACTTCGTCTCGGACAGGTGCTCGATGCGGTTCGTCGCCTGCGGCAGGCGCAGCAGCGACTTCGGCGTCATGAGGATCAGCGGGCGCTGCTTGGCGACGCGCGCCTGGCGGCGGATGAGGTGGAAGTACTGCGCCGGCGTCGTGACGTTCGCGACGCGCATGTTGCCCTCCGACGCGAGCTGGAGAAAGCGCTCGAGGCGGGCGGAGGAGTGCTCGGGGCCGGAGCCCTCGTAGCCGTGCGGCAGCAGCAGCACGAGCCGCGACGTCTGGCCCCACTTCGCCAGCCCGCTGGCGATGAACTGGTCGATGATGACCTGGGCGGCGTTGACGAAGTCGCCGAACTGCGCCTCCCAGAGCACGAGCGTCTCGGGCGCCTCGGCGCTGTAGCCGTACTCGAAGCCGAGGCAGGCGACCTCGCTGAGCGGCGAGTTGTGCAGCTCCAGCGGCGCCAGGGCGCCGGGCAGCGACTGGATCGGGCAGATCGTCTGGCCGGTCTTCGCGTCGTGCAACACCATGTGGCGCTGGGAGAACGTCCCGCGCTCGACGTCCTGGCCGGTGAGGCGGATCGGCGTGCCCTCGGTGAGCAGCGACGCGAACGCCAGCGACTCGGCATGCGCCCAGTTGATGCCGCCCTCGGGGCCGATCGCGTCGCGCCGCACCTCGAGCTGGCGGACGAGCTTGGGATGCACGGTGAAGCCGTCGGGGACGCGCAGCAGCTCGTCGTTGAGGCTTCGCAGCCGCTCGGCGCCGACGGCCGTCTTGACCTCCGGCGAGGGCGTGCGGTCGAGCTGGTACTCGCCCGTCGGCTGCTCGATGTGGCCGACCTCGGCCGCGCGCTTGATCTGCTCCTTGAGCTGGGAGTGCAGCTGTGAGAGCTCGTCCCAGACCTCGGCCTTCTGGCGGTCGACGTCCTGCGCGGTGACGACGCCCTGCGCGACGAGCTGATCGGCCCAGATGTCCGCGACGCGCTTGTGGTGCTTGATGCGCTCGTACATCTCCGGTTGCGTGTAAGC
Organism: uncultured Actinomycetes bacterium; assembly: GCA_963740895.1. GTDB lineage: Bacteria > Actinomycetota > Thermoleophilia > Solirubrobacterales > Solirubrobacteraceae > CADCVQ01. The sequence continues at coordinate 11,231 of CAVUFQ010000003.1, forward strand.
GGGCTCGTCGGCCTCGTTGTGGCCGAAGCGGCGGTAGCCGATGAGATCGATGAGGACGTCGTGGCCGAACTCGCTGCGAAACGCCCAGGCCAGGCGGACGGCGGCGACGCAGCCGCTGACGTCGTCGGCGTTGACGTGGATGATCGGGACGTCGAAGCCCTTCGCGATGTCCGAGGCCCAGCGCGTCGAGCGCGCGTCGTCGGGATCGGTCGTGAAGCCGACCTGGTTGTTCTGGACGAGATGCAGCGTGCCGCCGACCGCGTAGCCGTCCAGGCCCTGGAGGTTCAGCGTCTCCGGCACGACACCCTGGCCCGGCATGGCGGCGTCGCCGTGCAGGACGATCGGCACGGCGGCGTCGGTGTCGCGGTGCGCGTGCGGGCCCTGACGCGTCGTCTGCGCGGCGCGCGTCGCGCCCGTCACCACGGGGCCGACGTACTCCAGGTGCGAGGGGTTGGACTCGAGGTTCACGAGGATCGAGGAGCCGTCGGGCAGCTGGTAGGAGCCCTGCGCGCCGTGGTGGTACTTCACGTCGCCGGTGCCGCCCTGCGGGATCGTCGTGACGGCCTCGAGCGTCGAAGCGCCCTCGAACTCGGCGAAGATCGTGTCGTACGGGCGGCCCAGGTTGTGCGCGAGGACGTTCAGCCGGCCGCGGTGGGCCATCCCGAGCACGACCTCGCGGCCGCCGTTGGCCGCCGCGAGCTGGATGAGCTCGTCGAGCATCGGCACGGTCATGTCGAGGCCCTCGATCGAGAACTGCTTCTGCCCGAGATAGGCCTTGTGCATGAAGCGCTCGAGCGCGTCGACCTCGACGAGGCGCTTGAGCAGCGCCTTCTGCTCGTCCGGGCTCAGCGCCATGCGATACGTCCCGGCCTCGATGTTCTCCCGCAGCCACGTGCGCTGGCGGTGGGAGGCGATGTGCTCGATCTCGTAGGCGATCGTGCCGGTGTAGGTCTCGTGCAGGTGCGGCAGGGCGTCGGCGAGCGTCGCCCCGGGCACGTGCATGCGCAGGATCTTCGCCGGGATCCGAGCCATGATCTCCGGCGTCAGGCCGAGCGGCTCGGGATCGAGCGCCGGGTCGCCCTCGGGCTCGCGGCCGAGCGGGTCCAGCCGGGCGGCGAGGTGACCGTGCGTCCGGTGGGCCTTGACGAGCGACGTCGCCGCCTGGACGGCCTGCATCATCGCCTCGATCTGCTCGCCGGTGGTCGGCTCGGCGGGCGGCGCGCTGTCGCGGGCGGCAGCCGCGGCAGCCGCCGGCGCGGGCGGCTGCGGCGGCGGGCCGAGCGCCACGCCGAGCTGCGCGAAGAGCTGGTCGTAGAACGCGTGCTCGCCCTGGAGGTACTCCTCCACGACGGCGAGGAAGCGGCCGGACTCCGCGCCCTGGATGACCCGGTGGTCGTACGTCGAGGTCATCGTCATGACCTTCTCGGCGCCGATCATGTCGCCGATCGCGCCGAGCCCCGCGGGGTAGCCGATGGCGCCGGTGGCGACGATCGTCCCCTGCCCGGCCATGAGCCGCGGGACCGACGCGACGGTGCCGATGCCGCCCGGGTTCGTCAGCGAGATGTTCCCGCCCGTCAGGTCGTCGGCCGTCAGCGTGTTGTCGCGGGCGGCGGAGATGAGCGCGCCGAACGCGTCGAGGAACTCCGGGAAGCTCAGCCGGCCGGCGTCGCGGATGACCGGGACCATGAGCGTCCGCGAGCCGTCCTTCTTCTCGACGTCGACGGCGATCCCGAGGTTCACGGCGCCGTCGTCGATGCGGTGCGGCCTGCCGGCGATCTCGGCGAAGTGGTGCGCCATGACCGGCATGGCCTCGGTGCCGGCGCGGGCGATCGCGTAGGCGATGAGATGCGTGAAGGAGACGCGCAGGCCGGCGGCCTTGAGCTCGCGGCGGCGCGCGTCCATGACCGTGACGGTCATCGCGCGAAACGAGGTCGCCGTCGGGACCTGGCGCGACTCGTCCATGTAGCGGGCGAGCATCGCCGCGCCGCCGCGCAGTTGCGTGGCGCCGGCCGGCGGCGCCGGCGCCGGCGCCGCCTTCGCGGCGAGGACGTCGGCCTTCGTGATGCGGCCGGCCGGACCGCTGCCGTGCAGATGGGAGATGTCGACGCCCTCGGCCGCCGCGACGCGGCGGGCGACGGGGGACGCCGGGACGCCGTCGGCGGCCGGTGCCGGCTGCGAGGGGGCCGCCGCCGGCAGCGCGACCCCGGCGCCGTTGGACCCGTCGCCGTCGCGGGACGCCGGCGCGCCGGCGCGCATCCGCGCGATGACCTGCCCGACGGACACCGTCTCGCCGGCCGCGGCGAGGATCTCCGTGATCGTGCCCGCGGTCGGGGCCGGGAGCTCCATGTCGACCTTGTCCGTCGAGACCTCGACGATCGTCTGGCCGTCCTGCACCGCGTCGCCGGGGACGACGGACCACTCGAGGATCGTGCCCTCGGTGACGGACTCGCCGCCGCCGGGCGTGACGATGTCGATGATCGCGGGAGCGGGAGCGGGTCCGCCGTTGCCGTCGGCGTCGGCGTCGGCGGACGGGGCTGCCGCAGGCGGGGCGGCGGCATCGAGCGGGGGCGGGGGCGCGCCGTTGCCGGGCGCGATCTCGGCGAGCACGGCGCCGACGGCGACGGTGTCGCCCTCGGCGGCATGGATCTTCAGCAGCGTGCCGGCGATCGGCGCCGGCACCTCGGCGTCGACCTTGTCGGTCGAGATCTCGACGATCGTCTCATCGGCGGCGACGAGGTCGCCCTCGCGCTTGTGCCATTGCAGGACCGTGCCCTCGCGGACCGACTCGCCCATCGCCGGGAGCGTCACCTGGACTGTCGTGTTCACCGCCATGCCTATGAGCCAACTCTAGACCAACGCACCGGGGGCTCTGCGCTGCATCTCCGCGTTATCGACCGCAAGAGCCAACTCTGTGAGTGCGCGCGGCCATCTTATATAACTGGTTGGTAATATAGGTGCCATGACGGCGTATGCGGCGCTGGCCGAGCCCCATCGCCGGCAGATCCTCGATCTGCTGCGCGAGGAGGAGCGCTCGGTCGGCGACCTCGTGACACGCCTGAAGCTCAGCCAGCCCGGCGTCTCCAAGCACCTGCGCGCCCTGCGCCAAGCGGGCCTCGTCGACGTTCGCCCCGAGGGACGCACGCGCTGGTACCGCCTGCGCGCCACGCCGCTCGCCGAGGTCGACGCGTGGCTGGAGCCCTACCGCGCGCTGTGGTCCGCGGGCCAGGACGCCCGCGAAGGACACGCGGAGCAGTACCCGCGGTGAACGGCCGCCTCGACACGTCGCTGAGCCCTTGCGTCCCGGGCGTCGAGCTCCTGGCCGGCGTCAGCCGGGGAAGGGGCCGCCGCGCAGCGGCCGGTCGCGCATCGCGCGCTGCTCGTTGTCACGCATGCGCGGGTCGTAGTGCGAGAAGAACACCTTGCCGACGAGCTCGCGGCGGCTGCGCACGCCGGTCTTCTCGAAGACGCTCTTGAGGTGCTGCTGGACGGTGTGCGGCGAGACGACGAGCTGCGCCGCGATGCCCGCCGTCGACTCGCCCTGCAGGACGAGTCGTGTGACGTCGCGCTCGCGCTCGGTCAGACCGTAGGCCGACATGAGCAGCGGCGAGATCCGCGCCGGGTGGGCGGGCTCGACGATGACCGCCACGCGCCGGACGCCATCGGCGACGAGCGCCGCTCCGTGCAGCACGACCCATGTCCCCGAGCGCGAGAGCACGCGCGCGACGGCGATCTCGCCCGGGCTGTCGGGGTGCTCGGCGGTGCGCAGCGCACGGCCGGCGACCGCGAGCACGGCCGAGGGAAGCGTGCCGGCATCCCAGTCGCCGTCGGGGAGGTCCGCGAGCCAGCGCTCGACGCCGGGCGTCGCGGACTCGAGCTCCCAGGCCTGCGAGAGGACGACGAGCCCGGGCGACTGCGGCCCCTCGGGGTCCGCGGCCTCGCCGACGAGCAGCGCGCGGCGGGCGCCCTCGGCGAGCACCGGCGCCAGCGAGCTGACGAAGGCGAGGTCGTCGCGATCGAACATCGCCGCACCGGGCTCGCGATAGAGCCCGAGCGCGCCCCAGACCTCGCCGGTCGGCGCGCGCAGCGCGGAGATGAGCTCCTGGTCGCCGCCCATCGTCATGTTCTCGTGCCAGCGCCGGCTCGAGGACGGATCGCCGCCGGTCGCCTCGTGCAGCGTCGAGATGCCGCCTTGCGAGCGGGCGACGTCGGCGAGCTGGTTGACGTCCTCCTCGTAGTACTCGGCCGCCATCCACTCGGCCGGGATCTCCGCCAGGCCCTCGTGGAAGTGGCTCGTGATGAGCAGCGACGCGGGATCGAGCGTGTACCAGCACGGCGTCCAGTAGTGCGGGACGGTCGCCACGAGGACCTCCGTCGCCGCGCGCCAGAACGTCACGAGGTCATCGCCGCGCCCCGCCAGCTCGGTGATGCGGTCCTTCGCACGCTCCCGGGCATAGGCGGTCATGCGCTCATGGTACGGCGGCGCGGGCGGCCGAAGAACACCAGGTTTGTGGCATGTCCGCGGCCCCCGCGCCGGCGTAGCTTCGCCCTCGATGCAACCAGGAGCACGCACACCGGAGGAGCTCGAGACGCTGCTGGAGGACGCGTTCGTCGTCCGCGACCGCGGGGCGATCGCCGCGCTGTTCGAGGACGGCGCGGTGCTCGTCACGGGCACCACGGCCGGCGCGGCGCGCGGCGGCGAGGCGATCGCCCGCGCCGCGGCGGCGCTGTGGCGCGAGGACATCACGTACCTCGCAGAGCCGCAGCGCGTGCTGCAGGCGCGCGACACGGCGCTCGTCGTCGCGCGGCACGCGATCAGCGTCGTGCGGCGCGGCGAGGACCGCACGTGGCGCTACGCGATCTCGCTGCTGGCACCCGGCATCGACAACCCGACCGAACAGGAGCGAACATGACGAGCGACACGACACCCGCGCTCAGCGCGACGGCCGTCCACGCGAACGAGGGCGAGGCGATCTGGTGGTTCGACTGCCTCGCGGTCATCCGCGCGACGGCGGCCGACACCGGCGGGCTCATGACGATCGTGGAGATCACCGAGCCGCCCGGCTCGCAGGCCCCGCTGCACGTCCACCATCGTGAGGACGAGGCGTTCTGGATCCTCGAGGGAAGCGTGACGATCGAGGTCGGCGACACGACGATCGAGTGCCACGCCGGCGACTACGCCTTCGGCCCGCGTGACATCCCCCACCGCTACAGCGTCGGCGACGCGGGCTGCCGGATGCTCTTCATCCTGACGCCGGGGGGCTTCGAGGACATCGTCCGCGAGATGGGCAGGCCCGCGCAGTCGCGGACGCTGCCGCCGCCCTCCGAGCCCGACTTCGCCCGCGTCGCGGCGGTCGCCGAGGCCTACGGCTGCGAGCTGCTGGGCGGCTGAGCGGCTGAGCGCGGTCCTCGCGCAGCGCGCGGGGCGAGGTTCGCCCGCGTGCGGATCAGCGTGCGGCGCCCGGCGGCTAGGCGTGCGTCGGCGCCGCGGCGCCGGCGCCGCCGCGGCCCTGGCGCACGAACTCCACCGAGCCGATGAAGGGCCCGACCCCGCCGAGCACCGCGACCGCGACGGCGAGGCGCAGGTCGATGACGCGCAGGCGCAGCGCCGCGATGCAGGCCAGCGACATCGCGATCCAGCCGATCCCGTGGGCCAGGCCGAAGACCATCTCCCAGCCGTGCAACCCGGGGATGAGCCAGACCGCGATCAGGATGGCGTAGATCGTCGAGTGCGTGAACGACGCCCACTTCAGGCGCTCGAACGTCAGCAGGCGCCTCACGCGAGACCCGCCTCCAGGAGCGTCGCCATCCGCCGCAGCGGCTCGTCGGCCTCCGCGGGCCAGTCGGCGACGGCGGCCGGCCACCAGGCGTAGGCGTCGTGCTCGTCGTCCATCGCGACCTCGGCGCCGGCGGGCAGCCAGGCGAGACCGACGACCATCACCAGCTCGTGCGGCAGGCGCACCAGCGCCTCGACCGTCAGGCGCTCGGGCTCGACGCCCCACTCCTCCAGCAGCTCGCGCGTCAGCGTGTCGGCGGGGCTCTCGCCGAGGTCGACCGCACCGCCCGCGCCGAGCGCCCAGCGCCCGGGCCAGGAGGACAGCCACGCCGCCCGGCGGCCCGCGAGCCAGCGCCCGTCGGCGTCGCGCGTGACGGCCAGCGCCGCCATCGACAGCGACGCGTCGCCCTCCACGAGCCGCAGGGCCCAGCGCACCGGCTGCAGCTCGAGCAGGAGCCGGTCGCCGTCCTCGGCGTGGGCGACGAGCCGGGCCGAGAGACCGTCATGGCTCGGCGAGCCGCGTTCGCGCAACGCCGTGATCGCGGCGTCCGCGGCGTCGGCGTGGTGCTCGGGCGGCTCGTAGTGCTCGTCGCGCCATCTGGCGAGCACGTGATCGGCCGGCCAGTGGCCGCGCGCGAGGATCTCGGGGGCCCGCATCCGGGCAACGATAGATCGCCGCAACGCGTTCAGGTGCACGCCCCCGCGCTCGGATATGGTCGGCACGCGACACGCAAGCGCCTCGGCATGGGAGACTGCCTGCGCGCGACGCACCCGTCGCGCCACGTCCCGGAGCTCACTGACCATGGACCAGAACACCCGCGTGCCTGCCACGGCCACCTCGATGCTGAGCGCGATGCCTTGAAGGCGCTCGTCACAGGCGGATCGGGCTTCATCGGCTCGCACGTCGTAGATCAGCTGATCGCCGCCGGCCACGAGGCCCGCGTCCTCGACATGGTCCCCTGGGCCTACGACGGCGACCGCGACGTCGTCATCGGCAACCTCCTGGACCCCGGCGAGCTGCGTGCCGCCGCCGCGGGCTGCGACGTCATCGTCCACCTCGCGGCCGCCGCCGACGTCGGCCTGGTCGCGAAGAACCCGACACAGTCCGAGGAGCTCAACGCCCGCGGGACCCTGAACATCCTCGAGGCCGCTCGCGAGATCGGCGCACGCGTGATCTATGCGTCGACGATCTGGGTCTATTCCGACGTCGTCGAGCCCGACGTCGACGAGGACTCCCAGCTCGCGCTGCCGTCGCACCTCTACACCGCGACGAAGCTCGCCGGCGAGATGTACTGCCGCTCCTACAGCGAGCTCTACGACGTGCCGACGACGATCCTGCGCTTCGGGATCCCCTACGGCCCGCGCGCCCGCCCCGCCGCCGTGCTGCCGATCTTCGTCAACAAGGCACTCGCGGGCGACCCGCTGACGATCGCCGGCGACGGCATGCAGACGCGCCGCTTCGTCTACGTCGAGGACCTCGCCGACGGCGTCGTCCGGGCGCTCGCGCCGGAGGCCGAAGGCCGCGTCTACAACCTCGTCAGCGACGAGGACACCTCGGTGAAGGACATCGCCGAGGCCGTCCGCGCCGCCGTCGGCGACGTCGAGATCACCTACGTCGAGGGGCGCTCGGGCGACTTCGCCGGCGCCCGCGTCTGCGGCGAGCGGGCCGCGCGCGAGCTTGGCTGGCACGCGAAGACCTCGTTCGCCGAGGGCGTCGAGCGCTACGTCGCCTGGCACAAGGCGGACGCCGCCCGCACGCCCGCCGAGGTCCCGGCCGCCGCCGTCGTTGCGGCCCCCGCCGTCGTGGCCGCCACTGCGCCCGACCCCGCCGCGGTTGCCGCCAAGCGGATGACGCTGCACCGCGCCGGCGGCGTGCTCGGCGGCCTGGCCGCGCTGCTCGTCTACGCGTACGTCCTGAGCGCCGCCGGCCTGCCCGGCGACGACGAGCACACCGCCCTCGTCATCGCGGTGCTCGCGCTCGTCTCGACGGTCTCGACCGCGACGACGAGGGCGCGCATCGCCGTGTGGGGCGTGGCTCTGGCCGGCGCGATCCTGCTGATCCCGGCGCGGACCACCGGGGCGCTGGACCTGTCACCGCTGGATCCGGGCCTGCTGGTCCTCGGCCTCGCCGGAGCGGGCTTCGCGCTGCTCGCCGCCAAGGACGGACGGCGCCGCACGCTTGAGCCGTCGCTCGCCGAGCACGCAGAGCGTTGACCTCCACCGCACCGGCGTACGGGCGTTTCGCCATCGGCTTCGACGCGCGCGATCGCGCGCGGCTGCACGAGCTCTGGGACGAGGTCATCGACTCCGGCCGCTGGAGCGAGGGCGACCTGACGAAGGGCTTCGAGGCCGCCTGGGCGCAGCACAACGGCCTCGGCGCCGTCGCGACGGCGAGCTGGAGCGGCGGCGCGCTCGCAGCGCTCGAGTGGGCCGGCGTGCGCGGGCGCACCGTCGTCGTCCCGTCGAACACGTTCGCCGCGACGCCGCTGGCCGTGCGCGCCGCGGGCGCGACGCCGGTCTTCGGCGACTGCCGCCGCGACGATCTCTGCCTCTCGCTGTCGGAGGTCGAGCGGCTCGTCGACCTCCACGATCCCGCGGCCGTCTTCCTCGTCCACATCGGCGGGCACATCGCCTTCGACGCGCCGGCGATCGCCGAGCTGTGCGCGTCGCGCGACATCAAGCTCATCGAGGATTGCGCGCACGCCCACGGCGCGGTGTGGAACGACCGCCGGCCCGGCTCGTTCGGCGACGCCGGCATCTACTCGCTGTACGCGACGAAGACGATCTCCACCGGCGAGGGCGGCGTGCTCGTGTCGCGCCACGACGAGCTGCTGGACTTCGCCCGCTCCTACCGCAACTACGCCAAGCCCGACTACGACCAGCCGGGCCTGAACTTCCGCATGAACGAGTTCACCGCGGCGATCGGCCTCGTGCAGATCGAGCGCCTCGCGGAGATCGTCGCGTGGAAGAACGACGTCGCGCGCACGGAGCTCGACGCGCAGTACCCGTCCCGGCTGGAGCTGCCCGACGGGATGGTCTCGGGGCTCTACAAGTACATCGTCTTCGACTGGCTCGAGCGCTCGACGGGCCGCGTCTACGACGAGCCCTGCCACCGGATCTTCAAGACCGGCGACGACCTGCCCAACACCGACTGGGTCGCCGCCAACCACTCGTGCGTGCCGCTGTACTACCGCCCGGGCGAGGAGTGACTCAGACCGCGACCGCCCGCAGGCCGCGGGCGGCGAGCGCGTCCAGCACCCGCGGCAGCGCGGCGGCAGTCGCGCGCCACGAGCCCGGGGCGGAGTAGTGATCGGCGTCGTGCAGGAGCACGACGTCGCCCTCGCCGGTCGCGCGCGTCGCCTCGCCGGCGATCGCCTGCGGCGTCGCGCGGGCGCGCCAGTCGCGCCCCCAGGCCGACCACAGCAGCGGCGTCCAGCCGCGCCGGCGCGCCTCGAGCAGCGCCGCGGGCGTGAAGACGCCGAACGGCGGGCGGTAGCGCTGTGCCGGGCGGCCGCCGAGCTCGGCGACGAGCTCCGCGCAGCGGTCGAGGTCGGCGCGCAGCGCGCGCGGGCCGACGAGCGTCAGCAGCCGGTGGCGGTCGCCGTGGACCGCCAGACGGTGCCCCGCCGCGGCGACCTCGCGGACGATGCCGGGGTCGCGGCGCACCTGCTCGCCGACGACGAAGAACGTCGCCTGCGCCCCTGCCGCCGCGAGGATCTGCAGGATGGCGGGCGTGCCCTGCGGATGCGGACCGTCGTCGAAGGTCAGCCCGACCGCGCCTGAGCCGAGCTCGAGGCGCCGGGCGATGCCGAGCACGTCGCACAGCAGCGGGACGTGCGCGGCGGGCGCCGGCGCGGCCCAGGCCGCGGCGAGGCCGGCCGCGGAGATCAGCGCCGCCCTCATGCGCGGGAGCCGCCGATGCTGACCGGCGCCCTGCTCGCGCTCGCGGCGGCTGCCTGCTTTGAGTGCTCGTACGTCCTGCAGGCGCTCGAGGTGCGGGCACTGCCGACGGCCAGCCGGCCGGGGCTCGGCATGCTGCGCCGGCTCGCCGCGCGGCCGCGCTGGGCGGCCTCGATCGTGCTGAGCCTCGCGGGCGGGACGCTGCAGGTCCTCGCGCTGCGATACGCCCCGCTGACGCTCGTCCAGCCGCTGCTGGCGCTGGGCCTGCTCGGCCTGCTGGCCTTCAGCGCGTTCGTCCTGCACGAGCCGGTCGGCCGCCGCGAGCTCGCGGCGGTCGCCGCGATCATCGCCGGCGTCGTGGCGATCGCGCTCGCCGACCCCGGCCGCGGCAAGCACGTCGACGAGGTCGCGTTCGCGATCGCCGGGGCGCTGCTCGCGGCGCTGGCGCTCAGCGCTTTCGCGCTGCGGCGTCCGGGGGCGGGCGCGCTGCTGGCGTCGGCGATCGCCGCCGACGCGCTCGGCGTGCTCGGCGCCGCCCAGGCGGCGCGCGCACTGCCGGCGCTGCTCGCGACGGCCGCCTGGTGCGCGCTCGCGGCCGCGGGCGCGCTCACCGCCCTCGCCGCCGAGAGCGCGGCGCTGCAGCGCCGCGGCGCCGCCCGCGTCGCGCCGATCGTGCTCGGCGGACAGGTCGCCGTGCCGGTCCTGCTCGCTCCGCTGCTGCTCGGCGAGCGCTGGAGCGCGACGGCGGCCGGGGCGGGGCTGATCGTGGCGGGGCTCGCGCTCGTCGTCATCGGCAGCGCGGCGCTCGCGGCTTCACCGGGGGTGAGCCGGCTGGCGGTCGGCGGCGAGCCCGAGGACGAGTCCGCCGGCGAGCGGCAGGTCGGGGACGTCCGGGCCTGACGGCGCCGCGTCCAGCGCGTCGCGCAGCGCCGCGGCGAGCGCCGGGCGATCGCGGGCGACGGCGACCATTCCCAGCCGCTCGTAGGCGCGGTTGTTGATGCGGATGTGGCCGCGCGCCCAGCCGTAGGAGATGACGCGACAGCCGCACATGAGCGCCTCGAGCACCGTGAGCCCGGCGGTCGAGTGGACGAGCACGTCGGCCGCGGCCAGCAGCGTCACCATGCGGTCGGTGAAGCCCCAGACCTGCACGCGCGGGTCGGCGGCGTAGGCCTCCTGCAGGCGCGCCTTCGCCCCGTCGTTGTGACCGACGAGGACGATGACCGTCGCGGCGCCGGCGGCGAGCGCGTCGTCGGTGGCCCCGCGCAGGTCGCCGACGCCCCAGCCGCCGCCGGACACGACGACGAGGCGCTCGCCGGCGTCGTCCTGGAGGCCGAGCTCGGCGCGGGCCTGCGCGCGCGGCGGCGGGGTCACGAAGCGCAGGTCGGAGAACCCGTGGACGGCCTCGATCCGCGCGGCGGGACCGGCGATCGCGCGGACCTCGGGCTCGGACTCCGGATGCGTGACGAGGTGCAGGTCGACCCCGGGGTGGGCCCAGTAGTTCAGCGCGGCGAGGTCGGTGATCGCCGCGACGACCGGCGCGCCCAGCGACCCGGCACGGCGCATGCGGCCGAGCAGCTCGGTCGTGATCGGATACGTCGAGACGAGCACGTCGGCGGGGTTGGCGGCGATGTAGGCCTGCACGCGGCGGCGCGCGATGAGCTCGATGATGCGCGAGCCGGCGCGGCGCGCCGGCGCGAAGCGGGTTCCGAGGAAGTAGCCCGCGTCGAAGGCGATGTTGCCCGCGCGCGTCTCCAGCGACGACGCGCCGCCGATGATCGCGCGCGCCACCGGCCCGCCGATCTCGAGGAAGTCGGCGATCTGGACCGTCGCGCCCTCGGCGCGCAGCGCGGTCGCGAGGACCTCGGCCGGCAGGTCGTGGCCGGCGCCGATCGAGGCCGTGAAGATCAGCACGCGCGTGGGCACGCCCGGACTATCCCGTACTGGACAGTGGATCCGGCCGGAAGTTCGGCGAGGTTTTGCCGGATGCCCGGCCGTGGATCTGACGGTTGACGGTGATCCGGTGTGCGTGCCGGTGGCACGTACCCGGTCGCCGGCGGCCGTCAGGCACGGATCGGGCGCCGGGAAAACCCGTCGAACCTGCGGACGGGTCCACTAGCGTGCGCTCCATGCGGCGGCGCAAGCACTGGGGATGGGGCTACGAGGACGACGCCTGGTCGCCGGAGCAGCTGCGGGCGGCGGCGCCCGGACTCGAGGAGCACCTGCGGATCGCCGGCGGCGACGTGCGCGAGCCGGTCGCGCTCGCCGACGTCGTGCTGCCGGCGCCGCGCGTCGCGCCGCCGGCCGCGCTCGCGGGCATCTGCGCGACCGACGCGCACGCGCGGGCGTCGCACGCCTGGGGCAGCTCGTACTCCGACGTCGTGCGCGGCTTCCGCGGGCAATTCGACCACCCGCCCGACGTCGTCGCGCGCCCGCGCGGGGAGCGCGACGTCGAGGCGCTGCTGGAGTGGGCGGGCGGCGCGAACGTCGCCGTCGTCCCCTACGGCGGCGGGACGAGCGTCAGCGGCGGCGTGCAGTGCGAGGTCCCGGCCCGCTTCGACGGCGCGCTCTCGCTCGACCTCGGCGCGCTGGACCGCGTGCTGCAGATCGACGAGGTCTCGCAGGCGGCCAGCATCCAGGCCGGCGCGACCGGCCCGGCGCTCGAGAAGCAACTGCGCGCGCTGGACCTCACCCTGCGCTTCTATCCGCAGTCCTTCGAGCTCTCGACGCTCGGCGGCTGGATCGCGACCCGCGCGGGCGGGCACTTCGCCACCGCCGAGACGCACATCGACGATCTCGTCGAGTCCGTCCGCGCGATCACGCCGACCGGGGCCTGGCAGTCGCGACGCCTGCCCGGATCGGGCGCGGGCCCGTCGCCGGACCGCATGCTGGTGGGCTCGGAGGGCATCCTCGGGGTCATCACCGAGGCCTGGGTGCGGGTGCGCCCGCGGCCGCAGGCGCACTCGCTCGCGGCAGTGCGGTTCGCGACGTTCGCCGCCGGCATCGACGCGCTGCGCGCGATCGCGCAGTCGGGGCTGCGGCCGTCCAACTGCCGCCTCATCGACGCCGAGGAGGCACGGATGACCGGCGCCAGCGACGGCACCGCAGCGCTGCTCGTGCTCGGCTTCGAGGGCGCGTCGGCCGCGATCGTCCCGGTCGGCGAGCTGCTCGACCGCGGCCTGCACCTCTGCGCCGAGGCCGGCGGCGAGTGGGATGAGGGCGCGCTGCGCCGCGGTGGCGGCGGCTCGGGCTCGGGCGGCGGCGGCGACGCGGTCGGCGCGTGGCGGACGGCGTTCTTCCGCGCGCCCTATCTGCGCGACGCCTTCGTCGCGATGGGGATCCTCTCGGAGACGTTCGAGACGGCGATCACGTGGGAGCGCTTCGCAGCGCTGCACGCCGCGGTGACCGCCGCCGCAGCGGACGCGATCGGACCCGGCGGGCGCATCACCTGCCGCATCTCGCACGTCTATCCCGACGGCGCGGCGCCGTACTTCACCGTCCTCGCCCCGGCACGCCGCGGCGAGGAGCTCGAGCAGTGGGCACAGGTCAAGGCCGTCGTCTCCGACGCGCTGCAGGCGGCCGGCGGGACGATCACGCACCACCACGCCGTCGGGCGCGACCACCGGCCCTGGTATGACCGCCAGCGCCCGGAGCCGTTCGCCGCCGCGCTGCGGGCCGCCAAGGCGGCCGTCGACCCGGCGGGGCTGCTGAACCCCGGCGTCCTGGTCGATTCCCGCTACCGTTGAAAGCGATGACCGACACGTCGAAGGTCGCCAAGAACCTCCGCGCGTTCCAGATCGCGCTGAACTCACACGACCGCGAGAACCCGACCCACACGGCGCACGGCATCGGCCTGGCGCACTTCGACATGGAACGGCTCGGCTTCGACGAGGGCGAGGAGGTCCTTCCGGGGATCACGATCCACGCCGACGGCGGCGTGACGGGGAACTTCCGCGTGCTCTGCGACGGCGACCATCTCGAGGAGAAGGAAGCCGAGGAGGCTGAGATCCTCGATGCCGTGTCCACGCAGGAGACGATGATCCCGGTCGGCGCGCCGCGCGAGGACGACGGCGCGCAGAACGCCGCGCGCCGGCGCTGACGCGCGGTCGCGCATGACGAACAAGCTGTTCTACGTCATCGCCGCGGTCGCGGTCATCGCGACGGTCGCCACCGTCATCGCGTTCCAGCGCGGCTCGGACAGCGCCAGGTCGACCTTCGGCGGCAAGGACGATCCGGTCCTCGACGCGAAGGTCCGCACGCTGCAGTTCTACGACTGGGAGGCCAACGTGCTCGGCCCCGGCGGACAGCCGGCGCCCGGCGACCCGCGCGTCACCGGCGGCCCGGCCGCCGGCAGGGCCGGCGCGCTGTCGCTCTACGACGCGGTCCTGCGTGCCGCCAGGCGGCCGGCCGCGATCGAGGCCGACAACGGGCGCGCCGGGAGCCTCTTCTTCGCCGTCGACCGCGCCCGCCGGCGCGTCATCGGCAGCGCCGCCGCGAGCCGCGCCGCCGCGCTGCAGGGCGCGCCCGCGGGCACGACGGTGCAGGAGGTCCGGCCCGGCACCGCGATCGTCGGCGCGGACGGCTCGACGACCCGCTTCTACGTGCTCAACGACGACGTCGCGATCGACGGGACGACGATCCGCGAGGCGCGCCAGGGCACCGATCAGTCGACCGGCCGGCCGGTGACGCTGTTCGCCTTCGACGACACGGGGCTCGCGCTCTTCCGCAAGCTCACGAAGACGATCGCCGAGCGCGGCTCGCAGGTCGCGCTGAACGCCGGCGCCGCTGATCCGGCGCCCTACCAGCAGCACTTCGCCGTCGTCTACAAGGGCGGGCTCATCACGGTCCCGGCGGTCGACTTCCGCCGCAGCCCCGAGGGTCTCGACGCGAGCGCCGGGACGCAGCTGGCCGAGCAGCTGCCGTAGTCGCGCTCAGTCGAGCTCGACGGTGATGCCGTCGCCCTCGAAGCACACGAGGCCGGCGATCTTCATGGCCTCCGCGCGCGGCAGCTCGTAGCTCCAGGCCGCGTCCTCGTGGCGCTCGCCGCCGATGTGGACGTGCCAGTAGATCGCGGCGCCGATGTAGGCATCCGTCGAGGTCGTGTTGCTCGGCTGCAGGTGCCCGGCGACGACGTCGGAGCGCGGGATGTACGCGCGCACCGGCATGCTCGTCTCGAAGACGAGCGTCGGGCGGGCCGTCTCGGCGATGAGCTCGCCACCGGCCGTCACGCGGACCGCGCGCGAGCTCACGTGGACGTCGACGTGGTGGTAGGGGTCGCGCAGGCGGGCGACGACCGGCTCGTCCTCGACCATCCAGCGGTCGGCGCGGTCGAAGGCGAGCGCCGCGTAGCCGCGCAGCCACGGCGCCTGCTCGATCGGCTCCTCGTAGGCCCAGACCGCGTCGTAGCGGACGTTGTCGCCGACGCGCACCGTCCAGTAGGAGGCGTCGCCCTTGAACGGGCAGTGCGTCGAGGTCTCGGTGCGCTCCATGAGCGTCGCGTCGAAGTCCTCGAGCGGCACGTACGCGACCGGCCGGATGCCGGTCTCGTGCAGAAGCTGCGCCCGCGTCGTGTCGAGGACGACCGTGTCGCCGACGAACGCGCGCAGGCGGCGGCCGTCGGGCTCGAAGAGGATCCGGTGCGCGGGCGCCTCGATCGTGTAGTTCGTCGTCGCCGACGACGCCCTGCCGGCGAGCGGGCCGCTGCCCTGGGTGAGGCTCATCGCGAGCGACCGCCCTCCGGCTCGAAGGCGACGACGGACGAGCAATGACGCGCTGTCACGTCAGCGCCTCGACCTTCAGGCGCTTGCCGAACGCGCGGTCGAAGAGCTCGACCTCGCGCTGGGCGGCCCAGCGCTCGACGCTCGCCGCGCCGTCGGCCTCGAGCTCGAGGCGGACCGTCCCGTCGTCGGCGGCGACGTGCGCGGCGCGGACGCTCTGGTCGCGGCTGCGCTCGAGATCCTCGGCGAGGCGCAGGAGGATCGACAGGCGGTCCAGCCGCTGCGCGTCGCCGTCCTCGGCGAGCGGCGCCAGCTCACCGAAGTCCGGCATGCCCTTGCGGTGGTAGCGCGCGGCCTGCGCGATGAGCGCGACCTCGCGCGGGGCGAAGCCCGCCAGGCCGGCGTTGAGGATGAGGTAGCGCGAGTGCTTGTGGTGGTCGTCGTAATCCACGGACATGCCGATGTCGTGCAGGACACAGGCGGAGAACAGTAGCTCGCGCTCCCAGCGGTCGCCCTCGTGCAGACCCGCGGCCGCGAGCTCGTCGAAGAGCCCGAGCGCGAGGCGCGCGACGTGCTCGGTGTGGGCCGGGTCGACGTGGTAGCGCGCGGCGAGCGTCAGGACGCTCGAGCGGCGCACGTCGTCGAACAGCGGCGGATCGCCGTCGAGATAGGAGTTGAAGAAGATGCCCTCGCGCAGGCCCGCCTCGGTCACCTCGATCGCGTCGAACGCGCCGTACTCCATGACGGCCTGCACGACCAGCGCGCCCGCGAGGATGAGGTCGGCGCGGGCGTACTTGATGCCCTTGATCGAGGCGCGCTCCTCGGCGGGCATCGACTTCATGCGGTCGATCAGCGCGTCCAGCGCCGCGCGCTCGATGGCGTAGCCCTGGACGCCGGTCGAGGGCCTGCCGGCCTCGGCCTGGGCGGCCGCCGCGAGGTTGCGCATCGTCCCGCCGATGCCGACGATCCGCCGGCCGCTGCGCGGCAGCCACGCGGCCTCGTCCTCGAGCATCTCCGTGACGTGCGCGCGCAGCGCCTTGCGCGCCTTCTTCGGCGCCTCATCGCCGTCGGACAGGAAGTGCTCGGTCATCCGCACGGCGCCCAGCGGCCATGAGCCGAGGTGCCTGGCATGGCGGCTCTGGACCTCGACGAGCTGGAGCGAGCCACCGCCGAGGTCGAGCACGGCGCCGTCGGTGAGCGTCATGGAGTTCACCGCGGCGAGGTAGCCGAACGTCGCCTCCTCCTCGCGCGACAGGACGCGCACCTCCAGGCCGGTCTCCTCGCGCACGCGGGCGAGGAACTGCGCCTGATTGGAGGCGTCGCGGATCGCGCTCGTCGCGACGGCCTGTATGTCCTCGCGCTCGATCCCCATCGCCTTGAGGAAGTGGGCGAAGACCTCCGCGGCCTGCAGCGCGCGTTTGATCGGCTTGGCGCCGAGCTTCCCGGTCGCGTCCAGCCCCTCCCCAATCCGCACCGCGAGGTAGATCTCGTCGGTGCGCTTCCACCACCCGTCGGCCGCCGTGAAGACGACGAGCCGGAAGGAGTTGGAGCCCATGTCGATGACGGCGGTGCGCCCTTCCGCCACCGTGCTCAGCTCCGAGGAGTGACGGTCATGGCCGAGAGCTTAGAGGCGGCTCCCGGCGGTCCCGTCCTACGTGCCGACCGGCGCCTCGTCGACGTCGGCGTCGGGGGTCGCGGCCTGCGGGCTCGCACCGCTGCGCTCGAGGTCGTCGACGACCGCTGCCTTGAAGTCCACGGCGAGCGCCTTGAGCTTCGCGTCGAGCTGGTCGTACGGCAGTCCCGCGTCGACGGCCTGCGCTGCCGCGGTGCGGATCGCCGCGACGCGGTCACGCCCGGCGCGGCTGAGGTGCGTCCCGCGGTCGGCGCTGACGACGAACTGGTAGGCGTAGGCGAAGGCCCCGCAGCTCGTGCAGTTGGAGTTGACGGCGGTGGCGGCGTTCGTCGGGCTGACCGTCGTCGGGTTGCCGGTCACGATGATCGCCTGGTAGGCGACGGCGATGCCCTCACAGCCGGTGCAGTCGTGCGGGTTGGCCGAAGCGAGGTTCGTCGAGTCGATCGTCTTCGCAGCGGTGGACCCGACCCTCACGCTCGAGCGATGAAACTGCGCGCCGTCGGCGGTCGGGGACGCCGTGACGACGTTGTTGGGCCCGCCGGCCACGGCGGGCATCGCGAGGCAGAGGGTGAACGTCGTGGCAAGCACAAGCACGCGGCGCATGGCGATCTCCGGACGGTTCGAGGGTCGACGGTGGTTGGCACCAGCGTTTCCCGGCTCGTTGCCCCGGCAAACGGGGCGTCGGGTCAGGGGCGGCCGGCGAGCGTGGCGAAGACGGCGCCGGCCTCGACGCCGAGCGCGTCGAAGGTCTGCGCCGCCCCGCCCGCCGGATTGCGCAGAAGCGCGAGCAGGAGATGGTCGGCGCCGATGTAGCCGTCGCCGCGTGCGACGGCCTCGCGCAGTGATCCCTCCAGGACCTCCCGCGCATGCCGCGTGAAGCCGCCCTCTGCCGTGGGCTCGTCGCCGCAGATCGTCGGCTGCAGGGTGGCGCGCAGCGCGTGCTCGTCGATGCCGGCGCTGCGCAGCGCCCGTGCCACCGGCTCGGGCGCGGTGCTGGTCAGCGCCAGCAGCAGATGCTCCGTGCCGACGGCCGGCGCGCCCAGCGCGGCCGCCTCCCGGCGCGCGAGGCGCACGGTGCCGCGTGCGACGCCGGTGACGAGGACGCGCTGCACCGCGGCGCTCGCGCCCCGCGCGGCCGGCGGCCTGCGCCGCGCGTCGCGGTGGCGGTGGTGCGCAGCCTGGCGGGTGATGCCCAGCGGCTCGGCGACCTGCGTCCAGGTCGCGCCCTCGGCGAGCATGTCCGCAACGTGCTCGCGCTCGAGCTCGGTGAGGCGGGCGCGGAGCGCCGTCAGAGCCTGCAGCGCATCGCCGGCGCTCTCGTCGCCCTGCGCACGTCGGCAGAGCTCGGACATCGGCGCGAGATCGTCGCTCATGTCACGCGGCGCTACCCGTCAAGTGCATTTGACGAACACGTCACCGGGGTTTGACCGCCGCCGCCGCCCGGGAAGCCCCGAGCCCATGCACAAGGTGATCCGCAAACGGGTGAGACGCAGCGAGGGCGGCGTGAACATCGCCGCCGACATCGATGCGGTCATCGCGATCAACACGGGTGAAGGCTCCCGCGTCACGCGAACCGAGGCGCACTCGAGCCACACCGTCGTGCAGGGCGAGCCCGCCGGCCGGGACGCACCGGATGCTCCGCCGACCCAGACCCCCGATCCCCAGGAGGACACGCCATGACCGAGGACACAGGCCATCGACCGCTGACGCGCGAGGAGCTCGAGGAGCTCGCCGGCGAGGCGCTGCCCGAGCGGGCGGCGATGTCGCTCGTCAACGCGAACATCGCGATCCCGATCAACGCCGCGGTCGCCGCGAACGTGCTCTCCGACGGCGCGATCGCATACGCCGACGCGGCGCAGACGACCCCGATCGACCAGTCCAACTAGGAGGAGCCTTCGTGTCCGACTACAAGCCCCTGACCCGCGAGGATCTCAACGCGATGGCCGGCGAGGAGCTCCCCGAGCGCGCCGCGATGTCGCTCATCAACGCCAACGTCGCGGCCCCGGTGAACCTGGCCGCCGCGCTGAACGTCGCGTCCGACAACTCCGTCGCATACGCAAGCGCGACGCAGGACGTCGACATCACCCAGACCAACTAGGAGCCGACGATGTCCGACGACCAGTCCTACAAGGCGCTCACGCGCGAAGAGCTCGAGGAGATGGCCGGCGAGGAGCTCCCCGAGCGCGCCGCCATGTCGCTCATCAACGCGAACGTCGCCGCGCCGGTCAACGCCGCCGTGGCGCTCAACGCGCTGTCGGACAACTCGGCCGCGATCGCCACCGCGACGCAGACCGCCGACATCTCCCAGTCCAACTGAACGAGGAGCTGCACATGCCCGACTACAAGCCCCTGACACGCGAGGATCTCAACGAGCTGGCAGGCGAGGAGCTCCCCGAGCGCGCCGCGATGTCGCTCATCAGCGCGAACCTCGCGGCACCGGTGAACGCCGCCGTCGCCGCGAACGTGCTGTCGGACAACTCCGTCGCCTACGCCGAGGCGACGCAGACCGCCGACATCACACAGGGCAACTAGCGCGCCCTCTGAACGCGTCTGTCCGAGGGGCGGCCATCCGGCCGCCCCTCGCTCTGGGCGCAACCCCTCGACATGTCCTCCAGCTCCAACGACGCCGACCGCAGCGGCACGCCCTCCGCGCCGGAGGAAGCCCCCACGACCGTGATCGAGTCGGCGCCCGCGCGCGCGGGCGCGCCCCCGGGCGTCGCGCCCGACCAGACGCCCGCGGGTGAGCCGCCGACCGCCGAGCAGGCGCCCGCGCTGATCACGCCCGAGACCGGCCGCCAGCCGTCCCAGGAGGCCGCCCCCGCCGCCGACGCCCCGCCGCCGCGACTGGCCGAGGGGATCGAGCTCGTCGGGCGCTTCGAGGACTCAGGGTTCAAGGAGGCGCCCTACATCGCCCGGCGCAGCGACGGACAGATGGTGCAGATGCCGCCGATGCTCTACGCGCTGGCCGAGGTCATCGACGGCGAGGCCGGCGAGGCCGAGCTCGCGCAGCGCTACAGCGACCGGATCGAGCGCCAGGTCGAGCCGGAGATGGTCTCCACGCTGCTCGACGAGCAGCTGCGCCCGCTCGGCGTCGTCGCCGCACGCGACGGATCGTCGCCGGCGATCGAGAAGGTCGACCCGCTGCTGGCGCTCAAGTTCCGCACCCGCGTCGTGCCCGACGGCGTCGTGCGGGCCATCACCACGGTCTTCAAGCCGCTGTTCCTGCCACCCGTCGTCGTCGCCGTCGTGCTGGCCTTCGTCGCGCTGGACGCCTGGCTGTTCGGCGTGCACGGCATCAGCCAGAGCCTGCGCAAGGTCATCTACGACCCGTCGCTGATGTTCCTGCTCTTCGGCGGCGTCGTCCTCGCGACCGCGTTCCACGAGGTCGGCCACGCCACCGGGACGCGCTACGGCGGGGCCAGGCCGGGCGTCATGGGCGTCGGCATCTACATCGTCTGGCCCGCCTTCTACACGGACATCACCGATGCCTACCGGCTCGGCAAGGGCGGCAGGCTGCGCGCCGATCTGGGCGGGATGTACTTCAACGCGATCTTCGCCCTCGCCGTCGCCGGGATCTATGTCCTCACGGGCTTCGAGGCGCTGCTGCTGCTCGTCGTGATCCAGACGTTCGCGATCACCCAGCAGTCGCTGCCCCTGCTGCGCCTCGACGGCTTCTACATCATCAGCGACCTCACCGGCGTGCCGGACATGCTCACGCGCATCAAGCCGGTGCTGCGCCGGCTGATCCCGGGCCGCGAGCCCGATCCGCGCGTCGCCGAGCTCAAGCCCTGGGTGCGGCGGGTCGTCACGGGCTACGTCTTCACCGTCGTGCCGTTGATCGCGGTGCTGTTCGTCGTGATGCTCATCCACGCGCCGCGCGCCTTCGCCACCGGCTACGACTCGTTCGCCGTGCACTACTCGCGGATCGGCACCGACCTCTCCGGCGGACGCACCGGCAAGGGCCTTCTGAACATCGTCGAGATCCTCGTCCTCCTGCTCCCGCTGATCGGCATGGTCTACACCTTCGGCCGGGTGGGCAGCCGCGCCGGGGCCGGCGCGTGGAGCTGGTCGGGCAAGCACCCGGCTCGCCGCGGCGGCCTCGCGCTGGGCACCGCCGCCGCCTGCGGGCTCGTCGCGTTCCTCTGGTGGCCGCACGGCGAGTACCGGCCGATCCAGCCGGGCGAGCGGGGCACGCTCGTCTCGGCCGTGCGCAGCCTGCCGCAGGTGCCGACCGGCCGCGCGGCGCTGTCGCCCGAACGCGCACGCGAGCTGAACGGCGCGCCGTTTCGCCACACGACACAGTTGGACGCGAGCAGCGACCAGACGCCGGCCACGAGCACGACGACGACGGAGACGACCACCTCCACGACGCAGACGACGCCCGCGATCACCACCACCACCCCCGCGACCACCACCCCCGCGACCACCGTCCCCGACCCGACCGCGACGACCCCGCCGCCGGACCCGGCGGTCGATCCCGCGCTCGACCCGACGGCGCCCGCCCCGCCCCCGCCCGTCGTGCCGTGACCCTCACCCGCCGGCGGCGTTCGCTGCACGCGATCCGGTAGCCGCGCAGGGTCGCGGCTGTCATCGCCGCGAGGCACACCGACGCTGCGGCGGTCGCCGCGGCCTGCGACGCTACCTGCATGGATCGCCTCGTCTTCGACGCGCAGACGGGCAAGCGGCTGGAGGCGCTGTACCGGATCGGCGACTCCGTGCGCCGGCGGCGTCTCGTGCGCGCCGCCTTGGGCGCCTCCCCGGGCGAGCGCATCCTGGACGTCGGCTGCGGCCCGGGGTTCTACTGCGCCGAGCTGCTGGATGAGGTCGGGCCGGACGGCATGGTCGTCGGCGTCGACGGCAGCCCGCAGATGCTCGCCCTGGCAGCGGGCCGCTGCAAGGGGCACGACAACGTCGAGTTCCGCGAGGGGGACGCCACGTCGCTGCCGGTGCAGGACGCGAGCTTCGACGCAGCCCTGTGCGTGCAGGTGCTCGAGTATGTACCCGACGTCGCGGCGGCGCTCGCCGAGCTGCGCAGGGCGCTGCGGCCCGGCGGCCGCGTGGTCGTCTGGGACGTCGACTGGCGGACCGTCTCCTGGCACTCGACCGACCCCGCGCGCATGGAGCGCGTCCTCGGCGCCTGGGATGAGCACCTCGTGCACCCGTCGCTACCCGCCCGGCTCGCCGCCGCCATGCGGTCGGACGGCTTCGAACAGGTCGAGATGGAGGGCCACAGCTTTGCCACCGCCGACTTCGACGCTGAGCGCTACGGCCCCGCGACCGCCGCGATGATCAGGAGCTTCGTGCCCGGCCGCAACGGCGTCGACGAGCACGAGGCGGAGGCCTGGGCGGCCGAGCAGCGCGAGCTCGGCGAGCGGGGCGAGTTCTACTTCGCCTGTCTGCAGTTCTGCTTCACGGGGATCAGCCCTTCTCGATGAGCTCGATCCGGTAGCCGTCCGGGTCGCGCACGAAACACAGCAGCGATCCGCCCTCGCGGATGCGGTAGGGCGGCTTCTCGGGCTCGATGCCCTGTCCGGAGAGGTTCTCCAGCGCGCCCTCCATGTCCGCGACGGTGATCGCGATGTGGTTGTAGCCCGTGCCGAGCTCGTACTCCGAGACGCCGTGGTTGTACGTCAGCTCGAGGCGCGGGCCGTCGCCCGGGAGGCCCATGAAGACGTTGATCGCCTCGTCGCGGATCGGCTTGCGGCTCAGCTCCTCGAAGCCGAGGGCCTCGTAGAAGGCGACCGAGCGGTCGATGTCGCCGATGCGATAGCAGGTGTGGATGAGTGCGGGGGCGGCCATATCCACACAGTACCCTGGGCTCCATGGTCATCGAACGCACCATGTCGGACGGGTTCCTGACGAACTCCTACCTCGTCGCCGCGGCCCCCGGCGGCCCGGGGTTCCTCGTCGATGCCGGCGGATCGATCGAGGCGCTGTTCGAGGCGGCCGAGCGCCAGGACATCGACGTGACGCACCTCCTGCTCACCCATCACCACGTCGACCACGTCAGCTCGCTCGACGAGGTCAAGGCGCGCTATCCGGGGATCGTCGTGCTCGCACACCCCGACGAGCCGGTCGAGGCGCAGGCGTGGGCGCCGCTCGAGATCGGCGGCCTCGCCATCGGCGCGCTGCACACCCCCGGCCATACGAAGGGGATGCTGAACTTCACGATCCCGGGCCACGTGTTCACCGGCGACACGCTCTTCAAGGGCTCGATCGGCGGCGTGCGCGCGCAGCTGAGCACCTCCTACGACGACATCAAGGCCTCGATCATGGACCAGCTCATGCAGCTGGACCCCGCGACCGTCGTGCACCCCGGCCACACCGAGCCGACGACGATCGGCGACGAGTGGGAGCACAACGCCTTCATCCGCGTCTGGCGCGGCCTGGACGCCGAGGGCGACGAGCAGGTGACCGTCATGGGCGAGCCGGCCACGCTCGTCGTCTGGGGCGACGACTACGACGGCGGCCACAAGGCCTGGGTGCGGTGGGGAGACGGCCGCGACGACATCGTGCCCGGCTCGCGCGTCGAGCGCGGGTAGAGGACGGACATGGCGAAGAAGGACGCGATCCCGACCTCGCGCCTGAGCCGCTCCTCGAAGGTCGGGAAGCTGGCGGCGACGCAGGCGGCCAAGCAGATGGGGACGCGCGCGACGAACATGGCGCGCACCGACGAGGGCAAGCAGCGCGCGCTCGCCAAGCGCCAGCTCGAGACCGCCGAGCAGATCGTCGCCGCCCTCGGGACGATGAAGGGCGCGGCGATGAAGCTCGGGCAGGTCATGTCGTTCCTCGACGTCGGCCTCGTCCCCGAGGAGTTCCGCGAGGAGTTCCAGGCCAAGCTCGCCGAGCTGCGCGACGCCGCGCCGAAGGTCGCGTGGAAGGACATGAAGAAGGTCCTCGAGGGCGAGTACGGCGAGCGCATCGAGGACGTCTTCCAGACGTTCGACCCCGTGCCGATCGCGGCGGCCTCGATCGGCCAGGTCTACCGGGCGCGGCTGCACGACGACCGCGTCGTCGCCGTGAAGGTCCAGTACCCGGGCGTCGCTCAGGCCGTCCGCGCCGACATGCAGAACCTCGGGATCATCCTCTGGCTCATGAAGAGCGTCGCGCCGGGCCTGGACCCCAAGGCGATGGGCGACGAGATCCGCTCGCGCATCGACGAGGAGCTCGACTACGAGCTCGAGGCCCAGAACCAGCGCACGCTCGCGCGGATCTACCGCGGCCACCCGTTCATCGTCGTGCCGGAGGTCATCACCTCGCTGTCGCACGAGAAGGTCATCGTCACGGAGTTCGTCAGCGGCCGCGGCTTCGAGGAGCTCAAGCAGCTGCCGCAGGACGAGCGCGACCGCATCGGCGAGATCATCTTCCGCTTCTACTTCGGCTGCATGTACCGCCACCACCAGTTCTCCGGCGACCCGCACCCGGGCAACTCGCTGCTGCTCGACGACGGCCGGATGGCGTTCCTCGACTTCGGGCTCTTCAAGCGCATCCCGGCCGAGATCGCGGAGTTCGAGCTCGAGGTCGCCCGGCTCGGGATCGCCGGCGACGGCGAGTCGCTCATCGAGCACCTCCACGAGGGCGGCTTCATCGCCAAGCCCGAGATGTACACGCCGGACGGCATCCTCTCCCAGGTCCACGACATGACGTGGTGGTACGGCGTCGACGACGAGGTCGCGCTGACGCCCGAGATCGCGACGGAGATCATGATCGAGATGTCCGACCCGCGCTCCTCGCACTTCGCGAAGATGCGTCACGAGACGCTGCCGCCCGACCACCTCTTCGGCCGGCGCCTGGAGATGCTGACGCTGGCCGTCATGAGCCAGCTGCGCTCGCGCGGCAACTGGCACCGGATCGCGCGCGAATGGATCTACGGCGATCCGGCCGTCACCGAACTCGGCCGCCAGGAGGCCGACTTCTACGCCGTGCACCCGCCCGCGGCGGTGCTGCGGGGCGCCGCGTAGCCGACGTGACGTCGGGGAGGGCGCGACTGCGCCTCGCTGCGCTCATCGTGCTGGTCGGCGGGCTGTTCGTGGTGGTCGCGCTGACGGGGTCGGTGTCACCCGGGCGCGTGCGCGACGCGATCGACCCGCTCGGCCCCGCCGCCGTCCCGGGGTTCATCGTCGTCTCCGCGCTGCTGACCTGCGCGCTGTTCCCGGGCCCGCTGCTCGCCGGCGCGAGCGGCCTGCTCTTCGGGACCGCGCTCGGGACGCCGGTCTCGATCGCCGCCGCGACGCTCGGCGCCGTGCTCGCGTTCTCGCTCGCGAGGTTCGTCGCCCACGACGCCGTCGAGGCGCTCACGGGGCCGCGGCTGCGCGGCATCCAGGCGTGGATCGAGCGGCGGGGCTTCTGGGCGGTGCTGTACGCCCGGATCGCGCCGGGCGTGCCCTACTCGCTGGTGAACTACGTCGCCGGCGTCACCCGCGTGCGCGTGGCGGCGTTCGCCGCGGCAACCGCGATCGGCGTGGCGCCCCGCGCGTTCGCCTACACCGCGCTCGGTGGCTCGCTCGACGACCTCGGCTCACCCGAGGCGCTCGCGGCGATCGCGCTGCTCGTCGTCATGGCCGTGGGCGGGGCGGTGGCGCTGCGGTCCTCGCGCCGGGACGAACTGCATCACTGAGGAAGACGAGTCCTGTCGCGGACGGCGTTTCCCATCGCGGCTGGTGTCTTTTGGGCGATATGCGCCCAATAGCCACCAGTCATGACCCCGGTGGCGCCCGAGCCACCCCCTCACAGCTGCTGGATCTGAAACAGCGACGTCGAGCCCGGCACGCCGCTCGGCAGGCCCGCGGTGACGGCGACGCGCTGGCCGGGCCTGCACCAGCCGAGCTCGACGACGCGCCGGCAGGCGTCGTTGATGAGCTCCTCGGTGACCTCGTGGCGCTTGATGTGCGCCGCCTGCACGCCCCACATGAGGCCGCAGCGGCGGACGGTCTCGCGGCCGGGCGACAGGGCGAAGATCGGGACGTTCGGCCGGTGGGCGGAGACGAGGCGCGCCGAGCGGCCGGAGAGCGTCGGGATGACGACGCCGTCGAGCTCGAGCTCGCGGGCGGCCATGCAGACGGCGTAGGCGACGGTGTAGGAGGGGTCGCGCATCCCGCGGTGCACGCGCTGCTCGTTCCAGCGCTCGTAGGGCGCCGAGCGCTCGGTCGACACGGCGATCGCGGCCATCATCGCGACGGTCTGAACGGGGAAATGCCCGACCGCCGTCTCCTGGGAGAGCATGACGGCGTCGGTGCCGTCGAGGATCGCGTTGGCGACGTCGGCGACCTCGGCGCGCGTCGGGCGCGAGGAGGCGACCATCGAGTCGAGCATCTGCGTCGCGGTGATCGACGGGCGCGCGAGCCGGCCCGCGAGCGCGAGGAGGTTCTTCTGCACGATCGGCACGGTCTCGATCGGCAGCTCGATGCCGAGGTCGCCGCGGGCGACCATGACGCAGTCGGCCGCGCGGATGATGTCCTGCGCAGCGTCGACGGCCTGCGGCTTCTCGATCTTCGCGATCAGCGGCAGGCGCGTGTGCTCGCGCACGAGCATGATGTCCTCGACGCGGCGCACGAACGACAGCGCGACGAGGTCGACGCCGATCTGCTCGCCGACGGCGAGGTGCTTGAGGTCCTCCTCCGGCACCGCCGCGATCTGGTCGAGCGGGCCCGGCACGTTGAGGCCCTGGCGCGAGGCGACGGCGCCGCCGACCTCGACCTCGGCGTCGATCTCGAGGTCGCCCCCGCGCACGGCGCTGACGCGCAGGCGCACGGAGCCGTCGGCGAGGTACATGACGTCGCCGCGCGCCAGCGCGTGGATGAGCTCCGGCCGCGCGATCGTCATGCGGCGCGCCGTACCGATGCCGTGCTCGCCACAGGCAAACGTCACCTGGTCGCCGGGCTTGAGCTCGGCGATGTCGTCGACGAGCGCACCGATGCGCATCTTCGGCCCGGGCAGGTCCTGGAGGATCGCCACCGGGCGCCCCGCGCGCTCGGAGGCGATACGCACGCGGCGCGCGGTCTCGGCGTGCTGCTCGGCGGTGCCGTGCGAGAAGTTCAGCCGCGCGACGTCCATCCCCGCGTCGACCATCTGCACGAGGATCTCGGGATCGTCGGACGCGGGACCGATCGTGGCGACGATCTTCGTGCGGCGGGTCACTCGCGCCTACGGTAGTGGTCGGCGCCCAGACCCTCGTTCTGTCACCGTGATTTTCCCATGGCGACCGAGACAGCGATCCTCGCGGCCGTGCGCTCGATCCCGGCGGGCCGGGTGACGACCTACGGCGACCTCAGCCCCGGTGCCCCGCGCCGGGCCGGCGCCGTGCTCGCGCGCTGCGACGACCCCGGCGTGCCCTGGCAGCGCGTCGTGCGCGCGGACGGCTCGCTGGCGAAGGGCGAGCGCCAGCGGCGCCTGCTCGAGGCCGAGGACGTGCCGTTTCGCGGCGACCGCGTCGACATGCGCGCGGCCTGGGCGCCGCCGGCGGGCGGCGATGACCGGTGACCTCGCACGACCATGACCACGAGCACCCGCACGACCATGGCCATGCGCATGGCCACGGCCATGGCGGGCACGGCCACAGCCACGGGCTCGTCGACCCCTCGATCAAGCGCTCGCGCGAGGGGCTGCGGGCGGTCGGCCTCTCGCTCGTGGTGCTCAGCCTCACCGCCGCCCTGCAGGTCGTCGTCTATCTCGCGTCCGGCAGCGTCGCGCTGCTCGCCGACCTCATCCACAACCTCGGCGACGCCGCGACGGCGATCCCGCTCGGGATCGCCTTCCTCCTGCGCAGCGAGCTCGCCGAGCGCCGGGCGGGGCTGTTCGTCGTCCTCGCGATCTTCGTCAGCGCCTGCGTCGCCGGCTACGAGGCCGTGCTGCGGCTGATCGAACCCCAGCGCCCCGACCATCTCGTCGCGCTGGCGCTCGCCGGCGCCGTCGGCTTCGCCGGCAACATGGTCGCCGCGCAGATCCGGTCGCGGGCCGGCAAGCGGCTCGACAGCCCGGCGCTCGTCGCCGACGGCGACCATGCGCGCGCGGACGCCTACGTCTCGCTCGCCGTCGTCGCAAGCGCGGGCGCGGTCGCCGCGGGCGCGCAGGTCGCCGACCCGCTGATCGGTCTCGCGATCACGCTCGTCATCCTGCGGATCACCGCGCAGAGCTGGCGCACCGTGCGTGACGGCCACACGCACGCGCACTGACACCGCGTGTTTGCGGTCGCAGCCAGGGTGGGAGACTGGCCCGTGTGGCAATGAGCTCATCCCTATCAGCATCGGTGCTCGCCGAGGCCGACCGCCTCGAGGCGGTGCGCCGCTACGCGATCCTCGACACGCCGCCCGACGGAGCGTTCGATCGCATCTGCGCCCTTGCGGCGCGATTCTTCGGCGTGCCCCTGGCCTCGGTGACGATCGTCGACGAGGACCGGATCTGGTTCAAGGCCATCCAGGGCCTGGACGTCGTCGAGATTCCGCGCGATCCCGGGCTCTGCGCCTCGGCGGTGCTGCAGGACGAGACCTACGTCGTCACCGACGGCCTCATCGATCCGCGCACCGCGAACAACCCGCTCGTCCACGGCGAGCTCGGCGTCCGCTTCTACGCCGCCGCCCCGATCATCACGACCGACGGCCATCGCCTCGGCACCGTCAACGTCATCGACACGAGGCCGCGCGCGATCACCGAGGACGAGCTGCAGACGCTGCGCGACCTCGCGGCGATCGTCATGGACGAGCTCGAGCTGCGCCTGGCGGCGATCCGGGAGATCCGCACCGAGCAGGAGCTGCGCCGGGCCGGGCTCGTACAGCAGCACCACGCCGAGAGCCTCGCCCGCGCGCTGCAGCGCAGCCTCTCGCCGCCGCGGCTGCCGGAGATCGCCGGCCTCGACGTCGCCGTCCTCTACGAGCCGTTCGCCGCCGAGGACGTCGGCGGCGACTTCTACGACCACTTCCCCCTCGGCCCCGGTCGCTCGGCCTTCTTCCTCGGCGACGTCTGCGGCAAGGGCGCGCACGCCGCCGCGGTCACCTCGCTCGCGCGCTACACGATCCGCACCGCCGCGCTGCTCGGCGAGGGGCCGTGGGCCGCGCTCGCGGACCTCAACGCGGCGCTGCTCATGGAGCGCGGCGACGGCATGGAGACGTGCACGGTCGTCTACGGCGAGATCGACGTGACGGGCCCCGAGGCCGCCGTCAGGCTCGCGGTCGCCGGGCACCCGCCGGCACTCGTCGTCCGCGCCGGGGGCAAGGTCGAGACGACCCCGGCGCACGGCACGATGCTCGGCGCCTTCGCCGACCCGGCGTTTCACACCTGCGCGGTGAGCCTCGCCGCCGGTGACGCGATCGTCGTCTACAGCGACGGCATCCTCGATGCCACGACCGGCGGCGTCGCGCTCGACGAGCGGCGCGTCGAGGAGCTCCTGTCGGGCGCGCCGCAGTGCGACGCGCAGGGCCTCGTCGACCGGCTCTGGGGCAGCGTGCAGGGTGCGGAGCTGCGCGACGACGTGGCGATCATGGCGCTGCGCCGGACCGCGTAGCCGCTACAGCGCGAAGCGTCCGTCCTGCACGATCGTCTCGCCGTCGGCCGTCAGGCGGCCGCCCCGGCGCAGGTCGCAGATGAGATCCCAGTGCAACGCGGACTCGTTCTTGCCACCGGTCTCCGGGTAGGAGCGCCCGAGCGCGAGGTGGACGGTGCCGCCGATCTTCTCGTCGAACAGCGTCGCGCCGATCGGGCGGTCGATCCCGAAGTTCGTCCCGATGCCGATCTCGCCGAGGCGGCGCGCGCCGTCGTCGGTCGCCAGCGCGCGCTGCAGGTACTCCTCGCCGCGCTCGGCCGCCGCCGCGACGACGAGGCCGTCGCGGAACTCGAGGTCGACCCCCGCGACGTCGACCCCGGCCGGCGACGACGGGACGCCGAAGCGGATGCGGCCGTTCGCGCTGGCCTCGTGCGGGCCCGTGAAGACCTCGCCGCTGGGCATGTTGCGCCTGCCGTCGGAATTCACCCACGTGCGGCCCTTGACGCCGAGCGTCACGTCGGTGCCAGCGGCCTCGATGCGCAGCTCGCGCGCGCCGCGCAGGCGGTCGATGAGCGTCTCCTGGAAGTCGTGCAGCGCGCCCCATGACCCCACCGGGTCGTCCTGGTCGAGGAACAGCGCCCGCTCGACGAAGGTCTCGAAGTCCGCGAGGCCCATTCCCGCCTGCTGCGCGCCCGCCTGCGTCGGCCAGAGCGTCGAGCACCAGCGGCGCCTGAGCGCCTGCTCGCGCAGCGACTTGCGCCCCCGCGCCGCGCGCGCCAGGCGCGCCGGGTCGATCCCCGCGAGCGCGCGCGTGTTCTCCGGCGCCTGGATCGCGAGTGACGCGTTCGCCCGCTTCGCCTCGGCATAGGCGACCTCGGGGAAGCCGTCGAGGTGGTAGTCGCGTGCGTGGCGGTGGAAGGCGGCCGTGGCGCCCGGCAACTCGACGCGCAGCAGCGGCCACGCGTCGCGCTCGAGGATCGCCCGCTGGCATTCGAGCAGCAGCGGCGCGGCGAGCGTCGTCGAGCGCACGACGACCTCCTGGCCGGGCTTCACCTCGAGGCAGTAGCCCGCGAGCAGATCGGCGAAGCGCGCGGGGTCGATCAAGCCTGCCAGCCCGCCTCGAGCGCGGCGAGCGGCTCGACGGGGTCGGCCTTCAGAAGCGTCGCGAGCGCGCGGACGAGCTGCTCCTGCGGCTCGCGGCGCGCGCCGCCGCCCATGACGCCGATCCGCCAGAGGTTGCCGGCGAGTGGGCCCAGGCCGCCGGAGATCTCGATGCCGTGATCGAGCAGGAGCGCCTTGCGGATCGCCGCCTCGTCGCAGTCCGCCGGCGGCGAGACCGCCAGCAGCGGATGCAGTTGCTCGCCGTCGGGCGCCAGGCGCTCGCAGCCGAAGACCGCGAGCGCGTCCTTCAGCGCGTGGTGGGCGCGGCGATGGCGCTCCCAGGTCGTGGGCAGCCACTCGTCGCCGACGACGATCCGCAGCGCCTCCCGCAGCCCGTAGACCATGTTGATCGGCGCCGTGTGGTGGTAGGCGCGGGCGGGCGGCGCGTCCTTGCCGGCAACCGCGGCGGGGTCCCAATATCCGAGCACGAGCGAGAGGTCCAGGTACCACGAGTGGCCGGGCTTCTCGCGCTTGGCGAGCTTCGCCAGCGCGCGCTCGTTCGCCGTGAACGGCGCCAGGCCGGGCGGGCAGTTCAGGCACTTCTGCGTGCCCGAGAAGGCGGCGTCGACGCCCATCTCGTCGATGCGCAGCGGGTGGCCGCCGAGCGACGTGACGCAGTCGATCATGAACAGCGCGTCGCGCTCGTGGCAGGCGTCGGCCAGGCCCTCGAGCGGCTGCGCGACGCCGGTCGAGGTCTCGCCGTGCACGACGACCATCGCGTCGAGGCCGTCGGCGGCGGCGGCGATGAGCAGCTCGGGGTCGATCGCGCGGCCCCAGTCGGCCTGGACCTGCACGACCTCGGCACCCGAGCGGGCGAGCTCGTCGGCCATCCGCATGCCGAACAGGCCGTTGACGCCGCAGACGACGCGGTCGCCGGGATCGACGAAGTTCGCGACCAGCGCCTCCATGCCTGCACTGCCGGTCCCGGAGATCGGCAGCGTCGCCTCGTTCTCGGTCTGGAAGGCCTCGCGCAGCAGGCCGATCGTCTCGCCCATGATCTCCGCGAAGGCGGGATCCATGTGGCCGATGGTCGGCTGGGCGAGCGCCTGCAGCACGCGGGCGGGCACGGGGCTCGGGCCGGAGCCGAGCAGCAGTCGCCACGGGATGCCGGTGGCCGGCTCGGTTGTCGTCATGGGGCCTCCACGTCGGGAAAGTGCTCGGTGAGATGCTCGCGCAGCACGTCGCGGATCCAGCGGCGCTCCTCGGCGCTCGCGATCCGGTAGCGCATGATCAGGTCCTTCTGACCCTCGGTCGGGACGTCGTAGATCGTCCAGCGCTCCACGAGCCGCTCGAAGAGGAACTCGACCGCGCGCTGCCAGGAGTCGTCGGTCGTCTTGCGCTGGTCGTGCAGCGTCGAGGCGTACTTGCGGCGGGTCAGGGGCGACATCGAGCCGCGCAGCGTGAGGACGTTTCCGTCCTCGTTGCGGTAGTCGGTGGACGGCGCCGAGATCCGTCCGGCTGCGCGGTTTCGCTTCCCCATCTCTCACTTCAGCCTATCGTCCGCGCCATGCCCGAATCGACCCGCCGGCGCGAGCTCGGCCGCGGCGAGCGCATCCTGCCGGGCGTCTGGCGGCTGCGCCTGCCGCTGCCGTGGCCGGGCGTGCCGCACTGCAACGCGTGGGCGGTCGCGGCCGGCGACGGGATCGTGCTGCTGGACTGCGGGCTGCACGAGCCCGGCTCGCTCGCCCACCTCGAGCGCGCACTGGCGCAGTGCAACCTCAAGCTCGAGCACGTGCGGCTGCTCGTCTGCACGCACGCGCACTCCGACCACTACGGCCAGGCCGCCGACGTCGTCGACGCCAGCGGCTGCGAGCTGTGGATGCACCCCGACCACGCGCACATGCGCGCCGCGCTCGACGACCCCGCCGAGCTGCTCGCGCGGCGCTTCGAGGTCGCGCGCCAGAGCGGCGTCCCGGTCGAGCCGCTGCGCGAGTGGTCGGCGAGCGCCCGCGACCGTGGGAACGGCATCGCGCGCCTCGTCGAGCCCGCCCGCGAGCTTGTCGGCGGCGTGACGATCGACACCGACCTCGGTCCCTGGGTCGCGCACGAGACGCCCGGCCACGCGCCGTCGCACGTCTGCCTGCATCAGCCCGAGCACCGCGTGCTCGTCTCCGGCGACCACCTGCTCGGCCGCGTGTCGCTGTACTTCGACTACGGCTGGACGCCCGACCCGGTCGGCGAGTTCCTCGCGTCGCTTGACCGGGTGGAGGGCCTCGACGCGCGCCTCTGCCTCGCCGGCCACGGGCGCACGTTCACCGACGTGCGCGCCCACATCGACGCCAACCGCGCCCTGGTGGCGCAGCGCCTGGAGCGCGTGCGCGCGGCCGTGGCCGAGCACGGCCCGACGACGGCCTACGACGTCGTCCCGCTGCTGCACGGCGAGCCGCTGAGCCGGCTCACCGCCGGGTGGTGGCTGCCCGAGACGCTCTGCTACCTGCAGCACCTCGAGGTGCTCGGGGTCGTCGCGCGCGACGGCGGCGACCCCGAGCGCTGGTCCATCACGGGCTCCCCAGCAGCTGCCCGATGAGCGCGAGCGCGCCGTTGACCTTCAGCACCTCCCGCAGCGCGGCCGCGGCGAGCCCGCTGACGGCGCCCTCGTCCTGCGCGCGCGTGATCCCGTCGCCGAGCGCGGTGGTGAGCTCGTCCGTCGACACGCCTGACGGCGCCGACCCGGCGAGCAGGCCGCGGACGAGCTCCTCGCGTGAGGTCCGCAGGCGACAGGCCGTGCCGTCGAGCACCGCCAGCGCCGCGCGCTGCGTCCGCTCGACCGCCGGCCGCGCGCGCGGCGCGCAGGGATCGGCGAGCGTCCTCGGCCCGAAGCCGCCGCCGCCCAGCAGGACGTAGACGCCGGCGAGCAGCGCGGCGGCGCCGAGCGCCGCCGGCACGGCGACCGCGAGCGGCGCGCCCGAGGCCAGCGGGCTGCCGTTGGCGACCGGATCGCCGCGTGGGCTCGCGCGATCGCGACCGGCAGCGAGCGCGACGGCGACGGCCAGCGCGGCCAGCGCCGCGAGCAGCGCCGCTGCGAGGAACGCGTTGCTGAAGGCCTCCGTCGCCGCGCGGTCGAGCTCGTCGTCGAGCTGCGCGTGCAGCCGCGCGAGCGCCGGGCGCGAGGCCGCGGGCACGTCGAGAGCGGCGAACGCGCGGCCGACGTCGGGCAGCGCCTGGTCGGCCCCGCCGCCGATCTCTCCGTCGAGCGCCCGGGCGAGGTCGAGCTTCGCCGCCAGGGGCAGCGGGGCGTCGAGCAGGCGCGCAAGCCCGGCGTCCTCGCCCGGCCCGCGGACGCGCTCCAGGTCAGCGGTGAAGATCGGCGTGAGGACGAGCAGCCCGACGACGATCCCCAGGTGGCGCGCCGAGATCGTCCAGGCCGCGGGCCGCGCGACGGGGCCGGTCGCGCCGACCGTCGCGCCGATGAGCGTCGCGAGGGCGAGGCCGAGGCCGAGCCCGATCGCCAGCTGCGGCGCGATCGTCCAGGCGAGGGCGGCGCCGGGCAGCAGGCCGAGCGCGGCGAGCCCGCCCGCCACGAGCACGCAGCCCCCGAGCGCCGGGACGAGATCGTGGCGCCCGCGCGCCCAGCGCCCCGCCGCGATCGCGGCGAGCGGCATGACCGTGACCGTCAGCGCCGCCTCGCCGGGCGAGTGGCGCCAGCCCTCGATGAGCATGATGACGAGGAGAAACAGCGCCGCCGACAGCGCCGCCGAGGCGAGCGCGAGCGCGACGAGCGGCGCGATCGCCGGCCGGCCGCCACCCTCCGGGGCCGCCGCCGCGAACGCGGCGGCGTCGCGCGGCACCCCGCGTACGCCGAGGATCGTCACGAGCGCGACGGGCACCTGCAGCGCGAACATCGCCTGCCACGAGAACGTCTCCGTGAGAAAGCCGCCGAGCGCCGGCCCGACGGCCGAGCCGAGCACCCCGGCGGCCGCCCACAGCGTGATCGCCCGCCCGCGCCCGTTGAGCGCCACGAGCAACTCGAGCGCCGCCGCGACGACGACCGCCCCGATCACCCCCTGCGCGGTGCGCGCCGCGATCAGCGCCCCGAGCGACGGGGCCGCCGCGCAGGCGAGCGACGCCGCCGCGAACAGCACGAGCGCGATCGCAAGCGCCTCGCGAGCGCGCCCCCGCGTCGCACGCGAGCCGGCGAGGGCCAGCAGCGCGAGCGCGAGGTTGAACGCGATCAGGACCCAGGCGACGGCGTTGACCGTCGCATCGAACTCGCGCAGGATCGCCGGCAGCGCGAGCGTGACGACCGACGAGTCGGCCAGGACGAGGCCGACGGCGAGCGCGAGCGCAAGCGACGCCGCCCCGGGTCGCGCGCGCGGACCCATCGGGGTCCTAGGAGTTCGCCGGAGGCTCGATGTCGAGCCCCTCCACGAGCGCCATGCGGCCGTCGACCTCGTAGCGGACGTCGACCGAGTCGTTCTGGCGGTACGTCCCGACGCCGAAGGCCCCGAGAAACCAGCGCCCGGCGCCGAGCTTGCCCTCCTTGCGCAGCTCGCGCGGGAAGACGAGCCGGCCGCCCTCGACGACGTAGTCCTCCCCCAGTTCCTGGTGGACCCCGTTGACGTAGACGTCGAACGGACCGCGCACATCCGGCGGAAGGGGGACGACCGAGGGCATGACCCCATTATCGTGGCGCGGTGCCGCCGCGCGGGCGCAGGGGGAGTGCCCGGGAGGGCGAATCCACGAGGAGTTCGCGCCGGATGGTGCAATGCGCCCGTGCGGTGCTGTAGAAGCACTGCACAGCACGACATGCGATGACCCCCGACCTGCCCTACCGCGTCCGCCGTTCCGACCGCGCCCGTCGCGTGCGCGTGAGCGTCGACGCCCGCGGCGAGGTCGAGGTCGTCCTGCCGCGCCGCAGCCCCGAGCGCGCCGCCGCGGCAGCGATCGTCGAGCTGCGCCCCTGGATCGATCGCCGGCTGGCGGAGGCGAGCGTCGTGCGCGAGCAGCTCGCCGCGCGCGGCGACGCGCTGCCCTACCTCGGCCGCGAGCTCGTCCTGCGGCGCGAGCCGGGCCGCGCGCGCGTGCACCGGCGCGACGACGAGCTGCTCGTCCCCGCGGACGAGCGCGCGGACGCCGCGATCGAGCGCTGGTACCGGCGCGCCGCCGAGCGCGAGATCGCGCCGCGCCTGGACGCCGCCGTCGCGGCGCTCGGCACGAGCTACACACGGCTCACGATCCGCAACCAGCGCACGCGCTGGGGCTCGTGCTCCTCGACGGGCGCCATGAGCTTCAATTGGCGCCTGCTGCTCGCGCCCGAAGGCGTGCTCGGCTACGTCGTCTGGCACGAGGCCTGCCATCTGCGGGTCATGGATCATTCGACCGGTTTCTGGTCGCTGGTTGAACGACATTGCCCCGATTACGAGCACCACCGGCGCTGGCTACGGCGCCATGGGACTACATTGGTGCTCTAGTGCGTGTCCTGGGAGGGAGAGCACCGGTCGTCGGTGCGGTCGCGGCGGCTGCTGCGGTCATCGTGATCGTGCTCATCGTGCTGCTCGCCGGTGGGAGCAGCTACACCGTCCACGCGCGCTTCGTCTCGGCCAGCCAGATCGTCAAGGGCAACGCCGTGAAGGTCAGCGGCGAGCCGGTGGGCTCGGTCGGCGAGATCAGGCTCACCGACGACGGCCAGGCCGACGTCACGCTGCACATCGACGCCGGCGGCTACTTCCCGCTGCGCCGCGGCACGCGGGCGATCATCCGCCAGACCTCGTTGTCGGGCGTCGCCAACCGCTATGTCGACCTCCAGCTCGGCGGCGCACGCGGAGCTGACATCCCCGACGGCGGTCAGCTGCCGACGGACAGCACCGAGGCCGCCGTCGACCTCGACCAGATCTTCGACACGTTCGATCCCAAGACGCGCGCCGGGACGCAGAAATCGATCGAATTCCTGCGTGACTTCCAGGCCGGCAGCGAGGACGAGGCCAACGCCGCGCTGCGCTACCTCAACCCGGCGCTCTCGTCCGGGAGCCGGCTGTTCGCCGAGGTCAACCGCAACACGCCCGACTTCAAGCGCTTCATCGTCGAGACCTCGAAGCTCGTCACGGACGCCTCCGCCCAGGACGACGTGCTCGCGGGCCTCGTCGGCAACCTCGCAGCGACGACCTCGGCGCTGACATCCCATGGCGACAGCCTCGCGCAGGGCATCGGGCTGCTGCCCAACGTCCTGCGCAAGTCCAACACGACGTTCGTCAACCTCCGGGCCTCGCTCGACGACCTCACGCCGCTCGTCGACGACGCCAAGCCGATCGTCGCGACGAAGCTGCGCCCGCTGCTCGCCGAGCTGCACCCGTTCGCCGTCGACGCGCGGCCGTCGGTCCGCGACCTCTCGCGCACGGTCCGCCGCGCGGGTGCCGACAACGACCTCGTCGAGCTCCTGCGCCGCCAGCCGGCGCTCGACAAGGTCGCCACGCAGACCGCGCAGCGCAACGGCAAGGACCGCCCGGGCGCCTTCCCGGAGACGATCAAGGCGCTCGACGGCCTCACGCCGCAGCTCGCGTTCCTGCGGCCCTACTCCGCGGACCTCGTCGGCTGGTTCGACGACTTCTCCACGAGCGGCGCCTACGACGCGATGGGCAGCTTCTCGCGCGCCGGCCTGGAGCTCAACGGTTTCTCGCTCGGGCCGGTCGCCAACCTGCTGCCGGTCCCGCCCGAGCTGCGCAACCTCCTGCTGAGCGCCGGGACTAAGGGCGGCCGCAACAACCGCTGCCCGGGCTCGCTCGAGCGCGCCGCGCCGGACTCCGGCAACCCGTACAAGCCGTCGGCGGACTTCAACTGCGACGCCTCCCAGGTGCCGATCGGGCCATGACCCTCCGGCGCACACTGCTCTGCACGCTGCTCGTGCTCGCCGCCGGGGCCGCGACGACGTTCGCCGTCAGCGCATCGGGCTCCGATCGGCAGACCTACACGGTCGTGCTCGACAACGCCTTCGGACTGACGCCGGGCGCCGACCTGAAGTCCTCCGGCGTGAAGGTGGGAAAGGTGACCGGGCTCGACGTCCAGCGCTCGACGGCCCGCGCGCTCGCGCGCATCGAGATCAACAAGCCGGAGTTCGCCGGCTTCCGCAAGGACGTCTTCTGCGAGGTCAAGCCGCAGTCGCTGATCGGCGAGTACTACCTCGACTGCGCGCCCGGCACGTCGGCCGACCCGGCGCCGGCGACGATCCCCGTCAAGCAGACCGCCGGCACGATCCCGCCCGATCTCGTGCTCGACATCCTGCGCCGCCCCGCGCGCGAGCGCTTCGGGCTCATCCTCTCCGAGCTCGGGATCGGCCTCACCGCCCGCGGCGACGACCTGCAGACGACGATCCGCCGGGGCGTCCCGGCCCTGCGCGAGACCGACAAGGTCCTGAAGATCCTCGCCGACAACCGCCGCACGCTGCAGCAGCTGACCTCCGACGCCGACAAGGTGCTCGTCGAGCTGGCCCGCAACCGCGGCGACGTCGCGCGCTTCGTCAACACCGCCGGCGCGACGACGCAGGCGTCGGCCGATCGCCGGGCCGAGCTGAAGGACACCGTCCACAAGCTGCCAGGCTTCCTGCGCGAGCTGCGCCCGACGCTCGCCGACCTCGGCACCGCCGCCGCGCAGCAGACGCCCGCGCTCGCGGATCTCCGCCGCGCGGCCCCGGATCTCACGCGCTTCCTCAAGCTCCTCGGCCCGTTCGCCGAGTCCGCCCGGCCGGCGGTGCGCGGGCTCGGCAAGGCGTCGGTCACGGGCACGTCGGCCGTCCGCGAGGCGCGCTCGACGGTACGCCAGCTGCGCGCCCTCGGCTCCAGCGCGACGGAGCCGCTGCGCAACCTGCGCTTCATCCTCGAGCAGGTCGACGACCGCAGCAACGCCGTCGAGCCCAACCGGCTGAGCCCCGGCAACGGCGCCGGCTTCACCGGCCTCGAGGCGTTCCTGCAGTACGCCTTCGTCCAATCGCAGGCGATCAACATCTTCGACTCCAAGGGCTACCTGCTGAAGCTCAGCCTGCTCGTCAACGAGTGCACGCAGTACACGAACGCCGAGACCGCGCGCGACAACCCGGCCCGCACGGCGCACTGCAAGCAGTGGCTCGGTCCCAACCAGACGGGTGGCGGCACCGGTGTCGTGGCGCGCACGCCCGCGCGCTCTGACAAGCAGGCGCCGAAGACCGACAAGCAGGCGGCTGGGACACCCTCGACGACGACGCCGAGCGCCCCGGCCGCGCCCGCCGCGCCGGCCGCGCCGAAGAAGCCGCTGCCGAGCGCGAACGACCTGCTCGACAAGGTCCTCCCGGGCGTCACCGACAAGCTCAAGGACAAGCTCACACCGCCGCCGAAGACGCGGTCGACGTCCGACGCCAGCGACCGCAACCTCCTCGACTACCTCCTCGGGCCATGACAGCGCGTCATACCTCGACCGTCGCCGGTGCCAACTCGAAAGGCCGGTCCTCGCAATGAGAGGCCGCCGCCCGCAGTCCGTCGCCACGAACCCCGTCTTCGTCGGGGCCGCGACGACGCTCGTCATCGTCGTCGCCGTCCTGCTCGCCTACACCGCGAACAAGGGCCTGCCGTTCGTGCCGACGTTCGAGCTGAAGGTCGACACGCCCAACGCCGCGCGCCTCGTCGTCGGCAACGAGGTCCGCGAGGGCGGCTTCCGCATCGGGCAGGTCGGCGCGATCGACCCGGTGCCGGGCAGCAGGTCCGGGGCGCAGCTCACGCTGAAGCTCGACACCTCCGCGACGCCGCTCCCGGACGACTCGAGCGTCCGCATCCGCCCGCGCTCGGCGCTCGGGCTGAAGTTCGTCGAGGTCATCCGCGGCAGGTCGTCGCACGCGATCCCCGACGGCGGCACGATCTCGGCGAACGCGAACGCCGTCGGGCCCGAGCTCGACGACTTCTTCTCGACCTTCGACGAGCCCACGCGCGCGAACGTCGACGCCA
The DNA here is from genome assembly GCA_963740895.1 of uncultured Actinomycetes bacterium. Classification (GTDB taxonomy): domain Bacteria; phylum Actinomycetota; class Thermoleophilia; order Solirubrobacterales; family Solirubrobacteraceae; genus CADCVQ01. Next base: position 50,790 of record CAVUFQ010000003.1, read on the forward strand.
ACCTCGACTACTTCGGGACGGCGCTTGCCGGGCGCGGCGACGCGCTGAACCGCACGATCGCGTCGCTGCCCGAGCTGTTCGGCGACCTGCCGCCGGTCATGCGCGCGCTCTCCGACCCCGACACGCAGCTCACGCGCTTCGTCAGCGAGACCGGCGACGTCACGCGCATCATCGCGCCGCTGTCGAACACGTTCGCGCGCGGCTTCACCGGGATGGCCGACACCTTCGGCGCGCTTTCCAGCGACCCGCAGGCGCTGCGCGACGCGATCGCCGCGACACCTCCCACGCTCGCCGAGGGCATCAGCTCGCTGCCCGACACGCGCCCGTTCCTCAGCCGGCTGGCCGCGATCTCCGACGAGGTCCGCGGTACCGCGCGCGAGCTGCGCCGCAGCCTGCCGCCGGTCAACCGCGCGCTCGCCGCGGGCACGCCGGTGCTGCGGCGCACGCCCGAGTTCACGAACGACCTCGAGGGCTCCCTGCGCGCACTGCGCGACCTCGCGAAGTCGCCGACGACCGACATCACGCTCGCCGGGCTCACCGCGACGATGAAGACGCTCAACCCGACGCTGCGCTACGTCGGCCCGCACGTCACGGTCTGCAACTACTTCAACTACTTCTGGACGTTCCTCGCCGACCACATCTCCGACGAGGACGCGACCGGCACGGTCGAGCGCATCCAGGTCAAGATGGCGCCGCTGTCGCAGGAGAACTCGATGGCGGTGTTCGGCGCGGCGCGGCCGGCAAACGGCGGCACCGTCGACCCCGCCACGCATGCGCTCGCCGGCGACGCCGCCGCGCTGCACGACCAGATCTACAACGCGGCAGTCGACTCCCAGGGCAACGCCGACTGCGAGGCCGGCCAGCGCGGCTACCCGACGCGCGCGGCGAAGGGCTTCCCGGCGGACCTCAACATCGCCGTCGACACGCGGACGCCGGGCAACCAGGGCCCGACGTACAAGGGCCGCCCGCGCGTGCCCGCGGGCCAGACGTTCTCCTCGCGCCCCAACGGCATCGCGCCGCAGGTGGAGCCGTGATGCGCAACCGCGGTCCCAGCCCCTTCGCCGTCGGCGCCGTCCTGATCGTCGCCGCGCTGATCGTGACGTACCTCGGCTTCCGCAAGGACGTCCCGTTCATCAACAGCCCGTACACGATCAAGATGGCCGTGCGCGACACGAACGGCATCAACAGCCGCTCACCCGTGCGGATCGCCGGCGTCGAGGTCGGCCGCGTCGAGAAGATCGAGCACACGAGCCCGGGCGCGCGGTCGGCGACGCTCACCCTTGCGATCCTCGACAAGGGCCGCCCGGTCTACGACGACGCGAGCGCGAAGATCCGGCCGCGGATCTTCCTCGAGGGCAACTTCTTCGTCGATCTGTCGCCGGGCACGTCGCGTGCCGGCGAGATGCGCGACGGCGACACGATCCCCGTCGCGCGCACCGCCAGCGCGGTCCAGTTCGGGCAGGTCCTCAACGCGCTGAAGAGCGACACGCGCGCCAACCTGCAGCAGCTCTTCCGCGAGGTCGGCAAGGCGCAGGACGCCGGCGGCGCGAAGGCCTTCAACGACTCGCTGAAGTACCAGCCCGCGTCCTACAAGTTCGCCGCGATCGTCTCCGAGGCGCTGCTCGGCAAGCGCCCCGGCGACCTCGGCGACTTCGTCCGCGACAGCGGCGCCGTCGCGGGCGCGATCGAGCGCGACCCCGGCCGGCTGCGCTCGCTGATCGTCGACTTCAACACGACCGCGGGCGCGCTGGCATCCGACCAGAGCGCGCTCAGCGCGGCGGTCGGCGAGCTGCCGGCGACACTGCGCGCCGCCCCGCCCGCGCTCGACGCGCTCAACGCCGCCTTCCCGGACGTGCGCCGGTTCGCCGTGGGCGCCCGCCCAGGCGTGCGCTCGCTCGGGCCGACGGTCGACGCGACGCTGCCGCTCGTCAGGCAGCTGCGCGGCCTCGTGCGGCCGAGCGAGCTGCGCGGCCTGTCGGCCGACCTGCGCAGCGCGACGCCGGCGCTGACGCAGCTCGCCAAGACGGGCACCTCGGTCCTCGAGAAGCTGCGCGCGCTCGCGAGCTGCGCGACGAACGTCCTCGTGCCGACCGGTAACGACCAGATCGTCGACAAGGCCTTCCCGACGCACGGCCCGGTGTACCAGGACCTCGCGAAGTTCCTGCCCGGCCTCGCCGGCGAGAGCCGCTCGTTCGACGCCAACGGCCCGTTCTTCAAGGTCCTCGGCACGGGCGGCGCCGAGACGCTGAACCTCGGCAACGGCGTCTTCGGCTCGACGTTCGATCCGGTCGTGGGCAACAACCCGCCGCCGGTCCGCGACCGGCCGCCGCTGCGGCCCGACGTCCCGTGCGAGACGCAGGACCCGCCGGACCTGCGCTCGATCCCGAAGGGCCCGCCGACGGCGGTCAGCACGGCGAACGCGGCGAGCGCCAAGCGCGGGACGCGGGCGCAGTCGGTCGCGGTCGACTACATGCGCCGCCTGCTCAAGCTCCAGGGCCGCGACACGAAGGTCCTCGACCGCTCGATCACGCTCAACGAGATCCGCTCGATCGCCGCCGACAACGGCCTGACGAAGCAGCTCGACAAGGCGCTCGCGAGGGCCGGGCGATGAAGCGCGTCATCCAGAAGAACCTCGGGCCGTTCCTCGCGATCATCGGCCTGGTCGCGATCGCCGTCGTCGTCGGCGGCTACATCCTCCACGAGCAGCGCCTGCGCTTCCCGCTGCTGCAGGAGAAGCCGGTACGCGTGAACGTCGCGCTCGACAACGCGCAGGCCGTCACGCCGGGGCAGGGCCAGACGGCGCAGGTCGCGGGCGTGAAGATCGGCGACATCGCCGAGGTCTCGCTCAAGGACGGCCGCGCGATCGTCGGCCTGGACATCGAGCCGAAGTACGCCGACCTCATCCACCGCGACGCGAAGGCGCTGCTGCGCCCCCGGACCGGCCTGAAGGACATGTACGTCCAGATCTTCCCGGGCAAGGACGGGCCGCCGGTGAAGGAGGGCTTCACGATCCCGGTGCAGAGCTCGCTCACCGACGTCGACCTCGACGAGATCCTCTCGACGCTCGACGCGCGCACGCGCGACTACGTGACGCTCCTGGCCAACGGCGCCGGCGAGGGCCTGAAGGGCCGTGGCAACGACCTCGCCCGCGTCTTCGAGCGCTTCGGCCCGACGGTGCGCGATCTCAGCCGCGTCAACCACGCGGTGGCGAGGGAGCGCGTCTCGCTGCGGCGCCTCGTGACGTCGCTCGCGCAGGTCAACGGCACGCTGGCGCGCAAGCCCGAGGACCTCACGCGGCTCGTCGACACCGGCGCGACGACGCTGCGGGCGTTCGCCTCCGAGGACGCCAACCTCCGCAGCTCGGTGACGGAGCTCGCCCCGACGCTGCAGCAGGCGACGAGGACGCTCAACGCCGTGACGCCGTTCGCCGGCGAGCTCGGCCCGGCGACCCGCGCGCTGCTGCCGGCCGTCAGGCAGCTGCCCGGCGTCAACGGCGCCGTCGCGCCGTTCGCGCGCGAGGCGACGCCGATCGTGCGGACGAAGATCCGGCCGTTCGTCCGCAAGGCGCAGCCGGTCACGAAGGACCTCGCCCCTGCCGCCCGCGGGCTCGCGCGTGCCTTCCCGGAGCTCGACCGCGACGGGAAGGTCCTCAACGACTTCACGAACATGCTCGGCCACAATCCCAACGGCGCCGAGCCGCCGGACAAGGCCGGCCGCGAGGAGGGCTACCTCTTCTGGCTGTCGTGGCTCGCGCACCAGACGACGAACCTCCAGAACACCGACGACGCCAACGGCCCGATGCGCCCGATCTTCCTCACGGCCACGTGCAGCACGTTCACGAGCCTCGTCAACGACCTGCCGGCGGCCGAGTTCGCGCTCGGGCTCTCGCCGCTGCTCGCGACGGTCTGCCACAACCCGGCGACGACGTCGCTGAGCACGACGAAGTCGCTGAAGACGCTGAAGACGATCTCCAGCCTCGTCCCGAAGGCGGGCGGATGAACACCTCGGCGCCCACCCCCGGCCGGATCCTCGTCATCAGCGCGTTCGCGCTGACGTGCTTCGGCCTGCTGCTGTTCCTCTGGCTCGCCTTCGGCGGCGCGATCCCGCTCAAGCCGCAGGGCTACCGCGTCCAGGTGGCCTTCACGGACGCGACGACGCTCGCCGACCAGGCCGACGTACGCATCGCCGGCGTCTCCGTCGGCAAGGTCGTCAAGAAGGAGCTCGCGCCCGGCGGCAACCGGACGCTGACGACGATCGAGCTGAAGAACCGGTTCGCGCCGCTCAAGCGCGACGCGCGGGCGATCCTGCGCCAGAAGACGCTTCTCGGCGAGACGTACGTCGAGCTCACGCCGGGCGACCGCAACGCCCCCGACATCAAGGAGGGCGGCCGTTTGGCCGACGGCCGCGTCAAGCAGGCGGTCGAGTTCGACGAGTTCCTCCAGGTCTTCGACAAGCCGACGCGCAAGGCGTTCCGGGAGTGGCAGGCGAGCCTCGTCAAGGCCGGCGCCGGGCGCGGCCGCGACCTCTCCGACGCGCTCGGCAACCTGCCGGTGTTCACGGAGAACGCACGAAGCGTCGTCGACGTCCTCGACGACCGCCGCAGCGCGCTGCGCGACCTCGTCCGCAACGGCGGGCGCACGCTCGAGCAGATCACCCGCAACGAGACGGCGCTCTCCACGCTCGTCCAGCGCAACACCGAGCTGTTCGGCGAGCTGTCGACGCAGCGCGACGCGCTCGCGTCCTCGATCAAGATCCTTCCGACGTTCCTCGACGAGTCCAAGCAGACGCTGTCGAAGCTGCGGACGTTCTCGGTGAACACCGAGCCGCTGATCCGCAACCTGCAGCCGGTGCTGACCGACCTCGAGCCGACGCTCGCGGCGCTGCGGCGGCTGTCGCCGGACCTCGAGAACCTCTTCGACAACGTCGACCCGCTCATCTCGGCCGGCGACACGGGCCTGCCGGCGCTCTCGCGCGTGCTGCGCGGCCTGGACCCGACGCTCGCCTCGACCGGCCCGTTCCTGCAGCAGCTCAACCCCGTGCTGCAGTACCTCGAGCTCAACCAGACGAAGATCGCCGACTTCTTCGCCATCGCGCCGGCGACGCTCGGCGGGATCCGCGCGACGGTGCCCGGCAGCAAGAGCAACGGCCACGTGCTGCCGCAGATCATCATGCTCGGCAGCCAGTCGCTGCCGGCGCTCACGCGCTCCAAGGACAACCGCGGCAACGCGTACGTCCCGCCGAACGCCGCGCGCGACCCGAGCTCGCTGACGCTCCCGAGCTTCGACTGCGACAACTCCGGCGTGAAGGGCCCGACGAACACGCCGGGCTGCAACGTCATGGTCCCGGTGCCGTTCCAGGGCCGCAACCAGCGCTTCCCGCAGGTGCACGCGGCCGCTCCCGGCGGCGCGTCCTCCGGCGGCTGACCGCGGCGTGACGCGCGTCGGGGTCGTCGGCCACGTCGAGTGGGTGAGCTTCGCGGTCGTGCCGCGCGTGCCGCTGGCCGGCGAGATCGTCCACGCGAGCGACGTGTTCTCCGAGCCGGCCGGCGGCGGCGCGGTCGCCGCGGTGCAGCTGCGCAGGCTCGCGGGCGCCGTGACGTTCGTCACCGCCATCGGCGACGACGACGCCGCGCGGTCGGCGCACCAGCGGCTGACCGACGTCTACGGCGTCACGGTGCGGGCGGCCCGCCGCGCGGCCCCGCAGCGGCGGACGTTCACGTTCCTCGACGACGCCGGCGAGCGGACGATCACCGTGCTCGGCGAGCGGATCGTGCCGGCGATCGACGACCCGCTGCCCTGGGATTCGCTGGCGGACCTCGATGCGATCTACCTCACCGGCGGCGACGCCGGCGCCGTGCGGGCGGCGCGCGCGGCGCGCGTGCTGGTGGCGACCCCGCGGGCGATGAGCGCCCTCGCGGGGTCAGGCGTCGCGGTCGACGTGCTCGTCGGCAGCGCCGTCGACCCCGGCGAGGTCTACGAGCCGGGGATGCTCGACCCGGCGCCCCGCGTCGTCGTGCGCACGCGCGGCGCGGACGGGGGCGAGTGGATCTCCACGGCCGACGGCCGCAGCGGGACGTGGGCGGCGACGCCGCTGCCCGGCGAGCCGGTCGACGCCTACGGCTGCGGCGACTCGTTCGCGGCGGCGCTGGCGTACGGGCTCGGCGCCGGCATGACGCTCGAGGAGGCGATCGAGCTGGCGGCGCGATGTGGGGCGGCATGCCGCTGCCGGCGCGGGCCGTACGGGGTGGGCGGCGGCGATGAGTTTTCCGGGGCGGACCGGTCGATGCATTGAGGAAGAACCTGGCAACGGCGTCCCCTGCGGAGGAGGCACGATGAGCAAGCTGCGGTGTCATATCTCGATCTCGCTGGACGGTTTCGTCGCCGGCCCGAACCAGAGCGAGGAGAACCCGCTCGGCGAGGGCGGCGAGCGGCTGCACGACTGGGTGGTTGCGCTGGCCGGCTGGCGCCGGTCTCACGGCAGGCAGGGCGGCGAGGTGAACGAGAGCGCACGGGTATTCGAGGAAGCGGTCGAGAACCTCGGCGCCGGCGTGATGGGCCGCAACATGTTCGGCCCGATCGGCGGTGGCGCCTGGGGCGACGAGCAGTGGACGGGCTGGTGGGGCGACGACCCTCCCTACCACTGCCCCGTGTTCATCCTCACCCATCACCCGCGTGATCGCGTGGAGATGGAGGGAGGGACCACATACCACTTCGTCACCGATGGAATCGCGTCCGCGCTCGAACAGGCAAAGGAGGCCGCCGGCGGCAAGGACGTCATGCTCTGGGGCGGCGCCGACGTCGCGCAGCAGTACCTGGCAGCGGGACTGCTCGACGAACTCGAGCTCCACGTCGTCCCGGTGCTGCTCGGCGACGGCGCTCGCCTCTTCGACAACCTCCGCGACGCGGAGGTGCAGCTCGAGCAGGTCCGGGCCGTCGAGGCGCCCGGCGTGACCCACCTCAAGTACAGGAGCGTGAGATGACGGAGGCGAACCCCGCGGGCCCGGCGATCGACCGCGAGTCGCTCTGGCCGCGGCTGGCGGGACTGCCGCTTGTCGTCGAGGCCTGCGAGTACGAGCGCCTGCACGCCGTCCTCGCCTACGAGTCCGAGCGCATCACGACGCACGTGCGGCTCCTCGGCGCAGGTGAAGACGGGCTCGGCGAGGACATCTCGGCGTTCCGGGAGGACGGCAGCACGCTGCACGAGACGCGGCCGGCGCTGGCGCTCGCGGGCGAGTGGACGCTGGCCGGCTTCTGCGAGCATCTCGCGACGCTCTCGCTGTGGCCGCAGCCGCCCGAGTGGGCGGCGGCGCAGCACTATCGCAACTGGGCCTTCGAGTCGGCGGCGCTGGACCTCGCGCTGCGCCAGGCCGGCCGCTCGCTGCACGACGTGCTCGGGCTGGAGCCACAGGCGGTGCGCTTCGTCAACTCGCTCGGCCTCGGCAAGGAGCCCTCGATCACCCCGCTGCGCCGGCGCCTGGCCCGCGCCCCCGGCGTGCGCTTCAAGCTCGACGCGGAGACGACGTGGGCACCCGCGCTCGTCGACGAGGTCGCGGCGACCGGCGCGATCGACACGATCGACTTCAAGGGCCACTACGGCATCGAGGTCGAGGATCCGCAGGCGCTGGCTGCGCTGTATGACCGCGTGCTCGCCGCGTTCCCGGACGCCTGCCTGGAGGACCCGCACGACCTGCCCGAGATCGCGCAGCGGCTCGGCGATCACCTCGAGCGCGTGTCGTACGACGCGCCGATCCACAGCGCCCACGACATCGGCGCGACGCCGCTCGCCGCGCGGGTCGTGAACGTCAAGCCGTCGCGGATCGGCAGCCTGCGCGCGCTGCTGGCGGTCTACGCGCGCTGCGCGCGCGAGCAGCGGCCGATGTACGGCGGTGGCATGGGCGAGCTGGGCGTGGGCCGCGGGCAGATCGAGCTGCTCGCCGCGCTGTTTCACGCCGACGCGCCCAACGACGTCGCGCCCAGCGCCTACAACCAGGACGACCCGCCGGGCGGCCTGCCCGCCAGCCCGCTCGCGCCGAGCCCCGAGGCCACCGGCTTCCGCTGGGCGACGTAGACGATCGTATCGGCGCCGAGACCGCTCAGGCCTCCAGCACCCGGCGCAGGCCGTCGAACGCCCCCTCGCCGCGCTCGAGCGCGACGACCTCGCGGTGGACCTTCCCGCGGTAGACCTCGATCGAGCCGTCGCCGCGGACGTCCGCGCCCGCCTGGACGCGCGGGGCCAGGCGGCCGGGGCCCGAGATCTCGCCGCGCGCGGCGACCTGGTCGACCGGCGCGAGCTCGCGGCGGAACGCGCGGACGGTGCCGCGGCGGATCTCGGGGCCGAGCGCCGTCAGGCGCAGCTCGAGGACGTCGACGGCGTCGGGGAGCGTCGGCACGCGCTCGTGTGTCACCCGCGGGCCGACACGGATCGTCACCTTGTAGGACATGCGGCGCCGATCCTAGTGCTCCCTCCAGCCGCCGCCGCGGGACCTCCTACGCCGCGAGCGACCCCGGGACGATCGGGTGCTCGCGCGTCTCGAGCTCGACGACGAGATCGGCGATCCCCGAGGAGTACTCGGTCTGGATGCGCTGCGAGATCGCATGGAACACGCGGTGCGCGGCGAGGTTCGTGCCCAGCAACGAGGCGGTGAAGCGCTGGACGCCCAGTGACTTGGCGACGTCGGCGAGCGCGAGCCCGAGCGCGCTCCCGAGGCCCTGGCCCTGCAGCGCGTCGCACACGGTGATCGCGACCTCGGCGGCGTCGGGATGCCGGGGGTCGCGGATGAAGCGCGCGACGCCGGCGAAGCTGCCGGGGTCGAGCTCGGGCACCGCGACGATCGCCACGTGGTCACGGCCGTCGATCTCGGTGAAGTGACGCAACTCGTCGTCGGTCAGGCGCGCCTTGGGCACGAAGAAGCGCTGGTGGCGCGACTGCGCCGAGAGCTCGCCCATGCCGCGGACCAGCAGCGCCTTGTCGGCCGGCACGATGAAGCGCAGACGCAGGCGCGTCCCGTCGGGCAGTTCGTGGAGCAGCGGGCTCAGCGCTGGTCGATCGGGACGTAGTCCCGCTGGCGCTCGCCGGTGTAGATCTGGCGCGGCCGCGAGATCTTCTGCTCCGGGTCCTCGACCATCTCGCGCCACTGGGCGATCCAGCCGCTCGTGCGCCCGATCGCGAACATCACGGGGAACATCGCGACCGGCAGGCGCATCGCCTGGTAGATGAGACCCGAGTAGAAGTCGACGTTCGGGTAGAGCTTGCGGGAGATGAAGTAGTCGTCCTCGAGCGCGATCGCCTCGAGCTCGAGAGCGATGTCGAGCAGCGGGTTGCGCCCGACGACCTCGAAGACGTCCTCGGCGGCCTTCTTGATGATCCGCGCGCGCGGGTCGTAGTTCTTGTAGACCCGGTGCCCGAAGCCCATGAGGCGCTCCTTGCCCTCTTTCACGCCCTTCACGAAGTCCGGGATGTTCTCCCGGCGCTCGATGCGATGCAGCATCCGCAGGACGGCCTCGTTGGCGCCGCCGTGCAGCGGGCCGTAGAGCGCGGCGATGCCGGCGGCGACCGCCGAGTAGGGGTCGGGCTTCGCCGAGCCGACCGAGCGCACGGCGCTCGTCGAGCAGTTCTGCTCGTGGTCGGCGTGGAGGATGAAGAGGATGTCGAGCGCCCGCTCCAGCCGCGGATCGGGCTCGTACTTCAGCTCGGTCATCTTGTACATCATGTTCAGGAAGTTGCCCGAGTACGCGAGGTCGTTGTCCGGATAGACGTACGGCTGGCCCTGCGCATGGCGGTAGGCGAAGGCCGCGAGCGTCGGGACCTTCGAGATCATCCGGATCGTCTGGATGTCGCGGTTGGCCGGGTCCTCGATGTCGTTGGCGTCGGGGTAGAACGTCGACAGCGCGCCGGTCGCGCCGAGCAGCATCCCCATCGGGTGCGCGTCGTGGCGGAAGCCGCCGAGGAACTCCTTGACGTTCTCGTGGACGAACGTGTGGATCGTGATGTCGTGCTGCCAGCGCTCCAGCTCCGTGGCGGTCGGCAGCTCGCCGTAGACGAGCAGGTAGGCGACCTCGAGGTAGCTCGACTCGGCCGCGAGCTGCTCGATCGGGTAGCCGCGGTACTCGAGCACCCCGTTGGTTCCGTCGAGATACGTGATCGACGACCTGCAGGCCGCCGTGTTCATGAACGCGGGGTCGTACGTCATGAGGCCGAAGTCGTCCTCGGCGACGCGAATGGCGCGGAAGTCCAGCGCTCTCACGGTGCCGTCGGTGATCGGGATTTCGTAGGTCCGGCCGGTGCGGTTGTCCGTGACGCTCAGCGTTTCTTCGCCGGCGCGCCGCTCCGCTCCGTTGCTCGCAGGGGCGCTCGAGCTGGTGTCCTGGGTCTCCTTGGAGGCACTCACGTCCACCGATTATGCACCCCAGCGCGTCTGTTCAAGCGTCATCGGCCCGTGAAGTTTTCGCGAAGAAGCGTCAGTCGCGCTTCCAGCCGCCGCCGAAATAGCGGCTGAGGCGCCCGCCGCGGGTGTTCGCGCGGAACGTCGGGGCGCCCTTGGAGTCGCGCTCGGGCAGGGCTGCGGCCCCCTCCGCGTCGAGCGTCAGCGTGACCCTGCGCTCGGCGATCCGAGCCACCTCGGGGGCGTCGACGAAGCGCTCGCCGCCCGGCGTCTTGATGACGAGCCCGTCGAAGATGTGCTCCGCCTCGTTCTCGAGGACCTGGTGCACGGTGCCGATCTCGCCGCCGTCGCAGTCGATCACCGGGGTGCCCCGCTCGAGCACCTTGTAGCTGATGGCGTAGCCGTCGTCCTCGTCAGGCGGAGACATAGACGATGGAGATCATCGCTGCCAGCACGAGCGTGACGGAGAGCGCCATCACGCCGCGCGCGGTACCCGGATCCGACGGGAAGTCGGGCTTCTTGAAGCCGACGATGCTGATGACCACGGCGAACGCCGCCAGCAGCCCGCCGGCGAGGAAGAACGGCAGCTCGGACTTCTCGTGCTCGACCGCTTCGGCGGCGGCGAGGATGACGCTCATGATCATGGCGGCGCGACCTTATCGCACGGGGCGGGCTGCCGGTCCGCCCTCGTAGCGGCTCTCGGTCGCCTCGACCTGGCCGTGGTAGTGGCTGCCCAGCTCGGGATGCCCGTAGGGGCGCAGCGCGGGCGCGTCGAGCGCCATGAACGAGAGCTGGGCGATCGGCTTGCCGGCCCAGAGCTTGATCGGGACGCGCGTGAGGTTCGTGATCTCGAGCGTCAGCGTGCCCTTCCAGCCGGGATCGACGAAGCCCGCCGTGGCGTGGACGATCAGCCCGAGGCGGCCGAGGCTCGACTTGCCCTCGATCCGCGCCACGACGTCGTCGGGCAGCTCGACCCACTCCAGCGTGCGCCCGAGGCAGAACTCGCCCGGATGCACGACGAACGGCTCGTCGTCGGTGATCGCGATCTGCTCGGTGAGGTCGGTCGGCGGCTGGGCGAGGTCGATCGCCGCCGCGCGGTGGTTGTGGAACACGCGGAACGTGTTGCCGAGGCGCAGATCGACGCTGGCCGGCTGCACCATGCCCGCGTCCCAGGGATCGATCCGGATGCGCCCCTCGTCGACGAGGCGCAGGATCGTGCCGTCGGACAGGACGGAGCTCAGCGCGCTCATGCGCTGCGGAGTCTAAGCGCGGACGGCGGCTAACGCTCGACGCGGCGCGCGCGGGCGAGGACCGTGCGCGTGCGCGGCGGCGCTGCGACCGCACCGCCGCCGTGCGGGCCACCGCGCCGCGGCGTGCGGGGCAGGGCCGGGCGGGGGTGCGGATGGCGCGGGCGCGGCTCGCGCGGCTTCTTCGTGCCGCCGTCGTCGCCGGTCGCGAGGTCGGGTTCGACCTCGGCGTGAATCGCCCACCACACGATGTACAGCAGCCCGCAGATCGGGATCTTCAGGGCGACCATGAGGAAGATGAAGGTCGCGCTCATTCGCGGCAAACATACCCGCCGCCGGGGCCGAGCGCACGTCAGATCTGCCCGCAGGGCGCCAAGACCCGTCGTTTGAGCGGCCGCGCGCCAGGCCCGTGATCCGCAGCGCGGAGGCGACCGAAGGGGTCATCCAGTAGCGCGAGTCCTTCGGACGCGTCCCGGGTCGGGACGCGTTCTGGGTCGGCAGCCCAGCAGGGGTTGCCGGGCAGTCGCCGGCGGGGCCCTCAGCGGGGGGCCCCGTCGTCGTGTTCGGCCCGCCCGCCCGCGACTCAGGTGCGCAGGGCGACGTCGGACGCGTCGAACGACGTGATCCGCTGCAGCTCCTCGACGCGCCCGACGATCTCCTCGACGGTCAGCCGCGCGACGCGCTCGGTGCCGAACTCCTCGACGTTGTAGGACGCGATCGCCGTGCCATAGGCCATCGCGAGCTTCAGGACGTCGGCCGTGATCTCGCCCTCGTGCGCGGCGATACAGCCGACGAAGCCGCCCGCGAAGGAGTCGCCGGCGCCGGTCGGGTCGGCGACGAACCCGACGGGGAAGGCGGGCACCCAGAAGGAGTCCTCGGGCGTCACGAGCGCGGCGCCGTACTTGCCGAGCTTGACGACCATCGCCGAGGGGCCGTGCTCCATGATCCGACGCGCGCCGGCGACGACCTCGCGCTCGCCCGTGAAGAGCTCGACCTCGGAGTCGTTGAGGATGACGCAGTCGACCGCGGCGATCGCGTCGACGAGCGCGTCGCGCGCGATGTTGATCCACAGGTCCATGGAGTCCAGGGCGACGAAGCGCGCCTGCTCGCACTGGCGGCGGACGTTGAGCTGCAGCGCGGGCAGGATGTTCGCGAGGAACAGGACGTCGGCGTCCTTGGACGCCTGCGAGAGCTTGGGGTCGAAGGTCTCGAAGACGTTGAGGTCGGTCTCGAGCGTCTCGCGCGAGTTCATGTTCTCGCCGTAGACCCCGCTCCAGAAGAACGTCTTGCCGCCTTCGACGTGCTCGATGTCGTCGGTGTTGACGCCTCGCCCGCGCAGGACGGCGTACTCGTCCTCGCCGAAGTCGTCGCCGACCGGACCGACGACGCGGACCTCGTCGAAGAACGACGCGGCGAGCGAGAAATGGACGGCGGCGCCGCCGAGCATGCGCTCGCGACCGCCATGCGGCGTCTGAACGGCGTCAAACGCGATTGATCCGACGACAGTGAGGCTCATGCGGCGGGACCCTAACGGGAACTATCCTCGGGCACTCATGCGCGCGATCCAGATGCACGAGTACGGCGGGCCCGAGGTGCTGAAGCTCGTCGAGCTGCCGATCCCCGATCCGGCCGACGGCGAGGTGCTCATCCGCGTCGCCCGCGCGGGGCTGAACTTCTCCGACATGCACCGCCGGACGAACACGTACCTCGCCAAGGACGAGCTGCCGCTCGTGCCCGGCTCGGAGGTCGCGGGCGTGCGCGAGGACACCGGCGAACGGGTCGTCGCGCTCAACGGCAGCGGCGGCTACGCCGAGTACGCGACCGCGCCCGCCGCGCTGACGTTCCCGATCCCGGCGGGCGTCAGCGACGAGACGGCACTCGCGCTCGTGCTGCAGGGCCTGACGGCCTGGCACCTCTACCGCACGTGCGGGCGCGTGGCCGCGGGCGAGAGCGTCGTCGTGCACTCGGCGGCCGGCGGCGTCGGCTCGCTCGCCGTCCAGCTCGGGCGCCCGATGGGCGCGGGCCGCGTCATCGCGACGGCTTCGACGCAGGACAAGCGCGACCTCGCGCTGGCGCTCGGCGCCGACGTCGCGATCGACGGCGCGGCCGAGGGCCTGAAGGAGCGCCTCGTCGAGGCGAACCTCGGCGCGCCGGTGGACGTCGTCTTCGAGATGGCCGGCGGCGCGGTCTTCGACGCGTCGCTCGCGGCACTCGCCCCGTTCGGGCGGCTCGTGACCTACGGCATCGCGTCGGGCGAGAACAACACCGTCCGCAGCGGCGACCTCATGCGCCGCTCGCGCGCCGTCGTCGGCTTCTGGCTCATGCACTGCATCGGGCGCCCGACGATGATCGACGCGGCGCTCGCGGACCTCTTCGACCGCGTGCGCCGGGGCGAGCTGCGCGTCGTGACCGGTCCGGCGTACCCCCTGGCGCAGGCCGCGCAGGCGCAGACGGACCTCGCCGAGCGCCGCACGACCGGCAAGGTGACGCTCGATCCGACCGCCTGACGGCCGCTGTGCCGGGCCGCGGGATCGACGTATCTGGACGAACGGCCCGGTGGCGCCCGCGGCAAACCTACCCATCGCGCCGGTGAACCTACTCACCGGGCCGCGCAGCGCCCGGAAATCCTGCCGCCGGCTCGCGGTGCCGACCGGCCGGCGCGATAAGAGCGCCATGTCCGTCCACACGATCCGCCCCCGCAACTCCGCCCCCGCCGGCCGCCGCGCTTCAGCCGCCCCGCGTCGTTGGATGGAATCCGACGACGCGATGGCGCTGTGGCACGAGTACCAGCGCAGCGGTGATCCGCGGCTGCGCGATCGCCTCGTGCTGACGTACGCGCCGCTGGTGAAGTTCATCGTCTACCGCAAGATCGGCGAGCTGCCCGCCAGCTGCGAGGTCGACGACCTCGTCAGCGCCGGCCTCGAGGCGCTGATCAAGTCGCTGGACCGCTATGACCCCGCGAAGGGCGCGACGCTCGAGCAGTTCGTCTGGACGCGCATCCACGGCGCGGTCATCGACGAGCTGCGGCGCGGCGACTGGGCGCCGCGCTCGCTGCGCCGCTGGGAGCGCGACATGCGCCGCGTCCAGACCGAGTTCCGCTCGATCCACGGCCGCTCGCCCGACGACGCCGAGCTCGCCGACGCGCTGAACATGACGCTGCCCGAGCTGCGCGCGCGCCAGCGCGACCTCGTGACCTCCGACGTGACGTCGCTGAACACGCTCGTGCTCGCCCACGACGGCGGCAGCGTCGAGCGCATCGACGTCATCGCCAGCGACGACCCCGACGCCGACCCGCTGCGCGAGGCCGCCAAGACCGAGGCCAAGGAGCACTTCCGCCGCGCCTTCGCGAACCTCGGCCGCCGCGAGCGCGAGGTCGCGGTCCTGCTGTACGTCAAGAACCTCACGCTGCGCGAGATCGGCGAGGTGCTCGGCGTCTCGGAGAGCCGCGTCTGCCAGATCCACGGCGAGCTGAAGAAGGCGCTGCGCCGCGCGCTGGCCGACGACGCCGATCTGCTGCGCGAGGTCGCCTGACCTGCCAGCGAGCCCGCCCGCGCGCCCCGGCCCCCGAGAGCCGGCCGAGGCGCGCGCGGCGGCGCTGAGCTACTGGACCGTGAACGGCCCGGCGACGGCGCCCTTGTCGGACGTGACGTAGATCGTCGGCGGCCGCGTGGCCGGTGCCGCGCCGTTGCGCAGCCGGATGTCGTACGGCCCGGTGGTGGCCGGCGCGACGATGTTGCCGACCGTCGCACTGCCGAGCGCCGGCGCCGTCGGCGAACCGGCGCGGACGCTGACCGTCGCCCCCGCGACGTTGCCGCTGCCGGTGATCCGGAAGTCGCCGGCCTTCCAGCGCGCCGTCGTGATCGAGATGGCGTCGGTCGGCCTGTAGGGACCGGCCTTGGCCGACTCGTCGCCGAACCCGTTCGCGTTCTTCGCCGCGACGGTGAACGAGTACGCCTCGCCCGGCGTCAGCCCGCCGATCGTCGCGGCGGCGTCCGTCGCCGGCGTCGGCGTGCCGAGCTTGGCTCCCGCCGCGTCGTAGGTCTGCACGCGGTAGCCCGTCACCGATGGGCCGCCCGCGTCCCACGTGAGCGCGACCCTGCCCTCGCCCGCCTTGCCGGCAAGGCCGGCGGGAGCCGCCGGGACGTCCACCGGCGGCGCGGCGTTCGGCGGCTCGTAGACGCCGTCGAGCTGCGTGTGGTTGCCCGCGTCGTCGAAGGCGGCCGCGTGCAGGACGGTGCGCTCGGTGATCGCGATCGGGTCGGTGTACGACCTGGCCGTATCCGACGGCGTGTCGCCGCTGATCGCCGGGGAGCCGTCGGTCGTGTAGTAGGCCTGCCCGTCGCTCGCAAGCGTCACCGACGTCGCGCTCACCGCGGTGTCGCCGTTGGGCGCCGGGTCGGCCGTGAGCGTCGGCGGGGTCACGTCGACGGTGCCCAGGATGAACGGATCGCCGAGCCGCGACCCTGCCACGGCACGGACCTCGACGGTGTAGCTCTCGGCCGCGTCGAGGTTGTCGATCGTCGCCTTCGTCGTGGCGGTCGTCGTGCGCAGACCGGGCGCCTGCCGCAGGCCCGCCGCCGAGGCGCTCCCGGCGATCGCGGTGACGCTGTAGCCGGAGACCGGCGTCGAGCCGGGCTGCGCCGTGACCGCCGTCCAGTCGACCGCCAGCGACGTCCCGTCGGCCGAGCGGGTGACGGACGCGGTGCCCGCCGGCGGGGTGAGGTCGGCCGGGCCCGCCGGACAGCCGCCGATGCCCGGGCCGCCGACTTCGCCGAGCTCGGCGATCGTCACGCCCTGGCGGTTGCCGGCGGCGTCGGTCACCTGCCACGTCAGCAGCCGTGCGCCACCGCCGTCGGCGACGGTCTTCGCGACGGCGGCGTCGTCGAAGACGTACGTCGCGGTGAAGGTCGTCCCGCCGGCCGGGATGTCCAGGCCCGAGCTGTAGCCGCCGGTCTTCGCCGGCGTGAGCGCCCCGGGCACGGCGCGCACGTCGCGCTTGCCGATCAGGGCGACGAGGTCGGGGTTGACGATCCGCTGCTCGACGTTGGCCGGGTCGATCCCGGCGGCGAGGTTCACGCGGCCGGTGACGACGACCTTCGCGGGGCTCGCCGGGTCGTAGGCGACCTTCTCGGCGAAGGCGTCCTGCACCGTGGCGTCGCCCGCGGAGGTGGCGCCGAAGCTCACGGTCGCCTTGTCGCCGGGCCGGATGTCGGGGGTGACCTTCAGGGACGTGCCGTTGCCCCAGCAGACCCCGCCGGGATGGTTGACCTCGAAGGCCACCGTGGCGCCGGACACCTGCGCCTGCGCGGAGCCGATGACGTTGCCGGCACGGGTGATCTCGAGCGTCGCCGTCTCACCGGCGTGGTCGGCGAATCCCTCGACCGACACGAAGTCGCGGTCGGAGAAGATGAGGATGTTGCTCGGCGCCGTCGGCACGGCGGCACCCGCCATGAGCGCGCCGCCGGAGGCGACGATGAGCGCCAGTGCGGCGAGCAGGACGCCGCGGCGCGCGCGGGCGCGGCGCGATGCGGTCGTGTGCCACCTGTTGAGCCGAACAGCCATGCGAGACCCCCTGTGCGAGCGGCGCGGTTGGGCGCCGGAACCTGAGAGCCAGAATCTGGAGTACTGCGCGTTCCGGCGCCAGAGGTGACGTCGCCGACCGCCGTGAGGGTTCACGCACGAACCGCACGACGATCGTCCGGCCCCGGCCGCCGAGCGGTTCGGACGTTCGTCGCAGCGCTGCTACGACCACAGGGCGCGGCGTCAACTGCCGCGCGACTCGAGCCTGTAGGCCCAGGCGAGCGTCTCGGCGACCGCGCGGTAGAGCTCCTCGGGCACGTTCGCGCCGAGGTCGAGCCCCGCGAGCGCCTCGGCCAGCGCGGCGTCGTCGCGCACCGGCACGCCGGCGGCACGCGCCTCGGCGATGATCCGCTCGGCGACGAGCCCGCGCCCGGACGCGACGACGCGCGGGGCGGCGTCGGCGCCCGCGTCGTAGCGCAGGGCGGCGGCGCGGCGCGCGCGCGGAGGCTGCTCAGGCATAGACGTCGAGCGGGTCGTGGCGCGGGCTGACGGTGACCTGCGCCGGCTTGCCGGTCGCCGCCCCGAGCGCCTGCGCGAGCTCGCCGGCATGGCGCTCGGCGCGCTCGAAGGACTCCCCGGCGCGGGCGCGGACGTTGACGCGCAGCGCCTCGCCCCCGGCGAGCGCGAGGTGCAGCTCCAGGCGCCCGAGCGTCGCCGACGCGTACGTCAGGCGCAGCTCGTGCTGCTCGCGGGGCGCGCCGGCACCCGCGCCGTCGCGCTCGTCGACGAGGACCCGGGCCTGCGCGCCGCCGGGCAGCGGGACCGCCACCGCGGCCGGCGGCGGCAGCGGCGCGGCGGCGCCCTGGTCGGCGATCCGCAGGACGACGCGGTCCCCGCTGGACTCGGCGACGACGAGCCGCAGGACGTCGCCGACCTGCACGTCGTCGGGCAGCTGCGCCGCCAGCGGCGTGCCCGCGAGGACGATGATGCCCTTCTGGCCGGCGCGCTCGGCGACGCTCGCGACGACGCGCATCCCCTCGCGCAGGACGAGGTCCGGGAGGACGGCTCGCAGGAGCGCCGCCTCGACGCGCAACATGTCCATCGCTCAAGCATGACCGGTCGCCGCCGATCACCCTCGCCTATGGAGCGTGGTCTCTACATCGCCGCATCCGGGATGCTCGCCGAACAGGCGCGCCAGGACCTCATCGCCCACGACCTCGCGAACGCGTCGACGCCGGGCTACAAGCCCGACCGCGTCGCGAGCAGGAGCTTCGGCGAGATGCTGCTGCACGACACGCGCTCGGGCGCCACGATCGGCGCGCTCGGCCTCGGGACGCGGATCGACGAGCAGGTGACCGACACGAGCCCCGGGCCGCTGCGCGACACCGGCGAGCCGCTGGACTTCGCCGTCGAGGGCGACGGCTTCTTCCCCGTCAGGACCGCCGCCGGCGTGCGCTACACCCGCGACGGCCAGTTCTCGGCCTCCGCGCGCGGGACGCTCGTCACCGCCGCCGGCGACGACGTCCTCGGCCCCGGCGGGGCGCCCGTCCGGATCGGCGCCGACGGCCGCGTCGCCCCCGCGGCGATCGGCGTCGTCGCGCTGACGAACCCGCGCCGCCAGGGCGACACGCTGTTCACCGGCACCGCCGCCGGCGCCCCCGCGGGCACCGTCCGCCCGGGCGCGCTGGAGGGCAGCGCCGTCGACCCCGTCCACACGATGGTCGAGATGCTCGGGTCGCTGCGCGCCTTCGAGTCCGGCCAGCGCGTCATCACGACGATCGACGCGACCCTCGCGAAGGCCGCCAACCAGGTCGGGAGCGATCGCTGATGCTCGAAGGACTGAAGGCCGCCGCGACCGGCATGGCCGCCCAGCAGCAGCGGATGAACGCGCTGTCCAACGACATCGCGAACGTCAACACCACGGGCTACAAGCACGAGCGCGTCGCGTTCGGTGACCTCGTCTCGTCCGCGCCCGGCGCGGGCGTCGCGCAGGGCGTCGTCGCCGGCGCCGGCGTCGCCGTCACGTCGGCGGGCCGCGGCACGGGGCAGGGCGCGCTGCGCGCGACCGACCAGCCGCTCGACGTCGCCATCCAGGGCGACGGCTACCTCCAGGTCAAGCTCCCCGACGGCCGCACCGGCCTGACCCGCGACGGCTCGCTGCACGTCGACGCGCGCGGGCGCCTGACGACCTCCTCGGGCGCGCTCCTGCAGCCGCCCGTGACGCTGCCGGCCGGCGTCGCCGCGAAGGAGGTCGTGATCCAGCCCGACGGGACGCTGCACTCGCCGAAGGGGACGCCGATCGGCCGCATGGCGCTCGTGAACGTCGTCGCGCCGGCCGCGCTGGACGACGCGGGCAACGGCGTCTACACGACGAACGCCCGGAGCGGGCCGCCGCGCGTGGCGGGGACCGGCACGACGCTTGCGCAGGGCGCGCTGGAGGCATCCAACGTCGACATCGCCGACGCGATGGTCGATCTCATGGACGCCCAGCGCAGCTTCCAGATGGCCAGCCAGGCGGTCAAGACGCAGGACCAGATGCTCCAGATCGCCAACGGGCTGAAGACGTGACGACGCCGATCGAGCTCGCGCCGCTGCCCCCCGGCACGGTGCTCCCGGCCGACGTCCGCGCCGGTGGCGCAGCCGCCGAGAAGGACTACCGCACGGCGCTCGCGTTCGAGCGCGTCCTGCTCGGCCAGCTGACGAAGGCCATGCAGGCGACGGTCCCGGGCGAGGACGACGACGCCACGGCCGCGACGAAGACCCACCGCGACATGCTGCCCGACACGATGGCCGACGCGCTCAGCGCCGGCGGCGGCATCGGGCTCGCCCACGACCTGTACCGCGCGCTGAAGACGGGTGGCCGGTGACCGTGGGCTACGCGACCCCGATCTCCGCCGACGTCCTCGAGCACCTCGACGCACAGCTGAGCTCCGCGCGCCGGCTGCTGGCCCAGATCCTGCGCCAGAGCGGCGCGATCCGCCGGCGCGACGTCGACGGCGTCCTCGCGACGATGACCGACATCCAGAGCGAGATGGCCGCGCGCGGGCGGCTGGAGAGCGAGCGCACGGAGCTGCTCTGGCGTGCCGGGGGCGCGCTCGGCATCCCCGCCGAGACGGTCACCCTCAGCGAGCTCACGGGGCTCATGGGCGAGCACGACGCCGACGACGCGCGCACCCGCAGCGCCGAGCTGCGCGGCCTGCTCGGCGAGGTCGAGCGCGAGCACTCGATCAACCGCGCGCTGATGCGCCAGGAGCTCTCGTTCCTCGAACACCTCACGCGGATGCTCGGCGGCGGCGCCGAGAATCCCGGCTATCGCCCGCCCGGCCGCAATGGGCGGGCGGGAATGGCATCCCCGAGCAACCGCACGGCGCTGCACGTGCTGGATCTGGAGGCCTGAACCCGTGCCGATCTCGACCTTCATGGGGCTGCACACGTCGCTGCGCGGGCTGCTCGCCGAGCAGCGTGCGCTCGACGTCACGTCGCACAACGTCGCCAACGCCAACACGCCGGGCTACTCGCGCCAGGAGGCCCAGCTGCAGGCGACCGACGCGCTCGCGATGCCGACGGGCGCCCGCCTCGGCACCGGCGTCGACGTCATCGCCTACAAGCGCATCCGCGACAGTTTCCTCGACCTCCAGTTCCGCGCGCAGAACATGCAGGTCGGCGACGGTGCGGCCCGCGCCGACGGCCTCGACCAGGCCGAACTGCGCCTCTCCGAGCCGAGCGACAACGGGCTCGCCGCGCGCCTGAACAGCTTCTGGGGCAAGTGGGCGGACCTGTCCAACGCGCCCGACAGCGGCGCCGCCAAGCAGGCGCTGATCTCCGACGCCAAGACGCTCGTCAGCTCGATCAACGCGCTCGACAAGGGGCTGCAGACGGTCGCCTCGCAGGCCGGCGCCGAGCTCGGCTCGATCACGGGCAGCGGCGGGCAGCTGCAGCAGATCGGCAAGGAGCTCGCCGGTCTGAACGGCGCGATCCGCGACGCGCAGCGCGTCGGCGGCGATCCCAACGACCTGCTCGACCGCCGCGACGTCCTGCTCGACCAGCTCTCCGGCCTCGCGCAGGTGTCGGTCGCCGACGACGGCGCCGGCTCGATCAACGTGACCGTCGGCGGTGCCGGCGCCCCGCTCGTCGCCGGCTCCGCCCTGACGTGGCCGCCGCCCGCGATGTCGGCGAACCCCGGCGGCAAGCTCGGCGCGCTCACCGACCTCAGCTCGCCGACCGGCACGATCGCCTCCTTCCGCGCCGATCTCGCGGCCGTCGCGCAGACGCTGACGACGCAGGTCAACGCGATCTACAACCCGGCCGCGGGCACCGACTTCTTCGCCTACGACGCGCTGACCGCGACGCTGTCGGTCAACCCCGTCGTGACCGCCGCCACCGTCAAGGCGGGCTCCGGCGCCGCGAGCGACAACAGCGCGGCGCTCGCGCTCTCCGAGCTGCGCGGCGCGACCGGCGGGGCCGACGACCTCTACTCGCGCTTCGTCACGCGGATCGGCACCGAGGTCGCCGACGCGCGGCGCACGACGCAGAACGCGCGCGCCTTGTCGGAGTCGATCTCCGACCGCCGCCAGAGCACGGCGGGCGTCTCGCTCGACGAGGAGATGACGAACCTCATCCGCTTCCAGCGCGGCTACCAGGCCGCCGCCCGCGCCATGTCGACGACGGACGCGATGCTCGACACGCTCATCAACCGCACCGGCCGGGTCGGGCTGTAGCGATGAGCTCCCCCCGCATCACGAGCTCGATGATCTCCCGCGGGATCATCACCGACCTCAACGACGTCGCGTCGCGCGTCGCGCAGACGCAGCGCAAGCTGTCGACCGGCAAGGAGCTCACGCGCCCGTCCGACGACCCGTTCGCCGTCGGCAGGGCGCTGGGCCTGCGCACCGAGGTCGAGGGGCTGACGCAGTACCAGCGCAACATCTCCGACGCGCAGGCCTGGACGTCGGCGAGCGACACCGCGCTCGGCTCGCTGACGGACGTCGTCCAGCGCGCTCGCGAGCTGCTCGTGCGCGGCGCCAACGCCACCGCGAGCCCGGCCGACCGCGGGATGATCGCCGACGAGATCGACCAGCTCATCGAGGCCGCCAAGCAGGAGGCCAACGCGGCGCAGGGCGGGCGCTCGGTCTTCGCCGGCACGGCCACGGACGTCAAGCCCTACGCGACCGGCTCGGACGCCTACGCCGGCGACGGTGGCGACATCCTGCGCTCGATCGGCCCCGGCGTGACGGTCGCCGTCAACGTGCGCGCCGCCGACGTCCTCGGCAGCGGCGGCGGCGACGGCAAGATGCTCAGCGTCCTGCGCGACATCTCCGCCCACCTGCGCGGCGGCACGGCCGCAGACCAGGCCGCGCTCGGCGGCAGCGACGTCGTCGCGATCGACCGCGCGTTCGACACGCTGCTCGGGGCGCGCGCGCAGGTGGGCGCCGTCGCCAACCGGCTGTCGGCGGCCGGCAGCCGCCTCGCCGAGCTCGAGGAGAGCTCGCGCGCGCAGCTGTCGAACACCGAGGACGCCGACATGTCGGCCACGCTCATCGACTACTCGATGCAGCAGTCCGTCTACCAGTCGGCGCTCAGGGCGGGCGCCGGCATCGTGCAATCTTCCCTGCTGGACTTCCTGCGCTAACGGCCCCGAGGAGCCTCATCCACATGTCCCTGACCGTAGAGAGCACCCGCTTCGGCACGCTCGAGATCGAGGCCGATGCCGTGCTGTCCTTTCCCCGCGGGCTCATCGGCCTCGGCGGCTCGCGCTATGCCCTGCTGAGCACCGACGCCGACAGCCCGTTCTCCTGGCTGCACTCGATCGAGGACCCGGACCTCGCGCTGCCGGTCACCCGCCCCTGGTCGTTCTTCCCGGGCTACGAGGTCGTGCTGTCCGACGTCGAAGCCGCCTCGATCGGGCTCGCCGGCGACGCGCCGACCGACGTCTGGGTCACCGTACGCGCGACCGAGCGCGTCGAGGACTTCACCGTGAACCTCCGCGCGCCGATCGTCGTGACCGCGGGCCCGGACGGCCCCGAGGCCTTCCAGGTCATCAACGACGCACCCGACGCCGACGTCCGCGTGCCGCTGTTCGCGGCAGGCGAGGCGGACGCCGCCCCCGCCTAGGGTCCTCGGCGGCGCCCGGCGCGTGGTGCGCCGCGGATAGGCTTGCAGCTCACATCGCGGACACCGGATCCAGGGAGGAACCGTGCTCAGCATCACCCGCCGCGTCGGCGAGCGGATCGTCATCGGCGACGACATCGTCCTGCACGTCCAGGAGGTCAGCGGCAGCACGGTGCGCATCGGCATCGAGGCGCCGAAGGCGACGCCGGTGTACCGCGAGGAGATCTGGGCCGCCGTCAAGGAGGAGAACGCCGCCGCCGCGCGCTGCGCCGGGGACCTCCCGAGTGGCCCGCTGAAACCTCCCGTCGCCGACGCGTAGCCCGAAAATCAACCGCTGACGGCCCGAGCCTGCCCAACTGCTAACCCGCGGCGCGGCGGGCGTCGATGCAGTCACGTGGCCTGGCACATCAACCTCGTGATGAACGCTGTCAACGGCGGCCTGGGCCGTCGCGGGCGCGCGCGCGACGGCCATCGCGCCCGCGACTCGGGCGAGCGCGCCCTGCACAACGCCGAGCGGCTCTTCCGCACGGCCTTCGAGAACGCTCCGATCGGCATGGCGCTGGTCGGCCTCGACGGGACCTTCAAACGCGTCAACCGCTCGCTCTGCGAGATCGTCGGCCATGAGGAGGCGGACCTGCTCGCGCGCAGCTTCCAGGAGATCACCCACCCCGACGACCTCGACGACGACGCCGAGCGGCTGCGCGGGCTGATCGCCGGCGAGACGTCGTCCTACGCCGTGGAGAAGCGCTGCGTCCACGCCTCCGGCGCGCTCGTCTGGATCGAGCTGCACGTGTCACTCGTCCGCGACGATGACGGCGCGCCGGTGCACCTCGTCGCGCAGATCCGCGACATCACCTCCCAGAAGGCGGCCGAGGCCCACCTCGGCCGCTACCGCGCGGTCGTCGAGTTCGCCGAGGACGCCGTCGTCGCGACCGATCTCGACGGCCGGATCCTCACGTGGAACCGAGGCGCCGAGCGCCTCTACGGCTACGGCTCCGACGACGCGCTGGCGCAGTCGATCGCGCTCCTGCAACCGGCCGACCGCATCGGCGAGGTCGACGCGATCAGCACGGAGATCGCCGCCGGGCGCACGGTCGAGCGCCTCGAGACGCGCCGGCGCCGGCGCGACGGCAGCCTCGTCGACGTCCAGATCACCGTGTCGCCCGTCCGCGATGGCGCCGAGCGCGTGATCGGCGCCTCGACGATCGCCCGCGACGTGACGCAGTCGGTACTCGCCGAGCGCTCGCGGACGCTGCTGGAGCGCGACCTCGCCAAGGCCCATGACCGTTACGCGCACGTCCTCGCGGCGGCGACGGAGTGCGCGATCATCGGCACGGACGCCAAGGGCACCGTCACGGTCTTCAACACCGGCGCCGAGCGGATGCTCGGCTACCGGGCGCGCGACCTCGTCGGCCAGGCGACGCTCGTCGCGCTGCACGACGAGGCCGAGCTCGCCGAGCGCGCGCGGGCACGCGGGATCCCGGCCGGCTTCGAGGTGCTCGCCGCGACGGCCCGCGACGGCGGCGCCGAGACGCGCGAGTGGACCTACGTCCGCAAGGACGCAAGCCGCGTCGCGGTGAGCGTGACCGTCACGGCCCAGCGCGAGCGCGGCCTCATGACGGGCTTTCTCGCGATCGCGACGGACATCACCGACGTCAAGCGCGCCGAGCGCGCCCGCCGCGAGGCCGAGGAGCTCTTCCGCGGCGCCTTCGAGCACGCCCCGATCGGCGTGGCGCTCGTGGCCGCCGAGGGCCCCGACGCCGGCACGATCGTCCGCGCCAACCGCGCGCTGGCCGACCTCGTCGGCGGCGACCCCGCGACGCTCGCCGGCCGCGATCTCGCGTCGCTCGCCCGCAGCGAGGACCGCGCGGAGCTCGCGGCGACGCTCGCCCGGCTGCGCGACGGCGCCGAGAGCGTCCACGGCGAGCAGCGGCTCATCGCCGCCGACGGGCACGACATCTGGACCCTGCTGTCGGGCTCGCTCGTCCAGGGCGCCGAGGGCCGTGGGCGCGAGGCCGTCATCCAGGTGCTCGACATCTCCGAGCGCAAGACCTTCGAGGGCCGCCTGCAGCACCTCGCCGACCACGACGCGCTGACGGGCCTCGTCAACCGCCGGCGCTTCGAGCACGAGCTCGACCGCTCGCTCGCCCACGCCGAGCGCTACGGCAGCAAGGGCGCCGTCATCCTGCTCGACCTCGACGGCTTCAAGTACATCAACGACGCGCTCGGCCACTCGGTCGGCGACGAGCTGATCATGCGCGTCGCCGGGATCATCCGCGGCACACTGCGCGAGACCGACCTCGTCGCGCGGATCGGCGGCGACGAGTTCGCGGCGATCCTCCCCGAGGCCGACGCGCACACGGCGGCGATCGTGGCCGAGAAGCTGCTCTCGGCGATCCGCCGCCAGGGCAGCGTCACGACGAGCGCGCAGCGCCAGGCGCGCGTGACGACGTCGATCGGCGTGACGGTCTTCGACGGCACCCGCGGGCTGACCGGCGAGGACCTGCTCGTCGAGGCCGACATCGCGATGTACGACGCCAAGGACGCCGGCCGCGACGGGGTCAAGGTCTACCGCGACGAGGAGCGCAGCCGCGAGCGCATCAACGTCCGCGCGACGTGGCTGGAGCGCCTGCGCTCGGCCGTCGGCGACGACCGCTTCCGGCTGTTCGCCCAGCCGATCCTCTCCTTCGACGAGACCGGCGTCCCGTGGCACGAGCTGCTGCTGCGCTACATGGACGACAACGGCGATCTCGTCCCGCCGGGCGCGTTCCTGCCGATCGCCGAGCGCTTCGACCTCATCGGCGAGATCGACCGCTGGGTCCTCGGCGAGGCCGTCCGGATGCTCCACGAGGAGCACAGCGCCGGCCGCGACGTCGCGCTCGCGGTGAATCTCTCCGGCCGCACGATGAGCGATCCCGGCCTCGGCGAGTACCTCGAGGCGCTGCTCGCCGCGCGCCCGATCCAGCCCGGGCGGCTCGTCATCGAGGTCACCGAGACAGCCGCGATCGTGAACATCGACCGCGCCCGCCGGCTCGCCGAGCGCCTGCACGCGCTCGGCTGCCGCTTCGCGCTCGACGACTTCGGTGCCGGCTTCGCGTCCTTCTACTACCTCAAGCACCTGGCCTTCGACTACCTGAAGATCGACGGCGAGTTCGTCCGCCAGCTCGTCCACGACCCGACCGACCAGCTCGTCATCGAGGCCGTCGTGAACATCGCGCGCGGGCTCGGGACGCGGACGGTCGCGGAGTTCGTCGGCGACGAGCCGACGGTCGCGCTGCTGCAGCGCCTCGGCGTCGACTACGGGCAGGGCTACCACCTCGGGATGCCGGTGCCGGTCGGCGACGTGCTCGAGGGCGAGCGCGCCCGGCGGGTGTAGCCTCGTTCGATGCGTACCGCCCGCCTCTCCCTCGTCGTCGTCTGTGCTGCGCTGCTCGCTGCGGCCGGTGCCCCCGGTGTCGCGTCGGCGAAGGTCCGCACCGCCACCGACCACCTCGCCGGCGTGCGCTTCACGCTCAACGCGCGCAACCTCACCCTGCGACTCGCGCCGCAGAAGGGGCACAGGCCGCCCGACGCGCGCAGGAAGCTCTACGCCGGCGAGCTGCGCGCGTCCTGCGGGGTCAACGGCGCCAACGGCAAGCCGGTCGCCAAGGGCGTGACGTTCCGCAGGTTCCTGTGGACCCGCGGCGCGCTGACGCGCAAGGTCCGCCTCCCGCGCGACATCTCCGCGAAGGCCGGCTGGTGCATCGTCGAGACCGTCAGGGACGGCGGCGACATCGCCGCGATCGACTTCAAGCTCGGGCACAACCCCTTCGAGTGACGGGAGCCGCCGAGGACATGGCCCGAGCGATCGGCATCAACCACGTGGCGCTCGAGGTCGACGACGTCGCCGAGGCGCTCGCCTGGTACGCCCGCTTCCTGCACTTCGAGCTGCGCGGCCAGCATCAGGACATGGCCTGGATCGATCTCGGCGACCAGTTCCTCGCGATCAGCTCACCGCGCACGCAGGGCCCCGACCGCGGGCGCCACTTCGGCCTCGTCGTCGACGACAAGGAGGCCGTCCGGGCCGCGCTCGCGGACGCCGGCATCGACGTCGCGCCCAGCGGCGGGCTGCGCTTCGACGACCCGTGGGGCAACCAGGTCGAGATCGTCGGCTACCGCGACGTGCAGTTCTCCAAGACGCCCGCGGTGCTCGCCGCGCTCGCGCCGGAGGGGCTCAAGAAGAGCGCCGCCGCGCGCGAGGAGCTGGCCCGCAAGGGGCTCGCCGAGGCGTAACCTCGCAGCAGCGCGTCACGACCCGAAAGGAACCGGCCATGGCCACCACCGAGTCTCGTCCCGCCGGCCTCGGCAACGCCGTCGAGACCGTCTACGTCGACCGCTTCTGCGACGGCATCATCGGGCCGAGCGCCGAGGTGCTCGGAACCGTCCGCGACGGCGGCACGATCGTCGCCAACACCGCGCCCGGCTGCTGGGGGCCGATGATCACGCCCGCGATCAAGGGCGGGCACGAGGTGACGCTGCCGGTGAACGTCGAGGGCGCCGAGGTCGGCGACGCGATCGCGATCCGGATCCGCTCGATCGACGTGACCTCGGTCGCGACCGCGTCGGGCAACGACCGCATGATCGAAGGGCGCTTCAACGGCGACCCGTACTGCGCCAAGGTCTGCGCGAACTGCGGCGCGGAGGACGAGGCGACGGTCGTCGAGGGGATCGGCGAGGACGCCGTCCGCTGCGCCGCCTGCGGCGCGCCCGCCGCGCCGTTCGCCTTCACGAACGGCTACACGATGGCCTTCGACGACGCCCGCCGGCTCGGCGTGACGGTCACCGGCGAGCAGGCCGAGGCGTTCGCGCACGACGCCGCGCACGCGGCCGCGCTGCCGCCCAACTCGATCCAGAACCCGATCCTGCTGTTCGCTCCCGCCGACCTCGTCGGCGTCGTCGCGCGGATGCGCCCGTTCATGGGCCAGCTCGGAACGATGCCGTCACTCGACCTGCCCGACTCGCACAACGCCGGCGACTTCGGCGCGTTCCTCGTCGGCGCGCCGCACAGCCGCGCCGTGACCGCCGAGCAGCTCGCCGGGCGCAGCGACGGCCACCTCGACATCGACGCCGTCCGGGCCGGGGCGATCCTCGTCTGCCCCGTGAAGATCCCCGGCGGCGGCGTCTACCTCGGCGACATGCACGCGATGCAGGGGGACGGCGAGATCGCCGGCCACACGGCCGACGTCGCCGGCACGGTCACGCTGCAGGTGTCGGTCATCAAGGGCCTCGGCCTCGACGGGCCGCTGCTGTTCCCCGTCGCCGAGGACCTGCCGTTCCTCGCCCGGCCGCTGACGGCGCGCGAGCGCGCCGACGCCGAGGCGCTCGCCGCGCGCTACGGCGGCGGCGCGGTCGAGCAGAGCCTTCCGGTGTCCTTCGTCGGCACCGGGCCCGACCTCAACAGCGCCGTCGACAACGGCCTCGGCCGAGCGGCCACCGTGCTCGGCATGGAGGTGCCCGAGGTCATGAACCGCGCGACGATCAGCGGGGCGATCGAGATCGGCCGGGCGCCGGGGGTCGTGCAGGTCACGCTGCGCGCGCCGGTCGCGGCGCTGGCCGCGCGCGGCCTCGGCGGCCTCGCGCGCGAGCAGTACGGCGCGCCCGCCTGACACCGCGCGCGGCCGATTCCCCGGACGAGATTTGAGGACGGTTCCTGACCTAAATGGCGCATAGGGTCGCAAGACCCTCAGTCAAACCGGAAGGGAGCAGCAATGCCCGAACGAGATGGATACCTCCCCGGCGTCCCCTGCTGGGTGGACACCAGCCAGCCCGATCCCGCGGCAGCCGTCGCCTTCTACGGCGAGCTCTTCGGATGGGAGTTCGAGGACGTGATGGCGCCGGAGTCCGAGGGCCGCTACTTCACCGCCCGGATCCGCGGCGGCGACGTCGCGGCCGTCGGATCGGTGCCTGCGGGAGCGCCGCCGCAGGCCATGTGGAACACGTACGTCTCGGTGCAGAGCGCGGATGACACGGCGACGAAGGTCCGGGAGTCCGGCGGCAGCGTCCTGATGGAGCCGTTCGACGTGATGGATGCCGGCCGGATGGCCGTGTTCGCCGACCCGGAGGGGGCGGCGTTCTGCGTGTGGCAGGCCAAAGCGCACAAGGGCGCGCAGGTCGTCAACGAGCACGGCAGCCTGAACTTCAACGGCCTCAACATCCGCGACGCCGGCGGCGCCAAGGCCTTCTATGGCGCGGTGTTCGGCTGGCGGACGATCGAGCTGGACGGCGGCTTCGAGATGTGGACGCTGCCCGGCTACGGCGACGAGCTCGAGCGCGACAATCCGGATCTGCGCAAGCAGATGGCGGAGGTCGGCGCGCCCGCCGGCTTCGAGGACGTCGTCGCGGCGCTCGTCCCGATCGCGGACGACGCGGACGTTCCCGCGCACTGGAGCGTGACGTTCGGCGTCGACGACGCCGACGTCATCGCCGACAGGGCCGCGGAGCTCGGCGGCACGGTGGTCGTCGCACCCTTCGACGCTCCGTGGGTGCGGATGACGGTCATCGCCGACCCGCAGGGCGCGATGTTCACGGCGAGCAGGTTCGTGCCCGAGAACCGCGAGCTGGCGAGCCAGGCGGACACGACGCGCAGCGCCGGGTAGTCGACCGGGCGCGGGCGAGCGGAGCTTCAGCCGCCGGCGACGGGAAGGACGAGCGCGGGGGCGTCGCCGTCGCGCAGGACACGGCCGCGGCCGACGATCTCACCCGCGAGCGCGACGGCGACCCCCGCGAGCTCGCGCCCGAGCTGCGGCTCGAGCGCGGCAAGGAGGTCGGCGACGGTGGCGCCGGCGGGCAGCCGCACGGTGCGGCGGCCGGGCCCGAGGCGCGCGCCGAGCCGGACCTCGACGGTGATGGTGGTCTCGCTCACGCCCTGCATCGTCTCAACCGTGTCGCCTGCGACCGGCTCGTGTGCGTCCGCGCGACCATCCGCGGTCGCATCAGGGATCACGCAGGAGCCTCGTCGTCGCGGGCCGAAGGGGGAGAGGGCGCCCGCACGAGTGTCGCGTTTGGATTTCGGAGTCAGTTGATGGTGCGCAGCCTGCCACCGTTTGGATGCCTGCTCCATGCGGCTGACAGGCGTCTGGGGGTGCGGGTAGCCACACCCCGCGCGAGGCCGCCTACCCCATCCGGACGTAGCCGACGGCGCCGCCGGCGCCGTGCACCCGGCGCGAGACCCTGTCGGACGAATTGCCCTCGATCGTCTGGATGCTGCCGTCGGGCAGGAGGCTCTCGACGACGCCGATGTGCTCGTCCCAGACGATGAGGTCCCCGGGGCGCGGGACGACTCCGGGCCCGTCGGCGACGGCGCGGCCGGCGCGCTGCGCCCAGCCGTAGAGCGCGTCGACGGAGCCGAAGCCCTGGCCCTGCTCGCCGAGCGGCATGCCCGCCTCGCGCGCCGCCCAGGACGTGAAGTACGCACACCACGGGCCGACGCCGCTGCCGGCCGTCGCCTGGCGGTACTGCGCGATCCGTGGCGCGTCGTTGGAGCCCGGCGGCTGCTCGGCCACGCCGACCTCGCGCTGCACCGCCGCCAGCACCGCGGCGCCGCCGCCGGTCGCCGGCGCGGGGCCGGTCGGCAGCGCTGACACGCCGGCCGCGCCGAAGGGCAGGCTCGACGCGCTCATCGCCGCGCTGCCGAGACTCGACGCCGGCAGCGCGGACCCGCCCGCGGCGGGTGCCCCGGCAGCCTGCAGGAGCTGCGCGAACGCGGCCGCGCTCCCGCTCGTGGAGGACGTGGCCGTCGCCGTCGCCGTCGCCATCGCGGGCGGCGCGAGCCCGGCGTGGATCTCGGCGATCCGCATGAGGACGTCCTGGACGCTCACGGGTACAGCCGTTCGGCGGGCTCGGCGCGGCCGGGGAACGTCAGGCAGCGGGCGAGCCGCTCGCGGGCGCCCCGCGGGACCTCGTAGCGCCCCTCGTCGCGCAGGAACTCGAACTCCTCGAGCGTGTGGGACGACCCCCCGGGCGCCTGCGGCGTCGCGGGCGGACGCGCGCCGGTGGCCAGCCGCGGCAGCCAGCGCTGGTAGAGCTCGCGCTCGGCGCCCTGGACGCGCTCGTGCAGGCGCCCCCCGGTGTCCGACGGGAGGACGGCGACGCGCCTGGCCTCGACGACCGCGCCGGTGTCGCAGCCTTCGGCCGTGACCTCGTGCAGCGTCGCGCCGGCCGGCGTGCCCTCCCAGAGCGCCCAGAAGACCGGCTTGGACCCGCGACCCCACGGCAGCAGGCCGGGGTGCAGCTTCCAGATCCGGCCCTCGTAGCCGGCGACGAGCGCGGGGTCGAGCGCGAGCGGATAGTGGACGCACAGCGCCGCGTCACCGGCGCGCAGCAGCGGTGCGCGGATCGAGCTCGCAAAGACGTCGTGGCCGAGTTCGGCGGCGAGCGCGATGAGGTCGTCGTCGACGCAGACGACCTGGCGGACGGACGGCCGCGGAGCGTTGCGCAGCGCCCACGCGCCGAGCGTCCCGCCGACGAACAGGTCGAGCGTCATGCCGCGGCCGCGCGGGCGACCGCAGCGATGCGATCGATCTCGTCGTCGGTCAGGTCGTTGGCGAGCGGGAGCGAGAGCGAGCGCGAGGCGAGCGCCTCGGTGATCTGCAGCGACGCCGCGCGCTCGGCCGAGGCGAACGCCGCGTGCCGGTGCAGCGGCGGGTCGTGCAGCGTGCGCGCGTCGACGTGGCCCGCGGCCGCCGCGGCGAGCACGCGCTCGCGGGCGGCGGGATCGGGCGCGAACGCCTGGAAGACCTGCCACGGCGAGCCGGCGCTCCCGCGCTGGTAGGTCAGCCCGGCGCAGTCGGCACCGTGCGCGATGCGCGCGGCCATCCGGCGCCGACCGGCGAGGATCTCGTCGAAGCGATCCAGCGCGGCCAGGCCGCTCGCGGCGTGCAACTCGGAGAGCCTGCCGTTGAAGCCGGGGATGGTGACCGTGCGCGACGCGGGCTCGATGCCGAAGTTCACGATCCGCGCGATGCGGGCGGCGAGCTCGGGGTCGGGCGTCGTGACGGCGCCGCCCTCGCCGGCGGCGAACGTCCTCGTCGCGTGGAAGGAGAAGACCTCGGTGTCGCCCTGCGCGCCGAGCGCGAGCCCGTCGTCGTCGACCGCGCCGAAGCCGGGCGCCGAGTCGATCAGCAGCGGCGTGCCGTGGCGGGCGCCGACGTCGCGCCAGCCCTGGCGCACGGCGGCCGCGGGCGCGCTGCCGAACGGCGAGCAGGCGAGGATCCCGGCGACGCGGCCCGGCCGCGCCCGCAGCGCGGCGTCGAGGCTCGCGGGATCCAGGCCGAAGCCGTGCGCCTCGACGTCGACGAAGAGCGGCTCGAAGCCCGCCCAGACGATCGCGCACGCCGTCGCGGCGGAGGTGTAGGACGGGCACGCGACGAGCCGCCGGCGCGCGCCGGCTTCGCCGCAGAGCGCGCGCAGCGCGGCCATCAGCCCGGCCGTCGCGCTGGCGACCGGGACGCACAGCGCGCGCTGGTCCAGGCGCTCCTCGATGCGCGCCGCGAACTCGCGGACGCAGGGCAGGTGCGCGCCGGCCGCGCGCTCGAGGTGCGCGGTGATCGCCGCGGCGGGCGGCAGCCCGGAGCGCTCGAAGGCGATCCTGTCGCCCGCGATCGGCGCCGTGCCGCGCCGGCTGCGGCGCTCGGGAACACCCGGTGATGTACGGAGGGGCGCGCCCATCAGATGCTCGGGTTCATCGGCGCCCGCCCGCGAGACTTGAGCTCTCAAGAACCATCGTGGACGGCCGACGACCGGTGCGTGACACCCGCCCCACTCGCTGTCGTGCCCGCGTACCTGCGCGCGCCCGACGACCTCGACGTCCTCGAGCGCTGCCTCGCGTCGCTCGCCCAGACCGCGCCGCAGGCGCAGGTCCTCGTGGTCGACGACGGCAGCCCGGCCGCCGAGCTCGTCGACCAGCTCGAGCGCGACGGCTGCGAGCTCGGGTTCGCGGTCGTGCGCAGGCCCCACAACGGCGGCTTCGCCGCGACGGTGAACGTCGGTCTGCGGCGCGCGCTCCAGGAGGGCCGCGACGCCGTCCTCGTCAGCCCCGACATCGAGTTCCACGCCCCGGATTGGCTCGCGCCGATGCTCGCGCGCACGGGCACCGACCTCGGACCGGCGGCGGTCGTCGGCGCGCGGCTGCTGTACCCCAACGGGCTGCTCGCGCACGCCGGCATCTACTTCTCGCTCCTGCACCGCGGCTTCGCCCACCGCTTCAACCTCGGCCCGGGGGAGCTGCCCGAGGCGCTCGTCCCCGGCCGCTGCCCGGTGTCCGGCGCGCTGCAGCTCATCCGTCACGCCTGCCTTGCCGACGTCGGCCTCTACGACGAGGAGGCCTTCCACATGGGCTGGGAGGACGTCGACTACTGCCTGCGCGTATTCGCCGCCGGACGCGAATGCATCTACGAGCCCGCCGCCTGCGCGACGAACGCCGAGTCGCTGTCGCGCTCGCGCACCGTCCGCGGCCAGGAGGACTGGGAGCGCCGGTCGCTCGAGGTCCTGCTCGCCAAGCACGCCGGCGCCGACCTGTCCGCCTTCGTCCCGGCCTACACGTGAACGCCCTCTTCATCGGCATCGGGACGACGGCCTCGTGCTGGTATCGCTGCGCGCTGCCGGCGCGGGCGCTCGGCGCCGACTGGATCGGCGTCAGCGGCGAGCCGACCGCGCTGACGATCCGCACCGGGCAGTGCGTCCGCGACATCGGCGGGATCGACGACCTCGCGACATACGACGTCGTCGTCCTGCAGCAGCCGCGCGGCAACGCCTGGCTCAACGCGATCGCCGCGCTGCGCCGGCGCGGGACGCGCGTGCTCTGCGAGGTCGACGCCGATCTCGGCGACGACGCGCTGGAGCGCGCGATGCGCGCCTGCGACGGGATCATCTGCTCGACCGCGCATCTCGCAGCGCGCTACGGGCCCCGCAACGCCGAGGTCTGGGTCTGCGCGAACGGCATCGACCTCGGCCGCTACGCGCTCAGCCGGACCCCGCACGACACCGTGCGGATCGGCTGGGCCGGCGCGACCGGGCACCGCGCGGCGCTGGAGCCGTGGCTGCCCGAGCTCGAGCACGTGCTCGCCGCACGGCCGCAGACGTCCGTCGTGAGCGTCGGGGCCGAGGACTTCGCGACCACGCTCGCCGAGCGTTTCGGGGCGCGACGCTGCGTCGGCCTGCCGTGGGGGCCGATCGAGACCTACCCGGCGGCCATGAGCAGCTTCGACATCGCGCTCGCCCCGGCCGCGGACACACCGGCCTTTCGCGGCAAGAGCGACCTGCGCTGGCTCGAGGCCTCGGCGCTCGGCATCCCGACGGTCGCCGACCCCGTCCTCTACGGCGCGATCGAGCACGGCGTGACCGGCCTGCATGCCGCGACCCCCGCCGCGGCGCGCGCCGCGATCATGGCGCTCGTCGACGACGAGCAGCTGCGCGAGCGCGTCGGCGCCGCCGCCCGCGCGCACGTCCGCGAGCACCGCTGCATCGAGGCCGTCGCGCCGCAGTGGGCCGGCGCGCTCGCCGGCGTCCACGTCGCGGCTGCGGCCGCCTGAGTCTGCGTCAGGCCGGCGACGCCGCGGGTGCGGGCGCGCTGTCGCGCCGCAGCCGCTGCAGCGCGGTGACGCCTCCCGTGCGGCGGGCGCGCGGGCCCTCGATCGCGGCGAGCGAGCGGCGCGCGGCGATGTCGAGCGCGGGCAGGTCGTTGAGCAGCGGGCTGCGCGGGTTGAGCAGCACCGAGCCCGCGGCGTCGAGGAAGCGCGCCTCGTTGACGACGGCGACGCGCAGGAGCGAGGCGGGCTCGCCGCCCGCGCCGCGGACCGCGCGCCCGAGCGCGTTGACGCCCTCGATCGCCTGGCGGGTCTTGCGCTGCGCGCGGACGAGCGGGTGTCCCGGTCGCGTGCGCACGAGTTGCGTGCGCACACCCTGGTCGAGGTCGACGAGCCGCGCGTGGATGAAGCGCACGTCCTCCGGCGCCAGCGGATGATGGACCGGGCCCGCGACGACGATCCCCGCGACCGACGCGAAGAACATGACGAGGGCGCCCGCGACCGTCGCGCGGATGGCGAGCTTGCGCGAGCGCGGGGAGAGCACGGAGGTCGATGCCACGGCGGTTGATGCCATTCTGGACCTGGAGCATGCCCGCAAGCGGCACTCCCTCATGCACGATCGGCGGGTTGGCGCCGAAAAGACTGCCCGTTCGGCCAGGCGCAGGCGGTCAGGACGCGGCCTGCAGCGCGCGCCGGATGCGCTTCGCCGACACCTGGCCCTGGACGCCGAGGCCCTGCGCGAACTGGCTCACGCGCAGCTCCTGGAGCATCCACGCGATCTCGCGCGGGGCGCCCGGCTGGGCGCGGTACGCCGTCTCGAGCTCGAGGATCGCGCCAAGTTTGTCGCGGTCGGCGGCGACGGCGTCGGGCAGCCGGTCCAGGCGCCGCGCCGCGGCGCGCAGGTAGCGCGTCACGTCGGGCAGGCGACCGGCGCCGGCGGCGGTGACGAAGCCCGGGAAGACGAGGCCGCCGAGCTGCGTCGCGACGTCCAGGCGCGCGGGCTGCAGCGCGGGGTCGGCGCCGATCGCATCCAGGCGAATGCGCAGCTCGCGCGCGGCGTCGAGCACGTCGACGACCTGCAGAGCGACCACGGCCGCCCGCGTCGGCAGCCGCGCGGCGACGTACTCGCGCAGCGCCGCCCAGCCGGCGGCGTCCCAGGCCGGGCCGCCGGCCTCGGCGACGAGCGCGTCGAGCGTCGCGGCGAGCAGGTCGTCGAGCACCCCCTCGTGCGGGGCGCCGGCGAGCGTCAGCGCCGCGCTCGTGCTCAGGCCGCGCTGTACGCCGCGCAGCGGCGAGGGCAGCGTCAGCAGCAGCAGGCGGCGCGTCCCGGTGCGCATCGCGCCGAGCGCTGCCGCGGGCGTCTCGAGCGCGCGCACGCCGACGCTCGCGCCCTCGTCGACGAGCGCGGGGTAGGCGCGCACGGCGCTGCCGGTGCCGGGCAGCTCGGCGAACCGCGGCAGGTCCCCGAGCGTCCAGTCGCGCAGCCCGCTGCGCTCCAGCGACGCCGTGGCCGCCGCGAGCTCGGCGCGCAGCCGCGGGCGCACCTGCTCGCGCAGGGCGGCGAGGTCCTCGCCCGCGGCGACGATCGCGCCGGCGTCGTCCTCGACGCGGAACGTCACGCGCAGGTGCGCGGGCAGCTTCTGCGGGTCCAGCAGCGAGGGGTCGGCGCGTACGCCGCGCAGGTGCTCGAGCTCGCGCGCGACGGCGTCGCGCAGCGCGCCGCGGCGCGGCTGCAGGTGCGCGACGACCTCGGCGGCGACGTCGGGGATCGGCACGAGCGGGCGGCGCAGGTCCTTCGGCAGGGAGCGGATGAGCGCCGTGACGAGCTCGGTCCGCAGGCCGGGGACGAGCCAGTCGAAGCCGTCGGCGCGCAGGCCGGGCAGCACCTTCAGCGGGATGTGGACCGTCACGCCGTCGTCCTCGCTGCCGGGCGCGAAGCGGTAGCTCAGCGCGAGCGTCTCCTCGCCCTGGCGCCAGGCGTCGGGCAGCGCGGCGGGGTCGAGCAGGTCGGCGGTCGCGCGCCCGAGCAGCGCCTCGCGGGTGAACGTCATGAGCTCCGGCTCATCGCGGCGGGCGTGCTTCCACCAGCGGTCGAAGTGCGCCGCCGAGACGACGCAGTCCGAGACGCGGGCGTCGTAGAAGGCGAAGATCTGCTCGTCGGTGGGGACGAGGTCGCGGCGGCGCACGCGGTGCTCGAGCTCCTCGAGCTCCTCGAGCAGGTGGGCGTTGCGCTCGACGAAGCGATGCTGCGTGCTCCACTCGCCCGCGACGAGCGCGTGGCGGATGAAGAGCTCGCGCGAGGCGACGGGGTCGATCGGCCCGAAGCACACGCGCCGCCCCGCGACGACCGGCAGGCCGTAGAGCGTCGCGCGCTCGGTGGCGACGACGCTGCCGCGCTTGCGGTCCCAGCGCGGCTCGGAGTACGTCCGCGTGAGCAGGTGCGCGGCAAGCGACTCGATCCACTCGGGCTTGATCTGCGCCGCGACGCGGCCGTACAGCCGCGCCGTCTCGACGAGCTCGGCGACCATGACCCACGCCGGCTGCTTCTTCGTCAATGCCGATCCGGGTGCGATCGCGAAGCGCGCCCCGCGCGGGCCGAGGTACTCGCGGCGGCCCGCGTCGCGCAGGCCGAGCTGCGACAGCAGCCCCGACAGCAGCGCGATGTGGATCGACTCGGGGTCGGCCGGCTGCTGGTTGATCGTCACGCCGACCGAGCGTGCGGCCCGGCGCAGCTGGCCGGCGAGGTCCTGCCACTCGCGGATGCGCAGGTAGTGCAGGAACTCCGCGCGGCAGAGCCGGCGAAACGCGCTGCCGGAGAGGTCGCGGCGGTGCTCGCGCAGGTGCCCCCAGAGGTTGAGGTAGGCGAGGAAGTCCGAGCGCTCATCGGCGAAGCGCGCGTGCTGCTCGTCGGCGGCCGCGCGCTCGTCGGCCGGGCGGATGCGCGGGTCCTGGATCGACAGCGCGGCGGCGATGACGACGACCTCCTCGGCGCACCCGAGGCGGTCGGCCTCGAGCACCATGCGCCCGAGCCGCGGGTCGACGGGGAGCTGCGCGAGGCGGCGGCCGAGCGGCGTCAGGCGCGCGGGGGCGTCGCGGGTTGCCGGTTCCAGCGCGCCCAGCTCGTGCAGCAGCGCCTTGCCGTCGCGGATCTGGCGGGCGTCGGGCGGGTCGAGGAAGCCGAAGTCCTCGACCTCGCCGAGGCCGAGCGCGGCCATCTTGAGGATCACCGAGGCGAGGCTCGTCCGCAGGATCTCGGGGTCCGTGTAAGCCGGGCGGGCGGCGAAGTCCTCCTCGTCGTAGAGGCGGATGCAGATGCCGTCCGACGTGCGCCCGCAGCGGCCCTTGCGCTGGTCGGCGGAG
This sequence comes from uncultured Actinomycetes bacterium, assembly GCA_963740895.1. Lineage (GTDB taxonomy): Bacteria > Actinomycetota > Thermoleophilia > Solirubrobacterales > Solirubrobacteraceae > CADCVQ01. Next base: position 88,967 of record CAVUFQ010000003.1, read on the forward strand.
GCCTGCGAGATCGCCTCGATCGGCAGCCGCTGGACCTTCAGGCGCGTGCTGTAGCGGCTGATGCGCGCCGTCCCCGGGTCGACGACGGAGCCGATGCCCGGGACGGTCAGCGACGTCTCGGCGACGTTCGTGGCGAGGACGACGCGGCGCGCGTCGTGGGCCTTGAAGACACGCTGCTGCTCGGCGGGCGACAGGCGCGCGTACAGCGGCAGGATCTCGGCGCCGGCGGGCACGCGGCCGCTGAGCGCCTCGGCGGTGTCGCGGATCTCGCGCTCGCCGCTGAGGAACACGAGGACGTCGCCGGGGCCGTCGCGCAGCAGCTCGTCGACGGCGTCGCCGATCGCGTCGACGGGATCGGCCTCGTCGGCGAGCGGCCGGTGACGCACCTCGACGGGGAACGTGCGCCCGGAGACCTCGACGATCGGGGCGCCGCCGAAGTGGCGGCTGAAGCGCCCGGGGTCGATCGTCGCGCTGGTGATGATGAGCTTGAGGTCGGGGCGCTGGGGCAGGACCTCCTTGAGGTAGCCGAGGAGGAAGTCGATGTTCAGGCTGCGCTCGTGCGCCTCGTCGACGATCAGCGTGTCGTAGCGGCGCAGCAGCCGGTCGTGCTGGATCTCGGCGAGCAGCAGGCCGTCGGTGACGAGCCGGATGAGCGTGTCCTCGCGCGACTGGTCGTCGAAGCGCACGGCGTAGCCGACGGCCTCGCCGAGCTGCACGCCGAGCTCCTCGGCGATCCGCACCGCGACCGTGCGCGCGGCCAGCCGCCGCGGCTGCGTGTGGCCGATCGCGCCACGGACTCCGCGGCCGAGCTCGAGGCAGATCTTCGGCAGCTGCGTCGTCTTGCCCGAGCCGGTCTCGCCCGCGACGACGACGACCTGGTTGTCGCCGATCGCCGCGAGCAGGTCCTCGCGGCGGGCGCTGACGGGCAGCTGCGGCGGATAGGAGACCTCGGGCACCGCCGCGCGGCGGCGCTCCGCGCGGGCCAGGGCCAGGTCGAACTCGGCGACGACGCGCTCGAGCGTCTCGCCGCCGTCGCGGCACGCGCGGTCCAGCCGCCGCTGGAGACGGTGCTCGTCGCGGAAGGTCAGCTGCTGTAGGCGGTCCCGCAGCTCGTCGAGCCGCGGGTCGGTCGGGTTCGCCGCGGAGGACGTTGCCATGCGTCGCGCAGCATAGGGCTGCGATGATCTTTCGGGTGGAAGAAGCTGTGCGCGTCGACAAATGGCTGTGGGCGGCGCGCCTGCTGAAGACCCGTTCGCTCGCGGCCGAGGCCGTCAAGGGCGGGCGCGTGCAGGTCAACGGCGCGCGCGTGAAGCCCAGCCGCGAGGTCGGGGCCGGCGACGAGCTCGAGATCACGATCGGCCAGGTCCGGCGGACCGTCGTCGTGCGCGGCGTGGCCGAGCGTCGCGGCCCGGCGAAGGCGGCGGTCCTGCTCTACGAGGAGACGCCGGAGAGCGTCGCCGCGCGCGAACTGCAGCGCGAGCGGGCACGGCTGGCCTCGCCGCCGCCGGGCGCCGACCTCGGCGCGCGGCCGACGAAGCGCGACCGCCGCCGCCTGGATGCGACCCGCGGCCGGCGCTCCTGACATGGCGCGGCTCGTCTACTCGGCGATCGCGTCACTCGACGGCTACGTCGCCGACACCGACGGCAACTTCGACTGGTGCGCGCCCGACGAGGAGGTCCACGCCTTCGTCAACGACCTCGAGCGGCCGCTCGGCACGTACCTCTACGGGCGCCGGATGTACGAGGTGATGACCTTCTGGGAGACCGCGGACACCACCGGCGAGCCCGCGGTCATGCGCGACTTCGCGCAGATCTGGCGGGCGGCGGAGAAGGTCGTGTACTCGACGACCCTCACGACGGCGTCGACCGCGCGCACGCGGATCGAGCGCGCGTTCGACGTCGAGGCGGTGCGGGACCTGAAGGCCGCGGCGGCGCAGGACATCGGCGTCGGCGGGTCGGATCTCGCCGCCCAGGCGCTGCGGGCAGGACTCGTCGACGAGTGCCACCTCTTCCTCGCGCCGGTCGTCGTCGGAGGTGGCAAGCGGGCGCTGCCGGACGCCGTCCGCCTGCAGCTCGAGCTGCTCGGCGAGCGCCGGTTCGGCGGTGGCGTGGTGTACCTGCGCTACCGCGTCGCGGCCTGAGCGCGGCGCGCTCAAGAACGGCCCGGCGCGGCCGACGACCTGATTCGTGACCGGTTCCCTCGCCTGCCTCGCGGTCGTGCCGATCTACCTGCGCACCGACGAGGACCTCGACGTCCTCCTGCGCTGCCTCGTGTCCCTGCGCCAGACCGCCCCGCAGGCCGCCGTGCTCGTCGTCGACGACTGCAGTCCCGCGTCGCGGCTCGTCGACCTCCTCGACCTCGCCGCCGACGAGCTCGAGATCGTGCTGCACCGCCGCAAGGTCAACGGCGGCTTCTCGCGTGCGGTGAACGTCGGGCTGCGCCGCGCGCTGGACGAGGGCCGCGACGCGGTGCTCGTCAACGCCGACATCGAGTTTCGCCGCCCGCAGTGGCTCGAGCCGATGCTCGAGCGCACCGACACGACGGGCGCCCCCGCGGCCGTCGTCGGCGCGCGGCTGCTGTACCCCAACGGGCTCATCCAGCACGGCGGCGTCTACTACTCGACGCTGCACCGCTTCTGGGCACACCGCTTCAACTACGGCCCGGCCGACCTGCCCGAGGCGCTCGTGCCCTGCCGCTGTCCGGTGACCGGCGCGCTGCAGCTCATCCGCCACGAGTGCCTCGCCGCCGTCGGCATCTACGACGAGAGCTTCCGGATGGGCCACGAGGACGTCGACTACTGCCTGCGCGTCTTCGCCTCCGGACGCGAGTGCATCTACGAGCCCGCCGCCTGCGCGACGCACGCCGAGTCGCTGTTTCGCCGGCGCAAGGGCGAGGGTCAGGACGACTGGGAGCGCGAGTCCGCGCTGACGCTCATGGAGAAGTACGCCACCAGCGACCTCGCGGGCTTCCGGCCCACCTACGAATGACCGACCCCGCGAACATCCTCTTCGTCGGCATGGGCTCCGCCGCCCAGTGCTGGTATCGCTGCGCACTGCCCGCCCGCGCGCTCGGCGCCGACTGGGTCGGCGGGGCCGGCCGGCCGGCGGAGATGCGCTTCTACACGGGCCAGGCCAAGCGCCCGCTGCGGAGCTTCGCCGACTTCGCGTCCTACGAGGTCGTCGTGCTCCAGCTCGCGCACGGCCGCGCCTGGCTCGCCGCGATCCGCGAGCTGCAGGCCGCGGGCGTGAAGGTGCTCTTCGAGATCGACGACTACGCCCACGGCGTCGCGAAGGCCAAGCACCACGCGTTCGCCAAGCGCTTCGACAAGGCGCTGCTGGCCGACCTCGAGCTCACGATGCGCGCCTGCGACGCGATCATCTGCTCGACGCGCTACATCGCCGGCCGCTACCGCGGGCTGAACCCCGCGATCTGGGTCTGCGAGAACGGGCTGGACCTCGGGCGCTACGCGCTGACGCGCCGCGCGCGCGACACCGTGACGGTCGGCTGGGCGGGCGGCACCGGCCACCGGCCGGCGCTCGCGCCCTGGCTGCACGAGCTCCACGACGTCATGCTCGAGCGCCCCCACACGCGCCTCATGACCGTCGGCGACCACGGCTACGTCAAGCCCTTCGCCGACCGCTTCGGCGCCGACCGGGCGATCGAGATCGGCTGGACCCCGATCGAGGTCTACCCCGCCGCGATGGCGAACTTCGACGTCGCCCTCGCCCCGGCGACGAACAGCGGCTTCTTCCGCGGCAAGAGCGACCTGCGCTGGCTGGAGGCCGCGGCGCTCGGCATCCCCGTCGTCGCCGACCCGCTGCTGTACCCGTCGATCGAGCACGGCGTCACGGGCCTGCACGCCGCGACGCCGCGCGAGGCGCGCGAGGCGATCGCGGCGCTCGTCGACGATCGCGCCCTGCGCGAGCGGATCGGCGCGGCCGCGCGCGAGTACGTCCGCGAGCACCGCACGAGCGCCGCCGTCGCGCCCCAGTGGGCGGCGGCCTTTGCGGCCGTCACCGAGCTCGCGCAGGCCGCGTAGGCGTATGCCGGCCGCCCCCGTAGCGCTCGACGTCCGCGCGTTCGCCGTCGCGGCCGAGGCCGCCGAGGTCATCGAGCGCCCGGCGCTGCCGGCCGCGTTCGCCGAGCGCTTCGGGCTCACGGACGACGCGACGCTCGTCCTGCTCTCCGACGAGCTCGCCGACGTGCCGCAGCGTTGATCTCCACGCCCGACCGCCTGCGCGTGCGCGGGGCGGGCGATCCGGGCCCGCCCGGCAACCGCGCCCATGTGCGCGAGTGGGCGCTCGACGAGCTGTGCTCGGTACTGCGCTCCGCGGATCTCGAGCCCGCGTTCGCCGGCTTCACGATCAACAACGACCGCGATCGCGAGAAGACGACGTCGCTGGCGATCATCGACCGCCGCCACGGCGGGCCTGTTCGCGCCGCTCCCGAGGAGTTCCGCGTCACGGCGGTCGTGCCCGCCTACAACGAGGCCGACGTCGTCGAGCATGCGCTGCGGACGCTCGTGCAGCAGGGCGTGCAGGTGCGGCTCGTCGACAACTGGTCGACGGACGACACCGTGGCGCGCGCGCAGGCGCTCGGCCTCGGCGACGCGCTGACGATCGAGCGCTTCCCGGCCACCGGCCCCTCAGAGACCTACGACTGGGAGGTGCTGCTGCACCACACCGAGCGCATCGCCCGCGAGCTCGGCGACGGCTGGGTCATCCACCAGGACGTCGACGAGGTGCGCCGCTCGCCGTGGCCGGGCGTGTCGCTGCGCGACGCGCTGCACCACGTCCAGCAGCTCGGCTACAACGCCGTCGACCATACGAGTCTGACCTTCGTCCCGACCGACGACACCTTCCGCGGCGGCGACGACATGGAGCGTGTCCTGCGCCACTTCGCGTTCGCTGCGCGCGCTGGGCACTTCGTTCAGATCAAGGCCTGGAACGCCGCCGCGGGCCCCGTCGACCTGGCGTCCTCGGGCGGTCACGAGGCGCGCTTCGCGGGCCGCCGCGTCTTCCCGTACAAGTTCCTCCAGAAGCACTACCCGATCCGCTCCCAGGCCCACGGCGAGCGCAAGGTCTTCGCCGACCGCACCGCGCGCTGGAACGCCGGCGAGCGGGCGCGCGGCTGGCACACGCACTACGACGCGGTGGCGACGGACGAGCGCTTCGTGCGCCCGGCCGGCGAGCTGCTCGCGTTCGACGCGGGCTTCGAGCGCGAGTACCTGCTGGAGCGCCTCAGCGGCGTCGGGATCGCCCGCAGCGCCTGACCGCGGACTTGACTTTTCCGCGACCGCATGCGGAGACTGGTCGTTCTCGGCGGGATTGCTCTCGATCGGACCGGTCGCGGAGCGCGCCCAGGAAGGGGTCGCACGCCTCATGTCAAGGCTGGACACGCGGGTGACCATCACGGTCGAGGATCTCGAGGCGATCATCCGGCGCGCCGGCGCGCTCGGGATCCCGGCCTGGCGTGTGACGGCCGCTCTGGGGATCGCGCTCTCGCCCGCTGACCCGTCGTCGCAGCAGGAAACGGCGAACCGCCGCAGCTGAGCGCGCATCCGTTCGGCGCCCGCCGCCGCACGGGCGGACCGGCCACCGCACGATGCTCGAGCGCCCGGCCCGCTTCAACGCCGACCCGCGGCGATTTCTCGAGCAGTAGCCCGCGGCGCTCGGGCGACATTCGTCCGGTCGGTTGCCATGGCACGGTTCGCTCGCCGACGACTGGGGGATGGGCGTCCGCGCATCGATCCCACCGCCATTGCCTGTCGCGCAGCCCGCGGCGCCGTCGCCGATCGCGCTCGCGGCGCGGGCATATGGCGATGACCTGCCGCCGCTCCGCGGGCAGTGGCGCATCCGCGCGGCCGGCCTGCTGCTCGTCGTGACGACGCTGCTGTACGCGCCCTGGATGCTCGGGTCGCTCAACGGCCGGCTCCCGTGGCTCGCCTGGCCCTTCGCGGCCGCCAACCTCTTCTCCCTCGCGTACGGCCTGCTCGCCGTGGCCAACGCGTGGTCGCGACGGCTCCCCGCGACGCGGCCGGTCGCGCACGGCGACGAACCACGGGTGGCGGTCGTCATCCCGACGTGCGGAGAGCCGGTCCCGATGATCCTGCGCACGATCGCCTCCGTCCTCGACCAGGACTGGCCTGCGGACCGGATGACGGTGATCGTCAGCGACGACGGGCACTCGCCGGAGCTCCAGCGCGCCATCCGCGGACTGCCGGTGCTCTACCACGAGCCGCCGGACCGCTTCGCCCCCGGGCGCGATGGCGCCGCGAAGGCCGGCAACCTCAACTCGGCGGTCGCGATGCTCGACGCCGAGCACCCCGAGATCGGCTACATCGAGACGCGCGACGCCGATGACGAACTCGGCTCCAACGGCTTCCTGCGCCAGGTCGTCGGGCAGCTCGAGCACGAGCCGAAGCTCGCGTTCGTCCAGACCGTCAAGCAGGCGCAGGTCAGCGCCGGCGACCCGTTCAACAACTGGGAGCCGATGTTCTACCGCGGCCAGATGCTCGCCCGCAACGCCGCCGACGCGGTGTTCCCGTGCGGGTCAGGCCTCGTCTGGCGCCGCACGGCGCTGCGCGAGATCGGCGACTTCCCGACCTGGAATCTCGTCGAGGACGTGCATTCCGGCCTCGAGGCGCTGCGCCGGGGCTGGAGCGGGCTGTACTACCCGATCGTCGGCGCGGTCGGACAGCACGCGCCCGAGGACGTCCCGAACTTCTACAAGCAGCGCGGCACCTGGGCGATCGACACCGTGCGCCTGATGGTGTGGTGTCGCCTGAAGGGCCTGAACCTCCGCCAGCGGGCGCAGTTCTGGGAGATGCTCGCCTTCTACCTCAACGCGTTCACGGCCTTCGTCTACATCCCGAGCATCGGCTGCTCCCTGCTCGGCGCGACGCCGCTGGTCGCCGACGACGCTGTGGACTACGTCGTCCACCTCCTGCCGCTCGTGCTTGCGGTCGAGGTCTGGCTACTCGTCCTGAACATGCCCTACGGCGATCGGCGCAGGCGCCAGCGCAGGTTCGTGCGCAAGCTCTGGCAGACGCGCGTCATGTGGACCGGCATGGCGCCGGTGTACGTCAAGGCCGTCGTCCTGGCGATCGCCGGCGGCCCGCACCGCAAGCCGGTCTACACCGTCACCCGCAAGGAGGACGACTTCCGCTGGCACTGGCGCCACACGCTCCCGCAGACGTCGCTCGTCCTGCTCATCTTCTGCATCGGGGTCTACGCGATCCGCTTCCACACGTTGCCGAGCCTCGCGCTGCTCGCCGGGTCGGTGTATTGGGGCGGCCTGAACATCGCGCTCCTCATGAGCTTCATCTCCCGCAGCTGGTACGGCCTGCGCACCGGCCCGCGGACGGCCCTGCGGCTGGCGGCGCGGACGGGTACGCGCACTCAGCCGCCGGGTTCTGCCGGCGGCCGGCTGCACGCCCGCGCTGATCAGCCGCGGCGGGGCTAGCCCCGCCGGTGGTCCTCAATGCGCCAGCGTGTTGAGCAGGACCGCACCGGCGAAGCACGCGACCGCGGCGACGCGCAACACCCAGCCACGCCGATCGGCATCCCGGCCCGCGGCCATGTCCGCGATGGCGAGGACGAGGCACACCACGGCGACGAGCGCCAGGACACCGGCGGCGAGACGCACTCAGCCGCGGATCAACGGCAGGGGTAGGGCCCGAAACCGAGGTTGCGCCGGTCCTTCAGCGGCATGACGCACTCCTCGCCGGCAGTTCCCGCGCCGGCGTTGACCCACGTGCCGTGGACCTTGTGGAGGATGTCCGTCGCGGTGTCGGGAGCGTTCCCGAAGTAGATCGTGATCGTCGCGCGCGCCCACGGACCGACGGTCGAGATGCGGATGCGGCTGACCTGGACCTTCTTGCCGGGCGCCGCGTTCGGCGTGTGGCTCGCGACCTTGGTGATCGCCCGTCGTTCGGCGGCGGTCGGAGCGCGCGAGGCCAGCGCCGACGCGGTCGGCGTGAGCCAGAGCGCGACGACGACCGCCGCTGCCAACCGCGTCCGGATTCGCATATCTCGGCGACCGTACCTGACCTCGGCAACCGCTGGTCAGGAAGGCTGGTGGATCACGTCCTCGATCGCGGCGAAGTCGGGGCCGAGTGGGCCGTTGACGGCGTCCATCAGGATGCGCATGATCCACCCCAACCGACGGAACTGCGTACGGACCTTCTGCTGTCCGGCCTCGTCGAACATCGCGATCGGGTAGGCACCGTCGATGAGCGCCGGTCCGCCGACCCGTCCGGGGTGCTCAGCCGCGTATCGCACCGCGATCGTGGCGCCGTGAGACCAGCCGACGAGGATCGGGCGCTCGATGCCGGTCGCGTCGATGACCTGTCCGACGTCGACACGGCGGATGACGCGACTCCAGTTCTGCACGGTGCCGAAGCCGCCGCCGAGGAAGAGCAGGGCAGGCGCGCCGCGCGGATCGTCGACGGCGAAAAGCCGCGTGTCTGCGACGGGAATCATGAGTTGTCGTGACATCGCGGTCGAGCCCTTCGGATTGCGTGGTCACTGAGACGACGATGCCCCCGCCGCCAGCTCCTCGGCGCGGCGCGTCAGCGCACTGTTCAGGGCGTCATGGTGGCGCTGGATCGCGCGTCCCATCACCGCGCGAAACAACGGGAAGAGGAGTCCATGGACGTCCTCGACGTGCGTGAAGTTCACCGTGTCGCCGTCCCCTGGGTCGATGATGAACTGCCGATCGCCGGCGAAGAGCCAGTCAGCGCCGACGTTGCCATGCCAGACGAGGCGCCGCTGCGCAACGACCTCGGTGAGCTCGGCCCTGACCTTCGGTGATGGCCTGCCGGGCATCGCGAGCGTCATCGACACGGTGCTCCCGACCCGCAGGTCCCCGGCGATCGACGGCAGCGACGGATTCCACTCGGAGTACCGCTCAAAATCGACGAGCACGCCCCAGACCACCTCGCTCGAAGCGTCGATCGGGAATGTCGTTCGGTAGACCGCCATGACGTCGGTCAACCTATATCCGGCCGCCTGCGGCCGCGCAAAGCGTTTCCCGGCGTGCGATGGGATGCGAACCCTGCCGGCGAGGCCGGGCTGAGCGTTCCGGCTTTCGTCCATGGCGATGGAGACGGCGCGGGTCGCGGACACCTCCATCGTCTCGTCGCGTCTGCTGTGCGCGCGGTCAGCGGGCGGCGCCGTCATCGATATGGCCCGGCGGCGGCGAACCCAGACAGGACAGCGCCTCCCCAGGAGTGCTGGGCCCGGACGCAAACTCGTCGATCTCCGGCTGTGGCGAGACAGCGCGCGCGGAACGTCGTGGCATCCGTGCGATGGGTCGTGTCACGCCCGCCAGAAGACTCACCATGCAGGCGACGACGCCTGACCGGCGCGGGTCACGTGGCCGTAGAAACAGGAGAGCCGGTGGAGCATCTGCAACACCGCCAGCCAGGTCACGAGCTCGACGACGGCGGCCGGCGGCAGACTGCTGTCGCGGCACGCGCTGACGACGTCCGCGTCGATCGCAGCGGGGCTCGGCGACGCGGCGCGAGCCAGCAGCAGCGCGGCCGCCACGCGGGGATCGGTGCTCACCTGGTCTGGGTCGACACCGTGGGCCCCGGCGAGCTCGCGGACGTCGGCGGCGAGCGCCTCGTCGGCGACCACCTCGGCGAACACGAGACCGCAGCGGATCTTGGTATCAAGTCCGAGCACGGTGTCCTGCGCGCTGAGGTTCTCGCGCAGCATGAACGCGATCGCCCGCGTGGCGCGGCGATGACGCAGCCGCGCCAGCACGGGAAAGTCGTGTCCGGTGCGCTCGCGCAGGTAGCTCCCAACCTGCGGCCACGCACGTGGAACACCTCGCTGCCAGCGCGCATCGAGACGCAGCGCGGTCGGCAGCAGCGGCAGGACGCGCAACTTGGTCGCCAATCCATCGGCGGGCGGTGGGGGCTTGGCCGGCGCGGCCCCATCCAGGGCGCCACCGGCGTTCCCTGCGCTCCATTCGGAGCCGAGGGTTCGCGACACCTCCGAGTAGATCGATTGCTCGAGTTCGACACCGATCGCGTTCATGAACTTGTTGAGGAACCCCGTCATGACCACGCCGAGGACGATCCACTCAGCGCGGGCCGCCCCGAAGACGTCGACAAGCTCGTCGCGCTCGGCGACCGTCAGCTCGCACGGGATGCGGCCCAGCGAGCGGGCGACGGCGATCGTTGCCAGCTCACCGCGGGTGAAGTCCGCGTCACCGCCGATGAGTGCCTGCGCCACCTTGTCGGCCGACGCTCCTCGCCGCAGCGCGAACGAGCACGAATGCGCGGTGCAATACGCGCACTCCGCCACACGGCTGGACACGTACATCCCAAGACCGACGATCTCGCCCGGCGCCCCACCCACGCCGAAGATCGGCGCCGGCAGGTTCAGGAAGTTCGGCACCATGACGTTGTAGGCACGAAACGCCGGCGGCCATATCTCGAGGTACCGGTCACAGTTGGGGACCACTCCGAGCAGGACCTCGACGAGCTTCAGCAGCGCCCCGTAGCGCTCCTCCAGCGTCTCCCAGGCGACCATCTCCTCCCGCAACAGCGGCACGAGCGTCTGATCACTGACCACCCCCGTCATCGCGCGACCTTACGGCGCACGCCCGGGCCGGCGCAAGGAGACGCCGGAAGCGCAACCCGGCGACGGCGCGGGTCGCGGGCCGCAGCCCAGGTCAGGCCGCGAGCGGCGGCGCCGCGGTCCAGCGCGCGACGAGCTCGGCGAGGTCGTCCATCGCGTCCTCGCCGAAGTGCGGCAGGCCGGCGAAGGCCGAGCGGGCGCAGCCGGTCGTGCTGAGCAGCGCGGCGACGCCGGAGGCGACGGCGGCGTCGGCGCCGTCGGTCGGCTCGGGTGGTGCGACGAGGACGAGGTCCGGGCCGCCCTCGCGCGCGAGGCCGACGGCCTCCAGCGCGGCGACGAGGCGCTCGGTGACGTCGGGGGATCCGGGTGCGGGCTCGTAGAGGACGAGCGTCACGGGATCGGCGGCGTCGAAGCGGTCGCGGTAGGCGGCGAGCAGGCCGGGGCGGGCGATCGCCTCCTCGGCGAGTGCGAGGACGTTTACGCGATCGACCTGCAGGTCGCCGGCGGGAAACGGGCCGAGCGCGTGCGCGATCTCGCGCTCGAGCAGCTCGAGGACCTCGCGGCGCTCGGACCCCAGCGGCAGGCCGGCCTCGGCGAGGACGTGGGCCGCGAACTGCGTCGCGGGCAGGTTCGGCCAGGGCGCGGGCAGCTGGGCGCGGTGGCGCAGCGCGAAATGCTCGAGCGTGCGGCGCAGGACGGCATCCAGCGGCAGCGGCCCGCCCAGGTCCCACTCCTCGTCGATCGGGCACCACACGCCCGACACGGGGTCGACGACGATGTTCCACCAGGTCGCGTCGAACGCGGTCCCGGCGAGCAGCGCGACGCCGGCCTCGTCGGCGTGACCGGTGCCGTAGTGGCCGGCGAGCCAGCCCGCGTGCTCGCGCACGAGCGCGGCCAGGCGCGCGCCGACGCCCTCGGCGACCAGCGCCTCGTGCGCCCGCAGGACGAGCAGGTCACCGTGGCGGAAGGGCTCGGGCCCGAGGCGCTGGCTGATCCCGCAGACGGCGGCCACGCGGCGGCGCTCCTCGGGGGCGTCGGCCTGCAACGCAGCCGCGGCGGGCTCGTGCTCGACGACATCCGCGGAGCCGGCGCCGCCTCGGCGCAGCGTCGCCCGCTTCGTGAACCCCGCCCGCCGGTCCAGCGACCAGTGCCGCGCGACCCAGTCGAGGTCGAGGCCGTGGCGGGCTGCGGCGCGCGCCGGGTCGCCGGCGAAGGCGACGATCAAAAACGAATTCGACAGATCCGGGAGCAGCCCGGCAGCACAGACCTCGCGCGTGGCGAGCGTCTCGTCGAACGGGGACGCGCCCCGCTCCGCGCCGCGGTCGGGCGCCGGCGTGCCGACCCAGTTGTGGATCCGGTCGGCCGGGCGCATCGCATCGGCGTTGACGATCGTGCGCGCGAGCTTGTAGTCGGGGAACGGCAGCAGCAGCGCGTGCTCGCCGAAGCCGGCGGCCGTGACGAGCGCGCGCAGCTCGCGCGCGTTGAAGGTCTGCGCCGGCCCGCCGCCCGGGTACCCGTGGACGGAGTCGTACGGGCGCCCGGAGTGGTCCTCGCGCGCGCCGCCGAGGTACTTCAGCCCGAGCCGGTTCTCGATCGCCAGGACGAGCAGCCCGTCGTCGTGCAGTGCGCGCCGCGCCACCGCGAGGTTCAGCTCGGCGGCGCGCCGTGGGTCGCTGGTCTGCGGGTGGTAGTGGTGGCCGTACTCGAGCACGCCGATCAACGTGACGAGGTCGAACGCGTCGTGCTCGTCGAGCTCGGAGTAGTTGCCGACGTAGACCTCGACGTGCTCCTGCTCGCGGCAGCGCAGACGCGCGACGCGGGCCCGGGCGGCGTCGCCCTCGATCGCGTGGACCTCGGCGCAGTGCTCGCCGAGCCAGCGCGTGATCGCGCCGCAGCCGGCGCCGAGCTCGAGCACGCGCGCGTCACCGGCGTGCAGGCCGATGGCGTCCAGCAGCGTCGCCCGGTACGGCGAGAGGTGGTACTCCGTGACCCAGTCGTCGATGTGCGACCGCAGCTCGGCCGACGACACGCCGAGGTCGCGGGCGGTGGTGAAGATCTCCGCGAGGCGGGCCTCGCCGCCGTCGAGGTAGCCGGCCGGCGTCCCCTCGTGCGGCGCGAGGCGCAGGCCGCTCGCGCGGTCGCGGCGGAACTGCTCGAGCGCGTAGGACGAGGGCATGAGGACGTGTTCGGCGCAGCCCGCGTTTCCTTGAACCGCAAAACGCAGACGGGCGGCCCTCGCGGGCCGCCCGTCTTCCGTCACAGCGAGGTACTGCCGTCGCCTACCGCAGCAGCGACAGGACCGACTGCGGCGCCTGGTTGGCCTGCGAGAGCATGCTCGTGCCGGCCTGCTGCAGGATCTGGGACTTCGTGAACTTGACCATCTCCTCCGCCATGTCCACGTCGCGGATCCGGCTCTCGGCCGACACCAGGTTCTCCTGGTAGTTGGCGAGGCTCGCGATGCGGTGCTCGAGGCGGTTCTGGACCGCACCGAACGCGGCACGCGTGGTGGAGACCTCACCGATCGCGGCATCGATGTCGTCGATGCTGAGCGTCGAGAGGTCGGTCGAGGCCGACGTGATCGTCTGGACGGCGGTCATGCCCGAGCCGGATGTCAGGTCGGAGGTGGTGACGGAGATCGACTCGCCCGAGTTCGCGCCGACCTGCAGCGAGATCGTGCCCGAGCTCTTGAGCAGATCCACGCCGTTGAACGTGGTGTTGTTCTTGATGTCGTTGATTTCCGAGGAGAGCTGCCCGACCTCCTGGGCGATCGCCTTCTTGTCATCGGTGCTCAGCGTGCCGGCGTCGTACTGCACGCGCAGCTCGCGCACACGCTGCAGCATGGAGTGGACCTCGTTGAGCGCGCCCTCTCCCGTCTGCACGAGCGAGACGCCGTCCTGCGCGTTGCGCTGGGCCTGGGCGAGGCCGCCGATCTGACCGCGCATCTTCTCGCTGATCGCGAGGCCGGCCGCGTCGTCGGCGGCACGGTTGATGCGGTAGCCGGAGCTCAGGCGCTCCATCGACTTCGCCATCATCTCGGACGAGCCGACGAGCTGACGATGGGTGTTGAATGCTTCGACGTTGTTGTTGATGCGGAGGGACATGCGTTCATCTCCTTGATGACGTGTGGTTGACAGCGTCCCGAGGCGACTCCATGTCGCCTGCGACCCTCGTCATCGGCCGGCCGGCGGGGAACTTGAGGCGCGTCAGGCGGCGTCGGCGACGCCGTCGGCAACCGCCGCGGCGGCGGCGGCCGTGACCTGCGCGTAGCGCGCGCGGACCTCGGCGATGACGAGCTGGCGCGCGACCGCGACGGCGATCGCCCACAGCGCGAGATAGCCGAACACGCCGCCCGCGAGGCCGCGCACCATCGCATCCAGCGGCGGGACGCCGGCGCCCAGCCCGAGGTACGTCGCGAGGACGAGGCCGGCGACGCCGCCCCAGCCCTTGGCCCGGCGGACGAACCCGGCCGAGCGCGGGTGGCCGGCGACGCAGATCCCGTCCGGGACCGTCCCCGCGGCCGCGTCGTCCTGCTTCGCGCCCTTCTTCTTGCCGGGCTTGTCGGGCTTGTCGGGCTTGTCGGCCTGCTTGGCCATCAGAGCCTGCCGTGGCGGCGGTCGAGGCGCTGGCGGTCGCTGACGAAGCGGACGATCCGCTCGCGGTCGGAGTCCTTGATCCCGACGAAGTGCACGGCGCGGAACTGCTCGTCGAACTCGCGCACGACCCGGCCGATGATCTCCAGCGGCGGCTCGTAGGGCGCCAGGCGCAGCTGGAGCGTCGCCTCGTCGCCGGGCGCCATCCCGGCAAGCCGGGAGATGACCGCGCCGGAGGCGCTGATGTTCACGACCGCGGCGGGGATCGACCGGCCGCTGTCGGCCGGCGTCACGACGACCTCGAGGAAGGCGTCGACGCGGACGAACTCGCGGCGCTGGATGAGCTCCTGGCGGCCGGTCAGCCCGAGTTCGAGCACCTCGCCGGACTTGGTGCTCATGACCTCGGCGTCGACGTGCAGCAGGCCGCGCTTCGTGACGATGTCGATCGAGACGTCGCTGCCGACGGCGCCGGCGAGCGGTTGCAGGGGCCGGACGAGGAGCATCGCGGTCGCGTGGTCGTCCTCGATCTCGACGACGGCGGGGAAGCTGCCGACGTCCGGCACGACGACCGTCGCGTGCTGGCCGCGGGACGTCATGCGAGCACCTGCGCGGCGAGCGCCGTCGCGTCGGCGGGTGCGAGGCCGTCGGCGTCGCAGCAGTAGGAGAGCGGGAGCCCGCGCGCGATGGCGGCGTCGATGACCGGCCCGGCGTGGTCGACCTCGTCGAGGTGCGTGAGGACGATCGCCGCCGGCTTGACGGCGGCGAGGCCGTCGAGCAGGCGCCGGACGGCGGGCGCGCTGAGCGTCGCGGGGACGGCGACGTGGACCTCGCACGGACCGATGCGGCGCAGGGCGCGCGCGAGCGCGCGGGTGTCGGCGCCCGAGGCCGGCGACACCGGCGCGGTGTCGACGACGGTGAGGACGTGGCCCGCGGCGGCGGGCTCGGCGGGCGCGTCGCCGGTGAGGTCGGCGCGGCGGACCTCGAGGTCGCCGCCCTCCGCGTAGGCGTCGGCGAGGCGCGTCGCGCAGAGCGTCTTGCCCGCGCCGCCGGCGCCGACGAAGGCGATCGTGCGCCGGCCCGCGGCGGCGGGCCGGGCGACCGGGATGCGGGCGGCGAGCGCGTCGCGCACGAGGTGCTTCAGCGCGCGGTTGGGGGCGAACGGGACGGCGTGGGAGACCGTCGCGCCGACGATCTCGCGGGCCAGCTCGGGGGCGATGCCGGCGGCGACGAGCGCGCGCTCGTGGACGGCGGCGGCGCCCGTGCGCGGGGCGGGCTCGGTCGTGGCGACGTCGGCGTGCGCGACGACCTCGAGCTCCTGGCGGACGGGCTCGGGCTCGGGCTCCGGCTCGCGCTCGGGCTCCGGGACGTACGTGAACGGCTCGCCCAGCTCGGGCTCGGCGTGGACGGCCTGCTGCGCCTGGGCGGCCTGCAGCTGCTCGACGAACGGCGACGCGACGCGCATGATCTCGCGGATCGCCGGCGACTCGGACTCGGCGACCGGCGGCGACGGGTCGGCCGGCGGCCCGTCGTCGTAGACATTGACGCGCGGGGTCGCGCGGCGCGCGACGACCTCCACGCACCTCTTCTGGAAGAACCCGGCGACGCCGCCCTGCAGGCCCTCGCGCTGGCGCACGACCATCGCGTCGGGACCGAGCTCTGCGCGGATCTTCGGCAGCAGCTCCTCCAGCGCACTCCCGCGGTACGTCCGCGGCTCAAAATCGGAAGGAGTGTTTCGGCCTCCGTCCCTCGCAAGCTCGGATGACGTGTTTCGGCCTCCGTCCCTCGCAAGCTCGGATGGCGTGTTTCGGCCTCCGTCCCTCGCAAGCTCGGATGGCGTGTTTCGGCCTCCGTCCCTCGCGAGCTCGGGACTGCGGACGACGTTACCCATCATGCGTCGACGACTCCAATCGTCTCGACCCGGATCCCGGGCACGATCTCGTTGTAGGAACAGACGGCGAGCTGCGGGAGGCTCTGCTCGCACAGCCGGCGCAGGTGGCGGCGCACGCGCGCCGAGCACAACAGCACCGGCCGGCGACCGCGGGCGATCGCCGAGTCCTGCTGGCCGGTCAGGGCGCGCACGAGCGCCTGGGCCCGGGCGGGCTCCATCGCGAGGTACTCGCCATCCGTCGTCACGGTGATGGCATCGGCAATTTCCTGCTCGACTTGAGGATCCAGTGCGATCGCGCGCAGCGTCGACTCCGCGTCGACGTGCGGCGCGGTGATCGCGCGCCCCAGCGCCTGGCGCGCGTACTCGGCGAGCAGGCCCGGATCGCGGGTGACGCGCGCCTTGTCGCCGATCGCCTCGACGATCGCTCCGAGGTCGCGGATCGAGACGCCCTCGCGGAGGAGTCCCTGCAGCACGCGCTGGACCTCGCCGACGCTCAGCAGATCGGGGACGACCTCCTCGACGACGGCGGCGTTTGACTCCTTCAGGCGATCGAGCAGCTGGCGCGTCTCCTGGCGGGTGAGCAGCTCGGCGGCCTGCTGGCGGATCGTCTCGGTGAGATGCGTGACGATGACCGACTCGGCGTCGACGACGGTGTGCCCGAGCGCCTCGGCCTCGGCCGCCTGCGCGTCGCTGATCCAGACCGCCGGAAGGCCGAAGGCCGGCTCGACCGTCGGCACGCCCGCGAGGGCGCCGACCGCGTCGCCGGGATCCATCGCGAGGCGGTGGCCGGGCAGCAGGCTCGACCGCGCGACCTCCGAGCCGCGGACCTTGATGACGTACTCGTGCGAGTCCAGCGCGATGTCGTCGTGGATGCGGACGGGCGAGATGACCATGCCGAGCTCGGACGCGATCTGCCGGCGCACGACGCCGACGCGGGCCAGCAGCGACCCGCCGGCGGCGTTGTCGGCGAGCGGCACGAGGCCGAAGCCGATCGCGAGCTCGAGCGGGTCGATCGCCAGCGCGCCGACGGCGGCGTCGCTCGGCGACGGCGGCAGCAGCTGCGGCGTGTCGCGCTCGATCTGCAGCGCCGCCGCGGACTGCGCGCGCGTCGGGCGGTCCTTGATCATGTGCGCGATGAAGAGGAACGTGCCGCCGACGAGCAGGAACGGGATCTTCGGCAGCCCCGGCACGAGGGCCATCGCGCAGATCGCCCCGCCGGCCACGAGCGGCGCCCGCGGCTGGTCGAAGATCTGCCCGGCGATGTCGTTGCCGAGGTCCTTCTCGCTCGCCGAGCGCGTGACGATGATGCCCGTGGCGACGGAGATGAGCAGCGCCGGGATCTGCGCGGCGAGGCCGTCGCCGACGGTCAGCAGCGAGAAGTGGTGGGCGGCGTCGCTGAACGGCATCCCCTGCTGGACGACGCCGACGATGATCCCGCCGACGAGGTTGATGAGGACGATCAGCACCGCCGCGACGGCGTCGCCCTTGACGAACTTCGAGGCGCCGTCCATCGCCCCGTAGAAGTCCGCCTCGCGCGAGATCTCGGCGCGCCGCTCGCGCGCCTGGTCCTCGGTGATCTGGCCGGAGTTCAGGTCGGCGTCGATCGCCATCTGCTTGCCGGGCATCGCGTCGAGCGTGAAGCGCGCGCCGACCTCCGCCACGCGCCCGGCGCCATTCGTCACGACGACGAACTGGATGACGATGAGGACGAGGAAGATGATCAGGCCGACGACGACGTTGCCGCCTACGACGAAGTCGCCGAAGGCCTTGACGACATGCCCCGCGTCGCCTTCGAGCAGGATCAGGCGCGTCACCGAGACGTTGATCGCGAGGCGGAAGAGCGTCGTGAGCAGCAGCAGCGTCGGGAACGCGCTGAAGTCCAGCGCCTTCTGCACGTACATCGTCGTGACGACGACCGCGAGCGCCGCGGAGATGTTCAGCGTGATCGCGAGGTCGAGCAGGAACGGCGGCAGCGGGACGATCAGCATCGCGATGATGAGCACGACGCCGCCGGCCGCGAGCAGGTCGGTGTGCTTCGTGAGCTTCCGCAGGAACGGGTGGTCGAGGGTCATCACGCAAGCGCCTCCGCGCGGCGCCCGGCGGTGCGGTAGACGAAGGCGAGCACCTGCGCGACCGCGCCGAACAGCTCCTCCGGGATCTCGGTGCCGATCTCGACGCTCGCGTGCAGCGCGCGCGCCAGCGGCGGGTCGGGGATCACGGGCACGCCGTGCTCCGCGGCGATCGCGCGGATGCGGGCGGCGACGATGTCCTGACCCTTGGCGACGACGAGCGGCGCGGGCGCGTCGCTGGAGTAGCGCAGCGCGACGGCGTAGTGCGTCGGGTTCGTCACGACGACGTCGGCCTGCGGGACGTCGGCCATCATGCGCGCCCGCGCGGCCTGCATCTGGCGGCGGCGGATCGCGCTGCGGACCTCGGGGGAGACGGTCTGCTGCTTGAACTCCTGCTTGACCTCCTCCTTGTCCATCTTCAGGCCCTTCTCGTGGCGGTAGCGCTGCCACGCGTAGTCGACGACCGCGATCAGCAGGTAGCCCATCCCGGCGCGCTGGGCGATCGTCACGACGGTCGAGCCGCCGCGCTGCAGCAGCTCGGCCGGCCCCATGCCGACGAGCGCGCCGAGCTCGTCGAGCTGGCCGAACAGGACGAACGACGCGATCGAGCCGACGACGGCGAACTTCACGACCGTCTTGGCCGACTCGAAGATGAAGTGCATGCCGAAGAGGTTCTTGAAGCCCGACAGCGGATTGATGCGCTTGGGATCGGGCTTCAGCGCGCCCGCACTGGGCCTCCAGCCGACCTGCAGCACGCCGGTCACGACGCCGGCGACCATGCAGACGAGCGCGATCGGCGCGGCGGCGAGCGCCGCGTCCAGCAGCGAGCTGAGCAGGAGGCGGCCGATGGATCCCTGCTCGACGACGTCGGGGGTCGCGATCAGCGCGAGGCTGCGCAGCATCGCGTCCTTCATGTGGCCCCAGCTCGCGGGCCCGAAGGCGCTGAGCGCCAGCAGCGAGGAGAGCAGGACGACGGCGCCGCCGAGGTCCTGGCTCTTGGCGACCTGGCCCTTCTTGCGCGCCTCCTCCTTCTTCTTGGGTGTCGCCTTCTCGGTCTTGTCGCCGCCGGACTTGGACATCGCTACGACATCCGGATCGATTGCAGGGCGGTGGAGACCGAGCGCTGCAGCTCGTCGGCCATCCAGCCGGCGGTGAAGGGCAGCGAGACGCCGATGATCAGCAGGCCGACGGCGACCTTGGCCGGGAACCCGACGGCGAAGACGTTGAGCTGCGGCACGACGCGCGACACGACGCCGAAGGCGGCGTCCGTGATGACGATCGCCAGCACGACGGGCGCGGCGAGCTCCATCGCGGAGAGGAACACCTGCGTGAACGCCGACTGCGCGCCGCCGACGAGCGTTGGCAGCGAGGGCGTCGCAAGCAGCGGGACGAGATCGTAGGAGCGCGCCAGGCCGCGGACCATGAGCTGGTCGCCGCCGATGGCGATCAGCACCATGATCCCGACGAGGATGTAGGCCTGCGTGAGGACCGCGCTCTGGTTGCCCGTGACCGGGTCGACGAGCGCGCCGTAGGAGAAGCCGATCAGCGTGTCGAGGAACGAGCCGGCGGTCGAGACGGCCGCGAACAGCGCCATGAGCGCGAACGCGTAGGCGAGCCCGACGAGGATCTCCTTGAGCATGAGCTCGACGAACTGCCCGACCTCCAGCGGGACCGCGTGGCCGGCGAGCGCGATCGGCGCGATGCCGACGCTCAGCGCGACCGCGCAGACGGCCTTCGCGCGCATCGGGATCGACTTCGACGAGAACAGCGGCGCGATCGCGAACAGCGGCCCGATCCGGCCCAGGACGAGCAGGAAGCCCGCGACCTGGTTCTCGCCGAACTGGCGCAGGAGCTCGTTGAGCGTCATCCGCCGACCCGCGTCGGGATCGAGCTGTAGAGCTCGATCGTGAAGCTCTCGAGCTGGCCGAGCATCCAGGGGCCGAGCACGACGATGACGACGACCATCGCGACGATCTTCGGGATGAAGGAGAGCGTCATCTCCTGGATCTGCGTGACGGCCTGGAAGACGCTGACGATCAGGCCGACGACGAGGCCGGCGAGCAGCAGCGGCATCGCGAGCTTCAGCGACAGCTCGAGCGTGCGCATCGTGAGGTCGACGACGGTGCCCTGGTCCATCAGTGGTCGCCCCCGTGTGTACGCGCCGTGCCCGGGCGCCCGCTGGCGCCGCCTGGCAAGGACGCAGTGAGGGAGGTGGCCCTCTGGGCCATGCCCGATCGAGGACGCAGCCAGGCGGTGACCAGCGGGCGCCCGGCGCGGTGCGTATGTGCGGGGGCGACCACGACTAATGAAAGCTCTCGACGAGGGAGCGGGTGACGAGGTTCCAGCCGTCGACGAGGACGAACAGCAGGATCTTGAACGGCAGCGAGATGAAGACCGGCGGCAGCATCACCATGCCCATCGACATGAGCGTCGAGCTGACGACGACGTCGATGACGAGGAACGGCAGGAAGATGAGAAAGCCGATCTGGAACGCCGTCTTGAGCTCCGACAGCGTGAACGCGGGGATCAGGACGTGCGTCGGGATGTCCTTGCGCGTCTCCGGGCGGTCGATCTTCGCGAGGCCGGCGAACAGCGCGAGGTCGCTCTGGCGCGTCTGGCGGAACATGAACTCGCGCAGCGGGAGCTGCGCGCGGTCGAGCGCCTGGACCTGCGTGATCCTGCCGGCGTTCAGCGGGTCCCAGGCCTCGGTCTTCATGTCCTTCAGCGTCGGCTGCATGACGAACAGCGTCAGGAAGAACGCGATCCCGATGAGGACCTGGTTGGGCGGCGCGGTCGGGGTGCCGAGCCCCGAGCGGATGAAGCCCAGGACGATGATGATCCGCGTGAAGCCGGTGACGGTGAACAGCAGCGCGGGGACGAGCGTGATGCCGCCGACGAGCAGGAGGATCTGGATGGCGTTGGTGCCATCGCTGAGGTTGCCGACGTCGACGTTCATCCGCGAACCGTCAGCCGCTGGATGCGCCGGAAGATGTCGCGCAGGTCCGGCGGCGAGCCGCGCCCCGCATCCAGCGGGTTGCCGCGCCTGCGACCGGGGGCGCCCGGGGTGATGTCGCCGTCGTCGTCGCCGTCGGCGAGGTCGAGCAGCCCGAGCTCGCGGGCCTCGTCCTCGCTGTAGACGCGCAGCGGCGTGACGGCGTGCTCGGCGCAGCCGACGAGCACGACCTCGAGGCCGGCGCGGACGAGATGCAGCGAGCGCCCGGGCCCGAGGGCGAGCGTCGCGAGCGGCTGCAGGCCGCCGCCGGTGGAGCGGCTCTCGCGGCTGGACTTGACCTGCTTGAGGATCCAGTGCAGGCCGACGATGACGCCGATGACGACCGCGAGGCCGACGATCGTCCGGACGATCCCGCCGCCGCCGCCGCTCGTGTGCTCGGCCGCCTTGGCGGCGGTGCCGAGGTCCAGCGGCGTGTTCTCGCCGCTGGGCGTCGTCGTGGTCGCGGCGAGCGCGACCGGCGCCGTGAGGAGCGCGCAGGCCGTCGCCGCCACGATGGCGTGGAGGGATCTGCTGCAGTTCATCGAGGGGACTCCGAGGGAGAGTCGACCCGGTCATCGACCGGGCCGATCCATCCTTGAGTGGCCGCTAGGCCGCGATGCGGAAGCGGGTGACGAGGACGTCGAGCTCCTCGGCGCTGCGGGCGAGCAGCGCCGCCGAGCTGGCGATCTCCTGCGTCGAGGCGGTGGTCTCCTCCGTCGAGGCGGAGACCTCCTCGGTGGCTGCCGATGCCTGCTCGGCGACCGCTGCGACCTCGCTCGTCGCGGTGAGGATCTGCTCGATCCGCGAGGTCATGTCGCTGACGTTCTCGCCGATCTTGATGAACGCGTCACGGGCGTGGACGACGACGCGGGCGCTCTCGTCCGTGCGCTTGGCGCCGTCCTCGACGATCTCCACGACGTGCGCCGTCTCGCCCTGGATCTCCTTGATCAGCCCGGCGATCGTCTTGGCCGCCGACTGGGACTCCTCGGCGAGCTTGCGGACCTCCTCGGCGACGACCGCGAAGCCGCGGCCCTGCTCGCCGGCGCGGGCGGCCTCGATCGCCGCATTGAGCGCCAGGAGGTTCGTCTGGTCGGCGATGCCGGTGATCGTGTCGACGATGCCGCCGATCTTCTCCGAGCGCCCGCTCAGCGACGCCATCGCGGCGACGAGCTCGCCGGAGGACTCGCGCACGGCGGCGATCGCGTCGGTCGCCTCCTGCGCGGAGGCGACGCCCTGCTCGGCGGCGATGCGCGCCTCGCCGGCCGACGCCGCGGTCTCCTCGGTCGAGCGCTTGGCGGCGTCGACCATCTGCACCTGGCGCTCGGCGCCGGAGGCGACGTCGCCGACCGCGCGGGCGATCTCGCCGATCGCGTTGCCGGTCTCGTCGGAGGTCATCGCGACGCGCTGGGAGGCGTCGGACACCGACGAGGAGGTCGTCGAGATCTGCTGGATCATCGTCGCGAGCTCCGCGCGGGTCTCGTTGTAGAGCCCGAGGCCGCCCTGCGCCTTGGCGAGCATCGAGTTGAACGTCTCGCCGAGCGAGCCGATCGCCTCGCCGTTGCGGGCCTCGATCGACGTCGTGACGGGCTGGGCGTCGACCGTGAGGTCGCCGTTGCGCAGGGCGGTCAGGCCCGCCGCGAGCGAGACGAGGCAATGCTTGTCGATCGACTCCATCTTCGTGTCGAGGTCGGCGAGGATCGAGTGGTCGCCGAGCTTGGAGCGCAGGTCCTCGCGAACGCTGTTGTAGAGCCCGAGGCCGCCCTGCGCCTTGCCGAGCATCGAGTTGAACGTGTCGCCGAGCGAGCCGATCGGCTTGTCGGAGACGAGCGGGTTCGTGACGGGCTGCACGTCGACAGTGAGGTCGCCGCTCTCCATGGCCACGAGGCCGGCGCCGAGGTTCGTCAGGCAGTTGCCGTCGAGGCTCTTCAGGCGGACGTCGAGGTCGTTGAGGCAGGACTGGTCGCCGAGCTTCTCGCGCAGCTCCTCGCGCACCGTGTTGTAGCCGGCCAGACCGGCCTGGGCCTTGGTCAGCATGCGGTTGAAGACATCGACGAGCGCGTCGACGGCCGGGTCACCGAAGTGCTCGAGCGGTTGCGTCGCAGGCTGGACGTCGACGGTGAGGTCGCCGCGGATCATCGCGTCGAGTCCGGTGCCGAGGTTCGTGAGGCAGACCGCGTCCAGGCTCTCCAGGCGCTCGCGCAGCGCCTCCAGGCCCGCTTCGTGCTGAGGGTTGGCCGGCGGTGTGGGGGCGGCGTGGCGCGCCGAGAAAGACTTCACTGGGGACTCCTTCTGGATGCTTGCGAGGGGCCGCCCGGTGATCGGCGCGAGCGAAGTGATCTGAAGTTGGACGATCAGGCCGGTCGGCCGCTCGCCGACGCGGCTGCGCGCGCTATGCCAGCGGGCGCCGCGCGGCGCGCGCGGCGTGGGCGGCGAGCAGCGCGGCGAACGCCGCGAGGCCGGCTGCGAGCGCGGCCCACGGCGGGCCGTCGGCGCGGTCCCCGCCGGGCACGGCAGCCGTGAACGCGTTGTCGATCGGGATCCCGGCAGGCGCCGTGGCGGTACTCGACCCCGTGGCCTCGACGTCGAGGGCGATCGCGCCGATCCCGCCGGCGGGCACGGTGACGTCGGCGACGTAGGGCCCGGCGGGCAGACCGGGCGTGCCCGGCGTCGCCGGACGCGCGGCGACCTTCGTGACCGCCCCGCCGCCCGCGGCGGTGACGAGCGCGTAGACCGCCATCCCGCGGATCCGGGCGTGATCGGCGACCGGGAGCCGCGCCGGCCCGTCGAGCGTCCACGCGACCTGCACGTGCGTGCCCGGCGCCGCGGCGCGCAGTTGTGCGGCGTTGGCGAGTCGCGCGTGCGTCTGCTGCTTGGCGCGGGCCGGGGCGGCCGGGGCCGCGGCGAGGATCAGGCCGGCGGCGGCGAGGAGCAGGCGAGGACGGCGCATGGCTTGCGGCGATGGTACGCCTGATACCCGGAGGATTCGAACCCACCCCGGCCGCTTTCGGCCTTTGCGTGAAAACGGGTTGCGGGCGCCGCTCGCGTGCCTTACCGTGACGGCGCGATGCTTTCCATGGTCCCCACCACGTTCGCTCTCATCCACGGCTCCGCGCTCTGCGCGGGCGTCGCGACGTGGCGGCCGATGAAGCTGCGCAACGACGACACGCCGAGCGGCGTCTAGCGGGAGGTCATCCACATGGCTCCCGCGACGATCGCGGGAGCCGCGCTCCGTGCCCGGACAGGGCGAGGGGCGGGGTGGGACCGCGACTCGATCATCATCGCCATCCAGGAATGGGTGGCCACATACGGCGAGCCGCCCCGTGCGGCCGACTGGAACCCGTCCTCGGCGAAGTGGGCCGGGCAGCTGTGGCGCGTCGAGCGCTACCGCGCCGGCCGTGCCGACGGGTCGCCCTGGCCCGCGCTGAACTCGGCCAAGCGCCCGTTCGGCGGGTCGCTGACCGCGGCGATCCGGGCGGCGGGTTTCGAGCCGGCCAGGCCCGGGCCCCTGCGGCGTCGCGACGTCGACCCCCAGCAGGCGCATCGGGCCGTCATCAGCCCGGAGGGTCGCGCGATGCTCGCGCAGGCGCTCGCGCAGGCGCGTGAGGCCGAGCGGCGCGTGTCGGCGCTCGAGGCGCGCCTGGAGCGCGCAGCCGCCCGCGCGGGGGTGACGGTCGTCAAGCCGAAGGTCGTGCGCGAGCGCGTCGTCGACGACGCGGCGGTCGCCCGTGCCCAGCGCCGGGCGGCCGCGGCGGAGGCGAAGGCCGCAGCGACGGTCGGCACGGTGCGCGAGCAGCTCGCCGAGGCTCGCATGGATGCGGCCGAGGCGCGCACCGCGGCCAAGCGGATGGCGGCCAAGCTCGAGCGGGCGGAGGCGACGATCGCGACGCTGCGCGGCGACCGCCGTGCGCTCAAGGACGCCGGCGACCGGCTGGCGGACGAGCTCGTGGCGGCGCAGCGGCTGCTGGAGCGTGCGCGCGCCGAGGCCGAGCGGGCGCCCGAGGTCGTGACCGTGCGCGAGGCGGCGCCGGCGGCGGCCGAGGTGCGCGCCGTGCGGGCCGAGGCGGCGCGCGACCGCCGGGCGGCGGCCGAGGCCGAGCTGCGTGCCGCGCGCGCCGAGCGCGAGCTGCGCGAGACCGTGGCCGCGATCCGCGGCGAGGCGCGCAGGCTCACCTCCGCCGAGCTCGCCGAGCTGCGTACGCAGGGCCCGGGCGGCCCGGCCGTCATGGCGGAGGCGCTCAACGCCCTCGCCGCGGCACGCCGGTCCAACAACCCGAAGCGCATGCAGGACGCCCTGCGGCGCGTCGCACAGGCGGCCGTCACATGGCAGGAGCGGATCTAGGCCGGTCCGCTCCTGCCGGCGGCCGCACGCAAGACCCCACTCGCGTGCTGTGGCGCGTCAGACCATCAACGCTGGCCCACACGCTGCAGCGACCGCGCGATGTCCATCATCTGCTTGTTCGTCAGCTTCTGAGAAAGCGTGTTGGAGACCCAGTAGACGGCCTTCGGCGTCTTCCAGGAGATGAGGCGGATGCGCTTGCCGTCGAAGTGGCGCTGGTACGTGCGCCCGCGCATGCGCACCTCGTCGGTCGGGTTGTCGAGGATCGGCGGGGCCTTCCAGGTCGTGCCCTGCACGCCGTAGTACTCGCCGCTCTCGCCCTGGGAGAGCACGATCCGGTACGCGCGGAAGCGGGTGTGGCCGCGATCGAAGAGGTCGTAGGAGCGCGGGCGACCCTGGTAGGAGCCGGTCGCGAGGATCGCCTTCGGGAAGTACACGGGAAGGTCCGTCAGGCGCGCGGAGACGTCGATGACCTGCGTCTCCCCGGCGTCGCGGCGCAGGACGAGCCCGGGCGCCAGGCCGGCGGCCTTCTTGCTGCGCTTGGCCTTCTTGCGCTTCGGCGGAGCGCCGGCGCGCTTGGCGCTGGGCGTCGCGCGGCGCACCGCGACGAACTGCGCCACCGTGCTGCGCAGCGCCGGCGGCGAGATCTCGACGAAGTTGTCAGGCGCGTCCTGCGCCGGGAACGGGATCTCCGTCAGCGGGTTCTTCGAGGACTCGTAGGCGAGCTTCAGGAGCTTGAGCTTCGCCGCGTCGTTGCTCTGAGCGATGTCGGTCTGCGTGTAGTGCCCGAAGATCTTCAGCAGCTCCTCGCGGTCGCCGAAGAGCTTGCCGAGCCCGATCTGCTCCTTCGCCTGGCCGAGGAACTCCTGCTGGCGCCTGGCACGGACGAAGTCGGAGTCCGCGTGACGGAAGCGCACGTAGGACAGCGCGTCCTGGCCGCACAGCTTCTGGTAGCCGGGCTGCAGGTCGATGACGGCGAAGTTCTCGCCGGGGCCGGTGTTGTCGTTGAAGTAGCGGTGGTCGACGTCGGCGTAGACGCAGCCGAGGCGGTTGACCGCGCGCGCGAAGCCGCCGAAGTTGATGTTCACGACGTGGTTGATGCCGACGCTCGGGCCGAGCAGCTGCTGGACCGTGCGCACCGTGAGCTTCGGGCCGCCGTCGTGGTAGGCCTCGTTGATCCGGCGCACCCCGACGCCGGGGATCGTGACCTTGAGGTCGCGCGGGATCGACATGATCGCCGTCGCCTTCTTGTCGGGGTCCAGCCGCACGACGATGATCGTGTCCGAGCGCGGCGGATCGGCCTTGCCGTCGCCGAAGCGCCGGTCGGACCCCAGCAGGAGGATCGTCTGCGGGCTCCCGGGCGCGACGTCGTCCAGGACGCCGCCGATGCCCGGGATCGGGATCGACTCCCTGCCGATGAGGCCGAGGTCCTTGTGGACCTCGAGCAGGATCGTGCTCGCCACCGCGATGGCGGAGAACAGGACGATCAGGACACCTCCGGCGGCGAACCTCTTCGCCATCCGCCGGCCGAGCCGCGGGGTGTCGTCGAACGGCAGGACGCTCACGCCGCGGGCTCCATGGCGCCTTGCAGAGCAGGGCGGAGCACGTTGATCACAACCCTAGCGGGCGCCCGGGTCGCGGTCGCCGCCACCGGCTCACCGCTGCTTGCGCGCGCGGAGGAAGACCTCCTCGCTGCTGCGGCGCACGAGCCCGGTGGGCCGCGACGTCACCGCGGTGGCGACGAGCTCCAGGCGGCGCTTGCGCCGCAGCGTCGACAGCGTGCGCTTGTTCAGCGCGACATAGACGCGCTTGGGCCGGCCCGGCGCGATCGTGAAGGTGGCACGGCCGGCACGGCGCCGGGGCTTGGTGATCCTGGTGAGCGTCAGCGTGCCGCGGCAGGTCCGGCGATCGGTCGACACGCAGGTCATGCGTACGGCGATCAGCCCGCGCCTGCTCGGCGTGACGCCCGTCTGGATGTTGACGGCCGCGTAGTGGCCAGGCGGCGGCGCGGGCGGCGGCGTGAGCTCGCGCACGGCGACGGCGTCGAGGACCGAGACCGGCGAGGCCGCGTCGGCCGTGTACCAGCGCGCGCTCAGCCGGGCCTGTCCGGCGACGTGGTCCGTCCACGTCGCAAGCAGCTCGCCGCGGGCGTCGATCGCGACGTCCGCCGTGTCGCCGGTGATGTGCTCGGCGCCGGGCGCCGTGAGCGTCACCGGCGCGCCGAAGACGCCGCCGGCGCGGCGTGTGCCGATCTGCGCGACGGCGCCCCCGCCGAACGGCGAGGTGCGGTTGTCGTGGCGATCCCAGGCGACGGCGACGTCGCCCACTGCGTCGGCGTCCAGGCCGCCCGTCCCGTCGGACGCCATGTCGGCATCGAGGTCGTCCGAGGTGATGGGCTCGAGCGTGAGCGTCCCCGACGGCGACAGGAGCGCCGCGCGGACGCTCGTGTGCGCGCCGGACTGCACGTACGTCGCGAGGCCCGTGCCGCCGTCCGTCAGCACCGCCCCGCGCAGCGACGATCCCGTCCGCGCGGCGATCGAGCTCGCCGCCGACCAGGCGCCGCCGGCCGGGCGCCGGCTGACCTGCAGCGCGAGGTCTCCGGGGTAGGCCGCGAACGCGTCGCCGGTGGCGTTGGCGGCGACGAACGCGCCCGCGCCGTAGCGGGCCTTGGCGGGAAGGTCCTGCGGCGCGCCGAAGCTCCCGCCCGCCGGACGGACGGCGACGCGGCCGTCGACCGACGCGACGACGGCCTCGCCTGTGCCGCCGATCGCCACGCTGTGCACGACGAAGTCCGCTGGGGCGATGAGCTGCGCCGCGCCGAACGCGCCGCCGGGAGCGCGCAGCGACGCGAAGGTGCCGTCGAGCGTCGTCCACGCGATGATCGCCTGGCCGGTCGGGCTCATCGACAGCTGCGGCCCGGCGACCCGGATGGCACCGGGGGCACCCGGCGCGGGGCCCGCGAGCCCGATCGCGTCGCCGAAGCTCGCGCCGGCCGGGGCGAGCGCGACGAAGACGCCGTTTGACGCCCTGCCCGGCTCGCACGTCGAGCAGGGGCTCGCGGGGATGGTGCGCACGTTCTCCCAGGCGACGATGGCGTCGCCGTCGTCGTCGATCGCGACCGAGGGCGACGTCGCCGTGTCGCCCGTCGCCGACAGCACCTGGGCGGCGCCCAAGCCGCTCGCGCGGCCGCCGGTCACCGCGCGTACGCCCACGGGACCTGCCCATGCGACGACGGCGCGGCCGAACGCGTCGACGTCGGCGCGCGCGCCGCTCTTGAAGGGCGAGCCACCGATGACGAAGCCGCCCGCCTGCTCGTGCCCGAACGTCAGCGCGAGCGCGAGGCCCGCGAGCAGTGTTGCCGTGAACCGCGATCGCATGTTGACCACAACCCCGGGCGAGGCCGAACGGCGCGCCCGGTCGGCGGATGCACGGCCGGATGCCGCTTGACAGTGCACGGTATTCAATTGTATGGTTGATAAACCACTCGGATGAGCACCCCCACCGATCAGCTCAGCCAGACCTTCGCCGCCCTCGCCGATCCGACGCGCCGCGCGATCCTCGCCCGCCTCGCGCAGGGCGAGGCGACGGTCAACGAGCTCGCCGAGCCGTTCCCGATCTCGCTGCAGGCGGTCTCCAAGCACCTGAAGGTGCTCGAGCGCTGTGGCCTGATCACGCGCGGGCGCACGGCCCAGCTGCGCCCCTCGCGCCTCGACGGCGAGGCGCTGAAGGCCGCCGCAGGCTGGCTGTCGGACTACGAGCGCTTCTGGGACGACAGCTTCGACCGCCTTGGCGAGCACCTCTACGAGGTCCAGGCGGATGACTGACGCGGTCGCCCTGCGGGAGATCGACATGACGCGCGTCTTCGCCGCTCCGCGCGCACTCGTCTGGGACGCATGGACGCAGCCCGCGCAGCTCGCGCGCTGGTGGGGCAGGCGCGGCTGGAGCACGCCGGCCGACCGCATCACGATCGACCTGCGCCCCGGCGGTGCCTTCGCGCTGACCTCCGTCAGCGATGCCGACGGCCGTGAGATGACGCTGCGCGCCGTCTACCGCGAGGTCGTCGCGCCCGAGCGCCTCGTCTGGGACGGCGAAGACGACCGCACCGCGACCGTCACCTTCGACGACCTCGGCGAGCGCGCGACGCGCGTGCGCCTGCAGACGACGATCCGCGCGACCGAGGGCCTGCATCGCAACGCCGTCGCCGGCCTCACCAGCGCGTGCAACCGCCTCGCCGAGCACCTGATCGCAGCAGCGACCGACCACCCGAACCGAGGAGCCGCCCCATGAGCACCACCACCCCCGTCGTCACCGGCGTCGACTTCATCATGATCCCGACGAAGGACTACGCCGCGGCGGTCGCGTTCTACGGCACGACGCTCGGCCTGCCGCACACCGCCGACTACGGCCGCATGCCGGGCGGCGAGTTCGAGACCGGCAACCTCACGCTCCAGCTCTTCGAGGTCGCGGCGCTCGGCCGCGAGTTCTCGCCGCTCCCGTTCCCGCTCGCGCTGCAGGTCGACGACGTGCACGCCGCGCAGGCCGAGCTCGAGTCGCGCGGCGTGACGTTCGCGCCCGACCTCATCGACTCCGGCGTCTGCCACATGGCGCTCTTCTCAGACCCCGATGGCAACTCGCTCATGCTCCACCACCGCTACGCGCCGCGCACGAGCGCCGGCTGAGCCGGCTCAGGCGGCGTCGTCGCGCAGCGCGAGCGCGGTCGAGACCGACAGGATCTCCGTCACCCGCAGGCCGAACTCCTCGTCGACGACGACGACCTCGCCGCGCGCGATCGGGCGCCCGTTGACGAGCAGGTCGACGGGCTCGCCGGCGAGGCGGTTGAGCGACACGATCGAGCCGGGGCCGAGCCCGAGCGTCTCGCCGATCGTCATCCGCGTGCGGCCGATCTCGACGGCGAGCTCGACGGGTACGTCGTGGAGGCGCTGAAGGTCGTCTTGCATGGGTCTCCTATTGCACGGCGACGTCGGTGAACAGGACGTCTTCGACCTTGACGTCGGTCTTCGACGTGATCGCCTCGAGGATCCGTTGCTTGAGCCGCTCGCGGCCGTCGCGGTCGATGAGGTCCTTGTCGGCGCGGTCGGTGAGCGTGTCGGTGACGATGTCGCGCACGGCGGCCTCCTGCGGCAGCGGCCCGAAGCCGTCCGGTGGCGCGACGGCCTCCTTGTCGGCGGCGGCCGCGGCGATGCTCGTGTCCTCCTCGGAGATCACGAGCCCGACGCCGAGCTTCGCGAAGCGCCCGCCGGAGAGGTTCACGAGGAACTCCTTGGGCAGGACGTAGACCATCCCCTTGATCTTCGGGGGCGGCCCGGCGACCGGCTTGGCGATGACGAACTTGTAGACGCCCCCGCCGGCGAGCAGCAGGACGACGGGGATGATGATCTTGAGCTTCGATTTCATGGTCAGGGTCCGTCCGTCGAATTCGGGAGCGACGCGTTGAGGCGGGTGAGGACGATCTCCACGCGCCTGTTGCGTGATCGGCCGGGGACGCTGGAATTGGAGGCGATCGGTCGCTGCGCGGCGTCGCCGGCCGCCTGCAGGCGCCGGGATGCGACCCCGTGGCCGATGAAGAACCGCACGACCTGGGTCGCGCGCGCGGTCGAGAGCTCCCAGTTCGTCGGGAACTGGGAGCTCGAGATCGGGCGGTTGTCCGTGTGCCCCTCGACGGTGATCGGATGGCGGACCTCGGTGACGAGCAGTCGCGAGATCGTCGCCAGCAGCGCCGTCGACCCGGGCTCCAGCCGGGCGCTGCCGCTCGCGAACAGCACGTGGTCGGTGAGCAGGCGGATGACGAGCCCGCGGCGGGTGACCATCGTCTCGAGCTTCGACGCCAGCCCGTGCTGGCGGGCGTACGCGTCGATCTTGCGCTTGAGCGCGCGGAAGTCCTGCTCCTCGTGGATCGCGGCGTTCGTGCTCGACGCCGAGGCCGCGACCTTCGTGGTGCCGCTCGCGGTGGACTCGGCCTTGACGAGCGGCTGGATCGCGGGGATCGGGGGCTCGGGCGAGGCCACCTCGGTCTTGTCCGTCGCCCCGCTCTCCTGGATCGACGCGCCGCCGCTGACGATCTTGCCGGAGATGGCCTCCGTCAGGGACTTGGACAGCAGCTCCAGCTTCGTCGTGTTCACCGACGAGATCGCGAACAGCACCATGAACAGCGTCATGAGCAGCGTGATCATGTCCGCGTAGGTCAGCAGCCAGCGTTCCTCGTTCTCGTGCTCGGCCTCGTGGTGCGCGGAGCGGCGGCGGCCACCACCGCGGCGGGCGGACATCGGCTCAGGCGGCCGCGCGCGCGGCGGCCGGCTGCGCGGGCGCGTCGCCGGCGGCGGGCTTGGCGTCCGGCGCGGCCTTGACCTCGCGGTCGGCGGGCGGGACGAACGTCAGGAGCTTGTCCGACAGCACGCGCGGGTTGTCGCCGGCCTGGATGCCGAGGATGCCCTCGATCGTGAGCATGCGGAACTCCCGCTCCTCGCCCGACAGCTGCTTGAGGCGGTTGGCGGCCGGCAGGAAGACGACGTTCGCGATGCCGACGCCGAGCAGCGTGGCGATGAACGCCGCCGAGATCGCGGGCCCGAGCGTCGCCGGCTTGTCGAGGTTCTCGAGCACGTGCACCAGCCCGAAGACGGTCCCGATGATGCCCATCGTCGGCGCGAAGCCGCCCGCCTTCTCGAACGGCTGGGCGCCGGCCGCGTGGCGGCGGGCCATCGCCTCGACCTCGGAGTCCAGGACGTCGGCGACGATCTCGGGGTCGGTGCCGTCGACGACGAGCTGCAGGCCGCGGCGCATGAAGTCGTCCTGGACCGTGCCGAGCTCGTCGTCGAGCGCGAGCAGGCCGTCGCGGCGGGCCTTCTCGGCGAAGCCGACGAGCTCGCCGACGCGCTCGCGCAGGTTGTGGACCTCGGGGCTGAGGATCTTCTTGTAGAGCGCCGGGATCGCCTTGATGCGATCGAGGCTCGTCCCGACGATCGTCACGCCGAGCGTGCCGCCGAGGACGATCATCATCGCCGACGGGCTGAGCACGGCCATGATCGGCGCGCCCTCCATCGTGGCGCCCAGGAAGAGGCCCCCGAAGGCGACGGCCCAGCCGATGGCGGATGAGGCCTTCATGACCCCGCGTGATCGGTCGCGCGGGCGAGATCTTCAGTGCGGACGACCTGCAGGGCCGAGCGGCGCACGTCCGCGCGCCAGCGCAGGATCGCGCGGACGATCGTCTGCGGATCCTCGTGGACGAGGATCCGCGCCCCGGTCGCGAGCGTCACGACGGTGTCGGGGCAGGCCTCGATCGTCACGATGAGATCGGGGTTGAGGTGAAACGGCTCGGCCGCGTGGGCGAGGCGGTGCAGGACGATCATGAGTGGGGATTCCTTCGCGAGGGGCGAATTTCGACGACGCGAGCAGGGCGGCTCCCTCGATGCCGCCCTGCCGCGCCGACGCTTGGCGATCTACCGCTTGAGGTTCACGAGCTCCTGGAGGACCTCGTCGGCCGTGCTGATGACACGGGAGTTGGCCTGGAACCCGCGCTGGGCGGTGATCATGTTGGTGAACTCGGAGGCGAGGTCGACGTTGGACATCTCGACCGCACCGGAGGCGGTGAGGCCGACGCCGCTGCCGTCGCCGGGCGTGCCGACCTGCTCGGCGCCGCTCGACGCGCTGCCGTTCCAGCGGTTGGCCGAGCCGCGCTCGAGGCCGGCCTCGTTGGCGAACGTCGCGAGCGAGATGTAGCCCGCGACGACGCGCGCGCCGCCGCCGGTCGGGTCGTAGGCGACCGAGCCGTCCTGGCCGATCGAGACGTTCGCCGCGCCGGCGGGAACCTGGAGGAACGTGTCGGTGCCGCCCGCGCCGGGTGCGGTGCGGCCCATGACGTAGGCGCCGTCCTGGGTGACGAGATAGCCCTGCTGGTTGCGCGTGAAGTTGCCGGCGCGCGTGTACTGGAAGTCCGTCGGGACGGTCGGCGGAGCACCGCCGCCGACGCGGAACCAGCCATCGCCCTGGATGGCGACGTCGAGGACGTTGCCCGTCGTCTGCAGGGCGCCGCCCTGCATCTGGTTGTCGATCGAGCCGAGCGAGACGCCGAGGCCGATCTGCTTGGCGTTCGCGCCGCCCTGCGACCCGCTGGGGGCGGCGCCGCCGGACTGCAGCTGGGCGAGCGAGTCCTTGAAGGTCGTGCGGCTGGCCTTGAAGCCGATCGTGTTGACGTTGGCGATGTCGTTCGCCGTGACGTCGAGCATCGTCTGGTGGGACTTCAGGCCGCTGATCGCGGAGAACATGCTTCTCAGCATTGGATGGTTCCTTCCGTGGAGGAGGTCACTGGACGGCGGTGACCGATTGCGGGTCGATGCCGGCAACGCCGCCGACGGTGAGCGCGGGGATGCCCCCGGACCACTGGACCTTCTCGACGACGCCGGTGGTCGATACGCCGGTGGCGGGGTCGGGGTAGGTGACGCTGCGGCCGAGCAGGGCCACGGCGCGCGCGCCGTTCTGCTGGGCGGCGAGCTCGGCGTTGGCGTTGGCCATGTTCGTCGTCTGCTCGAGCTGGGAGAACTGCGCCATCTGCCCGATGAAGTCGGTGTCGCTCGTGGGGTTCATCGGGTCCTGGTTGCGCAGCTGCCCGACGAGGAGCTTGAGAAAGTCGTCCTTGCCCAGGGACGGACCGGTGCTGGTCGTCTGCGGCGTCGTGCCGGAGGCCTGGGTCGTGGACGGAACGGTGGGCATACGCGTGGGGCTCGCTTTCTCTATGCGAGGACGTCGACGAGCGTGCCGTCGGGCAGCTCGAGCGTCCGCTCGATCGTGGGGGTCTCGTCGCTGCTGCCGCCGCCGTCGCGCCCGGCGCGGCCGCGGTGCAGGCCGCGGTCGTGCTCATCGCGGTTGCGGGCGCTCGCGCGGCCGCCCGCGACGTCGATGTCGAGGCGGACGAGGTTCAGGCCCTGGTCGGCGAGCGAGCGCTGCAGGTCATCGGCGGCGCGCTGCAGGGCGTGGGCCGCCGCGGGCGAGTCGGCGGTGACGGTCGCGGTGATGCCCGCCGGGCCGTGGCTCAGCATGATCTCGATGCCGCCGAGCTCGGCCGGGCGCAGGGCGATGCGGGCGTGGCTCACGCCGGCGGCGGAGGCGCTGGAGATCGTCAAACGCACCGTCTCGGCGGCGTGCGCGAGGCGAACGCCGGCGTGGTGCTCGGAGGCGACCGGCGGGGGCGCGGCGGGCGCGGCGACGGGGGCGGTCGCCGCGGCCTGCGGGGCGGTGGTGGCCGTCGGGGCGACGGCGGCCGGGGCCGCGGGCGCGGCGGCGGGCACCGGCGTGGGCGCGGGCGCGGGCGCCGCAGGCTGCTCGGGCTGGACGCCCGCGGCGGGGGTCGCAGCGCCGGCCGGGACGGCGCGGATCGCGGGTGTCGCCGGCGTGTGCTCGCGGGCGTGCTCGTGCTCGGGGTCGTGGTCGCGGCCGCCCGGCGTCTGCGGGGGCGGCGGGGCGGGAGCGCCCGCCGCCACCGGCGGCTGCGGGGCGTCGGCGACGGGGGCATGTGGCGGGGCGGTCGGCGGCGGCGCAGTCGATGGCGGTGCGGCGGGGCCGGAGGGGGTCGGCGCGGCGACGGCGACGGCGACGGGCGCCGCACCGGCCGGGGTCGGGACGGGGGGCGGGGCGGCGCCGGCGGGCATCTGCGGCGCGGGCTGCGGCAGCTCGGGGAGGGCGGCGGGCGCGGTCGGCAGCGCCGCAGCGGCCACCGGCGGGGGGACGGCAGCGGGCGCCGGGGTGTCGGGTGCCGGCGCGGGCGACTGCGGGAGCACCGCGGCCGAGGCCTGCGGCGCGACGGCGACGGCGACGGCGACGAACGGCGCGATGACCGGCGGGGTGGGCGCGGGAACGCCTGCCGCGACAAGGGTCGCAACGGCATCGGCGGCCGGCGCCGCGGCGGGTGCCGCGGGCGCCTCGGCGGCGACGTCGGTCGCGGGCGCGCCGGCGGGCGCCGGGGGCGCGTCGTCGCGGCGATGGCAGGCGCGCCGCTGCGGGCTCGCGCCGGGCTGCGGGGCGAGCTCGCGGTCGAGGTGCAGCTCGAAGGGGTTCGACGAGGCGGGCCGGCCGGAGCCGGAGCCGGAACCGGGATGCGGGTGGGCGCCGGGCTCGGCCGGGCAGGCGCGGATCGCCGACGGTGGCGCCGCGGCCTGGGTCATGCCGCCGCCCCGGCGGCGTAGGCGAGCACCTTGCGGACGTAGGCCTGCGTCTCGGCGTACGGCGGCACGCCGCCGAAGCGCTCGACGGCGCCGGGGCCCGCGTTGTAG
The DNA here is from genome assembly GCA_963740895.1 of uncultured Actinomycetes bacterium. Classification (GTDB taxonomy): domain Bacteria; phylum Actinomycetota; class Thermoleophilia; order Solirubrobacterales; family Solirubrobacteraceae; genus CADCVQ01. Next base: position 124,715 of record CAVUFQ010000003.1, read on the forward strand.
GCGGCCAGCGCCTTGGAGGCGTCGCCCCCGAAGCGGTCCAGCTGCTGGCGCAGGTACTTCGCGCCGCCCTCGATCGCCTCGGCGGGGTCGAGCGGGTTCGTCACGCCGAGCGACGCGGCGGTCCCGGGCATGAGCTGCGTGAGGCCCTGCGCGCCGGCGGGGCTCGTCGCGTTCGGATCGAAGTTCGACTCGGCCCGGATGAGCCCCGTCAGGAGCTTCGGGTCGACGCCGTTGCGCGCGGCAGCCGCGGAGATCTCAGACGCGAAAGGCGTCGGGCCGGCGGCGTCCTGCGCGGCCGTGGCAGGCGCCATCGCGCTCGCGAGCTGCGCGTCGAAGCTCGACTGCGGGGTCGCCGTCGCGGTCGCCGGCGCCGGGATCGGCGCGAGGCGCAGCATGACGCTGAGCTCGCCGACGCGGCCCATGGCGGCGTCGATGCTCATGCGGCGGCCCCCCGGCGGTGCACGCTCAGCGCGAGCTCGTCCATGACGGCGCCGTCGGCGCGGGCGGCCTGCTGGGCGTGCTCCTCGCGGCGGCGCTGCTCCAGGCGGGTCAGGGCGCGGTGCTCGCGCGCAGCGTGGACGAGCGCGTCGCGGCGCGCGTCGACCTCCGCCTCGCGGCGCCCGAGGTCGAGCGCGGCGGCCTGCTCGGCGCGCTGCGTGCGCTCGATGTAGGCCTGCATGGCGAGGAGGTCGGCGCCGCTGGCCTGCGCGGTCGCGCGGCGGCCCGCGCGCGCCTGGGCGACGCGCTCGGCGGCCGCACGCAGCTCGTCCTCGCCGCGCCGCTGATGGGCCACGCTGCTCGCAAGCTCCTCGGAGGCGCGCTGCTCGGCGCGCTCACGGAGGGCGCGGACGCGCTCGAGGCGGAACGTGAAGGGTCGGGAACTCACGAGCCCGTGATCGGCGGGGCGGCGGCGATCTGAAGCGGTAGGCGCCGTCCTGCCGCGGGGTCGTCCTGCGACAACGATCCAGGACGGGAGGGTTCAGATGCTGAGGTGCAGCGGCGGCAGCGCGCTCGCGCCGGCACGCCGCGCCGCCGGCGGCGGCAGCATCTCGACGGCCGAGCCGGACACGATCTCGTCGATCATCGCGCCCGTCCCGGCGAGCTCGCAGAGCGCCTCGTCGGCCTCGTGCGCCGTGCTCGGCTCGTCGGCGCGCTGGCGCAGGAAGTCCTCGATCGCGGCGCGCTTGACGAGCGCCTCGTCGACGAGCGGGTCGGTCCCCGGCTGGTAGGCGCCGATCGAGATCAGGTCGGCCTTGTCGCGGTGGGCGGCGAGCAGCGCGCGCACGCGCCGCCCGGCTTCGCGGACGTGCCGGGACGTCACCTCGCCCTCCAGACGCGACACGCTGCCGAGGACGTCGATCGCGGGGTAGTGGCCGGCGTGCGCGAGCTTGCGGTCGAGCACGACGTGGCCGTCGAGGATCGAGCGCACGGCGTCGGCGATCGGCTCGTTGAAGTCGTCGCCGTCGACGAGCACGGTGTAGAGGCCGGTGATCGTGCCCTGCGGCGACGTGCCGGTGCGCTCCAGCAGGCGCGGGAGCAGCGCGAAGACCGACGGCGTGTAGCCGCGCGTCGCCGGCGGCTCGCCGATCGCCAGGCCGACCTCGCGCTGCGCCATCGCGACGCGCGTGACGGAGTCCATCATGAGCATGACGTCGAGCCCCTGGGCGCGGAAGTGCTCGGCGACCGTCGTCGCGGTAAAGGCCGCCTTGATGCGCAGCAGCGCCGGCTCGTCGGACGTCGCGACGACGACGACGCTGCGCGAGATCGCGTCGCCGAGGTCGCGCTCGATGAACTCGCGCACCTCGCGGCCACGCTCGCCGACGAGTGCGATGACGTTGACGTCGGCCGTGCAGGAGCGGGCGATCATCCCCAGCAGCGACGACTTGCCGACGCCGGAGCCCGCGAAGATCCCCAGGCGCTGACCCTGGCCGCAGGGCACGAGCGCATCCAGGGCGCGCACCCCGAGCGAGACGCGCTCCTCGATCCGCGGGCGCTCGAGCGCGGCCGGCGGCGCCGCCTGCGTCGAGCGCGCGACGGCGGGCAGCGGGCGGTCGAGGCCGTCGATCGGGCGCCCGAGGCCGTCGATGACGCGCCCCAGCAGCTCGTCGCCGACCGGCACGCGGACGGGGCGGCCAGTCGCCGCGACGGCCTTGCCCGGGCCGATCCCGTGGATCTCGCCAAGCGGCATGAGCAGTGTCCGCCCGGCGCGGAAGCCGACGACCTCGGCGGGCACGGCGGGCCGGCGGCGGCCGGCGTCGATCGTGCAGACCTCGCCGACCTCGGCCTCCAGGCCGGTCGCCTCGACGATCAGCCCGATGAGGTCGTCGACGCGCCCGCGGCGCTCGTGCAGATCGGCGTCGTGCACGCGCTCGGCGATGCGCTCGATGAGCTCCATCAGCTCGTGGCGCCCAGCTCGGCGGCGACGAGCGCGCGGACGGCGTCGAGCTTGCCCGCGATGCGGGCGTCGACCTCGCCGACCGACGTGCGGACGACGGCGCCGCCGCGGGCGACGCGCCGCTCGGCGTGAATCTCGACGGGGTGCTCGGGCGAGCCGACGACCGCGGCCCGCACGAGCTCGACGTCGTCGGGGTGGACGCTGACGATGATCCGGTCGCCGTCGAGCAGCCCGCGCAGCGCGCCGCGCACGACGTCGACGACCCGCTCGGGCTCGATCTCGATCGCGGCCGCCACGATCTTCTCGGCGATCGCGAGCGCGAGCTGCGCGGCGCGCCTCTCGGCGTCGTCGACGATCGCGTCGCGCAGCGCGCGCGCCTCGCCGAGCGCCGCGTCGAGCGCCGCGACGGCGGGCTCGAGCTCGACGGCGGCGTCCTCGCGGCCGAGCCGGATGCCCTCCGCGCGGCCGTCGGCGACGGCCTGCGCGCGCAGCGCGCCGGCCTCGGCCCGGGCGGCCTCGATGATCGCCTGGGCCGCGATGACGGGGTCCTGCGACGGCGGCGGTGCGAGCTGCTGGAGGTCCGACAGCTTCACGGGCCTAGAGCATGTCGTCATCGCCGCCCCTGCCGATGACGATCCCGCCCGCCTCCTCGAGGCGGCGCACGACGGCGACGATCCGGCCCTGCGCCTCCTCGACGACGGCGCGCCGCTGCGCGGGCATGTACTCCATCTCCTCGGCGAGCATCTCGCTGCCGCGCTCGGACATGTTCGAGAATATCCGCTCCTGGACGTCGCGGCCGACGCCGCGCAGCGCGATGCCGAGATCCTTGGACTCGACCTCCTTGAGGATGAGCTGGATCGAGCGGTCGTCGAGCTTGACGATGTCCTCGAAGGTGAACAGCAGCATCCGCACCTGCTCGGCGAGCTCGGCGTCGACCTGGGCGAGCGAGTCCAGGACGTTGCGCTCGGTGCCGCGGTCGGTGTGGTTGAGGATGTCGGCCAGCGACTGCACGCCGCCGGCGACCGCGTAGTCCTGCGAGACGACGTTGGACAGGCGCTGGCGCAGGACGCTCTCGACGGCCTCGATGACCTCGGGGGAGGTCTCGCGCATCGTCCCGACGCGCATCGCGACCTGCGCCTGCTCCTCGGGCTCGAGCAGCGCGAGCACCTGGGCGGCGAGGTCGGTGTGGAGGTTGGCGACGACGAGCGCGACCGTCTGCGGCGCCTCGTTGCGGATGAAGGCGTGGATCTGCTCGGGCGGCGTGCGGCGCAGGAACTCGAACGGCCGGCGCTCGATCGCGGCCGACAGGCGCCCGACGATCTGACGCGCGCGCTCGGGCCCGACGGCGCGCTCGAGCACCTCACGTGCGTACTCGACGCCGCCCTCGGCCATGTAGGCCTGCGCGAGGCAGGTCTCGACGAGCTCGCCGATGACCTCCTGGCTGACCTCGACCGGGACCTGGCTGAGCTTGGCCATGTCGAGCGACAGGGCCTCGATCTCGTCCTCCTTGAGGTGGCCGAAGATCTCCGCGGCGCGCGCCGGGCCGAGGCTCACGAGCAGCACGGCGGCCTTCTGGCGGCCGCCCAGGCGCGACTGCCTGCGCGGCGCTGCGAGCTGCGTGCTCTCGGGGACGTCGATGCTCATGCGATGGGCGGGTAGTCGGCGGACCGCAGGGCAGCTTGAGCGCGCCGGCGGCGGGCGCGCTCCGAGGTCCGGACGCCACCTGCATGTCAGCGGTTTTCGGACCTGACGAATGTCCTATGCGATCGCGCACCCGCGCGCTATCGTCTCGACGCAGAGCAGTCCTCGACGCGCGGCCACAGGTCGAGTCGAGGGGTGCATCGCATCGAGCGGAGCGGGTTTGCGGTCAGAGGCTGGCCGCCACATCCAGGTCCGTGGCCACCCCGTAGCCAAGGGAGTCCGCTCATGCAAGCAGCTCGTCCTCGCACCCACCGCGACGTGATCGCGGGTCGTGTCGCGCGCCGGTGCGGTGCCGCCCCGGCGACCACGACGAGTGGCCCGCGATGAGCAGCACCGACGCGCTGGCGTTCTTTCACCACTGCTGCGCAGGCGTCCACACGTTGCTTCTCGCGGATGTCGAGATGGCGGTCGTCGAGCAGACGATCGACGGCTACACGCTGGACCGCGAGGAGAAGGACGCCGTGTGGCTGTGGGCAAGCGCGCGCCGCGACCACCTCGTGATCAACGGTTCGGGCTCGCTCCTCGTCGGCCGGGCAGCCACGCATCCAGACCGGGCGCGGAACCACACCCTCGATATCCGAAGGAGCTGGACATGACGACGTCTGATCGATCGCAACAACCGCTGACACCAGTGGACCAGCGCGCCGGCTTCGCCGGCACGGTCCGTGACGAACTCGCCAGGTTGCGCGGCAGGCAGCTCGGCGTCTGCGCGGCCTGCGGGCACCCCGTGTTCTTCGAGCACAACTTCACGCGCTTTCGGGGGCGCGTGGTCCATGTCCGCTGCCCGATCAGCGCGCTGATCTCCTCGTCGACGCAGCACCCGGTGGTCGGACGGTTCGCGGCACATGACCGCTAGGCGCACGCCGACCATGGACACGATCCACCGCCCGATCGGCGAGCCGACGTTCGACCGCAGCGATCAGGACCCCGCCACGCGGGCGTGCTCCGGCAGCGCCGGCGAGCGCGAGATCGCGGCCCAGCAACGCGATCTCGCGGCGCACGCACGCGATCGCTCCGCGGACGTTCGCGATCGCGAGGCACAGGCTCGTGACGAGCTGTCTGACAGGCTCAACGACATCGCTGGTCGTGCGCGCGCCACGAGCGGCCGCGACGTGATCGTGCGGGCGGGGCTCGACCGGCAGCGCGCGGGCGCCGACCGCGCATTTGCCGCCGGCCACCGCGCCCTCGCAGCCGAGGATCGCGAGCGCGCGGCCGCCGATCGGCTCTGGTCCGAGCGCGATCGAGCAGCTGCCGTGGCCGAGCAGTCACGCGCCGACGCCGACGATCTGGTCGGGGTGCTGCCCCACCGCCTGGGACTCGCGGTGTTGCGGCGCGAGGTCGATCGCGCGCAGCGCACTGGCGGTGTGCTGACGGCGGTCGTGGTCGACGTCCATCTCGACGAGGCCGTCGAAGACACCAAGACGTGCCGTGCCGGTGACGCGCTGCCGCTCGGCGTCGGCGGGGCCGTGCTCATCAACCTGCGCTCCTACGACCTCCTCATCGGCTGCGGCGGCGACAGATTCGTCTGCGCGCTGTGCGATCTCACGATCACCGGCGCCCGCGCGCGCTTCGACGTCGTCCAGCAGATCCTCGCCGGATCGGGGATTGCGATCAGGGTCGGCTATGCCGAGCTCGCGGCCGGCGACACGCCGGCCACGCTCGTCTCCCGCGCCGACTCCGACCTGGCCACAACACACGTGCGGAGGCCCTGACACGATCAGCGCGCAGCGACGTCGTCGTCCGCGGCGAATGAGCAGCGGGCGAGCGCCCTAGTGCGGTTCGGTGATCTCCACGGCGCCGCCGAAGCCCGGAAGGGGGGTGTCGATGAAGAAGATCTCGATCGTGATGTCCGGGTCGACGTGCGCCTGGCTGAGAAACGCGACGACGTTGCAGCCTGTGAGCTTCTCGATGGTGGCGCGGAAGAGGTCGGCCATGATCGTCTGGAACTCGTGGCGCAGCGCGACGACACGATCCGCGCCGTCGTCATCGATGATCGTCTGCTCGAACGGCGTGAAGCCGCTCCCGCGCATCACGACGACGATGAGGTCGTCCAGGGCGTACGTCTTGGCCTTCATCGGGCCACGGCCGTAGTGATCGCGCAGGATGGCAACGATCGCCGTCGAGATCGCTGCAAGCAGCCTGCCGCCACCGAGGGGGTGCTCCGTCTCAGGGTGCTCGATCGTAGACTCCGAACTCTTCAGATCATGTAAGAATTGACACTGTGAAGACTAGCGCTGCTCCGGGCCTTGCGGCCGACGAGGCGATCGGGCCGGCACGCCGGAGATGACGACCGACTCCCTGCAGCTGTTCCTCAAGGACATCGGCAAGGTGCGGCTGCTGACGGCGCAGGAGGAGGTCGACCTCGCCAAGCGCATCGAGCGCGGCGACCTGGACGCCAAGCAGAAGATGGTCCAGTCCAACCTGCGCCTCGTCGTCTCGATCGCCAAGAACTACCGCAACCAGGGGCTGCCGTTCCTGGATCTCATCCAGGAGGGCACGCTGGGCCTCGTGCGCGCGGCGGAGAAGTTCGACTACCGCAAGGGCTTTAAGTTCTCGACCTACGCGACGTGGTGGATCCGTCAGGCGATCGCGCGTGCGCTCGCCGACAAGGCGCGCACGATCCGTATTCCGGTCCACGTCGTCGAGAAGCTCAACAAGATCGGTCGCGCCGAGCGCAAGCTCGTCACCGAGCTGGGTCGCGAGCCGACGCCGGAGGAGATCGCCGAGGTCACGGGGATCGATCCCGAGGAGGTCGACTCGATCAAGCGCTCCGCGCAGGCTCCGGTCTCGCTGGAGAAGCCGGTCGGTGACGAGGAGGAGTCCGAGTTCGGCCAGTTCATCGCCGACGAGCGCGCCGAGTCGCCGTATGAGCGTGCCGCCGAGATCCTCACGAAGGAGGCGCTGCGCGAGGCGCTGGAGAACCTCTCGGAGCGCCCGCGGCACATCCTCGAGCTGCGCTACGGCCTCGCCGACGGCCACCCGCGGACATTCGAGGAGATCGGGCGCACCTTCAACGTCACCCGTGAGCGCATCCGCCAGATCGAGCGCCACGGCCTGGAGAGGCTTCGATCGGTTCCCCGCCTGCGACGGCTCGTGATCGACGCGGAGTAGAGCGCAGACGAAGGACGAACGCATCCATCTCAAGATTCCAAGACTTCCAGCGTCTAATATCCCCGGTACAGACCGGTACGTCCCTACGAAGGTTCAAGGCTTCAATGTGGTAGCTTCTTCATACGTTCTAAGACGAAGGTCAATGAGTGGAAGTCGGAGGACGGCATGCGCAAAGCCAGTCGGGCGACACGTACCGAGAGCCTCCCCATCGATCGGGTCAAGGCTGATTTCTTCCGGCTTCTGAGTCATCCGGCGCGCGTCCGCATCCTCGATCTGCTGCGCGACGGGGAGCGCACAGTCGGCGATCTTCAGGCTGCGCTCGGTCTCGATTCGAGTGGCACATCGCAGCACCTCGGCGCGATGCGCCGCGAAGGACTGCTCGACAGCCGGCGAGCGGGTACGAGCGTGTACTACCGGGTCGCCGACCCGCGGATCTTCCAGTTGCTGGAGGTCACCAAGCAGATCCTGCGCAAGCAACTTCAGGACACCAGCGCGCTGCTGGACGACCTGGCAGCGGCCCCGAGCGACGGGGTCTCGAGCAGCACCCAGTAACCGGCGTCGCGCCGCTGCTCCGCGTCGGGCACGACCGAGCGGCCGGCGTCGCGGTCACTCGCCGCTGACCGGCGGAGGTGCCGAAGGCCGGGTTGTCAAGACCTCCGTGGCCAGTTCGAGCAGCTGGAATATGCGTCGGTCCTTCGCGCGATACAACACGCTCGCGCCGTCGTGGCGACTCTCGAGCAGGCTGCGCATCGCGGCGAAATGGTCATCCATACCGCGGGGCTCCGGGCCGAGTCCGTCTCTCAGCTGGTCCATCGTGCGTTCGCCGCCGTCGCGCAGCATCTCGAGGATCCGAATGTGCACGGGGTTGCCCAGCAGGCGAAACAGATCCGCTTCGCGGTCGAAGAGCGACGGACCCGGACGGTCCCCCGAGGTCACTGAGTTCGTCCCTGCACGCTGAGTAAAATGGCAGCACCGTAGTATCTATGTGTCTAACGGATCCCTAAGACTGTACCGCTATACGCCGCCCGTGGCAGACGCCGGGTTTGCCAGTGGTCGCCGCGCGGTACCCGCGGTGCACGTGCCCGCCGAAGGCCTCGATCTCGCCCGCGCCCGCGACCTGCAGGGCCGCGCCCGGCACCCCTGGGTGCGGCGCGTGCTGCTCGCGCTCATCGCCGTGCCCGTCGTCCTCGGGATCGCCGGCGCGCTCGGGCAGGAGACCGTCACGCGCTCGGTGGCCGGCCCGCGGGCGCAGCTCGAGCTCAACGCACCGGAGGTCCTGCGCGGCGGCCTCATGTGGCGCGCGCGGGTCACGATCCGCGCGCGCGACACGATCGACCATCCGCGCCTGGTGCTCGGACGCGGCTTCGTCAACGGGATGCAGTTCAACACGATCGAGCCCTCGCCGGCGAGCGAGGCCGGCCGGGGGGCGCAGCTCGTCCTGAGCTACGACAAGCTCGCCGCCGGGGAGAAGCTCGTCGTATACATGCAGTTCCAGGTCGACCCCACGACGACCGGCGCTCAGGACACGGCGGTCGCACTCGACGACGCGACCCGGCCGCTGGCGCGCATCGCCCACACGATCAGGGTCCTTCCCTAGGAGCAGCCGATGGATCTCGTCGCCCGCACCGTCGTCGTCTTCTTGTTCATCTTCGTCGTCACGCGGGCGGTCGGCCGGCGCGAGCTGAGCTCGCTGGAGCCCTTCGACCTCATCCTGCTCGTCGTCATCGGCGACCTCGTCCAGCAGGGCGTCACGCAGAGCGACTACTCCGTGACGGGCTCGATCCTCGTCGTCGCGACGATCGCGCTCCTGACGGTCGCCATGAGCTACCTGAGCTATCGCTTCCGGTCGCTGCGGCCGGTACTCGAGGGCGAGCCGCTCGTCCTCGTCGAGGACGGGAGGCCGATCGAGCGCAACCTGCGCCGCGAGCGCATCACCGTCGAGGAGCTGCGCGCCGCCGCCCGCGAGCAGCAGCTGCGCTCGCTCGAGGACGTCCATCTGGCCGTCCTCGAGACGAGCGGGCGGATCTCCTTCATCCCCTACGCATAGAACCTACGGCAGCGGGAGCGCTGGCCCGGCGAGCAGCGGGACGTACACCTGCTGGGAGATCGTCTTCGGGCACCAGGTCCTCCCGGTCGCCGTGCAGTGGTTGCTCACCGTAAGCACGATCGTGTACCAGCCGGCGGCCGGGAAGCGGTAGGTCACCTGCGCGAGGTTGCCGATCTGCACGCCGAGGCGATTCGTGGTCGGCGTGAAGTACTTCCAGTTGTAGCCGCAGGGGCCGTACTGGCAGGGGATCGCGCCGGCCTCGTCGAGCGCGACCGTCAGGCCGGCGGTCGGCGTGGCGATGAACGACGGGAGCGAACCGGCGGCAGCCGGGGAGGCCGCTGCGGCGGCGAGGACGAGAGCCGACACGGCGATGACGATCAGGCGCTTCATGAGTCCCTCCTTGGAACGTGATGCAGAGGCCCAGGGGTGCGGGCGGTACTCCCCCGTTCGGCATCGAACACGCCTCTCAGCAGGGGGGTTACGACGTATGTCGCAACCCCCTCAGACCAAGGTCGAACCCTCTTCGGGTGAGCGTGCGACATTCGTCGGACGATGTCGAACGAACGTCCAGCGGGCGCTCGCAGAGACGACGGGCGGCCACGAGGCGACCTCACCCTAAAGGTCCGCGCGTCGTGCGCCGATGGGTGAGGCACGAGGCGGTGCAGTGGCCGCCACCGGGACGATTACAAGGGGACTTTCAATGCAGCCGTCTTCTGACGGGCGCGAGCGGGCCGTGTCCGCGACCACCCGCTTTGCCCTCCACAATCCATGGGCCGTGCTCACCGCATGGATCGCGATCGTCGTGGTCCTGGGCGTCGCCGGGCTGGGGATCGACGGGCGGCTGTCGTCGAGCGGGCTGCAGGTCTCCAACTCCGAGTCCGCGCACGCGCGCACGCTCATCGGCGGCAACTTCGGCGACTCCGCAACCGTCCCCGTCCTGCTCCAGGGCCCGCGCGCGGACGTCAAGCAGCAGGGCCGCAAGCTCGCGAGCGCGCTCTCCGGGCGCCCCGGCGTGCGCGTCCTCAGCCCGTGGTCGGCCTCGTCGGGGCGCAGCGCCCTGCGCCCCTCGGCCGATCGCGCGCTGCTCCTGCTCTCCGTCTCCGGGACCCGCGACGAGATCGAGCGCCGCAGCGAGGCCGCGCAGCGGCTCGTCGCCCGCTCGACCGCCGCCCCCGTCCACGCCACGGTGACCGGCATGCCGCTGCTCGCCGGCGAGGGCACGCGCCTGTCGATCTCGGCGATCCACCGCGCCGAGCTCATCGCACTCCCGCTGCTGTTCATCGCGCTGCTGCTCGTCTTCCAGTCCTTCGCCGCCGCCGCGATCCCCGCCGCCTTCGGCGCCGCGACGATCGCGTCCTCGACCGGCCTGCTCTCGCTCATCGCACCCGCCGTGCACCTCGACGCGTTCGCGCTGGCGATCTCCTGCATGGTCGGCCTCGCGCTCGCCGTCGACTACTCGCTGCTGCTCGCCTCCCGCGTCCGCGAGGAGCTCGGCGGGTCTCGCAGCGCCAACGTCGCGGCCGCCGTCGGCCGCGCGGCCGCGCCGACGCTGCGCACCGTCGCCGTCGCCGCCGCCGCGATCGTCGTCGCGATGGCCGTCGCCGCGGTCGTTTCACCGGGCACGGGCCTGCTCGCCGCCGCCGTCGGCGTGAGCGTCGTGGCGATCATCGCCGCGACGACCGCCATGCTCGTCGTGCCCGCGATGCTCGTCGTCGCCGGCCACAGCCTCGGCGGTGGCGCCCCGGACGGCGTCGCCCACGGCGGCATCAGTGCGAGCCTCGCCCGCGCCTCGATGCGGCGCCCGGTGCTGGGGATCGTCGCCGGGCTCGCCCTGCTCGCCGCCTGCATCCCGGTCCTCGGCCTGAAGACCGGCGCACCGACGGCGCAGTCGCTGCCGTCCGGCAGCGCGGCGCGGGCCCAGTACGACACCGTCGCCAAGGCCATGGGCGCGGGCTGGACCGAGCCCTTCGAGATCGTCGCCGTGACCCGCAAGGGCACGGTCACCACGCAGGCGCGCCTCGCGGCACTCGCCGGCGCGCAGCGCAAGATCGCCCGCGACCCCGCCGTGCGCGCCGTCCTCGGGCCGGGCGAGATCGCCGGCTCGGCGGCGAAGCTGCGCAGCAGCGGGCGCAAGGCGCTCGCTGCGAGCCGTGGCACGCCGCGCAGCAACGGGCGCCTGCGCAAGCTCGACGCCGGCATCGGCTCGGCTGCCGACGGCGTCGGCTCGCTGCGCGGGTCGCTGTCGAGCGCCGCCTCGGCCGCGACGACGGTCGCGGCCGGATCGCGCAGCCTCGCGGGCGGCGTCGGCGACCTGAAGACCGGCCTCACCGGGGCCGGCAGCGGCGCACGGCGCCTCGCCTCGCAGCTGGCCGCGGCCGGCAGCGGTGCCGGCGACCTCGCCTCGGCCTCGGCGGCCGCGAGCACCGGCGCGCGCAGCGTGCGCGACGGCGCGCGCTCGCTCAGCGACGGCCTGCGCACGCTCGCGGGCGGCGCCCGCGACCTGCAGAGCCGCCTCCAGACGCGCATGACGACGCTCCAGAGCGTCCAGGGCGCCGTGCGCGCCCAGCGCCGCCAGGCCGACGACGCGCTCGCCTCCGCCGAGCGCGCGATCGCCCCCACGAGCGCGGCCGCGATCCGCGCCCGCGCGGCACTCGCCCAGGCCCGCCAGGCGCTCGGCCCCGACACCGGCGCCGCGCTCGACGACCCGGTGCGTCAGGTCGGCCTGGACTCGCAGTACGCCGGCAGGATCGCAAGCGCGACGCCGACGCGCGAGGCCGCGAAGCTCGCGTCGGCCGTCGGCAACCTCGCCGACACCGCCGACGCGATCACGCGCCGCGTCCGCAAGCTCGGCGGATCGGTCGGCGCGCTGACGAACGGCAGCGACGCGCTTGCCAAGATCCTCGCCGAGCTCGACGGCGGCGCCGGGAAGATCTCCAGCGCGGTCAGCGCTGTCCGCGCCGGCGTCGACGGCCTCGCCAGTGGCGTCCGCACCGGCGAGGCGCGCACGAGCCGGCTCGCCAGCGGCCTGCAGGACGCGAGCACCGCGGTCAAGGGCCTCAACGGCTCCGGGTCCGCGAGCGCCGCACCGAAGAGCGCGACCGCGAGCTTCTTCGACTCCGGCTACTTCCTGCTCGCCGCGCTCGAGAGCGAGGGCAGCGCCCCGATCGGCGTGAACGTCGACCATGGCGGCCAGGGCGCCCGGATCGTCGTCGTGCCGCGCTACCCGTCCTCCGACCCGCGCACGGTGGCGCTGTACGAGCGCCTGCGCACGGAGTCCGGCACGCTCGCCAGGCAGCTGCAGGCCGACACCGCCGTCGGCGGGCCGGCCGCGATGCTGTCGGACTACGACGCCGTCGCCGCCAAGCGCCTGCCGCTCATCGTGCTCATCCTGACCGTCGTCACCGCGCTGCTGCTCGGCTTCCTCCTGCGCTCCGTCGTCGTGCCGATCATCGGCGTCGTCCTGAACCTGCTCGCCGTCGGCGCGACGCTCGGCCTGCTCGCGCTGCTCTTCCAGGGCGACAACCCGCTGCTCGGCGGCCCCGGCCAGATCGACGCGGTCGCGGTGACCGCGATCTTCGGCGTCGTCTTCGCCCTCTCGATCGACTACCAGGTGTTCATCCTCAGCCGCGTGCGCGAGGAGTGGCTGCGCGACGGCGACGAGGAGCGCGCGCTGCGCGTCGGGCTCACGCGGACCGCGCGCGTCGTCACCGGCGCCGCGCTGAGCATGATCGGCGTCTTCATCGCCTTCGGGCTCGCCGACATCGCGAGCCTGCGCCAGTTCGGCGTCGGCCTCGCGATCGCCGTCATCATCGACGCGACGCTCGTGCGGCTCGTCATGCTCCCCGCCGCCCTGCTGTTCGCCGGCGAGTGGACGTGGTACGCGCCGAGCATGGGCTTCGAGGAGCAGCACGCCCACTCGTTCGCCGAGCCACAAGCGCAGCCGGAGGCACGCGGCCCGCACATGCCGCACCTCCCGCACATGCCGCACATGCCGCAGGCCGCGCACTCCGGCCAGCCGGCATTCGACGCGTCGAGCCCCTCGTACTGACGGTCCTACTCGAGTGCGTGGGCGACCGCGCGCACGAGCGGCGCGACGTGCGGCTCGCCGCGGCGGACGATCTCCGCGACGGCGAGGCCGACGAGCACATCGACGAGGTAGTGCTCGCCGAGGTAGACGACGGCGAAGCCGGCGGCCGCCACGTACGTCCAGCCGATGACGCCGGGGACGAGGCCCACCTCCGACAGACCCATCGCCGTGATCGCCGCCGAGGAGATGTGGTCTGACGGCATCGACCCCCACGGGTTTCCGGGGCCCTCGGTGTTCTCCGGCGGCTCGATCCCCGTGACGTGGCAGACGACCGCGCGGACGATCCGCTCGACCTCCCCGCCCATCCGGTCGCCGTGCTCCGAAGCCCACCACGGCGGCGCGGTCGGTACCGCCCAGTAGAACGGCGTCGTGAGGTGGTACGCAGCCGACAGGCGGCCGGCCGCGCGCGGCACGTAGCGCTCGTCGCGCAGGAGCAGGTAGGCGAGCAGCGCGTGCGGGAGAAACCACGAGCCGTAGACGACGGTGACGGCGATGTCGACGAGCGAGACCTCGCCGGGCGTCCGCAACGCGCGCTGCAGGCGCTGGGTCGGCGTGACGCCGCCGCCGAGGATCGTGTCGATCTTGATCGGGTAGTCGATCCGTACGCGCTCGCGCAACCGCTCGGGGTGGTCGAACGGCATCTCCCAGGTGATCTTGAAGAGCCACATGTAGGCGGCGCCGGCGGCGATGTAGCGCGTGCGGCTGCGCGGATGCGTCGCGGCGATCGCGCCGAGCGGCACGAGGCCGGCGAGCGCGACCGTCGCCGGCGGGGGGATCTCGAGGCGCTTGCGCAGCTGCGCGACGGCGACGAGCGCGGGGACGGCGACGCCCGCCAGGACCCGCAGGCCGGTCCGGCGCGCATGGCGGTCGGTGACGAGCCGCGGGGCGCGCCGCAGCTCCTCGCCCGCGCGCGTGCGCAGCGAGCGCCGGTCGGGGCCGCGGCGGCGGTAGAAGCGCGGGCGCTTGTCCGCCGGGCCCGAGCCGCCTGGTTTCGTGGTGCGAAGCGCTGCGATCGGGAATGACACGGAAGCTGACCTGCCCGTCGCACGGGCCGGGGCAAACCTGGTATGCCGTGTCCGGGTCAATGCACGAGCTGGGGGTGAGGCATGGCGGCTGACGCGAAGACGCCGGGACGCAGACGGGCGACAGGTGCCGCGGTGACGCAGTCGGCCAACGGCGGGGAGGGGCCTGCCGACGATCCCGCGCTGGAGGAGCTGCTGCGCGTTCTCACCGCGGCCCGCGACGGGGACTTCTCCGTGCGCCTGCGCGCGCGCCGGCGCGACGTCATGGGCGAGGTCCAGCAGCGCACGAACGAGCTCATCGCGCTCAACGCCCGCATGTCGAGGGAGCTCGCGCGGGTCGCTCGCATCATCGGCCGCGAGGGGCGGCTGACCGAGCGCGTCTCGCTCGGCACCGTCGACGGCGCCTGGAACGAGAAGGTCGAGTCGATCAACGCGATGATCGACGACCTGGTCCGCCCGACGACGGAGATCTCGCGCGTCATCCAGTCCGTCGCCCGCGGCGACCTGAGCCAGAAGATGGCGCTGACGATCGAGGGCCAGCCCGTCAAGGGCGAGTTCTCGGCGATCGGGACGACGGTCAACGAGATGGTCGACCAGCTCTCCTCCTTCGCCGACGAGGTCACCCGCGTCGCGCGCGAGGTCGGCACCGACGGCAAGCTCGGCGGCCAGGCGCAGGTCAAGGGCGTGTCCGGCACCTGGCGCGACCTCACCGAGAACGTCAACTCGATGGCGTCCAACCTCACCGACCAGGTGCGCCAGATCGCCGCCGTCACGACCGCCGTCGCCAACGGCGACCTCTCCCAGAAGATCACCGTCGACGCCCGCGGCGAGATCCTCGAGCTCAAGTCGACGATCAACACGATGGTCGACCAGCTCTCCTCGTTCGCCGCCGAGGTCACCCGCGTCGCACGCGAGGTCGGCACCGACGGCCAGCTCGGCGGCCAGGCCGAGGTCAAGGGCGTGTCCGGCACCTGGCGCGACCTCACCGAGAACGTCAACTTCATGGCCTCCAACCTCACCGATCAGGTGCGCCAGATCGCCGCCGTCACGACGGCCGTCGCACGCGGCGACCTCACGCAGAAGGTCACCGTCGAGGCCAAGGGCGAGATCGCGACGCTCGCCGACACGATGAACTCGATGACCGACACGCTGCGCCTCTTCGCCGAGCAGGTGACCGGCGTCGCGCGCGCGGTCGGCACCGACGGCGTGCTCGGCGGCCAGGCGACGGTCGAGGGCGTCGCCGGCACGTGGCGCGACCTCACCGACAGCGTCAACGGCATGGCGAACAACCTCACCGGCCAGGTGCGCCAGATCGCGGTCGTCACGACCGCCGTCGCCAACGGCGACCTCAGCCAGAAGGTCACCGTCGAGGCCAAGGGCGAGGTCGCGACGCTCGCCGAGACGATCAACTCGATGACCGACCGCCTGCGCGTCTTCGCCGAGCAGGTCACGGGCGTCGCCCGCGCGGTGGGCACCGAGGGCGCGCTCGGCGGCCAGGCCGAGGTCGAGGGCGTGTCGGGCACGTGGCGGGACCTGACCGACAGCGTGAACCTCATGGCGAACAACCTCACCGGCCAGGTCCGCAACATCGCCCAGGTCACGACCGCCGTGGCCAACGGCGACCTCTCCCAGAAGATCACCGTCGACGCCCGCGGCGAGATCCTCGAGCTCAAGTCGACGATCAACACGATGGTCGACCAGCTCTCCTCGTTCGCCGCCGAGGTCACCCGCGTCGCGCGCGAGGTCGGCACCGAGGGCCGCCTCGGCGGTCAGGCCGAGGTTAAGGGCGTCAGCGGCACGTGGCGCGACCTCACGGAGTCCGTGAACTTCCTCGCGTCCAACCTCACCGATCAGGTCCGCAACATCGCCCAGGTCACGACCGCCGTCGCGACCGGCGACCTGAGCAAGAAGATCGACGTCGACGCCCACGGCGAGATCGCCGAGCTCAAGGACACGATCAACACGATGGTCGACCAGCTGCGCTCGTTCGCCGCCGAGGTCACCCGCGTCGCACGCGAGGTCGGCACCGAGGGCAAGCTCGGCGGCCAGGCGACGGTCGAGGGCGTGTCCGGCACCTGGCGCGACCTCACGGAGTCCGTCAACCAGCTCGCCGACAACCTCACCGACCAGGTCCGCAACATCGCCCAGGTCACGACCGCCGTCGCAAGGGGCGACCTGAGCAAGAAGATCACCGTCGACGCCCAGGGCGAGATCGCCGAGCTCAAGGACACGATCAACACGATGGTCGACCAGCTCAACTCGTTCGCCGCCGAGGTCACCCGCGTCGCGCGCGAGGTCGGCACCGAGGGCAAGCTCGGCGGCCAGGCGACGGTCGAGGGCGTGTCCGGCACCTGGCGCGGGCTCACGGACAACGTGAACCTCATGGGCGGCAACCTCACGAGCCAGGTGCGCGCCATCGCGCGCGTCACGACCGCCGTCGCCAACGGCGACCTGAGCAAGAAGATCGACATCGAGGCCCGGGGCGAGATTCTCGAGCTCTCGGAAACGATCAACACGATGGTCGACCAGCTGTCCTCGTTCGCCGCCGAGGTCACCCGCGTCGCGCGCGAGGTCGGCACCGAGGGCCGGCTCGGCGGCCAGGCCGAGGTCGAGGGCGTCAGCGGCACCTGGCGCGACCTCACCGAGAACGTGAACCTCATGGCCGGCAACCTCACCGACCAGGTCCGCAACATCGCCCAGGTGGCGACTGCGGTCGCCACCGGCGACCTCTCCCAGAAGATCACCGTCGACGCCCGCGGCGAGATCTTCGAGCTGAAGAAGACGCTCAACACGATGGTCGACCAGCTCTCCTCGTTCGCCGGCGAGGTGACACGCGTCGCGCGCGAGGTCGGCACCGACGGCGTGCTCGGCGGCCAGGCCAGGGTCGAGGGCGTCAGCGGCACGTGGCGCGACCTCACGCAGAACGTCAACCAGCTCGCCGGCAACCTCACGACGCAGGTGCGCGCGATCGCAGAGGTCTCCAGCGCCGTGACGCAGGGCGACCTCACCCGGCAGATCTCCGTCGAGGCCCGGGGCGAGGTCGCCGAGCTCTCGGACACGATCAACCAGATGATCGGCAACCTGCGCGAGACGACGCAGAAGAACGCCGAGCAGGACTGGCTGAACACGAACCTCGCACGGATCTCCGGCCTCATGCAGGGCCAGCGCGACCTCGCGACGGTCTCGCGGCTGATCATGTCCGAGATCTCGCCGCTCGTCGGCGCCCAGCACGGCGCGTTCTTCCTCGCCCGGTCCGAGAACGGCGACGCGCCCGAGCTGCGCCTCATCGCCAGCTACGGCTACAAGCGGCGCAAGTCGGTCTCCAACCGCTTCAAGATCGGCGAGGGGCTCGTCGGCCAGGCCGCGCTCGAGGGCAAGAGCATCCTCATCTCCGATGCGCCGCCGGACTACATCAAGGTCACGTCGGGCCTCGGCGAGGCGGCGCCGGTGAACATCGTCGTCATGCCGATCCTCTTCGAGGAGCAGGTGCTGGCGGTCGTCGAGCTCGCCTCGCTGCGGGCGTTCTCGGAGGTCAACCAGGCGTTCCTCGAGCAGCTCGGCGACACGCTCGGCGTCGTGCTGAACGCGATCATCGCCAACCGCCGCACCGAGGAGCTGCTCGAGCAGTCCCAGTCGCTCGCCGAGGAGCTGCAGTCGCAGTCAGAGGAACTGCAGAGCCAGCAGGAGGAGCTCAAGCGCTCCAACTCCGAGCTCGAGCAGCAGACGTCCTCGCTGCGCGCCTCCGAGGAGCTCCTGCAGACCCAGCAGGAGGAGCTCCAGCAGACCAACGAGGAGCTCCAGGAGAAGGCCGAGCTCCTCAGCCGGCAGAACCGCGACATCGAGGTCCAGAACGCCGAGATCGAGAAGGCGCGCGCCGATCTGGAGGAGAAGGCGGCGCAGCTCTCGCTGAGCTCGAAGTACAAGTCGGAGTTCCTCGCGAACATGAGCCACGAGCTGCGCACGCCGCTCAACAGCCTGCTGATCCTCAGCAAGCTGCTCGCCGAGAATCCCGGCGAGAACCTCACGGAGAAGCAGATCGAGTTCGCATCGACGATCCACGTCGCCGGCACCGACCTGCTGACGCTCATCTCCGACATCCTCGACCTGTCGAAGATCGAGGCGGGGAAGATGGAGATCGTCCCCGGCCAGCTCGCGCTGGAATCCATCCGCGACTACGTCGACCGCGCGTTCGGCTCGGTCGCCGAGCAGAAGGGCCTGGCGTTCGTCGTCGACGTCGCCGAGGACGCGCCCGCGACGGTGTTCACCGACGAGCAGCGCCTGCAGCAGGTGCTGCGCAACCTGCTCTCCAACGCGTTCAAGTTCACCGAAACCGGGACGGTGACGCTCCAGCTCGCGCAGGCGCCGGCACCGTACGAGCTGCGCGTGACGGTGACCGACACCGGCATCGGGATCGCCGAGGACAAGCTGCGGCTCATCTTCGAGGCCTTCCAGCAGGCCGACGGGACGACGAGCCGGCGCTTCGGCGGCACCGGCCTGGGGCTGACGATCTGCCGCGAGATCGCCCTCGCGCTGGGCGGCGAGATCGGCGTCGTGAGCGAGCCCGGGGCCGGCAGCACGTTCACGCTCCTGCTGCCGGCCTACGTCGCGCCGGCGGCGACCGTGGCGGAGCTCGCGCCCGCGCTCATCCCCGCGCCGGCACCCGCCGGCGAGGACGCGCGCGACGACGCACCCGCGGCGGCGGCCCGCGACGCCGGCGGCGAGATCGGGCTGACCGAGGACGACCCGCTCGCGCTCGCCGACGACCGGGCGCTGATCGCCGACGGCGACCGCGTCGCGCTCGTCATCGACGACGACCCCGGCGCCGCGACGCGCACGCTCGTCCAGGCGCGCGAGCACGGCTTCCGCGCGGTCGTCGCGTCGCGCGGGAACATCGGGCTGACGCTCGCACACGAGATCTCGCCCGACGTCATCGTCCTCGCGACGCCGGTGCGCGGGGGAGCCGGGATCCTCGACCAGCTCAAGCACCACCCGGGCACGCGGCACATCCCTGTCCACGTCATCGGCGAGGCCCCCGCCCGCCACGACGCCCTGCGCGCCGGCGCCGCCGGCTTCCTCACGCGGCCGGCCTACGCCGACGAGCTGCGCAGCGCGTTCGTAGCGGCCGCCGAGTTCCTCGACCGCGGCGTGCGCCGGCTGCTCATCGTCGATGACGACGAGGCCGAGCGCATGGCGGTGAGCGAGCTCGTGGGCTCGGGCGACGACGTCGAGATCACGGCGGTCGGCTCCAGCGAGGAGGCGCTCGCGGCGCTCGAGGAGCAGGGCTTCGACTGCATCGTCCTCGACCTCAAGCTCCCGAAGATGACGGGCTTCGCGCTGCTCGACCACCTCAAGGCCGACGAGCGCCATCGCGACGTGCCGGTCATCATCCACACCGGCCGCCAGCTCACGCGCCGCGACGAGACGAAGCTGCGCCGCTACGCGGACTCGATCATCGTCAAGGACGCCGGCTCGCCCGAACGGCTGCTCGACGAGACGGCGCTGTTCCTGCACCGCGCGGAGACCGCCATGCCGCCGGCGAGCCGGCGCGTGCTCGAGCACCTGCACACCGCCGACGCCGTCCTGCACGACAAGCGCGTGCTCATCGTCGACGACGACGTGCGCAACGTCTTCGCCCTCACGAGCGCGCTGGAGGCGCGCGGGATGGTCGTGCGCTTCGCGGAGAACGGCCGCGAGGCGATCGAGTCGCTCGACGCCGACCCGGGCGTCGACCTCGTCCTGATGGACGTGATGATGCCCGAGATGGACGGCCACGAGACGACCCGCGCGCTGCGCGCCGACGAGCGCTTCGCCGAGCTGCCGATCATCTCGCTCACCGCGAAGGCGATGAAGGGCGACCGCGAGAAGTCGATCGCCGCCGGCGCCTCGGACTACATCACCAAGCCGGTCGACATCGAGCAGCTCATCTCGCTCATGCGGGTCTGGCTCTACGGGTGATCCCCGCGCCGACCCCCGCCGACGACGACGCGCGCGAGCGCCTCGAGATGGACCTCCTGCTGGAGGCCATCCAGCGCCGCTACGGCTACGACTTCCGCGGCTACGCGACGGCCTCGCTGCGCCGGCGGCTGTGGCACCGCGTCTACGGCGAGAAGCTCGAGACGCTGTCGGGGCTGCAGGAGCGCATCCTCCACGAGCCCGCGTGCATGGACCGCCTCCTGCGCGACCTCTCGATCAACGTCACCGAGATGTTCCGCGATCCGGGCTTCCACCGCGCGCTGCGCGAGCGCGTCTTCCCGATCCTGCGCACGCACCCCTTCATCCGGGTCTGGAACGCCGGCTGCTCGACCGGCGAGGAGAGCTACTCGCTTGCGATCGCCCTGCGCGAGGAGGGCCTGCTGGAGCGCACGCGCATCTACGCGACGGACATCGACGACCGCGCCCTCGCGCGGGCGGGGGCCGGCGCCTTCCCGCTGGAGCGGATGCAGCGCTACACGGAGAACTACCTGCGCGCGGGTGGGACGGAGGCCTTCTCTTCGTACTACACGACCGACGGGGACAGCGCCCGCTTCGACCCCTCGCTCGTCGAGGGGATCGTGCTGGCGCAGCACAATCTCGTGACCGACGGCTCGTTCAACGAGTTTCACCTCATCGTGTGCCGCAACGTCATGATCTACTTCGGATCGGCGTTACAGGAGGACGTCCTGCAGCTGTTCGGCGACAGCATGACGCGCTTCGGCATCCTCGCCCTCGGGCGCAAGGAGTCGATCCGGCGCTCGCGCCACGCGGACGAGTACGAGCCGCTCGTCGAGGCCGAGAAGATCTTCCGGCGGCGGGTCTGATGGCCGTCGAGCTCGTCGCGATCGGTGCGTCGTGGGGCGGGCTGCAGGCGGTCGAGTGCGTGCTCGGAACGCTGCCGGCGGACTTCGGGGCGGCCGTCGTCATCGCCCAGCACCGCCAGGGCCGCGCCGACGGCGAGGAGCGCCTCGCGGCCCTGCTGCGCGGCCACTGCGCGCTGGACGTCCAGGAGGCCGAGGACAAGCAGGCGCTGCACCCGGGGACGGTGCTCGTCGCACCCGCCGACTACCACCTGCTCGTCGAGCCCGACGCGGTCGCGCTGTCCGTCGACCCGCCGCTGAACTTCAGCCGCCCGTCGATCGACATCCTGTTCGGCTCGGCCGCCGACGCCTACGGCGAGCGCGCCGCCGGCGTCGTGCTGACGGGCTCCAACGGCGACGGCGCCGAGGGCCTGGCGCGGATCGCGAGCCGCGGCGGGCCGGCGATCGTCCAGGACCCCGAGACGGCGACGCGCTCGGAGATGCCACGCGCCGCCCTGGCGGCGACGCCTGACGCGCACGTCGTGGCGCTCGAGGAGATCGCGGCCCTGCTCGTCTCGCTCACGGGCACGGGCACGCCCATGGGAACGGCGCCGTGACGCGCGACACGGCGGTCCTGCTCGTCGACGACCGTGAGGAGAACCTCGTCGCGCTGGAGGCCGTGCTCGAGCCGCTCGGCTGCCGGCTGGCGAAGGCGCGCTCGGGCGAGCAGGCGCTGAAGGCGCTGCTGCAGGACGAGTTCGCCGTCATCCTGCTGGACGTCCAGATGCCGGGCCTCGACGGCTTCGAGACGGCCGAGCTCATCCGCGGGCGCGAGCGCACGCGGGCCGTTCCGATCATCTTCGTCACGGCGATCAGCAAGGAGCCCCACCACGTCTTCCGCGGCTACGGCGCCGGCGCCGTGGACTACCTCTTCAAGCCCTACGAGGCCGTCGTCCTGCGCTCGAAGGTCGAGGTCTTCGTCGAGCTCTACGAGCGCGGGAAGGCGATCGCCGAACGCGAGGCGCTCGTGCGCGCGACCTTCGAGGACGCCCCGATCGGGATGGCGCGCGCCGGCGCCGACGGCCGCCTGAGCCACGTCAACCGCGCGCTCTGCGACACGATCGGGCGTGACGCGTCGCAGCTCGTCGGCCGGACGCTCGACGAGCTCGGGCCGGCGTCGCAGGCCGGCCGCGACGACGCCGAGCGGGCGGCGCTGCTGGCCGGCCGCAGCCGGCGCTACGAGGTCGAGCGCGAGCTCAGCGGGCCGGCGGACACGTCGATCCCGGTTCTCGTCAGCGCCTCGCTCGCGCCGGCGCGCGACGGCGACGAGCCGGACCTCATCCTCCACGTGCAGGACCTGCGCGAGCGCCGCCGCGCCGAGCGCGATCACGATCAGCTCATCCGCGCGCAGGCCGCGCGCGCGAGCGCCGAGGCGACCTCCGAGCGGCTGCGCGTCATGCAGTCGATCGCCGACGCCGCGCTCGCCGCCGAGAGCCTGGAGCAGCTCCTCGGCGACCTGCTCGCCCGCCTGCTCGACGCGCTCGACGTCGACCGCGCGGCGATCGTGCTCGTCGGCGACGGCGAGCGCATGGCGGCGCGCGGGGCGCCGGGGCTCGATGTCGTCGTCGAGCGCGACGCCGATGTGCACCTCGACGGCGTGACGCGGCAGGTCGTACGCGAGCGCACGCCGCTGCAGGTCCGCGACGTCGGTGCAGCCGCGATCGACGCGCGCTCGCTCGGCCCGCCGGTGAGCTCGCTGCTGGCGGTGCCGCTGCTCGAGCGCGGGCGCGTGCTCGGCAGCGTCCAGGTCGGCGCGCTGACGCCGCGCGACTTCGACGCCGAGACCGTCGACGTCCTGCGCCTGCTCGCCGACCGCGTGGGCCTGGCGATCGCGCGCATGCGGCTGTACGAGCGCGAGCGCCACATCGCCGAGGAGCTGCAGCGCTCGCTGCTGCCCAAGCGCCTGCCGGTGATCCCGGGCGTCGCGCTCGCCGCGCGCTATCGCCCCGGCGACGACGGCGTGAGCGTCGGCGGCGACTGGTATGACGCCGTCGCGCTGCCCGGCGGCCGCGTGGCGATCGCGATCGGCGACGTCGTCGGGCGGGGCATCGGCGCCGCGACGACGATGGGCCAGATGCGCAGCGCGCTGCGGGCGATCCTCACGCAGGGCGACCACACCGGCGCGATGGCCGACCGGCTGAACCGCTTCACGCTCGGCCTCGGCGTCGGCGAGGCGGTCATGACGACGGTGATGCTCGCGATCTTCGAACCGACGAGCGGGCGCCTGCGCTATACGAACGCCGGCCATCCGCCCGGCCTGCTCGTCGCGCCCGACGGCAGCGCGAGCTACCTCGTGGCCCGCGCGTCGGTGCCGCTGGGGGTCCTGGACGCGCCGCGCTACCCCGAGCACGAGTTGCAGCTCGAGCGCGGGACGTCGCTTGTCCTCTACACCGACGGGCTCGTCGAGGAGCCCAGCGAGATCCTCGACGTCGGCCTGGAGCGCCTGCTGACGGCGGCGTCGCGCGTCGAGCCCGACGTCGAGGCGCTCTGCGACGTGCTGCTCGAGCAGGGCCTGCCGCCGTCGGACCGCCATCCCGACGACGTGACGCTGCTCATCCTGCGCGCGCAGGAGCTGCTCGGCGCGCGCGTCGAGCTCGAGGTCTCCGGCGAGCCCGGCGCGCTGAAGTCCACGCGCGACACGCTGCGCCTGTGGCTCTCGGAGACCGACGCGAGCGTCGACGAGGCAGAGGACGTCGTCATGGCCTGCAACGAGGCCTGCGAGAACGTCGTCGAGCACGCCTACGGGCTCGGCGACGACCCGTTCCAGGTCATCTTCGAGCGCGCCGGCGACGAGCTGAGCATCTGCATCCGCGACCGCGGCGCCTGGCAGACGACGACCGGCGAGGAGCGCGGCCTCGGGCTCGAGCTCATGCGCAAGCTCATGGACGACGTCGAGGTCCAGGGCGGGTCCAACGGGACGACGGTGAAGCTGCGCAAGCGGCTGGCGGGGGTCGGTGTGGCGACCGCCGCCGGATGACGGCTGCGACGCGCGCGGGTGCGCCAGCGCCGAGGACGGCTCGCCCGGCGCATCCGTCTCGTCTCAGTCGACGATCTTCCAGAAGGAGTCCTTGCGGCTGATCTTGCCGTCGGTGAACTCGAACAGGTCGCATCCGCGCACTTCGATCGGATCGCCGGTCGCCGTGGTTCCGCGGATGGTCCACTCGGACACGCCGCGATCACCGAATGTCCAGTGGCGATCGGCGCCGTAGTGGATGTCTGGAATCCCGTCAAAGCGCGCCTGAAAGCCCTTCGCGACCTGCTGCTTGCCGACCAGTCGGTGCCCTCCCGGCGCGGGTCCGCGCGGCGTGTCAAAGACGCAATCGTCCGTGAAGAACGGCATGATCGCATCGACGTCGTGGGCATTGAAAGCGTCGAGCAACGCCGTCAGCGACGCCGTTCCCGTCTCAGCGCTGGACATGGTTGGCCTCCTCGTCGGACGCGTCAGCCTCGCGCACCGGGGGACGGCCCGCAAGCCCCAGCGCAGCTGCTGCCCAGACGACGAGGGACGGCGCCGTCCCGGACCCCATTGCGCCTTCTCCAGGGTGTGGGAGAAGACAGCCTTCGGCTTCTCGTTCATCGCGGTTGCGATCGGCCCCTCGGACGCGCGGAGGTTCCACTCACGTGAGTCGTCGCCGAACCACTCGAATCGCTCATCGGTGGATTCGAGGGAGCCAGCGCTCTGCCGGCGCGAACACCGCGACCAGGTATGGCATCATGTATGGCATGCGCCGCACGACGATCTATCTCCCGGATGAGCTCAAGCTCGCGCTCGAGCGCACGGCGGCGGCGCAAGGCACCAGCGAGGCCGAGGTCGTGCGCAGCGCCTTGGTCGCCGCGACCGCCGCGCAGTCCACCCCGGCGCTGCGCATCCCGCTGTTTGACAGCGGCGACCCGACGCTGGCAGAGCGCGTCGACGACGAGCTCGCCGCCGGCTTCGGCGAGTGATCCTCGTCGACACCAGCGGGCTGCTCGCCGCGCTGGATGGCGCGCAGCGATTGCACCACGAAACCGCCGCGAGCCTGACCGCGGCGTTGCCGCCGCTGCTGTTATCGCCCTTCGTGCTGGCCGAGCTTGACTACCTCATCGCGACGCGCGTGGGCCGTGCGGCGCGCGCGAGCCTGCTCGGCGAGGTGCAGCGCGGGGCTTTGCAGCTCGAGCCGTTCTCAGCGACCGATGTACGGGCCGCGGCCGCGATCATCGAGCGCCACGCCGATCTCGCGATCAGCCTCGCGGACGCCTCGATCGTCGTCCTCGCCTCCCGTCACAAGATCCAGGACGTCCTGACGCTCGACCAGCGCCACTTCCGCGTCCTCACGGCCAACGACAAGCCGTTTCGTCTGCTCCCCGCCGACCGCTGACCCCAAGAACCGAACGTCACTCCACCGCCCGCGCGACGGCGCGCACGAACGGCGCGGCGAGCGGCTCGCAGCGGCGCACCGTCTCGGCGACGAGCAGCCCGACGACGACGTCGGCGACATAGTGCTCGCCGAGGTACACGACGGCGAACGAGGCCGCCGCGACGTAGGACCACCCCAGCGCGCCGTACAGCGGCCCGACCTCCGAGAGGCCCATCGCGGTGATCGCCGCCGACGAGATGTGGTCGGAGGGCATCGCGCCCCAGGGGTTACCGGGCACCTTGCCGTCGCCCGGCGGCGGGCGCTTGAGCAGATCGCAGACGACGAGCCGCGCGACGCGCTCGATCTCGCCGCCCATCCGACCGTCGCGCTCGGACGCCCACCATGGCGGCGCCTCGGGGGCGAGGAAGTAGAACGGGCAGGTGAGGTGGTAGGCGGCCGACAGCCGCGCGCCCGCCCGCGGGACGTACTCCTCGTGACGGGCGAGGAGGTAGCCGAGCAGCAGCTGCGGGACGAACCACGACCCGTAGACGACGGTCACCGCGCGATCGAGCGCGGTCACCTCACCGGGCCGGCGCAGCGCGCGCTGCAGCCGCAGGCCGGGCGGCACCCCGAGCCCGACGACCGTGTCGAAGCGGATCGGCTCGTCGATCCACAGCCGGCGGCGCAGCTTCTCGGGATCGTCGTAGGGCAGCTCCCAGCCGAGCTTGAAGAGGTGCATGTAGGCGGCGCCCATGGCGGCGTAGCGGCCGCGCCCCTTCGGCAGCGCCAGCGCCACGCCGAGCAGCGGCACGCAGCCGAGCGGCAGCGTCACCGCCGGGTGCAGCCCGATCCGCCGCCGCGCCGCGATCGCCCCGACCGCCAGCGGCACCGAGGCCGCCGCGGCGACGCGCACGGCCCTGCTGCCACGCAACCGCCGGTTGACGGCCGCCGACGCGCCGTCGAGCAGGTGATTGAGCGACGGTGCGAGCCCCTCGGGGCCACGCCGCCGGTAGCCCTCGGAGCGCGTCGGCATCCCCGGAGCCTGTCACAGCGCGGGCGCTGCTACGCGCCCGGTCAGGCCATCGCCTTGTCCACGGCGTCGAGAACGCGGTCGGCCTTGAACGGCTTGACGACGAAGTCCTTCGCCCCGGCCTTGATCGCCTCGAGGACCTTGCTCTCCTGGCCCAGCGCCGAGCACATGATGATCCGCGCGCGCGGGTCCAGCGCGATGATCTCCCTCAGCGCCGCCAGCCCGTCCATCTCGGGCATCGTGATGTCGAGCGTCGTGAGCTCGGGCGCCAGCTCCTGGAAGCGGGCGACGGCCTCGGCGCCGTTGGACGCCTCTCCGATGACCTCGTGCCCGCCCGTGCTGAGGGCGTCACCGACCACCTTGCGCATGAAGGCGGCGTCGTCGACGACAAGCACTCGTGCCATGTCGATCAGTCTCCTTTCCCTGGGGCGGCTTCGAACGCCACCGTGTCGATTCGGACGGCCCATTCATCGCCGTCGAGAGTCACGAGGCGCCCCGTGCCGAAGCGCCGTCCGTTGACGTACAGGTCGATCGGGTCCTCGAGCTCGCGATCGAGCTCGACGACCGCGCCGGGGGCGAGGTTCACCGCCCTGCGGATCGTCATGCTCACGCGGCCGAGCTCGGCCGCGACGCGGACGCCGACGCCGCCGAGCAGGTCGGCGTGGAGCACGTCCTCGCGCGGCTCACCGGCCGCGCCCGGATCCTCGTCGGCGGCCGGGAACTCGGCGTCGAGGTCGTCGAGCGCGCGCGTCATGCGCACGACGAAGGCATGCGGGACCAGCAGCACGAGCCGGCAGGGGTGGCCGAGCACCTCGATCGCGACAGAGACGACCGACGTCGCCGAGTCCAGTGCCGTCAGCGCCTCCGCGGCGACGGCGACGACGCGCACCTCGGGCGCCGCGATCTCGATCTCCTGGCCGAGCACGGTGCTCATCGCCGCGGCGGCGGTGGCCATCATCTGGTTGGCGACCTCGCCGGCGGCCGACAGCTCGAGCTCGGAGAGCTCGCCGTCGCCGGCGGCGTCGATCGCGGCCGGGTCGGCGCCCATCATGGCGGCGGCCAGCGCCCGCACCGCCGGCAGCGGCATGAGGAAGAGGTTGCCGCCGCGCAGGCCGTCGACGTAGGACACGTCGGCGGCGACGGCGGGCAGCGGCACGCCCGCGACCGGGTCGGCGTCGGTGGCGACGACGACCGGCGGCCCGCACGCGACGGCGTCGGGGCAGTAGGCGGCCAGCGCGCCGGCGACGGCCGCGCCGGTCGACTCGCCGATGCGCAGCAGGGCCTCGTCGGGCGTCATGGCGTCGCCTCCACGGCCCCGAGCACGCCGACCGCGCGATGGCGGCCGTTGCGCCCGAGCTTGCAGCGGTGCAGCGCGACGGCATCGGCATAGAGCGTCACGGCGCCCTCCTCGGCGGTCCCGTCGAGGCGCAGGACGTCGCCGGGGCGCAGCGCCAGCACGCGCTCGAGCGACATGTCGGCCGAGCCGACCTCCGCGCGCAGCTGCACGACGACCTCGCCGAGCGCGTCGCTCACGGCGGCGGCCGTCCCGGCGGTGATCTCGGCGGCGCCCGCGGTCACGGCCGGGGCCCGCAGGACCGGCTCGATCGCGCGGTGCGGGATCAGCAGCACCATCGTCGAGGACGTGCGCCCGAGCTTGACCTCGAAGGTCATGGCGAGCGTCGGCTCGCTCAGCGGCGCGAGCTGGGCCGGCGCCCGCTCGGTCTCGATGTCGACGAGCCCGAAGCTCAGCTCCGCGACATCGTTGAAGGAGATCGTCAGCTCGTCGAGCAGCGTCTCGAGGATCCGCTTCGTCAGCGCGCGGTCGACGTCGGTCAGCGAGCGCTCGGTCGGGCGGTCCAGGCCCTGCCCGCCGAGCAGCCGCTCGATGAGCCCGAGCACGAGCGCGAGCTCGGCCGTCAGGAGGATGCGCCCGTCGAGCGGGCGCACGTCGACGATGCCCGAGACCGAGCGCTTGGGGACCTCGTCGAGCGCGTTGGCCCACGTGAGCTGCGCCGTGTCGATGAGCTCGACGGACATCGCCGTGCGCAGCTCGGCCGACAGGCGCGTGGACACGCTGCGGCAGAAGTTGTCGTGCGCGCGCTCGAGGCGGCGCTGCTGGTCGGTCGTGAACTTGCTCGGGCGCGTGAAATCGATCCGGCGCACGCGCCGGCGGCGCGACGCGGGCGCCTGCGTCGCGCTCTCCGGGAGCTGGCCGTCCTTCGCCGCGGCGACGAGCGCCGCGACCTGGTCGTCGCTGAGGACTCCCGCGGCGCCGCTCATGCCGCCACCGCCATCGCGCCGAGCAGGATCAGCTCGGCGCCGCCGGCCGCGCGCGCGGTCACGCGCACGTCGTCGAGGTGGACGCGGATCGTGCGGCCGCTGCCGCCGCCGGTCTCGGCCGCGACGAGCGGGATGCGCACCGCGCGGATCGCCGCGCGGACGGCCTCCTCGTTGCGCTGGCCGACCTGCATCCTCCCCGCGCTGCCGAACATCTGGGCGCCGCCGACGATCACGGCGCTGAGGCACATGCGGCGCGCGCCGGCCGCGAGCACGGCCTCCAGCAGCGCCGGGACGCCGGTGTCGGCGAACGTGCCGGGCGGGCGCGTGGACGCCTCGGGCGTCGGTCCCGGCAGCATGACGTGCGCGAGGCCCGCGACGCGCGCGGACGCGTCGACGAGCGCCAGGCCGATGCAGGACCCGAGGCCGATCGAAACGAGGCCCGTGCCGGGATCGGAGGATGTCGCGAGCTCACCCATGCGCACGGAGATCTCGGCCATCACCCGAGCCCGAGCTGCGCCAGCAGCCCGTCCACGCCATCGGCGCTGGGGATGAGGAGGAAGGACAGCGAGCAGGCCTGGCCCTCGATGATGAGTGCCGAGTCGAGCATCAGCGCGACGTCGCTCGCGCCCGCGCTCATCGCAAGGATCGAGCCCATGATCGCGCCGAGCATGTCGAAGACCTGCTCGGGCGGCCCGAGCTCGATCTGCAGGCCCGTCATGTCGCCGAGCGCGCCGAGGTAGGACGCGCAGAGAATGTTCACGACCTCGCCGAGCGCCGACGCCGCGTACTCGCTGTCGGGCGCGAGGCCGAGCAGGCCGCAGAGCGTCGCCACGTCCTCCTCGGGGAAGAGCATGAGCGCGCTGCCGGCGAGGTCGCCGTCGAGCGGGATCGCGACGCCGGTGACGCACAGCTCGGCCGGGCCGGTGGCGTCGATCGCGTCGGCGAGCGGCAACGCCGCGGCCGTCGGTACGGCGACGTCGATCGGCATGCCGAGCAGGCCCGACAGCGACGTCGCCGCCGTCCCGGCGCCGATGTTCGCAAGCTCGCGCAACGCGTCGAGCTCGATCTCGGTGTAGTTCGTCCTCATCGGTCGGGGCTCTCCATCTCTACGCGGCGAGCGGGGGCGCGTCGCCGGCGGGCTCGGGGGTGGTCAGGGCATCGCAGTCGACGATCAGCGCGATCTGGCCGTCGGCGAGAACCGCGCCGCCCGAGAGCGCGGCGCGCTCGCTGACGGCCGCGGGCAGGGCACGGGCGACGAGCTCGCGCTGGCCGACGAGCAGCTCGCAGCCGAGCGCGATGTCGCGCTCGCCGGCGCGGACGACGACGGCGTGGTCCTGGCCGGCGACGGGCGGGTGGCCGACGGCCTCGCCGAGGTCGCGCAGCGGCAGGACACGCTCGCCCATGACGAGCATCCGCCAACCGGCGACGGAGCGTACGGCGTGGTCGGCGAGCCTGATCGTGCGCTGGACGCGGTCCAGCGGGATCGCGAACGGCAGCCCGCCGGACTGCACGAGCAGCGCCGACATGATCGCGAGCGTCAGCGGCAGGCGGATCTCGGCGACCGTGCCGCCGCCCTGCTGGGACGTCAGCGTGGCCTCGCCGCCGAGGCCGCGGATCGCCGAGCGCACGGCGTCCATGCCGACGCCGCGGCCGGAGATGTCGGTCGCCGTGTCGGAGGTCGAGAAGCCGGCGGTGAAGAGCAGCTCGGCGGCGCGCGCCTGGTCGACCCCGGGGATCTCGGCCGCGCTGATGAGCCCGCGCTCACCGGCCTTGCGCGCGACGCGCTCGGGGTCGATCCCGCGGCCGTCGTCGCGGACGGTGATGACGATGCTCGAGCCGGCGTGGCGGGCCGAGATCTCGATCGTGCCGGTCGGGTCCTTGCCGGCCGCCACGCGCTCCTCGGGCGACTCCAGCCCGTGGTCGAGCGCGTTGCGCACGAGGTGGACGATCGGGTCGCCGAGCGCGTCGATGACGGTCCGGTCAAGCTCGGTGTCCTGCCCGGTGAGGACGAGCTCGACGTGCTTGTCGAGCTTGGAGGAGAGGTCGCGGACGAGCCGCGGGAAGCGCAGGAAGACGGCCTCGACGGGAATCATCCGCACCTGCATGACCATCGCCTGCAGGGCCTGCGACGTGCGCGTGAGATCCTGCATCGCCGCGACGAGCCCCGGCACCTGCGCCCCGGAGACGAGCGCCTCGACGTGCGTGCGGTAGACGACGAGCTCGCCCATGGCGTGCATCAGCGCGTCGAGGCGCTCGGCGTCGACGCGGACGGTGCTCGAGCGCTTGCGCGCGCCGCCGCCGCCCGCCGCGCCCGCCGCCGTGGCGCTCGCCGCGTCGGCGATCGGCACGACCTCGGCCTCGCGCGGCTCGGTGACGACGGTGACATCGGGGGTCCCGGCGACGTCGGCGACCTGCGCCAGCGCGGCCGCGACGACCGGCTCGGCGGCGTCGCTCGTGAGCCACGCGTCGATGCGGCGCCCGGCGAAGGTGTCGACCTCGGCCTCGCTCGGCGTCGAGTGCAGCACCTCGCCGTGCTCGTCGAGGACGTTGAGGATCATGAAGGCGCGGACGGCCGGCATCGGCGCCTCCTCCTCGAGCTCCACGCAGACGCGCAGCACGCGGCGGCCGTCGGCGCGCTCGAAGAGGTCCGGCGGCGGCGCGGACCCGCCCTGCTTGGCCGTCGCCTGGGCGGGCGTGCGGGCGCGGATGAGGCTGTCGAGGCGCTCGAGCAGCGGCCCGGCCGCGAGCTTCTCTGCGCCCGTCTCGTCGATCGACTCGACGGCACCCTCCAGCGCGTCCAGGCAGGCGAGCACGACGTCGATGACGCGCCGCTCGATGCCGCCCGTGCGCTGGCGCAGGAGCTCGAAGACGTCCTCCATCTTGTGCGTCAGCGCCGCGATGCCGGCGAAGCCCATCGTCGCGCTCATGCCCTTCAGCGAGTGCGCGATGCGGAAGATCTCGTCGATGGTCTCGCGATCGTCGGGCGTCTCCTCGATGCGCACGACCGCGAGGTTGAGGTGCTCGAGGTGCTCGCGCGATTCGGCGAGGAACATCGGGAGGTACTCCTCGAGCTCCATCACGGCACCCGGCGGTAGACGAACGGGTGGGCGAGCTCGAGGCCGAGCGCGGCCGGGTCGCTGACGCGCTCCGTCGAGCCGACCATGAAGTAGCCGCCGGGGACGAGCGCGGTCGCGATCCGGGCGTGCAGCGCGTCCTTGACGTCGGGCGTGAAGTAGATGACGGTGTTGCGGCAGAGCACGAGGTCGTAGACCTGGCGCGCGGGGCGCATCGTGAGGAGGTCGCCGGTCTCGAAGCGGCACAGCGCCCTGAGCTTGGGATCGGCGTGCAGCAGCCCTTCGCGCTCGTGAAACCAGCGCTTGCGCTGGGCGGCCGGCGCGTCGCGCGCGTCGTCGGTGCTGAAGACACCTGCGCGGGCGCGGTCGACCATCCGGCGGTCGATGTCGGTGCCGACGATCTCGACGCGGGCGCGCGGCAGGACCTCGGCGCAGGTCGCGGCGAGCGTGTAGGCCTCGGCGCCGTAGGAGCTGCCCGCGCTCCAGGCGCGCAGGCGGCCGCGCTCGGCGAACGGCGGCAGGATCGTGTGGCGCAGCAGCTCCCACTGCTCGGGGTTGCGCCAGAGCTGGGAGACGTTGATCGTGACGCGGTCGAGGAACGCCTCGAGCTCCTCCCTGGACTCGCCGAGCACGCCGAGGTACGTGCCGAGGGCCGCGCTGCCGCGGCGCGCGGCGAACGTCCGGATGCGCCGCTCCATCTGCGCGCGCTTGTACTGCGAGAGGTCGATCCCGCAGAGGCTGCGCACGCCGGTGCAGAACCCGGCGTACTCCTCGGCGCCGACGTCGACGGTGGTCATCACGCACACTCCGATGCGATCGCCTGTGGAAGGTCGTGGAGCGGGAGCTCCGCGTCGGCGAGCCGGGCCTCCGACACGGCCCGCGGCATCCCGTAGACGCTGCAGGTGGACTCGGCCTCGACGAGGATGCGGCCGCCGGCGGCCTTCACGGCGAGCGCGCCGTCGAGGCCGTCCCTGCCCATGCCGGTGAGGACGACGAGCAGCAGGCGCCGGCCGTAGTGGCGGGCCGCGTCGGCGATCGTCAGGTCGGCGCGCGGGCGCAGGCCGCCGATCGCGGCCTCCTCGTCGCTGAGCTGGATGCGGCCGCCGGCGAGCAGGTGCATATGGCTGCCGCCGGGCGCGATGAGGACCTCCTCGCGGGCGACGATGTCGCCGGTCGCGGCCTCGCGCACGTGCAGCGCGCTGACCTTGTCCAGGCGCGCGGCGAGCGGCGCCGTGAATCCGGGCGGCATGTGCTGGACGATCAGCGTGCCGGCGCCGAGCGGGCGCGGGAGCCGCGGCACGAGCTCGCCGAGCGCGCGCGGGCCGCCGGTCGAGCAGGCGATGACGACGAGCGGGGAGCGCCCGGCGTGACGGCCGTTGGCGTTGACGAGCGCCGGTGAGGCGGCGGCCTTCGGCACCGCGGGGCGCGGGCGCCTGGAGGCGGCGGCGGCGGAGCGCGCCTTCGTCCCGATCTCCTTGAGGAAGTCCGCCGCCGAGCTGCCGATCTGCGGCTTGACGGCGAGGTCGAAGGCGCCCTCGGCCAGGGCGTCGACGGCGCGCGTGCCGTGCGCCGGCGAGAAGGCCGAGACGACGAGCACGACGGTCGGCAGGTCGGTCCCGCGCAGCGCGGTGAGGACGCCGATGCCGTCGCGGCCCGGCATCGCGAGGTCGAGCGTCAGGACGTCGGGTCGCAGGCTGTGGCACAGCGCGAGCGCCTCGTCGCCGTCGGCGGCGTCGCCGACGACGTCCATGCCGGCGGACTCCAGCGCCTGGCGCAGGAGCCGGCGCATGAAGCCCGAGTCGTCGGCGACGACGACCCGCGGCGGGGCTGAGGGGGTCAGAGCCACGGCGAGGGGGAGGCGGCTGGAGCGCGCCTCTACGCGGCCTTGGCGAATGCTTCGCCGGCGGCGGCGGCCGAGACGGTGCGGCCCGTCGTCGACGCGCCGGGCTCGGTCGCGAAGATGCCGGCCGGGTCGAGCAGGATGACGAGCCGGTCGCCGACCTTGGCGATCGCCTGGATGCAGGCGGCGCCCGCGGCCGGGACCTCGTCGAGGTCCTCCTGCGTGAGCGTCAGGACCTCCTCGACGTCGCCGACGATGACCCCCGCCATCTGGTCGCCGCTCTCGACCATGACGATCTTGCTGGCGACCGAGGAGACCTCGAGGCCGAGGCGCGACGCGAGGTCGTAGACCGGGACGATCTTGCCGCGGAGGCTGATGACGCCCTTGACCCACGGCGTCTGCGAGGCGACGCCGCGCGGCTCGGTGTAGCGGATGATCTCCTGGACGTGGGTGATCGGCAGCGCGTACTCCTCCTCGCCGAGCGAGAAGACGACGAGCTGCATGGTGGAATCGTTCGACATTGAGCGATCAGTCCTTGGGCCGAGGGGCGGGCGAGAGGGCAGTCGGGTGATCGGCCGCGGGAGGGGTGTCTTGAGGCGGCGCGCGACGCGATCTACGCGTCGCGCATCCACGTGCGGATCTGCTGCGCGACCCGCTCGGGCTCGCGCTCGGCGAGCTCCTCGACCTGCATGCGGGCGGGGTCGTCGCTGCGTTCCGGCAGCGACGAGACGCGCGGGCGATCGAGCTGCGCGAGCGTCGTCGGCGCCTCGATCTCACGCAGCCAGTTGGGCTCGCGCAGGAGCATCTCGCCCTCGCGCCGGCGCAGCTGGCGGGCGCTGAAGAAGAGGAAGCCGAGCAGGCCGAGACCGGCGGCGGCGTACTTCGCGTAGCCGATCATCCCGCCGGCGGGCCCGGCGCCCGGGCCGGCGCTCTTGGGCAGCTTCGCGAACGCGACCTGGCTCACCGCGAGGGTGTCGCCGCGCGTCGTGTCGATCCCGGCGGCGCCGGAGACGGCGTTGCGGATCGCGGCGAGGTCGGCCTTGGGCACGGACCTGTCGACGACGAGCGCGACGCTCATGCGCTTGACGTTGCCCGGCGCGACCTTCGTCCGCGTCACGAGCTTGTTCACGCCGAAGTCCTTCGTCGTCGTCTTGCGGTCGTACTTCGACGAGCCGCCGCCCGCGGCCGCGGCGGCGTAGCTCGGGATGTTCGCGGTCGCACCCGCGGCGCCGCCGGTGCCGCCGGCACCGCCGGTGAGCTTCTCGATCTCGGTCGTCGACTTCAGCGGCGTGCTCTTGCCGTAGGTCAGCTCGTCCTTCGTCGCCTGGTCGGCGTCGACGTCGGCGGTCACGTGGACCTCGGCCTTGCCTGGCCCGACGGTCCGCAGCAGCAGCGCGTTGATGCCGGCCTCGACCTGCGCCTCGTAGCGCGCCTGGACGGCCTGCTTGGAGACCGTCCCGCCGCCCGCGGCGCCGTCGCCGCGCGGCCACAGCAGCTCGCCGGTGCCGTCGGTGATCGAGACGTTCGCGGGCTTCAGGCCCTTGACGCTCGAGGACACGAGCTGGGAGATCCCGCGCACGGCGCCGGGGTCCAGACCGGCGGAGGAGCCCGACAGCAGGACCGCCGCCGTCGCGGGCGTCGAGGTCTCCGAGAAGAGCTGGTCGTCGGCGAGCACGAGGCGCACCTGCACGCCGTTGACGCCCTGGACCTGGTTGATCGTCTGGGCGATCTGGCCCTCGAGCGCGCGCTGGTAGGTGACCTTCTGCTGGAAGTCGCTGGAGCCGATCTTCTGCTTGTCGAAGAGCTCGAAGCCGGGCTGGCTGCCGGCGCCGCCGTCGAGGCCCGCGCCGGCGAGTGCGATCCGCGCCTGCGCCGTCTGCGACTTCTCGACCGCGAGGGCGGTGCCGTTGTTGCGCAGCTCGTAGGCGATGCCCTTGGCGTCGAGCGCCGCGGTGACCTTGCCCGTCTGGGCGGGGTCCAGGCCCGAGTCGATGAGCGTGTAGCTCGGGCGCCCGGCGATCTGCATGCCGAGGAAGATGAGTGCGACGAGCGCCAGCGCCGCGCCGGCGATGACGAGGCGTCCGCGCGGGGTGAGGTTGGCGAGCAGCGCTCGCGAGGCGGTCGGCATGGGTCAGCGGCCTCTCAGATCTGCGTGTGGAAGATGTCCTGGACGGCCTCGACGGCCTTCGTGCGGATCTGGCCGGCGAGCTGCATGCCCAGGCGCGCCTTCTCGATGGCCATGACGACCTCGGTCGGATCGGCGGCGGTGCCCGCGGCGAGCTGCTGCGCGCCCTGGGCGGCGTCGCCCTGGAGCTTCTCCAGCGCGCCGATCTGGTCGGCGAGGACGCCGCCGAAGCCGGAGCCGCTCGCGCCTCCCGCTGGCTTCTGGTCCGTCGGGATGCCGGCCTCGCCGAGGCCGCCGACCGACCACTCGCCGCCGCGGACCGCCATCGTCGGATCGATCGGCATCAGCGGAGGAGCTCGAGCGTCTTGGCGAACATCGACTTCGCCGTCTGCATGACGGTGACGTTGGCCTCGTAGCCGCGCGAGGCGCTGATGAGGTCGACCATCTCTGTCACCGGCTGCACGTTGGGCATCGAGACGTAGCCGCGGGCGTCGGCGTCGGGGTGGCCCGGGTCGTAGACGAGGCGGTTGGGTGTCGCGTCCTGCGTGATCCCGGCGACGCGCACGCCGGCGCCGCCGCCGCCGCCGCCGCGCTGCAGCGCACCGCTGAGCGACGCGCCGAACCCGCCGCCCGCTGGCTGGAGCTCGACGACCTTGCGGCGGTAGGGCCGGCCGTCGGCGCCGCGCGTCGTCTGCGCGTTGGCGAGGTTCTCGGCCGTGACGTCCATCCGCAGCCGCTCGGCGCTCAGGCCTGTGGCGGCCGTGTCGATCGCGTCGAAGAGGCTCATGCTCAGCGGTTGCCGATCGCGGACTCGAGGATGTCGATCCGGCCGCGGGCGACGGAGACGAGCGCCTCGTACTCCAGCGCGTTGGAGGCCATGTTCGCCGACTCGACGTCGATGTCGACGCTGTTGCCGTCGGCGCGCATCGTGGAGCCGGGGACCGTCGCGGCCTTGAACGTGACCTGCCGGACGGCGCCCGGGCCGGCCTCCATCGCGGCGCTCAGCGCACCGTGGAAGTCGACGTCCCGGCGCTGGTAGCCGGGGGTGTTGGCGTTGGCGATGTTGCCGGCGAGGGTCGCCTGCCGCATGCCCGCGCCTGCGACGGCGCGCTCGAGTCCTAGCTGGGTCGTATCGAAGAGGTTCAACTGGCTCCTTTCGGACAGGTGGGGTAGTCGGCGGGCGGTCGCGGTCCTTGAGGGGCGGCGCGGGTGGTGGTGCGGGCCGTCGCGGTGACCGAGCGAGGCCCGGGTTGTCGCCTGGTGGGCGCCGCGGGCGCGTGCGACCCAGCTCTATCGCGGGTACACAGCGGGTGCTACCACCGGTGATAGCCGAGGCTGCTCACGCGCGACCGGGCAGGGCCTGGGTGGGCGCTGCCGACGGGCAGGAGCTCCTACCCCGCGACGTCGACGCGCGCGCCGGCGGTCGCGGCCGCCCCGCCGCCGTAGCCCTGTACCGCGACCCTGCCCTGCGCCACGTGACCGAGCGAGCGGCGCAGCTCGCGGACCTGCGTGGAGATCAGCGCCGTCGTGGCGGTCTGCACCGCGACGGCCCGCGTCAGCGCTGCGCGCGCCGTCGGCGGCGGCACGACGGGCAGCGTCGCCAGCAGCGCGCGCCGGGTCGCGTCGACCGCGGCGAGCTCCTCCCACGTGCCGGCCACGACGAGCGCGTGCTCGCGCTCGGTGAGCTCCAGCAGCGTGGTGTAGGGGTCGGTCACGCCGCCGCGGCCGGGCGGGCGGCGCTCGCCGCCGCGTGCGCCCAGGCGTCACGCAGCTCGCGCAGGAGGGCGTCGACGCGATCGAGCTTTTCGGGATCGCGCTCGCACTGGCCCTCGGCGAGATGACTGCGGCAGAAGACGTAGATGCCGGCCAGGCGCTCGGCGACGACGCCGGCGGACAGGTCCAGCGTGCACTGAAGCTCGTCGATGATCGCCGTTGCGCGCCCGAGTCGCTCTCCGGCCTCGGCGTGGCGGTCCGCGCGCATCGCCGCGGCGGCCTGCAGGAGAAACCGGTGGATGCCGTCGTAGAGCATGATCACGAGCTGCTCGGGCGGTGCGGTGAGGATCGCGCTCTCGCGGTAGGAGGCGTGGGAACTGGACGCGTAGGCGGTCATGGCCCTCTCGGTGGTCGGCCGTCGCGAGGCGCCGGCGATTGCTCTGACGCCCGGTGTCATCGGCCGCGCGCGCCCGGGGTTGAGCGTGAGGGCTACCTGAGGGAGCTGAGCTGCGCGGTCATCTGGGCCTGCGCCGACTGGGCCGCGGCGAGCGCCGACTCCATCGCGGAGAACTTGGCGCGCAGGCCCTTCTCCTTGTCGGCGAGCCGCACGTCCATCCGCGCCATCGAGTCGGCGAGCCGCTTGCGCGTCGCGTCCTCGCTCGTCAGCCGCGTGGCGATCGGCGATCCCGTCGCCGGAGCGGCGGCGTCCGCCATGCGCGTGCCGAAGGCCTGCAGCCGCGTCCGGACCGCGCCCGCGTCGGCGGCGAGCGCCGCGGTGAGCTTCGTGGCGTCGACCGTCAGGTGCCCGGCGATGGCGTCGTCGGAGAACTTCGCCGTGCCGCTCGGCGCCCCGGTCGAGATGCCGAGGTCCGACAGGTCGCCGATCTGCGAGCGCAT
The DNA here is from genome assembly GCA_963740895.1 of uncultured Actinomycetes bacterium. Classification (GTDB taxonomy): domain Bacteria; phylum Actinomycetota; class Thermoleophilia; order Solirubrobacterales; family Solirubrobacteraceae; genus CADCVQ01. The sequence continues at coordinate 163,207 of CAVUFQ010000003.1, forward strand.
CGACGTCAGCAGGCCGCTGAGCATGGAGTCGCCGTAGAACAGGCCCTTGTTGGCGTCGAGCGTCGTCGTGGCGTTGGCGACCGGCTTCTCGGCGATCTTGCCGCGAATGAGGTCGACCGCGCCGTTGTAGGCCGTGACGAACGCCGCGACCTTCGTCTTGACGCCCTCGGCGTCGAGGCCCGGGTCGCTGACCGTCACGCTCACGGGCGCGCTCGTCGTCGTCTTGAGCGTGATCTCGGCGCCGAGGATCGCGTCGGTGATGACGTTCGAGGACGACGTCTTGGCGACGCCGTCGAGCGTGTAGGCGGCATCGACGCCCGCGCGCCCGTGGGCGACGTCCTCGGCGAGCAGCGGCGATGCGCCGACGGTGAAGTCGTTCGCCGCGCCGCTCGCGCGGCTCGTCAGCACGAGCTTGCCGGCGGCCACGACGGCAGAGACGGGCGCGTCCGCGCGCGCGTTGATGGCGGCGGCGACGGTCCCGACGGTGCTGTCGGGGTCGACGGCGAGGGTGAAGGAGCCGACCTCGATGCTCTGCGCCGATGCGCTCGCCGTGTAGTCGAACGCGTGCTGCGCGCTGACCGCGACGCGGCTGACCTCGAGCTGGTGGGAGCCGGGCGCCGCGGTGCCGAGCGCGCGCACGCCGATGCGCGCGGCGTCGGTGGAGCCGACGGTCTGGACGTTGGTCCATGTCGCCGTGCTGCGCAGCGCGGCGGCCGCGTCGCGCACGGCGTTGAGCCTGGCCTGGATGTCGCGCAGCTGCGTCTGGCGGACCTGCGCGAACGTGTCCTGCTGTGCCATCCGCGTGCGCGGCTGGCGCTCGACGCTCATGAGCTGGGTGATGATCGTCTCGGTGTCCAGCCCGGACGCGAGACCGCTGAGATTCATGGGACTCATCTGCAACCTCCTGAACGGGCCACGAGCACCGGTTCGCCGGCCGCGATCTCGAGCACACGTGACGGCGTCAGCCGCGAGAGCACCAGCCCGTCGGCGTCGCAGAGCAGCGCGACGACGCGCTCGCGATCGGGGACGAGGCAGAAGCGCAGCTCGTGGCCCTCCTCGTAGAGCTGCCGCGCGACCTCGCCGGCTATGCGCGTCGCGAAGAGCGCCTCTGGGGACGGGGCGTCGGCAATCGACGTCGAGACGTCGTCGTACATCTGCTTCCTCCTGGATGGTCGCCGCCGCCTCGTCCATGAGCCGACGGTGCTGCTCACCCGCTGTGGTCGGCCGCGAGCAGGCGACCTTGAGGCGCCGGCATCACCCCGCGTCTGCGAGCTGGCGCTGGGCGAGGTAGGCGAACAGGCGCCGCGCCTCGACGATCTCCTCGCGCGGGGACGAGCGGCGGGCGAGCGCGCGCGTCGCGGTCTCCCCGAAGCGCTCGAGCGCGAGGTGGCGCTCCAGCAGCGAGGCGCCGCCGCGCTCGGCCGCCCGGATCAGCGCGCTCGTGGCCTCGTGGAGCATGTCGTAGTTCCCCGTGGCGGCGGCCGAGGACAGCGCGGCGAGCCAGCGCTCGCCCGCGCCGGCACCCTCCTGCTCGACGAAGAAGCCGGCGCGCAGGTCGCCGTAGAGCCCGCGCCAGGCGAGCTCTGCCAGCTGGGCGCCGTGGCTGTCGACGAGGGCGGCGAGCGCCGGCAGCGTGCGCCGCGGCGGCGCGGTCGGCGCAATCGCCGGGCGCCCGCGGGTCGCCAGCAGGCGGCGGACCTCGGTCGTCGCGAAGCGCCGGTGGCCGCCGGCGGTGCGGGTCGCCCGCAGCCGGCCCTCGTCGGCCCAGCGGCGGGCGGTCGTCGTCGAGATGCCGAGCACCTGGGCGGCCTGCCCGAGGCTCAGCGTCGCCACCGGCGCGGGCGTCACGGCAATCGGCTCGGCCGGCGACGGGGCGGCGTGCTCGGCGAGCGCCTCCACGGGGCGCGTGGCCTCCAGGAGGTCCGTCCACGCGCGGCGGGAGCGGACGAGCTCGAGTGCCGCCCCTGACGACAGCGGCGGCGCGAACAGCTCGCCCTGCGCGCGATCGAGGCCGAGCGAGCGCAGCAGCCGCAGCTGGCCCTCCGTCTCGACCTTGGCGGCCGTCATCGGCAGCCCGAGCGAGTGCCCCATGCCGATCATCGCCTCGACGAGGCGCGCGTCGCGCGATCCGTGGGCGAGCTCGGTGAGAAACGAGGAGTCGACCTTCAGCGCGTCGAACGGCAGCTGGCGGACCGCCGCCAGCGAGGAGTAGCCGGTCCCGAAGCGGTCGAGCGTGATCCGCACGCCGAGGCTGCGCAGGTCGTCGAGCTGGGCCGTCGCGATCTGGCCCTCGCCCGTGAACATCGTCTCGGCGATCTCCAGGACGAGCTGGTCGGGGCGCAGGCCGCTGTCCTGCAGCGCCCGCGAGACCGTCCCCGCGAGGCCGGGAGCGGCGAAGTGGCGCGCGGAGATGTTCACGTGGACCGCCGGCGGCGGATGTTCGAGCAGGTGCTCCCAGTCCGCGAGCTCGCGGCAGGCGATCGAGAGGATCTCGGCGCCGAGCGGGACGGCGAGCCCGCTCGTCTCGGCGGCCTCGAGGAACTGCGCCGGGGCGAGCAGCCCGTGGTCGGGGTGCTGCCAGCGCACGAGCGCCTCGACGGCGACGACGGTGCCGTCGCCGAGGTCGATGATCGGCTGATAGTGCAGGCGCAGCTCGCCGTCGGTGAGGGCGCGGCGCAGGCCCTGCTCGATCTCGGCCGCGTGGACGAGGCGGCGGCGCATGCCCTGCGTCGCGAGCTCCGACCGCGCGCCCCCGCGCTCGCGGGCGCGGATCGCGGCGGTGGCGGCAGTCCGCAGGAGCTCGGCGACCGTGCCCGCCCCGCGCTCGCTGCGCACGACGCCGATGCTCGCGCTGACGGTCAGCTCGCGCCCCCCGGCGCGCATCGGCTCGCCGAGGGCGTCGATGATCCGCGCGGCGACGGCGAGCGCCTCGCCATCGCCGCCGACGTCGGGGACGAACACGCCGAAGTGATCGCCGCCGAGACGGCCGGCCGAGGCCTCCGGCGGCAGCGCGCCGTGCAGGCGCTTGGCCGCGCCGACGAGCACCTCGTCGCCGGTGCGATGCCCGAAGCCGTCGTTGAGCTTCGCGAAGCCATCGAGGTCGACGTAGAGCACCACCGCGTCGGACTCCGTGCGGCGCGCGTGCGCGAGGCCCTGCTCGAGGCGGTTCTCGAAGAGCGGGCGGTTGGCGAAGCCCGTGAGCGGGTCGTGCAGCCCGAGGCGCGTGACCTCCTGGTCGGCGCGCCAGCGCGCCGTGGCGGTGCCGACGACGTTGGCGATCGCCTGCGCGAAGCCGAGGTCCAGGACCGACAGCGCGTCGGCGTCGGCGCCGGCGATGGCGAGCATCCCGTTGACGGCCCCGTTCTCGCTGAGCAGCGTCACGGCCAGCACGCTGCCCATGCCGTCGAGGAACGGCAGCTCCGCGAGCTCGGCGATGCCGTCGCCGGCGATCAGGAGCGCCCCGGCGGCGTCCAGCGTGCGGGCCAGGAGGATCGCGTGCGCCTCGCCGGCGGGCTCCCCGTGGCCGGCGAGCGGCCCGAGCCCGATCGCGGCCTCGCAGCGCAGTGCGCCGCCGGGCTCGAGCGCGACCGCCACGCCGCGGTCGACGGCGAGCCCGTCGACGAGCGTCGCGAGACCCGCCGTGGCGAGGTCGGCGGGATCCAGGCCGGCGAGCGCGCTCTGGCCGAGCGAGACGACGAGCGCCTGACGCGCGATCGCCTCGGCGCGCTCCTGCTCGACGAGCCTGTTCGCCGTGAGATCGCGGATGAAGCCCGTGTAGGTCGCCGTCGAGCCCTCCATCTGCGTGACGGCGAGCTCGACGGGGAAGCACGATCCGTCCGCGCGCTGGGCCTCGACCTCGATCCGCCGGTCGAGGATCCGCCCGTGGCCGCCGTCGAGCATGCGCGTCAGGCCGCGGCGGTGGGCCTCGCGCGCCGCCGGCGGGACGATGAGCTCGGCCATCTCCCTGCCCAGCGCGTCGGCCCGCGCGTAGCCGAACATCCGCTCCGCGGCGGGGTTGAACTCGAGCACCGTCCCATGGCCATCGATCGAGATGATCGCGTCGAGCGAGGACCGCAGCACGGCGGCGTCGACGCGTGCAGAGGGGATGAACACGTCTGTAGCCACTGTACGCGTCCTCGGTAATCCGGCAGCGGGACTTGAGCGGCAACCTTGAGCGGCAGACGCTCGACCTCGTACACCTGGCCGTCGGCGTCCCGGACGAACCTGGACGGGTGTACGACGCTGGACGTGGCACGATCGTCACATGCCCGGCAACCCGCCGCCGCTCGCCGGTCCCGCCGAGCCGCTCGGCAAGCTGCAGCGCGGCCTGGGCTCGGGCTACCTCTGGGCGCTGGACGCCGACCGCTCGGTCGCCCACGCGCTCCTGCTGCACTGCATCTTCAACGACCCGCGCTGGGATCGGCAGCTCGACGCGCGCGTCGAGTACTACGCGACGCTCGCACTCGACATCGGGCTCGGCGTCGACGCGCTCGAGCGCTGGCTGCGCCTCGGCGACGACGACGTCGAGACGACGCAGGACGTGCTCGCCGTGCTCGGCCGCATGGCGATCCGCGGACACGCCGAGGCGCGCAGCGTCCTGCGCGCGTACGTCGGGCGCGGCCGCTTCTGGGAGCGCGCGATCGAGCTGCTCATCGACGACTACGACGCGCTGCGCGCGGGCGTCCCCTGGCCCGAGGTCGTCGCCGGCCTCGACGCCGTGCTCGTCGAGCGCTTCGCGTCCGAGGCGCAGCTCGCCGAGGCGCTCGCGGGCGTCGACGCGAGCGCCCGCCCCTGGACGCTGTGGTCCGTCGAGAACCAGAAGATCGCCTGGGCGCTGTCCTTCGACCACGGCGCGGGCGGGAGCGAGCCGGTGCCAAAGCGCGGCCCGCGACCGCGGCGCATCCAGGCCAAGCCGCGCGAGCTCAGCACGGCCGAGCTGCTCGCGATCACGGAGGACTCGCGCTGGACGCAGATCGCCGAGGAGCTGCAGTCGCGCAGGAGCAGCGACGACGTCCAGCGGCTGCTCGCCGCGGCCAACGACGCCGATCTGCCGATGCGCCGTGCGGCGATCCTCGCACTCGGGCGCCAGGGCCGGCGCGAGCTGCTGGAGATCGCGCAGGCGAACACGAGCTCAGCCGAGCGCGGGACGCTGCAGGGCGCGATCGCGCTCGCGCTGGAGGCGATGGCGCCCGAGCAGACGCGCGCGCTCGCGCACGAGTGGCTCACCTCGCCCGACTGGGCGCGCCGGCGCAAGGCGGCGGGGATCCTCGCGACGTGGGCCGAGGGCCAGGATCTCGAGCACGCGCGCCACGCGCTGGAGCGCGAGCTCGAGCTCGGCCTCGACGGCGACATGTACGTCGTCTGCTCGCTCGCCGAGGCGCTCGGCCGCTACCCCGGGCACGGCCCGTTCGACGAGCTGTCACGAGCCTACGAGCAGATCCCGTACTCCTACGGCAGGCGCTTCGTCGTCTCGGCGCTCGCGCACACCGATCCGACCTTCGCCGGGGACGTCGCGGTCGACTGCCTGTGGGACTGCGAGCCCGAGACCCGCAGCCTCGCGGCGGCCCACGTCGACCGCCGCATCCGCCTGGCGGGACAGCGTCTGGACGAGCTCGCCGGCGACGAGGCGCAGGCGCCGTCGGTGCGCCACAGCGCGGCGAGGGAGTAAGCCTGAATCCCGTCTAAGCTGGTGGTGTGACCACCTTCGCCGAACTCGGCCTTTCAGACTCCACCCTCCAAGCCCTCCAGGACGTCGGCTACGAACAGCCCAGCCCGATCCAGGAGCAGGCGATCCCGCCGATGCTGCAGGGCCGCGACGTCATCGGCCAGGCCCAGACCGGCTCCGGCAAGACCGCCGCCTTCGGGCTGCCGATCATCGAGTACGTCGACCCGACCGAGCCCGAGGTGCAGGCGCTCGTCCTGACGCCGACGCGCGAGCTGTGCATCCAGGTGACGCAGGCGATCCGCGCCTACGCCCAGCGCAGGGGCGCCGACGTCGTCGCCGTCTTCGGCGGCGCGCCGATCCGCACGCAGCAGGCGCAGCTGAAGGCCGGCGGGCACATCGTCGTCGGCACCGTCGGCCGCGTGCTGGACCTCATCAACCGCCGCTCGCTCGTGCTGGACTCCTGCCGCTTCGTCGTCCTCGACGAGGCCGACGAGATGCTCGACCTCGGCTTCCTGGAGGACGTCGAGAAGATCCTGCGCCTGACGCCCAACAGCCGCCAGACGGCGCTCTTCAGCGCGACGATGCCGCCGCCGATCCGCGCGCTCGCCGACAACTACCTCTACGACCCCGAGCACGTCAAGGTGCAGTCCGCGACGCTCACGGTCGACTCGGTCGAGCAGTTCCAGGTCGACGTCAAGACCGCCGACAAGCCCGACAAGCTCGTCGAGGTGCTCGAGGCCGAGAAGCCCGACCAGGCGATCGTCTTCGCGCGCACGAAGATCCGCACCGACCAGCTCTACAAGAAGATGAAGGACCGCGGCTTCAACGTGAAGGCGCTGCACGGCGACATGACCCAGGGCTCGCGCGACGGCGTCATGCTCGGCTTCAAGGGCGGCCGCGTGCCGATCCTCGTCGCGACGGACGTCGCCGCCCGCGGCCTGGACATCTCGACCGTCACGCACGTCATCAACTACGACGTCCCGCGCTCGCCCGACGTCTACGTCCACCGCATCGGCCGCACCGGCCGCGTCGGGCGCTCGGGCCGCGCGATCACGTTCGTCGAGCCCAAGCAGGAGAAGGAGCTGCTCGCGATCGAGAAGCACGTCGGCACCGCGATCTCGCAGTGGACGCCGGGCGCCCACACCGCCTCGCCGCCGAAGGAGATCGTCGAGAAGCCCAAGCGCCACACGAAGCCGCAGATCAGGCACAACGGCGACGAGCCCTACGCGAAGCTCATCATCAGCGGCGGGCGCTCGGCGGGCATCGAGGTCGCCGACCTCGTCGGCGCCGTGACGAAGGCCGCGTCCGTCGACGGCGAGAGCGTGCGCAACGTCAAGGTGCTCGAGCACTTCGCGTTCCTGTCGGTCCCCGCGGCCGACGCCGAGCGCATCGCGATCGCGGTCGACGGCGAGCGCGTGCGGGGCCGCCGCATCCGCGTGGAGCCCGCGAAGGTCTAGGTCTGCAGCCGCGCCCGCAACCTTGCGGGCGCCTCCGCGTTACCCTGTTCTACGTGGCCTTGCTGTTGAGAGACCGTGAGGCGGCCAACGGTGCCGCCCCTCCGCCGTCTGGCAACGGCGCGTCGGCGGTCGTTCCCGACTTCGCCTGCGAGGCCTGCGGCGCCGGCATGGTGCGCGGCCAGGACTGGTGTCTGGAGTGCGGCACCGCCGCCCGCGGCCGGCTCGGCGCGAAGGCCGGCTGGCGCGCCGCCTTCACGATCGTCGCGCTGACGCTCCTGCTCGTCTCCGGCGCCGGCATCGCCGGCTACGCCGCGCTGACGAGCGACTCCGAGCGCACCGCCGCGGCCCCGTCGCAGGGCAACGGCGCCCCGATCACGGCGCAGGCGCCGTCCGGTCCCGACACGGGCGTCCCCGCGACGGGCGTCCCCGGCGTGCCCGGCCCGGCCGCCACCACGATCACGCCCGGCAACACCGGCCCCGGCGTCACGCCGCCGCCTGCGGCGAGCTCGCCGATCGTGCCGCAGCTGATCCCCGGCGGCTCGACGCCCGTCCAGCCCGGATCGCTGCCCGGCCTGCAGACGCCGGCCGCCAAGGGCCCGAAGCTCGTCATCCCGCCGACGAAGGCGACCGTCCCGCCGACGAACCAGGCCGTGACGCCCCCGGCGATCACACCGTCGCCGTCGAAGGGCACGACCGTCACGCCGGCGACCGTCACGCCACAGATCATCAAGCTGAAGTCCGACGCCGCCAAGACCTATGACCCGACCCAGCGCGTCGGCGCCGAGGTCGGCCCGGCCGCCAACGCGGTCGACGGCAAGAAGAACACCGTCTGGGACGTCACCGTGCCGGCCGACGGCAACCCGATCGGCGTCGGCGTGCTCGTCGACCTCGGGGCGCCCTACGCGCTTCAGTCGCTGCGGATCGCGACGAACACGCCCGGCTACACGGTCGAGATCTACGGCGCCGTCGACGCCAAGGAGATCCCGGCCGATCTCATCGACAAGCGCTGGCAGCACCTCACCGACCGCAAGGGCGTCGAGGACGGCGCGCCGATCTCGCTCAAGGGCAAGGGCGAGGCGCCGAAGTACCAGCTCGTGCTCGTCCACGTCACGACCCCCGGCGAGCCCACCGACCCGCGCGCGGCGATCGGCGAGCTGACGTTCCGCGGGACGCCGTAGACGCCCGGCCCGTAAGCTTCGGGCCATGTCAGCCGCCGCACTGAGGACCACCGAGGGCGTCATCGTCCTCGAGCTGTTCGACAAAGACGCACCGGAGACGGTCGCGAACTTCCGCAAGCTCGCCGCCGAGGGCTTCTACGAGGGCCTGACGTTCCACCGGATCATCAAGGACTTCATGGTCCAGGCCGGCTGCCCGAAGGGCAACGGCACCGGCGGGCCGGGCTACGAGTTCGACGACGAGATCAACGACCACAGCATCGTCAAGGGCACGCTCGCGATGGCGAACGCCGGCCCGAACACCAACGGCTCGCAGTTCTTCATCGTCACCGCCGACGCCACGCCGTGGCTCGACGGCAAGCACACGGTGTTCGGCCAGGTGACCGGCGGCGAGGACGTCCTCGAGCGCCTCAACGACCTGCCGACGGCCGGCGCCGACAAGCCCGTCACACCGGTCTACATCTCCGCCGTCGAGCTCGGCGACTAGCCGCCCGCTCTTGAGCCTCGTCCAGGCCATCGTCCTGGGCGTCGTGCAGGGACTCACCGAGTTCCTGCCGATCTCGAGCAGCGGCCACCTGCGCATCGTCCCCGCCTTCGCGGGCTGGGATGACCCGGGCGCGGCGTTCACCGCCGTCATCCAGCTCGGGACGATGGCGGCCGTGCTCGTGTACTTCCGCGCCGACCTCATCCGCATCGCGACGGCGTGGTTCGCGTCGCTGCGCGATCCCGCCCGCCGCGGCACGCTCGACGCGCGGCTGGGCTGGTACCTCATCCTCGCGACGATCCCGATCTCGCTCATCGGCGTCGCGTTCTCAAGCCAGATCGAGAACGGCGCGCGCGACCTCTATCTCATCGGCTCGATGCTGATCGTCTTCGGCCTCGTCCTGCTCGCCGCCGATGCGGTCTCGCGCCGCGAGCGCGACGTCTCGACGATCACGCGACGCGACGCGATCGTCATCGGCTGCGCCCAGGCGCTCGCGCTCATCCCCGGCGTGTCGCGCTCGGGCGCGACGATCTCGGCCGGGCTGCTGCTCGGCTTCGACCGCGTGTCGGCGGCGCGCTTCTCGTTTCTGCTCTCGATCCCGGCGGTCGTCCTGAGCGGGCTGTACGAGCTCAAGGACGTCGTCAACGGCTCCGCCGAAGGGGCGGTCGGGGTCGGGCCGACGGCCGTCGCGAGCGTGCTCGCGTTCATCACGGGCTACGCCGCGATCGCCTTCTTCCTGCGCTTCCTGACGACGCACACGACGGCGGTCTTCGTCGCGTACCGCGTCGCGCTCGGTGTCGCCGTGCTCGCGCTCGCCGGCAGCGGCGCGATCGCATAGCGGCCGTCCACGAAGCCTGAGATTCAGGCGCTAAGGTTTTGACAGCCCGTCAGCCCGAGGAGGAGACCGCGAACATGGCCAGCGTCGACACCACCACCGCGCAGCGCGCGAACGGGCACGGGACCGGTGCGGAGATCCCCGTCGTCAATCCCGCCACCGGGGCGGTCCTCGCGCATGTCGCCGACCTCTCCGCCGAGCGCGTCGCCGAGCTCGCGGCGCGCGGGCGCGCCGCCCAGCCGGGCTGGCAGGCGATCGGCTTCGACGGGCGCGTGCGCGTCATGCGCCGGATGCAGAAGTGGATCATGGACAACGCCGACCGCGTCGTCGCGACGATCGTCTCGGAGACCGGCAAGACGTACGAGGACGCCTACGTCGTGGAGATCAACTACACGGGCGGGGCGCTGGACTTCTGGTGCAAGAACGCCGCGTCGTTCCTCGCCGAGGAGCACATCCACGCCAGCACGCTCGCGGTCAAGGGCAAGAAGATGGTCGTGCGCTACGAGCCGCTCGGCCTCATCGGCGTCATCGGGCCCTGGAACTACCCGCTGACGAACTCCTTCGGCGACTGCATCCCCGCGATGCTCGCGGGCAACAGCGTCATCCTCAAGCCGTCGGAGGTCACGCCGCTGACGTCGCTGCTGCTCGCCGACGGCTTTGCGGAGTGCGGCCTGCCCGAGGGCGTCTTCCAGGTCGCCACCGGCCGCGGGGCGACCGGCTCCGCGCTCGTCGACGAGGTCGACATGATCATGTTCACGGGCTCGACGGCGACCGGCAAGAAGGTCATGGCGCGCGCCGCGCAGACGCTCACCCCCGTCGCGCTCGAGCTCGGCGGCAAGGACCCGATGATCGTCCTCGCCGACGCCGACCTCGAGCGCGCGGCGAACCTCGCCGTCTTCTACTCGATGCTCAACGCCGGCCAGACCTGCATCTCGATCGAGCGCGTCTACGTCGAGGAGCCCGTCTACGACGCGTTCGTCGCGAAGGTCGTCGAGAAGGTCGGCGCGCTGCGCCAGGGCGAGTCGACCGGTCCGGCGACGGCCGAGGTCGGCTCGATGACGTTCCCCAAGCAGCTGGAGATCGTCGAGGAGCACGTCCGCGACGCGCTCGCCAAGGGCGCAAGGGCGCTGACCGGCGGGCACCGCGTTCCCGGCGACGGCCTGTTCTACGAGCCGACCGTGCTCGTCGACGTCGACCACGGGATGAAGGCGATGACCGAGGAGACGTTCGGGCCGACGCTGCCGATCATGAAGGTCGCCGACGCCGAGGAGGCCGTCACGCTCGCCAACGACTCGCCGTACGGGCTCGGCGCCGCCGTCTTCAGCGGCGACCGCGAGCGCGGCGAGCAGATCGCCAGGCGCCTGCAGGCGGGCGCGGTCTGCGTCAACGACGCCCTGCTGAACTACGTCGCCGTCGAGCTGCCGATGGGCGGCTGGAAGGCGTCCGGGCTCGGGACGCGCCACGGCGCGGGCGGGATCCGCAAGTTCACCAAGCAGCAGTCGCTGTTCATCAGCCGCCTGCATCTCAAGCGCGATCCGTACGGGTTCCCCTACCGGACGGGCACGTCGAAGGTCCTCTTCAAGGGCATGCGGCTCATCTACGGCCGCGGCCGCCGCCGCTGAGCCCAGCGGCAGCGCCGGCAGCGACACCTCCGTGGCAGCGATCGCGCTCGCGCTGGGCTGCTCGGTATTCTGGGGCCTGGCGGACTTCCTCGGGGGGCTGAAGAGCCGCACGTTCCCCGTCCCCGTCGTGCTCGGGGTGATGTACCTCGCGTCGCTGACGGTCATGGCGACCTTCGCCGCCGCGCGCGGCGTCGGCCCGCCGCAGGGCTCGGCCGTCGCCGCCTCGCTCGGCGCGGGCCTCGTCGGCATCCTCGGCCTGACGGCGTTCTACCGGGCGCTGGCGATCGGCACGATGAGCATCGTCGCCCCGATCGCGGCGACGGGCGTCGCGCTGCCGGTGTTCGTCGGGATCGCGACCGGCGACCGGCCGGGGCTCGTGCGCTCGATCGGCCTGGCGGTGGCGGTCGTCGGGATCGTGCTCGCCTCGCGCGAGGACGACGGCGGCCCGGTCGACGCCGAGCAGCAGCGCCAGAGCGCCGTGCTGGCGGTCCTCGCGGGGCTCGGCTTCGGCTCGTACTTCGTGCTCGCGAACATCGGCTCGGACGCCGACATCGCGTGGACGCTGCTGCTCTCGCGCGTCGCCGGGGCGCCGTTCGTCGTCGGGTTCGCGATCTTCGCCCTGCGGCGGGGCGGGCGGCGCCCGCGCGGGTGGGAGATAGCGACGCTCGCCGGGATCGGGATGCTCGACCTCGTCGCGACCCTCGCGTTCAACTACGCGACGACGATGGGCGAGCTGTCGACCGTCGCCGTCGGCAGCTCGCTGTATCCCGTCATGACGGTGTTCATGGCCGCGCTCGTGCTCGGCGAACGCATCCGCGGGATCCAGCGCGTGGGCGTCGTCGTGGCCCTCGTCGCCGTGGTGATGATCGCCGCGGGCGGCTGATCGAGCTGTCAGCCTTGCCGTGTGCCGGTGACGCTCGACCCGCTGCAGCTCGCTCCGGCGCTCGTCGTAGGTGCGATGTACGCCGTGCGCGCCCGCACGCTTGCGGCCCGCGGCAAGCCCGTGCCCGCGTGGCGGCGCTGGTGCTTCGCATCAGGGGTCGCGGTGATCGTCCTGACGCTCGTCTCGCCGATCGGCGCGCTGGACACCGAGCTCTTCGCGGCGCACATGGCCGAGCACCTGCTGATCGCCGACATCGGCGCCCTGCTGCTCGTGCTCGGGCTCACGGGGCCGCTGCTGGCGCCGCTGCTGCGCACCACCGGGCTGGCCTGGCTGCGCCACCTCGCCCACCCGGTGCCGGCGTTCGGGCTGTGGGCCGTCGACCTCATGTTCTGGCACCTCGTCGGCCCGCACGAGGCGGCCGTCCGCCACGACGGGATCCACGCGCTGCAGCACATGCTGTTCGTCGGCCTCGGGATCAACATGTGGCTCGCGCTGCTCGGCCCGCTGCCCAAGCCGCTGTGGTTCGGCAACCTCGGCCGGCTCGGCTACATCGTCGCCGTGCGCCTCACGACGACGGTGCTCGCGAACGTCTTCGTCTGGACCGACCGCGCGTACTTCGGCGTCTACCGGCCCGGGGAGCGGGCACACGACATCTCGGCACAGTCCGACCAGGTGATCGCCGGCGGGATCATGATGGTCGAGGGCTCGATCCTCACCGTCTGCCTCTTCGGCTGGCTCTTCCTGCGCAGCGCGCGCGAGGGCGAGGAGCGCCAGGAGCTGCTCGAGCTCGCCGCGGCGGGCGGGGTCGCACTCGATGAGCGGCGGGCCGCGCGAGCCGTCGCCGCGGGCCGCGGGGCGCAGTTGCGCCAGCGCATCGAGGACGGCGAGGGCATGGGCTAACTTCTAGGTCATGTCTCTGCTCAAGAAGCTCACCGACTACGCCAACTCCCCCGAGGCCAAGGCCAAGGCCTCGGAGCTCGCCGAGAAGGCGAAGCAGTTCGCGAACGACCCGAAGCGCAAGGAGGAGTTCGAGGCCCTCAAGCACAAGGTCAGCGAGAAGCTCGGCAAGGACGACGCGCCTGCGAAGCCCGAGGCCGACGCCAAGCCCGCCGACGCCAAGCCCGCCGACACCCCGGGCCCGCCGCCCGCCGCCTGAACCGCGGTCTCAGTCGCCGCGCGTCAGCGCCCGCGCGCGCTCGGCGAGCTCGACGACGCCGTCGCCGAAGCCCTTGAGCCAGGGATCGTCCGTCGTGCCGCTGCGCGCGCGGCGGACGTTGCCCTCCATGAACACCGCCGCCTTCCACAGCGCCAGCGCGCGGTACCAGCGGACGTCCGTCATCGCGCGCCCGCTGCGCTCCTCGTAGCGCGCGACGAGCTCGCCGCGCGTGAGAAAGCCGTCGCCGCGCGTGATCCCGCCGAACTCGAAGAGCGCCGGCAGCGGCGGGTCGTCGCGCTGCACCCACATCGAGCACAGATAGCCGACGTCGGCGAGCGGGTCGCCGATCGTCGCCATCTCCCAGTCGAAGATCGCCACCAGGCGCGCGGGCGCGCCGGCGGCCATCATCGCGTTGCCCAGGCGGTAGTCGCCGTGGACGATCGACGCGGGCCCCGAGCGCGGCACGTGCGCGGCAAGCCAGGCGCCGACCTCGTCGACGGCGGTGATCTCGCGCGTCTTGAGATGCCCCCAGAGGCCGCCGAAGCGGCGCAGCTGGCGCCCGAGGTAGCCGCCGGGGTCGCGCGAGAAGCCCGCGAGGCCGTGCGCCCGCCAGTCGACGGCGTGCACCTCGACGAGCGCGTCGACGAGCTCCTCGCCGAGCCGCCGGCGCTCGGCCGCGGTGTCCAGCGCGGCGGGCAGCGTGTCGGTGACGACGACCCCCGCAACGCGCTCCATGACATAGAACGGCGCGCCGATGACGGCCTCGTCGGCGCCGATGGCGAGTACGCGCGGCACACGCGCCCCGGTGGGCTCGAGCGCCTGCAGCAGGCGCGCCTCGCGCAGCACGTCGTGGGCGCTCGGCGGCAGCGGCCCGCGCGGCGGGCGGCGCAGCACGAGCTCCTCCTCGCCGCTGCGCAGGAGGTACGTGACGTTCGAGTGCCCATCGCCGATCGGCTCGGCCCGCAGCTCGCCGCCGTCCCCGAGCCCATGGGCGTCGAGGAACGCGTGCAGCGGCTCGAGAACGACCAGCGGCTCGCGGGCGTTCGCGGCGGCCGCGGCGTGGGTCGCGACGACGTCGTCGTAGGCATTGGCGCTCATGGGTAGGGCCGAGGGTAGGCTGCCAAGCCGCAACCTTGCCCCGCCTCCGGGGGTTATGCCAACTGTGCGCCGACTTCTCCCCCTCACTCTCCTGCTCAGCCTCCTGCTCGTCGCTCCCGCGAGCGCGAACAAGTCGCAGGCCCTCACCTTCGAGGCGCCGCGCGACCTCATGAACCCGGCGACCCGCCCCGCGGCGCTGGCGGAGCTCGAGTCGCTCGGCGTGCGTTCGCTGCGCGTCATCCTCACCTGGCACGACGTCGCGCCGTCAGCGGACTCCTCGACGCGCCCGGACTTCGATCCGACGAACCCCGATGCCTACGACTGGGGCGAGTACGACGCGCTGATGGCGGCCGCCAAGGCACGCAGCTGGCCCGTCCTGCTGACGATCTCCGGGCCCGTGCCGAAGTGGGCGACGAAGGCCAAGCTCGACAAGCTCACGCGCCCGAGCCCGTCGGCGTTCGCGGCCTTCGTCATGGCCGTCGGGCGCCATTACGGCGACCAGGTCGACACCTGGGCGATCTGGAACGAGCCCAACCAGCCGCAGTTCCTGCGCCCGCAGTTCGCCAACGGCGGCAAGGCGATCTCGCCGTCGATCTACCGCGGGCTCTACAGGGCCGGCGTGCGCGGCCTGACGAAGTCCGGCCAGGGCAGGGACACGATCCTGCTCGGCGAGACCTCCCCGCGCGGCACGGGCCGCGTCGTCGCCCCGCTCGCGTTCCTGCGCGGAACGCTGTGCCTCAACAAGAAGTACGTGCGCCGCAAGTCGTGCGGCCCGCTGCCCGCCGGCGGCTACGCGCACCACGCCTACACGACGCGCCAGGGCCCGTTCTTCAAGCCCGCCAACCGCGACGACGTCACGATCGGCGTGCTCGGGCGGCTGTCGAAGGCCCTGGACCGGGCGCGCAAGGCCGGCGCGCTTACGAAGAAGCTGTCGATCTACCTCACGGAGTTCGGCATCCAGTCGACGCCCGACACGCAGAGCGGCGTCTCGCTCGCCAAGCAGGTCGAGTACCGCGCGATCGCCGAGCGCACCGCCTACGAGAACCCGCGCGTCAGGGCCTTCTCGCAATACCTCCTGCGCGACAGCGACCCGACCGGTCCCAAGCAGTACGGCGGCTTCGAGTCCGGCCTGCGCTTCGCGAATGGCAAGCCGAAACCGTCGCTGCCCGCCTTCCGCCTCCCGCTGGCGGTCCGCCGCAGCGGCTCCAAGAAGGTCTCGATCTGGGGACTCGTCCGGCCCGCCTCGCCGGCCATCCTCGGCGGCATCACCCCGATCACGCCGCCCGGGACAGGCGTCACGACGGTGAAGATCGTCTACGCAAATCGCGGGTCGTCGAAGTTCAGGACCCTGCGCACGGTCAGGACCGACTCGCGCGGCTACTTCACCTTCAGGACGAACTTCCGCGCCGGCCGGCGCTGGAACGTCCGCTGGCAGAGCTTCTCCGGGACCCCCGTCGGGTCCTACAAGCGCTGAGCCGCGCCGTCGTCTAGGCCCGCCGCGCGATGAGCATGAACGTGTGGCCGAGCCACCGCATTCCCGGAGCCGATCCGAAGCGGTCCAGCGCGCCGACGGCGCGCTGCGCGCGGACGGGCAGCCGGCGCCAGGTGTAGCTCACGGCGTGCAGCTCGGGCTCCAGGCCGGCCGCGCGCGCGGCCGCGGCCAGGCGCCGCGGCGACAGCGGGATGTCGTCGGGCGTGCCGTGGACCTTCACGCCGAGGCCGGCCCGGTTGGCGAGCGCGAGCGCGGCGCCGACGGGATGCAGGATGCTGGGCTCGATCGCGACGAGCGCGCCGCCGGGGCGCAGGAGCCGCCGCGCCTCGGCGAGACAGGGCTCCAGCGGGCCCGCGTAGGCGACGTGGTGCAGCACGAGCCGGTGCAGGACGACGTCGAAGGACGCGTCGGGGAGCGCGGCGAGCGCTCCCGCGGCGCCCTGCAGCCCTTCGTCGGCCTCGCCGGTCGCCACGGCGTGTGCCGGGCGGGCGGGATCGATGTCGGCGGCGACGAGCCGCCATGCCGGCCTGGGCAGCAGATGGCGGCCCGGGTGCCAGCCGCAGCCGATCGAGATCGCGTCGCCGCCCCCGATGCCCAGATGGCGGTCGAGCAGCTCGCGCTCGCGGCGCTTGCCGCGCTCGTACTGCGCGGCGAGCGTCGCGGGATCGCTGAGCCGGTCGAGCAGGTTCTCGGGCGTGTAGATCTCGCTCATGCGACCTCCACCGTACGCTAGCTGCGATGTCGCGCTGGGCTGCGGAGAACGTCTACGGGACGGCCAAGCCGGGCCTGCGCGCCCGCGTGGCCGCGGTCGCCAGCGGCCGCGCACGCGAGCGTCGGCACGTGCAGCTCTTCGGGCGGACGGGCGCGACGCCGCAGACGCGGATCCTCGACGTCGGCTGCGGGCGCCTCGGGCTGCGCCGCCATGCCCCCGACCACGACATCACGGGGGTCGACCTGTCCCCGCGCCCCGACTATCCCGGGCCGTTCGTGCAGGCCGACGTGCTCGAGGGCCTGCCGTTCGCCGACGGCGCGTTCGAGCTGGCCTACTGCAGCAGCGTCATCGAGCACGTCGCGCCGGCCGATCGCGCGGCGTTCGCCCGCGAGCTGCGCCGCGTCGCCGGCGGCTGGTACGTCCAGACGCCGGCCTATTCGTTCCCCGTCGAGCCGCACGCGCTGCTGCCGTTCGCGCACTGGCTCCCGCACGCGCTGCGGCGGCCCTATTGGCGCCTCGGGGTCGCGGGCGACTGGGAGGCGATCGAGCTGCTGCGCCGCGGCGAGATGGAGGCACTGTTCGGGCCCGCGCAGCCCGAGCGCCTCGGGCCGCTCGTGAAGAGCTGGGTGAGTATCCGGCCCGTCGCGGGCCGCATTGCCCCGACCGACTAGATTCCCGCGCATGGCCCAGCAGCTGTGGTTCCTGCGACATGGCGAGGCCGAGCCGCACGGCGCCCGACCCGACCACGAGCGGCGCCTGACCCCGCGCGGCGAGGAGCAGTCGCGGGCCGCCGGCCGGGCGCTCGTCGCGCTCGAGCTGAACTTCCAGCTCGTCGTCACGAGCCCGCGCGTGCGCGCGCTGGACACGGCGCGCCTGGCCTGCGAGGCGCTCGACGGCGAGCCGATCGTCGACGACGCGCTGTCGGGCGGCTTCGACGTCCACGCCGCGCTCGAGCTCGCGGCGGCTGCGGGCGAGCACCGGCGCGTCTTGTTCGTCGGCCACAACCCGGACTTCGTCGAGATCGTCGGCGACCTCACCGGCGCGGCGATCGAGCTGAAGAAGGGCGGGATCGCCGGCGTCCGCCGCAGCGGGCACCGCGGCGACCTGATCGCGCTCCTGCGCCCGCGCGAGATCGACCGGATCCGGTGAGGCGCTCTCGTCGAGCGGTGCCGGGGCGGGTGCCCTCTGGCTCGCGATGCTCGCGCCGGACCGGCGCGCGCCGCTCACTTCAGCAGCCGCGACAGCCGCCGGTCCTTGAGGACCTTGCCGCCCGTCTGCTCGGCGGGGCAGTAACACATGACGTAATCCTCGTAGTGGACGGCCTCGATCGTCGCGCCGCAGCGCGGGCACGGCTCGCCGGCCTTGCGGTGCACCTGTAGCGGCAGCGGGAGCTTGTCGGGGATCGGCAGCGTCACGACCTGCTCGTAGTGCTCCAGCGCGCCGTCGAGCGTCGCCACGATCGACGCGCGCAGCGCGGCGGCCTCCTCCTCGGTGAGATCGTTGCCGCGCTTGAACGGCGACAGGCGCGCGCTCCACAGGATCTCGTCGACCCACGAGCGCCCGATGCCCGCGATGACGCGCTGGTCGCGCAGGAGCGTGTGCAGCGGCCGGGGCGCCTTCAGCAGCGCGCGCAGGTCCCGCGGCGGCTGCGGCCACGCCTCGGGGCCGAGCGTCTTGAGCATCTCGTCGTCCTCGAGCTCCTCGGCGCGCAGGAGCTTGACCCAGGCGGCCTGCTTGGTGCCGAACTCGCGCAGGCGCAGCTCGCGGCCGTCGTCCGTTCTCACGAGCAGGCGCGAGGTGCGGTCGCGCGGGCCGGCGCGCTTGTCGTAGAGCTGCAGGCGCCCGGCGCTCATGAGGTGCACGAGGACGACGAGCCCGTCGCTGATCTGCACGACGAGCTGCTTGCCGCGCCGCCCGACGCCCTCGATCGTCCGGCCCTCGAGTGCGGACAGCGGCGGGTCGAAGGTCTTCAGCGCATTGATGCCCGGTGCCTGCGCGGACTCGATCGTCGCGCCGGCCAGCGCGGCGTCCAGGCGCCGCGCAGTGATCTCGACCTCCGGCAGCTCGGGCATGCCGACAAGGCTACGCCGCCGCCCGCGGGGTCAGGAGACGCCGTGCAGCGGGTTGAGCAGCTCGACGTAGATCGCGCGGGCGTCGATGTCGCCCGCGAGCTCGTCGAGATCGTGCATCCGCGTCTGGAGATTGCCCTTGCACGGCCACGTCGCATCGTCGAGCAGGCGATCGAGAAGCGTCGCCGGGTAGCGCCCGCCGCGCTCGCGCTCGCCCGCCAGCAGCGCCTTGAGGTCGGCGAGCAGCGTGGGCTCGTCGACCGTGCCGGCCACGCCGAGCGCGTTGATCACGCCGAGCGCGTTGTTGAGGAACGGGTAGTAGACGAGCCGCCGGTCGGCGAGCGCCTCGGGCAGCTCGGCGTCGTGACCGTCGGCGCTATCCGGCAGGAGCGCCGCGAGATCGTCGCGCGCCGCCGCGCGGTGGTAGAGGCCGTTTCCGTCGCGGTAGACCGCGCGGGCCGGCCAGCCGTCCTCGAGCTCCAGCACGACGCTCTGCTGATGGGGCTCGAGGCACAGCCCGAGGTCGAGATGCAGCCGCAGCACGCCGACGAGCACGACGTCGGCGTAGCGCCTGAACCACTCCCGCGCGACGTCGGACTCCTCGCGGCCATCGCGCACGGCGATCGCGCCGACGATCTGCCCGAGCCGGCTGCGCCCGCCGTAGGGATGGTCCTGGCAGAGCGTCGTCAGCGCGCTGACGTCGGCCGCGGCGGACTCCCCGCGCCAGCGGTTGTCGCGCAGGATGACCGACAGCCCGTTGATGAGCTGGCCGCCGTGGCGCACGGCGAGGTAGGCGGGCTCCTGCAACAGCACGAGGCCGGGCGCGAGCTCTGCGGCGCGATCACCGGCCGCGGTGCGCAGCAGGCGCGCCGCCTGAACGCCGCGGTGCAGCTCGCGGGGCGTCGTGACGCGCAGGGCGTTGGTCACGCGCACGTGGAGGGAGAACTTCGGCTGCCAGGCCCAGTCGGCGTTGTAGACCGTCCGGACGGAGGTCGTCGGCGTCGCGGGGCTGCCGAGCGGGCCCAGATCCACGATCTGGCCATCCTCCAGGAGCGCCGCCACGACGCTGTCGTGCGCGCGCAGGTAGGCGAGCTCCCACGGATGGGCGGGAATGAGGATCCGCTCGCCGAGCCCCTCGAGGGCCGCGTCGAGCGCGGCGCCGTCGACCGCCGGGTCGTCGCGCAGCAGGCGCTCGGCGAGCTGCGGCGCGGGCGTGCCCGTCGCGCTGTCGTGCTCGACGAGATCGGCGTCGACGGCGAGCCAGTGCAGCTGGAAACGCGCCTCGGTCTCGGGCGCGTAGGCCAGCAGCTCGTCGTCGGTCATCTCGGTCCGGCTCTTGGGCGTCGGATGCAGCATGTGGCCGAGGAGCAGCGCCTGCTCGCTCTCGATGAAGCGCAGCGGGGCGGCGCTGAAGAGCGCGTCGATCTCGGCGTCGCGCACCGCGAGGAACGCGCCCACGGCCTTCGTGCTCGCGCGAACGCGGTACAGCAGGGCGGTCGGGTCGGGGCCGCGCCGGTCGGCGGAGACGGGATCGTCGCCGAGGCCGGGGTCGCCGAGCTGGTCGACGAGCATGCCCGCGACGGTGTCGAGCGACACCGCGACGGGGTTGCCGCCCGCCATCGCGATCTCGGCCGGCAGGCGAAAGCGGTGGCGGTGCGTCGGCGACAGATGCGTGATCCCGATGAGGAGCATCGCCCGCAGGTCCTCGAACGGCATCGCGGCGAGGTGGGTGTCGCCGGGGTGGGCGAGCTGCGGGACGCTGTCGGCCGGCACGGGGCGCCACTCGCCGCCCTCCCGCATGTAGCAGTTCAGCAGCGCCTCGGTGGCGGCCCGGCCGGCGGCGTCCTGCGCGCGGGCGATCGTCGTGTCCTCGGAAGGCGTCTCGGTGGGCTCGTTCATCGCCCCCCATGCTACGAAGACTGCGCGCGCGGCCGCCGGACCCGGCGCCGGCGCGCTGGTCCCCGGACGGCGCCGGAGCTTCTGCGAACATCACGTCCGTGATCGGCGCAGGCGCCTCCGCCCCCGACTTCGAGCTGCCCGACCAGGACGGCGAGCCCGTCCGGCTGTCGGCGCTGCGCGGCCGCACGATCGTCCTCTACTTCTACCCCAAGGCCGACACGCCGGGCTGCACGACGCAGGCCTGCTCGATCCGCGATCGAAGCGCGGAGTACACCGCGGCGGGCGTGAAGGTCATCGGCATCTCGCCGGATCCCGTGAAGAAGATCAAGAAGTTCCACCAGGGCAAGGACCTGAACTTCACGCTGCTCGCCGACGCCGACCACGCCGTCTGCGAGCGCTACGGCGTGTGGGTCGAGAAGTCGATGTACGGGCGCAAGTACATGGGCGCCCAGCGCTCGACGTTCATCATCGGCCCGGACGGCATCGTCCGCCACGTCATCGAGAAGGCCTCCCCGAAGACGCACGACGACGCGGTGCTCAAGGCGATCGCCGACCTCGCGCTCGCCTCGGCGGGGTGAGCCCGGGCGTGGCCGGCCGCGCCATCCGGCGCTGACGCGCGCAACCTCCGGCCGCGCGCGCTCGTTGGGGAACCATGCGCCTGCTTCTGATCTCCTGTCTGACGCTGCTGGTGCTGGCCGCGCCCGCAGCCGCCGAGGACGTCGCGCGGCTCGACCGCCCGACGCCGATCGCCGCCCACGCCGGCTGGCTCGCGTGGAGCGTGCACGGGGCCGACGGCCTCTTTCATCTCGCCCTGCGCAGTCCCGAGGGCACCATCTCCTTCCCGCCGATCGCCGCTCGCGCGACGTCCTTCGACGTCGATCTCGGCCCGACCGCGGACGGCATCGTCGCGACGTACTCGCGCTGTCGCGTGGAGGTCCCGTCGCCGGGCTCCTACCTGCCCACCGACTACGACGAGGGCTCCGGCTGCGACGTCTACCTGCTCGACGTCGCCACGGGCGCCGAGCGCCGGATCGCCGGTGCGAGCATCAGCAATGCGGACGAGACATGGCCGACGGTCTGGCGCGGCAACATCGCCTTCGTGCGCTCCTATGACCGCAAGCCGACGCTGCCCTACATCTACGTGCGGCCGCTGGCGGGTGGACACAGCACGCGTCAGCCCGGCGGCGCGCGGCGCGTCTGCACGCGCTCGGCCGGCCGCACGAGCTGCACCGACGACCGCGTCAGCCGCCCGTACGCGCTGGATCTCTACGGCAGGCGGCTCGCGTTCGGCTGGACGTACGCCGGCCGCTACGAGGGGCTCGAGACCGAGATCCGGCTCGACACGCTCGGCGACGGACACGCGCGCATCGCCGTGCAGCACGGCGGCGGCCTGACCGGGCGGGCGCTGGGCTGGCCGGCCTTCGAGAGCGGCCGCGTGCTGTTCAGCGACGCCTGCTTCGCCGACACGAGCGGCTGCATCCGCCAGCCCGAGCTGCTGCGCCACCGCATCACCACCGGGACCACGGAGGGCGCCGACGCCGACAAGGCGATCCTCGCGCACGAGCGCGACAGCGGGGTCACGTGGTTGCTCGTCGACGAGGTCGACGGCAGCGGCTGCCAGGGCGATCCCGCCGTCCCCGGCGGCACGTGCGTCCTGCGCTCAACGCGCCCGAGCTTCGGCTGAGCGCGCGGGCGCGAAGAGCCCGCGGCTCGGGCACATCCGTGCCAGTGCGCAGTCCTCGCAGGCGGGGCGCTGGGAGTGGCACGTGCGCCGGCCGTGGCGCAGGAGGTTGACGTGCAACTCGAGCTCGGCTCCGGGCGGCGTGAGCGCGACCATCGCGTCGTGCAGCTCCTCGAACGGCGCCTTCGGGCGCAGGAGCCCCAGGCGCGTCCCGACGCGTGAGACGTGCGTGTCGACCGGTACGTCGCGCAGGCCGTAGGCGAACAGCAGCACGCAGGCCGCCGTCTTGCGCCCGACGCCCGGCAGCGCGCAGAGGTAGTCCTGGGACTCGGGCACCGGCGCGTCGCGCATCCACGAGAGGTCCAGATCCCGCCCGCCCGCGCCGATCGCCTCGAGGATCGCCTTGATCCGCCTGGAC
Source organism: uncultured Actinomycetes bacterium (assembly GCA_963740895.1). Classification (GTDB taxonomy): domain Bacteria; phylum Actinomycetota; class Thermoleophilia; order Solirubrobacterales; family Solirubrobacteraceae; genus CADCVQ01. The sequence continues at coordinate 185,853 of CAVUFQ010000003.1, forward strand.
TTCACCTTCGAGATGCCGCCGGGCCGGATCGCCTCCTCGAGCTCCTCGACGGGCGCGTCGCGGACGGCGTCCCAGCTCGGGAAGCGCTCGCGCAGGCGCAGGAACGCGACGTCGCGGTTGCGGTCGTTCGTCGACTGCGACAGGACCGTGAGGACGAGCTCGGCGAGCGCGTCGCCGTGGGGCGCCATGACCGGGACGCCGTAGACCTCGGCCAGGCGCGCGCGGATGCGGGCGACGCGGGCCCGCGCCGGCGGCCGCCAGCCGGCCTTCGTCACTCCAGCGCGCCCCAGCGTTCACATGCGGCGGCGGCCTGGGCGGCGGCCTCGGGCAGCGCCGCGGCGAGCGCCGGGGGGTAGTAGTCCGTCATCCCCATGTGCGCCAGCAGGACGCCGAGGAAGACGTCGCCGGCGCCGACCGTGCTGCGCACGACCGCAGCGGGAGCGGCGACGTCGAAGCGCATGCCCCTCCCGCGCAGGATCGCCCCGCGCGCCCCGAGCGTGACGATCGCATGCTCGGCGCCCGCGGCCAGCAGCGACGCGGCCGCGGCCTCGGGATCGTCCTCGCCGGTCATGAGGCGCGCCTCCTCCTCGTTGCACTTCACGAGGAACGCGCCCGGGACGCAGGCCCCGGCGGCGGCACCCGCGCGGCCGGGGTTGGCCTGCCAGCGCCCGAGGCGCAGGCTCGCGTCGAAGACGATCGGGCGGCTGAGCTTCAGCGCGCGCTCGCGGGCCGCCATGGTGATCTGCGCGGACGCCGGCTGGGTGAGCGTGTTGGAGGTGAAGAACAGCGCGTCGCAGGCGTCGACGGCATCCAGCAGCTGCCCGTCGAGCGCCTGCACCAGCGCGGCGATCCCGTCGCCGTAGACGTCATAGGCGGGCTCCCCGGCGTCGTCGATCGTGATGAACGCCAGCGGCGTGGCGGGCCCCGCGACGAGCGCGAACCAGCGCAGGTCCAGGCCCTCGGTGCCGAGCCGGTCGCGGACCCAGGCGCCCCAGCGGTCGTCGCCCGCGCCGCCGGCCAGGACGACGTGGGCGCCGGCACGCGCCGCGGCGACGGCGACGTTCGCCGTCACGCCGCCCGCATAGGGCACGAAGGCGTCGGCCTCGTGCAGCGAGTTGACGGGGCGCTGGCAGATGAGATCGACGACGGCCTCGCCGACACAGAGGGTTCGCACGCTCGTGAGGCTATCTTCCGCGGCCGTGACTGTCCCGGCCATCATCGAGGAGACGATCGAGCTCGACGAGCAGCCCGTCTTCCTGCGCCGCGCCGGCGACGACGCGGTGCCGATCCTCTATCTGCACGGCATCCCGACGAGTTCCTTCGACTGGGTCGACGTCCTGGCGCTCGGCGGCGGGATCGCGGTCGACCTCCCGGGCTTCGGGCGCAGCGGCAAGCGCGGCGACCTCGACTACTCGCTCGCCGGCCACGTCGCATTCCTCGAGCGCCTGCTCGACCGGCTCGCGCTCGATCGCGTGCGCCTGTGCATGCACGACTGGGGCGCGGCCGTCGGGCTGGCCTGGGCGGCGGCCCACCCCGAGCGCGTCGAGCGGCTCGTCATCGTCGACGGCGTCCCGCTGCTGGCGGGCTTTCAGTGGCGCGGCCCGGCGCGGGTCGTGCGCATGCCGGGGATCGGGCCGATCGCCGTCGGTTCCGCGATCAAGCCGGTCATGCGCCGCCTGTCGCGGCGCGGCTGGAGCGGGGACGGGCCGATGCCGAAGGCGTTCGTCGACGACGTCGCGCAGGGTTTCGACCTCGGCACCCAGCGCGCCATCGTGCGCGTGCTGCGCAGCGCGTCACCGGACCTGCTCGCCCTCGCCGGCACCGACCTCGGCACGATCACCGCCCCGGCGCTCGTGCTCTGGGGCGCCGAGGACCGCTGGATCGCGCCGCGCTTCGGCGCCGGCTACGCCGCGACGCTCGGCGACGCGACGCTCGAGGTCGTCGAGGGCGCCGGCCACTGGCCGTGGATCGACAGGCCCGAGCTCTGCGCGCGGATCGTCGAGCATCTGGACCACTGACCCTGCGAGGGTTGGCGCCGTGAGCCGGCGCGTACGTCTCGTGCTGCACCCGGTGGTCGTCGCGGCGCTCGGCGCCGTCGTGTACCTCGTCGTGGCGCCCGCGAGTGCGGACCTCGCGGCGCAGGAGTACCGCGCCGGCCTCGTGCGCAGCGCGGGCCTCGCGCTGTGGGACAACGGCTGGTACGCGGGCCACCACACGCCCGCCTACAGCGTCCTCTTCCCGCCGCTCGGCGCGGCGCTCGGCGTCCGCGTCGCGGGCGCGCTGGCGGCGGTCGCGGCGACGGCGCTGTTCGCGCGCCTCGCCGGGCGGCGCTGGGCCGCGGGGCCCGCGCAGGCGGCCGCCCTGTGGTTCGCGGCGGCGACCGTCGCAACGCTGCTCAGCGGGCGGCTGACGTTCCTCCTCGGCGCCGCCGCCGGCCTCGGCGCGCTGCTCGCCCTCGCCGCGGGGCGCCGGGTCGCGGCGGCCGCGCTCGCGGTGCTGACGACGCTCTCCAGCCCGGTCGCGGCGCTCTTCCTCGCGCTCGCGGTCGTTGCGTGGGGGCTCGCCGCGCCGGGGCGGCGCGTGACGGCGGCGATCGTCGCCGCCGCGGCGCTCGCGCCGGCGGCCGCGCTGGCGCTGCTGTTCCCCGAGGGCGGCAGCGAGCCGTTCGTCGCCTCGGCGTTCTGGCCGGCGCTGGCGGCGATCATCCTCGTCGGCGTGCTGCTGCCCGCGCGCGAGCGCGCCCTGCGCATCGGCGCCGGCCTCTACGCGCTGGCGACCGTCGCGGCGTTCGCGGTCGCGACCCCGCTCGGCGGCAACGTCAGCCGGCTCGGCGCGCTGGTCGCGGGCCCGGTCGTCCTCGGCGCGCTCGCCGGGCGCCGGCGCCCGGCGCTGCTCGTCGCGGTCATGCTGCCGCTCGCCTACTGGCAGCTGTACCCCGCCGTCCGCGACGTCGCCCGCGCCGCGGGCGACCCCGCCGTCGCGGCGTCCTACTACGCGCCGCTGCTGCGCGATCTCGCCGCGCGCGCCCCCGGCGCCGTCCGCATCGAGATCCCGTTCACGGAGAACCACTGGGAGGCGGCGCGCGTCGCGCCGCACGTCGCGCTCGCGCGCGGCTGGGAGCGCCAGCTCGACCGCCGCCACGGCGCCCTCTTCTACGACGGCACGCTCAGCGCCGCGACCTACCGTGCATGGCTCGACGAGCACGCCGTCGCCTACGTCGCGCTCCCCGACGCCGCGCTGGACTACGCCGCCCGCGACGAGGCGCGCCTCATCGAGCGCGGGCCGGCGTACCTGCATCAGGTGTGGCACGACGCGCACTGGCGCCTGTTCGCCGTGCGCGATCCGGTGCCGCTCGTCAGCGGCCGCGCGCGCGGCCCGCTCGAGCTCGCGGTCGACGGCTTCACGCTGCACCCGCGGCGACCGGGCACCGCCGTCGTCCGCGTCCGCGACTCGCGCTGGTGGCGCGTGACGGCGGGGCGGGCGTGCGTGCAGCGCGGCCCCGGCGGGATGACGCGGCTGCGCGTGCTCGCCCCCGGGACGGTGCGCGTCCAGGCCCGGCTGAGCGGCGCGCGCTGCACGGCGCCGGCGGCCTCCGGCGGGCGCTGATCGTGCAGCTCGTCACGTCGTTGTGAACACCGGTCACAAGTGGCCGTTAGGATGGCCGCAGTCCCATGACCGCACGCCTCAGCTCGTTCCAGGCGCGCCTCTTGCCCCACGGTCTCTTCGACGTGGTGCGCCAGGTGCTGCTCTTCATGGCCGCCTACCAGCTCTACCGGCTGACGCGCGGGTTCGTGAACCATCCCGACTCCGCGACGGTGGCCTTCCAGCATGCCCGCGACCTCATCGGCGTCGAGCGCACGCTGAACATCTTCTGGGAGCCCTCGCTGCAGGCGTTCGCCGCCGGCCAGCAGTGGCTCCTGGACGGCTCGGCATGGATGTACATCAACGCCCAGACCTCGATCACGCTCGGTGCGCTGGCCTGGCTGTATCTGTTTCGTAACCCGAGCTTCTACTTCGTGCGCAACATGTTCCTCGTGGCCTTCCTCGTCGCCTGCGCCGGCTACGCGATCTTCCCGACGGCCCCGCCGCGCTTCTTCCCGGAGTGGGGCTTCTTCGATGCCGTCTCGGACTTCACCGGCGTCCCGCAGGACAGCGTGACGATCGGCAAGCTCTTCAACCCGTACGCGGCGGTGCCGTCGATGCACGTGGGCTTCGCGCTCATGATCAGCATCCCGCTCGCGCGGCTTGTCCGCTGGCGCGCGCTGAAGATCTTCTGGTCGATCTATCCGCTGATCGTCGTCTTCGTCATCGTCGTGACCGCCAACCACTTCATCGCCGACGCCGTGCTCGGCGCCGGCGCCGCCGGGATCGGGGCGCTCGTCGCCCGCCAGATGGCCAAATTGCGACCCGACGTCTGGCGCTTCCAGCCCGCCCCGCGCACAGACGCGGCGCCCGTGCCCGGCACCGACGTCGCACCGGCTGCGTCTTGATGCCGGCAGGGACGCAGCAGCCGCCGCCGCCGACCGAGTCCACGCCGCCGCCCGAGCGGCGGCCGCGGCGCGACACGCCGACCGCACGGCGGCTGGAGGCCCTGCGCGACAAGCTCGTCGCGTCACGCCTGACGCCGAACCAGATCTCGATGGCGGGCTTCGTCCTGAACGTCGTCGCGGCGGTCCTCGTCTGGCAGCACGAGTTCTTCATCGGCGGGGTCGTGTTCATCATCGGGTCGATCTGCGACACGCTCGACGGCGGCTACTCGCGGATGTCGGGCAAGGGCACGCCGTTCGGCGCGTTCCTGGACTCGACGCTGGACCGGATCGTCGAGGGGTTCGTCCTCACGGGGATCGCGGTGACGTTCACGCAGGACGGCGACGAGCTGGCGGTCGCGGCCGTCGTCGTGGCGGTCATGGCATCGCTCGTCGTCTCCTACACGCGAGCCCGCGCCGAGGCGCTGGGCGTCGAATGCAAGGTCGGGATCGCCGACCGCCTCGTCCGCGTCATCATCCTGTCGGCGGGGCTCGTCTTCGCCGATCTCGGGGCCCTCGCGCCGGCGGTCTACGTGCTCGCGGCCCTGACGAGCTTCACGGTCGTCCAGCGCATCCTCCACGTCAAGCGCCAGCTCCAACAGCCGGCGCCCGTGTAACGCGCCATTGGTCACGGGGTGTAAGCCCCGGAACGGTCTTACGAAGGGAACTGAACAGCACAATGAGCCCCAGCAACGGCAACGGCGCGCACTCCACGAACGGCGCTTCGCGCTACCAGACCGACAAGGTCCGCGTCGCGATCGTCGGCGTCGGCAACTGCGCGAACGCCTTCGTGCAGGGCGTGCACTACTACCGCGACGCCGACCCGACGGTCGACGTCCCCGGCCTCATGCACGTCGACCTCGGCGGCTACCACATCTCCGACATCGAGTTCACGGCAGCCTTCGACATCGACGTCGAGAAGGTCGGCAAGGACCTCGGCACCGCGATCTGGTCGGGCCAGAACGACACGATCAAGTTCGCCGACGTCCCCGAGAACCTCGGCGTCCCGGTGTACCGCGGCATGACGCACGACGGCCTCGGCAAGTACCTCAAGCAGAAGATCACCAAGGCGCCCGGCGAGACCGCCGACATCGTGCAGATCCTCAAGGACACGCACACCGACGTCGTCGTGTCCTACCTGCCGGTCGGCTCCGAGCTCGCGACGAAGTGGTACGTCGAGCAGATCCTCGAGGCCGGCTGCGGCTTCGTGAACTGCATCCCGGTGTTCATCGCCCGCGAGGACTACTGGCACAAGCGCTTCAAGAAGGCCGGGCTGCCGATCGTCGGCGACGACATCAAGTCCCAGGTCGGCGCGACGATCGTGCACCGCAACCTCGCGCGCCTGTTCCACGACCGCGGCGTGAAGCTCATGCGCACGTCGCAGCTGAACGTCGGCGGCAACATGGACTTCTTCAACATGCTCGAGCGCGAGCGCCTGGAGTCCAAGAAGATCTCCAAGACGAACGCCGTCACGTCGATCATGGGCCACGACCTGCCGCCGGGCGACGTCCACGTCGGCCCGTCGGACTACGTGCCGTGGCTCACCGACCGCAAGTGGGCGCACATCCGCCTCGAGGGCCAGGCCTTCGGCGACGTCCCGCTGACCGCCGAGCTCAAGCTCGAGGTCTGGGACTCGCCCAACAGCGCCGGCATCGTCATCGACGCGACCCGCTGCTGCAAGCTCGCGATGAACCACGGGCTCTCCGGGCAGCTCGACGGCCCGTCGTCGTACCTCATGAAGTCGCCGATGAACCAGCGTCCCGACGAGGAGGCGCACGCCGACACGGAGAAGTTCATCGCGAAGTACAAGCGCCAGCCCGGCACTGCGCCGAAGGCCGGCAAGGCCGCAGCGAAGAAGAAGTCCTCCACCTCCTGACGGCAACCGCAACGCAACTGTGTGGCTGCGACGACGTTGCAGCCACACAGTGCGTTTGCCATCCCTCCTCGCGGCAGCCGCCGCCCTGGCCGCGATCGCGCCCGCCGCGGCCGGCGCCGCCGCGGCGCCCCTGACGCCCTCGATCGTCGGCGAGGAGCCCAACGGCGGCGGCGTCTTTCGCTTCGTCCAGGCGGTCGCCTACTCGCCCGGCGGCGGGACGGTCTTCACCGCCGACCAGTACAGCGGCGTCGTCCAGGCGTTCGGGCGCGACGGCGGCTACCGCTTCAGCGTCGGCGCGCGGGCGGCGCGGCGCGAGCCGGGCCGCCTCGGCATCGTCGGCGGCGTGGCGACGGACCGGGCCGGCCACCTCTACGTCCTCGACAGCGAGAACGACCGCGTCCAGATCTTCAGCGCCGCCGACGGGACCCCGCTGGCGAGCTTCGGCGACGCGTCGCTCTTCGACCTCTCCGCCAACGACCCGGCGATCGGCGCCGGCATCAGCGCGAGCGGCCTCGCGGTCGACCAGCGCTCGGCGGCGTCCGCGCCGACGGTCTACGTCGCCGACCAGGGCCGCGACCGCGTCGCGCGCTTCGAGCTCGATCCCGGGACGCTGCTGCCGGCGGGGCCGCCGTCGTTCAGCGATCCGAGCCTCGGGCTCGCCGCGCCGCAGGGCATCGCCGTCGACCCGGCCGGCACCCGCCTCTACGTCGCCGACGACCAGAACGACCGCGTCGTCGTGCTCGACCCGCAGAGCCTCGTGCTCGTCGCGCAGGTCGGCTCCAGCGGCGGCGGGCCGGGCCGGTTCCAGGCGCCCTACGACGTCGCCGTCGACACGCACCAGCCGCCGCGGCTCTACGTCGGCGACAACCTCAACAACCGCGTCGACGTCTTCGACGCACAGAGCCTCGGCTTCCTCGGCGCGCTCGGCGGGTTCGGGCGCACGCCGGGCCTGTTCTCGATCGTGCGCGCCGTCGGCGGGCTGACCGACGACCCGCAGGGCGGCGTCGCCGTCGCCGACACGGCCAACAACCGCATCCACGTCTACACCGGCGACGGCGCGCTCACGGCGGCCTGGGGGATCGCGGGCCGCAGCGCGGGCTACTTCACGCGCCCGCGCGGCGTCGCGTTCGCACCCGACGGCGGGATCGCCGTCGCCGACAGCTTCAACCACCGCATCGAGCGCATCGACCCCGACGGCGGCTTCGGCGGCCAGCTCGGGCTGATCAGCTCCTTCACCGGCTATCCGAGCGAGGGCGCGGCGGCGGGGCAGTTCAGCCTGCCCTCGGCGGTGACGTACGACGCCGCCGGCGACACGGTCGTCGCCGACACGGGCAACGACCGCGTCGTCGTCTTCGGCCCCGACGGCAGCATCCTGCGCACGACGGCGCCGGGCCGGCTCGCCGACCCGCAGGCCCTCGCGCCGGGCCCCTCTGCCGGCAGCGTGTTCATCGCCGACACCGGGAACGGCCGCATCGTCCTGCTGGGCGAGGACGGGACGGTGACCCCGGCGCGCACCGGCCTGTCGCACCCGATCGCGCTCGCGGCCGACGGCGGGACGCGCGTCTACGCCGCCGACGACACCCGCGTCTTCGAGGCCGTGGCGATGACCGACGTCGCGCCGCCCCTCGGGGCCGCGGCCTGGGATCACCCCGACGGGCTCGCCGTCGACCCCGCCGACGGCACGCTCTACGTCTCCGAGCTGCGGCCGGGCACGCCGAACGGCGCGCGTGTCCTGCGCGGGACGCCCGCCGCGGGCGCCACGTTCACCTGGGACGTCCTCGCGACCGAGGGCAGCGGCAGCCGGGAGGTCATCCAGCCCGGCGGCCTCGCGCTGAGCGCCGACGGCGCGACGCTGCTCGTCGCCGACTACGGCAACAACCGCGTCGTGCGCTTCGACGCGCCCGGTCACGGGCCGGCGCCGACGATGGCGCTGTCGGTCGGCATCGACCGGATCACGCGCGGGACCGTCACGAGCAACCCGCTCGGGATCGCCTGCGCGACCGACTGCACGCAGCACTTCGGCGCCGGGCGCCAGGTGACGCTCAGCGCGGCGCCGCTGCCGGGCGCGCGCTTCGCCGGCTGGACGGGCGCCTGCGCCGCCGCCGGCGCCGCGCCGGTCTGCACCGTCGCGATGAATGCCGACCGCAGCGTCGGCGCGTCGTTCGCCGACGCCCCGGCCGCTGTCGTCGCGCCACGCCCGCCACCCCCGCCGCCGCCGCCGCGCGTGACCGTCACGCGGCTGCGGATCGTCCCGTCGACGCTGCACCGCGCGCGCAGAGCCGACCGGCGCCGCCACGTCCGCGCGCGCAAGGCGACCCGCGCGAAGGTCCGCCTGACACTCTCGCGTCCCGCGAAGGTCACCGTGACGATCGCCGTCGCGCGCAAGGGCGTGCGCCGCGGCTCGCGGTGCGTCGCGCCGCCGCGCAAGCGCAGGAAGGGCGCCCGCGCATGCACGCGCTTCGTCACGCGCAGGGGCACGCGAACGGTGTCGCTGAACAGCGGTCCGCGCTCCTTCACGCTCACGCCGCGGTTCGCCGGCCGCACGCTGCCTGCCGGCAGCTACCGGCTGGACGTCGTCGCCCTCGACGCGAGCGGCAATCGCGTCGGCCCGGTCGGCGCGCGCCTGCGCGTGGTCGGCTGAGCCCCAATCCACCGATCCTCGCGGGCTGCGAGCCGCAACACGGTGTCCGCCTGAGATGCCCACCGCCACGGTTCACGTCGCCGCCGACGACCTCCAGCTCACCGGCTCCTACGAGGCGACCGGCGACGTCCTGTACCTCCCGCCCACGGCGACGAGAAGTCCGGGCCGGCACAGGAGACTCCTGAGGGACACGCGGTCGGATTGAACCGCGACGGCCGCGGGGCGCAGGGGCCTCCGGTCTTTCGAGCGCGGGGAGCCCCCGCTATCAGTGGTGGTAGCGCCCGCTGCTCGTGCCCGACGAGGCCGGGTCGCAATCCCCCCGCGGCGCAGAATGCTCCGCGATCTGCGTTCGGGAGGCGTCCGCGCTTGCTTTTCACCTCGGAGCGGTCGCCGTCGACACCGGCAGCCGGTCGCTGGCTGGGACGGCCGAGCGCGCCGATCGTCGAGTGTCCCGGTTTCACCGGTTGTGGGCCACCATTCACTCCGCCTGTGAGTCCGGGTGCTCAAGCTTTCGGCCGGTAGCGCCGATGCCCGTCCGGCATGCCGCTCGGCTCCCGCCGTCCACGTTGGGCACGCTTGACCGCCCTCGTGGCGGTTTCGCTCGGAATGGTTGCGCCGTCGGCCGCTGACGCAGCCCGCTTCTGGCAGCCCCCCGCGGTGCTGTCGGACCCCGCGGCGGACGCGTGGATCGGCAAGCCCGTCAGGGCCGCGGCGTTCACGTCGCTGGGCGATGCGAGCGTCGCGTGGCTCGAGGACCGCACCGTGGCCGCTCGGATCGCGCCGAAGGTCGGCGCACCGGGCCAGCCCCGGGTCCTCGGTGGCGGCTACAACTATCCGACCGTGACGTCGGCCGGCGCCCTCCGGGGCTCGGCGGTCGCGTGGGTCGGCTCGACGACGCCCGGCAGCCCGGGCGAGGATGTGCTCGTGGCCACGTCGAACGCCCTCGGCGATTTCGACGTCCCGCAGGTCGTCGCCCAAACCGCCAGCTTCTACAACCAGCCCGGCGCGGCGATCGCGGGCAACGCGCTCGGCGAGCTCGTCGTCGTCTACGTCAGCGGCGGTCAAGTCCTGCGCGTCCGCCGTTCGATCGACGGCGTATGGAGCCCGCCGGTCGCCGTCACGACACCGCTCGGTCTCAACGTCTGGCGCCTGGACGCGCAGATGAGCGAAACCGGGGAGGCCGCGTACTCGTGGTACGGATGGACGCCCGAAACCGGGACCCGCGCGGGCGTCGCAACCGAGTCAGTCACGGGCGAGATCACGCCGACACGATGGCTGACGGCGGACGATGCCGAGGCGGGCGCGCCATCGCTGGCGATGGATGCCCTCGGCCGTGGCGTGGTCACGTGGCTGGACGTGAAGAACGGCAACTTCGCCGGCCCGATCCGTGCCGCCGTCAAGCCTGCGGGCGCCCCGTTCGGCGCCGCGATCACGCTCGACGGCTCGGCCTCGGACTACGCGGGAGCGCCGGTCGCGCTGAGTGCTTCCGGTCAGGCCATCGTGGCGTTCGCCGAGATGATCCCGCGCGACGATGGCGCCGGCGCCGGCGGCGGCATCAAGGCGATCGTCGGCAGCACGGTCACCGGGACCTTCGGCCCCGCCGAGCGCGTCATCGACGAGCTGGCCTCCGACCCCGTAGCGGTCGCTGCCGACCCGCTCGGCAACGCGTTGTTCTTCTTCGTGGACTGGGACACCTACGAGGCACGCGTCGTGCGCCGCTCCGTCGCCGGGCAGTACGGCCAGGCCCGTCACGCCGTCACCTGCCCGAACCCCGGCGTCTACCCGCTGCTCGCCGGCGTGGACGCACTCGGGGACGCCGCGCTGCTGTGGGCGCAGTCCAACTTCCTCAAGGGCCGCTCCACGCTCATGCTCAGCCGCGATGTCCCCTCGATCGCGTTCGGGCCGGACCCGTGCCCGGCCCGCGAGCCCTGGCTGAGCTGGACGGCTAACCCGCTGCCCGGCCAGCTCGTGGAGTTCGACGCGGCCGGGGCCGACGACCCCGACGCGGCGAGCGTCGAGTTCGCTTGGGATCTCGACGGCGACGGCACGTTCGAAACCGCGACCGGAAGTGACCGCCATGCCAGCACGACGTTCGCCGGCGCCGGCGTGCACCGCGTCGGCCTCAAGGTCACCCAGAACAGCCACGCACCCGGCAACTCGGTGACGATGACGTGCTACTACGAGGTCCGCGTCGGTCTGCCCGCACTGCCACCGGACACCTCACCGGACCCCTGGGGTAGCGACCCGCGTCCGAACGACCTGCCCGCCGAGAACCCGTGGCCGACAGGACCCGGACCCGCGCTGCCGGGGACCGGCCCTGTGCTACCGACCCGACCGCTGCCCGAGCTCCCGCTCCCAGGCGGCCTTTCGACGCCGCCACTGCTCGCGGCCGCGACAGCGCGCCAGCCGCGGGAGCTCGCGCTCGCCGTCACCGTCGCCTCCAGCGCCCGGCGTGGCGACGTCGCGCGTCGGGGGCTGCCCCTCGTCCTTCGCTCTGGTCGCTCCGGTCGCGTCCGTGTCAGGCTGCAGAGCGCCGCGGGTGCGCTGACCACCAAGACCGTCGCACTGCGCGCGGGAACCCCGCGGGTCGTGCGCCTGCGCCCCGCGCGTGCTCGCAGGCGCGCCCTGCGCGCAGCGCGCAGGCTCACGATCGTGGCCCGCGACCGCGCAACCGTCTCGCGTGCCACGGTGCGCCTGCGCAGGTGAGCGAGCCCGCCGCCGCGCGCTCGTAGGCGATCGAGCAGAGGCGCGCTGCGGCGCCGCAACCGACCTCGGCGATTCGGTAGCCACCAGCGACTGACGCACGACGGACGCGGGACTCTGTCGCGAACGGCACGGCTGGATCTCGCTCCTCCTCACACGGCCCTCGTCCTCGTCGCGACCCCGGCGCAGGCCGACGCGGCGTCGCGACGAGCCGCACAGCGGGCTTCGTCACGGTGCTCGTGGCCGAACGCCTGCGCGACTGAGGCGCCGCGCAAGGGGCCGGGCACCCTGATGCCCTGCGTAGGATCTGCGCCATGAGCACGGATGACACAGGCACCCCGGCCGCGGCCTCGGCCCCCACCCCGACCCCTCCTCCGACCCCCGCCACGCCGCCCGCAGCGACGCTCGCGTCGCTCGTCCTCGAGGCCGCCGCGGCCCACCGCGGGACGGCGCTGCGCTTCGCGGACGGCAGCGGCTGGCGCCAGATCTCCTACCCGGGCCTCGGCGAGGGCGCGCGCCAGATCGCCAAGGGCCTCATCGCGCTCGGCGTCCGCGCGGGCGACCGCGTCGCGATCCTCTCCAACACCCGCGCCGAGTGGACGCTCGCCGACTGCGGCGCGATCTGCGCGGGCGCGGTCGTCGTGCCGGTCTACCAGACCAACTCGCCCGAGGAGTGCCAGTACGTCCTCGAGCACTCCGGCGCGACCGTCATCTTCTGCGAGGACGCCCACCAGCTCGAGAAGCTCGCCGAGATCCGCGCCGCACTGCCGGTGCTGCGCCACGTCATCGCCTTCGACGGCGAGCACGAGGACGTCCTGTCGCTCGAGGCGCTGCGCGACCGCAGCGCCGACGTCACCGACGAGCAGCTGCACGAGCGCGTCGCCGCGATCGCCGCCGGCGATGTCGCGACGATCGTCTACACCTCGGGGACGACCGGCCCGCCGAAGGGCTGCATGCTCACCCACGACAACCTGCGCTCGGTCGTCGCCATGGTCCGGGAGCGGCTGCAGGCGCAGCCCGCCGACGACGTCATCTACATCTTCCTGCCGCTCGCGCACGTCCTCACGCGGCTCGTGCAGTTCTTCGGGATCGAGGTCGGGGCCCAACTCGCGTACTGGCGCCGCGACCCGAAGAAGATCGTCGAGGACGTCTCGATCACGCAGCCGACGTACCTGCCGTCCGTCCCGCGGATCTTCGAGAAGATCTACACCGCCGCGACGGCGAAGGTGCAGGAGGCCGGCGGCGCGAAGCTCAGGCTCTTCGACTGGGCCTTCGGCGTCGGGCGCAGGGTCCGCGAGCGCGAGCGCCGGGGCAAGTCGATCGGCCGCCTGCTGCGCTACCAGCACCAGCTCGCCGACACGCTCGTCCTCAACAAGGTCCGCGCGCTGTTCGGCGGGCGCATCCAGCTCGCGCTCACCGGCGCCGCGCCGATCGACGAGGAGATCCTGAAGTTCTTCCATGCCGCCGGCGTCTGGGTGCTCGAGGGCTTCGGCATGACCGAGACGTCCGCGGTCGTGACGCTCAACTCGATCCCCGAGCACAAGGTCGGCACGGTCGGGCGCCCGCTGCCCGGCACCGACGTGCGGATCGCCGACGACGGCGAGATCCTCCTGCGCGGCCCGCAGATCTTCACGGGCTACTACAACGACGCGCAGGCCACCGCCGCGACCCTGCGCGACGGCTGGCTGCACTCGGGCGACCTCGGCGAGCTCGACGGCGACGGCTACCTGCGCATCACCGGCCGCAAGAAGGACCTCATCATCACGTCGAGCGGGAAGAACGTCTCGCCGTCGAACCTCGAGAGCGCGCTGGCGCAGTCACGCTGGATCTCGCGCGCGGTCGTCTACGGCGACCGCCGCCAGTACCTCACCGCCGTGCTGACGATCGACGCCGACGAGGCCGCGGCGCTCGCCGAGAAGGCCGGCGTGCGCGCCGGCCTCGACGTCGCCGCGCTCTCCGCCGAGCCGGCCGTCCGCGCCGAGTTGCAGGCGGCCGTCGACGAGACGAACAAGCGCTTTGCCCGCATCGAGCAGATCAAGCGCTTCGCGATCCTCCCGCGCGACCTCTCGCAGGAGCACGAGGAGCTCACGCCGACGCTGAAGGTCAAGCGCAACGTCGTGTACGAGCGCTACGCGGACGTCTTCAAGAGCCTGTACGACCAGCGGTGACGCGGGTCCGCTGCGGCCTCTCCGTATCCTCAGGGCGTGACCCCAGAGCCCCTCGCGATCGCCCACGTGACGCCCTATCCGTGGGGTGGCGGCCGCCACGAGATCACGACCTACGTCGAGCGGGTGACCGCCGAGCTCGCCGCCCGCGGGCACCGGGTGCTGATCGTGGCGCCCTCGCGCTCGCAGGATGCCGTGCGCGACTCGCGCGCCGCGATCCGCGCCGCGATCGACGATCCCGCCTCGCTGCTGCCGCAGCCGGGCGCGCCCCCGCGGGTGCTCGCGGTCGGGGACGCGCTGCCCGACCTCCCCGGCGCCGGGCGGCGCGTGCCGGCGCTGCCGGTCGACGTGTCGCGGACGATCGAGGACCTCCTGACGATCGTCCCGCTCGACGTCTGCCACGTCCACGAGCCGTTCGCGCCGTCGACCTCCAGCGCCGCGCTGCGCCACTCGCGGGCGCTGAACGTCGGCACGTTCCACGCCCCGACGGAGCGGCTGCTGTCGACGCAGGTCGCGCGCAAGGTCGTCCAGCTCGTCTTCGGGCGCCTCGACGCCCGCACCGCGAGCTTCGCGACGACCTGCGAGCTCATGCAGCGCTGGTTCCCCGCCGAGTACCGCGTCCTGCTGCCCGGCGCCGACCCGGCGCCGCCGCGCGCCGACCGCGCCGCGGGCGGGCCGATCCAGATCGGCTTCGCCGACGACGAGGAGCGCGGCGCGCTGCGCCTCTTCCTGCGCGCGCTGCGCCGCCTCGAGGCCGAGGCCGACTGGGAGGTGACGGTCGTCTCCGCGCGCGGGCCGTCCAGCAGCACCCCGCTGCGCTCCGACCTCGAGGCGCGCGTGCGCTACATCACGCCCGAGCAGGTCACCGAGGAGGACGGCCTCGGGCGCCTCGACGTGCTCGTCGCGGCCTCCGACGGCGCCGCGCCCACCCCGACGCTGCTGCTGCGCGCGATGAACGCCGGCGCCGTCCCGCTCGCGTCGCGCCTGCCCGTCTACGAGGAGGCGCTCGACCACGGCGAGCGCGGGCTGCTGTTCGAGCCGCGCGACATCGACACGCTCGCCGCCCAGCTCGCCCGCCTCGTCGACGATCGCGCGCTGCGCGAGGGCCTGCGCGCCGCCGCCGCGCCGCTGCGCGAGCAGCTGACCTGGCAGCGCGTCGCCGACGAGCTCGAGGACGTCTACGCCGGGGTCGTCGCGCGCCGCCACCCGCTGGAGGGCAACCCCGAGCTCGGCGCCCGCCTGCGCGGCCGGCAGTGGATCGACATCGACCTGCACATGCACACCGACCACTCGCACGACTGCGCGACGCCGGTCGAGGTGCTGCTCGCGACCGCGCGCGAGCAGGGGCTCGGCGCGATCGCCGTCACGGACCACAACGTCATCACGGGGGCATTGGAGGCGCGCGAGAAGGCCGCCGAGTTCGGCATGAAGGTCATCGTGGCCGAGGAGGTCAAGACCGCCGACCAGGGCGAGGTCATCGGCCTCTTCATCGAGGAGCAGATCCCGCGCGGCCTGACGCTCGCCGAGACGATCGCCGAGATCAAGCGCCAGGGCGGTCTCGTCTACGTCCCGCACCCGTTCGACCGCATGCACGCCGTGCCCGACTACGAGCACCTCCTCGGGATCGTCGACGACATCGACGCGATCGAGATCTACAACCCGCGCGTGGCGATCGGCTCCTTCAACGAGGAAGCCGAGCGCTTCGCCGCCAAGTACCGGATCGTCGCGGGCGCGGGCTCGGACTCGCACGTCGCGCAGGGCCTCGGGTCCGTGCGCGTGCGGGTGCCCGACTTCGACGGGCCGCAGGAGTTCCTCGAGGCCCTGCGGCACGCCGAGATCACGACGAAGCCGTCCTCGCTGCTCTACGTGCAGGCGCTGAAGTTCCTCGAGACCAAGGCGACGCCCTCCGGCGCGCGGGCCGCGCGGCGCGAGCGGCGCGTGCGGCGGGCGACGCGCAAGTCGTGATGCACGCGCAGGGTCGGCCCTCGCGCCCGTCGAAACCACGGCCAGCCATGCCTGCGACCGACGACGAGATCCGCGAGAAGTACCTCGAGCGCGCCATCCGCGAGCTCAACACCTTCACGCGCGAGCTGCAGGACTGCGCGCACTGCCCACGGGGGCAGCTCATGCCGGTCCTCGGTTCGGGCCACCCGCAGGCCGACATCCTCCTGCTCAAGCATGCGCCGACGGCGCCGGAGATCGAAGAGGGCGTCGCCTTCTACGGCCGCGCCGGCACCGCGCTCATGAAGGCCTTCAAGCGCCTGGCGATCGACCCGCTCGCCGTCTACGGCACGTTGTGCGTGAAATGCCCGGTGCCCGACACCTCGCTCGCCGACCCGGGCTGCGTCGCGCGGCTCGTCGAGGAGATCGCGATCGTCTCGCCGAAGATCGTCGTCGTCATGGGCGAGGACGCGCTCGCGGTGCTCAACGACCTCGCGCTGCCGCTCTCGGCGCAGGTGCTCGCGCAGGCCGGCGTGCTGCAGGCGCTCACCCCGTCGATCGAGGCGCTCTACGTGCCGAACATCGACGCGGCGCTCGACGAGGAGACGGCCAAGCGCGCGTTCTGGTCGGCCTTCAGGGTGCTCGGCGAGTGGTACGCCGACCTTCCCCCGTACTGAAGCGCCGGCGCCGCCGACCGGGGGCGGGAACCGCCGCGCTCCTGACGCCGCTCGTCGCGCTCGCCTACTTCCTCGCCGCGCCCGCGCTCCCGGCGCTGCCCGCCGGCGACACGGAGACGCTCGTCGCAGGCGGCGTCGGCCTCGTCATGATCGCCGCGAGCGCACTCGCGATCGTGCCCGCCGCCAACAGCCTGTTCGGCCCGCTGCTGATCATGCTCGGCGCGGGGCTCATCGTCGGCGCGCTGAACGCGGGCGGAGACGGCGGCGTCGGCGCCGGGGCGAACGTCGCCGAGGCGCTGCTCGCCGCCGCCGTGGGCCTGCTGTTCGCGCGCTGGCTGGAGACCCGCGTCGTCGCGATCGCGGTGCCGATCATCGTCGCGGGGATCGACGTCTGGTCGGTCGCGAGCGGGCCGGCGTCCAAGCTGCTCGAGAACGGCACCGAGATCGTCGACCCGCTGAGCTTCGACCTGCCCGCCTGGGGCGGGATGGGCAGCGCCGGCCACCTCGGGGTCTCCGACGCCTTCTTTCTCTCGATGTTCGCGGCCTGGTCGTGGCGCTACGGCCTGCGCCGCGGGGCGTCGATGATCGGGATGACGCTCGGGCTGATCGCCTCGCTCGGCGTGAGCGTCGCGCTGGACCGCGCGATCCCGGCCCTGCCGCTCATCGCCGCCGGCTACCTGCTGCCGAACCTCGACCGGATCCCGGCGCTCCTGCGCCACGACGAGCCGCGCCTGTAGCCGCGGCCCTACGGGGCGAGGAGGAGCTTGCCGAGCTTGCCGCCGGCGGCGAAGCGCTCGTAGGCCGCGGCGACGTCGTCGAGCGCGAACGTCTCGGCGACCGGCACGCGCAGCGTGCCGCGCGCGAACAGCGGCAGCACCTCGCGCTCCAGCGCGCGCGCCGTCGCGGCCTTCTGCTCCAGCGGGCGGGCGCGCAGCGTCGAGGCCATGATGCGCCCGCGCTTGCCCATGAGGATCGCGAGGTTCAGCTCGGCCTTCGCGCCCCCGGCGATGCCGATGACGACGATCCGGCCCTCGGTGTTCAGCGCCTTGACGTTGCCCGCGAGGTTCGGTGCCCCGACGAGCTCGAGCACGACGTCGAACGGGCCGTGGCCCTCGAAGCCGTCGGGATCGATGACGTCGTCGGCGCCGAGCTGCGCGACGGCGTCGCGCGCGCCGGGGTTGCGCACCGTCGCCGTGACGTGCGCGCCGAGCGCATGCGCGAGCTGGACGGCGGCGGTCCCGACGCCGCCCGCGGCGCCGTGGACGAGCAGCCGCTCGCCGGGGCGCAGGCCCGCCTGCGTGACGAGCGCATCGTGGGCCGTCGTGAAGACCTCCGGCAGGCCGCCGGCGTCCGGGAAGCCGACGCCGTCGGGCACGGGCATGAGCTGGCGCTCGTGGACGACCGCGAGCTCGGCCTGCCCGCCGCCGCCGGCGATCCCCATGACGCGATCGCCCTCGCCGAAGCGTGTCGCGCCGGGCCCGAGGCCCGCGACCTCGCCCGCGAGCTCGAGGCCCGGGATGTCCGGCGGGCTGCCCGCGGGGGCCGGATAGCGACCGCGGCGCTGGAGCATGTCGGCGCCGTTGATGCCCGCGCCGCGGACGCGGACGAGCACCTCGCCGGCCCCGGGCTCGGGGTCGGCATGCTCCTCGACGAGAACCTCGCCGTCGCGGATCGTGGCGGCACGCATCCCGCCCGAGTCTATTGACGTCCCTCGACGCGGCGCAGCCGCCGTTGCACGGTGACGTAAGCTCAGTGTCGTGTCGACGCCCGCGGAGGCCTACCGGCTGACCGGCATCTCGCCGAAGGCCTACGAGCATCCCGCCGATCGCGCGGCGACGGCGGCGCTCGCCTCGATCCCGATGCTCGACCTCGTCGTGCGCAAGCTCATCGAGTTCGGCTACGAGCGCGCGCTGCGCCAGACGTACCTCGGCGCCTCGGTGCGCCTCGGCACCGATCAGCTGCCGGAGATCTGGACGCGCTACCAGCACATCCTCGGCGTCCTGGACATCACCGAGAGCTACGACCTCTACATGACCGCCGAGCCGGTCGCCAACGCCATGGCGGTCGGCGCGGGCAAGCCGATCATCGTGCTCAACAGCGGGACGGTCGCGCTGCTCGGCAGCGACGAGCTCGAGGCCGTCATCGCGCACGAGGTCGCGCACATCCTCTCCGACCACGTGCTCTACCGGACCGCGCTGCAGATCCTCCTGCGGCTCACCGGCACGCGACTGCCGATGGCCGCCGGCCTGCCGCTGATGGCCGTGCAGCACGCGCTGCTGGAGTGGTCGCGCGCGACCGAGCTGACGTGCGACCGGGCGGCGGCGATCGTCACCCGCGACCCGCGCGTCGTCTGCAAGATGCTCATGACGATGTCGGCGGGCGCGAAGGCCGAGGACCTCAACCTCGACGCGTTCATGCGCCAGGCGATGGAGTACACCGAGACCGGCGAGGGCTTCGATCGCCTCCAGCGCCTGCTCACGGACATGCGCCAGACGCACTCGCTCCCCGTCAAGCGCGTGCACGAGCTGCTGGCCTGGGTGCGCGACGGCGAGTACGACCGGATCGTCGGCGGCGAGTACGTCCGCCGCGGCCAGGAGCGCCCGGCGCGCGAGGAGGCCTCCGACGCCGCCTCGCATTACTCCGAGCGCTTCAAGGAGCTCTTCAGCGAGGCCGGTACGCACGTCAACAGCGCCGGCCAGCAACTCTCGGACTGGCTGAAGAACCTCCAGGACAAGAACAAGCCCTCCAAGGGCGGGCCCGACGACGAGTAGTGGACCTCACCCCGGCTGAGATCCGCGTCCTGGGCTGCCTCCTGGAGAAGCAGCGCACGACGCCCGACTACTACCCGCTGACGCTCAACGCGCTGCGGTCGGCGTGCAACCAGTCGACGAACCGCGACCCCGTCGTCGCCTACGACGAGTCGACGATCCGCGATGCGATCACGCGCCTGAACCGGCGCCGCTGGGCGCGGCTGTCCAGCGGGGCGGGCAGTCGCACGTCGAAGTACCGCCACCTCCTCGACGAGTCGCTGACGCGCGCGCCGGACGAGCTCGCGGTGCTCTGCGTCCTCATGCTGCGCGGCGCGCAGACGCCCGGGGAGCTGAAGGGTCGCACCGAGCGCATGCACCCGTTCGCCGACCTCGCGGCGGTCCATGACACGCTCGCCGCGCTGATCGAGCGCGAGCTCGTGGCGCAGCTGCTGCGGCGCCCGGGGCAGAAGGAGGAGCGCTACGCGCACCGGCTCAGCGACGACGACGTGCCCGAGCCGGCCGGTCTCGCCGGCGGCGTCCCCGTGCCGGAGATCACCGCGCCGGTCGTCCGCGCGCCGGGCCGCCCGATGCCGGTCGCGCCCGAGCGCCCGCCGGCCGCCGAGCTCCCGCTCGAGGACCGCGTCGCGCGCCTGGAGGCCGAGATCGTGCAGCTACGAGCGGAGCTGCGCGCGCTGCGGGGACGCTGAGCGCGGCTGGGCGGCGCGCCGCTCGGCGCGACCGCGGCGCTTGCGCCTGTCGAGATACGCCGGCAGCACGGCCGCCACGATGCCCGCGGCGATCGCGACCCAGAGGATCTCGAGATCGAGCGCGATCCCGACGAGCGCGGCCGCCGCGCCGATCGCGACGCCGGCGGTCAGCCACCAGCCGGCACCGCCCGTCCTGAACGTCGATGCCCGTTCAGCCACGGGCGAGCCTGCGAAAGACCATCTCTTGAGCCCTGCCCGGGCGCCGGCCGGACGAAACCGATGCCTGACATGCGCTCCTCGGCTACTGCATGGGCGTCCAGATGCTGAGCAGCTCCACGGGCTCGTCGCCGGCGGCCGAGACGGCGTGCGTCACACCGGCCGGCACCTGCGCCCAGGATCCTGCGGGCGCCCGCAGCTCACGCTCGCCCGCGCTGAGCGTCAGCTCGCCCGCGAGCACGTAGAACGACACGACGTGGCCCGGCAGCGACCCCGGTCCCGGCGCGGCGCCCGGAGCGCAGCGCAGGCGCACGACCGCGATCTCCGCGGTGTCGGCGAGCACGGGCCCGTCGCGCGCGACGAGCACGTCCGTCACCGGGCGTCCGCCGTCCTCGGGCGGGTCCCACTGGTCGTAGGCGGCCGGGCGGCCGTCGCGCAGTGCGCGCATGAAGTCCGCGAAGCCGCGCCCGGGGGCGTGGACGTTGAGGTAGCGGACGTCGGCGTCGCTGCCGTTGCGAAAGCCGTGCACGACGAGCGGCGGCACGAGCGCCAGCGTTCGCGCCGGCACGACGACCTCGTCCCCGGCAGGCCCCAGCCGGAGCGTCAGCTCGCCTTCCAGGACGTAGAAGAGGTCCGCGTGGCGGCGGTGGATGTGGAGATCGGCGCCGTCGCGGCCGGCGGCGAAGCGCGACCAGGTCGCGTGCAGCGCGTCGACATCGGAGAGCATCTCGACGCGGCGGTCGGGCGCGTCGCCGATGAGCTCGCCTGCCCGCGGCGCGATGACGGTCGCCGGCATCGACGGCTACGCGCGCTCCAGCAGCGCGACGCACTCGATGTGCGGCGTCTGCGGGAACATGTCGACCGGCACGACGCGGCGCAGCGCGTAGCCGGCCTCGACGAGCTGCGCGGCGTTCGGCGCGAGCGTCGTCGGGTTGCAGGAGATGTAGACGATCCGGCGCGGGTTCGCCTCGATGACGCGGCGCACGATCTTCTGCGACAGCCCGGCGCGCGGCGGGTCGAGCAGGCAGACGTCGGGGCGGCCGGCCTCGTCGGCGAGCTCGCGCAGGGC
Source organism: uncultured Actinomycetes bacterium (assembly GCA_963740895.1). GTDB lineage: Bacteria > Actinomycetota > Thermoleophilia > Solirubrobacterales > Solirubrobacteraceae > CADCVQ01. Next base: position 207,124 of record CAVUFQ010000003.1, read on the forward strand.
CAGGCGCACGTCGCCGGCGAAGAACTTCGCGTTGCCGATCCCGTTGCGGCGGGCGTTGGAGATCGCATCCGCGACCGCCTCCTCGACGATCTCCAGCCCCCAGACCTCGCCGGCGCGGGCGGCGAGGCTCAGGCCGACGGTGCCGATCCCGCAGTAGAGGTCGTAGACGCGCTCCCAGCCCTGCAGGCCCGCGAGCTCGCCGGCGACCGCGTACAGGCGCTCGGCCATCTCCGTGTTCGTCTGAAAGAACGCCAGCGGCGAGACCGAGAAGCTCAGCCCGGCCAGCTCCTCCTGCAGCTTGCGCGAGCCGGCGACGAGCTCGGTCTTGCCCCCGACCGTCGTCTCGGCCAGCGCCTCGGTGCGCGTCCAGTGCAGGCCCTCGCAGTCGACCGCGGCCGCGAGGCTCGCCGTGTCGAGCTCGCCGGGGCCGGTGACGAGCCGCACCTGGATCTCGCCCGTGCGCCGGCCCTCGCGGATGACGAGGTTGCGCAGCAGCCCCGTGTGGGTGCGCCGGTCCATCGCCGCCAGGCCCTGTTCGCGACACCAGGCGACGACCTGGTCGCGCACGGCGTTGGAACGCTCGGAGGCCAGCAGGCAGTCGGTGATCGGCACGATCTCGTGCCACGACCCGGGCGCGTGGAAGCCGCAGACGAGCGCGCCCGCGTCGTCGGTGCCGAAGGAGTACTCGAGCTTGTTGCGGTAGCGCCACTGCTCGACGGCGGGGACGATGTCGTCCAGGACGAAGCCCTCCAGGCGCCCGAGGCGCGTCAGCGCGTCGCCCACCTGCTCCTGCTTGAAGGCGAGCTGGCGGTCGTAGGCCAGCACCTGCCACGGCGCACCCGGATGGTCGGCGATCGGGGCGATCCGGTCGGGGCTCGGCTCGAGCACCTCGAGCGCACGCGCCTCGGCGTAGCCGCGCTTGCGCTTCGTGACGACCGCGCGGACGAGGTCTCCGGGGAGGGCGCCGGAGACGAAGACGACGTAGCCGCGGCCGCCGTCAGCGCCGGCGTCCAGGCGCGCGATGCCGTTGCCGCCGTACGCGAGCGCGTCGACGCGCAGGTCGAGGACCGCGCCGCGCTCGGGACGGGTGAAGGTGGAGGACTCCATATGCCCTCCAGCATGGCAGCACCGCGTGGCGGCCTACCGCAGCAGCTTCTCGATCGCGGCGAGGACCGACTTGCGGTTCGCGTTGCGGCGCTCGTGGTCGCGGACCTTGCGCAGCTCGGCCGCGGTCAGGTCGGCGAGCCGCCCCTTGACCTGCGCCGCCGTGAGCTCGTCGTAGCCGCTGATCGGAAACGACGATCCGAGGCCGGCGGCGCGGCGCGCGCGGTCGACGGCCCGCAGCGCGCGGTCGGTGCCGGGCGCGTGGCGGGCGGCCGACGCAACGCGGCCGACGCGGGCGCGCGCGAGCCGGCGCGTCTGCGAGGCCGAGCGCCCGACGGCGCCCTCGAGCTCGGCGATCGCGTCCTGCGTCTGCAGGCGCCCGATGTGCACGAGGTTGGCGACGAGCTCCTCCGCGTCGGTGCGCGTCATGCGCCCGCGCTTGACGGCCTCGTCGACCGTCTCCTGGAGGCGGTCGGCGGTGATGATGAGCCCGCGCGCGAGCAGGTCGCGCACCGTCGTCAGCGCCGCCTGCAGCGCGTCGTCGGTGCGCTCGGGCTCGGAGGCCGGGGCGGCGGCGGGCGGCTTGCGCTTCGGGGCCGCCGAGCTCGCCGGCTTGCGGGCTCTGGACTTGCTCGCCGACGCCTTGCGGGCGGGCGGGTGGGGCTTCTTGGGCTGCGGCACGGCGGCCTCCTGCGCAGTCGCTCTCCTTGCGGGCGACGTTAGCGCAGCAGCAGCTCCAGCAGGGCCTTCTGGGCGTGGCGGCGGTTCTCGGCCTGGTCCCAGATGCGCTCGCGCGCGCCGTAGAGGACCTCCGACGTGATCTCCTCGCCCGGGTGCGCGGGGAGGCAGTGCAGCGCGATCGCGCCGGGTGCCGCGAGGTCCAGCAGCGCGTCGTCGATCCGGTACGGCGCGAGCGCGATCCGTCGCTCGTCGGCGCTGTCCTCGTCGCCCATGCTCACCCAGACGTCGGTGTAGACGGCGTGCGCGCCGGCGACGGCCGCGGCGGGGTCGCTCGTCAGCATCGCGCCGGGCGCGTCGGCGGCGGTCAGCGCGTAGCCCTGCGGCGAGGCAACGACGACCTCGATGCCCGCGATCGCGCCGACGAGGGCGAGCGAGCGGGCGACGTTGTTGCCGTCCCCGACGTAGGCGAGCTTCAGGCCGTCGAGGTGGCCGAACGCCTCGCGCAGCGTCATGAGGTCGGCGAGCGCCTGGCAGGGGTGGTGGCCGGCGGTGAGCATGTTGAAGACCGGCACCGTCGCGACCTCGGCGAGCTCCTCCAGCAGCGCATCGGGCCCGGTGCGCACACCGATCGCGGACATGTGCCGCGACAGGATGCGCGCGGTGTCCCCGACGGACTCGCCGCGCGAGAGCTGCAGGTCGTCACGGCGCAGCACGACGGGCTGGCCGCCGAGCTCGAAGATCCCGGCCTCGAACGACAGCCGCGTGCGCGTGGAGTGCTTCTCGAAGATCAGCGCGACGCTGCGCCCCTCGAGCGCCCGCGAGGACAGCGGCGCCGCCTTCAGCGCGTCGGCGCGGTCGAGCAGCGCGATCAGCTCGTCGTGGTGCAGCTCGGCCCCGGTGAGCAGGTGGCGCGTCAAGCCGGGCAGTCTATGACGCGATGCGAATCCTGACCTGGAACCTCTTCCACGGCCGCGCCGTTCCGCCCGCGGGCCGCGATCTGCAGGACGAGTTCGCGGCCGCGCTCGCCGGCTGGGGGTGGGACGTCGCGCTGTTGCAGGAGGTGCCGCCCTGGTGGGCGCCGGCGCTCGCGCGGGCCTGCGAGGCCCACGCGCGCATGGCGCTGACGTCGCGCAACGAGCTGCCCGCGCTGCGCCGCGCGATCGCCGGCCGCGCGCCCGACCTCGTCAAGAGCGGGGGCGGTGGCGCGAACGTCATCCTCGTCCGGGCGGCGACGGCGCGGATCACCGAGCACCGCCGCGTGCTGCTGCGCCGCTGGCCGGAGCGGCGCGTCTGCCATGCCGTCCGGCTCGACAGCGGCCTATGGTGCGCCAATCTCCACGCGCAGGTGCACTCGGTCGCGCGCGCACAGGCGGACATCGAGCGCGCCGCCGCGGCGACGCGCGCGTGGGCCGGCGAGGGGCCGGCGCTGCTCGGCGGCGACTGCAACATCCGGGCGCCCGCGGCGGCCGGCTTTGACCACCTCGGCGGCGAGGGGGTCGACCACGTCCTCGGTCACCACCTCGCCGCGCTGGGCCCGGTGCGGGTGCTCGAGCGCGGCCGGCTGTCCGATCACGCCCCGCTGCTGCTCACGCTGCTGGTACCCGCGCCCCGCCGGGCGGGCTAGTGGACGTGCCCGAAAGTTCTGCGAGGTTTTGCCGGATGCCCGGCCGTGCCTGACGGTCGACGGTGATCCGGCGTGCGTGCCGGTGGCACGTACCCGGTCGCCGGCGGCCGTCAGGCACGGATCGGGCGCCGGGAAAACCCGCAGAACTTGCGGACGCGTCCACTAATCTCGCTGCGGCACTGCGCCCCAGACCCCCTCAGGAGGACCCATGTCCCGCCCGACCATCATCGCGCTCACGTGCGGCGCCCTGGCCCTCGGAGGCGCCTTCGTCGCCGGCTGCGGCAGCGACGACAAGAAGGCCTCGACGCTCCCGGTCGCCCCGGCGACGTCGACGCCTGCCACGCCGGGCGCGCCCGCGACGGACGCCGTCAACGTCGTCATGCAGAACAACCTGTTCTCGCCCGAGGACATCAAGGTGAAGGTCGGTCAGAAGATCCACTGGACGAACAACGACCCCTATCCGCACAACGTCACCGCGAAGAACGGCGCCTTCAAGTCCGGCAACCTCGACGGCGGCAAGACGTTCGACTTCACCGCCAAGAAGGTCGGGCGGATCCCCTACGTCTGCACGATCCACTCCGGGCAGAAGGGCGCGATCGTCGTCACGGCGTAGCGCGCGCTCAGCGCCCGCCGCGCAGCCCGAAGCCGCGCAGGAGCAGCAGCGCCCGCTCGCCCACCGAGCCGGGCTTGGGCAGGACGCCGAGCTGGATCGCGGCGTCGTAGAGATCGAAGAAGGCCCGGATGCGCCACAGGCGCGCCCGGGCCTCGTCGAGCTCGCAGTAGAGGACCGCGTGCACGGCGACCGAGCGGCCGGTCGCCGGGAACGCCTCGACCTCGCCGCTGTGCGTGGCGAGCAGCCGTATCGGCGCGGCGACGAACCGCCCGTCCGACAGCCGCTCGCCGACGCGCTCCAGGCGCGCGTCGGGCGCTGCGGCGCGCAGCCGCGCGGCATGCTCGGTGAGCGCCTGCGGCCCGTGCAGGGGCCCCTTGAACGTCAGCGGGTCCTCGTAGTGCAGGTCCGGCGCGCAGGTCGCCGCGAGCTCCGCGCCGATGTCGGCGCCCGACCACGCGGCGAGGAAGCGCTCGACGAGCTCGTCGACGGCGGTCACTCCGCGAACTCCGGCATGCCCGCCAGGGGCGAGCTCGGGCGCGCGTGCGTGCGCCGCGGGATGCGCCCGGCGCCGCGCGCGAGCGCACCCGCGAGCACCGCGTGGCGGACCGCGTGCGCCATCGCGACGGGGTCGGTCGCGCGCGAGATCGCGCTCGCGCAGAGCACGGCGTCGCAGCCGAGCTCGATCGCGAGCGCGGCGTCCGAGGCCGTACCGACGCCCGCGTCGAGGATCACAGGGATGCGCGCCTGCTCGACGATGAGCGTGAGGTTCGCCGGATTGGCGATGCCCTGGCCGCTGCCGATCGGCGAGCCGAGCGGCATGACGGCCGCGCAGCCGACGTCCTCGAGGCGGCGCGCGAGGACCGGGTCGTCGTTGGTGTAGGGCAGCACGACGAAGCCGTCGTCGACGAGCTGCTCGGCCGCGGCGAGCAGCTCGAGCGCGTCGGGCAGCAGCGTGCGCTCGTCGCCGATGACCTCGAGCTTGACCCAGTCGGTATGGAGCGCCTCGCGCGCGAGCTGCGCCGTGCGGACCGCGTCGCGGGCGGTGAAGCAGCCCGCCGTGTTGGGCAGCACGTCGACGCCCTTCGCCGCGATGACGTCGAGCAGCGAGCCGTCGGTGCCGGGCTCGACGCGCCGCATCGCGACGGTCACGAGCTCGGTCTCGGAGGCGTCGATCGCGTCGCCGAGCGTCGCCATGCGCGTGAAGCCGCCGGTGCCGAGCAGCAGGCGGGAGCCGAAGGTGCGGCCGGCGATGACGAGCGGGCCGATCATGCTCATCCGCCCTGCGTCGCGGTGACGATCTCGACGTGGGCACCGTCGGCGACGGTCTGCGTCGGCCAGGCGCCGCGGCGCGCGACCTCGGCGTCGACGGCGACCGCGATGCCCGCGCGGTCGGGGTCGATGCCGGCGGCGAGCAGGACGTCGCGGATCGTCGGCAGCTCGCCCGCCTGCACCGGCCGGCCGTTGACGGTGATCACGCCGTCGCCCGCTCGCGCGCTGGGGCGAAACGGCCGGGAGCGAAGGCCGCCGGCGCGGCCTCGCCGGCGAGCACGTCGGCGACGATGTCGGCGGTCACCGGCGCGAGCAGGATCCCGTTGCGGTGGTGGCCGGTCGCCCAGACGAGGCCCGCGACGTCCGCCGAGCGGCCGAGCAGCGGCGCGTTGTCGGGCGTCGCCGGGCGCAGGCCGGCCGCCGTCTCCTCGACGACGAGCTCGCGGATGCCCGGCACGAGCTCGCCGGCGTCGCGCAGCAGGTCGTAGAGCCCGCCGGCCGTGACCGTCGTGTCGAAGCCGCGCTCCTCCATCGTCGCGCCGAGGACGTAGCGCCCGTCGCCGCGCGGGACGAGGTAGCCGCCCTCGAAGCGCACGATGCGCTCGAGCAGGCCCGGGCCGCCGGGATCGCGCAGGCGCACGATCTGGCCCTTGACCGGTCGCAGCGCGACGGCCGGCAGCCCCGCGATCGCGGCGCTCCAGGCGCCGGCGGCGACGACGACCTCGCCCGCCGCGACGAACTCGCCGCCGGCGAGCTCGACGCCGGTGATGCGCCCATGCTCGGCGCGCAGCCCGGCGACGGTCGTGCCCGTCCGCAGCTGCGCGCCGGCGCGGCGCGCGGCCTCGGCGAGCGCGAGCACGAGCGCGCGCGGGTCCGCCGCGTGGTCGCCGGGCACGGCGAGGGCGAGGCGCAGGGTCGGCGCGAGCGCGGGCTCCAGGCGCCGCGCGGCGCTCGGCAGCAGGCGCTGGACGTCGAGGCCGAGCTCGAGACGCAGCGCGAGCTCGCGCTCGAGCGCGGCGGCCTCGTCGCCGTCGCGGGCGACGACGAGCGCGCCGCAGCGGCGCAGGCCGGGGTCGGCGCCGGAGGCGGCGGCCAGCTCGTGCGCGAACGCCGGCCAGGCGCGCGCGCTGCGCAGCCCGAGCTCGAGCAGCGCGAGCTCGCCGGCGTCGGCCTCGGTCACCGGGGCGAGCATGCCCGCGGCGACGTGCGAGGTTCCGGCACCGAGCTCGCCGCGCTCTACGACGCAGACCGCGCGCCCGCGCTGGGCGGCGCGCCAGGCGACGGAGAGCCCGATGGCGCCGCCGCCGATGACGACGACGTTCGATGCTGTTGCGTCCTGCGGCATGACACCTCGCTTCGCCGGCATGACCCGGATCAGCTGTTGACGGTCGGCGTGAGGCCCTCTCAGCCCGCGGTCACGGGCTCCCGTTAGACCTTCAATCCTAGAGGCTCGGCCGCCCATGTACCGATCGCGAGACGACGGGCTCGTGCTACGCTGTGCCACACTTCGATGGACGTCTCTGTTCGAGAGCTTCGCAACCACACGGCACGGGTCATCGCGGCCGTCGAGAGCGGCGAGCGGGTCGTGCTGACCGTTCACGGCCGGGCGGTGGCAGACATCGTTCCGCGATCGACGCGCAGCGAACGGCGCCCGTCGGCGCTCCTGCTCGCCGACCTCTCTGCCGTGAGCGAGCTCGCCGCAGAGCTGGACATCACCTCGGACGCCTCGGACTTCGACGTCGGGTTGACCACGGATGACCTCCTCACATGACGTCCGGCTACCTCGCAGACACGAGCATCTTCGTCGCGGCCGAGCAGCGCAGGCCGCTCGGTGATCCGCCGCAGGGCGATGCTCGGATCTCCGTCGCAACGCTGACCGAGCTGATCGTCGGCGTGCGCCGTGCTCCGCACGGGCCCTTGCGAACGCTGCGCGAAGCGACGCTGGCACGATCGCGCGGCTTCATCGCGCTGCCCTACGACGAGGATGTCGCCGAGTGCCTCGGTGACCTCCTCGCCACCGCCCGGGCGGGCGGACGACGCGCCGGGGCCATGGACGCGATCATCGCATCGACGGCCGTCGTGCATGACCTTGCCGTGTGGACGCAGGACGACGACTTCGCGGTCCTGGCCGAGCTGCTCCCGGCCCTGCGCCTACACCGCGGCTGATCGCTCGGTGCTCGACCTCGGCGCGCGCCGCACACTGCTGCACCAGGCTCGGCTGTACCTCGTCTGCGACACGCAGCCCGGCGGCCGCGCGCTCTCCGACGTCCTCGGCCCGGCCCTCGCCGGGGGCGTCGACATCGTGCAGCTGCGCGACAAGACCGCCGGCGACGAGGAGCTGCTGGCCGCCGCGGCGGTCGCGCGCCGGCTCTGCGACGACGCCGGCGCGCTGCTGATCCTCAACGACCGTCCCGATCTCGTCGGTGCGGCGGGCGCCGACGGCTGCCACGTCGGCCAGGACGACATGGGCGCCGGGCGGGCGCGCGCGCTGGCGGGCCCGCAGGCGCTCGTCGGCCGCTCGACGCATTCGCCCGCGGACATCGCGGGGGCCGGCGACGCCGACTACATCGGCGTCGGCCCCGTCCACGCGACGCCGACGAAGCCCGGCCGCGCCGCCGTCGGCCTCGAGCTCGTCGCGCACGCGGCCGCGCACGCGACGGTCCCGTTCTTCGCGATCGGCGGCATCGACGCGGGCAACGCCGGCGCGGTCCTCGCGGCCGGCGCGCGCCGGATCGCCGTCGTGCGCGCGATCGCCGCGGCCGCCGACCCGCGCGCCGCCGCCGCCGCCCTGCGCGCCGTGCTCGACTCAGAGCTCGCCCATGGGCTCCCGTAGCCGCAAGCGCGGGCGCCGGACGCCGCCGCCGACGCTCGCCCCGCCGCCCGCGCCCGCCGCGCTGCCGCCGCCGGAGTCCGAGCCCGAGGAGGACGGGCTGCGCCGCGGCTACGCCCGTGGGCGCGCCCGCGACGACGCGATCCGCGCCGAGCTCGAGCCGCTCGCGCCCGGCGAGCGGCCCGGCATCGTGACCTTCGCCGCCGGCGTCGCGTTCGTCTTCGCCGTCGGCAACATCCTCACCGCCCTCAGCGGCAAGGACCTCGCGGGCGCCAGCGGCGACCCGGTCGTCACGACCGCCGTCACGACGGCGCTGCTCGTCATGGCGGGCGTCGGGATGCTCCTGCGCCAGTACTGGGCCGTGCTCGGCTTCCAGACGATCCTCGGCCTGCAGATCGTCTTCCTCTCGCTCTACCTCATCGGCGTCCAGAAGTGGTGGCAGGGGGTCGTCTGCGCCGTCGCGATCGGGCTCATGGGGTGGCTGTTCTGGAAGCTCGTGCGGCCGATGGCGCGACTCCAGATGCCTGCCCGGCCGACTCGATAGGGTCGAGTCATGGCCGAATCGTCCTATGACTGCATCGTCATCGGCTCGGGGCCGGGCGGCTACGTCGCCGCCATCCGGGCCGCCCAGCTCGGCATGCGCACCGCGGTCGTCGAGTCCGACCAGATCGGCGGGCGCTGCCTGAACTACGCCTGCATCCCGGCGAAGGCCGTCCTGCGCGTCGCCGACGTCCTGACGGAGATCCGCGGCGCCGGCGACTTCGGCATCACCGTCGGCACGCCGGAGGTCGACTTCACCGCCGTCGGCGCGCGCCGCATGAAGGTCGTCAAGACGCTCACGGGCGGCGTCGCCGGGCTCATGAAGAAGAACGGGATCGACGTCATCGAGGGCCACGGCTCGGTCACCGACGACGCCAACGTCAAGGTCGGCGGCAACTTCGACGGCACGGAGATCACGGCGACGACCGTCATCCTCGCGACCGGCTCGGTGAAGAAGCCACTGCCCGGGACGCAGTTCGGCGGGCGCGTCATCGGCACCGAGGAGGCCTGGGCGCTCACCGACCTGCCCGCGACGCTCGCGGTCGTCGGCGCCGGCCCGTCGGGCACCGAGATCGCCTCGGCCTACGCCCGCCTCGGCAGCGACGTGACGCTCTTCGAGGGCCTCGACCGCGTCCTGCCGGCCGAGGACGCCGACATCTCGAAGATCGCCGACCGCGGCTTCAAGAAGCAGGGCATCACCGTCCGCACCGGGGTCTTCGTCCAGAACGTCGTCTCGGGCGAGGCGAGCTGCTCGTTCACCGTCGCCGACGAGGCGCTGCAGGCCGACTGGCTCGTCATCGCCGCGGGCCGTGCGCCCGACGTCGAGGGCCTCGGCCTCGAGGAGGCCGGGATCACGCTCACCGACTCCGGTCTCGTCGCGGTCGACGGCGCGCTGCGCACGTCGCTCGCCGGCGTCTACGCGATCGGCGACCTCGTCCCCGGCCCCGCGCTCGCGCACAAGGCCTCCGACGAGGGCATCATCGCCGTCGAGGACGCCGCCGGCCTGGAGACGCACCCGATCGACTACGTCGACATCCCGCGCGCGACCTTCTGCTCCCCGAACGTCGCGAGCTTCGGCCTCACCGAGCAGCAGGCGATCGACGCGGGCCACGACGTCGTCGTCGGCAGGCTCGCCTTCGGCGCGGTCGGCGCGGGCACGGTCTACGGCGATCGGACGGGCCTCGTGAAGATCATCGGCGACCGGACCTACGGCGAGCTGCTCGGCGGGCACATCGTCGGGACGAAGGCGACGGAGCTCATCCAGGAGCTCGTGAACGTCCGCGCGCTCGAGGGCGGCTTCGCCGAGGTCGCCCGCATCGTGCACGGCCACCCGACGCTGTCGGAGGCGGTCATGGAGGCCGCCCGCGACGCCGACGGCTGGCTCATCCACGGCTGACCCCGGATCCGTGTTCGCCCGGGCGGACGCGCAGTCCGATCGCGGCCTCCTACAGGCGCTCGCCGCCTGCGCCCTCCTCGGCGCGCTGAGCGTCCTCGTCGCCGCGCCGCTGGGCTTCGATCCGTGGGCCTGGATGGTCTGGGGCCGCGAGCTCGTCCACCTCGACCTCCACACGACAGGTGGGCCGTCCTGGAAGCCGCTGCCGGTCCTGCTCGTGGCGCCGTTGACGCCGTTCGGCAACCTCGCCCCCGACGTGTGGCTCGCGCTCGTGCGCGCCGCCGCGCTCGTCGCCCTCGTGCTCGCCCACCGGATCGCCGCGCGCGTCGGCGGCAGCCCGCTGGGCGGCGTCGTGGCGGTCGGCGGGCTTGCCGTGAGCACGGACTTCTTCGTGACGGCGCTGCGCGGCTCGTCGGAGCCGCTGCTGCTCGCGCTCGTGCTCGGCGCGATCGACCAGCACCTGCGCGAGCGCCCGCGGGTCGCCCTCGGCCTCGGCGCGCTCGCGGGGCTGCTGCGCCCCGAGATCTGGCTCTTCACCGGGCTCTACGGCGCGTACCTGCTGGCGCGCGGCGGCCGCACCGCGGCGCTCGCACGCGCGGCGCAGATCGGGGCGCTCGTCGCCGTGGCGCCCATCGTCTGGCTCGGCCTGGACTGGCTCGGGTCGGGCGACGCGCTGGAGGCGGGCAACATCGCGCGGACCGCGCCGCCCGGCAGCGCCTCGAAGACCGCCTCCCCGACGCTGACCGTCATCGAGCGCGCCGGCGACGCCGTCATCCTGCCGATCCTCCTCCTGGCGCTCGCCGCCGTGGCGCTCGCCGCGCGCCGCCGCGACCGGGCGCTGCTGTGGCTCGCCGCGCTGGCGGCCGGGTGGATCACCGTCGTCGCGCTCCTGGCCGAGCAGGGCTTCGCCGGGCGCCGGCGCTACGTCATCGTCGCGGCGGCGATCATGTGCGTCGTCGCGGGGGCCGGCTTCGGCGACGCGGTGCGGCGCATCGGCGCCCGGCCACGGCACCTGCTGCTCGCCGGCACGGCCGTCGCGCTCGCGCTGTTCGCGTTCGTCCCGGCGCGCGCCGACTGGCGCCTGCTCGGCGTCGGCCGCAAGCAGGAGGCGCAGCTGGCGCAGCTGCGCACCGCGGTGCAGCGGGCGGGCGGCCCCGAGCGCATCCGCGCCCGCGGCAAGGCGGTCGTCAACCCCTTCGTCCAGACCGCGCTCGCCTGGGAGCTGCGCGCCCGCCTCGCGGACGTCCGCGGCCCGACCGTGTCGACGCGGGCGAAGCCGCGCTGGACGCCGCCGGCGACGATCTTCCGCGCGCCGGCGCGCCTGGCGGGCGCGCGGCCGGCGCTGCCGGCGAGTGCCCGGGCGCGCCTCGTCGCGCGGGCCGGGCGCTGGCGCGTCTTCGCCGCCGACGAGTAACACTCCAGCCCCGGCTACGGTTGAGGGCGTGGAGCTCGAAGCCTGCCCGCGGCCCGCCTTCTACTTCGACCTCGCCAGCCCGGAGGCCTACCTCGTCGCGGAGCGGATCATCTCGCTGCTGCCGGCGGCCGAGTGGATCCCGATCTCGTCGACACGGCTGCCGGGCGCCGACACACTCGAGGGCTTCCGCTGCCAGACCGACCGCGAGGCGTTCTTCGACCGCATCGAGCGCGCCGCCGCGCGCCGCGACCTGCAGCCCGTCCGCTGGCCGGACCCATTCCCCTCCGATACCGCCTTCGCGATGCGCGCGGCGACCTACGCCCGCCAGATCGGGCGCGCCGTCGCCTTCTCGCTCGCCGCCTTCCGCCAGGCGTTCGCCGCCGGGCGCGACCTCGGGGCGCCCGACAGCGTCCTGATCGCCGGCGCGGCCTGCGAGATGCACCCGCGGGCGATCCTCAAGGGGGCGTCGCTGCAGTCGATCGCGACGGCGCTCGAGGACGCGACCGCGCTCGCCGAGGACCGCGGCATCCGCGACGTCCCAGCGCTCTGGCTGCCCGACGGGCGCGTCTTCCACGGCGAGGACGCGCTCGATGGCGTGGCGCGCGCGCTGACCGCGTAGCCTCTGCGCCATGCGAAAGACCACGCACATCACCGTTGCCACCGTCCTGAGCGCGGCACTGCTGGTCCCGGCGCTCGTCGCCGTGGCGCCCGCCGCCAAGAAGGCGAGCCACAAGGAGTGGCCGAAGATCAACGGCAAGCTCATCATCAACCGCAACGACCAGGAGACGCCGCTGCAGGGGCTGAAGAACAAGCACAACGAGCTGCTCGGCGGACACGGCGACGACACGATCACGGCGGGCAAGGTCGGCGATGTCATGTGGGGCGACTACAAGCCCTCCGGCCAGCCGACGACACAGAAGGACGTCATCAAGGGCGGCCCCGGCAGGGACCACATCTACGCGAGCCACGGCACGAACACGATCACGTCGGGCGGCGGCGCCGACTGGATCCACGCGCACTTCGGGCGCGGCACGATCACGTGCGCGAACAAGAAGCCACTGATCTTCCTCAGCCACCGCTCGCAGAAGAAGTACAAGCTGCACGGCTGCACGCGGATCACCTTCCGCAGCAGCCTCTGACGGACGGCGCATCGCCGCTCGCGGCGAGCTACGTTGCCTGCATGAGGGCCAACCGCAGCTACCGGCTGCTGCACACGCGTTCCAGCCGCCGCCCCGCGAGCCTCGACCCGTCGCGGATCGACCATCTCGAGGTCGTCGAGGTGGCCTCGGGGGAGGTCGTGCTCTTCTGGGACCTGGCCGCGCCCGACGCGGCCCGCCAGGCCCGCCGGCTGCGCGAGGACCTCGCCGGCCTCGACGAGGGGGAGTTCCTCGCCCGCTGGGGCGAGTCCTAGTCCTTGCGGCCGGTGAGCGCCAGGCCCGCGCCGAGGCCGATCATGACGACGCCGCCGGTTCCGCCGATCGCCTGCAGGCGCCGCGGCGAGCCCACGAGCCATGCCCGCGCCGCGCCCGCCGCGAGCGCCCACATGCTGTCGCAGACCAGCGCGAGCAGGCAGAAGACCGCGCCGAGCGTCAGCAGCTGCAGCGGCACCGCGCCCGACGACCGCTCCACGAACTGCGGCAGGATCGCGACGAAGAAGACGATGACCTTCGGGTTGAAGATCCCGACGACGAACGCGTCGGCGACGATCCTGTGCACCTGCTTGCGCTCGACCGGCGCGTCGAGCGCGGCGGCGAGCGAGCGGCGGTGGCGGAACGTCTGCACGCCGAGGTAGACGAGGTAGGCGGCGCCGACGAGCTTGATCGCCGTGAAGACGTGGATCGACTCCTGCACGAGCGTCCCGACGCCGAGAGCGACGGCGATGACCTGGACGTAGACGCCGGCGGCGTTGCCCAGGACGGTCGCCAGGCCGGCCTTCGGGCCGAGCGTCAGCGAGCGGGTGACGACGAAGAGCACGCTCGGGCCGGGCACGAGGATCAGCACGACGGCGATGAGGACGAAGGCCAGGAGGTGGTCGGTCGGCAGCACGCCGGGATCGTACCTGGGGCTACAGCGCTTCCAGGACCTCGCGCGCGGCGCGCTCGCCGGCGCGGATCGCGCCGTCCATGTAGCCGTTCCAGTACGTCGAAGTCTCCGTCCCCGCCCAGTGGATGCGCCCGACGGGCTCGCGCAGCGCCGGGCCGCAGGTCGTCAGCAGTCCCGGCGGGGCGATGCCCACCGGGCAGCCGCGCGCCCACGGGTCGCCGGCCCAGTCGGCCTCGAGGAAGTCGATCGGATCGCGCGCGAGCGGCCCGAATGCGCGAGCGAAGCTCTCCAGGGCGGCGGCCCGCCGGGCGGTGGCCGGCAGGCGGACGAAGGCGCGCGCCTCGTCGCCGCCGATGAAGCCGAGCAGCACGCCGGGCGTGCCCGACCGCGGCGAGCTGTCGAAGATCACGTTGCACGGGCCGTCGTCGGCGATCGCCGTGCCGCTGAGACCGTCGGCACGCCAGAACGGGCGCGCGTAGACGGCCTGGACCTTGACGAGGTTGCCCTGCGGCATGCGCTGCATGAGGCCGTCGCGCAGCGCGGGCAGCGCGGGCTCGTACCGGATGCGCCCCGCGAGCGCCGGCGGCAGCGCGACGATGACCCGGCGCGCCCGGTTGACGTAGCGGTCGGAGACGACGTCGACGTAGCCGCTCTGAGCGACGAGCCGGCGCACCGGCGTGTTGCGCGCGACGCGCCGGCCGAGCCGCTGCGCGACGCGCTCGGCGATCTGCTGCGTGCCCCCGTCGATGCGGTCCTGCTGGGCGCCGTTGCGCGTGCTGAAGTTGCGCTCGAAGGTGCCCGGAGTGCGCTCGTCGCCCGACGCCGCGATGAAGAACAGCGCGAACAGCAGGGAGATCTCGCGCGGTTCGGCGCCGAAGATCGGGCGCGTCGCGGCCTTCGCGATGTTCGCGAAGGCCTTGCCGCCGGTCGAGCTGCGGCGGATCCAGTCGCCGAGCGACTGCGCGTCGAGCTCGGCCGCGCCCGGCGCGGTGTGCGGGGCGCCGACCGGGACGCGCAGCGACATCGAGTCCAGCCGCGGGACGATCAGCAGCAGGTCGGCGAGCGCGGCGGGGTCCGGCGGCGCGAAGCCGGTGGGGCCGTCGGGGGCGTAGACGGTGCGGCGCCCGGCCGCGAGGTAGACGCTCCTGCCATCGGCGTAGGCGGGAAACGTCTCGATCCCGAGCTCGTCGACGAGCGCGCGGATGTGGTTCTGCGTCGGGCCGATGAACTCCGCGCCGAGGTCGACGACCTCGCCGCCGGCGATCGTCCGGTCGAACATCCGCCCGCCGACCCGGCCGCGCGCCTCGAGCACCGCGACGGAGTGCCCGGCGCGCGCGACCTCGCGCGCCGCGATCAGCCCAGAGAGGCCCCCGCCGACGACCACGACGTCCTCGCGCCGGCGCGTACGCCGGCGTGCGGCCGGGCGCTTGGCCCCCGCGGCGCTGCCGCCGAGCGTGCCCGCGGCCACGGCGGCGGCCGCGCCTGTGACGAGGCGCCGCCGCGTGATCCCCTCCGTCCTGATCGCATCGCAATCCGGTGCATCGGGACGCCGGGGCATGCCCGGTACGCTAGTCGCGGATGGCAGAGCACGTCGCGGACACCGCCGAGCACGCCGGCCTGCCGGAGCCGGACGTCGCGCGCGAGTGGCTGCAGACGATGACGCTCATCCGCCGCTTCGAGGAGCGCGCCGGCGAGATGTACGCCAAGGCCAAGGTCGGCGGCTTCCTGCATCTCGCGATCGGCGAGGAGGCGACGATCGTCGGCTCCACGCGCGCGCTGCGCGACGCCGACTACCTCATCTCGACGTACCGCTCCCACGGCCACACGCTCGCGCGCGGCAGCGACCCCAACCGCGTCATGGCCGAGCTCTTCGGGCGCGTCGACGGGCTCTGCAAGGGCCGCGGCGGCTCGATGCACATGTTCGATCTCGAGAAGCGCTTCATGGGCGGCTACGGGATCGTCGGCGGCAACCTCCCGATCGCCGCGGGCTTCGCGCTGGCGTCGGACTACCTCGGCCTCGACGAGGCGACGCTCTGCCAGTTCGGCGACGGCGCGTCCAACCAGGGCACGTTCGGCGAGACGATGAACCTCGCCGCGCTCTGGCGCCTGCCGGTCGTCTTCATGATCACGAACAACCGCTTCGGCATGGGCACGTCGCTCGAGCGCCACTCCGCGATGACCGACCTCCTGCGCAAGGGCGAGGGCTTCGGCGTCCCCGGGATGCGCTGCGACGGCATGGACGTCCTGGACACCTACGACGTCACCTCCGAGGCGCTGCGGATCGCGCGCGACGAGCGCCGGCCGGTGCTCGTCGAGGCGCTGACCTACCGCTTCCGGGGCCATTCGATGGCCGACCCCGAGGAGTACCGCACGAAGGAGCAGGTCGACGAGTGGCGCAAGCGCGACCCGCTCGTCGTCTTCGGCGACCAGCTCGTCGCGGCCGGCATCCTCGACGACGACTCGCGCGCGCAGGTCGACCACGACGCGATCGCGCGCGTCGACGCGGCCGTCGCGTTCGCCGACGCGTCGCCGCACCCCGGGCCCAACGCGCTCTACGACGACATCTACGTCCTCGGCGACCAGGTCCGCGGCTGGTACTCCGTCGACGAGCGCACGCCGACGCCGCACCGCGGCGAGGACGAGCGCGGGATGGACAGCGCCGACCTGCCCTTCTCCGACGAGCACGCCGCGACGCAGACGCCCTCCGACGCCGCCCGCGCGGACGCCGACTGATGGCCGTCATGCGCTACCGCGAGGCACTGAACGCCGCCCTGCGCGAGGAGATGGCGCGCGACCCGAACGTCCTGCTCATGGGCGAGGACATCGGCGTGTTCAACGGGGCGTTCAAGGTCACCGCCGGCCTGCTCGAGGAGTTCGGCGAGAGGCGCGTGCGCGACACGCCGATCTCGGAGAACACGATCGTCGGCATGGGCGTCGGGGCGGCGATGACGGGCCTGCGGCCGGTCGTCGAGCTCATGACGATCAACTTCTCGCTGCTGGCGATGGACCAGATCGTCAACCACGCCGCGACGATCCGCTACATGTTCGGCGGCCAGGTGAAGGTCCCGCTCGTCGTGCGGATGCCGCAGGGCGCGGGCCACCAGCTCGGCCCGACGCACTCGCACTCCTGGGAGGCGCTCTTCCTCCACGTGCCCGGCCTGCTCGTCGCGGTCCCGACGACCGCCGCCGACGCCAAGGGCCTGCTGAAGTCCGCGATCCGCGACGACAACCCGGTCGTGTTCATCGAGCACGAGTACCTCTACGGCCAGCGCGGGGAGGTGCCCGACGACGAGGACTTCACCGTGCGCTTCGGCGAGGCCGCGATCCGCCGCGAGGGCAGCGACGTCACGATCGTCGGGATCTCGCGCATGGCGCTCACCGCCGCCCGCGCCGCCAGGACGCTGAGCGACAAGCATGGGATCGAGGCCGAGGTCATCGACCCGCGCACGCTGCGCCCGCTGGACCTCGACACGATCCTCGCGTCGGTGCGCAAGTGCAACCGCTGCGTCATCGTCGAGGAGGGCTGGCCGCACGGCGGCGTCGGCGCGAACCTCGCCGCGCTCATCACCGAGCAGGCCTTCGACGACCTCGACGCGCCGATCGAGCGCGTCACCGGCGCCGACGTGCCGATGCCGTACTCCAAGCCGCTGGAGCAGATCGCCTTCCCGCACGAGCAGCAGATCATCGACGCCGTGCTGCACAGCGTCGGGGAGCGCTGAGCGGCGTTGGCCGAGATCGTCATGCCGCGCCTGTCGGACTCGATGGAGGAGGGGACGATCCTCAAGTGGCTGAAGTCCGACGGCGACGAGGTCGCCCGTGGTGAGCCGCTGGCGGAGATCGAGACCGACAAGGCGACGCTGACGTACGAGTCCGACGCGGCCGGCGTGCTGTCGATCGTCGCGGCGGCCGGGGAGACGCTGCCGATCGGCACGGTCATCGCGCGCCTCGACGGGGGCTCCAACGGCGACGCCCCCGCCGCTCCCGCCGCCGCTCCCGCCGCTCCCGCGGCCTCGACCCCACCCCCGCCCGCGCCGCCCGCCGTACCGGCCGCGCCGGCGCCGGCCGCGACATCCGGTCGCGTGAAGGCCTCGCCGATCGCGCGGCGCATCGCCCGCGAGCGCGGCATCGACCTGCATCAGATCGCCGGCAGCGGACCCGGCGGGCGCGTCGTGAAGGCCGACGTCGAGCACGCCGAGCCGTCGGCCGCGGCCCCCGCCGCACCGCCCGCACCCGCATCCACACCGGCGCCCGCACCCGCACCCGCACCCGCATCCGCCGAGTCCGGCACGGCCAAGGGCGACGTCACGGTCCAGGAGCTCACCCGCACACAGCAGCTCATCGCGCGGCGGATGGCCGAGTCAAAGGCCACCGTGCCCGAGTTCACGCTGCGCAGCGAGATCGACATGGAGCGCTGCGTTGCGCTGCGCGCCGAGCTCAAGACGCTCGGCGACGAGGTCCCGTCCTACAACGACATGGTCGTCAAGGCCTGCGCGCTCGCGCTGCGCGAGTTCCCGCGCGCGAACGGCAGCTACCGCGACGGCCGCTTCGAGCTGCACAGCCGCGTGAACGTCGGCGTCGCCGTCGCCGCGCCCGACGCGCTCGTCGTGCCGACGGTCTTCGACGCCGACCGCAAGTCGCTGCACGAGATCGCGCGCGAGACGCGCGCGCTCGCCGAGCGCGTCCGCGCCGGCAGCGTGACGCCGCCCGAGCTCAGCGGCGGCACGTTCACCGTCTCGAACCTCGGCATGTACGGCGTCACGGACTTCACGGCGGTCATCAACCCGCCGCAGGCGGCGATCCTCGCCGTCGGCGCGCTCGCGCCGCGGGCCGTCGTCCGCGACGGGGCGCTCGTCGCGCGCCACACGATGGGCGTCACGCTCGCCTGCGACCACCGCATCCTCTACGGCGCCGACGCCGCGCAGTTCCTCGCCCGCATCCGCGCGCTGCTCGAGCAGCCGCTGGCGCTCGCGTTCCAGGCCATCTAGCTAATCTAGCTAGATACTGCTACCGTCGCATGCATGGCCCAGGTCGGCATGCACGAGGCGAAGACCAAGCTCTCGCAGCTCGTCGAGCGCGCGGAGGCGGGCGAGGACATCGTCATCGCTCGCAACGGCAGGCCGGTCGCCCGCCTCGTGGCGGTCCGCAACACGAATGCGCTCGCAACCGTCCACGGCGCCCTGCGCGGCCGCATCGTCCTCGCCGACGACTTCGACGATCTGCCTGACGACATCGCCGAGGCGTTCGGCGCGCGTTGAAGCTCCTGCTCGATACGCACGCGGCGCTGTGGTTCCTCAGCGGCGACGAGCGCCTGGGAGAGCGCGCGCGCCGTCACCTCACCGACAGCGCCAACGTCGTCCTGCTCAGCGCGGCCGTCGTCTGGGAGATCGCGATCAAGCGCTCGCTCGGCAAGCTCGAAGTGCCCGCGGAATACCTCTCGCTGCTGCTCGGCGCGGGCGTTCAGCCGCTGGCGATGAGCGTCGAGCACGCTGCGGCCGTCGAGCATCTCCCGCCGCACCATCGTGACCCGTTCGACCGGGTGCTCGTTGCGCAGGCCACGCTCGAGGGGGCGGCGCTCGTGTCGCACGACGAGGCGCTGCGCACGTACGACGTGACGCTGATCTGGTAGCTAGCGTTGCCCGACGGCGTCGAGCGTGCCGCCGAGACCGTTCGTCGTGCGCCGCAGCAGCGCGGCCACGAGGTCGAGCACCTTCTGGACGGCGGCGCTGACGGGCGGCCCGAGCGGCGCGGTGACGTCCGCGAGGGCCTTGCCGGTGCTGTGCGCGGTGGAGCTCAGGTCCTCGCCGACGCGGCGCACGCCGTCGCCGGTCGCGGTGATGTGCGGCGCAGCCGCCGGCGCCGGCGGCTGCCGGATGACCGGCTTGGGCGGGACGCTGGAGATGACCGCGTGGCTGATGACGCGCGCGTGGGCGTCGCTGCCGCGCTGCGCGACGGCGCGCGCGCGCGGCGGGGCGGCGGCGCGCCGCGGCGCCGGTCTGGCGGCGCGCAGGACGACGGGGGCGAGCACGGCCTTGGCGCTGTGCACGGTCTTCGCGGGCATCGGGTCGCTCGCTCCGAAGACGAGCGTCGTGGCGGACCCGGAGTCGCCCATGCCGGCCGACCAGCCGCCGAAGGCGATGACGACGCTCACCGCGAAGAGCGAGAGCGCCGCGGCCGCAACGAGCGAGACGCTGACGCCGATCGATGCGAAAACTGCACGGGTACTGCCCATATTCGGGCTGTATCGGCAGTTCGGCCGCTCACCTGAAGCCCCCGCGCGGATTGAACGAGGCGTTGGACTCGCGGTTGGGGTCGCGCGTGACGTGCGGCGGCGACGCGGACGTCTCGACGATGAGGCACAGCCACCGGCGCGGGTCGCTTTCGGGCACGCACGTGCGGTACAGGTCGCGCTCGACGCGCAGCGTCGTCGCCGAGCCGACGCGGGCGCGGGCGAAGCCATCGCCGTGGTCGCGCACCCAGCGCTGCACTGCCACCTGCTGCCGGGCGAACTCGGCGTGCTCGTCGGCGATCTCCGGCCGGTGGGCGAGCCCGACGGCGACGAAGGCGATCGCGACCGCGCCCAGCGCCGCGGTGCCGGCATAGTTGTCGGCGACGACCTTCGGCAGGTCCGGACGGCGCCGGCGCAGCGCCACGCCGCCGAGCCCGCCCAGCAGCGCCACGGCGATGCTGTTGAGGCAGCCGGCGAGCAGCAGCGCCCCCACGAAACCGGTCCGCTCGCCCGCGAGCGGCAGCCAGTGCAGGAGGAACATCTCGAGCACCGTGGCGACGGCGAACGCGGGCCAGAGCTGCGCGCCGCGCAATTTCCAGCGCAGCCTGCGCAACCCCCCGCGTCTGCCGTACACGCCCGCGTTCATGCCGACCAGCCTACGTACCTTGTACCCTCGGCCATACAGGCAAGCATCATGCGCGGAGATCCCGCTCGGATGCCGAAAAGGTGAGGAGGAGATCCCTCCTCGACCGCCCGAAGAGAAAGGCGACGATGGCGACCAGCAGCACGGATGTTCCGAGCGGTCCGAGGACCGCCGGCCTCCAGAGCCCGTCCACGCACCTGACACCGGAGGACCGGGTCGGACTGCTGCGCGCGATGCTCTCGATGCGCACGATCGAGCAGCGCGCGATGAACCTCTACCGGCAGGGCAAGGTCCCCGGCTCGTTCTACGACGGCTTCGGCCAAGAGGCCGTCTCCGTCGGCGCGACCTGGGCGATGGCGGCGGCCGACCGCCTCTGCGTGCTGCACCGCGACCTCGGCGCGCACATCGTGCGCGGCGTGGAGCCCGCGACGATCCTCAGCCAGTACATGGGCCGCGAGGCCGGGGTCACGAGCGGGCGCGACGGCAACGTGCACTTCGGCGACTACCGCACCGGCTGCGTCGGGATGGTCTCGATGCTCCCCGACATGATGCTCGTCGCCGCGGGCATGGCGATGGCCTTCAAGCTCCGCGGCGAGGCGCGCTGCGCGCTGACGTGGTTCGGCGACGGCTCGACGTCGCGCGGCGACTTCCACGAGGCGATGAACTGGGCCGGCGTGCAGAACCTCCCCGTGATCTTCATCCTCGAGAACAACCAGTTCGCGTACTCGACGCCGATCGACCAGCAGTTCGCCGTCAACCCCGTGCAGCGCGCGGCGGGCTACGGCTTCCCCGGCGTGAGCGTCGACGGAAACGACGTCGAGGCGATGTTCGAGGCGACCCGCGCCGCGCGCGAGCGCGCGATCACCGGCGGCGGCCCGACGCTCATCGAGGCCGTGACGATGCGCATGCACGGCCACGGCGCGCACGACGACATGAAGTACGTCCCCAAGACGCTCGTCGACGAGTGGCGCAAGAAGGACCCGATCGACCGCCAGAGCGCACGGGTGTCGCAGATCGGCGTCGACGTCGACGCGATGCGCGCCGAGGTCCTCGCCGAGGTCGACGCCGCGACGAAGGTCGCGCTCGCGGGCCCGATGCCCGACCCCACGACGGTCACCGACCGCCTCTTTCACCCGCGCGACGCCGACGAGATCCTGCTCGAGGACGGCGAGGCGCCCTGGAGCGGCTTCAAGGGCGCAACGTCATGACCGAGATGACGTATCTGCGGGCGATCTCCGACGGCCTGCGGACGGAGATGCGCGAGGACGACCGCGTCCTGCTCATGGGCGAGGACATCGGCGTCTACGGCGGCGCCTTCAAGGTCACCGACGGCTTCTTCGAGGAGTTCGGCGCCGATCGCGTCATGGACACGCCGCTGGCGGAGTCCGGGATCGTCGGCACGGCCGTCGGCGCAGCGGTCGTCGGCCTGCGCCCGGTCTGCGAGATGCAGTTCGCCGACTTCGTGTCCTGCGGCTTCGACCAGATCATCAACGTCGCGGGCAAGATGCTCTACCGCCAGGGCCTGCCGGTGAACATCACCGTGCGGCTGCCCAGCGGCGGCGGCTTCTCCGGCGGCCCCTACCACTCCCAGAACCCCGAGGCGTGGTTCATGCACTCGCCGGGGCTGAAGGTCGTGGCGCCGAGCACGCCCGAGGACGCCAAGGGCCTGATCATCGCGAGCATCCGCGATCCCAACCCCGTCATCTTCATGGAGCACAAGAATCTCTATCGCCGCGTGAAGGGCGAGGTGCCGGAGGGCTCCTACGAGACGCCGTTTCGGGCCCGCGTCGCGCGCGAGGGCTCCGACCTCGTCGTCATCACCTACGGCGCGATGGTCCACACCGCCCTGGAGGCGACGCTCGACCTCGACGGCGCGTCGATCATGGTCCTCGACCTGCGCTCGCTCGTCCCCCTCGACGAGGCGGCGATCCTCGACGCCGTCCACGAGTGCTCGAAGGTCGTCATCGTCGACGAGGCCAACCAGACCTGCGCCGCCGGCGCCCAGGTCGCGGCGCTCATCGCCGAGCACGCCTTCGAGGACCTCGACGGCCCCGTCGTGCGCGTCGCCTCGCCCGACATCCCGATCCCGTTCTCGCCGCCGCTGGAAGCCGCGGTGCTGCCATCCGTCGACCGCGTGAGGGAGGCCTGCCGTCAGCTCCTCGAGTACTGATCCGGCGACCGTCGTCGACGTGACGATGCCCCAGATGGGCGTCTCCGTCGCCGAGGGGACGCTCATCGAATGGCGCAAGCAGCGCGGCGACTGGGTCCAGGCCGACGAGACGATCTGCGAGGTCTCGACGGACAAGATCGACACGGAGATCCCGTCGCCCGCGAGCGGGCGCGTGATCGAGATCCTCGTCGCGGTCGGCGTGACCGTCGAGGTCGGCGTCACGCTTGCGCGCATCGCCACCGACGCCCGTCCCGGCGAGCCGCACAGCGCCGAGGACGACCCGGCCCCGCCGGCCGCAGCCGCAGCCGCGGCGCCCGCGCGGGCCGCCGCACCGCCGCCGCCGGCCCGCCGCACCCCGAACCCGCCGCCGCCCGGGGCCGGCCGGCGCGCGAGCGCCCCGCGCCGCTACTCGCCCGTCGTGCAGCGGATCGCCGACGAGCACGACGTCGACCTCGACGAGGTCGAGGGCACGGGCCGCGAGGGCCGCGTGCGCAAGCAGGACGTCATGGCCTACGTCGAGGCCCACGGCGGTCTGCGCCCGGCGACGGCGGGCACCGCCGCCGCCGAGCCGACGATGCACATCGAGAGCCCCTACCGGCCCGGCGCCGGCGGCTCCGCGAGCGGCCCCTACACGCCGCCCGAGGGGCGCCCGCTCTCGCGCATGCGCCAGCAGATCGGCGAGCACATGAAGCGCTCGCAGCAGACCGCGGCGACCTGCACGACCTGGATCGAGGTCGACGTGTCGCGCATCGAGCTCGCCCGCAAGCAGCTGAGCATCACCGCGCTGCCGCTGATCGCGCGCTGCACGATCGGCGCGCTCGTCGACTTCCCGCTCATCAACGCGTGGCTCGACGACGACGTCCACACCGTTCACGAGCAGGTCAACCTCGGGATCGCCGTCGCGCTCGGCGAGGACGGGCTCATCGTCCCCGTCGTCCGCGGGGCGCAGGACCTCAGCCCCGAGGGCCTCTCGCGCCGGATCCGCGATCTCGCCCGCCGCGCCCGCGCGCGTCAGCTGAACCCCGACGACGTCCGCGGCGCGACGTTCACCATCACGAACCCCGGTCAGTTCGGATCGATGATGGCGACGCCGGTCATCAGCCAGCCGCAGGTCGCGATCCTCGACGTCGAGGCGATCATCAAGCGCCCCGTCGTCGTCACCGACGCCTTCGGCGAGGACGCGATCGCGATCCGGCCGATGGTCATCCTGGGCCTCTCGTGGGATCACCGGGCGCTCGACGGCGCGCTCGCGGCCCGCTTCCTCGCGAACATCAAGAAGCGCGTCGAGGCCTACGAGGCCTGAGGCGGCGGGCGCGCCTCCGCCAGGCCGACGGAGGGAGGAGAGACGGTCGACCTGGCGGGGGGATGAGCGCGGGGTGTGCTCCACCATCGTGCACCCCCACCATCCAGAAGTCCAAGACGCATCGGCGCATAGATTCATAAGCCGAGACAATGAAATGCGCAGACCCGCCGGCGACCCACCGGCTTGGTCAGGGCCGACGGGGTGAGCCGGGACTGCAGAGGAGAGAAAACCGCGGCACCCGCCAGACCGGCGGGGAACGGGAGGAGAAGCCGGTCTGGCGGGGCGCGAGGTGCGCTGGCCCAACCCATCATGGCGGGCCTTCATCCAGATCTCCAATACGCACCTGCGCAGAAACTCATAAGCTCTGGCTATGGAACTGCGTCAGCTGCGCTACCTCGTCGCGCTCGCCGACGAGCGCCATTTCACCCGGGCAGCCGAGCGCGAGCACATCGCCCAGCCGGCCCTCTCCCAGCAGATCCGCCGTCTCGAGGACGAGCTCGGCGTGAAGCTCGTCGAGCGCACCACGCGGCGCGTCGCGATGACGCAGGCCGGCGAGCTGCTCGTCGGGCGCGCGCGCCGGATGCTCGCCGAGCTCGAGGCCGCGCAGGCCGAGCTCGCAAGCCTCGCCGGCGTGCAGACCGGCCGCCTGTCGGTCGGGGCGCTGCACACGATGGGCCCGGTCGACCTCTCGCTGCTGCTCGCGTCCTTCCATCGCAACCATCCGGGGATCGAGCTCACCGTCCGCGAGCAGTCCAGCGAGGAGCTCGCCGAGATGCTGCGCGTCGACGAGATCGATCTCGCGTTCCTCTCGGTCACCGAGCACATCCAGAGCCGCGGACTCACGCTGGCCCCGCTCGTCAGCGAGGAGCTCGTCGTGGTGCTCCCGGCGGCCCACCCGTTGGCGAAACGGCCGAGCGTGCGCCTCGCGGAGCTCGCCGGCGAGGCGTTCATCAGCTTCCGCAAGGGCTCGCGGCTGCGCGAGCTGCTCGACCAGGCCGCCGCGGAGGCCGGCTTCGAGGCGCGCATAGCCCTGGAGTCCAACGAGAGCAGGCGGATCCGCAGCCTCGTCGCGAGCTCGCTCGGCGTGGCGATCCTCCCGCGCTCGGATGCGACGGGCGCCGGCGCCCCGGTCGCCGTGACGGCGCTCGTCGAGCCCGCGCTCACGCGCGACGTGACGCTCGCCGCGCGCACGCGCCGGCACCTCTCGCCGGCGGCGATCGCGTTTCGCGACCTCACGTTGCGGGTCTTCCAGCGCCCATCGGGAATCATGGACGGATGACGACGAACGAGCTCTGGGTCTGCCGCCTCGGCACGCGCGAGTACCGCGACGCGCTCGCGCTGCAGGAGCGCGTGCGCGCCGCCCGGCAGGGCGACCGCATCCCCGACGTCCTGCTGCTGCTCGAGCACCCGCCCGTCTACACGCGCGGACGCCGCTCGGACGCGAGCGAGCTGCCGATGGGGGAGGCCTGGTATCTCGCCCAGGGGATCGACCTCGTCGACGTCGATCGCGGCGGGCGCGTGACGTACCACGGCCCCGGCCAGCTCGTCGGCTATCCGATCATGCGCATCGAGGACGTCATCGCCTACCTGCGCACGATGGAGGAGGCGATCGTCGCCACGCTCGCCGACGCCGGCGTCCCCGCGCGGGCGCGCCCCGACGAAGGGCCGGACTTCACCGGCGTCTGGGCCGGCGAGCGCAAGATCGCCTCGATCGGCGTCCACGTGTCGCGCGGCGTCACGACGCACGGCTTCGCGATCAACGTGTCCAACGACCTGCAGCCGTTCTCCTGGGTCATCCCCTGCGGCCTCGCCGGCGTGCAGATGACCTCGGTCATCGCGGAGACCGGCGGGAGCGCAGAGACGCCGTCGTCGTACGACGTGCGGGAGAGCGCCGCGCGGCGCTTCGCCGAGGCCTTCGGCCGCGACGCCGTCGACGTCGACGCCGGCGCGCTAGAGGACGCGCTCGCCACGGCCGCAGGCTCCGGCGCATGAGCCGCCTGCGCGACGCCGTCCGCGTGCGCGCCGCGACAGCGCGCCACCGCGGCAGCGCCGTGCAGTGCCCGCTCTGCGACAACCGCTTCGACCGGTTCAAGGACGACTGGAACCGTCCCGACGCCCTCTGCTGGCGCTGCGGCGCCCATGAGCGCCACCGCGCGCAGTGGCTGCTTCTGCAGCGCCGGCCCGAGCTGCTCGACGGGGCCCGCTCGCTTTTGCACTTCTCCCCCGAGTGGTGCCTGCGCCGGCGCCTGGCGCAGCGCCCCGGGCTGCGCTACGTCACGACGGACCTCGACCCCGCGCAGGACGTCGAACTGCGCCTCGACGTGACGGCGATCGACCTCCCCGACGGCGCCTTCGACGCGATCCTCTGCTCGCACGTCCTCGAGCACGTTCCCGACGACGCGGCCGCGATGGCCGAGCTGCTCCGCATCACGGCGCCGGGGGGCTTCACCCTCGTCATGGTCCCGCTGGCGCTCGACCGCGACGCGACCTACGAGGACCCGGCGGTCACCGCGCCCGCCGACCGCGAGCGCGAGTTCCTCCAGCACGACCACGTCCGCCTCTACGCCCCCGACATCGCCGACCGGCTGCGCGGCGCGGGGTTCGCCGTCGAGGTCGCCGACATGCACGCCGAGGCCGGCCCGGACGGCGCCGCCCGCCACGGGCTGCTCGCGTCCGACCTCATCTTCCTGTGCCGGCCGCCCGGATAAGGCCGCGCGCTACGCTCGGTACGGCGATGGCGATCGACGAACGCAGACACTCCACTCGCTCGCGCTCGAACCCCGGCGGGATGGACGTCCTGAAGATCCTCGGCCCTGACGTGCGCCCCCTGCGCGAGCGCAAACCGCCGTGGTTCAAGGTGCCCGCCCCGGGCGGCGAGCGCTACCGCGAGCTCACGAAGCTCATCAAGGACGAGAATCTCCACACCGTCTGCCAGGAGGCCGCCTGCCCGAACGTCGGCGAGTGCTGGGAGCGCGGCACCGCGACCTTCATGATCCTCGGGGACACGTGCACCCGGCGCTGCGGCTTCTGCAACGTCCGCACCGGCAAGCCGACCTGGAACGACCCGCTCGAGCCCGCCCGCGTCGCCCGCTCGATCGCGAAGATGGGCCTGCGCCACGCCGTCATCACCTCCGTCGACCGCGACGACCTGCCCGACTACGGCGCATCCGCCTTCGTCGGCGTCATCCGCCAGATCCGCAGCCAGGCGCCGCGCTGCAAGGTCGAGGTCCTGACGCCCGACTTCCGCGGCCAGGAGATGCCGCTGGCGAAGGTCATCGCCGAGCGTCCCGACGTGTTCAACCACAACGTCGAGGTCGTGCCGCGC
The DNA here is from genome assembly GCA_963740895.1 of uncultured Actinomycetes bacterium. Lineage (GTDB taxonomy): Bacteria > Actinomycetota > Thermoleophilia > Solirubrobacterales > Solirubrobacteraceae > CADCVQ01. The sequence continues at coordinate 234,302 of CAVUFQ010000003.1, forward strand.
CTGTACCCCGTCGCCCGCCGCGGGTCGCGCTTCGAGCGCTCCTGCCGGGTCCTGCGCAACGCCAAGGAGATGGGCGGCGACGCGGTGACGACGAAGTCGGGCCTCATGGTCGGCCTCGGCGAGACGCACGAGGAGATGGTCGAGGCCTTCGGCATCCTGCGCGAGCACGGCGTCCAGGTCCTCACCGTCGGCCAGTACCTGCGCCCGACCGAGCGCCACCTGCCCGTCGTGCGCTACTGGCACCCCGACGAGTTCAAGGCGCTCGAGGCGGCCGCCTACGCGCTCGGCTTCGACCACATCGCGGCCGGCCCGCTCGTGCGCTCCAGCTACCACGCCGACCAGCACATCCCACAGCAGGAACCGGGCAGCGGGCCGCTCGCGGCAGCTGCCCCTTGACTCTGCATACCCTCGGTATCACAATACTGACGGTACGCAAACGGGGAGATCGTCGATGTCGTCGAACGTCAGGCTGTACATGTTCCCGGGCTCCAACGCGGTCTACACCGCGCGGCTCATGCTCGATCACAAGGCGATCGACTATCGCGCCGTCAAGCTCCTGCCCGGGCCGCACGCCTTCGTCCTGCTCGGCAAGGGCTTCCCGACGATGGCCGTTCCGGCGCTGAAGGCCGGCGGCGTCCGCGTCCAGGGCACGCGCTGGATCGCCCGGGCGCTGGACGAGCTCGTCCCCGAGCGCCCGCTCTTCCCGAGCGACCCCGATCGCCGCAAGGCCGTCGAGGACGCCGAGCGCTGGGGCGAGGGCCTGCAGAACGCGACGCGGCGCATCTTCTACTGCGCTGCGCGCCGCGATCGCCGCGCCTTCGCGAGCCTCATGACCGCCGAGCGCGGCCCGGTGAAGCGCGCGATCGTGCGGATCTCCGCCCCGCTCGTCATCCGCCTGGCCACCGGCGTGCACCGCGCCACCGACGAGCACGGGCGCGAGGATCTCCAGCTGCTCCCCGAGCGCCTCGACCAGATCGACGCATGGATCGAGGAGGGGCTGCTCAACGGCGCCGAGCTCAACGCCGCCGACTTCCAGATCGCCGTCAACGTCTCGGCGCTCATGCTCGCCGAGGACCTGCGCCCGTTCATCGAGGGCCGCCCGGCCGCCGCGCTCGCGCAGCGCGTCGCCCCCGGCTACGAGGGCGACATCCAGCCCGGCCTGCCGGACGAGTGGCTCGACCCGCTGCGGGCCGCGACCCGCGACCGCGACCCCGTCGGCGCCGGCGCATGACCACGACGCGGCTCACGCGCAGCGAGCGCACCGCGCTGACCCGCCGCGAGCTGCTGGAGGCCGCCGAGCGGCGTTTCTTTCAGAACGGCTACCACGGCACGACGCTCGACGACATCGCCGACGAGGCCGGCTACACGAAGGGCGCGGTCTACTCGACGTTCCGCAGCAAGGCCGGGCTCTTCCTCGCGCTCTTCGACGAGGTCGCCGAGCGCCGCCTGCGCGAGATCCGCGGGCTGCTGTCCGATCACGAGCGCCCCGAGGAGCTCGTCGCCGCGCTCGCGCGCCAGCCGGTGGTCGAGGCCAACGCGCAGTTCCTCCTGCTGGCGATCGAGTTCTGGGTGCACGCGGCGCACGAGCCCGACCTGCTGGAGGCGTTCTCCGGGCGCTACCGCCGCCTGCGCGCGAGCCTCGCCGAGATCGCGCCGGAGGGCGGCCCGCTGGAGCCCGAGACGTGGGCGATCGTGACGCTCGCGCTTTCCAACGGCCTCGCGCTCGAGCGCCTCATCGATCCCGCCGGCGTCCCCGGCGACCTCATGGCCGTCGTGCAGGCGCGGATAACGCAGCGCTCGCCGCCGCCCTGAGCGGGGTAGGGTCCTGCCGTAGGACCCGATGATCCCGCTGAAGGACAACATCCCGACCGATCGGACGCCGTTCGTCACGATCGCGCTCATCGTCCTCAACGTGCTGATCTACTTCGGCCTGCAGAAGGGCGGGATCCTCAGCGGGCCGTCCGACGGCGGCGTCGTGCGCTACGGGGCGATCCCGTACGAGATCACCCACCTCGGCGACCACTGCGGCCTCACGGCCGCCGGCGAGATCGCGTGCGAGGGCCAGCGCGGCGTCACGGGCTCGGCACCCGGCCAGCCCGCCACGCTGCTGACGATCTTCAGCTCGATGTTCATGCACGGCAGCATCCTTCACCTTGCCGGGAACATGCTCTTCCTCTGGATCTTCGGCAACAACGTCGAGGACTCGATGGGCCACGTGAAGTTCGTCATCTTCTACCTGCTCGGCGGGATCGCGGCGCTCGCGCTGCAGACGGCCGTCGGCCCGAACTCCGTCATCCCGACGATCGGCGCGTCGGGGGCGATCGCCGCGGTGCTCGGCGGCTACATCCTGCTGTATCCGCGTGCGCGCGTCGTGACGGTGATCTTCATCATCTTCTTCTTCACGATCCTCGAACTGCCGGCGATGCTCGTCCTCGGCCTGTGGTTCGTCCAGCAGGTCGCGTTCGGGTACTTCGACGTCGCCAACCCGACCGGCGGCGGGGGCGGCGTCGCGTACTTCGCCCACATCGGCGGGTTCGTCTTCGGTCTCGCGGCCATCAAGCTCTTCGCGAGCAGCGCGAAGGACTACACGCCGCCGCCGAAATACCCCGTCTATTGACCGGTTCGCGCGCCGCCATCCTCGGCGCGGCGCTCCTGTTCATCGGGATCCTCGCGGCGCTCACGGTGTACGTCACCGTCACGTCGGGCGTCAGCGTCCTGACCGTCGTCTCGCTCGTCGTGCTCGCCATGTTCGCCTTCGGGATCGTCGGCGCGCTGCTGCAGCCGCCGCCGGAGGATTGATGCGCTACGTTCACGGGCGATGACCGTCTCGCCGGACCGCAAGCCCGTGGTCGTCACCGACCTCGATGAGGCGATCGAGGTCGTGCGGCGCGGTGGCCTGCGCCTCACCTCCTCGCGACGGCTCGTGCTCGAGGCGCTGCTGGCGGCGCGCGAGCCGATCTCGGCCGAGGACATCGCCGACGGCCTCGGCGGCCGCATGACGCAGTCGGACATCGCCTCGGTCTACCGCAACCTCGAGACGCTCGGCGAGCTCGGCCTCGTCCGCCACTTCCATGCCGGCCACGGCCCCGGGCGCTACGTCCTCGTCGGCTTCGGCGACCGCGAGTACCTCGCCTGCGAGTCCTGCGGGGCGCTGGAGTCCGTCGATCCGTCGGCCCTGGACGGCGTACGCGACGCCGTGCGCGCGCTGTCGGGCTTCGAGGCGCGCTTCTCGCACTTCCCGATCGTCGGGCTCTGCCCGCGCTGCGCGAAGGAGCGTGCGAGCGAGGGCTAGGAGCGGCCCGCGGCCGCGACGAGGCCCGCCGCCCGGCGGCGGCCCGTGATCCCGGTCGTGACGAAGACGAGCGCGAAGATCGTCGCGGCGACCAGCACGATCGCCGGACCCGACTGGATGTCGAGGTGGTAGCTGAGGTTCATCCCGACGAACCCGCAGACCGCGCCGAGCCCGGCCGCGAGCTGCAGCATCCGCGCGAAGGAGTTCGTCAGCATGCGCGCGATCGCCGCCGGGATGACGAGGACCGCGGCGATGAGCGTCACGCCGAGGACCTGCATCGTCACGAGGATCGAGCAGGCCAGCACGACGGTGAGCATCGCGTCGATGCGCGCGGTGTTCACGCCGGCGACGTCGGCGACCTCGGGATCGAACGTCGTGAACAGCAGCGCGCGGTAGCGCAGGAAGATCAGCGCGCCCGCGACGAGGCTGACGATGAGGATCGCGATGACGTCGTCGGTCCCGACGCCGAGGATGCTGCCGAACAGCGCGGCGTCGAAGTTCGTCCCCTGGCGGCCGAAGAGCGCGAAGAGCGTCAGGCCGAGGGCGAACGACGCCGTCGTGATCACGCCGATCGCCGCGTCCGAGCCGATCACCCGCCGCCGCGTGACGGTGTTGACCATCAGCGCCGACGCGATGCCCCACGCCCCCGCGCCGAGGAGGAAGTTCACCCCGAGCAGCGCGCTCGCCGCGAAGCCGCCGAAGATCGCGTGCGACAGGCCGTGGCCGATGTAGCTCATGCCCTTGAGCACGACGTAGACGCCGATCGCCCCGCAGAGCGTCCCCGCGATCGTCGCGACGATGAGCCCGTTGCGGAAGAACTCGAAGTCGAATGGGCGCAGCAGCTCGTCGATCATCCGCGTGACTCCGTGGGGTGGGGGTGGGGATGCGCGTGATCGTGGACGTGATCGTGGTCGTGCGCGTGGGCATGGTCGTGCGCATGCGCGTGCTCGTGCGCAGGACCATGCGGCGCGTGATGGCGGAAGTTGTCGACGACCACCGGCATCCCGCCGTGGATGAGCACCTCCATGCTCGCGCCGTACGTGCGCTCGAGGACGTCCTCGGTCAGCACCTCTGCGGGGACGCCGTCGCCGATGACGGTCCCGTTCAGGCAGACGACGCGCGGGAGATGGGCCGCGATGCCGTTGAGGTCGTGCGTCGTCAGGACGATCGCCAGACCGCGGGCGTGGAGGTCGTCGAGCAGGTGCAGCAGCTCGTGGCGCAGGCGCACGTCGACGCCCGACGTCGGCTCGTCCATGAGCAGGAGCTCGGGCTCGCCGAGCAGCGCGCGCGCGATGAAGACGCGCTGCTGCTGGCCGCCGGACAGCTCGCGGATGTGGCGGTCGGCGAGGGCGGCGATGTCCAGGCGCCCAAGGACCTCCATGACCTCCGCCCGCTCGGCCCGGCTGGCCCACGGCAGCTTGCGCGCGCCGCCGACGCGCGCCATGAGGACGCACTCGCGGACGGTCACCGGGAAGCTCCAGTTGATCGTCTCGACCTGCGGGACGTAGGCCATCCGCAGGCCGGCGCGGCGCACGACGCGCCCGTTCGCCGGCTGCACGCTGCCGGCGATGACGCGCAGCGCCGTCGTCTTGCCGGCGCCGGACGGCCCGACGATCCCGACGAACTCGCCCGCGCCGACGGCGATGTCGATGTGCTCGAGCACGGCCTCGGCGCCGTAGCCGTAGGTGACGTCGGCGAGCTCGACGAGCGCCTGCGTCATTGCGGATAGCTCGCGTCGTCGGGGGCGACGTTGGCGGGCTTGAACGCCTTCAGCGCCGTCGCGTCGCCGCCCATCGCCTCGGTCATCGTCACGTAGTCGAAGTGCATCAGGCCCATCCAGGAGTGGTCCGGATCGCCGGGCCTGCCGGGCAGGTCGTCGTCGCGCAGCACGTCGACGTACTCGACCCCCGCCTCCTTGCCGATCTGCGCGAGCACGGGGCTCGGGAAGACCTCCGAGCCGAAGATCGCGGGGACCTTCTCCGCGCGGATCTGGTCGATGAGCCCCGCGACCTCCTTCGGCGTCGGCTCCTCGAAGTCCGAGACCTGGATTGCGCCGATGACGTCCCAGCCGTAGTCGCGGCCGAAGTACGCGTACGCGTCGTGGTAGGTCAGCAGCTTGCGCTTCGCGCGCGGGATCGTCGCAAACGACGCCCGCATCGCGGCGTCGAGCAGACCGACCTTCGTCTTGAAGCGGTCGTAGTTGGCGGCGAAGTAGGCCGCGTCCTCCGGGTCGCGGCGGGAGAGGTCGTCGCGGATGAGCTGGGCGTACTTCAGCGCGTACCTCGGGTCCGTCCACAGATGCGGGTTGGGCCTGCCGCCGGACTTCGGAAACGAGAAGTCGTAGATGTAGCGGCTGCGCGGGATCGCCTGCGTCCCGAGGTCGACGATCTGCGCGCCCTGCTTGAGGTTCTGCGCGGCGAGGTTTCTCGTCGGCTCCTCGAGCTTGAGCCCGTTGACGTACATGACGTCGATGCGCGACAGCAGCTCGGCGTCGCTCGGCTTGGGCTCGAACGTGTGCGAGTTCGTGCCCTCCGGGACGATGCCGGTGATCTTCACGCGGTCGCCGCCGATGTTCGCGGCGATGCTCGTGATCGGCGCGACGGTCGTGGCGACCTGCAGCCGCCCGTCGTCGCTGCCGCCCTGAGCGCTGCCGCAACCGCCGACCGTGACGACGCAGAGGGCCAGGAGGAAGATCCAGCGCGGCCGGCTCATGCTGCCAACCTACCGTCACTGTGACCGAGTCGCAATAGCGGGCGGGTCGAATCAGGGCTCGCCACTGGAACCCCTGCGCGAACGCGCCTACGCTGTCGGGATGCCGGTTCGCTACTGGTTTCGCTGCGACATCTGCGGCTGCCTCGCCGACGAGGAGACGCGCAAGAGCATCGGCGCGTCGACGCGCGAGTCGCTCTTCGGCGAGCTCATCGAGGCGATGCCCGGCAAGTGGCTCGTCTGGCACGCGGGCGGGCTGCTCGGCCCCCGGCGCTACGCCTGCCCCGACCACCGCCGTGCCCTCCTGAAGAACATCCGCTTCCACTACGCCTACTGCGGCGAGCAGTGGGTCTGGAAGCGCCCGCCCTACCCCCAGCGCTGGCCGCCGGACGGCATCCCCGACCTGCCCGACGGGACGCTCGTCATCCCCGAGGCGCTGCTCCCGGAGCCCGGGACCGGCGACCCGCCGGGCGAAGCTCAGCCCTGAGGCTTCTCCAGGCGCCGGCGTGTCTCCTGGACGGTGTCCTTGGGCAGCTTGGGCAGCCTGAACGTCGTGATGCCGTAGGCGAGCGCGAGCTCGACCTGCGCCGCGTAGTACGCGTTGCGCGACCGCTCCCAGTCGCTGCCGGCGCCGTTGATCTGCAGCCAGCGGCCGTTGAAGACGAGGCTGAGGTTCGCCTCGTCGGGCTCGGCGTGCGCGATCCAGATGTCCATCGACTGCGGCTCCTCGCCGGCGGCGAGCAGCACGGCGAGCGCGTCGAGGCTCGCGATCGTCGACGTGTCGTCGTCCCACTCGAGCTCGATCTCGCAGACGAGCGGATCGAGCGGGCCGGCTTCGACGGCGGCCCGCGCGGCCTTCAGCACGACGTCGAGATCCGTCCACCCGTTCCAGCGCTCGCTGAGCGCGAAACTCTCCATGGGCGCAGCATAGGGCGCGGCCCGTGACGTGCCTAGCGGCGCGCGGCGGTCAGGCGCCGGCGAGCTGCGCGGCCGCCACGGCCACCTGGCCGTAGGCGATCTGCCCGTCGTTCGGCGGCAGCAGCCGCGGCGTCAGCACGCGCAGGCCGGCGTTCTCGAGGGCATCGGCGGTGAGGCGCAGCAGCAGCTTGTTCTGGAAGACGCCGCCCGAGAGCACGACGACGTCCACGCCCGCGCGCCCGGCCGCGATGACGCAGGCCTCGCTCGTCGCCTGGGCGATCGTCTGGTGGAAGCGCGCGGAGATCGTCTCCACCGCCACGCCGGCCTTGATGTCGGCGAGGATCGCCATGAGCGTCGGCCGCGGGTTGAGGACGATCATCTCCTTCGCCTCCATCGGAAAGCTGTACGGCTCGCCGCCCGCGGGGTCGGCGAGCGCCTCGAACTCGATCGCCGCCTGGCCCTCGTAGGTCACCTCGAGACGCACCCCGCAGATCGCCGCGACGGCGTCGAAGAGGCGGCCGGCGCTCGACGTCGTCGGCGAGCCCATGCCGGTCATCGACATGCTGGCGACCATGTTCCAGCGCGGCTGGGCGATCTCCTCGAAGGCCGGCGGCAGCGGCGCGCGCATCTGCGTGAGCCAGCTGCAGGCCATGCGCCACGGCTCGGCGATCGCGCGCTCGCCGCCGGGCATCTTCGCCGTCACGAGCCTCCCGACGCGCTCGTAGCCCGACAGGCCGCCGACGAGCAGCTCGCCGCCCCAGATCGTCCCGTCGGGGCCGAAGCCGGTGCCGTCGTAGATCGCGCCGACCGCGGGCCCGGTCTCGCCGTGCTCGGCGAGCGTCGCGGCGAGGTGGGCGTGGTGGTGCTGGACGCCGTGCAGCGCGAGCCCGCCCTCCTCGCGCTCCTGGGCGTAGCGCGTCGAGAGGTAGTCGGGGTGCAGGTCGTGTGCGACGACCTCCGGCGTGACCTCGAAGAGCGCTTCGAAGTGCGCGACGCCGTCGCGCAGCGACTGCAGCGTCTCGTAGTTCTTGATGTCGCCGATGTGGTGGCTCGGCCAGGCGCGCGTACCCGAGGCCAGGCAGAAGGCGTTCTTCTGCTCGGCGCCGGCGCCGAGCAGTGCGACGGGGCACGCGACCGGAAGGTCGAGGCTCGCCGGGACGTAGCCGCGCGAGCGGCGCAGCATGAGCGGGGCGCCGCGGACGATGCGGGCGACGGAGTCATCGGTCCGCGTCGCGATCGGCCGGTCGTGGACGAGGAAGCGGTCGGCGATCGTCTCGATGCGCGCGAGCTCCTCGTCGAGGAAGGCGATCGGCTCGTCGGAGACGTTGCCGCTCGTGAGGACGAGCGGCACGCCGGTGTCGTTCGCGAGCAGGTGGTGCAGCGGCGTGTACGGCAGCATGATCCCGAGCTCCGGCACGCCCGGCGCGACCGCCTGCGCGACCGCCGCGCCGGCCCTGCGGGTCGCGAGCACGATCGGCCGCGCGCGCGACTGCAGCAGCGCCTCCTCCTCCGGGCCGAGCTCGACGAGCTCGCGGGCGGCGTCGAGATCGGCGACGAGCAGCGCGAACGGCCGGCCCTCGCGGCGCTTGCGGGCACGCAGCGTCGCAACGGCCTCCTCGCTGTCGGCGCGGCAGGCGAGGTGGTAGCCGCCGAGGCCCTTGACGGCGAGGATCTTCCCGGCCAGCAGGTCGTCGGCGGCGGCGCGGACGCCGTCGTGCGCCTCGACGCGCTCGCCGCCGCGCTCGAGCAGGCGCACCTTCGGCCCGCAGACGGGGCAGGCGTTGGGCTGGGCGTGGAAGCGGCGGTCCAGCGGGTCGTCGTACTCGGCCTGGCAGGCGTCGCACATCTGAAAGCCGGCCATCGTCGTCATCGGCCGGTCGTACGGGATGCCGCGGACGATCGTGAAGCGCGGGCCGCAGTTCGTGCAGTTGAGAAACGGGTAGCGATGGCGCCGGTCGGCAGGGTCGTCGAGCTCCGCCAGGCACTCGTCGCAGGTGGCCGAGTCGGGTGTGACCGGCGCGGTCGCGGCGCCCCCGCGGACGCTCGAGACGATCGCGAAGCCGGCCTCGCCGGTCACCGGCACGTCCTCGACGGTCACGGCGCTGACGGCGGCCAGCGGCGGGGCATCGGCGCTGAGGCGCTCGGCGAACGCCGCGACGGCCTCGGGCGGACCCTCGGCCTCGACGAGGACGCCGCGCTCGTCGTTGAGGACCCAGCCGGCGATGCCGAGCTCGGCGGCGAGGCGATAGACGAAGGGCCGGTAGCCGACCCCCTGCACGGTCCCGTCGACCCGGACGCTCACACGTCGGGCGGTGTCCTGCGCCTGATCGCTCATCGCGGCGGCGGCTCGGGTCCGGCGAGCTCGACGAGCTCGCGCAGCACGTGGTAGCCGCTGGCGTGCGCTTCCTGGATGCGCGGGATGTTCTCCGAGCGGCTGATGAACACGTGGTCGGCGAGGTTGTTCGCCGCGACGTTGCCGCCGTCGTAGCCGACGAACGCCATCGTGACCATCCCGCGCTTGCGACCCTCGCGCAGCGCCTCGAGGATGCTCAGCGAGTTGCCGCTCGTCGACAGCGCGAGCAGCACGTCGCCCTTGCGCCCGTAGGCGATGACCTGGCGCAGGAAGATCGCGTCGGTCCCGATGTCGTTGGCGACGGCGGTGATGATGCCGGTGTCCTCGGTGAGGTCCAGCGCCCGCCGGGCGGGCCCGCCGAACATCGGCGTGCGGAAGTCCGCGACGACGTCCATCGCGTCGGTCGCCGAGCCGCCGTTGCCGAGCGCGATGAGGCGCCCGTCGGCGTCGAGCGCCTCGCGCAGCACGCCGGCGGCCGTGACGAGCGCGTCACCGTACTCCGTCAGCGTCTGCGCGCGCAGCGCGGTGATCTCCTCGGCCTTGAGGAGGATCGACTGCTTGACGTCGGCGAGGATCCCGTCGAGGTCGGTCTCCTGCTGGCCGAGGAACGGGTAGAGGAAGCTCGACGCGCCGGAGTCGTGCACCGGCCGCGCCGCGCGGCCTTCGAGCAGCCCGCGCTGGTCGAGGAAGATGTGCACGTGCTCCCACAGCGTGTGGTAGAGCGTCTCGGCGATCTCCTGGCGGATGAGCGGGTCGGCGACGGTCTCCAGATCGAACTCCCACTCGGCGCCCGACCCGGGCGTGAAGGCGATCGTCAGGCAGCCGCGCTCGCGCGCCGCCGCGAGCGCCGCGAGGATGTCGGGCTCGTTGCCGAAGGCCATCGCGATGTCCTCGGCCTCGGCCTCGAGGGCGACCTGCGGCGCGATCTGCCCGCCCTCGCCGGCGAGCCCGAGCGCCGGCAGCGCGCGCTTGCCGACGATGACCGGGTGGACGAACTCGACCGCGACGTGGCGGGCGTCGGAGCGGTCGGCCGGCGAGGCGCCGAAGGCGACGAGGCGCCCCTCCCGCGCGAAGCGCTCGGCCATCTTGTGGCACAGGCGCGCGAGGCGCTCGGCCTCGGCCGCGAAGAAGCGCGCGTTGCACTCGCTGCGGTCACGCAGCAGCGCTTCGACCCGCTCGGCGCCGATGTCCGTTGTCCGTTTCATCTCGGTTGCTCGTGTGTCAGACGGACCACCGAGCGCCTGCGTCACGCCGTGGCGGGCTCGTGGTCGTGATCGTGATCGTGATCGTCGTGATCGTGATCGTGACCGTGCGCATGCGCGTGGTCGTGCGCGCGCTCGGCGGTGATGCGGGCCGGGAGCGCCTTGAGCCAGTCGCGGAAGGCCTCGATCCCCTCACCGGTCTTCGCGCTCGTGCGCAGGACCGTGGCGTGGGGGTTGACCTGCAGGATGTTCGCCTCGAGGCGGTCGACGTCGAAGTCGAGGTACTGCAGCAGGTCGATCTTGTTGATGACGACCATCTCGCAGGCGCGGAACATCAGCGGGTACTTCAGCGGCTTGTCCTCGCCCTCGGTCACGGAGCAGACCATGATCCGGGAGTCCTCGCCGATGCGGAACTCGGCGGGGCACACGAGGTTGCCGACGTTCTCGACGATGAGGATGTCCATCTCGCCGAGCGGGACCGACGGCAGCGCCGAGCGGACCATGTTCGCGTCGAGGTGGCACTCGCCCCCGAAGCCGTTGTCGGTGTTGAGCTGGACGACCGGGATGTGCAGCGCCGACAGGCGGTCGGCGTCGAAGCTGCCCTGGACGTCGCCCTCGAGGACGCCGACGCGTGTGCCTTCCTCGGCGATGCCGTTGAGGCCGGCTTCGAGCAGCGTCGTCTTCCCGGCGCCGGGGGCGCTCATGAGGTTGACGACCGTCACGTTCTCACGATCGAAGTCGCTCCGGTTGGCGGAGGCGATCGTGTTGTTGGCGTCGAGCGCGTCCTCGACGACCCTCACCTTGGTGCGGTGCATGCGGCGTCCTCCTCGTCCTCGACCTCGATCGACTCGACCATGAATTCCTCACCCGTCGCGACCTCGACGTTGCCGGGGCCGCAGGTACCGCAGATGAATGCGGGGATCTCGATCTCCCACTCGTTCCTGCACATGTTGCAGCGCAGCACGGCGGGCACGTCGATGATCTCCAGAGTAGCGCCCTCGACCTCCGTGTCCTTGCCGACGATGGCGAGGTAGAACTCGAGCGTGTCCTTGACGACCTGGCGCAGCCGGCCGATGCGCAGGGTCACGTGCGTGACCCGGCGGCCGTGCGCATGCTTGCGGACGGTCGCGACGACCGCGCTGGAGAGATCGAACTCGTGCACGAGGGCCTGACTAGGTCTCGTCGACCGCGTAGGCCGCGTCCGTCGTGAGCTCCTTCGCGGTCTCGAGGACGAGCGACACGCAGCGGCCGACGGCCTCCTCGACCACGGCGCTCAGGCCGACGCCCATCTCCTCGACCGTCTCGGGCTCGCAGGCGACGATGACGACCTTGCCCGGCCAGCCGCCGGTGACCTTGATGAAGCGCAGGACGGTCTCGGGGTCCATCGCGTGCGGGTTGAGGACCTCGCCGTCCTCGACGCCCCCGCCGGCGACGTCGTCCTCGTCGATCTCCATGACGTAGAGCGTGCCGGGCGCGCCGCCCTGGCGGCTGACGTCGATCATCAGCAGCGCGTCGTAGCCGTACATGACCTGGTAGGCGAGATCCAGGCCGCCGGTGCCGAAGTCGATGACCGCGACGCCCGGGGGCAGCTCCTCGGCCTCCAGGCGCCGTGCGACCTCGCTGCCGAAGCCGTCGTCGCGCTGCCAGGTGTTGCCGATCCCCGCGATGAGGATCTGCTTGGGGCGCTCGGAGACGTCGGGCTCCTGGAGGTTCAGCGGCGCGTCGGGCGCCGGCGGGCGCCACGTGTCACGCGGCGGCTCGGTGGTCTCGCGATCGCGTTCCTCAGCCATTACTCGACCACCTCGACCTCTTCGGAGAAGAAGAACAGAAACCGGCCGCTCTCGCCGAGGATCTCCTGCATCGGATCGTCGTCGACCGTGACGCCGAGGTGCAGGCGCTCGTCGACGCGCATGAACAGGCGATGGATCGTCGCCTTGCGCCCGTCGAGCATCTTGTCGTAGACGTCCGCGTCCAGCGGCGGGTGCAGGACGACCTTCTGGCCGCGCCTGTACGTCACGCCCTCGAACGTCACCTCACGCTCGCCCGGGGGATCCTCGAGCCGCACGCGGCCGTGGAGATCCATGAGCTGCTGGGGCGTCGTCGCGTCGGCGCGCGCGAGCATCTCGCGCACCTTCGGGTCCTGCGCGGAGATCTCCTCGCGCTCCTGATCGGACAGCGCCTGGATGTGCAGGACGAGCGCCTCCTCGATCTCCGTGCCGTCGAAGAAGTCGTTGACGCTCTCCGGGGCGATCTCGGGATGCTCGGGGAGCATGATCGTCGGGCCGAGCAGCGCGTCGTCGTTCGGCGTCGCGAGCACGGGCCAGGTGTTGACCTGGCAGCAGCCGGCGACGCCGTCGTCGCCGCGCTCCAGCGGCGAGACGAAGCGGTCGCCCTCGGTCCGCAGGAGCAGGTGCGTGGAGAGCATGCTCTTCAGCAGCGCGTCCTTGCGGTCGCCCGTCGCCTCCTCCTCGGTCAGCGGCGTCGTGTTCTCGACCTGCAGCGTCACGCGGCCGCGGCCGTCGGGCAGGCGGTCGATGATGAGCTCGGCGAAGCCCTCGAGCTCGTCGAACTCGAAGGACACCTTGTTCGGCGCCGCGCCGACCTGCACGCGCCGCTCGACCGCCCGGTGCTGCTCGCCCGACGGCTGCAGGAAGCGCACTTCGCCGGTCACGAGCGCGTCGGCGCTGCCGACGATGCCCTGGATCTGCATGCGCTCGAAGGCGTGCGTCTCGTTGCGCGCGTAGTCCGTGGGATAGACGATCCCGAACGGCGTCGGCGTCGCGTTCTTCGTCGCGCCCGGCGTGTACGGGTACAGCGCGTAGCCCTCGAACAGCAGCGAGTCGACGAGCCGCTCGAGATGCGACTTCGTCGACGTCACGCCCACGTCGGACGGGTTCTCCGGGGTGATCTCCTCGATCCCTGTCATCCCACTGCTCCTTCTACGTCGTCGGATGGCACGTTGCCGAGCAGGTCCAGGACGACGGCGTCCATGCTGTGCAGCCCGTGGTCGCGCTTGTAGTGCTTGAGTTCGGTCAGCGTGTCGTCGTGCAGCAGCACGAAGCCCGACTCGCCGTGGTGGTGCTTGATCATCGCCTTCCAGATCGAGACCGGCAGGCGGTACTGCGCCGAGGTGCTCCACGGGAGGTGGACGACCTGGACCTGGCGGTTGGGGCCCTCGTAGAGGATGCGCCCGGTGAAGTGGAACGTCAGCGGCACCTCGCCGTCGGGCAGCGCGGAGATGTAGCGCGAGGCCGTGACCTCGAGGTCGGCCGTGCACGGCACCTCCAGCCCGAACGTGATCGCTCCGCTGAAGGAGTGCACGAGCGCCGTCGCGTGACACCAGAGGAAGCTGCGCGTCGTCGACGGCCAGCGCTCCGGCGCGCCGAACAGCTCGTAGAGCTCCTCGCGCGTCTCGCTGTCGTAGTCGCGCCGGGCGGGGTCGAAGTTGATCTGCGCCGCCAGCGTGATGGCGTAGATCGGGCGGTCACTCGGCTCCGACACGCCGAGCTCGAAGCGCAGCGTGGGCTGCGCCGCGAACGGCTCGTGGGCCGCGCCGAGGATCTCGAAGCTGACCTCGGGACCCTTGTCGCGGATGAGATTGGGCGCCGGGTTGATCGGCGGGCGCTTGTCGGTGGTCATGCAACTCCAGCCTTGTGGCGGACGTAGGTGAAGAACTTCGGGACGGCGTTGGCGATCGCGTCGCCGCCGGAGATGCCTTCCCAGGTCGACTTGATGAGCCCCACGAGGCGATAGCACTCGTCGATCGGGACGATCGCGTGCTGATGCTCGCCCGACATGCGGTTGACGACGAGCGCCTCGCCGTCGGCCTCGAGATCGTTGAGGATCGGGTTGAGCTCGACGAGCTTCTCCCAGCTCTCGAGGTGCAGCTCACATTCCGTCGCGCCGGCCGGACTCGGGTACAGCGCGACGACGGTGTTCGTCCCCGTCGAGCGCAGGAAGAACGCCAGGCCGACGGGCAGCTGGAAGGCCGCCCACAACTCGTCGGAGAACTGGAAGTCGTCGAGCCACAGGATGCGCGTCCCGACGGGGCAGTAGCTCCCCAGTCCGGACTTCACCGCGATGCACGGCTCGCAGGCGCACAGGATGCGCCGCTCGTTGAGCTCCAGCAGATGGCGATGGTCGTCCGATACGGGACGACCGCAGACCTCGCACTTCTCCGTCTCCACAACAGGCGCGGGCCGCGCGAGGCGGCCCAAGCCTGCTACGAGCGTGGAGGGCAGCCGGGGACTCCCGGTCACTTCCCCACGCCCGAAGGACATTCGGTGTACGGCGAGTCGGCGTTGGCCGCGGTCGGCGCACCGACCTGGACCATCGGCAGCGACAGGCCCTTGGGCTCCGCGCTGTCCTCCGACAGGCCTACGACGCCTTCGACCTCGAGACCCAGCAGATCGGGGGCGGCCAGGTCGATGGCCTCCTTGATCGCGAACTCGAGCGTCGCGGCGGACGACGGACAGCCCTTGCAGCTGCCACCGAGACGCAGACGAGCGATGCCGTCCTCGACACCGAGGAGCTCGACGGTCCCGCCGTGGGTCGCCATGTACGGCCGCATGCTGTCCAGTGCCTGCACCACCCGCTCCTCGAGCGGGACGGGGTACAGCCCATGGATGAGCAGGAGGCTCGCGACGATCCCGTCTTCGAGCAGCGCGTCACGGATCGGGATGCCGGGCTCCCCGGCGTCCGCAAGGACGCCGAGGATCCGGTCCAGACCAGCTCCGTACAGCTCGAGAACCGTGCCGATCAACTCCTGGATGCGCTCTTGCGCAACCGGATCGGCAATTTCGTCGAGCGAGCCCAGGAGTTCCTGGACCCGCTCGACCAGCTCTTCCGGAGCTTGTTGCTCAGTTGCCACTTAGGCCCCTAGCACATCCCCGTCGGCGTGTGCTGAACCTTCTTGACGCGGCCCTTGCCGGTGTACATGTGCACACCGCACGGAAGGCACGGGTCGAAGGAGCGCACAGCGCGCATGATGTCGATCCCCTTGAAGTTGTCCGGCCCGTTCTCCTCGAAGATCGGGGTGTTCTGGACAGCGTCCTCGTAGGGTCCCGGGGTCCCGAACTTGTCGCGCGGGTTCCCGTTCCACGGGGTCGGGGGGTACGGCTGGTAGTTCGCGACCTTACCGTTGCGAATGACCATGTGGTGGCTGATGACGCCGCGAGCGGCCTCATGGAAACCGCAGGAGACTGCCTCCTCCGGAACCGTGAAGCTGTTCCACGACTTCGTGCGGCCGGCGCGGACCTCGACGAGTGCCTTCTCGAGGTTGTACAGACCGATCAGCGCGGAAATCGGCTGATGGTACGTACGTGCGCGGTCACGCTCGATGGCGTTGGACCACGGCGGGATCTTCCACTCGAGCTCCATCTCCGGCATGTTCAGCGACTTCGGCAGCACCATCTGGATGCTGTGACCCGTTGCCTTGAGGTACCCGAGATCGACGAGCCCGGCCTTGGCCGTGCACCAGTTACGCGCGAACGGGCCGCCACCGGTGTCGGTCGCAACGTAGATGTCGTTGCGCTTGTCGTACATACGCGGGGCAGCGACCCACGAGTACTTGTCGTTGAAATCGCGCTTCTGCGGACGCGGGAGCGTCTGCTTGTTCCACGGGTGACGCGTGTCAACCGGGTTCCCGAGCGGATCGTGCGTGACGAAGGGCGCGGTCTGGCCGTCCCAATCGTCGAAGTACGAGTGGCCGAGCAGGATGCGCATGGCCAGGTTGATCTCGACCAGGTCGGTCGTGATCAGCTCGCCCTTGAACACGAGGCCCGGGGTGATGAACCGCTTGCGGCCCCAGTCCGTCATGGTCTTGTAGTCGTACGTCACGTGCTCGGGGTCGTCGAACGCGCCCCAGCAGATGATGTCCGTGTCGCGGTAACCGACGCGCTCGTACCCGGGCATGGCCTCGTAGAAGAAGTCATACAGGTCGTCGTGCATCGGCACCGTGCGCTTGATGTAGTCCATGTAGCGCATGAGGCGGACGTAGTAGTCCGTCATCGTCTGGTGCGTGATGTCGGCGCTGCAGCCACCCGGCAGAATCGTCGAGGGGTGCGTGTGCCGGCCGCCGAACAGGCAGTACATCTCACGCGTGTACCGGGCGACGCCGAGCGTCTCCAGGTAGAACGAACCCGTGAACGGGTTCAGCGCGCGCATGATGTCGGCGATGGTCTTGTACCCGTGGATGTCCGAGTGCGGGGCCGAGGTGTTCTCAGCCTTCGCGAGGACGGACGGGTTGGTCTCCTTGACCATCTGCTCGCAGAAGTCCACGTTGCACATGCAGTCGTTGAAGATCGCATGGTCGAACATGTAGTCCGCGGTCTCGGCCAGGTTGAAGGCGTAGTCGCCGAGCTTCGGCGGCTTGACCCCATAGGCCATGTTCTGGTTCAGGCACGAAACCGTACAGTGGTTGTCACCGCAGATCCCGCAGATTCGACTCGTGATGAAGTGCGTGTCACGAGGATCGATGCCCTTCATGAAGATGTCGAAGCCACGGAAGATCATCGAAGTGCTGTAGCACTTGTTGACCTTGCGGTTCGTGAAATCGATCTCCGTGTGAATGCCGAGCGACCCGACGATACGGGTGATCGGATCCCACGCCATCTCCTTGACGACGACCCCGGATGTGGTCGACGGTGTTTGAAGTGTGGCCATGTGTGTGTGGTCTCCTCTTTACTTCCAGTGAGGGGTGTAGCCGGTGGTGATCTCGGCACGCGGGTGACGCCATTCCGGTTCCTTGTCGCCGATCCTGTTGATCGACTGGTTCCGGAAGTAACGCAGGAGCGGACCGTAGGTGAACTTCGCCGTCGTCGACGAGAGCTTCGCCTTGGGATCCTCATCCATGAACGGCATGAACTTGTCGGGGAACCCGGGCATCGTGCAAGCCATGCAGATGCCGCCAACGTTCGGGCAGCCACCGACGCCGCTCTGCCAACCGCGGATCGGAACGTTGCACTTCACGACCGGACCCTTGCACCCGAGCTTGACCAAGCACCGGTGGTCGGAGCCGTACTCCGTCGCGAAATTGCCGTGCTCGTAGAAGGCGGCGCGGTTGCAGCCCTCATGCACGGTACGGCCGAAATGCATCGTCAGACGGTGCTGCTCGTCGAGCTCCGGAACCGGCGTGATGCCGGCCAGCGCCATGACGAGAACCGTCAGCGACTCGGTCGTGTTGTCCGGCTGCGCGGGGCAACCGGGGATGTTGATGACGGGCAGCCCCGCGGCGGAGGTCCAGCCCCAGCCGAGGTAGTCGCACAGGCCCATCGCGCCCGTCGGGTTGTTCTTCATCGCCGGGATGCCGCCGTACGTCGCGCAGGTGCCCAGGGCAACCGTTGCGGCGGACTTCGGCGCGAGGCGATCGATCCACTCGTTCGTGGTGATCGGCTGCCCGTTGGACGGGTTGACGCCCATGCCGGCGAAGTGACCCTCGCCGTTGATCTTCTCGTTCGGGATCGAACCCTCGACGATGAGGACGAACGGATCGAGCTTGCCGGCCTCGGCGTCGTACCAGGCCTGCAGGAACTCCGCGCCGTTCTCGTACGCGAGCACCGGGGTGTGCGCCACGACCTTCGGCATACCCGGGATCGCGCCCGTGATGATGTCCTCGAGACTTGGGTTGACGGCTGACGTCATGGCGACCGAGTCGCCATCGCAGCTCAGCCCCGAGGTCAGCCAGATGACGTGGGCGGTGACGCCCTCCGTCGTGTGCTGATTCGGTGCGAACTCAATTGATGCCATGTGAGCTCCTCCCTTTCGACTAACAGATGCGCGGAAGCGGATCGCCAACGAGCTGATCCATCACGCGCTTGCCTCCGAAGGCGGTGGCCATGAGCACCATGCCTTCGGGTTCGGTCCTGCATTCGCCGATCTCGGCGGCTTCTTCGCCGCCCGGCATTGACCGCAATGCGGCCAGCGCAGCCTCCGCCGCCTCTGGGGCGACGATTGCCACGAGCTTCCCCTCGTTAGCCACGTGCATCGGGTCGATCCCGAGAATCTCCGCGGCTCCTGCCACCGCGGGATGCACTGGCACCGCGGCCTCGTTGATGATCATCGCCACGCGCGATGCTCGCGCGAGCTCGTTGAGAACCGATGCGACGCCGCCGCGGGTCGCGTCGCGCAGGCAGCGCAGCGACGGACCGGCCTGGTCCAGCAGCGTGTCGACCATCGGCCAAAGACATCGGGTGTCGGACTTGATGTCCGCGTCCAGCTCGAACTCGCCGCGGGCGAGCATGATCGCCGTCCCGTGGTCGCCGATGCGGCCGGAGACGAGGATCTTGTCGCCGGGCCTCAGCGACGACGGCGACAGGTTCGAGCGGTCGTCGAGGACCCCGATCCCCGTCGTGCAGATGTACATCTGGTCGCACATGCCGCGCGGGACGACCTTCGTGTCGCCGGCGACGATCGGCACGCCGGCCGAGTTCGCCGCCGCGGCGATCGCGGCGACCTGCTCCTTGAGGATGTCGGCCGGCAGGCCCTCCTCGAGGATGAGCGACAGCGTCAGCGCGATCGGCTTGGCGCCGGCCATCGCGACGTCGTTGACCGTGCCGTTGACCGCGAGGTCGCCGATCGTCCCGCCCGGGAACGTGATCGGGTTGACGACGAACGAGTCCGTCGTCATCGCGATGTTCCCGCCGAGCACCGGGACCGTGCCGGCGTCGGCCAGCGCCTCGAGCGTCGGGTTGGCGAACGCGGGGACGAGCAGGCCCTCGATGAGGCTCGCCGTCGCCTTGCCGCCGGCCCCGTGCGCCATCGTGATCTGCGTGTCGCGGAACTTCTGCCGCTTCGCGCGCGCGGTCTCGATGATGTTGAGCACCTTCTGCTCACGCTCTGAGACCTCAGAAGGCACTACACGACCTCGCGCTCGCGGGCGAAGCGCCCGTAGTTGTAGTACGCGGCACAGGCGCCCTCGCTGGACACCATGCAGGTGCCGATCGGGCGCTCCGGCGTGCAGCCGGAACCGAAGACCTTGCACTCCCACGGCTTGATGACGCCCTTGAGGACCTCGCCGCACTGGCAGGCCTTGGGGTCCGCCACGCGGATGCCGGGGACGCTGTAGGTGATCTCGGCGTCGAAGTCGGCGTACGCCTCGGAGAGCTTCAGGCCGCTCTGGGAGATGAAGCCCATCCCGCGCCACTCGAAGTGCGGGCGCAGCTCGAAGACCTCGGACATGACCTGCAGCGCACGCGGGTTGCCCTCCCACGGCACGACGCGGGCGTACTGGTTCTCCACCTCGCAGCGGCCTTCCTTGAGCTGCGTGAGGATCATGTGGATCGCGTGCAGCACGTCGAGCGGCTCGAAGCCGGCGACGGCGATCGGCTTGCCGTACTCCCGCGGGATGAACTCGAACGGACGCACGCCGACGACCGTCGAGACGTGGCCGGGCCCGATGAAGCCGTCCAGGCGCAGGTCGGGCGAGTCGAGCAGCGCGCGCAGCGGCGGGACGATCGTCACGTGGTTGCACATGCAGAAGAAGTTCTTCAGCCCTTCGGCCTTGGCGCGCTTGAGCGTCAGCGCCGTGGACGGCGCGGTCGTCTCGAAGCCGATCGCCATGAAGATGACCGGGCGCTCGGGGTTGGCCTTGGCGATCCGCAGCGCGTCCAGCGGCGAGTAGACCATCCGCACGTCGGCACCCTCGGCCTTGGCGTCCAGCAGCGTGCCGGCGGAACCGGGGACGCGGAGCATGTCGCCGAAGCAGGTGAAGATGACGTCGGGCTGGTGCGCGAGGGCGATCGCGTCGTCGACGCGGCCCATCGGGATGACGCACACCGGGCAGCCGGGCCCGTGCACGAGCTCGACGTTCTGCGGCAGCAGGTCGTCGATCCCGTACTTGTAGATCGAGTGGGTGTGCCCGCCGCACACCTCCATGAACTTGTAGTGGCGTCCTGGCTCGACGAGGCCCAGGATCTCTCCCGCGAGCACCTCACCAAGGGCAGGGTCGCGGAACTCATCGACGTACTTCATGCAGGGGCCTCCTCGTTGAGCCGCGCAATCGCCGTACCGGCGTGGACAAGGAGTCGGTCCCCCGGCGCCACCGGGGCGACTAGGTCTATCTCTACCGTCTCCGATTTCCCGTCGTCATCCGCACAGAGCGCCAGACCCCGTTCCTCGTCGAGACGCATGACGGTCAGTGGAATGGCGACGTCGCCGCACGTGATACAGCCGGTCGTGTAGTCGCAGGTTGGTGCCAGCGCGGCAGCCGCGTCGGCGATGAGACGACTCATTCGATGATGCTCGCCTTCAGATCCTCGAGCTCCTGCTCGTAGTCTGCGCCCATGCTCTCGAGCATGCGGCGGGTCTCAAGGGCTTCGGTCTCGTCGACCTTCGACATGGCGAAGCCGACATGGATGAGGACCCAGTCGCCGGGGCCAACGCCGATGCCATCTTCGTCGAGGAGACCGATGTTGACGTTGCGCTGCACGCCAGCCACGTCGACTTTCGCGAGACGATTCGTCTCGTCGACCACTTCAAGGATCTGGCCGGGAATTGCAAGGCACATATCGCTTCCTCAAGCCCCCGTTCTAGGTCTGACGGACAGCACTCAACTGGACAGGGGGCAGTCGTATCACTCGCGTCCATCGAGCGCTAGATGTTTAGATCACCTTGTGCCCACGCTCACGGCCGTGGTACCAACGGACGGTCCGGACGTTAGTGCTGCCTCGACCGGGAAAGGGAGGATACGACCGCGTGTCTAAAGGCCGATCGGTGACGCAGGATCCCATTGAGCAGGCTCTTGAGAAGCTTGGATCGTTGGGTTTGCCCGTAAACGACATCGGGGAGCGCGCCGCCGGCCTAGTCGGCCAACTCGGCTCCTTCGACCTCTTCGAGATCGTCGACCAGCTCGGATCGATCGATCCGACGCAGCTCGACATCGGAGAGATTCTCGGAGAGCTCAAGGCGAAGGTCGACGACCTCGACCCCGCTTTGAAGGTCCCCGTGATGCTTGCCGCCGGCTTCGTCGGCGCCCGGGTGGTGAGGTGGATTGTCCGTTAGCCAGACAGCGTCGGCTCCCGGCGCTACTCTTACCCGCGCGCGTGAAGAAGTCAGCGATGACGCCACGCGCGACGTGGTCACCGTTCGCGAAGATGTGTTGACTACGGCGGCAGCGACGCTCGGATTCGTCGCCGGCGCGGGAGGGGTCGGCGCAGCACTCGGCCTGCCTTTGCGAGCCGTCGGCCTTGGACGTCGGACACCAGCGTTGAAAGGGAACCGCATGCGGAACAGGAAAGTGAACGCGCAGCTCGCGCCGGCGATGTACTCGCTCGCCGCAACGAATGCGCAGCTGCTCGGACTCGTCGGAAGTCGCCGTCCGTTGCTGTCGCTCGCGAAGTTCGGCGTCGTCGCCGCAGGCGTCGCCTTTCTGACGGCAGACGAGAACGGCCGCAAGGCGATGGTCGACCAGGCGACGGCACTCGTCGAGCAGGGCGGGAATCTCCTCGCCGGGTCGGGCGTGCTCGAGAAGGTCTTCAAGTAGGCCGACGCCCGCTTGACCCGCGTGCTCCGGAGCTCCGGAGCACGCGGTCCGGTGCGGCGCCGGCCAACGGCGCGCACCCGCCGTCCTGCTAGCTCGCCTCGGCGGCGACCTTGTGAATGCGGCCCTTGGCCTGCGACAGGCGCCCGCCGTCGCGGCCGTGGCGCACGGCGACGAGCTCGGCCATGATCGACACGGCCGTCTCCTGCGCCGCCGTCGCGCCGAGGTCGAGGCCGACCGGCGCGCTGATGCGGGCCATGTCCTCCTCCCCGACGCCGAGCGCCAGCAGACGCTCGCGGCGCTCCTTCTGCGCGCGCGTCGAGCCCATCGCCCCGATGTACGGCGCCTCTGAGCGCAGCGCGATCAGCAGCGCGGCGTCGTCGAGCTTCGGGTCGTGGGTGAGGATGACGAGATACGTCGCCTTGTCGACCTCGCCGAGCTGCTCGAACGCCTTGTCGGGCCAGGCGGCGATGACGTCGAGCGCATCCGGGAAGCGCTCCTTCGTCGCGAAGCGCCGGCGCGGGTCGATGACGTAGGGCCGCCAGCCGGCGACGCGGGCCAGTGAGCACAGGTGCGCCGCGTATTCGACGGCGCCGAAGATGACGACCCGGGGATCCGGGTGCGTGACGTCGACGAAGAGATCGCCGCGGACCTGCGACGCCTCCTTCCACATGAGCTCGTCCGCATCGGCGCGGCCCTGGGCGTCGAGCTCGGGATCGCCGAGCGTGCCCTCGCTGCTGCCGTCCGTCCGGACGAGCAGCTTCTCGCCGGCGTGCTCGCCCTTGATGACCGTCACGAGGGCGGCACGTCCGTCCTCGCGGGCGATCGCCGCGAAGCCCTCCTGCAGCGAGCTCACGGCTCGAACCGCTCGACGAGCACGTCGATCTCTCCGCCGCAGGGCAGCCCGACGTCCCAGGCCTCCTCGTCGGCGATGCCGAAGGTCAACAGCTGCGGCTTGCCATCGCCGATGACGGCCTCGGCGATCTCCACGACGGCGCCCTCGACACAGCCGCCGGAGACCATCCCGGAGATCTCGCCCCGATCGTTGATCGCCATCTTCGAGCCGGGCGGCCGCGGTGCGGAGCGCCGAACGCCCACGACCGTGGCAAGCGCCACCTGGGCGCCGTCGGCGACCCAGCGGTCGACGTCCTTGATCACGTCCTTCATCGCGTCCTCCCTTGCAGGTGTCCCCTGAAGTGTTGCCCGAAATCCCGGCGCGCCTGACAACCCGGCGCGCGGACGCTTCGCGCGACGGGCCGGGGCGCCAGGGGCACGCCCGGCCGGCACGCGGAAGCGGACGGCGCCGCTAGGCCTTGGCGACGTTCGCCGTGAACTGCTTGACGAGCTCGGTGAGGACCGCCACGACGGTCCCCTCGCCCATCGAGCCGGCCTTGCCGGTGACCTGCGCCACCGCGTTGATCGTGCCGCTCCCGCCGCCGAGGGAGATCGTCACGTCGCCCGAGGCGTTGCTCTGGCCCCCGGCCTCCTTCGTGTTCGCCTTGATCTTGACGGTCTGCGCCCCCTCGTCGGCGGACTCGATCGTGACGGGACCGCTGAACTTCATGCCCATCGCACCCATGTTGACCGAGATCTCGGCCTTGACGGACGACGGGCTGTCGGCAGATACGACGCGCGCGTTGGGTACGCACGGGACCAGCTTGTTGAGGTCGCTGACGATGGCCCAGGTCTGGCCCGGGTTCGGAACCGAGAACGACTCGTTCAACGTTGGCATACGGCGTTTTCTCCTCTTTTGGTGCTGCGTGGCAGGCGCTCGCATTGCGCGATCCGGGGGCGTCCACTCTGAGGGTGCACGCGATCATTCGCCGCAATACAATGGAGCGATGGCTATTCAACCAGGTGCCCATAAATTTGGGCCGGACAACGCCACTCTTCGAGTGAAGACGGGCCGCAGCGGCGCAGCGGCCGCAGCGGGGCACGACCTCGACATCGAGGTCCGCTCGTGGGAGGCGACGCTCGACATCGGCGCTGCATCGAGCCTGCGGCTCACCGCCGACGCGACGTCCCTGCACGTCGTCGAGGGCAAGGGCGGGATGAAGGCCCTCACCGAGGACGACAAGCAGGACATCGGCAAGACGATCGACAAGGACGTCCTGAAGAAGAAGGCGATCTCGTTTCAGTCCACGAGCGTGCAGGACAGCGGGGGCGCTCTCGCCGTCAAGGGCGACCTCGAGATCGCAGGGAAGTCCGCGCCGGCCGAGTTCAGCCTCACCGTCGGTGAGGACGGCACGCTCAGCGCCAGCGCGAAGCTGTCGCAGAAGAACTGGGGCATCAAGCCCTACTCCGCGCTGTTCGGCGCGCTGAAGGTCAACGACGACGTCGAGGTCGTCGTCGACGGGAAGGTCCCGACGGCCTGAGCGAGGGTGGCGGCAGGGGCGCGCCGGCAGTTGCGGCGCGCCATCGCCCGCCCTCGTCCGGTCCTCGCGCCCGAAGGGCTCTACGATGAAGGCAGCATGGCCGTGATCCTCGCCCACATCGCCGGAATCCCGATCGAGGAGACCCTCGCGATGGCCATCCCGGTGCTCGGCGCCGCGTCCGCGGCGATCATCGCGACGTTGCGCTCGCACCGCCGGAAGCTCTTCAGGCGCAAATGACCGCGCTGTCGACGACACCGGCGTGAGGATCAGGCCGGGCCGCCGACAGCGATGATCACGCACTGGCCCGGGGGCCGGCACGTGCAGGTCAGTCGCGGTACGTCGTCTGCGCGTCGAGCGAGCCCTCGAGGCCGCCGGGCAGCTCGAGCGCCCCACCGTGGGCGTACAGCGCGATCTCCTCGATGCGCTTGCCCGAGAGCGGGTCGCGGCCCGCGTAGAAGCGCGCCCCGTCCCAGGACAGCGACTGCGGCGACGTGCCGAGCATTCCGCCGGCCAGGATCTGGGACTTCTCCTTGATCTTCGCGCAGGTCTTGCGGACGGCGTTGGCCGTCCCCGTCGCGCTGGAGACGGTGACGTACCCGTGCCCCTCGCCGAAGCGATCGAGATCCTGCGCGACGACCTTGGTGTCCGACGCGGGGATGCCGAGCTCGTCGCTGACGATCTGCGCCAGCGTGCCCTCCTGGCCGCCCCCGTCGGTGCTCAGGCTGAGCACGCACTTCCCGGTCGGATGCACGCGCAGATACACGGCGCGATATGCGTTAGCCATGGACAGCTCCTCTCCTGTTGTGCCTGTGGTTGGTCCGGCAAGCTGGAGTCATGGCGTGATGTTGCCCTTGTAGGCCCCATAGCCACTGGGCATGCCGACGTGTGCCTCCGTCGTGCCGGCGATGCCCCACGTCTCCTCCTCCTCCTCCATGTCCAGTGACGGAATGCGCCAGCTGGCCAGAAGCGGGTCCTCGTCGCGCTCGGCCGCGATTGCGTCCGCGACCTCCTCCAGCGCTGTGAGACTGTGGCCGCTCACGAGCGCGTCGCAGTACGGCAGGGCGGCCACGAGGCCGCCGGCGCGCGGAGCGAAATCCTTGGCGACGACGCGGGGGTTGACCCACACGATGCGGTACGCGAGGCGGGCGAGCCGCTGCATCTCGCGCCCCACGAGCTCGGGATCGCCGCGCTCCCAGCCGTCGGAGAGGATGACGACGACCGAGCCGCGCGCCATGCCGCGGCGGCCGTAGCGATCGTTGAAGGTCTTCAGGGCGTCGCCGATGCGCGTCCCGCTGGACCAGTCGGGCGCCGCCTCGGTCGCGCGGCGGATCGCGCGCTGCGGGTTGCGGCCGGACAGCTGGCGCGTCAGCCGCGTCAGGCGGGTCGCGAAGACGAAGGCCTCGGAGTACGGGCCCGTCGCGCGCGCGGCGTGCAGGAACTGGAGGTACGCCCGCGCATAGGGCTCCATCGACCCCGAGATGTCGCAGAGCATCACCAGGCGCCGCGGATGCTTGCGGCGGCGTTTGCGCGCGAGCACGATCGGGTCGCCGCCGGTGTGCAGGCTCTTGCGCAGCGTGCGCCGCATGTCGAGGTGCTCGCCGCGACGGCCGCGCTTCTTGCGCCGGGTCGTGCGGATCGGCGTGGCGAGCTGCAGGCGGACCATGAGGCGGTACAGCGCCGCGAGCTCGGCGGCGTTCATCATCTGGAAGTTCTTCTCGCCGAGGACCTCGTCCTCGCTGGCCTCCATGACCGGGACGAGGACCTCCTGCATCTCCTCCTCGTCTTCACCCTCGCCCTCGCCCTCGCCCTCGCCGGTGTCCATGCCCTGGGACGCCTCGCCCTCGCCCTCCTGCGCCTCCTTGGTCTCGACGTCGGGCGCCTCGCTGTCGAGCTCGTCCTTCGCCGGCGCCCCCTCGAGCTCGACCTCGACGTTCGGGTTGCGCTTGGCCCCCTTGCCGAAGACCTCCGCGAAGACACGGTTGAACGTCGCGACCTGCTGGAAGCCGGTGACGAAGATCGCCCGCGCGACGCAGTACAGGCGCCGGCGCGAGACCGGCTTGGTGAGCTTGAGCGCGCGAGCGAACTGCTCCGACATACCCGGGGTGACGGGGACCCCGGCGGCGTGCAGCTTCTGGCTGAACGCCGCCGCGAGGTCGGGCAGGGGCAAGTCGAACGGGACAACCCGGAAGTCGGGGACGCCTTCGTTGTCCGGGCGCCGCATCTCCTCAGCGCCCCTGGATCATCTCTTCCAGACCCGAGGTCTTGATGACCTCCTGGTCCTCGCTGTACTTCAGCACCGAGCCGAGCGTGCGCTCGGCGGTCTCGACGTCGAGGTGGTCGACGCCGAGCAGGTCGAGCGCCGAGACCCAGTCGATCGCCTCGGCGATGCCGGGCGGCTTCTGGATGTCGCTCTCGCGCATGCGCGAGACGGCGTCGGCGACCTGGACGATGAGCGTCGCGGCCGCGCCCTTGACCCGGCGCTGGATGATGTCCATCTCGCGCTTGGGATCGGGGTAGTCGATCCACTGGTACAGGCAGCGGCGCTTGACCGCGTCGTGCAGATCGCGGGTGCGATTGGAGGTGAGGATCACGATCGGCGGGTGCGTCGCCGTGATCGTCCCGATCTCGGGGATCGTCACCGTCGCCTCGGCGAGCAGCTCGAGCAGGAACGCCTCGAAGTCGTCGTCAGCGCGGTCGAGCTCGTCGATGAGGAGGACCGCCGGGCGGGGGCCCTTGTGCTCGAGCGCCTGCAGAAGCGGCCGCCGGATGAGGAAGTCGGGCCCGAAGAGCTCGTCCTCCTCGATGTCCGTCCCCTTGGAGTCGGCCATGCGGATGCTCAGCAGCTGACGCGGATAGTTCCACTCATACAGCGACTCCGAGGCATCGATGCCCTCGTAGCACTGCAGGCGGATGAGCGGCGTGTCGAGCACCATCGCCAGGGCCTTGGCGAGCTCGGTCTTGCCGACGCCCGCCTCGCCCTCGAGCAGCAGGGGCTGCGGAAGGCGGAGCGCGAGGAACGCGGACGTCGCCAGGCCCTCATCGGCGAGGTAGTCGACATCGCCGAGCAGCTGCCCGAGCTTGTCGACGCTCGGGACCAGCCGGCGCATCTCGTCTTCAAGTTCATCGCTGCGCTGGAGCCGGCTCATGCGTGCACCTCCGCGAAGCCCGCGGCGGCCAGGACGGCCTCGTAATCCTCGGGCGTATCGACATCGAGTGGGACGGGACCGGGGATCCGGACCTCGGCGACGTCGTCGGCACGCTCATCGAGCAGGCGCCAGACGCCCTTGTCGCCGTGCAGCTCCGTGAGCCTGGCGAAGATGGTGCGGTGAAACGCGAGGGGATGCCCGCGACCGTCGTCATAGCGGCAGACGGCCAGTGGCGCGTCACCCCTGCCGTCCAGAAGAGCCTGAACGGTGGCCGGTGTCACACCGGGTTGATCTCCGAGCATCAGGACGAGTACCTCGCAGCGTGGGTCGACCGCGCCGAGCGCGGCCGCGATCGACGATGAGCAGCCCGATCCGTAGGCGTAGTTGACGACGACCTCGGCGCCCGACAGGTCGACACGCTCGCGCACCTCCGCGGCGGCCCCCCCGATCGGCACGACGAGCTGGTCGAAGTGGCACGCACGCGCCGTGGCGAGCGTGTGGTCGAGCAGCGTCCGGTCGCCATACGGCAACAGCTGCTTGGGACGCCCGAGGCGCGACGAGCCTCCGGCACCCAGCACGAGCCCCGTGACGAACATGTCAGCCCGCGACAACGGCATTCGCATGCTCCTGCTGGAACTTCGCCAGGCAGCCGTCGCAGCAGAAGTAGACGATCTCGCCTTCGTGCGCGAGGTGCGGGGTCGTCTCCGCGGCGGTCACCGTCATCCCGCAGATCGGGTCGACGGCGAACTTCGGAGCCTCGGACGCGACGGCGCCCTTGAGCGCCGGCTCCCAGTCGCCGCCGCGACGCGTCTGGATGACGCGCGCGAGGATCGACAGGGCGATCTCCGGCGGGGTGCGGGCATCGATCGCGACGCCCGCGGGGCATTCGAGCCGTGCCAGCAGCTCGTCGGACACGCCGTCCGCGCGCAGCTCCTCGACGAGGGCGGCGCCACGCCGGGGACTGGAGACGAGGCCGACGTACGGGATGCCGGCCTCCAGGCCGCGACGCAGAGCATCGAGCTCGCCCTTGCCGTGGGCGGCGACGATGAGGCCGAGGTCGCCCTCCTGCAGATCGGGCACGGAGTCGTAGGCCGCGACGATGTCCAGCCCCAGTTCGGGTCCCGAGCGCTCGAGCGCCGCCGCGATCGGCGTCGATCCGACGATGTGGACGCGTGGGGCGGGCAGCACGGGCTCGACGAACACCTCGATGGCCCCGCCGGACAGGCAGGTGTTCTGCACCGTCACCGCTCCGTCCTCCTTGATCTCCTGGTCACCGACGGGGCCGTCGCCGACGGTCGGGAGGATCCGGACGAGCAACGGCTCGCCGGTCTTCATCGCCTTGATGGCGTACAGGCGCACGGTGTGCTCGGCACAGACGCCGCCCACGAAGCCGTCGATCGATCCGTCACTCAGGACGAGCGCGACGTTCCCCGCCCGCGCGCTCGTCGGGCGCTGGGCGCGGACGACGGTCGCGGTCGCGAAGGCCGCGCCCTGCGCGGCGAGCTCTTCAGCTCGCCGCGCCAGCGCGTCACTTCTCACTGAATCGGCTGTGCGTTCCCGTTCATCGCGGCCCACACGCGGCTCGGGAACATGGGGATGTCCATGGCCCTGATGCCCTTGGCGTGGAAGAGCCCGTCGATGACGGCGTTGGCGATACAGGGAGGCGAGCCCACGCAGGGCGACTCGCCGACGCCCTTGGCGCCGATCGGGTGGTGCGGGCAGGGCGTGACCGTCTCGCCGAGCTCGAACCCGTGCTCCGGGCACTCCAGTGCCGTCGGCAGGAGGTAGTCCATGAACGACGCGTTCAGGCAGTTGCCCTGTTCGTCGAACGAGAGGACCTCCATGAGCGCCTGGCCGATGCCCTCGACGAGACCGCCGTGGATCTGGCCCTCGACGACCATCGGGTTGATCCGGACGCCGCAGTCGTCCACCGCGATGAAGCGGCGCATGTGGACCTTGCCGGTGCCCGGGTCGATGTCGACCACGGCGAGGTACGCGCCGAAGGGGTACGTCAGGTTCGGCGGGTCGTACACGGCGTTGGCGTCCAGACCGCCCTCGAGGCCGTCCGGGAGGTTCGTCGCGCTGTAGGCGTACTCGGCGATCCTCTCGATCGTCTGCCCGCGCTCCGGGTCACCCTTGACGTACCAGCGGCCCTTCTCCCAGGCGAGGTCCTCGGCGCGCGTCTCGAGCATGAGCGCCGCGAACTGGCGAGCCTTGTCGCGCACCTTGCGCGACACGACGGCGACGGCGCCGCCGGAGACCGGCGTGGACCGGCTTCCGTAGGTGCCCAGGCCGTACGGCGTCTTGTCCGTGTCACCGTGGCGAACCATGATGTCGTTGGGCGAGATGCCGAGCTCCTCGGCGACGATCTGCGCGAACGTCGTCTCGTGACCCTGGCCCTGCGTCTGAGCGGAGATGCTCACGACGGCCTTGCCGGACGGGTGGACCCGCAGCTCGGCGCCGTCGTTCATCGCCAGGCCGAGGATGTCCATGTGGCGACGCGGGCCGGCGCCGACGCCCTCGGTGAAGAAGGCGCAGCCGATGCCCATGATCTCGCCCTTGGCCAGCTTCTCCTGCTGCTCACGGCGCAGACCCTCGTAGTCCGCCATCTCCATGGCGAGCTTCATGGCCGTGTGGTAGTCGCCGGAGTCGTACGTCCAGCCGGTGACCGTCTCGTAGGGGAACTGCTCGGGCCGGATGAAGCTGCGCATGCGCAGCTCGACCGGATCGACGCCCATCTCCATCGCGAGCGCGTCCACCATCCGCTCGACGAGGTAGACGGCCTCGGTGATGCGGAAGGAGCACCGGTAGGCGACGCCGCCCGGGGCCTTGTTGGTGTACACGGCCTTGACCTGGCAGTGCGCGGCGTCGAGGTCGTAGGACCCGGTGACGATGTGGAAGAAGCCGGCCGGGAACTTCGTCGGCTGTGCGGTGGAGTCGAAGGCGCCGTGGTCGGCGATCGTGTCCACGCGCAGGCCGGTGATCCGGCCGCCCTTCGAGCACATCTGCGAGTGGCTGGTGTAGTCACGCGCGAACCCGGTGGTGGCCAGGTTCTCGGCGCGGTCCTCGATCCACTTGACCGGGGCGCCGGCGACGATCGAACCGGCGATCGCGCAGACGTAGCCGGGGTAGACCGGCACCTTGTTGCCGAAGCCGCCGCCGATGTCGTTGCACATGATGCGGATGTTCTGCTCGGGCAGACCGGCGACCTGCGCGTACACCGTGCGGTGCGCGTGCGGGGCCTGGTTGCCGTTGTAGATGTTCAGCTGACCGGTCGCCGGGTTCATGTCGGCGACCATGCCGCACGTCTCCATCGGGCACGGGTGACAACGCGCGTGCTGGATGTCGCGCGTGACGGTCGTGTCAGCCTCCGCGAACACGCGGTCGCAGCTGGCCTTGTCGCCGGCCTCCCACGTGGGGCTCGCGAGGTTGTCGGTCTGACCGACCTTGTCGTCGCGGATCAGCGGAGCGTCGGGATCGAGCGCCTTGCGGCAGTTGACGATCGCCGGCAGCACCTCGTACTCGACGTCGATGAGCTGCAGCGCATCCTGCGCGGCGTACGCGTCGACGGCGATGACGAAGGCGACCTCCTGGAGGTGGAAGCGGACCTTGTCGCCCGCGAGCACGGCCTGCGTGTCGTAGGAGATGGTCGGCATCCAGGCCAGCCCCAGCGTCTCGAGGTCCTTCGCGATGACGACCGCGGCGACCTTGGGGTGGGCGAGCGCGGCCGACGTGTCGATCGACACGATGCGGGCGTGGGCGTACGGCGAGCGCAGCAGCGCGCCGTGGACCATGCCGGGGAGACGCACGTCGTCCATGTAGTTGCCGAGGCCGCGGATGAAGCGCGCGTCCTCCTTGCGCTTCATGTGGCCGAAGCCGATGGGCGCCTCGGCGATCTTGCCGAAGGTATCCCCGCTCGCGTGCCCGAACCAGCCCGGGTGCTTGCCGGGTGCAGTCTCAGTCGTAGCCATGAACTAGCTCCTCCCCGCGTGCTCGGCCTCGTAGGCGGCCGACCAACGGATTGCCTTGATGATGTTGTCGTAACCCGTGCAGCGGCACAGGTTGCCCGAGATGCCATCGCGGATCTCGTGATCTGTCATCTGGGTCGGATTGGGATGCGTGTCGATCAGCCAGCGGGCGGTGCTCATCATGCCCGGGGTGCAGAAGCCGCACTGCAGCGCGTGCATCTCGTGGAACGCCACCTGGATCGACGAAAGCGAGCCGTCGGCATTGCCCATGCCCTCGACGGTGATGATGTTGAAGCCCTGGGCCGAGGCCGCGAGCATCGTGCACGACTTGATCGGATAGGGCGGGTCCGCGCTGTTGGGGTCGTCCATGAGCACGATGCAGATGCCGCAGTTGGACGTGTCGCAGCCCCAGTGGGTGCCGTGCAGTTCGGCGTACTCGCGGATGTAGTGCACGAGCAGCAGACGCGGCTCGATGTCGTGCGAGTAGGACTCGCCGTTGATCGTCATGGAGACTTGCATGCGTGGACCCCCTAGCGCATGGCCCGGGCCGCGGCGCGGCTCAGGGCACGGGTGGAAAGGACGCCCGCGACGTGGCGCTTGTAATCGGCGGTACCGCGGCCGTCGCTGTTGGGCGAGCAGTCGGCGGCGGCCATCTGGCCGGCCTGGGCGAAGAGCTGCTCGGACGGCGCCTGGCCGACGAGCATGTCCTCTGCGCGACCGATGTGCATCGTCGTCGGACCGACGGCGCTGCAGGCGAGGCCGGCGTGCGCGATCTTGCCGTTCTCGATCGAGAGCGCGGCCGAGGCGGCCACGATCGCGAAGTCGCCGGCGCGGCGCTCGACCTTCTCGTGGGCGCTGCCGTGCCCGTTGCGGATCTGGAAGCGGACCTCGGTGAGCATCTCCGTGGAGCCGACGGCCGTCATGTACGGCCCGAGGTGGAACTCGTCCATCTCGATGAGCCGCTCGGCGCCGCCGGGGCCGCGGACGACCGCGGTGCCCTTGAGTGCCGTTACGACGCCTGACAGGTCCTCGGCCGGGTCGGCCTGGCACAGCGAGCCGCCCATGCTGCCGCGGTTGCGGACGACCGGGTCGGCGAGGACTGCCTCGGCCTCGCGGAAGATGTCGGGGAACGTCTGCGCGAGCAGATCGGACTTCAGCATGGCGACGTGGCGCGTCAGCGCGCCGATGCGGATCTCGTTGCCCTCCTTGCGGATGTAGCTGAGCTCCGCCTCGAGGGGGTTGATGTCGATGACGTGGCCCGGGTTGGCCAGGCGCAGCTTCATCATAGGGATCAGGCTGTAGCCGCCGGCCAGGATGCGGGCGTTGCCACCCTTTGCCTGCAGCTGCGCGACGGCATCGTCCACGCTTGTCGCCCGTGAGTAATCACAGGGTGCGGGGGTCTGCATTGCCAAGGTGTGACGCTCCTCTCCTCCAAAGGGGGTACTGGGCGGGCAGTATGCACGCTACGATGGCGCGGTCAATGCTCATGAAGCGAATGCTTAATTGACTCTGTCGCAGCTTCGGACGTTCGTCACGGTGGCCCGGCTGGGGTCCGTCAAGGCGGCCGCGAAGGCCTTGAACGTCAGTGAACCGGCGGTGTCCGGCGCTGTGGGCGCGCTGCGCCGCGAGTTCGGCGACGCGCTCTACGTGCGCGCCGGAGGGGTCATCGAGCTGACACCGGGAGGGCGCCAACTTGCGCGGGCGGCGGGCGAGATCCTCGGGCTCGCCGACGACACGCGCCGCAGCGTGGGCGAGGTCCAGCCGGCGCTGCGGGTCGCGGCGACGCCGTCGTTCGCCGAGTTCGCCGCCGGTCCGGTGCTCCATGCCTTCAAGCAGCATCACCGCAACATCGACGTCGAGCTGCAGGTCGCGCGCCGCCGCGAGCTTGCCGGCCTCATGGCCGACCGCCGCGTCGACATCGTGCTGGGGCCGCCGGTCGCGTCGACGACGACGGGCCCGGAGATCGAGGCCGAGCCGTTTCTGCGCTACGGCCTCGTCGTCGTCGCCGCGCCGCGCCACACGCTCGCGGGGTCCCGCGGGGTCGCGCCGGCCGCGCTCGTCGGCACGCCGTGGCTCCTGGGGCCCTTCGAGGCCGATTCGGACACCGACACCGGCGCGTTCCTCGCGCGGCAGTCGATCGCCGGCGCGCGGACCCGCGCCTATCCGAACTTCGCCGCCGCGCTCGCGCAGACGGCGGCCGGGCGCGGCGTGACGCTCGCGATCGCGCACACGATCCGCGACGAGCTGGACCGCGGGGCGCTCGTCGAGCTCGACGTGCGCGGGACCCCGATCACGGGACTCTGGTACGTCAGCGTGCTGCCCCCCGAGCACCGGACCCAGAGCGTCGACGCACTGCGCGAGTTCGTCGCCACGCCCGAGGCGGCCAAGGCCATGCTCGCCCGCGCCGGCGGCGTGCCCGCGGAGCGGTTCGTCCAGATGGGACGCTGGAGCTGAGCTCGCGCTAGGCGGCGTCGCCGCCGGCGCCTTCGTCCTCGATCCGCTTGAGCTCCTGGAACGTGCTCGCGGCGTTGTGCTCCTCGATCTCGCAGTAGCGCGGGGGCGGCCCCGTGCGGCCGTTGACCGCCGTCTTCGGGCCCTCGACGGCGAGGTTGTCGCAGCCCGGGAAGAGGCAGGTCGCGCGTTCTGCCTGCTGCTCTGCGTCGGTCTCAGTGGTGCTCATGACGGCGTCTCCTCATATGGCTCTCATTGCGGTTCTCTCCGCAGATCGAACGTAGCAATCGCGTCTGCGCTCCCCGCGCCGGGTTCGGCGCGGCCCGGAACGCACGAGAGCCCGGCCACCCGGCCGGGCTCTCGTCGCGATGATCAGCTGTCCCGGGCGCCTACTTCTCCCAGGGACGGTTGCCCTTCGCCGACAGGCGTCCCGGCGCCGGAGCCGGGGGCGGCGGCGCGGGCGCGGCGGCTGCCGGCGCGGGCGCCGACGGTGCCTGCGGGGCCGCCGGGGCGGGGGCGTCGACCTTCGCACCCGAGGCGTCGCGCAGGCGAGAGCCGGGCGTCAGCGCGACCTCGTACTGGCGCGGCGAGTTCGAGCCGACGACCGGCGACTTCGGACGCGCGCGGGGGTCTCCACCCGGACGCGGGTAGAGCATGCTGGCCGCGGTCGTCGAGTACTTCGGATCGCGGACGGCCGGGCCCTTGGTGTGCGCGGCGCCGATCGGCGCCCCGCGGCCGAGGGAGGCGAGGATGCCGACGCCGCGGGTGTAGACCGCACCGGTGTTGACGACCTTGCCGGACTTCCCGACACGCTGGAGGAACTTCGCGCCCTCACCCGGGAACAGCGACTCGACGAGACCCGCGGAATCCGGGCCCGCCTTCTTGAGCAGCAGTCCCTCGAGCAGGTTGCGACCCGTGACGAGGTTGTTGTTGATGTTGTCCACGACACCGTTGACCGGCGAGCTCTTGGCGACGATCTCGCCGACCTTCCCGAGCACGACGTCCAGGCCGGCGTTGATCGTGAACAGCTGCTGGATCGTGGCGATCAGGTAGATCGCCAGGGCGCCGATGATGGCCGCCACCAGGAGGATGATGAGCGCAACTTGAATCGACACAAGCTCCCCCTAGTAGTCCGGGAGGGCAACGTTGAGCGAGCCCCCGTAGTTGGCGACAGAGGCGACGATCTGGCTGATGTAGTTCTGCGTCGTCAGCAGGATCACGACGGCGTCGAGATCCGATGACGCTGCGGTGGCGACACCCGCGATGGCATCGATGCGCGGCGGGATGCTGCGCGCGGCGCCGAGGACCTTCTTGAGGAGGCCGATGACGACGGGGATGACCAGCAGGAGGACGATCACCATGATCCACAGGGCTGCGTCGGCCATGTCAGCCACCCGCCTTGCGCACGACGAGCGCCGCCTTGGCAGCAATGCCCGGCAGCGTCGCGTTGATCGTGTTCAGCGGGCCGTTGACGTCCGCCACGAGCTTCGAGAGCGGGCGCAGGTGCTGGGACTCGACCGTCGCCAGCATGCCGCCGAGATCGCCGAGGCCGTTGGAGATGATGTTCAGTCGCTTCTGGACCTGGTTGAGGCCGACCGCGAGGCATAGCACGAGCACGATCGGCTCGACGATGCTCAGGATCGTCATGAGGTCTGTGCTCACAGCGTCTCACCTGCTCCGATGTAGCCGTCCGTCAGGGCGTTCATGTAGCCGTCCTGGATGATCGCTTCCTCGATGATGAGGTTGAGCACCGGCGGCGTGGCCCCGAGCTTCGGGATGTTGGCGGTGTACGAGGCCACGATCGGCGCGGTCTCGAGCAGCGTCGCGACGCTCGTCTGGATGTCCTTGACGAGGCTCAGCAGGAGCATCAGCAGGATGATGACGACGACGATGACGACGGCGCCCATGCCGAGCACGACCTGCCAGGCGGCGTGCGTGTCAAAGGCTGCGAGGGCGCTCATGTGCCGGCCGCCGCCCTTCGGTGTGTCGCGTTGGTTGCCAAGGTGTGACGCTCCTCTCCTCCGAGATGGTGGTACCGATGGCGCAGTATGCACGGAGCCCTCATTCCGTCAATTGGGATGAAGCGATCGCTTAATTCGGAGCCATCTCCCGTGTTCTCTGGAGCTTAAGCATTTGCTTAACTTCCGTGGCGCAGGTTTGCCCGGCGTGGCAGGATGCCCCGATGTGCCGTCTGCCCACGTCTTCTGCTGCGCGCCGCGCGCGTGGGTAGCGCCGCGCCTTCGCTAGCGTTCGCCGCAGCGGGTTGCGGGTAGGCCCTGGATGACCGGATGACCGGAAACCTTTTGACACACCTCGATGCGGACGGCACGGCGCGCATGGTCGACGTCGGCGCCAAGCCCGCGACGCTGCGCATCGCCGTGGCGCGCGCGGTCGTACGCATGCAGCCGCAGACCGCTGCCGCCGTCGCGGCCGGCGACGCCCCGAAGGGCGACGTCGTGTCGACCGCGCGGATCGCGGCGATCCAGGCTGCGAAGCGCACCGACGAGTGGATTCCGCTCGCGCATACGCTGCCTCTGGACGCCGTCGACGTCGACATCGACGTCGATGCGGTCGCCGGAAAGGTGACCCTTACGGCCACCTCGCGCGTGACAGCCCGTACGGGCGTGGAGATGGAGGCCATGGTGGCGGCCGCCGCCGGCGCGCTCTGCGTCTACGACATGGTCAAGGGCTTGGAGCGCGGCGTCGTCATCGACCGCGTGGAACTGCTGGAGAAGAGCGGGGGGCGCTCGGGAACCTGGAGGCGAGATGAACAGGATTGAGCCGCTGCGCGACGGGCACGATCGCCGCATCCGCGACGTGCGGGTGTCGGTCACGGACCGTTGCAACTTCCGCTGTCAGTACTGCATGCCCGCCGAGGGCCTTCCGTGGCTCGAGCGCGACGAGGTCCTGAGCTTCGAGGAGATCGAGCGCCTCGTGACGCTGCTCGCCTCGATGGGCGTTCACGACATCCGCCTCACCGGCGGCGAGCCGCTCGTGCGCCGCGAGTTCCCGCGCCTGGCGGCCATGCTCGCCAAGGTTCCCGGCATCGAGGACCTCAGCGTCACGACGAACGGCTTCCTGCTGGAGCGCGACGCGGCGGCGCTCGTCGCCGCCGGCATCAACCGCTTCAACGTGTCGGTCGACTCGCTCCAGCGCGACCGCTTCTTCGAGATGACCCGGCGCGACTCCCTGCCGCGCGTCCTGCGCGGCCTCGAGGTCCTCGCGGCGTTTCCGGACGCACACCCGATCAAGATCAACGCCGTCGGGCTGCGCGACTTCACGGAGACCGAGATCCTCCCGATGGCCGAGTTCGCACGGACGCACCCCTACGAGGTGCGCTTCATCGAGTTCATGCCGCTCGACGCCGACCACACCTGGGACCGCAGCAAGGTCCTGAGCGGCGAGGAGATCCGCGCCGCGGTCCACGCGGTCTACCCGCTGGAGGCCGAGCCGCGTGAGCCGAGCGCTACCGCGCGCGTGTACAGGTTCGCCGACGGGAAGGGCAAGATCGGGTTCATCAACCCGGTGTCAGAGCCGTTCTGCGGCGACTGCGACCGCATCCGGATCACGGCCGAGGGCAAGTTGCGAACCTGCCTCTTCAGCATGCACGAGTACGACCTGCGCGAGGCCCTGCGCGACGGGACGTCCGACGACGGCCTGCGTCAGATGATCCGCGACGCCGTGTGGAAGAAGGAGCTCAAGCATCACGTCAACGATCCCGGCTTCGTCCAGCCCAAGCGGACGATGTCGCAGATCGGCGGCTGACCCCTAGACCATCTATGGCGTCGTGCTCTTGAGCGAGCCGGCGATACGGTCGAACGTCGGCTCGACCTGCGACAGCGCCCGAACCGGCAGCGCCTGGAAGACGAGCTGCAGCAGGAGGTCGTGCTTGAAGAGGAAGTAGTGGACGTGCGCGCCGGTGCCGCCGTCCTTCGTCGTGTAGGAGTAGCGGTAGCGGTAGCCGGGCAGGCCGCCGACCTCGATCGGCTCGGCCGCCGTGAGCAGTGTCGCGCGCTTGTCCGCCGCGACGAGATCGTCGGTGAGCTGCTTGACGACCGGCAGCGTCCGCGCCGTCACGTCCTTGAGCTGGGACTTCGAGGCGCGCAGCGACAGCGAGGTCGACGGCGACAGCGCGGCGACGAGCAGGACCTGCGGGTCACGGGACTGCAGCCGCGTCCAGGTG
This sequence comes from uncultured Actinomycetes bacterium, assembly GCA_963740895.1. Taxonomy (GTDB): domain Bacteria; phylum Actinomycetota; class Thermoleophilia; order Solirubrobacterales; family Solirubrobacteraceae; genus CADCVQ01. The sequence continues at coordinate 272,375 of CAVUFQ010000003.1, forward strand.
GACGGATACGTCATCGTGATCCCGACCGCCGCCGAAGTGAACCGCGTCGGCGGGGGTGTCGTCAGCGTCTTGGGGTGCTCGTCGCCACCGGAGGGGATGATGCTGCGGCCGACGGCGGCACCGACCACGAGCGCAAGGATGGCCGCCACCCCGGCGGCGGCGACCATCCCCTTGCGATTCACAGCGGCACGTGCGAACACGCTGGGCCCGGCGCGCGCCGGGCCCGGTGTGTTCTCAGCGTTCCCAGGGCCGCGAGCCCTTGGCCGACAGACGCCCGGGAATGCTCGCCTCTTCGACGACCGTGGCCGGGCCCGAGGGAGCAGACCGGCCGCGGAGGGTGATACGCCCAGCCGATGCCGCCGGAGCCGCGGGAGCAGCGGGAGCGGCGGGAGCGGGAGCGACGCCGAGCAGCGAGTTGAGGATCGCCGCACCACGCGGGTAGTCCTCCCCGATCGGGACGACGGTGCCCGCACGCCCGATGCGCTGCAGGAACCGAGGTCCCTCACCCGGGAACGCGGACTCGACGAGACCCGCTGCGTCCGGGCCGGCCTTCTGGTAGAAGAGGCCCTCGAGCAGGTTGCGTCCCGCCAGCAGCGTCGTGTTCACGGCGTCGAGCACTCCGTTGACCGGCGCCGTCTTCGTCGCGATCTCGCCGACCTTGCCGAGCACGTCATCGAGCCCGGCGTTGATCTTCAGCAGCTCGACGATCGTCGCCAGCAGATAGACCGCCAGCACCAGGACGATGAGCGTGACGAACAGGATGATTATGGCAACAGGAAGTTCCATCGTCATCCCCTAGGCGTCGGGAAGGGCCACGGCAAGCGACCCTCCGTAGTTGGCCAGGCCCGCGACGACATGGCTGATGTAGTTCTGCGTGGTCACCAGTTCGATGACCGCGTCGAGATCCGTCGACGCGGCCGCGGCCACGCCGGCGATCGCGCCGACCGTCGGGGTGATGCTCTTCGCGGCGCCCAGGACGCCCTTGAGCAGCATCGCCAGGACGGGAATGGTGATGCCGAGTACGAGCACCATGGCCCAGAGAATCGCCATCACTAACCCCCCGTGACCTTGCGCACGACGAACGCTGCCTTGCCGGCGATGCCGGGAAGGACGGAGTTGATCGTGAACAGTCGACCATTGATCTCGCCGACAACCCGGCGGAGCGGCCGCAGGTGCTGCGACTCCACGGTGGCGAGTGCGCCGCCGAGGGCCGCGAGGCCCCCGGAGATCCCTGCGAGGCCCTGACGCACACGCGTCAGGGCGATCGCGAGGACCACGACGAGGAGCACGGTCTCCGCAACGGTGGCGATGATCATCGCGTCGCGACTCATACGATGACCTCCCCCGGTGCTGCGTAGTGCCCGGCCAGGACGTCCATGTAGCCGTCCTGGACCAGGGCCTCCTCGATGATCATGTCCAGCACTCCCGGCGTCGCCGCGAGCTTGGGCAGGTTCGACGTCTGCTTGGCGAGAATCGGAGCAACCTCGAGCAACGTGTCGACGCTGGACCGGATGTCCTTGATGAGGCTGAGCAGCAGCATCATCAGGACGATGACAACAAGCAGCACAACGGCACCCATCCCAAGTGACACCTGCCACAGGGCGTGTGTGTCGAATGCGGCGATGCTTTCGGTCATTTTCCGACCGCCACCTTCCTGAGAGTCCGGGCCATGTGAAGGATCCGGACGGCTGAGTCGTTGACTTTGTCAACTCCGGTTTCGAGGCTCGTGGTCTGAGCCCGTACGACATCCACACCGGCGGCCGCGCTGCTCGCCTGATCGGCGATGCGTGCCGCCATCGTCAGGATGATCGCCACGATGATGACGACCACGACGATGACGATGAACGCCAGCGCCATCCCGATGTACCAGTCACTGTACGTAGACGCGATCATTTCTTGCACCCCGCACCGCTGACGGCAAGCGCGCAGTCGATGCTGTTCGTGTGCTTGGTGATGTTGTTGGTGTTGCGACCGTCCTGACCCACGTTGCGATCGATGCCGACGAAGTCCGTCGCCACGTTCTTGAGGGTCCCGTCGATGCTCGTCGCAAGCCCGATCACCGTCGCCACGGCCCTGTCAATGCTGTTGACACGGTCGAGGATCGAGTTGCCGCTGCTCAGGATGCCCCGAGCACTGGCGTTGATCTGCTTCGTCGCGGTATCGACCGCGTTGACGGACGAGCCGATCGACTTGACGTGCTTGTTGATCGAACTCGCGTTGCTGAAGATCGAGTCGACGGTCGAGCCGATCTCCAACACCGTCCCGTTGATCGAGCCGGCGGTCTCGTTGATGTTGCCAACCTTGCCGAGGACCGACTTGAGCTTCGGGTCGATCTTCTTATCAGCGGTATTCAGCGTGCTGGCGAGGTGACCGGACAGCGGCGCAGCCGCTGCCCGGATCTTGACGGTCGCTTCCGCGATCGTCTTCGCCTGCCGGATGAACGCGCCCTCATCCCCAATTTGGATCACATTGGGTTTGATGATCGCGACCGACCGGTCGATCGAGCGGGCGGCCAGCAGTGTTCCGGTGAGGAACAGCACTGACAACAGCGCCCACGCGATCAACACGACGAGCACCACTGGCGACATGCCTCGTGCTCCACTGAGAATTCCACGCATCAGGCGCTCAGCATTTCCCGGTGTTGCCAGCGGTCAGTGCCAGTGCCTGGATCGCGACGGACTTGCAGATGCTGGTGAGGTGTGCCTCGGCATCCGACAGACCGGCGTTGATCTTGTGCGTGTCGGACAGGATTCCGCTTGCCGACGTGTTGATGCTGCTGACGAGCGGGACGACCGCGCCGGTGCCCTGGCTCGACGGGGACTGGGCGTTGTGGAGGACCTGGTTGATGGTCTTCACGCGGCCGCTGACCGTGACGAGCACACCGGACGTGTCCACGAGGGACCTGTCGATGGTGTTCAGCGTTCCGGTCGTGCCCGTCAGTGAGCCCGACGTGTCGACGAGCGAGCTGGAGATCGTCCCCAGCGTGCCCGTGGTGTCGACCAGCGAGCTCGACGTGCTGAGCAGCGAGCTCGACGTGGTGCCGAGAGCGGAGTTGATGCGCTTCCCGGAACCGTCGATCGAGGTCAGCGAGTTGAGGATCGAGACGCCCTGGCCGGGGATCGGCTTGAGCGACTTGTCGATCGCCACCAGGTTGGTGTTGATCGTCTTGACGTAGCTCGGGAGCGGATCCGCATCGCTGCCCACCTCGGTGAGCGTCGAGTCGGTCGTGCCCAGAGCGGCGTCGATCGAGTTCAGCGCGCTCGTGATGCCGGACAGGAATCCGATGACCACCACGACAACGAGGATCAGGATCGTTCCGAAGATCCAGGTCCAGCGAACGTCAGTTGCGATACGGGTCATGGGTTCTTCCCCTGGCAGTCGCCGGCGTTCGCCGGCTTGGCAACAGTGTTGGCGTTGACGTCGATGCAGCCGCCGGTGTCGAGGATCGCGTCCGAGTCACCGAGGATGTCCCCGGAGTCGACCTTGATGCCCTTGGCGGTCTGGTCGGTGGCGGTCAGGCCCGTGACGATCGTCGCGGCATCGTTGTCGATGATGCGAGCGATGCCGAGGATGCCCGGGCCGGTGCCGGCCGTCGTGTTGATCGTCTTCGCCGTGCCGTTGATCTTGCTCGCCGTCGACTGGATGCTGTTGGCGACGTTGTCGATCTTCCCGGCGGTGCCGTTGATCGTGCCCGCCGTCGAGTTGATCTTCGACGCCGTGCCACCGATCGTCGTGGCGCTGGTGTTGATCGTCCCGGCGGTCGAGAGGATCGTGCTCGCGAGGCTGTCGATGGAGCCGACGGACTTGTCAATCGACTTCGCGGTGCTGTCGATCTTCGTCAGGACGCCGTTGAGCGGCGTGGCCGTCTTGAGGATCGACTGGGCGACCTTGTTCGTGAGAACGAGCTGCCGGATCGCGTCGGTCGACTTGTTGATGCCGATACCGGTGTTCTTGATGTTCGTGGCCTTCTTGTCGATCGACCGAGCGGTGTTGACCGTCTCGGCGAGCAGACCGGCGGCGATCGTCACCGATGCCGCGACCAGGACCAGAATGATGATGTTGACGCCCTGAACTCCACCCTGCGAGCTCGTCGAGCGACCGCCTCCGCCGCCGCCGCCGCCTCCGCGGGAGGCTTGCGGGCTTTTCGGCTTCCGTTTTAGCGCCGGCACGGAACGCTCCGCCGGTATGGCGCCGATGCGCCTGACCCTCTAAGCACTGTGGCTCCCCTCTGTTTTTCGCTTCCGGCCGTCCACGAAGCGGATGCCCCGTACAGCCAGTTGCTCGCTCCCTATTAGTCCCGGCCGCGGGTCCCGGTACGTCTCCCTCTGCCCCGACCCAGCCGGTATCTGCGCGCGACACTAGTACAGACACGACCGGGATGTCCAGTAGCCGAAGCGCGTGGACGGCGCTCGGGGGGCGTATGGGACGCCTAACAGGTCGTTTTGCAGGGGACTTTAGGCAGGTGTTAAGACTTTCGCCCGTTTTGCGGCGTGATGGGCGATCGGGCCTCCCCAGCGGCCATAGCAGGCCCACCGGCAGCTCGAAATGGCGACCGCGCGCGCGCTGGAGTAGCGTGACGGTGTGGCCTTCGATGCAGACCTCGCGCGCGTCGTGCTGCCGAAGAACTTCCTGCGCCCCTGCCTGCTGCTGCTGCTGCATGAGGCCCCGGCGCATGGCTACGAGCTGCGCGAGCGCCTGCGCCCGCTCGGGTTCAACCGCGACGATCCCGGCCGCCTGTACCGAGCGCTGCGCGCGCTCGAGGGCGCGAACCTCGTCCGCTCGGCCTGGCAGTCCTCCGCCGGCGGGCCCGACCGGCGGACATACGAGCTGACGCCCGCGGGCGAGGAGCGCCTGCGCCAGTCCGCCGCGGAGCTGCAGGCGATGCACGCGATCCTCGACACGTTTCTCAACCGCTGCGCCGACGACCCAGCCGTCATCGGGTCCGCCGCCGGCCAGGCGCGGCGCTCCTACTGACGCGTATACGCGCGCGAGGACCGGCCGTGCAGCGATGAACCGCGTCCGCTGGCTGCTGCTGGCGACGGCCGTGCCGCTGCTCGTGATCCTCGGCGTGCTCGTCGTTGCCGCGCTGCACGGCAGCGGCGGCTGAGCGACCCCCGAGCCGCGGCGCGGCCCCGGCAGCGGCGCCTTGTATCGTCCGGCCCGTCGACTGGCCAGTCAGCCAAAGGAGCGCGCCGTGGACCTCAACGACACTCCCGAGCAGGCCCGCTACCGGGCGAAGGTCCGCGCCTGGCTGGAGGAACACGCGCGCGAGGCACCCGCGCAGCAGGACGAGGACGATGCCGCCTACGTCGCCGCGCGCCGCAGATGGCAGGGCACGCTCGCCGCGGCCGGCCTTGCCGGCGTCGCCTGGCCGGCGGAGCTCGGCGGCCAGGGGCTCGGCGCCGTCGAGCAGGTCATCGTCAACCAGGAGATCGCCCGCGCGGGCGCGCCCGGGGTGCTCGACGTCATCGGCGTCGGGATGCTCGGCCCGACGATCATCGCCCACGGCAGCGACGAGCAGAAGAACCGCTACCTCGGGCCGATGCTGCACGGCGACGAGGTCTGGTGCCAGCTGTTCTCCGAGCCGGCTGCCGGCTCGGACCTCGCGGCCGTGCAGGCGCGCGCCGTGCGCGAGGACGACGGCGGCTGGCGCCTGACGGGCCAGAAGGTCTGGACGACGAACGCGCACTTCGCCTCCTACGGGCTGCTGCTCGCGCGCACGGACGCGGATGTGCCCAAGCACAAGGGCCTGACGATGTTCATCGTCCCGATGGACGCCCCCGGGGTGACGATCCGGGGCCTGCGCCAGATCTCCGGCGAGGCCGAGTTCAACGAGGTCTTCTTCGACGACGTCCGCCTCGAGGCCGACGCGGTCTGCGGGCCGCTCGGCGGCGGCTGGGGGACGGCGCTGACGACGCTCATGTTCGAGCGGCTGACGATCGGGCTCGGCTCCGAGGGCCTCGGCTACCGGCCAGAGCGCTACGCGCGCGCGATCGCAGGCGACGAGCACGCCCGCCGCGACCCCGAGGCGCGGCGCCGGCTCGGCGAGCTCGCCGTCGAGCTGCTCGCCGTGAAGTTCACCGGCTACCGGATGCTCAGCGCCCTGCAGCAGGGGCAGATCCCCGGGCCCGAGGCGGGCCTCGCGAAGGTCACGACCGTGCGCTCGGCGATCGCGGCGGGCGAGCTCATCGCCGACGTGCTCGGGCCGGAGGCGCTGAACGAGGACGGCGAGTGGGCGTACATGATCTCGTTCCTGCCCGGGCTGAAGTCCGCCGGCGGGACCGAGGAGATCCTGCGCAACACGATCGGCGAGCGCGTCCTCGGCCTGCCGCCCGAGCCGCGGCTGGACAAGGGGATCCCGTTCTCCGAGCTGCGCGCGAAGGAGCGCGCGGCGGTGACGTCGTGAACCTCGAGCTCACCGACGAGCAGACGTTCCTGCGCGAGGCCGCGCGCGACGCGCTCGCGCGCGTGAAGACGGTCGCGCTCGCGCGCGAGGCCCTCGAGGACCCGTCGCAGCTGCCGGACCTCTGGCCGACCGCCTGCGAGGCCGGCTGGCCGGGGCTGCTCGTCGGCGAGGAGCGCGGCGGCGCCGGGCTCAGCGCGTTCGAGGCGATGCTCGTCATGACCGAGGCCGGGCGCGTCCTGGCGGGCGTGCCGCTGCTCGGTCACCTGCCGGCGTCGGCCCTGCTCGACACGGCCGGCGATGCCCGCACCGAAGCCGTCGCCGAGGGTGACCTGCGGGCCGCGTTCGTCCCGGCGCGGCCCCCGGGCGACCTCGGGGGTGGGTGGACCGTCGAGGCACGGGGCGGTTCGACACGCGCCGACGCGCCGGTGCTCGGGGACGATGGCACGCTGTCGGGCGCCGCCGCCTGGGTGCCGGACGCGCCCGGCGCGGGCGTCCTCGTCGTGGCCGCGACGCGCCCGGACGGCGCGCCGGTCGCCGTCGCCGTCGACGCCGCGGGCGCCGGCGTGACCGTGGAGTCCGTCGTGCGCTACGACGCCACGCGGGCGCTCGGGCACGTGTCCTTCGACGGCGCGGCCGCCGACGCGCTCGACGGCGTCGGCGAGGACGAGCTCGCGCGCGCGTGGTTTCTTGCCCAGGCGCTGCTCGCCGCCGAGGCGCTCGGGGCCGTCGAGACCGCGCTGTCGGTCTCCGTCGCCTACGCGAAGGAGCGCTTCACCTTCGGCCGCGCGATCGGCTCCTACCAGGCGGTCAAGCACGGCCTCGTCGAGGTCCTGCGCCTGCGCGAGAACACGTACGCGCTGCTGCTCTACGCCGGCTGGGCGTACGTCGACGGCCGCGACGAGTTCGCGCTCGCCGCGAGCGCCGCGCGCGCCGCGGGCGGGCACGCGCTGGACGTCGCGAGCCGCACGATGATCTCCGTCCACGGCGGCATCGGCGCGACGTGGGAGCACGACGCGCCGCTCTTCTTCCGCCGGGCGCAGCTCTCGCGGCGGCTGCTCGGCGGGGTCGGCGAGGCGCACGATCGCGTCGCCGGCGAGCTCATGAGCGCGACGTAGGGGCGATTACACTCCCACCTGCGGGGCCATAGCTCAGCTGGGAGAGCGCCTGCTTTGCAAGCAGGAGGTCGCCGGTTCGAGACCGGCTGGCTCCATGGACGGTCGATTTTCCACGACCCCCAGGGAACTCTCAGCGTTCTCACACGCAGCGCAGGCACGCTCGGCGACGAGGTGATCGACCACGGCACCATCCTCGAGCGCCCCGGCACGCCCGCGGGGATCGCGCTGCCCCGGCGCGCGACCCTCGCGCCCGCGGTCCTCACCGCGGCGCTGTGGCTCGTCTTCGCGGCCAACGCGGGGGTGCTCGTCTGGCTCTGGCTCAAGGGCGGCGGCGTCACGGCCGTGCCGACCACCGCCGACCTCGAGACGAGCGTCGGGCGGATCACGGGCCTGGTCGGCGCCTACCTCGCGCTGGTCCAGGTCCTGTTGCTCGCCCGCCTGCCACCGCTGGAGCGGCTCGTCGGATTCGATCGCCTCACCGTGTGGCACCGGCGCAACGGGCGCGCCGTCATCCTGCTCCTGCTCGCGCACACCGTGCTCGTCACCATCGGCTACGCGGGCTCCGATCAGCTGCGTCTCGGGGCGGAGATCTCCTCGTTGTGGCACGACTACCCGGGGATCGTCACGGCGACGATCGGCACCGGCCTGCTGTGCCTCGTCGTCGGGACCTCGCTCGTCATCGTGCGACGCCGGCTGCCGTACGAGCTGTGGCACCTCGTGCATCTCATGGCCTACGCGGGGATCGCGCTGGCCTGGAGTCACCAGATCCCGACCGGCAACGAGTTCACGACCGCCCACACCGCGTCGCGGTACTGGACCGGGCTGATCCTCGCCGCCCTGGCGCTGCTCGTCGCCTTCCGGATCGTGCTCCCGCTCGTCCGGGCGCTCGCGCTCGGCCTACGGGTCGGCGAGGTCCGCGAGGAGGCCCCGGGCGTCGTCTCGCTCGTCATCACCGGGCGCGGGGTCGCGCGCGTGCACGCGCGCAGCGGCCAGTTCATGCTCTGGCGCTTCCTCACCCCCGGGCGCGTCCTGCAGGCCCATCCGTTCTCGCTCTCGCGCGCCCCCGACGGGCGCTCGCTGCGGATCACCGTCAAGGACTCCGGCCGGTTCACCGCCCGGCTGCGCGACGTCCGGCCCGGGACCCGCGTCCTCGCCGAGGGCCCGTTCGGGACCTTCACCGACGCCGCCCGGCGGCGGCCGCGCGCGGCCTACATCGCCGGCGGGATCGGGATCACGCCGATTCGCGCGCTGCTCGAGACCGCGCCGGGCGCAAATGGCGACCTCGCGCTCGTCTACCGCGTCGTCGACGAGCGCGATGCGATCCTCCGCGACGAGCTCGAGGCGCTGGCCCGCGCCCGCGGAGCATGCCTGACGATCGTCGCCGGCGACCACCGCGACGCCGCCTGCCGCGATCTGTTGTCGCCCGCTCACCTGCGTGCGCTCGTCGACGACATCGCCGAGCGCGACGTCTACGTGTGCGGCCCGCCCGCGATGGCCGACGGCGTCGTCGCGAGCCTCCGCGAGCTCGGCGTGCCGCGCCGCCAGATCCACCTCGAGCGCTTCGCGCTCTGACCCCCGAGGAGCCCCATGAATCGTTCCGTCCCGCTCACCGTCCTCACCCTCACCGCGCTCGCGCCGCCGGTCGCGGCGCCGTGGCTCGCGATCGCGAGCGCGGCCACGACGACGAAGGCGCGCGTCGTGACCGGCCCCGCGGTGAACATGCGCTGGGGGCCGGTCAAGGTCCGCATCACCGTCAAGGGCAAGCGGATCACGAACGTCACCGCCAGCGCCCCGACCGAGCGCCCGAAGTCGGCGCGGATCAACCAGCAGGCGCTGCCGCTCCTGCGCAAGGAGGTGCTCAAGGCCCAGAGCGCGCACATCTTCGTCGTCTCGGGCGCGACGCTCACGAGCAACGCCTACGGCGCCTCGCTGCAGGCGGCGATCACGAAGGCCCATGTCTGACCGGGGCGCGGCGCTCGCCGCGCCGGCCATCGCGCGCCACGAGGACATCATGGGCATGCCGGTCGAGGTCGAGTGCCACGACGCGATCGCCGCGGATGGCGTCGATGCCGTGTTCGCCTGGCTGCGTCGCGTCGACACGACGTTCAGCACGTACCGCCCCGACAGCGAGATCAGCCGCATCGCGCGCGGCGAGCTGGACGCGGAAATGGCGAGCCCGGAGGTCCGGCGCGTCCTGCAGCGCTGTGCGCGCCTGCGGGCGAGGACCGGCGGCTACTTCGACGCGCGCGCCGGCGGGGTGCTGGACCCCTCCGGCCTCGTCAAGGGCTGGGCGGTGGAGCGCGCGGCGCGCGTGCTGGAAGCCGGCGGGGCCCGCAACTTCTGCCTCTGCGCGGGCGGCGACGTCATCGTTCGGGGACGCCCCGGCCCCGGCGCCCGCTGGCGGATCGGCATCCAGCACCCGCTCCTGCCCGACCGCGTCGCCGCGGTCCTCGAGTCCGAGCACCTCGCGGTGGCGACGTCGGGCGCCTATGCGCGCGGCGCACACATCGTCGATCCGCACACCGGCGCGCCCCCCACGGGCGTGCTGTCGGTGACGATCGCCGGGCCGGATCTCGGTACGGCCGACGCCTATGCGACCGCCGCGTTCGCCATGGGCGCCGGCGCCCCGGAATGGACGCGGGGCATCGCGCCCTATGAGGCGATGACGGTGCTCGCCGGCGAGCACGTCCTGCTGACGGCGGGGTTCGAGCGCCTGCGCGTCTCCTGAGGCGCGTCAGGTCGCGAGCGCGACCCCGTCGACGGCCACCGTGGCGCCGCCGATGGCGTCCGAGCGGCGCGCGGCGTCGACGACGCACATGGCGGCCGCGGCCTCGCCGGCGGTGGCGAGCGGGCCGGGATCCCCGCCGCGCAGCGCGCGGCCGTAGGCCTCCAGCTGCGCCGTCAGCGAGCGCACGATCGGGTGGACCGCCGGCAACACGCGGGCCGCGACGCCGCGGGCGCGGCCGCCGCGCTCGGCGCGCGCCAGGCGCCGGCCGCCGCCGTCGAGCACCGCGACGAGCTCGTGGTGCGGTCGGTCCGTCGCGCACTCGATCCGCACTCGCACCCGCGTTGCCGCGAGCTCGATGCCCGCGCGGTCGGGCGCGGCGTGGGCGCGGACGGCAAGCGGGACCATGCCCGTGAGGTGCAGCGCGAGGTCGATGAGATGCGGCGCGAGGTCGAGCAAGGCGTCACCGGCACCCGTGACCGGGCGCCACGACCTGCGGCGCTCGTGCAGGACCATGCGCAGCTCGAGCTCGATCCCCGGCGGGATCCGGCCCGTGAGCTCGGCTCCCTGGTCGAAGCGGCGGTTGCATCCGACCCACGGGGCCGGCGTGAGCGCCATGAGCCGCAGCGCGTCCGCGTGGTCGGGCGCCGACGGCTGTTCGACGAGCGCCGTGAAGCCGGCGGCCGCGACCTCGGCCGCGACGTCCTCGTGCTGCTCGGTCCCCGTGCAGATGACGATGCCGTCGAGCCGGGAGGCGCCGAGCAGCTCGCCGAGGCGCGCGTGCGCCGATGCGCCGAGCTTCGCGGCGACGAGCCCGCGGCGCGCCCGGTCGGGATCGCTCACGGCGACGATGTCGACGCCGGGGGCGGCGCGCGCGGCCGGCACGTAGCCGACCTCGGCGAGGCGGCCGCAGCCGACGAGCCCGAGGCGTGCCGGGATGACGGCCGGTGGATCGGTGTGCAGGGTGACGATGGGCGCAGCGCGTTGCCGGGACGTCTGACCGACGCCAGGCTACGACCTCGCCCGGCGGTCAGACCGGCGGAGCGCTCACCCGTCGAAGTCGAAGTCGCGCGGCGGGCGCTGCTCGAACCACAGCCGGTCGTGCTCCGGCGTCTCCTCGAGGAAGTCCGGCGTCTCCTCGAGCAGGTCCTCGCCGGCGGGCTCGTCGTCGGCGGGGACGACGTCGGGCTCGTGCGCCCGGGGGCCTGCATACGGCGCCGGCGCCGCGTGCGTCGGCGCCGCCGCATAGGACGCGGGTGGCGGCTCGGGCTCGTCGGCGGCCGGCGGCTGGCCGGCCGGCCCCTGCGCCTGCTTGCGGCCGCGCTTGAAGCGCGACAGCAGCGACTGGCGTTCCTCGGGCTCGGGAGCCGGCGCTTCGGGCTCCTCGTCGGCGAGCTCCGGGAACGGGTCGAAGTCGGGCTCGGGGCCGGGCTGCGGGTCCGGCGCGTAGGACGGCGGCACCGGCGGCGGCTCGTAGGAGGCCGGCGGCTCGTACGCGGCGGGCGGCTCGGCGGCCGCGGACGGGACCGGCGGCGGCTCGTATGCGGCGGGCGGCTCGGCGGCCGCGGACGGGACCGGCGGCGGCTCGTAGACCGGCTCCGGCGCGGGACTGTGGACGGCGGTCTGCTCCTCGTGCCAGGCGACGGGCGCGGACGGTACGTCGTGCGCGGCGGCGAGCTCGTCGGCCTCCGGCTCCTCGGTGGCCGGCACGTCGGGCAGGTCGGACAGGTCGGGCTGACCCTCGGGCGTCCGGCGGACCGGGCCGAGCGCGTCGCTCTCCTGCCGCGAGACCTCGCTTGCGTCGGCGCCGCGGCGCCGCTTGAGCTCCAGGTGCTCGCGGATGGCGTCGTCCAGCAATCCCATCTCGCCCAGAGCCTACCTGGCGCGCACCGACTTGTTCTTGCCCGTCCGCTTTGCCTCGTACAGCGCGGCGTCGGCGGCCGCCAGCAGCGTGCGCTCGTCGGCCAGGGCGGGCGGGACCGCGGCGACGCCGCAGCTCGTCGTGACGGTCATCCATCCGTTGCCGTCCACACGCGCGATCCGCAGCTGCCCGATGCGCTCGCGCACGCGCTCGGCGAGGTTGAACGTGCCCTCGAGGTCGGTCCCGGGGACGACGACGGCGAGCTCCTCGCCGCCGTAGCGCGCGGGGTGGTCGATCTCGCGCGAGGTCTCGCGCAGCACGCGCGCGACCTCGCCGAGGACGCGGTCGCCCTGCTGGTGGCCGTACGTGTCGTTGACGACCTTGAAGTCGTCGAGGTCGAGCAGGACGAGGCCGAGGCCCGCGCCGTAACGGCGGCTGCGCTCGACCTCGGTCGTCAGGGCGTCGTCGAAGGCGCGGCGGTTGGACAGCCCGGTGAGGTCGTCGGTGAGCGACTCGCGCGTCGCCGTCTCGTGCAGCTGGACGTTCTCGATCGAGCGCGCGGCCTGCCCCGCGAGGTAGCGAAAGAGCTCGCGATCGCTCGGGGAGAACGGCTTGCCGGTCCGGCCGATCGAGACGACGCCGACGACGTTGCCGCCCGGAGCGCCACGCAGCGGGTGGGCGATCGCGTTGGTCTCGCCGTCGGCGGTCTCGCGCGGGTCGCCGATGCGCAGCGCCTCGGCCTCGACGGCCGCGACGGCCGACTCGAGGCCGTTCATGTTGCCGACGCGCGAGCGTTCCTGCAGGGTCAGCCCGTCGGGGCCGCGCACGAACGCGCGCCCGGCGTCGGCACCGACGCCGTCGACCGCCGTGCGGACGACGAGCTCCAGCAGTGCGTCGCGGTCGAGGCCCGAGGCGACGGCCTCGCCGAGGCGGCGCATCGAGTCCTGCATGCGCCGGCGCTCGTGGCCGAGCTCCTCGAGGCGGCGCTCGAGCTCCTTGGACATCTTGTTGAACTCGTCGCCGAGCTCCGCGAACTCGTCGTTGCCGACGGTCGGGACGTGCGCGGAGAAGTCGCCGGAGGCGAGCCGGCGGGCGGCGGCGAGGAAGCCCGCGATCTGCTGCTGCAGCGTGCGCGAGACGAGGATCGCGCAGGCGATCGCGATGAGGAAGAACCCGAGCAGGATCGAGGCGGCGGTGATGCGCCCGTCGCGGATCTTCGTCCCCGTCGCCCCGATCGCCCGCAGCGTCGTGACGCGCAGGTGCTGGCCGGTGAAGGCGCCGGGATCGAGGAACGAGACGACCCGGTAGTCGTGCCCGCCGGCGGAGATCTCCTTGCCGTCGCCCGGTGGCTCGCGCGTCCCGAGCGCCGGGAGAGTGCTCGCGAGCACCCGATCGCCATCGCGCACGACGACGTGCAGGTGCGTCACGCGGCGGACCTCGGCCGCGTAGGCGCTCGCGTCGATGAGCGAGAGCTCGAGCGTCCCGAGCTTGCGATGCGTCGAGGACTCGATCGGCCGGCGCGCCGCCGCGACCGCCGTCGCCTCACCGGCGGTCAGGACCGTGAGACCGTCGCGGACGAGCACGATCCGCTTGATCGCTCGGAACTTCACCAGCTGGCGGGCGCGCTTGGCGGCGCGCGCGCGCTTGCCGTCCTGCAGCGAGGACGTGAAGACGCGATCCTCGCTGATGGTCTTCGTGATCGCGCCCTGGGCGCGGACGCGGTGCTCGGCGAAGATCCGCTGCGCGACGTCGTTCTGCGCGGAGAACGCGGCATCGGACTTGCCGTTCTCGCTCTGGGCGATGAGGCGGAACAGCAGGAATGTGACCGCCAGCATCGGAACGATGACGATCAGGACGAAGAAGAGCGCCAGGCGGTTGCGAAAGCTCACGTGTGGTCAGCGTATCGGCGTGTTCGAGGCATTCCCGTAGCCCTCGCGTACCCAGGGCCGGGGTACACTGTGCGCTCCTCGGGGCTATAGCTCAGTTGGGAGAGCGCCTGGATCGCACCCAGGAGGTCGGGGGTTCGAGTCCCCCTAGCTCCACTCACTCCGAGAATCCCTGCGGCCGGCCGAGCGAACCCCCGCTCACGTGACCGACCTTCCAATCGGCGGCGGCGACCGTCAGGCTGAGCCCTGTCGATGACCACGGAGGCTCTGCGCGCGCGACTGCTGGGAACGATGGACCTGCACGCGGGCGAGCAGCGACTCGCGCCGCTGGAGTCGGCTCGCGCTGAATCGCTCCTGGCCTACCTGCTGCTCCACCGCGATGCGCCGCAGCCGCGGCAGCGACTCGCGTTCCTGCTGTGGCCCGATTCGACGGACGCCCAGGCGCAGACGAACCTGCGCAAGGTCCTGCACAACCTGCGCCGAGCGCTCCCCGGCGTCGAGCAGTGGATCGACATCGGGCCGCGGACGCTGCGCTGGCGTGAGGACGCGCCGGTGTGGCTGGACGTCGAGCAGTTCGAGCAGGCGCTGGCGGCGGGACGCTTCGCGGACGCGATCGACGTTTACGCCGGCGCGCTGCTCGAGGGCCGCTACGACGAGTGGCTGCTCGAGGAGCGCGAGCGCCTGGCACACCTGCACCTGGATGCGCTGGAGCACCTCGTGCGCAGCCACCGTGAAGAGCGCCGCTGGCCGGAGGCGATCCGCTGCGCCGAGCGCCTGGTGGCAGGCGATCCGCTGCGGGAGGAGAGCCACCGGCTGTCGATGGACGTCTTCGAGGCGGCCGGGGACCGCGCACGCGCCGCCCGCGCCTACCACGTCTGCGCCGCGACGCTGGCGCGGGACCTCGGGATCGAGCCATCGGCCGAGACCCGTGCGGCGTACGAATCGCTCATCGACGCGCCCGCGCCCGGTCATGCCACGGTGCCGCCCGCGACTGCGGCGCCCAGGCGGGCACCCGGCACGCCACCGTTCGTCGGGCGTGCGGCCGAGCGCGCGCGCCTGGCGGCGGCCTGGGACGCGGCGGCGGCGGGGCGGCCGCAGCTCGTCCTCGTCAGCGGCGAGGCCGGCGTCGGCAAGACGCGCCTCGTCGAGACACTGCGCGCGCAGGCCGCGGCCGTGACGGTCGAGGCCCGCGCCTACCCGGGAGAGGACCCGCTGGCGTACGGCGTGGCGACCGCGTGGCTGCGGTCTCAGCCGGTCGCCGGCCGTCTTGCGCGACTGGACCGTGCGAGCCTCACCGATCTCGCCCGGCTGCTGCCCGAGCTGGCGGCGCGGGCGGTGCCGCCGGAGCCCCTGCCCGAGGCCGAGCTGCGCGGGCGGCTGCTGACCGCGATCACCCGCGCGCTCCTCTCGGCCGGCGAGCCGCTGCTGCTGATCGTCGACGACGCGCAATGGGCCGACGCGCCGTCGCTGCGGCTGATCCACTACCTGCTGCGCGCGGCGCCGTCCGCGCGCGTGCTCGTGGCCGCGACCGCCCGCCGGGAGGAGCTCGACGCCGGCCACCCGCTCGTCCGGCTCACCACGGCCCTGCAGGAGCTCGACCGCTTCGGAGAGATCGAGCTCGGGCGGCTCGACGAGGACGAGACCGCGCTGCTGGTCGCAGCCATCAGCGGCGCGCCGCTCGACGCCGCCCGCCTCGAGCGCCTCTACGCCGACAGCGAGGGCAACCCGCTGTTCCTGGTCGAGTCGCTCAAGCCCGACGCCCCGTCCGCGGCGCCGAAGGTCGAGGCGTTGATCGCCGGTCGCCTGGCGCGACTGACGCCGCCGGCCGCCGAGCTCGCGGGCGTGGCCGCGGCGATCGGGCGCGCGTTCACCCCCGACGTGCTGGCGGCGGCCAGCGGCGTCGAGGAGGATGCGCTGGTGCGCGCGCTGGATGAGCTCTGGCGTCGCGGCATCGTCCGCGCGCACGGACCCAACGCCTACGACTTCAGCCACGGCAGGATCCGCGACGCCGCCTACAGCAGCCTCAGCCCACCGCGCCGGCGCCAGACGCATCTCGCGATCGCGCGTGCCCTGGCGGAGAACGCGGAGCGGGCGCCGGCGGGGGTGGCGCTGCACTTCGAGCACGCCGGCGCGCACACCGAGGCCGTGCGCTGGTATGCGCGGGCGGCCGAGGCCGCGCAATGGCTGCATGCCCATGCCGATGCGGTCCAGGCGCTGGAACGCGCGCTCCTGCTCTCCGACAACCTGTTGCCGGGCCCGGAGACGGCGGAGCTGCAGCTGCGACTGCTCACCGCTCTCCCGGCGCCGCTGGTCGCGCACGAGGGCTACGGATCGCAGCGGATGGCGACGGTGCACGCCCGCGCGCTCGCGCTCGCCGCCCAGCTCGACCGGGAGCCCGCGCCGCCGCTCGTGTGGTCGCTGGCGCTGGCGGCGCTGACGCGGGGGGACTGGGCGCCGGCGCGCATGTTCGGCGAGCGGCTGCACGCCCGCGCGGAGCGCGACCGCGACCAGGTCCTCTGGGTCGAGAGCGAGTACATCCGCGGCATCGCCGCCTACTGGCCGGGCGAGCTCGAGCGCGCGCGGGCACATTTCGAGGCGGCGCTGGAGCGCTTCGTGGCCCCCCGCCGGCGGGCGCACGTGCTGCGCTACGGCCAGGACCCCGAGCTGCTCGTCCGGATGCGCCTCGCCCATGCGCTCTGGCTTCTCGGCCACCCCGAAGAGGCCGACCGCCACCGCGATCTCGCCCTGGCGGCCGCGCGCGCCTCCACCCACGCCTACAGCCGCGCGGTCACATGGGTCTGGGCGGCGATCGTCGCGCTGGACCGGGGCGACCGCGAGCGGCTCGAGCTCCACGTCGCCGAGCTTGCGGCCGACGCCGGCGACGACCCCCCGGGGCAGGTCGGCCTGGCGCTGGAGCTGTTCGCCGGCCACCTCGACGTGCTCGACGGCCGCACCGAAGCGGGCCTGGACCGCATGCGCCCGGTGCGCGGGCGCCTCATGGACGGCCCTTCGCCCGCACCGGGGTTGCCGGGCGTCGCCACGCGCTTCCTGCTTGAGATCTACGCGGTCACGGGGCAGCGGGGGCCTGGGTTGGCGCTCGCCGACGAGGCACTCGAGATGGGCCGCGGCGCGGAGCTCTGGGAGGCGGAGATCCGGCGGCTGCGGGCGACGTTTCTGCAGGAACCCGGCGCGGTCGAGGCCGAGCTGCAGCGAGCGCTGGCGGTCGCGCGGCGCCAGGGGGCGGCCGCGTTCGAGCAGCGCATACGAGGAACGCTCGCGGAACGCGGCCCGCGTCACGATCGCAGCTCCTGACGCGACCGAAGGAGAAGCGATGTCCGGCCCAGCCGATGCGTTGCAGGGGCATTTCAGCGGCGAGCTGCTGACCCCCGCGCACCCGGGATACGAGCAGGCGCGCCACGTCTTCAACGCGATGATCGACCGCCGCCCGGCGGTCATCGCCCGCTGCGCCAACTCGTCCGACGTGGCGGCGGCCGTCGACGTCGCGCGCGATCAGGGACTCGTGGTGGCGGTGCGCTGCGGCGGCCACAGCGTCGCCGGCCTGGGGACCTGCGACGACGGCATGCTGATCGATCTCTCCGAGCTGAAGTCGATCGCCGTGGACCCCGGCGCGCGGACCGCCAGGGCGGGCGGCGGCGTCCTGTGGGGCGCGTTCGACGCCGCCACGCAGGCCCACGGGCTGCACGCTCCGGGCGGGCGCGTCACCACGACCGGGATCGGCGGCTTCACCACCGGCGGCGGCTACGGCTGGGCCTCGAGCAAGCACGGCCTGGCCTGCGACAGCCTGATCTCCGCCGAGGTCGTGCTGGCGGACGGCAGCATCGTGCGCGCCAGCGAGCACGAGCACCCCGACCTGTTCTGGGGCATCCGCGGCGGCGGTGGGAACTTCGGGATCGTCACGGAGTTCGAGTACCGCCTGCACCCGCTCGGCCCGATCGTCCTGGCGGGGCTCGCACTGTTCGAGATCGAACGCGCGGCCGACGTCATGCGGGCTTGGCGCGACTGGGCCGACGCCGCGCCGGACGAGCTCTCGACCGCCTGCGTCGTGATGACCGCACCGCCGGAGCCGTTCGTGCCGTCCGAGCTGCACGGCGCCGTGGCGCTCGCCTTGCCGGTGCTGTACGTCGGCGACCCCGAGCGCGGCGCGGATGTCGTGCAGCCGCTCAGGGATCTCCGGCCCGCCGCCGACGTCATCGGCCCGATGCCCTACGCGGCGTTCCAGGCGATGCTCGACCCGACCGCGCCCCCAGGCATGCGCAGCTACTGGCGTGGCGAGTACATGCGCGAACTCGACGACGCCGCGCTCGAAACCTTCCTCGAGCACGCCGTCGACGTGACCGCACAGGGCATGCCGTTCACGCAGGCGATCATCTTCCGGATCGGCCAGGGCGTGGCCGCGGTGCCCGATGGCGCGACCGCGTTCTCCCAGCGCGACGCCCGCTATCTCTTCCATCCGATCTCCATGTGGTCCGACGCGGCCGACGACGAGCGGCTGATCACGGCCAACCGCGCCTTCGCGACGGCCATGCGGTCGTTCAGCACCGGCGCGTCCTATCTGAACTTCACCCCCGAGCCCGGCCGGGTCCGCGACGCCTACGGCGAGGAGACGTACGCCCGGCTGGTGGGGCTGAAGGACACCTACGACCCGACCAACCTGTTCCGGCTCAACCAGAACATCCGGCCCGGCCAGCACGCCGCCGACCCCGCGCTCGCGTAGCCGGCGCGTGCAGGACCTCGGCAGCGCCCAGGCCGCGAGCTCCATGATTCGCGCGCTCCGGGCCCCCGAACCTGTGCAATGTGCACGCGCCCGACTGGCGGCGGACGTTCCCCGTGCCTACGGTCGGGCAGGAAACGGTACGGACACTGAGCAGGGGGGGCCCGACATGACGTCATGCATCGCACCGACCTTTCGTTCCCGCCGGGCGGCGCGGGTCACCGCACTGGCACTGACGCTCGGCGCGCTGGCCGGCAGCGCGTCGGCCGCCGAGGCCGCCGCCGAGCCGACGGCGATCAACCCGCAGCCCACGACGGTCGTCGCGTCGCTTCTCCAGCTGAAGGTGACCTACTCCGCGACGCTCATCTCCGCCGTCACGGGCGCCGGCATCGCGGGCGAGACCGTGAGCTTCACCCAGGGCAGCGCCCACTGCGCGGGCGTGAGCGGCTTCGGCGGCGCCGTGAGCTGCACGGTGCCGCTCGTCAACATCGTCTCGGTGCTGCTCGGGCAGCCCTACACGGCGACCTTCGCCGGCAGCGCCGCGCACGGGCCGTCGAGCGCGACGGGCGCGAGCACGCTCGCCGCCGCCTGAGCGGCCGGCCGATCGACGGCCAGGAGCGCGATCGGGCGTTCGCCGGCGCGGGTTCAGGCGGCCCGTGCGCTCGCGCCCAGGCGCGATGCGCTGACCTCGATCGCCTCCGGGTTTGAGTCGATCAGGACGAAGCGGCGGCCCAGCGGGCCGCAGACGGCGCCGAGCGTCCCCGAGCCGGCGAACGGATCCAGGCACCAGCCGCCCGGGCGCGACGACGCGGCGACCATCCGGCGGACGATCCCCGCCGGCTTCTGCGTCGGATAGCCCGTCTTCTCGCGGGAGTTCGTCGGGACGATCGTGTGCCACCAGCAGTCGCTCGGGCGCTTGCCGCGGGCGGCCTTCTCCGGCCCGACGAGGCCGGGTGCCATGTACGGCTCGCGATCGACCTCGTCGTCGTCGAAATGGTATTTCGCGCGGTCGCGGACGTAGACGAGGATCGTGTCGTGCTTCGCCGGCCAGCGGCGCTTCGGGCGCCCGCCGTAGTCGTAGATCCAGATGAGCTCGTTGAGGAAGCACTCGGGCCCGAACAGCTCGTCGAGTGCGAGCTTCGCCCGGTGCGCCTCGCGGTAGTCGAGGTGCAGATAGAGCGTCCCGTGGGGCGCGAGCAGCTCGCGCACGCGCTGCAGCCGCGGTGCGAGGAAGCCCGTGTAGTCGGCGAAGGCGTCGTCGTAGCCGAGCGCGCCGCGGCGGCGCTCGATGCCCGTGTTGAACGGCGGGTCGAGGTAGGCCATGTCGAACGTCGCGTCCGGCAGCCCGGCCATCGCGGCGAGGTTGTCGCCCGCGACGAGCAGGTCGTCGTCGAGCACGAGCGGGTCGGTGGCGGCAGCGCGGCGCACCGGGCGAGGGTAGAAGGCGCAACGGTCGTCGCGGCCCGCAGCGCGCCCGGCGGCGAAGGTTGCGAGGCTACGGGGGATGGCGTCGCTGCTCGTGCGCGTCGTCGCGCTGGTCGCCGTCGTCGTCGTGGCGGTGCTCGGTGCGACGGCTCTGCTGGACTCCGGGGGCAGCCCGCGCCTCGCGCCCGGCTCCGGCCAGGCGCCGGGATCCGACGACGAGCGGGTCGACCCGCTCGCGTACACGCCTGCGCGCGAGCAGGCGCTCGTCGCCGCGGCGGCACGCGGCAACGCGCACGTCATCTACGCCAAGAGCCCCGGCGGCGCCCGCGCGAGCGCCGAGCGCGTCGCGCGCTACCGGCCGCTGATCGAGAGCGCGGCGGCCGCGGCGAAGCTCGACCCCGACATCCTCGAGGCGATCGTCCTGCTCGAGAGCGCCGGCCGGCCCGACGCCGCCGCCGACCCGCGGCTGCAGGGCGCGGTCGGGCTGACGCAGATCCTCGCCGAGACCGGGAGCCGCCTCCTCGGGATGCGCGTGGACCCGGTTGGGGCGCGGCGGATCGGGCGCTCGATCGCGCGGGCCCAGGCCCGCGGCGACGGTGCCCTCGTCGCCCGGCTGAAGGCGCGCCGGCGGCGCGTCGACGAGCGCTTCGACCCGCCGAAGGCGCTCGCGGCGACGGCCCGCTACCTCACGCTCGCCAAGGACGCGCTCAAGCGCGGCGACCTCGCCGTCGTGAGCTACCACATGGGGATCGGCAACCTCCAGACGGCGCTGCGCGCATACGGCGACGACAGCGTCTCCTACGCGCGGCTGTACTTCGACTCGACGCCCACGCGCCACCCCGAGGCCTGGCAGTCGCTCGCGCGGCTCGGCGACGACTCCTCGACGTACCTCTGGCGGGTGCTGGCGGCGAAGGAGATCATGCGGCTGTACCGCAGCGACCCCGCCGGCCTGGATGCGACCGCGGCGCTGCAGAACCGCAAGAACTCCGCCGAGGAGGTCCTGCACCCGCAGTCGGCGACCGAGCAGTTCGGCACGCCCGACGATCTGCGCGCCGCCTACGCCGACGGGCGCATCGTCGCCCTGCCGTCCGCGCTGCTCGCCGAGCGCGGCATCCGGATCGACCGCCAGATGGGCGAGCTCGCCGGGCGCCTGAAGCGCTCGCCGGCGACCTACCGGGGGCTGCGCCCGGAGGCGCTGGCGCTGCTCGTCGTGCTCGGCGCCGGCGCGCAGGAGATCTCCGGCACCGCCCCGCTCGTGCTGACGAGCACGGTCCGCGACCAGCGCTACCAGCGCCTGCTGCTCGCCGGCGGCAACGGCGAGGCGACGCACAACTTCTCGCTGCACACGACCGGCTGGGCGTTCGACATCCTGCGCTCCTATCGCTCGAGAGCCCAGGCGCTGGCGTTCCAGTTCCTCCTCGGGCGCCTGCAGTCCGAGGACCTCATCGCCTGGGTGCGCGAGCCCGCCGCGATCCACGTGACGGTCTCGTCGTCGGCCAGGACGCTGCTCGGCGTGCTGAACGGCGGCGGCTAGCCGAAGAGCGCGTCGAGCGCGAGGGCGAAGCCGGGCAGCAGCGGCGAGGTCAGCGCGTCGCCGCGGGCGAGCTCGAGGCTGACGTCGAAGGTCGGCGCCCTCGGCGACGAGCGGCGGAAGACGAGGACGACGTCGGCGGCGGTGTCGACGAGCCACAGCTCGGGCAGCCCGTGCTGCTCGTAGCGGGCCTTCTTCGCCCCGATGTCGAAGCGCCAGGTCGAGGGCGAGCGGACCTCGGCGGCGATCTCGGGAAGCGGCTGCGGCACGACCTCCGTGCGCCCGGGGCCGCGGCCCTCGCGATACCACAGAAGGTCGGGACCGAACCAGTTGTACTCGTCGAGCTCGACGGCGATCTCCGTCGTCACTTCACCGCGCCCGGGCGCGGCGCGCGCCCACAGCGCGAGCTCGACGAGCATCTCGCGCACCACGACCTGATGCAGCGATCGCGGCGCACACACGACGACCTCACCGTCGACGAGGCTCGCCCAGCGACCACGGTCCTCGGCCAGGTACTCCGCCACCGTCATGCGCTGCGCCACGGCCATGCCGCCCATCGTACGCCTCGTTTCGCTCGCCGCCCACACCCGCTACAGGCGCGAGCGGCGGTGTTCTCGCCCCCTACGCGAGCAGCTGGCGCACGTGGTCGGCGACGTTCTCCGGCGTGATGCCGAGCTTCTCGAGCACGAGCTCGCCGGGGGCCGAGGCGCCGAAGCGGTCGATCGAGACGATCGCGTCCGCGTAGCGCTCCCAGCCCATCCGCACGCCGGCCTCGACGGAGACCGTCGGCAGGCCGACCGGCAGGACGGACGTCTTGTAGTCCTCGTCCTGGCGCTCGAAGAGCTCCCACGACGGCATCGAGACGACCCGGACCGGGACGTCGAGCAGCTCGGCGGCGGCGACCGCCACCCAGACCTCGCTGCCGGTGCCGATGATCGTCGCCTGCGCGTCGTCGGCGTCGAGGAGGACGTAGGCGCCCTTGCCCACGCCTGAGGCCGCGCCGTACTTCGAGCGGTCGTAGATCGGCAGGTCCTGGCGCGAGAGCGCCATCGCCGCGGGGCCCTCGAGGTCCTCGAGGATGACGCGCCAGGCCTCGGCCGTCTCGGCCGCGTCGCCCGGGCGCAGGAACACGAGCCCCGGGATCGCGCGCAGCGCCGCGAAGTGCTCGACGGGCTGATGCGTCGGGCCGTCCTCACCGAGGCCGACGGAGTCGTGCGTGAAGATCCACGCGACCGGCAGGCCGGTGAGCGCCGACAGGCGGATCGCGCCGCGCATGTAGTCGGCGAACTGCAGGAACGTCGAGCCGTACGGCCGCACGATGCCGCCGTGGGCCGCCATGCCGTTGACGGCGCCGCCCATGCCGTGCTCGCGCACGCCGAAGAAGACGTTGCGCCCCGCCCGCTCGGCCGTGAACCGCTCGGAGTCCGGGAACTCCGTCTTCGTCGACTCCGAGAGGTCGGCGGCGCCGCCGACCATCGTCGGCGTGAACGCCTCGAACGCGGCCATCGACTTCTGACCCGCGATGCGGGTCGCGAGCTTGTCCTTCTCCCAGTCCTTCGGCAGGGCGTCGGCGAGGCCGGGCAGCGGCTTGCCCTGCCAGGCGAGGTCCCACTCCTCGGCGAGCTCGGGGTTGGCGGCGCGCCAGGCCTCGAAGCGCTCCTGCCACGCGGCGTGCGCAGCGGCGCCGTCCTTCTTCATCGAGCAGGTCTCGTAGGCGGCGTCCGGCACGTCGAAGTGCTTGTCGGGGTCCCAGCCCATGACCTCCTTGGTCAGGCGGACCTCGTCCTCGCCGAGCGCGGCGCCGTGCGCCTTGCTCGAGCCCTGCTTGTTCGGCGACGGGTAGCCGATGATCGACTTCACGCGGATGATCGAGGGCTTGTCCTCGACCTTCTGGGCGGCGCGGATGGCGGCCTCGAGGGCGGTCATGTCGTTGGCGTCGTGGACGGCGCTGACGTCCCAGCCGTAGGCCTCGAAGCGCTTGTCGACGTCCTCGCGATCGAAGCTCAGCGACGTCGGGCCGTCGAGCGAGATGTCGTTGTCGTCGTAGAGATAGACGAGCCGGCCGAGCCCGAGCTGGCCGGCGAGCGATGCGGCCTCGGCGGCGATGCCCTCCATGAGGTCGCCGTCGGAGACGATCGCGTAGACGTGGTGGTCGGAGACCTCCGAGCCGTAGTGCTCGCGCAGGAACTTCTCGGCGATCGCCATGCCGACGCCGTTGGCGAAGCCCGCGCCGAGCGGCCCGGTCGTGACCTCGACACCCGGCGTGACGTGGACGCGGTCGCGCTCCGGATGGCCCGGGGTCAGCGATCCCCACTGGCGGAAGCTCTTGAGCTGGTCCAGCGGCAGGTCGTAGCCCGTGAGGTGCAGGATCGAGTAGAGGAGCATCGACCCGTGTCCGGCGCTGAGCAGGAAGCGGTCGCGGTCAGGCCACGTCGGGTCCGCCGGGTCATGGCGCATGATGCGCCGGTAGAGCACGAACGCCGCAGGCGCCATGGCCATCGGCAGGCCGGGGTGCCCGGAGTTGGCTTTCTGGATCGCGTCCATCGAGAGGGCGCGGATCGCGTCGACGCAGAGCTGGTCGTTCTCGGAAGTCATGCGTCCAAGTATCAACATCGATCGCCGATGCTGCGGTCTCGCCCGCAACGTCAGGCGCGGATGGCCGGCGCGCCGGGCGGCCTGACGGCGATTCCCACGATGAGCGGCGCGAGGAACCGCGGGGCCTTCGGCAGGCGGCCGTGCTCGACGTCCTCGACGTCCAGCGCCGCCGCCGCGATCGCCGCCAGCGTCATGCGGTTGCACTGACAACCGTGGCCGACGCGCTGCCAGAGCGGGCGCAGGAGGTCCTGGCGGCGGGCGATCCGCGGCTCGCCGGAGCGGACGTGCTCGAGGAACAGCAGCCGGCCGCCGGGGACGAGCACGCGCCGCACCTCGCGCAGCGCGCCGGCGAGGTCGTCGACCGTGCAGAGCGCGAGCGTCGCGACGGCGGTGTCGAAGCTCGCGTCGGCGAACGGCAGCCGCTCCGCCGGCGCGGCGACGATCTGCGCCGCGAGGCCGAGCTCGGCCGCGCGCTCGCGCAGGCGCCGGCGCATCGGCTCCTCCGGCTCGGTGAGGACGAGCTGCGCCAGCCCCGCGGGGTAGTGGGCGAGATTCAGGCCCGTCCCCGCGCCGAGCTCGAGGACCCGCCCGCGCGCGCCCGCGAGCAGCTCGGCGCGCCGGGCGGCGAGCCCCGCGGTCTCGCTCTCGGCGAACGCGCGGTCGTAGCAGCGCGCGAAGAGCCGGCCGTAGAGGCTCACGCGTCGCCGCGCGGCAGGCCGGAGCCCGAGCGGGCGGCGCGCGCCTCGTAGGCGCTGCGCACGCCGGGATCGGGCAGGTCGAGGACGCGGTCGGCCTTCAGCGCGCGCGCCAGGGCCTCGCGGGCGACGCGCGGCAGCAGGTTCGCGAACGCGATGAGCGGGCCGATCGTGCGCGGGACGAAGACGTCGAAGCGCGGCGCGCGCAGGACCGCGACGATCGCGGCGGCGACCGTCTCGGGCTCGGTGTGCCTGACCAGCCGCGCCTGCGGCAGCCCGGACCCGAGCTCGGTCTTGACGATCCCCGGCATGACGCACGACACCTCGATCGCCGTGCCGCGCAGCTCGGCGCGCGCCGTCTCGCTCACGCCGACGACGAAGTGCTTGGTCCCGGAGTACGTCGCGCCGCCGGCGAAGCCGACCCTGCCGGCCGTCGAGGCGATGTTCACGACGTGCCCGGCGTTGCGCGCGAGCATCCGCGGCAGCGCCTCCTTCATCCCGTGCAGCACGCCATGGACGTTGATGTCGACCTGGCGGCGCGCGGTCGCCTCGTCCTCGTCGACGAGCCGGCCGAGCTGCATGATCCCGGCGTTGTTGACGAGCACGTCCAGCGGCCCCAGGCGCGCCTCGGCCTCGTCGAGGAAGGCGGCGAACGACGCGCGGTCGCAGACGTCGAGCGCGACGGCGATCGTGCCCTGGCCGAGCTCGGCGGCGGCGCGCTGCGCGGCCGGGAGGTCGAGGTCGCCGATCGCGACGAGCATCCCCTCGCGGACGCAGGCCTGCGCCGTCGCGCGGCCGATGCCGCGTGCCGCGCCCGTGATCGCGACAACGCGACCGGCGAGGTTGCGAGGGGTGCGGGCCATCGATCTCCGAGGCTAGCGCGACGCACCGGGCTATCGTCCATCGCGATGCCGAGCTTCAGCCACGACGGTCACCGGATCGCCTACTCGGAGTTCGGGTCGGGGCCGCGGACCTGCGTGCTCGTCCACGGCCTGCTGCTGTCGCGGCTCATGCACGAGCCGCTCGCGCGCGACCTCGCCGCGCGCGGCAACCGCGTCGTGACGATCGACCTGCTCGGGCACGGCGGCTCGGACCGCCCGCGCGAGCCGTGGAACTACTCGATCCCCGGCTGCGCCGAGCAGGTCGTGGGCCTGCTCGACCATCTCGGGGTCGACGAGGCGGTCGTCCTCGGGACCTCGCTCGGGGCCAACACGGCGCTCGAGGTCTGCCTCCTCGCGCCCGGCCGCGTCCGCGGGATGGTCGTCGAGATGCCGGTGCTCGACCACGCGCTCGTCGCCTGCGTCGTGGCGTTCACGCCGCTGCTCGTCGGCCTGACCGCCGGCGAGCCGCTGCTGCGGGTCGTCGCCGCGGCGGCGCGGCTGGTCCCGCGCCGGCTGTTGCCCCTCTACGGCAACGTCCTGCTGGACACCGTGCGCCAGGAGCCGGGGCCCAGCGGCGCCGTGATGCAGGGGCTGTTCTTCGGGCGCGTCGCTCCGCATCCCGGCCAGCGGCGGGCGATGGAGGCACCGGCGCTCGTCATCGGCCATCGCCGCGACCCGATCCACCCGCTCTCCGACGCCGGCATGCTCGCCGACGAGCTCCCCAACGCCCGCCTGCTGGAGGCCGACTCGATCATCGAGCTGCGCGTAGCGCCCGCGCGCCTGACGGACGAGATCGCCGGCTTCCTCGACGCCTGCTGGAAGCCCGCGCGCCGCGCGGGGCGCCGCCGACGCGCCACCGCGTCGTAAGGCTCTACTCTTCGGCGCCGATGTCCAGCCGCCAGGAGGAGAAGGAGCAGCGCAAGCGGGAGCGCCTCGAACGCGAGCGCGCGGCTGCCGCCGAGGCCAAGCGCAAGCGCCTGCTGCAGATCGGCGGCGGGGTGATCGTCGCGGCGGCGATCGTCGTCGTCGCCGTCCTGGCGCTCACCGGCGGCGGCAGTGCAGACCGCCCGAACGACGCAGCGGTCAAGACCGCCGCCACGGCCGCGGGCTGCGTCTACAGGACGTTCCCGGAGGAGGGCCGCGGCCACACCGCCGCGGTGCGCACGCCGGCCAACTACAAGACCAACCCGCCGACCTCGGGCGATCACAACCCCGACCCCGCGCAGGACGGCCTCTACGTCTCCGGCAGCGAGCCGCTGCTGGCCAACTGGATGCACTCGCTCGAGCACGGCCGGATCCTCCTGCAGTACGCGACCGACACGCCCCTGTCGGAGGTCGTCGCGCTGACGAGGCTCTACAAGGAGCCGGTCCTCGGCAGCGGCGCGAGCTACCACATGCTCATCATGCGCAACAACACGAAGATGCCGTTCCAGACGGCCGCGGTGGCGTGGCGCCACTACGTCGGCTGCAAGGACGCGGGCCCCAAGGCGATCGCCGCGATGCGCGCGTTCCGCGATCGCTACGTCGACAAGGGCCCCGAGTTCGTCCCGTAGCGGGGCGGCTCAGAGCTTGGGCGTCTTCGGATGGCGCCGCCGCGGCGAGCAGGTGCGGTACGTCCGCCTCCCGGTGACCGTGCGCCCGTCGGCGGCCGTCGCGGTGATCGCGACCGTGAAGCGGCCCTTGGGAAGGCCGGTGAGGTTCACCGGCGCCGTGATGCGGTCCCGGGTGATGGTCTTGACGCGCCTGCCGCGCACCTTGACCACCGCGCCGACGAACGTGATGCCCGGCAGGCGCCGCACGCGGATGCGGAAGTTGCGACGGCTCACGCAGGCCTTGGCCGGCGGCAGCGAGAACGCCGACGATGCCGAGATCGGCTTCAGCGGGGGCTGGGCGGCGGGCGTCCCGGGCACCCCGGGCCGCGATCCGCCCGGCGCGGCCGGCGTGACGGGCGCGGGTCCCGTCGCCGCCGCGCGCGGCACCGCGCCCCAGCAGGCGATCGTCGCGTCGGCGCGGATGGCGCAGGTGTAGAACGTGCCGGCGCTGACGGCGGTGAAGGTCCCCGCCGGCGGCGTCGCCTCACCGCTGCCGTTGTAGCCCCAGCAGGCGACGGTCGCGTCGGTCCGCAGCCCGCAGGTGTGGAAGTAGCCGGCGCTGACGGAGCTGAACGTCCCCGCGGGCGGCACCGCCTGCCCGAACTGGTTGTCGCCCCAGCAGGCCACGGTCGCGTCGGTGCGCAGGCCGCAGGTCTGGCGGACGTAGCCGCTGACGGCGGTGAAGCTCCCGGCGGGCGGCGACGCCTGGCCATAGGTGTTCGTCGTTCCCCAGCACGCGACCGTCGCGTCGCTGCGGACCGCGCAGCTGTACGCGTCGGCGGCGCTCACGGCGGTGTAGGTGCCGGGCGGCGGGGTCGTCACGGGCGGGCCGATCGGGCCGCCCCAGCACTCCAGCGTCTGGTCGGGGCGCAGCCCGCAGGTGTGCGTCTGGCCCGCGCTGACGGCGGCGAAGGCGCCGGCCGGTGGCGTCGACAGCCCATTGGCGTTGTTGCCCCAGCAGGCGATCGTCGTGTCGGTGCGCAGCGCACAGGTCTGCTGCGTGCCCGCGCTGATGGCCGCGAAGCTCCCGTCCGGCGGCGCCGACTCGCCGAAGCCGTTACCGCCCCAGCAGGCGGCCGTCGCGTCGCTTCGCACCGCGCAGGCGTGCTCGGGGCCGGCGCCGATCGCGACGAAGCTCCCGGCGGGCGGCGCGGCCGTGAGGCTCGCCTGGGCCGGCGGTGCGCACGCGAGCGCGATGGTCGCGGCCACCAGGGCCACGAGCACCGCGAGCCTGGCGGGAGACTCGGAAGCCGGCATGAGCGATCCGTACCACGCCACAGCGGCGCAATCCAGCGCAGGTGGCGCAGACGTGCTGCGCGATCTCACCTCGTCTGCGACCGGCGGACGACAACCGCGGACGCACAACGGCAACGCCCGGTTCACACAACCGAAATGGTTCGCACACAGGGGTGAAATCGCCCTCTGGAAATGTGGCGCACAGTGAACAACTGCGCCGTTTCGGAGGAACTATGAGCACGACGATCGCACCGCCCGCCCCCGAGGCGGCGCCCGACCACGCCGCGCCGGCCGCGAGCCGCAGGGGCCGCTGGATCGACGACTGGGACCCCGAGGACGAGACGTTCTGGGAGACGAGCGGCAAGAAGATCGCACGCAAGAACCTCGCGTTCTCCATCTTCGCCGAGCATCTTGGATTCAGCGTCTGGGTGCTGTGGACGATCGTCGTGATCAACCTCGCCAACGCCGGCCTGACGCTGACCCTCGCCGATCAGTTCTGGCTGATCACGATCCCCAACCTCATCGGCTCCGCGCTGCGGATCCCGTACACCTTCGCGGTAGCCCGCTTCGGCGGGCGGGCGTGGACGATGGTCAGCGCCTCCCTGTTGTTCATCCCGACCGTGCTGCTGGCCACGGTCGTGCCGAGCGGCTGGCTGGCGGCGCAGGGCCACGGCACGCAGTTCTGGGTGCTGTTCGCCTGCGCCGCGACGGCCGGCGTCGGCGGTGGCAACTTCTCCTCGTCGATGGCCAACATCTCGTTCTACTACCCCGAGAGGGCCAAGGGCTTCGCGCTCGGCCTCAACGCGGCCGGCGGCAACATCGGCGTCGCGGTTGCGCAGCTCCTGGTCCCGCTGGTGCTGATCGTCGGGATCCCCGCGGCCGCGGTCAAGCTCCCGCTGCACGACGTCCACCTCGCGTATGCCGGGCTCGTCTGGATGCCGTTCATCGCGCTCGCGGTGATCGGGGCGTACCTGTACATGGACAGCCTGAGCCAGGCGCGCACCGACAAGGAGGCGTATGCCAAGGCGCTGCGCGAGCCGCAGATGTGGGTCATGGCGATCCTCTACATCGGCACGTTCGGCTCCTTCATCGGATACTCGTTCGCGTTTCCCCTGGTGACGAAGAACACGTTCCCGGAGTTCCTCGGCCAGCACCCGTTCATCGCGACCTATCTGGCCGGGCTCGGGTTCCTCGGCGCCCTGATCGGCTCGGTCTCACGGCCGTTCGGCGGATGGCTGGCCGATCGCGTCGGCGGCGCGAAGGTGACGTTCGCGTGCTTCATCGCGATGAGCGCCTTCACGCTGCTGGCGATCGTGGGCGTCAAGCAGCACGACTTCACGCTCTTCTTCGGCTCGTTCATGGTCATCTTCCTGCTCGCCGGGATGGCCAACGGCTCCGCCTACCGGATGATCCCCTCGATCTTCACGGCGCTCGGGCGCAAGGACGCCGAGGACAACGGCCTCGACCCCGCCGCCACGGCGCTGGACTACAAGCGCCGGGCGGCGGCCGTCGTCGGACTCGTCGGCGCCGCGGGGGCCTTCGGCGGGGTGCTCGTGCAGGTCATCCTGCGGCAGGCCAGCCTCGGCGTCTCGGCGCTCGTCAAGGCGGCCGAGACGCCCGCCGAGAAGCTGTCGATCGCCCAGGCGCACGCGGACTGGTCGGTCCCGGCGCTCGGCGTCTTCGTCGGTGCGTACGTCGTCTTCGCGGTGATGACGTGGTTCTTCTACATGCGCACGAGCTTCGCGACCGACAGGGTCCCGAGCCTCGCCCACGCCGCCGTCTGACACCCCGGCCCCGGTTCAGCGCGGGGTCCAGCCCCCCGTGTCGCCCTTGTAGACCCCGTCGCCGCCGACGACCATGCGCGCGCTGCGCCAGAGGATCCGCAGGTCCAGCCGCCAGCTGCGGTGCTCGATGTACCAGAGGTCGAGCTCGATGCGCTCGGGCCAGGGCAGCGATGCGCGACCGTTGACCTGCGCCCAGCCCGTGAGGCCGGGGCGGACGGCGAGGCGGCCGCGCTCGCGCGCGCTGTACTGCGCGACCTGCGACGGCAGCGTCGGGCGCGGGCCGATGATCGCCATCTCGCCGCGCAGGATGTTGACGAGGTTCGGCAGCTCGTCGAGCGACGTGCGCCGCAGGACCTTTCCGACGCGCGTGATGCGTGCGTCGCCGGCGTCGACGGCCAGGCCGGCGCCGACGTGCTCGGCGCCGTCGACCATCGTCCGGAGCTTCAGGACGTCGAACTCGCGGCCGTCGAGCCCGACCCGGCGCTGGCGGTAGATCGGATGCCCGCGCGACTCCAGGCGGATCGCGACCATCGCCGCCAGCAGCAGCGGCGCAGCGATCGCCAGCGCGACCGCGGCGACGACGACGTCGAAGACCCGCCGCGTCATCGCGTCCCCTGGGCGGGCTCCCAGCCGGCGGGCGTGCCGTGGCGCAGCCAGTCCCACAGACCGGCGGCGACCGAGGCCGTCGTGAGGACGTAGTAGCGCGCGACGAGCAGCGCCCGCCGCGGATGGCGCGGCGCGAGCCAGGCCGCGGCGAGCACCGCGACCTGCAGCGCGAACGCCAGCGCGAAGACGACGCCGCTCGTGGCAAGCACCGCGCTCGCGATGAACGCGCCGAGGTGCAGGAACGGGGCGGCGTAGCGCAGCACCCGGTGCGACGCGATCATCAGCGCGTACAGCGGCGGGTAGCCGCGCGGCGACAGCAGGCCGCCCTGCAGGACGATCGGCCACGTGTGGCTCATCATCCGCCGCTTGCGGGCGAACTCGCCCTCGATCGAGGGCACCATCTTCTCCGTCGCCTGCGCGGCCGGAACGTAGACCGCGCGCCAGCCGCGCTTGACCATGTTGAAGGGGAACGAGAGGTCGTGGCCCATGATCGGGTCGACCTCGATGTAGCTCTCGCGACGGGTCGCATAGATCGCCCCGTTGCCGGCGGTGATCGAGACGAGCTTGGACTCCAAGGCGCGCAGCGCCATCTCGTAGCGCCAGTAGAGGCCCTCCTGGTTTGAATCGGGCCCGCCCGGATCGTCGTTGACGAAGCGCACCTGCCCGCAGGCGTAGCCGACGTCGGGGTCGTCGAAGGCCTCGACGAGCCGCGTGAGCGCGTCGGGCTCCCAGGTCGAGTTGGCGTCCGAGAAGGCGACGATCGTGCCCTGGGCGTTGGCGACCGCCGTGTCCTGCGCGCGGATCTTGCCGCCGCGCGGGAGGTCGAGGACGAGGTCGGCGCCGGCCTCGTCGGCCGCGGCGGCGGTGTCGTCGGTGCAGCCGTCGCAGGCGACGATGATCTCCATCCGGTCCAGCGGATAGTCGAGCCCCTGCGCATTGCCCACCTTCGCCGCGATGACGTCCTCCTCGTCGTAGGCGGCGACGATGAGGCTGACGGTCGGCGGCTCGGCGGCTGCCGTCGCGGGCGTCCGGCGCGGCGTGATGCGCGCGAGGGCGGCGAGCAGCAGCGGATAGCCGAGCTGCGCGTAGACGACGGCGCCCGCGCAGAACCAGAAGAGAAGCTCCCAGAAGGACACGCGGGCCATTGTGTCCGAGTTGACGGCCGGGGCTACCCGCCGGCGAGCGCGGCGTACAGCGCGAGGTGCTCGCGGGCGATGGCGTCCCACGAGTAGCGGCCGCTCGCGGCCGCCCGCGCGCCGGCGGCGAGCTGCTCGCGCGCCGCGCGATCGCCGAGCAGGCGGCGCAGCGTGCCCGCGAGCGCCGCGGGGTCGCCGGGCGCGACGAGCGCCGCCGCGCCCTGCGCGGCGATCTCCGGAAAGCCGCCCACGGCGCTCAGCAGGAGCGGGGCGCCGAAGGCGAGCGCCGTGAAGAGGACACCCGACTGGTCGATCTCGCGGTAGGGCAGGACGACGAGGTCGGCGCGGCGGAAGTACGCGGCGAGCTCGTCGTCGGCGACGAAGCGCGGGACCCAGCGCACGGATGGCGGCGCCTGCGCGCGCAGGGCCGCGATGTCCATCCGCGGCATGCCGGCGATCCACAGCTCGGCGCCGTCGACCTCACGCCAGGCGTCGAGCAGGACGTCGAGGCCCTTGTAGGGCCGCAGGAGGCCGAAGAAGAGGACGACGGGCTTGTCGACCCGCGCGAGCTCGGCCGGCAGCGGGCGCGCGTGGGCGACGTTCGTGAGGTGGTCGAAGGCGCCGTGGGCGATGACGCGGACCTTCTCCGGTGCGATGCCGAGCTGCTCGACGAGGCGGTCACGGCCGTGGGCGGAGTGCACGACGACCGCGTCGACGCGCTCGTACAGCCGCCGCTGCGCGTCGCGCTGGCCGCGGCGCGGCTCGCGCGGCAGGACGTCGTGCGCCGTGAGGACGAGCGGGCGCGCGCGGGGCAGCAGGTGGACGTCGACGGGCTGCACCGTGAGCCACTGGAAATGGACGATGTCCGCCGCCGCGGCCGCGCGGCGGTAGGCGAGCATGTCGGGCACGTGCTGGACGAGCTTGGCCGCGAACCGGGCGCGGGAACCGGCCCCGCCAGCCCTGGCCGGGCCGTGGCGGTAGAAGCGCTCGATCCGTTCGTAGCCCGCGGGCGCGGGCGCGGCGGCGTACGCGAAGCGGCTCGTGTGCAGCCGGACCTCGGCTCCCTGGCGCGCGAGCGCGGCGCACAGCGCGTGGTCGTAGGGCGGCGTAAAGGCCGAGGGGTCGACGACGTCGATGCGCACCGCCGCGAAGTATCGTCGGCCCGCGTGGCGGTCGAGCTGTCCTATTGCGTGGTGAACACCGATCATCGGGAGCTGTTGCTGCGCTGCCTGGACGCGATCGCCGTCGAGCAGGCCAGCTGCGGCCTCCAGACCGAGGTCCTCGTGCTCGACAACGCCTCGCGCGACGGCTCGGCGGCGGCGGCGCGCAATCACCCCGCGACGACCGCGCTCGTCGCCCTCGACCGCCGGCGCGGCAAGGGCGAGAACGACTCCGACCTGCTGCAGCGCTCGCGCGGGCGCTACTGCCTGCTGCTCAACGAGGACTCCGAGCTCGAGCCCGGCGCGACGCGCGCGCTCTACGACGCGCTCGAGTCCCGTCCCGACGCCGCCGCCGCGGGCGCCCGGCTCCTGCGCCCGGACGGAACGCGGCAGCCGTCGGCGTGGCGCTTCCCGACGCCGACGACGGCGCTCGTCGGCGCGCTCTTCCTGCACCGCCGCTACACGGTCCAGAGCCGCGGCGACGTCATCCGCACCGTCGATTGGGCCCAGTCCGCGGCGCTGCTCGTGCGCCGCGACGCGGCCGAGCAGATCGGCTGGCTGGACCCGGCGTTCTTCGTCTACTCCGACGAGGTCGACTTCTGCAAGCGCCTGCGCGACGCCGGCTGGCGCACGCTTTACGTCCCGACCGCCGCGGCCGTGCACCACGAGCAGCTGTCCACCGGCAAGATGCCCGAGCGGCGGATCGTCGAGCTCTCACGCAACCGCGACGTCTACATGCGCAAGCACCACACGCCGCAGGCGGCCTGGGCCGTGCGGCTGCTGACGGCGCTGACGTACGCGCTGCGCGCCGCCGCCGCGATCGGACTGCCCGGGCACGACCCGCGGCGCTACTGGCGCCACGTCACCGCGACGCTGCGCCCCGCGCGCGGCGAGGGCCTGCGCGAGGCGGCGTCCGAGCACAACCGCGGCAAGCGGCTGTAGGCGCTCAGCAGGCCGGGGTCGGGTCGGGCGTGAACGTGTGTGCCACGATCCCGACGCCCGGGACGAGGAGGTAGAGGTCGTCGCCGTCGGCAGCGACGTCGGTGGCGAGGAAGCTG
The DNA here is from genome assembly GCA_963740895.1 of uncultured Actinomycetes bacterium. Classification (GTDB taxonomy): domain Bacteria; phylum Actinomycetota; class Thermoleophilia; order Solirubrobacterales; family Solirubrobacteraceae; genus CADCVQ01. The sequence continues at coordinate 306,799 of CAVUFQ010000003.1, forward strand.
CCGTTCTCGCCGGCGCTCGTCAGCCGCTGCAGCTGCAGGCAGTCGCCGGTCTGGCGGAAGATGATCGCATCGTCGGGGTCACCCGCATGCGAGGCGTCGGTGAGCGTCCAGTGCGTCGCGCTGCTCTGGATCGCGAGGCCGCGTGCGTGCTCGTCGCTGTCGCCCTCGGAGGCGGCGGCGAGGAACGAGCGGATGCCCGTGCCGGCCGTCGTCTCCGAGAACGAGTACTCGAAGATGTCCGTCGCGGTCGCCGCGACCCGCGTGCCGCGCAGGTCGACGGAGGCGATGTGCGTGACGCCGAACTTCACCGCGTCCGGCGGGCGCGGCAGGCGCACCGGCTTGTGCGAGCCGGTCTTGACGTACAGGCCCGTGAGCCTGCGGTCGGCCGCCGAGCCCGTGCAGTCCAGGCCGTAGGCGATCCGCGTCCGCCACCAGGACGGGGCCGTGCCGACGGTGCAGTGCGCGATCGCGAGGTTGCGGAACGTCGCGCGGCGGCCGTCGAGGTCGTTCCACAGCGCCTTGCAGGTCGAGTTCGCGTTGCCGTCGCAGCGCAGGTAGGTCAGGCGCAGGGCGCCGTCCTGGTCGTGGCCGAGGTCGATCGAGCGGTAGGAGCGCGCCGCGCGCGTGCCTCGCACGACGGAGACCGTGCCGTCGGGCGTGCGCTGCATGAGGCGCTGGTGGCCGAACGCGCCGGTGACCCACGCGATCGTCCCGTCGAGCGCGGTGATCTGCTGCGCGGCGGGGTCCGCGGCGACGACGGAGTCGGCGGCGACGGCAGTGGCGGCGGGGAGGGCGAGCGCGGCCGCGGCGAGGAGAGCTGTCGTGAGGGAGCGGTGCATGCGGACATCATCGCCACGCGCGGGCCCGCTCGCCCCGCACCCAGGGCTCGTCGTGTCACACCTGCGCGCGTCGTCCCGTCCGGGCTGGGGTAGTGTCGGGTGCGTTGCGCTCGCTCCGCATCAACTCCCGGGTCGTGCCCGCAGCGGTGGCAGGGCTGCTGACGCTCACGCTCGCAGCGAGTGCGGCAGCGGTGACCAAGCACGGTGACAAGGGCGCGAACACGATCGTCGGCACGCCGCAGGCCGACAGCCTCAAGGGCTTCGGCGGCGATGACATCCTGCGCGGCCTCGGTGGCCGCGACGTCCTCGGCGGCGGCGCGGGCAACGACAGGCTCGCGGGCGGCGCGGGCGACGACACGCTGCGCGGCCAGGACGGCGCCGACCGCATCACGGGCGGCGACGGCGCCGATCGCGCGGACGGCGGCAACGGGCGCGACGACATCGACGGCGGCGCGGGCGCCGACCGGCTCGACGGCGGAACCGATCGCGACCTCCTCGCCGGTGGCCCCGGCGACGACCGGGCCGACGGCGCCGGCGGCAACGACCGCGTCGACGGCGGGACCGGCGACGACCGGCTGTTCGGCGGGCCCGGCACCGATCGCGTCACCGGCGGCGCGGGCGACGACCGCATCGACGGCGGCGGGCAGGACGACACGCTCGACGGCGGCGCGGGCGCCGACACGATCCTCGGCGGGCGCGCCGACGACCGCATCAGCGGTGGCGCCGGCAACGACACGCTCAACGGCGGCGCCGACGCCGATCACATCGACGGCGGCGCCGGCGACGACCGCATCGACGGCGGGCTCGGGCCCGACGTCCTCCTCGGCGGCGACGGCAACGACTACATCGTCGAGGCGCGCTCGGACCCCCGCGAGCAGATCGACGGCGGTGCCGGCGACGACTACATCGCGACCGCCGGCGGCCCCGATCGCGTCATCCACGGCGGGGACGGCAACGACGTCATCCGCGGCGGCGCGCAGCGGTCGGACCTCGGCAACGCCGACCAGTTCGGCGACGGGATCTCCGACGGCGGCGCGGGCAACGACATCGTCCTCGGCGGGGGCGGGCACGACCGCGTGCTCGGCGGCGACGGCGACGACATCCTCTACGGCGGTGCGCTCCTGGACGCCTACGACTGCGGCGCCGGCAACGACGTCGCGTTCGTCGAGAACGCGCTCGAGGGTCAGGTCGCGAGTGCCCACGGCTGCGAGAAGGTCGTCATCGGCGACCCCTCCGTCGGCGACCCGTCCTTCGACGGGCTCAACGGCGCGCCGCACGCCGGCAAGGCGACCGGCGGCGGCTGAGTTTTCGGCGTTGCCGTCCGGGGTAGGGGCGTGGGCGCCTGGCCCGGTCGGAGTCCCCGCGGGGAGCGTTGCGGGCTCGACGGGCGACCATCTCAGCGGGAGGACCAGCATGGCGCGCGAGTACCCCAGACGCCCGTCCGTCGTATTGCAGGACGATCGCGGCACCGAGCCCGACGAGGCCCGCCTCACCCCGGCCGAGCAGCACGCGATGCGCCGCAGCGCCCCGCTGACGCCGACGCAGTTCGACGAGCTGCGCCGGCTCGCCGAACAGGGCGGCAATCCGCTGCGTCGCTTCTGAGCGTCGGCCCGCGAGCGGCTCGGGCGCCTCGCGTCAGCGCCGGCGCAGGCCCCGCAGCCCAGCCCATTCCGCCGGGCGCACGAACCCCGTCGCCACGAGCACGCCCGGCAGCGCCGCCAGCACGAGCGCCCGCGCGGCGAAGCCGCCGCCGCCGGCGGTCGGCAGCAGCAGCTCCCCGGCGACCGTGACGCCGGCCAGGACGGCGGTCGCGTGCGCGAGCCGCGCCCATTCGAACGGCACCGCGAACAGCCGCCGCGTCAGCAGGTGCAGCACGACGAGCATCACGGCGTAGGCCGCGACGAGCGCGATGCCGGCGCCCTCGATCCCGAGCGGGTCGACGAGCGCGACGAGCACGATGGCGTTCACGACCACGCCCGCGAGCGCCGCCGGGAAGGTCCGCGTCGTGACCCCGGCACGCCCGCCGATCGTCACGAGCACGAGGAACAGGCCGTACATCGCCCAGCCCAGCGCGACCCACGGCAGCGCCTCGTGCGCGGCGAAGTACTGCGGTGCCGCGAGCAGCCGCACGATCCAGCGGCCGAGCAGCGTCAGGCCCGCGACGACGAGCCCCGCGACGACGACGTACCACGTCGCGACGGCCGCGTAGAAGCGCCGTGCCTGCTCGTCGTCGTCGATCGAGTACGCCAGCGGCGGCCAGACGAGCTGAAAGCCGCGCACCGCGAGGATGACGGCCGTCGCGAGCTTCACCGACAGGGCGAAGAGCCCGGCGGCGGCGGCGCTCTGCGTGCGCAGGATGTACGCGCGATCGACGACGTTCAGCGCGAAGACCGTCGCGTCGGCGGGCACCGTCGGCACGCCGAAGGTCAGCAGCGGGCGCAGCGCCGCGACGCCGCCCAGCGGCGGCCCGACACGGTCGCGCAGCGTCCACCACAGGCCGGCGAGCACGACCGCCGAGGCCCCGTAGTTGCCGAGCAGATAGCCGCGGGCGCCCTGATCGAGGACGACGACGAGCAACACCGTCAGCGCGACGGTCAGCAGGACGTTGACGAGCGAGGCGACGAGGTACGTCCGCCGGCGCTCGTCGACGCGCAGGAGTGCGTAGGCGATCTCGAGGTTCGTGAACGCCCACAGCCCGAGCACCGCGATCCGCATGAGCCCGGCCTCCTCGAAGCCGAGCAGCAGGCGGCTCAGCGGAGCCGCCAGCGCCCCGGCGAGCAGTCCCGCCGCGCTCGTCGTCAGGAACACCGTCGAGGTCGTCGTCCGGGCGAGGCGCTCGCGCTCGTCGCCGATTGGCGTCTGAAACCAGAAGCGCACGAACGCCTCGCCGAGGCCGAGGCGCAGGAGGATCGACGCGAGGATGATGAACGTCAGCAGCGTCTCGGCGACACCGAAGTCCGACGGGCTCAGCGCGTCGGTGTAGAGCGGCAGCGTCACGAGCGCCAGCGCCGCCGACAGCACGCTCGCCGCCTGGTAGCTCGCGCCGCCCGTCAGCAGGCGGGTGAAGAGGCCGCGCATCCGCGCCACGCTACTGTCCGCACGTGCCGGATCCGGGCGAGGAGCTGCTGACCGAGCGCCTGCGCCTGCGCCGCTGGCGACCGGAGGACGAGGCACCGATGGACGCCGTCAACCGCGACCCCGAGGTCGCCCGCTACCTCAACGCGCCGCTTGACGAGACCTCGCTCGCCGCCTTCCACGCGCGCACCGAGGAGCACTGGGCGGCGTACGGCTACGGCTGGTGGGCGGTCGAGCTGCGCGCCGGCGGGTTCCTCGGCTTCACCGGCGTGAGCCACCCCGCGTTCCTCGCGCCCGTCGCGCACCGGACCGAGCTCGGCTGGCGGCTGGCGCGCTCCGCGTGGGGGCGCGGTTACGCGACCGAGGCGGCGATCGCCGCCCGCGACGACGCGCGCGGGCGCCTCGGGCTCGACGAGCTCATCTCGGTCATCCACCCCGCCAACGCGCGCTCGCAGAGTGTCGCGCGCAAGCTCGGGATGGCCGTCGAGACGCACTTGCACCACCCCGGCCTCGGCATCGACGTCGAGATCTGGCGAACGGGCTAAGCGGCGGCGGGGGGCGTGGCGGCCGCCGCCGCCGGCGGGGGCCCGTGGCCGAGGAAGTCGCTGCCGCGCACGAGCGCGAGTGCGAGCAGGCCGCCGGCGAACGCGATGGCGCCACCGACGAGCAGGATGTCGTTGAGCGCCGCCGTGAAGGCGACGTGGATCGCGTGCTCCAGGCGCGGGCGCGCCGCGGGCGGGCTCGCCGCGATCGCCTTCGGGGCCGCGCCGGCGCTGACGGCGTGCGCGATCTGGTCGGTGCGGCTCGCCCCCGGCGTCCCCGCGAGCGCCGTCGTCAGGCGCTGCGTGATCTGGCTCTGGAAGATCGCGCCGAGGCCCGCGATACCGGTCGCGATGCCGACCTGCCGGAACGTCGAGCTGATCCCCGACGCCATCCCGCTGCGCGCCGGGGTGACGACGCCGATCGCCGCGTTGGCGATCGACGGGTTGATCGTCCCGATGCCGATGCCGGCGACGAGGAAGCCCGGCAGCAGCTGGGTCCAGCCCGACTCGGCGTCGATGCCCCGCATGAGCAGCAGCCCGCTCCCGACGAGGATCAGGCCGCCGCCGAGCAGTCCGCGCGCCGGGAGCTTCGCCGTGAGCTTGCCCGACACCGCCGCGGCGACGAACGACAACAGCGTGATCGGCAGGAAGCGCAGGCCGGTCGCCAGCGGGTCGTAGCCGAGGATCGTCTGCACGTAGAGCGTGATGTAGAGGAACATCGCGAACATCGAGGCCGACAGCGCGAAGGCCGCGATCGACGCGCCGACGAACGTGCGGTTGCGAAACAGCGTGAGGTCGAACATCGGGTGCGCGATGCGGCGCTCGATCGCGATGAAGAGCGCCAGCAGCGCCCCCGACGCAGCGAGCAAGGTGACGATGACCGTGCTGCCCCAGCCGTGCTCGTTGCCGCGGATGAGCGCGAAGACGAGGAGAAACAGCGCGGCGCTGAACGTCACGAGCCCGGCCCAGTCGATCCCGCCGGCGTCCTCGTCGCGCGACTCGGGCAGCATGCGCAGGGTGATCGCGAGCGTCGCGATGCCGATCGGCACGTTGAGATAGAAGATCGACGGCCAGCCGAAGGCGCTCGTCAGCGCGCCGCCGACGAGCGGGCCGATCGCCACGGCGGCGCCCGTCGTCGCGCCCCAGATGCCGAACGCGGTGCCGCGCTCGCGGCCCTGGAACTCCTGGGCCAGCAGCGCGAGCGAGGTCGCGAACATCGCGGCGCCGCCGATCCCCTGGGCGCCGCGGGCGAAAATCAGCACGAGCGCGCCGGGCGCCAGCGCGCACAGCACGGACGCGACGGTGAAGCTCACCAGGCCGAACGCGAAGACCCGGCGGCGGCCGAGCAGGTCGGCGAGCGATCCCGCCGTCAGCAGCAGCGCCGCGAGCATGAGCGCGTACGCGTCGATGACCCATTGCAGGTCGCTGAAGCTCGTGTCCAGCTCGGCGGCGATGTCGGGCAGCGCGACATTCACGATCGTGATGTCGAGCAGCAACATGAACGTCGCGAGGCAGACGGCGAGCAGGGTCCACCACTTGCGTGCCATCGCGGGGAGGTTACGCGGGCGGCGTTCTGCGCCCGCCACACTTGATCCGGTGAGCGACGTTCCCGACGACGCAGGCGCGCGGACGTCCCGCGGAGTCCGGCGCCGTCCTGCTGTGGATCGGCGTCCGGCCGAGCGCGTGTCCCGCTAGGAGCGGCGGCGGGCCAGCAGCCTGTTGCGGACCTTCACGGCCTGCGCGAGCGCGAGCGCGCCGAGCGAGGTCGTGTTGGTCACGGTGTAGCTGCGCGGTTCTCCGGGCGCCTTGCGCGCCCAGCCCCAGTTGGCGTTCTCGACGCGGAACTCCGTGAACGCCGGGTGCTGGCGGACGATGAGGTCGTAGACGAGCTTCATGTGCGGCTCGCCGATCTCCGACGGGGAGAGGAACAGCTGCTCGGGCGACTGGCCGCGCTCGTAGGCGCCGCCGTAGCTCGCGTAGGACCAGTTGAGGTCGTCGAGCAGCAGCCAGCCCTGCGGGCGCAGAAGCTTCTCGACGAGCACCGCCGCGAAGCCGTCGATCGTCCAGTTGTGGGCGCCGTCGAGATAGCAGAAGTCGAACTCCGGCTCGCAGTCGCCGGCGGCCGTCGAGCGCGCCGCGATGCGCTCCTTCAGCCACCACGTGTACGAGCTGTCGGGAACGCGCACGTTCTCGACGATGTGGGAGAGACCCGCCTTCGCGATGACGCTGCGGGCCGACGGCTCCGGCGACGCGGCGTCCGTGTCGACGGTGATGAGCGAGCCGCCCCCGTTGGCGGCGATCCCGGCCGCCATGTAGGAGGCCGACACGCCATGGGCCGTCCCGAGCTCGAGCACGCGCGTCGCACCGCTCGCGCGGATGTGGTCATAGAGGCGCCGCCCGTTCTCGGGCCCCATGTACGGGATGCCACGTAGCGCGGCTGCGACGCGGTCGAATTCCATGACGGCGGCGCGGGAGCCTACCCGATCGACCGCTCGGGACCGGGGACCCCGAGCGCCGCCAGGCGGTCCCACAACGGCGCGTTGCTGTGCTCCGCCGTCTGCTGCAGCGCCCACGCGCGGACGTCGTCGTGGGGCCGTTCGCGGACGCCCGCCTGTGCGCGGATCGCGGCGGCCCAGTCCTCGGTCGTGGCGCACTCCGTCACGACGGAACCCCAGGTGCGCACGCCCGCCAGCACGGGCGACAGCGTCCGGCGCCCGAGCCGGGCGTACTTCAGGATCCGCGTCGGCAGGCCGGCGTCGTTGAGCGGGTCGCGCTTGAAGGGGACGAGGCCGAAGTCCGCGCAGGCGATCGCGCGCGCGGCAGGCGCGTCGTCCAGACGCCCGAGCCAGAGGAACTGCTCGCTGTCGCGGCAGCGCTCGAAGTCGGCGTCGCCCGCGCACTGGTCGTCGTGGCGCGCACCGACCATCAGCAGGACGAGCTCCGGGACGGCGCCGGTGATGCGCCGCAGAAGCTCCCAGTCCGTGCGCGGCCCGAGGTGGCCGAGCGAGACGCCCGTGATCGTCGCCAGCGGCGGGACGGGGAACGTGTCGGCCGATTGCGACACGACGACGACGTCGCCGGCGCGCTCCAGCAGGCGCGCGAGCTCATCGCTGACGGCGAACACGAGCTGCGCGTCGCGCGAGGCCTCGCGGTGCAGCGCCGCCACGCGCGCCGCGACCCGCGTCGACGCCGCGTGGTCGAACTCGTAGCGGTCCCAGCAGCCGTACCACAGCTCGCAGCCCGGCCGGCCCGCGGCGAGCTCGCGCGCGAGCGGCAGCTGCAGCGGGTGGAAGAAGACGATCGCGCGCAGATCCCCGGGCTTGCGCACACCGGCCGCCTGCAGGCGCGCGATCGCCCGCTCGGCGGCGGCGGGGGCGCGCGCGATGAGACCGTACGGGACGCGCGGCGGGCCGACGGCGTGGACGCCGGGGGAGCGCAGCAGGTCCTCGGCCTGCTCGCGGACGATGAACGCCGGCAACGGCCGCGGCAGCAGGACGAGCGCGCTGGCATGCACCACCGGCGCCAGCGTACTAACGCGCACGGGCGCGGCACGCGAAGTACGCCGCGAACGGGCCGCGGACGAGCCCGGGCGCGGCGGCCGGCGGCCGGTTCGTCGCGCGATCGACGCCGTCCGCTCGCCCGAAGCGCCGCTCGAACTTCCCGTCGCCGGTGATGTACACCGCGACCGCCCCCGGGGCAGGGTCGACGGCCCGCGAGCGCACGCTGCGGGCATCGGCGTGCAGCAGCCAGCGGGCGTCGGGCACGAGGCGGTAGGTCGGGAACGTCAGCGGCCCGCAGCGCAGCCCGGCGCGGACGCGGTCGTCGCCGACGAGCGCCGACACGTTCGCGTGCGTGTCGCGGATGAAGCGCAGCTCGTCGCGCAGGTGCCCGAAGCTCGCGGCCTTGACCGCGAGGAAGGCCATCCCGACGACGAGCGCTCCGATCGCCGCCCCCCGCCAGCGGTCGCGCAGCGGGCCGGGCGCGAGCGTCGTGAACCCGAGCACGGCGTAGCCGGCGAACAGGCACAGGCCGATCGCCGGCACCGTGAGGTAGCGCGGCAGGATCGCGAGGCCGGCGACGCCCGTCCCGGCGAACGTCAGCGCGCCCGCGCCGAGCAGCGCGAGCGGCACGACGAGCGGCCGCGGGCCGAACCGCCGCAGCGCGAGGACGACGCCGATGAGGCCCGCCACCGCGACCGGCGGGCGCGCGACGGTGGCGAGGAAGCTCACGAACGCCGATGGGACATGGCGCAGGCCGCGCTCGCGCCCGAGCGCCTCGGCGAGGCTGCTCGTCGCGTGAAGGCTGAAGAGCGGGTCGCCTGTGACAGCGAGGTCGATGAGCGCCCAGATCAGCGGCGCGGCGGCGACGAGGGCGAGCAGCCCGAGCCGCGCGCGGGTCGGACGCTGCGGCAGGCACCACAGCCAGTAGAGGCCCGCGAGCACCCAGGCCTCGGGGCGCAGCAGCCCGGCGAGGGCGAGCAGGAGCATCGGCGCGCGGCCGCGCTGCGGGCGCGCGACCTCGAGCGCCGCCGCCCACACGACGAGCGCGAGGAACGGGACGTCGACGAACGCGCGCACGGCGTAGAGCAGGAACGCGAAGCTCGACCCGACGAAGAAGGCGGCGGCCACGCCGGGCCAGAACCCGAAGAGGCCGCGCGCGAGACGGTACGTCCCGGCGGTCAGCGCGGCGAGGCTCAGGATCGTGACGAGCACGAGCAGCCGGTCGGCGTCCTGCCCGGCGAGCGACAGCAGCGCCGCGAGCCCGAGGTACAGCGGGTGCTGCGTCGGCGCGGCGAACGTCTCGAAGCCCGGCGCGAGCCCGTGCATGACGTCGCGCCCCCAGACGAGGTGCTGATAGGCGTCGTAGTCGGGATATGTCGGGACCAGGGCCCACAACGCGAGCGCGGCGAACGCGAGCGCGGCGAACGCCGCGCGCTCCGGCGCGCGCGTCACGGCGTCGCGGGGGCGGGCTCGGGCGCGGGCGCGGGCGCGGCCGGCACGAGCGCGGTCCCGACCGCCAGCAGGACCCACGCCAGCGGGTCCTCGAGGAACGCGGCGTACAGCAGCGTGTGGACGACGAGCGCCACGAACGCCGCGGCGACGGCGGCCCGCGCGACCGACCGCCGCGCCCCGCGCAGCAGGCCCCAGATCGCGGCGACGACGAGCGCGAGGTAGAGCGCCAGACCGGCGACGCCCTGCTCGGCCGCCACGGTGATCGGGATCGTGTGCGACGCCGCCGACGCCCGCGCGTTGGAGGACCGCTCCTGCTTGCGGAACTCGTTCTTGAAGGCGCCCGCGCCCCAGCCGCTGACGGGCCTGGCCGTGAAGAGGTCGATCCCGCCGCTGACGAGCTTCGAGCGCCCGCTCGTCGCCGCGTCCGTCGACTGGTTCAGCCCGACCGCGCCCGGCGCGGCGAGCACGACGACCGTCCCGGCGATCGCGAGCGCCGCGACGACGATCGCCATCCGCGCCACACCCCAGCGCAGCGCGCCGAGCACGGCGAGGCCGGCGAGCAGCGCCGTGAACGAGGACTGCGACAGGGTCAGCACGAGCCCGGCCCAGAGGAGCGCCAGCGCCGCGGCGCAACCGGCCGCGACGAGCGCGCGGCGCGCCCACAGCAGCACGGCCGTGAGGCCGAGCATGACGGCGACGAGGAAGCGCCCGTAGATGTTCGGGTCGAAGAACAGCGAGTTGACGCGGAAGTAGGTCTCGAACTGGTTGGAGCTGATGACCTTCGGGTTCAGCAGCAGCTCTCGCCGTGCGTACTCGACGAAGCCGATCCCGACGAACGCGACGGCGAGGACGAGCAGCACGACGAGGCAGCGCGCGGCGAGCTCGGGCGTCCATTCGATGCGGACGAGCAGCGCGTAGAGCAGGGCAAACGGGACGTAGAAGAAGATGACCTGCGCGAGCGCGGCGTCGAAGCCCGACGAGTAGGCGGCCTGCGCGGCGTAGAGCACGACCGTTGCGGCGAGCAGCCACTCCAGCAGCCCGCGCGTGCGGACGTCCTGCTCCTCGTCGAGGCTCGGCGGCGCGCGCAGCCGCGGGACGGCGTAGGCCAGCACGCCCGCGGCGATGACGACGTACAGCGGGACGAGCAGGTTCGCCGTGTTTCCGCCGGACGCGATCGGGACGCGGAACGGCAGCGTCGCCGCCGCCGCGAACGCGAGCAGCTGCGGCCGGCGGTGGATCGCGAACGCCGCGGCGGCCAGGACGACGAGGCCCGCGCCGCCGGCCACGAGCAGGAGCAGCGGGCGGTTGCGCAGCGGCTGGAACTGCGGCGTCGACCAGATGTTCGCGACGAGCAGCACGGGCGTGAGGACGAGCGCGGCGAGCATCGCGACGGCCCGCGAGCGCGGCGAGCGGACGAGCAGGACGGCGGCGGCGAGCAGCGCGGCCGCGACGACGCCCGCGGTCTGGCTGGCGTCCCCGAGGGCCGAGAGCGCGGCGATCATCGCCGCCTCAGCAGCGCCCAGGCGCGCTGCAGGAGGGTCGCGAGCTCGGGGCTCGTGCGCAGCCGGGCGGAGAAGTCCGGGATCCCCGGCCGGATGACGAGCCCGCGGCCCAGGCGCGAGGCGACGATGACCTGGCGGTCGCCGGGCTGCGTCGCTGCCGCGGCGGCGATCGCGCGGGTGCCGCCACGGACGTCGAGCGTCTGCTCGAAGGACGCGATGCCCGGGAAGAGGCCGGCGGTCCCCCCGAACAGCTCGATGTCGTCGACGACGTTCACGAGCGAGACCGGCTCGCGCACGATCGGCCGCAGGCGCGCGCCGAAGAGGTCGCGCGCCGTCGGGAGCGTCGGGTCGATCGCCTGGTCGCGCACGTCGTCGATCGTCACGCTGCGGCGCAGCGAGCCGGTCCCGGCCGACAGGAGGTTGCCGCCGCTGCGCACGAAGGCGCGCAGGTCGCGCGCGACGCCGGCGTCGAGCCAGCGCGTGTCGCCGGCGAGGATGACCCCGCGGTGGCCGGCGAGGCGCGGGCCCTCGCCGCGCGCGAGGGCGACGTCGGTCGTGAGGTCGTAGCGCCGGCGCGTGCGATCGAGCTGCGCGAGCAGCAGCGCCTCCTGCGTCGGCAGCTGGGCCGGGAGGCCGGTCTTCGCATACGGGCGCGCGATCCGCACGGGCAGGCCGGCGCCGAGCGTGTCCGGGCGCCCGTCGCCGTCGTCGTCGAGCGGGTTGGTCCCCTGCCAGGTCGTGACCGGCAGCACGACGAGCACGTCGCGATCCTGCTGGGCCTGCACGACGAGCGGCGCGGCGACCTTCCGCGTCCGCGTGCGCGCCTCGAAGATGTACAGGCCCGACTTGCCCCCCGGCGCGGGGAAGTGGACGACGCGCGAGCGCGTGCCGCGGCCGCGGTTGCGGATCGCGCGGTCGCCGGCGCGCCGCACGGTCCAGGTGAAGTTCTCGTCGACGGAGTCGACCGCGACGCTCGCCTGCTCACCGGCCCGCACCGGCGAGGTCGGCGCCTGCGCGGTGAGATAGCGGACGGTGATGCCGCCGCGGCCGCGCAGCGGCCGGCGGAAGCCGAAGCGCGGCGGGATCGGCGCGGACGAGCCGACGTTGCCCGCGCGGTCGCGCGCGCGGATGACGACGAGGTACGTGCCGGGCGAGACGCGGCGGCCGTCGACGGTTCCGTCCCACGTCCAGCGCTTGGCGTCGTCGGCGAGTCGCACAGGGGCGGCGAAGACCGGCCGGATCGGGCGCACGTCGGTCCGGTAGACGAACGCCTCCTTGCGCCGGCCCGGCGCCCGGAAGGAGATCCGCGCCGGCGCGCCCTGCGGGTTGGGGAGCAGTTCCGGGCGCGGCACCTTGTCGCGCAGCGGCCCGATCGAGGTGACGAGCACGTCGGGCGGCTTCGTGTCCTTGACGACGTTGCGCGGCAGCGTGACCGAGCGCCCCTGGCGGCGCAGGCTCAGCCGGAAGCGGTAGACGCCGTCGGCAACCGTGCGCCCGGCGGCGTCGGTCCCGTCCCAGACGAGCCGCATCCGGCGGTTCGCGCGCAGCCGCTTGTTGTCGCGTAGCTCGCGCAGCACGTCGCCGGCGCGATCGATGACCGTCACCGTCACGTCGTCCGTGCGCTTCAGCGTGAAGGACGCGCGGGCGCGGTCGAAGCGGCCGTCGCGGTTGGGGGAGAAGAAGGGCGTGACCGTGACGTGCTGCACGAGCGGCGGCGTGCTCTTGAGCTCCTGCGCGACGAAGAACGCCGCGAACGTCGCCCCGACCAGCAGCGCGAACGCGATCCGCGGGGCGGCGCTCACGACGGCGCCGGGACCCGGAACAGCGCGCAGTTGGCGACGGCGCCGCCGGGCGCGTCGATGCCGTCGACCGCGCGGATCGTGCCGCCGTGCGTGACGACGAGGGCCGGCAGCGGGCCCGCGGCGACGTCGCGCAGGGCGGCCGCAACGCGGGCGCCCTGCTCCTCGACGGACTCGCCGCCGGGGAACCGGAAGCCGGGCTTGCGCGCGCGCCAGGCGGCGAAGGCGCCGTCGTCGTCGGCGCCGATGTCGGCGTACAGGCGACCCGACCAGGCGCCGGCGTCGGCCTCCATGAGGCGCCCGTCGAGGACCGGCTCGAGGCCCAGCAGCGCGCCGACGATCTCGGCCGTCTCGCGCGCCCGCGCCAGCGGGCTCGTGTAGAGCGCCCGCAGCCCCTCGCCGGCGAGCGTCTCGGCGAGCGTGCGCGACTGCTCGCGGCCGCGATCGTTCAGCGGCGTGTCGATGCGGCCCTGAAAGCGATCGGCCGCGTTGTCGTCGGTCTCCCCGTGGCGCACGAGCAGGACCTCATTCGAGCCGGCCATGGCGACCCCTTGGGAAGGCTACGACAGCGCGCCGTAGCTCGACGGGACGTGACCGGCACCGATCAAGGCGAGTTCTCGCTATCCGATTTTGTCGGCGCCGACGATGACGACGACGTCCGCGTCGGCCGCGGCCGACACGTTCGCGTCGACCGGCTGGACCGACGAGCGGTCGATGCCGATCGTCTGCGCGACGATCTGCGCCGCCTTCTGCGCCCCGTCGCGGTAGGAGACGGTCGTCGCGGGGACGGCCTGATCGGCGTTGTTCTCGGTCCCGCTGATCGTGAAGCGCGCCTTCTCGACCTCGTCGGCGACGGTCCGCGCGAGGCCGGTCTGGGTCGTCCCGTTGAGCACGGCGACGCGGGTCGCCCGGCGGTCGACGGCGGGCGGGCGGGTCGCGCTCGTCGAGGTCCCGCCGCTCGCGGGCGGCGAGCCGGTCGCGGGCTGGGTGACGACACCGAGCTCGTTGGGCTTCGCCGGCGAGCTGTCACCCTGCGTCAGCGCGATCATGAGCACCACGGCGACGAGCACAGCGGCGACGGCGCCGCCGATGATCGCGCCGGTGCGACCGGCGGAGAAGCCGAAGCTGCCGTCGTCCTCGCCGGCCGCGAACGTGTCGAGCGGCAGCGGGCCCTCGAGCGGGTCGGGGCGGGCGGCGTCGGACTCGTGCGTGTCCTGTCCGCCGGCACCGTTGGCGTACATCGAGGCCGCCCCGGCGGCTGCGGCGGCGTTCGTCGCCGCGGGCGTGACCGCTCCCGGAAAGCTGCCGGGCGCCGGCGCCGGCGCCGGCGTGGGCTTGGGCGTGGGCGTGGGCGTCGTGACGGAGGCGGCGCTGCCGAGACCGGGGGCCGTCGCGGCGGGAACGCCGCCGGGCGCGGGCGTCGTCGCCGGTGGCGTGGCCGCGGTGGTCGCGGGCAGCGTGCCCGGGACGGCGCCGGGGGCGACGGGCCGCGCGAGCTGCCCGGGCGGGCCGACGAGCGGCGCGGGGGGCGGTGGCGGCGCCGGGACCTTCGCGTACAGCGCGGCCGCCGCCGCGGTGCGCGCGGCCTCGGCCTGCTGGGCGGCCGTCGTCGCCGGGGCCATCGGCTGCGCGACGACGCGGCGCTGGGCGTCGGACTGCACGCGCTGGGCGAGCTCGGCGTCGCGCTCGGGGGCGCGGCCGGCCCACTCGCGCAGGCGCTTGACCTCGCGCGCCTGGGCGAAGTACAGCATCGACATGACCGCGAGGCCGATGATCGCCGCGAACCCGCAGTACGCGCCGATCTTCACGACGACGTTCACCGCGGAGACGGCGAGGACCACGACGCTCACGACAGCGCGCCGTTGTTCGTCGGGATGTCAGGGAGAGAGCTCAGGACACAACCTCGCTACGACCGCAGGATCCTAGTCGGCCAACCGTCCGGAACGGCCGACAGGTCCGACACCTTCGCGGCCAGGCCGGCGGCATCGCCCTCGAGCACGAGGAGGCCGATCTGGTCGAACATATCGTCCACGGCCCGCGGAGGTCGCGGCTCGCGCTCGGCGCGGAGGATCTTCTCGGCCGGCGTGGGCTGCGGGCGCTCGTACGGGTTGAAGAGCTCCTCGTGCAGCTTCTCCCCCGGTCGGCGCCCCACGATCTCGATCGCGATGTCCCGCTGGGGGTCCAGGCCCGAGAGCTCGATCATCGTGCGGGCGAGGTCGAGGATCCGCACCGGCTCGCCCATCTCCAGGACGTAGACCTCGCCGCCCGGCGACTGCGCGACGGGCGGACCCGTCGCCGCGCTCCTGCCCAGGCCGCCCGCCCGGATGATGAGCTGGACGGCCTCGGGAATCGTCATGAAGTAGCGCGTCATGCGCTCGTCGGTCACCGTCAGCGGGCCGCCGAGCGCGATCTGGCGGCGGAAGATCGGGACGACCGAGCCCGACGAGCCGAGGACGTTGCCGAAGCGCACGGCGCAGAAGCGCGTCTGCGGGAAACGGGCCTGCTCGGCCTCGATCGCGAACTCGGCAAGGGCCTTGGAGGCGCCCATGACCGTCGCCGGGGCGACGGCCTTGTCGGTCGAGACGAGGACGAACGACTTCACGCCCGCCTGGCCCGCGATGCGCGCCATGAGACGCGTGGCGATCGCGTTGTTGCGCACGGCCTCGACGGGGTTCTGCTCCATGAGCCCGACGTGCTTGTAGGCCGCGGCGTGGAAGACGACCGTCGGCCGGTAGGCCTCGAAGACCTCGCGCATGCGCTCCTCCTCCTTGCAGTCCGCGAGGACCGCGGCGAGCAGGGAGGGGTGGACGTGGCGGTCGTGCTCGAGCTCGCGCTGGATCTGGAAGAGGTTGTCCTCGGCGTGGTCGAGCAGCAGGAGGCGGCGCGGCGCGACGCGCGCGATCTGGCGCGAGAGCTCCTTGCCGATCGAGCCGCCGGCGCCCGTGACGAGGACGACCTCCCCGTTGAGGTACGCCCCGACGCGGTCGAGCTCCATCACGACGGGCTCGCGGCCGAGGATGTCCTCGACCTGGACGTCGCGCACCTGGCGCACGGCGGTGGCGCCGCCGCTCTGCAGCAGCTCGAAGACCGTCGGCAGCGTCCGCACCGGGATCCCGCGCTCGCGACACGCGCGCACGACGGTCGCGCGCAGCGTGCCCGGCGCCGAGGGGATCGCGATCGTGACCTCGTCGGGCTCGGCCTCGTCGAGGATGCGGGCGAGGTCGCCGGTCGTACCGAGGACCTTCACGCCGTCGATCCGCAGGCGGCGCTTGGTCGGGTCGTCGTCGACGAAGCCGACGGGCTTCAGGCGCAGCTCGGGGTTGCGCAGGATCTCGCGCAGCACGAGCCGGCCGCCGTCGCCGGCGCCGACGATCAGCAGGCCGCGCGCGTCGCCGTGGGCGCGGAAGCCGCGCAGCGGGCGCTCGTAGACCGTCCGCGCGGTGAACCGCGCGCCGCCGACGAACGTCAGCATGAGCAGGAGGTAGAGCGCCAGCACGCCCGACGGGGCGGTGACGGTCGAGGCGAAGCCGTTGACGGTGCGCGTCACCGGGTGCGCGAGCGCGATGTACCCCGGCAGCAGCAGGCCGGCGACGACGACGGCCTGGACGACCGCCGTGTAGTCGCGCTGCGTGACGTAGCGCCACCACTTGCCGTAGAGCCCGAACGCGGCGAAGACGAGCAGCGAGCTGCCGACGACGAACGGCAGCGTCGCGTCGAAGAGCTCGCGATAGCGTGCCGGGACGGCCGACGGGCCGTCGAAGCGGAGCCGGTAGGACAGCCAGTACGCGAGCGCGACCAGGACCCCGTCGACCACGATCTGCGGCAGCGAATGGCGGTGCAGGGGGAAGGCCGCGGAGCGGATCCGTCGGCGCATCGACCCGGATTGTAGGGGTGAACGCGGCGTCGGGCGCCCGTCAGCGGCGTGCGGCCGGGCGCGACAGCAACTCGGCGAGCAGCGCCGGGTCACGGCGGATGCGCTCGCCCGCGCGCTCTGCGGCCCCCCGCTTGTGGAGCGCGACCTCGTCGGCGCTCCTCAGCATGCGCAGCCGCCCGTCGGCGATGAGCTGCTCGTCGACGGCGCCGAGGCGGCCCTGGAACGTCGTCCAGACCGGCGTGCCGAGCGCGACCGCCTCGCGGTTCATCGTCCCGCCGGCGGAGACGACGAGGTCGGCGTGGGCGATCAGCGACTGCGCGTCGATCGCCCGCTCGGGCACGACGAACCCCCGGCCGGCGAGCTCGGCGCGCTGCTGCGGGGTGCGCGGCAGGACCACCGCCTGCTCGCCGCGCAGGCGCTCCAGGACGTCGCCGAGGACGTCGTTCTCGAAGCGGTGATACAGCGAGACCGCGGGCGCCGTGCGGATGACGGCGATCGGCTTCGCCGAGTCCAGCCCGAGCTCGCCGAGAACCGCCGGGTCGGGCTCGAAGTCCGCGAGGTAGTACTCCTCCTTCAGCCCGGGATAGGCGGCGATCTTGCCGGCCGCGCCGTAGCGCGCCAGGCGCTGGGGCGGGATCGCCTCCGGCACGACCACCGTCTGCGCCAGGCGGCAGTTGACCGTGTGCTGGACCGTCGCCCACTCGTAGTCGAACATCGTCGAGCAGGGGATCCGCAGCAGCCGCGCGGCGACGGTGACGTCGTTGGAGCCGTGGCCGAGCGCAAGGCCGAAGCGACGGCCGCGCGCCCAGCGGGCGAGCGCGCTGGAGCGCGAGAGCAGGCCGAGGCCCTTCGCCGCCAGCCGGCCGCCGCGGTGGCGCCCGACGACGGTGTGGGCGATCGCGAAGCGCTCGAGCAGCCCGAGCGTCTGGGCGAAGTCGCGCGCCGTGATCTGCACGTCGTGGCCCTGCGCGCGCAGCGCGGCGACGATCGGGCGCAGGACGAGCACGTGGGGGCTGTTGGTGAGATCGACCCAGACGCGCATGCCGCGGTGAGGCTAGTGGCCGGAGGCGCCCGGTACCCTGTCGCGCTCGTGCTCGCCCTGATCATCGCGTCGCTGACGGATCCGATCGTCACGTTCGCGACCAACGTCGTCGCCGATCTGGGGCTCGCCGGGGTCTTCGTGCTCATGTTCCTCGAGAGCGCGTGCATCCCGATCCCGAGCGAGGCGACGATGCTGTTCGCCGGCTTCAACGTCAGCGAGGGCCACTACAGCCTCATCGCCGTGACGCTCGTCGGCGCCTTCGCGAACCTCTGCGGCTCGTGGCTGGCGTACGGCGTCGGCTACTACGGCCGCGTCGACCTCATCGAGAAGCACGGCCACCTGCTGTTCATCAAGCCCCACCACGTCCGCGCGGCCGACCGCTGGTTCGCGCGCCACGGCGACGCGACGGTCTTCTTCACCCGCATGCTGCCGATCGTCCGGACGTTCATCTCGCTGCCCGCGGGCGTCGCGAAGATGCCCTTTCTGCGCTTCTCCGTGCTGACGTTCCTCGGCTGCCTGCCGTGGGTCTTCGCACTGGCGTACATCGGCAGGGAGGTCGGCGCGAACTGGACGGACTGGAAGGACTCGCTGCACTACGTCGACTACGCGGTCGCCGCGCTGATCGTCGCCGGCATCGCCCTGCTGGTGCTCCGGCGCCGGCGCGGCGGGGGCGGGCCGGTGGAGCCGGCCGCCGATGCCGGCGGCGGCTGACGGCGAAGGACGGCTGCGGCTGCGCGACGCGATCGCGCTCGGGCTGCTGCACGGCCCCGCCGAGCTGCTGCCGGTCTCGTCCTCGGGGCACGTCGCGGTCGTCCCGTGGCTGCTGGGATGGCCGTACTGCGAGCTCGACGGCGAGCTGCGCAAGGCGTTCGAGGTCGCGCTGCACGCCGGCACCGCGGCGGCGCTGCTCGTCGGGCTGCGCGACGAGGTGGCCGAGGCCGCCCGCGGCCTGGACCGCCGCCGGGTGCAGCTCGTCGTCCTGAGCTTCGTGCCGCCGGCGATCGTCGGCTACGCGCTCGAGCGGCCGATCGAGCGGCGGCTCGGGACGCCCGCGACGATCGCCGCGGGCCTCACGGCGGGATCGATCGCGATGGTCGTCGCCGACATCCGCGGCAGCGGCGCGCGCGCACGCGAGGACGCGGGCGCCCTGGACGCGCTCCTGCTCGGGCTCGCGCAGGCCTGCGCGCTCGTGCCGGGCGTCTCGCGCAACGGCGCGACGCTCGCCGCCGCCCGCTTGCGCGGCTTCGCGCGCGAGGATGCAAACGTCCTGTCGCGGCACGTCGCGCTGCCGATCATCGTCGGTGCGGTGGCACTGAAGGGGACCCGCCTGGCCCGGCGCGGGCTGCCGCCGGGCACCGCCCTGGCCTTCGTCGCCGGCATCGCGGCCTCGTTCGCGACGACGCTCGCCTCGATCCGGATCATCCGCCAGGTCGAGCGCGACCGCTCGCTCATGCCCTACGCGGCGTACCGGCTGGGGCTCGCGGCACTCATCGTGAAGCGCCTGCGCGTCCGCTAGGTTCGCTGCGATGTCCGACGCCTACGCAGCCGCGGGAGTCTCGATCGCCTCCAGCGACGCGGGCGTCCGCGCGCTCGTGGACGTACTGCGCACGATCGACCCCGGCCGCCCGAGCCGCTCGCTGCTGGGCTCGGGGCACTACGCGAGCGTCCTGCGGCTCACCGACGACCTGGCGATCGCGCTGTCGACCGACGGCGTCGGCTCCAAGCTCGTCGTCGCCGAGCAGACCGGGCGCCTGGACACGGTCGGGATCGACTGCATCGCGATGAACGTCAACGACCTCGTCTGCGTCGGCGCCGAGCCGATCGCCATGCTCGACTACCTCGCCGTCGAGCAGCCCGACCCCGCCGCGCTGGCGCAGATCGCGCTGGGTCTCAAGCGCGGCGCGGAGGACGCCGGGATCGAGATCCCCGGCGGCGAGCTCGCGGTGCTGCCCGAGCTCATCCGCGGCCACCCGAGCCCCGGCGGCTTCGACCTCTGCGGCGCGGCCTTCGGGACCGTCGCACCCGCTGCGATCATCACCGGGGCCGCGATCGCGCCCGGCGACGCGCTCATCGGGCTGCCCTCGAGCGGGCTGCACTCCAACGGCTACACGCTCGCGCGCCGCGCCCTGCTGCAGGACGGCGGCCTCGGCCTCGGCGACGCGCCCGCGGAGCTCGGCGGCGCGACGGTCGCCGACGCGCTGCTGGAGCCGACCGTCATCTACGTGCGCGCCGTGCTCGAGCTGCTCGCGTCGGCGGCCGACGTCCGCGGCCTCGCGCACATCACCGGCGGGGGGCTGGCCAACCTCCTGCGCCTCAACGCCGGCGTCGGCTTCGCGATCGACGCCCCGCTGCCCGTCCCGCCCGTCTTCGGCCTCATCGCGCGGCTCGGGGCGGTGCCCGAGGCCGAGATGTGGGACGTCTTCAACATGGGCTGCGGCTTCGTCGCGGTCGTCCCGCAGGACGACGCGGACGCCGCCGTCGCGCTGCTGGCGGCCCGCCATCCGGGCAGCGCGCGGATCGGGAGCGTCACCGCGCGCGCCGGTGAGATCGAGCGCCCGCGCCGCGGCGTGTGAGCACGCGCCGGACGCCCGCTTCGGCCCCTCAGGACCGCGGCGAGGCGGGCTCGGTGTGGTAGGTGACATGCACCGCCCGCACGCGACTGCACAATAGAGCGATGGCATCGCCCGTCGGCACCGTCCTGTCCAAGCGCTACCGCCTCGACGCCCAGGTCGGGACGGGCGGGATGTCGACGGTCTACCGCGCCTTCGACACGGTCCTCGAGCGCCAGGTCGCCATCAAGCTCATGCACCGGGAGATCGCCGACGACTCCGACCAGCTGGAGCGCTTCCGCCGCGAGGCGCGCGCGGTCGCGCAGCTCAACCACCCGCACGTCGTCGGGGTCATCGACGCCGGGGAGGAGGGCGAGGAGGACGGCTTCGCGACCCCGTACATCGTCTTCGAGTACGTCGAGGGCGAGACGCTGAAGGACCGCATCCGTCGCAACGGCCGGCTGCCGGTCGCCGAGGCGATTGCCTACGCGATCGAGATCGCGCGCGCCCTCGGCGCCGCGCACGGCGCCCAGATCGTCCATCGCGACGTCAAGCCGCAGAACGTCCTCATCGACGAGGAGGGGGCGGCGAAGGTCACGGACTTCGGCATCGCCCGGACGCTGCACCAGGAGGGGCTGACGGCCGACGGCCGCGTCCTCGGCACGACGGACTACGTCTCGCCCGAGCAGGCGCTCGGGCACGCGGTCTCCGGCCAGTCCGACCTCTACTCGCTCGGGATCGTCATCTTCGAGATGCTCACCGGCGACGTCCCGTTCAAGGGCGAGAACCAGGTCGCGGTGGCGATGAAGCACGTGCGCGAGGAGCTTCCCGACGTGCAGATCCGCCGTCCGGAGGTCTCGGCGGCGCTCGCCGCGGTGCTCGACCGCGCGACCGCGAAGGACCTCGGCCGCCGCTACCCCGACGCGCAGGCGCTGATCGCCGATCTCGAGGAGGTGCTCGCGATCGAGACCGCACGCCACGGCCAGGTCACCGGCGAGGCGACGACCGTCCTGCGCAGCCTGCCGAGCCAGACGCGCCGGCGCCTGCCGCTGCGGGCGCGCAACTCGACCAAGGTGCTGCTCGCGCTCGTGGCGCTCGGCGTCGCGGTGGCGGTGGCGCTCGCGCTGCTGGCGGCCAACCAGACCGAGCGCGGCACCGGCAAGCGCTCGGGCTCCCCGGCCGCGCCGGGCGCGCCGCAGGAGGTCTTCCTCAAGCAGCGCGCGCCCGCCGACTACGACCCGGTCGGGGGCGACGGCGAGCACCCCGAGCAGACGAGCGCGGTGGTCGACGGGATCGCGTCGTCGACGTGGTCGACCGAGCGCTACGACAGCGGCGCCCTGAACAAGGCCGGCGTCGGGCTCGTCATCGACGCCGCCCCGCAGGTCGCGGCGACCGAGCTCGAGATCCGCACCCCGACGCCCGGCTTCGCGGCGACGGTCTACGTCGCCCCCGCGTCGATCCCGAAGGCGGCGCCACCCGCCGCGGGCTGGACGAAGGTCAGCGCCGAGAACATCGTCGTCGGCAGGGACGAGAAGATCGCGCTCGACACGGCGGGCAACGGCTACCGCCGCTATCTCGTGTGGATCACGAAGCTCCCGCCGGGACAGAAGAGCGCCAAGATCTCCGAGATCCTGCTGTTCAAGTGATCGCCGCGGCCTTCGTGCTCGTGGCGGCCGCGCTGCCGCTCGCCGGCTCGACGGTGGTCCTCGACCCCGGTCACAACGGCGCCAACGGGACGCACCCGAGCCGGATCGACCGCCAGGTCGCCGCGGGCACGGGCGGCTTTCGCAAGGCCTGCGACACGTCCGGCACGGAGACGAACGACGGCCGCCTGCCGGAGTCGTCCTTCACGCTCGACTTCGCCGCCCGCCTGCGGCGCCGCCTCGAGGCGCTCGGCGCCCGCGTCGTCCTCACGCGCAGCACGAACGACGGCGTCGGCCCGTGCATCGACGAGCGCGCCGCTATCGGCAACCGCGCCCGCGCGGACGTCGCGCTCTCGATCCACGCCGACGGCGGACCGGCCGGCGGGCGCGGCTTCCACGTCATCGCGCCGCTCGCGCGCCGGGCGCTGCGGCCGGCGATCGTCGCCCCGTCGCTGCGCTTCGCCCGCATCCTGCGTGCGCGCCTGGACGCCATCGGCCTGCCGCGCTCGACGTATCTCGGCGGCGGGACGGGGCTCGTCCAGCGCGACGACCTCGGCGGGCTGAACCTCAGCCGCGTGCCGAAGGCCTTCGTCGAGCTCGGCAACATGCGCAACGCGGCGGACGCCCGGCTGCTCGAGCGCCCGGCCCACCGCGATCGGCTCGCACTGGCCCTCGCGCGGGCGGTCCGGCGCACGCTCGGGGGATGAGGCCCGGCCGACCGGGTTTGTACGAGCGTCCCATGACGCGGTCCGCGCCGCGATCTACGGTCCGTGCATGATCACCGCCGCGCCGCGGGCGCAGATCGCGCTGCGCTGCACCCTGCGCCGGCGGGTCGGCTCGCCGATCCAGACCGAGACGGTCGACCTCGGGCCGAGCGGCATGCGCGTCGTCAGCCGGCGCCCGCTCGCCGACGACGAGACGGTCGACTTCGACCTCCCCAACCTGCAGATGCGCGTCGCCGGCCACGCGCGCGTGCTCGGCCAGCAGGGGCCGCGCGTCTACGTCCTGCGCTTCGAGCGCCTGCCCGAGCCGATGTCGCGCTGCCTGCACGCGCTCGCCGTCAACGGACGCTGACGATCCGGACGCGGAAGGGGCCGCTGCTCGTCGTCCACGGTGTGGTGTGGGCGAGAGTGCCGGATTCGTCGAGTTGGGGCAGTCAGGGGGTGGGCGCGATCAGGTGGGTGCGCGCCCACGCGAGTGCTGTGGAGTGTGAGCGGGCCTGCAGCCGAGTAGGACTCCTCCCCCCTGCCCATCCGTGCGTCGCGACCGATCGTGTTCCGTGTGATGAGCGCCACCTTCGGCGCTGCTTGTCGCGCGGAGGCAAGGCGCGGTCGCGGGCAGGCGTAGGGTTGGCGGGTGGGCGTGCCCGCGTCGAGCGACATCCTGCTGGGGTCAGCGACTGAGCTCGCTCGCATGCTTCGCGGGCGTGAGCTGTCGGCGGTCGAGTTGCTCGACCTGCATGTGGCGCGCATCGAGGAGCGCAATGGCGAGCTGAACGCGCTCGTGCTTCTGCGCCTCGATCAGGCGCGCGTCGAGGCGGTCGCTGCGGACGGCGCGCTGGCGGTCGGCGCGCCGGTCGGTCCGCTGCACGGCATCCCCTTCACGGCCAAAGACGCGATCGCCGTTGCCGGCATGCGGTGGCCCAACGGGTCGCGCCTGTTCGCTGACGACGTTGCCGGCTACGACGCGCCCGCGATCCGTCGCATGCGCGGCGCGGGCGCGATTCTGCTGGGCAAGACCAACGTGCCGGAGTTCTGCGCGTTCTACGACACCGCCAACGACGTCTTTGGCGCGACGCGCAACCCCCACGCGCTCGACCGCTCCGTCGGCGGCTCCTCGGGCGGGGAGGCTTGCGCGGTGGCAAGCGGCATGTCGGCGCTGGGAATCGGCTCGGACCTCGGCAGCTCGATCCGCAACCCGGCTCACTTCACCGGCGTGTTCGGGCTCAAGCCCTCGCGCGAGCTCGTCCCGTGCACCGGTCACGCACCGGACGGTGAGACGCCGCTATGGTCGCGCTTGGCCGTAATCGGCCCGCTCGCCCGCAGCGCCAACGACCTCCAGCTCGCGCTCGCCGTACTGTCGCAGACGGTGCCGGCAGCGCCGCGGCCCGGTGTCGGCGTCGTCGGTGTCTACGAGGATGACTTCCTGCAGCCGGTCGCCGCGGACTGCCGGCGCGCTGTGCGCGTCGCTGCCGACGCGCTCGCCGTCGCCGGCCACGAGCTCGTCGAGGAGCGCCCGCCCCGGCAGGAGGACATCCGCAGCTTGTTCGACTTGCTCGTCGGTGTCGAGTTCGCCGCCCGTCTCGCTTCGCTGGCCGAGGGGAGAGAGGACGAGCTCTCCCGCTACGGGCGCATGGCCGTCGAGTCGTATAACCACGTCGCGGTGCCCCTCGCCCAGTACCTGGAGGCTTGGACGCAACTCGGAATCCTCGAGCGCGAGGTCGACGAGTGGTTCGAGCGCAGGCGGCTGGCGCTCTGCCCGGTTGCGCCTGGCCCCGCTCCGCCGATCGGGGAGGGTTTCACCGAGATCGACGGTGAGCCGGTGCGCCCCGGCGGCAAGCTCACGCTCTGCACGCTCGCCAATGCCGTCGGCCTGCCTGCCGTCACGGTCCCCGTGCTGCGCACCGACGACGGCCTGCCGATCGGCGTCCAGCTGATCGGGGGCCGCGGCCGCGACCTCGAAGTGATCGCCGCCGCCCGTGTGCTGGAGGAGGCCTGCGGCGGCTTCATCGCTCCCTGAGCTCACGGGTGCCCCTGACCTACAGTCACGCAAGCGCGAGCCGACACCTGCTTCTCGCGCGATGCGAGTGCGTCGGATGAACCCGGCAAGCGCGACCCACGCCCTGCTGCTGCGCTTGGGCGATGCGGAGCCCAGCGGCGGCGCCTCCGATTCGCTGCGGCGCGCGTGTACGTTGCGCTGGTGGAGGTCGTCCGGACCAACGGGCTTGAGATCGCCTACACGCGCGTCGGCGCGGGACCGCCGCTGGTGCTCGTGCACGGTGCCGCCGAGGACGGCCGCGTATGGCGTCCGCAGCTCTGCGCATTGTCGGACGAGTTCACGGTCGTGGCCTGGGACGAGCCGGGGGCGGGCCGCTCGTCGGATCTCCCTGACACGTTCGGCCTGATCGACTACGCGAACTGTCTTGCGGCGCTGATCGAGGCGCTCGCGCTCGGCCCCGCCCACGTCGCCGGCATCTCGTGGGGAGGCACTGTCGTGCAGGAGCTCTACCGCCACCGTCCGGCACTCATCGCAACGCTGATCCTCGTCGACACCTACGCCGGCTGGAAGGGATCGCTGCCCGAGGACGAGGTACGTGCCCGCGTCGCAGGAGCGCGTCAGATGCTCGCTGCGCCTCCCCAGACGTTCGATCCAACGCTTCCCGGACTGTTCGCCGGCGACCCGCCGGCCGAGTTCGTCGCGCTGCTGCAGGAGATCGCCACCGCGGTTCGTCCCGAAAGCCTCCGCACGCAACTATGCGTGATGGCCGAGGCCGATCAGCGCGACCTGCTGCCAGACATCGCGGTGCCGACCCTGCTGATCTGGGGAGAGCTCGACGCGCGCTCCCCGCTGAGCGTCGCGCGCCAGTTCGAGCAGGCGATCCCGGGCGCCACGCTGGTCGTGATCCCCGACTGCGGTCACGTCAGCAACCTCGAGCAGAGCGAGCGGTTCAACGCAGCCGTGCGGGAGTTCTGCCGGGGACACCCGCCACGATAGACGGCCGCGAGAGCGCGCTTCTCGCGCAGCGCTTAGGCATCCGGGTTCCGATCGAAACCTAGAAGCGATACGCCCGCTCGTCCGCGAAGCGCTCGAGCGCCAGCTCGCACAACCGCGTCACGAGCTGGCCGTAGGGCAGCCCGCTGGCCTCCCAGAGCTTCGCGTAGACGCTCGTCGGCGTGAAGCCGGGCATCGTGTTGAGCTCGTTGAGCAGGACCTCGTCGCCCTCGACGAAGAAGTCGGCGCGCGCCAGTCCCGAGCAGCCGAAGCGCTCGAAGGCGTCGACGGCGAGCTCCTGGACGCGCTCGCGGGCGGCGGCGGAGATGCGCGCGGGGACGACGAGCTGCATCCCGCCCGGCTCGTACTTCGCCGCGAAGTCGTACCAATCGGCCTCGATCACGATCTCGCCCGGCTCCGAGGCGCGTGCGGCGTGGGTGGCACCGAGCACGGAGCACTCGACCTCGACCCCGCTGCTCATCGCCTCGACGATGACGCACGGGTCGTGCGCGAACGCGGCGTCCAGCGCGGCGGCCAGCGCGCCCGCCTCGGCGACCTTCGCGATCCCGACCGACGACCCCAGCCGCGCGGGCTTGACGAAGACCGGCAGCCCGAGGGCGCCCAGCTCGGCAAGCACGGCGTCGGGCTCGCGGCGCCAGCGCGTCGCCGTGACGCCCGCGTAGTCGACCTGCGCGAGGCCGGCGCGCGCCATGAGGTCCTTGGCGACGATCTTGTCGAGGCAGACGGCCGACGCCAGCACGCCCGAGCCGACGTACGGCACGTCGAGCAGCTCGAGCAGGCCCTGGACCGTCCCGTCCTCGCCGAAGGGGCCGTGCAGGACCGGGAACGCGACGTCGGCGCCGAGCAGCCCGCGCCCGGGCGTGAGCGACAGCTCCTCGCCGTCGCAGGTCCAGGTGCCGTCGCGCTGCAGCGTGACCTCGAGCACCTCCCCGCCGCCTGCGCGCAGTCCTGTGGCGACGGATGCACCGCCGGCGAGCGAGACCTCGTGCTCGGACGAGCGCCCTCCCGAGAGGACGGCGACGATCACGGACCGGGCGCCGCCGGGGCGGTCGTCGTGGAGGCCGCGGGAGTCGTCGTCGTGACGGCCGGGTCGGGGTTCAGCGCGGGATCGAAGCGCCCGACGGTGATCGTGACGGTCGAGCCACGATCGACCTTCTTGTCCGCGCTGCCCGCCGGCTCCTGCTTCTGCACGATCCCGTCCTGCTGGGGCGTGTCCACGGCGACCTCCTGGACGCCGACCTCGAAGCCGCTGCCTGAGAGCGTCTTGGTCGCGGTGTTCTGCGACCGGCCGACGACGTCGGGCACCGCGATCTGCTTGGGCTCCGTTGCGACGGTGATCGTGACGGTCGAGCCGCGCGCAGCGCGGCCGCTCGCCGGGTTCTGCTCGAGCACGGTGCCCGGGTCCTCCTTGGCGTCCTCGCGCGGCTCCACCGCGACCTTGAAGCCCGCCTGCTCGAGCGTCGTGCGCGCCTGGTCCTCGGTCTTGCCGGTGACGTCGACGACGGCGATCTGCTCGGGCCCGGTCGAGACCGTGATCTGCACCGTCGCGCCCTGCTCGGCCTGCGAGCGCCCCGAGGGCTCCTCGGCGATGACGCGATCGACCTTGACGGTGTCCGACGGCGCCGGGGTCTCGTCGACGAGGAAGCCCGCCCCGATCAGCGCCTTGCGCGCGGCGCGGCGGCCCTGGCCGACGACGTCGGGGACGGCGGTGATCGCGCGGCCGTCGGAGACGTTGATCGTCACCTTCGCCCCGGCGTCGACGACGCTCCCGGCGGCGGGCTGCTGGCCGATCACCGTGTTGCGCGGCTTCTCGGAGTTGTCGCGGACGGTCGTGACCTCGAAGCCGTCGTTCTGCAGGCGCTGGGTCGCCACGGAGATCGAGCTGCCGACGACGTTCGGCACCTGGGTGCGATCCGGCCGCGCGGCGATGAGCGCCACGGCGACGCCGGCGACGACGAGCAGCGCCAGCGCTGCGGCGACCCACACCCAGCGCGACCGGCGGCGGGGCGGCGGGGCGGGCGGCGGTGCCTCGTAGGCGACCTCCGCGTAGCCCGCCGAGCGCGGGTACGTCCCGGTCGACGGCGGGGGCGGCGCGCCCCCGGCGGCCGGCGCCGCGGCCGGCAGCGCGGCGGCGGCGGCCTCCGCTGCGGCGATCTGCGAGCGCGAGGGGATCCGCGAGCCGGCGGCCTCCAGCGCGGCGATGAACTCGTCGGCATCGGCGAAGCGGTTCGCCGGGTCCTTCGCGAGCGCCCGCAGTACGACGGCCTCAAGCTCGGGCGTCACGGCAGGGTTGATGGCGCTGGGCGCCACCGGCTCCTCGTTGACCTGCTTGAGCGCGATCGTCACCGCCGCCTCGGCCTCGAACGGGACGCGGCCCGTGAGCAGCTCGTAGAGGACGATGCCGATCGAATAGAGGTCCGAGCGCCCCGTCACGGCGTGGCCCTGTGCCTGCTCGGGCGAGAGGTACTGCGCCGTGCCCATGATCGAGCCCGTCTGGGTCATGTCCGACGCGCCGGCGCGCGCGATGCCGAAGTCCGTGACCTTCGCGCGGTCCTCGTCGTCGACGATGACGTTCTGGGGCTTGAAGTCGCGGTGGATGACGCCGCGGCGATGGGCGAAGCGGGCCGCGCGCAGGATCTGGACCGTGAGGTCGACGGCGCGCTGGGGCGCCAGCGGGCCCTCGTCGCCGACGAGCTGCTTCAGGGTCCGGCCGGCGACGTACTCCATCGCGATGTAGGACGTGTCGTCCCACTCGCCGCGGTCGTAGACCGACACGACGTGCTGGTGCTGCAGGCCGGCCGCGGCGGAGGCCTCGCGGCGGAAGCGCTCGACGAACTCGGCGTCGGCGGCGAAGCGCTCGTGCAGGACCTTCAGGGCGACCTTGCGCCCGAGCTGGAGGTCCTGCGCGCAGTAGACCTCCGCCATCCCGCCCGTGCCCAGGTGGGAGATGACCTGGTAGCGGCCGTCGATGACCGCGTCGTTGGCGATCTGCCTCATGGCGAGGACCAGCCTGACGGCTTTGCCGGAGCGACGGTCGAGCGATGGCGCGCGGTCATCTGAGGAGCTCCTGCATGACGTTCTTGGCGATCGGGGCTGCGACGATGCCGCCCTGCCCGCCGACGATGTTCTCGAGCGTGACGGCGACGGCGATCCGCGGCGCCGCCCGCGGCGCGAAGCCGATGAACCACGGCTGGTTGATGCGCTGGGCGATGTTCAGCTCGGCGGTGCCCGTCTTGCCCGCGACCTCGATCCCCTGCAGCGCGGCCGCCGTGCCGGTGCCCTCGCGCACGACGTTGGCCATCATCTGCGTGAGCTGCTGCGCGGTCTGCGCCGACATGACGCGCTGCGCCTCCTCGGGCGCGATGCGCTCCACCGTGCGCCCGTCGACATCGACGATGCGGCTCGTGAGCTGCGGCTTCATCCGCACGCCGCCGTTGGCGACCGTCGCGGCGACCTCGGCCATCTGCAGCGGAGTGACGCGCAGGCGCTCCTGGCCGATGCCGACGCGCCCGATGTCGACGCGCTTGGAGCTCGGCGACAGGAGCTTGCCCTTGTCGTAGACGCCGCTGGGCAGCATCTGGCCGTCGGGGTAGTCCAGCGGCGGGTCGGTGTCGAAGCCGAAGCGCGTCATGTACTCCGCCATCCGGTCGTGGCCGAGCTTCTCGGCAACCTGCCCCCAGACGGTGTTGACGGAGTTCGTCAGCGCGTCGGTCAGCGTGATGTCGCCGAACTGCTCGTCGGAGAAGTTGCTCAGCGGCGTGCCCGAGATGACGACCGGCGACTTGCCGCTGACGCGCGAGTCGGGCGTGTACTCGCCGCTGTCGAGCGCCGCCGTCGCAGTGACGACCTTCATCGTCGAGCCGGGGACGTAGCCGGCCTGCGTCGCGCGGTTGAGCAGCGGCGAGTTGCGATCGTCGGTGCTGAGCTTCGAGAAGACGCCCTTCTCGTCGAGCGTGTTGGGGTCATAGCCCGGCGTGCTCACCATGACCCGGACCTTGCCCGTCGCCGGCTCGATCGCGACGACCGACCCCTTGCGCCCGGCGAGCTCGCTCAGCGCGAGCTTCTGCGCACGCGGGTCGAGGTTCGTGATGATGTTGTCGCCCTCGTGCTGCTTGCCGCGCAGCTGGTCGACGATCGACTCGAGCTCGTTGCGCTCGCCCGCCAGCGCCGCGTTGCGCGAGCGCTCCAGGCCGGCGCGGGCGATACGCAGGAAGTCGTAGCCGATGACCTGGGCGAAGGCCTTTGCCGCGGGCGTGTAGCGGCGTTGATACAGCGTGTCGCTGGCCTTCACGGAGTGTGCGAGCAGCGTGTTGTCACGCGCGCGGATGACGCCGCGGTGCACGCGCTGCTGCTCGATCTGCGGGCGTGCGTTGAGCGCGTTCTCGCGATAGGCCTTCGCGTTGATGACGCTGTTGTAGCTCGTCATCGCGATGAGCGCGGCGAACAGCACGAGGACGAGCGCGAAGAGCTTGAGGATCGGCGCGTTCATCGGACGGCGGCCTCGCGGCGCGCGCGGTCGGAGACGAGCAGCAGCAGCGCCAGCAGGATGAAGTTCGCGACGATCGACGAGCCGCCGTAGGAGATGAACGGCAGCGTCACGCCGGTCAGCGGGATGAGCTTCGTGACCCCGCCGACGATGACGAAGACCTGCAGCGCGAGCACCGCCGTCAGGCCCGTCGCGAGGAGCTTGGAGAAGGAGTCGGTGGCGAGCATCGCCGTCTTGAAGCCGCGCTCGATGATGAGGAGGTAGACGAGCAGCACGGCGGCCGCGCCGAGCAGGCCGAGCTCGTCGGTGATGACGGCGTAGATGAAGTCCGTGTGCGCGGCCGGGAGGATCGGCGGGTTGTCGCCGAGGCGGATCGTCGCCTGACCGAAGCCCTGACCGAAGAGGCCGCCGTCGGCCTGCGAGAAGATCGACTGCGCGATCTGGAAGCTCCCGCCGACGGCCTTGTTGTAGAGCGCGGTGTCGAACGGGTGCAGCCAGGCGTCGACGCGGCCCTGGATCGTCGGCCGGATCGCGTAGAGCGTCCGCGCTCCGAGCGCGAACAGCGCGATCCCGATGAGGACGAACGAGATCCGGTTCGTCGCGACGTAGACGAGCGCGAGGAAGCCGCCGAAGAACATGAGCGACGAGCCGAGGTCCTGGATGACGAAGAGCAGGACCATCGCGGTGCCCCAGACGGCGAGCAGCGGGCCGAGGTGCTTCAGCGGTGGAAACGTGATCCCCATGAAGCGCCGCGCCCCGACGACGAGCACCTGGCGCGTGTCGCGCAGGTAGGACGCGAGGAAGATGACGATCGCGATCTTCGCGAACTCGGCCGGCTGGAAGGCCAGCGGGCCGATGTCGAAGGAGAGGTACGCGCCGTTGACGGGATGGCTCAGGCGCGGCAGCAGGAGCAGGAGGATCCCGGCCAGCGCGATGCTGTAGCGGTAGCGCTCGAGCACGCGGTGGTCACGGCGCAGCGCGATGATCGTCCCGGCGAAGAGCAACAGGCCGACGACGAACCACTGCGCCTGGTCGCGCGCGAGGTTCGCGTCGAGGCGGTAGAGCATGACGAGGCCGAAGCACGCCAGCACGGCGACGAGCGGGAACATGTACGGGTCCGCGTCGGGCAGCGTCATCCGCAGGACGATGTGCGCCCCGAGGCAGAGGCCGAGGAAGATCGCGCCGTAGGACAGCGACAGGTTCGAGAGCAGGTCGTTGCGCTGGATGAAGACGGCCGTGAAGCCGGCCGTCACGAGCAGCGAGGCCGGGATCAGTGCGAAGAGCTCGCGGTTGCGCGCTGTCACGATGCAACCCGTCCGAGCTCGAGCGCGCGGATGAGGTCGGACGCGTCGTCTTTGGAGCGCAGCTGATGGTCGACGAGGCGCTTGCGACGCGACGCCGGGACGGTCGCGAGCGGGACGCCCGAGACGTACGACGGCTTGTAGAGCGTGATCCCCGCCGGCAGCGAGTAGGGCAGGCCGCGGTAGAGCGTCACGAGCCCCTCGTCGTCGGTGCCGATGAAGTAGACGGCGTTGTTGGCGATGTAGGCGCCGAACCCGAGCGGGATGAGGACGAGCGCGACGATGGCGAAGGACATCGCCATGCGGCGGCCGCGGCGCGAGCGGCGGCCGTTGGGGGCGGCGGCCGTCGGCTGCAAGCGGCGCGCCTGCGGCGGCGTGGCAGGCGGGGCCGCCGGCCTGGGCGAGGTGACCGTCTGCGCCGGCGGGGCGCTCGCCACCGCGGCGCGGACCTCGGAGGTCGACAGCGCCGTGCTGCCCGCGGTCGTCGGTTGGTCGACCGCGGGGTCGGCGTCGGGGACCTCCTCGAGGCGGAACAGGACGACCGTGATGTTGTCGCGCCCGCCCGCGTCGTTGGCCGCGTCGATGAGCGCCCGGCCGGCGGCCTGCAGCGTCGCGGCACCGCGCAGCAGCGCGGCGACCTGGACCTCGGGGATCATCGACGTCAGGCCGTCGCTGCAGAGCAGGAAGACATCGCCCGCCGCGCCGCGCCAGGAGTGCGTGTCGACGACGACGTCGGGCTCGGGCCCGAGCGCCCGCGTGATGATCGAGCGCTGCGGGTGCTCGTCGGCCTCCTGCGCCGTCAGCTGCCCCCGGCGGCGCATCTCCTCGACGAGCGAGTGGTCCTCGGTGAGGCGCTCGAACTCGTCGTCGCGGAGGCGATACGCGCGCGAGTCGCCCACGTGCGCGATCGCGACCTCGTGCTCGCCGACGTGCGCCGCGGTGATCGTCGTCCCCATCCCGGCGCGGGCCATCGAGAGCTGCGACATCTCGTGGATCTGTGCGTTGGCCTCGCGGACGCGCTCGGCGAGCATCTCCTCGGGGCTGCCGGAGCCGCCGCCGCCATCGAGCTCGCGCTGGAACGCCTCGATCGCGACGCGAGAGGCGACCTCGCCGGCCTGCGCCCCGCCCATCCCGTCGGCGACGACGAAGACCGGCGCGCGGGCGTGGTAGGCGTCCTCGTTGGAGCGCCGCTGGCGGCCGGTGTCCGAGTGCGAGAAGTAGTCCAGGGCGACGCGGAGCATGCGATCAGCGATCGTCGTAGGTGAAGGTGCTGTCGCCGATGCGCACGCGATCGCCCGGGTGCAGCGGGCGCGGACCACGCAGCAGCTCGTCGTTGAGGTACGTCCCGTTCGTCGACCCGAGGTCCTCGATGACGAGGATCGCGCCCTGACGGGTGAGCTGGGCGTGGCGCGAGGAGGCGAACGGATCCTCGAGCTGGATCTCGACGTCGCCGCGGCCGAGCGTCGCGCCGCGGGCGACGTCGTAGGCCATGCCCCGCTGCAGCCCGGGAACGGCCTCGGCGACGAGGCGCGGGCGTACGTCGGCGTCGCCGTCGAGCGCGCCGAGGTCGGAGGCGGTGTGCATCCCCGTCTCGTCGGCCGCGGCCACCGGCAGGCGCGGCCCGCCGCCGAAGGCGCCGCGGCGCAGGTCCTTCAGCGCGCTGCGCGAGACCCACAGGAGAAAGAGGTAGAGCACCGCCAGGAAGGCGAACTTCAACCCGACTGAGACCGGTTCGAGCATGTCGTGGGTTGAGCCTAGTGGTGCGTGTCGTGGATGGCGGTGAGCCGGAAGGCGGCGTCGGCGATCGGCGTCATTCCAGCTCGAAGGTGATCTCGGCGGTCCCCAGGACGATGCGGTCCCCGGCGGTCAGCGCCTCGGCGCCGGAGATCTGGCGGCCGTTGATCCGCACGCCGTTCGTCGAGCCCATGTCCTCGATCATCCACACGCCGGCCGCGGCGGGCCGGATCTCGGCGTGGCGGCGCGAGACGTTGGCGTCGGACATGACGACGTCGCACTCGCGGCTGCGCCCGATGAGCGCACCCCCGGGCGGGACGACGTGCCGGCGCCCCTCGGCGAGCAGCAGGGCGCGGGTCGGCCGGGTGCCCTGCGCCTCCTCGAGCGGGCCGCGGATGCGCCCGGCGGTCGAGTAGATCATCGTGTTGCCGTGGCCGGCCTGCTCGGCGTGCTCGCCCTGGCCGGCGCCCGGCTCGTCGGCGGGGCGCACGAGCCGCGTCTGGATGCCGAACTCCCCGAGCGCCAGCTGGTCGTCGGTCTGGAACTCGATCTGCGGGCGCGACAGCAGCGCGAGCTTCTCGCGGCGCGCGTGCTCGAGCAGGTACGCACTGAGCTCGTCGATGAGCGAGCCCTCGACGCTCTCCAGGCGCTCGCGGTCCTCCGGCGAGAGCCAGATGACGTACTCGTTGGGGACGTACGTCCGCGAGACCGACACGGTCTTGTGCTCGTCCATCTCGCGGGCGAGCTTGCGGGCCAGCTCGACGGGCCGCACCTCGGAGCGAAACACGCGTCCGAAAGTGCCTTCGACGAGATCGGCCAGCTTCGTCTCGAGGTTGCGCAACACGCTCATCGATGCCGCTCATGCTACGGACAGCACCATCGCCCGCAAACTCGTCACGCGCGGCCGCGGACCGCGCGGGCCGCGACCGCGAGGACGCCGCCGCACAGCGCGCCTGCGACGAGGCCGCGCGGCGGGTCGAGCAGGAGGGCGTCCGAGAGGGCCTGCGTCGCCGCCGCGAGGGCGGCCGCCCAGCCCGCCGCGCCGACGAGGTCCAGCGCCGCCGAGCGGCCGCGGACCAGCAGCGGAAGCGCGAGCGCGGCGAGCGCCCACAGCGCCGCGAGCCCGAGCGCCCCGCCGGACAGCAGCGGCCAGACCGCGTCGCGGGCGGCGTCCAGCGCCGACGTCTCCCAGCTGCCGCGCGGCGCAACGCCGGGCGCGGGGCCGACGGCGAGCCGGTCGCCGGTGAGCGCCTCGGCGAGTGCGAGCCACCAGCCGCCGAGCGCGCCGAGCGCCGCGCGTGCGGGCCAGCGCGCGGCCTGGCCGGCGAGGGCGGGCCAGGCGCCGGCGAGCCCGAGTGCGCCGAGCAGCGCCGGGAGCGCCGCCACCGACCATGCGCTCCCGCGGCGCGGGAGCAGCAACGGGACCGGCGCGGCCGCCAGCGCGACGACGAGCGCGACCCCCGGCGCGGCGACGGCCAGCCAGGCGAGCAGCACGGCGACCGTGACGAGCCAGCCCATGCGCGGGAGCACGAGGACCGCCGCGCCCGCGACGCCGGCGCCCGCGAAGGCCTGCACGGGCGGGTCGGGGCCGAGCCAGGCCAGCGCGCAGGCGGTCAGCCCGGCGGCCGCGGCGGCCGCGGCGAGGCGCGCGAGCAGGCGCCGCCCGCCCGCCTGTGCGGGCTGCTCCGACGGCGGCGTGGGCGCGTAGGGGAGCCCCACCGGCTGCGGGCGCTCGTAGCGCTCCGGCGGCGGCGGCGGGGGGCGCCTGCGGCGCTCGCGCTCGCGCACACGCGTGGCGGCCGTCTGCCCGCGGACGGCGGCGGCGGTCGGGTCGTCGCCGCCCCCGGCGACGGGCCCCGTCACGTCGGAGACGCGAGCGCCCGCGGCGGTCAGCGCGGCGCGCAGGATCGGCAGGCTCGTGCGATGGGCGGGATCGGGCAGGACGGCGGCGTCGATCGCGCGGCAGAGCCCGGGCGGCAGGTCGCGGCGGACCCGGCCGAGCGCCGGCAGGCGCATCCCGACGCGGCGCGCGGTCTCCGCGGGGTTGCTCCCGCGCACCGGGTTGACGCCCGCCAGCGATTCGAAGAGCACGATCCCCAGCGCGTAGACGTCGGCGGAGCCCTCCAGGCGCTGGCCGCGCGCCTGCTCGGGGGCCATGTAGGCGATCGTCCCCATGATGTCGCCGGTGCGCGTCAGCACGTCGCTGTCGGCCATCCGCGCGATCCCGAAGTCCGTGAGCTTCGCGACGCCGCCGCCCTCCTCGGGCTCGTCGGGGCAGATGATGTTCGAGGGTTTGACGTCGCGATGGATGACGCCGCGCGCGTGGGCGTGCTCGAGCGCGTCGCAGAGCGTCACGCCGATGCGCAGCACGTCGCGGTCCGACAGCTCGCCCTCGCGCAGGAGCTGCGCGAGCGTGCGCCCCTGGACGAGCTCGGAGACGAGGTACAGCGCCATGTCGTCGCGCCCGGACTCGTAGAGGGCGACGATGCCCGGGTGCGACAGGCGCGCGGCGGCGATCGCCTCGCGCTCGCCGCGCCCGTCGCGGTCGTGCTCGACGGCGATCCGCTTGACGGCCACCTCGCGCTCGAGATGCTCGTCGCGCGCCTGGAAGACGACGCCCATACCGCCCGCGCCGAGACGCCGGCCCAGGCGGTAGCGGGCGAGGACGATCTCACCGGGAACGGCGGCCGGTGCGGGCGTGTGGGCGTGGGTCACCGACTCGGCATTCGGCGTGGTCGTCATGTGGTCCTTGCGATGCAAAGAAGGAAACCGCCTGCTGACGGGAAAGTTGCAGCTGTCCTTCCGCGCTCCTCGCGCGGTCATACTGAGCGATCCGCGATCTCGCCAAGGAGCGGACTCTGTCCTTCTTCGACGATGACGAGCCCCGCACGACCCGCACGCGGCCGCGCCGACCGGCGCCCGCCTCGTACGGTGCGAGCTCCGATCCACAGCAGCTCCTCGTCCGCCGCGTCGTCGCGGCCGGCATCGGCCTGCTCGTCATCGTGCTGCTCGTGCTCGGCATCAACGGCTGCCTCAACAGCCGCCAGGAGCAGGCGCTGAAGGACTACAACCGCAACGTCGCGACGATCGTCCAGGACGCCAACGCGAACGCCGACGACTTCTTCAACGCGCTCGCGCAGGGCGGCAGCTCGTCGACCGACGTCCAATCGCAGATCAATCAGCTGCGCGTCGCGGCCGTCGGCGAGACGAAGCGCGCGACGTCGCTCGACGTCCCCGGCGACATGCGGCCCGCGCAGCGCAACCTCCTGCTCTCGCTCGGGCTCGTGCAGGAGGCGATGGGCAGGGTCGCCGAGAAGCTCCCCAGCGCATTGTCGACCGATCCGCCGACGGCCGAGCCCGCGGTGAAGGGCATCGCCGGCGAGATGCAGGCCTTCACGGCCGCCGACGTCGTCTACAACCGGCGGACCGCGACGCTCATCAAGCAGGTGCTCGACGACAAGCAGATCGGCGGGCAGACGATCCAGAAGAGCGAGTTCCTCCAGAACCTCGGCTGGCTGCAGCCCGCGACGGTCGCCAAGCGGATCAACGCCCAGGCCGCGCGCGGCGCGCCGGACACCGCGAGCACCGAGCCGCTGCCGGGCCTCCACGGCCACGGCATCCTGAGCGTCGGCGTCGGCACGCAGACGCTCCAGCCGCGCCCCGCGGCCAACCGCATCACCGCGAGCTCCAGCGTGACCTTCAGCGTGAAGTTCGCCAACCAGGGCGACAACCCCGAGACCGATGTCCGCGTCCGGATCCGCATCCGCGGGGCCGGCGACACGATCACCGTCCAGAAGACCGTCGACCAGACGCTCCCGAAGGCCGAGACGACCGTCGACATCCCGCTCGGGCAGGCGCCGCCGCTGAGCACGGCGGTCACGATCACCGCCGAGGTCCTGCCGGTCCCCGGCGAGAAGAACACGACGAACAACTCCCAGGACTACTCGGCGCTGTTCTCCCGCTCCTAGCCCCGCGGTACGGTGTGCGCCGATGGGAGCCGAGCTCAGCTCAACGGTCGGGGTCGTGGCGCTCGCCGGCGCGGCCGTCGCCGTCGTCGCCGCCTGCCTGAGCATCGTGCTCTACCGCCAGGTGCGCCGCCTGCGCGCCGACCAGCAGGTCGTCCTCGGTGAGAAGGGGGCCGATCTCGTCGCCCACGCCGCCGCGATCGACGCCTCGTTCAGGACGCTGCACGACTACGTGACCGACGTCGCCGAGCGCCTCGACACGCGCGTCGGGGTGGCCGAGGGGCGCCTCGACGGCGCGATCGCCCACTGCGGCCTCATCCGCTACGACGCCTACAACGAGATGTCCGGTCGCCAGTCGACGTCGATCGCGCTGCTCGACAGCTCCAGGTCGGGCGTCGTGCTCTCCTCGATCCACCATCGCGACCAGGCGCGGCTGTACGCCAAGCAGGTCTCCGGCGGCAAGGGCGAGCTGCGCCTGTCCCCCGAGGAGGAGGAAGCCCTCCGCCTCGCGATGTCCTGATGCGGCTCGGCTACCTCGGGCCGGAGGGGACGTTCTCGGAGGAGGCCGTGCGGACGGCGCCCGAGGCCGCGGACGCGACGCTCGTCGCGCTGCCGACGGTCCACGACACGGTGATGGCCGTCCACGACGGCGACGTCGAGCGCGCCGTCGTCCCGATCGAGAACGCGCTCGAGGGCCCGATCGGCGTGACACTCGACACGCTCGCCGACGACGGGACGGACGTCGAGGTCGTGGGCGAGGTGATCGTCGCCGTCTCGCCCTGCCTCATCGCCCGCGACGGCACGGCGCTCGAGCAGATCGAGCGCGTCGTCTCCCATCCCCAGCCGCTGTCGCAGTGCGCGCGCTTTCTGCGCGAGCGCCTGCCGCACGCCACGGTCGCCGCCGCCGAGTCGACGGCCGAGGCGGTCCGGATGGTGGCCGCCGAGACGCGGCCCTGGGCGGCGCTCGGCACGCGCCGCGCGGCCGAGCTCTACGGGGCACGGGTCCTCGTTGAGGGGGTCGAGGACGAGCCCGGCAACGCGACGCGCTTCGTCTGGCTCGCCCGCCGGGCCGCGCCCCTGGACCCGGCCGTCCCGAGTAAGACGTCGCTCGCGTTCTGGGGCGCCGGCGACGACAGCCCGGGCTGGCTCGTGCGCTGCCTGTCGGAGTTCGCCTTCCGCGGCGTGAACCTCACGAAGATCGAATCGCGGCCGCTGCGGGCCCGCCTGGGCCACTATCGCTTCTTCGTCGACTGCGAGGGCAGCGCCGCCGAGGCGCCCGTCGCGCAGGCCGTCGACGGCCTGCGCAAGCACTGCGAGCAGGTCAAGATCCTGGGCTCGTACCCCAGCGCCCGCCCGCGCGATTAGACTTCCGCGGCAAGCTCATGGGGACCCAGCCCACGCCACCAGGCCCAGGGGGGTTCGCGCCGCATCCGGAGCACCGGCGGCGCGGACGTGAGTCTGGTCGTGTGCTCGTCCTGAACGCCACGTATGAGCCGATCAACGTGTGCACCGTGCGCCGCGCGGCGGTCCTGCTGCTGAAGGAGAAGGCGGAGATCATCGAGCACTCGACGTACGAGCTGCGCTCCGAGCACTCGACGCTCCCGCGCCCCGTCGTCATCCGGCTCGTGACGTTCGTGAAGGTCCCGCGCGACACGCACCGGCGCAAGATCACGCGCCGCGCCGTGTTCGCCCGCGACGGCTGGACCTGCCAGTACTGCGGCGCGCGCGCGAACCTCACCGTCGATCACGTCATCCCGCGTTCGAAGGGCGGCGGCTCCACGTGGGACAACATCGTCGCATCGTGCGCGCCCTGCAACCGGCGCAAGGGCGACATGCTGCCCCAGAAGATCGGGATGCACCCCCGCCAGCCGCCACGCGTGCCCCATCCGCAGGTCTTCATCCACGTCGCCAGCCCGACGATCCCGGCGGCGTGGAAGCAGTGGCTGCCCGAAGCGGCCTGACAACGACGAGAGGCGCCCCGATGGAGCGCCTCTCGCCCTGCTGTGTGACTGGACTGTAAGCCCGAGCAGGATGCTGCGTTGCTACTGCCGGCGGGACCAGTCCGGCGTCCTGCTCAGGGGTGGCCCGGTGTGGATTCGCTGGGCGGAGCCAGCCTTCCCGACCTAGCGGCCGAGCACCTCCAGGGTCCCGCAAGAACTTGAGCTGATTCGGACCACCTCCTTTCTCTGGTCCGCGGAATGCTAGCGGACGAGAGCGACGATGTGAGCACAATCAAACCGGGGCGGCGCCGTCGGATTGCTCCGCCGCCGGCGCGACCGCGTCGCCGTTCTCCGGTGCCTGCTCGACGACGAGCGCGACGGCCGACACGAGGTCGTCCTCCTTCATGTTCATGAGGCGCACGCCCTGCGCGAGCCGGCCGTAGCGGCTGATGCCGCGGACGGCGGTGCGCTGGACCATCCCGCTCTGCGAGATGAAGACGAGCTCCTCGTGCTCGCGGACGACGAGCGCGCCGGCGAGCGCGCCCTTGGCGTCGGTGAGCTTGATCGTCCCGACGCCCATCGCGCCGCGCTTCGTCTTGCGGTATTCCGCGATCGACGTGCGCTTGCCGAAGCCGTTCTCCGTCACGACGAGCAGCTCCTGGTCGTCGCGCGCGACGTCCATGACGAGGACGGCGTTGTCGTCGCCCTCGACGTTCATCCCGCGCACGCCCGAGGTGTCGCGGCCCATCGAACGCACGTCGGACTCGTTGAAGCGCACGGCCTGGCCCTTGCGCGAGACCATGAGGATGTCGTCGTCGCCGCTCGTGCGCTGGACGCTGACGAGCTCGTCGTCGTCGCGGATGTTGATCGCGATGATCCCGTCGGCCTTGATCGGCGTGTTGTAGGCCAGCAGCTCGGTCTTCTTCACGACGCCGCGTCGCGTCGCGAAGATGACGTAGCGGCCCTCGGTGAAGTCGCGCGTCGAGAGCACGGACTGGATCCGCTCGCCCTCGCGTAGGGGCAGGATGTTCACGAGCGCGCGGCCCTTCGCCGTCCGAGAGGCCTCCGGCAGCTCGTAGACCTTCGACCGGTAGACCTTCCCGCGGTTGGAGAAGAAGAGCAGGTAGTCGTGCGACGACGTGATGAAGAGGTGCTCGATGTAGTCGCCGTCCTTCATGTCCATCCCCGTCACGCCGCGGCCGCCGCGCTGCTGCGCCCGGTACGTCGTGAGCGGCAGCGACTTGATGTAGCCGCTCTTGGTGATCGTGATCACCATCTGCTGCTCGGGGATCAGGTCCTCGATGCCGATCTCGTCCTCGGAGTCGGCGATGAAGGTCCGGCGCTCGTCGCCGAAGCGGTCGGCGATCTCCTCGAGCTCCTCCTTGATGATCGAGAAGATCCGCGCCTCGTCACCGAGGATCGCGCGCAGCTCGCCGATCCGCTCGACCTTGTCTGCGTGCTCGGTCTTGATCGAGTCGGCCTCCAGCGCCGTGAGCTGGGACAGGCGCAGGTCGAGGATCGCCGAGGCCTGGATCTCCGTCAGCCCGAAGCGCGCGACGAGCTGCGTCCGGGCGCCGCTGCGATCGCGTGAGCTGCGGATGAGGGCGATGATCGCGTCGAGGTTGTCGAGCGCGATCAGCAGGCCCTCGAGCACGTGGACGCGGCGCTCGAGCTCGCGCAGCTCGTGCTTCGTGCGCCGGACGACGACCTCGCGCTGGTGCTGGACGTAGTGCCTGATGACCTCGCGCAGGTTCAGCGTCCGCGGGACGTTCTCGACGAGCGCGACGATGTTCACGCCGAACGTCGTCTGCAGCGGCGTGTGCTTGTAGAGCTGGTTGAGGACGACCTCGGGGATCTCGTCGCGCTTGAGCTCGATGACGACGCGCATCCCGCCGCGCTCGGAGGAGTGGTCCTCGAGGTTGGAGATGCCGGTGATCTTCTTGTCCACGACGAGGTCGCGGATCTTCACCATGAGGCCGCTGTCGCCGCCCTTCTTCACGGCATACGGCAGCTCGGTGACGATGATCGCCTCCTTGCCGCGCCCG
Source organism: uncultured Actinomycetes bacterium (assembly GCA_963740895.1). Classification (GTDB taxonomy): domain Bacteria; phylum Actinomycetota; class Thermoleophilia; order Solirubrobacterales; family Solirubrobacteraceae; genus CADCVQ01. The sequence continues at coordinate 347,819 of CAVUFQ010000003.1, forward strand.
ATGTCCTCCGTGTGCGCCTTGCCGCGTACGCGCACGCGTCCGCGGCCGGTCTCGTAGGCGTCGAGGATCCCCTGGCGGCCGAGGATGATCCCGCCGGTCGGGAAATCCGGTCCCGGCAGGTGCCCCATGAGCTCGGCGACCCCGATCGCCGGGTTGTCGATGAATGCCGTGACGGCGGCGATGACCTCGCGCAGGTTGTGCGGCGGGATGTTCGTCGCCATGCCGACGGCGATCCCCGACGAGCCGTTGACGAGCAGGTTCGGGAAGCGCGCCGGCAGCACCGTCGGCTCCTGCTTGCGCCCGTCGTAGTTCGAGACGAAGTCGACGGTGTCGGCGTCGAGGTCGCGCAGCATCTCCATCGCGATGCGCTGCAGGCGGGCCTCGGTGTAGCGCATCGCCGCCGGCGGGTCGTCGTCGATCGAGCCGAAGTTCCCCTGGCCGTCGACGAGCTGGTAGCGCATCGAGAACTCCTGCGCCAGCCGCGCGAGCGCGTCGTAGATCGCGCTGTCGCCGTGGGGGTGGTAGTTGCCCATGACGTCGCCGACGATCGACGCGCACTTGCGGTACGGGCGCGTCGGCGTCAGGCCGTTCTCGGACATCGAGAACAGGACGCGGCGATGGACGGGCTTCAGCCCGTCGCGGACGTCGGGCAGCGCGCGGCCGACGATGACGGACATCGCGTAGTCGAGGTACGCGGAGCGCATCTCGTCCTCGAGCGCCCGCGGCTCGATGTTGCCCCCTCCGAGGATGTCCACGGAAGCCATCGCCTACACGTCCAGGTTCGCGACGAGGCGGGCGTTGTCCTCGATGAACTGCCGCCGGGGTTCGACCATGTCGCCCATGAGCGTCGAGAAGATCTGGTCGGCCTGGGCGGCGTCCTCGATGTTCACCTGCGCGAGCGTCCGGGTCGCGGGATCCATCGTCGTGTCGCGCAACTGCGAGGCGTTCATCTCGCCCAGCCCCTTGAAGCGCTGCAGCGTGATGCCCTTCTGCGAGACCGCGAGCACCGCATCGCGCAGCCCCTGGAAGGAGGCGGCGTCGTCCGTCGTGTCGCCGAGCTTCACCGTGAACGGCGGGCGCCCGGCGAGCTCGATGAGCTGCGCGTGGACGCGCACGAACTGCCGGTAGTCCTGGGCCCCGAACAGGCGCGCCGGGATCGCCAGCGCGCGGGCCAGGCCGGTCTTCGTCTCGACGGCGCGCACCGTGAGGTTGATCTCGTCGCGGCGCTGCAGCGCCGTCTCGTAGGGCGCGTTCTCCAGGCCCACGCGCTCGATGAGCTCGATCGCGGCCTCGACGGTCTCGATCTGCTCGTCGAGCATGCCGGACTCCTCGAGGAAGCCGACGGTGTCGTGCCCGTACTCCGCGCGCAGCGTCGAGGACCAGCCCTCGTACTGCTTCAGCAGGCGCGAGAAGCGCTGCCAGCGCGCCTCGGTGAGCCGGAACTGCGTGCCGTGGCGGTCGAAGGCGACGATCTTCTCGAGCTTGTCGGAGAGCAGGTACTCCTCGAGCTCTGAGTCCTTCTCGATGTAGCGCTCGCTGGAGCCCTGCTTGATCCGGTACAGCGGCGGCTTGGCGATGTAGATGTAGCCGGCCTCGATGAGCTCGGGCATCTCGCGGAAGAGCAGCGTCAGCGCGAGCGTGCGGATGTGGGCGCCGTCGACGTCGGCGTCGGTCATGAGGATGATCTTGTGGTAGCGCGCCTTCGTGATGTCGAACTCGTCGCGCACGCCCGTCCCGATCGCCGTTATGAGCGCCTGGATCTCGAGGTTCTTGAGGACCTTGTCGATCCGGCTCTTCTCGACGTTGAGGATCTTGCCGCGCAGCGGCAGCACGGCCTGCGTGTTGCGGTCGCGGCCCTGCTTGGCCGAGCCGCCGGCGGAGTCGCCCTCGACGATGAAGATCTCGGCCAGCGACGGGTCCTTCACCGAGCAGTCGGCGAGCTTGCCGGGCAGCGTGGAGTTCTCCAGCGCGGTCTTGCGGCGGGTGAGGTCGCGGGCCTTGCGCGCGGCGGCGCGGGCCTGGGCGGCCGAGACGGCCTTGCGGATGATCGCGTTGCCCTCCGCCGGATTCTCCTCGAGGAACTCGCCGAGCTTGTCGTAGACGATGGAGCGCACGAACCCCTCCATCCCGGGGTTGCCGAGCTTGGTCTTCGTCTGGCCCTCGAACTGCGGGTCGGTGAGCTTCGCCGAGATGACGGCCGTCAGGCCCTCGCGGACGTCCTCGCCGGTGAGGTTGTCGTCCTTGTCCTTGAGGATCCCGCGCGCCTTCGCGTAGCGGTTGAGGACCGTCGTCAGCGCCGAGCGGAAGCCCGACAGGTGCGAGCCGCCCTCATGCGTGTTGATGTTGTTCGCGAACGAGAAGACCGACTCCTGGTACGTCGTGTTCCACTGCATCGCGACCTCGACGGCGCCCTCGTCGCTCTCGCCCTCGAAGAAGACGACCTTGCGGCCGATCGACTCCTTGTTGGCGTTGAGGTGCCGGACGAAGTCCTCGATGCCGCCGTCGTACTTGAACTCCGAGCGCGCGCCCTCGCCGCGCTCGTCCACGAGGACGATCCGCAGGCTGCGGGTGAGGAAGGCCGTCTCGCGCAGGCGCTGCTCGAGCGTCGAGAAGTCGAAGTCGGTCGTCTCGAAGATCTCGGCGTCGGGGCGGAACGTCAGCGTCGTCCCGTGATCGCTCGTGGCGGCGCCGCGCTGGAGCTGGTTCTGCGGGATGCCGCGCTCGTAGTCCTGGCTCCAGGCGTAGTCGTCGCGGCGGACCTCGATGTGCAGCTGCTCCGACAGCGCGTTGACGACCGAGGCGCCGACGCCGTGCAGCCCGCCGGAGACCTTGTAGCCGCCGCCGACGCCGAACTTGCCGCCGGCGTGCAGGACCGTCAGGACGACCTCGACGGCCGGGCGCTGCTCCTTCTCCATGATCGAGACGGGGATCCCGCGGCCGTCGTCGGTGACGGTGACGGAGTTGTCGGGGTGGATCGTGACCGCGACGTTGTCGCAGTGCCCCGCGAGCGCCTCGTCGACGGAGTTGTCCACGAGCTCGTAGACGAGATGGTGCAGGCCGCGGACGCCGGTCGACCCGATGTACATGCCCGGCCGCTTGCGGACCGCCTCGAGCCCCTCCAGGACGGTGATGTCCTGTGCGTCATAGGAGCCCGTGCCGGTCTTGCCGTCGAGCTTGCTGTCGTCCTTCGCCAACTGATCCTCCGAACGTGAAGAAGCCCCGAGTCCGCGTCGTGCCTCGACGCGCCGGGGCCGGTCCATCTGCTTGTCATGAGGATAGCACAAGGCCGTCACAAAGTCGGTCCCGGAGGTGTTACAAAAGCCCTGCAAAAAGCGCCAAAATGGGCGGGGCTCAGCGGCGCCTCCGATCCGCTGCCGTGCAGCGCACCGCAGCGACCCGCTCGGCGCCCAGCGCGCGGTTGAGCTCGGCGACGAGAACCGGGCCCATGAGGTCGATCTCCTGCATCCACACGGCCGATGTGCAGCGCAGCGTCAGCGTCCCCTCGCGCTCGGCCACGGGGTGCGCCTCGGCGGCGATCGCGGGCCCGGCGGCGGCCTCCCAGACGCGCTGCACCTCGGCGAGCAGGGTCGCCGGCGCCAGCCGCGCGGCGAGCGCCTCGACGGCCGGCCCGAGCGGGCGCGGGGCGCGGCGGCGCGGGGTCATGCGGCGACCGCCTGGCTGAGCACGGCGCCGGCGGCGACGGCAAGCCGCGTCACGCCGGGGTCGTCGCCGCCGGGGACGTGCGCGAGGTCCGTCGTCGTGATGATGCTCTGGCCGCGCGCGCGCAGGAGCTCGGCGAGCAGGCCGCGGCGGTCGGGGTCGAGCTCGCTCATCACGTCGTCGAGCAGCATCAGCGGCACCGCGCCGCGGGTCTGCGCGAGCGTCTCGCGCTCGGCCAGCAGCAGCGCCAGCAGCGACAGGCGCTGCTCACCCTGCGAGCCGTAGGCGCGCAGCTCGCGGCCCTCGCGCAGGAGGGCGATGTCGTCGCGATGCGGGCCGTGCCCCGTGAAGCCGCGGTCGAGGTCGGACTCCGTGCGCTCGGCGAGCTCGGCGGCGAGCCCGGCTGCGTCGGCGGCGCGCGACCGCGGCCGGTAGCGCAGCTCGCCCGCCGCGCCGAGCCCGAGCGCCTCGCCCAGCGCGGCGAACCGCGGCGCGAGCAGATCGACGACCGCGGCGCGATCGTTGCGCAGCTCGATCCCGTGGCGCGCGACCTCCGCGTCCCAGGCCGGCAGTGAGCTGCGCGACGCACGGCCGCCGCGGATGCCGGCGATGAGCGCGTTGCGCTGGGCGAGCGCACGGCCGTAGGCGCGCCGCGTCGCCGCGCGCGCCGGCCAGCTCGCGGCGATGACCTGGTCGACGTGCGAGCGCCGCAGCGCCGGCGGGCCCTTGACGAGCTCCAGCCGGTCGGGCATGAAGACGCAGACCAGCGGGCGCGTCTGGACGTCGACGAGGCGCTCGACGGTCACCCCGTCGGCCTGCAGCCGCTTGGCGTCGCCCGGCGCGAAGCCGACGGCGAGGGCGTGCGCGCGGCCCTCCTCGTCGCGCAGGTCGACCTCGACGCGCGTCGAGGTCGCGTCGAAGCGGATCACCTCGCGCTCGTTGGACGTCCGGCAGGAGCGCCCCGTGCAGCCGAAGTAGAGGCCCTCGAGGAGGTTCGTCTTGCCGGCACCGTTGCGCCCGTGCACGACGGTCAGGCCCGCCCCCAGCTCGACCTCCACGGACGCGTAGCTGCGGAAGTCGCGCAACCGCAGGCGGGTCGCCAGCACGGGGCGGTCCTAGACGTTGAGCCTGATCGGCATGATCAGGTACAGGAAGCCGCTGCCGTCGGCGGACTCGATCAGGCCCGGCCGCAGGGGGCTGATGAGCTTCAGCACGAGGTCCGTGCCCTCCGCGCTCTCGAGGCCGTCGCGCAGGAACTCGGGGTTGAAGCCGATCTCGAACGATTCGCCCGCGAACGGCACCGGCAGCGACTCGCGCGCCTCGCCGACATCCGGCGTCTGCGCCGAGACCGTCAGCTCGCCCTCGCTGAAGCTCAGCCGCAGCGGCGCGTTCTTCTGCGCCATGAGGCTGATGCGGCGCACGACCTCGGTGATCTCACTCGACGAGAGCGTGAGCTCGTGCTCGTAGGCGTCGGGCAGCAGCTGGCGATAGTTCGGGAACTGACCGTCGATGAGGCGCGACGAGAGCACGTCGCCGCCGATCTCGAAGACGACCTGGTTCGCGCGCACCGAGACCGTCAGCGTGTCGGCGTCCGTGGACTGCGCGATCCGCGCGAGCTCCTGCAGCGCGCGCGCCGGCACGTTGGCCTCGAAGCCGCCATCGAGCGGCTGTGCGAGCTTCGTCTCCTTGACGCTCAGGCGATAGGAGTCCGTCGCGACCATGCGCAGCTCGGCGCCCGTCGCCGAGACGAGGATGCCCGTCAGGATCGGCCGCGTCTCGTCGCGCGACGCCGACCGCGCGACGCGGTTGATCGTCTCGACGAAGGCGGCGGCCGGGACGTCGACGACGTTCTCGCCGCCGGGCTCTGGCAGCGGGGGGAAATCCTCGGCCCGCAGCGTCCGGATGTGGAACGTCGCGGAGCCGCTGACGACCTCGACGTCCTGCTCGGCGGGGCGCAGCTCGAAGCTCGCCTGGTCGCCGGGCAGCGAGCGGGCGACCTCGAGCATCAGCCGGGCCGGCAGCACGACGATGCCCTCGCGCTCGATCGTCGCCGGAAGCGGGACGCGCAGGCCGACCTCCATGTCGGTGGCGCGCAGCTCGGCACCCGTCGGGCCCGCGACGAGCTGGACGCCGGAGAGCGCCTGGACGGCACTGCGCGTCGAGGCGACACGGGAGACGACGCCGAGCTGCGCGAGGAGGTCCGCGCATGACGTCGAGAACTTCACGATGAACACCTCACCGATTGAATGGAGGTCATAGGTCGTGTGGAAGTGTGCAGAACCACGAGAACGTACGGAGGACGCGGGACAGAAGCGCCGAGCGGGCCGGGGTTGGGGTGGGGAGAGTGTGTCAAGTCCGACGGTCGCTCAGCCGGGCTCGCTCAGCCGGCGCTCGAGTTCGTGCACAACCGCCTGGGCGGCGGGGTCGGAGGCGAGCTTCTCGCCGGCCTTGCGGCAGGCGTACATGACCGTCGTGTGGTTGCGCCCGCCGAAGCTCTGGCCGATCGCGGGGAGCGTCGCGCCGGTGTGCTCGCGGGCGAGGTACATCGCGACCTGGCGGGCCCAGGCCAGGCGCGCGGTGCGCGCGCTGGACAGCAGCTCGTCGCGGCTGACGTGGAAGGCCTCACAGGCGAGCTCCTGGACGCGCGCGATGGTGGGCGGCGCGGCCGGTGCCGGGCCGGCGGCCGGGTAGAGGCCCGCGAGGACCTCGTCGGCGAGCGCGGCGTCGATCGCTCGGCCGGTCAGCGAGTGGTAGGCGACGACGCGGATCAGGGCGCCTTCGAGCGTGCGCGCGTTGGAGGTGATGCGGTTGGCGATGGCGTGCAGCGCGCCGTCGTCGGCCAGCTCGATGCCGTCGTGCTGCACGCGCTTGCGCAGGATCGCGAGGCGGGTGGGGAAGTCGGGTGGCTGCAGCTCGGCGACGAGGCCGGCCTGGAAGCGCTCGAGCAGGCGCTCCTCGAGCGCGGCCATGTCGGCGGGCAGGCGGTCGCAGGTGAGGACCAGCTGGCTGCCGGTCTCGTAGAGCGCGTTGAAGGTGTGGAAGAACTCCTCCTCGGTCTTCGCCTTGCGCTGGAGGAACTGGACGTCGTCGATGAGCAGGACGTCCGTGTCGCGGAAGCGCGCCTTGAAGCTCTCGATGTCGCGCGTCTGGAGCGCCGCGACGAACTCGTTCGTGAAGCGCTCGGCGGTGGTCGAGCGGACGCGCAGCCCGCCGCCGTGGGTGACGACGTAGTTGCCGATCGCGTGCAGGAGGTGCGTCTTGCCGAGGCCGGGGGCGCCGTAGAGGAAGAGCGGGTTGTACGCCTGTCCGGGCAGCTCGGCGACCGCGAGGGCGGCGGCGTGCGCCAGGCGGTTGGAGGCACCGATGACGAACTGGTCGAACGTGAGCTTCGGGTGGAATGCGGACTCGCCGTCGTCGTCCGGCCGGCGTCCCGGGCGGGCTGCGGGGAGGTCGTCGAGCGGCGCGTCGGGCGCGACCACGTCGACGACGGTGTCGGGACCGAGGACCGCGGCGGCGCACGTCTGGAGCACGCGGGCGAAGCGATCGGCGACCCAGCTGCGGATCTCGTCGGGTGCCGCGAGCACGAGCGTGTCGCCGGCGAGCGCGCGCGGCTCGAGCGGCGCGAGCCAGATCGCGAAGATGGAGTCGGGCACCGCTGTGCGCAGCTGTGCTCGGATCAGCGCCCAGTCGTGCGTGAGCTGCGGGGGGACGGCAGGCGTGATCGGCTCCTTGGGAGATACGCGGCGAAAAACTGCGGGGGGCCCCGCGAAGGGGCCCGGACGGCGGCGAATATACCAGCGCCCGGCGGTCTCCCGGAGGGGGTGGCGGGGGGTCGTGCGGGAGAGGCCGCACAGCGCGGGAAAAACCTCCCGGCGGGCCGCGCGACGCCCGTCCGCTAGGATCCCGCGTCGCAATGAAGCGCACCTACCAGCCCAAGAAGCGCAAGCGCGCCCGCACGCACGGGTTCCGTCAGCGCATGCAGACCAAGGCCGGCCGCATGACGCTCAAGCGTCGCCGCGCCAAGGGCCGCAAGAAGCTCACCGTCTGACGCCCGTCGCGGGTGCCAGGCCGCTGCGCGGGACACTCTAGGCTCCGATCCGTGGACGAGCAGCCTCTCCGCGCCTCGACGCCGCGCCGGCCCCGGCGCGGGCGCCTGTCGCGCAGCGCGGAGTTCGAGCGCGCGTACCGCCAGGGCCGCTCGTACGCGAACAAGCACTTCGTCGTCCATGCGTTCCCGCGCGGCGGCGCAGACGAGGCGCGCCTCGGTCTCTCCGTCTCGCGCAAGGTCGGCGGCGCGACGGATCGCAACCGCGTCAAGCGGCTCGTCCGCGAGGCCTTCGCAGCGGAGGCGGACGTCGTCCCTGCGGGGCACGACGTCGTCGTCGTCGCGCGCCCTGGAGCGCGCGAGCTCGCCGAGCGCGAGGGCCTGGCGGGCGTCCGCGACGCGCTGCGCGAGCTGCTGGCGCAGGCGGGCCGCGCGTGAGGCCCGCGGTTCGCATCGTGCAGGCGCCGATCGTCCTCTACCGGCGGGTGATCTCGCCGGCGCTCCCGCGGCGCTGTCGCTACGAGCCGACCTGCTCGGCCTACGCGGTCGAGGCGCTGCAGGAGTTCGGCATACTTCGCGGCCTCGTGCTGGCGACCTGGCGCGTGCTGCGCTGCAACCCGTTCAGCCACGGAGGCTACGACCCGGTGCAGACCCAGCGCGTGTTCCGCGCCCGTCCCTCCGCGCGCCACCCCTCATGAACCTCCCCATCGCACTTCTCCCACCGATCCAGCTCATCGTCGAGGCGCTGAAGCCGGTCCTCGTGTTCATCCACGACACGCTCGGGGTCAGCTGGGGCTTCTCGATCGTTCTGCTGACGATCCTCGTCCGCGCCGCGATGGCGCCGCTGACGGTCAAGCAGTTCAAGTCGATGCAGGCGATGGTCCGCGTCGCGCCGCAGCTCAAGGAGCTGCAGGCGAAGTACAAGGACGACAAGCAGCGCCAGCAGCAGGAGGTCATGAAGTTCTACGCGGAGAACAAGATCAATCCGTTCGCCTCGTGCCTGCCGCTCGTCGCCCAGCTGCCGTTCTTCATCGGGCTCTTCTACCTCCTGCAGAGCGACCTGCGCAACGAGATCTGCGGCCAGACGGCGAGGGCCTGCGGCGAGATCGCGAGCCGGACCGGCGACGAGAAGTTCCTCTTCGTGCCGGACCTCACAAACAAGGCGACCGGCGCGGTGCTCGTCGTCCTGATCATCCTCTACATCGGGTCGCAGCTGCTGTCGAGCCTCCTGACGCCGTCGACGGCCGATCGCAACCAGCGGATGCTCATGCTCGGCCTCCCGTTCGTCTTCACGTTCTTCATCATCAGCTTCCCCGCCGGCCTGATCGTGTACTGGATCACGACGAACCTCTGGACCGTCGGGCAGGGCTGGATCCTGCGCCGCCGGATGGGGCCGATATCGGTGCCCAAGGGGGCAGGGGCCGCCGACGCGGTCGCCGGCGGCCTGGGGGGCGGAGGGACCGGCCTCGGCGGCCTCGGCGGGATGCTCTCCAAGCTCACGAGCGGCGGCGCCGCCAACGGGGCGCCGGAGAAGGGATCTTCCAAGGTGCCGGCGGCCAAGGGCGCCGGGAAGCCCGGCGCCAAGGCGGCGGCCTCGAAGGGCTCCAAGGAGCCGGCGGCGAAGGCAAAGCCCAGCGGGCCGCCGCCGCGCCCGCCACGCCAGAAGAAGAAGCGATCCGGGAGGCGCCGATGAGCGACGAACGCAGCACGCCGGTCGAGGCCGTCGAGGAACTGCTCGAGCGCGTCGTCGACGCCCTTGGCCTCGAGGCGACGATCGAGGTCACAGACGACGGCGAGACCTGCACCGGCACGGTCAACGGGGACGACCTCGGCCTGTTCATCGGCCGCCACGGGCAGACGATCGACGCCGTCCAGCATCTCGCCCAGCGTGCGGGCGGCCCGCGGACGGGCCCGAATGCGCGACGGATCGTCATCGACGCCGAGGGCTACCGCGAGCGCCGCGAGACGATGCTCCAGCGCCAGGCCGACCAGGCCGCCGACGACGCCCTGCGCTACGGGCGGCCCGTCGCACTGGACGCGATGACGGCGAGCGAGCGGCGCCTCGTGCACGAGTACCTGCGCGACCACGGGGAGGTCCAGACGTATTCCGAGGGTGACGAACCCGATCGCCACCTCGTCGTAGCCCCGTTGTCCGACTGAGCGTTTCACGTTTTTCTCCCCGGTGTAACACTTCCGGGGTGCTCACCGACACCGAGCGGGGTCTCATCGCGGGAATCCTCATGAGCGAGGGCTCCTTCGGCGGCGACGGCAAGCAGCCGCACGTCATCCTGCGCAAGCACGTCCGCCACGAGCCGCTCATGCGCTGGCTCGTCGCGCGCTTCCCGCGCTCGCGCCTCTACGGGCCCTATCACCACGGCGATCGCTCGTACTTCCAGTGGGTCGCCCGCGGTCCGGCGCTCGTCGAGGACGTCCTACCCGTGCTCGAGGAGCTCGTCGTGCCCGAGCTCGATCCGCACGCCGCCGGACGGCTGCAGGACATGTGCGAGCGCTACGCCGCGTACATCGGCCGCGTCAGGGCGCGGGAGCGGGCATGAACCGGGACGCGGCCGTCCGCGCGCGCCTCGCCGAGCTGAGCGAGCGCTTCGCCCTCCCGGCCGCGGCGCCGCAACAGCTCGCCCGCCTGCTGGACGTCATCGTCGGCGATCCCCACGCCCCCACGACGATCCGCGATCGCGCCACCGCGGTCGACACCCACGTCGCCGACGCGCTCGTCGGCCTCGAGGTCGACGCGCTGCGGGCCGCCGGGCGGGTCGCGGACCTCGGTGCCGGGGCGGGGTTCCCCGGGCTCGTGCTCGCCGCGGCGCTGCCGCGGGCCGCGGTCACGCTCGTCGAGGCCAACGGGCGCAAGTGCGCGTTCCTCGCGCTGGCGATCGGCGCGATGGGACTGGAGAACGCCACCATCGTCAACGACCGCGCCGAGTCATGGCCGGCCGGGCGGGGGACCCAGGACGTCGTGACGGCCCGCGCGGTGGCCCCGCTCAACGTCCTCGTCGAGTACGCGGCGCCGCTGTTGCGCGAGGGCGGGGCGCTCGTCGCCTGGAAAGGCCGCCGCGATGCCGGCGAGGAGGCCGACGGGGCCGCCGCAGCCGCGCTGACGGGCCTGGAGGCCGGTGAGATACGCCCCGTCCACCCCTGGGCCGGGGCCGAACATCTGCATCTGCACCGCTACCTGAAGATCGGTACGACCCCGAATCGGTTTCCCCGCAGGCCGGGAATGGCCAGCAAACGGCCACTGCGCGCCGCTCGCTGACGCCGCACGGCCGCGTTCGCGCCCGAACGATTGCCATCTCCGACCCCGCCGGGCGGTACCGTTGAGCCCGTGGGCCTCGTCTACGCGATCGCAAACCAGAAGGGTGGCGTCGGCAAGACGACGACGGCCGTGAACGTCGCCGCGTGCATCGCCGAGGCGGGCTTCGCGACGCTGCTGATCGACATCGACCCGCAGGCCAACGCGACGCTCGGCATCGGGGTCGACAAGGACTGCGAGCCGAACATCTACGACGTGCTCGCCGGCCGCGCGGACCTCCAGAGCGCCGTGCGCGACACGCAGATCCTCACGCTGAAGCTCGTCCCGTCGCATCCCGATCTCGCCGGCGCGAACGTCGAGCTGCCGCGCGAGCCGGGCTCCGAGACGCGCCTGCGCGAGGCGCTTGCCGGCTTTCGCGAGCGCTTCGACTACATCCTGCTGGACTGCCCGCCGTCGCTGGGCCCGCTGACGGTCAACGCGCTCGTCGCGGCCGACCGGGTGATCGTGCCCGTGCAGACGGAGTACTTCGCGCTCGAGGGCCTCGCGGGCCTGCTCGACACGCTTGCGCTCATCCGGCGCGAGCTCAACCCGCGCCTGAAGATCGCCGGGATGCTGCTGACGATGCACGACGGCCGTACGCGCCTGGCCCGCGACGTCGAGCGCGAGGTCCGCCAGCACTTCCCCGCGCTCGTCTTCGACACCGTCATCCCGCGCAACGTGCGCGTCGGCGAGGCCCCGAGCTACGGGCGGCCCGTGACGCACCACGACCCGCACTGCGCCGGCGCCGACGCGTACTTCGAGCTCGCCAAGGAAGTCGTCCGGGCCGGGGCGGCCACATGAGGGCCGTGGCGGACGGCGAAGGGGGCGCCTCGCTATGACCAAGGGCCAGCGCGGCATGGGCCGCGGACTCTCGGCGATCCTGTCGGTCTCGACGGCGCCCGCCGACGGCGACGACCTGCGCTCGCTGCCGGTCGACACGATCGTCGCCAACCCCAGGCAGCCGCGGCGGATGTTCGACGAGGCGGCCCTGGAGGCGCTAGCCGGGTCGCTGCGCGAGCGCGGCATCCTGCAGCCGGTGCTCGTGCGCCCCCTCGCCGGCGGGACCTACGAGCTCGTCGCCGGCGAGCGCCGCTGGCGCGCCGCCCAGCTCGCGGGGATGGAGCGCATCCCGGCGCTCGTGCGCGAGCGCGACGACGCCGACGCGCTCGAGGCGGCGCTGATCGAGAACATGGCCCGCGAGGACCTCAACCCCGTCGAGGAGGCCCGCGCCTGCGCCGCGCTCGTCGAGGAGCTCGGCCTCACGCGCGAGACGGTCGGCCTGCGCGTCGGGCGCAGCCGCGTCGCGGTGTCCAACCTCCTGCGCCTGCTCGACCTGCCCGACGACACGCTCGGGCTGCTCGAGCGCGGCGACCTGTCCGCCGGCCACGGCCGCGCCCTGCTGCTCGCCGACGATCACGCCGCGCGGCGCAGCCTCGGGCGCTCCGCGGCCGCCGAGGGCTGGTCGGTGCGCACGCTCGAGGCTCGCGCCCGCGCCGCGAACGAGCAGCCGGCGGAACAGCAGCCGCCGAAGAAGCCCGCCGTCCATCCCGACCAGCTGGCCGCCGCCGCCGAGATCGCCGACGCGCTCGGCGACGCGCTCGGCGTCGAGGTCAGCGTCCGCCCCCGCAGCGGCGGCTACCGCGTCGAGCTGGCCTTCGACGATCCCGAGGACGCCCTCGCCCTCGCCCGCCGGTTGCGCCCGCGCGCCGTCGCGTGAGCGCCCGCTAAACTCGTCGACCCTCACGGGCGATTAGCTCAGTCGGTTAGAGCGCTTCTCTGATAAGGAAGAGGTCCCAGGTTCGAGTCCTGGATCGCCCACTCGGAGTTTGCAGGGCTTGACTTCCACGTTGGTGGTGGCAACAGTTGCGCTGTGACCGCCGCGGCCTTCCGCGAGCCTCGCGTCAGGCGCGGCGCGCGCCAGCTGGCAACGGCGGCGCGAGCGCTGCTGGCGGGGATCGCGCGGGGCCGGTCCCTGGAGCCGGTCGTGTCGATCGACGGACCCGCGTTCGCCGCGCTGCTGCGCGACGCGGGCGCCCGCGATGCGCGGGCCCTTGAGCTGAAGGCCGGTCGCCCGCCTTGGACGAGTACCGGCCTGCGCGCGGAACCAGGCGAGGAGGTGACCTGGATGGTGCGTGGGCGGGCGAACCTCGGCGTCACCCGGTTCGACGCCCCGTCGACGTTCGGGCTGCGCATAGGTGACGGGGCGATCCAGTCGATGCCCGCGGAAAGCGGCGCGGCGGTGACGGCCGCCGCCGGCGAGGTCCGGGTGACGAACCTGTTCCCGGGCGAGCCGCTGGAGGACGGCTCGGTGGCGCTGGACCGCACGCCGTTCCGGCTGGTCCGCGGGACATGGACAGTGGTGGTGGCCGCGTGGCCCGAGGGCCTGGACGTCGCCGACGCCCTGCGCGCGGCGCAGGCGCAAGACCCGACGGGGCTGTGCGAGGCCGAACTCGGGCGTCGCGCGGCGCGGCTCGACCCCCCAGACGGCTGGGACCTGCATCCGCGCCTACCGCGGTCGCACGTCCATCACCGCTGCGACGACGGGCTCTGCACGGAGGTGAACCGCACCGTCGGCATCGTCCGCACACCGGTCGACGTGCCGGTGACCGACACACTGCGGCTGCGCTGGACCTGGCGCGTGGACACCCTGCCGTCCGAGCTGCCGGAGGACACGCTGCTGACGCACGACTACGTCAGCGTGGGGCTTGAGTTCGACGACGGCAACGACATCACCTGGCAGTGGAGCGCGGCGCTGCCTGTGGGCTTCACCTACACCTGCCCCCTGGACCACTGGCGTCACCGCGAGTTCCACATCGTCGCCCACTCGGGCGCGGACGACCTCGGCGGCTGGGTGGAGGACGAGCGGCCGGTGCTGGCCGACCACCGGGTCGCGATCGGCGGTCCGGCACCTTCTCGGATCGTCCGGGCCTGGCTCATCGGCGTTGCCATCTTCCAGGGCGGCGTGGGTCGAGCGACCTACCGCTCGCTCGAGCTCGTCGACGGCGACGAAGTCACCACCGTGATCTGAGCGCCGTTCGTGGTGCGCCGCACGGCCTGGGGCCCACCGGGGCACCAAAGCGTCACGACGTCCGCACCACAACCAGCCGATTAGCAGCTACTTCGTGCAGAGCATGCCCCGCGACAGCCCCCACGCGCCGCGCTGCGAATCGTGCCGCGCCGCGCGTTCGTGCTGCTCGGCGTCATCCTTGCGGTGGCGAGCACGAGCGTCGCGGTGTTCGCGCTGTCCGACCACCTGGCGCTCATCGACGCGATCTACTGGACCTGGCGCCCGCGCGACGACCGCAGCGTCGAGGCAGGGGTGCTCATCGCCGTCGTCGGCACCCGTCGCGCCTGCGACGAGCTGCTCGCCGCCTGAGCGCGCTACGCCAGGAGCGGGAGCCGCAGCACGACGATGAGCAGCGTCAGGCCCCAGACGGCCGCGAGCAGGCGGCGGTCGGCCGCCAGCGCGGCGAACGGCACGGCCCACGCGACGTACCACGGCAGCAGCCAGGCGGTTGTCAGCAGCAGGGCGACGAAGGCCCAGCCCGCGCCCTCCAGCCAGTCGGCTCCGCGCCGCGTGCGGATCAGCAGCCAGCAGACCGCCGCGAGCAGCAGCGCGTCGGCGAGCAGGTGCCCCCAGGCCGGCAGGCCGGCCGCGCCCCCGAGCCGCGCGAGCTCCGCCGGCACGCTGTGGATCGCGACGTCGTGCTGCTGGGAGCCGAGCTCGCCGACGATGTTCAGCAGCGACGTCCCGAAGATCGCGAAGCTGCAGGCCACGAGCGCCGCGCCGGTGGCGAGCGCGGCGAGGACGGGACGGCGCAGCCGCGGCGAGCCGGCGACGAGGAACGGCAGCGCGACGATCGCCGAGGCCTTCACCGCGGCGGCCGCGACGACGGCGCCGGCGCCCGTGCGGGCGCGGCCCGCGGCGACCGCCAGCACGCCGGCGAGCACGAACGCCTCCAGCAGCAGGTCGTTATGGGCGCCCCCGACGCCGTACACGAGCACGAGCGGGTTCAGGCCGAGCGCGAACACCGCCTGCGCCGGCGATCGGCCCAGGCGCCCGGCCGCGCGCCACAACAGGGCGATGCAGGCGATCGCCGCCAGCGCGGCGGTCGCCTTGAGCGTCCAGAGGGCGGCCCCGACGCCCATCGGCGCCAGCGCGTATGTCGACGCCGTGAACAGCGGGCCGTAGGGCGTGATGCCGTGATGCCAGAGCAGAAACGGCCGGACCGCGCCGTGGCCGACCGCGATCGAGGCGTGGCTGTAGGGGTTCAGGCCATGCGCGCCGAGCTCGCCCCACGCGACGTAGCCGAAGACGTCCGCCGACAGCATCGGCGGGGCGAGGGCGCAGAGCACGATCGCGGCGACGCAGACGGCGATCGGCCAGCGCCCGCCGACCCGCCGGGCGAGCGCCAGCACCACCCCGTAGCCGAGGACCATCGCCACGAGCAGGGCGCCGATGGCGTTGCCGGTGAGGTCCTCGTCGAGCGCGGGCAGCGGGCCGTGCAACCACCCGGGGAAGGCGTGCCGGGCGGCCGGCACGAGCCAGCGATGCGCGTCGTCGGCACCGAGGACGAGCAGGAGCATGCAGATGAGCTCGACGGCGATCGCCGCGCCGAGCACGACGGGCGCGTAGCGCCCGAGCGCCACGCTCCGCGGGCGCGCCCATGGCAGCGCGAGGCCGGCATCCATGCGAGCGATTGTGCTCGCCGTCACCTGACCGTCACCTGACCGCGCCGGCGGGCACCCGCGACGTTCTACGCTGGAACACGATGTCCGTGAACTCCCCCGACGAGCTGCGCGCGCTACAGGCCGCCGGCCGCGTCGTCGCCGCAACGATCCGCGCGATGCGGCGCGCCGTGCGCCCGGGCGTGACGACCGCCGAGCTCGACGCGATCGCCGGCCGTGAGTTCGCCCGCGCCGGGGCCCGCTCCGGGCCCCAGCTGGACTACGGCTTTCCGGGCGTCACGTGCATCAGCGTCAACGAGGAGGCGGTGCACGGCATCCCCGGCCGCCGCCGGCTGCGCCGCGGAGACCTCGTGAAGCTCGACGTCACCGCCGAGCTGGACGGCTTCTACGCCGACGCCTGCCGCAGCGTCGTCGCCGGCGACGGGCGCCCGCAGGCGCTGCGGCTCATCCGGACAGCCGAGGAGGCGCTCGCGAAGGCGCTGCGCGTCACGACGGCCGGGCAGCCGCTGAACGCCATCGGCGCGACCGTCCAGCGGGTCGTCGAGGACCGCGGGTACTCCGTCTGCGAGGGCCTCATGGGCCACGGCATCGGGCGCCGCATCCACGAGCCGCCCGACGTCCCCAACCGATACGCGCCCGAGCTGTCGCAGCCGCTGGCCGCGGGCCTCGTCATCACGATCGAGCCGCTCGTCGCCGTCGGCGGGCCGCGGGTGCGCCTGGCCCGCGACGGCTGGACCGTGCGTACGGCCGACCGCTCGCTCGCGGCGCACGCCGAGCACACGATCGTCGTGCGCGACGGCGCGCCGCTCGTACTGACGGCCTAGAAGCCGTCGGTGAGGCGCGGGCGCCGCGCGACGCCCTGGCACTCGAGCAGGAGGATGCCGAGCTCCTTGGCCTGTCGGGCGGCCGCGAGGTCGCCCTCGTGGGCGGCGACGATCGAGCCCTTCATGAGGATGTGCCACTGGGCCGCGAACCACTCGGGATCCTTGATCCCCGCCTCCTCGGCGAGCCCGCAGACGAACGCCCTGATGTTCGCGAGGTGCATGACGCACGCCTGGCGCACAGGATCGTCGCGGTCCTCGAACTCCAGCAGCGAGGTGACGAAGGCGCAGCCCTCGAAGTCGTCACGGGAGAACCACTCCGAGAAGACGTCGAAGATCGCGAGCAGCTGGTCGCCCGGCGCAGTGGCGCGGGCGAGGACCTCCTTCTGCAGCCACCCGATCGTCCAGCGTTCCTCGCGCAACTGCATGAACGCTGTTGCCAGCTGGTTCTTCGACGCGAAGTTGCGATAGAGCGTCATCTTCGCCACGTCGGCGTGGACGGTGATCGTGTCCACGCCGATCGCACGGACGCCTGAGCGGCTGAAGAGGTCGTAGGCGGCCTCCATGATGCGCTCGCGTCCTGTGCCCTGCTTGCCCGGCGACTGCGTGTCGGCTTGCACCATCCGCGGAGGATACGGACAAGTACGTCCCTCTTGGGGAAAATCGTGGCACTTGTTACAACGGCGACGATGGCGCACCGCGTCTCGTTGCCCCGGTCGGCCGCGGTTGGGCCCACAGCTATGCTCCCTTCGATGCAGGAGATGGTGATCTACGGAGTCTCTTTCGACATGGTCGGCAAGCAGCCGATCGTGCTGCTGAAGACCGTCGACAGCAACAAGTTCCTCCCGATCTGGATCGGGCATCCCGAGGCTGCCGCGATCCTCATGAAGCTCCAGGGCGCGACGACGCCGCGACCGATGACGCACGATCTCCTGTGCGACATGCTCGGCGAGCTCGACGTCCGCTGCACGCAGGTCGCCGTCACGGAGTTGCGTGACAACACGTTCTTCGCCTCGATCACCCTCGCCGTCGACGGCAAGGAGATGGAGATCGACTCCCGGCCGAGCGATGCGCTTGCGCTCGCCGTCCGCTCCGGCGCGCCGATCTTCGCCGCCGAGGAGGTGATCGCCGAGTCGGCGATCGAGTTCGAGCACGACGTCGAGGACACCGAGGAGGTCGTCGAGAAGTTCAAGGACTTCCTCGACCAGGTCTCGCCCGAGGATTTTGCCGGGGACGACGGCTAGAGCGCGAGCTGCACGATGCGCTCGATGAGCGCGTCGAAGCCGATCCCGGCGGCGTCCGCCGCCTGCGGCAGCAGTGAGGTCTCGGTCATCCCGGGGACCGTGTTGGCCTCGAGGACCGTGAGCTCGCCGGTCTCGGTGCCGAGCATGAGGTCGATCCGCGCGAAGCCGCGGCAGCCGAGGACCCGCCAGACGTCGAGCGCGATCTCCTGGGCGGCGGTCGTCACCTCGTCGGCCAGCTGGGCGGGGCAGACGAACTCCGTGCGCCCGATCTCGTAGCGCGCCTCGAAGTCGTAGAAGTTCTCCTCGCGCGGCACCGCCTCGACGACCGGCAGCACGACGCCGTCGAGGATCGAGACGGCGAGGTCGCGGCCGTCGACGTGGCGCTCGAGCAGGACCTTGTCGCCGTAGGAGAACGCCGCCACGAGCGCGCCCGGCACGTCCTTCGGCGCGGCCGCGAACTTGATGCCGAGCGCCGAGCCCTGCCCCGACGGCTTGACGACGATCGGGAACCGCAGGCGCTGCTCGATCGCCGGCAGCGCATCGGCCGCGCCGAGCTCCTTGAAGGCCGTCTCGTTGAAGGCGAAGAAGTCCGGCGTCGGGATCCCGGCGTCGAGCATGTGGTGCTTGGCGAGGACCTTGTCGGCGCAGCGGATGCAGGCCGAGACGCCCGAGCCGGTGTAGCGGATCCCGAGCGCCTCCAACAGCTCCTGGACGGTCCCGTCCTCGCCGTCGCGGCCGTGCAGCGCGACGAACGCGACCTCCGGCGCCGTGGCCCGGAGGCGATCGACGAGGTCATGGCCGACGTCGATGCCGATCACCTCGTGGCCCAGGCGCTCCAGCGCGTCCTGCACGCGGATCCCGGACTTCAGCGAGACCTGGCGCTCCAGCGACCGCCCGCCCTTGAGGACCGCGACCCGCGTCATCCCTCGCGGAACCCGAGCCCGCCCCCCCGCCGGCGCTCCGGCGGCCGCGGGAGGTGCAGCACGTCGGCGAGCTGCTGGTCGGCGGGTGCCGGCGCCGGCTCGGGCTGCGGCGCGACGACGCGATGCGAGCCGGTCAGCGTGTCGTAGAGCTCGACCTGCTCGCGGACGACCTCGCCGATGCGCCGGATCCCCTCGCGGATGTCGGCCTCGCCGACGCCGGAGAAGTTCAGCCGCATGCTGCTCGCGCCGCGGCCGTCGAGGAACGCGGCGCGCCCTGGGACGAAGGCGACGTGCTCGTCGAGCGCCCGTGCGAGCAGATCGGTCGTGTCGATGTACTCCGGGAGCGTGACCCAGATGAAGATCCCGCCCTGCGGGTGCGTCCAGCGCGACTCGGGACCCAGGCACTCGGCGAGCGCGTCGAGCATCACGTCGCGCCGGCGGCGGTAGATCTCGCGCAGCGAATGGACGTAGTCCTGCCAGCGGCCGCTGGCGAAGTACGCGGCGACGAACAGCTGTGTCAGCGACGACGAGCAGAGGTCCGACGCCTGCTTGCCGATGTTCATCTTCTCGAGCACCGGCCGCGGGCCGACGCTCCAGCCGAGGCGCACCCCCGGGGAGAGGATCTTCGAGAACGTCCCGAGGTAGATGACGAAGTCGCCGCCCTCCAGCGCGTAGAGCGTCGGCAGCGGGTCGCCCTCGTAGCGCATGAGCCCGTAGGGGTTGTCCTCGAGCACGAGCAGTTCGCGCTCGCGCGCGACCTCCACGAGCCGCCGGCGGCGCGGCAGCGACATCGTCGTGCCGGCCGGGTTCTGGAACGTCGGGACGGTGTAGATGAACTTCGGCCGGCGGCCCTCGCGGTCGAGGCGGTCGAGCGTCGCCTCGAGCTCGTCGATGCGCATGCCGTCCTCGTCGAGGCTGATCTGGATGACCTCGGCCTGGTAGGAGCAGAACGTCGGCACCGCGCCGGGGTACGTCGGCCCCTCGGCGATGATGACGTCGCCGGGGTCGATGAGCGTCTTGCAGACGAGGTCGATGACCTGCTGGCCGCCGGTGGTGACGAGGACGTCGTCGGGGTCGACGATCGTTCCCTCCTCGGCCATCACCTCCGCGATGCAGCTCTTCAGCACCGACAGCCCCTCGGTCGGTCCGTACTGCAGCGAGCGCGCGGTCGATTCCAGGGCGACGGTGCTCATGATCGCGGCGAAGGACTCCGCCGGGAACGACGACGTGTCGGGCAGGCCGCCCGCGAGCGAGATGATGTCCGCGCGCTCGGTGAGCGCCATGAGGTCGCGCATCGCGGAGGACTTCATGACGCGCGTCCGTGCGGCGAAAAGGCCCGCGTAGCGCTCGAGGTCGCGCGACGTCTGACGGGCGCCGGGCTTGGAGGCCATCCGGCGGGGTTCGCCGCCCGCCCGGCCGTCCCTGTCGTCTATCGTCATCGCCGTCACGCTACCGGACGCTGTGCGACTGCTGATCGACATTCTCCAGGGCGCCGGGCTGGCCGGCGCGGCGGGCATCCGCCCGTTCCTGCCCGCTCTCGTGGCGGGCGCGTTCGCCTCGGCCGACATCGGGATCGACTACGAGGGCACGCCGTTCGCGTTCCTCGAGTCCCCGGCCTGGCTGCTGGCCGTCGTCGTCGCCCTGATCATCGTCGTCATCGCGCAGCGCCGCGGCGTGCCCGAGGCGCCGCTGGAGTCGGCGCTGCAGGGCCTCGGGCTCGGCCTCGGCGCGCTGCTCGCCGCGGCGACGATCGCCGACCACTACGACCTCTGGTGGCCGGCGCTGCTCGGCGGCGGCCTCTGCGCCGCCCTCGCCGGCGCCGCGACCCGCTCGCTCGTCGCCCGCACGAAGGCGCGGCTGGACGACGAGGCGAGGGCGGCCCTGCCCGTCTACGTCGACGGCACGGCGCTCGTGCTCGCCGCCCTGGCGGTCGTCGTCGCGCCGGTCTCGCTCGTCGCCCTCGGCTTCTTCGCCTTCCTCCTGCGCGGAGGCCGCCGCCGCGAGGGCGAGAAGTACGCGGGCCTGCGCATCCTGCGGTGAGCAAGCCACCCAAGCTCATCGTGACCGTCATCGACGGCATGAAGCCGACGATGGCCGAGCGGGCGATGCGCTCGGGCACGGCGCCCGCGCTCAGCGCGATCGCCGCGCGCGGCACGTACATCGACGAGTGCGTGGCCGCGTTTCCGTCGGTGACGCCCGTCTGCGCCGCGACGATCGCGACGGGCCGCCTGCAGGACGAGCACGAGATCCCGTCGATGAACTGGTACTCGCGCGCCGAGGAGCGCTACGTCGAGTACGGGTCCTCGTTCTCGGCGTCGCGGAAGTTCGGCCTCAACCGCCAGCTCGTCGACACGATCTTCAACATGAACGCGACGCACCTCTCGTCCGAGGTCCAGACGGTCTTCGAGACGCTCGACGACGCCGACGCGGTGCGCACGGCCTGCACGACGTACCTCATCTACCGCGGCCGCCACTCGCACGAGATCTCCAAGGACTTCGCGCTGACGCGCGCGGCGTCGCAGCTCTTCAAGCGCTCGACGCTCGGCCCGCTGGAGCTCTTCTACGCCGACATCTTCGCGAGCCGCAAGACGAGCTGCTGGTCGCGGATGGGCATCCCGGGGATGCGCGACCAGCACGCCGGCTGCGTCGGCGCGCACCTCGTCGAGAACGACCTCTTCGACTTCCTCCTGCTGTCGCTGCCCGACAACGACGCGCACTCGCACAAGTACGGCCCGCACGCGCAGATCCACTCGATCGCCCAGGCCGACGCCGAGCTGTGGCGCATCATGGAGGCCGGCGGGGGCGCCGAGGCGTTCCTCGACGAGCACGCGATGATCGTTCTCGCCGACCACTCGCACTCGCACGTCGAGCGCACGATCGACCTCACCGAGACCTTCGCCGACTGGAGGATCCTGCAGCCCTCGGGTGTCAAGGGCCGCCTCGCCGAGCTCGCGCTGTGCCCGGCCCAGCGCTCGGCGATGATCTACATCCTGCTGGACCCGCGCACGAGCGCGCTGCCGCGGATCGTCGCCTCCGCGCGGGCGATCGAGGGCGTCGACCTCGTCATGTGGCGCGACGCCGACGGGCGCGGCCAGATCGCCGGCGAGCGCGGCGAGCTGTCCTTCGCCCCGGGCGACGAGGTCGCCGACGTCCGCGGCCGGCGCTGGAGCGTCGACGGCGAGCTCGACACGTTGCGGGCGACGATCAGCGACGGCGTCCTGAGCTGCGACCACTACCCCGACGCGCTCGCAAGGGTCTGGGCGGCACTGACGTGCCCGACCTCGGGCGACGTCCTGCTGTCGGCCGAGCCGGCCTACGAGTTCCCCGACTGGGGCGGGCGCGCCCACGTCCGCGGCGGCAGCCACGGCTCCCTGCACCGCGTCGACTCGCTCGGCGCGCTGCTGTTCTGCGGCGTCGACGCGCCGCCGGAGCGCGCCGACGGCTGCTGGTCGATCGCCGACATCGCCCCAATGGTGCTCGCGCACTTCGGCGCCGGATAGCCTGTCGGCCATGACCGTCGACGAGGCGGCGCTCCCCGCGCCCGGCACCGACCCCGTGCGGCGCGGCCGCGTGCACGCGGGCCTGCGCAAGCCCGCCAACTGGATCCAGCTCATCCGCTTCGGCGCCGTCGGCGCGAGCGGCTACGCGGTGAACCTCGGCGTCTTCACGCTGCTCGTGCACGTCGCGGGCGTCGACTACAAGCTCGCCGCGGTCGCGGCGTTCCTCGTGGCGCTGACGAACAACTTCGTCTGGAACCGCGCGTGGACGTTCGCGGAGGCCAGCGGCGGGCACGCGGGCTTCCAGGCGGCGCGCTTCTGCGTCGTGTCGCTCGTCGCGTTCGGCTTCAACCTCCTCGTGCTCTTCGCGCTCGTCGAATGGCTGGGCA
The DNA here is from genome assembly GCA_963740895.1 of uncultured Actinomycetes bacterium. Taxonomy (GTDB): domain Bacteria; phylum Actinomycetota; class Thermoleophilia; order Solirubrobacterales; family Solirubrobacteraceae; genus CADCVQ01. The sequence goes on from CAVUFQ010000003.1 coordinate 370,394, forward strand.
TGGAGAAGGTGACCGCCCAGGCGATCGCCATCGCCGCCGCCACGCCCTTGAACTTCCTCGGCAACAAGCTCTGGAGCTTCCGGGCGTGACCCGCGGCGCGGCGTGGATCGCCGCGCTCGCGCTCTGTCTGGTCCTCGCGGCGCCGGCGGGCGCACAGGACCACAGGGCCGGTAGCGCGGGACCGATCGAGGCCGGCCTGCCGGCGGTCGCCGCGGACCCCAACAAGCTCTCGCTGCCCGCGCGCGACGACGTCCCCCCGCCGGGCCGCGGCATGACCGCGCGCCGCGTCAGGGCGATCGCCGACAAGCTCTCAGACGTCCGCGACGAGCGCGGCAGGTACCCGGGCAACACCCGCGAGGTGTTCCTCAAGGGCGCCGACCGCTGGCAGGTCTCCTATTACGCCAGGACGCCGCCGGGGTCGCCGCGCAAGGAGATCGCGCAGGTGCTGATCGACGATGGCAGCGGCGTCGTGCTCGAGCACTGGACGGGCTACAAGGTCGCCTGGACGATGGCCCGCGGGTATCCGGGCGCGTTCGGGCGGATCGTCAACGCGCCCTGGGTGTGGATCCCGCTCGCAGTGCTGTTCGTCGTCCCGTTCGTCACGCCGCGTCGACCGCGGCGCCTGCTGCACCTCGATCTGCTCGTCCTCAGCGCCTTCTCGGCCTCGCTGGCGCTCTTCAACGCCGCGGAGATCTACGCGTCGGTGCCGCTCGTGTACCCGCTGCTGCTCTACCTCCTCGGGCGCATGCTGTGGATCGGGCTGCACCGCGGCGACGCGGGCGAGGAGCAGCGCCGGCCGCTGAACCTGCTCGTCCCGGTGAGCTGGCTGGCGATCGCGCTGATCTTCCTGCTCGGCTTCCGCGTCGCGCTGAACGTCTCGAACTCGAACGTCATCGACGTCGGCTACGCGGGCGTCATCGGCGCCGACCGGCTCGTCGACGGGCATCCGATCTACGGCGCGTTCCCGTCCGACAACGCCAGCGGCGACACGTACGGCCCGGTCGTCTACGAGTCCTACGTGCCCTTCGAGCAGGCACTGCCGTGGAGCGGCAGCTGGGATGACCTGCCCGCGGCGCACGGCGCGGCGATCGTCTTCGACCTCCTCTCCTGCCTGCTGTGCTTCCTCGTCGGGCGCCGCGTCCGGGGGCCCGACCTCGGGATCGTCCTCGCGTACGCGTGGGCGGCGTTCCCGTTCACGCTCTACGCCCAGATGTCCAACGCCAACGACGCGCTCGTGCCGCTGCTCGTGCTCGCCGCCATCTGGACCGCCGGCAGCCCGTCGGGGCGCGGGGCGTTCGTCGCGCTCGCGGGCCTGACGAAGTTCGCGCCGCTGGCGCTCGCGCCGCTCTTCGCGACGTACCCGCGCCCGCGGCTGCGGACGATGGCCTGGTTCACGGCCGGGTTCGCGGGCGCGGCCGCGCTCGCGTTCCTGCCGATCCTCGCCCACAACGACCTGCGCAGCTTCTGGGACCACACGATCGCCTTCCAGGCCCAGCGCGGCTCGCCGTTCTCCGTCTGGGGCCTGTGGGATCCCGACGTCGCGTGGCTCGACAAGGCCCAGCACGCCGTGCAGGCGGCCGGCGTCGTGCTCGCCCTCGCGCTGGCGTTCGTGCCGCGCCGCCGTGACCTCGTCGGCCTGTCGGCCTGCACGGCGGCGATCATCATCGCCCTGCAGCTCGGCGTGACGCACTGGTTCTACCTCTACATCCCGTGGTTCTTCCCGTTCGTCATGCTCGCCCTCCTCGGGAGCTACGGCGCACCCGCGCGGGTGTCGCGCGCGTGACCACGCGCGATCGCCTCGCGTGGGCGCTGCCGGCCGTCGCGCTCGCGGTCGTCTGGGCGGTCGCGACGACGATCGGGCCGTTCTCCGACACGACGGTCAACGACCTCTTCGTCTACCGCTCCTACGCCGATCTGCTCGCCGGCGGGCATCTGCCCTACGTCGACTTCGGCTTCGAGTACCCGCCGCTGGCGGCGATCCCGCTGTGGCTCGGCGGCCTGGCGGGCCGCGACGAGGCGACGTACGCCGTGACCTTCGCCGTCCTCATGGCGGGCTGCGCGATCGCCGGCCAGCAGGTCGCCGCGCGCCTGGCGGGCGATCGCCGCGCCGGGCTCACCGTCGCCTGGCTGCTCGCGCTGACGCCGATCCTCATCGGGGCGTCGGTGCGCACGCACTTCGACGCTTTGCCGATCGCGGTCGCGCTCGGCGGCCTGCTCGCGCTCGCGCGCGAGAAGCCGGCGCTCGGGTTCGTGCTGCTCGGCCTGGGCACGATGACGAAGCTCTTCCCGGGGCTGCTGGCGGTCGCGGCGATCGTCTGGCTCGCCGCACGCGGTGAGCGCCGGGCCGCCGCACGCGGCGCCGCGATCTTCGCGGCCGTCGTCGTGCTCGTCTCGCTTCCGCTGTCGGGCGCCGGCTACGTCGACTCGTTCACCTTCCACCTCGAGCGCCCGGTGCAGATCGAGTCCACGCCGGCGACGGTCCTCTTCGCGCTCGGCGGCTCGCAGGTCACGGGGACGAACCTGCGCCCGGACCGCTTCAAGTCCAACGGCCTGGACGGCGGCCACGCGCGGGCCGTGGCGGGGCTGTTCGCCGCGGCGCTCGCGATCGCACTGCTCGTCGTCGTCGCGCTGGCGGCCCGCGGCCGCGACGCCCGCCACCTCGTCCTGACGGGCTTCGCCGCGCTGCTGGCGTTCGTCGCACTCGGCAAGGTCTTCTCGCCGCAGTACGTCATCTGGCTCGCGCCGTTCGCGGCGCTCGCGTGGGTCTGGGGGCAGCGGGCGGTGGCGGCGCTCACCGGCGCGGCGGTCGTGCTGACGCACGTCGAGTTCCCCAGCCGCTACTTCGACCTCATCAACGAGCAGACGGGCGTCATCCTCGTCGTCGCCGCGCGCAACGTGCTGCTGCTCGCGGCGCTGGGCCTGCTCCTCGCGGCGCTCAGACGGCCGGCAGCAATACCTGCTCGATCGCGTCGGCGCGCCGCGCCTGCGAGCACGTGACGACGACGCCGTTGAGCCAGGGGTCCTCGTCGGACGTGTCGTAGCGCTCGTGCATGTGCGTGACGAAGCCGCGGATCGACTGCTCCTTGCGCACGCCGATGACGCCCCCGCGCGGCCCGGTCATGCCGACGTCCGTGATGTACGCCGTGCCGCCCGGCAGGACGCGGCCGTCGGCGGTCGGGACGTGCGTATGCGTCCCGACGACGGCGGTCACGCGGCCGTCGAGGTGCCAGCCGAGCGCGACCTTCTCGCTCGTCGCCTCGGCGTGGAAGTCGACGAGGACGTGATCGGCGCCGGCGAGCTCGCCGAGCGCGGCGTCGATGTCGGTGAACGCCGGCCGGCCGGCGCGCAGGAAGAGGTTGCCGCTGAGGTTCACGACGCCGAGGCTGACCCCCGCGCGCTCGACGACGCAGGTCCCGTGGCCGGGCTGGCTGCGCAGGTAGTTGTAGGGCCGCAGGATCTCCTTGCGTGCGCCGAGGTACCCGAAGATCTCCTTGCGGTGGTAGGCGTGGTTGCCGAGCGTGATCACGTCGACCCCCGCGGCGAAGAGCTCGTCGGCGATCTTCGGGGTGATGCCGAGCCCGCCCGCGGCGTTCTCGCCGTTGACGACGACGAACGTCGGCGCGTGGCGGTCGCGCAGCACCGGCAGCAGCCCGAGCAGCGTCCGCTTGCCGAGTGAGCCCACGACGTCGCCCACGAAGAGAATGGTCGCGGGCGCATCGGGCACACCCCGTACTCTGACGAAAGACGGGATGGCTGACGAAGTCGACACCCCGCCGGCACCCCCGCCGGCCGTCGCGCCGCCGGTCGTGGTACCGCGCTGGGTGCAGCTCGTCATGCTCCCGCTCGGGGTGCTCGCGCTCTACGCGCTGGCTCACGCGGCCGGGATCGTCCTGCTGCTGTTCATCGTCGCGGGCGTCATCGCGCTGATCCTCAACCCGGTCGTGTCGCTGCTGCAGCGCACGCGGCTGCCGCGGACGCTCTGCGTGTTCCTCGTCTACCTGACGTTCTTCACGATGATCCCGGCGATCGGCTTCGCGCTCGCGGGGCCGGTGAGCGACCAGGCGACGTCGTTCGCCGGCGACGTCCCGGGGCTCATCGACAACGCGAGCACCTCGCTGGACGACGTCCAGTCGTTCTTCGACGACAAAGGCATCAACGTCCAGATCAAGGGCCAGACCGACAGCGCGCTGGCATCGCTGCAGGACAGCATCGTCTCCGGCTCGGGCGAGATCGTGTCCGTCACCGGCGAGCTGCTGCGGACGCTCTTCGAGCTCTCCTTCTACGTCATCCTCGTCATCGTCCTGTCGGTCTACATGCTCATCTACGCGCCGCGGATCGGGGCGCTCGTGCGCCAGGTGATGCCGCCGGGCGACGGGACGCCGGACGACGACTTCCCGACGCGCGTCCAGCGCGCCGTCGTCGGCTACGTCCGCGGTCAGCTGCTCTTCAGCGCGATCATGGGGACGAGCGCCGGGGTCCTGCTGTGGCTCTTCGGCGTCCTCGGGATCTTCCCCGACGGGCGCACGTACGCCCCGGCGTTCGGCCTCTTCTTCGGGATCATGGAGCTCGTGCCGTACGTCGGGCCCGTGCTCGGGGCGCTGCCGCCGATCCTCGTCGCGCTCGTGCAGGACCCGCTGACGGCGCTCTGGGTCACGCTGCTGTTCGTCGGGCTGCAGCAGCTCGAGGGGCACGTCGTCGCGCCGAACATCTTCGGGCACGCGCTGCGCCTGAACCCGCTGCTCGTCATCCTCGCGCTGCTGCTCGGCGGCGAGATCTACGGCTTCTTCGGTGCGGTCATCGCGCTGCCGATCGCGGCGATCGTGCGCGAGACGGTTGTCTACCTGCGCCGCCACCTCGTCTTCGAGCCGTGGGGGACGGCGTCTCCGTTGCTGATGGCGGAGCGACCGCCGCCGCCGCCGCCGGCACCGGCGGCGGCGGCCGAGCCGGAGGCCGAGCCCGCCTCGAGCCCGCGCGGCTGACGCTCGGGGTGCGGCGGCTCGGTCACGCGCCCGTCCCGTGGAGGTCGTCGACCCACTGCACGTGCTCGGGGTCGTGCTCGACCTCCGGGAGATCGAGGTTCACGACGACCGGCTCCTGCCCGCTGCGCACGACGACGCAGGACAGCGGCTCGTCGAAGCTCGCGTTGATCTCCTGGTGGGGGACGTAGGGCGGGACGAAGATGAAGTCACCGGGCCCGGCCTCGGCGACGAACTGCAGCCGGTCGCCCCAGCGCATCCGCGCGCGCCCGACGACGACGTAGATGACGCTCTCGACCGGGCCGTGGTGATGCGGGCCGGTCTTCGCGTCGGGATCGATGACGACGGTCCCGGCCCAGAGCATCTCGGCGCCCGCCCGGGCGGCGGTGATCGCCGCCGCGCGGCTCATCCCCGGCGTCTGCGGCGTGTTGGGGTCAAGCTCCCCGGCGCGCACTACGCGCACGCCGTCAAGGCGCCAGTCGCGCTGCCCGTCTGCGGCCATGCAACCCAGTATTGCAGCCACTCGGCGAATGTCACAGACCGACCGCGGGGCGGCGGTACCCTTGCAGGACATGCCGTTCCCCGCGACCCGCATGCGCCGGCTGCGCGCCACGCCCGTGCTGCGCGAGCTCGTCCGCGAGACGCGCCTGAGCGCCTCGGACCTCGTCCTGCCGCTCTTCGTCCAGGCCGCCGAGGGCCGCGCGCCGATCGCCTCGCTGCCGGGGGTCGACCGTCTCTCGATCTCACACGCCGTCGAGGAGGCGGGCGCCGCGCGGGCGCTCGGGCTGCCCGCGGTGCTGCTCTTCGGCATCCCCCACGACGCCGACAAGGACGCCGCGGGCACGGGCGCCTACGACGACGAGGGGATCGTCCAGCTCGCCACGCGCGCGATCAAGGAGGCGCACCCGGACCTGCTCGTCATGACCGACGTCTGCCTCTGCGAGTACACCGACCACGGCCACTGCGGGCTGCTCACGGCCGATGGCCAGGTCGAGAACGACTCGAGCGTGGAGCTCATCGCCCGCGCCGCCGTCTCGCAGGCGCGCGCGGGCGCGGACATCGTCGCCCCGAGCGACATGATGGACGGGCGCATCGGCGCCGTCCGCGCCGCCCTCGACGAGGAGGGCTTCGGCCAGACGCCGATCGTCGCCTACAGCGCGAAGTTCGCCTCCGCCTTCTACGGCCCGTTCCGCGACGCCGCCGGGTCGGCGCCCGCCTTCGGCGACCGCCGCGCCTACCAGATGGATCCGGCCAACGGCGACGAGGCGCTGCGCGAGGCGCTGCTCGACGTCCAGGAGGGCGCCGACGTCGTGATGGTCAAGCCCGCGCTGTCGTATCTGGACGTGATCCGCTGCGTCAAGGACGCTACCCGTTTGCCGGTTGCCGCCTACAACGTCAGCGGGGAGTATGCGATGGTGAAGGCTGCGGCCGCCGCGGGCGCACTGGACGAGCGCACCGCGGTCCTGGAGATCCTCACCTCCATACGCCGCGCCGGTGCAGACATCGTCATCACCTACCACGCGAAGGATGCGGCACTGTGGCTTCAGACGTGACAGCCGTTCCCAAGATCCGTTCTCGCAAGGATGGCGCGGCGGCTCCGATCGACGACGTCGATCGCAAGGTCCTGAACCTCATGCAGGGCAGTTTCCCGCTGGAGTCCCGGCCCTACGCCGCCGTCGCGGCCGCGGCCGAACTGACCGAGGCCGACGTCATGGGCCGCGTCCAGCGCCTGCTCGACGATCGCATCATCCGCCAGGTCACGCCGATCTACGACACGCGCGCGCTCGGCTACGGCTCGATGCTCGTCGCCGCCAAGGTCGATCCCGAGCACCCCTGGCGCGCCGCGAAGATCATCAACTCGCACCCCGGCGTGAGCCACAACTACCTGCGCAACCACGAGTTCAACATGTGGTTCACGCTCGCCGTCGAGGGGGACTCCAAGCTCGGCCTGCAGGGGACGCTCGACATCCTCCAGGAGCTCACGGGGGCGGAGTCGATCCGCCAGCTCCCGACGCTGAAGCTCTTCAAGATCCGCATGGACCTCGAGATGCAGGGCGACACGAAGGCGCTCTCGACCGAGGGCGCCGTCCAGGAGCCGATCGACCTCGAGGGCGTCGACTACGACGAGTTCGACCGCGAGGTCATCCGCGCGACGCAGGGCAACATGCCCGTCGTGCCCGAGCCGTTCGCGCCCGCCGCGGCGCGGCTCGGCATCGACGAGGCGAAGCTGCTCGAGCACATGACGGCGATGAAGGAGCGCGGGATCCTGCGCCGCGTCGCCGCGATCCTCTACCACCGGCGTGCCGGCTTCTCGGCGAACGGCATGGGCGTCTGGAAGGTCCCCGACGAGAAGATCGAGGAGCTCGGGCCGCGGATGGCCGCCTTCCGCGGCATCTCGCACTGCTACCAGCGCCCGACCTACGAGGACTGGCCCTACTCCGTGTTCACGATGGCCCACGGCCGCTCCAAGGAGGAGTGCGACGCGATCCTCGACGCGATCGCCGACGAGTTCTCGATCACCGAGCGCGCGACGCTCTACTCGTCGACGGAGTTCAAGAAGATCCGCCTCCTGTACTTCACGGACGACTTCAAGAACTGGGAGAAGGAGTACGGCGGCGTCTGAGGAGCGTCCGCGGTGCGTAAGCTGCGCCGCGCATGACGATCTCCCTGCGCGACTCCCGCTCGGCTGAGCTCTACGCCCGCGCGCAGCTGTACCTCCCCGGCGGGGTGAACTCGCCGGTGCGCGCGATGCGCTCGATCGGGCGCGACCCGATCTTCGTCCAGCGCGCCGAGGGCGCCGAGCTCGTCGACGTCGACAACAACAGCTACGTCGACTGGGTCTGCTCCTGGGGCCCGCTCATCCACGGCCACGCCCACCCGGCGATCGTCGCGGCCGTCATCGCGGCGGCGCAGCTCGGCACGACCTTCGGCGCGCCGACGGCCGCCGAGGTCGATCTGGCCGAGGAGGTCAGCCGCCGCGTGCCGTCCGTCGAGATGCTGCGGATGACGTCCTCGGGGACCGAGGCGTCGATGAGCGCCATCCGCCTCGCGCGCGCGGCGACCGGGCGCACGAAGCTCCTGAAGTTCGCGGGCGCCTACCACGGGCACGTCGACGGGCTGCTCGCCGACGCCGGCAGCGGCCTGGCGACGCAGGGGATCCCAGCGAGCCCGGGGGTGCCGCCCGAGGTCGCGGCGAGCACGATCGTCGTGCCGTGGAACGACCCCGCGGCGCTCGCCGCGGCGACCGCGGAGCACGAGTTCGCGGCGCTGCTCGCCGAGCCCTACCCGGCGAACATGGGGCTCGTCGCGCCCGCCGAGGGCTTCCTCGAGCTCCTGCGCGCGCGCGCGGACGAGACCGGCGCGCTGCTCGTGTTCGACGAGGTCATCTCCGGCTTCCGCGTCGCCGCCGGCGGGGCGCAGGCGCTCACCGGCGTCACCCCGGACCTCACGATCATGGGCAAGGTCATCGGCGGCGGGCTGCCCGCCGCGGCCTACGGCGGCTCGCGCGAGCTGATGCAGCGCATCGCGCCGGCCGGCGACGTCTACCAGGCCGGGACGCTGTCGGGCAACCCGCTCGCGGTCGCCGCGGGCCTGCAGACGCTGGCGATGCTCGAGGAGGAGACGTCCTACGCGAGGCTCCAGGCGACGACCGCGGCGCTCGCCGACGGCCTCGCGGGCGCCGCGCGCGCAGCGGGCTACGACGACGTCAGCATCGCGACCGCGCCGGGCCTGCTGACGGTCTTCTTCAGCGCCGCGCCGGTGACGGACTACGCCGGCGCGCAGAACTGCGACCTCGACGCCTACGCCGCCTGGTGTCGCGGCCTGCTCGCGCGCGGCGTCTACCCGCCGGCGTCGCAGTTCGAGGCCTGGTTCCCGTCGCTCGCCCACACGGCCGAGCACGTCGAGCGCACCGTCGCGGCCGCGACCGCGGCATTCGCGGAGCTCGGCAGATGACCGCCGACCCGATCGCCCGGCTGCGGGCGGCCGTGCTCGCGTCGGGCAGCCCGCTGGCGGCCGTGCTCGGCGACGCGCCCGCCGGTCAGCCCGGACCCGACGAGCCGGCGCGCCTCGCCGCCGCCGGCCCGCGCGCCGCGGCCGACCCGGCGGAGGTCGAGCTCGCGGTCACCGCCGTGCACGAGGGCTACCGGCTGCACTACGGCAGCCCGCGCGCGCTGGCGATCGACGACCCCGACCTCGCGCTGCTCGCGGGCGACCATCTCTACGCGCTCGGCCTCGCCCGCCTCGGCGACCTCGGCGACCTCGTCGCGATCGGCGAGCTCGCCGACGTCATCGCCCTCAGCGCCCAGGCGCACGCCTCCGGCGACGAGGGGCTCGCGCGCGTCGCGTGGGAGGCGGGGGGCGCCGCGATCGGCTGGGGGCGCGACCCGCGGATCGAGGCCGCGAAGGGCCGCGCGCGCGCCGGCGATCCGGCCGCGCGGGCCGCGCTGGCGGACGCCGCGCGCGCCGTCCGCGACGGCGTGAGTTCGTGACGACCGCCACGACCGCTTGTGACGTGACGCACAGGCGCTCCACTGTCGCCTCGCCCGAAGCCGCCGGTCGGTAGATTTCCGTCCCCGTGTCAGCCGACCGCCAGCCGAAGAAGCCGCGTCTCACCGCCGATGAGCACATCCCTGGCGCGTTCGCGGGTGAGACCGTCTCGCGCCGGCGCTTCATGACGGGCACGGTCCACACGGCCGGCGCGGTCGCGGTGGCCGCCTTCACGCTGCCCGCGCTGGGCTTCGCCATCGGCCCGGTGTTCGAGAAGAGCGAGCGGCGCTGGGAGTCCGTCGGCCCGATCGCCGACTTCCCCGACACGACGTACATCCCGCGGACGCTGACGATCTCGCCGGGCATCGGCGACGTCGGCAAGTCGACGGTCTACGTCCGCAAGTACAACGACCAGCGCGACACGCAGCCCAGGGACCAGTACAACGAGTACATCGCGATCTCCACCCGCTGCATGCACCTCGGCTGCCCGGTCCGCTTCGTCGACGCCTCGGCGCGCTTCATCTGCCCCTGCCACGGCGGCGTCTACGACTTCGAGGGCAAGCGCACCGGCGGCCCGCCGGTCCGGCCGCTGGACCGCTTCTACACGCGCGTGCGCAACGGCAACGTCGAGGTCGGCCCGCGCTTCAGCATGAACTCCGAGCTGCACCGCTTCTCGCCGCGCGACCCGGGGATGCCGCTGGACGGCATCGGCCAGTACCTCTATCCCGCGCGCCCGTCGACCCGCAAGATCCCGGGGACCTAGGACATGGCGAAGATCACGCCGCCGTTGCCCCGCGCCCTGCGCCCCAAGCCCAAGGGCCCGAGCGAGAACGGCCACGCCCCGGCGACGGTGAAGGAGAAGGCCGCGGAGAAGGGCGTCACCGTCGTCGACTGGCTCGACGAGCGCACCTCGATGTCGGCCGGCGCCCGCTGGCTCATGTTCCGCAAGATCCCCAAGGGGACGAACTGGTTCTACACGCTCGGGTCGGCGTCGCTGTTCGCGTTCCTCTCGCAGGCCGTGACCGGCGTCTTCCTCGCGATGTACTACGACCCCTCGGCCACGCGGGCCTACGAGTCCGTGCGCCACCTCACCAACGAGGTCTTCCTCGGCGAGTTCGTCCGCGGGATGCACAAGTGGGGCTCGACCGTCATGGTCATCCTCGTCTTCCTGCACATGGGCAGGACGTTCTTCTTCGGCGCCTACAAGTACCCCCGCGAGCTCAACTGGGTCATCGGCGTCGTCCTGCTCATCCTCACGCTCTTCATGTCCTTCACGGGCTACCTGCTGCCGTTCGACCAGCGCTCCTTCTGGGCGACGACCGTCGGCGTCGCGATCAACGGCACCGGCCCGCTCGTAGGCCCGTACCTCAACGACTTCCTGCGCGCCGGCCCGGAGTTCGGCGTCACGACGCTGTCGCGCTTCTATGCGCTGCACATGCTGCTGCTGCCCGGCGTGATCGGGGCGATGATCGGCGCGCACCTGTACCTCGTCGCGCGCCTGGGCACGACGGCGCCGCCGTGGATCCGCGCCGACAACCCTGCCGCGCAGCGCGAGGACGACGCATGAACCAGCGCGAGAAGGAGGCCTACCTCCGCGAGTTCTCGATCCTCAAGTCGCAGGGCAAGCCGTTCTTCCCCTACGCGGTCGCCAAGGACTCGATCATGGCGGTCGTCGTCATGGCGTCGATCGTCGTCATGGCGATCGTCCTCGGCGCCGAGCTCGGCCCGAAGGTCGACCCGACCTCGACGACCTACACCCCGCGGCCGGAGTGGTACTTCTTCTTCCTCTTCGAGGTCCTGCGCGTCATCAAGCCCTCGTCGCTCACGCCGCTGGCGGCGATCGGCGTGCCGACGATCTGCATGATCCTCCTGTTCCTCCTGCCCTTCTACGACCGCAGCCCCGAGCGCCGGCCCGAGCGCCGCCCGATCGCGATGGCGGCGGCCTTCTTCACGATCGCCGCGATGGCGTTCCTCACCTACGAGGGCGCACACGCCGGGTCGCCGAACCAGATCGATCTCCCGACGCCGGCGAGCGTCATCGCCCAGGGCGGCGCGACGCTGCGCTCGTTCGAGTCCGGCCGGCAGGTGGTGGCGCAGTCCGGCTGCCTGGCGTGTCACAAGATCGCCGAGAACGGCGGCGTGCTCGGGCCGAACCTCACGAACATCGGCGGGCGGCTCGCGCCCCAGGCGATCGACCGCACGCTGAGCAACCCGACGGCGCCGATGCCGTCCTACGCCTCGATGCCGGCCGAGAAGCGCGCCGCGCTCGTCTCGTTCCTCGCGCACCTGAAGTGAGGTCGGCCGCGGTCGTGCGCCGCCGCGCCCCCCGATGACCGAGACCGGCAAGGGAACCCTGCAGGAGCCGCAGGTCCGCGCGATGTTCGATCGCATCGCGGGCTCGTATGACGTCATGAACTCCGTCATGACGGCCGGCCTGCACCACGGCTGGCGCCGCCGCGCCGCCGACCTCGCCGAGATCGGCCCGGGCGACCGCGTCCTCGACGTCGCGACCGGCACCGGCGACCTCGCGCTCGAGCTGGCCCGGCGGGTCGGCCCCGGCGGCGCCGTCGTCGCGTCGGACTTCTCCGAGGAGATGCTCGTCCACGCGCGACGCAAGGCGCAGGCGGGCACCGCCGCGCCGGTGACGTTCGAATGGGGCAACGCGCTCGAGCTGCCCTACGCCGACGGGGAGTTCGCCGCGGTAACCGTCGGGTTCGGCGCGCGCAACTTCTCCGACCTCGACCAGGGCCTGCGCGAGATGACGCGCGTCGTGCGCCCCGGCGGGCGCGTCGTCGTGCTCGAGATCACGACGCCGACGCGGCCGCCGCTGTCGACGTTCTACCGGCTGTGGTTTGACCGCGTCGTCCCCGTGATCGGCCGCGTGGCCGGCGATCCGGACGCCTACGACTACCTGCCCAACTCCGTCAAGCGCTTCCCGGGCCCGCACGAGCTCGCGGGGCGGATGGACGCCTGCGGCCTCGACGTCCGCTACATCCTCACCGCCGGCGGCATCATCGCGCTGCACGTCGGGACGCGCAGGACGGGGCCCGCGCAGCGCCGATGACGAGCGCGACCGCGAGCGTCGCCGCGATCGTGCGGGCGGCCGGCCCCAACGTCCCGCTCCTGCTGGCGCGCGTCGAGGAGCGCCTCGCCGCGCTGGCCGCCGGTCACGGCCCGGTTCTCGCAGAGCACGCGGGGGCGACGATCAGCGCGGGCGGCAAGCGCCTGCGCCCGCTGCTCGTGCTGCTCGCCGCCGGGCCCGGCGCGTCGTCGACCGACGACGTCGTGGCGGCTGCCACGGCCGTCGAGCTCGTCCACAGCGCGACGCTCGTCCACGACGACGTGCTCGACGCCGCCGCGCTGCGCCGTGGCGTCCCGACGGTCTGGGCGACCGCCGGACGCGAGATGGCGACGGCGACCGGTGACCTGCTGTTCTCGCGGGCGTTCTCCGAGCTCGTCGCGACCGGCTCGCTGGAGGCCGTCCGCACGCTCTCGCAGGCGGGGTCGGCGCTCGCCGAGGGCGAGCTGCTGCAGCGCGAGGACGCCTGGAACGCGCGCGTGACGGTCGAGCGCTACCTGCACCGCTGCGAGCTGAAGACCGCCCGGCTCTTCGAGGCCTCGTGCCGGCTCGGCGCGCTGGCCTCGGGCACGGACGCGCCCACCGTGGCGGCGCTGGCTGCATTCGGGCGCCGCATCGGCCTGGCGTTCCAGATCCTCGACGACGTGCTCGACGTCGCCGGCGACCCGGCGCGCACCGGCAAGCACCGCGGGACCGACCTGCTCGACGGCACCGTCACGCTGCCGCTCATCCTCGCGCGCGGGCGTCACCGTGAGCTCTCCCGCATCGACCTGCGCGCGATCATGACCCCGGAGGAGGCCGAGGCGGTCTGCGGGCGGATCATCGTGACCGGGGCGACCGCCGACGCGACGGGGCGGGCGCTGGATATCGTCGCCGAAGCCAAGCGCGAGCTTGCGCTGCTGGAGCTCGACGACTCCCAGCGCGTCGCGCTGGACCTCGTGGCCGACTCCGTCGTCGACCGGCACGCGTAGCGGCTAGAAGTCCTCGGGGAGGACGTAGTCGGCGCTCAGCGCGGCGATGAAGCGCTCGACGTCGTCCACCATGTTCGAGCGGGTGAGCTCGCGCAGGTCGGAGACGAGCTCCTCGGTCCCGTGGTCGAGCGTCTCGTCGAAGCGCTGGATCGCGTCCTCGCCGAACGTCGCCCGGAGGGTCCACTCGCAGTTGGGGCAGCGCAGGCTGACCTCCCAGCTCGAGCGTCCGGCCTCCTGCCAGTCGACGGGGTAGACGAGCTCGGAGGCGCATTCGGGGCAGACGTGCAGGTCCGCCGGGGTGGTCGTCGGGTGATCCTCGAACGAAATGACCTCGATGGTCTTTCCGGAGGGGAGCGTCACCTTGCGCACGTACTGCTTGTGATCCGGCTGAGGACTTTGCTCGAACTCCTGCATGACCCACTCATCGGCACTCCGGATAGGAACTTGAACACTCTTGTGAGCTGTTCGGTGCGACGTCCGTGAGTGGCGGTCGCGCTACCCTCTGTCGACTCGACCCTTGGAGCATCCATGCCACTCGGCATCGGTCCACTAGAACTCGTCATCGTCCTCGTCATCGCGCTCGTCATCTTCGGGCCCAAGCGGCTGCCCGATCTCGGCAAGTCGCTGGGCACGGGCATGCGGGAGTTCAAGGACTCGATCACGGGCAAGTCCGACGACGACGACGACCCCGGCGCGCTGACTCCGGGGCCCACCGAAGATCCGGCCAAGCCGGACGACGCCGTCAGCCGCACCAGCGGCTGACTCGCGCGCAGGATCTCCCGCCATGGGAACCGCGCTGCGGCCGATCGGTCACGAGGACCGGCTGAGCCTCGTCGATCACCTGTCCGAGCTGCGCAAGCGGCTCATCATCTCGATCATCACGCTGCTGGCCTGCTTCAGCGTCTGCTTCTGGCAGAACAACGCGATCCTGGACATCGTCACGAAGCCCGTGCGCGACGCGCACAGCGCCGACAAGGCGAGCCCGACGAGCAAGGACCCCGACCAGCAGTCGCGGTTCTTCGTCCAGCAGCAGGTCAAGGCCTTCAGCAGCCTCGGCGCCGCGCTGTCGTCATCGGCGAAGACCGTCGACGCGCTGGCGTCCGCGGACAACATCACGCCGGCGCAGCGCGCGGACATCGCGCGGAGCGCTCGCTCGCTCGCGGCCGCCGGCAAGCAGGCGACCGTGGCCGCGCGCGCCGCGCCGCGTGCCGACCCGTCCACGCTCGTGACGCTCGGTGTCACAGAGCCGTTCACGGCGACGATCAGCATCGCGTTCTACTCGTCGCTGCTGCTGGCGATGCCGATGCTGCTCTTCCAGGCGTACGCGTTCATCCTGCCCGCGTTCAGCCCCAAGGAGCGGCGCGTGGCGCTCCCGCTCATGCTCATGGTGCCGGTGCTCTTCATCGCCGGCGTCGCGTTCGGCTACTTCGTCGTGCTCGACCGCGCGGTGGACTTCCTGCAGAACTTCAACGCCGACTCGTTCAACAACCTCCTCCAGGCGAACACGTACTTCAAGTTCGCGGTCCTCTTCGTCGCCGGCGTCGGTCTGCTGTTCCAGATCCCGGTCGGGGTGCTCGCCGTCACGCGCCTGGGGATCTTCACGCCCAAGCAGCTGGCGAAGAATCGCGGCTACGTCATCCTCGCGATCTCGATCCTCGCGGCCGTGGCGACGCCGACACCGGACCCGGTGACGATGACGCTCGCGATGGCGCCGCTGATCGTGCTCTTCGAGCTGAGCATCCTGCTCGCCCGCTGGATCGACCGCATCAAGCCGGCGGTGGACGACGAGGACGACGGCGCGCAGGACGCGCCGGGCCCCGACGGCCCCGAGCCCGACGACCCCGACGACGACCCCTACGGGCACGGCGAGGATCCCGGCGACGAGGCCGCCGCGGTCGCCGCGGCCGCCGATGTCGTCGCCGCGGCCGTCGCCCGCGACGAGGAACGTCCCGACGATGCCTACGATGTGGTGCCGGACGCGGAGGCCGACCTGAGCGCCGACCACCCCGATCCGCCTAAGCTGCAAGAACCCGAACCAAAGGACTGATCGCCGATGTTGTTCGACCTGCGCGGACGCGGCCGGCGCCGCACCGTGCAAGCCATCTATCTGTCGCTCGCCCTGCTCATGGGCGGCGGCCTCGTCCTGTTCGGCATCGGCAGCTCCCAGAGCGGCGGTCTGTTCGACGCGATCTCGGGCAACTCGGGCGGCACGAGCGCGACATCGGGGATCGACAAGCGCATCAAGAGCGCCATCGCGGCGACGAAGGCGCGCCCGAAGGACCCGGCGCCGTGGGCGAACCTCGCGTCCCTGCGCTTCCAGCGCGCGGGCATCGACGAGCTCACGACGGCCGGCACGTACACGCAGGCCGGCCTCGATCGCCTGCGCCTTGCGAGCGACGCCTGGCAGCGCCACCTCGCGCTCAACCCCAAGCAGCCGGACGTGCGCACCGCGAAGTTCATGACGCAGGCCTACGAGGCCAACGCGCTCAACGAGCTCGACAAGGCCGTGCGCGCGAAGGAGATCGTCACGGCGGCGACGAAGCCGCCGAACTCGAACCTCTACGCGCAGCTCGCCGAGCTCGCCTATCGCGCGAAGGACAACCGCAGCGCCGACCTTGCGGCCGACCGCGCTGTCCAGCTCGCCGCCCCGAAGGACCGCAAGGCGCTGCGCACGACGCTCAACGGGCTCAAGACACAGGCGCTGACGCAGGCGACTCCGGGGGCGACGACGACGCCGACGGGCTAGGATCCTCGATCCACTCGCCCCTGTAGCTCAACTGGCAGAGCAGCGGACTCTTAATCCGAAGGTTCCAGGTTCGATTCCTGGCGGGGGCATGCGATAGGCCCGCAAAACACGATGTTTTGCGATTGGCGGCAGAGGCGGATCGGGAAAAGTGTCCCGAATATGTCCCGAGAAAGGCGTATCCGGCGGGTGCAGGAGTGGATGGGTCACGCCGATGTGCAGACGACGGGCCGGCCCCGGGTTCTGCCTGCAAATATGCGCCTTGGACTCCGTCGACCTGCTTGACCACCCGCCCTCGACGTCTTCGACGGGACTTCGGGTGGTCAGACAGTCCGCCGGGGTGGCTGAGCATGAGCAGGGGATCCCGGAGCCGGTACTGGCAGTCTGGGTCAGCAGCAGTGATCAGTGACGGAGAGCAGAAAACAACAACAACAGCCAAGACGAAGCCCGCAACAGGGGGCTTCGTCTTGGAGAGTGCGCCCGGAAGGCGCAGGTGATCGCGGTCGAGATCTGGGCGCACTTCACGCGCTACGAGCTCGCCGTGCTGGTCGAGCAGCCATCGCGACCGCCTCCAGTGTGTCCCGGGAGCGTTGGCCAGGCGTTCAAAGACATCCTCGACCACGCCGGCGAGCTCGCGCGCCGCTTTGAGGACTACGAACCCGCGCCCGAGGACGAGCGCGACCCAGCGATCTTCATCGCCCTTCGCGACGCGGTCATGTCACGGTCCGACGCCGAGCGCTCCATCCAGGCTGCCATCGACGCCGCCCGCGAGCATGGCTACTCCTGGGCATTCATCGGCCGCCTCCTGGGGACCTCCGGGGAAGCCGCCCGGCAGCGGTACAACACCAGACTGGAGGCGTAGACGACGACACAGCCTCGTCCCACAACCCAACGACTACTGGGACGTCGCGCTGGCGCTGGCTGGCGCTACCGCATGGACCTTAGGTATTGCCGCGGGCCCATCACGGTGGCATAGTCGGGCCGTGCCTGGCGAGCCGGTTGTCCGCGCGCAGATCTCCTTCGCGGCCATGTGGGCGGGCGAGTGCGCCTTCATGGTCGCGCTCGGGGTCGTAGCGTTCCGCGACGGCGGTGTCGGCGCGGTCGGCGCGGTCACCGCCGCTCGCATGGCCTGTGCGGGCTTGCTCGCACCAATGCTGGCGACGCTGGCGGACCGAGTCCGCCGCGAGCGCGTGCTTGCACGCGTCGGGATGGTCCGTGCCGCGATGCTGGGATGTGCTGCGGTGGCGACGGCGACCGGGGGCCCCGCTGTGGCGACCTACGGCTTCGCCGTTGTCGCCACGATCGCCATGACGATGTACCGGCCGGCGCATTCGGCGCTGCTGCCCGCTTTGGCCAAGTCCCCGCAGCAGCTGACAAGGGCGAATGCGGTACGGGGGATGCTGGACTCGCTCTCCACGCTCGGCGGCCCGTTGGCGGCGGCCGCGTTGCTCGCGGCGAGCGGACCGCCCGCGGTCTTCGTCGTCTGCGCGGCCGCATCGCTGCTGGCCGGCCTGGTCGTCGTCGGCCTCCCGTACGACGCGCCGCCACGAACAGCCGATCCCGACGGCGCATCGGGCCGGGCGGTCCTCCAGGGCTTCGCCGCGATCGCGGGCGACCGCGGGCTGACCCTGATCACGGGCCTGGGGCTGGTGCAGACCTTCACGCGCGGCTGCCTGACGGTGTTCACCGTTGTCGTGGCCATCGACCTCCTCGACACGGGGGACCCGGGCGTGGGCGTGTTGAACGCCGCCGTCGGCGCTGGCGGGGTGCTGGGGTCGATCTTCGCCTTCGGCCTGGTCCGGCGCGGGGGCCTGGCCGGCTGGTTCGGCCTGGGCATCGCGTTGTTCGGCGCGCCACTGGCGCTGATCGGCATCCTGCCTGACCAGGTGGCGGCCGTCCTCCTGCTCGGCGTGGTCGGGATCGGCAACGCGCTGATCGACGTCGGCGGCTTCACGCTGCTGGCCCGCCTGGCGGACGAGGCCGTGCTAGCGCGGATGTTTGCGGGCTTCGAGGCGATCCTGACGCTCGGGTTCGCCGTCGGCGGACTGCTCTCGCCGCTGCTCATCGACGGGCTCGGCGTGCGCGGCGCACTCGTGGCGGCGGGCGTCCTGGCGCCGGTGGCCGTGGCCGTCAGCTGGCCGGCCCTGAGCCGGCTCAACGCGGGAATGCAGGTCCGCGACGCCGACATCGAGATCCTGCGGACGGTGGACACGCTGGGTGTCCTGCCGGCGGCGACGATCGAGCAGCTCGGGGCCGGGCTCACCCATGCCGCGTTCGCGCCCTCGCAGACCGTGTTCGAACAGGGCGACCGAGGCGACCGCTTCTACGTCGTCGAGTCCGGCCGGGCCGAGGTCGTCCGGGGCGGACGCGTCGTCCGGACGCTCGGGTCCGGCGACGGCTTCGGCGAGATCGCGCTCCTCAACGACGAGCCACGCACGGCCACCATCCGCGCCGCCGCGGACGCGCCGTTGCGGGTGGGCGTCCTCGAGCGCCGTGCCTACCTCACGGCCGTGACCGGGTACCCGGCCAGCGCCACCTCCGGGGAGGCGGTCGTGAGGCACCACAAGGCGCGCGACGCGCAGGAGCTCCCCGCCGTGGACAGTTCGCGCTGAGCCGCCGCTCAGGGCGCGACGGGCGGCGGAGGCGCAGCGCGTACGGCCGACCATGCCGAGCGTGCCTCCGAACCGACGGCACGAAAGCTCGCGAGCTAGACGGTCAGCGGCTGGCCCGTCCCGCCAAGGAACGCCGACCGGGACGCCGGCGCGGCCGTCCAGCGCAGTCGTGAAACATCAACCGGGACGCGGACTGCATCAGTCCAGCCTTCCGAATCGGGGCCAGCGTGTTCGAACGCCCCCTCGACCGCAATCCAAAGCGGTTGGTCTCCTTCGAAGGTGAGGTCCACTTTGAACGGCCCGAACTCGACCGTTGCGAGCGTTGCGCCGACGAAGACGCTCGCGTCGAAGTTCTCCGGGATGCGGTGCACGCGTGTAGAAGCTGCTCCCGACTGCTGCCTTCGCCTGGGGGGCGGTTGCCGTCGATACCGGCTGTCGGTCCCTAGGAATTGCTCGAGCGCTCCGCTCAAATCTGCCGTCTTGACGAGCGGCTGGCCGCAGTTCGCGGATCGGGCCGTGGGCGGCTGGTGCTCCTGGCGGGCGAGGCTGGCGTCGGCAAGACCGCGCTCGTCCGCGCCTTCTGCGAGCGCCACCCCGGCGTGCCGGTCCTGACAGGCGCC
Organism: uncultured Actinomycetes bacterium; assembly: GCA_963740895.1. Lineage (GTDB taxonomy): Bacteria > Actinomycetota > Thermoleophilia > Solirubrobacterales > Solirubrobacteraceae > CADCVQ01. The sequence continues at coordinate 389,883 of CAVUFQ010000003.1, forward strand.
TGCGATGCGTTGTTCACGCCGCGACCGCTCGGGCCGCTGCTCGACATCGCCGCTGAGAGCGGCGGCGAGCTGCAGGCGCTAGCCGAGCGCGGACCACCGCCCGCCGAGCTGCTGGCCGCCCTGGCCCGGTCGCTGCGCAGCCCGCGGATCCTTGTCCTCGAGGACCTCCACTGGGCCGATGAGGCGACGCTTGACGTCCTGCGCCTGCTGGCGCGCCGCGTGGCCGGGCTGCCGGCACTGGTGATCGACCTACCGCGACGACGAGCTCATCGTTGCCGCCGGGACGAAGCCGTGATCCCGCCGGCGGCACCGCGCACCGCGAGCGCCGCCTAGATGCGGACCGCCCACAGGCGCGGCGAGAAGTCACGCGCCGACAAACCAGCGGCGATCGGGACGCCGGCGAGGCCGTCCGGCGCGGCTGGTTCGAGCCGCGAAGCCGGGGCATCTCCCAGAGCATGCGCAACCCGCGGGGCGCAGGGCCTCCGGCCTTTCGAGCGCGCAGAGCGCCCGCTATCAGCGGTGGTAGCACCCGCTGCTCGTGCCCGACGGCGGCCGGGTCGCAGTCCCCCGCGCGGCTCGGAATGCTCCGCGATCTGCCTTGGGAGGCGTCTGCGCTTGCGTTCGCCTGGGAGCGGTCGCACGTCGACACCGGCAGCCGGTCACTTCACGGTCTCGCTCACATTGCTGTCGGCGTTGCCTGGCCGGCCTCGACAGTCGACAAGAAATAGGCAACTCTTAATCCGAAGGTTCCAGGTTCGATCCCTGGCGGGGGCACTGCTATCGCCGCAAGATGGCTCCGGCCGGTAGCGGACGCCCAGCAGCTTCTCAGCAAGCGTCCAGGGTCTCCTCACGGGCGCCATCGAGGATGGCGCCCATGAACACCCCCACCGACAACCAGAAGGCCATGGTGCAGGCGCGGCTGGCAGCTCGGGTGCGCCGCATCTCCATGCTGCGCCGCCGCGTCGTGGCGGGCGCCCTCGCGAGCTTCGTCCTCGCCTGGGGGGCGATCGCGGCGAGCGGCTCGCTCGCCACGACCTCGCCCACGACCGCCGCGGCGTCGGTCACCGCCTCGACGAGCGCAACCGGCCAGACGACGGCGCGCTCCGGCGACTCCTCCGGGGCTGCGCTGACGCCCGTCTCGACATCTCAGTCCTGATGCTCGCGCTCGCCGCCCACACGCATCTCTTCTGGCTCACCAGCCGCGCCGCCGGCACGGCGGCGCTCCTGCTGTCCAGCGCCTCGGTCGGCGTCGGGCTCATGATGGGCGGCCGGCTCGTCAAGCGCCGCGGCCCCGACATGCGCGTGACGCACGAGGCGCTCTCGCTGGCGACGATCGTCGCGCTCGTCGTCCACGCCGTCGTGCTGCTGGGCGACGGCTACCTGCACCCGAGCGTCGCCGACATCGCGCTCCCGTTCGCCAGCAGCTTCCAGCGCCTCTGGATGACCGCCGGCATCTTCGCCGGCTGGGCGATGATCATCCTCGGCCTCTCCTACTACGCCCGGACGCGCATCGGCATGGCGCGCTGGCGCCGGCTGCACCGGCTCACGGCGGTCGCCTGGCTTTTGGGGATCGGGCACGCCCTGGGCCAGGGCACCGACGCCGGCCAGGTGTGGTTCCTCGTCGCCATCGGCCTCGCGGTCGTCCCGGCGTTCGCGCTGCTCGTCGTCCGCCACGCGGGGCTGCGCCCGCGCCGCGCCGAGTCCGAGCCGCTCGCGGTGACGGCATGACCGGCGGTGTGGTGATCGCCGGGGGCGGCCTGGCCGGCCAGCGCTGCGCCGAGACGCTGCGCCGCAGCGGCTTTGACGGGCGCGTGCGGATGCTCTGCGCCGAGGCGCACCGTCCCTACGATCGGCCGCCGCTCTCCAAGGCCGTCCTCGCCGACGCCGCCGCGGCGGGGGCCGTCGCGTTCCGGCCGGCCTCCTGGTACGAAGAGCACGGCGTCGAGCTGCTGCTCGGCACGCCCGCCGTCGGGCTGGACGCAGGCCGGCGGACGGTGACGCTCGCCGGCGGCGGCGCGGTCGGCTACGACCAGCTGCTGATCGCCACCGGCGGGCGCCCGCTGCTGCCGGCGCCACTGCGCGGGTTTGCGAACGTCACGACGCTGCGCACGCTCGACGATGCGCTCGCGCTTCACGCCGCGCTGCACGGCCGCCGCCCGCTGGTCGTCGTCGGCGGCGGCTTCATCGGCCAGGAGGTCGCGGCCGCCGGGCGCGCCGCCGGCGTCGCGGTGACCCTGGTCGAGGCGCTGCCGGCGCCGCTGCTGGGGCTCCTCGGCAGCGCGATGGCCGGGTGGCTCGCCGATCTGCATCGCGCGCAGGGCGTCGACGTCGTGCTCGGGCGGATGGTCGTGGGCGTCGAGGGGGCGGGTCGCGCCGAGCGCGTCGTCCTCGACGACGGCCGGCGCCTGCCGTGCGCACACGTCCTCGTCGGTATCGGGGTCCGGTCCGACGTCGCCTGGACCGCCGGCAACGGCCTCGGCGACGATGCCGTCCGCGCCGACGGCAGCGGCCGCACCGCGCTCCCGGACATCTTCGCCGCCGGCGACGCCGCCGCGACGTTCGACCCCGTCGCCGGTGCTCATCTGCCCGGGGCGCACTGGGAGGCCGCCGGTCGCCAGGGGGCCGCGGCGGCGCGCGCGATGCTCGGCCACGACGCGGTCGCGGCGCCGCAGGCGAGCTTCTGGAGCGACCTCTACGACGTGCGCCTGCAGATGCTCGGGCACGCCGCGCTCGCCGACGAGGCCGCCGTCGAGGGCGACCTCGCCGCCCGCGACTTCCGCGTCACCTACACGCGCGGAGGATCGCCCGTCGCCGTGCTGCTGGCCAACCGCCCGCACGAACTGCCCCGCGCCCGTGCCCTCCTCGCAGCCTGAAAGGACCACCGCCATGCCCTACACCGCCCGCATCGACGCGTTCGCCTGCGCCGCCCACGGTGACTGCGCCGACATCGCGCCCGAGATCTTCCGCATCGACGACGTCGCCGTCATCATCGGCGACGGTCCCGACGACCTCTGGCTGGAGGCCGCCCGCGTCTGTCCCTCCGTAGCGATCGTGATCCTCGACGACGGCGGCAGACAGGTGTACCCGTGAGCGCCGCCGTCACGACGGCGCAGTCCTGACCGCCGGCGGCCGCCGGGCCGCGCGGGCGACTACCCTGGCGGGATGCTCGCGATCCTCGACGGCACGATCATGGACGCCGCCCAGGCGCAGATCCCGGTCACCGACGACGGCCTGCTGCGCGGCGACGGCGTCTTCGAGGTCGTCCGCCTCTACGACGGCCGCCCGTTCGGGCTCGAGCCGCACCTCGACCGCATGGCGCGCAGCGCCGCCGCCATCCGCCTGCCCTTCGACGTCGAGGTCGTGCGCGCCGACGTTGCGGCGATCCTCGCGCAGGCCGAGCGCGCCGACGGCTGCCTGCGCCTCGTCGTGACGCGCGGCGGGCGCCGGATCGGCCTCGTCGAGCCGCTCAAGCCGCTGCCCGACACGATCGCGCTCGCGACGATCACGTACTCGCCGACGCGCCTGCTCGACGGCGTCAAGTCGCTGTCCTACGGCGCGAACATGCTCGCGATCCGCCTTGCCAAGGAGGCCGGGGCCGACGAGGCGCTGCTCGTCTCCCCGCACGGCCGCATCCTCGAGGGCCCGACGACGTCGTTCGTCTACGGCCTCGCCGGCAGGCTCTACACGCCGCCGCTGTCGGACCGGATCCTCGACTCGATCACCCGTCGCGTCCTCTTCGCGGCGACCGACGTCGCGGAGCGCGTCACGACGCTCGACGACCTGAGCACGATCGAGGAGGCGTTCCTCGCCTCGTCTCTGCGCGAGGTGCACCCCGTGCACGCGATCGACGGCACGCCGGTCGCGGCCGCGCCCGGGCCGCTCTCCGCCGCGGCCGCCGAGCGCGTGCGCGAGCACATCGCGGCGGAGCTCGCCCAGCAGTAGTAGTGAAGATCGTCACCGTCATCGGAAACCGCCCGCAGTTCGTCAAGGCCGCGGCGGTGTCGGGGCCGTTGCGCGCCGAGCACGAGGAGCTGCTCGTCCACACCGGGCAGCACTACGACGACGAGCTGTCGGCGATCTTCGTCCGCGAGCTCGACGTGCCGCCGCCGGAGATCGAGCTCGCCCTCGGCGGCGGCACGAACACCGCGCAGACCGCCCGCATGCTCGCGGCGCTCGGCGACCTCCTGCGCGAGCAGGCGCCCGATGCCGTGCTCGTCTACGGCGACACGAACTCGACGCTCGCCGGGGCGCTCGCTGCCGCCCAGGCCGGGATCCCCGTCGCCCACGTCGAAGCCGGGATGCGCTCGTTCGATCGCGCGATGCCCGAGGAGCTCAACCGCGTCATGACCGACCATCTCGCGGACCTGCTGCTCGTGCCCTCCGCGGGCGCCGCCGCGAACCTCGCGCGCGAGGGCGTTGCGGGCTCGGTCGAGATCGTCGGCGACGTCATGGCCGACGTCGCGCGCCTGCTGGCGCCGCGCGCCGCCGCCGACGACGCGCCGCTGCGCGACGCGGGCGTGAGCCCCGGCGGGTATGTCCTGGCGACCGCGCACCGCGCCGGCACGGTCGACGACCCGCGGCGCCTCGCGGCGCTCGTCGACCTGCTGCTCGCGCTCGACGCGCCGGTCGTGCTGCCGCTGCACCCGCGCACCCGCGCGCGGCTGGAGGAGGCCGGGCTCCTGGACCGCCTCGGCGCGGGGACGATCGTGCGCCCGCCGCTCGGCTACCTCGCCTTCACCTCGCTGCTGACGCGGGCGAGCGCGGTCCTGACGGACTCCGGCGGCGTGCAGAAGGAGGCCTACCTCGCGGGCGTCCCGTGCGTGACGCTGCGCGACAGCACGGAGTGGGTCGAGACGGTCGAGACGGGCTGGAACGTCCTCGTCGACCTCGACGCCGATGCCGCGCGCGCCGCCGTCGCGCGCCCCGCGCCCGACGAGCGCCCCGAGCTCTACGGCGACGGGCACGCCGGCGCTCGGGTCGCGGCGGCGATGGCTAGGCTGCAGCGCTCATGACGGACGCCCCCAGCGCCCCCGGACTCGTGCTCAGCCCGACGGCGTCCGTCGGCGAGAACGTGACGTTCGGCGCCCACGTCGTCGTCCACGACGGCGTCGTCATCGGCGACGACTGCACGATCGGCGACCACGCGGTGCTCGGCAAGGCGCCGAAGCTCGCGCCGCGCTCGAGCGCCCGCCGCGGCGATCTCGACCCGCTCGTCCTCGCGGCCGGGGTCGTCGTGGGCGCGCAGGCGATCATCTTCGCCGGGTCACACATCGGCGCCGGCGTGATCGTCGGCGACCAGGCCTTCGTCCGCGAGCGCACGACGATCGGCCCGGAGACCGTCGTCGGGCGCGCGACCGGCGTCGACAACGACGTCCGCATCGGCGCGCGCGTGCGGATCCAGTCGCAGGGCTACGTCACGGCCTTCAGCGTCATCGAGGACGACGTCTTCTTCGGCCCCTGCGCGATGACGACGAACGACGACCACATGGGCCGCCACCCCAAGGACTTCCAGCTGCAGGGCGCGACCCTGCGGCGCGCCTGCCGCATCGGCGGCGGCGCGCTCCTGCTGCCGGGCGTCGAGGTCGGCGAGGAGGCCTTCGTCGCCGCCGGCGCCGTCGTCACGAGCGACGTCGCAGCGCGCAAGGTCGTCATGGGCGTCCCCGCGCGGATGGTGCGCGACGTGCCCGACGAGGACCTGCTCGAGCAGTGGTCCTGACCACCCGCGGGCTGCGGCTGCCGGGCGCCGTCGAGCTGCCGTGGGCCCGGCGCCGGCGGATGCGCGTCGAGCGCGGGACGGTCGCCCTCGGCGTCGCGGCGTTCGGCCTGACCGCAGCGGTGCTCGGCACCGAGATCGCGCGCGTGCTGCGCGAGCGCGTCCGCGAGCATCCGGAGCTTGACCCGATCGACACCGCCGACCTCGCGATGCGCGAGACCGTCGCCGTCGCCGTCGCGGGCTACGAGAGCATGACCACGCGCGAGACGGCGCTGCTGAACCTCCTCGGCTCGTTCTCCCTGACGTTCGCCGGCGCGCGCGTGTCGACGTACGTCATCCGCCGCCGCGGCGGTGGCGGACGGGTCCTGCGCGACGTGTTCGTCGGCGAGCGCCACATCCACCACTTCGTCCCCGGGATCGTGCTCGCGTTCCTCGCCGGCGGCGCGTCGGTCATCTCGCGCGACGCGACGCTCGATCCGCTGCTCGCGATCCCGTTCGGGATGGGCGTCGCGCTGACGCTCGACGAGTCGGCGCTGCTGCTGCGCCTCGACGACGTCTACTGGACCGAGGAGGGCATCGTCAGCGTGCAGATCGCCTTCGCCGCGCTGGCGCTGCTGTCGGCGGCGTCGCTCGCGCGCCAGGCGCTGCGTCGCGGCCTCGACGCGCCTACGCCGCCGCCGCCGCGAGCTGCGGCTGGTCCTGCATCCAGATGATCTGCTCGCGACCGGGTCCGACGCCGACGAGCGCGATCGGGACCTTGATCTGCTCGGCGATGAACGCGAGGTAGTCGCGCGCGGCGGTCGGCAGATCGCCCGGCGTGCGGCACTCGGTGATGTCCTCGGTCCAGCCGTCGAGCTCGATGTACTCGCCGCGCGAGTGGTGCAGCACCGACTGGTGGTAGGGGAAGTCGGTGAACTTCGCGTCGTCGAGGCCGCTGTAGCTCATCGCGACCTTGATCTTCTCGAAGCCCGACAGGACGTCGAGCTTCGTGATCGCCAGCGACGTCAGGCCGTTGATGCGCGAGGCGTAGCGCAGCGCCGGGATGTCGAGCCAGCCCGTGCGGCGCGCGCGGCCCGTCGTCGTGCCGAACTCGCCCCCGCGCGTGCGGATCTCCTCGCCGACCTCGTCGTGCAGCTCGGTCGGGAACGGCCCCGAACCGACGCGCGTGACGTAGGCCTTCGCGATGCCCCAGACCTCGTGGATGTCCTTCGGGCCGACGCCCGCGCCGACACAGGCCGCGCCCGCGATCGGGTTCGACGATGTGACGAAGGGATAGGTCCCGTGGTCGATGTCCAGCAGCGCGCCCTGGGCGCCCTCGTAGAGGACGAGCTTGTCCGCGTCGAGCGCGTCCCAGACGATCCGCGCGCAGTCGGCGATGTGGCGCTCGAGCCGGTGGCCGAACGTGAGGTAGGCCTCCGTCATCGCCTGCAGGTCCAGCGACGGGTCCTTGATGTACGGGCGCAGGCTCAGGCGCTTGGGGTCGATCGCGGCGGTGATCTTCTTCTTGAGGATCTTCTCGTCGAGGAGGTCCTGCATGCGGATGCCGAGGCGGGCGGCCTTGTCGGCATAGGCCGGGCCGATGCCGCGCCGCGTCGTGCCGATCTGCAGCTTGCCGAGCTTCGTCTCGCCGGCCGTGTCGAGCAGCATGTGGTACGGCATGATCACGTGGGCGTTGGCGCTGATGCGCAGCCCGCTCGTGTCGATCTTGCGCGTCCGCAATGCGTCGAGCTCCCCGGTGAGGACCTTCGGGTCGATGACGACGCCGTTGCCGATGATGCAGCGCTTGCCGGGATAGAGGATCCCCGAGGGGATGAGGTGGAACTTGAAGACCTCGCCGTCGCGGATGATCGTGTGGCCGGCGTTGTTGCCGCCCTGGAAGCGGACGATGGCGTCCGCCTTCTCGGCAAGGAGGTCGACGACCTTGCCCTTGCCCTCGTCCCCCCACTGGGCACCGACGATGCAGATCCCTGGCATACGTACGGGAGTTTAGGCCGACCGGACGCCCGGCCGCTGCTGGCGGGCGTCGGCGCCCCACAGCGGGAGCACCTCGCACATCTCCTCCAGGCGCGAAACGGTCCGCTCGTTGATCTGCTCGGCGAGCTCCTCGCGCTCGAGGTTCGTCGTGATGATCACCGCGCGCTCGTCCTCGTAGCGGGCGTTGACGATCGCGTAGAGCTGCTCGAGGACCCACGGGCTCGTCTTCTCGGCGCCGACATCGTCGATGTGCAGGAGGTCGACGGCCGTCAGCCGGTCGAGCAGGTCGGTGTAGGAGTTGCCGCGGTCGTCGTCGAAGGTCGTGCGGATCTGCGCGAGCAGGCGCGGGAGCGAGTAGATCGCCACGCTGTGGCCGGCCTCCAGCGCGTGGCGCGAGACGAGCATCGCGAGCGTCGTCTTGCCGGTGCCGACCGAACCGAAGAACCACAGCCCGCGACCGGCGGCGAGATTGTCGTCGATGCGGCCGACGTAGCGGCGCACGGCCGCCGTGACGGGGGCGGCGATCTCCGTGACCGGCGGGCGGTCGAAGGACACGCCGCGGTACTTGCGCGGGATGATCCCGCTGAGCGACCGCGCGCGGGCGCGGCTGACGCGCTGGGCGCGGCAGCGGCAGTCGCTGGCGTCGTTGGTGGCCTCGTCGACGACGAAGCCGGTGCCGTCGCAGAGGTCGAAGGGGCAGCGGTCGTCGCCGGAGGGCTTGCGGGTGGCGGCGCGCATCACGACGTCGAGATTAGGTCACGCGCAGGCGCCTCGCGGCGGCGTCCGCGCTATCTGCGGAAGAACCCGGGGCGCGCGCGCCGGCCGGGCGCGATCCGGCGATCGCGAGCGGGCGGTGATCCGCTCGCGTTGGCGCGAACGAACACCTCTGTAACTCACGTCTTCAGGAGGCACATCATGCAGCAGAAGTCACTCGCGCAGGTCTACACGCTGGTCCTCGGCGTCGTGCTGGTGCTCGTCGGCATCATCGGGTTCTTCGTCGAGCCCAGCTTCGGCGTCGGCGACAGTGCGCAGCGCGGCACGCTCATCGCTTTTGACATCAACGGCTGGCACAACGTCGTGCACCTGCTGTCGGGCCTCGTCGGCCTGGCGATGGTCGGCACGGCCGCCAAGGCGCGGATGTTCGCGATCGGCTACGGCGCCGTCTACGTGCTCGTCACGATCCTCGGCTTCATCGTCGGCGACGGCGGCTACCTGCTCTCGATCATCCCGATCAACACCGCCGACAACCTGCTGCACCTCGCGATCGCCGTCACCGGCATCGGCGTCGGCCTGGCGAGCCCGGTCGGCGGCTCGCGCCGGGTCGCGACGGCGTAAGCCCCCGCGCGACGGCCGGGGATGGCCAACCGCCATCCCCGGCCACGGTCGCGCCCATCCACCCACGACCCAGGAGGTCGGAGCATGACATTGGTCATCGCCCACGCTGGACACTGGAGCCTCGGGCTCCTGGAGCTGTCGCCGATCCTGGCTGTCGCCGCGTTCGCCTTCTGGCGCTCACGCGCCGCCGGTCAGGCCGCGGGCGCCAGCGCCCAGAGCGCGAGCGAGTAGCGCCGCCCGGCGCTGACAGGCATGACCTGGTGCACGAGCGGCGACGCGAACGCGACGAGCAGGCCCGGGCGGCTGCGGACCTCGATGATCTCGGCGCCGGCGGCCGGCGCCTGGCCGGGCGGGCAGCCGGGGTGGAAGCGCAGCTCGCCGCCGCAGAAGTCGGGCCGCTCGCCGGCGCCGTCGTTGAGGGCCACGACGAGCGAGATGCGCCGCCGCGCGATCTCGGGGGGCGCGTTGCGGTCGACGCCGCCGTCGGAGTGGGCGGCGAAGTGGTCGCCGCGATCGTAGATGAGCGCCGTCGCGGCGCTGATGTGGGAGATCTCGCAGCGGTAGAGCTTTTCGAGCACCGGCATGACCTCCCAGAGCCGGTCCTGGACGAGCTCCTGGGTGGCGTCGCAGAGCTCCGCGATCGCGCCAAGCCGGCTGGCGGGGTCGACGCCGAAGTCCTCGCCGAGCCAGACCTCGGCCTGCTGCTGGAAGGCGGCGTCCATCTCGCGCGTGAGCGCGAGACACTCCTCGGGCGAGAGGAGGGCGGGGATCGTGTGCGGCAGCTCGTGGGGCGCGATCTGCATCGCGCGGCAGGGTACCGGCGCTGGGCGGCGTTCGTGCGGCGCTCCGCCATCGTGCCCACAGCGATGGCCTATCGCTTGAAGCTTCCCCGTAGAGCGGCCACGAGCCGGGCCAGGCCGGGGCGTGGGGTGCCGTCCATGCGGACCAGGCCGGCGTCGAAGCCGGCGAGCTCATCGGGGGCGCGGCCCGCTGGGTCGGCGCGGGGGGCGCAGTTGGTCCCATACCAGTTGTAGAGGTAGATCCGCTGGACGCCGACCGAGCGGTAGGTGTTGGCCAGTTCGAAGACGTGGCGGTCCGCGGTGGCCGCGCGCAACTCGGCATGGGCGACGGAGGCGGGAGAGTTCGGGTCGCAGGGGAAGTTCTTGCCGAACCCGACCAGGCCGCCGGTTTCGGTGAACCAGAAGCGGGCCTGGCGATCGTGGCGGCGGACTTCCTTGATGATCCCCCGAGTGCGGACGCGGCTGCCGCGGTTGACGTCTGAGTAGTTGTGGATGCCGATGAATTTCGCGCGGCGCAGCCAGATGGAGGTGTGGAGGCGGTCATAGAAGCGCCGGATGTAGCGCTCGACACCGGGTTGGTCGAGGACATCGAGCGCGACGACGCGGCAGGAACGCGTCGAGCAGTGCCGGTGGACGGCGCGGTACATCGCCTTGAAGTACAAGGCGGCGTGGTTGGGCGTGTCCCAGGTCGGCTCGGATTGGTGGTTGGCCTCGTTGAACGTTCCGAAGTCGCGGACGCCGAGTCTGCGCAGGTAACGCACCAGGCGCCCAACGTCGCGGGCGTAATGCGCCACGGAGGGTCGCGGCGCCTGCTTGGGGGCGAACGTCGTGGTCGACATGTGGATCAGCGGTCGCATGCCGGCGCCGCGGGCCTTCTTGACCCAGGCGCGCAGGGCCAGGCGCTGGTCGGTCTGGTGGATCGCGTTCCACGGCACGAAGTAGCGGACCTGACGCAGATCCAGGGCTTTGAAGTGGGGGTCGCCGAACATGCGCAGGCTCTGGTCGCCGACGCCGACGCGGATGTCGCGCCGCGCGCTTGCGGGGGAGGCGAGGAGACCGGCTGCGACGAACGTCGCAAGAAGGCAGGAGAGACATCGCCGCCGACAAAAAAGGCCGGCCACGACTCATCCGCCGATGACGTGCCCGGCGACCCGCTTCCACGCCAACCCGATCCGGCGGACGATCCCGCACGGCTCCGTGGGTATGCCGGGATCCCCGCCGGAGCACGCGAACGCGGACGGCACGTGGTAGTCCGATACTCCGCTCCAAGCCCATGCCGACCAGTTCTCACGGGCGCCGGCGAGCTCGTAGCGGCCGCTGGAGATGCGGTAGCGGATTGCGCCGGAGTCGTTGGTGAAGCAGCCACCGGGGTCGCCCTGGCAGGCGCGAAAGAATGCGACGCGTCCGCCGGCGATCGACGGCCCGAGGTACGTCTGGCCGCCGAGGCCCGAGACCATCGAAGCGATCTGGCGCGTGTCGCTTCGCGAGGCGTTGGTCAGGCGGATCTCGTTCTGGCGAAAGCCCGGGAACCCGTCGGGCTGGTAGCGCCAGCTCTGCGCGATCCAGCGGCCCCACAGCTCCATCCCGGCGAGTTCGGTGTGCTTGATGACGCGGCACGTCGGCGCGTCGACGGCTCCGCAGCGGCGGGCCGGCAGCGTCCCGATCCGGTCGGAGGGACGCGACCGCGGCGCCACGAGCTGCTTCGTGTACGGAACGATCTTGTCGGGCCCGTAGCGGCGCGCGTAGGCGAGGCGGCCCTTCCATACCGTCGGCGCGATCTCGTCGTGACCGGTCGTGTTGGCGTTGCGCACGGGCCGCAGCCGGTCGCCGGGCTCCAAGCCGATCACGAACAAATCGCACGACCCGTCGCACAGCGACACGGCGACCGACGCCTTGCCCGACGAGTCCGGTCCGGCGTCGGCGTCGAAGACGGCGCTCTGACTGCGCACCGGCAGGTCGCGGACCGTGCCGGCGTGCCACGTGCTCAGACGGTACGCCGAGCCGTCCCAGCGGCTGAACACCAGCCAGCCCGCGTACTCGCGAACAGGCGAGGCCTTGGCGAGCTCGACGACCGCCTGCGGCGCCCGCGCCGGCGCCGCAAGCGCGCCGCCCGCGACTGTGCAAGCCAGCGATGCGGCGACGAGCATGGCGAGCACGACGGTCAGTCGAAGGTCACGCATGTCAGGCCTCTGCCCATTCTCGCGATGTTCGAGACACCGGTCTGCATCGGCGAGATCGGACACCCGATCGAGCCCGCGGCAGGCCGTCGGCGCGGCACCGACATCTCATGCCCCGACGGCCGACCACCCCGCTCGCCGGCCGTCCAACGGCCGACCGACTTCACGGGCGGCCATCGTCACCCACCCGCTACCCGTAGCGCTCCGGCGAGGTGTAGTTCAGGAACTTCGGATACTCCTTGGCGAACGTCAGCTCGACGTCGCCGAGCGCGCCGTTGCGGTGCTTGGCGATGATGATGTCCGCGATGCCCGCGCGCTCGGTCTCCTTGTCGTAGTACTCCTCGCGGTAGATGAAGGCGACGAGGTCGGCGTCCTGCTCGATCTGGCCCGATTCCCTGAGGTCCGACAGGATCGGGCGCTTGTCGGTCCGCGACTCGACCGCGCGGCTGAGCTGCGACAGCGCGATGACCGGCACGTTGAGCTCGCGGGCGAGGATCTTCAACCCTCGGCTCATCTGGCCGACCTGCTCGACACGCGACTCGACGCGCCCGTCCGGCCGCAGCAGCTGGAGGTAGTCGACGATGATCATCCCCAGCGGCGACTGCTGGTGCAGGCGCCGCGCCTTGGCCCGGATCTCGAGAATGCCGACGTCGGAGGAGTCGTCGATGTACAGCGGCGCCGCCGCCAGCCGCGCCGAGGCCTCCAGGATCTTCGGCCACTTCGCGTCTGCGACGCGGCCCTTGCGCAGCTCGTCGCCCTTGATCCGCGCCTGCGACGCGACGAAGCGCTGGGCGAGCTCTGACTCGGACATCTCCAGCGAGAACAGCGCGACCGGCTTGCCATGCTCGATCGAGGCGTTCTCGGCCATGTTGGTCACGAGCGCGCTGTTGTGGACGATGAGGTCGTCGGCGACGAAGCTGTGGTGGACCGGCACGGTGAGGTCGTACGTCTCCTCCTCGCCGATGGGCTCGATCGAGACGATCTCGTCCCACCAGACGTCGGAGGTCGCGAGGTCGGTCAGCTCGTCGTCGCCGCTCCAGTCGGCGATCTTCTGCAGCTGCGGCCGCGAGAGGCCACGGGTGCCCACATGCCAGTTGTGGTTGGCCGGGTGGCCCGCCGCCCGGCTCACCTCGGCCCACACGCGCGCGCCCTTCACCGACAGGACGCGATCCCAGATCGCGACCGGGAGCGTGTCGACGTTCGTGCCGTTCCCGACGGTCTTCAGGCCCGCGAGCGCGCGGCCGGCCTGCGGCGCCTTCCCGCAGACGTCGATGAGGTTGCAGAATCGCTCGATGCCGGCCTGCCCGGTGATCCGCACTTCGCGGGCGACCTTCTCCGTGCCCTCGTAGACGTCGCGCTTGAGGGTCCGGATGCAGGAGACGATCCCGAGCCGGAGGAGTAGGTGCTGGACGTCGCGGGCGAGCTGCTCGCTGATCGTCGAGTAACCGATCTGACGCAGGCGGTCGGTCGCGTAGATGTGCCCGTCGCAGGCGTAGAGGATCCCGAGGAACCGGGCGATCTGGCGCTCGCCGAGTCCGAAGATCGCATCGGGGACGAACTTGTCCTCGGAGCGTTTGCCGAGGATGCCGTGGCGTCGGCAGAGCTCGGTGACCGGGTTGCCGGTGGTCCGGCTCTCGCCGCTGAGGTACGCGTTGCGGTTCGGGTTCGTCGGTGACTTGGCGGCTTCGTGCCAGCGGCCCCCGATCGCCTCGGTCGCAGCCCGCATCTCGTCGGCGACAATGGAATCGGGAGCGAAGGTGAACGACGGCGTACTCCTGATGATGCTCCCGTCGCCGATGAGGCCCGCGAGCAGCACGATCTCGTCATCGGGCATGTACTGCGGCTGATCGGGCCGCGGCAGGCTGCGGGGAACGCCGACGCGCGAGCCCGGCTCCAGCTCATCGACACGCTTCCAGCCGTCGAGCGTCAGCAGCGGATGGTTGGCGGTCAGATCTGTCCGGCGGCCGAGGCGGGTCGTAACGCGAAAGAGTGGCTTGACGCCGTTGCGGAAGGTCGCAGAGACGCGCGCGCGACGCAGTCGCAGGTCAGGCCCGAGCGCTGCGACCCAGACCTCCTCGCCTGACTCATGCAGCCCGACGAGCTCATCAAGTCGGCGGCGTGCGCCCGTCAGGGGGTCATAGACGAGTGTCGAACCCTTATTGCATTTCCCCATCGACGGCCTCGCGGCGATGATGATGAGGTTGCCGGGCTGGAAGCCGCCGGTGATCTCGTCGAGGTCGCGGAACCCCGACGGGGTGCCGGTGAGCGAGGTGTGCTCGCGCGAGAGGCGCTCCATCTTCTTCAGCTCGTCGTCGAGAATCTCCTCGATCGTGCGGAAGTCCTTCTGGCGGTCGTCGTGGGCGACCTCGAGCATCGCGCGCTCGGCCTGCTCGACGAGCTCGCGCGGGGCCGCGGCATGGTTGAGGACCGACGCCTGGATCTCGTAGGTCGTGCTGAGCAGGCGGCGCATGAGCGCGTGCTCGCGCACGATCTGCGCGTAGCGGCGGATCCCGCCGAGGCCGGGGACGCCGCCGGTCAGCTCGTCGACGGCGCCCTTGCCGCCGGCGTCCTCGAGCTTGCCGGTGCTGCGCAGGTGCTCGCTGACGGTCAGCACGTCGATCGGCTCGGAGTCGCGGTAGAGCGTGAGCATCGACTCGTAGATGAGCCGGTGGCGCTCGCGGTAGAAGTCCTCGGGCCTGAGCCCCTCCTCGATGACGAGGCCGTACATCGCCCGGTCGCTGAGCAGGATGCCGCCGAGGACCGACTGCTCGGCCTCGAGCGAGTGCGGCGGCGCGACGCCGGTGGCGATCTGCGCGGGCGGGCGGTCGGGCGGGGCGGAGTCCGGGTAGCTGCTCAAGGCCTGGGTGAATCTAGGTTGCCGCGGCGCGGACGGCGAAGAACAGTCCCGCTCGCACCGCCGAATTTCTTTCGGTCACGAACCGGTAGGGCTAGCGAACAGATGTTCGCACGGGGGCCGGACGGGTACCGAGGAAGCGGGCGACGTCGCGCGCCTGCACCTCCAGCGCGTGGAGCGCACTGCTCGAGAGCTCCGCGAACGGCTCCAGCGTGATGTGCAGTTCCTCGCCGCGGCGGTTGCGGCGCCAGGTGCCGGCGACCACGCCGTCGGCGAGGATCGCCGGCTGGATGAAGCCGCCACCTGCCTGTATGCGCTTTGCGAAGCGGCTCTCGAGCACGAGGTCGCGGCTCGCGTAGCCGAGGAGGTAGGGGTCAAAGTGGCCGAGCAGCGCGACCTGTCCCTCGGCCGGCGGCGGTGCGGCAGCGGAAGGCTCGTCGTCGATGAGCGAGAACCCGCGACGCGCCCGCCGCAGGCCGATGCCCGACCAGGCCGCGAGGTCCTCCGGCTCCGCGGGCCCGTGTGCGGCGCGGTAGCGCGACGCGAGCCGCGCGAGCGCCGCGTCGGGGTCCAGGGCGACCGGCGCCGCCCCGAGCCAGTCGTCGAGCAGGGCGTAGCGCGGGTCGCGCGACGGCCCGATGCGGCACACGACGCCGCGCAGCGCCGCGTAGCCGACGAGATGCGCCGGCGCCTGACCGCTGCGATCGATCGCCACGCCGCGGGCGATCAGCCCGTCGACGAGTTCTCCGCGCGCGAGCGGACCGCGCTCGGCCAGCAACTGCGCCAACGCCGCGAGCGCGCGCTCGCATTGCTCGTCGTCCAGTCCGAGCGCCAGCCGCCGCCGCCGGCCCGCCGCCGCGAAGATCGGGCCGAGCAGCCCGAGCAGCCAGCCGGCGTCCTCGGCTGCCAGGTAGTGCAGCGTGCCGCGCAGCGCCCAGGTCCAGACGACGGAGCGGTCGCTGTCGCGGGCGCGCTCGACGGCGGTGAGGTCGAGGCCGCGGCTGCGGGCCCGCAGGGCGAGGGCTGCGGCGACGGGATCCTGGGCCTGGACCCCGCACAATCGCGCGACGAGCTCCGCGACGCCCGTGGCGGGCGGGCCGGTCAGTCGCTGCGCCCGCAGCCGCAGCGCACGCAGGTCGGCGTCGCGCAGGGCCTGCGTCACTCCGGCTCGTCGGGCCAGCGTCCGTGCGCGTCGTAGAAGTCGCGCGCGGCGTCCTCGGCGTCGCGGTCGGCGTGCCCGGCGGCGGCGAACCTCGCCAGCAGGACGATCGAGGCTGCGCCGCCGACCACGCCGACGACGCCCCAGATCGTGTCCGCCACGCCGGCGATCGGCAGGTCGGCTACTTCCGCTCGACGACCATCGTCTTCACCGAGGCGGTGACGCCCTCGGCGATCTCGACGACGACGACGTACGTGCCCACGTTCTTGATCGGCTCGTCGAGGTGGATCTTGCGCCGGTCGACCTTCAGCCCGCGGGCCTCCTCGATCGCGTCGGCGATGTCCTGGTTGGTGACCGAGCCGAAGAGGCGGCCGTCATCGCCGGCCTGCTGGCTGATCGTCAGGACGGTGCGGCTCAGGACGTCGGCGTCCTCGGTCGCCTTCTGCAGCGCGATCTGCTGCGCGCGGCCGGCGGTGTCCGCGCGGCGGCGGGCCTCGGCGAGCGCACCGGCGGTGGCGGGCTGCGCGAGCTTGCGCGGAATGAGGTAGTTGCGCAGGTAGCCCTTGGAGACGTCGACGACGGCCCCGCGATCGCCGAGGTGCTCGACGTCCTGCAGGAGGATGGCGGACGGCATGGCTAGCGGTCGTCGCGGCCGCCGCGACCGCCGCGCCCGCCCCGGCCCTCGCGCTCGGCATCGTCGCGCCCGCCCTCGTTGACGTAGGGCAGCAGCGCCAGCTCACGCGCGCGCTTGACGGCGCGGGCGATCTGGCTCTGGTGGCGCCGGCAGGCGCCGGTGATCCGCCGTGAGCGGATCTTGCCCTTCTCGGAGATGAACTTGCGCAGCGTGGCCGTGTCCTTGTAGTCGGCCTGCTCGATCTTCTCCTTGCAGTACGGGCACGGCTTGCGCCGGCCGCTGCCGGGGCCGCCCTTCTTGTCACGTCGGCGCGTGGGCTTGCCACGGTTGCGCTGCTTTGCCACTGACGAAGTCCTTGTGTCGGTTTAAGAATTTGCGCGCAGGCGTCCGCGCGCGGCCCGTCATTGTGGCACGGACGGGTCCCGAGCCGCCGGGCGAGGGTGTATGCAGGCGCCGGGCGGCGCCCGGAACGCAACGAGCCCCCGCATCGCGGAGGCCCGGATCATGCGTCCGAGAAGTCCCTGCGACGGATCAGAACGGGATGTCGTCGTCGGCGGCGCTGCTCCCGCCGCCGCCCGTCGAGACCGGCTGGAAGTCGTCGACGTTGGCCGGGACGTCGGAGCGCGGCGTGAAGCCGTTGGAGCCACCGCCGGCGTCATCGCGCCCGCCGAGGAACTGCACCGAGTCGGCGATGATGTCGATCGACTGGCGCTTGTTGCCCTCCTTGTCCTGCCACTCGCGCCACTCCAGGCGCCCGTCGATCGCGACGGGACGGCCCTTGCTGAGGTAGCGGGCGCTGTTCTCGCCCTGCGCCCCCCAGACGGTGACGTCGAAGTAGTTGGGCTTGTCCTCCCACTCCCCGCCGGCGCCCTTGCGGCGCGTGTTGCAGGCGACGCGCAGCTTGCACACGGACGTGCCGCTGGGCAGCGAGCGAAGCTCGGGGTCAGCCGTGAGATTGCCGGTCAGAACGACGCGGTTGATGTTGGTCGCGGCCATCTGCGGCCTCCTCTTTCGGGAACGAACTATCGGCGAGCGAGTCTAGACACGGGATCGGCGGATCCGGATGACGACGCCGCTCTCTCCGCACTTAAGTCGCACAGTCGCGCGCAAGCGCGGCGATCTGACGCGAAGCGGCGCTACGCGACGGCTTCGGCGGGCACGGCGGGCGCCTCGGCGGCGACCGGCTCGCCGATGCCCGTCGGGCGCGGCTCGGGGCGGGTCGCCGGCGGTGCCGGGGTCCCGGGCGCGAGCTTGATGATCCGGAAGCGGATCACCCCGTCGCTGATGCGCAGCGTGCGCTGGAGCGTCTCCAGCACCTCGCGCGTCGCGACGTGGAACTGCAGGAGGTGGTACTCGGCGTCCGTCTTGTGCCCGATCTCATACGAGGTCTGGCGCACGCCCCAGTCCTGCTGGTTCGTGATCTCTCCGCCGCCGACGATCGTGCGCTCGACCATCTCGAGCACCTTCGCGCGCTGCTCGTCCGGAGCCGCGCTGTCGAGCATGAGGACGAGGTCGTAGAGGGGGTCGTGTGCAGGCATGGCGGTGGGGCGGCGGGTGGCCGCGGCCGGGGATGATAGCGATCGGGGGGCGAATGCCCTCCCGCCGCGCCCTATCGGAGGCATGGACCACGACCGTCCGCCGCCGCTGCACGCCCGCGTACGCTGGGCGAACGTCGCTCGCGCGGGCGCGCTCGTGGCGGTCGCGGCGCTCGTCGCCGTCTGGCCGCGGCTGAGCCCGGGGCCGCCCGCGCTCCCGCCGCTGCGGCCCGTGCCCGTGGCCCCGCGGGCTGCGCCGAGCGCGCCCGCCCCGGCGGTAACGGCCCGGATGCTCGCCCCACAGCCGGCGGGCCCGCAGCCGGGCCGCGGGCGGGCGCCGGCGCCCCCCCGGCGACGCCGATCCGAGCGCGCGCCCGCCGCCGCCTCGCGGCCGCCGGCTCCGCGCCCGCTCGCGCCACCATCGCGACCCGCGCCCCGCCGTCCGGCGCGGCCACCGCCACCACCCGCCCGCACCCCCGCCCCCGCGGCGGAGTTCGGTGACGAGTTCGGTTAGGAGCCCGACTTCGCCATCGCCGCGGCCTTCGCGCGGATGTCCGCCAGCTGGTCGTCGATCCAGTCGCCCGGGTCGCGCGCCGTGACCGCCGCCTTGAGCCCGTCGGACCGCCGCTTACGCTCCTCCGGGCTCATCGTGAGCGCGCGGTAGATCATGTCCGCGGTCTCCTTGATGTCGAACGGGTTGACGCTCAGCGCGAACTCGCCGAGCTCCTCGTGCGCGCCGGTGTTCTCCGACAGGATCGACACCCCGTGGCGCTCGTTGACGAGCGGCCCCTCCTTCGCGACGAGGTTCATCCCGTCGAACATCGCGTTGACGATCATCGCGTCGTAGTGCTTGTACGCGGCGACGGCCTCCTCGAGGTCGTCGCGGAGCTTGAGCTGGATCGGCATCCAGTCGGGCGTGCCGTGACGGTGGTTGACGATCGCGACGAGCGCCTCGATGCGCTCGAGGTACTCCTGGTACTCCGGGACGTCCATCCGCGACGGCATGAGCTGCGCGATGAACGTCACGCGCTCGGCGAACTCCGGGTGCTCGCCGAGGAACTGGTCGAAGGCCGTGAAGCCGCGCAGGACGTTCTTGGACAGGTCGGCGCGGTCGACGCGCAGGATGATGTGGTCGCGGCGCCGGCGCTGCAGTTCCTGCTCGAACTCCTGCGTGCGCTCGCTGCGCGCGACCTTGCGCGTCGCCTCGTAGTCGATCGGCAGCGGGTAGGCGCGGACCCACGTCTCGCGGCCGCTGTGGTGCACGACGCCGCGCTCGAAGTCGACGTCGAGGTCGAGCAGGTCGCGGCAGCACTGCAGGAAGTTCCAGCGGTAGGAGCGCGTGTGGAAGCCGACGATGTCGTTGGCCAGCACGCCCTCGAAGATCTCGTTGCGCATGCCGCGGGGCAGCACGCGCCAGGCGTCGGGCTGCGTCCACGGGATGTGGATGAAGTGATGCAGGAAGACGTCCGGGCGCGCCGCGCGGACGATCCCCGGCAACGTGTAGAGGTGGTAGTCGTGGACCATGACGACCGGTTCGGACTCGCCCTCGATCTGCTCGAGGACGGCCGTCGCGAGGTCGTCGTTGACGACCTTGTAGCCGTCCTCGAACGCCTGGACCTCGTTCTCGCGGATGTCGGGCGCGTTGGAGAGGTCCCAGAGGTAGTGCTGGATGAACCACAGCATCGGGTTCGCCATCACGTTGTAGAAGCGGTCGTAGGCCTCGGGCTCGGAGACGACGAGCCGGACGTGGAACTCGCCCGCCGGCGTGTCGACGACGAACGCCCGGCCGTTGCGCTCGCGCGACTTGCGCACGTCGCCCTCGGTCATCGCCGAGGCGATCCAGACGGCGTCGCGGTGCGATGCCAGGCCGGTGAGCGCGGTGACGAGACCGCCGGTCCCGCGGGTGAACGAGCCGTCGACGTCGAACGTCACCGGACCGCGATTGGACACCAGTACCAACGGTGCGCCGGCGGAGGAGCCGTCGGACGTCCTGGTCGAAGGTTCCATCAGCCCCGCCAAGTCTACGGCCGCGCCGCGGAGCCGGTTGCCCGCGGGCGCTCGCCGAGCGTCACGCGGATGTTGCGTGGCCTGCCGTCGCGGTAGACGCGCAGCCTCACGTCCTGGCCCGGGCGCAGCGTCAGCAGCCGCACGCCGAGCGCCTCCTCGTCCTGCAGCGCGTGGCCGTCGACTGCGGTGATGATGTCGCCGCCGTCGGTCACGGTGCGCGCCTGGAAGCGCTGCGTCCGCGTCCCGGCCCGCAGGCCGGCGTCGTCGGCGGGCCCGCCGGGCACGACCTCCTGCACCCAGGCGCCGCTGCGAACCGGCAGGCCGAAGTGCTGCGCGAGCTGCGGGTAGATCCGCGTCGTCGCCACACCGAGGTAGGCGTAGTGCACCGTGCCGTCGCGGCGCAGCGCGGCGAGCGTGCGCCGGACGGTGTCGGCGGGGATCGCGTAGCCGACGCCCTCGCCGCCGCCGGAACTCGTCTGGATCTGCGAGTTGATGCCGAGCACCTTGCCGCCGGCGTCGACGAGCGGCCCGCCGGAGTTGCCGTGGTTGATCGCGGCGTCGGTCTGGATCGCGCCCGCGATCTCGAAGCCGGTCAGCGACGTGATCGAGCGGTTGACGGCCGAGACGACGCCGACCGACAGCGACTGCGGCTCGCCGAACGGCGATCCGATCGCCGCGACCGGCGAGCCGACGCGCAGGTCGGCGGTGGTGCCGAGCGGCAGCGGGCGCAGCGTGAGGCCGGCGGGGTCGATGCGCAGCAGCGCGACGTCGGCGTTGGGGTCATAGCCGACGATCTTCGCCGAGACCTCGTTGCCGTCGGCGAACGCGACGTAGACCTCCTTGGCCTTGCGGATCGCGCGCCCCTCGCCGTCGGTGACGACGTGGGCGTTCGTCGCGATCTCCCCGCGGTCGTTGACGACGAAGCCCGAGCCCAGGCCGCTGCCGCCGCCGGCGCCGAGGCCGTCCGCGCTGCCGGGGAGCACGCTGAAGACCGTCACGACGCCCGGCGCCTCGCGGTCGTAGATCGCGGCCGGATCGAAGGTGTCGTCGCCGGCCGCGCGCCGCACGACCTCGACCGTCGTCGTGCGGTCGACCGTCCGCGTCGCGTCGCCGACGGCGGCCGTCGTGTCGGTCCCGTCGTCGCCGGCGCCACCGCCGCACCCCGCGAGCGCGAGGACCGCCGCGAGGAGCGCGGCGAGGACCGTCCCTGCGCGCACGGTCACGCCGGGAGCTCCAGCGAGAACGTCGTGGCGCCCGGCGCCGCGTCGACCTCGAGCGAGCCGCGCATGCGCCCCACGAGCTCGCGCGCGATCGCGAGGCCGAGGCCGGAGCCCTGCGCGTCGTCGGAGGTGTAGAACGGCTCGAAGACCCGGGCCGCCGCCTCGGCGCCGATGCCGGGCCCGTCGTCGCGGACGGCGACGCGCACCGCCCCGTTGTCGCGCTCCGCGCTCACGATGACCCCTGTACCCGGTGGCGTGTGCGTCAGCGCGTTGTCGATGAGGATCCGCAGGACCTGGGCCACGCGCTCAGGATCGCAGACGGTTTCGATCGGTTCGGCGCCCAGCTGAAGCTCGAGCGTCGACTCGTGCTTGTCCAGCGCGGGCCCGAACTCCGCCGAGACCGCGCGCGTGAGATCGGCGAGGTCGGTCTCCTCGGGGCGCAGCTCGAGCGAGCCCGCCTCCAGGCGCGAGAGGTCGAGCAGATCCGTCGCGAGCTTGCCCAGCCGCGCGACCTGCTCGCGCACGACGCCGACGAACTCGCGCCGCGTGTCGTCGTCGAGCTCCTCGTCCTCGATCAGCTCGAGGAAGCCGCCGAGCGAGAAGATCGGCGTGCGCAGCTCGTGCGAGGCCGTCGCGATGAAGCGCCGGCGCGCGGACTCCAGGCGGACGAGCTGGCGCTGCATGTCGTCGAGCGCCCGCGCGAGCTGGCCGAGCTCGTCGTCGCGGTTCGTCGGGAAGACCGCCGTGAAGTCGCCGGCGGCGACCTTCTCGGCGCCCTGCTCGAGCGTCTTGACGCGGCGGGCGATCGAGCGCGACACGAGGAAGCCGCCGACGAACGCCAGCAGGAGGCCGAGCGCCCCGGCGACGAGGATCTGACGACGGATCGTCGCGACGTTGCCCTGGACGTCGGAGAGCGGCGTCGAGAAGACGGCGACGCGGCTGACGGTGCCCTCGTCGCGGATCGGGACGGCGGCCTCGCCGAGCTCGGCCTGGTCGGAAGACTCGGTCGCGGTCTGGATGCGCCCGGTGCGGGCCGCGACGTCGGCGACGGCGAAGCGCGGGTTGATCCGCAGCTGCGACGTCGAGTCCGAGAAGATGACGAGCTGCAGGCCCTCGGTGCCGCCGCCGACCGACAGGAGCGTCACGCGCGTGTTCGAGCGCTCGCCGATCTGCGCGACGAGGTCGTTGATGTCGTCGGCCGAGCCGTTGTTGCGTACGAGCCTGGCGATCAGCGGCGTGAAGGCCTTCGCCGTCGTCGTGAGCGAGCGCAGCTTCTGCTCGCGCAGCGAGGACTCCAGCTGCGGCGCGACGTAGAAGAGGATCACCGCGACGGCGGCGAGCGTCACCGCGAAGGAAAGGACCGTCAGGCGGGTTCGCAGCGAGCGCAGTCGCACGACCGACCCCAACCGCCCTCAGGCGTCCGAGTCGCGGAACCGGTAGCCGACGCCGCGCACGGTGAAGAGGTACTCGGGCGCCTTGGCGTCGAGCTCGAGCTTCTCGCGCAGGTGGCGGATGTGGACGTCGATCGTGCGCGGGTCGCGGTAGGCCGAGTCGCCCCAGATCCGCGTGAGCAGCATCTCGCGGGTGTAGACGCGGCCCGGGTGGCTCGCGAGCGCGGCGAGGATCTCGAACTCGACGAACGTCGTCTGCACCGGCGTGTCGCGCACGCGGACCGCGCGCTTGTCGAAGTCGATCCGCAGGCCGGGGACCTCGAACGCGGCGCCGCCCGCCGGCGCGCTGTCGTGGGGCTGCATCTCGGCGCGGCGCAGCGCGGCCTTCACGCGGCTGCGGAACTCGCGCATCGAGAACGGCTTGGTGATGTAGTCGTCGGCGCCGAGCTCGAGGCCGACGACCTTGTCGATCTCCTCGGCCCGCGCCGTCAGCATGATGATCGGCACCGTGCTGCGGGCGCGGATCCGGCGGCAGACCTCGAGACCGTCGACCTGGGGGAGCATGAGATCGAGCACGACGAGGTCGTAGCTGCCCTCCGAGAAGCGGGCGAGCGCGGCCCGCCCGTCGGTCGCCTGCACGACGTCATAGCCGTCCTTGCGAAGCGGATACGAGAGCAGCGTCTGGATCGCATGCTCGTCGTCCACCAGCAGGATGCGGGGAGCGCGATCCACCATCCCCAATAGTGTGACGACGAGATGGTCGACCCGCGCATCTATCGGGCGGCGCTGCTCCCCGTCCTCTTCGCGCTCGTGCTGCTCGCGTTCTCGGTCGAGAACCGGCCGCGCCCGCTGACGACCCCGATCGCGCCCGACGCGTTCTCGGGCGATCGCGCGTTCAACCGCGCCTACACGGCGCGCACCGGGCTCGCCGACCGCTTCCCCGACCGCCGCCCGGGCTCGGCGGGCGACGCGGGCCTCGCCGGCGCGGTCGCCGCCGAGATGTCCGCCTCGCCGGGCTTTCGCGTGCGCAACGTCGTCCGCGAGGCCAAGACGATCGATGGCACGCGCTCGCTGCGGACGGTCATCGCCGAGCGCACCGGCACGATCGACGAGCGGATCGTCGTCGTAGCGCATCGCGACGCCGCCGGCTCGCGGGCCGACGCCGAGCTCTCGGGCACGGCGGCGCTGCTCGAGTTCGCGCGCGTCTTCGGCGCACCGCGCCAGACGCGCCGCACGCTGACGCTCGTCTCCACGAGCGGCGGCAGCGGCGGCCTCGCCGGGGCGCGGGCGCTCGCCGACGCGCTCCCGGGCCCGGTCGGCGCGGTGATCGTCCTCGGCGACCTCGCGTCGCGCAACGTCCGCGCGCCGCTCGTGACGCCGTGGTCCAACGCGCTCGGGGCGACGCCGCTGCAGCTGCGCGCGACGGTCCAGGAGGCGCTGCGCGTCGAGACCGGCTCGGGCTCGGGCCCGCCGCGCGCGCTGACGCAGTTCGCGCGCTTCGCGCTGCCCGCGACGTTCGGCGAGCAGGGCGCGCTGCTGGCGGCCGGCCTGCCGTCGGTCCTGCTGTCGATCGACGGCGACGTCCCGCCGCGCGCCGGCGCGCCGATCTCGAGCCAGCGCCTGGAGGCCTTCGGCCGCGCGGCGCTGCGGACGGTGACGGTCCTCGACGCGGCGCCGCAGTCGCGGCCGCTGACCCCCGGGACGTCCAGCAGCGATCTGCTCACGAGCCGCAAGGTCGTGCCCGGCTGGGCCGTGCGGCTCTTCACCGGGGCCCTCCTGCTCGCCGTGCTCGTCACGGCGACCGACGCCGTGGCGGCGCTGCTGCGCCGCCGCGAGGCGCTCCTGCCGTGGCTCGGCTGGACGCTCGCGAGCGCGCTGCCGTTCCTGCTCGTCGCGCTCTTCGTCCTCGGGCTCGGAGCGACCGGGCTCGTCACGGCGCCCGGCGCGCCCGTCGCCCCCGGCGCGCTGCCCGTCGAGCTGCCCGCGCTCATCGCGGCCGGGCTCGTCCTCGTCCTCGGGTGGATCTGGCTGCGCCCCGCTGCCCTGCGCGTCATGCGGGCGACGGGCGACGCGGCCGCGCCGGGAGCAGGGCTCGCCGTCGTGCTCGTCGCGCTCGTCGCGACGATCTGCGTCTGGATCACCAACCCCTACGCTGCCGCGATCGCCGCGCCCGCGCTGCACCTCTGGCTGTTCGCGCTCGCGCCGGAGTTCCGGCTGCGGCGGGGGTTCGGGATCGCCGTTGTCGCGCTCGGCGCGCTGCCGCTGGCGATCCTCCTCCGGGCGCTGGGGCAGTCGCTGGGCCTCGGCTTCGTGCAGACGTGCTGGGAGGGCCTGCTGCTCGCCGCCGGCGGGAGCATCTCTGCGCCGAGCGTCCTGCTGTGGAGCCTGCTCGCCGGCTGCGGCGCATCGGCGCTGCTCGTCGCCGCCCGCGGCCGCGACGACGACGAGCCGCAGGTCCCGATCACCGTCCGCGGGCCGACGAGCTATGCGGGGCCGGGGTCGCTCGGCGGCACCGAGTCGGCGCTGAAACGATGAGCGACATGCGACGGCCTCTGCGCGCGCTCTCGACGGTCCTCATCATCGCCGGCGCGCTGATGCTCGCCGACGCCGCGCTGACGGTCCTCTGGCAGGAGCCGGTCTCGGGCATCTACGCGCGCATCGTCCAGGACCGCCTCGGCAACGACCTGCACGACCTCGAGCTCGCGCAGCCCAGCGCGGTCGAGCTCGCGGCGCTCGACGCGCTCGCGAGCCAGCGCCGCCGGATGGCGTTCCTCGCGCGGCGCCTGCGCGTCAGCGCGCGGCCCGGCGACGCCGTGGGGCGCATCAGGATCCCGAAGATCGACGCGAGCTTCGTCGTCGTCGACGGCACCGACACCGGATCGCTGCGCAAGGGCCCCGGCATCTACGACGAGGTGCCGTTCCCCGGGGCGCCGGGGACGACCGCCATCGCCGGGCACCGCACGACGTACCTCGCCCCGTTTCGCAACATCGACAAGCTGAAGAAGGGTGACGAGATCTCCGTCGAGATGCCCTACGGGCGCTTCACGTACGAGGTCGAGAAGCGGCGCATCGTGGCGCCGACCGAGGTCTCGGTCATCAAGCGCGTGGGCTTCGACCGCCTCGTGCTGTCGGCCTGTCACCCGCTCTACAGCGCCGCGCAGCGGATCGTCGTGTTCGCCCGTCTCGTCGGCGCGCAGGCGCGCGGGGCGGCCGTATGAGTGCGGACTCGAGCGGGGGCGCGCTCAAGCGCGGCGCCCCGGCGCTCGATAGGGACCGTGCGATGCGCATCGGAGAGCTCAAGCTGCAGGTACAGCGTTCGGACTACGTCATCGACGCCCCGGCGGTCGCCACCGCGATGATGCGCCACGCCGTCAGTCAGAGGCGATGGTGGAACCCGTGCACGTCGCGGGCGACGCCGGCCGCGCTCAGCACGACCTCGGGCGGGCCCGCGGCGACGTCGCCGATCCAGGTCAGCGCCGCCGCCGACTCGGCCGCCGCGCGGTCGCCCGGCGCCACGCAGACGCACAGCTCGTAGTCCTCGCCCGCCGCCGCGGCGAGCTCCCACGCGGGCACGTCGAGCTGCCGCGCGACGTCGGCGACGCCGTCGGCGACCGGGAGCGCATCGAGATCGATCCGCAGCGTCAGACCGGCGGCGCGCGCGAGCTGCGCGGCGTCGGAGGCCAGGCCGTCGGAGAGATCGATCATCGCGTGGGCGCCGGCGCGCGCGAGCGCGCGTCCCGCGGCGAGGCGCGGCAGCGGCCGCAGGTGGCGGGCCGTCAGCGCCGTGGGCCCCTCGGCGCGGCCGTCGAGGATCGCGAGGCCGGCCCCGGAGGCGCCCAGCGTGCCGGTCACGCCGACGAGGTCGCCGGGCCGCGCGCCGGCGCGCCGGACGATGTCGGCCTCGTCGTCGGCCCAGCCGACGACGGTCACGACGAGCGTCAGGACGGGCGCCCGCGTGACGTCGCCGCCGACGACCGCGACGCCGCACGCGCGGGCCAGGGCGCCCATGGCGTCCGCCAGCGCGAGCGCCTCCGCGTGCGCGAAGCCGGGCGGCAGGCCGAGCGCGACGTACGCCTCGCCGGGATCGGCACCCATCGCCGCGAGGTCCGACAGCGCCCCCGCGAGCGCCCGGTGGCCGGCGTCGGCGGCGCTCGCCGTGGTGCCGAGGCGGAAGTGCACCCCGTCGACCATCGCGTCGGTCGAGGTCACGCTCAGCGGTCGTGCGCGCACGACCGCGGCGTCGTCGCCGCTGCCGACGAGCACGCGTGCGGGCGGCGCGTCGAAACGCTCCCGCAGCGCCGCGATCAGGTCAAACTCATCCATCGGGCCCCGCGGGATGCCGGCGCCGCCAGGCAAGGACGCAGGATCCGAAGGAAGGCGTCAGCCTTTCGAGCGATCCGAGGACGCCGCATGGCGGTGATCGGCGCCCGCGGGGTCAGCGGTGGCGGTAGACGATGCGCGCGCGGTCGAGGTCGTAGGGCGACAGCTCGCAGCGCACCCGGTCACCCGGGAGGATGCGGATGCGGAACCGGCGCATCTTGCCTGCGACGTGACCGAGCACGATGTGCTCGTTGTCGAGCTTCACGCGGAACATCGCGTTGGGCAGCGCCTCGATGACCTCGCCCTCGAACTCGACTTTTTCCTCTTTGGCCATTCCCACGAGCCTAGCAGTGGCTCGCGTGCCGGTCACGGCGGGGTCGCGACCTGCTCGGGCGGCGCATCGACGGGCGGCGGCGGCGCAGCCGGCTGCGGCTTGTAGTTGCCGGGGTCGAAGCCGCCGGTCGCCGGCGGCGGGGGCGGCGGCTTCGTCGCCTGCGGGGGTACGGCGACGCCGCCCGGGTTGGCCTTCGTCACGGCGCCCGGGTCGGCCTTCGGGGTCGTGAGCGTCGGGGTCGTGAGGACCGGCTCGGCCGTGCCGCGGCTGTAGCGGCTCTTGAACGGGCGCGGCTTGAACGGGTGGTCGGGCTTGGGAAACTCGCCGCAGAACTTGCCCTTGGCGGCCTTCATGTAGTTGCCCCAGATCTCGGCCGGGAACGTGCCGCCGTCGACCGGTCCGCCGTGGAAGAGGTTCGGCATCGCGATGTTGCCCTTCGGGAAGCCGACCCACGTCGACGTCGCGAGGCGCGGCGTGAAGCCGACGAACCAGGCGTTCTGGTTCTTGTCCGTCGTGCCGGTCTTGCCGCCCGCGGGGCAGCCGATGTTCGCGCGCTTGCCGGTTCCGGACTGGATGTTCTGCTCGAGGATCTTCTGCACCTGGTACATCGCGGCCGAGTCGAACGCCTTGTGGCGGATCGGCTTGGAGAGGTCGTCGATCTTGCCGTCGGGGAAGCGCACCTCCGTGATCGCCTTGGGCTTGTTGCGCCAGCCGCCGGAGGCGATCGTCGCGTAGGCGTCGGCCATCTCCAGCGGCGAGCAGCAGCGGCGCAGGCCGCCGAGCGTCTCGGCCGGGTAGCCCTGGAGCTTGGAGGTGATGCCGAGGCCGCGGGCGGCCGCCTGGACGCGCTTCGGGCCGATGTCGAGCGCGAGGCGGATGTAGACCGTGTTGTCGGAGCTCAGCGTCGCGGCGATGAGGTTCTTCGAGCCGCCCGAGCAGCGCCCGCCGTAGCAGTTGACGTCGATCGGACCCCACCCCGGGACGTCTTGGTCGAAGTGCCCCGAGGGGTAGCTCGTCGTCGCCGGGTTGACGCCCGCGTTGACGGCGGCGACGAGCGCCATGACCTTGAACGCCGAGCCGGGCTGGCGCTTGGCGTCGGCTGCGAGGTTGAACTTCGAGTCCTTGTACTTCGCCGAGGAGGCCATCGTCCGGATGTAGCCGTTGGCGGGGTCGATCGACACGATCGCCGACGACGGCGCGCCGGGGAAGTTCAGGCTCTTGGCGATCGCCGCGCGGGCCTTCTTCTGGAGGCCGAGGTCGATCGTCGTGTTGATCCGCAGGCCGCCGCCGCGGACGGTCTTGATCCCGTACTCCTTGATGAGCTCGTCGGTGACGTAGTCGAAGAAGTAGCTCTCGCGCTTCTGCTGGAAGTAGCCGTTGGGATGCAGGTTCAGCGGGGCGCCGATCGCGTCCTGGGCGGCGCCGGCGGAGATGTAGCCCTCGTCGCGCATCTTGCGCAGGACGTCGTTGCGCCGCGAGGTCGCGCGGGCCGGCTCGCGGAACGGGTTGTAGGCGCTCGGCGCCTGCGGCAGGCCGGCGAGGAGCGCGGCCTCCTGGATGTTGAGCTCGGAGGCGGGCTTGTCGAAGAACGCCCGCGCGGCGGCCTGGATGCCGACGGCGGTCTGGCCGCCGTTGGTGCCGTACGGCACGGAGTTGAGGTACTTCGTGAGGATCCACTCCTTGCCGGCGCGGCCGGGGTGGACGTTCTCGAGCTCCTCGGCGAGCTTCGCCTCGCGGACCTTGCGCGAGAAGGTCCGCTCGCCGGAGATGTAGATGTTGCGGATGAGCTGCATCGTCAGGGTCGAGCCGCCCTGCACGGTCTTGCCGGAGGTCGCGTTCTTCAGGGCGGCGCGGATGACGCCCTCGAAGTCGACGCCCTTGTGCTGGTAGAAGCGCTGGTCCTCGATCGCGACGGTCGCGTCGCGGACGTTCTGCGGCATCTCCTTCGTCTCGATCGGCGCGCGCAGGACGTCGTTCTGGATCGTCCCGAGCTTCTGGCCGTCGGCGGCGTAGACCGTCGAGAGGCGGCCCGGGTCCTGGGCCCGCAGCGAGGCGAGGTCGGGGGCCGAGTTCGCGAGCCCGACGACATAGCCGACCGCGCTCAGGACGCCGATGATCGAGCACGCGATCAGCACGCTGATCGTGATGATGATGACTCGCGCGGCCCCGCCTCTGCGGCGGCGTCGACGCTGGCGTTCGAGGCGAGCGGACATGGTCTGGGGTGACCCGACGTGCGACCGGGGCCAGCGCCGAAGTCTAGAGCGAGGAGGATCTTCGCTCTCCGGTACCCGCGATCCTGCTCCTGCAGGCCGCGGCCCGCGCGGCGCAGCTTGCCAAGATGCCCCGATGGCCTGGCTCCGGCGAGACGCGGCGCTGCAGGACGCCTGGCAGGCGCTGTGGACGTCGCGGCTGCTCGTCTGGGTCGCGGCCGTCGTCGCCGTGCTCGTCTTCGGCCTGTCCGGGCGCGCGCCGGACTTCGACCCCGCCGGGCTGACGATGCCGTTCGGCCACACGGGCGACGTGCTCGCCGCGCCGCTGGGGCGCTGGGACTCCGTCTGGTACCTCGCGATCGCCGCCGGCGGCTACGACGCCGGCGCCCGCGAGGCGTTCTTCCCGCTGTATCCGCTGCTCGTCCACATCGCGGGCGCGCCACTGGGATCGGCGCTGATCGGCGGAGCGCTCGCCTCGACGGCGCTGCTCGGGGCGGCGCTCGTCTTCCTGCACCGCCTCGTGGCGCTCGACCACGAGCGCGCGGTGGCCCGCAACGCCGTGCTCGTGACGGCGCTGTTCCCGATGTCGTTCTTCTTCTCCGCCGTCTACAGCGAGTCGCTGTTCCTCGCGCTGTCGGTCGGCGCGGTCTACGCCGCGCGGCTGGATCGGTGGGCCTGGGCGGGGCTGCTCGGCGCGCTCGCGGCGGGGACGCGCAGTGCCGGCGTCGTGCTGCTCGTGCCGCTGGTGCTCATCTACCTCTGGGGCGCAGGCCCGCCACGCCTGCGCGCGCGGCGGCCGCTGCGCCCCGACGTCCTGTGGCTCGGGCTCGTCCCGCTCGGCCTGGCCGCCTACTGCGCGTTCCTCGCCTCCCAGGGCCTGGACGCGTTCGCGCCCTTCCATGCCCAGGAGATCTGGTTTCGCTCCTTCGCCGGCCCGTTCATGGGCATCCGCGACGGTGCCGTCGCGGCCTGGGACGGCGCGCGCCAGCTGCTGTCGGGCTCGCGCTCGCCGATCTACTTCACGCAGGCCGGCGGCGACCCGTTCGTCGTCGCGCGCCACAACATCGAGCTGTTCGCGTGGCTCGTCGCCGGGGCGGGCGCGTTCGGCCTCGCGCTGCGGCGCGTGCCCGTCGCCTACAGCGCCTACCTCGTCGCGGCGCTCGCGCTGCCGCTGTCCTATCCCGTCGGACCGCAGCCGCTCATGTCGCTGCCGCGCTTTCTCGCCGTGCTGTTCCCGCTGGCGATCGCAGTCGCCGTCTGGATGACCGGCCGCGTCCGGCGCGAGCGGCTCGTCGTGGTCGCCTCCGGCATCGGCCTCGCCGTCTACGCCGGGATCTTCGGGACATGGCACTGGATCGCATAGCGAGGAGCGCCGTGGGACCACGCGATACGCCGGTCGAGCCACGGCGCGCTGCCGTAGTCACGCTCGACGCGCTCGGGACGCTCGTCGCGCTGGCGCCGCCGGCGCCGCTGCTCGTGGCCGAGCTGCGCGCGCACGGGGTGCACGTCGGCGCGCGCGAGGCCGCCGCCGCGCTCGCCGCCGAGATCGCCTACTACCGCGCCAACCACGACACGGCGGCCGACGCCGCGTCGCTCGCGCGGCTGCGCGGGCGCTGCACCGAGGTCCTGCGCGCGGGCCTGCCGGCGGCGGCCGATCTGCCCGCCGCCGAGCTGCAGGCGGCGCTGCTGGCGTCGCTGCGGTTCGCGCCCTACGACGAGGTGCCCGCCGCCCTGCGGGAGCTGCGCGCCGCCGGGCACCGTCTCGTCGTCGTCTCCAACTGGGACGTCTCGCTGCACGACATGCTGCGCACGACGGGCCTGCGCCCGCTCGTCGACGGCGCGATCTCGTCGGCCGAGGCCGGCGCCGCCAAGCCCGCTGCGGCGATCTTCGAGCGCGCGCTGGCGCTGGCCGGCGGCGCCGGCGGGCGGGCGCTGCACGCCGGCGACTCCGTCGACCACGATGTCGCGGGTGCGCTCGCGGCGGGCCTCGAGGCCGTGCTCGTCGTGCGGACGGGCCGACCGCCCGATGTGCCCGCCGGCGTGCGGGTCGTGCGCTCCCTGGCGGAGCTCGCGCGGATCGCCGCCGCGTAACCTCCCGGGGGCGTGACGAGCATCCCGCCCCCGAGTGTCGACGAGCGCGACCCTCCGCCCCGCCCGGCGACCCGGCACGAGCCCGCGACGCGGGGCGCAGCGGGCTGGCCGTGGTGGTCGTCGTTCGCGGTGCTGTTCGCGGCGTTCGCGACCGTCAGCATCGTCGCGGCGATCGTCGCGGTCGCCAGCGGCAACGCGACGACGCTCTCGGACCCGTCGCCGGGCGTCAACCTCGTCATCACGGTGTTCCAGGACCTGATCTTCATCGGCGCGGCGATCGGCATGGCGTTTCTCATCGGGCGCCCGACCGCCGGCGACTTCGGCCTCGTGCGCCCGCCGCGGACCGGCCGCGCGCTGCGGCTGCTGCTCGCCGTGTGGGGCGGCTTCTTCGTCTTCGGCGCGGCCTGGGTGAGCGCGCTGAACCTGCACGAGAAGCAGGAGCTGCCCGAGCGTCTGGGCGCCGACGGCTCGACGCTCAACGTCCTCGCGGTGATCGTCCTCATCACCGTCCTCGCGCCGCTGGCGGAGGAGATCCTGTTTCGCGGTTACATCTTCGGCTCGCTGCGCAACCTTCGCGGCATCTGGCCGGCCGCGATCATGACCGGGGTCCTCTTCGGGGCCGTCCACGCCGGCTCGGCGCCCGTCGGCTTCCTCGTCCCGCTCGGCGTCTTCGGCTTCGGGCTGTGCCTGCTGCGCGAGTTCGGCGGCTCGCTGTACCCGTGCATCGCGCTGCACGCGCTGAACAATTCGATCGCGCTCGGGTCGACGCTGCACTACGACTGGCAGATCCCGGCGATGATGATCGGCTCCGTCATCGCCGCGCTGGCGCTCGCCGCGCTGCTCGCCCGCGTTCTCGGCCGCGAGGACACCGCGACCGCGCCGGTACCCGCAACGTAGCCCGGTTGCCCATGGTCAGGGCTTGACCCGCATGGCATAGTGCCGCCGATGCGCCGCAGCACTCCCCTTTGGACCGTCGTGGCGCTCGCGGCGTCCCCGTCGGCCGCGCCGGCGCAGGCCCCGGTCGCGCCGGTCGTCCCGGCGCCGGCACCGGTCCCCGCGCCGCCGCCGGTGCAGACGCAGATGACGCTGAAGCTCGAGCGCATCGGCGGCACCCGCGCCACGACGCTCGTCCGCTCTCCCGTGCGCGTGCGCGGGACGGTCGGTGCGTTCGTCCCCGGGCAGCAGGTCACGATCAGGGCGACGAACAACGGGCACAAGGTCTTCGCCCGGCAGTACCCGATCCACGCGGGTCCCGACGGCGCCGGGGCCTTCCTCCTGAACTACCGCCCGACGCGCAGCGGCAGGCTCGTCATCCGCGCCGTCCACGAGGCGACCGCCGCGCTCGGCGAGCTGTCCGCCGTCGGCCGGTCGGTCGACGTCCTCCCGCGCAAGGTCGGGCCCGCGAGCCCGAAGTCCGCCGTCCGCGTGCTGCAGCGCCGGCTGGCGCGCATGGGCTACGTCCTCGGCGCCCCCGGTGCGTTCGACGCCCGCACGCAGCGGGCGGTGCTCGCGTTTCGCAAGGTCACCGGGATGCCGCGCACGTCGGAGGCCTCGACGCCCGTCATGCGGGCGCTCGCCCGCGGCCGGGGCGCGTTCAGGATCCGCCACCCCGAGCACGGGCGCCACATCGAGGCCGACCTCTCGCGGCAGGTCATCGCCCTCTCGGACCACGGCCGCGTCGTGCGGATCTACCCGATCTCGTCGGGCAAGCCGAGCACGCCGACGGTCCTCGGCGCGTTTCGCGTCTACTCCAAGACGCCGGGCACGAACGCGAAGGGGATGGTCTTCTCCTCCTACTTCCACAACGGCTACGCGACCCATGGCTACAGCTCGGTGCCCATCTACGCGGCGAGCCACGGCTGCCTGCGCGTGCCGATCCCCGACGCGATCGCGCTCTACAACTGGATCAAGATCGGGACGCCGGTCGACGTATACCCGTAGCCACGCGGCCGCCGTGGCCGCGCGTGAAGCGCGCGACGTAGCCGAGCCCGAAGCCGTAGACGAGCAGCCCCAGGAGCGCCGGGATGCCGCGCTGCGCCCAGCGGCTGTGGTCGTTGGTCACGACGCCCGCGAACGGCCGCAGCAGGACGTCGTTGGCATCGTCGATGAGCTCGCGCGCGCGGCTGTTGCGCGCCTCGCGCTGACGCTCGGCGACCGGCGTGGGGTCAGGGCGCGCGTTGCCGGCGATCCGGTCGCGCGAGGCGTTGGACGCCCGCCCGAAGTCGTCGATCGCGAAGAGCGTGAAGCCGGCCGCGACGAGCAGGCTCAAAATGATCGCGACGCTGCGCAGGAGACGTTCGAGCACGGCTCTAAGGTACGAGGCCGATGAGCGCACGTGGACGTTTGACCGAGCAGCTGCGCGAGCACGCGCTGATCCTCGGCGAGGTGACGCTCACGAGCGGCGCCACGGCGCAGTACTACGTCGATGCCAAGCGGGCGATCCTGCTTCCCGCGGGCTTCCTCGCGCTCGGCGAGCTCGTCGCCGATCTCGTCCGCGCATGGGATGCGACGGCCGTCGGCGGGCTGACGATGGGCGCCGACCCGGTCGCCTGCGCGGCGCTCGCCGGCGGGGCCGACGTGAAGGCGTTCTTCATCCGCAAGGAGACCAAGGCGCACGGGCTCGCGCGGCGTATCGAGGGTCCGCTGCTGACGCCCGCCGACCGCTGCATCGTCCTGGAGGACGTCGTGAGCACCGGCGGCTCGACGATCCAGGCGATCGAGGCGCTGCAGGAGGCCGGGCACGAGATCTGCGGGGTCGTCAGCGTCCTGGATCGCCTCATGGGCGGCGCCGAGCGGATCGCGGCGGCGGCCGGGGCGCCGTACGTCGCGCTCACGACGATCGACGACGTCTACCCCGAGCGCCCGCGCTAGGGATCGAGCTCGATCCGGACGGTCACGTGCTCGGTGCCCATCGCCCGCACCGTCGCCGAGTGCAGCCACGGGAGCGAGCGCTGGCGGGCGAGCGGGTCGTCGTCGGGCAGGACCTGTGCCGTGCCGCTGCGCCAGCGCCGCGCGATCCGCACGCGCACGCTCGGGTCGGCCTCGATGTTGCGCACGTAGGCCGCCTTGCGCCCGTGCTCGGCGACGAGCCAGAACGTGTTCGTGCCGCGCTGCAGCCCGTTGGTCACCGGCGTGCAGCGCGCCTGCCCGCTGCGCCGCCCCGTCGTCTCGAGCAGCGCGACCCCGGGCACGAGCCCGTGACGGGCGAGCGCGCGCATCGGCGGGTTGAAGACGTTGACCTGCAGCGCCGTGATGAGCCGGCGCTTGCGGTCTGCGGCGTTCACGCCTGCTCCTACGCCGCCTGCGTGGCGGCGGGCCGCAGTTCCCCGACGACCTCCGGCGCACGAGCGACCGAGCAGTCCTGGTCGCTGTCGGTCCGGCGGAGCACCGATCCAGTGTAAGCCTGCCGGCGGGAACGCCCGCGGCGACATGGCGGTCGCGCGGGCTTGGACGAATGATGCCCCGAGCTGGATTCGAACCAGCGGCCTACTCCTTAGGAGGGAGTCGCTCTATCCAGCTGAGCTATCGGGGCCCGGAGCGACGGAGGCCGATGATAAAGCGGGCCGGTGGTCGCCGCCGCGACGACGCAGGCGACCACTAGGATGCGGCGGGCGTGAGCTCCGTCGTCCCTGCGGCTGTGACCCCGCCCGGCGGTGACCCGCCCGCGGTGGCTGCGGCGATCGCGCCCCGCTCCCCGCTGGAGCTCTTCTGGCGGCGCCTGCGCGCCGACCGCGTCGCCCTCGCGGCGTTTTTCTTCATCGGGCTGCTGGTGCTCGTCGCGATCCTCGCGCCGCTCGTCGTCAAGCTCTTCGGTGCGCCGGCGCCCGACGTGCGCTCGACCGGTGCGCTGGACCCGACGTTCGGCAGCGCGACCGGTCCGAGCGCCGACCACCTCTTCGGGGTCGACAACCTCGGCCGCGACGTCTTCAGCCGCGTGGTCTACGGCGCCCGCGTCTCGCTCGAGGTCGCGATCCTCGCGACCGGCAGCGCCGTCATCGCGGGCGTCGTCGTGGGCATGCTGGCCGCGTACTACGGCGGCTGGATCGACAGCGCGATCTCGCGGACCCTCGACGTCCTGCTCGCGTTCCCGATCCTGCTGCTCGGGATCGGCCTCGCCTCCGCGTGCTCGCTGGGCAGCGGCTGCCTCGGCCTGATCCGCCCCGGCCTCGGCGTCGTCGTGGTGGTCATCGCGATCGCGACGTTCCCCTACATCGCGCGCATCATCCGCGGGCAGGTGCTGTCCCTGCGCGAGAAGGAGTTCGTCGAGGCGGCGCGGTCGCTCGGCGCCTCGGACCTGCGCATCATCTTCCGGCAGATCCTCCCGAACCTCGTCGCGCCGATCATCGTCTACACGACGCTCGTGCTGCCCCAGAACATCCTCTTCGAGGCCGCGCTGTCGTTCCTCGGGGTCGGCGTGCAGCCGCCGCAGGCGAGCTGGGGCCAGATGATCTCCGACGCCTCCGGCGAGTTCGAGGACGCCTGGTGGTTCATGTTCTTCCCGGGGGCCGCGCTCGTGCTGACCGTCCTGGCGTTCAACCTCGTCGGCGAGGGGCTGGAGGACGCGCTGCACCCGAAGGCCCGCAAGTGAGGTACAACGTTTCTACCACCCGAGTTGAGGAAAGGCCTCCCATGAACGAGCTGCATCCCCGGCGATCGCGTCGACAGTTGCCCGTGCGCCCGATGCTCCTGGGCTGTGTCGCGGCGCTGACGCTCGTCCTCGGGGCCTGCGGGGGCGGCTCGGACAAGCAGGTCGCTGCCGGCGGCTTCAACGCCGCCCTGCCGGTCGACGGCCAGAAGCGCGGCGGCACGCTGAAGCTCCTCGGCGCCGAGGGCTTCTTCCACCTCGACCCGGGTGCGTCGTACTTCCAGCTGGACTACATGATCACGTACGCGACGCAGCGGGCGCTGTACTACCTCAAGCCGGAGGACCCGAAGACCCAGGTGCCCGATCTCGCCGTCGGCCCGCCGCAGGTGTCGGCGGACAACAGGACGGTGACGGTGAAGATCAGGTCCGGCATTCGCTACGGCACGAACGAGAAGACGGCGGTCACCGGCAGGGAGGTCACCGCGGCCGACGTGAAGTACGCCTTCGAGCGCGGGCTGAACCCGAGCGTCGCCAACGGCTACGAAGGCGTGTACTTCCCGCTCGCCGGCGCCGACAAGGCCAAGGGCGGCCCGATCTCCGGCATCACGACGCCCGACGACCACACGATCGTCTTCAAGCTCACCAAGCCGTTCGGGGCGACGACCGCCCGTGCGCTCGGCATGCCGCTCAGCGTGCCGGTGCCGAAGTCCTACGCGGCGCAGTTCGACGCCAAGCAGCCCAACCCCTACGACGCGCGGCCCGAGCGCCAGGCGTTCACGGGGCCGTACATGATCTCCGACTACCAGTCGGGCAAGAACATCACGCTCGTGCGCAACCCGCAGTGGGATCCGAAGACCGACTTCAGGCCGGCCTACCTCGACCGGATCGAGTGGACGATCAACGTCGACCCGAACGTCGCGGCGCGCCAGATCTTCAGCGGCACGAGCCTCGCCAACGCCGACACGCCGACGGCGGGGGCGGTCAAGCGCTTCGCCACGCAGGCCAAGGACCGGATCTCCTTCACCCCGCTCGGCAACCGCTTCGTCGCCGTCAACACGCAGCGCAAGCCGTTCAGCGACGTCAACGTCCGCAAGGCGTTCGCCGCCGCGCTCGACCGCCGGGCGATGCTGCTCGCGCGCGGCGGCTCACTCGTCGGCGTGCTCGCGACGCACTTCCTGCCCCCGACGATCCCCGGCTACGACGAGGCCGGCGGCGCCAGGGGCACGGGCGCCGACTACCTCGCCAACCCCAGCGGCGACGCAGCTGTCGCGGCGAAGTACATGAAGCTCGCCGGCTTCCCGAGCGGCAAGGCCAACGGCGAGAAGGTCGTCATGCTCGGCTCCAACGACTCGCCCGCGAAGGAGACGGCGCAGATCACCCGCGACGCCATCGCCGCGCTCGGCTTCGACGTGAACCTCCGCCTGCTCGACCAGGGCACGCTGTATTCGAAGTTCTGCGGCGTCCTCACCGAGCTGAAGAAGATCGACGTCTGCGGCTTCGCGGGCTGGCTGCCGGACTTCACCGACCCCTACGCGATGCTCACGGCGAACTTCAACGGGGCCTCGATCACCGCGGTGAACAACAACAACTCCTCGCTCTTCGACGATCCGGCGATCAACGCGGCGATGAACAAGGGCGCGCTGATCAGCGACAGCGCCGAGCGGGCCAAGGCCTGGGGCACGATCGACCGGGAGCTCACCGACAAGGTCGCGGCGGTCCCGTTCCTGTTCGACAACGTCGCGAACATCGTGTCCGCGAACGTGCAGGGCGTCGTCGCCAAGTGGAGCGCGTCCTGGGACCTGTCGTACATGTCGCTGAAGTAAGTGGTCCGCTACGTCCTGCGGCGCGTCGGCTGGACGGTGGTGCTGCTGGCGCTCGTCAGCGCCGTGACGTTTGTCATCTTCTTCGCGCTGCCGTCGGCCGACCCGGCGGTCCTGCGCGCGGGCAAGCAGGCCTCGCCCGAGCTCGTCGCGCAGATCCGCACGCGGCTCGGGCTCGACGACCCGCTGTACGTTCAGTACTGGACGTACATGAAGGACGTCGTCCTGCACTTCGACTTCGGGTTCAGCTACCAGAGCGGTGAGAGCGTCCGCGAGGCGATCGTCTCGCGGCTGCCGGCGACGATCTCGATGACGGTCGGGGCGCTCGTGCTCTGGCTCGCGACGGCGCTGCCGATCGGCGTCATCTCGGCGATCCGTCGCCGCTCGCTGCTGGACCGCGTGACGATGACCGGCGCGCTGCTGGCGATCTCCGCCCCGGTCTACTGGCTGGCGCTCGTCGCGCTGTACCTCTTCGCGAGCGACATCGGCGTCATCCCGATCTTCGACGGCGCGAGCACGTACGTCGGGATCACGCAGGACCCGGTCCAGTGGTTCGCATCGCTGCTGCTGCCCTGGCTCGTCCTCGCCGCCGGCTTTTCGGCCTTCTACGCGCGGCTGCTGCGGTCCAACCTCGTCGAGGTCATGGGCGAGGACTACATCCGCACGGCGCGGGCGAAGGGCCTGCCGGAGCGGCGCGTCGTCTGGCGCCACGGCGTGCGCGCGGCGATCACGCCGATCGTGACGGTGCTCGGCCTCGACATCGGGGTCCTGCTCGGCGGCTCGATCCTCACGGAGTCGGTCTTCAACATCCCGGGCGTCGGGCGCTACGCGTACGACGCGATCCAGTCCGCCGACCTCCCGGCGATCCAGGGCACGGTTCTGTTCGCCGCGTTCTTCATCGTCGTCGCGAACCTCGTCGTCGACGTCGCCTACGCCTTCCTCGACCCCCGGGTGCGATACGGATGACGGCCTCCGAGCCCCTGCTGCGCGTCGAGGACCTGCGCGTGCACTTCGACACCCCCGACGGGACGGTGCGCGCCGTCGACGGCATCTCCTACGAGCTGGCGCGCGGGCGCGTGCTGGGGATCGTCGGCGAGTCGGGCTCGGGCAAGAGCGTCTCGGCCCTCGCGATAATGGGCCTCGTCGACGGCGACCGCGCGCGCATCTCCGGGCGCGTCGCGTTCGGCGGGCGCGACCTGCTGGCGCTCGGCGCGCAGGACATGCGCGCCGTGCGCGGCAACGAGATCGCGATGATCTTCCAGGACCCGCTCTCGTCGCTGCACCCGTTTCACCGCATCGGCGACCAGCTCGCCGAGGCCGTCCGCGCGCATCGCGACGTCAGCAGGGCGCAGGCCCGGGCGCGCGGGCTGGAGCTGCTCGAGCTCGTCGGCATCCCCGGCGCGCGGCAGCGCATGGGCGGCTATCCGCACGAGCTCTCGGGCGGGATGCGCCAGCGCGTGATGATCGCCATGGCGCTCGTCAACGAGCCGGCGCTGCTGATCGCCGACGAGCCGACGACGGCGCTCGACGTCACCGTCCAGGCGCAGATCCTCGACCTCGTCTCACGGCTGAAGGACGAGCTCGGGATGGCTGTCGTCATCATCACGCACGACCTCGGGATCGTCGCCGAGACGGCCGACGAGATCGCCGTCATGTACGCCGGGCGGATCGTCGAGCGCGCGCCCGTCGCGCGGATCTTCAGCGCCCCCGAGCACCCCTACACCTGGGGCCTGCTCGCCTCGATCCCGCGCCTGGACGCGCCGCGCGGCGAGGAGCTCGTCCCGATCCCCGGCACCCCGCCGAGCCTGCTCGGCCTGCCGCGCGGATGCGCGTTCGCGCCGCGCTGCCCGTACGCGCAGCCGCGCCACCACGAGGTCGACCCGCTCGCCGAGCCGGCCGCGGGCGACCCCGCGCACGTCGTCGCCTGCCTCCTGGAGCCGGCGCAGCGCCGGCGGCTGTGGGCCGCGCTGCGCAGGCCGGAGCGCGCGTGACCGCCGCGGCGCTGCTCGAGGTGCGCGACCTCGTCAAGCACTTCCCGGCCGGCGGGGGCGTCGTGCGCCGCGGGGCCGGCGTCGTGCATGCCGTCGACGGCGTCTCGTTCGACGTCCGCGCGGGCGAGACGCTCGGCATCGTCGGCGAGAGCGGCTGCGGCAAGACGACGACGGCCCGGCTCATGCTGCGCCTCGTCGATCCGACGGCCGGCTCGATCGCGTTCGACGGCGAGGACATCACGCGCCTCTCCGGTGCGCGCCTGAAGGCCCTGCGGCGCGACATGCAGATGGTCTTCCAGGATCCGTACTCGTCGCTGAACCCGCGCCAGAGCGTCGGCGCGATTCTCGCCGAGCCGTTCGCGATCCACGGCCTCGCGCGCGGCGAGAGCGAGCGCCGGCGGGCCGTCCAGGAGCTCATGGATCAGGTCGGCCTGAACCCCGAGCACTACAACCGCTACCCGCACGAGTTCTCCGGCGGCCAGCGCCAGCGCATCGGGGTCGCGCGCGCGATCGCCCTGCGCCCGCGGCTCGTCGTCGCCGACGAGCCGGTGTCCGCGCTCGACGTCTCGATCCAGGCGCAGATCCTCAACCTCCTGCGTGCGCTGCAGCGCGACCTCGGGCTGACGATCGTATTCATCGCCCACGACCTCGCGGTCGTGCGCCACATGTGCGACCGCATCGTCGTGATGTACCTCGGCAAGGTCGTCGAGCTCGCGGGCGCCGACGAGCTCTACGCGCGCCCGCGCCATCCCTACAGCGCGGCGCTGCTGTCGGCGGTGCCGATCCCTGACCCCGCGGCGAAGGGTCGCGTGCGCCAGATCCTCACCGGCGACCTGCCCTCGCCGACCGACCCGCCGCCGGGCTGTCGCTTCCACACGCGCTGCCCGCGGGCGGTGCCGGGCCACTGCGACGTGCACGAGCCGGCGCTGCAATCGCACGGCGCCGGCGGGGCCGCCGCGTGTCATTACCCGCTCGGGGTCTGAGCAGCCGTACGCTTCAGGCATGCCCGGCATCGACGCCCCCGACGAGATCGACGTCATCGCCGAGGACGTCGA
This sequence comes from uncultured Actinomycetes bacterium, assembly GCA_963740895.1. GTDB lineage: Bacteria > Actinomycetota > Thermoleophilia > Solirubrobacterales > Solirubrobacteraceae > CADCVQ01. The sequence goes on from CAVUFQ010000003.1 coordinate 431,088, forward strand.
CGGCGCGGCGCTGCTGTCGATCGTCCAGCGCGGGCCGTGGGCGGCCGACGGCGCCGAGCGCCAGCGCCTGAAGCGCAAGCTCGCGACATACCTGCGCTACGTCCAGGAGGGGCAGATGGTCAGCGCGTACCCGACCCTCACCGGCCGCCCGGTCGTCATCGCGCTGATGTACGAGCACCCGCTGCCGCAGCCGCTGCTGGAGTACTGGCGCCGCCGCGGCGAGGCGACCGTGCGCGACGGCATCACGCTGACGACGCGGCCGCTCGCCGACACCGTCTGGCAGGCCTGAGCCGGCCCGCTAGTCCAGGTACGTCGCGACGTCGGCCACCGGCGCGCGCTCCGGCGTGCGGCAGACCTGGCGCGGGTGGCCGAGGTGCAGCAGGCCGATGACCCGCTCGCCCGCCGGCACGCCGACGGCGGCGGCCCCGGCGGGGTCGCGCAGGACGGCCGGCGTGCGCCAGTAGCCCGCCAACCCGCGCCCGTGCGCGGCGAGCAGGACGATGAAGGCCGCGGCGCCGGCCGCGAGGACGTCCTCCTCGTCCTGCACGGCGTCGCCGGTCTGCGTCGCCGAGACGACGATGAGCGTCGGCGCGCGGTGGAACTTCGCGGCGGCGATCGGGTTCGCGGTCGCCGCCTTCAGGCGCTCGAGCGCCTGCGGGCCGACGACGCGGAAGCGCCACGGGTTCGTCAGGTGGTGGTTGGGCGCCCAGCGGGCGAGCTCGAAGAGCTCGTCGAGGATCGCGGGCTCGACGGGTTCCGGGCCGTAGGCCTTGTGCGTGCGCCGGGTCCGGATGGCCTGCTCGAGCTCCACGGTCAGAAGGGCCCGGTGACCTCGTCGTCGGCGGGCGCCTCGTCCTCGCCGTCGTCCTCGCCGTACAGCGACTCCCGCGCGATCTCGCGGCCGCTCTTGTCGAAGAGCTTGCAGTCCAGCGTGTCGCCGCGGTAGCCGTCGGGCGCCAGCAGCGTGAAGCGGTCCTCGACCAGCACGCACTGGTCGACGGCGAGGTCGGCGAGCTCGGCGGTCACGATCGCGCCGCCGCGCGTGAGCGGGCGGCCCCAGACGAGCGTCATGTCGGCGCTGTTGTGCGCCTCGCCGCGCCAGACCCCGACGACCTCGTCGCAGAGGTCGAGCTTCCATTCGGGGTTCGCCTCGGCGGTGTCCTCGGTGTAGTCCGCGACGGCCGAGAACTCCGTCGGCTCGCGGTCCTCGCCGCCGGGGCGGAAGGAGACGTAGCCGAAGAGCTCGAGACCGGTCGACGTCATCGCGGTCGCGGGCACGAACGTGCGCCCGTGCCAGGTGCGGTCGGGATAGAACGTCACCTCGCCCGGTCCGCCGAGGTCGTCGTCGCCGGGGTCGATGGCGTCGCAGGCGCCGAGGAAGTGACGGCTCAGCGTGTCCGCCCAGCGGCCGTAGGGCAGCGGCTCCTGCGGTGGCTCGGCGACGAAGCGGGGAACGAAGCGGGGTTCGACGGGCATGCGGCCGGAGTCTATGGACCGGCCGCCACCGCCCTCGCCAGCTGCTCCTCCAGCGGCGCCGGCGCCCCGAGGTGGAAGCCCTGCCCCCAGTCCACGCCGAGCTCGCGCAACACGGCGACGGCCGCGTCGTCGCCGACGAACTCGGCGATCGTCTCCTTGCCGAGCCCGCGCGCGATGTCGACGACCGCGGTCACCAGGAGCCGGTCGGTCGGGTCGCTCGCGCAGTTGCGGACGAACTCGCCGTCGATCTTCAGGTAGTCGAACGGCAGGTGCTTGAGGTAGTAGAACGATCCGAAGCCCGCGCCGAAGTCGTCGAGCGCGAAGCGGCAGCCGAGCGCGCGCAGCCGCTGGGAGAACGCGCGCGCCATCGCGATGTTCGCGACCGCCGCGGTCTCGGTGATCTCGAAGGTCAGCCGCCCCGGGTCGATGGCGGTCTCGCGCATGAGGCGCTCGGTGAGCTCCAGCAGCGCCGGAGCGCCGATCGACTTGCCCGAGAGGTTGACCTCGAGGCTCAGCTGCGGGTGCTCGACGAGCAGCTCCGTCGCGCGCGTGACGACCCAGCGATCGATCTCCTGGACGAGGTCGAGGTGCTCGGCGATGCGCAGGAACGCGGCCGGCGGGATGAGGTCGCCGTCGCTCGCGCGCATGCGCAGCAACAGCTCGTAGCGGCGCGCGCGCTCGCCGCGCAGGTCGACGATCGGCTGGGCGAGCAGTTCGAAGCGGCCGTTGTCGAGCGCCGCGCGGATCGACTCGACCCAGGTGACGCGGCTGCGCATGCGGGCGCGCGCGTGGCCCGTCGCGGGATAGAACGACGCGCGATCGCGGCCCGCCTCCTTCGCGTCGTACATCGCGAGGTCGGCGTTGACCATGACGTCCTCGGGCTGCAGGCCGGCCTCCTCGTCGAAGAACGCGACGCCGATGCTCGCCGTCAGGACGTTGCGGACGCCGTCGGGGGCGATGAGGCCCTCGCCGCGCACGCACTCCAGCAGCTCGCCGGCCACCCGCCGGGCCGCCTGCTCGCCGGCGTTCGGCAGGATGACCGCGAACTCGTCGCCGCCGAGCCGCCCGAGCACGTCGGACTTGCGCAGGCGCGCGGCGAGGGCGGCGGCGACGCGCGTGATGAGCCCGTCGCCGGCCAGGTGCCCGAGCGTGTCGTTGTAGTACTTGAAGTGATCAAGGTCGATCATCAGCGCGGCGCCCGTGCGCCCGTAGCGCTCGCCGCGCTGGACGTGGTTGCGCAGCTCGCGCTCGAAGGCGCGCCGGTTCAGCAGGCCGGTCAGCGGATCGTGATCGGCCATGTGCTGCAGCCGGGCCTCGTAGCGCCGGCGGTCGGTGATGTCCTGCATCTGCCCGAGGAAGTGCTGCGGCGCGCCCTCGTGGTCGCGGACGCACGTCACGTTCATCGCGACCCAGATCGGGTGGCCGGCGCGGTGGACGAGGCGGCGGTCGGCGCTGTAGCGCGACGTCGTGCCCGCCAGCAGCGCGGTCACGGCCGCGCCGCGGTGCTCGGGGTCATCGGAGGGGACGAGGATCGACGTCGGGCTGCCCTCGAGCTCGCCGTCGGCGTAGCCGGTGATCTCGCCGAACGCGGCGTTGACCTCGATGAAGCAGCGATCGAGGCCGATGAGCGCCATGCCGATCGGCGCCTCCTCGAACGCGATGCGGAAGCGCTCCTGCGCCGCGTGCAGCGACGCCGCGGCCCGCGTGCTCGCGGTGATGTCGCGGACGATCGCCGACACGGCGATGACGCTGCCCTGGGCGGCGGCGACCGCCGACAGCGTGACCGAGACGTCGACGGATCCGCCGTCGCGAAGGACCTGCGACGTCACGTGGTTGTGGACGCGCTCGCCGGCGAGCACCCGCGCGAGCAGCGCGCGTTCCTCGCCGGCGCGATCGGGCGGGACGAGCATCGCGACGGGCTGCCCGACGGCGTCGTCACTGGCGTAGCCGAAGAGCCGCTCCGCGCCCGCGTTCCAGCTGATGATCCGCGCGTCGAGGTCCATCGTCACGATCGCGTCGTCGCTGGACTCGACGATCGCGGCCAGCCGTCGCTGCGCGACGTCGGCCTCGTTGCGGGCCATCGCAAAGCGGATCGAGCGCTGCAGGGCGTCCTGGTCGGCGCGGCCCTTGACGAGGTAGTCCTGCGCCCCGCTGGTGAGCGCCTCGACGGCGATCGCCTCGCTGCCGAGGCCGCTGAGGACGATGATCGCCGCCTCCGGTGCCGCCGCGCGCACGTCGCAGACGCCCTCGAGGCCGCTGGTGTCCGGGAGGCCGAGGTCGAGCAGGACGACGCCGAAGCGCTCCGTCTCCAGCAGCGCGCGCGCCTCGGCGAGCCGGGCGACACGCGTGAGCGCGTAGCCCGGGGCCCGCGAGAAGGCGAGCATGTCGGCCGTGAGCTGCGCGTCGGCGGCGTTGTCCTCGACGAGCAGGACCCTGACGGGCGCCGTCGCCACGCTACGCCGCCTCGGCGAAGCGCACGTGCCCGAGCCAGAAGCTCCCGAGCGCGTCGATCATCGCGCGGTGGTCGCGCAGGCGCAGGGGCTTGTTGAGCACCGCCGCGGCGCCGAGCTCGTAGCAGCGGTTGATCTCGTCCTGGGACTTCGACGTCGTCAGGACGAGCACCGGGATGTGGCGCAGCCGCGGGTCGGCCTTGAGCTCGGCGAGCGTCTGCAGGCCGCTGAAGCCCGGCAGGTTGAGGTCGAGCAGCACGATGTCGGCGACCGCGGCGATCGCCGGGTCGCGCAGGCGCGCGAGCGCATCCTGGCCGCCGCGGGCGACGAACAGCGCGGGCCCCGCGGGCGTGCGCTCCAGCGCGTCGGCGACGAGCGCGGCGTCGGCGGCGTTGTCCTCGACGACGAGGATCGTGCGCTGGTGGGTCAGCAGCGTCACGGCGCGGCCTTGGCCGCCGCCGGAAGCAGCCAGTGGAACGTCGCCCCCGAGCTCGCGGCGGACTGCACCCAGATGCGCCCGCCGTGGGCGTCGACGATCTTCTTGCACAACGCCAGGCCGATGCCGGCGCCGGAGTACTCGTCCTTGGAGTGCAGGCGCTGGAAGAGCACGAAGATCCGGTCGGTGTCGGCAGCGGCGATGCCGATGCCGTTGTCGCTGACGCTGAAGTGCCAGTCCGTGCCCTCGCGCACGCAGCCGATGTGGACCACGGGCGGGGCGTCGCCGCGGAACTTCAGCGCGTTGCCGACGAGGTTCTGGAAGAGCTGCAGCAGCTGCAGCGGGTCGGCGGAGATCGTCGGCAGGACGTCGTGCGTGATGCGGGCGCCGCTGTCCTGGGCGGCCGCACGGAGGTTGGCGAGCGTGCGGCGCAGCACGACCTCGCAGTCGACGGCGGTGAACTCGGCCTCCTCCGGGCGCACGCGGGAGAACTCGAGCAGTCCCTCGATGAGCGACTGCATGCGCGTCGCCCCCTCGACGACGTAGCCGGCCCATTCCCGCTCGCGCGCGCCGAGGCGCCCGGCGAGATGCTCGGACAGCCGGTCGGTGTAGGCGACGACCATCCGCAGCGGCTCCTGGAGGTCGTGCGAGGCGACGTACGCGTACTGCGACAGCTCGACGTTCGAGCGCTGCAGCTCTGCGGCATGGCGGGCGAGATCGCGCTCGGCGTTCTTGCGGTCGGTGATGTCGCGGATGGCGGCGGTGGCGAGCAGGCCGTCCTCGGTCTGGATGCTCGAGAGGCTGATCTCGGCGGGGAACTCGGTCCCGTCGCTGCGCAGGCCGTAGAGGTCCAGGCCGGCGCCCATCGGCCGCGTGCGGGGGTCGTGGAAGTAGCCGCTGCGGTGGCCGCCGTGCGCGCCGTGGTAGCGCGCGGGGACGAGCTTCTCGACGCGCTCGCCGATGAGCGCGTCGCGGGCGTAGCCGAACAGCATCTCCGTCTGGGCATTGACGAGCACGATGGCGCCGTCGCGGCCGATCCCGACGATCGCGTCGGGCGCGGACTCCAGCAGCTGCTGGAACTTCGCCTCGGCGTTCTTGCGGTCGGTGATGTCGCGGATGGCGGCGGTGGCGAGCAGGCCGTCCTCGGTCTGGATGCTCGAGAGGCTGATCTCGGCGGGGAACTCGGTCCCGTCGCTGCGCAGGCCGTAGAGGTCCAGGCCGGCGCCCATGGAGCGCGTGCGGGGGTCGTGGAAGTAGCCGCTGCGGTGGCCGCCGTGCGCGCCGTGGTAGCGCGCGGGGACGAGCTTCTCGACGCGCTCGCCGATGAGCTCGTCGCGGGCGTAGCCGAACAGCTTCTCCGTCTGGGCGTTGACGAGCACGATGGCGCCGTCGCGGCCGATCCCGACGATCGCGTCAGGGGCGGATTCCAGGAGCTGGCGGAAGAGCTCGGCGGAGCTCAGCGCGGCCTTGAACTCCGAGTCCGGGGTGATGCCGATGGCTCCCATCCACCTCGTTCATCGACCGCGGGGCCGCATCCTGAAGTCGGACATCCGTCCGCGAAAGCGCGCTTCAGCTCTCGACGAGGAGCGTCACGGGCCCGTCGTTGACGAGCTCGACCTCCATGTGCGCGCCGAAGACGCCGCCCGCCGCGCCGAGCTCGGCGCGGAAACGCTCGTACAGCGGCTCGGCGACGGCGCCGGGCGCGGCGGCGACGTACGACGGCCGGTTGCCCCTGCGGGTGTCGCCGTAGAGCGTGAACTGGCTCACGCAGAGCGCCGCGCGGTCGCCGAGCGGCTCGTTCATCCGCCCCTCGGCGTCGGGGAAGATCCGCAGCGCGCGGACCTTCGCCGCGAGCTTGACCGCCGCCGCCGCGTCGTCGTCGTGCGTCACCCCGAGCAGGACGAGCAGGCCCGGCCCGATCTCCGCCACGACGGCGCCGTCGACGCGCACCGCCGCGCGCGACACGCGCTGGACGACCGCGCGCATGGCGCGTTACCCGAAGAAGACCTCGGCCGTCGCGAAGAGCTCGGGATCGAGCAGCTTGGGCTCCGCCAGCGCATCCTCGAGCGGGACCATCTCGATCGACGTGCCCTTCAGCGCGGTCATCATGCCGAACTGGCCACTGGAGGCCGCGTCGATCGCGGCGACGCCGAAGCGCGAGCCGAGGACGCGGTCGAACGCGACCGGTGAGCCGCCGCGCTGGATGTGACCGAGGACCGTCGCGCGGCACTCGAAGCCCGTGCGCTGCTCGATCTCCTTCTCGAGCTCGAAGGCGATGCCGCCGAGGCGCGCGTGGCCGAAGGAGTCGACGGTGTCGGCCGCCGTGGCCGCGTCGCCGCCGTCCGCGCGCGTCGCGCCCTCCGCGACGACGACGATCGAGAAGTTCTTCCCCGTCGTCTCGTGACGGTGGCGCAGGTGGCCGCAGACGTCCTCGATATCGAACGGGCGCTCCGGTACGAGGATGACGTCGGCGCCGCCGGCCAGGCCGGCGTAGCACGCGATCCAGCCGGCGTCGCGGCCCATGACCTCGCAGACGATGACGCGGTCGTGCGACTCAGCCGTCGAGTGCAGGCGGTCGATCGCCTCGGTCGCGATCTGCACTGCCGTCTGAAAGCCGAACGTGAAGTCCGTCGCGTTGAGGTCGTTGTCGATCGTCTTGGGCACGCCGACGGTCGGAAAGCCCGCGGCGTTGAGCTTGCGTGCGACGCCGAGCGTGTCGTCGCCGCCGATCGGGATGAGCACGTCGATGCCGCGCTCCTTCAGCGACGCGAGCACGCGCTCCTCGCCGTTCTCGGTCTTGTAGACGTTCGTGCGCGACGTGCCGAGGATCGTGCCGCCCCGGTGCAGGATGCCGCTCGTGTTCTCGCGCGTGAGCTCGATCGCGTCGTTGTCGAGCACGCCCTTCCAGCCGCGCCGGAAGCCGTACAGCTCGTGGCCATAGGTGTCGATCCCCTTGCGGACGATTCCGCGGATGACGGGGTTGAGTCCGGGGCAGTCGCCGCCGCCTGTCAGAAGTCCGATGCGTGCCATAGCGCGCCATCGTATGTGCCGCTGTCACAGCGGGTCGCCTCGTGCAACTGTGGCTGCGATGGCCCACGCCAAGCAGCCGGCAGACATCGCGCGCCTGTACGCGCAGCACGCCGAGGCGCTGCTGCTGTTCCTCGCGCGGCGCACCGCCGACCCGCAGATCGCGCTGGACCTCTGGGCCGAGGTCTTCGCCCAGGCCGCAGCCGCGGCCCGCCGCTTCCGCGGCGCGGGTGACGCGGAGGCCGCCGGCTGGCTCTACGGCATCGCCCGCCGCCAGCTCGCGCTGTACTACCGGCGCGGGTACGCGGAGCGCCGCGCGCTCGATCGGATCAAGCTGGAGCGCCCGCCCGCCGATCCCGGCGTGCTCGCCGACATCGAGCGCCGCGCCGGTCTGGACGTGCTGCGGGCGGAGCTCGCGGCTGCGCTCGCGCAGCTGTCGCCCGCGATCCGCGATGCCGTCCGGATGCGGGTCGTGGACGAGCTCGCCTATCCGGACATCGCGCGCCGCCTGGCGATCAGCGAGCAGGCCGCCCGTGCGCGCGTCTCGCGCGGTCTGGCGGCGCTCGCCGGGCTGCTCGGAGAACCCACGACGTACGAGGCGGTATCGACATGACCGAGCCCGACGAACTCGACCGCTACATCGACGACTTCGGCCGCCGCCTCGACGGCGCGGCGTCCGCGCGCTCGCGCCCGCGAGCGCCCCGCGTTCGGCTCGCCGGCGGGGTGCTGGCCGGCGCCGCGGCCGCGGCCGCCGTGGCGGTGGCGCTCGTCACCTCGGGCGAGCGCCTCGATCCCGTCGCCGAGGCCCAGGCGGCGCTCGCCGCCCCCGGCGAGATCGTCCACATGCGGATCACGAGCACGTTCGTCGCGCCGCAGGCCGGCAGCGTCCCGCCGCCGCAGACGACCGAGCAGTGGTCGGCGCCGGACCCGCCGCGCTGGCGTTTCGTCCAGACGCTCCCGCCGCGGAGGGCCGGGCAGGGCGGCGTAGGCGACGCGCACGGGCCGATCACCGGGCGCATGGAGCTCTCCTACGCGCACGGCGTGCAGCGCAGCTACATCGTTGACCGCGACACGCTCACCGTGAACCGGGGGTTCAGCGACACCGGCCCGGCGGCGCACGTACCCTCGCCGCTGGGGCCCGGCAGCGGCGACCTGCAGACCGATCTGCGCGCGATGCTCGCCGGCGGCGACGTCAGCGACGCGGGCGAGGTGCAGGTCGGCGGGCGCACGCTGCGCCGGCTCGTGAGCGTCGATCCGCCGCGCGCCGCCAAACGCCGGAGCGGGCTGGGGCGCAGGCTCGTCTACGACGTCGATCCGCAGACGTTCGCGCCGGTCCAGGCCACGCTGACGCTCACGGTCCCGTCGCGGCCGCACGCCCTGCGCCTCGTGTCCCGCATGCACGTCGACGTCTACGAGCGCATCCCGCTCACGCCGGCGACGGCCGGGCTGCTGCGCATCCAGACGACGCCACGCACGAAGGTCGTCGTCAACACGGCGGCGGAGCGGCGCGCCCGCGAGCTGCGGTTTCGCAAGTCGTGTCACAAGCGCAAGAGCGGCGTGCTCGTCTGCAAGGCACCGGCGGGCCTGCGTCCGCCCAAGCTGCGCTGAGTACGGTGGCTACGCGTCGCGCAGCTCCGCCGCCGCCTGCTCGGGCGCCACGACGTTGAGCTCGACGCCGGTCCCGAGCTCGAGCCCGGCGAGCGGCGTGAGGCGCGGGGCGATGTCGATGCGCCAGCAGAAGCGGTCGGCATCGCGCGGGGCGGTGCGCACCCAGAGGTTCAGCGGCGGGCTCGCGCCGAAACGCCGGCGCAGGCGCGAGAGGCCGTCGTGCAGGAGCGCGGCGCCGGTCGCGCCGTCGTCCTCGAAGCGCTCGCGCCGCCGCCGCGGGACGAGCATGAGCGCGTACGGCGAGCGCGAGGCATACGGGCACAGGAGCACCGCCTCGTCGTCGATCGCGACGATCCGCGCGCGCCGGCGGACCTCCTCCTGCACGAGATCCTCAAGCAGGTTGCCCCCCATCGTCCGCACGGCGTGGGCGCTGAAGCGCTCGCGCTCGCGGGCGACCGCCGCCGGCACGAAGTCCAGCGCGAAGAGCTGCGCGTGCGTATGCGGGAGCGTCGCCCCGGCCTCGATGCGCTCGTTGACGATCAGGTGCGGGTAGGCCGCGCCCTGCGCGCGCATGCGCTCGCGCCAGACCTCCATGCAGGCCTTCACCTGGTCGACCGGCAGCTCGGCGAGCGACGTGACGGCCTGCGGGCTGTTGACGATCACCTCGTGGCGCCCGCGGGCGGGCAGCGCCGTGAAGAGGTCGGGCACGGCGTCGCGCTCGGGGATCGCGGCGTCGTCGCGCAGCGCCGGGAAGGCGTTGGGCACGACGCGCACGGTCCAGCCGGGCCCATCGGCCGCGCCGCCATCCGGCCGGACGGCGCAGAGCTCGGGCGGCGTGCGGTCCTCGTGGCCGGCGGCGAACGGATCCGCGCCGGGATCGATCGCGGCGGCGGGCTCGACGGTGAAGCCCGCGCCGGGGCGCTCGGCGCGATCGGGTGCGACGATCACCCGCAGCCCGCTCAGCGGGTCGATGCGGAGCTCAGGCGCGGGCGTAGCGATCGATGGCCTGCGCGAGCTTGGCCTGCGTCGGGAACACGCCCTGGTGGACGAGCACGAGCTTGCCGCGCGCGTCGTAGAAGGCGGTCGTCGGCAGGCCCTGCGCCTTGTAGCGGGCGAAGAGGTTGCTGCGCGGGTCCTCGAAGGAGGGGTATGGCATCGGGAACTCGGCGGCCCGCGTGCGCGCCTCGCTCTCGGAATCGTTGACGTTGATGCCCAGGAAGGCGACCGTCGCCCCGCGCGCATTGGCCTCGCGCTGCAGGAACGGCAACTCGAAGCGGCAGGGCTCACACCAGGAGGCCCACATGTTCACGACGACCGGGTGGCCGCGCAGGGCGCGCAGCTGCGCGTCGAAGGCCTTCGCGCCGCCGCCGGTGAGCTCGTTGACGCGCTTGCGCAGCGCCGCGAGCGCCGGCGGCGCCCCGGCGACAGGCTTGGAGACCTCGGCGAGCGTCAGCGGGGCCCCGGCCTGCTTGGGCGCGCGGTCGCTGTTCTTCGCCTGGATGGCACCGATGACGATCGCCGCGGTGATACCGAGGGCGAGGATCGCGTAGACCGCCTTGCGCATGACGACAGCGTTGCAGAACGCCCGCTGCACATGACGCATCTGCACCGTTCGCTATCCTCTGTTAAGCGCGGGTAAGGGCCCGTCTCCGACGGAGGCGCCTCACCCCGCCCACCGGGCGTCCGCCTGGTGTCTGGATCGCGTCGCGTAGATCAGCACGCGCTCCGCCTCACGTTCGAGCAGGAAGCCGATCTTGGCTGATCCCACGCCAGTGGCCGCTGTGGCCACGTCCGTTCCCACACCCGAGGACATCGCTCGCGCTGAGAAGTTCACGCGCGAAGCGTTCGTGCACGCCGGGGAGACCCCCGAGGCCGCGCTCGCCCCTGGGACGGCGCGGCGCCGCGCGCTCGATGCCGCGCTGCTGGAGATCGCCGCGAAGGCGAAGGTGCCGTCACCGGAATGGCGCCGGCGCTATTCGCTCATGCTCGGTCTCGAGCGCGTGCTGTCCGACGACGAGCCCAAGCTCGCCGACGGCACGTCGCTGAACCCGCACCAGGTCGACGCGCTCTCGGGCACGCTCACCGCGCTGCTGGCCGATGCCGAGCGCATCAACGGCGGCCCGGTCATCGCATCCGCGGTCCCGGTGCTCGCCGTCGACGACGACGAGGTGTACGACGAGCCGGAGCCCGTCGCGGTCGCCGACGAGGAGGACGACGACGAGGATGACGAGGACAGCGAGGACAGCGACGATCCCGAGGACCTCGAGCCACTCGACATCGAGATCGACGTCGGTGACGACGACGAGTCCGAGGACGACGCCGACGACGACCAGGACGACGCCGAGAGCTCGGACGCCGACCAGCTCGAGGAGCAGCCCGACGATCCCAACGCGCACAAGCGCTTCTGGTTCGAGCACGCGACCGGCGCCGGCAAGACCGTCGCCGCGATGGGCTTCGTCGACGCCTCGCGCACCGGCGGGATCCTCATCCTCACCCACCGCCGCAACCTCGTCGACCAGTTTCACGGTGAGCTGAAGGACCGCGGTTACCTCAAGCGCGTCACCCCCGCGCTGCTGCGCGGCCAGGACGCCGCCAACGGCCCCGTCACCGTCGAGACCTACCAGTGGTTCGTCCGCAACGCCGGCAACATCTCCGAGGCCTACTCGATCGTCATCTGCGACGAGGCGCACACCGCACTCGGGGAGAAGACGAGCGCCGCGATCCGCGAGTGGACCGGCCCGATCTTCATCGGCATGACGGCGACCGGCGCGCTGATCGCGCGCCACGTCACCGACCTGTTCCCGACGCAGACCTCGCGCTTCGACCTCGCGCAGGCCGCGCGCCGCGGCGTCATCTCGCCGTTGCGCGGCATCCGCATCCCACCGGGACCGGGCGTGCGCAACATCGCCAAGGTGCCCCTGCGCCGCGGCGAGGTCGACGTCGAGTTCGACCAGGAGATGCTCGCCGAGCTGCTCGACCAGGGGCCCTTCAACATGGCCGTGGCCGACCTCTACAAGGCGCGCTTCAACGGCGTCCCGGGCGTCGTCTACGCCGCCGGCGTCCGCCACGCCTACAACGTCGCCCAGGCGTTTCGCGACTTCGGCATGAAGGCGCAGGCGGTCTCCGGCGAGACGCGCAAGCGCGACCTCGCCGAGATCCTCGCCAGCTACGAGCGCGGCGACATCGACGTCCTCGTCAACGCGCAGCTGCTCGCCGAGGGCTGGAACTCGCCCCGCGCCACGGTCTGCATGCATCTCGCGCCGACGGCCTCCAAGCGCATCTACCAGCAGCGCGTCGGCCGCGTGACGCGCCGGCACCCCGGCAAGGAGGCCGGCATCGTCGTCGACTTCGTCGCGCCGGACACGAAGAACGACGACCCCGTCGTGACGCTGCACTCGCTCCTGGATCGCGACGTCTACCGCGGCGGGGCGATCGTCGTCGGGCCCGTGCGCCGCGGCCGCGGGCGGCGCATCCGCGTCGAGCGCCGCGTCGTGCCCGTGACGAGCGACGAGGACCGGCGGATCGAGGTCTTCGAGCGCGAGCTCTGGCGGATCGCCGTCGAGCACCTGCCCTACGGCGAGCAGATCCAGTGGGCCGCGCTCGCGGGTGCGCGCGTCGCGCCGAGCGGCTGGCGCCGCGCGCGGGCGATGCTGCACTTCGACCGCGGCGGCGAGTTCAAGCGCGCCTTCCTGCTCACCGCCGTGCAGCGCAACAAGAACCCGCAGCTGCGCATCCGCGCGCTGCAGGAGATCGCCACCGCCCGCGACGGCGAGGCCTTCGACACGGCGATCGACGTCATCGGCACCTGGACGCGCGACGAGCGCCGCGAGGGCACGAAGGTCATGCTGCTCGCCCTCGCCGAGAAGCGCATCGGCCGCCGCGACCAGGCGAACGCCTGGATCTGGCGGCTGGCCTCCTACACGCGCGACGTCCACGAGGAGTACGCCGTGCAGCGCTGGCCGGAGACCAAGCGCCTGCTCGGGCTGCTCGTGAACTCCAGCGGCGCCGCCCACGCCCGCAACGCGCGCCGGCTCGTCCACGCCGCCCGCAAGCAGGACCGGCGCCTGTCGGCCGCGCTGCTCGCGGCGGCGATCGCGCACTCGCCCGAGGGCGAGGAGATCCTCCGCGGCGCCCGCACCCGGCTGGCCCGCAAGCCGAGCGCGCTGTCGCGCGAGCTGCTGCGCAACTTCCCCAAGAGCCGCGGCCGCCGCGGCAACCGCCGGCGCCGCAAGAAGGGCGCGGGCGACGGGAGCGACGGCGCGGCCGCCGGCCAGGAGGTCGTCGCGCAGACCAACGGCGGCGGCGAGGACGGCCGCCAGCCGACCCCGTCGCGCTCATCGCGGCGGCGCTCGCGCTCACGTTCGCGCAACGGCGGCCGGCCGGCGGCGGTGCCCGCCGAGGAGAGCGCGGCGGCCGACGCGCCAGAGGCGCAGGTCACCCCCGAGACGAGCGTGCCGGGCGCGCCCGCGTCCGATGCCCCGTCGCGCCCGCCGCGCCGTGCCCGGGTGCGCAAACCTGTGGTCGACGAAGCCGCCGCCGTCGAGGCGATCACTGGCGCCGCCGCGGCGCTGGCCGCGGCCCGCGGCACGACGAAGCCCGCGCGGGCCGAAGTGGCCGAAGTGGCCGAAGCGGCCGACGCGGCCGACGCGCCCAAACGCCGCCGCGCGCCCGCGCGCAAGCCGGCTGCGAAGACAGCTGCGAAGCCGGCCGCGAAGACACCTGCGAAGACGGCGACCAAGGCCGCCGCGGATGACGAGACGCCGGCGCCCAAGCGCCGCCGCGCCCCCGCGCGCCGCCCGGCCGCGAAGCCCGCCGACGGCGATGAGCCGGCCGACGGCGTCGAGTCCGCCGCGTAGGAAAGCCGTCAGCGCCGCAGGGCGCGCGCGAGGCCGGCCGTCAGCGCGAAGCCGAGCGCGCCGATCGCGAACGCGACGACGAGGGCCTCGACGAGGCGCACCGAGGCGAACGTCGCGTGCGGGTCGCGGAGGACGACCGCGAGTGAGGCGAGCGCTCCCGCGCCCAGCAGCGCTCCGGCCGGCCCCGCGAGCACCCGCCACGGCAGCGGCGCCGCGTCGACGGCCGGCTCGCGCGTCTCGAGCGCGGCGAGCGCCGCGGCGCCGAGCAGCGTGAACGTCGCGGCGACGAGGTAGCCCCCGAAGACGTCGCTCGGCAGATGCCAGCCACCGGAGACGAGCGAGTAGCCGACGCCGATCGCGTACCCGGCGCCGGCCAGCGCCGCGAGCGGACGCAGTCGCGGGCCCGCGACGAGGACGAGGCACAGCGCGAGCGACATCGACGCCGTCGAGTGCCCGCTCGGCCACGAGCCGGGGTAGTCGCGGGCGATGCCGCTGACGTCGATGACGCGCGGGTCGGTGAGCGCCGGCTTGAGCAGCTGCGTGCAGGCGTTCGCCGAGACGAGGATCAGCGCCACCGTCGCGGCCATGAGCCAGCGCCGGCGCAGCAGGGCGAGCGCCACGAGCGCCAGCCCTCCGAGGACGAACGGCAGCGGGTCGGCGAGGACGGCGATGCCGGCGGTCGTCGGCGTCAGCGGCGGGCGCAGGACGCCGGCGAAGGCCTGTAGCGCGCGCGCGTCGAACTCGCGCCCGCCGGGCAGGTGGAACGCCGCGAGCCAGACGATCGCCCCCGCGAAGGCGCAGAGCGCGGCGAGGGCGAGCAGGAACAGCGGGCGCCGGGACATCGATTCAGGGTAGAGACCGGCATCCGCGGCGGCTCAGGTCCCGAGGTGGACCTCGCCGGCGTCCAGCGCCGCGCGCGTGCCGCCGGGCAGGTCGACGAGCAGCCGCCCCGCGGCGTCGACGCCCGCCGCGACACCCGCGCCGGCCCGCCAGCGCACCTCTCGCCCGAGCAGCGCATCGCGGGCGCGAAAGGCGCCCAGCAGCCCCTCGGCGTCCTGCTCCAGGCGGGCGCCGAGCGCGCCCAGCAGCGCTGCGAGCACGGGCTCGATCGCGCGCGGCTCCAGGCCCAGCGTCGCCGCGCGGCCCCGCAGCTCCGCGGGCAGATCGTCCTCGCGGACGGCGACGTTGACGCCGATCCCGAGCACGGCCCAGCCCTCCTGCGGGCGGCCCTCGACGAGGATGCCGGCGAGCTTGCCTCCGCCGAGCAGGACGTCGTTGGGCCACTTGATCGTCGCCTGCGCGCCCGCGACGTCGGCGACGGCGACGGCGGCCGCGAGCGGCAGGACCGCCGGCCAGCGGCGCAGGACGATCGACAGCAGCAGCGCCCGGCCGGCGGGCGCCGTCCAGGTGCGGCCCTGGCGGCCGCGGCCCGCCCGCTGCTCGGCGGCCGTGACGAGCGTCCCGTGCGGCGCGCCGGCGGCCGCGAGCGCCTTCGCGCGGTCGTTCGTGGAGTCCGTGACGCGCAGGTGCAGCCGCGGCGTCCCGAGGCGCGCGCTCATTCCCCGGCCGCTGCGACGAGGACGTCGCTGCCGAGCGCGAGCCCGAGCTCGGCGAGCGCCGACCCGCGGTTGACGGCGAGCGCGAGCGTCCGGTAGCCGTCCTCGTAGAGCAGCAGCCCGCCGGCGGGCACGTCGGCGAACGTCGTGGCATACAGCGCCGGGCGCCCGTTGACCGTGACGGCGTGGCCGAGGCGCAGCCCGCTGCCGGCGAGCTGCGCGTGCTCGGCGTCGAGGACGACGTTGCCGTAGCGGTCGGCCTGCAGGACGTGCGCGAGCAGCCCGTCGTCGGTGTGGCGGGCGCGCGGGAGCTCGAGCGCCACGAGCTCGTCGGGGTCCAGCGGCTCGCCCGCGGCGGCCAGCGCCGTGCCGGCGGCGAGGCCCGCGGCGACCGGCGCGAAGACGTCGCGGCCGTGAAAGGACGCCGACACGGGCTCCAGGCGCAGCGGCGAGCGGCCGACGTCGACGGCCTCGACGACGCCGCCGAAGCGCTCGGCGGCGGGAATCAGCAGCCCGTTGTCGGGACCGACGAGGAGCCGGTCCTCCTGCGCGCAGCGCAGCGCGACCGCGCGCCGCCGCGTCCCGACCTCGGGGTCGACGATCGCGAGGTGCACGCCCGCGGGCATGTACGGCAGCGCGCGGCGCAGGACGAGCGCGGCGGAGCGGACGTCGTGGCGCGCGATCCCGTGCGTCACGTCGAACACCCGGGCCGCCGGCGCGATCCGGGCGATCACGCCATGGCAGACGCCGACGAAGTCGTCGCCGAGCCCGTAGTCGCTGAGGAACGTCACGTCCGTCATGCGCCGGCCGAGTCTAGGCGCGCCATCCGGAGGACGAGGCGGCGACGGCAGGATGACGTGGGCCGCCTGCGGTGGTCGAGCGCGGTACATTGCGCCCAGGGCGGGGGAGAGACAGACCGCTCGCTATCGGGACTCAAACGACGCGGACGAGGTGACCAGTGGTAACTCCGACGTACCTTCTCTTGGCGATTCTGGCGTTTGTAGCAATGCTCGTGGTGATCGGGGCGATGGTGATCGGCCCAGACACCGGGCACTTTGCGAGCCTGGGGCACTAGTGGACCCGTCCGCAAGTTCGACGGGTTTTCCCGCCGAACTTCCGGCCGGATCCACTGAGCTTCAGGAAGCGTCCGCGACGAGTGCGGCCAGCAGCCCGTCGGGGGTGTGCTGGTCCGCCTCGACGTGGGGCTCGAGCCCGTGCTCGCGCAGCGCGCTGCTCGTGATCGGGCCGATCGAGACGAGGCGCGTATCGGCCCGCGGCGTCCCGGCGGCCTCCAGGAAGTAGCGCACCGCCGATGCGGACGTGAACGTCACGTAGTCGGCGGCGTTCGCGGCCTCGCGGGCGGCCGCATCGAGCGGCTCGGCGATCGTGCGGTACAGCGACAGGATCTCGACCTCGGCGCCGCGCTCGCGCAGGGCGTCGGGTAGGACCCCACGCGCCCTCTCGGCGCGGGCGATGAGCGCACGGCGCACCGGGCGGTCGGCCAGCGTCGCGACGAGCGACTCCGCGACCGCCCGCGGCGGCACGATGTCGGGCTCGATCCCGCCCGCGCGCAGCGCGTCGGCGGTCCCCGGCCCGATCGCGGCGATCGCGGGGCCGGTCAGCGCACGGGCGTCGCGGGCGAGCTCCAGCAGCCTGCGCGCGCCGTTGGGGCTCGTGACGCAGAGCAGGTCGAAGCCGGCGAGGTCGGGCAGCTCGGCGTCCAGCGGCTCGATGCGGATCGCCGGCGCCTCGACGACGCGGGCGCCGAGCGCCCGCAGCCGGGCGGCGAGCGGGCTGGCCTGCGCCCGGGCGCGCGTCACGGCGACGCTGCGGCCGGCCAGCGGACCGGCGTGAAACCAGGCCAGCTCGTCGCGCAGCCCCGCGACCGCGCCGACGACGGTGATCGCCGGCGCCCGCACGCCGGCTGCGGCGGCGAGCCCCGCGATGTCGTCCAGTGTGCCGGCCACCGTGTGCTGGTCGGAGAACGTCCCGCGCTGGATGACCGCGACCGGCTCGCTCCCCGGGCGCCCGCCCGCGACGAGTTGCGACGCGATCCGTTGGAGGCTGCGCACGCCCATGTAGAACACGAGCGTCCCCGGGAACGCCGCGAGCGCGGGCCAGTCGATCAGCGTGCCGGGCTTGGCCGGATCCTCGTGGCCGGTGACGAAGGCGACGGCGGCCGACAGCCCGCGCTGCGTCACGGGGATGCCGGCGTAGGCCGGCGCCGCGACGCCTGCCGTGACGCCCGGCACGACCTCGAAGTCCAGCCCCTCTGCGCGCAGCAGCTGCGCCTCCTCGCCGCCGCGCCCGAAGACGAACGGATCGCCGCCCTTCAGGCGGACGACCTCGCGGCCCGCGCGCGCGTGCTCGAGCAGGAGGTCGTTCGTCTGCGCCTGCGGCACCTGCCTGCCGCCGCCCTGCTTGCCGACGTCGATGAGCAGCGCGTCGGCGCGTGCGCCGTCGAGCGCGCCGTCGGGGATCAGCTGGTCGTGGAGGATGACGTCGGCGCGCGCGATGAGCTCCAGCGAGCGGGCCGTCATGAGGCCCGCGTCGCCGGGGCCCGCGCCGACGAGGTACGTCGTCACGCCGCGAGCTCCTCGGCGCGGCGCAGCAGGTCGGCGGCGCCGGCGGCGAGCAGGCGCTCGGCGGCGAGCGCGCCCGCTTCCTCGGGCGTCGCGGCGGGCGGCGTCTCGTCGGTCAGCCAGGCCGAGCCGTCGGGCAGGCCGACGAACGTTCGCAACACGATGCCGCTGTTCGCCTGCTCGATCCTGGCGTGCGCGCCCAGCGGCGTGTTGCAGCTCGCGTCCAGGTGCCCGACGAGCGCGCGCTCGGCGCGCAGCGCGGCCCAGGTCGCGGCGTCGGTGATCGCGCGGGCGGCGGCGCCGGCACGCTCGTCGCCGACGCGGCCCTCGAGCGCGAGCGTCCCCTGCCCCGGCGCGGGCACGAGCTGCGCCAGCAGGCAGCCGATCGCCGCCTCGCGGCCAAGGCGCCGCAGCCCCGCCGCGGCGAGCACGAGCGCGTCGAGGTCGCCCGTCTCCAGCAGCCGCAGGCGGGTATCGACGTTGCCGCGGACCGCGACGACCTCGAGGTCCTCGCGCAGCGCGCGCAGCTGCGCCGCGCGGCGCAGGCTCGCCGTGCCGACGCGCGCCCCCTCGCGCAGGTCGTCGACCGACGCCACGCCCACGAGCGCGTCGAGCGGGTCGCTGCGCGGCGGCGCGCCGACGAGCTCCAGGCCCTCGGGCAGGATGCTCGGCACGTCCTTCGCACTGTGGACGACGAGGTCGATCTCGCCCGCGAGCAGCGCGAGCTCGAGCTCCTTGACCCACTTCTCCTTGTCGCTCGCGGCGCGATCGCGGTCCCCGCTCGTCGTGATCGCGACGAGCTCGGTGTCGTCGCCGAGCAGCGCTGCGACGGTCCCCGCCTGCGTCAGCGCCAGCGCGCTCCCGCGCGTGCCCACCCGCATCGGCGGTGTGGTCCTAGGTTCCGCGGGCGCGCCGCGGCAGCGGGCGCACGTTCGCCCGGCCGTCGGGGCCGGCCTCGTCGGCGGGCTCGGCGTCGGGCGCGCCCTCGAGGCCGAAGAGCTCGCGCATGATCTGCAGGCGCCCGTGGCTGCGCTGGTCGCCGAGCGTGCGCAGGTGCAGCGTCGGCTCGTGCAGGACGCGGTTCATGACCGAGCGCGCGACGGCCTCGATGCGCGCGCGGTCGCGCTCGGAGGCCTGCTCCCAGCGGTCCTCGTTCTCCGTCAGGACCTGCTCGACGATCGCGTCGCCGTACTCGCGCAGCGCGCGGATCGTCGGCTGGACGGCGAGCGAGCCGAGCCAGCCGGCGAAGCGCTGGATCTCCTCCTCGACGATCTCCTCGGCGCGGTGGGCCTCGGCCTCGCGCGTGGAGATCGTGTGCGCGACCGCGGCCTGCAGGTCGTCCATGTCGTAGAGCTCGACGCCCGTGATGTCGGCGCAGGCGGGGTCGATGTCGCGCGGGACGGCGATGTCGACGAGCAGCAGCGGGCGGTGGTTGCGGACGCGCATGACGGCCTCGAGGTCCTCGACGCCGAGGATCGCGTGCGGCGACGCCGTCGAGGCGACGACGACGTCCGCGGTCTCCAGCTGCCTGGGCAGCTCCTCGAGCGCGACGACGCCCCCGCCGAAGCGGTCGGCCATCGCGCGGGCGCGGTCGGCGTGGCGGTTGGCGACGAACATCGTCTGCACGCCGCGGTCGGCGAGCGCGCGGGCCGTGAGCTCGCTCGTCTCGCCGGCGCCGATGATGACGACGTGGCGCTCGCTGACGTCGCCGAGCGCGCGCATGGCGAGATCGACGGCGACGGAGGAGATCGACGCGCGGCCGAGGCCGATCGAGGTCTCGCTGCGCACCCGCTTGCCGGCCTGCAGGGCGGCGGTGAAGAGGCGGTTCGTCAGCGGGCCGGTCGTGCCGGAGGCGAGCGCCTCCTCGTAGGCGCGCTTGACCTGGCCCTGGATCTCGGCCTCGCCGACGATCATCGACTCCAGGCCCGCGGTCACGCGGAAGAGCTGGCGCGCGGCGTCGCAGTTGCGCGGTGAGTAGATGCGCTCGGCGAGCTCGGTCGGGCGGACGTTCGCGCGCTGGGCGAGGATCCCGAGCACGGCGCTCTCGGCCGCCACCGGGTCGCCGACGACGAGCGTGAGCTCGGTGCGGTTGCAGGTCGATATGACGACGGCCTCGTGCACGTCGGGGTGCGCGGCGACGTCCTGGAGGAAGGCGCGTACGGCGCTCTGCGTCAGGGCGAGGCGTTCGCGCAGGTCGACGGAGGCCGTCTTGTGCGAGATGCCGAGCGTGATGAGCTCGTGCTCGCTCATGTGACCGGCGCCTGCTCGCGCGCGGGCGTGCCGGCCGTGGCCGCGTCGCGGGCCTCGACGATGTCGGCGATCTCGACGACCTCGCGTTCGATCCGGCTGAGCTTGGTCGCCATGATCGCGACGTAGACGAGGATGAGCAGGACGAAGACCATGTACGCCGCGGCGACGTACTTGCCGGCCTCGTCGAGGGGGAGCGCGGGAAGCATCAGAGCTGGGGCGCCGCGCTGCGTCCGACCGCGGCGAAGTCGTCGTCGCCCGCAAGCCTGCGCCGGAGGGCGCGCAGGCGGAACGTGGCGTGCTTGGAGGCCATCTCGTACTTGCAGAGCGTGACGAACAGCAGCGTGATACCGGACAGTGCGACGACGAACGTCAGCGCGAACTTCGTCGGCATCCCGCCGGTCGTCGTGGCGAGCGTCTGCGGGTGGACGAACTGCTGTGCCATCCGGACCGCGGCGAAGTTCAGCGGCACGAACGCTCCGGCGACGATCGCGAAGACCGACGCGTAGCGCGCCTGCTTCTCCTTGTCCTCGATCGAGAAGCGCAGCGGCCAATACGTCGCGTAGAGCAGGAAGACGATGAGGAAGGACACGAGCATCGGCTCGTCCCAGACCCACCAGTGCCCCCACGACGCGCGCGCCCAGATCGACCCGGTGATGAGCACGCCGACGGCGAGGATGATCGACAGGTGGATCGCGACGTAGGAGCGCATGTCCCAGCGCGCGTCGCGCGTGCGCAGGTGCATGACGGCGCAGATCCCGCCGGCGACGAAGCCGCACAGCGCGACGATCGCCATCGGCACGTGGACGTAGAAGATCTTCTGCACGAAGCCCTGGTCGGCGTCCAGCGGCGCGTAGAAGAACACCATCGCGAACGCGGTGGTCAGCACGACGGCCGTGGCTATCGAGAGGGCGCGCAGGCCCCTGCCGTAGACGATGGGTCAGTCCTCCAGAAGGAAGTCGAAGACCGCGTACGCGATCAGCGCGAACACCAGATCATAGAGCGCGAGGACGGCCAGCCAGTCACCCGGGAGCGCCTGTGCGCCGCCCTGTTGTAGCAGCGGCGTGGTCGCCCGTGCTGAGGCGAGCACGACCGGCACGAGCAGCGGCAGCGCGAGCAGCGGGCCGATGAGGTCGCGCGCGCGGGTCTGGATCGCCAGTGCGGCGACGAGCGTCCCGGTCACCGCGACGCCCGCGTTGAAGAGCAGCAGGACGAGCAGCAGGCCGGGCAGCGCCTGCGCCGGCGACGGGCCGAGCAGGAGGACGGCGAAGGCCGGGACCGCGACGACCTCGACGATGCACAGGAAGGCGAACAGCCCGAGCGCCTTGGCGACGAAGAGCGCGGTGCGGTCGACCGGTGCGAGCAGGAAGCCGTCGAAGCCGCCCTGCTCGTGCTCGGCGACGAAGAGCCGGTTGATCCCGAGGATCGAGGCGAACAGCAGCGTGACCCAGAGGACGCCGGAGGCGAGGTCACCGGAGACGGTGTCGCGGTCCAGGCCGAAGTGGAAGATGACGTACGTCGTGACGCTGAAGAGCACCATCGCGGGCACGGACTCCTTCGTGCGCAGCTCCAGCGCGATGTCCTTCGCCAGCAGCGCGGCGATCGTGCCCCTCACGCGTAGAGCTCCGCGATCTGCGCCGGCGTGACGCCTGCCGCCGGGGCCAGCAGCGCGACGCGCCCGCCCTTGAGGCCGAGCGCGAGGTCGGCCCCCTGCAGGCCGCCGGCCGGGTCGTGGCTCGTCAGCACGCGCGTGCGGGCGCTCGCGCGCCCGATCAGCGGCTGGACCTGCGCGGCGGCCGCCGGGTCGAGGTTCGCGAGCGGCTCGTCGAGCAGCAGCAGGTCGGGCTCGTGCAGGACCGTCCGCGCGACCGCCAGCCGCTGCACCATGCCGCGCGAGAGCTCGGCGATCGGGTCGTCGGCCCGCGACGTCATGCCGACGGCCTCGAGTACGGCCTCGACGCGATCCTGCGACGCGCCGTGCAGGCGCGCGTGGAAGCGCAGGTTCTCGCGCCCGCTCAGCTCGCGGTACAGCAGCGGCTCGTGGCCGAGGAAGCCGATCCGGCCGCGCACGGCCCAGCCGTCGGCGGGCAGCTCGCGGCCGAGCACGCGGACCTCGCCGGCGTGCGGGCGCAGGAGTGTCGCGAGCATCCGCAGGAGCGTCGTCTTGCCGGCGCCGTTGGGCCCGAAGACGACGAGCGTGCTCCCCGCCTCGAGCTCGAGTGAGACGTCGCGCAGCGCCGCGCGCTCGCCGTAGCGGCGGCCGGCGCCGCGCAGCACGACGGCATGGTCGGGCGTGGGCACCGCTGGGAAGCTAACCGCAGTCCGAGCCCGCGGGGCAGCGCAGCCCGCCGTTGACGTCGGGCAGCAGTCGCGCGAGGAACGAGACGACGGCGTCGAGGTCGCGCGCGGGCAGCTTGCGGTAGGACGGCATCGGTGGGGTCGGCGACAGCAGCGCCCGCCGCAGCGCCTTGCGCGGCGTCGCGCCGATGGCGCTGAGGTCGGGGCCGATGCCCGACAGCCCGCTGTTGCCGATGCGGTGGCAGGCGAGGCAGCCGTTGTCCTCGACGATCGTGCGGCCGGCGATGAAGGCGCGCCGCGCCGCGACCGACAGCTTGTCGGACGGCTCGGCGTCGGCCTTGACGATCGACGGGCGCGTCGGCGGTGCGCGAACGGTGCTCGTGGCCGGCTGGGCCGCGGGCGGGTTGTCCTTGCCGCCGCCGCCACAGGCCCCGAGCGCGATCGCCGGCAGGCAGGCCAGCGCTGTTGCGCCCACCCGCAGGGTCCGCACTCCCAGGACGCGCCGTCGGCTCACGAGCGACGGTTGTAGCACTTCGGGGTCAGGCGATCGCGGGGTGGGCCCGACGCTGCAACGGGGCGCCGTCAGGCGGAGGTCGCGCCCGCGAGCGCTGCCGCCGCGAGGCACAGCAGCCCGACGAGCGCGAGTGCCGTCGGCAGGCTCGTCGCGTCGGAGACGAGTCCGATGAGTGCCGGGCCCGCGATGAAGCCGAAGTAGCCCGTCGTCGCGACGGCCGCGAGCGCGGGCGCCGCGGCGTCGTCACCTCCCGCCGCCGCGTTGAGTGCGAGCGGGAACAGGCCCGCCAGGCCGCAGCCCATCACCGCGAAGCCCGCGATGCCGCTCGCCGCCGACCCGCCCCCGAGGGCGAGCGCGAGGCCGGCCGCCCCCAGCAGCCCGCCGCCGCGCACGACGGCGGGCGCGCCGAAGCGCTCGGCGAGCGGGTCGGCCGCGAGCCTGCCGACGCCCATCGTCAGCGAGAAGGCCGCGAGCCCGAGCGCGGCGAGCGACGCGCCCGCCTGCGTCTCGCGGTCGAGCAGGATCGCGCTCCAATCGCCGACCGAGCCCTCGGCGAGCAGCGCGCAGAACGACAGCACGCCGAGCGCCGCCAGTGCGCGGCTCGGACGCGCGAACAGCGCCGCGTCGGCGCGGGCGTCGGCGCCGGCGGGCAGCAGGCCCGGCCGCACGAGCACGATGATCACGACGAGCACGCCGGCGACGATCGCCATGTGCGTCAGCGGCCGCAGGCCGACCCCGGCCGCGACGGCGCCGGCCGCGGCGCCCGCGAGCGCGCCGAAGGAGAAGGCGGCGTGGAAGGAGGCGAAGATCTCGCGCCGGTGGCGCTTGTTCACCGCGACCGCCTGCGCGTTCATGCTGACGTCGAGCACGCCGCTCGCGGCGCCCAGCGCGACGATCGCGGCGCCGAAGGTCACGGGCGAGAATGCGAGCCCGGGCAGCACGAGCGCGGCGGCGTAGGCCAGGCCGCCGGCGATCGTCAGCGGGGCGCTGCCGCGCCGCGCCGCGGCGGCACCGGCGAGCGGCTGGGTGACCATGAGCGCAAGCGCGCCCGCGAGCAGGACGAGCCCGAGCGTCCCGTCGCCGAGACGGTGGGCGCGCTGGAGGTCGGGCATGCGCGAGAAGAGGCTCGCGAACGCGGCGCCGTTGACAGCGAAGAAGGCGGTGACGGCGGCGCGGTTGCGGCCCCGCAAGTGGCGCTCAGGCCGGGGCGTGCGTGCGCTGCGCGGCGGCGATCAGGTCGAGCACCGCCTGCTCGTCACCGGCGCGCAGGAGCTCGACCGGGTCGGGTGTCCCGTTGACGATGCCCTCGAAGAACGCCTTGCGGTCCTGGTAGGTCGGCAGCGTCCCCTTTGCCCACCCGCGCGCGTCGTTGAGCATGATCGCCAGCCGCGCGTACTCGTCGCCGAAGAGCCGGCTCACCTCGGCCTTCATGCGCTTGGCGAGCGCCGGCGAGGCGCCGGCCGTCGAGATGGCGATCGCGAGCGGGCCGGTGCGGACGATCGCCGGGAGGATGAAGTTGCACAGCGGCGGGACGTCGACGATGTTCACGAGCATCGCGCGGCGCTCGGCGTCGTCGAAGACGGCGATGTTCACGTCGGTGTCGTTGGTGCAGGCGATCGCCATGAACGTGCCCTCGAGGTCGGCGGCCGCGTACGTGCGCTGCTGCCACTCGATCGAGCCCTCGGCGGCGAGCGCCCGCAAGGGCTCGATCGCGTCGGGCGCGACGAGCACGACGGTCGCGTCGCAGGCGAGCAGGCCCTCGACCTTCTCCAGGCCGATGTCGCCGCCGCCGACGACGAGGCAGCGCCGGCCGGTGAGCTTCAGGCAGGCGATGTAGAAGGGCGTCTCGAGCATGCCCTGCACGCAGGACTGGTCGCAGATCCCCTTCTTCAACTGGCAGACGCAGTCTTTTCCGGCATAGGCGGCGGCGGGCATGACGCCTCAAGGGTAATGCCCCGTATACCGTGCCGGGGAGGCAATGGACTCGTACTTCGACGACAGCTCGATGCTGCGCCGCGTCCACCGCGAGGTGGCGGTCGCCTTCTCGGGCCCCCGCGCGCTGCTCATGCAGGCCTCGCATCCGGTCGCGTTCGAGGGCTTCTTCGCGCACACCGGGGCGCTCGACGAGCCCTACGAGCGCCTGCGCCGCACCGCCCAGGTCCTCGACACGATCACGTTCGGCGCACGCGCCGACGCCGACCGCGCGACGGCGCGGGTGCGGGCGATCCACACGCACGTGCGCGGCGAGCTCGACCGGCCGGCGGGGCGCTTCCCCGCCGGAACCCCCTTCGCCGCCGACGACCCCGCGCTCCTGCTCTGGGTCCTCGCGACCCTCGTCGACTCGGCGCTCGTCGTCTACGAGCGCTGCGTCCGGCCGCTGTCGGCGGCCGACCGCGAGGCCTACTGGCAGGACTACCGCGTCGTCGGCCGGCTCTTCGGGCTCCGGGACGACGAGATGCCGGCCGACATCGCCGCCTTCGACGCCTACATGCGCGAGATGCTCGACGGACCCGACCTCCACGTCACGAGCGCCGCTCGTGAGCTGGCGCTGAAGATCGTCCTGCAGCCGCCGGTGCCGCTGATCCGCAGGCCCGTGCTCGAGCTCGTGAACTTCATCACCGTCGGCCTGCTGCCGGCGCAGCTGCGCCGGCAGTTCGGCCTCTCGTGGGATCCGCTGCGCTCCTTGATGCTGCGCGGAGGGGCGGCGTACGCCAGGCACGTGCTCGTGCCGCTGGCGCCGGGGCGGCTGCGGTTCGTGGCGAGCGCGCGGTCGTAAGCAGGTCGGCGAGCTGGTTCGCCTCGTCGAGCTCACGCCGCCGCTGCGCGCGCGCCGCGGTGATCTGGGGCGCGCACGTGTTCTTCGTCGAGCAGCTCCAGCGCTTCACCGTCGGCAGCTCGAGTTCCTGCGCGACTTCAACCGCATCGGCCGCGAGTACAACGAGACGCGCGCCGCCGCGGTGCGCGAGCTGCGCTTCGAGGAGGCCGGGGCGGACACGTCCTGATGTGTCAGCGCCGCCGCGTCGCGCGCACGGTCCGCGCGGCCACGCGGGCGAGCGGCAGCGCGCCGCTGCGCCAGCCGCGCTCGCGGTCGGCGTCGCGGGCCGAGCGCAGGCGCGCGAGCGCGCGCCATGCGGCGACGAGCGAGCCGTCGTAGGGCTGCCACCAGGCCATCCGCCCGGCGGGCGGGTCCCAGGTCACGAGCTTGGGCTCGACCATCGCCCGCAGCGCCGCTGCGCCGCGCGCCCGGCCGATACCGGCCCCGTGGACGGCGCCCCACGGCAGCGCCGGCTCCGCGCGCGAGACGACGTGGTCGTTCATCCACACCATCCCGGCGCGGATCTCACGGGCGACGCGCGCGCCCTTGTGGCCGTCGGCGGTCCAGACCGACGCGCCGAGCCCGCCGATGCCCTCGTTGCAGCGCGCGATCCCCTCCTGCTCGGAGTCGACGGGCGCGATCGCCAGCCAGGGGCCGGGCGCGTCCTCGCGCAGCAGGCGCGCGTCGCGCGGGACATCCGTCAGCACGGCGGGCGCGAAGTACGCGCCGTCGATGCCGGCGACGCGGACGGGCCCGCCGCAGAGCAGCGTCGCGCCCGCGCCGACGGCCGCGTCGACGAGCTCGGTCAGGCGCGCGACGCGGTCGCGGGCCAGCAGCGGGCCGATCTCCGTCGCCGGGTCGCCGGGGTCGCCGACGCGCAGCGCGCGGGTGGCGGCGACGACCTCGCGGGTGAAGCGCTCGTGCAGCTCGCGCAGGACGTACGCGCGGGCGAGGCTGCCGCCTGACTGGCCGGCGTTGGCGAACGCCGCCCAGCGCGCCCCGAGCACCGCCCGCGGGACGTTCGCGTCGGCGAGCACGAGCATCGCGTCCTTGCCGCCGACCTCGATCGTCGCGCGCTTGAGCTCGCGCGCGCAGGCCTCGCCGACGTCGCGCCCGGCCTGCGAGGAGCCGGTGAAGCGGACATGCGCGATGTCCGCCGAGACGAGGGCGCGGGCGGTCTCCGGGCCGCCGTGGACGATCTGCAGCAGGCCCTCGGGCAGCCCCGCGCGGACGAAGACGCGCGCGATCCGCTCGGCGGTGAGGGCCGCGAGCGGCGATGGATGCAGGACGACGCCGTTGCCGCCCATGAGCGCGACCGCGACATCGCCGAGCGGCGTGGCGAAGGGCTCGGCGCCGGGCGTCAGCACGGCGACGACGCCGAGCGGCTCGAACGTCAGCCGCGCGCGCTTGACCGGCTGCAGCGAGCGGGCGAGGCGGATGCGTTCGGGCGCGAGCACGCCCGGGGCGCATTCGGCGAGCCACTGCAGCGTCTCGACCGCCGGCAGGAGCTCCATCGTCTGCACCTCGGCCAGCGGCCGGCCCTGCTCGTGGACGATGACCGGGACGAGCTCGTCCCACTCGTCGATGACCGCCTGCGCGGCGCGGATGAGGTAGCGCGCGCGGTCGGCGAGGCGCAGCTGGGCCCACAGGCGCTGGACCTCCGCCGCCTCCGCGACGGCCGCGGCGACGTCGGCGGGGGCGGTCGCCGCGACCGCGCCGAGCAGCGTGCCGTCGATCGGGCTGATCGACTCCAGGCGCTGGGCGGCTGCTGCGGGTGCCGGCATCGCGGGCGATTGTCTCAGCAACGCCGCAACGGCCCGGCCGGATCGCTCCGGCCGGGCCGCGGTGAAGCGCTGGGTCGACGGCGTCAGCCGCAGAGCGCGTAGATGCTGCCGCGAGCCCCGTCGGCGGAGACGCCGGGCCGCGAACGGACGTTGACCCGCATCGTGCGGCGCCCGTACCTGTTGTCGAGCGCCACGTCGAGCTTGGAGCCCTCCTGGAACCCGAGCCCGCGGTGGACGAGCCCGCGCGGGCACTCGAGCGTCACGGACCGGCGGCTGTCGCCGCGCATGATCACCGGGAAGCGCAGCAGCTGCGTGCCCTTCGCGATCCGGTCGCCCTGGTGCAGGTGGTTGCCGGCGACGTCGATCGGGCTGCGCTGGCCCGCCTTGCGGATCACCGGGAACCCGATCCCCGGCGCCAGCGGCGCGATCGCCGTGTCGCGGCACAGGGCGTACACGTGCCCGGTGGCGCTGCCGGCGTCGGCGTCGCGGATCGTGTAGAAGCGCACGTCGATCGTGGGGGCGTAGTAGCTGCTGCCCTTGACGACGCCGAAGGCCACGTCGCTGCCCTCCTGCAGGCCGAGCCCGGTGTGGATCGTCCCGACGGGACAGGCGAGCGTGACCGGGGCCCTGCTGGCGCCGTGCATCGCGACGGGCCAGCGGACGAGCTGCGTCCCGCGACGGATGACGTCGTGCTGGTGGAGGTTGTTGCCGCCGACGTCGATCGGGCTGTGCTGGCCGGCGGTGAGGACGGTCGGCGCGCCGAGCGTGGGAGCGTCGGCGGCGAGCGCCGCGGCGGGGACCGCGAGCGCTGCGGTGAGGGCCAGGGCGGCGGTGAGCGCGGCCCGGCGGGGAGTGCGATGGGTGTGGGTGGTCGTGTGGAACATGGGCGCAGCCTCTCGCGGGCGGCGTCGTGCTCCCAGCCACCCCAGGTGGACGCCTTCCACACCCCAGGCCGTCAGGCCCGGCCGCGCGCCTCGCGGATGCGCCGCAGGCGCTCGCGCAGTTCGGCCTCCTGGTCGTCGGGCTCGTAGAAGCGCGCGCCCGCGACCTCGTCGGGCGCGACCTCCTGCGGGCCGACGTGCCCGGCGTGGTCGTGCGGGCTGTCGTAGCCGACGGCGTTGGAGCGCACGGCCGGCGGCGGCGACGCCGCGCCATGCCGGCGGACGTGCTCGATCGCGGCCCCGATCGCGCGCGTCGCGGCCTTGGACTTCGGCGCGAGCGCGAGGTAGATCGTCGCCTGCGACAGCGCGTGGACGCACTCCGGGAGGCCGACGTGCTCGACGGCGGCGGCCGCCGCGGTCGCCACGACGAGCGCCTGCGGGTCGGCATTGCCGATGTCCTCGGACGCGAGGATGACCATGCGGCGCACGAGAAAGCGCGCGTCCTCGCCGCCCTCGAGCATCACCGCGAGGTAGTAGAGCGCCGCGTCGGGGTCCGACGCGCGCGTGGCCTTGATCCAGGCCGAGATGTAGTCGTAGTGCTGGTCGCCGGCGCGGTCGTAGCGCAGCGCCTTGCGCTGCAGCGCCTCCTCGGCGCCGGCGATCGTCAGTGCGGCGCTCGCGCCGGCGCTCGCGCAGGCGAGTTCGAGCGCCGCCAGCGCCGTGCGCGCATCGCCGCCGGCGCGGCCGGCGAGGAACTCGAGCACCTCGCCGGGGACCTGCGCCGCGGCGCACTCGCCGCGCTCCAGCGCCCGCCGCAGCACCGTCTCTATGTCGCCGGCGCCGAGCGCGTGCAGCTCGTAGACCTGCGTGCGGCTCAGCAGCGCCGCGTTGACCTCGAAGTACGGGTTCTCGGTCGTCGCCCCGATGAGCGTCACGAGCCCCTCCTCGACGGCCGGCAGCAGCGCGTCCTGCTGGGCCTTGTTGAAGCGGTGGATCTCGTCGAGGAAGAAGACCGTGGCGCCGGTCCCGGCCTTGCGCCGGTGCGTCGCGCGCTCGATCACCGCGCGGACCTCGGCGCGGCCCGCCTGGACGGCGCTGAGCTCCTCGAACGCCGCCTTCGCCGAGCCGGCGACGATCCGCGCGAGCGTCGTCTTGCCGCTGCCGGGCGGGCCGTGCAGGACCATCGAGTGCGGGCGTCCCTCGCTGATCGCGCGTCGCAACGCGGTCGGCTCGTCCGGCGTCCCGAGCAGGTGCTCCTGGCCGACGAGCTCGTCGAGCGTTCGGGGGCGCATGCGCACCGCCAGCGGCGCGTCGGCGTGCGCGACGGGGGTCGTCGTGCGGGGCGGCGGATCGTCACCGACGTCGAACAGCTGGTCGCCCATCGCGCAAGTATCGCGGCGCGCGGCGCACAGCCGGCGACATGCGAGGGGCCGGGCTGCTGCCCGGCCCCTCGCTCTCCTGCGCCGGGTGTCTGTGAGCTACAGGGCGGGCGGGCCCGGCTGGGTGCCGGCGAGCGGGCCGGCCGGGACCGTCGCGCCCGGTCGGCCGGGGGTGCCGGCGGGCGGGCCGCCGGGGGTGCCGGCGGGCGGGCCGGTCGGGTGGTTGGTGCGCATGCCCTTTGCGTCGGTGCGGGCCTGCGTGATGATCTTCGACACGAACGTGCGCACGAACGGCGGCATGCGGTCCGAGAGGCGGCTGAGGATGTTCGCGACCGAGCCGTGCTCGGCGGTGACCGCGTCGTACGCGGTCTGCAGGCCGGCCTTGCTCGCGAACGGCATGTCCGCACTGGCGATCAGCGCGGCGAGCGTGTCAGAAGCCTTGGCCTGACCGGCGACGCTCGTCTTGACCGCGGAGGCGAGGCGGCGCTTGTTGGGCTCGGACACCTTCCGGCTGACAAGCGCGCGGGCCTCGACCTTGACCTCGTCGTCGCGGTTCTGGGAGAGCGCGGCGATGGCCTTGCCGATGCCGGCCTTGGCCTGGTCGGGCACCTGGCCCAGCAGTGCGGTCAGGATCGCGATGGCCTTCTCGCGGCCCTGCGTGTCCGCGCGCGCGGCGGACGCGATCTTGTTCGCGTCGGTGCCGTCGGAGCGCACCAGCGCGCGGGCGAGCCGCTCGATGTTCGCTGCGTCCTGGGCGCCGAGCAGTGCCTGCGCGGCGGCGGCGGCAGCGTGCTCGTCGGGCGTGTGGGCCGCGCGCCGGGCCTTGGCGGCGGCGGCCTTGGCGAGCCCCATCTCCTTGCGGCTCTTCGCGAACGCGACCCGCGCCGTGCGGTCGGAGTTCTTGCCGAACAGCGAGACCGCGCGGGTGAGCGCGGCGTCGGCGTGGTCGGTGTGGGCCTGGACGGCGCTGACGGCGGTCTGGATGTCAGCGGCGCCCGCGGCGGCGGGAAGCGCAAGCGCACCGACTGCGACCAGTGCGCAGGCACCGATACGGAAATGAGACGACAAGATGAGCTCCTCTGTGATCGTGGCGGCGGCTCGGTCTGAGCGGCCGGGTGACGGTCTTCGATGCTGCAAACGCTCGTCGAGGGTCGAGGTAAGGACCCATCAGCAGGTCCGGACGCCCGTATGAGCGGCCCGGCTCCGCGGCCAGCTTCAGGCGGTGGCCACGAAGTCCGACGGGGTGCGCAGCGGGCGCCCGCCGGCGACGTAAGCACCGATGGGCGGATCTGGACGCGTGTATGACAATGCCGGTAGGGCCTGACTCGCGAACGCGGGCCGCGTTGCCGATAGACGTGTATGGAGTCACTGACCGCATCCCGAGCAGGATCGATCGCGCCCCCGACGGCCGAGGCTGTCGCGACGCCGGCGATCGGGTCGGTCGCGCCGCCGGCCAGGACCATGCGACTCATGTCCGACGAGCGACTGGCGCGGTTGGCCGCCAAGGGCAGCGAGGCCGCGTTCGCGGCGATCTTCGAGCGCCATCACCAGGCGCTGCATCGCTACTGCCACTCGATCGTCGGCAACGGCCACGATGCGGCGGACGCGTTGCAGAACACCATGGTCAAGGCGCTGCGCGCCCTGCCGGGCGAGCAGCGGGAGATCACGCTGAAGCCGTGGCTGTACCGGATCGCGCACAACGAGTCGGTCTCGCTGCTTCGCGGCCGCCGGCCCGAAAGCGACCTCGACGCCGCGGCGCACGTCGGCACCGCGGGGGCGGAGAGCATCGTGGAGTCGCGCGAGCGCCTGCGCGACCTGACCGCCGACCTGCAGGAGCTCACCGACCAGCAGCGCGGCTCGCTGCTCATGCGCGAGCTCGGCGGGCTGGAGTTCTCCGAGGTCGCCGCCGCGCTGGCCGTCAGCGCGACGGCCGCCAAGCAGAGCGTCTACGAGGCGCGCTGCGCGCTGCAGTCCATGCAGGAGGGCCGCGACATGGCCTGTGACCTCATGCGACGCGCACTCTCCGACGGCGACAAGCGCACGCTGCGCGCCATGAAGCTGCGCAGCCATCTGCGGGCCTGCGCGAGCTGTCGCGACTTCCAGGCCGCGCTGGATCGCCGCCCCGCGCAGCTCGCCGCGATCGCCCCGCCGCTGCCGCTCGCGGCCGGCGCGTCGATGCTGCACGGGATTCTCGGCGGCGCGGGCCACGGGGCCGCCGGTGGCGGGCTCGGCATCGGGGTCACCGCGGGCACGAAGGCCGCGGGCATGCTGTCTGTCAGCGCCGCCAAGGTCGCCACCGTCGCCGTGATCGCAAGCAGCGTCGCCGGCGCGGGCATCTACGTCGCCCCGAGCTTCACGCGGGACGTCGCGCAACCCGCCAGCCGCCCGGCGGCAAACCGGCTCCCGGCCGCGAGCGGCCACGACGCGGTCGTCGTGCAGCGGGCGGCCGAGCGCCGCCTCGCCGGCAGCGCTCCCGCGCCGGCGGCCCGCAAGGCGACCGCCGGCGCGACCCCGTCCACGGCGGGCCACGCACCCGCCGTGCCACCGGCGCAGCGCCAGGCTGCGGCGGCGCCGGCAGCCGTCGCCGCGCGCTCGCGGCCGGCGGTGGCGGGCGCACACCCTTCGGCAGGCGCCAAGACGTCGGCCCGAGCGCAGCCCGCGCGGGCTACGCGGCGTCCCGCTCGTCCCGTCGACACGCCGAGCGCTGCGAGCCGTCCGGAGGTCGTGCGCTCGGCGCCCGCCACGGTCCCGGCTCCCGTCACGCCCGCGGTGCCCGCAGCTGCGAGGGCTCCGGTGCCCGACGCGGCCCCCGTCGCAACGCCGCCCGCCGTCGCCGCTCCCGTGCCGCCGCGCCCGCGCTGACCCGCCGCTCCGCGTCTCCGCCGCGAGACGTGGCGCCTTACTCGCGTTCTACGCGCTGCGCCTCGGCGGCTGACGACCCGCGCGGACCACATTTCGCAGATGGGCCTTACGTTCGCCGCCCGCCCGCGTTTCATGCTCGAACGATCCTCACGAAATGGCAAACCCGTCGTGAGGCGGGGGCGCAAAACCCGGGACCTCACACGCTGAGGACGCCCAGTCGCCGTAGGAGGCACCCATGAACTTCTCGACCAAGACGCTCGCCCTGACTGCAGTTCTCGCGCTGTCGGCCGTGCCGGCGTTCGCGCTGCCCGCGCAGGTCCCGAGCAACCCCGGCACCGCCCACATCCCGGACAACGCCGGCACGCAGATGGCGCCGTCGAACCCGGGCCGGCCGGCCAACCCCGGCTCGCAGTCCTCGAGCAACCCGTCGAGCACGAAGGCCAACAGCCACGCCTACGGCAAGCTCTGCGCCGATCAGAGCAAGAAGCACGTCGCCGGGGAGCGCGGCACGCCGTTCAGCAAGTGCGTGACCGCACTGGCGAAGGTCGCCGGCGGCTCGAAGAACCCGACGAGCGCGTGCAAGACCGAGAGCAAGAAGCACGTCGCCGGTCAGCGCGGCACGCCGTTCAGCAAGTGCGTGGCCGCCGCAGCGAAGCTCCTCAAGGAGCAGCCGACCACGACGCCCGTCACGCCCCCCGCCGGCTAGGCGACACGCGCGACCGGCATACGGGGCCCCGTCGTCGACGGGGCCCCGGGTCGTTGCGCGCCGAGCGCCGGCGCGACCCGCCCAGGGCGCCGTTATCGTCGCCGCATGAGGCTCGTCCCCGCGACGCTGGCGTGCTCCGCGATCCTGCTCGCGGCGCTGCTGCTCGCGGCCTGCGGCGGCGACGACAAGCTCGCGTCGGCGGGCGACGCCGTCACCGGCAAGCGCCTCTTCGCCGAGCACGGCTGCGGCGGCTGTCACACGTTCGCCGCGGCCGCGTCGAGCGGGACGACGGGGCCCGACCTGGACGCCGCGCTGCCGAGCTCGGAGACGGTCATCCGCCAGCTCAGCCGGCCCGGCGGGCTCATGCCGAGCTTCGCCGGCCGGCTCTCGACCCGTGAGATGCGCGACCTGGCGGCCTTCGTCGGCGCGGGGCGCAGCTCCGGCAAGGCCGTCGCCAAGCCGTTCGCCCCCGACCGCACGAGCCTGGCGGACTGCACCGACGGGAAGGCCGAGTGCCTCGAGCAGGCGTTCGGCAACCTGACGTTCAAGGAGGGCCCGAAGCCCGCGCTCGCGCAGCTGCAGCGCACGCTGCAGACCAACCGCGCCGTCCAGGTCGACTGCCACCGCATCGCGCACCGGATGGGCTCGGCCGCGCTGTCGCGCTTCAAGGACCGCGTCGCCCCGGCGTTCATCGCCGGCAGCCCGGTCTGCGCGTCGGGCTACTACCACGGCATCATCGAGCGGGCCTTCCTCGGCCAGCCGACGGCGCGCCTGGGCACGCTCGCGCGCCGGCTCTGCGCCGACCCGCAGATCGACGCCCAGCGCTTCCTCGCCTACCAGTGCATCCACGGCCTCGGCCACGGGCTGATGATCTACACGGGCTACGACCTGCCCGGCTCGCTGAAGACCTGCGACGAGCTGCGCACGGGCTTTGACCGCGTCTCATGCAGCGGCGGCGTCTTCATGGAGAACTTCAACTCCTCCTACGGCGTGACGTCGAAGTACCTGCGCACGAGCGACCCGATCTACCCCTGCGACGCCGTCGCCGAGCGCCACAAGCTCTACTGCTACCTGCTCGTGACGGCGAACATCCTGCGGGTGTCGGGCGGCGACCTCCGGCGGACGGCCGACGCCTGCCTGCGCAGCGAGAAGCGGTGGGTCAGCACGTGCTACGAGTCCTTCGGCCGCGACGCGTCGGGGATCGCCGGCAAGGACGCCGGCCGCGCGATCGCGAGCTGCCGTCTCGCCCGCGCGCACGAGAGCGACTGCATCTACGGCGTCGCCCGGGAGATCGTCAACGCCGATGCCGCCGGCGCGCGCGGCGGGCGCTTCTGCGCGCAGACCGACCGCCGCTACCGCGACCGCTGCTACGCCGGCGTCGGCTCGGTCCTCGCGGCGATCGAGCCGACGGCGGAGCGCCTGCGCGGCGCCTGCCGCGAGGTCAGCGGGCAGCGCTGGCTCGACGGCTGCCTGCGCGGCGCCGGGCTGTAGCCCGGTCACAGCCACCGACCCACCCGCGGGCCGTCTCGTCAGCTCAATGGGCATGTTTGATGTGTGTGGTTTCGGGTGTTGCTGCCGGCCCTGCCAAACAAAAGTGCCGCCGGTTTGTGTTATCGGCGACACTCGGCGCCATGCAGCTGATGCGGACCAGCCAACGCTGAAT
Source organism: uncultured Actinomycetes bacterium (assembly GCA_963740895.1). Lineage (GTDB taxonomy): Bacteria > Actinomycetota > Thermoleophilia > Solirubrobacterales > Solirubrobacteraceae > CADCVQ01. The sequence continues at coordinate 466,228 of CAVUFQ010000003.1, forward strand.
AGTGAATTGGTGGAGCGAACATCGGTTCCGGGCGATGCATTGGTCGCGTCGCGGCGCCTGGAGCGTCGCCGTTCTGGCTCAGTTTGTCCTGCTGGCCGACGCGGTGACCGCTCACGATCCCTTTCCGCTCCCTCTGTCGAGCGACAGCGTGCCATCGCTGCGGTCGTGGTTGGATGCCGCGCTCGGGCATCCGTCTGTTTCCATCGCCCTCGCGGGAGCGCTCACGATATCGATTGTTTACGGGTTACGGCGAATCGCGCTGCTGCGGCAGGCCTGGAGACCAGGTCCAGTGCTCGTGTCGCTCCAGTCACCTGGAGTCGCCGCGCCGACCGCCGAGCTGGCGGTGTATTTCCGCGATCGGCTGTCTCAGCTGAAGATGTTCGGTTCCAGTCCAGTCCCCGGCGGGTTGCAGCCGACAGACTTCGTCGATGTTCTCCGTACGGCAAGGGTGCAGCCCTCGCGACCTGTGCAGGCAGTGGGCGAAATCCTCCGTGTCATCTGCCCGCGGCATGCGTATGAGGTGCATGCGACATTGCTGCGGCGTTCGGACGCGCCGGAATGCGGGGTTGCGATCGAGATTCTGATGCTTCCGGGTCGCGAGGCTTCATCTGTGATCTTTTGGGAGGCGTCGTGGAAACGGGCGATTGAGTGCGCCGCGCGACGGGCCGCTGGTGAGATCCTGCCGCAAACGCGGCAGTGCCGGCACACGGTGTGGCGTGCCTGGCAGGGCGTGCCTCTACCCGAGCGGCTGCTCGATTACTACGACGATGCGCAGACGTACCGGGCTGAGCGACGGTACGACGATGCTCTGCGCGCGTACCACGACGCCCTGGAGTTAGACACCCACAACCCGGCAATCCGTGTGGAACTCGGCCAGCTGCAGGAGAAGTTGGGGATGTTTCTCGATGCCCTCGTAACGTACGAGCCGTTGCTGCTGTCAACCTCGCTGAGACAAAAGGTGTGACGCCGCGTCGGCACGAACCGCGATGGCGCGGAGAGCAGCTCCTAGCAACTTATCGGTTCAGCACCCTTCTCGGGTATGACGAGCGCCTCGCTGCCGAGTGGTTCGCGCCAGAGCGGACGGACACGCTCGAGCTTCCGGACGGCAGTCCGCTCGAGCGATATCGCGATACAGAACGCGAAGACCTCCGACGCCAGCTCAGGGCGTGTTTTCTGGAACGCCACGCAGGGACGGCGGGACAAGACGAGTTTCGTACGGCACTGGAGGCTGGGCCTCGCGACGAGGTGCTGGGCGAGGCAGACCTGCGACGCCTGTTTCTTCGGCTGGCAGAGGGCGAGGCCGAGGCTCTCAACGCGCGGTACGGAGGATGGCGCAATCTCATCCCGAGTGAGACGGGCCTCGCTAGTACGTCGATGAAGTTGCTGGTCATCCGGGCCCGCCGCAGACGCACCGTCGCCGATGATCTCGCTGGCGCCCATGTCGCCTCCTCTTCAATGGACCCGACGGGTGTCTGGCGTGATCGGGTCGACAGGGTCCTGGATGGATCTTCACAGCTGATCGACCACTACAACGCTGCATGTATCTACGCACTCGAGTTGCGAACTGCGAGTGTCAATCAAACGCCCGAGTTGGCGATGGCTGCAGTCGCTCAGCTGGAACAGGCGCTTGACCAGTCGACGAGCGCTAGCGCTGCGGGCATCCGGGATTGGCTCATCAGCGAGGACCCCGACTTGGCGGAGCTACGAGCAACGGATCAATTCCGCGACCTCGTCAACTCGGTATTCCCCTCGCCCGGGCGTGTGCAGCGTAGGCCTCGGCAGGTGCAGGAGGTGGAGTTGTCGCGCTACGAGGAGCGGGTTGTGCGCTCCGGAGCACGTGTGCATCACGAAGCCTGGCATGGGCGTAGCGGGCGTGCGCCACGTGTTGATCGTCACACGTTCGAGGAGTGGAAACGCAACGACATCAAGGCTTGGCGAATGCTGGTGAAGCTTCTCGTGAACCGCGACCATTGGGAGACGCGGTTGGAGGCCATTCACGCGCTGAGGATGGTTTCGAACAGAGAAGCGAGTAGCAGCTTCGTCGTGGCGGTCCCCGACTATGCATCTGCGCCGAGCGCGCTGCCTAGCGGACAATCTCTGGACGACGCCGCGGCGTCCGAGATCCGCGAACGCGACGATTGCGCCCGCGAATGCGCGGAGTACCTGACAACACGGGGCGCACCCGTGTTGCTCGGAAACGACAGCAGCTGGAGCGAGTTCGCAGAAGATCCTGCCGGGCTTTGCGAGGCTCGCGCCGGGCTATGGGCCGCCGTCGAAGGCACGTTCGGCGGCAAGGGTGTCCAGCGGCTCAGCCTGACCGTCGAGGCGTACGTTCGCGGCGCGGATAGGCGGGCACCGTTTAGCGACGATGTCGTGGCAGCCATGAGGACGAACGAGGTAAGCACGGTCGATGCCGTAATCCGCCTGGCCGAGACCCGCGGTGGGCCGCCGATCGCGGTCCTCCACTGGCTGGCGGGCCTGCAAGACATCGGTTGGCTTGCTGAACTTGACAACAGTGACGCTGTCCCGCTATGCCTCGACACGGCGGTGCGCCTCAGTCCGGAAGCGATCGACCGGTTGGCTCGCTATCCGCGCACCTCGCGTGCATAAGGAGAGTCAGCCCGGGCGCATGCTGCCCGGGTGGTCGCCGCTGCAGACCCGTCTCCAGCCAAGCCACCGCTGATCGCCGCTTGGCGGCGTCCTCGGTCGTAGGTGTGCCAGAGGCCCACCTTCCTCCCTGCGTCCTTGCCAGTCGACGCCAGCGGTCACTTGGACGCAGAACGGGCCAGCGGCGGCGACCACTAGCATCAACGTCACGGTGACCGACGATCTGCAGGAGGACACGACGGCGCTGCTCCAGCGCCTCATCCGCTTCAACACGGTCAACCCGCCGGGCGCCGAGCGCGCGCTGCAGGAGTCGCTCGCCGCCGACCTGCGCGACGCCGGCTTCGAGGTCGACCTCCTCGGCGCCGAGCCGGACCGGCCGAATCTCGTCGCGCGCCTGCGCGGCCGCGGCGACGGGCCGACGCTGTGCCTGCTCTCGCACGTCGACACGGTCCTCGCGACCGCGGAGGACTGGACGCACGACCCGTGGTCGGGCGATCTCGCCGACGGCTTCCTCTGGGGCCGCGGCGCGCTGGACATGAAGTCCCAGACCGCGGCCGAGGTCACCGCGGCGCTGTCGCTCGCGCGCGCCGGCTGGCGCCCGGCCCAGGGCGACCTGCTGATCGTCGTGCTCGTCGACGAGGAGGTCGGCGGCGAGCTCGGCGCGATGTGGATCTGCGAGCACCACCCCGACGCCGTGCGCTGCGACTACCTCCTCAACGAGGGCGCCGGCGCCGTCTTCCCCTACGACGGCGACCGCTACTACGGCGTCTGCGTCGCGGAGAAGGGCGTCTTCCGCTTCCGCCTCATGACCGACGGCGTCGCGGGGCACGCCTCGATCCCGAAGATCGGCGACAACGCGCTGCTGAAGATGGCGCCGCTGCTGGCGCGGATGGCCGACCACCAGCCGGCGTTCGATCTCGTCGAGCCCGCGCGCGCGCTGCTGGAGGGCCTGGGTCTGGCCCCCGACGGCGATCCGGTTGCGTCTCTCGCGCGCCTGCAGGAGCGCGACCCGCTCCTCGCGCTGCTCGTCGAGCCGCTGCTCGGCGTGACGCTCGCGCCGACGAAGATCTCCGCCTCCCAGAAGATCAACGTCATCCCGGCGAGCGCCGAGCTGCGCGTCGACTGCCGCGTCCCGCCCGGCCTGGACGAGGACGTCGCGCTGCGCCGCATCCACGAGGTCCTCGGCGAGGACGGCTACCGCCTGGAGTTCACCGAGCGCGTCCGCGGCAACCAGTCGGCGGTGCGCTCGCCGCTGATGGACGCGATCGAGCGCTGGATCGGCGAGCACGATCCCGGCGCCCGCGTCGTCCCGACGATCCTGCCGGGCTTCACGGACTCGCGGACGTTCCGCGACGCCTTCCCCGGCTGCGTGGCGTACGGGTTCTTCCCGCACCGCCACATGAGCCTCTATGAGACCGCGCCGCTCATCCACGCCGCCGACGAGCGCATCGACGTGCGCGACCTCGGCTTCGCGGCGGCGTTCTTCCGCGACGTCTGCAAGGAGATCCTCGGTGACTGACAAGCTCCGCCTCGGCGGCATGGCGCTGCGCAACGGCCTGCTCGTCCACGGCCCGACGCACTGGTCGGCGTCCGTCCGCCGCCGCGACGGCACGATCGCGACCGCCTCGGGGCGCAAGCCCAGGGTCAAGGGGTTCGAGAAGGTCCCCGGCGCGCGCGGCGTGATCCGCCTCGGCGAGGCGATGGTCGTCATCCCGCTCGTCAAGCGCGCGCTGCCGGAGGCCCAGCTGCCCTTCCAGGACGTCAGGGTCCTCGGCGCGATGGCCGCCGCGGCCGCCGGCGGGCGCCTCGTGCGCCGCCGCGGTGACGGGGCGGGCGTCGAGGCCGTCGCGGCCGCGATCTCGCTGCTGCCGAGCGTCGTGGCCCTCAAGGGCGGCGACCTCGCCGCCTACCACGGCGTCGAGCACAAGTCGATCGCCGCCTACGAGTCCGGCGCCGCGGACGCCGCCGGCGCCGCGAAGGAGCATGACCGCTGCGGTTCGCACCTCATGGCGCCGCTGCTGGCAGCGAACCTCGCCGGCGGCGCGCTGCTCAAGCGCGCGATCGAGCGGCCCGGCCCCGCCGCCCAGGTCGCGCTCGGCGTCGCGTCGCTGGGGCTCGCGGTCGAGGTCTTCGTCTGGAGCGAGCGCCACTCCGGCTCGCGCACGGCCCGCGCCCTGCGCCGGCCCGGCCACGAGCTGCAGCGCGTGCTCGGCACCCGCGAGCCGACCGCCGAGCAGCTCGAGGTCGGGGACGCCGCGCTCGCCGAGATCCTGCGCGTCGAGGCGCCGGTCGTCCAGCCGGACTGAAGTTCCGCGGCGGCCCTGCCGATGCAGGGGGCGTGCAGCAGGAGACCTTCTTCGATCAGGTCAAGAACTTCGGGCTGGAGTGGTCGGGGGTCTTCACGATCCTCTTCATGTTCCTCATCTGCTTCTTCTTGTGGCGGACGCTGAAGCTCATGCCGCGGACCAAGCCGGTGCAGATCAAGCCGGAGGTGAAGTCGAACATCGGCTGGGAGGAGATCGCCGGCGTCGACGAGGCCAAGGACGAGCTGCGCGAGGTCGTCGACTTCCTCCGCGACCCCAAGCGCTTCACCGCCCTCGGCGCGAAGGTCCCCAAGGGCGTGCTCCTGCACGGACCCCCCGGCACCGGCAAGACGCTGCTCGCCAAGGCCGTCGCGCACGAATCCGGCGCGCAGTTCTTCTCGCAGTCGGCCGCCTCGTTCGTCGAGATGTTCGCCGGCCTCGGGGCCGCCCGCATCCGCCGGCTGTTTCGCGAGGCGCGCAAGAACACGCCCGCGATCATCTTCATCGACGAGCTCGACGCCGTCGGCGGGCGCCGCGGGTCGGACATGGTCGGCGAGCGCGAGCAGACGCTCAACCAGCTGCTCGTCGAGATGGACGGCTTCAACACGAGCGGCGACGTCGTCGTCATCGCCGCCTCCAACCTGCTCGAGAAGCTCGACCCCGCGCTGCTGCGCCCGGGCCGCTTCGACCGCCAGGTCTTCGTCTCGCCGCCGGACATCATCGGGCGCGAGCGGATCCTCGAGGTCCATACGAGCGACAAGCCGCTGGTGGACGTCGATCTCGCCGACGTCGCCGCGCAGACGAGCGGGCTCACCGGTGCCGATCTCGCCAACCTCTGCAACGAGGCCGCGATCCGCTGCGTGCGCCGCGCGGGCGCGGCGCTGAACCGCGAGGACTTCAACCAGGCGCTCGAGCGCGTCATCGCCGGCGTGCAGTCGCGGCGGGTGTTCAACGACCACGAGAAGTCGGTCGTCGCCTACCACGAGGCCGGCCACGCGCTCTGCGCCGAGCTGCTGCCGTCCGTCGACCGCGTCCACAAGATCTCGATCGTCCCGCGCGGCCGGGCGCTGGGCTACACGCTGAACCTGCCCGACGAGGACCGCTACCTCAAGACGCGCGAGGAGCTCATCGACCACATGACGATGCTGCTCGGCGGCAGGATCGCCGAACAGATCGTCTTCGGCGAGGTGACGACCGGCGCCTCGGACGACCTCAGGCGCGTGGCGCAGCTTGCCCGCGCGATGGTCTACGACTACGCGATGGGGACCGCCGGCGCCGCCCAGCGCGCGATCACCGAGGGCGACGCCGACTCCGAGCAGTTCCGCCGCATCCGCGACGAGGAGCAGCAGGAGCTCGCCTACGAGGCGACGCGGACGGCCCAGGAGCTGCTCAGCACCCACCGCGACAAGCTCGACGAGTTCGCGACCGCGCTGCTCGAGCACGAGGTGCTCGAGCGCGACGGCATCGAGCGGATCATGGAGGGCGTGCCGCGCATGCAGCGCACGCCGGGCCGCGGCCTGCGAGTCGTCACCGGCGCGCGGCGCGAGCAGCCCGCGGCGGTCATCGCCGCCGCGCACAGCGCCGCCCGCGCCGAGGCCGGCGACGCGACGGTCGGCGGGCGCCCGTCGACGCCGCCCCCGGCGACGCCCGGGCTCTGACCGACCGCGCGCCCCGCGTCGCATCGGTGGTCGCACTAGGATGCGTCGCGTGTTCAATCGCATCGACCACATCGGCATCGCCGTCGAGGATCTCGACGCCGCGCTGGCGCTCTACGAGCGCGACTACGACATGACGCTCGTGCATCGCGAGACCGTCGCCGCGCAGGGCGTCGAGGCCGTGCTGCTCGACGTCGGCGAGAACCACGTCGAGCTGCTCGCGGCGACGGGCCCCGACACGCCGGTCGGGAAGTTCCTCGCGAAGAAGGGGCCCGGGATGCACCACGTCGCCTACCAGGTCGACGACATCGTCGCGACGCTCGCGGCGCTGAAGGCGGCGGGCATGCGGCTCATCGACGAGACGCCCCGCACGGGCATCCGCAACTCCCAGGTCGCATTCCTGCATCCCGCCACGGCAGGCGGCCTGCTCACCGAGATCGTCCAGCCCGCGGAGGGACACTGATGGCGCTGCAAAAGGTCTCGATCGGGTTCAGCAGCCCCCAGATGCTCGCCGTGCGCATGGAGGACGAGGCGCTCGACGGGCTGCTGCAGGCGCTGGCGGCGGGCGAGTGGTACGACCTCGCGGTCGACGGCGGCACGATCCGGCTGAACCTCAGCGCGGTGGTATACGTCCGGACGGAGCTCGACGAGCACAAGGTCGGGTTCGGGCTCGGGTGAGGACCCGGCTCGGCCCTCTGTGGACGAGCGTCGGACAGGATCTGCGGGAACTCGCGCGCAGGGTTGCGTGAAGCGATCTGCTGCTCGGCGCGTGGTGCTGGCAACGTGTGCGGTGCAACTGGAACGGATATCCAGGGAGCGACACATGCACCGCACGAGATGGGGCAGGTCAAGGAGTGAGCAGCGTGACCTCGGAGTCGCACCGCGCGGCGCGGCGCCGGCGGCCGCGTCGTCGCTGCCGGCGGGTGATCAGGGCCTGACCCCGTCCGAGCTCCACGCAGCGCGGCGCAGTGCCACGCTGACGGCGGCGCAGTCGCGACGTCGCGGCGTGCTGCCGGGCTGAGCGCGCGCGCCGGCTCAGAGCTCGCGGCGCGCGAGCTTCGTCACGGCCTCGCCCGCGCGCGCCGGCAGCGAGCGGTCGTTCCAGCGGTCGAGGTCGATCTGCGCGGACTGCTCGAGATCGCGCTCGAACTGCTCGTCGAGCTGCGCGGCGAACTGCTGCGAGGAGACGCAGAGCGTCGCCTCGTCCTGCAGCTGGAAGGAGCGGTTGTCGAAGTTCACCGAGCCGACGGAGGACCAGGCGCCGTCGATCGTCAGCGTCTTGGCGTGGATCATCGTCGGGCAGTACTCGAACAGCTGGACGCCGGCATCGAGCAGCTGCTCGTAGACGGCGCGCCCGGCCTGGCGCACGACCTCCTTGTCGATGTGCGGGCCGGGGACGAGCACGCGGACGTCGACGCCGCGCTGCGCCGCGTCCGTCAGGGCCTCGACGAACGCGGGCCGCGGCGCGAAGTACGCCGACGTGAGGCGCAGGGAGCGCCTGGCGCAGGCGATCGCGAGGAAGTACAGCGCCTCGACGTTCGTGTCGCCGACGTTCGCCGTCGAGCGCACGACCTGCATCGCGCCGTCGTCGGAGGCCGGCTCGAGCTCGGGCAGGTAGGCATCGCCGACGAGGACGTCGCCGGTCGCCTCCAGCCAGTTCTCGGCGAACGCGCCCTGCAGCCCGCGCACGATCGGCCCGCGCACGCGGACGTGCGTGTCGCGCCAGTGGTCGGGGTCCTGCGCATCGCCCGTCCACTGGTCGGCGATCCCGACGCCGCCCGTCATGCCGACGCTGCCGTCGGCGATGAGCAGCTTGCGGTGCGTGCGGTTGTTCAGGCGCCGGATCGCGTAGGGCTTGGGCGGGCGGAAGTAGGCGAAGTTCACGCCCGCCTCGTCCATCTCGCGGATCAGCCCGCGGTCCATCTTCGCGCTGCCGACGGCGTCGAGCAGGACGTTGACCTCGACACCGGCCCGCGCGCGCTCGCACAGCGCGGCGGCGATCGTCGTCCCGATCTCGCCGCTCCAGTACAGGTAGGAGAGGAAGTTCAGCGAGTGTTGCGCCGCGGCCATCGTCTCGAGCATCGCCGGGAAGATCGCGTCGCCGTTGATGAACAGCTCGATGGCGTTGCCGTACGCGACCGGCGCCGAGGTGATCGCCTCGGTCGCGTGGAGGAACGCATCGGAGCCGACGTCGAGCTCCGCGCCGCGCAGGCGGTACCCGTCCTCCTGCTCGCGCCGGTGGCGCAGCGAGTCGCTCGCGTACCAGCCCGCGAGCGCGACCGCGATCGCCGCCGGCCAGCGCTTGTTCATCCGACGACGACCTCGAAGCCGCCCGGCCGCAGCGCGAAGCGCGCCGGCTCGCAGCGGCACAGCTCGCCGTCGACGTTGAACGACGCGGCCCCGGCGATGCGGACGTCGATGACGCCGCCGCGCTCGTGTGCGACGCCGTCCTGCGACGTCAGGCGCCCGGCGCGCATGCCGTAGGCCCGGCGCACGAGCCCGGCGCGCGAGCCGGCGGGAACGATCGCGACGTCGAGCTGTCCGTCGTCGGCCCGCGTGCCGCCGATCTCGCTGCCGCCGCCGAAGGCGCCCGTCGCGCCGACGACGACCTGCCAGGCGCGCCCGGCGAAGCGCTCCTCGCCGTCGCAGTCGACCGCGCAGCGCAGCGGGGTGGCCGTCGCCCCCGCCCGCAGCGCTCCGACGGCATAGGCCAGCGGGCCGAGGCGCGACTTGTGCGGCTTCGCGGCCCGCGCGGCGACGACCGACAGCCCGGCCGCGGCGGCGTTGACGAACGGGCGCCCGCCTGCGAGACCGAGCTCGGCGTGGCGCGTCGCCGCGCCCGGGTCGCGCGCCGGCGCGCAGGCCTGCTCGAGGTCGAGCGGCAGGTCCTGCGCGCGCGCGAAGTCGTTCGCCGTGCCGACGGGCAGGACCGCGAGCGCGACGCCGAGCTGCGCCGCGCAGAGCGCCGCGGGGCCGATCGAGCCGTCGCCGCCGGCGACGACGAGGCGGTCGGGAGCGCCGGCCGCGCGCAGCGCGGCGAGCGCGCCGTCGCGCAGGTCGCCGCCGTCCTCGTCGGCGATCTCCTCGATCGGCACGCATGACACCGCCGCGCCGCCGGCGCCCAGCAGCTCCCGCAGACGGGCGGGCTCGGGTGCGGTCCCCGAGCGTGGGTTCGCGATCAGGGCGATGCGCACGCGGGGGATCGTGCCCGATCCGCGGTCCGCCAATCGGTCAATCCGTCCACCGGTCCTTCGCGGCGACGCGGTCGCCGCCCTCGGGGCGGTCGGATCCGATGGCGAGGAGCTCCAGCCCGCCGGGCGCGACGTTGTCGATCGCGTCGAAGTTCTTGATCGTGAAACCGGACATCGGCACGCCTTTCGCTCATCGAGAGTCCGTCGCGGGTGGGCCGGACGCTACCGGTCGGGGGCGCCGGCGCGGACGGCCCGGGCGGGCGAGTCCCTAAGGTCCTCGCGGTGACCGCCGCCCCCGCCCCAGCTGCCGCCGATCCCGCCGCGAGGCGCTCCTTGCGCGCGCGCCTGGCGGCCGGGCCGGTCGCGCGGGCGATCGCGAAGGCCGACGTCCGCCTCTACCGCCTCCTGCGCGAGCACGGCCACGACGCGACGCTCGAGCTGCCCGTGCGGCGCTTCTCGCGCCTCGGCGAGCACGCGGCGATCTGGCTCGCGCTCGGCCTCGCCGGCGCGGCGGTCGACGTCCGGCGGCGCGCGCGCTGGCTGCGCGCGGCGCGCGCCGTGCTGCTGGCCTACGCGCTCAACACGCTCCTGAAGACCGTCGTGCGCCGCAAGCGCCCGCAGCTCGAGCTCCTGCCGGCGCTCATCTCGACGCCCACGGCGCTGAGCTTCCCCTCGGCCCACGCGTCCTCGTCGTTCGCCGCGGCGCGCGCGTACTCGGCGTTCCTGCCGGCGGGCCCGCTGTACGGCGTCGCGACGGCGATGGCGCTGTCGCGGGTCTACCTCGGCGTGCACTACCCGTCCGACATCGCCGCCGGTGCCGTCCTCGGGACGCTCGTCGCCGGCCGCGCGGGGGCCCAGGCATGAAGGTCGGGATCGTCGGCATGCCGAACGCCGGCAAGTCGTCGCTGTTCAACGCGCTCACGCAGGCCGGCGCGGAGGCCGCGAACTACCCGTTCACGACGATCGAGCCGAACATCGCCGTCGTCCCGGTCACCGACGAGCGCCTCGAGCAGGTCTCCGCGACGCTCGGCGCGTCGAACATCGTCTGGGACACGATCTACTTCCACGACATCGCGGGGCTCGTCGCGGGTGCCCACACCGGCGAGGGCCTCGGCAATCGCTTCCTCGCGAACATCCGCGAGACCGACGCGATCCTGCACGTCGTCCGGGCGCACAACGACCCGAACGTCATCCACCCGGAAGGACGGGTCGACCCGATGGCCGACATCGAGACGATCGAGACCGAGCTCATCTTCGCCGACCTCGAGGGTGCCGAGCGGCGCCTGGACCGCGTCGTGCGCGTCGCCCGCAGCGGCGACCGCGCCGCGATCGCCGAGGAGGCCTGGCTGCGCGAGCTGATCGACGCGCTGCACGCCGGGCGCCCCGCGCGCACCGTCCCGCCGCCCGCCGACGCCCCCAACGCCGTGCGCGACCTCGGCCCCCTGACCGCCAAGCCCGTGCTGTTCGTCGCCAACGTCGACGAGGACGAGACCGAGGTGCCGGCGGCGATCGCCGAGCACGCCGCCGCCCAGGGCGCGGGCGCGGTCGCGGTCTCCAGTCGCCTCGAGGCCGAGCTGTCCGAGCTCGAGGACGAGGACGCCGCGGCGATGCGCGAGGACCTCGGGCTCGCCGACACCGGGCTGCAGCGCGTCGTCGGCGGCGCCTTCGCGCTGCTGGACCTCATCGCGTTCTTCACCGCCGGCGAGGACAAGCCCGCGCAGTCCTGGCACCTGCGCCGCGGGCTGACCGCCTGGCACGCCGCGGGCCAGATCCACTCCGACATCCAGAAGGGCTTCGTCCGCGCCGAGGTCGTGGGCTGGGACGCGCTCGTCGACGCCGGCGGCTACGCCGGCGCCCGCGAGCGCGGCACGCTGCGCCTCGAGGGGCGCGACTACGCGATGACCGACGGCGACGTGCTGACGGTGAAGTTCACCCCCTGAGCGGGCGGCGTGGAGGGGACGGTTCGTGGTCAGGCGAGCCAGGTGATGCCGTACCGCGCAGATGCCGCGGCGTAGGAGTCCGGACCCAGAGCGCCGGCCCGGTCGGCCTCGGCGAGCGCCCGGAGGAACCCCTCGAAGCCGCCCGGAGAGGTGACCACCAGCAGTCGTCCTTCGCGCGGAACGACGCGTCGATGGGCATGGGGAATCCCGCGCGGGAGGAAGATCAACTCGCCGGGCCCGAGACGGAACTCCGCGTCGCCGCACTCCACGACGTGCTCGCCCTCGAGGACGTGGAAGACCTCATCCTCGTTCGCATGGATGTGACGCGGGGTGTCCAGGAGCGGGGGACCCTCCTCGAAGACCGTGAAGGCGCCGCCCGTCGTCTCGCAGGACACTTTGATCAGTACCGCCACCTCACCGAACACGAGGCGCTCGCCCTCGTTGCTCGCCAGCGCGAAAGGAGCCGTCGGGTACTCCACGTGCCCACCCTAACCCGCGCCGTGCGCGGCCGCCGTCGCTGCTCGGACGGTGTCACCGGGTGCGGTGCGGCGCGGTCAGGAGCGCGTTGAGGTGGGTGAGCGTTTGGTGCAGGTCCTCGAACTGGCCGGCGCCCAGTCGCTGCTCCCACTCGGCTTCGACGTCGGCGACGATCTCGCGGATGGCATTCACGGCGCGATCGCCACGGGCGGTGAGATGGACGCGCTTGTAGCGCTGGTCGGCGGCGTCGTCGCGACGACTGAGATAGCCGCGGTGCTCCATCTGCCCGAGCAGGTAGTTCAGCGCCTGCTTGGTCATGCCGGTGCGTGCGGCGAGCTCGGACGGCCGCACCTTGTGGGGCCCGGGGTATTGCAGGACGTCGAGGTGCGCGGCGGTCAGGTCGGTGTATCCGCGTGCGTGCAGGCCGGCGAGCATGCGCTCGCGGATCACCTCCAACGGCACGCGCAGCAGCGCTCCGATGAGCGGCGGCGGGGCTGCATCCGGAGCATCGGTGCGTAAAGCCACTTGACTATTGTTTCGCAGGCGCCTACGGTCGTCAAGTCACTTTACATCTGTCCCGCGGCCCGGAGGTCCCCGTGCAATCCACCAGCACAGACACGATCGCGGTCGGCGCCTTCGCCGTCCGCTTCCTCGTCGAGGCCGACGCGTCCAACCGCAGCGTCAGCCTCTTCGAGTGCGATGTCCCCGCGGACGCGAGGATGCCGGCGCCACACAGCCACGACGCCTTCGAGGAGACGATCTACGGACTGCAGGGCGTCTCGACATGGACGGTCGACGGCGAGACGGTCGAGATCGGCCCCGGTGACGCGGTCTGCATCCCGCGCGGCATCGTCCACGGGTTCGCCAACCATGGCGGCGTCGACGCGAAGTTCCTCGCGATCGCCAGCCCGGGCGTCTTCGGGGCCGCGTATTTCCGCGAGGTCGGCGAGGTCCTCGCCGCCGCCGCGGGAGGCCCGCCGGACCGCGACGCGCTCGCCGCCGTGATGCGTCGCCACGGCCTGACGCCCGCGGCCCCCGGCTGAAGCGGCCGCGGCCGGATGGACCGGCCGCCCGCGGGCTGCGGGCTCGCGAAGATGGCGGCCGCGTGTCCGCGGCTACCGCGGCGCGCGCGCCATGACCCAGAGCGGCGGTGACCCGCCCGCCTGTGCCGTCGCCACGTGCTCGAAGCCGTGGCGGGAGTAGAAGCGACGGCCGGCGTCGCTCGTCGCCTCGAGATATGCGAACTCACCGCGAGCATCGATCTCCGCGAGCCCGGCGGCGAGCAGTTGCGCGCCATGTCCCTGCCCATGTAGCGCCGGATCGATCCCGATCTGGCGCAGATACCAGCACGGTCCGGCCGGCAGATGCCCCGCCACTTGCGCGAACACCGCTGCCACTCTGTCGCCGACCCCTGCCTCGGCGAGGACCGCGCCGAGCGCTTCGGCGGGCGGACCGACACCCGGCGGATACCACAACGCCGCGCCGCGCCCGTCCTCGCGCGCCCACGCCCCGCCGGCGGCTGCCGTGGCCTGCGCATGCAGGCGGGTGATCGCAGGAAAGAAGCGCAGGAACGCCGCGGGCGATGCAAGCAACCACCGCACGAACGGATCGGCGGCGAACGCCAGGACGATCGACGGCGCGAGTGCCTCGGAGTCCTGCGGGCGGACGATGCGCTCCACGACGCGCACGGTACCGTCGCGCGCCCAGCGCGATCTACGATGTGGAGGTCATCGACCGCCGGCCACCGGCAGGACGGTTCCGCCATCGTGCAGCCAGCGCCAGACGACGTCCGGATCGAGATGCTGGGGAGGTTCCGTGTGCTGCTCGGCGCCCGCGAGGTCGTCGAGAGCGATTGGCCGACGCGCCGCGCGCAGGAGCTCGTGGCGCTGCTGGCCCTCGCCGACGGTCACCGGCTCGTCCGCGACGCGGTGATCGAGCACCTCTGGCCGCACCTCGGGCCCGACGCGGGGGCGGCGAACCTGCGCAAGGCGGCCCATCATGCGCGCCGGGCGCTCGGCGAGACCGACGCGGTCGTGCTGCGCGCAGGACGTGTCGCGCTGTTCCCCGATCGCACGGTCGCCTGCGACGTCGAGCGCTTCCTGCGCGACGGTGAGCGCGCGCTGCTGGGGGCCGACGACGACGCATGCGCCGAGGTCGCGGCGTCATACGCGGGCGATCTGCTGCCCGCGAGCCCGTACGAGCCGTGGACGCAGGAACCCCGGCGCCAGGCGCGCGCGCGGCTCTCCGAACTGCTGCGTCGCAGTGGGCAGTGGGAGCGCCTCTTGAACGTCGAGCCGACCGACGAGCTCGCCTGCCGGCAGCTCATGACGGCTGCCATTGACGCTGGGCAGCGCCACGTCGCGCTGCGCTGGTACGAGCGGCTGCGGATCGCGCTGGTCCGTGACCTCGGCGCGCGGCCCGGTGCCGAGACGCGCGCGCTGTATGACCGCTGCACCGCGGGCGTCAGGCTCGGCGAGCGCGCCTTCGTCGGCCGTGAGGCCGAGCTTGCAGGGATCGCGACCGTGCTCGGGCGCGTGGCCGACAGCGGGGCGGCGACCGTGCTCGTGCGAGGCCCCGCGGGCATCGGGAAGTCGGCGCTGTGTCGCGAGGTCATGCATCGTGCCCGCGACGGCGGCTGGCGGGTCCTCGCCGTCTCGGGCACCGCCTCGGGCGCGCCGTATGACCCGATCGGGTCGGCCATCGCCCAGGTCCTCGTCGACGGGCGCGAGCCGCTGGACGCGCTGCCGGCCCGCACGCATGCGGTGCTCGCCGAGCTGAGCCCGCTCGCGGGGCCCGCGCCCCCGCTCGACAGCGCCCTGACCCGTCACCAGGTCGTCGCGGCGTTCGGGCGCGTCCTCGACCTCGCAGACAGCGCATCTCCGACGCTGCTGTGCGTCGAGGACGCCCACCTCTGCGACGAGGCCACCGCCGGCGTGCTGCACCAGCTCGTCGCCGGTGGCGGCGGCCGACCCCTGGTCGTGCTCCTCGCGTGCCGCGCGGAGTGGATCCGGACGAGCCTTCCCGGCGGCATCCTCGAACTCGCCCGCAGCGACCGGACGCTCACGCTGGAGCTCGGCGCCCTGGAGGACGAGGGGATCGCGCGGCTCGTCACGCTCGCCGCGCCCGATCGTCCCTCCCCGGACGGCGTCACCGACGTCGTCGAGCTCGCCCGGGGGCATCCGTTCTTCGCGCTGGAGCTCGCGCGCGCGCTCGGGACGGGGAGGCCGGCCCCGCTGCCCGACACGGTCCGCGCCGCCATCAGGCACCGTTTCGCCGGCCTCGACGCCGACGCGCTGGAGGCGCTGGTCGCGCTGGCGATCATCGAGGACGACCTCGACATCGCGAGCGTGCTCGCGCTCACCGGCCGGGACGAGTCCGGCGCCTTCGCGCTGCTCGACGTGGCGCTGGACGCGGGCGTCCTCGTCGTCGCGGGAACGCGCTACCGCTTCCGTCACGAGCTCGTCCGCCAGGCGCTCACCGACGACCTGGCGCCCCATCGGCGCGTCGGCCTGCATCGCGACGCCGCGCGCCGCCTGGAGGTCGCCGGCGCGGCGGCCGAGCTCGTCGCCCGCCACTGGCTGAAGGGCGAGCGGCCGGAGGCGGCGGTTCCCTGGCTGCTGCGTGCCGCGCGGCACGCCACGAAGGTCGGCGCCTTCGCCGACGCGCTCGGTCACGTCGCGCGGCTGCTCGTCGCGCGGCCCGCCGACTCCGAGGCACTGTGCCTGCGCGCCGAGATCCTCGATGCGCTGGGCGACACCCGGGCGCCCGACGCGTATGCCGCCGCCGCCGCAGCGCTCGGCGAGCCGGAAGCGCAGGAGCTCAAGGCCCGCCAGGCGCTCGCGCAGCTGAAGGCGAGCGACCCCGCGGGAGCGCTGCGCACGCTCGAGGGCGTGACCCCCCGCACCACGGTCGGCCGGCTGGCGGAGGCACTGACGCTCAGCGCGGCCGCGGCGATCGGCGTCTACGCCGACGCCGACACCGCCGCCGCGAAGGCCGACGAGGCCTATCGCCTGGCGATCGAGCTCGGCGACCCCGGGGCGATCCTCGACGCGACCTGGGCGCACGCCCTGGCCGCCCACGCGACGGGCGGCCTGCCGGAGCGGTTGCGGGAGTACCTGCGCGCGACGCGCCATCTGCCCGAGATCGCGACCCGCGTCTTCGACGGCCAGCTGTGCGTCACGGAGCGCATGCTCTACGGCGGGCTGCCCAACGCGGAGATCATCGCCTTCGCCGACGGCCTCGCCGACGAGGCGCAGCGACTCGGCGCCGCGCGCGGCCACGCCTTCGCGCTCACCCTCCGCGGCGAGGCCGAGATCCTTGCCGGGCGCCTCGACGAGGCCGACCGCGACTTCGCCGACGGCGCGCGCCTGCACGGCACGATCGGCGCCTGCGCCGGGGAGGCACTCTCGCTGCTCGGGCGCGCGCAGGTCGCGACCTGCCGCGGCCGGCCGGAGCACGCCCGCCCGTTTCTCGTCGACGCGCTGCTCATGGCGCGCGAGTCCGACGTCGGCCATCACACGCTGGACCGCATCTACGGGGCGATGGTGCAGGCGGCCGGCGATCCGGCCGCCGGCCTCGCGGTCGTGCGCGAGGCGGAGAGCGCGATCCAGGGGCCCGCCGAGACGTGCCCGACCTGCCGCATCGCGTTCATCGTGCCGGCCGCGATCGCCGCCGCCCGCGCGGGCGACCTGGAGCGCGCCGACCGCTATGCGCAGGACTGCGAGACGGCGCTTGAGATCGTTGCGCTGCCGCCGGCCTGGCACGCCGCGGTCGCGGAGGTGCGCGGCTGGGTCGCGCGCGCCCACGGACGTCCCGGCGAGGCGCGCGACCATCTGCACGGGGCCGCCGACGGCTACCGCGCGTGGGGGCAGCCGCTGGATGCGCAGCGCTGCGCCGCGCTCGCCCGGCGATAGGGAACGTTTCGGGAACGCCCGTGGGAGATCGTGTCCCTCGTCGGCACACGGTCGACGCACCCACCACGACGACCCAGGAGGTCACCCATGCGCTGCATCCCCCGCGAGGACGTGCCCGTCGCGATCGCCGACGGCGGCGTCGAGGTCCGCGTCCTCGACCAGGACGGCATGATGGTCGGCTTCGTCAGCCTGCCGGCCGGCGCCGACCTGCGGCCCGCCACCGTCGGCCTGCCCGACGACCTGTGCCCCTGCCCGCACTGGGGCTACATGCTCAAGGGCTGCGTGCGGATGCACACCGCCGACGGCCACCAGGACTTCGCCGCCGGGCAGGCCTTCTACTGGGGCCCGGGCCACGCGCCGGAGGCCCTGCAGGACAGCGAGTACGTCGACTTCTCCCCGACGCACGAGTTCCAGCGCGTCCTCGATCACCTGACCGGGGCGGCGGCGGCGGCCGACGCCTGAGCGACGACGCCCCCGGCGTCAGCGAGCCACGGTCAGGCGGCGCGCCGGCGCAGCTCGACGACCTCGGCGTCGCGCGGGCGCAGCGCGGCCCAGATCTCGCGCAGGCACCAGACGTCGAGCGCGAGGAACGCGATGACGAGCGCGACGACGGCGAGCGTCAGCAGGGTCCGCAGGACGATCGATCCCGGCTCGGAGAGCTGGGCGCGGGCGACCGCCGCCGGATCGTCGCGGTACAGCGGCGTCGCCTTGAACGCCTGCTGCGCGACGGCGAACGCCGGCTTGACCTTGCCGTCGTAGGAGATGAGGCCCTTGCGGTGGATCGAGTCGCGGATGGCGGGGTGGCCGCCGCCGTCCCAGTGCGGCTTGACGGCGAACTCGCGCGCGGTCCAGTAGATCGCGCCGCCCATGAAGCCGAGCCGGTCGACGATGTCGAGGTTGCGGCGGATGTACTGCGACTGGAAGGCGTACGTCTGCTTGACGGTCGCCGGGCCGTCGGTGTTCGCCTCGGCGCCGTACTCCGTGATGACGAGCGCCGGGTCGGGGTACTTGGCGTGCATCCCGCGCAGGTAGGGCGCGAGGTCGGCGATGTTCTTCGTCGAGCGGTCGGCCTTGCCGTCATACCAGCCGTAGTACGAGTTGATCCCGAGCGCGTCGAAGGCCTTGTACGTGTGCTGCAGCGGGATCCCGGGATAGGAGAGGATGTCGATCGCCACCGGCAGCCCGGGGTCGAGGTCGCGCGCGAGCGCGGCGGCGTTCTGCATCCAGACGCGGCTCGTGCGGTGCAGGTCGGGTTGCGCCGTCAGCTCGTTGGCGACGGAGTTCACGATGACCGAGGGGTGGTTGCGGGCCGCGAGGATCGTGTTGCGCACGACGCCGAGCTCGTAGGAGCGCTCGCCGGGCGTCTTGAGCTGCGCGTCGCGGTGATAGACCGGCGACTGGCTCCAGACGAGGATGCCCTCCTCGTCGAAGCGCCTGAGCAGCCGCGGGTCCAGGAGATAGTGCGCCCGCGTGATGTTCACGCCGAGCGCCTTGAGCTCGCGGACGATGTTCTCGACGTCGCCGTTGGTCATCGCCGGCCCGCGGCCGGGGAAGTCCTCCTGGACGGCAGCGCCGCGCAGGTCCAGGACGCGGCCGTTGAGGCGCAGCATGCCGCCCGAGACGTCGACGGTCCGCAGGCCGATGCGGTGGCGATCGAGCTGGATCGTGTGGCCCGGCAGGCGCGTCGCGACGGTCGTGTCGTAGAGCGCCGGGTGTCCCGGTGCCCAGAGCTGCGGCGTCCCGCGCACGGGCACGGCGAAGCGCAGCCGCACCCGCTCGCCGGGGCGCAGCGACCGCGGGGCGGCGCTGCCGCGCGACAGCGTCCCGTCGGGCCCGCGCAGCGTGACGTTGACGGCCGGGCGCTGGACGGCGCCGCTGGCGTTCTCCAGCCAGCCGTCGACGAGGACGTTCCAGCGGCAGGTCCCGGCGCTGCACGTCCGGCGCGGCAGCAGCCCGGCGTCGTGCAGGACGACGGGCCCGCGCGGCACGAGCGACACGGCCCGCGTGATCCCGCCCCAGTTCCACCAGCCCTCGCGCAGCTGCGGGTCGCGGCGGTAGTCGACGCGGACGACGAGCATGTTCGGCTGGCCCGGCCGCAGGCCCGTGAGCGGCACCTCGAACGGGGTGTAGGGATCCTTGTGCGTCCCGATCTCGCGGCCGTTGAGCCAGATGTGCGCCTTGCGGCGAACCTGCTCGAAGCGCACGGCCCAGCTCTGGATCGCGGTCGTCTCAGGGCCGTTGAAGGCCAGGCGGTACCAGCCGATCGAGCCGAAGAAGACGTCGGGGCTCGTGCTGGCGCTGAAGACGTGCGGGATCGTCGCCGGCTCCCAGCCGACGCCGTCCTGGCCGCTCGTCCAGTTCAGCGACACGCCCTGGTCGGTCGGGTCGGCGGCCCACTGCCAGCCCTGCGCGAGCGCGATGGGCTTGGGTGGGTCGGCGGCGAGCGCGCGACCGGGCAGCGCCAGCACGCAGCAGGCCGCGAGCACGAAGAACAGGACGCGGAGCGCCGGCTGGGCCGTCCTGCAGGTCACTGCGGCCACATGATGGCGTAAACCGAGGCGGCTGCTCCCCGTTTGCCGGGACGTCAGGGCCACGCTGCCAGGCGCTCCGCGAGGCGGTTCATCCCGCGAGCGCGCGCTGCGGCCGCGGCGCCGGCGCCGTCGAGCGGGGCGTCCGCGGGCCGCTGGAGCGCCACGTCGCGCAGCGTCGCGATGTCCTTGAACGCGCGCAGCGCGTCGGGGTCGCCGGTCAGCGCACCGGCCTGGCGCGGGGTCATCGCCCCGGGTTTCGACGCGGCCGCGATCGCCCCTTCGAGCGTGCCGTGCGCGCGCAGGAGGTCGCGGGCGGTCTTCGCGCCGATGCCCCTGGCGCCCGGCAGGCCGTCGGAGGGGTCGCCGCGCAGCGCGATGAAGTCCGGGACCTGCTCGGGCTCGATGCCGTAGCGCTCGCGCACGCCGTCGGCGTCGACGACCTCGGGGCCGTCCTTGCCGCCGCGCGGGAACAGCACCGTGACCCTGTCGCCGACGCACTGGAACATGTCGCGGTCGCCGGTGAAGAGCAGCGTGTCGCCGCCGGCCGCCGTCTCGATCCGGGCGAGCGAGCCGAGCAGGTCGTCGGCCTCGAGCTCGGCGTCGGACGCGCTCTGCCACCCGAACGCGGCGAAGAAGCCCGGCGCGTCGAGCCACTGGCGCTCGAGCTCGGGCGGCATCGGCGGGCGGTCGGCGTGGTAGGGCGCGTAGAGCTCGGCGCGGTAGGCCGCCTTCTCGGCGCCCCAGCACAGCACGACGGCCCGCGGCGCCTGGCGCTCGGCGACGAAGAGGATGAGGTTCGCGGTCCCCAGCAGGGCGTTGACCGGATGGCCGTCGCCGTCGGTGATGCTCGACGGCAGCGCGAAGAACGCGCGGTACATGAGCGATGGGGCGTCGACGACGAGCAGCGGGGCGGGCACGGACGACAGGCTAGATCCCCGCGACCTCCTAAGCTCCCCGGATGCTCACGATCACCGGCTTGGACGAGTTGCGTGCAAAGGTCGGCGAGGAGCTCGGCGTCAGCGACTGGCACGAGGTCACGCAGGAGGCGATCGACGCGTTCGCCGACGTCACCGGCGACCACCAGTGGATCCACACCGATCCTGCCCGCGCGACGCAGACACCGTTCGGCGGCACGATCGCCCACGGCTACTACACGCTCTCGCTGCACCCGATGTTCGCCCAGCAGCTGCTGCGCTTCGAGGGCTTCGCGTTCGCCGTGAACTACGGCCTGGACCGCGTCCGCTTCCCGGCGCCGCTGCCGGTCGGCAACCGCGTCCGGATGCGGATCTCGCTCATGGCCGTCGACGACGTCCTCGGCGGTGCGCAGATCACGATGAAGCTCACGTTCGAGGGCGAGGGCGCGCTGAAGCCCGTCTGCGTCGCCGAGTCGCTGACCCGCGTCTACACCTGACGGATGCGCACGGGCGGCCCGGCGACCCCGGCGTGCCGCACGCGGTACAGCCCGGGGCTGCGGACGAGCGCGCTGTAGCGCCCGCTCGCGCGCGCCTGCACGTCGAACTGCTCGACCCAGGCGCTCCCGCTCCAGCGCTCGACGACGATCGGGCTGCCGGGCACCACCGGCGCGATGCGGCCGCTGATCGTGCCCGCGACCGGCAGGGCGACGGCGGCGAACGCGACGGCTGCGCGCGGTGCGGTGCCGCCGGTCCCGGTCGCCGGCGCGACCGGCCCCGTCGGCTTGTTGCCGTCGCCGCGGGCGCCCCGCGAGGTGATGACGGTGAAGCGCGCCCACGTGTCGTAGAGACCGAACTTCGAGCGCAGCTGCGGTCCGCTGACCTTCGTCGTCCCGCCCGTCCCCACCACCTCGGCGCTCACGACGCGCGGCGACTGCCCGCGCTTGAGCACGCGGATCTGCCGCAGCGAGCCCTTCAGCAGCCTGCCCAGGCGCCGCTGCGCCGAGGCCAGGCTCATCCGCCGCGTCCAGCGATGGCGCGGTGAGGCGGTGTCGTAGGGGTCGTCGACGGCGACGAGGTAGGGCTCGGGCTGGGCGCCGAGGAACGAGTTCTCGATGTTCTCCGTCTGCCCGCCCGACGTCGAGAAGTAGTACGTCACGATCGGCTTGCCGGCGAAGGCGACGATCTCGCCCGTGGTGCCCGTGACGGCGGCGTCGGTCGTCGCGGTCTCACCGGCGATGCCCTTGTAGACCTGCGAGCGCGTGTCGGCGTACTGGTCGAAGCCGTCGCCCTCCTTCGTCGTGGCGAGGGCGTAGGTCCGGGCGGCGTCGGCCTGGGCGCGCAGCGCCTCCGCCGGCCACGCGGGCGGCATCTCGCCGCCGACGACCCCGCGGACGTAGCTCTCGAGATCGAGCGCGTTGATCGCCGACACCCCGCCGATCGCCGCGGGCCGCAGTTCGAGGTTGCCGCGGTAGCGCCCGCTCGTGACGCCGTTCTGCGCGCGGCCGCGGATCTGGATGCCTCCCGGCCCGCCGATGATCGCCAGTGGCGTCCGGTAGGTCCCGAGGTCGCGCCCGCTCTTGGAGACCAGCGAGATGCCGCCGCTCAGCCCGCGGACGGCGGTGTAGGTCTGCGCCGGGTCCAGCGAGCGCGCGCCGGCGACGGCGGCCGCGCCGCTGAGCAGGATCCGCGGCGCCGTCTTGAGCAGGACCCGCACCTCCTGGGGCCCGCCGAGGGTGGCGATCTGCGTGCCGGTGTAGTAGTGGGCGAGGATCGCGGCGTGGTCGGCGCCCTGCGTCGCGTAGCCCATCGCGCCGTACTGGCTCATCCCGACGCCGTGGCCGAAGCCTGCCCCGCTGATGACGAGCCGCGAAGCGCCCTGCGCGGGCGCGGCGACGCAGCACACCGCGAGCGCGGCGGCGAGCAGGGCGAGTAGCGGCCTCATCGCTTGAGCGGACACGCCCGGGAAGATGGAGTTGCGCCGCGGGCCCGGGCGGGTACGAGGGCCCGCGTGTTGCAGAGGACGAGTCACGGCGCACGAGAGACTAGGGACACCCGGTGACCGCTCGTCGCGTGCCGACGAGCTCGAGAGGAGACCGTGATTCGCACATGAGCACGACCCCCCGCCTGACCGCGGCCGAGCTGGCGCTGCTGGCCACGGTCCCCAAGCAGCTGCTCATCGGCGGCACCTGGCGCGACGGCGCCGAGGGCGCCACGGTCGTCGTCGAGGACCCCGCGACCGGCGCGACGATCGCCGAGGTCGCCGACGCCACCGAGCAGGACGCGCTCGACGCGCTCGCCGCCGCGCACGAGACGTTCGCCGGCTGGCGCGACAGCGCGCCGCGCGACCGCAGCGACATCCTGCGCCGCGCCTACGAGGCGATCGTCGACCGCGCCGACGATCTCGCCCTGCTCATGACGCTCGAGATGGGCAAGCCGCTGAAGGAGTCCAAGGCCGAGGTGACCTACGGCGCGAGCTTCCTGCGCTGGTATGCCGAGGAGGCCGTCCGCATCGACGGGCGCTTCACGACCCACGAGGCGGGCAGCGGCCGGCTGCTGACGATGCGCCGGCCCGTCGGCCCGTGCGTCTTCATCACGCCCTGGAACTTCCCGCTGGCGATGGGGACGCGCAAGATCGCGCCGGCGATCGCCGCCGGCTGCACGATGGTCGTCAAGCCCGCGAAGCTCACGCCGCTGTCGATGCTCATGCTCGCGAGGATCTTCGAGGAGGCCGGGCTCCCGGCCGGCGTGCTGAACGTCGTCACCGCGCGCTCCTCGGGCGCCGTCATGGAGCCCCTCATCAGGGATCCGCGCACGCGCAAGCTGTCCTTCACCGGCTCGACCGAGGTCGGCCGGACGCTCATCGCGCAGGCCGCCGACCAGGTGCTGCGGGTCTCGATGGAGCTCGGCGGCAACGCGCCGTTCCTCGTCTTCGACGACGCCGACCTCGACGCCGCGATCGACGGGGCGATGATCGCGAAGATGCGCAACATCGGCGAGGCCTGCACCGCCGCCAACCGCTTCCACGTCGACGCCTCGATCGCGGGCGAGTTCGCCGAGCGGCTCGCCGCGCGGATGGGTGCGCTGAAGATCGGCCGCGGCACCGAGGAGGGCGTCGAGGTCGGCCCGCTCATCAACGAGGAACAGGTCGCCAAGGTGCAGGAGCTCGTCGCGGAGGCCGTCGCCAAGGGCGCGCGGGTGCTCTGCGGCGGCGAGCGGATCGAGGGCCCCGGCCACTTCTACCGGCCGACGGTGCTCGCCGACGTCCCCGCCGGCGCGCGGTTGCTGAAGGAGGAGATCTTCGGCCCCGTCGCGCCTGTGCGCGCCTTTCACTCCGAGGACGAGGCGATCGTGGCGGCCAACGACACGGAGTTCGGGCTCGTCGCCTACCTCTACACGGCGGGGCTGGAGCGGGCCTTCCGCGTCATCGAGCGCCTGGAGACGGGCATGGTCGGGCTCAACCAGGGCGTCGTGTCCAACGCCGGCGCGCCGTTCGGCGGGGTCAAGCACTCGGGGATCGGCCGCGAGGGCGGGCCCGAGGGCATCGCCGAGTACCTCGAGACGAAGTACGTCGCCATGGCGCCGTAGGGGACCGTGACGATGCCCGCGCTTCATCGGCCCGGACGGCGTCCGCATCGGCCCTGCCCCAGCTGCATGCGCGCCGCGCACGTCGCCCGGAAGAGCGCCCGCAACGCCTGAATCCGGCGTTTCGGCGCCGGGACCCGTCGCCTGGACCCGGGCTGGGCGCTACATTCTCCCCGCCGCCGCGTTGCAGCGGCGAGTCGTTCCGCGCCGGCACACGTTGCCCTGCGCACAGACGGCGCAGGGACCTTGGGACCGACACGAAGAACGGGGACGAGTGAGCAATCGGCTGATCGGAGCTTGGGTCGCGGGTCTGAGCGCGCTGGCGCTCGTGCTCGTCGCCGCGCTCGTCGCCGTCTCGTCCGCGGCGCCCGATGCCGCCCCCGGCTCGGTCGTGCTCGCGCCGCACGGCGCGCCGCCGCTGATCTACTCCGGGCCCGGCGATCGCGCCCAGCTCAACGGGCTGTGGCGCTTCAAGCGCGACCTCAGCGACACCGGCCTGGACAAGGGCTACCCCAACGGCGATTTCAGCGGCGATCTCGTCCGCGTCCCGTACGTGCCGGGCGCGACGCGGATCAGCGGCCGGCGCGGCATCAACACGTTCCGCGGGACGATCGGCTGGTACCGGACGAAGATCGAGGTCCCGGCCGACGGCCTCTACGCGATCCGCTTCGAGTCCGTCAACCACAAGGCCCAGGTCTTCGTCGACGGCGACCTCGTGCGCACGCACACCGGCGAGTACCTCCCGTTCGAGGTCCAGACGTTCCTCAAGGCCGGCGAGCGCCACACGCTCGTCGTGCGCGCCGACTGGCGCGGGCCGACGGCGATGAAGCGCGACGGCTGGCACCGGCTCTGGTTCAACTTCGGCGGGATCAACCGCAGCGTGACGATCCGGCGCATCGGCGCGAGCGAGCTCATCTACCCGGCGCTGCAGACGAAGCTCGACGGCAACGCGGCGCAGGTCTCCGTCAAGGTCCACGTCCGCAACCACACCGACCCGCGGGCGATCACCGTCAAGGGCACGCTGAGCAACGGCGACCGCCACATCCCGCTCGCGTTCGTCCCGGAGCCGGTGGCGAAGAACGGCACCGAGGTCGTCGAGGCGGCGGCGACGATCGACAACCCGGCGCTCTGGTCGCCGTCCTCCCCGGCGCTCTGGGACCTCGAGCTCGAGGTCCCGGGTGAGTCGACGTACCGCGCCCGCGTCGGGCTGCGCGAGGTGCGCGCCGACGGCGCCCGCCTCCTGCTCAACGGGCGCCCGGTCCGCCTGCGCGGCGCGTCGATCCACGAGGACGTCTTCGGCAAGGGCGACGGGCTCGGGCCCGCCGACCAGGACCGGCTCGTGTCCGAGCTCAAGGCGATCGACGCGAACGCGACGCGCAGCCAGCACCCGCTCGACGAGGGCCTGCTCGAGCGCCTCGACGCCGCCGGGATCATGGTCTGGCAGGGCGTCGGCCCGACCGACGCCCCCGGCAACTGGACGTCGGTCGGCGCCAAGCGCCTGCAGACGGCCAAGGAGCGCGTCCGCACGACGTTCCGCCAGGACCAGCTGCACGCCTCGATCATCACGTGGAACCTCGCCAACGAGGTCGCCGGCAAGGGCCATCCCGGTGGCCAGGTCGAGTACCTCGTCGCGATGGCCGCCGAGCTCAAGCGGGTCGATCCCGGCCGCCCGGTCGCGCTCGACATCTGGGGCGCGCACCCGCCGCACGTGATGTCGAAGATCTACGAGAACATCGACATGATCGGCTGGACGAACTACATCGGCTGGTATGAGTCCACGCACGCGAGCGCCGCCAGCCTGCGCAGCCAGATCCGCAGCCGCCTCGCGGAGATCCGCGACGTCTTTCCGAACAAGGTGATCGCGGTGACGGAGTTCGGCGCCGAGGCCAACGGCCGCAACGCCACGACGTCGCCGGGCGGCTACGCGTTCCAGTCGCACCTGCTCGACCTGCACCTCTCGACGTACGCCTCGATCCCGAACCTCGCCGGCGCGCTCGTCTGGAACCTCCGCGACTTCGCCGTCGCCCCGACGTTCTACGGCGGCTCGATCAAGAGCCAGGTGCCGAACATCAAGCTCGTGCGCGGGATCAACCAGAAGGGCCTCTTCGACCTGCGCTACAAGGCCAAGCCGTCGGTGCAGGTCGTCAGCGGGCGGTTCGCCGCGCAGGCCGCCGCCGAAGCGCCGTAGTCGTCCACTAGGCTGCGGGGATGAGCGTCACCGAGCAGCAGCTTTGGGGCGGCGAGACGTCGAAGGCGGTCGAGAATTTCCCCGTCTCCGGCGAGCGCGTCCCGGTCACCGTCGTGCGCTGGCTGGCAGCGATCAAGGGCGCCGCGGCGCGCGTCAACGCCGACCTCGGCAAGCTCGATCCCGAGCTCGCCGAGCGCATCGCCGCCGGTGCGGACGCGATCGCGGCCGGCGACCACGACGACCAGTTCCCGATCGACGTCTTCCAGACGGGCTCGGGCACGTCGACGAACATGAACGCCAACGAGGTCATCGCGAACCTCGCCGGCGAGGGGGCGCACCCCAACGACCACGTGAACATGGGGCAGTCCTCCAACGACGTGTTCCCCAGCGCGGTCCACCTCGCCGCCCTCGACGAGGCGACGAACCGCCTGCTGCCCGCGCTCGCGCGCCTCGAGGCCGCGTTCGCCGCCAAGGCGGCGGAGTTCGAGGACGTCGTGAAGTCCGGGCGCACGCACCTCATGGACGCCGTGCCCGTGAGCTCGGCCAGGAGTTCGCCGGCGACGCGCGCAGGTGCGCCTCGGCCGGCGGCGCGTGGGCAACGCGCGCCGCAGGTCGCGCAGATCCCGCTCGGCGGCACCGCCGTCGGCAACGGCCTCAACACGCACCCCGAGTTCGCCGAGCGTATCCGCGCGCGCCTCAGCGAGGCCGGCGGCCTGACGATCTCGGCGCCGGAGGACCCGTTCGAGGCGCAGGCCAACCGCGACGCCCTCGTCGAGCTCTCGGGCGCGCTGAAGGTCGTCGCCGTGTCGCTGACGAAGATCGCGCAGGACCTCGCGCTCATGGGCTCCGGCCCGCGCGCCGGGATCGGCGAGATCTTCCTGCCCGAGCTGCAGAAGGGCTCCTCGATCATGCCGGGGAAGGTCAACCCGGTGATCCCCGAGGTCGTCATGCAGGTCGGGGCGCAGGTCATCGGCAACGACGTCGCGATCACGATCGGCGGCCTGCAGGGCAACTTCGAGCTCAACGTCCGCATCCCGCTCATCGCGCGCAACCTGCTCGCCTCGATCCACCTGCTCACGACGACGAGCGGACTGTTCGCCGCCAAGTGCGTCGCCGGCATCGAGGCGAACGTCGACGGCTGTAAGCGCTCGTCGGAGTCGACGCTCGCCGCCGCCACGGCGCTCAACCCGTTCATCGGCTACGACAAGGCCGCGGTCATCGTCAAGGAGGCCGCCGCCTCGGGCCGCATGCTGCGCGACGTCGCGCTCGAGCACGGTGTCGACGAGGCGACGTTCGACGAGGCGATGGACCTGCGCAAGATGGCGCGCGGCTCGGCCGCGTAACGCGCCCGGCGGACTTACGCTGCACTCATCTGGGATCCCTACCGTCGCACGCGTGACCACGCGCACCCGACGCTTCGCCGAGCTCGTCGTCACCGTCGCGGCGGCGCTCTTCTTCGCGCTCGCGATCCAGGCCTACGCGGTCAAGCCGTACCTCATCCCGTCGGAGTCGATGCTGCCAACGCTCCACGTCGGCCAGCGGCTGCTCGTCGACCGCTTCTCGCACCGCGTCGGCAGCGACCCGCAGATCGGCGACATCACGGTCTTCATGCCGCCCGCGGGCGCCGAGAACGGCGGCGACCAGTGCGGCGCGCGCGGCGAGGGACCGTCCAACAGCGACGCGGCGAGCGCGCGCTCGTGCTCGCGGCCGACCCCCGGGGTGGGGCCGCAGGCGTTCGTCAAGCGCGTCGTCGGCCTGCCGGGCGACGTCATCACCGTGACGGACGGGCATGTGATCCGCAACGGCGCCCGCGCGGCCGAGCCGTTCGCCGCCCCCTGCGGCGGCGGCCCCCAGTGCAACCTCGAGGCGATCGTCGTCGCGCCCGGGCACTACTTCCTCATGGGTGACAACCGCGGCGACTCCGACGACAGCCGCTACTGGGGCCCGGTCCCACGCAGCCAGATCATCGGCAAGGCGGTCGTGACGTACTGGCCCCCGGACCGCATCGGCGGCGCGTAGCGCGCTGCGCTACACGCAGAAGGCGGTGAGCTCGCGGGCGACACCCACCGGGTCGTCGTAGGCGATGAGAAAGCCGGTGCCCGGCAGGACGCGCAGCTGCCCGTCGGGGAGGAGGTCGAGCGCTTCCTCGGCGCCCGCCAGCGGGTGGTATCGATCGCGGTCGGCCCACAGCAGCAGCACGCCGGCATCGAGGTGCGGGTAGGCCTCGAGCAGCTGGGTCTGCGCGCCCGCCGGCCAGCGCCGCACCCACCGCGACCACGAGCGCGCGAGGTTCGCGTTGCCGCCGATGTCATCTGTCAGCGTGGCGCAGCAGGTCGCGGGCCGCGGGGTTGCCGCGCGCGGTGAGCTTCATCCCGTGCTCGGGCCGGTAGGCCACGCGCGCGACGTGCGACGCGAGGCGATCGAGCCCCGGCACCGCGGCCGCGGGCGCGATCGCCCGCAGCGGGACGGGCAGCCGCGAGCGCTGCGGCGGGCGATGCAGGCGGTTGGGCATGAGCACGAGCCGCGACGGCGCGATCTGGCCCGTGACCGCGGCGCGCAGGAGGATCTCGGCGCCCGCGCCGTGTCCGCCCACGATCGGGTGCGGGCCGCAGGTCTCGCGACAGAACGCCGCCATGACCTCGGCGAGCCAGTCCAGCGTGTAGGGGTGGCGCGGGCGGTCCTCGGAGTCGCCGTGCAAGGGGAGATCCGGGAGCACGAGCCGGAAGCGGTCGGTGAGGTGCTCGACGATCGGGGCGAACTCGCGATGCGAAAGCGCGGCGCTGTGGAGGAGGCACAGGCCGGGGCCGACGCCCGCCTCGCGATATGCGATCCGCGCCCCGTCGCGGTGGTGGTACAGGCGCAGCTTCATCCGCCGCTCCGGCCCGCGCGCAGCCCGCCCGCGAGCGCGGCGCGGGCCGCGGCGGAGGCGCCGGCGGGCAGTGCCGTCGCGCCCTCGACCCGGCGCCCGAGCTGCCCCGCGAGCCCCTGATTGCCGGCGACGCCCGCCCGCACGGCCGCCAGCAGGTAGCCGAGGCCCGCGGCGGCGGAGGGGTCGGAACCGACGCGCGCGCGCAGCGTGTCGGCAGCCGCCGTGAACGACACGCCGAGCGCCTGCAGGTCGCTGTCGGTGCGCGCGCGCCGCACGCACGCGGGAGAGGCGCGTGTCGCCGGGCAGCCGGACCGCGGCCGGCGCGCGCTCGAGCGCCGCGACGAACGTCTCCGGCACGCCGAAGCAGGCCGCCGGCATCGGGCCGTCCTGCTGCGACGCGCAGCCGGCGAGCAGGAGCGCGAGCAGCGCGGCGACGAGCGGGCCGGTCATGAGGGCCATCGTAGAGTCCGCCCGGTGCCGCGCTCTCCTGTGGATCGCGAGATCCGCCGCCTCGCGATCCCGGCGCTGGGCGGTCACCGGGGCCGCCGTCTGACGGCTCAGGGCCCGGGCTTCGCGGCGACGGTCCCGAGCCCCGACCCGGCGGCGGAGTCCGTCGAGATCGCGTCGGCGATGCGGCTCTGGATGGCCAGCTCGGAGTCGAAGTCGGCCGTGTCGGCGTGGCGGTAGTCCATGCCGCGGCCGGCCAGCAGCGACGAGAGCGCCTCGACGTAGCGCTCGTCGAGCTGGCTGCCGGCGACCCGGCGCAGCTCGGTGATCGCCTGGAAGGACGTCATCGGGTCGCGATAGGTGTCCTCGGCCGTGAGCGTGTCGTAGACCTCCGCCACGGCGACGATCCGCGCGATCGGCGGGATCTCGTCGCCCTTCAGGCGATCGGGGTAGCCGCGCCCGTCGATGCGCTCGTGATGGGCGCGGACGATCGCGGCGACGGGACCGTAGACGCCGAGGTCGCGCAGAAGGTCCGCGCCGAGCTCGGGTCCGGCGGATCGCCTCCCAGTCGTCCTCGGTCAGCGTCCCCTGGCGCTCCATGACGCGGTCGGGCAGGGCGAAGCGCCCGATGTCGTGCAGCAGGCCGGCGGTGTGGGCGAGCTCGGCGTCGCGCTTGTCCATCCCGCACTCGGCCGCGATGTCGCGCGCGAAGCCGGCGACGGCGGCGCTGTGGCGCGCCGTGCGGCTGTCGCGGCGGTCGAGCGAGCGCACGAGCGCTGACAGGACGCCCCACGACAGCGAGGCGTATTGCCCGGTGCGTTCGCGCGCCACGACGACGAGGCGGCTCATGTACGAGAAGGCGATGATGATGAGGATCACGAACGCGCCGGCGCCGGGGCCGGCGCTGGCGTAGGCGGCGGCGATCGCGAGCGTGAGGCCGACGGTGAGGACGACCGAGGGCAGCAGCTCGCGCGGCGGGCGGAGTGCGTCGCGCACCCGGCCGCCGTCGATGAAGGCCATCAGCGGCGTGAGCACGACGAAGTTCATCGCGAGCAGTCCGGCGGCGACGGCGCCGAGCACGGCGACGTCGGTCGCGCTGCCGTTCATCGGCACCGCGGCGATGTGGCTGAAGGCGATGCCTCCGAGGAGGCTCGGCACGGCTGATGACGCGAGGTTGACCGGCAGCACGAAGTACCGCGCGGGGCGCCCGGAATAGCGGATCATCGGCCAGCTCACGACCTCCGCGGCGACCGCGACGGCAAAGGCGCCGACGGGCCCGACGAAGGCGATGGCCAGCATCACGCAGACGAACGCCGCGGACGCCTCGATCGCGCCGTCCCAGCGCGATGCGGTCAGGACGCTTGCGACGGCTGCGGCGGCGAGGACGAGCGTCAGCGGGTCGCCGAGCTCCTCCACCGGTGAGAGCAGCAGGATCGGCACTGCTGCCGCGTTGATCAGCAGCGCCGTGATGACAGCGGCCGCACGATGGTTCGCGGTGGCGTTCCCCGTCACGCGCTAACCGTAGCCGCTCAACTCGGCGCCCAGAAGGCTCAGCCTCCGCGCAGGAAACCCTCCGTCGCGGCCAGCACCGTCACGACTGTGATGAGGAAAGGGTACGTGCGGTACTTG
>CAVUFQ010000004.1:0-549112 GCA_963740895.1 uncultured Actinomycetes bacterium
TCCTTGCCGGAGACGTCCTTGGACTGCTTGCCGATGTGCCGGACGACGTCGTCGACCGCACGCTCGATGCCGCGCTTGAGCGCGAGCGGGTTGGCGCCGGCCGTGACGTTCTTCAGGCCCGAGCGCACGATCTGCTGGGCGAGGACCGTCGCGGTCGTCGTGCCGTCGCCGGCGACGTCGTTGGTCGCCGTGGCGACCTCGCGGACGAGCTGCGCGCCCTGGTTCTGGAAGACGTCCTCGACCTCGATCTCACGGGCGATGGTGACGCCGTCGTTCGTGATCGTCGGGGCGCCGAACTTCTTGTCGAGGACGACGTAGCGGCCCTTGGGGCCGAGCGTGACCTTGACGGCGTTGGCGACGGAGTCCACACCGGCCTGGAGGGCGTTGCGGGCGTCCACGTCGTACAGAATTTCCTTATGGGGCATGAATTCTCCTAAAGCCTTTAGAGGATCTTGGCGAGAACGTCGGACTCGCGGAGCACGAGCAGCTCCTCGCCGTCGACCTTGATTTCCGTGCCGCCGTACTTCGAGTAGAGGACCTCGTCGCCCTCGGCGACGTCGAGCGGGATGCGCTTGGCGCCGTCCTCGTCGAGCTTGCCCTCGCCGACGGCGATGACCATGCCCTTCTGGGGCTTTTCCTTGGCGGTGTCGGGGAGGACGAGTCCACTCGCGGTGGTCTCCTCCTCTTCGAGCGCACGCACGATGAGACGGTCGCCCAGGGGCTTGAGCTTCATGTTCTGTGACCTCCAGAGATGATGGGGTTTGGCACTCGCACGGTCAGAGTGCCAACGCATTGGGAACGATAGCGCACTTGGCACTCTCGGGGGAAGAGTGCCAACTCCTGCGTGACAACTGTGGGCAGGCCGCCGCGAGCCCTACCCCCTACGGCCCGGCCCGGCGGGTCAGTTCTGCGCGCCGCCGATGCCGTGCAGGCGCTCGGTGACCGACGGCGGGTTCTCGACGATCTGCGAGAAGCGCACGACCGTGACGGTGTCCTCGAGCGTCACGTCGCGGCCGTAGATCTGCGTGAGGAAGTGGATCATCTCGTCGGTGCGGCGGAACTCGGGGTTGTCGTGCTCGATGTCGCGCGGCGAGAGCTCCTTGACGCGCTTGACCTCGACGGTGTCGATGACGGCCATGAAGACCTTCTCGCGGGGCGAGTGCTGGTAGCCGATCGTCACGAGCACGGCCTGGTTCTTCTCGTACTTGTGCGACTTGTCGCCGAGGCGGATCGTCGCCGTCTTGCGCCCGCGCTTGAGCTGGTCGGCGAAGATCGTCGAATAGAAGTTCAGGACGCGCACACGAGGCAGATTACTGCCCGAGCTCCAAGCGTGACAGCGCCTTGCGCACCATCTGGCGCTCGCCGTCGTAGGTGAGCGTGCCCGCGGCCTCCTCGGCCGGGATCCAGCGGGCGGCCTCGACCTCGTGATCGTGGTCGGCGACGTCGCCCTCGACGTAGCGCAGGAGGAAGAACTCGACGACCTTTGCGATCCGCTTGCCGCCGCGCTGGTACCAGTACTTCACCTGCCCGAGCGACTCGACGACCTCCGCGACGACGCCGGCCTCCTCGCGGACCTCGCGCAACGCCGCCTCGGCGGCCGACTCGGCGCCGTCGGGGTGGCCCTTGGGGAGCGCCAGCACGCGCGAGCCGTCGGCGGCCCGGCGCGTCGGCACGATGACGACGACCTCCTGATCGGCGTTGAACACGACGCCGCCGGCCGAGAACTCGGAGGACGCCATCAGTAGACGTAGCGCTGCAGGGCGTCGGGGTCGTGGACCGTCACGCGGCCGCGTCCCTGCGTGACGATGCCCGCGCGCTCGAGGACGGCGAGGAAGCGGCTGGCCGACTCGCGCGAGGAGCCCGCGAGCTGCGCGACGTCGGACTGCGTCACGACGACGAGCACGTCGGCGTCGCCTGCGCCTTCGGCCTGCGCCTGGATGACGAGCTGGCCCAGGACGCCCGCGACGCGGCTCTGGACCGTCTGGAAGGACTGCCGTGCGATCCGCTCGTTGGCCTCGCGCAGGCGGCGCCCGAGCGCGATGACGAGCTTCACGGCGAGGTCGGGGTGCTCGCGCAGCAGGCGGCGCATGTCCGCTCCCAGGATCGCGATGGCGTCGACGCGGTCGAGCGTCTCGATCGTCGCCGAGCGGCGCTCGTCGTCGAACATCGCCAGCTCGCCGAAGATGTCGCCCGGGCCGAAGTGCGCGAGCGTCAGCGTGCGCCCGTCGCCGTGCGCGCGGATCGCTCGCGCGTGTCCGCGGCGGACGATGTAGCACGTGTCGCTCGCGTCGCCCTCGCGGAAGATGACCTGCCCCGCGTCGAAGCTGCGCGGGACGCTGACGTCCGCCACGCGGGCGAGCTCGCGCGGGCCGAGCGTCGCGAAGGCCGGCACGCGCGCGAGCAGGTCGGTGGCCACGTGCTCGCGGGTGTCCATGCGTGAGCAATAGCACACACAGCGGGCGGTGCAGCGTGTACGCGGTCAGGCAGGGTCCAGCGCGCGCTCGCGGTCGCGGCGCCGGAAGCCGCGGGCGCTGAAAGCGATCGCGAGCCCGAGCAGGCCGAGCGGCACGGCGATGGCGAGCGCGATGAGCGCGACGCCCGCCATGACCTCGAGAACGCGCAGCGCGTCGCCGGCGGCGTCCCCGGGCGTCCAGTGGTCGCCCCGGGCGGGTGTCGTGGCACCGGCGCCCTTCACGCCGCGCAGCGTCAGGCTCACCCGCGAGAGGTCCGCGCGGCGCTGCAGCGAAGCCCGCTCGGCGCCGAGGCGCCCGAGCGTCGCGCGGACCGTGCGCAGACGCGCCTTGAGGCTGTCGATCTGCCCCTGCGTCGTCGCCTTGGCGAGCGCCGCCAGGAGGCCCTTGCGCTCGGCGCGGGCGTCGGAGAGGCGGTCCTGCACCGAGGTGAAGGAGCTCGTGATGTCCTGCAGGTCCTGCGTGCGCTCGCTGACGTGCCCGAGCTTTGACAGGGCGGCGAGTGCATCGTCGAGGCGGCCCGTCGGGATGCGCAGGTCAAACGACGCCTCGCCGTGGGCGCCCTGGCGCCCGATGCTCGAGGCGGCGACGATCCCGCCGAAGCGGTCGACGGTGCGGATGACGGCGTCGGACGTCGTCTCGAACTTCGCGGACGGCGTCGTGATCGTGAGGTCGGCGCTGCGCTGCACCTTGCGCGGCGCGTCGGAGCGCTTGAGCGCCTGCGGCTGGGCCGGCGCCACCGCCGCGGGGGCGGACGGCCGGCCGGACCCGGCCGCGCCCGGCGCGGTGACGGTACCGAGATCGTTCGGGGCGGCCTTGCTCGCGGCGCCGCCGCCGGCGCTGTCGGTCGCAGCCTCGGGTCCGACGGCGGTCACGGCGGGGGCCGAGGCGTCGTCGAGGACGCCAGGCGTCACGGCGTTGTTGCTGTCCTGGCCGAGCACGACGACGAGTGCGATCAGTGCCGCGGCGAGCACGCCCGCCGCGGGCATCAGCACCCAGCGTCGCGGGCGGCGCAGCTTTGGGCGTTCGAGCGGCTCCGGGAAGCCGTCCTCGACGGCGCGCTCGAGGCGCGCCGCGAACGCGGGTGTCATCTCGGGCGCGGTGGCGCGCAGGTCGCAGACGAGCTCCTCGAGCTCGCGCAGGTCGGGGTCGACCGGGTCGCCGGCGAGCGCGCGGTCGAGCGCGTCGAGCTCGCGGGCCTCGTCGGGGGTCAGGGGGTCAAGACGGCGCATTGCAGGCCTCCCGGAGCTTCATGACGGCGCGATGGACGCGAGTCCCGGCGTTGGACTCGCTGCACCCGAGCACGGCGGCGAGCTCGGCATTGGACAGTCCGCCGTGGAACTTCAGCGCGACGAGCTCGCGCTCGCGCGGGGGCAGGGCGTCGAGCGCCGCCCGGACGGTCGTGCGGCGGATGGCGAGGTCGGC
Organism: uncultured Actinomycetes bacterium; assembly: GCA_963740895.1. Lineage (GTDB taxonomy): Bacteria > Actinomycetota > Thermoleophilia > Solirubrobacterales > Solirubrobacteraceae > CADCVQ01. Next base: position 3,897 of record CAVUFQ010000004.1, read on the forward strand.
CTCCTCGTCGGGCGCGGGCGCGCCCTCGTCGGGGAGCTCGCCGACGAGCGGGGCCGAGCGCCGCCGCCGGCGCAGTTCGTCCAGCGCGGCGTTGCGGGCGATGCCGAAGAGCCAGCCGCGCCGGCTGCCTCGTTCGGGATCGAACGATGCACGGCGGCGGTAGGCGCGCTCGAAGGCGGCGGCGGTGACGTCCTCGGCGGCCGTGTCGTCGCCGAGGAGCGTCCGGACATACGCGTACAGGTCACGCGCGCTGTCGCGGTAGAGCGCATCGAAGCTCGCCGTCGACGTGTTGACAGGATCAGTCATGGTCAGAGCTCCGCTCATGCGACTACTACGCCGCCGCGCCGAGATCATCACGGCTCGTCGTGCGATGAGCGCATTTCTTCTCGCGGCGGCGGCCTCGCCGCTCGTCGCGCAGGGCGCTCCGCGCGTCGTGACGCAGTCGCGATACCTCTGGGCGACGGTCAACGTCTGCGACACCGAGCGCTGGCCCGACACGATCGGCATCCGCGGCTCGATGCCCGGCTCCAGGGACCCCGGCGAGACGCTGTGGATGCGCTTCCAGGTGCAGTTCATGTCGACCGTGGACCAGAAGTGGCACAACGTGCCCGAGGGCGGCGACTCGGGGTTCGTCGCGGCCGGGTCCGCGCGCTCGAAGGCGCGCCAGGCGGGCCGCTCGTTTCGCATCTCGCCGCGCAAGGGCGAGACGGTCCTGCTGCGGGGCAAGGTCTCCTTCGAGTGGCGGCTGGGCGACGTCGTGACGCGCACCGCGGCGATGCGCACCCACAGGGGCCACCGATCCAGCGCCGGCTCGGACCCGCCGGGCTACACCGCCTCGACCTGCACGATCATCCCGGACTCGTGACGAACAGCCGCGGGTCGTTCGTGATGACGCCCGCGACGCCGAGGCGCTCGAGCTCGGCGATCCGCCGCGCGTCGTCGACCGTCCAGACGTAGAGCTCGCCGCCGGCGCGCCGGATGGCGTCGGCGAGGCGCGGCGTGACGAGCCGCCAGTGCGCCATGAGCGCGTCGATCTCGCGGCGGCGCATGCGGTTGGCGGCGACGCCGGGCAGCGCCTGGCGGACGTACTGGAGGATCACGATCGCCGGGAGCGCGACGAGCGGGTTGCGCAGCGGGTCGCGGTGGATCCGCGGCACCGACCAGCCGAGGCGCAGATCAGGATGGCGCTCGCGTAGCAGCGCGAGCGAGGACTCCTCCATCGTCGAGACGAGCGTGCGGCCGGTCAGGCCGTGGCGGGCGAGGGCCGCCGCGACGCGCTCCTCGTAGCCGCGCCACTTGAGGTCGACGTCGAGCTCGACGCCGTCGTAGGCCGCGCCGGCGAAGTGCGCGAGGCCCTCCTCGAGCGTGTGCGGCGTGCGCCGCGCGGCGTCCTCGTAGTCGTGGGCGAGCAGCAGCTCGCCGCTGCCGTCGGGGTGCTCGCTGAGGACGTCGAACTCGATCATGTCGACGCCGTGCTCGAGCGCCGACGCGAAGGACGCGAACGTGTTGCCGGGTGCGATGTGCGCGGCACCCTTGTGGCCGACCCGGCGCATCGGCTTCACCCCTGGCAGCTCGCGCACCAGTACGTGATCCGGTTGTCGTCGCCCTGGCCGCGGCTGCGGATCGGCGCGCCGCAGCGCGGGCACGGCCGCCCCGCGTGCGCGTAGATCCGGCGGTGGCGGTCCTGCATGCCGTCCAGCGCCGACTGCGCCATCCCCGGCCGCAGGGCGCGGACGATCGCCAGCGCCTCGTCGTCGCTGCACTCGCCGGCCGGGCGCCAGGGGTCGATCTGCGCCGCGAAGCAGCCCTCGCACTTCCAGAGGTTGCCGATACCGGCGATCGTCCGCTGGTCGAGCAGCGCGTCGCCGATCGCGCGCGCCGGGTCGTCCGCGCGCAGGCGGCGCAGGAAGCCCGCCTCGTCGAGCTCGGGGGCGAGGACGTCGGGGCCGAGCTGCGCCAGCCGGCGGTCCAGTCGGGTGCGCGCCGCCGTGAGCAGCTCGAGCACCGGGCCGTCGAACTGCACGACCTCGCCCGCGTCGGTGCGCAGGACGAGCCAGGCGCGGTGGGCGCCGCGCCGCCAGCGCTGCCCGGGGCGGTACGTGCCCCAGGAGCCGGTCATGCGCAGATGCGAGTGGATCGCGAAGTCGCCGTCGAAGCGGACGAAGAGATGCTTGCCATGGGCGTCGACGCCGGTGACCGCCTGGCCTGCGAGCTTCTCTGCCCAGCGCTCACCGCGCAGGCGCGGATGCGGGTGGTCGATCTCCGGGATGCGCCCCTCGACGAGCGGGCGGATCCGCCGCGCCGCGAAATGAATCGTGTCGCCCTCGGGCATGACGTTAGCGTAGGGGCGTGGACGATCTGGAGCGCCTCGTCGGGGCCGAATATGTGCACCGCGAGGCGGTCGTCGGCGACGTCGCGGTGCCCGGTGGCGCGGCGACGCTCGTCCTCCCCGGCAGCGCCGAGGAGGTCGCCGCGGTCGTCGGCTGGTGCTACGCGCACGACGTCGCGATCGTGCCGGTCGGCGGGCGCAGCGGGCTCGCCGGCGGCGCCGCGGTCCTGGACCCGGACGCCGTCGCGATCGCGCTGGACCGCCTCGACGCGGTGCGCTCGTTTCATCCCGAGCTCTGGCGGATGGAGGCCGAGGCCGGGGTCGCGACGCAGACGATCGCGCGCCGCGCGCGCGAGAGCGGCCTGTACTTCCCGCCCGATCCCGGCGCGCCCGAGCAGTCCCAGCTCGGCGGGATGATCGCGACGAACGCCGGCGGTCCGCACGCCTTCAAGTACGGGGTCACCGGCGACTGGGTCACGGGCCTGGAGGTCGTGCTCGCGCCCGGCGAGCTCGTGCGGATCGGCGGCGCGGTGCGCAAGGACGTCGCGGGCTACGACCTGCGCAGGCTGCTCGTCGGGTCGGAGGGCACGCTCGGGATCGTCACCGCGGCCTGGCTGCGGCTCGTCCCGGCGCCGGAGGCGCAGCTGCCGGTCATCGCCGCCTACCCGAGCTCGGCCGCGGGCTGCGCGGCGATCCTGCGCGTGCCGGCCGCCGGGATCCTCCCCTCGGCGCTCGAGTTCCTCGACGTCCCGACGATGGACGCCGCGGGCGGCGCGTTCCCCGGCGGCCCGCTGCGCGGCTTCGTCGTGCTGGCCGAGGCGGACGGCTCGGCCGCGGAGGCCGCGCGCGTCCGCGACGAGCTGCGCGAGGCGCTGGCGGAAGGGGCCGAGCGGATCTACGCGCCGCAGCAGGTCGGCGCGATCCGCGATTTGTGGCGCTGGCGCGAGGGGGTCTCGCACGGGGTGACGGCCGCGCTCGGCGCGAAGCTCTCCGAGGACATCGCGGTCCCCCTCGACCGTCTCCAGGAGGCGATCGAGGAGACGTTCGCGATCGGCGCGCGCCATGAGCTCGACGCCTGCTCATGGGGGCACGCGGGCGACGGCAACGTCCACGCGACGTTCATGCTCCCCGCCGGCGATGCCGCGGCCCGGGCGCGCGCAGATGGCGCCGCGATCGAGGTCTTCGACCTCGCGGCGCGCCTCGGCGGGACCGTCACCGGCGAGCACGGGATCGGTGTGCTGAAGGCCGGCCGGCTCGCGCGGCAATGGGCGCCGGCGGCGGTCGCGGCGCAGCGCGCGATCAAGGCCGCGCTGGACTCGAAGGGGCTGCTGAACCCCGGCAAGAAGGAGCCGTGACGTACTGTTGCGCCCGTGTCCTCTGAAGTCGCAAACGCAGCGCGGTACCTCATCACCGGCCTGAAGACCGGGGCCCTGGACGACTCGCAGGTCGACAAGCTCGTCCGCGCCGTCGGGGCGACGCAGCGCGGAGCGACGGCCGAGGAGTCGGCGAAGGCGCTCACCAAGCTCGCCGAGGGCCTGGAGCTCCCCGACACCGCGAGTGCCGAGATCGCCGCACGCGTGCTCGGCGCGATGATCGAGGCCGGCCACGACCCGCGACCCGCACGCGAGCCGATGCTCGCCTGCCTGCGCCGGATCGTGCCGCTCTCCAACGAGCTCGCCGCAGTCCTGCGCCCGCAGGTCGGCGAGGCGCCGACCGGCATGAGCGAGTACGCCGCGGGCAAGTACGTGACGCGGCGTGCGAACGAGGCGCTGCGCCGCGCCGCCGGCACGATGCCCGAGGCGTCAGATGCGTGGGAGCGCCTGCAGGCGATCTGGCCCGGCGCCATCGCCCAGCTGTCCGTCGACCCGGAGGGCCGCGCCGAGGCCGCCGGCCTGCTCGACGAGATCGCCGAGCTGCAGGACGTCCACGAGGCCGCCGGCTGGCTCACCGCGATGCTCAGCGTCGTGCACGAGGCGCCGTTCGTCGCCATCGAGCCGGCGACGGGCCGCGGGATCAGCGGGCGCATGAGCGGCATCGTCGACAACTTCCAGCTCAACGTCCTGCTCATGGAGGCGGTGCCGTGGAGCGGCAGCCGCCGCGTCTCCCGCACTGCGGCCGCGACGGCCCGCGGGGAGGGACCGCAACAGACGAAGGAGACCGTCACCGGCGTCTGGGACCTGTACGGCTACGCGGCGCTGGAGCCTGATGGCACGCTCCCCGAGCCGCCCGACGGCGACGAGGTCGACGAGACGCTGATCTGGGACGAGGGCATGCCGGCACACATCCCGGTGCTCGACGACCACCACGTCATCCTGCTCGGCCCGACGGCCTACGAGCGCAACTGGCGCGCGCAGCGGATGTTCCCGAACCTCGCCGCGACGCTCGATCACGAGGTGCTCGGCGAGGACGCGGTCGCCGGCTGGCTGGAGCGCATCGGCGCCGCGGCGGCCGCGACGCGCTGACTGACGGCGCCCTACGCAGCGGGCCGCCGTAGCCGCGCGCGGCGCGCCGTCAGGCGCTGAGCGTGAGCTTGCTCGGCCCGGCGCGGAAGCCGAGCTCGATCAGCATCGCCTCGTGGGGCGAGCCGACGACCGGCTCGCCGTCGAGGCGCTCCAGCGAGAGCTTGCGGCCGCGGCCGCCGGTGACGAACTGCGCCAGCGCCTCGAACGCCGGGCGCAGCCGCCGGTCGCCGGGCGCGGTGAGCGTCACGATGCCCTTGCCGCCCTTCTCGACGTAGAGCACGGGCTCGGCGCCGGCGAGCACGACGTACGCGCCGCGCACGCGCGCCGGCCGCCGCTGCTCGGCGTCGCGCCGGGGCCAGGGCAGCGCCGCGCCGTAGGGCTGGGCCGGGTCCGTCGCGGCGAGGACGAGCGGCGGCGCCTCCTCGAGCGCCCGCTGCGCGCGCAGGCGCTCGACCGCGCCCGGCAGCGCGAACTGGGCTCCGCCCAGACCCTCGACGAAGTAGCCGCGCCGGCAGACGCCGAGCGTCTCGAGCTGCGACAGCGCGTCGTAGAGGATCGAGAAGCCGCCGGCGATCCCCTCGGCGAGCACCTGCTCGCGGGTGACGATCCCGTAGCGCTCGAGCAGCAGCTCGGCGAGCGTACGCCGGCGCTGGCCGGGCTCGGGCTCGGCGCGGAAGATCGTGTCGGTCAGCGCCCAGCGGCCCTGGACCGTCGGCTGCGCGCCGCCGCGGCGGGCGCCGAAGCGCCGCGTGCCGTGCCTCGGCGCGTGACGCGCTCGCGCGAGTGCCAGCCGCGGCGCGCGCAGCGGCGCGAAGGCGTCGTTGGTCACCTCGCCGGCCCAGACGAGGTCCCACAGCGCCTCCTGGACCTGCTCGGGCGCGAGGTCGACGTCGGCGAGCAGGTCGGTGAAGAAGCACGGCGAGGCCAGCAGACGCTCGCGGACGAGGTCGTGCTCGGGCTCGGCGGGCACGGGTTGGGCGGGTTTGGATACCGCGCGGCCGATCGCCTCGGCGTCCTCGCGGAAGTACAGCGCGACCCGGCCGGTGGTGCGGCCGAGCGTCCCGGCGCCGGCCCAGATCACCTCGCCGGAGGCGCAGAGCTGGTCCAGCCACGTCGCCGAGTAGGCGCCGGTGCGGCGCGGCAGGACGTCGCGCTCCCAGACCTCGGCCGGCAGCGCGAGCCCCTGGAGCGGCACGAGCACCTCGCGCAGGCGGTCGATCCCGGCGCCCGCGGCCGGATGGCGGTCGACGCCCTGCCAGGACGGCAGGAAGGCCGCGAGCGCACGCTGGTCGGCGGGCTCGATCTCCTTGCGCAGCGCCGCGAGCGAGGCGCGCCGCAGGCGCCGCAGGACATGGCCGTCGCACCACTCCGGCTCGCCCGGGCGGCCATGCGGGTGCAGCTCGCCGCGGACGAGCTCGCCGTCGCGCTCGAGGCCCGCGAGCACGGCGGTCGGATCGACGCCGTAGCGCGCCCGCACCTGCGCCGTCGTGAAGGGCCCGTGCGTGCGGGCGTAGCGGGCGAGCAGCTGCGTCAGGGCGTCGGGCACGTCGGCGGTGAAGGCGTCGGGCAGCCCGCCGGGGGGCATGGCGCCGAGCGCGTCGCGGTAGAGGCCCGCGTCGTCGGCGGCGACCCAGCGCTGCTCGCCGCCGATCCGCAGCCGCACCGCGCGGCGCTCGCCGGCGAGCGTCCGCAGCATCGCCTCGGCGTCGACGCCGGCGAGCACGCGGTCGCGCACCTCCGCGCCGGTGAGGTCGCCGAGGCGCCGCAGGACGTCGGCGAGCGCATCGCGGTTCTCGGCGCGCGTGCGGTCGGAGCGGTGCTGGAGGTCCGCTTCGACCTGATCGAGCGCGCCGGGGTCGATGAGCTCGCGCAGCTCCTCCTGGCCGAGCAGCTCGCGCAGGAGGTCGCGATCGAGCGACAGGGCGGCGGCGCGGCGCTCGGCGTTGGGCTGGTCACCCTCGTACATGTACGTCGCGACGTAGTCGAACAGCAGCGACGAGGCGAACGGCGACGCCGTCGGCGTCTCGACCTCCACCAGCGACAGCTCGCGCGCGTGCAGCCTGCGCAGCAGCTCGTGCAGGCCCGGGACGTCGAGGACGTCGCGCAGGCACTCGCGGTAGGTCTCCAGGATGATCGGGAAGTCGGGGTAGCGCTTGGCGACCTCCAGCAGCGACTGCGACTTCAGGCGCTGCTGCCACAGCGGCGTGCGCTTGCCGGGATAGGCGCGCGGGATCAGCAGGGCGCGGCCGGCGTTCTCGCGAAAGCGCGCGCCGAACAGGGCGCTTGCGGCGAGCTCCTGCACGACGGCGTCCTCGAGCTCGTCGGGCTCGACCATCACGAGCTCGGCGCCCGGCGGCTCGTCGGCGTCGGGGAGGTGGACGATGATCCCGTCGTCGGACCAGATCGCGTCGGACTCCAGGCCGTAGGTCTCGCGGATGCGGCGGCTCAGCGCCAGCCCCCAGGCGGCATGCACGCGCCCGCCGTAGGGCGACAGGATGCACAGCCGCCAGTCGCCGATCTCGTCGCGGAAGCGCTCGACGACGATCGTCCGGTCGCTGGGCAGGACGCGGGTGGCGGCCTGCTGCTCGCGCAGGAAGTCCAGGAGGTTGCGGGCGGCGAAGGCGTCGAGGTCGTAGTCGGCCTGCAGCGTCTCGGCGGTCTGGTCGACGGCCCAGCGGCTGAAGGCGCCGATCGCCTCGCCGAGCTCCTTGGGGCGCCCGACGCCGTCGCCCTTCCAGAACGGCACGGCGCCCGGGGCGCCCGGGGCCGGGGTGACGACGACGCGGTCGCGGCCGATCTCCTCGATGCGCCAGGTCGAAGCGCCGAGCAGGAACGTCTGGCCGGCGCGCGCCTCGTAGACCATCTCCTCGTCGAGCTCGCCCACCCGCCGGCCGTCGGGCAGCACGACGCTGAACAGGCCGCGGTCGGGGATCGTCCCGGCGTTCGTCACGACGAGCTGGCGGGCGCCCTTGCGCGGGCGGATCGTGCCGCCGACGCGGTCCCACACGATGCGCGCGCGCAGCTCGCCGAACTCGGCGGACGGGTAGCGCCCGTCGAGCATGTCCAGGACGTTCTCCAGCAGCGCGCGCGACAGCTCTGCGTAGGAGTGCGTGCGCGTGACGAGCGCGTAGAGGTCGTCGACCGAGACCGGCTCCTCGTCCGGTGCGCTGGCCGCGATCGCGACGACCTGCTGCGCGAGGACGTCGAGCGCGTTGCGCGGCACGACCGTCGGCTCGATGCGGCCCTCGCGCATGAGCTTGACGACGACCGCGCACTCCAGCAGGTCGGCGCGGAACTTCGGGAAGATGCGGCCCTTGCTGACGTCGCCGACGTTGTGGCCGGCGCGGCCGATGCGCTGCAGGCCGCGCGCGACGGACTTCGGCGACTCGACCTGCAGCACGAGGTCGACGGCGCCCATGTCGATGCCGAGCTCCAGCGACGAGGTCGCCACGAGGCACGGCAGCTCGCCGGCCTTGAGCATCTCCTCGACGACCGTGCGCTCCTCGCGCGCGAGCGAGCCGTGGTGCGCGCGCGCGATGTCCTGCTCGGCGAGCTCGTTGAGGCGCAGCGCCAATCGCTCGGCGCCGCGGCGGGCGTTGACGAAGACGATCGTCGAGCGGTGCCGGCGCACGAGCTCGAGGATCTCGGGGTAGATCGCCGGCCAGATCGAGCGCCGCGTGGCCTCCCCACCGACGACCGGATCGAGCGGATCGGTGGTCTCGGCCCCCGGCGCGGCCTGGTCGGGCTCGACCATCGACTCGACCGGGACCTGGATCTGCAGGTCCAGCGGCTTGCGCACGCCGGTGTCGACGATCGTGCAGGTCCGCCGCGGGCCGACCATGAAGCGCCCGACCTCCTCCAGCGGGTTCTGCGTGGCGCTCAGCCCGATCCGCTGCGGCTCGCGGCCGCCGGCCTGGTTGGCGGCGAGGCGCTCGAGCGTGAGCGCGAGGTGCGCGCCGCGCTTCGTCGCCGCGACCGCGTGGATCTCGTCGACGATGACGGCCTCGACGCCCGTGAGGATCTCGCGCGCGCCGCTGGACAGGATGAGGTACAGCGACTCGGGCGTCGTGATGAGGATGTCCGGCGGATTGCGGCGCATCGCCGCGCGCTCCTTCTGCGGCGTGTCGCCGGTGCGCACGCCGACGCTGAGATCGGCGCCGATCCCGCGCAGCGGCGCGCGCAGGTTGCGGTCGATGTCGTAGGCGAGTGCCTTCAGCGGCGAGACGTACACGAGGCGCGTCGCGGATTCGGTGCGGGACCCGGCTCCGCCACCCGCAGCGGCGGGTTCACGCGCCAGGCGGTCCAGCGCCCAGAGGAACGCGGCGAGCGTCTTGCCCGACCCGGTGGGCGCCGAGATGAGCGTGTGCTCACCGGTCGCGATCGCCGGCCAGGCTTGCGCCTGGACGTCGGTCGGGGCCTCGAAGGCCGACTCGAACCACCGGCGAACAGGGGGTGTGAAATGCGACAATGGCACCTCCTCAAGGCTAGCTGCGCCGTCCAAGCGTCCATACCCGGCGGGTTATGTCGCGGGGTTGGGCAAGATTGAGGTCCGTCGCGCGTTGACGCAAAGACACCCGGCTCATGAACCGCCTTCCGCTCGGCGTCCTCGCGGCGCTCATCACGTTCGTCACGGCCACGCCGGCCGGGGCCGCCGCGGCGCCACGGCCGTTGCGCAACACCGACGTCCGCAAGGCGGACGGGGGCCCGGTGACGCCGAGCGAGCGGCGCGCGCGCTCGGCGCTCGAGCGCTCGCTCGGCGACGAGGGCGTGGTCTCGACCGATCGCATCAGCGGCGGCGCGCGGATGGTCGCGCGCACGGACGGATTCCTGACGCGCCGCGACGCGGCGCCGGCCGCGAGCGTCGCGCTGCAGTACGTCCGCGTGCACCCGGAGGTCTTCGGGATCGGCGCGCCCGACCTCGCTGACCTGCGCCTCACCCGCCGCTATGAGAGTGCCGGGGGCGTCACCCACCTCGCATGGACGCAGACCTACGCGGGCGTCGCGTCCTACGACAACGTCCTGCTCGCGAACGTCGACGGCGACGGGCGCCTGCTGAACATCGGCGGCTCGGCGGTCTCCGGGTTGCGGGTCGGCTCGGTCGTGCCGGACATCGCCGCGAGCGCCGCGCTCGCCTCCGCGCGGCGCGAGACCGGCGGCGCGCTGATCGCGCCGCGCGCGCGCCAAGGTCGCGGCCCCGAGCGCCCGACGAGCTTCGCCGGCGGCGACCGGGCACGCCTCGCGCTCTTCAACGACGGCGCGACGACGCGGCTGGCGTGGGTCGTCCAGGTGACCGGGGCGCACGGCTGGGCCTACGAGGTCGTCGTCGACGCGAGCAGCGGCGCGACGCTCAAGCGCTCCTCGGACACGGAGTTCGCCGTCAACGCGAATGTCTTCGACAACTACCCCGGGGCACCGCAGGGCGGCACCGCGGCGACGCGCGACCTGACGGGGCCGCCCGCGGACCCGTGGCTGAGCGCGGCGCCGACGGCGCTCAGCGGCAACAACGCCCATGCCTACCCCGACATCGACGCGACGAACGGCTTCACGCCGCCGCCGGGCGGCTCGGACGTCGAGGTCACGCCGAATCCGGGCCCGAACTTCGTGTTCCCGCAGACGCTCTTCGGGACGGCGCCGCCATGTCCCGCCTCGGGCTGCACGTGGAACTCGAGCACGCCCGCGACGCGGGCGACGAACCGCAAGCAGGCGGCCACGCAGCTCTTCTACTACGTCAACGTCTTCCACGACCACCTCAAGGCGGCGCCGATCGGCTTCGACGCCGCGTCGGGGAACTTCGAGGGGACCGACCCGGTCCTCGCCGAGTCCGACAACTACAACAACCCCGACGGCACGTCGCCGCCGCCGAGCGTCGACAACGCGAACATGACGACCCCGCGCGACGGCTTCTCGCCGCGGCTGCAGGCGTTCCTCTTCACGAGCCCGGCGCTGAACTCGACCGACACCGCGGACGTCATCTACCACGAGTACACGCACGGGCTCTCCAACCGCCTCGTCGGCAGCGGGGTCGGGCTGGACGCCAACCAGTCGCGGGCGATGGGCGAGGGCTGGAGCGACTGGTACGCGCTGGACTTCCTCGATCTGGAGAACCTCCGCCCCGACTCCGGCGGCGCGAACGGCGACATGACGCTCGGCGCGTATCTGCTGCCGGGCGGGTTCCGCACGCAGGCCGCGGACTGCCCCGTCGGCGCGACCGCTCCGGCGTGCCCGGGCACCACCGGCGCCGGGGCCGGTGGCTACACGCTCGGCGACATGGGACACATCCTCCCCGGCGGCTTCGAGGTCCACGCCGACGGCGAGATCTGGCTCGAGACCCTGTGGGACATCCGCTCGTCGGCGATCGGCAACACACGGTCCGAGCGGCTGATCACCGAGGGCCTGCGGCTGGCGCCGAACAACCCGAGCTTCCTCGAGGCGCGCGACGCGATCATCCTCGCCGACCGCGCCGTCAACGGGGGTGCGAACGCCGACACGCTCTGGGCGATCTTCGCCAACCGCGGGATGGGCTACAGCGCGACGACGACGAGCGGTGACGCGACGACGGCGACGGAGGCGGTCGACCTCCCGCCGCGGCTCGTCCACGACACGACGACGGTCACCGATCCCGCTCCGGGCGGCAACGGCGACGACGTGCCCCAGCCGGGGGAGACGGTCATGGTCACGGAGGCGCTGCGCAACGCGTACGCGACGCCGACGACCGCGATCAGCGGGACCCTGAGCCGTGTCACCCCCGGCCTGACGGTCGGCGTACCTGGTCCCCTGAGCTGGCCCGACATCCCCGCCGGGGCGGCGGCTTCCAACGCGACGCCGTTCGAGGCAACGATCCCGGCCGCCGCGAGCTGTGACGCCACGATGCAGCTGAACCTCGCGGTGACCTCGACGCCGGGCGGGACGTTCGACGTGCCGCTGAGCATCCCGCTCGGCAGCAAGCGCAGCACCGCCGTCCCGCGCGACATCCCGCCGACCGGCGCGACGACGTCGGCGCTGACCTTCAACGGCAGCGGGACGGTGCACGGGCTCGAGGTGCACATCGGCAGGCTCGCGCACACGTGGGTCGGCGACCTCGTCGTGAAGCTCAAGAGCCCGGCCGGTACGGAGATCACGCTCATGAACCAGCCGGGGCCGACCGCCGACGGCGCGAACGGGAACGACTTCGTCGACCTCGTCCTCGACGACGACGCGCCGACCGCGATCGATGCGATCCCGGCGACGAACCCGCCGGGCGGCTACACGGGGCGCTTCCGCCCCGATTCGCCGCTGGCCGCGTTCGACGGCCAGGACTGGGCGGGCACCTGGACGCTCACGATCCAGGACGTCTTCCCAGACCAGGACTCCGGCACGCTGTTTGACTGGAGCATCCGCCCGTCCGGCGTCGCGCCGTGCAATCGTCCGCCGATCGCGCTCGACGACGGCGCGTCGGTCGCCGGCGGCCAGACGCTCCACGGCGCGAGCGTGCTGGCCAACGACAGCGATCCCGACGGCGATCCGATCACAGCCGTCGACCCGAGCGCGCCGGCGCACGGGTCGCTCGGGCTGAACGCCGACGGGACGTTCACCTACCAGCCGCAGGCCGGGTTCAAAGGCACCGACTCGTTCACCTACCGGGCGTCGGACGGCACCGCGCAGTCGGCGCCGGCGACGGTGACTCTCAGCGTCGGCAACCAGCCGCCGACCGCGACCGACGACGCCTACGACGCGACGAGCGGGGCGACGCTCGAGGGCGCGAGCGTCCTCGCGAACGACAGCGATCCCAACGGCGACGCCCTCACGGCCACGCTGACCTCGGGGCCCGCGCACGGGACGCTGCAGTTCGCGCCCGGCGGCACGTTCACCTACACCCCCGACGCCGGCTTCACCGGCCGCGACGCGTTCACCTACAGCGCGGGCGACGGGCTCCTCGCGTCCGCGCCGGCGACCGCGACGATCACCGTCGCCGGCGTGCCCGTCGCGCCTCCGCCTCCGCCCCCGCCCCCGCCCGTGCCGCCGCCTGCGCCCGTGCCGCCGCCACCCGCTGCGCCGGTCACGCGCGCGCCGGCCAAGCTCCAGGTCCAGCGGGCCGGCGTCAGCGCCGGCAAGCTCGACGTGCTCGCCTCGATCACGTCCCTGGCGACCGGCAACGTCCGCGTGGATTACCGCTCCGCCGGTGCGACGACGTCCTTCGACGCGCCGGTCAGGGCGGGACGGATCCGCTTCCGCAGGACGCTCGCGGGCGCCCAGCGCTCCAAGCCGACGGGCATCTTCACGCTGACCTACGCCGGCTCGCCGCGCGTGCAGCCCGACAGCGTCACGCTGCGCGCCGCCCGCGGCAAGGCGCAGCTCGTGCGCACGGCCTCGCGCATCGACGCCGCCGGCCGTCTGCACGTCGCGGGCACGATCTCGCCGCGCGCGCGCGGCATCGTGCGGGTGCGGCTCGGATATGACGCGGGCGGCCGCGACGCGACGTTCCTCGACTACCGCGCGAAGATCCACGGCGGCGCGTGGCTGCTCGTCCAGCAGCTCCCGGCCGCGGCGGCGAAGGCCGGGGGCCAGCTCTCGATCCAGTTCACGGGCTACGAGCGCCTGCGCATCCGCGGCGAGCAGCTCGCCAAGGAAGTTGCGCGCGGCGGCTGATCCGTTTCGGCGCTTCGCGCGAATCAGCTCTCGTAGGCTCGATGGATGGTGGTTGGCAGCGCGCGGTCTCCTCCGGCCGCGCCTGCACGCTCGTCACGGCCGAGGGGGAAACCCTCTCCCTCCTCCCCCTCGGCCGCCGAGTTCGGCGGCGCGCTCGAGCACCGCGTCGATCATCGCCGGCGTGAGCCTGCCGGTGAACGTGTTCTGCTGGCTCGGGTGAAAGCAGCCGAGCAGCCGCGGATGGGGTGCCTCGAAGGCATGCTCGGCGCCGTGGCCGAAGCGCGGCCGCGGCCGCGCGACGGCGGCGCCGCGGACGGCGAGCAGGCGCAGGGCGGCGTCCCACGCGAACGCGCCGAGGCACACGACGACGCGCACGCCGGCGAGCAGGCCGAGCTCGCGCGCCGCGTACGGCAGGCAGGTGTCGCGCTCGGCGGGCGTGGGTTTGTTCGCCGGCGGAGCGCAGCGCACGGCGGCGGTGATCCAGGCCCCGCGCAGCGCCAGGCCGTCACCGGCGCGGACCGACGTCGGCTGGTTCGCGAAGCGGGTCCGGTGCAGTGCGGCGAAGAGGAAGTCGCCCGAGCGGTCACCGGTGAACACGCGGCCCGTCCGGTTGGCGCCGTGGGCGGCGGGGGCGAGGCCGAGGATCAGGACCGTCGCGGCCGGGTCGCCGAACCCGGGGATCGGCCGGCCCCAGTACGTCTCGTCGGCGAACGCCGCGCGCTTCTCGCGCGCGACGCGCTCGCGCCACGCCACGAGGCGCGGGCAGCGCCGGCAGTCGACGATCTCGCGCTCGAGCTCGCCGAGCGCGCTCACGTCACTCGGGCGGCTGGGCCAGCAGCCCGAGGATAAGCCGCTGCACGAGCGGCTCGAGGTCCAGCAGGCTCGCCGGCTGGCCGGTGCGCAGCTGGCGGGACACGAGCTCGAACGTCGCGCCGACGATCGCGAAGGCCTCGTCGGCGGAGGCGAACGCCGGGCCGCCGACGACGCTCGCGCCGTGCACCGTCTCCTCGTACATCACCTGCGCGACGTTGTTCAGCGCGCGGTCGCGCAGCTCGGCGACGCGCGGGCCGGCGCCAACGGTCTCGACGAGGATCGCCTGGGCCATCGACGGGTTCGCGTCGGCGATCTCGAGGATCGCGCGCAACCCCGCGCGGTGGCGGTCGCGGTGGTCGGGGCCGGCGTGCCGGGCGGACTCCACGAGCACGTCGAGCGCGACCGCCGACGCGTACTCGAAGAGCGCGACGAGGCACTCCTCCTTGTTGGCGAAGTGCTCGTAGAAGGTCGCCTTCGACATCCCGGCCTGGCGGCTGATCGCCTCGGCGCTCGCGTCGGCGTAGCCGACGCGCGAGAAGACCATCGCGGCGGCGTCGAAGAGCCGCTGCTTCTGGACCTCGAGCCGGACCGCGAGCGGCGGGGCGTGGCGACCGCGCGGCACGCGCGGCTGGGGTGAGGTGAGCTCCGTCATCACCGAGCAGTCTAGATAGGCTCCCGGCCGATGAGAGCCACCACCGTCCTCTGCCTCCTCGCCGCCACGCTGGCGGGCTGCGGAGCAGCACCGAAGGACTCCGCGAAGGGCTTCAAGGGCGAGCAGCGGTCCGTCGCCAAGACGATCGAGCAGCTCGAGACGGCCGGGACGAAGGACAAGCCCGCGGACGTGTGCTCCAAGCTCCTCGGCGCGAAGCTCCTGAGCGCGCTCGAGAAGCAGGGCACGAACTGCCGGACCGCCGTCAAGGAGGCGTTCAAGGACGCCGACTCGTTCGACATCACCGTCGACACCGTCAAGGTCAGCGGGACGACCGCCACGGCGACGGTGAAGTACCGCTCGCTCAGCAACGACAAGACCGCGACCCTCCTGCTCGACAAGGAGGGCGCCGCCTGGAAGATCTCGTCGCTCGGGAGCCTCAGCTCTTGATCGACGAGCCGTACTGGCGCTCGTAGTACGCGCGGTAGTCGCCCGAGCGGATCGGCTCCCACCAGGCGCTGTTCTCCTGGTACCACGCGACGGTCTCGTCCAGGCCCTCGGCGAAGTGCACCCGCGGCTCCCAGCCGAGCGCGCGCACCTTCTCGGATCCCAGCGAGTAGCGGCGATCGTGGCCGGGGCGGTCCTTGACGTAGGTCAGCAGCGACTCGTCGGCGCCGGTGAGCGCGATGATCCGCCTGACGACCTCGATGTTCGTGCACTCGTCGGGGCCGCCGACGTTGTACGCCTCGCCGGGCGCCCCGTCGGCGAGGACCTTGCCGATGCCGCGCGCGAAGTCCTCGACGTAGAGCCAGTTGCGCACCTGCATCCCGTCCCCGTAGACCGGCAGCGGGTCGCCGTGGATCGCGTTGAGGATCATGAGCGGGATGAGCTTCTCCGGGTACTGGCGCGGCCCGTAGTTGTTCGATCCGCGGCAGATGACGGCCTGCAGCCCGTACGTGTGGAAGTAGCTTGCGACGAGCAGGTCGGCGCCGGCCTTCGTCGCGCTGTAGGGCGAGGACGGCGCCAGCGGCGAACGCTCGGTGAACGAGCCCTCCTCGATCGATCCGTAGACCTCGTCGGTCGAGACCTGCAGGTAGCGCGTGCCGGCGGCGCGGGCCGCCTCGAGCAGGACCCAGGTACCGACCGCGTGTGTCTGGACGAACGCGTCGGGTTCGGCGATCGAGCGGTCGACGTGCGTCTCGGCGGCGAAGTTCACGACGGCGTCGGCCCCGGCGATCGCCGTCGCCACCGCGCCGGCGTCCTCGATCCCGGCGTGCACGAAGCCGACGTCCAGGCCCTCGAGGTTCTCGCGGCGCCCGGCGTATGTGAGCTTGTCGAGCACGACGACCTCGTCGCCGTGCTCCTGCAGGCGCACCCGGACGAAGGCGGAGCCGATGAACCCCGCGCCGCCGCAGACGAGCAGCCGCATCAGGCGGTCACCCGCGTCGCGAGGTAGGCGGTGACGCCGTCCTGCCAGGCGGGCAGCACGAGCGGGTCGCGGCGCTCGCTGCCGAGGACGCTGTAGGCGGGCCGCGGGGCGGGGCGCGGGAACGACGCGGTCGTGGTCGGCAGGACGCGGCAGTCGATCGCCGCGCGGTCGAAGACCTCGATCGCAAGCTCGTTCCAGGAGCACGAGCCCGCGCCTGCGATGTGATGGACGCCCGTCTCGGCGGGGCGCTCGGCGAGCTCGACGAGCGCCCCGGCGAGATGCCCGGTCCAGGTGGGGCAGCCGACCTGATCGGTCACGACGGAGACCTCCTCGCGCTCGGCGCCGAGCGCGAGCATCGTGTCGACGAAGTTCTTGCCGCCGGCGCCGAACAGCCATGCCGTGCGGACGATGGCGTGCGCCGGGTTGGCGGCCGCGACCGCGCGCTCGCCGGCGAGCTTGCTCGCGCCGTAGGCGCCGAGCGGGGCGACGGGGTCGGACTCCAGCCACGGCTCGCGCTTGGCGCCGTCGAAGACGTAGTCCGTCGAGACGTGGACGATCGCGGCGCCGGCGTTCGCGGCGGCGGCCGCGACGTTGCCCGCGCCCTTGCCGTTGATCGCGAACGCGGCGAGCCGGTCGGACTCGGCGCCGTCGACGTCGGTGTAGGCGGCGCAGTTGACGATCGCGTCGGGACGGCGGCGGGCGACGGCCTGCGCCAGCGCGCCGGGGTCGGTGACGTCGAGCTCCGCGCGCGTCGTCGCGCGCACGTCGTGGCCGAGACGCTGGGCGGCCCCGACGACGGCGCGGCCGAGCATGCCGCCGGCGCCTGTCACGAGCAGCTTCATGCGCTAGAGAATCCCGATCTCCGAGTTGTCGCCGACCATGAAGCGGTAGGCCTTGGGCTGGCGCGAGCCGCGCGAGATCGTGACGTTGCGGCCGAGCAGCGAGGACTCCATCCGGCCTTCGAGGTTACGCACCGTGCAGCCCGCGAGGAGGATCGAGTGCTCGACCTCCGCCTCGCAGATGACGCAGTCCTCGCCGATCGCCGTGTAGGGCCCGATGTAGCAGTCGGTGAGCTGCGTGCCGGCGCCGATGATCGCCGGGCCGCGGACGGTCGTGCGCTCCAAACGGGCGCCGGGCTCGATGACGACGCGGCCCTCGCACTCGGAGTCGACGAGCTGGCCCTCGACGCGCCGGTCGACGCGGTCGAGCACGAGCCGGTTGGCCTCGAGCATGTCGTCGAGGCGGCCGGTGTCCTTCCACCAGCCGCGGACGATGTGCGGCTCGACGCGCGCGCCGCCGTCGACGAGGTACTGGATCGCGTCGGTGATCTCCAGCTCGCCGCGGGCGCTCGGCTCGATCGCGCGCGAGGCGTCGTGGATCCCCGCCGTGAACATGTAGACGCCGACGAGCGCGAGGTCGGTCGCGGGCTGCGCGGGCTTCTCCACGAGCCGCACGACGCGCGTACCGTCGAGCTCGGCGACGCCGTAGTTCTGCGGGTCGGGCACGGGCGTCAGGAGGATGAGCGCGTCCGGCCCCGAGGCCTCGAAGGACCGGACGAGGTCGGAGATGCCGCCCTGCAACAGGTTGTCGCCGAGGTACATGACGAAGGGATCGCCGTCGAGGAACGGCTCGGCGGTCAGCGCGGCGTGCGCGAGTCCGCGCGGCTCGTCCTGCTCGACGTACGTGATCCGCACGCCGAACGCCGATCCGTCGCCGGCGGCGGCGCGGATCTCGGCGCCGGTCTCGGGAGCGATGATGATCCCGATCTCCTCGATGCCGGCCTCGGCCATCGCCTCGATGCCGTAGAACAGCACGGGCTTGTTCGCCACCGGCACGAGCTGCTTGGCGCTCGTGTGGGTGATCGGGCGCAGGCGCGTGCCCTTGCCCCCGGAGAGGATGAGTCCCTTCACGTCCGCCGCACGATCTCAGTAAACCCCGGACGCGAGCTTGCGGTGATCCCACGTCGCGCGCGAGCGCTCTCCGAACTGCAGCGCGACGCGCTTGGGCGCCTGCGCGAGCACCATCGCACGGACATCCTCACCGATCTCGCCCGGCCCGCCCGCGCGGTAGCGCTCGAAGAGCTCCGTGCCGAGGGCGGCGACCTGCTCGGTATCGCGATGGATCGTCACGTCGCACTTCAGCATGACGCCTCGCAGCTGCGGATACTCGGCTCCGGCCTCGATCTGCAGTGTTGCGCGCGGGTCGCGCTCCAGGTTTCGCACCTTCTGGGACTTCGCGAAGGTCCACGACCACAGCTCACCGTCGCGGACGACGTACCACAGCGGCATGAGGTGCGGGAAGCCGTCGCGGCCGATCGTCGCACAGACGACGGTGCGCTCCTCGTCGAGGAACGCACCGACCTCCGCGTCCGTCATACGGATCTGGTCGCGGCGGCTCACGGGCGGGACTGTAGCCAGCCCCGCCCGCGATGGACCGTCGCCGCGGCCGGATCGGTCCTAGTGGTCGTTGTTGCCGAAGACCGCGACGCGCTCGCAGTTCTTCACGCGCTTGCGCTCGTTGTTGTTGATCCGGGCGACGTCGCGGTTGCCCGAGCCGCAATCGGCCGAGGCCGCGGGACCGGCGGTCGCGATGTTGATGAAGTCGCGGCCGGCTCCGCCGAGCGCGCGATCCTTGCCGAAGGCGGCGTTGATCGTGTCGTCGCCGCTGCCCGCCGACATGTAGTCGTTGCCCGGACCGCCGTTGAGGTGGTCCTTGCCGCTACTGCCGTAGAGCTTGTCGTTGCCCAGGGCGCCCGAGATGTTGTCGCCGCCGCTGCGGCCCTCGATGCAGTCGTTGCCACGGCCGCCGTCGAGCCGGTCGTTGCCGCCGAGGCCGATGATCCGGTCGGCGATGTTCGTGCCGGTGATCCTGTCGGGGCCGTTGGTCCCGACGATCGCGAACTTCGGTGCCCCGTTGCCGTTCAGGCACGGGGATGCCCCGAAGCGCTTGCGTGCGACGTCGAGCGGGAGGACGGTGCCGCCGCTCGGGCCCTGGAACGGCTTGCCGACGATGATCTCGCCGAGGCTCGATCCGCCGGTGCCCGCGACGATGATGCAGACGTTGCGGCCGGCGTCGTACTGCGAGCCGGTCGGGCAGATCTGCCCGGTGATGGGATTGCCGCTGCCGTCGTTCTGCGCGTTCTTGTCGCAGACCGGGCCGTTGGCGCCGACCTTGCTCTCCGCGAGCACGGCGTCCACGAGCGGCGTGCCGCCGCTGGCGGTGAGGACCTTGACGTGCAGCGCGCGGACCGTGAGCGAGTCGGCGGTCCGGATCTGCTCGTTGGGGATGATGTCGACGATGGCGTTCAGCGGCTGGAGGAGCTGATCGACGGCGTTGATCAGCGGATCGAGGTCGATCGGCGCGCCGCCGAGCGTCAGCCCGGCCACCTGGCTCGTGCCGTCGAACTTCGGCACGTCGCCGTTGCACGAGGTCGATGCGCTCGAGCTCGCGGCGTTGACGCCGAGCGCGATCGTGCCGCCCGCCGGCAGCTGCAGCGTGACGTTCTCGACCTTCGCCCCGGCGGCGGCCTTCTGGTCGATCGCCCGGCCGAGCTCCGGCGTGATCGTCGTCGCGGCGCCGGCCGTGCGGGCGCCGAGCAGATCCTGCGGGATGCCGATCTGCGTGGCGGTGTTGCCCGCGCCGGCCTCGGCCGGTGCGCACTGCGCGTGGTCCGGGTTTGCGCCGTTGGCGGTGTTGATGTTGCCGTTGGCGGCAAAGGGCTCGACGCGGTTGCCGTCACTCACGGAGGTGTAGCTCGGGCTGGCACGGCACTGCCACACGGGCAGCGTCGTGAACGCGTCAGCGCTCGGGACCAGGACGAGCGTCCCGATCGCAGCGGAAAGTACCACCAGCAGTTTGCGACTCATCGATGTGCTCCTCTTGTTGTGGACGGACCTGTCCGGGACTGACCGGTTCCGTCCGGAAGTTGCGCGTCTCGTTCGCCGAGATGTACCGCGGCGGCACTCAGATGCGGCGCTTCTGCGTCCCCCTGGATGTCTGGACCTACCCTGGGCGTCGGCTTACGAAAAGGCTCAGGCCAGGTTTCGCCTGGATACACCACTTTCCCTCCCCCGAAGGACTGGCGCGTTTAATTGCCGCAGTTCCCTTACCGTACCGCGGAAGCGCGCAGGCGTGCCACTGCGACGACAACGGCGTCACGGGCCTCTGCGGGCTCGAGCACCGCGGCGTCGCCGGCCTCGGCGAGCACATCGCGCACGAGGAAGTCCGTGCCCTTGAAGCTCAGCTCCACGATGACCGAGCCGTCGGCGAGCTCCTCGGCGACGCGGCGCTCCTCGCGCGCCCACCGCGCCCGCTCGGGCGCGACCCACACCCGCGCGATCCGTGAGGCCTCGACCTCGCCGGTGCGCAGCCAGCCGTCGACCTCCGCCGCCGGGTTGACCTCCGCCCGCGGCGTGAACGTCTCGGGGCTGACCTCGGCGTGGCGGATGCGGTCCAGGCGGAAGTGGCGGACGGCGTCGCGGTCGGGGTCGAAGCAGGCGACATACCAGCCCTCGCGGCCGTTGACGAGCGAGTAGGGCTCGACGACACGCGAGGAGAACTCGTCCTCGTTGGGCTTGTAGTACTCCAGCGCGAGCAGCCGGCGCTCGTGGATCGCCTCCGAGACGACGCGGGCGACGCGCGAGTCGTCGCCGACGGCGTCGGCGACGTGCAGCCCCTGGTCCATCGGGTCGGCGCCGAGCGCGGCGACGATCTTCTCGCGCGAGGACTGCAGCGAGCCCTCGGGCAGATGCTCGCCGATGAGGTCGATCGCGGCGATGAGCGCCTTGGCCTCGACCGGCAGCAGCCGCGCCGGGCGCGCGAAGTTGTCGGAATAGGGTTCGGGGTCGACCTCGATCGCGCCCGCGTCGTTGATCTCGGCGTAGAGGACGTAGGAGCCGCCGCCGAAGTTCACGACGTTCAGGACGTTGATGTCCTCGCGCAGCTCGGCGTCGGAGATCTGCATGCGCTCGCAGATGTCCAGCGCGTCGAGCAGGACGCCCGCGCGCCCGGCCTCGATGAGGATCGACGCGAGCGTCACGAGGCGCGCGAAGCGCTCGGGGCGGATCGCGGCCTCCGCGCGGCGTGAGCTGCCGTTGTGCGTGGCGACGTCGGCCTGCTCGCGCGCCGCCGGCGCAACCGCGGGCGCGAGCTCGAGCACCGGCGTGCGGTGGCGGTCGTGCAGCAGCTCGATGCGCTCGGCCAGCTCGCGCTCGAGCTCCGGCGGGCCGATGACGCGCGCGTGCTCGCCGAGGCGCAGCACCCAGGCCGCGAGCTGGCGGCGGTCGGCGTAGGGGGTCGTGAAGACGATCGCCCCGTCGGTCCCGTCCGGCTGAACCTCGCCGAAGCGCCCGAAGTGGCGCTCGATCTGCCAGGCGATGCGATCGGAGATCCGGATCTCGGCGGTCTGCGACGCGTCGCCGAACTGCCACGCGGCGCGGTTGGCGTAGCTGCGCGGGTCGAAGTTGTCGGGGCGGCCCTTGAAGTCGTGCTCGGCCTTCGTCGCGTAGGCGACCTTGCCCTGGATGCGCGACAGGCGAAAGACGCGCAGCGCATCGCGCTCGTGCGAGTGGCCGAGCAGGTAGAACTGACCGCCCTGGAAGAGCAGGTGGTACGGATCGACCTTGCGCGTGCCCGTGTCGTCGCGGGCCATCGTGTAGTAGTCGAAGGTGATCGTCTTGTTGCGGAAGATCGCGGTCTCGATCTTCGCCAGGCGCTGGGAGAGGTCGTGGCCGCCGGCCGACGCCGTGATGCCGAGCGCGACCCCCCGCTGCTCGGGCGCGGCGAGCGGGTTCGTCCGCCCCCAGGAGATCTGCTGCAGCGCGAGGCGCAGCGGCTCGGCATAGGCGAACTCGCCGTCGAGCAGCGACAGCGCGGTCTGCAGCGCGGCGAGCTCGGCGTCGGTGAACGCGATCGCCGGGAGATGGAAGTTCTCCGGGCGCAGCGAGTAGTTCTCCTGCTCGGCGACTCCGTCGATCGGCCGCTCGACGGTCAGCGCGATGCCGAGCGAGTCAAGCTCGCTTCGGTCGGCGTAGAAGCGGCGCGCGAACGCGTCCTCGTTCATCGCGCTGTAGCCCTCGACGTCGCGGCGGATCTCCAGCGCCGTGACCGGGCGGCGCTCGGCCATGAGGTACGAGATGAGGGAGAGCTGGCGAATGAGCTTCTCCGTGTCCTTGGCCATGCGGACAAGATAGGGACCGGTCGCGCGCGGTCAGCCCGCACGGCGCGTTTCCGGCCGCTTTTTGCGAAGAGTTGCGGGCGCTCAGGCGGCCTCGCGGGCGTCCTGCGCGGAGCCCGCGAAATACGCGCCGCCCCCGAGCGCGCGGTCGAAGCGCGACCAGCGCTCGCCCGACGGCAGCTCCTTCTCGAGCCGGTCGAACGAGCCGAGGCGGCCGCCGAGGTTGTCGCAGAAGTGCACGAGCGTCGCCTCGCGCGTGCAGGGAACGACCGGGCTGCCGTGCTCGAGGCTGCCGTGATGGCTGAGGATGATGTGGAGCACGGCCTCGGCGGTGCCGGGGTCGAAGCCGTCGATCTCCTCGATGAGGCGCCGCACGCGGTAGTAGCCGAGCGGGATCTCGCCGAGGAGCTTGCCGGCATCGGTCATCTCGATCGCCGCGCCGGCGAACGCGTACGCGTCGAGCTTGCCGACGTCGTGCAGCAGGGCGCCGGCGACGGCGACGTCGCGGTCGATGCCGGTGAAGGTCGCGCTGATGGCGCTCACCGCCTGCGCGACGGAGAGCGAGTGCTCGAGCAGCCCGTGGCGGTAGGCCTGGTGGAAGCGCTTGGCCGCCGGGGCGGAGCGGTAGCGCGCCCACGTCGCCGAGCCCTCACCGAAGACGACGTCGAGCAGGCGGCGCAGGTCACGGTCCTGGATCGTCGCCAGCAGCTGGCGCAGGTCGGCCTCCATCTGCGCGGCCGAGCGCGGCGGGCCGTCGAGGAGGGCGGAATCGTCGTAGGTGCCGGGCTCGGCGGGGCAGATCGAGAACAGCGTGAGCTCCGTGCCATGGCGCCCGCCGGTGCGCAGCCGGCCGTGGACCCGGACGAGGGCGCCGGCCGCGGCGGCCTCGGCCGCCGGCGCGATGTCGTCCCACACGTTCGCGGGCACGCTGCCGGTGCGATCGCCGAGCACCAGGCGCAGGTACTGGCCGCCGTCGCGCGTGCTGCGCAGCTCGGCCTCGCGGACGACGAGGACGCCCTCGAACTCGCTGCCCTCCCGAAGCTCTCGTACGAACATGGTGAACACCGTTGCAAGGGTCGCGGACGGATCCGCGGATCTGACGCCCGCTCCCGGTACCGTCTGGCTTCGTGGCCGGCAGCGCACTCATCACCGGCGGCACCGGCGGTCTCGGTTCCGCGGTTACGCAGGGCTTTCTCGATGCGGGCTGGCGCGTCGTCGTCCCGATCTACGACGATGCCGAGCGCGACCGCGTCCCCGAGCACGAGCGCCTCGTGCTCGCGCCGGCGGACCTCGCGGAGGAGTCCTCCGCCGCGGCGGTCGCGGCGCTCGCGGCGGGCGATGCGGCGGCGCCGCTGCGCGCCGTCGTGAACCTCGTCGGTGGCTTCGCCGAGGGCGAGCGCGTCCATGCGACGCCGGTCGCCGAGTTCGAGGCCCAGCTGCGGCTGAACCTGCGCCCGACGTACCTCGTCTGCCAGGCCGCGCTGCCGCACCTGCTCGCCGGCGGCGGCGGCGCGATCGTCTGTGTCTCGTCGCGGGCCGCGCTGCGGCCGTTCGCCGGCGCGGCGGGCTACATCGTCGGCAAGGCCGCGGTGCTGGCGTTCGTCGACGCGCTCGCCGCGGAGTACCGCAAGGACGACATCCGCGTCAACGCGATCCTGCCGAGCGTCATCGACACGCCCGCCAACCGCCGCGCGATGCCCGACGCCGACCACGGCCGCTGGGTGCGCCCGCAGCAGATCGCCGCGGTCATCCGCTTCCTCTGCGAGGACGGCTCGCAGGCGATCAGCGGGGCGCACGTCCCCGTCTACGGGCGCGCATGAATCCCGTGCAACCTCGCGTGCGATCGGCATGAACCGCCCTGCCCGATGGGTACAGTCACCCAGCCATGACCTCTCGTCTCATATTCGCCTGCTGCGCGTTCACACTGACACTGGCCGCCGTGCCCGCGAGCGCGACGCCGCCGCTTCCCGGTGAGCGCATTCCCGGCGGTGTCAGCGCGGCCGGCGTCGATCTGGCGGGCCTGACGGTCGACGAGGCCGCCCAGCGCCTGCAGGGCACGTTCGGCCCGCGCCTCGGTGAGGACGTCATCGCCCAGGCCGCCGACATCACCTTCAGGCTCAAGGCCGCCGACGCGACGGTGACCTTCGACACCGATGCGAGCGCCAAGCGCGCGCTCTACGCCGGCCGCACCGCCGGCGGAGCCAAGGTCGACGTGCCGCTCGCGGTGGCGCACGACCAGGTCGCGGTGACGAAGTTCGCCGACGCGATCCACAGGCGCCTCGCCCGGCCCGCGCGCGACGCGAAGCTCATCGTCAAGCTCAAGAAGGTCCGCGCGACGCACTCCAGGTCCGGCCGCGACGTCAATGCGACGCAGCTCGCCAAACAGATCGGCGCCTCGCTCGACGACCCGCGCCTGACGCGCGTCTTCAAGCCCAGGCTCGTCGCGGTGAGGCCGAAGGTCACGCCCGCGTCGCTGCGCAGGATGACCGTCATCACGATCACGCAGTCGACGTTCACGCTGCGCCTCTTCAAGCACCTGAAGGTCCGCAAGACGTACAAGGTCGCCGTCGGCCAGCCGGCGTACCCGACCCCGCGCGGGCGCTACGCGATCCAGAACAAGCAGGTCAACCCGACCTGGTCGGTCCCCAACAGCCCCTGGGCGGGCGAGCTCGCCGGCACGAGCGTCACCGGCGGCAGCGCCGCCAATCCGCTCAAGGCGCGCTGGATGGGGATCGCCAACGGCGTCGGCATCCACGGCACCGGCGAGGACGGGTCAATCGGGTCGCGCGCCTCGCACGGCTGCATCCGCATGCACGTCCGTGACGTCGTCGACCTGTTCCGGCGCGTCCCGGTCGGCACGCCCGTGCTCATCGGCTGAGACTTCAGATGCTCGACCGCGGTGTTGGCCGCGGTCGCGGTGCGCCGCGCCCTTCCTCGATGCCGATCGAGGTTGACGGCGGCCGGATCTGATCAGGGGGGACTGGCTTCGGCGCCATGACCTCAGTCTATCGCCAGCGCAGCAAGCCAAGCCACCGTCTGGACGACCATCACGACGGCCAGCGCGCCGGAGAGGAACGACATGAGGCGAACCCGCCGAGCATTCTCCTCACGAAGCGCCTGATAGCCGTAGCCCGCCGCGGCAAGCCACCCCAAGGTGTCGCTGCCAGCTTCCTCAGCGGCCTGCGGGTAGAGCTGCGAGTAGAGGTCCGTGGCGTCGACGGCGAACTTCAGGCGCCACGGCGCCAGCAGAACCGCCGCGGCCATGAGGCCGGTCACCAACGCAGCGAGCGCGACCACGCCCCACGGCGCGAGGCCTTGGGCGCGGATCGTCGTCAGCCGAGGAACGAAGCCACCAGCGCATGGGCAGCCAACAACGTGCCCGTTCGCTGCCTGATGCCGCTTACCAGCGCGTCCTGATCGGAGAGCGCGTGTCTACCCGCCTCGTACGTGATCTCCTCGAGCGTTGGCATCGCCCGCAACGGTAGGCGGCGGGGCAGACGGTTCGCCGTCGAACCAACGGTCCGTGCTCAAACTCACGGCGTCCAGCAGCGGCTGTGCCTTGAGCAGCATCTCGGCATACTCGTCCTCGGCCTCGGAGAGCATGACGATCGCGCCGCCCGAGCCGATCGTCGCTCCCCGCGCGGTCGCGACGAGCGTGCGGATGACGATGCTGAGGTCGGCCGTCCCGTTCAGCGCGAGGTAGCCGAGCGCGCCGGAGTAGACGCCGCGCGGCGCGCCCTCGAGCGCGTCGATGATCTCCATCGTGCGCAGCTTCGGCGCACCGGTCATCGAGCCGCCGGGGAACGTCGCGCGCAGGCAGTCGGCGAGGTCGACGTCGTCGCGCAGGCGCCCGCGGATCGTCGACACGAGCTGGTGGACGGTCGCGTAGCTCTCGACGTCCATGAGCTTCGGGACGTGCACGCTGCCGATCTGCGACACGCGCCCGAGGTCGTTGCGCAGCAGGTCGACGATCATGAGGTGCTCGGCACGCTCCTTCGGGCTGCGCGCGAGGCGGCTGCGGGCGCGGGCGTCGGCGGCTCGGCCGGGCTCGCGGCGGGCGGTGCCCTTGATCGGCTTCGTCTCGACGTCGCGGTCGCGCCCGACGCGCAGGAAGCGCTCGGGCGAGGAGCTCAGGACGGCGCCCTCCGCCATCCGCAGGTAGGCGCCGTACGGCGCCGGGTTGACGCGGCGCAGCACGCGGTAGAGCTCGAACGTGTCGCGCGGCGCGGGCACCGTGAGCGTGTTGGTCAGGCAGATCTCGTAGCTCTCGCCGGCCGCGAGCAGCGCCTTGCAGGTCTCGATGTTCGCGAGGTGGTGCTCGCGGCCGCGCTGCAGCTCGAAGTGCAGCGCGGCCTGCTCGTGACCGGCCGCCGGCGGCGCGGGGAGCGCCTGGAGGCCGCCGGCCAGCGCGGCGGCCGTCCGCTCGATCCAGTCCTCTGCGGCGGCGGCGTCCGCGGGCGCGCCGCCGCAGAGCGCGAGCAGGTGCGCCTGCCCGAGCTCGTGGTCGAGCGCCACGACCCGGTCGGCGAGCAGGAAGAAGGCGTCGGGCAGCTCGGCGCGGCGCGCGCCGGCGGCCCCGCAGTCGGCTTTGCACTCGTAGCCGAGGTAGCCGACGAAGCCGCCGTTGAGGTCGAACGGCAGCTCGGGGCTGTCGGTCCGCAGGCGCGCGAGCTCACGCGAGAGGTACGCGAAGATCGTCTCCTCGTGGACGGTGTCGCGCCCGTCGCGGGTGACCGTCACCCGCCGGTCGTGGACGTCGTAGCGGATCGCGGCACCGATCCCGCCGGCCGCCGCGCCGAGGAACGAGAAGCGCGAGCGCGCCGGGTCGACGAGGCTCGAGTCCAGCCAGAAGGCCTCGGGCAGCGAGCCGAAGAGCGCCGCGAACGCGCGCTCGGCGTCGGGCACGGCGTCGAGGACGCGATGATGCACGCGCACCTCACCCGTGGCGGCGGCCCGCGCGCGACCGCCCGGGACGGCCGTCGTGCGCAGCGGCGGCGCGGCCTCGCGGCCGGGCGCCAGCGCGAGGAAGTTGGCGATCAGCCGTTCGCCGTGTTCGGTGCCGATCGATTCGGGATGGAACTGCACGCCCCAGGCGCGGCGCGCGCGGTCGCGGATCGCCATCAGCGTGCCGTCGTCGGCCCAGGCGATCGCCTCCAGGTCGGGCGGCAGCGCGGGCTCGACGACGAGCGAGTGGTAGCGGACGGCGCGGAAGCCCTGCGGGATCCCCGCGAAGAGCGGGTCGCCGCGGTGGAAGACCGGGCTGATGCGCCCGTGGACGACGTCGGCGCCGCGCACGACGCCGGCGCCGCGGACGTGCGCGAGCCCCTGGTGGCCGAGGCAGACGCCGAGCACCGGGACCAGCCCCTGGGTCAGCGCGTCGCGGCAGACGCCGAGGTCGCGCTCGCGCTCGGGGCGGCCGGGGCCGGGGGAGATGACGATGCGGTCCCAGCGATCGCGCGCGAGCGTGCTCCAGGGCAGCTCGTCGTTGCGGACGACGACCGGCTCCTCACCGGCGACACGTGCGATGAGCTGATAGAGGTTGAACGTGTACGAGTCGTAGTTGTCGATCAGCAGCGTCGTCACCGGACGAGAGAGGTTAGGCAGTTGGCCCCAGCGCAAGCCGTCCTGCTCGCCGCCGACTCGTGGCTCGTCGAGGACGGCGCCGTCCGCGCGGCCGACGCCCACTGGGCGCGCTTCGCGGACGCCTGCCTGCAGGAGGGCGTCGACCCCGCCGAGCTCGCCCGGTTGCGCGAGGTCGTCACGCACGCGGTCCCCGTGGCCGGCCGCTGGTTTCCGCGGGTGGAGCTCACGGCGCGCGGGCTGGGGGTGCGGATCCGGCCGGCCCCGCCGCGGCGGCGGGCGGTGCGCGTCATCGTCGGCGCCGGTGACCCGCGCACGCAGCCGCGGCGCAAGGGGCCCGACCTCGAGGCGCTCATCGCGCTGCGCGAGCGCGGGCGCGCCGACGGCGCCGACGAGGTCCTGCTGTGCGACCCGGCGACCGGCGCGCTGCGCGAGGGCGCCCTGTCCAGCCTGCTCTGGTGGGAGGACGACGCGCTCTGCACGACGCCGGACGAGCACACGCTTCCCGGCGTGACGCGGGCCCTGCTGCTCGCCCGCGCCCGCGAGCGCGGGGTCGAGGTCCGCGTGCGCTCGCCGCTCCCGGCCGAGCTCGCCGGCCGCGAGGTCTGGCTGACGAGCGCGCTGCACGGCATCCTTGCCGTCAGCGACTGGCTGCGCCCGGCCCAGCCCGCGGGCGTACCGCTGCGGGCCGGGGCCTGGCGCGCCGTCCTCAGTGCGTGAAGCTCGCGCCGGTCTCCAGCAGCGTCTTGAGGCTCGAGAGCACGAACGGCCAGCCGCCGCCCGCCCCGCGGTCCTCGAGGTTGCCGGCCATCAGCTCGGCGAGCTGCGGGGCGCCCGCGAGCTCGTGCGTGACCGTCAGGCGCGAGCGCCCGCTGATCTCGACGATCTCATACGTCAGGCGCGTGAAGCCCTGCGCGGCCATGTCGTCGTCCATGACCATGCGGAAGGTGTGGACGAGCTTGCGCGGCGGGTCGGCCTCGAGCACCTCGCCGTCGATGGCGACATCGGGTGCGCCGACGTCGCGCATCGCCTGCGACGTGTACGCCACGTACCTGCCGCCGGGGCGCAGGTCGTACTCGCCCCGCCCGCCGTAGCCGTACCTCGCGGTCCACGAGGGGTCGGTGATCGCCGTCCAGATCGCTTCGGGCGTGGCCTGGATGTAGATCCGGTGCACCTGCGTCGTCACGGTCGGCTCGGTCATCGTCGTCATCCCATCTTCTCCAGTTCGTTCTTGAGGTCGGCGAGCGCCGACACCTGGCGCTCGGTGTACTTGTCGATCCAGCGGTCATGGATGAGCCGGATCGGCACCGGGTTGAGGAAATGCAGCTTCTCCCGGCCCGACCGGCGACAGACCACGAGGCCCGCGTCCTCGAGCACCCGCAGGTGCTTCATGACGCCGAAGCGCGTCATCTCCAGCTCGGACTCCAGCTCGGTGAGCGTGCGGCCGTCACGCACGAAGAGCCGGTCGAGGAGGAAGCGCCGCGTCGGGTCCGCGAGGGCCTTGAAGACGAGGTCGTCGTCGGTCATGGGCGGAGAATAGGTGACCAAATGGTCACATGTCAAGCGGTGCGCTCAGGGAGCGCTGAGCCCGGTGGCCGCACGAGGCTGGTGGCGATTGGGCGCCATACGCCCAAAATCCCCCAGCCTCGACCGTGCGCGCCTCTCGCTCCGGGACGACGCCGTTGCCTCACCGATGTCGTACGCGCCCGACCCGCAGCGGGCGCGTGCGGACGGTCAGCCGCCGCCGCCCTTGCCGACGTCGTCGCGGAGCTTCTGGACCTCGTCGAGCAGCTCGCGCTGGCGGCGCAGGACGTCGTCGAGGCGGTCGGCGACGCTGCCGGGCGTCGTCGAGGTGCCGCCGGCCGCCGGGGTCGTCGTCGTGCCGGTGGTCGCGGGCGTCGCCGGCGTGCCGTTCGTGCCCGTCACCGCGGCCTCGCCCGGCACCTGCCCGGTCTCGATGTAGCGGCGCGTCTTGAGGTCCGCCTGCGGGTCGGTGTCGTTGTTGAAGATCGCGACGAGCTTGTTCGTCTCCGCGTCGACGACGACCGTCTTGGAGACGGCGTTGGCGGAGTTCGGGATGATCGACGCGAGGTACACGAGGTGCCCGCGCACGAAGACCGGGCGCGGCTCGACGACGCGGAAGTTGCCCGAGCCGCTGGTGGCGTTGCCGAAGTCGACGCCCGGGATCGCGACGCTGCGCACGGTCTGCAGCGCGCGCACGTTGCCGCTGAGCGACTCGTTGCGCGGCACGCGCCAGATCCGCGTATGGCCTGTGATTGCGTCGGTGAGGAAGATCGCGCTGGCGGCGAACGCGCGGCCGTAGGGCTCGGCGACCGTCACCCATTGCAGGCCGAGGCCCGCGGTGCCGAAGTCGACGAGGTAGGGCTGGCGGTTGGTCTCCGTGTCGTTGATGCGCGTCTGGTCCTCGTGCACGAACCACGTGTTCCAGATGCCCTTCTTGTACTGGTAGGCGTCCTGGACGCGGCGCGCCTGGGTGTCCGGGAAGATCCGGCCGCTGCGCGCGAGCTCGGGCCGGCGGGCGGCCTCCTGGGGCGAGAGGTCCTCGATCGTCCCGTCGGGCGCGACGACGAAGACGCCACCGAGGACCGGCCGGCGGATGAGCCAGCCCTTGTACTCGAGGTAGGGCACGACGATCCGCACGCCCTTGGGGGTCGGGATGCCGACCGGCTCCTCCAGCGAGATGAGAAAGCGCTGCTTGAGCAGGCGCCAGCGCAGGCTGTCGGTGATCTGCAGCCCCGGCGCGACCGTGAGCTCCGCGTCGGTCCTGACGAGCTTGCGGGCGGTGTCCTCGGCGCCGAGCTCGACGAGCCCCTGGCTCTTCTTCGTGAAGACGCGAAAGGCGCCCTGCGGGGTACGCAGCGCGGTCCAGACGAGCCCCTTGTCGGTGTTGACGATCCGGAAGTTCGTCAGCGTCTCGGTGGGGGAGTTGAAGCCGCTGGAGGCGTTCTGCTCGGCGACCTCGCGCGGGACGAGCCGCACGAGCCCGCCCGGCGGCAGCCCGTCGATCGCCTCGTACGTCGTCGCCTTGACGATCGCCCGCCCGACGAGCGGGCCCTCGAAGCCGGCGCCGAGGACGAACAGCAGGAACGCCAGCGCCGGGAACGCGATGAGCCAGACCGGCGGGCGCACGCCGGCCCGCAGGTCGTCGAGCGTCGCCCAGCTGCGCCGCGAGCGGCGCAGGAGCACGAGGCCCGCGCCGAGCAACAGGAGCGGGGGCAGCCACACGATCGGCGCCGTCCAGAAGAACATCGCGAGCCCGTGCCAGATCGGGCGGATGAGCCAGAGCACGGCGAGCACGACGATCCCGGCCACGATCGGGGCCGGGTGCACAGGGGGGATCCGGGGGCGGCGCACGGGGCGACTCTAGAGGCGCGCGGCCCCGGGCGCGCCCGGCGGCGTCGCCGTCCGGGCCGTGCGATTATCCTCGCCGCATGCCGGCCAGCCGTCCGCCGTGGCTGCGAGAGCTGCTCTGGGTCCTTGGCACGGCGCTCGCGGCGACGCTCGTCACGGTCATCGACCTCAGGCTCTGGGACGCCTCCCTGAGCGTGCCGATCTCGGGGGCGTTCAACGACGCCACGTTCTTCCTCAGCGCCGTCAAGGGCGTCGTCGAGCACGGCTGGTTCTGGCACAACCCCGATCTCGCGGCGCCGTTCGGGCAGACGAACTTCGACTTCGCCGCCGACTTCGGCGACAGCGGCCACTACCTGATCATCAGCGCGCTCGGGCTCGTCATCAGCAACCCGGTCGTCGTCTTCAACGGGTTCTACCTGCTCTGCTTCCCCCTGACGGCGGTCACGGCGTACCTCGTCCTGCGCGACCTCGGCTCCGAGCGGATCGTCGCGCTCGTCATGGGCGTGCTGTTCGCGTTCCTGCCCTACCACCTCCTGCGCCACCAGAACCACCTCTTCCTCGCGGCCTACTACGCCGTGCCATTGGGGGTCTGGCTCGTCATCGCGCTGTCGGAGGGGCGCACGCTGATCGACCGCGCGAACCGCAGGCGCACGGCGATCACGCTGCTCGTCTGCGCCGTCGTCGCGTCGGCGTCCAACTACTACGCCGTCTTCGCGGTGCTCGCGATCCTCTTCGTCGTGCCGGTCGCGGCGCTGGCGCGGCGGTCGGGCCAGATCGCGCTCCAGGGCCTGTTCGTGCTCGTCGCGATCGGGGTCGTGTTCGGGATCTGCCACGCCCCGCCGGTGATCTACGCCCACGAGCACGGGCGCAACACGGCGATCGCCGAGCGCGGCCCGGCGGAGAGCGAGGACTTCGGGCTGAAGCTCACGCAGATGGTCCTGCCGCGCCCCGACCACCGCATCGAGGGCCTCGCGCGGCGCGCCCGCGCCTACGAGGCGCGCACGCCGATCACCGCCGAGGGCTTCTCGCCGTCGCTCGGGATCGTCGCGACGCTCGGGCTGCTGTGCGCGCTGCTCGTCCTGCTCACGACGGGGCTCGGCACCCGCGACGTGTCGGTGCGCCGGCAGCGGGTGTCGATCGCGGGCGCGGTCGCGCTCGTCTGCTTCCTCATCGGGACGATCAGCGGGATCTCGGCGCTCATCGCCTTCGAGATCACGCCGCAGGTGCGGGGGTGGAACAGGATCTCGCTGCTGATCGCGTTCGCGGCGCTCGTCGCGGCGGCGCTCGCGCTCACCGCGCTGGGCGACCGCCTACGCGCCCGCGGCCGGGGGCCCTGGATCCTCGGCGTGCTCGTCGCCGTGATCGGGCTGCTCGGCGTGCTCGACCAGACGTCGGCCCACGACGTCCCGGCGTACGCGGCGATCAAGGCGGGCTGGCAGAACGACGACACGTTCGTGCACGCGATGGAGGACCGCCTGCCCCACGGCACGCGGGTGCTGCAGCTGCCGTACACGCCGTATCCCGAGAACGGCCCGGTCAACGGGATGCTCGACTACGACCTCTTCAAGGGCTACATCCACTCGCGGCACCTGCGCTGGAGCTACGGCTCGACGAAGGGCCGCCCCGCCGACTGGCAGGCCGGCGTGCAGGCGCTCGCGCCCGACGATCTCGCGATCGCGGCGACGACGGCCGGCTTCCGCGCGCTGTACGTCGACCGCGCCGGCTACGCCGACCACGGCGCGGCGGTCGACGCGGCGCTGACGAAGCTCACCGGCGCCGGGCCCGCAAGCGTGTCGGCCGACGGGCGCCTGGAGTGGTACGACCTGCGCCCGCTGGCGGCGCGCGTCGCGAAGAACACGACGCCCGGCGAGCGCGTCATCGTGAGCGACGCGCTGCTGCGGCCCGTCGACCTCGCCTTCGGGGCCGGCTTCTCGTTCCCGCAGGTCGATGCCGGCGGCCCGTTCCGCTGGGCCGCGGCCGACGCCCGGCTCGCGCTGGACAACCCGCTCGACACGCCCCGCACGGTGCGCCTCACCGCGACGATCTTCGGGGGCGGCGCGCAGCCGTCGACCGTCACGCTGACCCTCCCCGGCGGCCGCAGGCGTGTGCTGAAGGCCGCTGCCCCGGGCGCGCCGCTCGACGTCCGGTTCGTCGTCGCGCCGGGCCGGGCGACGATCGCGCTGCACACCGACGGGCCCGCCGCGCCCAACGACCCCAACGACATCCGCGACAAGCGCCTGCGCGTCTCCGACCCGCGCCTGCGCGAGGACCTGCTGCAGACCGCCGTCCTCGCGAAGATCGCCGGGTAGCCGTCAGCCGCCGAGCGCGCGCCCGACCTCGGCGGCGATGCGTGCGACGTCCTCGCCCGTCAGCCCGACCCACAGCGGCAGGCGCACGAGCCGCTCGGCGGCCGCGTCGGTGACGTCCATCGGGCCGTGCACGCGGGCGTGGCGCAGGCCCGCGGGCGCGGCGTGCAGCGGGACGTAGTGGAAGTACGCGCTGATCCCGGCGGCGGCGAGCGCGGCGATGACCGCGTCGCGCGTCGCGCGGTCGGCGAGCTGGAGGCGGTAGAGGTGCCCGTTGTGCTCGGCGTCCGCCGGGACGACCGGGCGCCGGACGAGGCCGGCGCGCTCGAGTGGCGCGAAGGCGGCGTGGTAGGCGTCCCAGATCGCCAGGCGCGCCGTGTTGATCTGCGCGACGCGCTCGAGCTGTGAGGCGAGCAGCGCGGCGGTGATGTCGGACATGAGAAACGACGAGCCGACGTCGACCCACCGGTAGTGATCGACCTCGCCGCGGGCGAAGCGCCGGCGGTCGGTGCCCTTCTCCTGGAGGATCTCGGCGCGCTCGGCGAGCCGCTCGTCGTTGACGAGCAGCGCCCCGCCCTCGCCGCAGGAGACGTTCTTCGTCTCGTGGAAGGAGAGCGTCCCGAGTCCGCCGATCGCGCCGAGCGCGCGGCCGCCGCGCGACGCGCCGATGCACTGCGCGGCGTCCTCGACGAGCAGCAGGTCGTGCGCGGCGGCAAGCGCGCCGAGGGCGTCCATGTCGCAGCCGACGGCGCCGTAGTGCACGGCGACGAGCGCCCGCGTGCGGTCGGTGACGGCGTCGGCCGCGCGCTGCGCGTCGATGTTCAGCGTGCCGGGGTCGACGTCGACGAAGACCGGTGTCGCGCCGCGCAGGACGAACGCGTTGGCGGTCGAGACGAAGGTGAACGACGGCATGACGACCTCGTCGCCGGGCCCGACGCCGGCCAGCAGCGCGGCCATCTCCAGCGCGCCGGTGCAGGAGGGCGTCATGAGCACGCGGCGCGCGCCGGTGAGCTCGCCGAGCAGCTGCTCGCAGCGCTGCGACATCGGGCCGTTGCCGCCGGTCCAGCCCCCCTCGATCGCGGCGGCGACGGCGGCCGCCTCGTCGCCGGTGCGATAGGGCCGGTTGAACGGGATCCGCGTCGCGATCGTCACGGTGTTCCCGTCAGGACGTAGACGTGTTCGCGACCGCCGGGCGCCGGCGCGTCGTCGACGACCGCCGCGCCGAAGCGGTCCATGAGCGCCCGCAGCGACGCCTCGTCGAAGCGCTGCGCGTGCGCGCCGCCGGCGGTGGCGGCGCCCCCGGCCGCGAGGCGCGCGACGACGCCGACGCGGCTGGCGGCGAGGTTGCGCACCGGCTCGGAGATGACGACCCGCAGCAGCGCCGCGGCGCGCATGCGCTCGACCATCGCCGCCGCCTGCTCCTGCGGGAGGAAGTGGTAGAGGCTCGCCTGCATGACGACGACGTCCGCGCGCGGCAGGTCGGCGGTCGCGACGTCGGCGCGGCGGGCGTCGACGCCGCGCCGGCGCAGGCGCTCGACGAAGCCCGCGTTGGCGTCGAGGGCGACGTAGGAGCGCGTGCGGCCGCGCAGCTCGCGCAGGTACATGCGCGCCGGCCCGCAGCAGAGCTCGAGCACGCTCGCGCCGTCGGGGACGTGCGCGGCCACTGCCGCGTCGCGCGCGCCGTAGTAGCGTCCGTACAGCACGCGCATCGTGAGGCCGTAGCCCCAGGCGCTGCGGTAGATGAGGCTCTCGGGCAGAGGCGCGAGGATAGCCACCGTGGGTCTTCCGTGATCGAGCTCAGCGTCGTCATCCCCGTCTACAACTGCTCCGGCTGCCTGGAGGAGCTGCACGCCCGCCTGACCGCCGCCCTGCGCGCGGTCACCGAGGACTACGAGATCGTCCTCGTCGACGATCGCTCGACCGACGGGGCCTGGGAGGTCCTGCGTCGCCTGGCCCGTTCGGACGGGCGGCTGCGGATCGTGCGCCTGAGCCGCAACTTCGGCCAGCACGCGGCGATCACCGCGGGCCTCGCGCGCTGCACCGGCGCCTGGACGGTCGTCATGGACTGCGACCTGCAGGAGCCGCCGGAGGAGATCCCGCGGCTGTACGCCAAGGCGCAGGAGGGCTACGAGATCGTCCGCGCCGTGCGCGAGGGCCGCAAGCACACGGCCTTCCGGCGCGTGTCGGCGTCGCTCTATCGCCGCATGCTGAGCGAGCGCGAGGGCGAGATCGAGTTCTCGACGCTGTCGATCATCTCGCGCAAGGTCGTCGACACGTTCCTGCTCCTGCGCGACCGCGACCGCGAGTACCAGCTCGTGCTCGACTGGCTCGGCTTCAGCCAGGCCTCGATCAGCTTCACCCACGCCGAGCGCGCGGGCGACTCGCCGAGCACCTACGGCCTGCGCCAGCTCATCGGCGTCGCGCTCGACGGGATGTTCTTCCGCACGACGGTGCTGCTGCGCTGG
Organism: uncultured Actinomycetes bacterium; assembly: GCA_963740895.1. GTDB lineage: Bacteria > Actinomycetota > Thermoleophilia > Solirubrobacterales > Solirubrobacteraceae > CADCVQ01. The sequence goes on from CAVUFQ010000004.1 coordinate 40,102, forward strand.
ATCGTCTTCGCGGGCTTCGGCATTGCCGGGCTCGGCGCGGTCATGGCCCTCTACGCCGTCTACTCGCGCACCGTCGAGGACACGCCGCCGGGCTACACGAGCATCGTCGTCCTGCTGCTGCTGCTCAGCGGCTTCATCATCCTCGCGCTCGGGATCGTGGGCCTCTACATCGGGCGCATCTTCGACCAGGTCAAGGGACGCCCGCTGTTCGTCGTCGACGAGCAGATCGACGGCGCCGACGTGCGCGAGTCGTAGTGGACGACGCGCTGGAGCGCTGGACGTTCGACGCCGAGGAGCGCCACTGGTGGTACCGCGGGCGGCGGCGGGTGCTCGCGGCGGTGCTCGACGCGCTTGCGCTGCCCGCCGGCACGCGGATCCTCGACGCCGGCTGCGGCTCGGGGCGCAACATGGTCGACCTCGCGCGGCGCGGCACCGTCGCGGGCGTCGAGCTCGCATCCTCGTCGCTCGACGCCGCCCGCGCGCGCGGCGTGGGCGAGGTGCGGGCGGGCTCGCTCGAGGCGCCGCTTCCGTTCGGCGACGGCGCCTTCGATCTCGCCGTCGCGCTCGACGTCCTCGAGCACCTGTCCGACGACGGGCGGGCCTGGGCCGAGCTCGCGCGCGTCGTCGCGCCCGGCGGGCGCCTCGTCGTCACCGTCCCGCAGTACGCGTGGCTGTGGGGCGAGCACGACGTCGTCTCCCACCACCACCGGCGCTACACGCGCGCCATGCTCGTCGCGCGTGCCGCGCGCGCGGGCTGGAGCACAGAGCGCGTGACGGCGTTCAACAGCGCGCTGCTGCCGGCGATCGCGGCGGCGCGGTTCTTCCAGCGGGCGCGCCGCAGCGCGCAGCCCGCGGACGACCTCGCGCGCACGCCGCAGGGCGTCGTCAACGGCGCGCTCGAGCGCGTGCTCGCTGCCGAGGCGGCCTGGATCGGCAGCGGCCGCGACCTGCCGGCGGGGGTGTCCCTGCTCGCGGTCCTGCGGCGGGCCTGACCGGCCTTCAGCCGTTATGTCCCTGGCGCGGGGAGCCGCGAAAGCTGCGCCGTCGTCGCTGTCGCGGACCGCATCGCCACGACGATCCGCTGCGCCTCGGCTTGCTCGCGCTTCGCCGTGACGTCGTCGCCGCGCGCCTGCGCGAGGGCGGCGAGCTCGCGATGGATCCGGGGTTCGAAAACGCGCGCGCGGCTCTCGCGCGCGACGTGCAGCGCACGTGCGAGAACGGTGTCGATCCGCTCGCCGGCGGCTGCGCCCCGGGTGGCGATCAGGATCTGCGCGAGCGCGATCGGCGCGGGCAGCGCGCACGCGGTCAGGCCGCGGGCGTCGGTGATCTCGACGGCTTTCTCGGCGGCGGCGAGCGCGTCGCCGGGCGCGCCGAGCGCGAGCTGGGATCGCGCGATCGCGGCGAGCAACTGCGGCTCGTAGTACCGGCCGATTCCGAGCCGCCGGATCGTCGCGAGGTTCGATTGCGCGAGCGCGAGCGCGTCCGCAAAGCGTCCCGCGCCGGCCTGCGCCAGAGCGGCAGGCGTCAAGCAGGCGATGATGTGGATCGCGTTGCCCGACCGCTCGGCGATCGCGAGGCCCAGCGCGGCGTTGGCGCGTGCCGCCTCGACCTCCCCCAGGTCCGCTTCCAGGAGCGCGAGATTCGCGTAGGCGGCGGACTCCGTCTCGGGGTCCTGGTGTTCGCGGGCCAGCTCGATCGCGCGGCCGAAATCGTGGTGGGCCGCTTCGAGCTCACCCATGTATCCGGTGCACAGCCCACGATGCCCGAAGGCGTGTGCGAGGGGGCAGACGAAGGCCAGCCCCGAGCCCGTCGTCGGGTTGGCGCCCGCCAGCTCGAGGGCGCGGTCGATCGTCTCCACCGCCTCGCTCAACGAACCCGCGATCCAGCACGCGTATGCCACGCCCATGGACGCCGTCAGCGCAGGGCCGGGAGCGCCGGCCGCGACGGCCTGTCGGCTGACTTCGCGAAACCCCTCGAGGCCCTCCCGCTCCCGGCCGCTGTGCATGAGGGTCCCGGCGTAGTAGAGATCCAGACGACATTGCTCGACGGCCGCGCGTGCCCACACGGTCGGGGCGCCTGCTGCGTCGTGGCCGGCGGCTCTGTCGCGCCCCTCGGCGTGGATCGCCGCGATCTCCGCGGGTGACACCCCGAGCCGCCAGGCCAGGCCGAGGATGCCGACTCGGGCCGTGATGGCCAGTTCGTCGCGTGCCGCGGAGGCTTCCAGGTCGCTCGCCAGGTGGCGGACGCGGCGCCAGTGGCGCATCGCGTCGGCGAGGGACGTCAACTCGGCCCAGGCGGCGGCGCGCGCGTGCCAGCCGGCTGCCGCGAGCGTGTCGCCGGCGGCCTCGCAGTGATGGGCCAGGAGGGCGGCGCGCGCGTCCAGCCCGTCGGCGTAGGTGCGCTCGATTGCGCCGGCGACCGCGTGATGCGCGCGCGCCCGCCGCCCCGACAGCTGTGAGCCGTAGGCGACCTCCTGCGTCAGCGGGTGTTTGAACAGGAACTCGGGAGCGCCACCCGAACCGCCTGGGATGACCAGCTGCGCGCCTGCGAGCACCGCGACCGCCTCGGCGAGCTCGCGCTCGCCGAGATCTGAGGCCTCGCGCAGCAGTGGTCCGGGGATCTCGGTGCCGATCACCGACATCGTCTGCACGAGCGCCTTCTCGCGAGCGGGCAGCCGGTCGATGCGCGCTGCGAGCCCCGCCTGGACGGTCGCGGGCAGGACGAGGGCATCCAGCCTGGCGGCGAGCCGGTATTCGGCGCGGGCGCCGGTCAGGTGGCCGTTCTCGGCCAGCGCCTGGACGATCTCCTCGATGAAGAACGGGTTGCCGCCGGCGCGCCCGTCGATCAGCGCTGCGAGCCCGTCGAGGGAGGGGTCGCGCCCGAGGAGCGCGGCGAGCAGATCGCCGGTCGCGTCGGCGCTCAACGGACCGAGGCTGAGCTGCGCGTGCGGCGCCTTGCGAATCCAGCCCGCCGCGTACTCCGCGCGGTAGGTGGTGACCACGATCGTGCGGGTGCCGACGACCGCCTCCACGAGCGCCTCGAGAAACGCGCTGCTGGCGTCGTCGAGCCATTGCAGATCCTCGATCACCAGCACCGCCGCCGCCTGGCGGCTGCGCGCGTTGACAGCAGCGGTCATCACCGCCAGGAGCCGGCGCTGGCGCGCCTCGGGATCCAGCGGCGCGAGCGGCCGCTCGGGGTCGGCGACGCCGAGGAACTCGTAGAGCAGCGGCAGGTCGGCTGCGAACGCCGGATCGAGGGCCGGCAGCGCGGTCTCGATCCGTTCGCGGGCGGTCTCGGGCGCGTCTCGCTCACCGATGCCGAAGTAGTCGCGGTACAGCGCGAGCACGGGCAGGAACGGCACGAGGCGCCCGTGCGCGACGCCACCGGTCGAGTTGACCGCCAGCCCGCGCGCGGCGCAGCCGGCGACGAACTCGCGTACCAGACGGCTCTTGCCGACGCCCGGCTCGCCGACGATGCCGACGGCCCGCCCCTCCCCGGCCAGCGCGCGCTCGAGCGCGGCCTCCAGCTGCGCGCGCTCCGCCGCGCGGCCGACGAACCGCGACAGTCCGCGCGTCGCGGCCACCGCCTCCAGGCGCGTGTGTGCCGCCCCGGGCCCGACGAGCTCGAGCACGCGCTGGCGCGCTCCCGCGCCCTTGAGCTCGAACTCCCCCAGATCGCGCAGCTCGAACTCGCCTGCGACCAGGGCGGCGGTGGATGCGCTGATCGCCGTCGATCCCGCCGGGGCCAGCGCCTCGATCCGCTTGCCCAGCGCGGTCGTGTTGCCGATCGGCACGAAGTCCATGTGCACGTCATCGCCGATGGAGCCGACGATCACCTCGCCGGAGTTCAGCCCGCACCGGATCGAGAACTCCACCCCGTCGCGCTGCTCCAGCTCCGCCGCCAGCCCGGCGACCTCACGCTGGAGCTCGAGGACCGCCAGGCACGCGCGCCGCGCATGGTCCTCATGCGCGAGCGGCGCTCCGAAGACCGCCAGCAGGCCGTCACCGGTGAACTGGTTGACGGTTCCCTCCAACGCATGGACGGCGCCGGCGGCGATCGCCAGGAAGCGATCGAGGACGAAGCCCCAGCGCTCGGTGTCCAGCAGGCGCGTCAGCTCCATCGAGCCGACGATGTCGGTGTACATCACCGTCACCTGCTTGCGCTCACCCTCGATCCCGGCGCGCTCCTCCAGGATCTTGGCCTCGAGCGTGCCGGGCGCCCGCAACGGCTCGGCGGTCGGCGTCAGCGCGGCCCCGCACTGCTCGCAGAATCGCGCCCGCGCGGTCGCGCGATGTCCACACTCAGCGCAGTGTCGCAACCCCAATGTGTCGCCTCGACCGGGCAGCCTACGGGCCCTTGCGGCGCTTGTCACCCGGCACGTTGCGTGAGCGCGTCGAGGTCGAGCACGGTGATGCGCCGGCGCTCGGTCCTGATCCAGCCCAGCTCCCGCATCGTTCGCAGCGCGCCGGCGACGCCGGCGCGTGAGGATCCGGTCCAGCTCCCGAGGTCCTCCTGGGTGACAGGGAGCCCGATCTCGATCCCTGCATCGGTGCGATCGCCGTAGCGCTCGCAGAGCTCGATCAGACGGGCGGCGATGCGGCCGACCGTGTCGAGGTCGCCGAACTGGGCGCGCTTGCGGTTGGCATCGCGAAACCGCCGGCCGATCACGTCGATCAGGGTGAGCGCGGCGGTCGGTCGCTGCTCGAGATAGGTGCGAAAGGCGGAGGCGGCGACCGCCTGCGCCTCGACCGGCTCGATCGCGGTGACCCTGCTCGAGCGCGGCTCGGCGTGGCTGAAGCTGAGCTCGCCCAGGACGTCGCCCGGTCCGCGAAAGCTGAGCACCGTCTCGCGCCCGTGGGAGTCGACGAAGCTCGCCTTCACATGCCCCGCGAGCAGGATGAGGAGGCGGTCTCCCGGCTCGCCCTGGTGCATCAGGTGCTCGCCGCGGGCGAACCCGCGGCGGCCGCCGAGCTGGAGCAGCGCGTCGCGATCGTCGTCCTGGAGCAGCGCGAGAAAGGTGCCCGGCTCGGGCCGCTGGACCGCCACCGGGCGATGCTATCCGGGTTCGGCTCGACCGGCGGGGCCGGCAGCCGGGCCCCGCAGCGCCGGCAGAATCGCGCGGTCGCCGACGAGGCGTGACCACATACCGGACAGCGGATCGCGGGCGGCGGCTGCATCCGGGCCACGCTACGGCGGCCGGCGCACCGTCCTCCACTCAATTCTGGGCCTGGTGAACGCCCAGAACTGGACAGACGGAGCGTCCAGGACTGTGTGGTCCGCGCAGGCTGCCCGCCGTAGCTTCGCCGGGCACCCTTCGAAAGGAACACATGCCCACCCTGCTCATCGTTCACGAAGTCGACGACGTCAATCACTGGCTGGCCTCGCCGAACCGCGCCGAGTTCTTCGGGCCGCTGGGCATCACGGCGCGCGAGTTTCGCGACGCCGGCGGATCCGATCTCGTCGGTCTCGTCGTCGAGACGCCCGACATGGCGACGTGGGAGCAGGCGCTCCAGAGCGCCGAGGCCGCCGAGGCGATGCGGCAGGACGGCGTCCGGCCGTCGACCATGGTCAGCATGGTCGAGGGGTCATGAGCGCGGCAGGCACCGCGGCGAGCGACGCCCCCGCAGCTCCCGCTCCGTCCCAGGCGCTCGACCCCGGGCACATCATGCAGCTGGGGATGGGCTTCTGGCCGTCGAAGGTCGTGCTGTCGGCCGTCGAGCTCGGCGTCTTCACCCACCTGGCGGCGGACGCGATGACCGGCGAGGAGATCGCCGGACGGATCGGCCTGCACGAGCGCGCGACCTACGACTTCCTCGACACGCTCGTGGCCTTGAAGCTGCTCGACCGGGAGGGCGAAGGCGCCGGCGCCCGGTACAGCAACACGCCCGAGACGGCGGTCTTCCTCGTCAGGCACAGCCCGGCGTACATCGGCGGGATCCTCGAGATGAGCAACGCGCGCCTGTACGGGTTCTGGGGCGACCTGACCGAGGCGCTGCAGACGGGCAGGCCGCAGAACGAGATCAAGCTCACCGGCAAGGCGATGTTCGACGAGCTCTACGGCGACCCGGAGCGCCTGGAGCAGTTCATGCAGGCGATGGCCGGCATCTCGATGGGCAACTTCCACGCGCTGGCCGAGAAGTTCGACTTCTCCAGGTACGAGACGGTCTGCGACGTCGGAGGGGCCACGGGCCGGCTCGCCGCGACGCTCGCCGCCCGCCATCCGCATCTGCGCTGCACGACGTTCGACCTGCCCGTCGTCGCGCCGATCGCCGAGAAGGCCATCGCGGCGGCGGGGCTCAGCGATCGCGTGGCGGTCGCGTCGGGCAGTTTCCTCACCGATCCGCTGCCCGAGGCGGATGTGATCACGATGGGGCTGATCCTGCACGACTGGAACCTCGAGAAGAAGCTGCATCTCATCAGGGGGGCGTACGAGGCCCTCCCCGAGGGGGGCGCGTTCATCGTCGTCGAGAACCTCATCGACGACGCCCGGCGCGAGAACGCCTTCGGGCTGATGATGTCGCTCAACATGCTGATCGAGTTCGGCGACGCCTTCGACTACACCGGCGCCGACTTCGCCGGGTGGTGTCGCGAGGCCGGCTTCCGCGACGTCGAGATCCTGCCGCTGGCCGGCCCGGCGAGCGCCGGGATCGCCTACAAGTAGGCGCTACGAGGCGGCGCTGAGGACCGTGACGACGCAGGGCGGGGTCTTCGGCGCCGTCCGGCGGCCGGGGCCGGGCGCGGACGTCGGCGGCGGCGATCCGTGCAGCACCCAGCCTCCTCCGAGCCGCGGCGACAGCTCACCGGCCTGGTCGAGCTGCGCGAGCCCTGCGCTGACCGTCGGCCGGCGCAGGCACGTCATCTGCGCCAGCAGCTGGTGCGTCAGCGGGACGGGGACGACGACCCCGCGCGGCGTGACCCGGCCCCACCGATCGGCCATGTGCCAGAGCGCGAGCAGCAGCCGCGTCTCGGCGCTGCGTACGTGGGCGATGGTCGCCTGGTAGACGAGGGCGCGCGAGCGGCGCGTGCTGCGCGCGAGCAGCGCGGACGTGATCGTCGGCCAGCGCGCCACCCGCGCGGCGAAGCGCGCGTCGAGCGAGGCCATCACCGCCGGCTCCAGGACGCGCCAGTCGCTCGGGCAGGCGAGCGAGCCGCCGAAGTCGTCGCGGTCCCAGGGACGGATGAGATCCCCTGGCCCGACGACCTCCGAGCACTCGCGGCCGGCCAGCCGCAACGTCCGGACGAGCAGCCCGTCGATCACGAGCAGGCCCAGATGCCCGACCTGCTCCTCGCGGCCGATCGACGGTTGCCAGGCGCCGCGCTCGGCCCACAGTCGCCGCACGGCCAGGCGCGCGCGCAGATGCCGGGCGGCGGCCTCGTCGATCCCCTCCAGCAGGTCGGGATCGGCATCGAAGACGCGGATGAGGGTGCTGCCGGCGATGTGCATGGCTCAGATCCTGCCCCCGCGGGCCCCGAACGAAATGGGTGGCGACCCCCAATCCACCCGTTGCGCCCCACCATCGGCGCCTACGGCGACCGCGAGGAGGCCAGGTCGCGATCCCGGACGCGCAGCAGCGCGTCGCGGGCGGTCTGCGCGATCTGCCGCAGCGCCTCGAGCGTGTCGGCGGACGCGACGGCCGCATGGCCGCCGTGGTCGGTCGATACGCGGCCGCCGACGCTCCGCTCGCCGCCGCGCGCATGGCCGAGCAGCGTCACCGCGACGACCGCCACGATGCATCCGGCGCAGAGCCACGCCGCGACGTACAGCAGCGCGCCCGCCACCGCGCCCGTCCGGATCCGCGGTCCGGCTCGGTCTCGGTCCACCATGTCGTGAGGATGTCCGCGCCGGCGTGACGCGACGCGCCGGGGGTCATGCGCATGACGTCGAGCGATCCGCAGGCGGGCGGGTAGGTTGATCGGTGTGCGGACGCGCTATGTCTCGCTGTTCTGGCGGCTGCTTGCGCCGAACGTCACCGTGCTCCTCGTCGCCTGCCTCGTCCTGATCGTCGAGCCGGCGAACGGGCGCCTCCCCGCGCTCGCGGGCGGGTTCGCGGTCATGGTCGCCGCGAACGTCGTGCTCATCCGCCGCGCGACGACGCCGCTCGTCCGCCTGACGACGCTCATGCGCAAGGTCGACCCGCTGCGCCCCGGGCAGCGTCTCCCCGGCCCCAAGGCCCAATCCGAGCTCACGGTCCTGACCGACGCGTTCAACGAGATGCTCGACCGTCTCGAGACCGAGCGCCGCGAATCGGGCATGCGCGCGCTGACCGAGCGCGAAGACGAACGCCGCCGTGTCGCCGCCGAGCTGCACGACCAGGTGGGCCAGACCCTCACGGCGCTCGGGCTGCACGTCGATCGCGTCCTCGGCCGCTCCCCGGCCGAGCTCGAGGACGAGATCCGCGACGTCCGTGACGGCATCCTCGCCTCGGTCGACGACGTGCGGAGGATCGCCCGCGAGCTGCGTCCGGAGGCGCTGGACACGCTCGGCCTCGTCCCCGCGCTCACGAACCTGTCCGAGCGCATGACGCAGCGCACCGGCATCGAGATCGTCCGGCGGCTGCAGCGCGACCTGCCGCCGATCGGCGACGATGACGAGGTCGCGATCTACCGCATCGCCCAGGAGAGCCTCACCAACGCCGTCCGGCACGCGTCCGCGAGCCGCATCGAGATCGAGCTGCGCCGCGGCGCCGGGCACGTGACGCTCACGGTCTGCGACGACGGCGTCGGATACAGGCCCAACGGCGCCCCCGAGGGCGGCGTCCGCGGCATGCGCGAGCGCGCGCTGTCGATCGGCGCGGAGCTGCGCATCGGGCCGCGGCCGGGTGGGCGCGGCACGCAGGTGACGCTCGACCTGCCGGCGGGCGCACCATGAGCGCGCCGGAGCCACGGCGCCGATGACGCGCGTGCTGCTCGCCGATGATCACGCGATGGTCCGCCACGGCCTGCGGATGATCCTCGACGCCGAGCCGGACTTCGAGGTCGTCGCCGAGGCCAGCGACGGGCAGGAGGCGGTGGCGGCCGCGCTGCGCGACGACATCGACCTCGCCCTGCTCGACGTCGCGATGCCGCGCCTGACGGGCATCCAGGCGGCGCGGCAGCTCACCGAGCAGCGCCCCGATCTGCGCGTGCTCATCGTCTCGATGCACGACAACGAGCAGTTCTTCTTCGAGGCGCTGCGCGCGGGCGCGTCGGGCTACATCCTGAAGTCCGCCGCACACCACGACCTCATTCGCGCGTGCCGGTCGGCGATGCGCGGCGAGCCGTTCCTCTATCCCCAGGGCGTGGCCGCGCTCGTGCGCGAGTTCCTCGACCGCGGCACCGGCGAGATCCCCGCCGACCCGCTGTCCTTTCGCGAGTCCGAGGTCCTGAAGCTCATCGCGGAGGGCCTGACGAGCCGCGAGATAGCGGGCGTTCTGCACATCAGCGACAAGACCGTCGAGCGCCATCGCAGCAACATCCTCGACAAGCTCGGGCTGCGCGATCGCGTGGCCCTCACGCGGTATGCGATCCGCCGCGGGCTTGTCGAGCCCTGAGCCCGGGTTGTCAGCCGGATAACCACGTCGCCGCCTCGGAGGCCGATCCGGGGTTCAACGGGGGGAGGAACCGCATCCGACCCTCAGGAGGTACCTCGTGCCGAGGCACATCAAGGCGACACTCATCGGCGGGGCGCTGCTCGCGGTGGCGATCACCCCGATCGCCCTGGGCGCCGGCGAAGGCGGGCCGCTGAGCGGCGGCGCGCGCAACCCGTCGGCCAACGCGACGCAGGAGTACGCCCGCGAGACGCAGATCATCGCCAACAACCCGAGTTACGGGACGCGCCAGTCCAACAAGTCCGACAACGGCGGTGGCGCGATCTACGGCTGCCGCTCCAAGCCGGGCGGGACCCCGGCCAACAACGAGCCGTGCATCCGTGCGAACAACCTCAACACGGGGCTCGCGTTCGAGTTCGAGACCGACGGCACCATCGGCGGGACGATCGGCACGAGGCCCGGCGACGGCAGCAAGCCGTTCGTCACGAACGCCACCGGCGTCGCCACGGGGCTCAACGCCGACCGCGTGGACGGCAGGCACGCCGCGGACATCGTCAAGGACGCGACGACGGGCGCCGTCAAGGCCGTCCAGGCGCTGACGCCGGTCGCGCTCGTGAAGTCCGACGGGACGACGGAGAGCGTGCGCGGCGTCGAGGCCGGCGGCGTGAGCCGCAGCGGGGCCGGCGACTACGACGTGAAGTTCACCGACGACCTCGCGACCTGCGGCCTCTCGACGAACGTCACGGGCACCGATCCGGGACAGATCACGGCCACGCCCGTCGTCGCCGCCGACAAGAAGACGACGACCGTCGACGTGCGCACGTTCGACGGCGGCGGCGCGCCCGCCGATCGTGGATTCCATCTCGAGGCGGTCTGCTGAGCAGGGGCGCGTCGCATGACGTCGCGCTGGATGAAGCTGCTGGTCATGACGCGGGTGCTGGCCGCCGTCGTCGCGGTCCTGCTGCTGCTCGTGCACGACGTCACGGTCCACGACCCCGCGCTGATCCTCGCGACGACGGCCTACACGGCGTCGTCGCTCGGCGTGCTGTCGATCTGGCCGGGCCTGCAGTTCCGCCCGCTCGCCTGGGTCTGCGACGGGGCCGCGGCACTCGCGCTCGTCGCGTCCTCGGCGGACTGGCGCAGCCCGTTCTACGTGCTGATGATCACGGCGCTCATCCTGCCGGCGACGGGCCTGCCGTTTCGCCGGGCGGTGCTCTACGGCGTCGCGTTCACGCTCGGGTATCTCGGCGTCGCCGTGTACACCGAACTCGACGCGAACACGCTGACCAGCACGATCCGGCTGGAGACGATCGCGACGCACCTCATGGTGCCCGTCGTCGTCACGCTCGCGCTCGCCTACGCCGCCGAGATCCTCGAGCGGCTGCGGGCCGAGCGGCTGCGCGCCGAGCGGCTGGCGGTCGAGAGCGAACGCCAGCGCATCGCCTGGGAGCTGCATGACTCCGCCAAGCAGCGCGTCCACGCGGCCCACCTCGTGCTCAGTGCGCTCGAAGGGCAGGTCGGCGGGACCCTCGCGGAGCTCGTCGCCCAGGCGCTGGCGGAGCTGCGCGCCGCCGGCGCGGACATGGAGACGAGCGTCGACGAGCTGCGGATGCCGCTGGACGGGCGCCCGGTGGAGCGCCTGCTCGCCGAGCGCGCCCGCGAGCTCGGGCTCGTGACCGAGGCCACGATCAGCGTTCGCGGCAGCCTCGGCGAGGTGCCCGCCCAGGTCGCGGCGCACATCTACCGGATCGCCTGCGAGGCGATGACGAACGCCGTGCGCCACGCCGGCGCCAACCGCATCGACGTCGAGCTCTCGCGCGAGGGCTCGTCGCTGCGGATCGCGGTCGACGACGACGGGACCGGCCTGCCGCCGCTGCGCCGTCCCGGCTCCAACGGCCTGCGTTCGATGCGGGCCCGCGCGGAGACGATCGGTGCAGTGCTGACATTCGAGCCGGGGAGCGGTGGTCGCGGTGTGCGCGTCGCGCTGACGGTCCCCGTCATCGTCAACCGGAGGCAACCAACCCCATGATCCGCATCCTCATCGTCGACGACCATCCCGCGATGCGCGCCGGGCTCGCCGCGGTCCTGCGCGCCGAGCCGGGCTTCGTGCCCCTCGACGTCGCGGCTTCCGCCACCGAGCTGTGGCCCGCGCTGCACCGCACGCGCCCCGACGTCGTCGTCCTCGACTACCACCTCCCGACCGACGACGGCCTCGTGCTCTGCCGGCGCATCAAACGCGACCCGGTGGCTCCGCGGGTGCTGTTGTACTCGGCCTACGCGGACACCGCGCTGACGATCCCCGCGCTGCTGGCCGGCGTCGACGCGATCGTGAGCAAGTCGGCGCCGGCCAGCGAGCTCTACGACGTGCTCCGGCGCGTCGTGCGCGGGGAGCGCGTGCTGCCGCCGATCTCCCGCGAGCTGCTCGATGCCGCCGGGGCGTCGCTGGAACCCGGCGACCTGCCGATCCTCGGGATGACGCTGGAGGGCACGCCGGTGGGTGAGATGGCCGTCACGCTCGGTGTCGAGACGAGCGAGATCGCGCGCCGCCTGGACCTCATGATCGGGCAGCTGAAGGTCGCCGTGCCGGCGCCGCGCCGGGCGTGAGCCGGCGCCCCGGGTGTCACCGGGCTGACAACCGCCGGTCGCGCGGGCGCGACGCGGGGAGCCCCGGGCGACCACGTCGCGCGGGCCGGGTTCCCTCGTCCTCGACGCCGAACGACTGCCGACCGGAGGTCCCATGCTCAACCGCACCATTGTCGTCGCATCCATGTCTGCCGCCGCGCTGCTCGGCGCGCCGCTGGCGCTCGCCGGGACCGGCGACGGCCTGCGCGAGGGCGTCCGCAACCCGCACGGCGGCGACGCGACAAGCGAGACACAGATCATCGCCAGGACCGGGAAGGACACCTACGGGACGCGCCAGTCCAACCTCGGCACCGGCGGCGGGGCGATCTACGGCTGCCGGTCGCGACTGGACACGGGCGCCATCGGCGACCCGAAACGCAGCACGCCGTGCATCCGCGTCAACAACCTGCGCGACGGCAAGGCGTTCGACTTCCAGGCGACCAGCGGACGGATCATCGGGATCTTCCGGGCCGGGCTGGACATCACGAAGGCCCGCCCGACCGTGGCGCCCTTCGTGACCAACGCGACCGCCGTGGCCGTCGGTCTCAACGCCGACAGGGTCGACAATCTCGACGCCGCCGACATCATCCGCACGGCGCGGACGAAGGCCGGTCTCGACGCCGACACGATCGACGGCATGGAGCCCGCGCAGCTCGTCGCGCAGATCACGGGCGCGGCCTGCCCGAGCGGCACGATCGCGGCGGGCGGCGGCTGCATCGAGACCGCCGCGCGCGCGGCGGCGGGCTACGCCGACGCGGCGGAGACCTGCGGCGCGGCAGGACGCCGGCTCGTCGCGCCCGACGTGCTGCTGCACGCGCGGACGCTCGCGGGCATCGACCTCGGCGGCGGGGAGATGAGCGCCGACATCACCGCGGCGACGCTCGCGCTGTCGCAGGGGTACACGACGGTCAGCGACGCGGGCGCGCTGGACGTCGCGACGCTCGGCTCGTCGAGCCCGTTTCGCTGCATCACCGCGTGAGCCGCGCGCGGCACGGGCGGTCGCCCGTGCCGCGCCGTCACTCGCGCTAGCCTCCGGTGCGATGTCGCCCCGCCGGCGATCGGCATGAACCGCGCCCGTCGGGTCGCCGAGTACGTCCGGTCGAGCCTGTGGGTCGTTCCCGCCGTCGGCGCCGTCCTGGCCGTCGCGGGCGGCCTCGCGACGGTCGCGCTCGACCACGCGACGAGCGCCCGCCTGGGCTTCACCGGCGGGGCGGACGGCGCGCGCGCCGTGCTCTCCACGATCGCGACGGCGATGATCACCTTCACGGGGCTCGTGTTCAGCATCCTCATCGTCGCCCTGCAACTCGCCAGTGCGCAGTTCTCCCCGCGGATCATGCGCACGTTTCTGCGCGACCGCAGCAGCAAGGTCGCCCTGGCGACGTTCGTCGCGACCTTCAGCTACGCGTTCACCGTCCTGCGCGCCACGCGCGCCGATGCCGTGCCGGGGATCTCGGTGAGCATCGCGATCGTCCTGGTGTTCATCAGCGTCGGGGTCTTCATCCACTACATCAACCACACCGCGCAGGCGATCCGGGCCGTCTCGATCATCGAGGCCGTCGCGGTCGAGACGCGCGCGAGCATCGAGCGCCTGTACCCCGGCGAGCCTGCGACGCGCGTTCCGGCGCGGCCGCATCTCGACGACACGGACGTCGTGACGGTCCTCAACGAGGGCGGCCCCGGCGTCGTGACGGGCTTCGACGCGGACCGGATCGTGGCCGCCGCCGCGACCGCGGGAGCGGTGGTGTCGCTGCGCGCCGGCGTCGGTGACTTCGTCCCGGCCGGCGCGCCGCTGCTCGATCTGCACGGATGCGACGCCGAGGCCTGCGCCGTCGCCGGCCACGTGAGCTTCGCGCGCGAGCGCACGATGCATCAGGACGCCGCGTTCGGCATGCGCCAACTCGTGGATCTGGCGGCCAAGGCCCTGTCGCCGGGGATCAACGATCCGACCACCGCCGTGCAGGCGATCGATCAGCTGCACGACCTCCTGCGGCGGCTCGGTGGCCGCCCGATCCCGCCCGGCCGCATCGCCGACGCAGAGGGCTGCGTCCGGCTCGTGTTCCCGGCCATGGGCTGGGCGGACTTCGTCTCGCTGGCCGTCGACGAGATCCGGATCTACGGCGCCGGCAGCCTGCAGGTGCTGCGCCGGCTACAGGGCATGCTCGGCGATCTGCTGCAGATCGTCGGCGAGGAGCGCCGCCCGCCGCTGCGCGAGCAGCTCGGCCTGCTCGCCGCGGCGGCCGGGCGCGAGTTCGAGGACGAGCGTGACCGGCGGATGGCCGGCCTGGCCGACGCCAAGGGACTCGGCTCCTGAGGCGGCGAGCGCCGTGCGCGCCCTCGGCGCTCGGCGCGGCCGCTCAGGGCGCCGCGCGGACGGCCGCCCGCCGCAGCCGGTCGCCGGGCCACGCGCTGCGATAGCCGACGAGCGAGATGATCGCCGGGACGAGGATCGTGCGGACGAGGAAGGCGTCGACGAGCAGGCCGGCGGCCATGATGAACGCCAGCTCGCGGAACGACGCGATCGGGACGAGGGCGAGCGCGGCGAAGGACACCGCGAGGACGATGCCGGCGGCTGAGATCGCGCGGGCGGCGCCCGCCCCGGCGGCGATGATCGCCTCCTCCAGCGGCCGCCGGCGCGCCTCGTCCCAGACGCGCCCGACGAGGAAGATGTTGTAGTCCGAGCCCAGTGCGACGAGCAGCACGCCGGCCGCAACCGGCACGAAGTAGCTCACCTCCTCGTGCCCGAGCAGGCCCTGGAAGAGGCCCACCGCCAGCCCGACCGCCGCGAGCGGGCCGAGGGTCGACGCCGCGACGAGATACAGCGGGGCGACGAGGCCGCGCAGGAACACGACGAGCACGAGCAGCACGGCCAGCAGCACGGCCGGGACGACGCGGACGAGGTCGGCGACGGTGCCATCGATCGTCTCGCGCGAGAGCGCGGTGTCGCCGGCGAAACTCGCGCGCGCCTGCGCGAGGCCGGAGCGCGCGAGCAGCCCGGTGGTCGCGGCCTGCAGCCGCCGCAGGCGCTCGATCGCGCCGGCGCCGAGCGGGTCGGCCTTGAGGATGACGACGTAGCGCGCCGCGTCGGCGTTCGCGGCCAGGACCCCCCCGAGCGCGAGCTTCGTCGGGTTGGAGCCGGGGCCGACGACCTGTGCCACGCCGGGCTGCGCGGCGAGCAGGCGCTGCAGGCGCGCGAGCTTGACCCGCTGCGTCGCGATCGCGGGCTGCTCGACGATGAGCACCGTCGGGGACAGGATGCCGGGCACGAACGCGTGGCTGGCCTGCGTGTAGGCGATCCGCGCGTCGCTGTCGGCCGGCAGCCCGCGGATCAGCGGGTTGCCGAGCTTCAGCCACCCGATCCCGCCACCCATCGCAAGCAGCGCGACGAGGCAGCCCGCGATCGTCCGCCGCGGCGCCCGGACGGCGACGGCGACGATCCGGTGCGCGATCCCGCGCTCCCGCCGCGCGGCGCCGCTGCGACTCGCGGGGCTGGGGACGTGGGGCCAGAAGAGGCTCGCGCCGAGCAGCGTGAGCGTCGCCGGGATGAACGTCATCGAGACGGCGAGCGCGATGATGACGGCCAGCGCGAGGCCCGGTCCGAAGGCCCTGAGGAAGCCGAGGTCGGCGACGACGAGCGCCGCGCAGGCGGCCGCGACCGCGAGTCCGCAGGTGAGGATGATCGGCGTCAGCTCGGCGGTCGTCCGGCGCGCCGCGACGGGCGGCGAGTCGCCGTCGGCCAGTCGCCGGCGGAAGCGCGAGAGGAAGAACAGCGAGTAGTCGGTGACGACCCCGAACAGGAGCGCGACGATGATCGGCTGGACCTCACTGGGAACGGAGACCCCGACGAGCTTGCCGATCGTTGCGACGAGGCGGATCGAGATCAGGTAGGTCAGCGCGACGGTGACGAGGTTGATCAGCGGCGCGAGGATCGCGCGGAAGTACAGGCCCACGGCGATGAGCACGAGCAGCAGCGTCGCGATCTCCACGAGCGGCAGGTGCTCGTCGATGACGTCGGCCTGCTGGGCGCGCGCGGCGATCGCCCCGGTGACGCCGACGAACGCGCCCGGGACGACCGGCGCCACGTAGACCTGCGCGAAGCGGCGAGCGGCGCCGCTGCGGCCGTTGGGGCCGACCTTCGTCGGGAACAGCAGCGGCATGAGCATCGTCGTCGATCGCTCGCGCACCAGCGGCGCGGCGCCGAACACGGTGGAGACGACGTAGCCACGCGTCTCGCGCAGGAGCGGCAGCGCGCCGCGGTCGAGCCCGACGACGTTGCGCGTGACGCCGGCCTGGCCGGCGAGCGGCAGGCCGCCGGCGTCGCGGGCGACGACGACCGTCCGGCTGAGCAGGGGGAAGGCGAACAGCTCCGCCGAGCGCTCCTCGGTGGTGATCGCGGCGGCGCCGGCCGGCACGAGGTCGCCGAGCGCGCCGACCTGGGCCTCGCGGATCGACGGCAGCGTGAGGGTGACCACGAGCGCCGCGGCGATCCATCCGGCGACGATGACGAAGCGACCGCGCACCACGAGCGCCGCGAAGCGGCCGGCGAGCGAGCCGGGCAGCGGGCCGCTCGCCTCCGGCTCGCGCCGCGGTGCCGCGGGAGCGGTGACCGATTCACTCGCGATCGGTGGCGGGGCCGGCGCCGCCGGCTTCGCGCGCCGAGGGCTGCGGGTGCGGTGCGCCAGCGCGGCGGCTGCGATCGCGCCCAGTACGCCGAGCGCCAGTGCGCGCGACAGCCCGATGCGCCGCCGCAGCACGGCGACGACGGCGATCAGTGCGCTGAGCGCCGCACGCAACGTGGCTAGCCGCCGATCGCGCGGCGCAGCAGCCCGAGGACGCCGCCGCCGCCGAGAAGGGCGTCGAGCGCGGGCGTTCCGCCGCGAATCACCTCGACCACGGTATCGATCGGGAGGGCGCTGACGGCGGCCAGTGCGAGCGACGCCTGGGCCTCGGAGAGGGCACCTGCCCGCCGCGCATCGCCGACCGCCTGGCGCAGCCCGCTGCGCAGCGCATCGGAAAGGACCGCGTCGCGGATGCGATGCTCGCGCAGGAAGCGCGTCCGTCCGGCGGAGCTGGCGACGGCGAGCGCGAGCTCCTCGCGGGTGACCCGCAGGCGGCATGCCGCTCCGTCGAGCGCCGACAGGCTGATCTGCTCGACGATGGCCTGCAGGCCCTGGGGGCTGCGCCACGGCCGCGGCTTGCACGGGTCGCGGACGGCGAGCGGCTTGTAGCTGGACCCGCCGAGCGCGAGGTACGGGCCGACGACGGCCGCCGAGAGCGCGACCGCGGCGAGGAGCGGAAGGCCCCATGCCAGCGAGCGCCCCGCGACCGCGATCGGCGCCAGCGCGAGCAGGGCGAGTGCGGCCGCCAGCATGAACGAGCGGCTGAAGGCGTGCGTCGCAGCGCGCTGCACCTCGTCGGTCAGGTCGGTCTCCAGGCGGGCGTAGGCGGGCCGGTCCTCCGGCGGCGGGTCGACCTTGCGGAAGGCGGGAGCGAGATCGGGCGGGCGCCCGTCGGAGCCGTCGATCTGTGCTGCGAGCGCTTCGGCGAGGCGCAGCTTCAGCCCCGGGGGAAGGCGCGCGTCGAGCAGACGGGCGCTGCCCGCGCGCTGGGCCGCGACCTGTTCGTCGCGCAGGTCGGCGGTGAACACCGGCGTCAGCAGCAGCAGCCCGATCACGACGCCCGCGTGCCGTGCCGCGATGACCCATGCCCCGCGCCCGAGCAGCGCCCCGCCGGCGAGTGCGTGGGTCGTGAGCGCGTAGAGCGCGAGCCCGAGCCCGACGCCGACGAGCAGCTGGGGGGCGACGGTCCAGATCGCGCGCGCGCCCGGCAGCAGGCCGAGCGCCAGCAGGCCGCCGGCGAGGGCGACGGCGCCCGCGGCCGAACGCCGCAGGCCGCCACCGAGCACGCGCGCCAGCGGGACGATCGCCAGCGCCGCGAGCGGCATCGCCGAGACGATCGCCGCGGCCTCGATCGGCGAGTGGCGCCAGCCCTCGGTCAGCAGGATCACGAGTAGGAAGAGCGCCGCCGTCAGCGCCGCCGAGACGAGCGTCAGCGCGGCGGCGGCCGCCCAGGGCCGGGCCTGCGCCCGCGGCTCGGCGGGCGCCGCCGCGACCGTCCCCGGCCGGACCAGGGCGGCCAGCACGAGCGGCACCTGCGCGACGAAGATCGCCTGCCACGAGAACAGCTCGGTGAGGGCGCCTCCGACCGCGGGACCGACCGCGGCACCGACGATCCCGGCCGCGCCCCACACGCTGCTCCCACGCGCGAGGCCGCGTTCGCCGACGAGCAGCGCGAGCGCCGCCGCCACCACCGCGGCGCCGCCGACGGCCTGCGCGCAGCGCGCGGCCACGAGCAGCTCGAGGTCCGGCGCGAGCGCGCAACCCAGCGACGCGAGGGCGAAGACGGCCATCCCCAGTCGCCAGGCGACGCCGGCGCTGCCGCGGCGCACCGCGGCCGCCGCCGGAAGTGCGACCAGCGCCAGTACGAGATTGAACGAGACCAGCACCCAGGCGACCTGCGCGACGCTGGCCTGAAACTGGCGCAGCACGTCGGGCAGGCCGAGGGTCACGACCGAGGAGTCCGCGAGCACGACCCCGACCGAGATCGCGACGACCCACGTCCGAGCCGGACCGCGCGCGGCGCCCGCGCTCATGGGCGCGCGCTCCTCGCACAACCGAGGCGCCGGCTCATCTACGGGGCCCGCAGCCTGCGGGTCGCGCCGTCGTACGCGGGCCCTTCGCGTAGCCCGAGCGGACGGTGGCGTCGCCGACGGTGTCGACACCGTCGGAGTGGCCTGGCTGGCGGGCGAAGTTGTCTGGTGCCGTGAGCGTGCGGGCGTCGGTGGTGGCCCCGGTGCTGGTCGAGTGTCCCAGTTCGGCGACGAACGCGTCGTCGTCACCGGCACCGCGGATCGACCGTCACAGGCGCCGCGATCGTGCGCCGACCGGAGGACAGCACCCTGCGTGCTCTGGCAGCCGCGGCGTCGTCCATGGGCGGGCAAGGTGTGCCGGGTGTGCTCTTACGCGGGCGCGGCCGCCGATCTACCGTCTTTTGACACAGGGAAAGGCCCGCGCGCAGTGACCCTCGAGGCGGGTGGTGAAGCTCATGGACGCGCCGATCGCAGCACGCCAGACGGGCATCGCCCGCGCCGCAGCCAGCGGCGCCCGGCGCAGGACGCCCGTCGCCGCGTTCGTCGGCGTCACCGCTGCGCTCGTCGTCCTGGGCGGGGTTCTCACGGCCGGCGTCATCTCCCAGGGCGCGCCGCAGGACCCGGCGATCGCGCTGCCGAAGGGCCCGTTCGGGACCTCGCAAGACATCCCCGCGAGCTTCGGCGTCGTCGCCGTCGAGCACGTCGAGAAGCTCAACGGCCTGACGGCGAAGGACGTCGCGGGCGCGACCCACGGCATCTCGGGCTTCGTCGCGCCCGACAAGGTGCAGGTCGACGCGTCGGTGACGATGACGAATCTGCTCGATCACCCGGTCGCCTATGACCCGCGCCAGTTCCGTCTGCTCGTCGGGGCCAAGCAGAAGCCGATCGAGGAGGTGCAGTCCAATCTGCGCCCGGGCACGCTGCAGCCGGACGCCAGCATCGACTCCCAGCTGCGGTTCGTCGCTCCGCGCAACGGCTCGAAGCTCTGGATCGAGTTCCGTGATCCGGGTCGCGCCAAGCCGATCCTGATCGACCTCGGCCGCACGGGCAAGACGCCCGCGGGCGCGTTTGACGGCTTCCACGCCGGCCACAGGTAAGCGCCATGACCGAGCTTCTCCTGCGCACCGTCTCGCGTCTTCCGCTGCAGCGTCTGGCCCGCCCGTCGGCGGTGCTGGCGTTCGCGCTGCCGTTCGCCTACCTCGGTGGCCTGTGGCTGATCTGGCTGCACATCGTCGAGGGCGGCCATGAGCGCAACGAGCCGTCGCTGCTCGTCCACGCGCTGCGTGACGGCACCGTCGCGCTGCCGCTGCTGTGCGTTGCCGTCTGGGGCGGCATCCTCGTCGCCCGGCGCCTCATCACGCGCTGGGGCATCGAGCAGTCACGCGTCCTCGCGGCGGGCGTCCTCGTCGCCTGCGTCGCGCTCGCGGCGAGCGTCGCGCAGGGGCTGACGAACCCCGCGCACGCGAGCCTGTTCGGCGCCCATCACGGCGGTCACGAGCCGTCGCTGCTCGTCCACATGCTCCGCGACGGCCTGCTCGCGCTGTCGGCGAACGCGCTGCTCGGGGCCGTCGCCGGCGCAGCGCTGCTGCGGACGAAGCCCTGGGCGCTGCCCGATGTCGAGCGGTGGCTCAAGCCGCGCGACAGCCGTCACCGCCTCGTGCTGCACGGCACGCTCGCGCTGCTGTTCGTCGCGCCGCTGGCGATCATGGGCCAGAACCGTGCCGAGGTCGCCGCCGCGGGCGCCGGCGCGGGTCTGCCGTGTCCGTCGCAGGCGCCGGTGAAGTCCTTTGATGTGCAGGCGATCGATGTCGACATCCCGCTGAATCGCTTCGGCGACCACGACCCGCTGGGCAAGATGTACGTGTTGTCCAGCCAGGTCGGGGCGGTGCGCGCGCAGGAGCAGTCGCGGCACGTCTCGGTCGGGCTGAAGGACAACGATCCGATCCAGCCGCTGGTCGTGCGGGCGAATCTCGGTGACTGCGTCGAGATCCACTTCACGAACAACGCGACGGGCGGCGACTACGGCGCGCACATCGACGGGCTGGCGTTCAACGTCGACTCCTCGGGCGACAACATCGGCAACAACGATGCCTCGGCGGTCGCGCAGGGGCAGTCGCGCACGTACCGCTTCTGGGTGCCGCGTGATCCGGACATGGAGGGCGCGCACTACCTGCGCCCGGGCCCGGGTTTCCGCGATCAGGTCTCCCACGGGCTGTTCGGGTCGCTGTCGGTCGAGCCGGCGGGCTCGACGTATCGCGACATGGTCACCGGCGACTCGATCGAGTCGGGCTGGCAGGCGGACGTCATGCCCGGTCACGGCAAGGCCTTTCGCGAGTACGTCCAGCTCTACCACGAGGTCGGCAACGAGGTCTACGACATCCCGACGACCAACCCCGACGAGGCGCCGGCGCTGCCGCGCGTCGATCCGCACACCGAGAGCTACCGCCCGGGGTCGCGCGCGATGAACTACCGCTCGGAGCCATTCATCAATCGTCTGGACAAGGCGCCCAAGGAGGAGGCCGACGCGTACAGCTCGTACACCTTCGGCGATCCGGCGACGCCGATGCCGCGCGGCTACCAGGCCGATCCGACGAAGATCCGCATCCTGCACGCGGGCTCGGAGATGTTCCACGTCTTTCACCTGCATGGCGGCGGCATCCGCTGGCGGCTGAACCCGCATGCCGACCACAGCTACTCCTATGAGGACACGGGCCTCAACAAGTACCCCAAGGTCCAGGATTCGGCGTCGACGCGGCTGGACTCGCAGGCCTTCGGCCCGGGTGAGTCCTATGACCTGGAGATCGAGGGTGGCGCCGGCGGCGTGCAGCAGGGCGCCGGCGAGTTCCTCTTTCACTGCCACATCGCCGAGCACTACGTCTCGGGCATGTGGAGCTTCTGGCGCGTGTTCGACACGCTCCAGCCCGATCTGCAGCCGCTGCCCGACCGTGCGCCGCCGCCGCAGGCGGTCACGTCGGATGGGCTGATCGGCAAGACGATGCCCGACGGCACGACGCTGACGGCCGCCAACCTCGACCAGTGGATCAAGCCGCAGCTGCCGTCGCGGGGCGTGCCGATCGACGACCAGGACTCGACGGTCTGGAACTACACCAAGAGCGGCGACACGTACCTCGGTGAGCCCGAGGACACGACGAACTACCCCAACTACACGACCGCGGCCGACCGCGAGCGCGTGCCCGGGCATCCGAGTCTTATGCCCGGCGATGTCGTCGGCCCCGGCAACCGGCCGCAGCTCAAGTTCAACCCCGTCAACGGGCGCCCGGCGTTCCCGCTGATGCGCCCGCACGTCGGCCACCGCCCGCCGTTCTCGCCCAACGGGCATTCCGGTGCGCCGTATCTCGGTGAGAACGGTGGCCAGGCGAAGACGACGCCGGCCGGTGTGCCCGATCCGTGGGCCAACCGCAAGGACGGCATCTGCCCGTCCGGCTCGCCCGTGCGGCACTTCAACATCGTCGCGATCGACGTCAACGCGCCGGTCACGACGACGCAGAGCGATGCGGACGGCAAGGTCTACGTGCTCGCGCAGGACGTCGACAAGGTGCTCGCCGATCCGAGTCTCGTGACGCCGCTGGCGATCCGCGGCAACATCGGCGACTGCATCGCGGTGACGCTGACGAGCCGGATGACAGACGCCAAGGCGTTCGGGGGCTTCTCGAAGGTCAACCTGCACATCCATCACGTCCAGTTCGACACGCAGGCCTCCGACGGCGTCATCACCGGCATGGAGTACGAGATGGCGGTGCGCCCCTACACCGCCGAGGACGACGTCCTGAGCGCCGATGTCCCCGCCGGCGCGACGACGATCCATGTGACCAATCCCGACGCGACGCGCTCGATCCGCCTGGACAAGATCCGCGCGGGCGTCACGGTCGCCGTCGGTGAGGGCAAGGACAACATCGAGATCCGTGAGGTCGCCTCGCGCAGCGGCGGCGACATCACGTTCACCAAGCCGCTGGAGAAGGCTCATGCGGCGGGTGACGCGGCCGGCACGGAGTTCATGCAGGAGCGCTGGTATCCCGACGTGCAGCTGGACAACATCTTCTGGCACGACCACGTCGACGGCATCCACAGCTGGGGTCACGGTCTCGTCGGTCAGCTCATCATCGAGCCCAAGGACTCGACGTATCACGACCCGACGACCGGCGAGCCCGTCGACTCCGGGACGTTCGTCGACATCCACACCAATCAGCCGGTCGCACAGGGCCTGATCAACGGCTCCTTCCGCGAGCTTGCGCTGTGGGAGCTCGACGAGAGCCCGGTGACCGACTCGACGCTGAACCTCAGAGCCGAGCCGTTCGCCAACCGGCCAGGCGACCCGTCGCAGCTGTTCAGCAGCTATGCGCACGGTGACCCGCACACGAAGTTCGTCACCGAGGGCCATCAGCCGGTCATCCCGCAGGCCTATCCGGGCGACCCGTTCGTGATCCGGACGATCAACGTCGGGCCCAGCGTCGACACGTTCCACATCGACGGGCACCGCTTCTTCGACGAGAACCGCTTCCTCGACAGTGCCAGTCACGTCATCCAGAAGCCGAAGGACACGCTCCACATCGGCGTCTCGGAGCGCTTCACGAGCATCCTCGAGGGCGGTGCCGGCGGCGTGAAGCAGCGCCCGGGCGACTACCTGTTCTTCAACGGGATCTCGCGGCGCTTCCAGCAGGGCGCATGGAGCCTGCTGCGGGTGCTCGACGGCAAGGCGACCGATCTGCAGCCGCTGCCGGGTCACCCGGCGCCGGCCAACGACGCGACCGTGCCGACCGGCACGACGCCGCCGGCCGACTCGGGCCCCGGCAACCCCTGCCCGGCGGGCGCTCCGGACAGGACGATCGCCGTCAGCACGGTCGATGTCCGCAGCGCGAACAAGGGCGAGAAGTCCGTCTTCGTGCAGACGTCGTCCGCCGCGTCGGCCCAGCGCAACGGCGTCGTCGAGCCGTTCGTGGCGCACGTCGCCACCGGCGACTGCCTCACCGTGAACTTCACGAACCAGCGCGCGACGGCACGGTCCTCGTTCCACGTCTCCAAGCTCGACCACACGGTGCAGTCCTCCGGGGTCGACGTCGGCTACAACCCCGAGCAGACGGTCGCGCCGGGCGCGACGAAGACCTACCGCTACTACGTCGACGACCGCAAGCTCGGCAGCGTGCTGGTCGACGACATGGGCGCCCCGGACAGCGGCCAGCTCGGTCTGTACGGCGCGATCGAGGTCGCCCCGCAGGGCGCGAGGTTCACCGACCCGGTGACCGGCGCTCCCATGAGCATCGGCGCCGCGGTCGACGTCCATGTCCCGGGCGCGCAGGGCTACCGCGACTTCACGATCGCGATGGCCGATCAGGATCCGATCATCGGCGGCAGCTTCATGCCCTACCCCGTCGCCGTGAAGGACCCGGCCCTGCTGAACTTCCGCGCCGCGAGCGGTCGCGGTGACGACGCGAACACGTTCAGCTCCAAGGCCCACGGCGACCCGAGCACGCCGATCCTCAAGGCCTACGCCGGCGACCCGACGCAGGTCCACTTCCTCGTCGCCCCCGGCAGCGAGCAGATGCACGTCTTCAACCTCGGCGGCCAGTACTGGCCGTTCGATCCCGAGATCCCCGACTCCCAGGCCGTCCGCAACCAGGGTCTCGGGCCCTACGAGACCTACGATGCGGAGATCACGGGTGGTGCGGGCGGCCTCGCCCGTGCCCGCGGGGACTTCTTCTACGGCGACATGCGGCGGCCGTTCACCGTTGCCGGCGTGTGGGGGCTCATGCGCGTCATGTCCGATCCGAGCTGCCCGATCAGGCCGCTGGAAGGGCTGACGTGCAACGGCCAGGACTCGATCATCGCCAACCCGCTGGTCGACCAGCAGCTCCCGCGCCCGGGCGAGCCCGCGGGCGGCTTCCCCGACAACCCGAGCCCCGGTGCCGTCGCCGTCGCGGCGGCCGCTCCGGCATCGGCGTCAGGCAGTGCGTCGGGCCCGGCGAAGGCCTCGGGTGGCGTCTCGCTGAAGGCCGCCCGGCGCTTGAGGATCGGCCGGCGCCTCGCGCTGCGGACGTTCGCCGTCGCGGGGATGAAGATCACGATCGACGTCCCCCGCAACACGCGGCTGCTCGACCTCCGGCTGACGCGCCGCAAGGGCGGACGGGTCAAGCTCGTGCTCGCCGGTACGGTCAAGGTCAAGCGGGTCCCCGGCAGCGGTCGCGTCGTGCTGCGCTGGAAGCCAGGGCGCAGGGCCGCCTCGCGGCTGTTCGCCGGCAGGGACGTCCTGCGGGTGCGCGCCGGCAAGGATCGCAGGCACCTCGGCGCCGCGCTGTCGGCCGGCGTCGCGCTCACCGGCAAGCGCGTCAGCGCGCGTCCGGTGCGCAGGCGTTGACAGCCGGCCGGCTGTGAGGCGCCCCGCCGCCTCGGCGCGGGCGCGCCTGCGCAGCTTGCGCGTGTAGATCGTGTCGCGCGACAAGCGCCGGCTCACCGCGGTCGCGACCACCACGGCGACCATCAGCGGTAGGACGATCGTGTACTCGCCGGTGAGCTCCACGATGATGACGACCGCCGTGATCGGTGCCCGCGCCGACCCTGCGAACACGGCTCCCATCCCGGCGAGCGCGTAGACGCCCGGCGCCGTCGCGAGCCCCGGGAGCACGAGCCCGACGGCTTGCCCGAAGGCCGCGCCGAGCATCGCGCCGATGAACAGCGACGGCGCGAACACGCCGCCGGAGCCACCGATCGCGAGCGTCAGGCTCGTCGCGACGACCTTGGCGGCCAGGAGGGCGACGGCGACCGCCACGACGTAGTGGCCCTCGACGGCCCGCGACAGGACGGGATAGCCGACGCCGTACATCTGCGGCACGGCGAGCAGCAGCAGCCCGAGCAGCACGCCGCCGGCGGCGGGGCGGGCCCATTCGGGACCGCGCCAGATGCGGTCCGCGAGATCCTCGCTGCCATAGAGCACCTGGATGAAGAGGACGCCGACGGCTCCCGCCAGCACGCCGAGCGCCGCGTACAGGACGAGCTCCGGCGTCGAGGGCGCCGCGAATGCCGGCAGCTGCAGGAAGCTCGCGCTGCCGAATACCTCGTGCGCCATCGCCGCAGCGGTGACGGAGCTCAGCACCACCGCGCCGAACGCCTCCGCCGCGAAGTCGCCGAGGATGACCTCCAGGGCGAAGAATGCGCCGGCGATCGGCGCGTTGAACGTCGCCGAGATGCCGCCTGCGGCGCCGCAGGCGACGAGCAGTCGCAGGCGTGGTCCCGAGAGGCCGGCGAACGCGCCGATGACCGAGCCCAGCGCCGAGCCGATCTGCACGATCGGCCCCTCGCGCCCGACCGATCCGCCGGACCCGATGCACAACGCCGATGCCAGCGCCTTGACGAGGGGCACGCGCGGGCGGATGCGGCCGCCATGCTCGCCGACAGCGAGCATGACCTCGGGAACGCCGTGCCCCCGCGCCTCGGGTGCCAGCCGCGCGACGAGTGGTCCGTAGAGCAGGCCGCCGAGCACCGGGACGAGCACGACGAACCAGATCCCCAGCGCCGGGACGTTCGGGTTGGCGGCGTGCCCCGCGGCGCTGTAGTCGCGGTGGCCGGAGAAGAACTCCGTCAGCCCGAGGATGAGGTAGCGAAACGCGATCGCGCCGGCGCCCGCGCACGCGCCGACGGCGACGGCGAGCGCGAGCCGCAGCTCACGGCGCTCGCTGGCAGGGGTTACGTCCACGGCCGGTACTTTACGGTGTAAACTCAGACGCCGATGATTCCCGCACGGACGAGCCTGCTCCAGGCGTCGGCGATCGCCCGGCCGCGAGTCCGCATCCGGCGTGATCGCGGGTCGGCCTCGGTAGCATCGGATCGACCCAGTAATCGGATCGGGGGGTCGTTGGACGAGACGACGGTCTTTGTCGTGGAGCAGAGCCCGCGCTACCGCGAGTGGATCGTCGAGGCGGTGCGCTCGCGGCCGGGGCTGCAGCTCGTCGGCGAGGCCACCGACGGCCCGACGGCGCTGCGCGACATAGAGCGCCTGCGCCCGACGGTGGCGAGCGTCGCGGTACGGGTTCCGGGGCTCGGCGGCATCGAACTCGTGCGGGCGATCGTCGCGGCCGGGCTGCCCACGCGCGCGATCGTCATGGGCTCGCCGCTGGGGGCCGTCGCCGTCGCCGACGCGCTGGACGCCGGCGCCTGGGGCTACGTCTGGAAGGGCCAGGACCAGTCGGTCATGGCCGACGCCCTGGCCGCGGTCGGTCGCGGGGAGCTCTTCCTCGGCCCGCGGGTGCAGGCCGAGCTGTTCGAGAACGTCCGCCAGCGTGCCAACGGGGAGCGGCTGGAGCTCACCCCGCGCGAGACCGAGGTGCTCGCGCTGCTCGCCGACGGGCAGACGACGAAGGACATCGCCGCCCAGCTCGGCATGAGCGTTCCCACGGTCAAGACGCACCTGCGCCGCTCGTGCGCGAAGCTCGGGGTCACCGATCGCACCGCCGCCGTGGCGAAGGCGATGCGGTACGGACTGCTCGCCTGACGTGACCGCGCCGCGACGAGCCTCCCCGACCCCGGCGAGCGGGCGTCGCACCACTGGCGGGCACGCCCGCGCCCCCGGTCGCCGGCTCAGCCGCGAGCGCATCGTCGACGCGGCGGTCGCGCTCATCGAGCGCGACGGATCCGGGTCGCTCAGCATGCGGCGCCTGGGCACGGAGCTCGGCGTGGAGGGCATGGCGCTCTATCACTACGTCGAAGGGCGCGTCGAGCTCGTGCGGGCGATCGGCGACCGCCTCCTCGAGCCGCTGCACGACATCGAGCTCGACGGGGGGTGGCGGTCCGCGTGCGAGCGGTTTGCCACCGCGCTGCGCGCGATCGCCGTCACGCACCCGGCGACGTTCCGGCTCATCGGCCTCGAGCCGCTTGACACGCCCGCGTCCCTGCGACCCGTCGAGCGGCTGCTGGGCGCCCTCGTGGCGGACGGCTTCGACGTCTGTGACGCGCTCGCCGTGTACCGCGCGGTGGCCGCCTACGCCCGCGGCTACGCGCTCGCCGAGGCGACGGGCTTCACCGTCGATGCCGCCCGGCCCGCCGGCCGCGCGCGCCTCGGCGCGCTTGCGCGCGAGGAGTTCCCGATCCTGGCGTGCCACACCGATGCGCTCGCGCGGCTGGACCCCGACAGCGGCTTCCAGCTCGGGCTGCGCGCCCTGCTCGACGGGCTTCCCAGCCCCCGCTGAGGCGCCCGCACATCGCCGTCCAGGAGGCCGACGACGCCGGCAGTCCGGTGGCCGCGCACAGGCACGCCTGCACGTGCCGCACGGTCTACGAGAGCGCGCGCTGCGACGGGGTGGTAAGAAGGAGCGAGCATGAAATCCAGGGCGATCGATCCCGCCGGCTTCCGCGACGCGCAGCACAGGCACTGGGACGCTGCTGCGGTGGGCTGGATGCAGTGGAGCGCGTTCAACGACAGCGCGGACGCGCACATCAGCGAGCGACTGGTGGCGCTCGCCGGCGTGCGGCCGGGAAGCCGGGTCCTGGACGTCGCCGCCGGCTATGGCGAGCCGGCGCTCACGGCCGCGCGCAAGGCCGGCCCGGAGGGGCGCGTGGTCGCGACGGACATCTCCGCGGAGATGCTCGCGTTCGGGCGTGAACGCGCGGCGGCGGCCGGCCTGGACAAGGTCGAGTTCATCGAGTCGGACGCCTGCAGCCTCGATTTTGCGCACGCGAGCTTCGACGCCGCGGTCTCGCGCTGGGGAATCATCTTCGAGCCCGACGCCGAGGCCGCCGCGGGGCGCATCCGGGGCTTCCTCAAGCCGGGCGCGCGGATCGCGATCAGCTCGTGGGGCGAGCCCGATCAGGTCCCCTTCCTCTCGCTTCCGATGCGGACGACGAGGGAGCGGCTGAATGTCCCCCCGCCCCCGCCCGGAACGCCCGGGCCCCTCTCCCGGCCGACCCCCGCTGCGATCGGCGGGTTGCTCGAGGCGGGTGGGTTCTCGCAGGTCGCCGTGGAGCAGGACGAGGTCACCTACGAGTTCGACTCCCCGGAGCACTTCACCGCCTACATCCGGGCGATCTCCGCCCCGATCCGGGCGATGATCGAGCAGCACGCGGGCGAGGCCCAGGAAGCGGCCTGGGACGCGATCACGCAGGCCGCGGCGGACGCCCGGGGTGGCTCCAAGCCGCTGCGCTTCTCGAACGTCGTGCTGCTCGCCTCGGCAACCGCCTAGCTTTCGCCTCGCCGGGCGCTCGCCGTGAGTGGACCCACTAATGCAACGGGCCGAATGGCGAGACCCGGACTCGAACCGGGGACACCACGATTTTCAGGATCCCGCGCAATAGTCTCTGACAAGCCGAAATCCCTGCGTGGATGCTGGTTCTCGCGTCGTAGGCCGCCCCCAGCAGATTGCAGCTGTTTGCGAACTCTTGCGTGGCGATCGGGTACCCGAACCCGCCCTGGTACCCAATGGAGCTCGATGAACCTCACCCGTGGCGAACGTCAGGCCGGTTGCGACGAAGGCCTGCGCGGTTGGCCTTCAGCGTCGGCAGCGCGCTGGTGATGCCTACGCCAAGCGCGTGATCGCGTCGCGCAACCGGCGCGACTTCGAGCCTGCTGGCGTGAAGCTCGTCAACCCGGCAGCGCCGGTGGACGTGACCCGCTAGAGCGGCTCGCGCGCGAGCTGGCTGGCGGCCCAGGCGCGGCGCTCCTCGGCGAGCCGATCGGCGGCGCGGGAGCTGCGCTCGTGCGATCCGACGGCCGAGAGGAACTCCTGGCGTGCGAGTGTCAGCACCCGGGTGTGGCCCGACGCCTGCACCGTCGCCATCCTGGGCTGGTCGCGGAGCAACGCGATCTCGCCGAGGCACGAGCCCGGCTCCCGCTCGTCCACGTGTCGGCCGTCCACGAACACGTCCAGATACCCCTGATCGACCACGTGGAAGCTGTCGCCGACGTCGCCCTGGCGTATCAGCACCCGCCCGGGTGGCAGATCCTCGAACGTCGAGCGCGACGCCAGGATCTCCATCGTCGCGATCGGGAGCGGTGCGAACATGTCCACCCGACGCAGCAGCGTGAAGGCCCGCTCCGGCACCTCGATCCCCGCCTCCAAGCGGGACAGCCGTGGCCTCAGCGCAAGTGCGAGGACGGGTAGGGCGAGGCCGGTCGCCACCAGCGCGCCCTCCACGCCCAGCGCGGACACCAGGCCGGCGGCCACCAGTCCACCGAGAGCGGTACCAAGGACATAGATGCCCTCGTTGACGCCGAACACGCGCGCGAGGACGGTGTCGGAGGCCTGCCGCTGCAGCAGGGTGTTCAGCGCGGCCTCGAGCACGGCGAACCCGACGCCGAGCACGACCAGCGACGCGATCGCGGGCACCGGCGCAGCCCACAGCGTGATCAGCGCGAGTGGGAGTCCCGCCAGGAGGCTGCCGAGACCGACGCCGGAGGCGAGCCGGCCGCGGCGCAGGAGCGACAGCCCGAGCCAGCCGCCGACGACACCACCGACGCCCCAGGCGCCGCTGAGCACGCCGACTCCGCTCTGCCCGGTGTCCAGGAGCTCGATCGCGCAGACGACCAACAGGACGTCGACGCACCCCTGGACCAGCGCGTCGGCACCGCGGAAGCCGGTCAGCAACCGCATCTCCGCATTGGCGCGGACCGCCCGGATGCCGGCCGAGAGCTCCGCCCACGCGGGCATGGTCTCGCCGGCGTCGTCTGATCCAGCGCGGATCGGCAAGCCCGCGAGGACGAGCGTGCCCAGCGCGATCGGCGCCGCGCACAGCGGCAGTGCTCCGGTCAGGCCCAACCAGGCGACGAGGCCGGCGGCGGCGAGCGAGCCACCGAGGAACCCGGTGTACTCGACGGCGCCCCAGACGACGTTGGCGGCGGCGATCTGCGCCGGCGTGCCGGCGAGCTGAGGGATGAGTGCGAACTGCGCCGGGCGAAAAGGCGCCGCGGCCACGGTCATCACGGCGGCGAGCGCGACCACGGCCGCGTAGGGCCCGTCGATTGCGACGAGACCGCCGACGGCGGCCATGAGGACGGTCTGGACCGCGCCGCTGACCAGCAGGATCCTGCGACGCGGGTAGCGGTCGGCGGACACGGAGATCCACGGCGCGAGCAGGCCCGCGGGCAACTGGCGCAACAGTGCCGCGACCCCGACGGCCGCCGCGCCGCCCTCGTCGTAGGCATAGATGGCGAAGAGCACCGTGAACGCCCACAGGCCGAGATACGCGCCGGCGGAACCGGCCAGCAGCCGCCGCAGTGCCGCGCTCTCGAAGGTCGTCCTCAGCATGGACGTGAGCTGTGCGTCACGCGTCCGCGCGGGCGTCGGCCGACTGCTCCAGGACCGCCGTGGCATCACGGACGATCGCGGCGCCTCCGAGCCCGCCGGCGAGGGCGACCGCGCGCTCGAGCAGGTCGGTTGCGCGGGCGCGGTCCTCGTCGCGACCGCGCCTCATCAGGACGCGACCGTGGTTCATCAGGGTGCGAGCGAGAAACATCCTTGCGCCCATGCGCTCGTGGACCTCCACGGCCTTCGTGAAGTGATCCTCGGCGGCGTCCCAGCGGCCGAGCGTGGCGGCCAGCAGGCCGAGCGGGCGCTCGACCGAACCGCTCACGGTGATGACCGACGTGACGAGCCGATCGCGATAGGGGAGGAGCAGGTCGTAGAGCCTGGCCGCGGCAGCCTCCGCGTCGAGCCGGGCGGCGATCTCGGCGAAGCGCCCGACGGCGTTGAGCCAGGTGACGTCGCGCGGCAGGGATCTGAACCCGTCGGCGGCGGCGCGCTCGAAAACCTCCCTGGCGTCGTCGATCCGGCCCAGCTCGATGTAGGCGATCCCGATCATCGCCTGCAGAACCGGAAGTCCGGGGAACTCGGCGACCCGCTGCTCGAGGATCTCGATCAGCTCGTCCACGCGCCCTTGCTCGGCGCGGACCTGGAACAGCTGCACGCCGGCGATCATCGCCGCGTCGGGCTGCCCAATCTCGTGCCCGAGGCCCGCCGCGTGGTAGGCGGCCGCCTCCACGGCCGCCGTGTCGCCGCGCAGGAGCTGCCGGACGCACTCGTGATAGGCGGCCGCCCACTGCAACACCGGCTGGCCCAGCTGATCTGCGACGGCGCTCATGTTGACGTTGGCGCGATCGACCTCGTCGACGTCGCCCAGCATGATTGCGGCGACGTGACGGATCCAGGCGGCGGTCCAGCGCAGCCCCGGATCGCCGAGCTCCGTCGCCAGCCCTTCGAGCTCCTCCGTCAGGTCCCACATCCTCCTCGGCGTATCGATCGACGCCAGCATCGCGGGGCACGCCCAGTTCAGCACGCGCGCGAGCGTCGGGAGATCGCCGCGCTCGCGTGCGGTGGCGAGCGCCTCGTCCACGAGCGTGCTGACGCGCGGCCAGTCGTCGGCGAATGCGAGCTCGGATGCCAGCTGGGCGCGCAGCACCGGGACATCGGCGGAGTCCGGCGGCGCCGCTGCGACGGCGGCCTCGAGCATCTCGACGCGCTCGCCGTCCACCTCGCCGCTTCGCGCGACCCAGCCGCGACTGTTCTCGAGCGTGGCCTGCACCAGGAGCCGCACCCAGCCGGCGTCGCGGGCGATCCGGCTCGCCTTCAGCAACGTCTCGCGGAACGCCGCGTCGCCCGCGTGCTTCTGCGCCCGGCCGACGCCTGTCAGCAGCTCGCAGCGCGTCTCGCTCGTCGCGTCGGGTCCGAGCAGTTCGAGCGCGTGGTGAAACCAACGCAGCGCCTCGTCCGGCGCCAGCTGCGCCAGGGCCTGCTCGCCGGCCTGGCGCGCGTAGCCGACGGCCTTGGCGCGATCGGTGGCGATCACCGCCCGGGACCAGTGCGTTGCAAGCTCGGCCGCGCGCTCGCCCGGGTCCTCCCCGCACAGATCCTCCAGCGCTTCGGCGACCTGGCGGTGCACCCGCGCCCTGCGGGTCGCCATCAGCCCTTCGTAGAGCGTGTCGTTGATCAGCGCGTGCGTGAAGCTGAACCGCCCGAGCCGGTCTGGCTGCTCAACCACGATCGAGGACTCGATCGCGATGTCCAGCAGGTCCAGGAGGTCGTCCTCGCTGCGATCGAGGATCCGCGCCAGGACCTCGACGTCGAAGCTGCGGCCGACGACCGCTGCGGTCGTCAGAACCCGGCGCGCGTCGTCGCCGAGCCGGTCGACCCTGCGGGTCACCACGTCCCGGACGCTCGGCGGCAGGCTCGTGATCGCCGACCGCTCGATGTGCCAGCGTCCCGTCCGCTCGTCGAACGCCAGCGCCCCGGACTCCGTCATGTTGCGGAGGATCTCGCCGACGAAGAAGGGGTTGCCGTCCGTCTCGACCGAGATCTCGCGGGCCAGGGTGAGGCCATCGCCGTCGAGGTCGTGACCCGCCACCGCACCCAGCAGCTCGGCCACCTCGTCCGGCCCCAAGCCGCTCAAGGCGACCCGCTCCACCCCTTCGACCCGCCGCAGATCCGCCAGGGCGGCGGTCAGCGGATGGTCGCGGACGAGATCGGTGTCGCGGTAGGTCACGAGGATCTGAAGCGCGTCCTGACCGACCGTCCGCGCCACATGCTTGAGCAGCGCGACCGATTGCCCGTCGGCCCAGTGGAAGTCGTCGAGCACCACACACACCGGCTGCGCCTGCGCGGCCGTGCGCAGGAGCTCCGCAACCGCCTTGAACAGCATGAGGCGCTCCGTCTCCGGATCCGAAGACTGCGGAGCCGGCGCATCGGGCAGCCGCCGAGCCAGGTTGCCGGCCACGCGCCCGACTCCGGCGCCGTGCTCGGCGACATACCCCGCCAGCAGGTCCTCCGGCGCGTGCTCCACCAGCTGCGAGCACACCTCGATCCACGGCTCGTACGGGACCGCCAGATCCTCGCTGCAGGACCCCCAGAGCACTGCGAACCCTTCCTGGTGCGCGCCCAGCGCCTCGTAGGCGGCCAGCCGCGTCTTCCCGATCCCGGGCTCACCCGATACGAGGACGAGGCTGCGCCGGCCGTCGCGCGTCGCCTTGCGCGCGCGCTCGACCATGTCGCGCTCCCCAACGCGACCGACATACGAGAGCCGCGGCACCGACCGCAACAGGGATGGCAGCGGCCATGTCAGCGTTTCCACGTAGGCCTCGTGCTGCAGCGGCTCCCAGTGAACCGCGAACGCCTCCACCGGCTCGGGAATCCCCTTCAGCTCGAGCTCGCCGACGGACTCGAACTGCGCGCCGTCGACGCGCGAAGCGAGCAGCCGCGTCGCCGGCGACACCAGGATCCCGTCCGTCGGCGCCTTGTCACACAACCTCGTCGCTTCGACCGCCGGCATCCCCAGGTATTCCCCGTCGCTGACCGTCGCCTCGCCGGTGGCCAGCCCGATCCGCAGGCGCAACCTCAGCTCCTGCCCGCGATATCGCCGCTCGAACAACTGCTGCGTCAGTACCGCGCACCGCACCGCCGCCGAGGCCGACGCGAACGCCGCCATCATCCCGTCGCCGGTATTGAGGAACTCCCGGCCACCCGAAGGCTCGATCGCCTCGCGCAGCAGCCCGAAATACTCGTCCCGGAGCGCATCGAACCGCGCCGGCCCCATCGACGTCGCCAACCTCGTCGACCCGACCAAGTCGACCAGCCAGATCGTCGTCAGCTCAACCGACTCACTCACGGCGCGAGTCTACGCCGGTTCTACGGCGCGGAGAGAAGCGCTGAAAGGCCCGAACGGCCCACGCGAGCGTTTGAGCCGACCTGTCGTCCGGCAAAGCCGCCGGCAGATCCGGCAGGCCTTTCTGCGATGGCGAGATTGGGTCTTCAGCTGTCGACGAAGTCGTGGCGGTGCGCGAGCACGACCGCATCGCGCGCAGGACCTCCGCCTCGCGCGTGGTGAGCTCCTCGAATCCGGGATGTTCGGAGGGCGCGTGCCCCGGGACAAAGCTCGCGACGACGCGGTCGAGGACGCTCGGGCCAATCGTGGTCCGCCCAACGTCGCTCTGTAGGCTCCGACCGTGCGGCCGGGGTTCTGGAGTTCGACGCCGTGAACGGGGGCCCGGAGGCGGAGCATCGGCCGCTGCCGGCTGGGACGGTGACGTTCCTGCTGACCGACGTAGAGGGCTCGACGCCGCGGTGGGATCGCGATCCCGACGGTATGGCGGTCGTGATGGATCGCCACGAGGTCATCGTCCATGGGGCGATCGAGCGCCACCGCGGGGTGCGTCCTGTGGAGCAGGGTGAGGGCGACAGCGTCATGGCGGCGTTCGAGCGGGCCGCGGACGCAATCGCGGCCGCGCTCGATGCTCAGCTGGCGCTGAGCGCGGAGGCGTGGCCGGAGGGGCTGGAAGTCCGAGTGCGGATGGCGCTGCACTCCGGCGATGCGCGGCTTCGCGGGGAGCGCAACTACGCCGGCCCGGTGCTGAATCGCTGTGCCCGGTTGCGCGCGCTGGCGGCCGGTGGCCAGGTGTTCCTCTCCGCGGCGACCCA
This sequence comes from uncultured Actinomycetes bacterium, assembly GCA_963740895.1. GTDB lineage: Bacteria > Actinomycetota > Thermoleophilia > Solirubrobacterales > Solirubrobacteraceae > CADCVQ01. The sequence continues at coordinate 75,300 of CAVUFQ010000004.1, forward strand.
TGCGCTCGTGGTCAATGAGCTGCCGGCCAGCGTGTCACTCGTGGAGATCGGGCGTCCGCGGTTGAAGGGCCTGGAGCGTGCCGAGCCGGTCTTCCAGCTCCGCCATGAGCGTCTTCCGGGCGCCACCGCTCGGCTCCCGGACGTCGTGCATGAGCTGGCCCGGCCGCCGCTGCCCGTGGGACTGGCAGCGTACGAGCGCGAACCGTTGATCGGCCGTGAGCGTGAGCTTGGCGTGCTGCGCGACGCGGTCGTGGCCGGGGTGGGGCGCCGGGCGGCGCTCGTACTGGGCGAGCCGGGGATCGGCAAGACCCGGCTTGCGGCGGCCGTTGCGAGCGAGGCGCACGCCGCGGGGTCGATCGTGGCGCTGGCCCGCTGCCCGCCGGAGGTGACCGTGCCGTTCGAGCCGTGGGTGCGCGCGATCGGCGAGATCGCCGGCGCGGCAGATGAGGCGCGCCGCCACGAGCTCGCGCGCACCGGCGGGAGCGATCTGTGCGCGCTGGTGCCCGAGCTGAGCGTGTACGCGACCGAATCTGACGCCGCCGTGAGCGGAGCCGAAGCCTCCGCGGAGGGCGGGCGTTACCGGGTGCTGCGCGGGATCGCCTCGGCGCTGGCGTGCGCAGCCGGCGGCGCGCCGTTGGTGGTTGTGCTCGATGATGCCCACTGGTGTGATCCGGCGTCGACGCAGGCGCTGGGCTATCTGCTCGACAGTCCGCCGCCGGCGGGCCTGCTGCTCTTGGTCACCGCCCGCGATCGTGAGCTGGGGCGGGCACATCCTGTATCGCGGCTGCTCAGCGGGCTGCGGCGTACCCGGGACCTCAGCGAGATGCGGCTCGCCGGTCTGGACGCCGGCGGTCTGGCCGCGCTGGTCGCGGCGCGAATCGGGCGAGCGATCACCCCAGGACTCGCGTCGCGCCTACTTACCCGCACCGCGGGGAACCCCTTCTTCGCGGCCGAGCTGGCCTGCGATCTGGACGAGCGCGGGGTGCTGCGTGACGGCGCGGCGCTGGACAGCGCACCGGTCCCCGACGCGGTCGCCGGGTTGGTCGAGGAGCGGCTGATGCGGGTCGCTCCGAGCACCGCACAACTGCTCGCCGCGATCGCCGCGATCGGCCCGTCGGCGCGCGTGGCCCTCGCTGGCCGGGCGGCGGGGATGGAGCCTGCTGCGGCAGCCGCCGCGATCGCCGAGGCCGTGACGGAGCGGCTCGTGGACGAGCTGCCGGCGGACGAGCCGGCCGTGGCGTTCCCGCATGCGCTGATCCGCGAGGCGCTTCTGGCTGAACTCCACGGCGCGGAAAGCGCCCGGCTGCATCTGGCGATCGCCGAGGCGCTGGAGCAGGAGGCCGAGCCTGAGCCGACCGAGGTGGCCCGCCACCGCGCGCTCGCCGTGTCGCTCACCGGGCCGGAGCCGGCGGTGAGCGCTCACCGGCACGCGGCATCGGTGGCGGCCGTCAAGCACGATCACGAGCAGGCCGCTGTCCAATTGCGCGGCGCGCTGGCGCTGGTCGCCGCGGAGGACCGCCCGACCCGCAGCGCGATCCTGCTGGACCTCGGCGACCAGGAGTTGCTCGCCGCGCGTTTGCCGCGCGCTCGGGAGGCGTTCCGCGCGGCGGGTGATTCCGCGCGCGCCGCGGGCGACGTCGAGACTCTGGCTCGCGCCGCGCTCGGGTTCGCCGGCGGGGACATCGGCTTCGGCTGGGAGCTCCCCGGGGATGACCCGTTGACGGTGGTGCTGCTGCGGGAGGCGATCGCTGAACTCGGGTTCGGCGCGCCGCGGCTCGGGCTGCAGATGACCAGCCGCCTGTGCTTCGCGCTCGCCTACGCCGAGGACGACGCCGAACTGGCGGGACTCGTCGCGCACGCGGACGAGCTCAGGCGCCGGCTGGCCACGGCGGAGGGAGAGGTTCTGGCCGGGCTGGCGCGGATGACCGCCACCTTCGCTCGTTCCCCGGAGCGGCTCGGCTGGATCGAGCAATCGGACGGTTTCCTGGACCTCGTCGGTGCGGCCGAGCGCTGCGGTCGCGACGAACTGCTGCTCCGCGTGCTGCTGTGGGTCGCCTACGCCCACTACGTGCATGCGCGAGTTGCGCAATGCGATGCGACCATCGCCCGGATCGATGAGGTGGGGCAGCGGCTGAGCAGCCCCCGTTTCACGTGGGAGATCGATATCGCTCACGGGTTCCGGGGGCTGGACCGCGGTGATCGTGTCCGCGCGGAGGAGCTCATTCGTCGCGGCGGCGCGATCGTCCGCCGGCTGCGTCCCGACATCCAGCTGTGCGTCGAGGGGCTGCCGCTCGTCATCACGGCGTGGATCTACGACGCTGACACCACGACCTTCTGCGCGACGATGAACGGCTTGGTGGCCGCCTATCCGGAGTGGGGGTGGATGGGGAGCGTCGCCACGATGGGCGCTGCGCTCAGGGGTGATCGCGATGCCACCCGCGCACACCTGACGAGGCTCCTGGACGACGATCTGTCGGAGCTCCGCCGCCCCGACGGGCATATGCCGTGGGGGCTGTGCTGGCTCGCCCTGGCGGCGACGACCGTGGGCGATCGCAGCGCGGCGGCTCGCCTGCGCTCTCTGTTCGAGCCGCTCCGAGGCCTCCTGCCGATGAACTTCCCGGCGTTGGTCTTCGGCCACCCGCCCGAGTGGCACATCGGCCGGCTCGAGCTCCTGCTCGGCAACCCGGAGTCCGCCGTCGCCGAGCTCCGCGTCGGGGCAGCTCGCGCGGAGGAGCTCACCCCCGGGCTGCTGGGCGCATGGACGCAGATCGATCTCGCCGTCGCGCTCCACCGCCGTGGCCGGGCCGGCGATCGCGACGAGGCGCAGGCCATCCTGACGGAGGCAGAGGCGCGCGCACAGCGCGCCGGCATGAAGTGGGTGATAGCCCAGGCCGCGATCTCCCGTGCCGAACTGGACGGTCGCCCGGCACCGACTCCCCCGCGCGCCGCGGAGCGCCCACGGCCCGTGCGCGCGCTCGCTGCCCGAACCGGGCGGCGCGCGCTGGCAGCGTTCATCGGAGACCAGGACGACGAGACCTTGGAGCAGCGCTTCGCCCAGCCGCGGCGGCAACGGGCCCTGCTCCGCGGGATGGTGCGCGGCTTTCAACCGACATACGCCGCGGGTTTTCAGGGCGTGGTCGCCTACGAGATCGAGCCGTTCGCGATCGCCCTCCCGCCCGACGCTCCGTGGCGATGGGCGATCGAGGTCGACGCGCGGAACGGGCGCGCCCGACTCGTGGAGCCGGCCCCGCTCGACGCCGCCGTCACGATCTACTTCGGCCTGGCTGACTGGCTGCGCGTTGCCGCCGGGCTCACGAGTCCGCTCATCGCGATGGCCGCGGGCCGCTGCAGCATAGAAGGCGACGTGCTCGTCGCAGCGCGACTCGAGAGCATGTTCGGCGCTGTCTAGGTGCAGTCGCTGGGGTCGGGACGTCCCGGGATGTCGCGGTCGTTCATGACCACCTGCTCGAACGCGCGGTCGCCCCGGCGAGCGAGCTCGGAGGCGTCGCGATCGTCCGTGATGCGCGTTCTGCCAACGCGCACCCAATGGCGGCCGGGTGGCTCACGTGCGGGCGCTCATTCGTCTGCGCTTGCCTCGGCGCGGCCGAGGGATCTGATGACGACTCTCCCTGCCACGCTGACCGGCTTCGTCGGCCGCGATCGCGAGCTGGCCGAGGTCGCGCGACTCCTCGCCGGCGTCTCGGCCCTCGCGCTCCAGCGCCTCGATCTCGACCTCGCCCTGTGCGCCGCCCACGATGCGCTGTCCGCCGCCGAGGTGACCGGGGACGGGCGTGTTCTGGGACGGCGCACTCCGCGCGCGGCGCGGCGCTCAACGCGTCGGCGCCGCTCGCGGGCCTCGCGCACAACGAGCAGGCGGTCGACCTGCTGCGCGCCGCCGCGGACGAGCCGGCGCTGTGTGCGGCCCTGAGCGCGCTCGCGATGGGCTACGGCTACTGCAACCCGGATGGGGCGTGCGCGAGCCGTGGCCTCGGAGTGCCTCGGATCAGGTGCTGCTACCTCGCGCGCAGGCTCGACGGCCTCGGCATGCTGGTCGTCGCGACCATGCGCCCACGTACCGACTCGGAGCCCGGGGTGATCGACGAGATCACCGACGCCGCCGACACGACGGTCCTGCGGCTGTCGCCTCTCCGGGTCGCTCGCACGGGGGTCGACTCGCTCACCGCCGAGGAGCTACGCGTCGCCCGTATGGCCGCCGAGGGCATGACTAACCGCGAGGTCGCCCAGGCGCTGTTCGTGACCGCCAAGACCGTCGAGTACCACCTCTCCCACGCCTACTCCAAGCTCTCGCTCAAGTCGCGCTCACAGTTGAGATCGGCGCTCGCGAAGGGCGAGTAGCGGCGAACGCGAGGGTCGATCAGGGCCCCGACCGGCCACGGCACGTGACGGTGCCTGACGGGCCCAGACATGCCGAGGCCCGTCCTGCGTCGTAGCCCTTGCATGGGCCCGCCGGAGGCTCCTGAAAAGGCCCGAAAAGGCCGGTAGGACCGTTTGAGGCCGACGAGACCGCGAGCGGCAGTGCAGCATAATGGCGGCTCTGCAGGCCTTCGCTTGATGGCGAGACCCGGACTCGAACCGGGGACACCACGATTTTCAGTCATGCTTTGCTCGTCTTCGAGTCGGCCGATTTCCAGGGAGTTTCGTCGGGCTCCGGGTATCCGGCTGCGTCCGCGTTTTCCTGCACTTTGCGGTCGTTTGCTACGTGAAAAGGCCCATGGCGGGGTCCGTGGGCCTTTTCGTTGCGATGGAATGCGCGTGGCCGCGTCGGCGGGCTTGCAGCGCTCAAGTGTCGGCGGTAAACGCGTGGCGCACCGCCGCGAGCGGGAGCATGAGCGTCATGCCGTCGGTGGTCGCGGACTCGAAGCCGTGGCGGCGGTAGAAGGCGGCAGCGTGCTCGTCGATGGCGTGCACGAGCGCGGCGCGCATCCCGACCTGCTCGGACGCGGCGACGAGGCGGCGTAGTCCGTCGCGGAGCAGGTCGCTGCCGAGTCCGCGCCCTTGGAGGGTGGTCGCGACGGCCAGTCGCACGATGAGGCCGACGGGGATCGGAAAATACTGCGAGACACCTTTGGTGACCGCGCGGGGCGCGTCGTTGTACTCGACGTGGCCCGCGACGAGCGTGTAGTAGCCGACGACTGCCCGCCCGTCGCTAACTGCGACGTACGTGCGGGCGACGTCGGCGCGCTGCGCTTGGCCGGCAGAGGCATGCAGCCAGCGGTCGAGCGCGGGGTTGCCACATGTGAAGTCGCCGACGTGATGGCGCCCGCGCTGTAGCGGTTCGACGCGGACCGGTTCGCCGCTCACTCCGACAGGACCGACGGCTCGTCGGCGAGCCAGCGCAGCCGTTCGACGTAGCGGTCGGGGTGGTCCAGCGCGTAGAGGAATCGCTGCGCCTCGTCGGCGTCAAGCACGACTCGTGAGCGCTCGGCGAGCACATCCGCCGCCCGCGCACTGGCAGCCTGCCGGAAGAACTCGCTCAAGCTCACGCCGAGCGTGCGCGCCGCGGCCTCTTCGGCGGCGTGCTCCTCTTCCGTGACGCGGATCTCGATCCGCCGCGATCTGGCCGGCGTCGCCATGACCCCAATGTACGGAAGAGTCCCGTACGTGTCCAGGCCCCAGAATCACAACGACGGGAATCGTGGTCGCTTGGTTTTGAGTCGGCGGCGAATCCCTTGTGTCCAAGGCCCCTGCGAAACAGCCCTGCTGCCGATCAGGCTGCCCGTGACGAGTCGTCGTGAGCGCACGACGCCAAGTCGGATGGGTTCGTCGATCGCCTCTCGCCTCGCGCGCTCGGCTTCGCACAGGCGTCGGATCGCCGCGATAACCGCGTCGTTCACGTCGTGCAGTATCCGCCCGTGGCTCTCGCCTTGAGCGGCCGCTCATATCGTTTGCGCGGCAGTGCCACCATGGCCGGTAGCGGTGGCCACCGCCTCCATCGTTTAGGCGCCTTGGGCGATCTCAGTGCCTGAACCTCCTTATGGAAGTCCGCAAATTACGACTTTTCGCCGATCGCGAGACAGGAGCTGAAAACCAGCTTCTACGCAGGGATTTCGGCCCGATTAGAGGCATTCTGCGCTGCGCCTGGAAATCGTGGTGTCCCCGGTTCGAGTCCGGGTCTCGCCATCGGGAAACCGAACCCCGCATGAGCACCGGAGGGCTCCGCTGGCCGGCACGCGGAGCCGGAGTGCGCTGCGCGTGCGGTCGGCGTCTTCGCGGCAATGGCGAACGCGACCGCGTCGAGCTCTGAGGTCGTACTGAACACGAGATGGTTCCAGAGTCAGGGTTGCGCGGCCGTCGGCGCGCGGTCGGCGAGACGTTCCAGTCCGGCCGCGACCTCGTCGGGCGCAGGCATCGCTCGGATCTCGCCCTGCGTCCGCGCCGCTGCGGCGGCGTAGGCGGGCTCGCCGAGGAGCTGCACGAGCGCTTGCCGCACCGCGGCGGCGTCGAAGGCTTCGGGATCGATGCGGATCGCGGCCCCGGTCGCGGCGCCGGCGGCCGCGTTGCTGAACTGGTCGGCGCCGAGCGGCAGGAGGAGCTGCGGAAGGCCCGCGGCGAGCGCGGCGAGGAACGTCCCCGAACCGGCGTGCGACACGAACGGCCGACGCGCGGGGAAGGATCTCGGCTTGCGGGACGAACTCGGCGAAGTCGACGTTCGGCGGCTGCGCCCCGAACGCGGCAGGGTCGGCGCCCGGGCCGAGCGTGACGAGCACCCGGATCGGGAGGTCCGCGATCCCCTCGAGCACCGTGCGATGGCAGCTGAGTTCGCGGCCGAAGACCGTCCCGAACGTCACGTACACAAGCGGCACGCCGGCATCCGGGACCGGCGTCACGATCGGCGCCGGGCGCATCGGCTGCACGGTCGTCCCGACCGGCACGCGGCTCGCCTGCAGGCTGCGCGGGTAGATGTCGAGGTAGAGGTGCTCGAAGAGCCCCGCGTGCGGCCGTGGCTGCAGACCGTGTGCCCGCCAGTGCGGCGCCATCGCGTCCGCCGCATCGTCGATCACGGCCGGCGGCATCGGCGAGCCGAACGCGTGGGTCGCGTGCGGCACGCCCGCGAGCCCGGCGGCATCGGCCCCGCGTACTCCAGCGCGTCGCAGACGAGCAGCGACGGCGCCCACTCGCGGACCACGGGCAGCAGGTCCTCGAGCATCGGGCCGGCCCGGTCGGGGAAGCGCCGGTCACCCGAGGTCGCCCCCTCGGGCAGGCCGGCGGCGACGGCGCCGAACCCGCGCACGCGGAGCCCTTCGCACGCCGCCTCGGCGGTCGCCCACAGCACCTCGTGGCCTCGCTCGCGGCACGCGGCCGCGAGCGGGACCATCGCGAGGTAGTGCCCGCGTCCGGGGGTCGTCGTGAAGAGGACGCGCACCGAGGCTCAGTCGGCGCTGAGCGGCGGCCCGAGGAGCGTCATCCCGTGGCGCTCGAAGATCGCCGCGATCTGGGCCCGGTCGGGGTTCGCCATCCTGGTCGCGGGCCCGAGCTCCTCGAAGAACGTGTGCCCGCCGCCCGGCACGAACGTGACGATGAGCTCGGCCGGCTGATCGGTGAGGTTCAGGAACGCGTGCGGCAGTGCCATCGGCATGTAGGCAAAGCCGCCTGCCTCGAGGAGGTGCTCCTCCTCGCCGACCCGGACCTTGAAGCGGCCACGCTGGACGTGCACCATCTCGTCGCGGTCGTGGTGCACGTGCAGCGGCGGCCCGCCATGCGGTGCGACCTCACAGATGAAGTAGTCGATCGCGCCACCGGTCTCCTCGCCCGTGACCTTGAAGATGAGGTCCCGGCCGGGACCCGACGGAAGGCGCATCCCCTCATCCGGCGCCAGGACCTTCGACGGTGTGGTGGTGGCGGTCATCTTCTTCCTCCCGGGTGGAGACGGTAAGGTATTTGCGAGATGCAAACACTAGACCGGGTATTTGCAGAAGTCAAATAACTCATGAGCGAGCCGCCCATCCCGTCGACCGCGCCCCCCGAGCCCGACCCCTTCTCGGCCGACGAGTTCGCCGCGTGGCGAGGGATGCTCCGCGTCCACTCGACCATCTTCCGAGAGCTCGACGGGCAGCTCGCGGCGGAGCACGGTGTCGGGATCGACGCGTACGGCCTCCTCATCACGCTGGTGACGGCGCCGAAGCACCGGCTCCCGATCGGGGAGCTCGGGCTGCGCCACAACCTCAGCCCGAGCGGCATCTCGCGCTCGGTCGACCGCCTCATCAAGCTTGGGCTCCTCGAGCGCGTCCCCAACCCCGACGACGGCCGCAGCTTCCTCGTCGGGCTGACGCCCGAGGGGCTCGAGCGTCTGCGCGAGGCGCAGGTCACCCATCACCGGATCGTCCGCGAGATGCTCTTCGCCCACCTCGACGCGCGCGACCTCAGACACATCGGCGAGCTCTGGGAGAAGGCCATGCCGGGCGCCGTCTCGAGCCCGACCTGGCCGCTCTGACCATCTGCCGGGCGGCGGCGGCGCGAGACGGCGCACCAGCTCGCCGGGACGAGTTCAGCGAAGCCGTCGCTCGCTTCGATCGAACTGCTCGGAGAACATGGCCTCGCACGTGGCCGGCCCGCCGAGGCCGACGGCAAGCCACGGGCCTTCCACCGAACGAGGTCAAGCAGACCGGCATCGGAGCTCGTGCTCAGCGAAGAGACGGTCAAGACGCATGTCAAGCGCCTGTTCCGCAAGCGTGGATCTCGAGCTTGCCGCCGAGCGCTTCCAGTAGCGCTCCAGGGGTGACATTCGATGCGAGGACACCACCCGATTCTCGCCGTGTGGGGGCACTGGCTGAGTGCTCCCGACGCGAGCAGCGCCGTATAAGTTGGGCTCTCGTTATCGGCGGCAAGCATGCGGCATGGTCACGTCTGTAGAAGTGGTGTAGGAGGCGTCGCGGGTTCGGGCTGAAGGTTTGTCCGACCACCGCGGCGTCCAAGCTCGTCGGCTCTTCCAGAAGTCGATGAGAAGGAGCACCACGATGGCCGAGGATCGGATGATGACCCCTGCTGATGTCGTCGCACGCGCGATGAGCGGCGAGCACGGAGACCTGCTGCGCGACGCCGTCGCGATCGTCGTGCGCGAGCTGATGGAGGCCGAGGTCGCGCAGCTGACGGGCGCCGGCCGGGGCGAGCGCGCCGAGGGCCGCGTGACGCATCTGAACGGATACCGCGAGCGGGCGTGGGAGACCAGGGTCGGCGAGATCGACCTCGCGATCCCCCGCACGCGCTCGGGGCCGGCGTACTTCCCGAGCTTCTTGGAGCCGCGGCGGCGTTGTGAGCAGGCGATCGTCAGCGTCGTGATGGAGGCCTACGTCAACGGCGTGAGTACCCGCAAGGTCGATCGGCTCGTCGAGCAGCTCGGTATCCAGGGCATGAGCAAGGACCGCGTCAGCCGGATGTGCACCGAGCTCGACGAGCACGTGGCGCAGTTCCGTTCGCGCGAGCTGACGGCGGCCTACCCGTACCTGTGGCTGGACGCCAAGCACGTCAAGGTCCGTGACCGCGGCCGCGTCGTCTCCAAGGCCCTCGTCGTCGCCTACGCCGTCAACTCAGACGGCGTCCGTGAGGTGATCGGCCTGGACATCGGCGAAGTCGAGTCCGAGGCGTTCTGGACACTGTTCTTGCGCGGCCTGCGGGCCCGCGGCCTGCATGGTCTGCGGCTCGTGATCTCCGATCACCACGAGGGCCTGAAGAACGCGATCGCCCGCGTCCTGGACGCGCCGTGGCAGCGCTGCACCGTGCACTTCGTCAGGAACATGCACGGCCACTGCCGCCCCGCCCAGCGCGGACTGGTCTCCGCCGCCCTCAGGGAGGTCTTCAACGCCACCGACCGCGACGAAGCCAGGCGTCGCGTCGGCGACGTCATCGAACGCCTCACACCAATCGCGCCCAAGGTCGCCGAACTGCTCGAGCAGGCTGAGGAAGACCTGCTGGCGTTCTTCGCGTTCCCGACCTCGCACTGGTCCAAGCTGCGGTCGACGAACCCGCTGGAGCGCGTCAACCGCGAGATCGGCCGCCGCGCCGACGTCGTCGGCATCTTCCCCAACGACGCCTCCGCGCTACGCCTCACAGGCGCCCTGCTGATCGAGCAAAACGACGAATGGCTCGTCTGCCGCCGCTACCTCTCCGACGAGTCCATGCGCCTCATCCTCTGCGAGATCACGGACCGAGACATCTCTCTCCCCAACAACAACGAACAGGAGGAACCCGCGGCGCTCGCCGCCTGAGCAGCACCCGACGAGCTCCTACACCACATCACGCGACTTGACTTGCGGCATCGCGAAAAGACCCATGACGGCGGTTCGTGGGCCTTTTCCCGGCTAGGCACCTGCGCATCAGAAGATGCATATTTGCAGGCGTTTCGTGGATGGCGAGACCCGGACTCGAACCGGGGACACCACGATTTTCAGTCGTGTGCTCTACCAACTGAGCTATCTCGCCGCGGCGGTGAGGATACCGCCGTCGTGGGGGCGGTCGACTAGCGTTCGCCGTCCGTGCCGCTCGTGACGACCGCAGTCGTGCCCGTCGCCGGCCTCGGAACGCGGCTGCTGCCTGCGACGAAGGCGGTGCCGAAGGAGCTGCTGCCGGTCGGCGGCAGACCGGTCGTCGCGCACGTCGTCGAGGAGCTCTCGCGGTCGGGGATCGAGCGGGTCGCCTTCGTGACGGCGCGCGGCAAGGAGGCGATCGAGGCGCACTTCGCCAGCGACGACGACCTCGGCGTGACGTTCGCCTGGACGGTCCAGGCCGCGCCGCGCGGGCTCGGCGACGCCGTCCTCTGCGCCGAGCCGCTCGTCGCCGCGGACGAGCCGTTCGCCATCGCGCTCGGCGACGCGATCCTCGGCACGCGCGAGCCCCACGACGTCGTGGCGCGGCTCGCGCGGGCGCTCGACGAGCATGGCGCCGCGTGCGCGATCGCCGTCCGCGAGGTGCCGCGGGCGGACACCGGCCGCTACGGCATCGTGTCGACCGACGGCGCGGGACGTGTGACGGCGATCGTCGAGAAGCCCGACCCGTCGATTGCACCGAGCACGCTCGCCGTCAGCGCCCGCTACGTCATGACGCCCGCGATCTTCGCCGCCCTCCGCGCGACCCCGCCGGGCGCGCGCGGCGAGCTCGAGCTCACCGACGCGATCGCCCACCTCGTCGCCGCGGGTGAGCGCGTCGTCGCGGTCGACGTCGGCGACGTCGACCGCCACGACGTCGGCAACCACGAGAGCTACGCCGCCGCCTTCCTCGCGTTCGCGCTCACCGATCCCGGCTTCGGCGACCGGCTGCGTCGCACGCTGCCCGATGGCGACGGCTAGCGCGCTCGCCCGTACGGGCCTCGCCGGCCACCCGTCCGACGGCTACGGCGGCGCGACGCTCAGCGTGACGCTGCGCAACTTCGCCGCCGAGGTCGAGGTCGTCGCGGCGGACGCGCTCGACATCGCGCCCGCAGGCGACGACCAGTGGCCCGAGGGCGGCGAACGGCTCATCCGGGCGGCCGTCGCCCGCTTCGAGCGCGACTGCGCGCCGCTGCCGACGCCCGTGCGCATCCGCTACCGCAGCACGATCCCGCGCGAGGTCGGCCTCGGCGGCTCGAGCGCGATCGTCATCGCGACGCTGCGGGCGCTCGCGCAGCTCACCGACACGACGATCGCGAAAGAGCGCCTGCCGCACATCGCGCTCGCCTGCGAGACCGAGGAGCTCGGGATCGCCGCCGGCCTGCAGGACCGCGTCGTGCAGGCCTACGGCGGCCTTGTCTTCATGGACTTCGCCCGGGGCGCGAACGAGCCGCTGGACGCCCGGCTGCTGCCACCGCTGTTCGTCGCCTGGGACCCGAAGTCGGGCGGCGCGTCGGGGCCCGCGCACGCCGGCGTTCGCGCGCGCTTTGAAGCCGGCGAACCGCGCGTCGTCGCCGCGATGGGCACGCTCGCCAGGTTCGCGCACGAGTCGCGCGCCGCTCTGGAGCACGACGACCAGCCCACGTTCGCCGCCGCGCTCGACGCCGGCTACGACGTCCGCGCGAGCATCTTCGAGCTCGATCCGCGCCACGCCGCGATGATCGCCGCCGCCCGCGAGCTCGGGCTCAGCGCGACCTACACCGGCTCGGGGGGCGCGATCGCCGGCATCGCGGCCGACCCGGAACGGATGGACGCGCTGCGGGGCCGGCTGCACGCCGACGGCGTGCGCGTCGAGGCCGCGCTCATCTGAGCACTACACCCCGGCCCAGGTGCGCAGCTCGGGCAGCGGGTCGATCGGGTAGCCGCCCGGGACCCGCCAGCCGACGTTCCAGATCTCGAAATGCAGGTGCGGTCCCTCGGCGTCGCCGGTCTGACCCACGAGACAGAGCTGCTGGCCGGCGGCGACCGCGGCGCCCTCCACGACGGCCGTCGACCCGCGGACGCAGTGCGCGAAGAAGTAGTCGCGGCCGTCGATCGCGTCCAGCACGACGTACTCACCGGCACCACGAGCCTGGTAGCTCGTGCTGCTCACGACGCCTGCGTACGGTGCGACGACCGGGAGGCCGGCGGCCGCGATGATGTCCTGCCCCTGGTGGATGTGGCCGGGGCGGCCGGCGCCGAAGCGGCCGCTGGCCCCGCCGAAGTCGAACGCCCCGGCGACCGGGAACACGCCCGGGCCGCCGGGCGACGGGCCCGGCGCCGGGAACGCGGCGACCGGCGCCGGCGCGGGAACGGCGGGAACGGCCGGGACGGGGGCAGCCGCCGGCGCCCGGTGCACGATGATCCGCGCGCGCCCCGGGTGCCGCGCGCTGCGCGCGAGCGTGTGCCCGCGCGGGTCCTTCGCATGCAGGCGCACGACGTAGCGCCCCGCTCGCAGAGCGACGCCCGCCGGCCAGGCGACCGTCAGCCGCTGCCCGGGCTTGACCCACCCGAGCGAGATCCGCGCGACCGGGCGGCTGCCCGGCAGCCGCACGACGACGACGCGGGCCCGCACGCGGGTGATGCCGCGCTGGCGCAGGCGCACGCGGATCTGCGGCAGCGCAGCGCCGGCGACGACGTCGCGCGGGGCGATCTTCAGGCGGCTGACGACGGGGCGCGCGTCGGGCCGGGGCAGCGCCGAGCCGTAGGCGGCACCGCCGCTGCGCAACGGCGCGGGGGTGCCGCCGGCGGCCGCCGGCGCCACGGGGGCGAGGACGAGACCGGCCGCGAGGACGACCAGCGCGGCGGCGGCACGCAGATGCATGAGAGCAGCGTCGGTCTTCGTTGCGAAAGGCTCAAGGCCTGCAACGTCGCCCCCACGCCGGCCTCAGCGCTCGAGCATCCGCGCCATGAGCTCGAGCGCGCCGGCCTTCGCCAGCGGCTCGTTGAGATTGCCGCACTTCGGCGACTGCACGCACGACGGGCAGCCCTGCTCGCAGGGACACTCGGCGATCAGCCGGTGGGCGTCGCCGACGAGCGTCTCGAAGCGCGCGAAGCCCTGGCGCGTGATGCCGACGCCGCCCGGGTGCCCGTCGTAGATGAAGATCGTCGGGGCGCCGGTCTGCGGATGGGCGTTCGTCGACAGGCCGCCGATGTCCCAGCGGTCGCACATCGCCAGCAGCGGCAGGACGGCGATCTGCGCGTGCTCGGCGGCGTGCAGCGACCCCAGCAGCACCTCGAGCGGGAAGTCGGACGCGAGCAGGTCGTCGTCGAGCTCGAACCACAGCGCCTGCGTCTGGAACGTCGTCTCGGGCAGGTCGAGCCCCTGGAGGTCGACGATCGAGTGGTCGGAGAGCTTCTTGCGCTGGTAGGCGAGCACCTGCTCGGTCACGGCGACGCGACCGAAGGAGAGCTGCACGCCGAGCGTCGAGCGCCGGTCCAGCAGCGCCTCGATCTCCGTCATCGTCTCCTTCTTGGGCTGCGTGTAGAAGTCGCCCGTGAAGGGCTCGACGAGCGCGCGCTGCGTGTCGAGCTCGAGTGCGCGGACGATGTACGAGCGCGCCTGGTGCAGGTAGATCGCGCCGTCGTGGACCGTCGTGTGGGCGCGCGCGGACTCGACGGTCCCGAGCAGCTCGCCCGAGGACACGTCGACGATCGCGAACGAGTCCGGCGACGCCGAGCGCAGCGACACCCGCGCTGCCGGATAGTCCTCGGGGTGGCGCAGGAGGTACTCCCCGCGGCGCTCGACGAGCTCGCCGGCGGCCACGAGCGCCTGCGCGTGCCCCTCCCAGCGCGGCCCCAGCGTCTGCGCGTCACCGGCGCTCAGCGGCCCCTCGTGCGCGGCGCAGAGCAGGTGCGCGAGGTGGATCTGCTCGTTCTCGTACTCGAGGATCGCGGCCTCGACGGCACGATCGAGGAACTCGTCGGGATGGCGGCAGAAGAACTGGTCCAGCGCGTCCTCGCCGGCGACGTAGATCGCCAGGCCGCGCCCGCGCCGGCCCGCGCGGCCCCACATCTGGCGCAGCGAGGCGACGGTCCCGGGGAACGTCACGACGACCGCGGCATCCAGCGCGCCGATGTCGATGCCGAGCTCGAGCGCGTCGGTCGTGATGACCGCCAGCAGCTCGCCGCGCATGAGCCGGCCCTCGAGCTCGCGGCGCTGCTGGGGCGTGTAGCCGGCGCGGTAGGGGACGACGAGGTCGGCGAGCTTGGGGTCCTCGAGCGCCACCATCCGCGCGACGAGCTCGACCGCGCGGCGCGACTTGATGAAGCAGATCGTGCGCGCGCCGCGGCGGGCGAGGTGGCCGACGATCTCGGCCGCCTCGGCGAGCGCGCTGCGCCGCGTGCCGAGCGCCGCGTCGGTCAGCGGCGGGTTCCAGATCGCGATCTCGCGCCGTGCGCCGGGCGCGCCGTCGCGGTCGACGAGTGCGATGTCCTCAAGGCCCGTCAGCCGCTCGGCGAGCTCGACGGGGTTGGCGATCGTCGCGCTCGCCAGCAGGAAGCGCGGCTCGGTCCCGTAGGCGTTGGCGATCCGCCGCAGGCGCCGCAGGACGTTGGCGACGTGCGAGCCGAAGACCCCGCGGTAGACGTGCGCCTCGTCGACGACGACGACCGCGAGGTTCGCGAAGAAGTCCGCCCACGCGCGGTGGTTGGGCAGGATCCCCATGTGCAGCATGTCGGGGTTCGTGAGGATGAGGTTCGCGCGGCGGCGGACCTGCGTGCGCTGCTCGCGCGGCGTGTCGCCGTCGTAGATCGCGGGCCGCACCTGCTTCGTCAGCCCGAAGGCGTTGAGCGCCCGCGCCTGGTCCTGGGCGAGCGCCTTCGTCGGGTAGAGGTACAGCGCCCGCGCCTTGGCGTCGCGGCAGAGGACGTCGAGCGTCGGGAGGTTGAAGCACAGCGACTTGCCCGACGCGGTGCCGGTCGTGACGATCATCGGTCCCGCCCAGGCAGCCTGCAGCGCCTGCGCCTGGTGGGACCACAGCGCCTCGATCCCGGCGTGCCCGAGCGCGGCCGTCAGCGCCGGGTGCAGCGTGTCGGGCAGCGGCTCGCAGACGGCCTCGCGGGCGCCCTCGAAGGCCTCGCGGACGAGCCGGCCGTCGCTGCGCGCGAGGTCGAGCAGCCGGCTCCAGGGATGGGCTTCGGGGGTGACGGACAAGCTGCTTGCCATAGTACGAGCGCCTTGAGCCTGCTCGGGACCATGCGCTCGTTTCATCATGCGGAGTTTCCGGCCGCGCGTCTGCGCGCGGCGCGCGAGGAGACGATCTCCGTCTGCGTGCCCGCGCGCGAGGAGGCGGCGACGATCGCCGCGATCGTCGCGCCGCTCGTCGCGCTGCGCGAGGCGGGGGTCCTCGACCAGGTCCTCGTCGTCGACGGCGACTCGCGCGACGGCACCGGCGCGATCGCCGCCGGGCTCGGCGCCGACGTCGTCAACCCGTCCTCGCTGCTGCCGGAGTTCGGGCCGGCGATCGGCAAGGGCGACGCGATGTGGCGCGCGCTGAGCGTCGCCACCGGCGATCTCGTCTGCTTCGTCGACGCCGACTCCGAGGACTTCGGCGCGCACTTCGCCTGCGGCCTGCTCGGGCCGCTCGTCTGCGAGCCCGGCGTCCAGTTCGTCAAGGGCTTCTACCGCCGCCCGTTCAAGGCCAACGGCGGTCCGGCCGAGCCGGCCGGCGGCGGCCGCGTCACGGAGCTCACCGCGCGCCCGCTGCTGCAGGCCTTCTATCCGGAGCTCGCCGAGGTGCGCCAGCCGCTGGCCGGCGAGTTCGCCGCCCGCCGCGAGCTGCTCGAGCGGATGCCGTTCTGCACCGGCTACGCCGTCGAGATGGGCCTCCTGCTCGACGTCCACGCCGACGTCGGCATCGACGCGCTCGCCCAGGTCGACCTCGACGTGCGCCAGAACCGCCACCAGCCGCTCGCCGACCTGCGACCGATGGCCGACGCGGTGCTCGGCGCCGTCACGAGCCGCATGCGCCGCGAGGGCCGCCTGCTCGACGGGGCGGCCGCCGGCTCGGGGCTGCCCGAGCGCCCGCCGCTCGTGTCGCTGCGCGCGCCCTGCAGCCGCGCGGAGTAGCGCGATGCGCGCCGTCTACGTCGACCTCGATGCCACCCTGCTGGGTCCGGGCGGCGTGCTCCTGCGCGATGCCAAGGGCGGCTTCTCGCTGCAGGGCGTCCGCGCGCTGCAGGCCTGCCACCGCGCCGGCGCGGAGGTCGTGCTCATGAGCGGGCGGCGCCAGGCGCAGGTCATGGAGGACGCGCGCCTCATCGGCCAGGAGTCCTACATCTTCGAGGCCGGCTCCTGCCTCGTGCTCGACGGCGAGGAGCATTGGCTCACCGGCGAGCTCATGCCGGGTGGCGAGGCCGGGACGATCCACGACCAGATCGAGGCGATGGGCGCCCCCGCGCTCCTGCTCGAGCACTACGACGGGCGCCTGGAGTACCACGACCCGTGGCATCGCAACCGCGAGGTCTCCCACCTCTTCCGCGGCCTCGTCGACGCCGCCGAGGCCGACGCGCTGCTCGCCGAGCACGGCCACGGCGCGCTGCGGCTCGTCGACAACGGCGGCGTGCACCGCCGCTCGCCGCGCCTCGTCGCGCTCGAGGAGGTCCGCGCCTACCACCTCGTCCCGCGCGGCGCCTCCAAGGCCAACGGCGTCGCGCGCCATATGCGTGCGCGCGGCCTCGCGCCGGAGGACGCGATCGCGGTCGGCGACAGCCGCGAGGACCTCGAGACCGCCGCCCACGTCGGCCGGTTCTGGTTCGTCGCCAACGCGCTCGAGCGCGACCCGACGCTGCGCGCGGTGGCCGCGCAGCGCTCGAACGTCAGCGTCGCCGAGGCCTCCTACGGCGCCGGCGTGTACGAGGCCGTCGTCACGACGCTGGCGCTTCGCGGCGCCGGCTGAGCCGGGCCCACAGCCGCGGCCAGAACCCGGGCGGGACCGGCCGTCGCCAGCGCGCCGGCGGCGGGACCGTCGTGCGCACGAGCGCGACCCAGTCGTCCAGCGGCAGCTCCCCGGCGATGAGCTTCGCGAGGCCGTCGGTGACCGGTGCCTCGAGCCCCGCCTGCGCGAGCGCGCGGGCGAGCAGCGGCACGGTCTCCAGCGCCTCGACCGCCTGCCCGACGCGCTCGGGGATCTCGCTCGTCGGCACGCCGGCGGCCAGCAGCTCGCCGGCGCGCCGGTTGCGGCTCTGCGGGGCGAGGACCGTCGCGACGAGGTCGCCCGTCCCGGCGAGGCCGAGCATCGACTCCGGCCGCGCGCCCTGGGACTCGGCGAAGCGCCAGACCTCGGCGAAGATGTGCCCGGCGGCGGCGCCGGCGGCGTTGAGGCCCTGCGCCTCGGTCGCGCCCGCGGCGAGCGCGGCGGCGTTCTTCGCCGCGCCCGCGAGCTCGACGCCGATCGGGTCGTTGGACTGCTCGCAGACGACGCCGGCGCGGATGAATACGCCCGCGAGCGCTCGTGCGAGCTCCTCGTTCGTCGACGCCGCGACGAGCCCGGCGCCCTCGCTCACCATCTCGCGGGCGTGCGACGGGCCCGCGACGCAGGCGACCCGGCCCGCGCCGAAGCGCTCGCGCAGGAGCACCGTCGGCGCCACGCCGTGCGGCGGCGAAAGCCCCTTGGCGAGCGAGATGACCGGCGTGCGCGTGCCGAGGCCGGCCTTCGTCAGCTCGCGGATCGTGTCGCCGATGCTGCCGGAGGGCAGCGCGAGAAAGACGTAGTCCGCGCGCCCGAGCCCGGCCTCGATGCTCTCGACGCGCAGCTCGCGCGGAAGCTCGACGCCCGGCAGGTAGACGCGGTTCTCGTGGTCGGCCAGCAGCCGCCGGCACTGCTCGGCGGTGCGCGTCTGCAGCGTCGTGCGAAAGCCGCCGCGCGCGAGCAGCACGGCGACGGCGGTGCCGAAGGACCCGGCGCCGACGACGATCGCGCGCTTGGCCCCCGGGGTCGGCAGGCGGGGTCGTCCATCGGCCATTGCCCGCGAGCGTACGGGCTTTGCAGGCACATGCGCCTGCCGCGGGGCAGCCGGGCGCCGGGTCAGGCCGAGCTCGTGCGGCTGTGCGGGCGCCGGCGGCGCGCGCGCTCGAGGGCGAGCATCGGTCGCGTCAGCGGCCGGCGGCCTTGCGGTAGCGCGACACGGCGAGCGGCGCGAAGACCGCGATGATGACGAGCGACCAGACGAGCGCGCCCCAGACGTCGTTGCCCGCGGGCGCCCCGATCCAGAGATGGCGCATCGCGTCGACGATCGTCGTAAACGGGTTGACGTCCGCGAACCACCGCAGCGCACCCGGCATCGAGGCCGTCGGCACGAACGCCGAGGAGATGAACGTCAGCGGGAAGACCGCGAGGAAGCCGACGGAGTTCGCCGCCTCCGGCGAGGAGACGAGCATCCCGAGCAGCGCGAAGACCCACGAGAACCCGTACCCGAAGAGCAGCAGCAGGCCGACCCCGGCGAGCACGTGCAGCAGCGGCGCGTCGAACGAGAAGCCGATGATGAGCCCCGTCACGACGAGCGTCACCATCGACAGCAGGTTCGTCACGACGTCGGCGAGCGTCCGGCCCGCGAGCACCGCCGCGCGCGCCATCGGCAGCGAGCGGAAGCGGTCGATGAGTCCCTTGTGCAGGTCCTCGTTGAGCCCGAGCGCCGTGACGAAGCCGCCGAAGGCGATGTTCTGGACGATGATCCCGGGCAGGAGGAAGTCCTTGTAGTCATAGCCCGGCGTGCTGATCGCGCCGCCGAAGACGTAGACGAACAGCAGGACGAACATCACCGGCTGGACGGTGAACGCGACGAGCAGGTCGGGCGCCCGCGTGAGACGCACGAGGTTGCGCTCGAAGATGACGAGCGTGTCTCCGACGAGCCGGCTCATGCCGCCGCCTCCGCGCCGTCGTCGCCGTCCGCGTTCTCGGCTGCATGGCCGGTGAGCGCGAGGAACACGTCGTCGAGCGTCGGCCGGCGCAGCGCGAGGTCGTCGACGCCGACGCCGGCGTCGTCCAGGCGGCGCACCGCCTCGACGATCGCCCCGGTCCGGGCGCGCACCGTGAGCGTCACGAGCGCGCCGTCGGTCGCGGGCGGCTCGTCGGACATCGGCGCGAGCGCCGCGGTCGCCGGCGGCGCGGCGGCGGGGTCGGCGAGGCGGACCTCGAGGCGCTCGCCGCCGACGCGGTCCTTCAGCTCGTCGGGCGTGCCCTCGGCGATGACGCGCCCGTGGTCGATGACCGCGATCGTGTCGGCGAGGCGGTCGGCCTCGTCGAGGTACTGCGTCGTCAGCAGGACGGTCGTCCCCTCGGCGACGAGCTCCTCGATCGTCGTCCACAGCGCCAGGCGGCTGCGCGGGTCCAGGCCCGTCGTCGGCTCGTCGAGGAACAGCACGGGCGGCTTGGCGACGAGTGCCGCGGCGAGGTCCAGCCGCCGCCGCATGCCGCCGGAGTACGTCTTGGCGGTGCGCCCCGCGGCCTCGTCGAGCTCGAAGCGCGCCAGCAGCTCGCGGGCGCGCGCCTTGGCGGCGGCGCGCGGCATGCCGTAGAGCCGGCCGACCATCACGAGGTTCTCGAGGCCCGTGAGGTTCTCGTCGATCGCGGCGTACTGCCCGGCGAGCCCGATGTGCTCGCGCAGCGCGGCGGCGTCGCGCACGACGTCGAGGCCCGCGACGGTCGCGCTGCCCGCGTCGGGCGTCAGCAGCGTCGTGAGGACGCGCACCGCCGTCGTCTTGCCCGCGCCGTTGGGGCCGAGCAGCCCGAGCACCGTCCCGGGCGCGACGTCGAAGTCGACGCCGTCGAGCGCGCGCACGTCGCCGAAGGACTTGCGCAGGCCGCGCGCGCTGATCGCCGCCGCCGGCGCGGCGCCGGGCACCGGGTCGGGGTTCACCTCGGTTCTGCGCTTCGTCATGGGTGCTTCCGATCTCGTTGGCATGGGGTGGACGCTACGAGTGATCTAGGCCAGTTCCTGGCCGCAACTTCTGAGATCCTCGGCGGGATGACCGAGACCTCCGGCCGGCTCCTGAAGCTCCTCTCCCTCCTGCAGACGCGCCGCGACTGGCCCGGCGGCGAACTCGCCGATCGGCTCGGCGTGTCGGGCCGCACGATCCGCCGGGATGTGGAGCGGCTTCGTGAGCTGGGCTATCCGGTGGATGCGGTCACCGGGCCCGCCGGAGGCTATCGCCTGCATGCCGGTACCGCGATGCCTCCGCTGCTGCTCGACGACGACGAGGCGGTCGCGATCGCCGTCGGCCTGCGCACGGCCGCCGGGGCGTCGGTGACCGGCATCGAGGAGACGTCGATCCGCGCGCTCGTCAAGCTCGAGCAGGTCCTGCCGGCGCACCTGCGCCGGCGCGTCAACGCGCTGCAGTCGGTCCTCGCGACGCTGCCCGCGAGCGGCCCGATGGTCGATCCGGAGGCGCTGACGGCGATCGCCGGCGCCTGCCGCGAGCGCGAGCGCCTGCGCTTCGCCTACCGCAGCCGCGACGCGACGCGGAGCACGCGCCATGTCGAGCCGCACAGCCTCGTGAACCTCGGCCGCCGCTGGTATCTCGTCGCGTGGGACTGCGACCGCGAGGGCTGGCGGACCTTCCGCATCGACCGCCTGGAGCGGCCGCGGCCGGCGGGCACGCGCTTTACGCCGCGCACGCTGCCGGCGCAGGACCCCGCCGCCTACGTCGCGGCGAACCTCAAGGCCGCTCCGTCGCGCCATCAGGCGCGCGTGACGCTGCACGCGCCCGCCGGGCAGGTCCGCGCGCGCCCGTATCTCTGGGGCACCGTCGAGCCGATCGACGAGCACACGTGCGAGTACCGCACGAGCGACGACTCGCTGGACTGGCTCGCGATGCGCGTCGGCATGTTCGGCGTGGAGTTCGAGGTCCACGAGCCGCCCGAGCTCGTCGCTGCCGTACGCGCGCTCGCCGAGCGCTGCGCCCGCGCGGCGACCGCCGCGCGCGCGTGAAATGGCCTTCTTAGAGGTACGCCGCGAGTGCCTCGCCGGCGGCCTCGAGCTCCGCGATCGTCTGCGCCCGCAGGATCGCCTGGACGTCGAGGATGCGGGCGTCGAAGCGGTCGATCGCGTCGACCCCGACGACGGCGTGGCAGGGCACCCCGGACTGCCGCGCCCGGGTCGCGATCTCGCCCGCGACCCGCCCGCGCAGCGTCCCGCGGTCCAGTCGCTCCTCGCCGGCGACGAGCGCGTGGGCGGCGCGCATCCGCGCGTCGAAGTCCAGCGCGTCGAGGACGAACGGCACGCCGGCGACGAGCCGCGCCGCGCGCTCGTCGCGCAGCGCGATCGCCGGCGCGCCCGGGTCGCGGACGTCGCAGAGCACGACGAGCGCCGCGCCGCGCAGCCCGCCGTGGTCGCCGAGCGCCTCCAGCAGCGCGCCTGCGTCCCCGAGCTCGGCGCCGGCCGCGGCGAGCAGCACGACCGCGGCGCCCGTCGCGGCCGCCGCCGCGAGCCGCTCGCCCGTCGCCGCGCCGTCGCCGGCGGACGGCTCGGTGATCGCCGTCGCACCGTCCTCGATGAGCGCGAAGCCGTCGCCCGTCTCGCCGCCGAGCAGCGGCAGCAGGAGCTCGATCGTCCCCGGCCCGCCGCCGGACACGGGGCACAGATCGGGCGGCGGGCAGCCCGCGCGCTCCAGGCCGCGCCCGATCGCCGCCGCGACGACCGGCGCGCGAAGGTCGTTGCCGAAGGCCGCGGGGGCGACGAGGACTGGCATGCTCTGCACCATGGCCGCGAAGGAGTACACGACCGTCGGCGCCGGCGCCAAGAAGGACCCTTGAGCGCCGCCGCCACGCTCAAGCGCCTGCTCGGCTGGCCGCTGCGCCGCGCGCTGGACCCGCGCGTCGACATGACGGTCCACGAGATCGACGCGCGCCTGGGCAGCCAGGGCCTCGAGCGCCCGACGATCCACGACCGCCTCGACGACCTCGACCGCATGGCCCGCGACATGCTCGCCGGCCTCGGCTGGCGCGACGTCCCGCAGCCCGGGGGCGAGCTCGCCCAGCTCGACGCCGCCCGCGCCGCCTACCTCAACTGGGCGAGCGGGCCGGACGGCTACGCGTCGCAGGCCGGCCTGTGGTTCAACCCGCCGGTCCCCGTCCAGCACGCGCCCGGAGCGATGGAGGTCCTGCTCGTCAACGAGCGCATCGTCGAGCAGCCGTTCGTCTTCGGCGCGATCGCGCGCGCCTTCGACGCGCCGGCGAGGATCGTCGACGTCGGCGGCAGCGAGAGCACCGTCGGCCTGTCGCTCGCGACGCTCGGCCACGACGTGACGATCGTCGACCCGCGGGCGCACCCGCTGGCGCACGCGAACCTCACGCACGCCGACTGCCGCCTCGACGAGCTGCCCGCGAACACCGCGCCCTTCGACGCCGCGGTCGTCCTGAGCGCCGTCGAGCACTTCGGCCTCGAGCACTACGACAGCGCGTCGTCGATCGACGCAGCGCCCGCGGCCAAGGCCGGCGCTCGTCCTCTCGACGACGTCGGGGCCGTCGAGCGCCTCGACCTCGCGGCGCTCGCGCGCCTGCGCGCGCTCGTGCGCCCCGGCGGCCTGCTCGTCCTGACCGTGCCGTTCGCGGCGCAGGCATCGGTCGACGACTTCCAGCGCGTCTACGACGAGGCCGGCCTCGCCGAGCTGCTGCGCGGCTGGACCGTGCGGACGTCGCTGCGCGCCGGGCGCATCGACCGGCTCACCTGGGAGCTCGGCGTGCCCTCACGCGAGCGTCACGGCGTCGCGCTCGTCACGGCGACGCCGGCGTAGGCACGCATCAGCGGGCCCCACCCCCGGCGGAAGCGATGCCGGTGGGTGGGGGCGCCCGATGAGCGGGAAAAGATCCGTGCTTCAACCGTGAAGCGCCCGAACCACACGCAAGTGGGGGAGACGGGTGCGATCCGTGCGACATCACGCATCCTTCACCACGCGCCGCCGGCGCGCACTAGGGAGCCACCCCAGTTCTTCGCTACTGGTCGAGCTGGTCGACGCGGCACTCTCCGGGTGCCTTGTCGTCGCGCCAGCGGACGACCTTCGTGCCGTGGCGGATGCGCCCGTCGCTGACGTGGTCGAACGTCACCTCGACGACGAGCTCGGGCCGCAGCGCGATCCACTCGAGCTCGCGGCCGTGCGTCCAGCGCGAGGCCTCGCCGCTGCCGCGCTCGCCCGTCTCGTAGGGCGCGAGCTCGGTGACGAGCTCGCGCTTGCGCCTGGCCGTGAAGCCGCTGGAGTGCCCGACCTCGCGGAGGCGCCCGTCGGCGCCGTAGAGGCCGAGGATGATCGCGCCGACCGTGCCATCCTCCTTGCCCGGACGCCAGCCCATCACGACGGCGTCGATCGTGCGCACGCGCTTGATCTTCACCATGCCCTTGCGCTCGCCGGGGAGGTACGGGCAGGCGAGCTCCTTGGCGATGACGCCCTCCTCGTCGTGCAGCCACTGCTCGGCCTCCGCGGCGCTGCGCACGACGGGCGTGAGCTCGAGCCCGTCGATCGTCTGCAGGATCGCGCGGCGCTCGTCGTAGGAGCGGCCGAGCAGGACGTCGTCGCCGAGCGCGAGGATGTCGAAGCCGACGAAGCGCGCGGGCGTCTCGATCGCCAGCCGCTCGATCCGCGACGCCGCGGGGTGGATGCGCTGTCCGAGCGTGCCGAAGGTCGAGGCGACGAGCTCGCCGTCGACGACGTAGCGACCGGGGGGGAACGTCACCTCGGGGAAGTAGCGCGACAGCGCCTTGCCGTTGCGCGACTGGATGTAGGACTCGTCGCCGTCGACGAACGCGATCGCGCGGAAGCCGTCGAGCTTGGGCTCGTAGGCCCAGCCGTCGCCGTCAGGCAGCTTCGCCCGCGGGCGTGCGAGCTGGGGCGAGACCGGTGGCGTGATCGGGAGGGACACGCTGGCGTACGGTAACGCCACCCGACTGCAGCGCCACGACGGCCGCGAGCACGAGCACCCCGCCGAGGACCTGCAGCGGCCCCAGCCCCTCGCCGAACAACAGGACCGCGAGCGTCACCGTCACGACCGGCTCGACCGTCGAGACGATCGACGCCGTCGCGGCGCCGACGCTCTTCATGCCGAGCACGAACGTCACGATCGGCAGCACCGTCGAGAGGAGCGCGATCGCGGCGATCCAGAGCCAGCCGCCCGCGGTGAACCGCAGCGCGCCGCCGCCGGCCCCGGCGACGAGGAACGTCGCGGCCGCGCCGGTCGTGACGAGCGCGCCGAGCAGGAACGGGTCCAGGCGCCCGACGATGCCGTCGGCGACGAGGATGTACGTCGTATAGGTGAGCGCGGCGCCGAGCGCGAGCAGGACGCCGGTCGCCTCCAGGCCGCCGGTGCCGCCGCCGAGCAGCACGAGCGCGGCCCCGCCGCTCGCGAGCACGAGCGCGCCCGCCTTCCACGGCGTGAAGTGCTCGCGGCGCAGTGCGACCGCGACGCAGAAGACGAGCGCGGGATACGTGTAGAGCAGCAGCGACGTCAGCGACGCGTCGATGTGCTGCAGCGCGGTGAAGAAGAATCCGGCCTGCGCGGCGTAGCCCGCCGCGCCGAGCGCCAGGCAGGCGAGGACGAGCCGCCGCGGCGGGCGCGCCGCGGACGGTCGCGCCGCGACGATGGCCCAGAAGATCGCGGCGGCTACGGCGAAGCGCGCGGCGAGCAGCGACGTGACCCCGAGGCCCGCGGCGTAGGCCTCCTTGGCGAAGATCGCCATGAGCCCGAACCCGCAGGCGGAGACGAGGCACAGCGCGATGCCGCGCCGGCGCTCAGCGGCGGGCACGCTCGGGGCGCTCGTCGAAACCGGGGCGCGATTCGGCGCCGTACCGGAGGGCGAGCACCTCGAAGATGGCGAAGGCGAGAAGTGAGGTGGCAAGGAACATGCACACATGATCGGCGTTTGTGCGCTCCAGCGGTAGCCTTGATTGACTTCAGAACCTCAAGGCGGAGCCTATGACACTGCAACAGCTGCAATACGTTCTCGCGGCATTCGAGCACGGCTCCTTCAGCGCCGCCGCCGAGACGCTGCACCTCGCCCAGCCGTCGCTCTCCGAGCAGGTGCGCCGCCTCGAGGCCGAGCTTGGCGTGAAGCTCTTCCAGCGCGTCGGGCGCGGGCTCGTCCCGACCGAGGCGGGGCGCGCGCTGCGGCCGCATGCCGAGGCCGCGCTCGCCGCCGTCGAATCGGCGCGGGCGTCGGTCGGCGCCGTCCGCGAGCTCCGTGGCGGGACGGCGGCCTTCGGCACCTTCGGCACGGCGCGCTCCTACCTCGGCACCGACCTCGTCGAGGACTTCCGCCGCAGCCACCCCGAGGTGCGGGTGCGGATCGTCGGCCAGAACTCGTCGGAGACCGTCGACGCGATCCGGGCGGGCACGCTCGAGGCGGGGCTCGTCGTCCTGCCGATCGACGACCGCGGGCTCGCGGTGCGCCCCGCCATGCGCGACGAGATCCTCTACGTCTCGGCCGACGCCGAGCAGCTGCAGCGCGGGATGACGATCAAGCGCCTGGCGGAGGCGCCGCTGATCCTCTCGGAGGCGAGCTGGGGGGCCGAGGACCCGACGCGCCGCCAGCTCGGCGAGCTCGCCCAGCGCGCCGGCGTGAGGATCGAGCCGCAGATCGACGTCGAGGACGTCGAGGTCGCGCTCGAGCTCGCCGCGCGCGGCCTCGGCGACACGATCGCCCCGCGCGGGATGCTGCGCCGCCTCGCGTCGCAGCGCCTCGGCTGGGTCCCGTTCTCCGCGCCGCTGTATGAGACGTTCGCCTTCACCTGGCGCCGCGGTGCCCAGCTGTCGCCGGCGACGCGCGAGTTCATGACGTTCGCCGAGCGGCGCCTCGACGCGCTCGCCGAGATCCTGCGGACCGAGCCGCCGCGGCGCCGGGCGCCGGGGCGACCGGGACGGTAGCCGCTCAAGCCGCGCAGCCCGCATACCGATACCGAGCTGTGACGCCGATGAACATCGATCTGCACCAGCCGCCGGTGGCCGCGAGCTCGCGGCTGGACGCCGCCGTCGGGGATCGCGGGCGGATCGAGGCGTTGCACACGACAGGCCTGCTCGACGGCGCGCCCGAACCGGTCTTCGATCGCTTCGCGCGGCTCGCCGCCCGCGTGGCAGGCACCCCGACGGCGCTCGTCTCGGTCGTCTCCGGCGACGCCCAGCACTTCGCCGGTCTCTGCGGCGTCGGACAGCCCTGGGCCGATGCCCGCCAGACGCCGCTGTCGCACTCCTTCTGCCAGCACGTCGTCGCCAACGCCGCCCCGCTCGTCATCGAGGACGCGCGCGAGGACCCGGTGCTGCGCACGAACCTCGCGATCCCCGACCTCGACGTCGTCGCCTACGCCGGCTTCCCCATCGTCGCTCCCGGCGGCGAGGTGCTCGGAAGCCTCTGCGCGATCGACTCCCAGCCCCGCGCGTGGGATCCCGGAGAGCTCGAGGCGCTCGCGGAGGTCGCCCTGCTCGTCGGCAACGAGCTGCAGCGCCGCGACCTCGTGCGCCGCCTGGCGATCGAGTCGCGCACCGACGCGCTGACGCAGCTCGCCAACCGGCGGGCCTGGGAGGAGGGCCTCATCGCCGCGCTGCGCCACGCCGAGCGGCTCGGCCACGACCTGTCGCTCGTCCTGCTGGACATCGACCACTTCAAGGCCTTCAACGATCGCCACGGCCATCCCGCCGGCGACGGCGCCCTGCGGGAGATCGGCCGGCGCTGGCCCGGCCACGTCCGCGACATCGACCTGCTCGCGCGGATCGGGGGCGAGGAGTTCGGCCTCGTGCTGCCGGGGTGCGACGTCGACGCCGCGCGCGAGATCGCCGACCGCCTGCGCGCCGACATGCCGCAGGGTCTGCGGGCCTCGGCGGGGGCGACCGGCTGGGCCGCCGCGATGTCCGCCGACGAGCTCGTCGTCGCCGCCGACCGAGCGCTGTATCGCGCCAAGCGCAACGGCCGCGGGCAGACCGTCGTCTGAGCCTAGTCGCGGCGGGGCGCCGCGGTCGGGCCGCGCAGCCGGCGCAGCACGCGGTCGGCCGCGCGCGGCGAGACGCCGTTGAGGATCCCCATGCCCTTGACGAGGCGGCGGTAGTGCAGCGTGCGGCTGTCGTTCTCGACGGCCCCGACGACGAGCGCGGCGAGCGCCTCCGGCGACGCCGCCTTGGGCCCGCCGCGGTACCACGCCGGCATCTCCGTGCGCTCGTGGTCGTGCAGTGAGGTGCGGATCTCGCCGGGGTAGACGGTCGTCACCGAGACGCCCGTCCCGGCGAGCTCGTGGCGCAGCGCCTCGGCGAACATCCGCTGGGCGGCCTTCGTCGCGCTGTAGGCGCCGGCTCCGGGAAACCCGCGCAGCCCCGCGCCGGAGGACATGACGACGATGTGTCCGCCGCCGTCCTCGAGCAGGAACGGGAGCGCGGCCTTGACCGTGTAGACCGTCCCGAGCCAGTTGACGCTCGTCATGTCCTCGATCTTCTGGAGGCTCTGCGTCGCGATCGGCTCGTAGTGCGCGATGCCTGCGTTCGCGACGACGAGCTCCAGCCCGCCGGCCGCGGTGACGAAGTCCTCGATCGCCGTCGCGATCGACGCGGGCAGGGACACGTCGCAGACGAGCACCTCGTGCGATCCGGGCAGCTGCTCGGCCAGCGCCCGCAGGTCGGTCGCCGAGCGGGCGGCGAGCCCGACGGTCGCGCCGCGCGCCGCGAGCTCATGCGCGACCGCGCGCCCGATCCCGCGCGAGGCGCCGGTCACGACCGCGCGGGTGCCGGCTGCGATCTGCACGTTCGCGCGATGCTAGCCCTGGACTCCCGAGGACGCGCGCCGGGCAGGTAGCATCGTCACCCCATGGCAACCGACCAGGCCACCGTCGCCGAGGAGGAGTACCTGCAGACGCTGTTCTGGCTGCAGGAGGCCAAGCTCCCGCTGACCGGGGCGAACATGGCGCGTGCGATGCAGCTCTCCGCGCCGACGGTCCACGAGATGATCGGCCGGCTCGAGCGCGACGGCTACATCACCCGCGGCGGCAACAAGGCGATCAGCTTCACGCCCAGCGGACTCGACCACGCCGAGGGCGTCGTCCGCCGCCACCGGCTCATCGAGCGCTTCCTCACCGACGTCCTGCACATCCCCTGGGACGAGGTCCACGAGGAGGCCGAGCGCCTCGAGCACGCGATGAGTCCCGTCCTCGAGGCGCGCATGCTCGCCGCCATCGGCGACGCGAAGACCTGCCCGCACGGCCACCCGATCGTAGGCGGCTCGCGGATCGAGGGCGTGCCGCTCGCCGACGTCGCGGAGGGCGCGACGGTGCAGATCCTGCGCTTCGAGAACGAGGCGGAGGATCTCCTGCACTACCTCAAGGACGCGGGGGTCGAGCCCGGGATGACCGGAACGCTCACGACGCACTCCGACGAGGAGATCACGCTGACGAGCGACGACGGCGCGACGTGCATCGTGACGTTCTCGGTCGCCGAGACGGTCTCGGTCGTCGCCGATCCGTCGCCGCCGCCGCGGATCGCGCTGCCCGAGCAGCTCGTCCTGGCGCGCGAGCGCTACGGCCGCTGACGGTCGACTGGACGTCCGCCCAGTCGCGCCCGTCATCCGGGGTCGCTACATTGCGTTGCCCTTGTAGTCGGGGGGAATCTCTCATGCGCACACGGATGGTCTGCCTGGAGGACGGGATCACATCTTGCGGCTTTCGCAAGATGGCGGCCTACGTCGCCCAATTGCAGCCCGGGACCGAGTCCTTCTACATCTCGACGGAGCGCTATCGCAGCGTGAAGACCGCCGTCCGCGGGATGGGCGACAAGGCCGTCATCGGCGACGAGCAGGTCGACGAGATGGCGCAGGGCCTCGCCGACTCGGACCTCATCGGCTTCTCCTCGATGACGGGCTACTCGGACCTCACGAGCCGCGTCATCAAGCGGATCCGCGAGATCAACCCGTCCGTCTACATGATCTGGGGCGGCATCCACCCGATCATCCAGCCCGAGGACGCGATCCTCTCCGACGTCAACGCGATCTGTACCGGCGAGGGCGAGTTCGCCTTCGAGGAGTTCCTCGACAACTTCAAGCACGACCGCGACTACACGAACACGAAGAACTTCTGGTTCAAGCCCAACGGGCACGGCCACTCCAACGGCAACGGCGACCAGCTCATCAAGAACCACTTCCTGCCGCTCATGACGGTGCAGGAGATGGAGAAGCTGCCGTTCCCGCAGTACGGCGCCGAGACGGAGAAGATCTATCTCCCCGGACAGGGCTTCGTGAAGATGGGCGCCGAGGACTACCTCCTCAACGACGGCCTCGGCTACACGACGCTGTGGTCGATCGGCTGCCCGTTCCACTGCTCGTACTGCGGCAACACGAAGTTCATCGCCAACGACGCGAAGTACAAGCGCATCCGCCACCCGAGCGCGCGCTACATGGTCGATCAGGTCAAGGACGCGCGGGCCCGCTTCCCGCACCTCAGCCAGGTCTCCTTCCACGACGACTCCTTCATGGCGATCCCCTACGGCCAGCTCGAGGAGTTCGCCGAGCTCTGGCACGACGAGCTGAAGCTGCCGTTCGCCGTCTACGGCGTCATCCCCAACTACGTCCGCCAGGACAAGTTCGAGCTGCTGTCCTGGGCCGGCATGAACCGCGTGCGGATGGGGATCCAGTCGGGGTCGAAGAACATGCTCGACTTCTACAAGCGCCCCACCCCGCCGGAGAAGATCCTCAAGGCCGGTGAGGTCATCGCGTCGTTCGCGCCGAAGTACCACATCCCGTCGGCCTACGACATCATCATGGACAACCCGATCGAGACGCGGGACGACGTCAAGTCGACGCTCCAGCTGCTCTACATGATGGACCGGCCCTACACGCTGTTCATCTACTCGCTGAAGGTCATCCCGAACACCGGCCTGGCCGCGGCGATGGAGGAGCGCGGCGTCGATCTCGAGGAGATCGACGACAGCTACCTGTCGATCCCGCCGCGCTGGGCGAACATCATGCTGTACCTCATCGCCATCTGGCGCCCGCCGCCGTGGCTGTGGAACCGGCTCATGGGCCACGTACGCGCCAGCAACGAGCCGCAGAAGCTCTACCCGCGGCTCGGCATCCTCCTGCGGACGCTGTACCTCACCAAGCGCGTGCTCTGCCACCTGCGCGTCATGGACTTCTCGATCACGCCGGGCAAGACGGGCTACTACGCCTGGAAGATCGGCCTCGTCGGCCTGTGGCAGAAGCGCTTCACGCGCAGGCCGCCGCGCCCTGAGCGCACCAAGAAGAACGCCGTCCCGGACGTGACCGTCGGCGTGACGGTCATCTCGCCCGACGGCGTGCGCAACGAGTAGCGCCGCGGGACGCTAGCGCGGGGCGCCGCGCGGGTACATCCGGCCGCATGCACGCCCTCCAGTCGCTCGATGCCGCGCTCCATCGCCGGCTGCGCGCGCACAGCATCACGCTGCTGCGCGTCGTCGTCGGGCTCGTGATCCTCGCCTTCGGCGTCCTGAAGTTCTTCCCCGGCGTGAGCCCCGCCGAGGAGCTCACGATCAAGACGACCGACGCCCTGAGCTTCGGGCTCGTGCCCGGCCACGTCGCGATCGTCATCGTCGCGACGCTCGAGACGATCCTCGGCCTGCTGCTCGTGAGCGGGCGCCTCCTGCGCCTCGCGATCTACCTGCTCGCGGGGCAGCTCGTCGGCGTCCTCGCGCCGCTCGCGCTCTTCACCGAGCGGCTCTTCAGCGGCCCGCACCACGCCCCGACGCTCGAGGGCCAGTACGTCATCAAGGACCTCATTGTCGTCGCCGCCGCGCTCGTCGTCGCCTCGACGCTGCCGGGCCTCGTGCCGGGCGCCGAGCCGTCGCGCAGCGACCGGCGTGGCCGCCCGCCCGCGGGCGGCGGACGGGAGCGGACCGACTGGACGGACTGGACCGCGGTGCGCGGTTAGGCGACGCCCGCCGGTGCGATCGCGCGGTAGGCCTCGGCGAGGCGGCGGATGCCCTCGTCGATCTGGTCCGCCGTCACGCCGGAGTAGGCGAGGCGCAGGGTGTTCTGCCCGCCCTCGAGAAGGAAGTCCGTCCCCTTGACGAAGGCGACGCCGCGCTCGTTCGCGGCGTCGAAGAGCGCGGCGACGTCCGTGCCCTCCGGGAGCTCGACCCACATGAAGTAGCCGCCCTCGGGCGGCGTGTAGCGGGCCTCGGGCAGGTGCTCGCGCAGCGCGGCGTCGAGCTTGGCGACGCGGTCGGCGAGCGCGGCCTTGACCGTCGCGATCGACCGGTCGATCGCGCCCGACGCGCAGAACTCGTAGACGATCGCCTGGGCGACCATGTTCGGCGAGATGTACGTGTTCGTCGCGAGCTTGAAGATCTGCGCGATGAGCGGCTTGGGGCCGACGAGGTAGCCGACGCGGATGCCCGGGCAGACGGTCTTGGAGAACGACGACGCGTAGACGACAGTGTCGTGCTCGTCCATCTCGAGCATCGTCGGGATGTCCTCGCCGCTGAAGCGGATGTGGCGGTAGGGGTCGTCCTCGAAGATCGTGAAGCCGTTCTCGCGCGCGAGCTCGAGCAGCTCCCTGCGCTTGGCGAGCGACAGCGTGTAGCCGGCCGGGTTCTGGAAGTTCGGGATGACGTGGGCGAGCTTGAAATGCAGCGACGCGGTCAGTTTGCGCAGCTGCGCCGTGTCGATGCCGTCGTGCTGCAGGTCGACCATGTGCACGTCGGCGCCGATGCCGCGGAGGTTCAGCAGCGTGCGGTCGTACGTCGGCTTCTCGACGACGACGACGTCGCCGGGGCTCACGAGCGTCGCGAACAGGAACGCATCCGCCTGCATCGAGCCGTTCGTGACGAGCACGTTGGCGACGTCGACGCCGTGCTGCTCGGCGATCCAGCGCCGCAGCGGCACGTAGCCGATGCTTGTTCCGTAGGCGGTCGCGCCGCCCGGGTCGTTCGTGAAGGCGCGGGTCGCAGCAGCGCTGAGGCCGTCGACGTCGACGATGTCCAGCGAGGGGGCGCCACGGGCGAAGGAGATGGTGTCGGCCATTGCCCTGACGATACCGAGGGCGGTCGGTCCGTCAGAACGCCGTGGCGAGCGCTAGCGGGTACACGGGGCCGCTGCCGCGCCGCAGCAGCTGCCCGCCGGCCATCGCCAGCGTCCAGCCGCTGAGGCGCACGTCGTCGACGAGCAGGCAGCCCTCCGGCGGCGGATCGGCGGTGATCCGGAAGGCGCCGCGGACATTCGCCGCCTGCTGCGCGGCGTTGGACATCTCGCGCTGCGGCGGGCGCTCGCCGGTGCGCTGCAGGAGCGCGACGTAGGGCAGCCCGAGCGCCTCGGCCAGGCGCCGCGCGGCGCCTGGCAGCGCCGGGTCGCGGTCGGACGGCACCGAGGCGACCCAGCCGACCGGCGGCCGCCAGGCGCGCACGAGCCGCGCTGCGGCGTCGACGAGCTCGTCGCTCAGGTGGCCCTCACGGATGCCGGCCTGCAGGACGGGGTCCCAGCCGCCGTCGCCCAGACGCGCGAGCGCGCGGCCCTCCTCGACGACGAACTCGCCGGGGATCTTCTTCATCCGGCCCTCGGCGTCGGGGGCCATCTTCTTGGCGTCGAGCGTGAGCGGCTGCGAGCGCAGGTGGTCGATCGCCTCGCGCACGAGGCCCGGGTCCAGCGGGCCGTCGTAGCGCGGCGCGGTGCAGACCGAGCAGCGCCCGCAGTCCTGCGGATCGGGGTCGTCGAGCTCCTCCTGCAGGGCGCGCATGAGGCAGCGCCCGTCGGCGCCGAAGCTCGCCATCGTCTCCTGCTCGCGGCGGCGCAGCGCGGTGATCTTCGCGTAGCGGTCGGCGTCGTACTCCCAGGCGCCATCGGGCTCGCGCACCCAGCGGCTGCCGTCCTTGCGCACGGCGCCCTCGACGTCGAGCACCTTGAGCATCGCGTTGATGCGCCCGCTGCCGAGATTGACCATCGCGGTGAGCTCGGGCGTCGAGGCGCCGTCGGCGCCGACGGCGTCGAGGTGCTCGAGCACGCGGTCGACGTACTCGCGGCGCGGGAACGCCTGCTCGATGAAGAAGTCCTGGATCCGGCGGTCCTCGGCGCCGCGCAGCAGGACGACGTCGGCGCGCTCGATCGCGCGGCCCGCACGGCCGACCTGCTGGTAGTAGGCGATGACCGAGCCGGGCGCCTGGTAGTGGACGACGAAGCCGAGGTCGGGCTTGTCGTAGCCCATGCCGAGCGCGCTCGTGGCGACGACGCACTTCAGGTCGTTGGCGAGCAGCCGATCCTCGACGGCGATCCGCCGCTCGGTCTCGATCTCGCCGGTGTAGGCCTCGGCGCCGATGCCGTGGGCGTTCAGCCAGGCCGCGACCTGCTCGGCGTCGCGCTTGGTGAGCGTGTAGACGATCCCCGAGCCCGGGAGGTCGTTGAGGTGCGTCGCGAGCCACGCGAGGCGGTCGGCCTGGCCGGGCAGCTGTACGACCTCGAAGCGCAGGCTCGTGCGGCCGAGCGGCCCGCGGTAGGCGACGAGCTGCGCGCCCGCGTGGCCCGTGCGCAGCTGCTCCTCGACGTCGGCGACGACGCGGTCGTTCGCCGTCGCCGTCGTGCAGAGGACGCCGACGCCGGCGGGCAGGCGCTCGAGCATGTCGGCGATGCGGCGGTAGTCGGGGCGGAAGTCGTGGCCCCAGTCGCTGATGCAGTGGGCCTCGTCGACGACGAGCAGCCCGACGGATTGCGCGAACGCCGGCAGCATGGTGCGGCGGAACTGCGAATTGTTCAGGCGCTCGGGGCTGATGAGGAGGAGATCGACGGCGTCGGCGTCCAGCAGCGCGGAGATCTCGCTCCAGGCGTCCCGGTTCGTCGAGTTGACCGTGTGGGCCCGGATGCCGAGCCGCTGCGCCGCCGCGATCTGGTTGCGCATGAGCGCGAGCAGGGGGGAGACGATGAGCGTCGGCCCCGCGGGGTGGGTGGGGTGGTTTCGTAGCAGCGCCGTGGCGATGAAGTAGACGGCGGACTTGCCCCAGCCCGTGCGCTGGACGCACAGCACGCGCGCGCGGTCCTCGACGAGATCGCGGATCGCGTCGAGCTGATGCTCGCGGAAGACCGCGTCCGGGCCGGCGAGCTCGTGCAGGAGCTCGGTCGCCCGCGTGGTGAGGTCGGTGCTGGCCGGCATGTCCATGACTCTAGGCGCGGGTGGTGGTGATGCGGCCCGCCCGTAGCCGCTAGGGTCGCCGCCGATGGCGCCGGCACGCCACGTCGAGACCGTCGCGCAGCGCGCATGAACCTCGTGCGCATCCATGGCTACCCCGTCTCGACGTGGACGCGAACGGTCTGCATGACATGCATCGAGAAGGGGATAGCGGCCCGGATGGGCGAGCGCCCGAGCTTCCGGCGGACCTGATCGGACGCCGAGCACTCCTCGGTCGCGACCCTCCGCGTCCTGGTGGGCGTGCGCCCCGCGCGCGCCGACGGCCTCCAGCGCGCCGGGGCCGGCCCCCGCACTACCCGAACGGGCCTCCGAAGATGTCGGAGTTGCCGAACGTCGCCGGACAGGCCGCCTGCACGTCCGGGGGCGCTGGTGCGGCCGCCCCGCCGGGGCGCCCGGCGCCCGGCTCGCGGCGGTTGTCGACGTCCTCCTCGGCGGGCGTCGCGGTCCCTCCGGTGACGGCCGCGACGAAGCGCGCGCGGTAGTCGTCGACGGCGGGGCAGTCA
The DNA here is from genome assembly GCA_963740895.1 of uncultured Actinomycetes bacterium. Classification (GTDB taxonomy): domain Bacteria; phylum Actinomycetota; class Thermoleophilia; order Solirubrobacterales; family Solirubrobacteraceae; genus CADCVQ01. The sequence continues at coordinate 110,261 of CAVUFQ010000004.1, forward strand.
CCCGCCGCGCGCGTGTCGTTGTACGTCGCCACCGCGCCCGCGTTCGTCGCCGCGATCGTGTTGTAGTCGCCGAGGAACTCCGCCACGAGGTTGTTCTGGGCCGACCCGCGCGCGTCACCGCCGCCGACGCGGCTGATGTCCGCGAATGCCCCCGGCCGGCCCCCCGCTCCGACCGTCGCGCGGCGGACGACGTCCTCCATGAGCCGCGGTGCGGCCGTGTCGTGCTGCCACGGCGCGTGGAACGCGTTGTACGTCACGTAGACGTTCCTCCCGTCGGGCGAGATCGCGATCGCCGGGAACATCGGCCGGTCGCCGGGCGCTGTCGCGACCGGGGCGTCGGCGAAGCTCGCGCCGCGGTCGGTCGAGTAGCGCACGATCGCGCGCTCGTTGCGCTGGCCGGCGGCGTCGGGCGTCGGCCCGTCGGGACCCGTGAGGACGATCTCGTCGCTCGCGCCGGCGCCGGTCGGCGCGCCGTTGGCCACGTCGACGCTCGGGAACGTCGACGAGCGCGCTCCGGCGACGCCGTCGATCGAGGGCCGCCCGGTGGCCGGGTCGGGCAGCCCGACGTCGGTGACCGTCGCGACGACCCGCGGCTTGTCGAACGACACGCCGCCGTCGAACGAGCGCGCCTGCAGGAAGACCGTGGCGCCCGAGCGGATGTCGGTTCCGACCCAGTAGACGAAGACGCCGCCGCCGGAGTCCGTGCGGATCATGCAGCCCTGGCGGCCGCCGGTCTGGGCGTTGTTCGTCGCCGAGCTGATCTGGCGCGGCGTCCAGGTCGCGCCGCCATCGGTCGAGCGCGCGAAGAACAGCGGCTCGCCGCCGCCGCCGGCGCCGTTGCCGCGGAAGCTGACGTTGCAGACGTAGACGTTGCCGAAGTTCGGGCTCGATGCCGCGTCGTCGACGCCGATCTCCTCCTTGTCGGAGAACGTCGCCGCGCTCTGGCGGCTGATGACGACCGGATCCATCCAGGCCGCGTTGGAGCCGGCGGCCGCCCCGGCGACATCGTCGGTGCGGGCGACCGCGATCGCCTCGGGTCCCTTGATCGTCGTGCTGCCGGGCGCGTTGGAGGCGAGGCTCGCGTAGTACAGGCGCGCGCCGTTGGACCACGAGAAGCGCCCGTCGGCGCCGCGCCGCGGCCCGAAGGCGAGGGCCGGGTCGCCGTCGGCCACGATGCCCTTCTCGAAGAATCGCGGCAGGGTTCCGATCGGGCCCACGTGCGGGATGCAGGCTGCGGGGCCGAGGCAGTCGCGCGCGGTCAGGCCGGTGTACTGCGGCTGCGTCCAGCTCGTCCCGCCGTCGAAGGAGAAGGTCACGCCGCTGACGCCGACGCCCGCGGTGAAGGGGCAGGTCGTCGGATCACCGGCGGCGCAGGCCTCGAGGTCGATCTCGTCGTTGGCGCCCGACGCGACGATGTTCGGCTGCGCCGGGTTGATCGCCAGGCCCGGCTCGTTCTGCTTGTTCTGGGAGAACGGGCTCGGCGGGCTGCCGGTGGTGACGCGGACGTCGGCGGCGGCGCCTGCGGTCGTCGCGGCGATCCAGGTCGCGGCTGTGATCGCGACAAGCGGCAGGCTCGATGACAGGCGGCGCATGGCGTGGCTCCCGGGCGGACGGTGCAGGACCACGACAGCCTTTCCGCGCGCCCGCAAGGTCAAACGTGTTGCGCGCGAGTGCGCCGACTATCCGCCGAGAAGCTCCATCGCGATCTCGGCGACCTGGGTCGGCGTCCGCCCGACGCGCACGCCGACCGCCTCCAGCGCGTCGATCTTCGCCTGACCGCCGCCGCTGGACCCCGACACGATCGCGCCCGCGTGGCCCATCGTCTTGCCGGGCGGCGCCGTCAGCCCGGCGATGTAGCCGACGACCGGCTTGGTGACGTGCTCGGCGATGTAGGCCGCGGCCTCCTCCTCCGCCGAGCCGCCGATCTCGCCGCTCATGACGATGAGCTCGGTCTCCGGATCGGCCTCGAACAGGGCGATGATGTCGACGAACGACGAGCCGGGGACGGGATCGCCGCCGATGCCGACGATCGACGAGTTGCCGAAGCCGCTCTGCGCCAGCTCGTTGCCCATCTGGTAGGTCAGCGTCCCCGAGCGCGACACGACGCCGACGTTGCCGGGCTTGAAGAACGCGGCCGGGATGATCCCGACGTTCGCCTTGCCCGGCGACAGGATGCCCGGGCAGTTGGGGCCGATCAGCCGCACGCCGGGGTTGGACTTCAGGACGTTGTAGACGAGCAGCTCGTCGTGGGCCGGGATGCCCTCGGTGATCGCGATGATCGTCGCGATGCCGGCGTCCTCGGCCTCGAGGATCGAGTCGGCCGCGAAGCGCGGCGGGACGAAGATCATCGCCGTGTTGGCGTCGGTCGCGGCGACGGCCTCGCGGAAGGTGTTGAAGACCGGCACGTCCTCGACGTCCTGGCCGCCCTTGCCCGGCGTGACGCCCGCCACGACGTTCGTCCCGTAGCGGCGGTTGTTCATCGCGTGGTACGTGCCCTCGCGGCCGGTCAGGCCGGAGACCGCCAGCCGCGTGTTCTCGTCGACGAGGATGCTCATGACTTCGCCAGTGCGACGACGCGCGCCGCGGCGCCGTCCATCGTCTGCTCCGGATGGACGTTGGGGAGTGCCGCGTCGGCGAGCAGCCGGCGCGCCTCGACGTCGTTGGTCCCATCCAGCCGGACCACGAAGGGGACCGTCGGCTGGAGGACCCCGTAGGCCTCGATCAGCCCCTTGGCGACCTCGTCGCAGCGCGTGATCCCGCCGAAGACGTTGAAGAGGACGGCCTTGAGGTTCGGGTTGCTCAGGATCACCTCGACCGACGCGACGATCGCCTCGGCCTTCGCGCCGCCGCCGGCGTCGAGGAAGTTCGCGGGCGCGCCGCCGGCCGCCGCGACGACGTCGAGCGTCGACATGACGAGGCCGGCGCCGTTGCCGAAGATGCCGATGTCGCCGTCGAGCTTGACGTACGTCAGCCCGCGCTCCTTGGCCATCTTCTCCTGCGGGTCGGCGTCGGTCGAGTCGTCGAGGTGCGCGTTGTCGGGGTGGCGGAACATCGCGTTGTCGTCGAGCGTGACCTTCGCGTCGAGCGCGACGACCCGGCGATCGGGCGTGATGACCATCGGGTTGATCTCGACGAGCGTCGCGTCCTCGCCGACGAAGACCTCGTAGAGCGCCGCGAGCATCTCCCCGACCTGGCGCACGACGTCGCCCTCGACGCCGGCCTCGAAGCACAGGCGCCGCGCCTGGTAGGCCTGAAAGCCGACGAGCGGGTCCACGTGCAGCGTCGCCAGCGCCTCGGGATGCTCGGCGGCGACCTGCTCGATCTCCATCCCGCCCTGCGTCGAGAGCATGACGAGCGGCGCCTTCGCCGAGCGGTCGAAGACGATCGCCGCGTAGTACTCGCTGTCGATGTCCGTCGCCTCCTGGAGCCACAGCTCGTGCACGGTGTGGCCGCGGATGTCCATCCCGAGGATGTTCGTCGCGTACTCGCGCGCCTCGCCGGCGTCGTCGGCGATCTTGATGCCGCCGGCCTTGCCGCGCCCGCCGATCTTCACCTGGGCCTTGACGACGATCGGGTAGCCGATCTCCTCGCAGGCAGCGACGGCATCGTCGACCGTCGACGCCTCCTTGCCCTTGAAGAGCGCGACGCCGTAGCGCGCGAGGACGTGCTTGCCCTTGTACTCGAGGAGGTCCATGAGGGGCCTCAGGCTATACGAGGAGGCGAAATGCGATCATGACCCGTTCTATGGCGCTTCCCAAGCAGATCTCGCTCGTCACCTTCGACGTCTACGGCACCCTCATCGACTGGGAGGCCGGGATCATCGACGCCTTCCAGAAGGAGGCCGCTCGCGACGGCTTCACGATCGACCGCGATGAGCTCATCTCGAACTTCCACGAGATCGAGCGCGAGATCGAGGGCGGCTCCTACGAGCTGTACGCCGAGGTGCTGCGCCGCACGGCGGTCGAGATCTCCAAGCGCCTGGATTGGCCGCTTGAGCCCTCGCGCTCGGGCTTCCTGCCCGACAGCGTCCAGCGCTGGCCGGCCTTCAAGGAGGCCAACACCCAGCTCAACAAGGTCACCAAGCAGTTTCAGACCGGGCTCATCTCGAACATCGACGACAAGCTCCTGGGACAGACGCGGCGCCACATCCCGCACGACTTCGACCTCGTCGTGACGGCCCAGCAGGTGCGCTCCTACAAGCCGGACCTCGCGCACTTCACCGAGTGCGCGCGGCGGATGGGGACGAAGAAGGGCTGGGTCCACGTCTCCGCCAGCTACTACCACGACGTCGAGCCGGCGATCAAGAACAAGATCCCCGTGATCTGGGTCAACCGCAAGAAGGAGACCCTCGAGCCGGGCCAGAAGAAGCCGACCGCCGAGGTCAAGAACCTCCTCGAAGCGGTCAAGCTGCTGGGCCTGTAGGGGACTTTGCGAGTCGTCGGCCTGCACCGCGACGTGCTCGTGGCGACGAGCCGCGTCTGGCAGACGACCTGCACGATCGTCCGCAACGGCGACGAGGGCTTCGTCGTCGACTCGCCGGTCTTCCCCGACGAGCTCGAGATCCTGCCGTCCGTGCTCGAGCACGCCGAGTTCCCCTTCACCGGGCTGCTGGCGACGCACGGCGACTGGGATCACCTCCTCGGCCGGCTCGCCTTCCCGAGCGCGTCGCTCGGGGTCGCCGAGACGACCGCGGCGCGCCTGACGGCCGAGCCCGGCGCCGCGGCCCGCAAGCTGCGGGGGTTCGACGACGAGCACTACCTCGACCGCCCCGCGCCCCTGTCGCTCGGGCAGGTCCAGGCGCTGCCGGTGCCCGGCCACCTCGCCGTCGGGGGCGAGGAGCTCGAGCTGCACCCGACCGACGGGCACACCGCCGACGGGATGGCGATCTGGATCGGCTGGGCGCGCGTGCTGCTCGCCGGCGACTACCTCTCGCCGGTCGAGGTCCCGATGCTCGGCGCGGGCGGTTCGCGCGACGGGTACCTCGCGACGCTCCGCCGCCTGGAGCCGCTCGTCGACGCCGCGGCATACGTCGTCCCCGGCCACGGCGACGTGCTGGAGGGCGCCCGCGCGGCGGCGATCCTGCGCGAGGACGTCAACTACCTCGCCAAGCTCCCCGACGGCGAGCTGCCGATCGCGCGGCGCTCGCCGGCGCAGCGCGCCATCCACGCGGAAAACGTCAAACGGGTAGGAGCATCACGGTGATCCAGCACGTCGCACTCGAGGTCCGCTACGACGACGTCGACGCCTGCCTGCACTTCTGGTGGCTGCTCGGCTTCGAGCGCGTCGCGGCCCCGCCGGCGCTCGCGGAGCGCTCGGTCTGGGTCCAGGCGGGCGAGACGCAGATCCACCTGCTCTTCGCCGACGAGCCGGTCGTCCCCGCGGAGGGCCACGTCGCGGTCGTCGTCGCCGACTTCGACGCGACGTTCGCGGTCCTCGACCGCGCCGGTTACGCCCCCGAGGCGCGCACGCAGTACTGGGGCTCGCCGCGCGCGTTCGCCCGTTCCCCGGCCGGCCACCGCGTCGAGCTCATGGCCTTCGCCCCGTAATCCTGAGTCTTATGGCCCTCTTACGCCCAGGGCCGTTCACACTTAGGGACTGTTGACATGACCGGCCTACCGTTGGAGCCCGATGACGCACGACCCCTCCCCTGATCGCGAGACCGGTCCCGGCCGCCTCTGGACCGATCCCCGTGAGGAGGACGAGCATCAGCACTGGCTGCGGCCGCGCACCCCGCCGCCCGTCGCGCTCGAGCCCGAAGAGGACGACGACGGGCCCACCGCCGCCGACCGCCGCGCGCGCAGGCTGCTGCCGTTCATGCTCGCGGCCCTGGCCGCCGCGATGCTGCTCGGCGCAGGCGTCCTGGGCGCGAGCATCCTCAACTCCGACCAGACGGCGTCGGTCGCCCCGCTGCCCGTCGTCAAGGGCGCCGCGCCGGCCGATCAGCGCTCCAAGACCGTGCGCTCGATCTACGCGAGCGTCAGCCCGAGCGTCGTGCGCATCCAGGTTCAGGAGGGCGGCTCGGAGGCCAGTGGCACCGGCTTCGTCATCGACCGCGGCGGCACGATCGTCACCAACGCCCACGTCGTCGGCAGCGCCACGACCGCGCAGGTCCGCCTCGACGACAGCGCCGCGACGATCGACGCCCAGGTCCTCGGCACCGACGCGTCGTCCGATCTCGCCGTCCTGCGCGTCGACAGCTCCAAGACCGCGCACCTGCGCCCGCTCGCGCTCGCCGACAGCGACAGCGTCCAGGTCGGCGACCTCGCCGTCGCGATCGGCTACCCGCTCGGCCTCGACCGCACGGCGACCGCCGGCATCGTCTCCGGCGTCGGGCGCGCCATCAAGGCGCCCAACGGCTTCTCGATCGACAAGGTCATCCAGACCGACGCGCCGATCAACCCCGGCAACTCCGGCGGCCCGCTGCTCGACGGCGCCGGCCGCGTCATCGGCGTGAACTCGCAGATCGCGACCGCCTCCAACGGCGGCGGCAACGTCGGCATCGGCTTCGCCGTCCCGTCGAACACCGTCAGCCAGGTCGTCCCGCGGCTGGAGAGCGGCGGCACGATCAGCCGGCCGTACCTCGGCGTCTCGACGCAGGCGAGCATCAGCGCGAGCGGTGCCGAGGTGGCGGGCGTGGTCCCGGGCGGACCGGCGGACACCGGCGGCCTGCGGGTCGGCGACGTCATCGTGAACGTCGGCGGCAAGGAGGTGCTGGCGCCGGAGGACATCAGCACGGCGATCGAGTCGCGCAAGCCCGGCGCCCAGGTCCCGGTCCAGATCCAGCGCGCCGGGGCGGCGCAGACGCTGCAGATCACGCTCGGCAAGCGCCCGAACAGCGTGAGCACGCCGTAGCGGTCCAGCCCATGCATTTCGGACAGCCGCTCTTCCTCCTCGCGCTCGTCATCGTGCCGCTCGCGCTGCTCGCCTACCGCCGCCACGAGCGCGACCGGCGGGCCGCCGCGGCCGCGTTCGCCGCGCCCGGGCTGATGGCGTCCGTCGCCCCGAGCACCCCCGGCTGGCGCCGGCACGTGCCGCTCGCGTTCTACGGCGTCGCGCTGGCCGTGCTCGTCGTCGCGCTCGCCAAGCCGCAGACGACGGTCGCCGTCCCCGTCGAGCGCGCGTCGATCATGCTCACGACGGACTACTCGGGCTCGATGCAGTCCACCGACGTCGCGCCCTCGCGGCTGGCCGCGGCACGGGTCGCGGCGGAGAACTTCCTCACGCACGTCCCCGCGAACGTCCGCGTCGGGCTCGTCGCCTTCAACCAGTCGGCGCGCCTCATCGAGACGCCGTCGACGGACCGCCAGGCGATCCGCGACGGGCTCAACGCCCTGCAGCCCAGCGGCGGCACGGCGACCGGCGAGGCGCTCGCGGTCTCGCTCGCCGCGCTGACGCGCGAGACGGACGCCGCCGGCGTGCGCGCGCCCGCCGCGATCGTCCTGCTGTCGGACGGCAAGTCCGTCAAGGGCCGCCCGCCGGCGCAGATCGCCGCGCGCGCCAAGCAGCTGAAGATCCCGATCTACACGGTGACGCTCGGCACGGCGGGCGGCACGATCCAGGTGACGGACAAAAACGGCGCCGCCCGGACCGTTGCGGTGCCGCCCGACCCGATCGAGAGCCAGGCCGTGGCGCAGGTCTCCGGCGGGAAGGCGTACACCGCCGACACCGCGAAGAACCTCAGCGCCGTCTACGAGCAGCTCGGCTCGCGCATCGGGACGCGCAAGGAGCCGCGCGAGATCACGGCCGCCTTCAGCGGTGGCGCGCTCGCCCTGCTCGCGGCCGGCGCCGGCCTGTCGCTCTTCTGGTTTCGCCGTCTTGTCTAGACCTGCCCGAATCCCTGAAAGGAACGTTCCTCGATGACCTCCATACACCTCGGTCCCGGTCCCCACGACGGCGACGACGACGGCCGCGCGCCGCGACAGGCCCTCGAGGAGGCGCTGTACGAGATCAAGCGCATCATCGTCGGCCAGGACGCGATGCTCGAGCGCCTGCTCGTCGCGCTGCTCGCCGGCGGCCATGTCCTGCTCGAGGGCGTCCCGGGCCTGGCGAAGACGCTGACCGTCCGCACGCTCGCAAGCGTCATGGGCGGCACGTTCCGCCGCATCCAGTTCACCCCCGACCTCGTCCCGGCGGACCTCGTCGGCACGCGGATCTACCGCCCGAACACCGGCCAGTTCGACACCGAGCTCGGCCCGGTCTTCGGCAACTTCCTGCTCGCCGACGAGATCAACCGCGCGCCCGCGAAGGTCCAGTCGGCGCTCCTGGAGGTCATGCAGGAGCACCAGGTGACGATCGGGACCCAGAGCTTCCCCGTCCCGCACCCGTTCCTCGTCCTCGCGACGCAGAACCCGATCGAGTCCGAGGGGACCTATCCGCTCCCCGAGGCGCAGATCGACCGCTTCCTCTTCAAGGTGCTCGTCGACTACCCGACGCTCGGCGAGGAGGCCTCCGTCGTCGGCCGCTCGCTGCGCCCGCCCGAGGAGGTCCAGGTGCGCCTCTCGATGCCCGAGCTCGAGCGCTTCCAGCGCGCGGTGCAGGAGATCTTCGTCGACCGCGAGGTCGTCGCCTACGCCGTGCAGCTCGTCGACGGCACGCGCCACCCCGACCGTTACGGCATGCCCGAGCTGTCCGAGCTCATCCAGTACGGTGCGAGCCCGCGCGGGGCGATCGGGATGGTGCAGGCCGGCCAGGCGCTCGCGCTGCTGCGCGGCCGCCGCCACGTCCTCGTCGAGGACGTCCGCGACCTCGCGTTCGACGTCCTGCGCCACCGGCTCGTCCTGTCCTACGACGCGCTGAGCGACGGCGTGACGGCCGACGACATCCTCACGCGCATCGTCGACACGCTGAGCGTCGGCGCGATGGGCAGCGGCAACATCCGCCTCACGGAGCACGACGCGGCCTGATGACGGGCCGGAGGGGCACGCTGCGGGTTCCGCCCGCGCGCCAGGGGCCGGGGCCGATCTCGGCCGCGCTCGTCGACGCGCTGTCGCTGTCGATCGCGCGGCGCGGCGCCGGCGTGCTGCCGGGCGATCGGATGGCGCCCGGGGTCGGCGCGGGCACCGAGCTCGCGCAGCTGCGCCCGTACGCGATCGGCGACGACGTCCGCCAGATCGACCCTTCGGCGTCGGCCCGCTCCGGCGTCCCGCACGTGCGCCTGCAGGTGCCCGAGCGGATCCTCACGACGTGGCTCGTCCTCGACCTGTCGGCGTCGATGGCGTTCGGCACCGCCGACCGGCTGAAGTCCGATGTCGCCGAGGGCGTGGCGCACGTCGTCGGCCGTGCCGGGACCCGCCACGGCGGGCGCCTCGCGGTCGTCACGGCGGGCGGGGCCGAGCGGCTGCTGCCGCCACGCGGCGGGCCGAACGCGAAGATCGGGCTGCGGCGGCTGCTGGCCGAGGGCGTCGGCGTGGACGGCGGCGAGGACCGCGGCCTGGGCCCGGTGCTGCATCGTGTCGGGCGCCTCGCGCGCCAGCCAGGGCTCGTCGTCGTCGTGTCGGACTTCCGCGGCGAGCAGGACTGGGCGCGGCCGCTGCGCGCGCTCGGCGGCCGCCATCGGGTGCTCGCCGTCGAGATCCGCGATCCGCGCGAGGAGCGCCTGGAGCCCGCCGGGCGCCTGTCGCTCGTGGACCCTGAGACGGGCCGGCTGCTGGAGGTCGACACCTCCCACCGCGGGCTGCGCGAGCGCTTCGCCGCCGCCGCCGCCGAGGAGCGTGCGGGCGTCGCGACGGAGCTGCGCAAGGCCGGCGCCGTCCACGTCGTCCTCTCGACGCAGGGCGACTGGATGCGGGCACTGGGCAGGGCGCTGAAGTGAGCTTCGCGTCCCCCATCGCCCTGCTGTGCCTCTTCGCCGTACCGCTGGCGGTCATCCTGCACGTGGCGGCCCAGCGCCGCCGGCGGCGCTACCCCGTGCGCTTCACCGCGCTCGCGACGCTTGCTGCGGTCGCCCAGCGCGAGCCGGCGTGGCGCAAGCACCTCCCGTTCGCCCTCCTGTCGCTCGCGATCGCGGCGCTCGCGATCTCGCTCGCCAAGCCCCAGAAGACCGTCGCCGTGCCGGTCGAGCGGGCGTCGGTCGTGCTCGTCACCGACGTCTCGCGGTCGATGTCGGCGACCGATGTCAGCCCGACGCGCCTGGAGGCCGCCCGCCGCGCGGCGAAGAACTTCATCAAGCAGGTGCCCGACGAGCTGCGTGTCGGGCTCGTCGCGTTCTCCGACGGCGCCCAGACGCTGCAGACGCCGACCACCGACCGCGACGCCCTCTCGCAGGGCCTCGAGACGCTCCAGCCGCTGTCGGGCACCGCGACCGGGGCCGGGCTGCGCGCGGCGCTGGACTCGCTGAAGATCACCGGCGACGCGGCGGCCAGGCGCCCGCCGTCGGCGATGGTCCTGCTCTCCGACGGCTCGGCGACCGACGGCGGCGCCGCCGACGAGGCCGCCGCCGAGGCCAAGCGCCTGCGCGTGCCGATCTACACCGTCGCGCTCGGCACACCGGACGGCACGATCACGCTCGGCGGCCAGGTCCTGCGCGTCCCGCCGGACCCGGAGGCGCTCAAGCGCATCGCGCAGGAGTCCGGCGGCGTGGCGTTCAGCGCGTCGGACTCCGACCAGCTCAACGCCGTCTACGACCGTCTCGGCTCGCAGATCGGTACGAAGCCCGAGAAGCGCGAGGTGACCGCGCTGTTCGCCGGCCTCGCGTTGCTGCTGCTCGGCGGCGCGGTCGCGAGCTCCCTGAAGCTCGGCGGGCGCCTGCCGTAGCGGGGCGGCGCGTTGTTCGGCTTGCCGGGCACGAGGGTCACCGATGTCGTAAGCGCGCCGCGCGGCGCCGACGACCACGGCTCGACCACGGGTCTACTACCACTCCAGCGAGCATCCGAGGAACAGGTCGCGCCCCGGCCCGCCCTTGGACCGCGGCGAGAACCCATGGCGCTCGTAGAGCGCGAGCGCCGCGGCGTTGTCCTCGTTCGTGTCGAGCTCGATGCGGCGGGCGCGGCGCTCGCGGGCGCGCTCGGCCGCGAGCGTCATGAGGGCGTCGCCGACGCCCGCGCGGCGGGCGTCCTCGCGGACATAGAGGTCCTCGATCCAGGCGTCCGGCGCCGCCTTCCAGACGCTGAAGCGGAAGCGCAGCTGCAGGACGCCCGCGGGCGGCATGTCGTCGCCGGGCGTGCCGAGCAGGTACTCCGTGTCGCGGTCCTCCAGCAGCCGCTCGACGGATGCGAGGAAGGCGTTCTCCGACGGCCAGTCGGCGCCCATGTGGTCGCGGAACGCCACGAGCAGATCGGCGACGGCCTCGGCTTCGCCGGGGCCCGCGAGCCAGGCGCGGGCGCTCACGCGGCGGCGGGGGCGTCGGCGGCCGGGCCGGTGATGACCGCGAGCGTGTCGCCGCTCGAGACCGAGTCGCCCTCGCGGATCGGCAGCTCGGCGATGACGCCCGCCTTGTGCGCCGTGATCTCGTTCTCCATCTTCATCGCCTCGATGATCGTCACGACGTCGCCCTCGGCGACCACCTGGCCTTGCTTCACCGGGACCTTCCAGATGCTCCCCTGCATCGGCGAGGCGAGCGTGTCGCTCGAACCCGCGTCGTTGCTCCTGCCGTTCTGCCGCGCGGCGCGCCTGGGCCGCGCGACGGTGGGCGCGCCGCCGTTGAGCGCGGGCGCGGCGGCCGGCGGCGGGCCGATGACCTTCACGTCGAACTTGCGCCCCGAGACCTCGACGGTGTAGGTCTGCTCGACGGTCTCCTCTTCCTCGTCGCCGGAGGTCTTCGCCGGCTTCGGGAACGCGAGCGCCTTGAGCCAGTCGCGGTCCTCGAGCAGGTCGCGGCAGGTCTCGCCGCGGGCCCACTGCTCGGTCTGCAGGAGCGCGGTGTGGAACGGGATGAGCGTCTTGAGGCCCTCGATCTCGAACTCCGCGAGCGCGCGCAGCATGCGGCGCGTGGCCTGCTCGCGGTCGGCGTCCCAGACGATGAGCTTGGCGACCATCGGGTCGTACATCGGCGTGATCTCGCTGCCGGCGCGCACCCCCGAGTCGACGCGCACGCCGGGCCCGGAGGGCTCGACGTAGGCACCGATGCGCCCGGGCGCGGGGGCGAACTTCTTCGACGCGTCCTCGGCGTTGATGCGGCACTCGATCGCATGGCCGCGCAGGGCGACCTCCTCCTGGGCGACAGACAGCGGCTCACCGGACGCGACGCGGATGCCCTCCTTGACGATGTCGATGCCGGTCGTCATCTCCGTCACGCAGTGCTCGACCTGCACGCGGGTGTTCATCTCGAGGAAGAAGTACTCGGCGGTGTCCGACGAGAGCAGGCCCTCGACCGTGCCCGCGCCGCGGTAGTCGACGGCCTCGGCCGCCTCGACGGCGATCTTCCCGATTCGCGCGCGAAGCGCGTCGTCGACGATCCACTCCGGCGCCGGCGACTCCTCGATGAGCTTCTGGTGGCGGCGCTGGATCGAGCAGTCGCGCTCGCCGAGGTGGATCGTGTGACCGTGGCCGTCGGCGAGGATCTGGACCTCGACGTGGCGCGGGTCGGGGAGGTAGCGCTCGAGGTACACGGTCGCGTCGGAGAAGAACTTCTCGCCCTCGCGGGCGGCGCCCTCGAAGGCGTCCTGGAGCTCCTCGGGCCTCAGCGCGACGCGAAAGCCCTTGCCGCCGCCGCCGCCCGCGGCCTTGACCGCGATCGGGTAGCCGATCTCCTCGGCGATCGGCTTGGCCGCCGCGAGATCGGGGACGGCCTCGGTCGTACCGGGCACGATCGGGACGCCGGCGGCCTGCATGAGCTCGCGGGCACGCGTCTTGGAGCCCATCGCGTCGATCGCGCTCGCGGGCGGGCCGATGAAGACGACGTCCGCCTGCTCGCAGGCGCGCGCGAAGGCGGCGTTCTCGGCGAGAAACCCGTAGCCGGGGTGGACCGCCTCGGCGCCGGACTCCCTGACGACCTCGAGGATCCGCTCGCCGTCGAGGTAGCTCTCGGCCGGCGACGGGCCGCCGAGGAGGTAGGCCTCGCCGGCGCGCCGGACGTGCGGCGCTTCGCGGTCGAGCTCGGAGTAGACCGCGACCGAGGCGATGCCGAGCTCGTCGCACGCCCGGATGATCCGGACGGCGATCTCGCCGCGATTGGCGATGAGGATTTTCGAGAACATGCTTTGAGGAGATCCTAAGTGCTGCGGTTGCAGGGCGGTCGTCGAGGACTACCCCGGTCCGGGCGAAGCGTTGCTAGTACTGCTCATCCCAGCCGGCCGGGCCGCCCCAGGCGCCCGTCCCGCGGTCCGTGTAGCCCGTGGCCTCCAGCAGCGCCGCGCGACCCCAGGGCGGCGGCCCCTGCGGCGGCGGCGGAGCGAGCGCCGGCGCCGTGTCGCGCATGAACCGCTCGAGCGCGGCGACGACCGCGGCCGCCTCCTCCGGCGAGGCGGCGGGTGCCACGATCCGCAGCTGCGGTCGGCGATTCATGGCGCGAACGGTAGCGCGGGCCCCGCTCTCGCTTCTCGGTCGGCGCAGATCGGCTGGTGTTCGAAGCGGCTGACCGCAGAGATCGGCAAGTTCTTCGGCGCGTCGTCGGCGCCCGGGGTCTCGCGCGCCGGCACAGCCCCGCGTGCGGCGATGGAGTTCAGCCGACCGGGAAGCGAGGCCGAGCGCGTTGCTACAGGATCATGCCCGCGCCGACCGTGTCGTTCGTCGCCTCGTCGATGAGGATGAACGAGCCGGTGGCGCGGTTGCGCAGATACGGGTCGAACGCCAGCGGCTTGGACGTCCGCAGGCGGACGCGGCCGATCTCGTTGAGCCCGAGCTCGGTCGCGCCGCGGTCGGGCGCCAGCGTGTCGACGTCGACGCGGTCGACGACCTCGCCGATGACGGCCCGGGCAGCGTGGGCGGCGTGCTTGATGGCGTACTTCGCTCCGGCCCGCAGCGGCGCGTCGGCCATCCAGCAGACGTTCGCCTCGATCTCGCGCGCGAGCTCGGGCGCGTCATCCGGGTGGCAGACGAGGTCGCCGCGCGACACGTCGACCTCGTCCTCGAGCACGAGCGTCACGGACATCGGCGCGAAGGCCTCCTCGACGGGCCCGTCGAACGTGTCGATGCGCGCGATCCGCGTGCGCTCGCGCGACGGCAGGACGAGGACGTCGTCGCCGGGGCGCAGGACGCCGCCGGCGAGCTGGCCGGCGTAGCCGCGGTAGTCGCGCTCGGAGTTGCGGACGACCCACTGCACGGGGAGGCGGGCGTGCTCGACGTCGCGGCCGTCGCCGACCTCCACGCTCTCGAGGTGCTCGAGCAGCGGCGCCCCGCCGTACCACGGCATGTTCGCCGAGCGGTCGACGACGTTGTCGCCGTACTTCGCGCTGATCGGGACGTACGTGATGTCGCGCACGTGCAGGCCGCGGGCGAAGTCGCTGAAGTCGCGGACGATCGCGTCGAACGTCTCCTCGTCGTGATCGACGAGGTCCATCTTGTTGACCGCGACCACGAGCTGCGGGATCCCGAGCAGCGACGAGATGTACGCGTGGCGGCGCGACTGCTCCAGAACGCCCTTGCGCGCGTCGACGAGGATGACGGCGAGGTCGGCCGTCGAGGCGCCCGTGACCATGTTGCGCGTGTACTGCACGTGGCCGGGGGTGTCGGCGATGATGAACGTCCGGCGCGCGGTCGCGAAGTAGCGGTAGGCGACGTCGATCGTGATGCCCTGCTCGCGCTCGGCGCGCAGGCCGTCGACGAGCAGCGAGAGGTCGACGACGCCGGCGCCGCCGCGGCGCCGGGAGGCCTCCTCGACGTGCTCGAGCTGATCGGTGAGGACCTGCTTGGCGTCCAGCAGCAGGCGGCCGATGAGCGTCGATTTGCCGTCGTCGACGGAGCCGGCCGTGGCGAGGCGGAGCAGGTCTGCGGATGCGAGACTCACTAGAAGTACCCCGCGACCTTGCGGTCCTCCATCGCGGCCTCGGTGGCGCGGTCGTCGGCGCGCGTCTCGCCGCGCTCCGTGACCCGCGTCGCGGCGATCTCCGCGACGACGGTGTCGAGGTCGGCGGCGGTCGAGCGCACGGCGCCGGTGCAGCTCATGTCCCCGACGGTGCGGTAGCGCACGGACGCGCGGAAGGGCACCTCGCCGTCCATCAGCGCCATGTGCTCGCCCGTCGCGTAGAGCATGCCGTCGCGGGCGAACACCTCGCGCTCGTGGGCGAAGTAGATCGACGGCACCTCGAGCTGCTCGACGGCGAGGTACTCCCAGACGTCGAGCTCGGTCCAGTTGGAGATCGGGAACACCCGCACGCTCTCGCCGCGGCGGATGCGGCCGTTGTAGATGTTCCACAACTCCGGGCGCTGGTTCTTCGGGTCCCAGCCGCCGAAGTCGTCGCGGAAGGAGAAGATCCGCTCCTTCGCGCGCGCGCGCTCCTCGTCGCGGCGGGCACCGCCGAAGGCGGCATCGAAGCCGTGCTGCTCGATGGCATCCAGCAGCGTCGTCGTCTGCAGCCGGTTGCGCGACGCGCGCGGGCCCGTCTCCTCGGCGACGCGGCCGCGGTCGATCGACTCCTGCACCGACGCGACGATCAGCTCCTCACCGAGCCCGGCGACGCGGCGGTCGCGGAACGCGATGACCTCCGCGAAGTTGTGACCCGTGTCGACGTGCATGAGCGGGAACGGGAAGCGCCCGGGCCGGAACGCCTTCTCGGCCAGGCGCAGCAGGACGATCGAGTCCTTGCCGCCGCTGAAGAGCAGCACGGGCCTGGAGAGCTCGGCGGCGACCTCGCGCATGACGTGGATCGCCTCGGACTCGAGCGCCTGCAGGTGGGTCAGACGGGTGGTCATGCGGGCGCGACCTCCAGTTCGGGCGCGGGACGCCGCGGGCGCGCGCGCTGGATGAGCCAGGCGGCCAGGCCGACGGCCAGCGGCACGCCGACGAGCGCCGCGGCGGGCACGTTGACGCCGGCCTTCGACAGCACGCCGAGCGCCGAGCCGAGCAGCACGCAGCCGAGCACCGGCCGCAGGGCGCCCGACGGCACCCGCGTGACGAGGTGCGTCCCGATGAGCACCCCTGGCAGCGAGCCGATGAGGATCGTCCCCATGAGCGCGAAGTCGACGTTGCCGCTGACGAGGTGCGCAAGGCCGGCGGCCCACAGGAGGATCGCGGCGTGGAAGACGTCGGTGCCGACGACGCGGTGCGGCGTGAGCTTGAAGACGAGGATCAGGGCAAGGCCGATGAGCGCGCCGCTGCCGACGGAGGTCACGCCGAGGATCAGGCCGAGGACCGCGCCGATGCAGACGGCCTGGAGCTTCGTGCGGCGGGTCTGGTCGATCGACTCGACCTCGCGGGCGACGAGCTTGGGCATGAACAGCGCGCGCCCGAGGATCGTCAGCGCGACGATCAGCAGCGCCACGGCGATCGCGCCGAGCAGCACCGGCTGAAAGCGCTTGCCGTAGGCCGACTGCAGGACGTCGAGCAGCCAGACGCCGACGAGCGCGCCCGGGACGCTGCCGACGGCCAGCCACTTCGACACGCCGAGGTCGACCGTGCCCTTGCGCAGGTGGCGCCACCCGCCGAGCGTCTTCGTGACCGCGCCGTAGGCGAGGTCGGTGCCGATCGCGACGGTCGGCGGGATCCCGGCGAACAGGACGAGCAGCGGCGTCATGAGCGAGCCGCCGCCGATCCCCGTCAGGCCGATGAGGATGCCGACGCCCAGCCCGAATGCGATGACCATCGGATCCATCAGCCGTGCAGCCCGCATTCGGTCTTGTCGGAGCCCGCCCAGCGGCCGTCGCGGCCGCTGCCCGCGTTCGTGCACGGCGCGCAGCCGATCGACTCGTAGCCCGCGTCGTGCAGCGGGTGATACGGCAGGTCGCGCTCGTGGATGCGGGTCCAGAGGTCGCGCTCGGTCCAGTGCGCGAGCGGGCTGTACTTCGCGATCCCCCCGCGCTTGGGGTCGACGTCGACGGGCAGCGTGCCCGCCCGCGTCGGGCCCTGCTCGCGGCGCAGCCCGGTGATCCAGGCGTCGGCGCCCGCGAGCGCGCGCTCGAGCGCGTCGACCTTCGCCGCACCGCAGCACTGCGCCGGTCCCGTCCAGTCGCCGAGCGCCTCCTCGAGCTCGATCGTCACGCCGAAGCGCTCCTCGAACGCGCGCCAGGTGTCCAGCGTCTCGGGGAACAGCACCCCGGTGTCGATCGTCACGACGCGCGCGTGCGGCGCGATCGCGACGAGCTCGTCGAGGATCACCGACTCCTCCTTCTGAAACGAGCACAGCAGGACGAGCCGCTCATGGGCGCCGGCCAGCCGCAGGGTCTCCGTGAGAGACGCCGCGAGGTCGGTCGTCAGACCGCGCATTCGCCCTCGCCGCGGACGACCTTGAACGGGACGTCCTTCGTCCAGTCGATGAACGTCGTCATCGTCTCGAGGCCGAACTCGACCGGCAGCGCGAGGTCGCGGACCTGGTCCTCGAAGGCCTTCGTGCCGACGCGGCCGGCGAAGGCGTTGAACGCCTCGTCGCCCGCGCGCTCGGCCTCGTACCAGCGCAGCCAGCGCTCGACGGCGTCGGGCACGCGCTTGGCCGGGAGGCGGACCTTCAGCCGCTGGCCGTAGATGATCTCGCCGCCCTCGAAGTTGCCCGCGACGTGCGCGACGTAGGCCGGGATCGTGTGCGACCCGACCTTGATCGACGCGCCGTAGAACCCGATGTTCGCGATGTGGTGCTGGCTGCAGCCGTTCGGGCAGCCGCTCATCTTGATGTGCACCGAGCGCGTGCGCTCGTCGGTGATCCGCATCTGCTCGAGGCGCTGCTGGACGGCGGCGTTGAGCCCCATCGAGGACGTGATGCCGAGCTTGCAGGAGTCCGTGCCGGGGCACGAGACGACGTCGTTGATCTTGTCCGGTCCGACGTCGGCGAGGCCGAGCTCGCGCAGCGCCTGCCAGACCTCGTACACGGTCTCCTCGCGGACCCAGCGCAGCAGCAGGTTCTGGTGCACCGTCGTGCGCATGTAGCCGCCGGAGTAGCGGCGCATGATGCCGGCGATGCCGCGGAACTGCTCCGGCGACAGGTCGCCGCGGGTGACCTTGACGTGGACCGTCGAGAAGCCGTCCTGGACCTGCGCCTTGACGTTGTCGGCGCAGAAGCGGGTGAACTGCGACAGGTCGCCGTTGGGCGACATGTAGGTGTCGGGCGCGTCCGGTGCGGAGGCCTGTTCGTCGTCGCGCCAGCTCAGGCGGTCGACGACGTCGAAGTCGCGCTCGTGGACCCAGTCGCCCTGGAGCTCCTCCTCGACCAGCTCGCGGAAGGCGTCGATCCCGACCTTGTCGACGAGCACCTTGATGCGCGCCCGCGCGCGGTTGACGCGCAGGAAGTCCTGGCGGTCGAAGATCCGGAAGCAGGCCTCGGCGATCTTCAGGTACTCGCCGTCGTCGAGGCCCTTGAACTCGTAGAGCGTCGGCGCGACGCGCGGCATGATCGACGTGCCGCCGCCGACGCGGATCTCGCAGCCGCGCTCGCCGTGCTCGTCGAGCTTGGCGATGAAGGCGATGTCGTGGATGCCGGTCAGCGCGCGATCGGCGGGCGCGCCGTTGAAGGCGGTCTTGATCTTGCGCGGCATGAGCTGCGTCGTCGGGTGGCGGACGAAGTAGCGGACGTAGGCGCCGGCGTAGGGCGTCATGTCGAAGGGCTCGTCGTCGCAGACGCCGGCCCAGGGGTCGCCGGTGACGTTGCGCACCGTGTTGCCGCAGCCCTCGCGCGAGGACAGGCCGGTATCCGACAGCTCGCGGATCGCGGCGGCGGCGTCGGGCAGCGGGATGTGGTGCAACTGGATGTTCTGGCGCGTCGTGATGTGCCCCTTGTTCAGCGGGACGTACTTCTCGACGACGTCGGCGAAGGCGTCCATCTGCTCGGGCGTGATGCCGCCGAAGGGGAGCTTGACGCGGATCATCTGGACGCCGGCCTGGCGCTGGCCGTAGACGCCCTGCTTCAGGCGGAAGCCGATGAACTCGGTCTCCGTGAGCTCCCCGCGCAGGAAGCGCTGGGACTCGGTGTCGAAGTCGTCGAACTCGCGCTCGAGGATCGGGATGACGTGGCCTGGGACGTCCTCGCGAACCTCGGGGTTCTCGAGCGTTCCCTGGCGACCGACGGCGGTGCTGGGCTCCATGGGCATCAGTGCTCCGGGATTGGCTGGCAGTGCAGGGAGGCGCGCACGATACCACCTAATTCCAATCAAGATTCGCCCAATTTGTGTCCAGCGTGTTACGCGGACCGGCTGCGAGCGGCGAGATAGCCTCCCGCGCCATGCCCGAGCTGCTCGTCCTCGACCACGACACGGTGCTCGCCGCGGTCTCGCCGGCGGCGGCGATCGAGGCGACGCGCGCGGGTTTCGAGCGCCACCACCGCGGCGAGTGGATCATGCCTCCGAAGGTCTACCTCGACAGCCCGCCCTACGGCGACTTCCGCGCGATGCCTGCGCTCGGCGACGAGCTCGCGCTGCTGAAGTGGATCACGTCCTTCCCGGGCAACCCGGCGCAGGGCCTGCCGACGGTCAGCGGCGTCGTCTGCCTCTCGGACCGCCGCACGGGCGTGCCGCTCGCGCTGCTCGACGCCCGCGCGGTCACGGCCCTGCGTACGGGCGCGGTCGCGGCCGTCGCGAGCCGCGCCCTCGCGCGGCCGGGCGCCCGGACCGCCGGGATCGTCGGCTGCGGCGAGCACGGCGTCTGGACCGCCCGCTGCCTCGTCGCCGCCGGCTACGACGCGGGCGTCTGCTGCGACCCGCGCGCCGAGGCGGCGCAGGCGCTCGCGACCGAGCTCGGCTGGGCGGCCGGATCGCTCGCCGAGGCGCTCGCCTGCGACGTCGTCTGCACGATCACGCCGGGCGCCCGGGTCGTCGTCGAGGAGGCCGACCTGCATCCGGGCGCGCACCTGAACATGCTCGGCGCCGACGGCGCGGGCAAGGCCGAGGCGAGCATCGCGGCGGTCGTCGCGTGCGAGCTGTTCTGCGACGAGTGGGAGCAGGCCTCGCACGGCGGCGAGCTCGCGGGGGCCGTCGCGGCCGGGGCGGTCACGCGCGACCGCGTCACCGCGCTCGGGGCCGTCCTCACGGGCGGCGCGCCGGGCCGCAGCGGTCCCGAGGCCGTCACGCTGTTCGATTCGACGGGCCTTGCGATCCAGGACCTCGCGGTGGCCGCCGCAGCGCTGCGCGCGGCAGATTCAGGAGAGGTTCAGGCAGCGAAGCTCCAGCTCTGACGCGCCCTGAAGGTCCGACCGTGCCTGCGACGATGGTCGCGAGAGGTGTGCAGGCCCTCCTCTGGCCGCGTGTTCAGGTGGACGTCACCCTCGTTGCACAGGGGAAATGGGCCGGTGGGGCCGCCCCGCACGGATGACAAGGGGACAGCACCATGGCTGACCGGACTGGTGGCGCGCGTGTGCGCGCGCGCCGCGGCGCACTCGTCGTCGCATCGCTTGCAGTGCTCGGGCTGTCGGCCCTCGGCGTCGGGTCGGCGAGCGCCGACCTGCAGTCGATCGGGCCGATCTCCAACGCGACCGGGTTTCCGACGACGGTGACCGATCGCAACGGCAGGACCCTGCAGCTCTGCCTCGACAGCGCCACGCTGTGCCTGTCGACGCTTCCCAACCCCGACGCGCCCGCATCGGTGCCCGAGAACTTCCCCGACGAGGCGTTCTGGTGGAGCACCGAGGCCACGGTCGCGCTGCCCAACGGCAACGACGCACGGCTCACGCTCGGGCTCGAGGCCGCCTTCGGCGGCACCGGCACGATCGACAACGGCAACCAGAACATGTTCGGCCGCATCCGCGTCCGCGCCGACGACCTCACGCCGGGGGCGACGTACACCTTCACGCACCCCTACGGCGTCACGCGCGCCGTCGCCGACGATCGCGGCCGCGTGTTCGACACCGTCGACATCGGCTGCCTGGACAGCTGCGTCGCCCGCGCCTACTCGGGCGTGACGAACACGAACGTCGGGCCGTTCCTGCGCTGGGACGCCAGCGCCCCCGCGCCGCCCGCGGGCTACCTCGGTGATCCGACAGTCGGGCACCGCATCACCGGCAGTCCGTTCGCGACGAACTACTTCCGCGTCGAAGGCCCCGGCGGCCTCGACGTCCGCACCGACCTCTTCGCCGTCTCCGGCAAGCTCGCCGGCAACCCGCCGCCGCCCGCCCCGATCGCGCGCCTGGACCGTACGTCGATCGACTTCGGCTCGCGGCAGGTCGGCGAGTCGACGGGCAAGGAGATCGTGAAGGTCACGAACGTCGGTGACGCGGACCTCACCTTCGGCGGCGGCGTGACGCTCACCGGCGCCGATCCGAGCCACTTCGTCCTCTCCGACAACACCTGCACGGGAGCGCTCGCCCCCAATGCCGCCTGCACCGTGAAGATCGTGCTCCGCGCGACGACCGTCGGCGAGAAGCACGCGACGCTGCGCTTCGGCGACAACGCGCCGGGCAACCCGCACCTCGTGGCGCTCACCGGCGTCGGCGACCCCGCACCCGACCCCGGGCCCGGCCCCGATCCGACGCCCGCCGCGGTGGCGAACCTCTCGCCCCTGAGCGTCGCATTCGGCAGCCAGGACGTGGGCACGACGAGCGCGCCCAGGCAGATCGAGATGACGAACACCGGCGCGGCGCCGATGACGGTCACGGCCGTCGACCTCGCGGGCGCCGACCCGGGCAGCTACGCCGTCGCCGGCAACGGCTGCACGACGCTTGCGCCGGCGGCGAGCTGCAGCGTGTCGGTGACGTTCTCGCCGGCGTCGGCGGGCGCCAAGGCGGCGACGCTGCACATCGCCCACGGAGCGCTCGGAGCGTCAGACGTGACGCTGACGGGCAGCGGCGCCGGCACGACCCCCGCGCCGGCACCGGTCGCGGCGGTGACGCCGCTGTCGCTGGCCTTCGGGTCGGGCACGGTCGGCACGACCAGCATCGCGAAGCTCGCGACGATGACGAACACCGGCAACGCGCCGCTGACGCTCGCCACGACGCTCACGGGGACCGACAGCGGAGACTTCGTCATCTCCTCCAACACCTGCCCGGCGTCGCTGCCGGCGGGGCAGCAGTGCCAGGTCGGCGTCGCGTTCAAGCCGCTGACGGCCGGCGCGGGCAAGGTCGCGCTGCTGCGCTTCACCGACGACACCGGCAACGTGCCCGGCAGCACGCAGGACGTCACCCTGACGGGCAGCGGCGTCGCGCCCCCGCCGCCGGTCGCGCAGATGAACGTCACGCCGAACCCGGTGACGCTGCCCGACAGCAAGGTCGGCCTCGTGCTCGGGCTCGGCGCCACGGCGACGTTCCAGACCGTGACGGTGACGAGCAACGGCGCCGCGGCGCTGAACATCGGCGCGACGACGATCTCGGCCGGGGACTTCACGATCTCGTCGAACTCCTGCGCCAACACGACGCGGGCTCCCGGCAAGACGTGTCAGATCACGCTGCGCTTCCAGGCGACGGCGCGCAGCACCCGCACGGCGACGCTGAACATCACGAGCAACGCGCCGGGCAGCCCGCTGGCGATCGCGGTCTCCGGCAAGGGGGTCTAGCCGACGTGCCCGGGACGCTTCCCAGCCCGGGGTCACCCCGTGACCCCGGGCAGGAGGCGCGGCCCGCCGGGCTTCGGCGTTAGTCTTTTTGTGCGGTGCGAACCCTTATGAATCTCGTGCTCGGGGCATGAGCGGCGGCGAGGGTGTCGGCGCCCGCGGTGCGGGGCGCCTGCGCACGCTCGACGATCTCGGCGACCTCACCGGCGCCCGGGTCCTGCTGCGCGCGGAGTTCAACGTGCCCTTGCGCGCCGACGGGGAGGTCGCCGACGACACCCGCCTGCGGCTGACGCTGCCGACGATCGTCGCGCTGCGCGAGCGCGGCGCGCGGGTGGTGATCGTCGCCCACCTCGGCCGGCCGCGCGATCGCGAGCCGTCGCTGTCGCTGCGGCCGGTGGCCGCGCGGCTTGCGCAGCTGCTGGGCGAGGACGTCGCGCTGGCAGCCGATCTCGAGCACGTCGGCGACGGCGACGTCGTGATGCTCGAGAACGTCCGCTTCGAGCGCGGGGAGACCGACAACGACCCTGCGCTGTCGGCACGGCTCGGCGCGCTCGCCGATGTCTATGTCAACGACGCGTTCGGCAGCGCACATCGCGTCAACGCCTCGACGGTGGGCGTCGCGAGCCACGTCGGGCGCTCCGCGGCGGGGCTGCTGTTCGCGCGCGAGATCGCGATGCTGGAGTCGGTCCTGCGGTCGCCGGCGCGGCCGCTCGTGGCGGTGCTCGGCGGCGCGAAGGTGACCGACAAGATCGGCGTCATCGAGCGCTTTCTCGAGCTCGCCGACGCGGTGCTGATCGGTGGCGCGATGAGCTTTCCGTTTCTCGCCGCGCAGGGGCACGGCGTGGGCGACTCGCTGTGCGACGCCGATGGCGTCGCTGTCGCGCGGCGCGTGCTCGCGGGCACGGGCGGCCGCCTGCACCTGCCGCTCGACGTCGTCGTCGCCGACCGCTTCGCCGCGGACGCGACGCGGCGCGTCGTCGACGCCGACGGCATCGAGGCGGGCTGGATGGGGCTCGACGTCG
The DNA here is from genome assembly GCA_963740895.1 of uncultured Actinomycetes bacterium. Taxonomy (GTDB): domain Bacteria; phylum Actinomycetota; class Thermoleophilia; order Solirubrobacterales; family Solirubrobacteraceae; genus CADCVQ01. The sequence continues at coordinate 133,775 of CAVUFQ010000004.1, forward strand.
GGCCGCGGACGTGCGTTGCCTACGCCGACGTGATCGAGCGCGCCGGAACGGTGTTCTGGAACGGCCCGGTCGGCGCGTTCGAGCTCGAGCCGTTCGCGGCCGGCACGCGCGCGATCGCCGAGGCGATCGCGCGCACCGACGCGACGACGGTCGTCGGCGGCGGCGATCTCGTCGCCGCGCTCAACCGCTTCGGGCTCGCCGACCGGGTCACGCACATCTGCACGGGCGGCGGCGCCGGCCTGGAGTTCATCGAGGGCCGCGTACTGCCGGCGTACGCCGCGCTCGCCGACTGACGCCCGTCAGCGCAGCGCCGGGACGAGCGCCAGCGGAAGCTGCTGCACGGCGGTCGTCCCGGTCGCCCCCCGCGCGCTGACGCGCAGCGTGTAGCGACCCTGGCGCAGCGCGTGGACCCGGCGCGCCGGGAGCCTCACGACGTTGGCGCCCGTGCGCCCGCTCGCCGCGACGCGGACGAGCGACCGGCGCCCGCGCCGCAGGACCTCGACCGTCACGGCGGCCGGATGGCTCAGCGCGAAGCGCACGCTCGGGTCACGGCGCAGGAGGCTCGCGGTACGCTCGAGGACGAGCTGCGTCTGCAGCCCGGCGATCGCGACGTCGCCGGGTCGCGGCGCGACCGCCCAGACGATCGCCGCGGTCGTCGCCACGCCGCCCTGGCCCGTTGTCGGCTGGCGGACCTGGAAGAGGTGGCGGCCGGCGTCGAGGATCGGCAGGCGCAGCTGCTGCGCGCACGCCGCCCACGCGCGCGCATCGATGCGGCACTGGAAGGAGCTGCTCGCGAAGAACTCTCCCGCCATCGATGCCTCGGCGCGCGTGCCCGCGAACGTCGGCAGCCGCGGGCCGAACGCGAACCCGCCTCCGGCGGCCGGCACGTTGATCGAGGCCGGCGTCGTGTCGACGTTGCCGGCGTCGTCGAACGCCCGCACCTGGAACTGGGCGCCCGCCGGGACGTCCATCGGCGCGGTGCACGGGGCCCAGCCGGCGGCGGGGTCGTGGTCGCGGGGCGTCCGGCGGCACTCGAAGCGCGCGTCGCTGTCGGAGCCGAAGGTCGCGATCGCGCGGCCGTCGCCGTCGGGATCGATCCGGACGGCGAGCAGCGTGCCCGGCACGCTCGTGTCGACCTTGAAGCGCAGGACGGTCGGCATCACCTGCGTCACGCCGGTCCGGCTCGTCGCGAGGATGCGCCACTCGTGGTCGCCGTCGGCGACCTTCTCGAGCGGTACGTCGGGGCCACAGGGCGCGTATGCGCCCCCGTCCTGGGAGCAGCGGAAGCTCGCGCCGGCGAGGGGCGGGTCGGCGCGCAGGGAGATGACGCCCGACCGCGGCTGGACCGCCGTCGGCTGCAGTCCGACCGCGAGGGCGACGGGTGGCGTCCCGTCGTCGCCGGAGCGGAAGTGCGCGTCGATCGTCGCGGCGTCGAGCGGGCGGTCGTACAGCGCGATCTCGTCGATGCCGCCTGCCCACTGCCTGTAGCCGGCGAAGCCCTGGCCGACGTCGATGCCGTAGCTCGTGCGGTCGAAGAGGACCGGCGTCGCCGCGGTCTCGGCGCGGACGACCCCGTCGACGTAGATCGCGACGCGGTCGTCGGCGCGCGTGAGCGCGATGTGGTGCCAGCTGCGCGGCATGAGGTTCAGCGGCGCCGTCCGCAGGTCGACGCGGTGCAGGGGGTCGCTGCCCGCGACCACGAGCGCGTGCAGCGCATCGTCGGCCTCGCGCGCGAGCACGACGCCGTCGGCGGTGCCCTGGATGAGGTCTGACAGCAGCGCGCGCGCCGTGCCGCTGTCGTCGGGCCGGTACCAGGCCTCGTAGGTGAACCGGCCGTGCAGGAGCTCGTCGGGCATGCCGAGGGAGACGAAGCTGTTCGTCGGATAGGTCGTGTCCGGCGACTGGCTCTGGTAGGCCGTGTCGCCGTCGTCGACGACGCCCGGGACGCCGAGGTCGCCGTAGAGGCTGCTGGACGAGCTGCCCGCCGAGTCGCCGAGGAAGGCATAGGAGGCGAGGACCGGCGGCTCGCCGAGCCGCCAGCGGTGCACGAGCCCGGGGGTCGCCGCGACGTCGTCTGAGTAGAAGCGCGTCCGCGCGCGCTTCGCCGAGCTGCCGATGCGCTTCTCGCAGTCGCGCGCGACGCGGTCGCCGGCGTCGACGTGGACGACGTCGCGTCCGCTGCCGCAGGTGATGCGCGCGCGGGCCGTGCCGCGGGCGTAGACCGTGTCGTTGCCGGGGCCGGCGTCGATCTTCGTCGTGCCGGCGCCGCGCAGGCGGATCGTGTCGTCGCCGCGCCCGCCGGAGATCGTGCCGTCGCCGATGCCGCTCTCGAGGAAGTCGTCGCCGTCGCCGCCGCGGATGCGCTGCGGCCCGGGCCCGCCGTAGACCGTGTCGTCCCCTTCGCCGCCCTCGAGGATGTCGGTCGCGCCGGAGTGCACCTTGGGCTGGCGCAGGCCCCAGAGAACGTCGTTGCCGTCGCCGCCGCGCAGCGTGTCGGCGCCCGGCCCGCCGAGGAGCGTGTCGTCGCCGCTGGTGCCGTCGAACGCGCCGCCGCGGTCGCGGGCGAGGTAGGTCACGCCCTTGTTCGGGTCGGCGAGCGCGTCGGTGAGGAAGACGGCCTCGCAGCCGGGGAAGCCGAAGATCTTCAGGCCGCCGGCGTATTCCTCGGTCGCGTCGGCGTCGACGGAGACGTAGACGCGGTCGTCGCCGGGGCCGCAGTCGACGATCGAGCGCGTTGCGCCGTCGACGACGATCGTGTCGTTGCCGGCCCCGCCGAAGATCTCGCCGGCGCCCGAGTCCGCGAAGATGCGGTCGTCGCCGGCATCGCCGTAGAGGTTGTCGATGCCCGAGCCGCCGTGCAGGACGTCGTTGCCGGCGCCGCCGTGGATCGTGTCGGCGTCGTTGTCGCCGACGAGCGCGTCGTCCCCCGCGCCGCCCTCGATGCGATCGGCGCCGAAGCCGCCGGTGATGATGTCGTTGCCGGCGCCGCCGCGCAGCCGGTCGTTGCCGGCGCCGCCGCTGATCGTGTCGCTGCCGCTGCCGCCGCTGATGATGTCGGGGCCGGTGTCGCCGGTGAGCAGGTCGCCACCGCCGTTGCCGTAGACCGTGTCGGGCCCCTCGGCGCCGCGCAGGTAGTCCGCGCCGGCGCCGCCGCGCAGCGTCTGGTGGCCGAGCCCGCCCGAGCGGGGGCGGCCCCAGGCGCCGGCGCTCGCCGGGCAGGCCGCGACGGCGGCGACGCAGAGCACGGCAAGGCGCAGGGCCAGCGGACGGAGGGTGTGAGGCATCCCGCCCTACATCGGCAGGAGCGGGATGTCTCCGTAGAGCCCCCACACGACGAACGCCGCCACGGCCAGCCCGACCGCGAGCCCGGTGAGGACGCGTTCGGTCGCCGTCGTCTCGGTCGCCCGCCGCCTGGCGGCCTCGCCGTGGACGAGCGCCTTGTGCAGCAGCTTCTCCGCCCAGGCGAACTCGAGCGAGAGGACCGCGAGCCCGACCGGGATGACGACGAACGCCGGGCCCGGCAGGACGAGCAGCGCCGCGCCGGCGAGCAGCAGCGTGAAGCCGACGGCCACGTAGAGGCCGCGGACGGCGAGCGGCCGCTCGCCGTGGCGCGCGCGCTGCGCTTCCAGGCGCCGGACGATTCTCGGCTTCGGGGGTTCGGCCGCGGCCACCGCGCGCTCAGGGTAGCCGGGCGGGTTGCGCGGGCGGCGCAGCAGTCAGACGGCGACGGCCGGCGCGGGCACGCCGGCGTCGGCCGCGACGACGGCCGCGGGTGCGTGCGCCGGGGGCACGAAGCTCATCGCCCGCTCGGAGAGCGCCGTGATCGTGAGGCTCGGGTTCACGCCGACGTTCGCCGGCAGCACCGAGCCGTCGCAGACGAGCAGGTTCTCGTAGCCGAAGAGATGATGGCGCTCGTCCACGACGCCGTCCTGCGGCGAGTGGCCGATGACGGCGCCGCCGAGGATGTGGGCCGTCGTCGGGATGTTCGCGAGCGCCTCGGTGACCGAGCTCTGCGGGACGCCGCCGATGCGCTTGGCGATCCACTCGGCAGCGTCGTTGGCGATCGGGATGAAGGTCGGGTTCGGCTTGGCCGGGTCCTGCTCGGTCTGCAGCCGCATCGCGCCCATCCGCCCGGGCCGCGGGCGCAGGGCGATCGCGTTGTCGAGCGTCTGCATGACGAGGAGGATGATCGTCCGCCGCGACCAGGCGCGCGGATCGAAGAGTTTGGCGAACGTCACGGGATGGCGGGCGGCCGCGGCGAGGAGCTTGAGCGGGCGCGTCACGCGCGTGCCGTCGCCGACGAGCATCGTGTGCAGGAGGCTCATCGAGTCGCCCGCGTGGCCGTAGCTCACCGTCTCGATGTGGGTGTCCGGGTCGGGGTAGATCGAGCCGCTGATCGCGACGCGCTTGGTGTAGTCGACGCTGTCGTCGGGGGCCGTCACGGCGAGGATCGCCTCGCTGTTGGTCCGCACGAGCTCGCCGAGGCGCGCGGAGACCTCGGGGAGCGAGCCGAAGTGGCGGCAGCGCTGCAGGAGCTTGTTCGTCCCGAGCGGGCCGCCGGCCAGCACGACGTGGGCGGCGGTGATCGTGCGGCGCTGCTTGCGCAGCCAGGCGCCGGTGCGCTCGGTCGTGACGGCGTAGCCGTCGGAGCCGTCGCCACGGCCGAGCGGCCGCACGTCGATGACCGTGCGCTCGGCGATGACCCGCGCGCCGGCGCGCTCGGCGAACCAGAGGTAGTTCTTCGGCAGCGTGTTCTTGGCGCCGACGGGGCAGCCGACCATGCAGCGCCCGCAGCCGATGCAGCCCGTGCGGGCCGGGCCGGCGCCGTCGAAGTACGGGTCTGCGACCGTCGCGCCGGGCTCGCCGAAGAACACGCCGACGCGCGTCTTGGCGTACGTCTCGGCCGCGCCGATGTGCTCGCCGAACTCGCGCAGGACGTCGTCGGCGGGGTCGTCCGTCGCGACGGTCGCGACGCCGAGCATCCGCTCGGCCTCGTCGTAGTGCGGGGCGAGCTCGCGCTCCCAGTCGGCGAGGTCGGCCCACTGCGGGTCGTTGTAGAACTGCGGCCGGGCGCGGTAGAGCGTGTTGGCGTAGCCGAGGCTGCCGCCCCCGACGCCGGCGCCGCTGACGATCGTCACGTCCTTGAAGATCGAGAGGCGGAAGATCCCGTGCAGACCCAGGCGCGGGGCGAAGAAGTAGCGGCGGATGTCCCAGGTGGACTTCGGGAACTCGTGGTCGCCGTAGCGGCGCCCGGACTCGACTACCGCGACTCGGTAGCCCTTCTCGGTCAGCCGGTGCGCCGCGACGCTCCCGCCGAAGCCCGAGCCGACGACGAGCCAGTCGACATCGTGGTCACCCTCCTGCACACGTGCCATGGGCGCGAGCATACATAAGAACGTGACGCCGCCGTCACCTTTGGCGGGCCCGCTGCTGCAGCGGCGTCGCCCGCTTGTCGTCCATCGTCGTGATGAGATTGCCGGGAAGCAGCACCTGCGGCGCCGGCGGGCGCATCCGGATCGCCGTGAAGGTCGCGCCCTCGGTGCGCCCGACGACCCGGAACTGGACCCCCGGGATCGGGTCCGCGGTCGGGCGCGGCGGCACGGCGCGGCCCCCGCCGCGATGCGCCGAGATCGCGATGTAGTCGACCTCGGTGGTCGGCGTGAACGGCGCGCGCAGCGGCGTCAGGCCGTGCAGGTAGTAGCGCAGCGGCGCGAGCGACCCCGGCGCCGCCACGACGACGCGGTCGCCGGGGGCGGTGCCGATCGCCCGCGCGGCGCTGCGCCAGTCGTCGCGCTGGTAGCGCGGGTCGGCGTCGACGCCGATGACCGCGACGAGCCCGAGCGCGCACGCCGCGGCCGCGGCCGCGGCGGCCGGGACGGGCCCGAGGCGCGCGAGCCCGGCCCCGGCGAGCGCGAGCACGAGCGGCAGCACGGCGAGGAGGTTGCGCGTCACGACGTGGTCCTCGCCGGCGAGCGCCAGCAGCACGGGGACGGCGAGCGCCGCCGCGCCGACCGCCGTGAGCCGCCATGCGTCGGTGCGCGCGCGGCCGGCGAGCAGCAGGACGAGGCCGACCACGGCGGCGAGCAGCGCGATCGCGGAGGCAACCGCCAGCAGCCGCTCGACGGGCGCGTCGTAGCCGACGAGGAACTGCTTGGGCACCTGCGCGAGCCGGTGCCCGAGGCCGCTCTCGTTGATGAACGACGCGCTGTCGTTCGCGCGCTGGTCGAGCGCCAGCGGCAACAGGGCGGCCGCGGCCGCCACGGGCAGCGCGAGCGCCGCGGCGCGCGTGCGCAGCGAGGGCGCGCGCAGGACGAGCCACAACGCCTGCGGCGCGACGAGGAAGATCGCGTAGTAGTGCGTCGCGAGCGCGAGCGCTGCGACGGCGCCCCAGGCCAGCAGCCGCCCCGGCCGCGGCGCATCGAGCGCGCGCAGCCACAGCAGCGCGGCGCACGCGCCGAGCAGCGCGAGCAGCGAGTACACCCGCGCCTCCTGGCTGAACCACACGAGCATCGGGTTGACGGCGACGAGCGCGGCGGCGAACACCCCCGCCCGCTCGCCGCCGGCCCGGCGCGCCAGGGCCCAGACGACCGCGATCGTCGCGGTCCCCAGCAGCGCCGGCAGTGCGCGCAGGCCCGCTTCACCCAGGCCCGCGACCTGCGCCCAGAGCCAGGCGAGGACGTAGTACAGCGGCGGCGAGGACTCGCTCGCGGGAATCGCATGCAGCAGGTCCCCGAACGACAGCTTCAGCAGGTGCGCGGTGACGGCCTCGTCGTACCAGAGGCTCTGCACGTCGAGCGTCGCAAAGCGCAGCGCCGCGCCCGCGACGAGCACGAGCCCGAGCGTCCTGCCCATCAGAGCGGGATGTTGCCGTGCTTGCGCTTCGGGCGCTCGACGCGCTTCGTGCGCAGGGTCGCGAGCGCGGCGATGAGCTTCGGGCGCGTCTCGTGGGGGACGATGACGTCGTCGACGTAGCCGCGCTCGGCGGCGACGTACGGGTTGGCGAAGCGCGCGCGGTAGTCGTCCTCGAGGCGCTGGCGGCGGGCGTCCGGCGTCGGCGAGCCCGCGATGTCGCGCTTGTAGATGACGTTGACCGCGCCCTCCGGCCCCATGACCGCGACCTCGGCCGTCGGCCAGGCGAGGTTCAGGTCGGCGCCGAGATGCTTGGAGGCCATGACGTCGTAGGCGCCGCCGTAGGCCTTGCGCGTGATGACCGTGACCTTCGGCACCGTCGCCTCCGTGAAGGCGTACAGGAGCTTCGCGCCGTGGCGGATGATCCCGTTCCACTCCTGTGCGGTCCCGGGGAGGAAGCCGGGGACGTCGGCGAGCGTCAGCAGCGGGATGTTGAAGGCGTCGCAGGTGCGCACGAAGCGCGCGCCCTTGACGCTCGCGTCGATGTCGATGACGCCGGCGAGGCGCGCCGGCTGATTGCCGACGATCCCGACCGCGTAGCCGTCGAGGCGGGCGAAGCCGCAGACGATGTTCGTGGCGAAGTGCTCGTGGACCTCGTAGAACTCGCCGTCGTCGACGATGTGGCGGACGACCTCGCGGACGTCGTAGGGCTTGTTCGCGTCGGCGGGCACGATGCCGTCGAGCTCGGGGTCCATCCGGTGCGGGTCGTCGGTCGGCAGGACGCGCGGCACGGGCTCGAGGTTGTTGGACGGCAGGAAGCTCAGGAGGTAGCGGGCGTCCTGCAGGCACTGGTCCTCGTCGTCGCAGGCGAAGTGCGCGACGCCCGAGGTCGTGTTGTGCGACATCGCGCCGCCGAGCGTCTCCATGTCGACCTGCTCGCCGGTGACGGTCCGGATGACGTCGGGGCCGGTGATGAACATGTGCGAGCTGCCCTTGACCATCGAGATGAAGTCCGTGATCGCGGGCGAGTAGACGGCGCCGCCGGCGCACGGGCCCATGATGAGGCTGATCTGCGGGATGACGCCCGAGCAGTTGACGTTGCGCATGAAGACCTCGCCGTACGCGCCCAGCGAGACGACGCCCTCCTGGATCCGCGCGCCGCCCGAGTCGTTGATCCCGATGATCGGGCAGCCGATCTTCGCGGCGAGGTCCATGACCTTGCAGATCTTCTCGGCCATCACCTCGCCGAGCGACCCGCCGAAGATCGAGACGTCCTGGGAGAAGACGCAGACACGACGGCCGTCGATCGTCCCGTGGCCGGTGACGACGGCGTCGCCCCAGGGCCGCTTCTTGTCCATGCCGAAATCCGTCGTGCGGTGGCGCACGAACGTGTCGAGCTCTTGGAAGGAGCCCGGGTCCAGCAGCTTGTCGACGCGCTCGCGGGCGGAATAGCGCCCGCGGTCGTGCTGCTTGCGCTCGGCCTCGGAGGTCTCGCGGCCGGCGGCCTCGCGCCGCTCCTGGAGCTGGGCGAGCCTCATCTCGTACGTCTCTGGCGGCTTGCGGCGCTTGGACATGGGCCGTCGATGGTAGAGAAGCGCCGGTCGCCGGCACGGCGCTCGCCTCGCCCAGGAGTGCCCGGGGCGAGGCTCTGGCCGTCCAAGCCGGTTTTCAGTCGCGGGAGAAGGGCCGGTGGTGGGCGGCGCCGAGGTCGTCGAGGACCTCGGAGAGGATCGCGACGGTGCGCTCGCCGTCGATCGCGGGCGCGCGGATCTGCGGCGGCATGGGGTCGGGGGCGGGGGGCGGCGGGACCGGGTCGGGGCGGCGGTGCCGGCGCGGGGACGGGCGGCGTCGGGTCCGGTGCCGGCGTCGGCGGGCTCGGGTCGTGAGGTCCGGGGACCGGGATCTCGGCCGCAGGCGCGGCGCGCTGGAACAGTCGCGCGAAGAAGCCGCGGCGCTCGGGTGCCGCCACGGACGGCGGCGGGGCGACGGGCCGCGCGATCGGGGCCTCCAGGCGCGGCATGACGAACGGCTCCGGCTCGGGCATGGGTTCGCGCTCGATCGCCGCCGGCGCCGGGCCCACCGGCGTCGCCGTCAGGACGACCGTCGTTCCCCACCCCGCCGGGGCGAGCTCCACCGTGCCGCTGGCGCGGTCGCCCTCCCAGGCGACGGTGGTCTCGGGGTCCACGCGGGTGATGCGGATCTCACCGAACTCGGAGAGGTGCCTGCGCAGGGTGTCCTCGCTGCTGACCTCCGCCCACAACTCGGGCGGGGACTTCACGAGGCGGCGTTGCGCGGTCGATTGCTCCATGGCCGGGGTGTTCGCCCGGCCTGCCGTGAGTCCTGCCCGATCCGCCGCTGCAATCAGGCGCCCGGCTTCGTGACCATGAGAAACAGCGCGACGACGATGAGCAGCGAGCCGAGCGCGCCGAAGCGGGCGAGCTTGATCGCCTCGCGCTCGTAGGCCTCGCTCGGCTTCTCGCCCTGGCGCAGCTCGCGCTGGGCGAGCGCCAGGAGCTTCTTCTCCGTCGGCCCGAACACCGCCCCGGCCAGCCCGCCGATGACGATCACGATCGCGAAGGCCGCGCTGATCCACGGGTCGCCGAGGCTGTAGCCGCGCTCGCCGTCGGTGGCGAGGTAGATGCCGGCGACGAGGATGACGAGCAGCGCCGGCTGGATGAGGCGGCTCGTGAGGAAGACCTGGAAGCGGTGCAGCGCGACGAGGTCGACGACGTTGGTGCGGCGTGCGTAGGCGTCGAGCAGCGGGTACGTGAACACGACGCCGAAGCCGACGACCACGGCGAGGACGTGCACGAACAGGACGACGCTGTGGACGTCGATGATGGCGATGGGCATGCCGGAAGCCTCCCACGGGCGGCGGCGTCTTGGCGCGGTGCCGCGCGGCGGTCCGGCTACCCTGGGGCCAGAGCCCGATGCCGACGATCCGCGTCCTGCACTGCAACACCTCCGCCGACGAGGGCTGGACGGCCGACAGCCCCGACCTGAAGGGCTGGAGCGTCGCGGGCGCGAGCTACGCGGAGACCAGGACGCGCGCCGAGGAGGCCGTCCGCGAGCAGCTGTCCGCCGACGGCGCGGACGTCGAGATCACGCACCACATCGCCTGCATGCGCCGCTAGCACCTGGGCGCCCGGCGGGCTCAAGCCCGCGGTTCGAATTGCCGATGCAGCTCTGTGGTCGCTGCCCTGTTCGACAGGCTGGCGCGGCTTGGAAGCCACGGTCGCGCCAGCGCCCGCTCGCTCGCGCTCGTCTGGGCGTTCGGCGCCACGTGCCTGACAACGACGGTCGTCGTCCACCACCCGGGCGACGCGAACGTCGCCGGACTCGTGCTCGTGGCCGCTGTCGCCTACCCGATCGCCGCGCTGATGTTCGTTCAGGCGGCGCGCCTTCCTGCGGGTGTGCTCGAGGCGGTCACCTACCTCGGACAGGCGCTCATCACCGCACTGACCTTCTTCTGGGGGGCGCCGGAGGCGCCGTTTCTGTGGTTCCACGTCTGGCTCGTGGTCCTTCGTTCCATTTCCTGCCGCCCGCGCGGGCCGCGCGCCAGATCCTCTGCGCCGCGATCCTGTTCGTCTTCGGGACGGTCGCGACGAGCGCCCACTACCCCGCGGCGATGAGCGTCGTGGGCGTCGGCTCGATTCTGATCATCGGCCTGCTGGTCGGCGTCTTCCGCGCGCGCGTCGACCAGCTCGTCGCGGAGCTGGCGCGCATGGCGGCCACGGATCCGCTGACCGGACTGCCCAACCGCCGCGCGTTCACGGGGCGGTACGCCGTGGAGCAGGCGCGGCGCGCCCGCGACGGCGGCGACGGGGCGCTGCTCGTGCTCGACTGCGACGCCTTCAAGGCGCGCAACGACACTTACGGCCACGCCGCCGGCGACCTGGCGCTGCAGCGCGTGGCCGAGGCGATCGTGCAGAACGTCCGCAAGATCGACACGCCGGCACGGCTCGGCGGCGACGAGTTCGCCGTCCTGCTCGGCGGCGCCGACGCGGACACCGCCTTGGTGATCGCCGATCGAATCCGACGTCGTGTGGCCGAAGACCCCGCCGCGGATGGCATGACGCTCTCCGTCGGCATCGCCGAGCTCCCGCTCGCGATGGAGCTCGACGCGGCGGTCGCCGCGGCCGACCGCGCGCTGTACCGCTCCAAAGACCGCGGCGGCGACTGTGTGTCGGTGGATCCCGCCCTCTTACAGGGCTAGCCGCCGACGCGGCGACGGTTTCCTCAAGCCGGCATGCCCCGTGGCCGATGCGTCCGCGTGCACCGCCGCCCCCTCACCCTCGCCCTGATCGCCGCCTCCGGCGCGCTGCTCGCGCCGCCCGCCGCGACGATCGCGCAGGCGTCCTGCAAGATCGCCATCCTCTGCCCGAAGCCGGCGCCCCCTCCGCCACCCGCTCCGGCGCCCGCTCCCGCGCCGCCCGTCGTCCCGACGGCGCCGCCCGCTGCACCCGGCCGCCTGCTGCCGCCGAGCGTCCCGCCCGGTCATGACGTCAGCTTCGCCAACCCGCCCGCGCAGCCGCTGCCGCTGGCCCGCCTGCGCCGCATGACCGGCGGCGCCGGGGCCGACTCGATCCACGGCCGCGCCGGCGCCGACCTCATCAAGGGCCTCGGCGGCGCGGACACGCTCCTCGGCCGCTCCGGAGCCGACCAGATCTTCGGTGAGACCGGTCCCGACCGGCTCGCCGGCGAGTCCGGGCCCGACTGGCTCGACGGCGCGTCCGGGGACGACGTGCTGCTCGGCGGCGCGGGCGCCGACGTCCTCTCCGGCGGCTTCGGCCACGACCGCCTCTACGGCTCCACCGGCGACGACCTGCTCTACGGCGGGCCCGCGCAGGACCGCCTCGTGGGCGGCCCGGGCGCCGACGTCCTGCACGGCGGCTCGGGGACCGACACCATCATCGGCGGCTCCGGCCCCGATCTCCTCTACGCCGACTCGGGGCCCGACCGCCTGTTCGGCGGGTCCGGCGACGACACGATCTACGCCAACGACGGCGGCCGCCAGGACCTCGTCGACTGCGGCGCGGGCAACGACACCGTCGTTCTCGACCCGCGCGGGCGCAAGGGCGGCATCTCCGACGCGCAGATGCAGCGCCGCGGCCGCGTGCGCCACTGCGAGACGATCATCTACGCGGCCGCGCCCGCGGCCGACAAGCACCGCGGGATCACGTGGCTCGGGCCCAGGCGCGGCGCGACGAAGCGCGGTTCCAGCCGTGACGACACGCTGCTCGGCAGCACCGGCGCGGACGTCATCTACGGCCTCGGCGGCGCCGACGTCATCTGGGGTAACCAGCTGCACGGCGACAAGAGCCACGCGCTGGACCGGCTGTTCGGCGGTGCGGGCAACGACACGATCTACGGCAGCCCGGGACGCAACACGATCCGCGGCGAGGACGGCGACGACTACCTCCAGGGCGGCTCCGGGCGCAACGCGATCTACGGCGGCTACGGCGACGACGAGATCCGCCTGCGCGGCAGCGGCCCCAACAGCGTCGACGCCGGTCCCGGCAACGACACCGTGCACGCCTACGCGAAGGGCGCGACGTCGATCGACTGCGGCCCCGGCCTCGACACGGCCTACGTCGACAGGGACGACAGCGTCAGCGGCTGCGAGCGCGTCGTCCGCCGCTGAACAGCCGGCCGACGCCGCGGGGGAGGGCGACGAGTAGATGTTGCATATGAACATCTACTCGTCGCGCTCCCGCCCAGGAACCCCCCGCCCCGGGCTGATCGCCCGGAGCGCCCGCTCACAGTTGCCTCACCGATGCGTAGGCACCCAGGCCCCGCAAACGCGCGGGGCCCGGCCACCTACCTCCTTCGCAGCGTCATCCGCGCGCCGGCCCGGCGTGTCACGCCGTCGCGCCCGCGCGTGGAGACGCGCACGTCGACGCGGGCGCTCGCCCGGCGGCGCATCAGCGCGCGGCCGGCCCGGTTGAGCGTGAGGTGCAGCGCCGTCGTGCGATCCGCTCGGATCGAGAACGTCCGCCGCGCGAGCACGGTCCTGCCGGACAGGACGCGGACGGTACCGCGGCAGCGCCGGGTGCTCGTCGACGCCGGGCAGCGCACGCGGACCGTGAAGCGGCCGCGGCGGTCGGCGCGCAGCATCGCCCGCGTGATGCGCACCGGCAGGACCTTCGCCGCCGGCTTCGCCGAAGCGCCCGTGAGGGCGGCCGGTGGCGGTGGCGGTGGCGCCACGCCCACGGCCGACTGCCCGGGCGCCGCCGGGGGCGGCGGCTCGCCGGGCCCCGCGGGCGCGAGCACGCCGAGGTGCTTCATCGCGCCGGCCATGAGCGCCGCGCGCGCCTCGGACCCGCGGACGCCCTCCAGGCCGAAGCCCCAGGTCACCGAGCGCGGCGTCTGGATGCCGGGGCCGTCAATGAAGCCGACGGCCGTGCGGGCCGCCCATGCCTGCTGCGTCGTCGTCTCGGACCCGGCCGGCGGCGGTCCGGCGGTGAAGCCGCCGAGGCCGTCCTCGAACGAGGTCGACTCCGCGGCCGCGCCGTCCTTCGTCACCTGCGCGTCGTCGACGAAGACGCCGAGGCCGCTGACCGCGAAGTCCTGGACGTACGTGACCGAGACCTCGACCTGGGAGCCCGCGTAGGCGCTGAGATCGACCTTCCAGCTCTGGTAGCCGCCGGAGTTGCCGGTGGCGCCGTTCCAGCCCCCGGTCGTGCCGGTCGCGGTGCAGTCCTCGGCGCCCGCGGACTGGTCCTTGCTCGTGTTCGTCTGGTAGTGCGCGAGGAACGGGTGCAGCGTGTCCCAGTTGATGTCACACGAGGCACCGACGTCCGCCGACGTGTGCCCGTTGACGTCGGGCAGCGTCGTCCAGTCGTCGACGCCGGCGTGGTGGGCCTCGACGATGACGTAGTCGTACGCCGGCTCGGTGTCGTAGGAGACGTTGAAGGACAGGTCGGCGGTCGTCGCGCCCGTGAGGTCGATCGTCCGGCGCAGCCGCTGGTAGCCGCCGTCGTCGCTCGTGGCGACGGCGTAGTGCGTGCCCGTCAGCGGGTCGAACGCCGGCGGGCGGTCGAACGTCGCCGCCACGTCGGACTGAAACTGCGGGAACTTGTCGGGCTTCAGGACGCTCGAGGTCGTGACCATCGAGTACGTGTGCTCCTGGTTGTCGGCGGAGCCCGGGCCGTTGACGCCGAAGCCGAAGCCGCCGAACGCCGGCGTCGTCTGGAAGGGCAGCGCCGAGGCGCCGGCCTTCGTCGCCGCGGCGTCGATGTGGACGAACGCCCCGAGCCAGTACTGGAGGAAGTCGTTGGACAGCGGGACGCAGCCCGGCGTGTTGGCCGGCGTCGCTGCATCGCAGAACGGCGGTTCGCCCTGCGGGTTGAACGGGAACGCGTTGACCTGCGCATAGGCGGCGTTCTGGCCCGTGTAGAGGAGCCTGCCGCCGTCGTTGAGGTAGTCGCGGACCGCGAGGATCTCATCGTTGGACAGCCGGCCGACGCCGGTCCCGCCGGGCACGCCGACGGCGCGGATGAGCACGTCGTTGCCCGTGTACCAGACGATCGCGTCGTAATGGGAGAGCACGCCGAGCGGGTCGGGGGCCGTGCGGTTCTCGGCATCGACGTCGTAGACGTCGTAGGAGATCCCGTTCGCGTCCAGCGCGTCCTTGTAGTACTGGAGGTGGTTGGGCTCGGTGCGACTCGCGTAGGCCGGGGACTCCGTCGCGGCGCCCGGCTTGCCGGAGTAGTCCTCGGCGGCGAGGATCAGCACCCTGTGGCCCGTGTCCGAGCGCACGGTGTAGCCGAAGGACTGCGACCGCAGCCCGCCGGCCTCGAACCACACCTTCACCGCGTCGCCCGGGCTCGTCCCGGTGACCGCGCCGCGCAGCTCGTGGTAGTAGACGTCGAGCTGGGCGCCGTAGCGCTCGCCGCCGTCATAGGCCGTCGTCTCGGCGGTGTGCTCGCCACCCGTGTTGACGGTCCAGTGCACGGTCACGGGGCCGAGCGAGCGCTTGGCGTTCACCCGCACCATCTGCGGGTCGCCATAGGACCGGGTGAACGGATGGATCTCGAAGGCCGGCGCATCGCGGCCGAGGTGCGAGACCGGGTTGGCCGGGTCGGCCGCGGACTTCGCGACGTCGAGTGCGAAGGGAATGTTCTTCTCGAACGCCTGCTCGACGTCGGCCTCGGAGTCCTGGAACTCGAAGACGGAGTCGCCGCCGCCGCGCGCCGGGTCGGAGACGTCCATCTCCGGCGTGAAGGACAGCGTGCGGTTGATGGCGTGCGCGGACTCGTCGGTGTCGCCGTTGGTCGTGTAGAGCTCGGAGGAGATGTCGGGGTCGTAGGGGTGCGGCGCGCCGGGCGGGTTGCCGGCGATCGCGGGGTCGGCGTCGGTGCCGGCGAGCGCGCGGTAGATCGGGTCGTCCTCGGAGTCCGTCTGGACCTGGAAGCCGGCGCCGTAGAGCAGCAGCTCGGCGGCCGAGTGGTAGTTGACGAGGAACTCGAAGCCGACGCGCTGGAAGAGCCCGGTCATCGCCTGCGTCTCGGGCTCGGAGGCGGGGGCGGTGCCGCGGTAGGTCTCGGCGCCCGGATCGCTGGACGAGCCCTCGTTGTCGAAGCCCCAGTGGGCGGGGAAGTTGCGGTTGGGGTCGACGCCGTCGACCGCGGTGATCTGCCCGTCGCCGTTGTTGTCGTGCAGGTTCTTGCGCCACAGGCGGTTGCCCGGCGTGAAGGTGAAGTCGTAGCCGTCCGGGTTGGCGACCGGGACGATCCAGAGCTCGCGCGTGTTGACGAGGTTCGTCAGATCGCTCGCCGACAGGCCGGCGATCGGCCCGCCCTGGGTGTTGAGCGCCGCGCCGGCCTTGCCGTAGTTGTCGATGAGGAGGTGCGCGAGGCGTCGTGTCTGCTCGGTCGTGATCCACTCGCGCGCGTGCTGCGTGGACATGAACAGCGCCGCCGGGCGCGAGCCGTCGGGGTTCGTCGGCTCGCGGGCGTCGCGCGTGATCCGCAGCGCGAGGATCGGCTTGCCGTTGATCGAGTGGCCGATGATCTCCGGCTTGACGAACGACGTGTGCTCGGCGGCGAGGCGCTGGAACTCCTCGTAGATCGTCTCGCGCGGCGTGCCGCCGGGGACGCTGCCGACCGTGCCGACGAAGGTGTGGTCGAAGTAGGGCCGGAAGACGTCGTAGCTGCCGTCGGCGTTGACGTTCGCGGCGGCGGCGCTGCCACGGCGCGCCGGCGTCGTCGAGATCCCGAACTTGCTCAGCGCCTGGGCCTGCTCGGCGGTGGCGACGATCTCGCGCCCGCTGCCGCCCTCGGTGAGGTCGAAGCCCTGCTGTGCGAGCAGGCGCTGGGCGTCGGCGTTGGCGCGCGGGACGTCATAGGCGTTCAGGCCGGACGGCGCTGCCTGCGCGACGCCGGCAAGGACGAATGAGATTGCGATCGCGGCTTGGACTGTGCGCACGACGAGGCGCTGCATGGAGGACCCCCCGGTTCCGGTTTCGGCCGGGGGCTACCCACATTCGCGCTCTTGTGATCGTCGGCGTTCAGCCGCGCGGGCGATAGGCCCCGAAGACGTCCTTCATCGCCCCGCAGACCTCGCCCATCGAGCAGCGGTCCTGCAGCGCCGCGCGGATCGGGTGCATGAGGTTCTCCGTCCCGCGGCAGGCCGCGCGCAGCTCGTCGAGGCGCTGCGCGACGAGTGCCTGGTCGCGGTCGGACTTGAATGCCCGCAGGCGCTCGAGCTGGTCGCGCTCGGTCTCGGGATCGACGCGGAGGATGTCCGTGATCTCGATCGCGTCCTCCTCGTACTTGTTGACGCCCACGACGATGTCCTGCCTGTTGCCGTAGCGCTCCTGATAGCCCCAGGCGGATTCGTCGATCTCGTTCGTGATGAACTCGATCGCGTGCACCGAGCCGCCGAGTCCGTCGACCTTCGCGATCAGCTCGTAGGCGCGCGACTCGATCTCGTCGGTCAGCGCCTCGACGTAGTACGAGCCGGCGAACGGGTCGACGGTATCCGTCGCGCCCGACTCGTGGGCGATGATCTGCTGCGTGCGCAGCGCGATCTTCGCGGCCCGCTCCGACGGCAGCGCGAGCGCCTCGTCGAAGCCGTTGGTGTGCAGCGACTGCGTGCCGCCGCAGACGGCGGCGAAGCCCTGCAGCGCGACCCGCGCGACGTTGTTCTGCGGCTGCTGGGCGGTGAGCGTCACGCCGCCGGTCTGCGTGTGGAAGCGCAGCATCATCGACTTCGGGTTCTTGGCGCCGAAGCGGTCGCGCATGATGTGGGCCCACATCCGCCGCACCGCGCGGAACTTCGCGACCTCCTGGAAGACGTTGTTGTGGCCGTTGAAGAAGAACGCCAGCCGCGGGGCGAACTCGTCGACCTCCAGGCCCGCGGCGATCGCCGCCTCGACGTAGGCGATCGCGCTGCACATCGTGAAGGCGACCTCCTGCACCGCCGAGCAGCCCTTCTCGCGGAAGTGATAGCCGGAGATCGAGATCGTGTTCCACTTGGGGACGAACTCCTTGCAGTACGCGAAGAGGTCCGTCGTCAGGCGCATCGTGCCCTCGGGCGGGTAGATGAAGTTCCCGCGCGCGATGTACTCCTTGAGCACGTCGTTCTGCGTCGTGCCGCGCAGCTGCGCCAGCGGGCAGCCCTGCTCCTCGCCGACGAGCGTGTACAGCGCGAGCAGGACGGTCGCCGGCGCGTTGATCGTCATCGACGTCGAGATCGCGTCCAGCGGGATGCCGTCGAAGATCGTGCGCATGTCGTCGATCGTGTCGATCGAGACGCCGGTGCGGCCGACCTCGCCGAGGCAGCGCTGGTCGTCGGAGTCCAGCCCGAGCTGGGTCGGCAGGTCGAAGGCCATCGACAGCCCGGTGCCGCCGTGCGCGAGGAGGTACTTGTAGCGCGTGTTGGACTCCTTCGCCGACGCATAGCCCGCGTACTGGCGCATCGTCCAGGCGCGCTTGCGATACATCTCCGCGTGCACGCCGCGCGTATACGGGAAGTCGCCCGGTGCGCCGAGATCGAGGTCGTCCGGGAGGTCGTCCTCGCTGTAGAGCGGCGCGACCTCGATGCCCGAGTCGGTGAAGCGCCGCGGGTCGTCCGGGCCGACGATCGGGGCGACGGTGAGGCGTTCTTCGGTGGCCATCGCGCAAGCGTACTTGCGCCATAGCGCGCGTGGCGGCCCGCGCGCGACAGAAACTCTTACGAACGGGTGAGGTCGCGTTCAGCGCCGCGGCGTTGACTTGCGGCCATGACCTCAGACCGCCGTCGCTCGAACTTCGTCGCCTCGCTGCTGGGGGCGCTCGTCGTCGGCCTGCCGCTCACCGGCCTGGCGATCGGCGGGGCGTTCGACACGACGAACACCGTGACGGTCGCGCCCGCCGCGACGACGGACTCCAGCGCCGGCGTCGCTTCCGCCGCGCCCGCCCGCAGCGCGACCGACGTCTCCGCGCTCTACGCCCGGGTCAGCCCCGGCGTCGTCTCCGTCGAGGCGCAGACGGCCGGCGGCGGCGCGACCGGGTCGGGCTTCGTCCTCGACGGCGACGGCTACATCCTCACGAACGACCACGTCATCGCCGGCGCCACGACCGTCCGCGTGCGCTTCCAGGAGGGCGGCCCGATCACCGCCAAGCTCATCGGGACGGACGAATCGACCGATCTCGCGCTCCTGAAGATCGACCCCGCGGCGCACAAGCTCACGCCGCTCGCGCTCGGCTCCTCGAGCCGGCTGAGGGTCGGCCAGTCGGCGATCGCCATCGGCAGCCCGTACCGCCTGCAGGGCACGCTGACGACCGGGGTCATCTCGGCGCTCGGGCGCTCGATCACCGCGCCGAACAACTTTCCGATCGACGGCGTCGTCCAGACCGACGCCGCGATCAACCCCGGCAACTCCGGCGGCCCGCTGCTGGACGCCGGCGGCCGCGTCGTCGGCGTCAACGCGCAGATCGCTACGAACACCGGCTCCAACGCGGGCGTCGGCTTCGCGATCCCGATCGACACCGCCAAGCAGGTCGTGCCGCAGCTGAAGAGCGGCGGCAAGATCACGCGCCCCTACCTCGGCGTGTCGACCGGCGACCCGCAGACCGGCACCGGCGCCGTCATCGCCGGGGTCGTGCCCGGAGGCCCCGCCGCCGCCGCCGGCCTGCGCCTCGGCGACCGGATCGTGTCCGTCGGCGGGCGGGCGGTCACGCAGTCCTCCGACGTCGCGGCGGCGGTCATCGCACGCAAGCCCGGCGACGAGATCAAGGTCGCCGTGCGCCGCGGCGGCAGCGACCGCACCGTCACCGTGAAGCTGGGCACCCGTCCGGCGACGGCCGCGGGCTGATCGCGCCGGAAGCCGCGCTACCGCGCGACGACCGTCACGTGAAACGGCGTGCGGAACTCCTCGACGACGGCGAAGCCGCTGAGCGTGAGCATCGTCCGCAGCGCCGACGGCGAAATGCCCCAGTACCAGGGCCCGTAGCCGGCGTCCGGGCCCGCCGGGGGCTCGGCGTTGGGGTGCTCGCCGGTGCCCGGGGCGATGACGCAGGTGTTGCGGCGCCCGGGCGTCTCGGCGACGGTCTCGGTCGCGAGCAGGAGCGTCTGGCCCGTGAGCGCGCGCAGGCGCTCGAGCGTCAGCAGCGGGTGCGGTGCGTGGTACAGGACGCCCGAGCACCAGACGACGTCGTGGCGGCCGATCGCCGCGACGGTCGCCGGCTCGTGCAGGTCGCCCTGGACGAAGCGGACCTTCGAGCCGCGACGGGCCCGCTCGGCCTCGAAGCGCTCGGACGCGGCCATGACGTCGACGCCCGTGACGGATGCGGCGCCGGCGTCCTCGGCCGCGAAGCACAGCGCCCCGTCGATCGTCCACATGCAGCCGACGTCGACGAACGAGCGCCCGGCGGCGTGCCGGGCGATGAGCTCCTCGCGCGGCGGTGCCGCCTTGCCGATGCGGGCGCGCAGCTGCGCGACGGCGGTGAGCGAGCGGCCGAGCACGATCGCGCCGCGGCGCAGATGCCTAGAGGGGCCCGCCGGCGACCGGTGGCGCCGTCGGGTCGGCGCCCTCGCTGGCCGGCGACTCGCGGGCGAGGTACTCCTCGGCGAGCAGCGGGTTGTCCTTCGCGCGGGTGACGACCTTGAGCAGGTCGTTCATCGACGCGACCTCCTCGACCTGCTCCTTGATGAACCACTGCATGAACTGCTCGCTCGTGTAGTCGCCCTCGCTGCGTGCGATCCCCGCCAGGCCGTTGATCTGCTCGCTCACGCGGCGCTCCTGGGCGAGCGCGAGCGCGACCGGCTCGACGACGTCGCCGAAGGCCGTCTGGGGCGCGTCGACGCCGGGGATCGGCGCCTCCTCGCCCGCGTCGAGGAGGTACTGGATCATCATGAGCGCGTGGTTGCGCTCCTCGAGCGCCTGCGCGTAGAAGAAGGCCGCAAGGCGCGGAAGCGTCTCGTCGTCGTAGTACACCGCGATCGCGAGGTACTGCTGCGAGGCGGCGAATTCGTGGCCGACCTGCTCGTTGAGGCGGTCGACGAATGCTGGGGCTGGCATAGCGCGCTACTGTACCGATTAGGCAGACCTAATGAAGCTTCTCGTCAAACCCAAGAAGCGCTGCTGCAAGAGCAATCCGCGCTGCAAGCGCTGTCCTGTGGTCGCCAAGCGGCTCGTCAACCAGGGTCTCGCCGAGCGTCGTCCGGACGGCCTCGTCCTGATCCGCGTGGACGTCAAGAAGAAGCAGCTCAAGGCGGCCCGAAAGCGGTGATTCGCGTCCGCGGGCTTGGGGCGGCCCGCTAGCCTAGGACGATGCCAACCTGCATCGTCACCGGTGGCGCCGGGTTCCTCGGCTCGCACCTGTGCGACGAGCTCCTGCGCCGCGACCACCATGTCGTCTGCGTGGACAACCTCGAGACGGGATCGCTGCGCAACATCGAGCACATCCGCTCACCGTCGTTCGACTTCCTCCAGGTCGACATCGTGCAGCCGTACTTCGTCGACCGCCCGGTCGACTTCGTCTACCACCTCGCCTCGCCCGCGTCGCCGATCGACTACCTGCGCCTGCCGCTGCACACGCTGAAGGTCGGCTCGCACGGGACGCACCACACGCTCGGGCTCGCGAAGAAGCACCGCGCGCGCTTCCTGCTGGCCTCGACGAGCGAGGTCTACGGCGACCCGCAGGTCCATCCGCAGAAGGAGACCTACTGGGGACACGTCAACCCGATCGGCCCGCGCGGCGTCTACGACGAGGCCAAGCGCTACGCCGAGGCGTTGACGATGGCCTACCACCGCCAGCAGGGCGTCGACACCGCGATCATCCGGATCTTCAACACCTACGGCCCGCGCATGCGCCCGCACGACGGCCGCGCGATCCCGACGTTCATGCGCCAGGCGCTGCGCAACCGGCCGATCACGGTCTTCGGCGACGGCAGCCAGACGCGCTCGTTCTGCTACGTCGACGACCTCGTCCGCGGGATGATCGCGCTCGCCGAGTCCGGTCAGCAGGGCCCGATCAACGTCGGAAACCCGAACGAGTTCACGCTGCTGCAGCTCGCGCAGGCCGTCATCGAGGTGACCGGCTCGAGCTCGGAGATCGTCTACGAGGCGCTGCCGACCGACGACCCGCAGGTGCGCCAGCCGGACATCACGCTCGCGCGCCGGCTGCTCGGCTGGGAGCCCGAGGTCGAGCTGATCGAGGGCCTGACCCGGACGCTGGACCAGTCGGGTGCCGACGTCCTCATGGGGAGCGGGTCGGCCTGATCACCCGCTCGGACCCTGTCCGGCGCTCGACGAACGTCCAGCACCGCGTGCGACGCGCCGGAACATCTGCCATCTTCACCCGTTAGAGCAGGGAGATGCCGACGACGCAGCAGCAGCCACGGGAGGGCGCAGAGCGGGCACAACAGGACGTGCCGGCGAGCGACTTCGAGCTGTCCGATCGCGATGTCCGCCGCAAGCGCCCGCCGGTCCTGTCGTTCTTGTTGAAGCTCGACACGGTGCGCCGGATCGTCCGCGTCGGGACGCTGCTGACGCTCGACTTCTTCGGCGTCTACATGGCGATCATCACAGCCCTGTGGCTCAAGGCGGGCCTGACCACGGGCGAGTGGCACGTCAAGGCCCAGGCCGAGGCGACCGCCGAGCTGTTCGACTTCGCCTATCTCGTCACCGTGCTGCTGTTCGCGCGCTCGGGCCTGTACTCGGCCCGCGGCGAGCGGCCGGGGATGTCGCGGATCGTCTCGTCGCTGTTCCAGGTCGCGCTCGTCGCGCTCCTCTTCGCGGTCGCCAGCGGCAACAAGTTCAGCTCGTACTACATCTTCTACGGCTCGTTCTTCTTCGGCATGCTGTACGTCTCGCTGCTGCGGCTGAGCTACGAGAAGGTCGCCGGCTCGCTCCTGCGGCTCGCGGGCTATCAGCGCCGGGCCGTGCTCGTCGGCAGCGGCGAGCACATCGAGGCCGTCGGCCACGCGCTGCGCGACGCGGCGACCCCGACGGTGAAGGTCGTCGGCTTCATCTCGCTCACGCCGCGCCCGAACAACGGGCTGCTCTCGCTCGGCACCCTCGACGAGCTCGCGGACGTCATCCACCGCCACCGCGTCGACGAGGTCATCATCGCCGACCCCGACTTCCCGCAGCAACAGGCCGTCGAGGTCGTCGACGTCGCCCACAGCCAGGGCGTACGCGTGCGGATCGCGCCGTCGACGATGGAGCTGCTCGTCCACCGCGCCGAGTTCGTGCCGGGCGAGGCCGTGCCGCTCTTCGAGCTCAAGCCGCCGGTCTTCGAGGGCTTCGACTACTTCCTCAAGCGCCTGTTCGACCTCGTGGGCGCGTCCTTCCTCCTGCTCATCTTCAGCCCGGTGCTGGCGGCCGCGGCGCTCGCCGTCCGCTTCAGCTCGCGCGGGCCGATCGTCTACCGCTCGATGCGCCCGGGGATCGGCGGCGTGCCGTTCGCCTGCCTGAAGTTCCGCACGATGTACCGCGACGCCGACCAGCGCCAGGCCGACCTCGAATCGCTCAACGAGGCCTCCGGCGCGATCTTCAAGATGCGCGAGGACCCGCGCATGACGCCCGTCGGGCGCTTCCTGCGGGGGTACTCGATCGACGAGCTGCCGCAGCTCTTCAACGTCATCCGCGGCGAGATGTCGCTCGTCGGCCCGCGCCCACTGCCCGAGCGCGACTTCCAGAAGCTCGAGGAGTGGCACAAGAAGCGCTACCTCGTGACGCCCGGGATCACGGGCCTCTGGCAGGTCTCCGGGCGCTCGGAGCTCGACTTCGACGACCTCGTCCGGCTGGACTTCCTGTACCTCGAGCGCTGGTCGGTCTTCCTCGACCTCAGCATCCTCGTGAAGACCGTCCCCGCCGTATTCAGCCGCCGCGGCGCGTTCTAGTGCAGCGCTAGTCACATGAAGCCCCGCAACATCGCCATCGGGGCGATGTTCGTCCTGGTCGTCCTCGTGGCCGCGTACTTCGCGCGCGGCGGCGCCGACGCCAAGCCGCTGCCGGGCGAGCCGCTGCGGACGCTCGCCAAGCGCCAGGGCTTCGAGATCGGCACCGCCGTGCGCTCGGACGCGCTGGCGCGCAACCGCGCCTACCGCCAGCTCCTCACGGCGCAGTTCTCCACCGTCACGCCGGAGAACGAGATGAAGTGGGACGCCGTCGAGCCGTCGCAGGGCGACTTCAAGTTCGGGCCGGCGGACGCGATCGTCGACCGGGCGCGCGAGGCCGGCGAGAAGGTCCGCGGCCACACGCTCGTCTGGCACGCGCAGATCCCCGACTGGGTGCGCAAGCTCGCGCCGGAGGACCTGCGGGCGGCGATGCACGAGCACATCCGCCGCGAGATGACGCACTTCAGCAGGGACGTCGGCGTCTGGGACGTCGTCAACGAGCCGATCACCGACCGGGGCGGCCTGCGCGAGTCGGTCTGGCAGCGCCGCCTCGGGCCCGGCTTCATCGCCGACGCCTTCCGCACCGCGCGCGCGGCCGACCCCGACGCCAAGCTCTACCTCAACGAGATCGGCGCCGAGGGCGTCAACCCGAAGTCCAACCGGCTCTACGAGGTCGTGCGCGGCCTGAAGGACCAGGGAGTCCCGATCGACGGCGTCGGCTTCCAGACGCACGCGAACCTCAACGGGCTGCCGGTGGACATGGTCGACAACATGCGCCGCTTCAAGGCGCTCGGGCTCGACATCGCGATCACCGAGGCGGACGTCGCGCTGAAGCTCCCGCCGAGCGCCGCGGACCTCGATGCGCAGGCGAAGATCTACGCGCAGATCGTCGACAACTGCCGCGCCGTCGACTGCCGCTCGCTGACGTTCTGGGGCTTCACCGACGGGCGCTCCTGGATCTCCGAGACGCAGGCCGGCATGGGCGCCGCGACGCTGCTCGACGGGTCGCTGCAGCCCAAGCCCGCGTTCTTCGCCGTGCAGAAGGCGCTCGGCGGCTGAGCGCCGGACGCTCGCGACAGGGCGCGACCGGGCAGCGACCCTGAACTTTCGGGCACGCCGGTGACCTGTACGCTCGGATCGTGTCGCCCTCGGCACGGACAGCCCGTCGCGAGCCGGCGCCCGCCGGGGATCGGCCGCCCGCCGCCACGCCGCCGGCGGTGCCGGCCGCGCCCTCCTCCGCGGGGCTCAGTGCGCCGGTGCAGCGCGCCGGTGCCCTCCCGCTGGACGGCGTCCTCGCGCGCGCCGTGCTCCAGCGCGAGTCCGCGCAGAGCGGGGGCTGGCTGGATTCGCTGTGGGACACCGTCGGCGACGCGATCGACAGCGTCGGCGCCAAGCTCGAGCAGGCGTGGGAGCTGTCCGACTACCCGGTCTGCGAGCAGGCCCCGCCCAAGCCGGGCCCAGCAACCTGGGCGGCGAGCAAGGGCCTGACGGCGATCCGCGACGGCAAGGGACTGCTCTCCAAGACGAAGGTGCCCCGCGGCGACAAGGCCGCGGCGCCGCTGCTCAAGAAGGCCGTCCGGGCCTGGGGCGCGGAGGCGTTCGGCCGCGATCTGCTGCCCAAGGCCGGGCCCGGCGGAAAGTTCGACGGCGAGACGGCGGCGGCCGTCAAGCAGTTGCAGCGCTTCTACGACCTGACCGCCGACGGCGTCGTGGGTCCTCGGACGCTGGCGGCGCTCGACGGGTACATCGCCGGCGCCGACGACGCGCCGGCGCTCGACGAGTCCGGCGTCGACGCCCGGACGGTGCCGATCACCGACGGTTTCTCGCCGGCCGAGGAGCTCTGGATCAAGGAGATCTGGGCGCTGCCGGAGATCCGGGCGCTGTTCGGCATGTACGCGGCCGTGCCGCGCCAGATCCTCACCCGCGTCGACAAGATCGTCTCCCGCACGGACGACTCCCTGACGGGGTCACAGGGGATCCAGCGCGAGGGCGGCGAGGAGGTCGAGATCGCCGACAACACCTACAACCAGCCGGAGAGCTGGAACGTCGACCGCTCCGACGAGGCGCAGTTCAAGAGCGTCCTCATCCACGAGCTGTTCCACGTCTTCGAGTACTGGGACCAGGACGCCGACCTCGGCGGGCTGCGGGTGACGACCCCGCACGCGCTCGTCGCCTCGATGATCGCCCTGCGCTTCGGCTGGTTCATCCACCCATCGGCGGCCGACTGGGGTGCGGACGCCCAGCCCGAGTGCCACTTCAGCTGGGGCGCGCTGGATGCGCCCGACAGCGCCTACTACCTGCCGCCGTACAGCCCGCTGCGCGCGCGCAAGGAGGATCGCAGCGGCTGGGAGGCGAGCCCCGACAACCGCGGCGCCGAGGAGGACGTCGCGACCTGCCTCGGGATGTACCTCGGCAGCGAGGCCGGCCACGACGAGCTGCTGGATCACCATCCCGAGCGCTACGGGCTCATCGACGACTACGTGCAGGAGCTGCGGGCCGGCGCCGAGGGCCGCGTATAGACGTCCGCCGCGTCCGCTCGCGGCACGGCGAATGCGGGGCGTCGCGATAATCGCCCCGATGGCCCACCGCTACCTCTTCGAGCAGATGGTCCGGCGCGAGCTGCGCCAGAAGTACAAGGGCTCGGCGCTCGGGGTGCTGTGGTACCTCATCAACCCGCTCGTCCTCATGGGCGCCTACTACCTCATGTTCGGCGTGCTCTTCAAGGTCGCCGGCCCCGACCAGCCCCAGCACTACCCGCTGTTCCTGCTCGTCGGGCTCGTCGTCTGGATCTTCTTCAGCCAGGCGGTGATCAGCTCGGCGCCGTCGCTGCTGGACCAGGGCGCGCTCGTGCGCAAGGCGCGCTTCCCGCGCGAGACGATCCCGGCGTCCGTCGTGACGGTCCAGCTCGTGACGTTCCTCGCGCTGCTCGCGATCCTCACGCCCGTGACGATCGCGATCCGCGGCACCGGCCCGGGCCTGCTCGCGCTGCCGCTCGTGCTCGTCTGCCTCTTCGCGTTCGTCCTCGGCCTCGCGCTCGCGGTGAGCGTCCTGCACGCGTACTTCCGCGACGTCGCGCCGATCCTCTCGGCGGCGCTGCTGCCGTGGTTCTTCCTCTCGCCGATCTTCTTCGACCCGACGACCGCCGACCGCTTCAGCGCGCACACCAACCTCGTCTTCATCCTCGAGTGGGTCAATCCCGTCGCGCCGTTCATCGTCGCCGTGCGCGACGAGGTCTACGGCGGCGCGCTGCCGGCGGGCGCGGTGCTCGCCTACATCGCGATCGCGGCCGCGCTCGCGCTCGGCGGCGGGCTGGCGCTGTTCCGGCGGATGCAGGGCGAGCTGGCGGTGGTCGTGTGAAGCGCCGGCCGCCGCTGGACGAGGGCGTGCGCCCGGGCGAGATCGTGCTCGAGCACGCGTCGCGGTCCTTCAGCGTCAAGGCCGATCGCGGCCGGACGCTCAAGGAGATGCTCATCGGCCGCGAGCGCGCCGGCGGCCCGGCGCCCGTCGAGGCGCTGCGCGACGTCTCGCTGCGCATCGAGCCGGGCGAGACGGTCGGGATCGTCGGGCGCAACGGCGCCGGCAAGTCCTCGACGCTGCGGGTGCTGTCGGGGATCGTGCCGCTGAACTCCGGGCGCGTCGCATGCGGCGGGCAGATCGTCGCCCAGCTCGAGCTCGGCGCGGGCTTCGGCCGCGACTTCTCCGGGCGCGAGAACATCTTCCTCAACGGCGCGCTGCACGGCCTGACGAAGGAGCAGATCGAGGCGCGGATCGAGGCGATCGTCGCCTTCTCCGAGCTCGGGGACTTCATCGACGCGCCGGTCGCGACGTACTCCTCGGGGATGTTCCTGCGGCTCGGCTTCGCGATCGCCGCGCACCTCGACGCCGACGTCCTGCTCATCGACGAGGTGCTCGCCGTCGGCGACGAGGCCTTCCAGCGCAAGTGCGAGGCGCGCATCGCCGAGCAGATCGCCGCCGGCGCGACGCTCGTCCTCGTCTCCCACGACGCGGCGTTGATCGAGCGCACGTGCGAGCGGCTCATCGTGCTCGACGGCGGCGAGAAGGTCTTCGACGGGCCCGTCGGCGAGGGCATGCCGTTCTACCACCGGCTCATGGGCACGGCCGAGCCGGTGCCCTCGCCATGAGGCCCGAGGACGCGGTGGTCGCCGCGCGCGCCGCCGCGGCTGCGCGCGACGACGCGCTGCCCCCGGGCATGACGATCGAGCCGACCGAGCGCGTGTCGATCGAGCAGCTCATGGAGTGGGCGGCGATCGAGCCCGACCCCGACCTCATGCAGTCGACGCGCAGGCTCGGCGCGCCGATCACCTGGGCCAAGCGCCAGCTCGTCCACGTCCTGCGCCAGTACCTGCGCGAGCTGCAGTCCCAGCAGACGCGCTTCAACCTCAACGTCCTCATCCGCGTCGCCGAGCTGGAGGACCGCGTGGCACGCCTCGAGGAGCAGGCGGGCCCGCGCGACGGCCCCGCCCCGAAGTGAACGTCCATCAGGTCCTCAGCGGCGCAGGCCCCTACGACGCCGTCACGACGCAGGCGCTCGCCTTCCGCGACCTCTTCGCGAAGTGGGGCTGGGGCGGGCGCGACGTCGCCGCCGAGATCGACCCGCGGATCGGGCACCGGATCGCGCCGCTGCGCTCGCTGGCGGCGGCCGGCGACGATCTGCTGCTCATCCACTACTCCGCCTACGCGCCGAAACTGCGCGCCGTCCTCGAGCTGCCGCAGCGCAAGCTGCTCATCTCCCACAACATCACGCCCGCGCGCTGGTTCTGGGACCACGACCCGCAGGCGGCCGTCGTCTGCGCGCTCGGGCGCAAGCAGCTGCCGCAGTTCGCCGCCGCCGTCGACGTCGCCGCCGGCGTGTCGCTCTACAACGCGCGCGAGCTCGGCTCGGAGACCGTCATCCCGATCCTCTTCGACCCCGCCGCGCTCGGTGCGGCCGGACCCCCGGACCCGCCGGGCCCGCCGACCGTGCTGTTCGTCGGGCGCCTCGCGCCGCACAAGCGCCAGGACGCCGTCATCCGCGCGTTCGAGCTCTACCGCCGCCGCCACGCGCCGGACGCCCGCCTCGTCCTCGTCGGGGCCCCGATCAACTGGGCCTACGACGCCTCGATGCGCGCGCTCGCCGACGAGCTCTCGCCCGGCCACGTGACGATCGAATCCGGGCTCACGCCCGAGCAGCTCGCGGCGCGCTGGCGCTCGGCGCACGCGTTCCTCTGCCTCTCCGAGCACGAGGGCTTCTGCATCCCGGTCCTGGAGGCCTGCCACTTCGGCGTGCCGGTCATCGCGCGCGCGATCGGCGGCGTGCCGGAGGTGATCGGCGACGCCGGGCTCCTGCTCGGCGACGACGACGGCGAGAGCGTCGTCGCCGAGCTGCTGGCGCTCGTCGTCGGCGACGGCGAGCTGCGCGCCGAGCTCCGGGCGCGGGGCGCGGCGCGGGTCGCGGCCTACGCGCCCGAGCCCACCGCGCGCAAGCTGCGCGCGGCGCTCGAGTCGCTCGCTGCGTGATCTACGTCACACAGGGCGTATCCCCGGGGCCCTCCGGGTGTTCTGATGGGCATGAACTCCCCACGCGTCATCGAGCTTCCCCGGCGCCTCGAGCCCGTCTCCCGCGATTCGTTCCTCGAACGGATCGCCGAGGTCGTGCCGCTGCGCCGCCCCGCGCAGCCCGGCGAGCCCCAGCCGCCGCTGCGCGCCGCGTAACCCGTGCTACCACTCGCGCGGCTGCGCGAGCGCGTGCACCGGGCCGGCAGACGTGATCGGCGCCGGCCCGTCGAGGTTCGTCGTCGTGTAGTCGAGCTCGTCCATGAGCGCGGCGAACTCCGCGTTCGTGTCGTGCAGCTCACAGACGATCGCCGGCCGGTGGTGCTCGATCGTCGCGCGCATGCCGGCGATCGCCTGCAGCTCCGCGCCCTCGGTGTCGATCTTCAGGACATCGGGCGGCGGGATCGCGCCGGACGCGACGAGCTCGTCGATCGCGACGACGGCGACGTCGATCTCGGCGCGAACGTCGGCGTGGCGCCCGGTCGAGGCGAGGTGCGACCAGCTCGCCTCGCCGACGACGAGCAGCTGCGCGCGCCCGCCCACGGCGCCGACCGCCTCCTCGCGGATCTCCGCGTGGGCGAAGTCGTTGAGCGCGATGTTGTGGCCGACGGCGCGGGCGCATGCGGGCACCGGCTCGAAGGCGATGACGCGGCCCTCCGCGCCGACGAGCCGCGCGCCGAGGATCGTGAAGAACCCGACGTTCGCGCCGACGTCGTAGAAGACGTCGCCCGGCGACAGCAGGCGGCGCAGCGCCTCCTGGACCGGCGGCTCGAGCGTGCCGCGGACGATCAGCCCGGCGTGCGCGTGGTCGAGCGGGAGGTCGGCCGTCGAGACGTAGAGCAGGTGCGCGAGGCCGCCGGCGATCGGCACCGGCGCGCGGCCGTACCAGCTCGACGCGCGCCGCAGCAGGGCCCGCGACGCGCGCCCGGAGCGCACGCGCTCGGCGAGCTCCGCGCGGCGCTCCTCCGGCATCCCCGTGATCACATGGGTCGCCCCGTTGCGCAGGCGCCCGGTGAGCTCGTGGCGCAGGTGGCGAATCGAGCCCGGCATCGGCCGGATGATCGCACCGATGCGGCGTGCGACGCCGGGCCCGAGGTGCGGGCCGACGCCGGCACGCTGTTCGACCCCACGGGTCGTCGACGCCCGCGCTCGCCGTGCTGCAGCGCGAGCCGGCCCTCCCGGTCGCGCTGACGGGTCGCGGAGGCGCTGCGTAAGATGGACCGCGCCTCGCTCGTGGTGCCGCCAGCGGGTCATCTCTGCCACCGCCCGCCGAACGAATCCGAGATGGACGAGCCCAACGCACGCCGCATACCCGCCGTCGCGACCGTGGACCTCGAGCGCTACGACGCGGTCCTCTTCGACCTCGACGGCGTACTCACGAGCACCGCATCGCTGCACACCGCGTGCTGGAAGCACGTGTTCGACGACTTCCTCGAGCGCACGGCGCAGCGCACGGGCGAGCCGCAGGCCCCGTTCGACCCCGGCGCCGACTACCTGCGCTACGTCGACGGCAAGCCGCGCGCCGCCGGCGTCCGCGACTTCCTCGCCTCGCGCGCGATCTCGCTGCCCGAGGCCGAGCACGACGCCGCGCCCGGCGACGACAGCATCCAGGCGGTCGCGAACTCCAAGCAGGAGCTCGTCGCGCACGAGCTCGAGGCCGGCAACGTCGAGGCCTTCCCCGGCTCGACCGCCTGGGTCCACGCCCTGCACGAGGCGCAGATCAAGACGGCGGTCGTGTCGTCCAGCGAGAACTGCCGCGCCGTGCTCGCGGCCGCCGGCATCGACGATCTCTTCGACGTCGTCGTCGACGGCAGCGACGCGCGCACCCTCGGGCTGCCGGGCAAGCCCGCGCCGGACATGTTCCTCGAGGCCGCCCGCCGGCTCGGAGTCGAGCCCGCCCGCGCGGTCGTCGTCGAGGACGCGCTCGTGGGCGTCGAGGCGGGGCGCGACGGCGGCTTCGGGCTCGTCATCGGCGTCGCCCGCACCGCCGTGCCCGCAGACCTCCGGGCGCACGGCGCCGACATCGTCGTCTCCGACCTCGAGGAGATGCTGCGATGAGCCTCCGCGACGCCCGTCTGGCAGCGCTCATGCGCATCCGCGAGGGCCGCGAGGCGCCGGCGCTGCGCGCCGCGATGCCGATCGACCCCTGGCGCCTCGTCTCGCGGCGCTTCTCGCTGGAGAGTCCCTCGGAGGCCGAGACGCTGTTCTCCGTCGCCAACGGCTACATGGGCCTGCGCGGGACGCACGACGAGGGTTTGCCGTCCAACGATCCGGGCCTGTTCCTCAACGGCTTCCACGAGACCTGGCCGATCCCCTACGGCGAGTCGGCGTTCGGCTTCGCGACGACGGGCCAGACGATCGTCAGCGCGCCCGACGGCTCGGTCATGCGCCTGTACGTCGACGAGGAGCCGCTCGTCCTGACGGAGTCCAAGGTCCTCGACTACGAGCGCGTCCTGGACATGCGCAGCGGCCTGCTCGAGCGCCGCGTGACGTTCCGCACCGCGCGCGGCGCCGCCGTGGCGCTGAAGTCCCAGCGGCTCGTCTCGCTGCACTGGCGCCACCTCGCGGCGATCTCCTACGAGGTCACGCTCGTGTCGGGGATGGCCGAGCTGGCGGTCGCCTCCGAGCTCGTCACGCACCTGCCGCGCCCGAAGGGCCACGACGATCCGCGCGTCGGCGTGCGCATGGACGAGTCCGCGCTGGCGCCCGTCGACCGCCACGTCGACGGCACGCGGGTCGTGCTCGAGCTGCGCACGCGCTCCAGCGGCATCGGCCTGGCCTGCGGGATGGAGCACTCGATCCAGACCGAGCTGCGCCACAGCGTCGAGTCCAGCGTCGAGGACGAGGAGGGACGCGTCGTCTTCTTCCTCGACGCCGAGGTCGGCGTGCCGGCGCGCATCACGAAGCTGCTCGGCTACCACCACGCCGACAGCGCCCCCGCGGGCGACCTCGTGCGCCGCGTGAACCGGACGCTCGACCGTGCCGCCGGCGACGGCTTCGAGCGCGTCGCCGAGGTCCAGCGCGAGCGGCTGGAGTTCTTCTGGGAGCAGAGCGACATCGAGATCGACGGCCCGGAGGACATCCAGCAGGCCGTGCGCTTCAACCTCTTCCAGATCCGCCAGGCGTCCGCGCGCGTCGAGGGTCACGGGATCGGCGCCAAGGGCCTGACCGGCCGCGGCTACGAGGGCCAGTACTTCTGGGACACCGAGATCTACGTCCTGCCGTGCCTGACCTACACGCAGCCGCACGTCGCCCGCCGGCTGCTGCACTTCCGCTACGAGATGCTCGGCGCCGCCCGCCGGCGCGCGCAGCAGCTCGGCCACGTCGGGGCGCTGTTCCCCTGGCGGACGATCAGCGGCGAGGAGGCGTCGGCCTACTACGCCGCCGGCACCGCCCAATACCACATCAACGCAGCCATTTCGCATGCCGTGCGGCAGTTCGTGCGCGTCACCCGCGACGAGGAGTTCCTCGCCCGCGAGGGCGTCGAGATCCTCGTCGAGACGGCGCGCTTCTGGGCCGACCTCGGCTTCTTCTCGACGCGCCGCGACGGCCAGTTCTGCATCCAGGGCGTCACGGGGCCCGACGAGTACTCGGCCGTCGTCGACAACAACGCCTACACGAACCTCATGGCGCGCGAGAACCTCAACGCGGCCGCCGAGGGCCTGGATCTGCTGCAGCGGACCGATCCCGACGGCTACGACCGGCTCGTCAACCGCCTGCACCTCGAGCCGCACGAGCCCGAGCAGTGGTGCCGCGCTGCCGAGCGGATGTTCGTCCCCTACGACGAGCGCGCCGGCGTGCTGCTGCAGGACGAGCACTTCCTCAACCGCAAGCCGTGGGACTTCGAGCACACGCCGCTGGACCACTACCCGCTGCTGCTGCACTACCACCCGCTGAACATCTATCGCCACCAGGTCATCAAGCAGACCGACGTCGTGCTCGCGACGTTCCTCGCCGGCGACCGCTTCACGCTCGACGAGAAGCGCCGGGTGTTCGAGTACTACGACCCGCTGACAACCGGCGACTCGTCGCTGTCGTCGTGCGTGCAGAGCGTCATGGCGGCGGAGGTCGGCGACTCACAGGCGGCCTACGACTACTTCCTGCTGAGCGCCGCGGTCGACCTCGCGAACCTCGCCGGAAATGTCAGCGACGGCATCCACGTCGCCTCCTGCGGCGGCGTCTGGATGGCGCTCGTCAACGGCTTCGCCGGGCTGCGCGATGCCGAGGGCGCCGACCTGCGCTTCAGCCCGCGGCTGCCCGAGGACTGGGAGCGCATGCGCTTCCGGCTCATCTGCCGGGGCAGCCGCGTCGAGGTCGAGATGCGGCGCGACCGCACGACGTTCACGCTGCTCGACGGCGCGCCGCTGTCGATGGTCAGCGACGGGCGGGCCTTCACGGTCGCGATCGACGAGCCGGTGACCGTCCCGGTCGTCACCGACGCCGACGACCGGTCGGCGGCGGCGGCGGCCGGCTGACCCCCGGGGTTCTTCATCGCCTCTTCGGGAGGCCTTCACCAACCCTCCATCTCGGCTGGTCTTCTCTGGCATCGCGCGGGTCGTCACCGCGCGCTCAGCTCCCTCGCCAGACCGGAGATCGCTCGTGCTCGCACCGCGCCCGTCACTGCCTCGCCTCCTGCTTGCCGGCGGCGCCCTGCTCTGCGCCGCCCTCGCGCTGGCGGCGTGCGGCGGCTCCTCGAGCAATGCGGCGTCGACCGGCGCCGGCGCGCAGCGCCCGGGCGGTGGAGGCTTGTTCGCTGCTGCGCAGGACCCGAAGGTGCAGGCCTGCCTGAAGCAGGCAGGCGTGACGGTGCCGGACTTCGGTCGCCGCGGTCGGGGGCGCCCGCCGGGCACCGGCACGCAGACGGTTCCCGCGCCGCCGACGGGCACGACCGCCCGTCCCGCGCCCGGTGCCGGCGGGCGCGGCTCCGGTGGGCCGGGTCGCGACCCCGCGCAGTTCGCCAAGCTCCGCGCGGCGCTGGCGAAGTGCGGCGTGAACCTTCCCGACCGCGGTCCCGGCGGCCCCGGCGCGCCGGCCGGCGCTCCCGGCGCTCCCGCGACGACGAGCTGAGCGGCGGATGCGCGCGCAGCGGATCCAGCGGCGGGTGGCGGTGCCGGTCGTGCTCGCCGTGCTCGCCGGCGCAGGGGTCGCGATCGCGATCTCGAGCGTGGGCGCCGACGCGGTCAGCGGCAGCAGCGCCGAGCGCACGGTCACGGCGGCGAGCGGCGTCGTGCAGTCGACGGTCTCCGGCAGCGGCAACCTGTCGCCCGCCAACCAGCTCGAGCTGGGCTTCGGGGCGAGCGGCGAGGTCACGAAGATCTACGTCAGGGCCGGCGAGCACGTCCACCAGGGCCAGCTGCTCGCGAAGATCGACCCCAGCAGCGCGGAGGTCGATCTCGCCGATGCCAAGGCCACGCTGCAGTCCGCCCAGGACGCGCTGACGACGGCATCGGCGAGCGGCTCGTCGGCGTCGACGGTGAGCGCCCCGGCCGCGCAGACGGCGACCTTCCAGACGGTCGCGCTGTCGGCGCAGGCCGCGCAGGACCCGGCCGCCGACCCGGCGACGACCCCCGCGGAGGCGACGACGACCCCCGCGCCGACAACCACGACGCCCGCGCCCGCCACGACGGCGCCGACGACGACGACGCCGAAGGCCAAGACTGCGCCAAAGGCCAAGACTGCGCCGAAGGCCAAGACTGCGACGAAGGCCAAGACGACCCCCAAGGCCACGACGCAGGCCGCGGGCTCGTCGCCCAGCGGCCGCGGGTCGGAGGCCGCGCGGACCGCCGCGAGCAGCGGCGGCTCGGGCGGATCCGGCGCGGCCGGCACGTCCGTCGCCTCGGCGACGGCGGCGGTCAAGAGCGCGCAGCTCAGCGTGACGAAGGCCCAGCGGGCCCTCGCCGCGACGAAGCTCCACGCGCCCCTCGCGGGCACGATCGCGGCGGTCAACGGCGCGGTCGGCGACACCGTCGGCTCGAGCTCGAGCGCGTCGGGGTCATCCGGTTCGGCGTCCGCGGGCAGCACCGCCGCGGTCGCCGGAGGACTGGGTGGCTCCGGCGGCAGCTCGGGGTCGGGCGGCGGATCGTCGTCGAGCTCGTCCTCGACCAGCGGCTTCATCACGCTCGCCCAGCTCAGCCGCTACACGATGGACCTCGCGCTGAGCGAGTCGGACATCGGCAAGGTGAAGGTCGGCCAGCAGGCGACGGTGAGCGTCAACGCGGCGTCCGGCGCGCAGTTCGCCGCGCGGGTGCAGCACGTCGGCGTCCTGGCGTCGTCGAGCTCGGGCTCGAGTGCCGTGAGCTACCCCGTCACGCTGCGCCTCTCGCAGACCGGCTCCAAGCTCAAGGCCGGGATGAGCGCGACGGCCGACATCGTCGTCTCCGAGGCGAGCGGCGTCACCGTGCCCAGCCAGGCGGTGCAGGGCGGCAGCGTGACGCTCGTGCAGGGCACCAAGCGCACGACGCAGCGCGTGCAGACGGGCGTCGTCGGTGACACCTCGACGCAGATCCTCAGCGGGCTGAAGGCGGGCGACGAGGTCGTCGTGCGCTCGGCGAGCGCGGCCGCCGGGGCGAACGCCACGGGCGCCGGCGGGGCCACCGGGGCGGGCGGTCGCGGGGCGGCCGGCTTCGGCGGCGGGGCCGTGCTGATCCCCGGCGGCGGGCCCGGCTTCGGCGGCGGCGGCTTGCGCGCCGGAGGCGGAGGCGGAGGCGGCCAGCGCTTCCGCACGGGGCCGTGACGGCGCAGCCCCGGCGGCGGCGCCCGCCGGTCATCGACGTCCGCGACGTGCACCGCGTCCACCGCGCCTCCGCGCGCGTCGTCGTGCGGGCGCTGGACGGCGTCTCGCTGCGCATCGAGCGTGGCGAGTTCGTCGCGATCATGGGCAGCTCGGGCAGCGGCAAGACGACGCTCATGAACATCATCGGCTGCCTCGACACGCCGACCGACGGCCGCTACCGCCTCGACGGCACCGACGTCCGCGACATCGCCGACGACGACCTCGCCGACCTGCGCAACCGCAAGATCGGCTTCGTCTTTCAGAGCTTCAACCTCGTGCCGCGCACGAGCGCGCTGGCAAACGTCGAGCTGCCGTTGTCCTACGCGGGCGTCAAGCGCGCCGAGCGCCGCCGGCGGGCAGTCGCGGCGCTCGAGGCCGTCGGCCTCGGCGACCGCCTCGACCACGAGCCCTCCGAGCTCTCCGGCGGCCAGCAGCAGCGCGCCGCGGTCGCGCGGGCGATCGTCACGAACCCGTCGCTCATCCTCGCCGACGAGCCGACCGGCAACCTGGACTCGCACGCCACGCGCGAGGTGCTCGGCGTCTTCGAGCGTCTCCACGCCGAGGGCCGCACGGTCGTGATCATCACGCACGAGCCGGAGGTCGCCGAGCGCGCGCAGCGCATCGTCCGCCTCGCCGACGGCCGCGTCGTCGAGGACCGCGCGGCCGGGGCGCGCGCCGCATGATCCCCGCCGAGACGCTGCGCATCGCGCTCGCCGGGATCACGGCGAACAAGCTGCGCTCGGGCCTGACGATCCTCGGCATGACGATCGGCGTCGCCGCGGTCATCGTGCTCGTCGCGGTCGGCAACGGCTCGCGCAGGCAGGTGCAGGCGGGGATCGACGCGCTCGGCTCAAACGTGCTCATCGTCCAGACGCAGTTCGGCGCCGGCGGGCCCGGCGGCTTCCGTGCGGGCGGCGGCGGCCTGCAGCTGACGACGAAGGACGCGGCCGCGCTGCAGAACACGTTCGACGCGCCCGACGTCAAGAGCGCCTCGCCGGTCGTCAACGCCACCGGCACGACGCTCGTCGCGGGCTCCTCGAGCTACTCGCCGTCCTCGTTCGTCGGCACGACCCCCGCCTATGCGACCGCGCGCGACTACACGATCGCATCGGGCGCGATGTTCACCACGAGCGACGTCAGCAAGCACCGGCGCGTCGTCGTCGTCGGGCCGACGGTCGTCACGAACCTCTTCGGCGGCCAGGACCCGGTTGGGCAGTCGCTGCGCGTCGACGGGACGAGCTTCCAGGTCGTCGGCGTGACGAAGGCGAAGGGGTCCAACGGCCTGCAGGACCAGGACGACTTCGTCGCCGCGCCGCTCACCGCCGTGCAGGACGCGATCGCCGGCTACGGCGCGCTGAGCAGCATCACGGTCCAGGCGACCTCGGCGAAGACGCTCGATGCCGCGCAGGCCGAGGTCACGTCGATCCTCAGCACGCGCCACGCCGTCACCGATCCGACGAACCCGGGCTTTCAGGTGACCAACCAGGGCGCCGTGCGCGAGGCGTCCGACCAGAGCACGCAGGTCTTCACGACGCTGCTCGGCGCCGTCGCCGCGATCTCGCTGCTCGTCGGCGGGATCGGCGTCATGAACATCATGCTCGTGAGCGTCACCGAGCGCACGCGCGAGATCGGCATCCGCAAGGCGATCGGCGCGCGTCGCGGCCACATCCTCACGCAGTTCCTCACCGAGGCGGTGCTCGTGTCGCTCTTCGGCGGCCTCGCGGGCGTCGCCGCGGGGATCGCCGGCAGCCAGTTCCAGATCGCCGGCGTGACCCCGGTGATCGCCGTCTACTCGATCTTCCTCGCCTTCGGCTCGGCGCTGCTGTGCGGCCTCTTCTTCGGCACGTACCCGGCCGCCCGCGCGGCTCGCCTGAGCCCGATCGACGCCCTGCGCTTCGAATGACCCCCGACCCCTCTGGAGCCGACATGCCCGACCCGCCGCCCGACGACGACTCAGATCCCGCACGCGACGACGACGACGACGGTGCGCTGTCGCCGCGCGCCAAGCGCCGGCCCGTCACGCCGCTGACCGGCGGCCTCGCCGCCGTGCTCGTCGCCGCCGGCGGCTTCATCGCCGGCGTCCAGGTTCAGAAGGGCCAGCAGGACACCGGCTCCGGCACCGGCGCCGGGCTGCGCGCTGCGGGGGTCGCGGGCGCGCGCGGGGGTGGCGCCGCGGCGGGCGGCGCGGACGCGCCGACCTTCGGCACGGTCTCCAGCAAGAAGGGCGCGACGCTGTACGTCCGCAGCGCCGACGGGACGACCGTCGCCGTCAAGACCAACGCCCAGTCGAAGGTCACGCGCAACGCGGCCGCGAGCGCGCGCGGGATCTATCCGGGCGACACGGTCGTCGTGCAGGCGACGAAGGACGAGAGCGGAGATCTCGTCGCGACGCAGGTCACCGCGACGTCCAAGAGCGCCGCGGCGGCGGGCGGCGGCTT
The DNA here is from genome assembly GCA_963740895.1 of uncultured Actinomycetes bacterium. Classification (GTDB taxonomy): domain Bacteria; phylum Actinomycetota; class Thermoleophilia; order Solirubrobacterales; family Solirubrobacteraceae; genus CADCVQ01. The sequence goes on from CAVUFQ010000004.1 coordinate 171,719, forward strand.
CGGCGGCGGCGGGTTGCGCGCGGCGTTCGGCGGCGGCGCCGGCCCACCCGGCGCGGCGCCCCCCGGCGGCTGACCTGCGCCGCGGCGGCTACCGCGGCAGCGCCCGCGGCGCGCCGGCCTCGCGGTCGTCGTCGTGCTCGCCGGCGCCCGTGGCGAGCGGCTGCAGGTGCAGCGTGAAGATCGTGCCGCCCCCGGGCGCGGCGTCGACGGCGATCGTACCGCCGTGCGTGTCCGCGACCTGGCGCACGATCGCCAGGCCGAGGCCCGAGCCCGGCCGCCCGCGGGCGCCGCTCCCGCGGTAGAAGCGATCGAAGACGTGCGGGCGGTCGGCGGCCGGGATCCCGGGGCCGTGGTCGCGCACCGTCAGCGCGCCGTCGCGCAGCCCGATCTCGATCGGGCTGTCGGGCGGGCTGTACTTCGCGGCGTTGTCGATGAGGTTGTCGATCGCGCGCCCGAGGCGGTCGGGCAGTCCCTCGACGACCGTCGGCTCGAGCTCGGCGCTGAACGTCGCCGCCGGCCGCCGCCGGCTCGCGCGATGGACGGCCTCGGCGACGAGCGCGTCGAGCTGGACCTCCTCGACGCCCGACAGTGGCTCGTCGCCGCGTGCGAGCTCGATGACATCGGTGATGAGCGCGCTGAGCTCCTCGGTCTCCTCGCAGACGTCCTCCAGGAGGCGGCGGCGGTCGTCGTCGGGCAGCTCGCCGCCGGCGAGCAGGACCTCGATGTTCGTCCGCAGGGCGGTCACCGGCGTGCGCAACTCGTGCGACGCGTCGGCCACGAGCTGGCGCTGCGCGTGCACGGAGTCGTCGAGCTCGCGACGCGAGGCCTCGAGCGTGTCGAGCATCGTGTTGAAGCGCGCGGCCATCCGGCCGACCTCGTCGTTGCCCGGCACGTCGATGCGCCGCCCGAGGTCCTCGGTCTGCGTGATGTGCTCCGCGGCCGAGGTGAGATCGGTCACCGGCTGGATGACCTGGCGGCCGAAGATCCGCCCGAGCGCCGCAGCGAGCAGCGTGCCCGCGGCGCAGAGCAGCAGCAGGACGAGCCGCAGCCGCGCGAGCGTCGAGTCGACGTTGCTCATGCTGCGCGCGAGCTGGATCGCGCCGCCGCCCGGCACCGCCGCGGTCAGCATGCGCAGGTGCAGGCCGTCGGCGTGCGTGTCGCGCAGGAGCAACTGCAGCTGCCCCGACGCGACGGCGCGGTCGTCGCCGTCGACCGGCACGGGCAGGTCGCCCCGGGCACGCAGGAAGATCTGGCCGTCGGCGGTCAGAAGCTGGACCGGGCCGCTCGGCGCGCCGCCGCGCACGGCCGGCTGCGGGAGCCGCAGCCCGGGCCCGAACCCGAAGCGGTCGGCACGGCCGGACACCTGGGCGTACTGCTGGGCGAGCGCGTCGTCGACCTGGCCGCGCAGCTCGTGGCGCAGGACCGTGAAGGCGACGATCGAGACGAGCACGACGGTCACGCCCACGGTGCCCGCGGCGAGGATCGTCAGCCGGTGGCGCAGCGCCATCATCCGTGGTCACGCAGGACGTAGCCGACGCCGCGCACGGTGTGTACGAGCCGGCGCTCGCCGCCGGCCTCGGTCTTGCGGCGCAGGTAGCCGATGTAGACGCCCAGGGCGTTGGACGTCGCGCCGAAGTCATAGCCCCAGACGCGCTCGAAGAGCGTCGAGCGCGTGAGCACCTGGCGCGGGTGCTCGAGGAACAGCTCGAGCAGCGAGAACTCGGTCTTCGACAGGTCGATGCGCCGCGAGCCGCGATGGACCTCGTGTGCCGAGCGGTCCAGGACGAGGTCGCCGAAGGCGAGCGTCGGGCCGCCGGGGTCGACGCGGCGCAGGAGTGCGCGCAGCCGCGCGTTGAGCTCGCGCAGCGCGAACGGCTTGACGAGGTAGTCGTCGGCGCCGGCGTCGAGCCCGTCGACGCGGTCGTCGATCGCGTCGCGCGCGGTGAGCATGAGCACCGGCGTGCGGTCGCCCGCCGCACGCAGGCGCCGGCAGACCTCCAGGCCGTCGACGCGCGGCATCATGACGTCGAGGATGATCGCGTCGACCGTGCTCTCGGCGAGCGTGTCGAGCGCCTGCTGGCCGTCCTCGGCGAGCTGCACGTCGTGACGCTCGAGCGCGAGGGCGCGCTGCAGCGCGGCTCGCACGCCGGGCTCGTCGTCGACCACCAGGACCTTCACGCGCAGATTCTCCTCACACTGCGTAAGAGCCTACGAAGTGGCCGGCGGGATCACTCGACGTTCGTGCCCCCCGAGTGCAGCCGCTTGACCGTGAGCACGTCCTTGCGCGAGCAGTGGTCGCCGCCCGGCAGGTTGGGCTTGAGGTGAAACAGCTGATAGCGGTCGAGCGTCATGACCGGTGGGCCGACGGCGTCGAACGGCTTGATCCAGTCGTCGTCGACGAGGACGTAGTCGGCGGCGCGCGACAGCGGCACGTGCGGGTAGCTCGTCTCGAGGACCGGCCGCTGCGAGCACAGCGGCTGGCCGGACAGCATGATCCCGGCCCACAGCATGCGCCCGTCGGCGGGGATGTCGAGCCGCACCGAGGCGCTGGGCGGCAGCGCGGCATCCACCTGCTTGAGCTCGAGCATGCTCTTCGGCAGCTGGTCGAACGTCGCGCCGATCTGCGCCGCCGCGCCGTCGCGGGTCGCGCCGACGAGGAAGATCACGGCGACGACGCCGACCCAGGCGAGCTTCAGCCGCCCGAGCCCGACGACGGCGATCGTGATCGCCACCGGCGTCACGAAGGCGAGCGCCTTGAAGTGGAAGTACCAGCCGAAGTCGCGCGGGCGGAAGAACAGCGCCGCGATCACGCCGAACGCGATGATGCCGCCGAGGCCCCAGCGGATGTCGCGCGGCGAGCTGCGCAGGGCGACGAAGAGCCCGGCGCCGAGCACGAGGATGCCCAGGCCCGCCATGCCGGCGTCGCCGAAGCCGAGGAAGAAGCGCTCGGGGAAGAAGCCGGTCAGGTCGCCGCCCCAGTTCACGAGCGAGTACCCGGGGATCAGCACGCGCGTCGAGGAGGCCGTCTTCTCGAGCACGCCCTGCAGCGGGATCAGCAGGACGAGGAAGAGCGGCACGATCCACAGCAGCTGGCGCTTGCTGCGCAGGCGCGGGATGCGCAGGAGCCGGCGGCCCTGGCGGCGGCGCTCGAAGCCCCAGAAGACGATCGCCGCGATGAGCGGGATCGGCGCCGCGAGCGGATAGGCGAAGGTCAGCACGCCGAGGAACGCCGCGAAGAGGATGAGGCCGCCGCGCGAGGGTTCTCGCACCGCGTACCAGGCGAGCACGATCGCGAACGCGAGCGCCATGTAGCCCCAGGTCTGGTTGACGTACGGGTGCATGCCGGTGAACAGCGCGATCCGGTTGAGGCCGATGAGGCCCATCGCGGCGCCGGCGACCCAGGGACCGGCGCCGAGCAGCTCGCGGGCGAGCAGCCAGAAGCCGAGCGCCGCCATTGCGAGGAGCGCCGCCTGGAGCGTCGCGATGACGGCGTAGGGCTCCATTCCCGCGATTCGCGCGACGGCGCCGAAGGCGAGGTAGATCGGCGGCTTGGAGCGCCAGACGAGCGGCACGCGGTCGACCGGCTCGTTCGGCGCGACGGCCGTCGGGTGGTGGCCCTGGAGGAACTGCGCCGTCCCGACCGCGAGGTGGGCGTCCGAGCCGTTGCCGATCACCGTCACGAAGCCGCCGCGGAACATCGGGACGAGCGCGATCGCCCCGATGAGGATCGCGAGGTACAGCGGGACCAGGAGCGTCCTCCAGGACGCCTGGGCGCCCTCCTGAGCGGCCGAGCGCGCCGGCGGCAGGCCGGGGTCGCGCCGCCAGGCGTAGACGCCGAGCGCGGCGCCACCGGCGAGCACGACGGCCAGCGCGATGTCGAAGGGGACGAAGGCGTAGGCCAGCAGCGCCATCTCCAGCGCCGTCGCGACGGCGCCGACGGGCAGCACCCAGAGCAACTCGTGGCGGCGCAGGCTCGCGGGCAGCAGCAGGCGCGTCGGCCCGAACCCGGCCAGCGCGAAGAGCACGACGCAGGCCGCCGCGACGTGCGCGGCGTCGGTGACGCCGCCGCGGCCCTTGACGCCCGCGTACGTCGCCAGGCCGAGCGCGATCGCCGACGCGCCCGCGACGGCGAGCCAGGCCAGCCTGCGGTTGGCGCGCGCGCTCAGAGGCGGCCGTGGGTCCGGCGCGCCTGCTGGAGAACCCGGCTCAGGAACACCGGGTTGCCCACCAGGTAGCGCCTCCACATCCGCTGCGGCTCGATCGCCAGTCTGAAGATCCATTCCAGTCCATTGTCCGATAGCGAGGCCGGCGCACGCGGCACGCGCCCGGAGACGAAGTCAAAGAGGGCGCCGACGCCCCAGAGCACGCGGCAGTCCAGGCGGTCGACGGTGCGCTGGGCCCAGATCTCCTGCTTGGGCGTGCCCATGCCCACGAGGAGGATGTCAGGCCGGCACGCGTTGATGTCCTCGATGACGCGCTCGTCGTGGCCGGACCCGATCTGAAAGTAGCCGTGATGCGTGCCGACGACCCGCAGCCCGGGGTGCGCGCGGCGCAGCCGCTGGCCCGCCTGCGCGGCGACGCCGGGGTCGCAGCCGAGGAGGTAGACGGAGGTGTCCTGCTCCTCGCAGAGGGCCGCGAGATTCCAGATCCAGTCGGCGCCGGTCATGCGGTGCGGGATCTCCGCGCTCAGGGCCTTCGCGGCGAGGCGGACGCCGTAGCCGTCGCAGTAGACGAGGTCGGCCTCCTCGAGCGCGGCGCGCAGCAGCGGGTCCTCGCGCGACTGGTTGAGGACGTGCGCGTTGACGTACATGACGCGCCGCGTGGGGCCGTCGTCGGCGACCCACCCGATGATCCGGGCGAGCAGCTCGTCGGGGTGGCCGAGTTCGATCGGGAGATCGAAGATCCTCGACTGACCCGGCTCTGACGATGCGATGGCGGCTTCCGTTGCCTCTGGCACAGCCCGCGGATGGTAGCCACGTGCCCAGCGGAGCGGATCACCCGAAGGTCTGGGGTGGACGTTCAGGCGTGCGGCTTGTGCCAGACGAACAGGTGCCCGCGGGCCTCGCCCCGCAGCCCGAGCTCGCGGACGGCCTCGGTGACGCCGGGGTAGTCGTCGTCGTCGTAGTCGTGGAAGGCGACGACGCCGCCCGGCGCCAGCACCGGCTCCCAGACGCGGAACGTCGCCATCGTCTCCTCGAGCTCGTGCGAGGAGTCGATGAAGACCGCGTCGACCGGCGGCGGGTCGGCGGGGCCCAGGCCGCCGGGGCGCTCGTGCAGGTGGACGCGAGCGCGGTCGGCGGGCTTGAGCAGCGCGAGGTAGCGGTCGCGCTCGGGGTGCGCCTCGACGTCCCAGCTGTGGACCTCGCGGCCCGGGCGGGCGAGGGCGATGCAGGACGTCGTCCAGGCCGCGGCGGTCCCGACCTCCGCCACGCGCGGGCCGTCGCCGAGCGCGTCGAGCAGGACGCGCAGCTCGGCCGGGCGGCAGGCGACGTCGATGCTCCAGGTGTCGTGGTCGGCCTGCGCGCGGCGCATCGCCTGGACCCAGTACGTCGCGACGGGGCGCGGGAGGCGGGCCAGGTTGGCGGCCTGCAGCGCCAGGCGCCGGGCGCGCTGGATGGGCGAGCGGTCGTCGCCCTTGCGGAAGAGGTGCGGAAGGCCGCGGCGCATTGCCGCGAGAAACTACTTCACGGCCGGACGCGCCAAGGACGGCCCGTGAGATGGTTCCCCCAATGCCGATCGTCGCCATCGACGCGCGCGACGCGTTCGCGCCCGAGCTGCGCGGCTGGGGGCGCTACGCACGCGAGCTCGTCGACGCCCTGCCCGACCGGCCCGAGCTCGACTACCGGATCATCTCCGCGGGCGGCCGCGGGCCCGAGGTCCTCTTCGAGCAGGTCGGCCTGCCGCTGCGCCTGCGGCGCATGGAGGCCGACCTCGTCCACGCGCCGAACTGCTTCCTGCCGCTGGCGCGTCCGTGCATGGGCGTCGTGACGATCCACGACCTCGCCTTCGAGGTCTTCCCCGAGGACTTCTCCAGGCGCACCGGCTCGAAGTACCGGACCTTCGCGCCCCGGGCGGCGCGCTCGGCGCAGCGGGTCATCTGCGTCTCCGGCTACACCGCCGACGACGTCATCCGCCGCTACGACGTCGATCCCGGGCGCGTGCGGATCATTCCCAACGCCCCGTCGCTGCCGATCGGCGACACGGCGGTGCCCGACGACGGGCCCTACCTCCTCGCCGTCGGCGACCTGCGGCCGAAGAAGAACCTCCTTCGGCTCGTGGAGGCGTTCCGCGTGCTGCGCCGCGAGGGGCTCGGGCACCGGCTCGTGCTCGCCGGCGTCGACAGCGGCGAGGGCGCGGCCGTGCGCGAGGCCGCGGGCGGGGAGCCCGTGCGCTTCACCGGCTACATCTCCGACGCGCGCCTGGATGCGCTCATGCGCGGTGCCGACGCGCTCGTGCACCCGTCGCTGTACGAGGGCTTCGGCCTCGTCCTGGTCGAGGCGATGGCGCGCGGCGTGCCGGTCGTCGCGGCGCGCGCGACGGCGCTGCCGGAGACCGGCGGCGACGCGGCCGAGTACTTCGACCCGCTCGACGTCGGCGACATGGCGGCCGCGATCGCGCGCGTCGTCGGCGACCGCGGGCGCCACGCCGAGCTCGCGACGCTCGGGCGCGCGCGCGCCGCGCGCCTGTCGTGGGCCGACAGCGCGGCGCTGACCGTCGCCGTGTACGAGGACATCCTCGCCGGATGACCGCCCCGCAGCGCACGACGATCCTCGTCCTCAGCGTCGACGAGGCGCATCTGCTCGCTCACGGGCTGCCCGCCGCCGCGGTCCAGCCCGGCGCCGACCTGCTCGTCATCGACAACGCGTGCACCGACGCGACGCGCACGGTCGCCGAGGCCAACGGTGCGCGCGTGCTCGGGCTGCGCGAGCGCGTGTCCTACGCGGCCGCGATCAACGCGGGCATCCTCGCCACCGAGGGTGACGCGATCCTCCTGCTGAACGCCGACTGCGTCCTGGACGCGGGCTTCCTCGCCGCCGCGCGCCCGCGCCTTGCGCAGCGCGGCGTCGGCTCGGTCGCGCCGCGGCTCGTGCGCGCGACGGGGATGACGGAGCCCGAGCGCCTCGACGTCCTCGATGCCGCGGGCATGGTCGTCGACCGCCGGCGCAAGAACACGCTGGTCGGGCACGGCGAGCCCGCGTCGCGCTACGGCGCAGCGGCGGAGGTCTTCGGCGGCGACGGCGCCTGCGTGCTCTATCGCCGCGAGGTGCTCGAGGCCTGCGCCGTCGGCGGCGAGGTGCTCGACGAGGACCTCGAGCTCTGGGCCTCGGACGTCGACCTTGCCTGGCGCGCGCGGCTGCTCGGCTGGCGCTGCATCTACGAGCCGCGCGCGGTCGCGTGGCACATGCGCTTCTACTCGCCGACGACGCGCTCGCAGCTGCCCGAGGCGCACCGGCGGCTGCAGTTCCGCAACCGGCTGCTCATGATGGCCAAGAACGACGCCTGGGCCGACCTCCGCGGCGACCTGCATCGCATCCTCTTCTACGAGCTGCTCGCGATCGGCCACGTCGTGCTGCGCGAGCGCCACCTGCTGCGCGCCTACGGCGAGGCCTGGCGCGGTCTGCCGGCGGCGCGCCGGCGACGGGCGGTCGTGCAGGCCAAGCGCCGGGCGCACCCGCCGTTCGGCCTGCGCGCCCCGCGTTAGGGCTGCTCGGTCGGGCGGATCAGCAGCTCGTTGACCGCGACGTGCCGTGGGCGGGTGACGATGTAGGCGATCGCGTCGGCGATGTCCGCGGACGCAAGCGCCTCGACGTCGCCGAGCCGGCTTTCGACCGCCTCGCGGATCCCGTCGCGCAGATGGTCGGTGAGCTCCGTGGCGACGGCGCCCGGCTCGACGAGGCTCACGCGAACGTGGCGCTGCGTCACCTCCTGGCGCAGCGACTCGCTGAAGGCCCCGACGCCGAACTTCGTCAGGTTGTAGACGCCGGCGTTGCGGCCCGCGACGCGACCCGCGACCGAGCTGATGTTCACGAGGTCGGCGACGTGGCGCGGGTCGCCCTCGGCGGCTTGCAGGAGGTGCGCCAGCGCGGCGTGCGCGACGTAGAGCAGGCCCTTGACGTTGAGGTCGATCATGCGCTCCCACTCCTCGGTGGGAGCGCCCTCGATCGGCCCGAGCAGCATCTGGCCGGCGTTGTTGACGACGGTGTCCAGGCGCCCGAGCCGCGCGACGGTCGTCGCCACGAGCGCCCGCGCCTGCTGCTCGTCGGTGACGTCGGCCTCGATCGCGAGCGCCGTGCCTCCGGCGGCCTCGATCTCGCTCGCGAGCGTATCGAGGCGCTCCTTGCGCCGCGCCGCGATCGCCACCGCCGCGCCATGGCGCGCGAGCTCCCGCGCCGTCGCCTCGCCGATCCCGCTGCTGGCGCCCGTCACGAGCGCCACCGTCCCATCAAGCCTTTGGGTCATACCGTGCGTTCTGCCCGGTCGAGGGGGGGCGAATCGCGCGAGTCTGGCAGCTATTGGGCTATATGCGCCCAATCGCTGCCGAAGTCGCGCGGATCGCCGCCCGGCAGTACGGGCGGATCACGGCGCAGCAGCTCATCGGGGCGGGCGTCGATCGCGATCGGATCAAGCGCTGGCGGGCTGACGGCCGCCTCCGATCCGAACACACCGGCGTTTTCACGCTCGGGCATCCCGATCCCTCCGCTCGCGGCGTCTACCGCTCGGCGGCGCTGGCGGCGGGACCGGGTGCGGTTGTCAGTCACCGCGCCGCTGCGCATCTGCTCGGCCTGCTACGCGGAACGCCGCCGGCCGCGGAGGTGACCATCCCTGTCGACAACGGCCGCCGGCGGCCGGGCATCCGCATCCATCGCTCCTCGCTCCACCATCTCGACGTCTCGATCCTCGACGGCATCCCGATCACGACCGTCCCTCGCACGCTCCTGGACCTCGCCCCGCGCGAATCGCCCCAGACGCTCACGCGCATGTGCCACGAGGCCTGGATCCACCACCGCACGACCCCCGCCCACATCGATGCCACGATCGCCCGCAACCCCCACAAGCCGGGAGCCGCCAAGCTGAGAAGGGCCCACGGCGCCGACGTCCTCCTCAGTGATCTCGAACAAGGCTTCGAAGCCCTGTTGCGGCGCCGCGGCCTGCCGCTACCGAGAACCAACATCGACCACAAGGGCGACAAGGTCGACTGCCACTGGCCGGCGCTGAATCTCACGGTCGAGCTGCACAGCTGGCGTTACCACGCCACCCGCCAGGCGTTCGAGAACGACCTCGCGCGGCGCCGGCGCTCGAACCACCTCGCCTACAGCTATGGCGACGTCTTCGAGCGCGCCGAGCAGACGGCGGCAGAGCTGCGCGCCCGGCTCAGGAAGCGCCCCTGACCCGCGCGCGCGCCGCGCCGAAGATCTCGGCGATCGCGGGGTCCATGTAGTAGTCGGTCCCGCCGTCGTCGCGGCCCTCGGTCGCGATCGGCAGCTCGCGGGCGAGCTTGCGCGAGTAGCGCCCGGGCCACGCGAGGATCCCCGCGACGCCGTGGGCGCCCTTGTCCAGCCCGAGCGCGGCCGCGATCTCGTTGCCGGCCCGGCGCTCGCCGGGGGCGTCGATCAGGAGGTCGAACAGCGCCCGCGCGGGATCGGCGAGCTTGCCGTAGAGCCATGCGGCCTCGTCCCCGTCGTCCGCCGACCAGACGGCGGGCTCGCCGAACGCGTGGCGCGGGCCGCCGCGTCCGCGGCCCGGCCCGCCGCCGCGGCCGCCCCAGGGCCCGGGCGGTCCGCCCGCCTCGGCGGCGAGGAAGCCGGCGAACCAGACGTAGAACTCGGGCACGCGCTCCTCCGGGACCGCGACGGTGATCTGCTTGTCGGCCATCAGGCCGTCTGGACGTCGGCGCCGGTCGTGGTGGACTCGTCGGCGGGGTGGCGGTGGCCACAGCCGTGTCCGTGTCCGTGGCGGCCCCGTCCGGGACCGCGGCCGCGACGGCCGGGGCCGCCCGCGAGGAAGCGTCCGTAGAACGCGTAGAACTCCGCGACACGGTCCTCGGGGACATCGATCGTGATCTGCTTGTCCTGCGTGGTGTTGGGCTCGGCAGTCATAGGCCGGCCCTCCTTTGCTCGTGCAATCTGTGCTTACACGAGCAAGCATACACAAGTATAATACTTAAGTAAAGCCGTCAATCACCAGGATCGTGTCAGCCCCCCGTCCACGAGCAGCCACTGGCCCGTGACGTAGCCCGCCGCCTCCGAGCAGAAGAACGCCGCGGCGGCCGCGACCTCCTCGGCGCTGCCCAGGCGCCCGGCCGGGAGGTTCGCGCCCGCCGCCTCGGCCGCCTCCAGGCTCCCGTAGCCCGAGACGAGCCGGTCGGTGGCGATCCAGCCCGGCAGCACGGCGTTGAACGTCACGCCGTGGGCGGCGTTCCCGCGCGCGAGCAGCTTGAAGCCGGCCAGCAGCCCGGGCCGGTTGACGTTGGAGAGCTGCAGCCCGTCGATCGGCTCGAGCGCTGCGCTCGAGGACACCGCGACGACGCGCCCGAAGCCGCGCTCGCGCATCACCGGCACGAGCCGCGCGAGGATGAGCATCGGCGTGACGACGAGCGTCCGGTGCGCCTCCTCCCACTGCTGCGCCGTGAAGGCCAGCGGGTCGGCGCCGCGCGGCGGCCCGCCGGTGTTCGCGACGTAGATGTCGATCGGCCCGAGGTCCGCCTGCACCGCGTCGACGAGCCCGTCGACCGCCCCGAGGTCCGCGCTGTCGAAGGTGTACGCCGAGCTGCGCGACGCGCGCGCCACGCGCGCGCCGTCGGCCTCGAGCGCGTCGGCGATCGCCCGCCCGATCCCGCGCGACGCGCCCGTGACGAGCGCGACGCGGCCGGTCAGCCCGCGGTCCACGTCTTCGGCTCCTTGTCGGCCTCCGTCCCCGGCGCCCGCGCGATGACCGCCATCCGATCGCGGAAGTCGGGCGCCCACATGCGATCCGCGAGGCCCGCGCGCCGCGCGGCCCCCACGAGCCCGCGCGCGACCCGCGGCGAGTAGCCGCCGACGCGCTCGAGGTAGTAGCCGACGCTGAAGGCCTTCGGGGCCGTCGCGATCTCCAGGACGGTCCAGCCGCGGCGCTCGAGCAGCGTGCGCATCGACTTGCGCGTGAAGAACTGGACGTGCGTCGGGATGACCGACCACCAGCGCGCGCGCAGGCCGCGGGCGACGAGGCTGCCCGCGTCGGGCAGCGCCATCCAGACGATCCCGCCCGGGCGCAGCAGCGCGGCGATCCGCTCCAGCGCCTCGTCGGGGCGCGGCAGGTGCTCGATGACGTCGCCCATGACGATCGCGTCGAAGTGGCCCAGCGGCAGCTCGGTGCCGAAGAGGTCGCCCGTGCGGACGTCGAGGCCGAGCCGGTCGCGGGCATAGGCGGAGGCGAACTGCGACGGCTCGACGCCGATCGCGTCCCAGCCGCGCTCGGCGGCCTCCGACAGGAGGAAGCCGACCCAGCAGCCGAGGTCCAGCAGCGTGCGGTGGCGCGGCCCGCCGTTGCCGGTCGGGATCGGCACCGGGGTCAGGCGCGCCTCGATGCGCCCCAGCGCCCGCCGGGCGGTCTCGCGCTGGCCCGCCTCCTCGTCGATGTAGTCCTCCGACGCCGCGCCCGCGTAGGCGCTCTCGAGCACCGCGTCGGCCGGCATCGGTTCGGTCTGGCGATGGCCGCAGTGCGTGCAGCGCACGAGATCGGCCAGGGCCGTGCCGAAGCGATCGGTCGTCGGGATGAGGCCGTCCGGCCCCGCGTCCCCGGCAACCTTGAGGTGCGGGACGAGGCCGGCGCCCCCGCAGGCGCTGCAGCGAGTCGTCACGAGCGCCACCCTAAGGGTTAGGCAACCGATCCTCGGTGCCGTCTACGATCAAGGCGTGTCCGAACGGCATCTGGGCCTGCTGAGCGTCGTCGCGCCGATGCTCGACGAGGAGGGCACCGCAATCGCCTTCTGCGAGCGCGTGCGCTCCGCGCTCGACGGGCTGCCCTGGGAGCTCGTCATCGTCGACGACGGCTCGAGCGACGCGACGCCGCAGATCCTCGCCGACCTCGCGCACGACGACGACCGCATCAAGGTCGTCACGCTGTCGCGCAACTTCGGCCACCAGACGGCCATCACGGCGGGACTCGATCATGCGGCCGGCGACGTCGTCGTCATGATCGACTCCGACCTCCAGGATCCGCCCGAGCTCGTCACGACGATGCTCGAGCACTGGCGCGCGGGCTCCGACGTCGTCTACGCCATGCGCACGGACCGCAGCGGCGAGTCGCGCTTCAAGCTCGCGACCGCGAGCTGGTTCTATCGCATCATGAGCAAGGTCTCCGACGTCCCGCTCGCGCAGAACTCGGGCGACTTCCGGCTGCTGGACCGGCGCGCACTCGACGCGCTGCTCTCGCTGCGCGAGCGCAACCGCTACCTGCGCGGCATGACGTCCTGGGTCGGCTTCACGCAGACCGCCGTGCCCTACCACCGCGACGCCCGCCACGCGGGCGTGACGAAGTACCCGATCCGCAAGATGATCCGCTTCGCACTCGACGCGATCGCCTCCTTCTCGCACGCCCCGCTGCAGATCGCGACGGTCGCCGGCTTCCTCTTCGCGGTCCTCGCCTTCCTTGCGATCCCGGTCGCGATCATCTTCCGGATCTTCGGGGCCTTCGTCCCCGGCGTGACGACCACCGTCGTCGCCGTGCTGCTGCTCGGCGGCATCCAGCTCATGGCGATCGGCATGATCGGCGAGTACGTCGGGCGCATCTACGACGAGGTCAAGCGGCGCCCGCTGTACGTCGTCCGCGATCGCGCGAACGTCGCGGCCGCCACCGAGGATGAGCACGAGCACAGTCCGGCGTAACGGCCGGGAGCGGGTGCTGGCGGCGCTCGGCGCGCTCGTCTCGCTCGGCGCGGTCGCCGGGCTCGTCGTCTGGGCGCTGCACCAGGAGCCCCCGACGTTCCCGCACGAGCCCGGGCGGCTCGCGGAGCTCGCGGCCGCGGTCGCGCTGTATCTCGCCGCCTGCGCCGCCCGCGCCGAGCGCTGGTTCGAGCTGCTGCGCCACAACGGCGCCCGTCCGCGCCGCGCGGACGCCTACGCGCTCGTCGCCGTCGCCTACGCCGGCAACAACGTCCTGCCCGCGCGCGCCGGCGACGCGCTGCGCGTCGTGCTCCTCACGCCGCGCGCGCGCACCGACGCGCGCACCGTCATCGGCACGGTCGTCGCCGAGCGGGTGCTCGACGTCGTCGTGCTCGCCGGGCTCTTCGTCGTGCTCGCCTACGGGGTCCTCGGCGCCGTCGCGACGCCCTCCGCCGGGCGGCTCGCGGCCGCGGCGCTGCTCATCGGCGCGCTCTCGGCGCTCGCGGGCTGCACGGCGCTCGTCCTGCGCCGGCGCGGGCGCCTGAAGCGGGTCATCGCCTTTCTCGCCCCGATGGCCGAGGCCACCCGCCGCCTGCGCGGCAACCACGGCCTCGAGCTGCTCGCGTGGACGCTGCTCGTCTGGAGCCTCGAGGGAGTCGCGTGGTGGCTGACGGCGCATGCCGCCGGGCTCGGGCTGAGCGTGCTCCAGGCCGGCTATCTCCTCGGCCTCGCCTCGATGTTCGTGATGGTCCCCAGCGGCCCCGGCTTCGTCGGGACGTTCGACGCCGCGATCGTCTTCGGCGTCCGCGCGCTCGGCCGCACGGGCGCGCAGGCGCTGTCCTTCCTCCTGCTGCTGCGCTTCGTCGTGACGGTCCCGATCACGCTCCTCGGGCTCCTCCTGCTCGCGACGCGCTACGGCGGGGTGGCGCGCATCCGCGGCGCGGTCCGGGCCTGATGCGCGTCGCGGTGCTCGGCGCCGGCGTCGCCGGCCTCGTCTGCGCGTACCGGCTGTCGCAGGCGGGGCACGTCTGCGATGTCTACGAGCGCTGGCCCGGCCTCGGCGGCCAGGCCGCGACGCTCGACGTCGGCGGCGGCGACCTGCTCGAACGCTACTACCACCACCTCTTCACGAGCGATCGCCACATCGTCGCGCTCTACGAGGAGCTCGGGATGCCCGACGAGCTGCAGTGGAAGCCGTCGACGATGGCGTTCTTCCTCGACGGGCGCCAGTGGGCGTTCAACGGGCCGCTGGACCTCCTGCGCTTCAAGCCGCTGTCGCCGCCGTCGCGGCTGCGGATGGGGCTCGCCGTCCTGCTGCTGCAGAAGCGCGCCCGCGAGGTCGGCCCGTTCGAGTCGGTGACCGCGCGCGAGTGGATCGAGGACAAGATGGGCCGCGGGCCCTGGCGCAAGGTCTGGGGCCCGCTGCTGCGCGGGAAGTTCGGCGAGCGCGCCGACGACATCTCGATGGCCTGGCTGTGGAGCAAGCTCACGCTGCGCCGCCAGCTCGAGGGCGACGAGGCGCGCCAGGAGCAGCTCGGCTACCCGGCGCACTCCTGGGAGCTGCTCTTCGACGCGCTGCGCGACGCGATCGTCGCGGCCGGCGGGCGCGTGCTCGTCGACCACCCCGCCGCCGCGCTGCGGCGGGCGCCCGACGGCGGGCTGCTCGTGCAGGCCGGCGCCGCCGGCTCGTTTCGCAACGGCCACGACCCGCGGACGTTCGCGCGCGGCGGCGCCGCGGCCGAGCGCTACGACGCCGTCGTCGCGACGGTCCCGAGCGACGTCTTCGCCGGGCTGCTCGACGACGACCTGGCGGCCGAGATCGGCGCGGAGTACCTCGGGCGCCTGAACGCGACGGAGTACCACACCGCGCTGTGCCTCCTGCTCGAGCTCGACCGCCGCTTCTCGCCTTTCTACTGGACGAACATCGCCGACCCGGAGGTCCCGTTCGTCGGCCTCATCGAGCACACGAACTTCATCGATCCGCAGCGCTACGGGGGGCGGCGATTCCTCTACGTCGCCAACTACCTCGCGCCCGGCGACCCGCTGCTGGACCTGGGCCCCGACGAGCTGCTCGCCGCCTACCTGCCGGGCCTGCGGCGCGTCACGCCGGGCTTCTCGCCGGAGTGGGTGCGCGCGCAGTGGCTGCATCGTGAGCCCGCGGCCCAGCCGATCGTGACCGTCGGCTACCACGAGCGGATCCCGTCGCTGCTGACGGGCGTACCGGGCCTCGTGCTCGCCAACACGACGCAGATCTATCCCGAGGACCGCGGCACGAACTACAGCGTGCGCCTCGGGACCGATGCGGCGCGGGCCCTGCTCGACGGCACGTGAGCGCCTGGCCCGCGGGGCCGGGCGCGGCGGGGAAATGCTGTACGAACCGCGGTTGCGCGAGAGCGCGGCGTGGCGCACCGTTGGTGGTGGGGGAGCACCCACGACCAGGACCTCGCCTATGAATGGATTCGCATTACCGCTCGCCGCCTTCACCGCGCTGAACGTCGCCCTGCTCGTCGCGATGTTCTGGAAGGCCTGGGATGACGCGAGACCCGAGCGTGCCGCGCTGACGTGGGCCGTCACCTGCCCGCTCGCCGGGATGTTCCTCGGCATCGGGATGGCATTGCCGGCGCTCGTCGCCGGCGGCGTGAGCGTGGCCGCGCTGGGCGTGCTCGCGCACTGGTACCTCGCGCCCGCGTCCGACGAAGGCGACGACGAGGGCGAGGAGCCCGTCGAGCCCGAGCCGGGCCCGAGCGACGACATCGTCCTCGAGCCGCCACGCGACGACGAGCCCGACCACACGATCGACTGGGACGAGTTCGACCGCGCCCGCGCCGGCTGGGAACGCCTACCCGAGCGCGTCTGAGTAGACCTGCCAGGTCGCCCGCGCCGCATCCGCCCACGTCCACGGCGGCGGCGGGGGCGCCGGGCGGCGCGCCGCCACGCCGGCCGCGAGCAGGCCCTCGAGGTCGCCCGCCTCGACGAACGTCGCGCGGTCGCCGAGCACCTCGCGCAGGACCGGGATGTCGGTCGCGACGACGGGCGTCCCGCAGGCGAGCGCCTCGACCGTCGGCAGGCCGAAGCCCTCGTCGTCGGAGGGGAAGACGAGCGCGTGCGCCCCGGAGTAGATCGCCGCGAGCTCGTCGTCGCTCACGCGCCCCGTGAGCGTGACGTCGGGCAGCTCGTGGGCCCACGGATTCGTGGCCCCGACGAGCACGAGCGGCAGTTCGCGCGGCGTCTTGGCCAGCGCGGCGACGCGCTTGCGCGGGTCGGGCGTCTGCAGCCCGCCGACCCACAGCAGGTAGTCCACGGGCAGCCCGTAGCGCTCGCGCGCCGCGGCGATCTCCTGCGGCCCGCGCGCGTACATCGCCGGGGCCGGCGCCTCGGAGATGACGACGACCCGCTCCGGCGGCAGGCCGAGGTGCTCGACGACCTCCCCGGCGACGGTCGCTGTCGGCACGATGACGCGCGTCGCGCGCTCGACCGCGAGGTAGCGCAGGCGGAAGCGGATCCCGGTGCGCAGGTACTCGCTGCGGCGCTTGAGCGGGACGACGTCGTGGAGCGTCACGACCTGCGGGCAGGGCGCGCGCAGGAGCGCGCCGTCGATCCACGGCGCGTGGAAGACGTCGATGCGGCGCGGGCGGTGCGTCTCGACGAGCTCGTGCTCGCCGGCCGTCGCGCGCAGCGCCTCCAGCAGGCAGCTCGCGTAGCGCCCGATGCCGCGCGGGTCCGACGCCGGGCGGCTGTCGAAGCCGGCCTTCATCGCCCGGCGGCCCGCAGGAGGATCGCCTCGACGCGATCGGCATACGCGTCGGCGCCGAACTGCTGCGCGTGGGCGCGCGCGGCGGCGCCCATCTTGGCGCGCCGGCCGAGGACCTCGAGCACCGCGGCGGCGAGCTCGTCGGGGCGCCCGGGCGTCACCAGCAGGCCGGCGGTGCCGTCGGCGACCGTCTCCGCAAGGCCGCCGACGCGCGTCGCGACGACCGGCGTGCCGGCCGCCATCGCCTCGGCGAGCACCGTGCCGAAGGGCTCCTGGCGCGACGGCGCGACGAGGACGTCGAGATGGCGCATGACGGCCGCGCCGTCGGCGACCCAGGGGACGTGCTCGATGCCCTCAGCGGCGCGCACGCGCGCGACGTACTCCGGATCGCTGTCGTAGGGGTCATCGCCGATCAGCACGATCCGGGCGTCCGGCGCGCCGGCGCGGATCGCGGGCGCCGCGAGCGCGAGGTCGAGCGGGCCCTTGCGCGGCTCCAGGCGCCCGACGAAGCCGATGACGGGGCGCGCAGGATCGCCGTCCGGCGGCCAGGGAGCGGGCTGCGGCGCGACGTCGAGCTCGACCGGGCAGTAGACGACCTCGGCGTGCAGGCCGGGAAGGCGGTCCGCGACGGCCTGCGAGTCGGCGAGCACGGCGTCGGCCAGCGACCAGAAGCGCGGGACGCGGTCGACGATGTCGTGGACGTGCAGGACCGTGCGGCGCCCCGCGAGCGCCGGCAGCAGGCGGCCGCTGACGGTCCCGTTGAGGTAGACGAGGTCGGCGCCGCGGGCCAGGCGGCGCACGCGCGGCCAGCTGCGCACGGCCGCCGCGCCGGCGCCGCGCTCCATCCCGCCGGCGTCGAGGCGCACCATCGGCAGCCCGGCGTCGTCCATCGGCCCCGGTCCCGGCGTGGCGAGCGTCAGGGCGTGCCCGCGCGCGGTCAGCCGCGGTGCGAGCCGCAGCAGGCCGATCTCGGCGCCGCCCGGATGGGCGACCGCGCACACGGCGAGGATCCGCACCGGTCGATCCTCGCAGGCGGCGCTCGCTGCGAGACTTACGACCCATGGCGGACCCGACCACTGCCGCCCGGCACGACGCGATCTGGGAGGCCGTGCCCGCCGGCGCGGTGCCCGAGCGCTTCGCGCTGCGCCGGGCGTTCCTGCTCGCCCATGTGACCGCCGGCGCGACCGTCCTGGACCTCGGCTGCGGCGCAGGGGAGTTCAGCGCGGCGCTGCGCGATGCCGGGGCGCTGCCGGTGGCCGTCGACGTTGCGGCTGAAGCGCTGCGGCGCGCCCGCGATCGGGTGCCGGGACTCGACGCACGGTTGTGGGCTACGGGGGAGCCGCTGCCCGTCGAGGACGCGAGCGTCGACGCCGTCTGGGCCGGGGAGGTCATCGAGCACGTCGTCGACGTCGCGCCCTGGCTGTCTGAGGTGCGCCGCGTGCTGCGACCGGGCGGCACGTTGTTGCTGACCACGCCGAATCACGGACCACTTACGCTGCTGCCGCTCATCTTCAGTCATCGGCGCTTTGCCGAGCGCTTCGAACCGCGATCCGATCACGTGCGCTTCTTCTCCCGGCGCACCCTCGCCTGGTTGCTCGACGACCTCGGCTTCGACGCCGAGGACGACCTGCGCATCGCGAACGGCACGATCTTCGTGATCGCCGGCCGCCCGTGAGGGTCCTGCTCGACACGACGTACGCGCGCCGCGGGCGCAGCGGCACGGGGGTGTACCTCGAGCAGCTTGCGAAGGCCCTGCGCGCGGAGGGCGTCGACGTCGTCGAGGCGGCGAACGAGCGCCGCCGCGCGCCCGCCGGCGGCGGGGCCGGCAGCGCGGCCAACCTCGCACTCGACGAGTGGTGGACGCAGACCGAGCTGCCGCGCCGCGCCCGCGCGGCCGGCGCCGACGTCCTGCACCACCCGCTGCCGGCGCTCGCCGTGCGCGCGCCGTGCCCGCAGGTCGTCACGCTGCACGACCTCGCCTTCGAGCGCCTGCCCGAGCACTTCTCGCCCGCCTTCCGGCGCTGGGCGTCGCGCGCGCACCGCCGCGCCGCCCGCGGGGCCGATGCGGTCGTCTGCGTCTCGCAGACGACGCGCCAGGACGCGCGGGCGCGCTGGGGCCTGGACGACGCGCGCATCGTCGTCGCGGCGCACGGACCGGGCCAGGAGCTGCGGGTGCAGCGCGCCGGGCAGCCCGAGCACTTCCTCTACGTCGGCGACGACGAGCCGCGCAAGAACCTCGGCCTGCTGCTCGACGCCTACGGGCGCTACCGCGCGCTCGCCGGACCCGGCGCGCTCGCGCTCGTGCTCGCGGGCCGCGCGCACAGCAGCGCCCCCGGCGTGCGCAGCGAGCCCGCGCCGGACCTCGCGGCGCTCCTCGGCGCCGCCGCGGCGCTCGTGCACCCCGCACTGCACGAGGGCTTCGGGCTCACGGCGCTGGAGGCGATGCACGCCGGCGTGCCCGTCGTCGCGGGCCGCTCGCCCGGGCTCGTCGAGACGTGCGCCGGGGCGGCCCGCTACGTCGACCCCTACGACGCCGCCGGCCTCGCGACGGCCCTGCACGCGCTCGCGGCCGACGGCCGCCTGCGCGAGGACCTCGCGCGCCGCGGCAGCGCCCGCGCGGCCGCGTTCTCCTGGCAGGCCTCGGCACGCGCGCACATCGCTGCCTATACGCTCTCTCAGTGAAGGTTGCGATCCTCGGCACGCGCGGCATCCCCGCGTCCTACAGCGGCTTCGAGACGGCCGCCGAGCAGCTGGCGAGCCGGCTGACCGAGCGCGGGCACGAGGTCATCGTCTACTGCCGCCCGCACGTCGTCGACCGCCGCCTGCGCGAGCACAAGGGCGCGCGCCTCGTCCACATCCCGGCGGTCCGCAACAAGTACCTCGACACGTTCACGCACACGCTGCTGTCCTCCGTGCACTGCGCCCGGCGCGTGCGGCCCGACGTCGCGCTGTTCTTCATCGCCGGCAACAGCCCGATGTGCCTCGTGACGCGCGGGGCCGGCATTCCGACGGTCATCAACGTCGACGGCCTGGACTCCGACCGGTCGAAGTGGCCGGCGCTCGCCAAGGCCTACCTGCGCTTCGCCGAGCGCAACGCGCCGCGCTGGTCGGACACCGCGATCACCGACTCGCACGCCGTCGCCGAGATCTTCGAGCAGCGTTACGGGCAGCGCATCGGCGTCGTGCCCTACGGCGTCGAGGATCCCGGCCACGACGACGTCGGGACGCTCGAGCGCCTCGGCCTGGAGCCGAACAAGTACATCCTCTTCGTCGGGCGCCTGGAACCCGAGAACAACCCGCACGTGCTCGTCGAGGCGTTCTCGCGGATCTCCGGCGAGCGCGCCCGCGGGATGAAGCTCGTCGTCGTCGGCGGCGCGCCCTACGCCCACGACTACATCAAGCAGGTGCACCGCGCCGGCGACCCGCGCGTCATCTTTCCGGGCTACGTCTTCGGCCGCGGCTACTGGGAGCTGCAGCGTCACGCCTACGTCTTCTGCGCCCCGACCGAGGTCGGCGGCACGCACCCGGTCATCCTCGAGGCGCTCGCGGCCGGCAACTGCGTCCTGGTCAACGACCACGCCCCGAACGTCGAGACCGTCGGCGACGCCGGGCTGACGTTCTCCGGCAAGGAGGGCGTCCCGTCGCTGACGGCGCAGCTCGAGCGGCTCTTCGACGAGCCCGAGCTCGTCGAGCACTACCGCGCCCGGGCCCGCGAGCGCGCCCGCCGCTACTCCTGGGACGCCGTCACCGATGAGTACGAGCAGCTGCTCATCAGCGTCCGCGAGATGGGCGGGCCGGGCGCGCTGCCGGCCGAGCTCGTCGACGCGCCGGGCGCCGCTAGCGCCTGACGCTCACCGGCGCGGCGCGGCTGGCGAGCACCTTGGAGCCGTTGAGCCAGCGCAGGCGCAGGCTGCCGCTGCCGGGCGGGCGCACCTTCGCGTTGATGTAGTTGCGCACGCCCGTCGACCGGACCGTGCGCAGCGTGCGCCACTTCTTGCGGCCCTTGGAGCGGAACTGGATCTTGGCCGACGTCCCCGCACTCGGCTTCGCGCCGCGCAGGAGGCCGAAGACGCCGGTCGTGCGCCCGCGGCGCACGGTGCGCGTCCGGACGTAGATCGGGGTGGCGTACGCCGCGTAGCCGGGCTTGCGCTTGCCGCTGAGGAGCTTCAGGCCGCTCTGGAACGTGCGCCAGTACAGCTGCGGGTCCTTCTTCGGGTCGACGCCGGCGGTCGGCGCGTCGTCGACGAGCAGGAACTGGCTCATCGCGCGGACGTTCGGGTTCCGGTAGGAGATGTACTCGGCCTGGTTGATGAACGCCGCCTGCTGCGAGAACGACACGGTGAACGGGTCGGGCTTGGTCTGGTAGCCGTACTCCGTCAGATACAGCGGCACGCCGCGGCGGGTCTGCGTCTTCTGGCCGTAGCGTGCGTAGATGCGCTTGAGCTCGCGGCTGAGGGCGGGCAGATCGGACATCGCGACGTCGTCGGACGACTTGGACTTGCGCCCCGGCGGCGCCAGCAGCGCGTAGGGATGGTGGGCGTAGCCCGTCGACTGGAAGAGCCCCGGGTTGGCGGCGACGAAGCTCGCCGGGTCGGCCGGGCAGCCGCGGACCGTCGCCTCCTCGCCCTTGAGGAGGTTGAGGTTGTCGTCGAGGCAGTACAGGCGGCGCAGGAACCGCAGCGGCGACAGCGGACGGCTGAGCCCGAAGTCCTTGACGCCCTGGGGGGCCGTCTCGCCGACGAGGACCGTGTCGGCGCCGTGGCCCGAGCCGGCGAGGTTCGTCCAGGCGGCGGCGACGAGGTTGCGGTAGATCGACGGGGCCGACTCGACGAAGAGCTTGGCGTTGCGGGGGTCCGGGCTCCACTGCGGCGTGAGCCAGCCGGCCTGGTTGGGCTCGTTCCAGATCGACCAGTAGTCGACGCGCGGCAGGCCCTCGTAGCCGCCGCTGTAGCGCGTGCCGAGCGCCTTGACGAACTGTCCGAACTCGTCGGTGTTGGGCCCGAACGTGTCCTGCAGGTCGGTGCGGTCGGCGGGCGTCTCGGTCGCGGCCCAGCGCGGCACCGGCGAGGTGACGTTGAAGTTCACGGCGATGCCGTGCGCCGCGGCCGCGGTGACGATGCGGTCGTAGGGCGCCCAGAGGTTCTGCGGGTAGGCGGCCGGGTCGGTCGCGTCGAAGACCGGGCGGACCTTCTGGTCGTTCGCCGGCGCCACGATCTTCCAGAAGACCGACACGCGGATGCGGTCGACGCCGAGCGCGCCGAGCGCGTCGAGCGTCGAGTTGACCTGCGCGTCGGTGCCATAGACGAGGTTGGGGTCGTCCTGGAACATCGATTCCTGCGTGGACGACGCGAAGGCCGTGGAGGGGATGGCCGCCAGCACGAGTGCGGCGACGAAGATCGATCTGAGAGTTCTCACTTGGCCTTGGTCTTTCGTTGCGCTGCAAGGAACACCGCGACGGCGTCAGAAGAGCGGGGGTCAAGATAAAGCGCCGGGCGAATCGCCGTCAGCGCGACCTGTGGCCGGTCGAGGATGTCGAGCTCGAACTCCGCCAGTCGCTGCCAGGCCTCGGGGTTGGCGGGTTGGAGGCGCACTGCCTGCTCCAACGCGCTGCGGGCCGCGAACTTGCGCCCCGCCGCCGTCTCGATCGTCGAAAGCTCGAAGAGCGGGTCGACGGACAGCGGGTTGCGGTCGCGCGCCTGCTGCGCCTGCGCGCGCGCGGCGTCGGCGTTGCCGGTGTCGAGCGTCGCGACGGCGTCGAGGCCGATCGCCTCCGAGCGCTGCGGCTGCCAGACGGCCCAGGTGCAGGCGAGCGCGAGCAGGACCACGGCGGCCGCGGCGCCCGCGCGGGCGGGCTCGGCGAGCCCGGCGCGCACGCGCTCGCGCACGGCGGCGAACGTCGTCGCGCGCGCCGCCGGCGCGGACCGCAGCGGGCCGCGCCCGGCCACCCAGCCGGCCGCGAGCAGCGCGACGGCGGCGTTCGCGGGCACGAACCACGTCCAGTCGATGAAGGAGTGCACGCCGAAGACGACGACGGTGGCGACGAGCGTCAGCAGCCCGATTCGCTCGGCCGTGAACTCGCGCCCGCGGTCGCGGCGGCGCAGGCCGGTCGCCCGCGCGGCGGCGGCGAGCCACGCGGCGAGCAGCGCAAGGCTCACGGCGAGCCCCGCCAGCCCGAGGTCGGCGGCCGTCTGCACGACGTAGCCGTGGGCCTGGCGCACGGCCGGGTCGGCGGTGCGGTAGCGCTTGCGGACCGTCGCGTAGCCGCCCGCCCCGACTCCGCCCGCAACGTTGTCCTGGAAGATCCGCAGCGCCTCGTCCCAGTAGCGGGCGCGCACGCTGCCGGCGGCGGTGAGCCGGCTGGGGTCGTTGATCGGGATCGCCGCGTTGGGGTCGGTGAGCGATTTCCAGTTGCGCGAGACCGAGCTGCCGAGGCCGCCGTCGGCCAGCGCGAGCTTGGCGACCACACCGACCGGCACGAGCGCGACGGCGACGAGCAGCGCGATCCCGAGGCGGTCGCGCATGAGCGTGCTGCGCGGGATCTGCGCGGTGGCGAAGTTCAGCGCGAGGCCGGCGAGCGTCAGGACGACGAGCACGACGACGAGCGCCAGGCCGAGCTGTAGCCCGGCCTGATTGCGCAGGTCGACCGGCACGCGGTCGTCGGTCAGCGCGTTCTGCGAGAACGCCCAGGCCGCGACGATCGCGCCGCCGCCGCCGCCGATGAGCACGACCGCGGCGCCGCGCAGCCGCAGTGGGACGGTGCAGAACCAGAAGGCGGCGCCGAGGCCCGCCGCCAGCAGGGCGCCGCGCGAGTAGGCCATCAGCATCGTCAGGACGAGCAGCCCCATCGCCGGGTAGGCGAGCGCGTTGAGGCCCTGGTGGCCGGTGCGGCGCGCGCCGAGCCAGAGACAGCCGGGGACGCCGAGCGCCGCCATGAGCCCGACGCTGTTCCAGTAGCCGAAGGGCTCGCGCAGGCGGGCGTAGATCTCGTCCGGGTTGAGGTTGCCTGGCGCGATCTTCGTCGCCAGCGCGTAGGCGCTCATCACGACGACGGCGAGCGTGATCGCCCCGAGCAGGGAGCTCCAGCGCCCGGGCACGCCGTGCGCGAGCGCGATCGCGCCGGCGAAGACGGCGGCGTAGGCGAGCGTGCGGTTGGCCTCGATCCAGGCGTCCGACGGCTGTGCGGCCCAGGTGATCGAGACGGCGGTGAGCACCGCGAGCGCGAGCATCGCGATCAACGGGCCGGCGCCCCAGATCCGCGCGGGCCGCGGCACGAGCAGCACGGCGCCGGCGACGGCCAGGCCGCCGCCGAGGATGAGGCCCATCTCGACGGGTGTCGTGCGCCCCAGCTGCAGGCCGCTGTCGGCGCCGAAGCCGACGGCGCAGAGGATCGCGGCGAGGCCGGCCGTCAGCAGCGCGCCGGTCGCGGGACCCGCGACGCGCACCGGCGCCGGGGCCGGCGCCGTCACCGCCGGGCGCGGGGCGTGCTCAAGCGCGACGGGCGTGGACAAGGCTCTTGATGCGGAGCGCCGCGAGCGTGAGGGCCGCGACGAGCAGGAGCGCCAGCACGATTGCCAGCGGGGTCGGCAGGTCGCTGGCACGGCTGACCCCGGGAACGGTGCCGACCTTCGTGGCGTCGACCGTCGCGTTGTCGAGATCGAGCGGGCGGTTCGTCGTGCGCGCCTCCTGCACCGCCTTGCGCTCGGTGGGCGTGGCCGCCTGCAGCTGCTCCCGGGCGGGAGCGCTGCCGATCGCGCCGCTGCCGCCGCCCGTTCCGCCCGCGCCGGGCGCCGGCGCGACGGTGCCCTTCTTCTTGCCGGCGCCGCCGGCGGCGGCCTTGAGCTGGGCGCGCTTGATGACGTCGCGGCAGTTGCCGTACTGGTCGGTGTCGCCCGCGAGCTGCGCGAGCGCGTCGCGGTACTCCTTCTGCGTGTAGGTCTTCTGCATGACCTCGTCGTCGGTGCAGTCGTTGAGCACGTCGCGCCCGGAGGCGAGCGCCGCCGAGGCTGAGCCCGTGAGGGCGAGCAGCGTCAGCAGCGCGATGAGCAGCGTTCGCGGCATGCCGTTCACGGTAGCGAGCCCAGGGCGGCCTGAAACCCGCCTGCCCAGGCCTCGAAGGTGTAGGGGGCGACGTCGCGGCGGGCGTTGGCGCCGAGTTGCGCGCGCAGGGAGTCGTCGTCGTGGAGACGTCGCAGCGCGGCGGCGAGCGCGGCCGGGTCCCCCGCGGGGACGACGAGGCCGTTGCGCTCGTGGCGGACGAGGCCGCCGGCGACGGCGCCGACTTCCTCGCTGGCGATGACTGGTGTGGATTGGTTCATGGCTTCGTTGGCCACGAGTCCCCAGGGCTCGCGGAAGCTGCGGGTGCGCAGAGACGGTATGACGCAAACGTCGGCGCCGGCCAGGAAGTTGCGGACCTGGAGCGGCGGTTGGGGTCCGACAAAGGCCACCGCGCCGCCGGCGGGGTTCCGGGCGGGCCCGGTTCCCGCACCGACGAGGACGAGCGCGGCGGCCGATGCTCCGAGGCCCGACGAACGCCAGGCATCAAGGAGCAACACTCCACCCTTTGCCCGACTCGGCCGACCGAGAAACACCGCGGTGAACGGTGCCGTCCGCTCGACGGGCACGTCGGCGCCCCAGAACGCGTTGTCGACGGCCTGCGGTGCGACGTGGATGTTGCGCGCGCCGCGGGCGGCGGCGAAGGCCGCGACGTGGGGCCCGTAGGCCACGACGGCGTCGGCCGTCCGGTACAGGGCGGCGAGCAGCGGGGCGCCGCCCGCGATGTGCGCCGGGGTGCGCGGGTGCGCCCACAGCGCGGTCCACAGGACGAACGGCGTGCGGGCGCCGCGCGCCCCGAGCGCGGCCGCCGGCAGCGCGATCCGCCCCGCGGTCCCGCAGACGACGGCGCGGTAGCGCCTGCTCGACGCGAGCGCGCGGACCTCCTGCTGGCGCACGTGGCGGTGGGGCACCCCGGGGTCGGCGACGCCCTCGGTCGCGTGGATCGAGCGCCCGCCGAAGATCGCGAGCTCCAGCGGGACGCGCGCGTGCAGCGCGGCGAAGGCGCCGACGCGCTCGGGCGGGACGTGATTGGTGACGAAGAGGACCGGCTTGGACGGCGTCACGCGACCGCCGCCTCGTAGGCCGCGACCGTCGCCGCTCCGCACTGCGCCCAGG
The DNA here is from genome assembly GCA_963740895.1 of uncultured Actinomycetes bacterium. GTDB lineage: Bacteria > Actinomycetota > Thermoleophilia > Solirubrobacterales > Solirubrobacteraceae > CADCVQ01. The sequence continues at coordinate 197,498 of CAVUFQ010000004.1, forward strand.
AGAAGGCGTCCTGCACCGTGGCGCGCGCCTGCACCCCCTGTCTGCGGAGCGCGTGCTCGTCTGCGAGCAGCGCGTCGAACGCCGCGGCGAGCTCCGCGACGTCGCCGGGCGTGACGAGCGTCATGCCGCCGCCGGCGGCCGCGATCTCGGCCGGCCCGGGCTCACCGCGGGCGCCGATCGCCGGCAGCCAGCCGGCCATCGCCTCGATGTAGACCATTCCGAACGCCTCGTCCGTCGACGGCATCGCCAGCAGCGTCGCGCGGCGCGTGCGCCGCAGCGCCTCACCCGGCTCGAGCTGCCCGGCGAACTCGACGCGATCCTCGATCTGCAGCTCGGCGGCGAGCCGCTGCAGCGACTCGCGCTCGGGGCCGTCGCCGATGACGAGGTGGCGCAGGCGCGGATGGCGGTCGCGCAGGAGCGCGATCGCGCGCAGGACGTCGGCGTGGCGCTTGCGGGCGACGAGATGCGCCGTCGTGACGATCGTCGGGTCGGCGTAGGGCTCGGCGCGCCGCGCGGGCAGGTCGGTGCCGAGATGGACGACGCGCGTCGCGCGGGCGCCGAGTACGCGGCAGCGCGCCTCGATCCCCGCGCTGTTGGCGACGACGACCTGCGCGCGATGCAGCGCGGCGCGGACCGCCTCGGCTCCGCGCTCGTAGCGGGGCGCGGTGTGAAAGACGTCGCCGCCGTGGACGGAGACGACGAGCGGCGCGGCGGTGGCGGTCCGGCGGACGGCCTCGCCCGCGGGCACGGCGTTGTGGGCGTGGACGACGTCGTACGGGAAGCCGCGGCGCAGCGCCCGCAGGGCGACGGCGAGCGGCGCGGCGGCCCAGCGACCCCAGTCGCCGTAGGAGCGCGGGCGCGGCGGCGCGAGGAACGGGACGTACGTGATCGGGATGTCGTCGAGCTGCGCGCGCAGGGGCTGTGCCGCGGCGCGGGCGGTGGCGCGCAGTGCGCCCGCCGGACCGCCGCGCAGCGCGTGCAGCGGCGGGAGGGGGCGATACAGGACGAGGACGCGGACGTCGGCACCGGCGTCGCGCGCCGCGATCGCCTGGCGGTGGGCCCAGACGCCGAGGACGGCGTCGGCGGCGCGCGGGTAGAACTCGGCGACGACGGCGACCCTCATCGCAGCCGCCGCGACCACAGCGCCTGCGCGCGCGTGACGTACGGCCGATCGGCGAGGAAGGCCTGCGCCTCGGCGACCGCGGCCGCGCGGTCGTAGCCCCCGCCGACGGGCGTCGTGTGCAGCACGGGCGTCGCGTCGACGATGCCGGCGGGCCACTCGTGCTCGCGGGCCAGCGCGCCCCAGTGGGCATCCAGGCCCCAGCCCATCCGCAGCGGGGGGAACGGCAGCAGCGCGTCGTGCAGCGGCGCCGCGAAGGCCGTGACGGGCCCGATCTCGACGAAGTGCGAAGCGCGCACCGCGCCGCCCGGGCGGCGGTGCGTCACGGGCCAGGCGGCGTGCGAATGCAGGCGATGCGCGGGCTGGGCGAGCAGCAGGCCGGCGCTCTCGGCGCAGTGCAGGAAGCGGTCGAGGAAGCCGCGCGGGAGGACGACGTCGTCGTCGACGACGAGCAGCCAGTCGTGGCCGGCGGGCGGGTGGGCCTCCAGCAGCGCATTGAGGTGCTCGAATTTGCCCCCGGCGCCCATCGCGACGGTGTGCATCGTCAGCTCGTGGCGCGTGCGGTGCAGCTCAACGCGGGCGGCGTTCATGCGGCGCCCGGGCCGCTCGATACCGATGACGAGCACGCGCCGGCGCGGCGGGCTCGTCCGCGCCGCGCGATCCAGGCGCCGGTTGCGGCGGACCGCCTCGGCGTCGAGCAGGACGTCGGCGGCGCGCAGCGCGGGGCGGCGCAGGCCCTTGACCGTCCCGCTCTTGCCGGAGAGGAAGTCCTCGCCGCCGGCGGGGTCGCGGCGGCCCGCGGGGGACAGCGCCGCGCGCAGGCGGCCGAGCGAGTGGGCCGTCAGCACGATCCCGTTGAGGCAGCGGTAGCGGACGGTGTGGGCGACGCAGCCGGCGAGGATGCGCAGCTCGGACCACAGCGACGGCGCGGTCGCCTTGAAGACGTCGAAGCGGCGGCTCGGCTGGCCGCGGCGGTATGCGGCGAGCGCGAGCGAGCGCAGGCGCGCGTCGTCGCCCGCGCGGCGGTGGTCGAGCGCCGCCGCGGCGACGTAGCGGATGCGCCCGCCGGAGGCCCGCAGGCGGCGCGTCCACTCCTGCTCGTCGCCGTAGATCTCGCGCGTGCCGTCGAACGTCCCGGCGCGCTGCAGCGCCGAGCGGCGGACGAGCATGTTCGCGCTCCAGGCCTGCTCGACGTCGCGGTCGGCGGGGCCGTGGTCCTGCGTCGTGATCGGCGGCGACTCGCGCCCGCAGGAGCGCAGCGGGTGGTCCTCGAAGCGGGCGTGGATCGGCCCGGTGAGGACGCCGACGTCGGGCTCGGCGTCGCGCTCGGCCGCCAGCAGCGCCGCGAGCCAGCCGGGCCGGACGGCGACGTCGTCGTCGACGAACACGAGCACGGCCCCGCGCGCCGCTGCGATGCCGGTGTTGCGCGCGGCGTTCGGGCCGCGCGCGGCGTCGTGGGCGAGGTAGCGGGCGCCGTGGCGGGCCGCGGTGTCGCGCGTCGCCGGGTCGGGGCCGTCGTCGACGACGAGCACCTCCGCGCCCGCGGCGGCGGCCTGCGGTGCGATCGACGCAAGCGCGACGTCGAGATACCCCGCCCGCTCACGGGTGGGGACGATGATGCTCGCCGTCAAGGGCATGGTCTGCGGACCAGTCTGCCTGGAAGCGCCGGGTCTCGCGGTGTCTCGCCGCCGTGAGCCGTCGCCGGCGCGGATCGGCTTCGCTCCGAAGGACCCCACCCGGCGGAGGCTCGGCCGATCCACGCGGGCTCGGCTCACAACGCCGAGCCATCCGCGACCCCCGGCGCTCCCAGGCTAGGTTTGACACATCTCGGCGGCCGAATTGGCACGAAGCGTGCGTCGCCCGCAACTCCCGTGATCCTCTTCCTCCACAACCGCTATCGCACGACCGGCGGCGAGGAGCGCGCCGTCGAGGACCTCATGTGGCTCGTGCGCGAGCACCTCGGCGAGGACGCCGAGCTGCTGACCCGCGACAGCGCGACGCTCGGCCGCGCGCGCGCCGCGGCCGGGCTGCTCGGCGGCGGCCTCGCGCCCGAGCAGGTGGCGGCCGCGGTCCGGCGGACGGGGGCGCGTGTCGTCCACGCCCACAACGTCAATCCGTCGCTCGGCTGGCGCGCGCTCGCCGCCGCGCGCGAGGCGGGGGCGCGCACCGTCCTGCACCTGCACAACTACCGCCTCGTGTGCGCGGTCGGGACGTGCTTCACGCAGGGCGCGGGCTGCACGCGCTGCCGCGGCCGCAACACGCTGCCGGGCGTGCGCCGCAACTGCCGCGGCACGGGCGCGGAGGCGGCGGTCTACGGCGCCGCGCTCGCGCTGTGGCAGCGCCGGCTCGTCGCCGAGGCCGACGCGGTCATCGTCCCGAGCGCGTTCGCCGAGGAGCGCCTGCGCGCGCTCGGGGCGCCGCTGCCCGCGGTCGTGCACGTCGTCGGCCACGTCGTCCGCGAGGTCGTCGAGCGCTCGACGGCGGCGACCGGGCACCACGTGCTCGTCGTCTCACGGCTCGCGCCGGAGAAGGGCGTCGACGTCGCGATCGCCGCCTGCGCGGCGGCCGGTCTGCCGCTCGTCATCGCCGGCGACGGACCGCAGCGGGCCGCGCTCGAGGCGCGCGCGGGCGGGACCGACACGCGGTTCGTCGGCCGCGTCGCGCCAGGGCAGCTCGTGCAGTTGCGCGCCGACGCCGGCCTCGCGCTGGTTCCGTCCCGCGCGCACGAGACGTTCGGCCTCGCGGCGGCGGAGGCGATGGCGGCCGGCCTGCCGGTCGCCGGCAGCGCGGTCGGCGCGCTGCCGGAGCTCTGCGGCCCCGACGGGCTCGTCGCGCCCGGCGATGCCGCCGCGCTCGCGCTCGCCGCCCGGGCACGCTTCCGCGACGCGGCGGCCGGCGAGGCCGGGCGTCTGCGCGTCCTGCGCCTCGCGTCGCCGGCCGCGGTCGCGCCCATGCTCGCCGCCGTGTACGACGGGTAGGCGCTCCCTCGGACCTGGGCTGAAATCCGTCGCGGCTCGCGGGCTGTGCGGGCGCGGAGACCCCGGGCGCCGACGACAGGGGACGCGGGCGCGGCGACGATTGGCGACTTCTTCGACGAGGCGCCGAAGAACTTGCCACTCTCTGCGGTTCGCCGGGCTCGCCCGCACGTGCCCGCAGGTCCGCGGTCGCACCCCCTGTCGATGCCGGCAGCGCACGGCGCCACCCCGGCGAACCGCTTCGAACACCAGCCGATCTGCGCCCACCGAGAAGCGAGAGGGGGCGCTCCTGCGTTGTGCCGGCCGGGCTCGAGCGCGTCCCGCATCGATGAGGGCATGATCTCCCCGGGCGGACGGGCGTTGCGCCGGGTCATCTCTGGCAGCTATCGGGCGCCATACGCCCAACAACTGCCAGACACGCGCGCTGAGCTCCTGGACGGTGAAAGACCTCCGCCTCGGCGATGCCGGAAGCGCGCCGGGCTCCGCCGACGCGTCACGGGCGACCGGCGACCCGTGCGAGGTTGACCACCCCGAACCCGTAGGCAGGATCGCGCCCGGGCGCGCCGAGGTCGTCGACGGCCGCGTCGAGCTGCGCGCGGATCGCCGACGCGGTCGCGGTCGGCCGCGCGGCCCACAGCAGCGCGGCCGCCGCTGCGACGTGGGGCGTCGCCATGCTCGTCCCCGACTCGCGGACGTAGCCCCCGCCGCGGCGCGTGGATAGCACGTCCACGCCGGCGGCCGCGACCTCGACGTCGGCGTTCTCGTTGGAGAACGGCGCGACCTCGTCGCCCGGCCCGATCGCCGCGACCGACACGACCTGCGCCAGCGCCGCGGGGAAGTTCAGCGTCGCGTCCCCGTCGTTGCCGGCCGCCGCCACCAGGAGCGAGCCGCTGCGGCCGCCGCGCGCGAACGCGCTCTTGGCGGCTGCCGCGATCGTCTCCGAGGGCGGGCCGCCGAGGCTCATCGAGATGACCCGCGCGCCCTTGTCGTGCACCCAGCGCATGCACGCGGCGATGTCGGCGATCGTCCCCGAGCCGTCGGCGTCGAGCGCGCGGCAGATGATGAGCGGCGCGTCGAACGCGACGCCGGCGACGCCCGCTCCGTTGCCGGCGATGGCGCCGATCGTGCCGGCGACGTGCGTCCCGTGGCCCTCGACATCGTCGCACTCGCCGTCCGCGACGCGCCCGTCGGCGGCCGTGCCGCAGGCGCCGACGCGCCCCGCGAGGTCCTCGTGCGTCGCATCGATGCCGGTGTCGACGATCCCGACCGGCGACCCGCCGGTCCCCGGGAAGCCGCCGAGGCCGTGCAGGGACCAGAACGCCGGCGCGCCGATGCGCCGGACGCCGTAGAGCTCGCCCCACAGCGGATCGTCGGGGATCGCGTCGGCGAGCGCGTGCAGGCGGAGGTTCGGCTCGGCCCAGCGGACACCGGGCGTGCGGCGGATGCGCGCCGCGGCGATCGCCGGGTCGCCGCTGACGCGCACGAGCCGTGCCCCGGTGCCGGCGACGACGCCGACGGTAGAGGTGACGCCCGCGGCGGCCAGCCGGTGCTGGGAGGCGCCGGGGCCGAGGCGCACGACGACGGTGCCGCCGGCGGCGGCGCTCGCCGGCGCCGCGAGCGCGACGCAGGCGAGCGTGATGAGCAGGGCTACGAGGTGGCGGTCGGGTCGGGAGGACATGCCGACCATCGTCCGGGCGGCGCGCCCGCTCCGGGACGATCACGCGACCGCTGTCACACGATCACGCGCAAGTTGTGACGAAGCGCCGCCCGGGGGCTGCTACGAGCTCTGCTTGTCGTCCTCGGCCGCGTCGTCCCCGGGCGCCTCGGCCTCGTCGTCGGCGGTCTTCTCGGCGGTCGGCTCATCGGGCTCGGCCTGCGCATCCGCTTCTGCGGCCTCCGGCTGCGCAACCTCGGCGACGACGGGCTCCGGCTCCGGCGGCGGTGGCGGCGCGGCCGCGAGCGGCGGAGGCGGCGGCTTGTGCGCGGCGGCGTCGGGCGCCGGCGGCGGAGGCGGCGGCGGGGGCGCCGCAGCCGGCTCGTGCGGCGCGGGCGGGACGTAGGCGGGTGGCGCCGCGCCGCCCTTGAGCTTGCGCAGGACGACGGCCCCGAGGCCGCCTGCGATCGCGACCGCGCCCGTGATCTTCGCCGGCGTGCCGCTGACGGCGGCCCGCAGGCCCGAGGACCTGCCGCCCTTGAGCTCGGACGCCTTCTTGGCGCCCTTCTTGAGGCCCGAGCCCGCGCGCTTGGCGAGCTGCCACTCCGACCACGTCTTCGCTGCGGACGCGACGAGGTCGAGCGCCTGGTCCTGCTTGCGCTTGGGTCGTCTACCCAGCCTCATCGGGATCCTCCTGCTTGTCATAGCCATGATCGCGGACTACCCCCGCGGCGCGGAGGGCCAAACGGACTTCGAATGTACTCCACGGACGGCGCACTACACTGCCCGGCGAATGCGGACGCTCGTCACCGGCGGGGCCGGCTTCATCGGCTCGCATCTCGTCGACGCCCTCCTCGCACGCGGCGACACGGTCACCGTCGTCGACAACCTCTCCAGCGGCAGGGAGCGCAACCTCGCCGCCGCGCTGGACGCCGGCGCGATGCTCGAGCGCCTCGACATCCGCGATGCGGCCGGCCTCGCGAGCGCCGTGGCCGCGGCCGACCCGGAGGCCATCTTCCATCTCGCCGCACAGGTCGACGTCCGCGTCTCGCTCGCCGACCCCGCGCTCGACGCGCGCACGAACGTCGAGGGGACGATCAACGTCCTGGAGGCGGCGCGCGCGGCGCGGCCCGACAGCCCCGCGCGCGTCGTCTTCTCCTCGACCGGCGGCGCGATCTACGGCGAGACCGACCTGCTGCCGACGCCCGAGACCGTCGAGCCGCTGCCGATGGCGGCCTACGGCCAGAGCAAGTTCTGCGCCGAGCGTTACCTCGGCCTCTACGCGCGCCTCTACGGCATGTCGACGATCGCGCTGCGGTTCGGCAACGTCTACGGGCCGCGCCAGGATCCGCACGGCGAGGCCGGCGTCGTCGCGATCTTCTGCGGGCGCCTGCGCGACGGCGCCGTCCCGAAGATCTTCGGCGACGGCACGCAGACGCGCGACTACATCTACGTCGCCGACCTCGTGCGGGCGCTCCTGCGCGCCGGCGACGCCGACGCGGGCGGCGTCGTGAACATCGGCACCGAGGAGGAGACATCGGTCCTCCAGATCGTCCGGCGGCTCGCCGAGCTGCACGGCCCGGACACGCCCGAGCCGGAGTTCGCGCAGGCGCGGCTGGGCGAGATCGAGCGCTCCTGCCTGGACGCGGCGCGCGCGCTCGAGATCCTCGGATGGCGCTCGCAGACGCCGATCGCCGAGGGCCTGCGCCTGACGTACGAGTCGGTCAGGGGAACATAAAGTTGCGTTAACGGCGCGACCCGTCTAGGGTCCCGGCTCGTTGCTGGGGGAGAGGGCGCGAACCGTGGGGCTCCCGGGATGCAGGCCTGCATCGCCGGGAGCCGGCGGTCCGCTTTGCGTGGCCGCCGGCGACCCTGCTAGACGGCGGCCAGCCGGCTGCGCAGCCACTCGACGGTCTGCGCGATCCCGTCGCGCACGCCGATCTGCGCCTCCCAGCCGAGCACGGTGCGGGCCTTCTCGACGCTCGGCCAGCGGCGCTGCACGTCGACGGTGAACGTCGGCAGGTGCTCGAGCTCGAACGTCGCCGGGTCGCGCCCGCAGGCCTCCCAGATGATCCGCGCGATCTGCGCGACGGTCTGCTCCTCGGAGGCCGAGATGTTGAAGTCCTCGTGCAGCCCGGCCGGTGAGCCCGTCGCCGTGACGACGCCGTCGGCGATGTCGTCGATGTGCGTCAGTGTGCGCGTCTGCTCGCCCGAGCCGAAGATCTGAAGCGGCTGCTGGCCCGACAGGCACTTGCGGATGAGGTCCGGGACGGCGTGGGCGATCCCGGGCTCGTCGTCGGGCATCTCGCCCGGTCCGTAGGCGTTGAACGGCCGGCAGATCGTGTAGGGCAGGCCGTGCTCGTCGTGGGCGGCGCGGCACCAGACCTCGCCCGCCATCTTCGAGAAGCCGTACGCCGAGCGCGGCATCGGCGTCTCCCAGACGTGCTCCTCGGTCGTCGGGTACTGCGTCGCGCGCTCGAACACCATCGAGCTCGACACGTACGTGAAGCGCTCGACGTCGTGGTCGAGCGCGGCCTGGATGACGGCGTCGTAAAGCGCGCTGTTGACCGCCGTGAGCGTGTGCGGGAGCTTGTGGAAGTTCGCGATGCCGCCGACGATCGCGGCGAGGTGGATGACGTGCGTGCAGCCCTTCGTCGCCGTGCGGGCCTCGGCGAGGTCGCGCAGGTCGCCGGTGTGCACCTCGCAGCCCTCGCGCATCCACTGCGGCGCGGCGCGCTGGTCGGAGACGCGCACCTCGTAGGCGGGGTCGCGCAGGAGGCGTCGCACGACGGCAGCGCCGATCGTCCCGGCGCCGCCGGTCACCAGAACGCGGCTCACGGCAGCGCGACCCGGCCGTTCGTGATCGCGCTGAGCTCGGCGACGTAGGCGAAGACCTGCTTGGCGCCGAAGCAGTTCCACGGATCGACGATGAGCGCGTCCTCGCCGGCGAGCTCGGCGATCAGCCGCAGAGGCCCGGAGCCCGCGAACTCGTCGTGGTTGGCCGCGACGACGATCGCGTCGGCGCTCGCGACGGCCTGCTCGAACGGCGGCGTCGGCGTCGCGACGCGCGGGTCGTGGACGACGACGTCGGCGAGCTCGCGCTCGAGCAGCCGCACGAGCTTGTGCGCCAGCGAGTCGCGCTCGTCGTCGGTGTTGCCCTTGAAGGCGAGCCCGAGGACCGCGACCTTGCGCCCGTTCAGCGACCCGAGCCGGCGCTTCAGCCCCTCGACGAGGAACAGCGGCACGGACTCGTTGACGCGCGACACGGCGAGCAGCATGCCGGGCGCGTTGGAGCGCTCCTCGCTGAACGCGAAGTCCTTGCGCAGGCAGGTGCCGGCCGTGAAGCCCGGCATCGCGATACCGCCGCGCGGATAGTCGCGGTTGATGAGGTCGATGACCTCGAAGACGTTCGCGCCGTGCTGCTCGCAGTCCATCATCAGGAGGTTGGGCAGCGCGAAGTTCGCGTAGCGCAGGATGTTCGTCCAGATCTTCGCGAGCTCGGCCTGCGCGGGCGTCGTCTGCACGACCGGCGCGCCGAAGATCGCGAACAGCGCGCCGACGCGGTCGCCCGATGCGTCGTCGACGCCGCCGACGATGCAGGGGAGCGTCTCGATCTCCTCGAAGAAGCGCCCGGCCGCGATCCGCTCCGGGGCGTGGGCGACGAAGATGTCCTCGCCGATCACGAAGCCGAGGTGCTTGGCGAGGTAGCCGGCGACGTAGTCCGTCGTGCCCGGGGCGATCGTCGAGCGCAGCGCGATCGAGTGCCCGGCCTCGGCCCGCAGGTGCGGCAGGAGGTCGTCGAGCGCCGAGCGGATGTCGGAGATGTCGATCTCGATGTGCGAGAGCGACGGCGTCCCGAGCGTGATGACGATGTGCTCGGCGCGGGCCGCGTCGGCGACGCGGTCGGAGATCGTCAGCGTGCCGGCGGCGTGGACGCGGTCCAGCGCCTCCTGCGCGCCCGGCTCCTCGAACGGCATGCGGGCATCGCGCACGGCCTGGAGGCGGTCGGGGTCCTTGTCGATCCCGAGCACGCGCAGCCCGCGGTCGGCAAACGAGATCGCCAGGGGAAGGCCGATTCGGCCGAGACCGATGACTGCGACCTCGACGGACATGTCAGCGGGCACGAGGTCCGGAAATCTACTGGTCCGGCTGGCCGGCACGGAGCCGGTGACGCGCGTACTGCCGCGCGAAGCCCGTGACGAAGCGCGGGTTGTAGCGCACATAGCGCGGCGCGAGGCGGCGCGGCTCCTGTGCCATCCGGTAGAGCCACTCGAGGCCCGCGGACTGCATCCAGTCCGGCGCCTGCGGCACGAGGCCGGCGTGGAAGTCGAACGCCGCACCGACGCCGACGAGCACCGCCGCGTCCAGACGCGAGCGCATCGCGGCCATCCACTTCTCCTGCTTGGGAGCCCCGACGCCGATCCAGACGACGTCGGCCTGCGTGCCGTTGATCTCGTCGACGATCGCGTCCTCCTCCTCTTCGGAGAGGTCGCGGAAGGGCGGTGAGTAGCCGCCGACGATCTTCACGCCGGGGTAGCTCTGGCGCAGGTTCAGCGCGAGCTGCACGAGCGCGCCCTGGTTGCGGCCGCCGTAGAGGTACATCCGCGTACCGTTCTGCGCGGCGCGCTCGCAGTAGCGCGCCATGAGGTCGGGCCCGTAGACACGGTCGGTGAGGTTGCCGCCGAGCGCGTTCATCGCCCAGACGAGCGGCTGCCCGTCGGGGACCGTGAGCGAGGAGTTCAGGACCGCCTCGCGCAGCTCGGGGTCCTCGTCGCAGACCATGATCGTGTGCGTCGCGGCGACGCAGATGTAGCCCTTGTCGCCGTATGCGATCGTCGCGTCCATCCACTCCATCGTCTGGTCGTAGTCGGTCAGTGCCAGGGGCACGCCGAGCACGCTCACTTCGCGTGGGAGGGTGGGGGCGGCGGCTACCGGGTGCTCGGTCGGCACGGGCAGCGCGCTGGGAAGGGGGCGGGAGAGCGTCATCCGGGGTGGGGGGATGTCTGCGTCTGAACGAGGGTACGAATGAGAACGCGCGGAAGCCGGAAAGGTTGCGTTCTTGCAAACCGGCTTGTTTTCAGGCCACTACCCGCCCCCGGAGCGCCGAAACGGCTGCACACGCGGGCCGAGGAGGGTGATCGCCCATCCGCGATCGCCACCACTACGCTTCGCGCGTGCCGCGCGCGCTCATCACGGGGATCACCGGGCAGGACGGCTCCTACCTCTCCGAGCTGCTCCTCGGCGCCGGCTACGACGTCGTCGGCATGGTCCGCACGCCCGTCGCGCTGCCCGGCGTGACGACGGTCCACGGCGATCTCGGCGACCCCGCGTCGCTGCGCGCGGCCGTCCTCGAGACCGCCCCCGACGAGCTCTACCACCTCGGGGCGCCGACGTTCGTCCCGGCGTCGTGGAAGGACCCGGCGGGGACCCTCGAGCTCGTCGCCGGCGCCACCGCGACGCTCCTGCAGGCGGCGCGCGAGCTCGACGCGGGCGTCCGCGTCCTCGTCGCGAGCTCCGGCGAGATCTTCGGCGCGGCGAAGGTCTCGCCGCAGGACGAGGAGACGGCGATGCGCCCGCGCTCCCCCTACGGCGTCGCGAAGCTCGCGGCCTACGGGCTCGTCGACACGATCCGCGCGAAGCACGGGCTGCACGCCAGCAGCGCCATCGCCTACAACCACGAGTCGCCGCGCCGCCCGGAGCGCTTCCTCCCGCGCAAGGTCGCGCGGGGCGCGGCGGCGATCAAGCTCGGGCTGCAGGACGAGCTCGTCCTGGGCGACCTCGCCGCCGTCCGCGACTGGTGCCACGCCCGCGACGTCGTGCGCGGCTACCACCTGATGCTCCAGCAGGACGAGCCGGGCGACTACATCCTCGCCGGCGGCGTCGGGCGCACGGTCGGCGACCTCGTCGACGCGGCCTTCGGGAGCGTCGGCCTCGACCCCGCCCGGTACGTGCAGGTCGACGCCAGGCTCGTGCGGCCGTCGGAGCGCACGCCGCCGGTCGGCGACATCTCGCGGGCCCGCGAGCGCCTGGGCTGGGAGCCCGAGACGAGCTTCGCGGCGATGATCGACGAGATGGTGCAGGCCGACCTGGAGGCGCTGAGCTCGTCCTGAACGCTCCGGGGGGCGAGTTTCCACGCGCCGGCGCCTATGGGTGACATGCATGTCACCGAGAGTCCCGCCCCGGACCCAGCGCTTGATCGGCTCGTGCACGCGCTCGTGATGTGGGGAGCGACCGCGTCGCAGATCGTCGCGCACATGGAGCACACCAGGCGCTCGGGAGCCAGCCGCTCCCAGGCGTCGACCGTCGAAGCGTTCTCCGCGCTCGTCGGCGAGCTCGCGCGGCCCGTGGTGGCCGGGCGCAGCATCGCGCTCGAGCAGGTCGCGGAGGTCGTCGAGGCGATCGACGACCAGGTCGGCTCGGAGATGCTGCTCGTCGCCCTGCCCGCGCCCAACCGGGCCACCCGGCGCCGCCGCAGCCCGCATTGAGCGTGGCCCGCCATGGCGCTAGCCTCGCTGTCTCGATGCTCCCCACCGAGGATCCCGCGCTGCACCGCCTGTCGGTCGAGGACGTGTACCGGATGGTCGACGCCGGCGTTCTCCGCGAGGAGGATCGCGTCGAGCTCATCGACGGGGTCCTCGTCGACGTGAGCCCGCCGGGGCCCGAGCACAGCGGGATCGTCTCGTGGCTCACGCGGCACTTCGTGCTCGGCTGCCCGGACTGCGACGTGCGCGTCCAGGACGTCCTGCTCGTCGAGGGCGGCTTCGTCCTCCCCGATCTCATGGTCGTGGAGCAGCGAGCGCGCGACCGCCATCCGACGACGGCGGCGCTTGTCGTCGAGGTGTCGATCACGACCCTGCGCCACGACACCGCGAAGGCGCGGCGCTACGCGCGCGCCGGAGTCGGTGCGTACTGGCTCGTCGACGTGGTGCGCAGATCGGTCACGGTGCACGAGGCGCCGGGCGCCGACGGGTACGCGCGTATGGCCGTGCACGGCGACGACGCCGTCCTGCCCGCTCCCGCGGGCGCGCCGCCGGTCGCGCTGCGCGAACTGCTCGGCCCGGCCTAGCCTCGACCTCGAACCGGTGTCCAGGCGCGTCGGCGCCAGCTTCTACACTCCGCGCATCATGGCTGTTGGAGTCATCGGCATGGGCTACGTCGGCCTGCCGCTCGCCGTCGCCTTCGCCGCCGAGGGCCACGACGTCGTCGCCGTCGACGTGGACCGCCGCAAGATCGACGCGCTGCGGCGGGGCGAGTCCTACATCGAGGACGTCTCCGACGCGTCGCTGGCCGCCGTCGCCGGGCGCATCGAGGCGACCCCGCGGTTCGCGTCGCTCGCCCGCTGCGAGGCGGTGCTCATCTGCGTGCCGACGCCGCTGACGCCCAACCGCGAGCCGGACCTCGGCATGCTCGTCGGGGCCTCCCGCGAGCTCGCCGGCGTCATGCAGTCGGGGCAGCTCGTCGTGCTGGAGTCCACGACGTATCCCGGCACCACGCGCGACCGCGTCGCGCCGATCCTGTCGGAGTCCGGCTTTGTCGCCGGCGAGGACTTCAACCTCGCCTTCTCGCCCGAGCGCGTCGATCCCGGCCGCACGGACTTCACGATGCGCACGACGCCGAAGGTCGTCGGCGGGCTCACGCGGACCTGCGGCGACCGTGCCGAGGCGCTGTACCGCGAGGTCTGCGACACCGTCGTGCGCGTCTCGACGCCCGAGGCCGCCGAGCTCTGCAAGCTCCTGGAGAACATCTTCCGCTCGGTGAACATCGCGCTCGTCAACGAGCTGGCGATGCTCTGCGACCGCATGGACATCGACATCTGGGAGGTCGTCGACGCGGCCGCGACGAAGCCCTACGGCTTCATGCGCTTCGATCCCGGCCCCGGCATGGGCGGCCACTGCCTGCCGGTCGACCCGTTCTACCTCTCCTGGCGGGCGCGCGAGTTCGACATGGCGACGGAGTTCATCGAGCTGGCGGGCAAGATCAACCAGCAGATGCCCTACCACTGCGTCGCGAAGGTCGAGCGGCTGCTCAACGACGCCTCCAAGCCCGTGCGCGGCTCGAAGATCGCCGTGCTCGGCGTGAGCTACAAGGCGGGCGTCGGCGACGTGCGCGAGTCGCCCGGGCTGAAGATCGTCACGCTCCTGCACGCGCTCGGCGCCGACCTGAGCTATCACGACGCGTTCGTGCCCGAGCTGCCGGAGCTCGGCCTGCGCAGCTCGTCGCTGGACGACGCGCTCGCGGACGCCGACCTCGCGCTCATCGTCACGGCGCACCCTGGCGTCGACCACGACGCCGCCGTCGCCCGCGTCCCGCTGGCGCTCGACCTGCGCGGTGTCACCCGCCGCTCGGGCAAGGCCGCGCTCCTCTAGTGCCCGACGCCGTACGCGTCGGGGTCGTCGGGCTCGGCTACTGGGGCCCGAACCTCGCGCGCAACATCGACGCGCTCGCCGACGCGGAGCTCGTCTGGTGCTGCGACGGGCGCGCCGAGGTGCGCGAGCGCCTCGCCGCCGTCCACCGCCGCGCGCGCTTCACCGCCGACCTCGACGACCTGCTCGCCGACGACGAGCTCGACGCGATCGTCATCGCCACGCCGGTCCCGACGCACGCCGACCTCGCGGTCCGCGTGCTGCAGGCCGGCAAGCACTGCTTCGTCGAGAAGCCGCTCGCGCAGTCGGTCGCCGACGGCGAGCGCGCCGTCGCGGCGGCCCGCGAGTCCGGCCGGATCCTCATGGTCGGCCACCTGCTCGAGTACCACCCGGGCGTGCGCAAGCTCAAGGAGATCGCCGACTCCGGCGAGCTCGGCGACATCCACTACATCTACTCAAACCGCCTGAACCTCGGCCAGTTGCGTGCCGACGAGAACGCGCTCTGGAGCCTCGGGGCACACGACATCTCCGTCATCCTGCACCTCGCCGGCGAGGACCCCGCGACGTGCGAGGCGCACGGCGAGTCCTACATGCGCCCCGGCGTCGAGGACGTCGTGTTCGCCTTCCTGCGCTTTCCGAGCGGCCTCGCGGCGCACCTGCACCTGTCGTGGCTGGATCCGCACAAGGAGCGGCGCTTCACCGTCGTCGGCTCGCAGCGGATGGCGACGTTCGACGACATGGACCTCGAGCGCAAGGTGACCGTCTACGACAAGGGCTTCGACCAGCCGGCCGGCTCCTACGGCGAGTACATCACCCGCGCCGGGGACATCTACAGCCCGCGGATCTCCAACGCCGAGCCCCTGCGCCTGGAGGTCGAGCACTTCGTCGCCTGCGTCCGCGACGGGACGACGCCGCGCTCGGACGGCGAGAGCGGCCTGCGCGTCGTGCACGTCCTCGAGCAGCTGCAGCTGGCGCTGGACCGCACGCGCCGCCCGACGGGCTGAAGCCCCGCCCGGCGTTCAGCCGCCGACGCGGTACAGCGCGTGGAAGAACATGCGCTGGACCGGGTGGCGGTGGGCGTAGATCGTCTCCCAGTGCTCCGGGATCGGGTAGTCGTGCTGCCCGACGCGCACGTCGTCCTCCTCGTTGTGCCAGTCGCGCCACTGCTTCGTGTAGAAGCAGCCGCTGGTGTGGCGATCGACCTGACCGAGGTAGTACGCGATCTGCTCGGGGCGCATCTCGTGCAGCGAGCTGATGTTCACGAAGAGCGACACGCCGAGCGGGTCGAGCAGCTCGAGCTGGTTGGGGGTGAGGAACGCGAGCTGCGCCTGCGCGAGCTCGCCGGCGACCTCGGCCCCGTCGTCGAAGTGCCGGAAATGGAACGTCGGGCGGTCGGGGAAGAGCGTCGTGAGGTACTGCTGGGCGATGCCGAGCGCCGGCGGGATGTCGCAGACGATGTAGCGCGCCTGCGGGAACGCCTCGAGGAAGGCCCAGGCGACGCGCCCGTAGCCGGCCCCGAGCTCGAGGACGCCGCCGGGGCCCGGCATCCCGCCGGGCAGCGCGTGCGTGGCGCTGTAGAGCTCGTGGACGGAGTTGCAGATGTCCTGGCTGACGCGCCGGCCGCGGTAATGGGCGATGACGGGGTCGCCGAGGGCGGGCTCCTCGAGGCGCGCCAGCAGACCGCGCGGGTCGCGCCGGCGCACGTATTCCCAGTACATCGCGAGGAAGAGCGCCAGCAGCAGGCGCGCGCGCGGTGACTCGTACGGGTTGACGCGGTCGGGCCCGGCCTCGAGCAGCGACACGTCGCCCAGCCGGGCGCTGAGGATCCGCGGCGCCGGCCGCCGCAGCCACTCGCGCGCCATGACCGTCACCTGGTCGTCGTGACGCGAGCTCGGGACCCAGCCGAAGTAGTTCTGGTTGATCGTGCGCTTGAAGTGCGCGAAGCCCTCGTCGTCGAGCTGGCTGAGGTTGCGGGCGTTCAGCGAGGTCCAGAAGTCCGACGGCTGGACGATCTCCGGGGCCTGGCGCATCTCGGCGAACATCGCCGCGAGGTCGCCGAGCTCGGGGACTGCCTTGGGGCCGGGCGCCATGCCCGCAACGTATCGCAGCGCTTCGGTCAGCCGAGGACGGCGCGCACGGCGGCGACGACCGTCGTCGCCTGCTCCCGGTTCAGCACGGGGCTCATCGGCAGCGCGAGGTGCGTGCGGGCGAGCTCGTCGGTGACGGGGAGGCCGGCGCCGGCGTACGGGCGCATCGCCGCCTGGCGGTGCAGCGGCGTGCGGTAGTAGGCGCGACAGCCGATCCCGGCGGCCGCGAGGCCCGCCGCGAGCTCGTCGGCGCGCGTGCTGCGCACGACGTACAGATGCCACGCCGGCTGCGCCCCGTCGCCCGCGACCGGCAGCGCGACGAGCTCGCCGAGCCCGGCCTCCTCGTAGTGGCGCGCGGCGGCGCGGCGGCCGTCGGACCAGCCGTCGAGGTGCGGGAGCAGGACGCGCAGGATCGCCGCCTGCAGCTCGTCGAGGCGCGAGTTGTAGCCGACCTGCTCGTAGGTCACCTTGTCGCGCGAGCCGTGGAAGCGCAGGGTCCGGGCGGTGTCGGCGATCGCGTCGTCGCTCGTCGTGATCGCGCCGCCGTCGCCGAAGCAGCCGAGGTTCTTGGAGGGAAAGAAGCTGAACGTCGCCGCCGTGCCGAGCGCGCCCGGGCGGCCCGCGGGCGACAGCGATCCGGCGGCCTGCGCGGCGTCCTCGAGGACGGGCACCCCGAGCGCCTCGATCTCCGCGACCGGCGCGACGTTGCCGAAGAGATGCACGACGACGACGGCCTTCGTCGCGGGGGTCAGCGCCGCCCTCACCGTCTCGGCCGTCATGCACATCGTGGCGGCATCGACGTCGCAGAAGACCGGCCGCGCGCCCGTCGGCACGACCGCCTCGGCGGTGGCGTAGAACGTGAAGGACGGGACGACGACGTCGTCGCCGGGCCCGACGCCCATCGCGCGCAGGGCGATCGTCAGCGCCTCTGTGCCGTTGGCGACGCCGATCGCGTGGGCGCTGGCGGTGTAGCCGGCGAGCTCGTCCTCGAAGGCCTTGACCTCGGGCCCGAGGATGAAGCGCCCGGAGTCCAGGACCCCCGCGATCGCGGCGTCGAGCTCGGCGCGCAGGGGCGCGAGCGGGGTGGCGGTGTCGAAGAGCGCGACGGGCATCTCGGGGTCGAGCGTATAGGGGCGTTTCGCCCTTCGGTCCTCGCAGGCTCGGACCTGCGGTCGACGTCACACGGCCCTTCGGTCCTCGCAGGCTCGGACCTGCGGTCGACGTCACACGGCCCTTCGGTCCTCGCAGGCTCGGACCTGCGGTCGACGTCACACGGCCCTGCGGTCCTCGCAGGCTCGGACCTGCGGTCGACGTCACTAGCATCAGCGCGGTCATGTCCTCCCTCGTCGAGCCCGGGTTCTGGAGCGGTCGCGCGGTGCTCGTCACCGGGCACACGGGCTTCAAGGGGGCGTGGCTGACGCTCTGGCTGCGGGCGCTGGGAGCACGGGTCACCGGGTTCGCCGACACCGTGCCGACGACGCCCTCGCTGTTCGAGCTCGCCGGCGTCGGCGAGGGCATCGCCGACGTCCGCGCGGACGTCCGCGACCACGCGGCGCTGGCGCGCGCGTTCGCCGAGCACGAGCCGGAGATCGTCGTCCACATGGCCGCCCAGGCCTTCGTCCGGCGCTCGTTCGCCGACCCGCGCGGGACCTACGAGACGAACGTCATGGGCACGGTCAACGTACTGGAGGCGGTGCGCTCGACGCCGTCCGTGCGGGTCGTCGTGAACGTCACGTCGGACAAGTGCTACGACAACGACGACGGTCGCGAACCGCGCCCCTTCGTCGAGACCGACCCGATGGGCGGCCACGACCCGTACTCGAACTCCAAGGGCTGCGCCGAGCTCGTCGCCGACGCCTACCTGCGCTCGTTCTTCGCGGCCGAGCCGGACGGTCCGCGGCTCGGCTGCGCGCGCGCCGGCAACGTCATCGGCGGCGGCGACTGGGGGCCGGAGCGGCTCATCCCGGACATCATGCGCGGCGCGCTGGACGGCGCGCCGATCCCGATCCGCAACCCGGAGGCGATCCGGCCCTGGCAGCACGTCCTCAACCCGCTGTCGGGCTACCTGCGCCTCGCGCAGGCGCTGCATGCCGATGCCGGGCTCCAGGGCGGCTGGAACTTCGGGCCGGCGTCCGGCGACGCGCGGCCGGTGCGCTGGATCGCCGATCGGCTGACGGAGCTGTGGCCCGGCGAGCTGCGCTGGGACATCGACCGCGGCCCGCACCCGCACGAGGCCCGCCACCTGACGCTGGACTCCTCCAAGGCGCACCGCGAGCTCGGCTGGGCGCCGACGTGGGGCCTCGACGAGGCGCTCGCCGGGATCGTCGGCTGGTACGAGGCGCTGCATGCGGGCGACGACCTGCGCGCCGTGACGCTCGCGCAGATCGAGCGCTTCCAGGCCGCAGGCGCACCCGCCTGACGGCCGGCGAACGCTGTTGCGCGCGGCCGGCGACAGGCGTAACTTTGTGGCGAACATCACAATCAAAGGGATGTGACGTCGCCATGCCGTGGACCACGAAGCTGCTCGTCATCGCCAACCGGACGATCGACACCGACGAGATCTGCGATGCGATCGTCGATCGCGCCGCCGCCGGCCCCGTGGAGGTCACGCTGGTGGCGCCCACATCCAGCGGCCTCGGTTCCCAGCTGGAGCGCAGCGCGGCGACGGCGCAGCGCCTGCACCGGGCGCTGGAGCGGCTGAGCGACGCGGGCGTGCTCGCCCAGGGCGTCGTGGGCGACCCCGACCCGATGATCGCCGTCCAGGACGTCTGGGACCCGCGCCGCTTCGACGAGGTGATCGTCGCGACGCTGCCGACCGGCGCGTCACGCTGGCTGGCGGCCGACCTGCCGCGCCGCGTCGAGCGCTTCACCGGCGCTCGCGTCACGCACATCGTCGCCGCGGCCGATCACGCCCGCTCGGCGCGCTGACGCCGGCGCCGGTTACGGGGCCAGCGCCGCGAGGTCCGAGCGCGTCATGAGGCGGATCAGCTCCTCGAAGCTCGTCCGCGGCTCCCAGCCGAGCTGGGCCTTCGCCTTCGCCGGGTTGCCGATGAGCTGGTCGACCTCGGCCGGGCGCAGGAACGCCGGGTCGATCTTCACGTAGCGCTCCCAGTCGTCGATGCCGGCCTCGTCGAAGGCGATCTGCACGCAGTCGCGGACGCTGTTGGCCTTGTTCGTCGCGATGACGAAGTCCTCGGGCTCGTCCTGCTGGAGCATGAGGTACATCGCCTCGACGTAGTCCTTCGCGTAGCCCCAGTCGCGCTCGGCGTCGAGGTTGCCGAGTGCGAGCTCGGTGCGCAGGCCGTGCTTGATCGCCGCCGCGTGCCACGTGATCTTGCGCGTGACGAACTCCAGGCCGCGGCGCTCGGACTCGTGGTTGAAGAGGATCCCCGAGCAGGCGAAGAGGTCATAGGACTCGCGGTAGTTCACCGTGATGAAGTGCCCGTAGACCTTCGCCACGCCGTAGGGCGAGCGCGGGTAGAACGGCGTCGTCTCGTTCTGCGGGACCTCGAGGACCTTGCCGAACATCTCCGAGCTCGACGCCTGGTAGAAGCGCGCGCCGGGCGCGGCCTCGCGCACCGCCTCGAGCATCCGCGTCACGCCGACGCCGGTGAACTCCGCAGTGAGCGTCGGCTGCAGCCACGAGACCGCGACGAAGCTCATCGCGGCGAGGTTGTAGATCTCCGCCGGCTCGGCCGCGCGGATCGTGTCGACGAGCGAGCGCTGGTCGAGCAGGTCGCCCTGGTGCAGGGTGATCCGCTCGCGCAGGTGCTCGATGCGGTCGAACTTCTCCGTCGATGCCCGCCGGACCATCCCGTGGACCTCGTAGCCGCGTTCCAGGAGCAGTTCCGCGAGGTAGGAGCCGTCCTGTCCGGTGATGCCTGTGATGAGTGCTGAGCGCGCCATATCGGCGCCGCACACTACCCTGGACCCAGTGAAAACGGTCATCCTCGCCGGCGGTCTCGGCTCGCGCCTCAGCGAGGAGACGACGGTCAAGCCGAAGCCGATGGTCGAGATCGGCGGCCGCCCGATCCTCTGGCACATCATGAAGCTGTACGCCGCCCACGGCATCGAGGAGTTCGTCATCTGCCTCGGCTACAAGGGCTACGTCATCAAGGAATGGTTCGCCAACTACGCCCTCCACGGGTCCGACGTGACGTTCGACATGCGCACCGGCGAGATGGAGGTCCACCACTCCACGACCGAGCCCTGGCGCGTGACGCTCGTCGAGACCGGCGACGAGACGATGACCGGCGGCCGCCTGAAGCGCGTGCTGCCGTATCTCGGCGACGAGACCTTCTGCCTGACCTACGGCGACGGCGTCGCCGACGTCGACATCGGCGCGCTCATCGCCCACCACCGCGAGCAGGGCCGGCTGGCGACGGTCACCGCCGTCCAGCCTCCGGGGCGCTTCGGGTCGCTGGAGATCACGGGCGAGCGCGTCGACAGCTTCGCGGAGAAGCCGCGCGGCGACGGCGCGTGGATCAACGGCGGCTTCTTCGTCTGCGAGCCCGGCGTCGGGGCGGCGATCGCCGGCGACGCGACGAAGTGGGAGGAGGAGCCGCTGCGCGACCTCGCGGCCCAGGGCGAGCTGACGGTCTTCCATCACCGCGGCTTCTGGCAGGCGATGGACACGCTGCGCGAGCGCAACGAGCTCGAGGCGCTGTGGGACTCCGGCCGCGCGCCGTGGTGCTCGTGGTAGACGATCCGCCCTGCCGCTTCTGCGGCGCGCCGCTGCAGCACGTCTTCGCCGACCTCGGCATGTCGCCCGTCGCCAACGACAACGTCCCGCTCGAACAGGCCCACGCGATGGAGCCGTTCTATCCGCTCTGCGCGCTCGTCTGCGCGCAGTGCTTGCTCGTCCAGCTCGCGCCCTATGACACGCCGCGGCCGATCTTCCGCGACGACTACGCGTACTTCTCCTCCTACTCGACCTCGTGGCTGGAGCACAGCCGCCGCTACGCCGAGCAGATGACCGAGCGCCTCGGCCTCGACGCGTCGAGCCAGGTCATCGAGCTCGCGTCCAACGACGGCTACCTCCTGCAGTACTTCCACGAGGCCGGCGTGCCGGTGCTCGGGATCGAGCCGACCGCCAACACGGCGCAGGTCGCGATCGACAAGGGGATCCGGACGCGCGTGAACTTCTGGGGCGTCGAGACCGCCCGCTCGGTGGCCGCCGAGACGCAGGCCGACCTGCTGCTCGGCAACAACGTCCTCGCCCACGTCCCCGACATCAACGACTTCGTCGCGGGCATGAAGCTCGCGCTGAAGCCCGGCGGCGTCATCACGATGGAGTTCCCGCACCTGCTGAAGCTCATCGAGCTCAACCAGTGGGACACGATCTACCACGAGCACTTCTCGTATCTCTCGTTCGCGACCGTCGGGCGGATCTTCGCGGCGCACGGCCTGCGGGTCTTCGACGTGCAGGAGCTGCCGACGCATGGCGGCTCGCTGCGGATCTTCGCCTGCCACGACGAGGAGTCGTTCGCGCAGACCGACGCCGCGCGCGAGCTCGCCGAGCGCGAGGCGGCGGCCGGCCTGGGCGACCTGCAGACGTACCTCGACTATGGCGCGCGCGTCGTCGCCGACAAGCTCCAGATCCTCGAGTTCGTGATCGACCTCAAGCATGCGGGCAACTCGATCGCGGGCTACGGCGCCCCGGCGAAGGGCAACACGATGCTCAACTACTGCGGCATCGGACGGGAGTTCATCGACTTCACGTGCGACGCCAACCCGCACAAGCAGGGCAACGTCCTGCCGGGCACGCACATCCCCGTCCTGGCCCCCGACGCGATCGGCGAGCGCAAGCCCGACGTCGTCCTGATCCTCCCCTGGAACATCAAGGAGGAGATCATGGACCAGCTCGCGGGCATCCGGGACTGGGGCGGGCGCTTCGCGGCCCGGGCGCCGGAGCTGCGCCTGTTTCCGTGAGGTTCGTCGAGACGCCGCTCGCGGGGGTCTGGCTCGTCGAGCCCGATCGGATCGAGGACGAACGCGGCCATTTCGCGCGCACCTACGACGCGGTGCTGTTCGCCGCGCACGGCCTGAAACCCGTCGGCGTGCAGTGCAACACGTCGTTCAACGCCCGCGCCGGGACGCTGCGCGGGATGCACCTGCAGCTCGCGCCCCATGGCGAGTGCAAGCTCATCCGCTGCACGCGCGGGGCGATCTTCGACGTCGCCGTCGACCTGCGCCCGGGGTCGCCCACCCACCGGGCCTGGCACGGGGTGCGGCTGAGCGCCGAGAACGGGCGCGCGCTGTACGTGCCGGCGGGCCTTGCGCACGGGTTTCAGACCCTGTGTGATGCCAGCGAGGTGCTCTACATGATGGGCCACGAGTACGTGTCCGACGCGGCTTCGGGGGTGCGCTGGGACGATCCCGCGTTCGCGATCGACTGGCCGCAGGCCGACGCCCGCGTCATCTCCGAGCGCGACCGGACGTACCCGGACTACGTCGCGTGAGGGCCTCCGATGCGGTCCGCGCGGCGGTCGCCGATGCCCTTGCCGGTCCCACGGGCGACCGCGTGCAGGAGCTGCGCCTGCGCCTGGACGTCCGGGCGCGGGTGCGGCGCCGGAGCGTCCTCCAGCACGCAGGTCGGCGCGCGGGCCATCGCGTCGAGCACCTCGTCGTCGCCGACAAGGTCGCGACGGCGCAGGACGTCGCGATCGCCGAGCGGCTGCTCGCCGCCCACCGGGCCACGGTCGCCGGCGCTCCACCGCCTCCCGCGGGCGACCGCGACGACGTGTGGACGACGATCGCGGCGCAGCAGGCGCGGCTCGCGCGGATCCTCGAGGACGGCGACCCGGGCCGCCTGGCGGCCTACCTGTGCAACGTCTCGCGCCACGACGCGGCGGTCGGGATCACGCAGGGCGACCGCGAGCACCGCCGCATCACCCGCGACCGGTCCTACCGCGATTTCGTCGCGCTCATGGCGAAGGACAAGCTCGTCTCGCTCGGTGAGGCGGTCGGCGCCGTCGCCCCCGAGAATCCCGAGCAGGGCGCGTTCGGGCGCAGCCTGGACTGCGACCTGGCCGAACTCGTCGACCGCATCGGCGCACGCGTCGGCACCGACATCGCCCCGCCCGACGTCGACGGTGGGCTGCTGAAGATCGACACCGGCCGCGGGCTCTTCCACGAGCGCGACGCCAACGCGATCTACACGGCGCACCTCCTGCGCGCGACCGCCCGCGGCCTGCCCGCGGCACGGATCTGCGAGATCGGCGGCGGCTCGGGGCGCGTGGCGTACTGGAGCAGGCGCCTCGGTCTGACGTCCTACACGATCGTCGACCTGCCGGCAGTCAACCTCGTACAGGGCTGGTACGCCCTGAAGTCGCTGCCCGCCGACGCGATCTCGCTCTACGGCGAGGACCCCCCGGGCGCGGCCGCCGGGCGCCTGCAGATCCTCCCGGCCCACGCGATCGCCGAGATCGACCGCCCGCTGTTCGATCTCGTGCTCAACCAGGACTCGTTCCCCGAGATGAGCGCCGCGACCGTCACCGACTACCTGCATTGGATCGGGCGCTGCTGCAGCGGGTCGCTCATGAGCATCAACCACGAGAGCAGGCCCGCGTACGGCGCGGGTCTCGAGCACCTCAACGTGCCCGAGATGACCGCCGCTGCCGGCGGCTTCGAGCTGATGTACCGGTTCCCCTACTGGCTGCGCAGGGGGTATGTCGTGGAGCTCTACCGGGTCGCGCGATGAGCGCGCCCGCGCGCGTCCTCGTCACCGGGGCGACGGGCTTCGTCGGCCGTCGCGCTCTGCCCGCGCTCGCCGGGCTCGGCTTCGAGGTCCACGCGGCCGCCCGCGGTCCCGCGCCCGCGGACGCGCCCGCCCAGACGGTCTGGCACGCCACGGACCTGCTCGACGCCGCGGCGCGCCGATCGCTCCTCGGGACGGTGGAGGCGACGCACCTCCTGCACTTGGCCTGGTACGCCGAGCCGGGCGCGTTCTGGGACGCGCGCGAGAACGCCGCCTGGGTCGCGGCGACGGTCGATCTCGTCGACGGCTTCGCGGCGACGGGCGGGGCGCGCGCGGTGCTCGCGGGAACCTGCGCGGAGTACGACTGGACCGCGCCGCAGCCGTTGCGCGAGGATGCGGCGCTGGCGCCCGCGACGTACTACGGCGTCTGCAAGGACGCGACGCGGCGGGTCGCCACCGGGCTCGCCGAGCGCGCCGGGGTCGCATTCGCCTGGGGGCGGATCTTCTTCTTGTACGGGCCGCGCGAGGACGAGCGCCGGCTCGTCGCGAGCGTCGCCCGCCGGCTCGCCGCGGGCGAGCGGGCGCCGGTGAGCGCCGGGACGCAGCGGCGCGACTTCCTGCACGTCGACGACGTCGCGGGCGCGTTCGCCGCGCTGCTGCACAGCGACGTCGCGGGCGCGGTGAACATCGCGTCGGGCGAGCCCGTGACGGTGCGGTCGATCGCCGAGGAGCTGGCCCGCGCCGCCGGGCGCCCCGAGCTGCTCGACATCGGCGCCGTGGCGCAGCGCGGCGGCGACCCGGAGGAGATCGCGGCCGACGTGACGCGGCTGCGCGAGGAGGTCGGGTTCGTCCCCGCGCGCTCGCTCGCCGAGGGCCTGACGGAGACCGTCGCCTGGTGGCGCGAAGGCGCCGCGGGCCGCCGGTAGGATTCGCCGATGGAGCTTCCCGCGCCGGTCGAGCTGCTCCGCCAGCGCGTGTACCACTCCAGCGCGCTGCTCCTGCGCCGCGACTCGAAGTTCGTGTCGCGCTATCTCAAGGGCCTCAAGGGCGTCGAGATCGGCGCGTCGGCGTCCAACAACTACCTGCTGGACACGATCAACGTCGACCGCTGGGGCGAGCTCGACACGCCGTACAAGAAGACGGAGCGCAAGATGGTCTTCCACGTCGCCAAGGTCGACGTCGTGGCTCCGGGCGACGACCTGCCGTTCGCCGACGACGCGCACGACTTCGTCTTCACCTCGCACGTCATCGAGCACTTCCCGGACCCGATCCGGGCGCTGCTGGAATGGCAGCGCGTCGCGCGCCGCTACGTCGTGGCCGTCGTCCCGCACAGGGAGCGCACGTTCGACGCCGACCGCCCGCTCACGACGGTCGAGGAGCTGCTCGAGCGCCACCGGACGGGCTTCGCCTCCGACGAGGACCGCCACTGGTCGGTGTGGACCCGCGAGAGCTTCGTCGAGATGTGCGCGGCGATCGGGCTGCGGGTCATCGACAGCCTCGACCCCGACGACAAGATCGGCGACGGGTTCGCCGTCGTCATCGACGCGTCCGGACCTGCGCCCGTCGTCGTCTGACGCGCCTCAGCCGCGGACGGCGGTCAGCGAGAGCGCCGGGCCGTGCGCGGCGTCCGGCTCCTCGAAGGCGATCTCGACGTCGTGCCAGCCGAAGTGCTCCAGGGCGCCGAGGAGATCGTCGCGCGAGAGCCAGTTCGCGTGCGGCTGGTTGCCGCCGTAGAAGCCGACGAGCTTGCGCCCGAGGCCGTAGTCGAAGCGGTGATGGGTGTGGGCGAAGCCGCGCGTCAGCGCCGGGCTGGCCTCGGCGGCGAAGTGGCGGCGCACGCGGGGAGCGAGGCGCGCGACGCGGTCGGCGTCGTAGTACTGCGTCCAGAGCGCCAGGCGGCGCGACCGCTCGGCCGTCAGCGCGATGAGCTCCACGGGGTCGACCATGTGGTAGAGGACGCCCTGGACGAACGCGAGGTCGTAGACGTCGCTCTCGGCCTGCAGCATCGCGACGAAGTCTCCGAGGCGGAACTGCACCGCGTCCATCCCGAGCAGATCCTTGACGACGAGGCACTTGAGGAAGTGACGGGCGTTGCCCTCGACCGCCACGACGCGCGCGGCGCCTGCCTGCATCGCCATGTAGGAGTGCCCGCCCTCCAGCGGTCCGAGATCGAGGACGGACTGCCCGTCGAGCGGGCCGAAGCGCTCGAGCGTCCAGCGGATGCGCTCGTCCTCGAACAGCCCCGCGTCGCCCGCGCGCAGCGCGCCGTAGGGCGGCGGCATCCGCGAAGCCCACTCGCCGGCGAAGACGTCGAGCATCGTCTGCGGGTCCGGCGGGCCCTCGACGTGGGTGCCCGACGCCTCGCCCCACCAGTGGATCTTCTGGCTGCCGAGCGCCCCCGCGAGGCCGCGGGCGCGCGCGATGAGCGCGGTTGCCGTCCTGCTCTCGGGGTGCCGCGGCACGCGCGGAACCTAGCAGGGGCGCGGCGGGGCTCCGGGGGCCGCCGTCCGTAGGGTTGGCGACGTGAACGCGCCGGCGCCCGACCTCATCGACACCGCGGCGGCGGGCCCCGCGGCGATGCGGGGCGGCATTCTGCGCATCGGCGCGTTCGCGGGGTCGCTGCTCATCGGGCTGGCCGCGGCGCCGCTGCTCGTCCGCCATCTCGGCGACGTCGAGTTCGGGCGCTATTCCACGGCGCTCGCGGTCGTCGCCGTCGTCGCGGGGCTGACGGAGGGTGGCGTCGCCACCGTCGCGCTGCGAGAGCTATCGGTCGCGACGGGGCCCGTCGAGCGGCGGCGGCTCATGAGCGACCTGCTCGGCTTGCGGCTCGTCCTGAGCACCGCGGGCGTCGGCGTCGCCGTGGCCTTCACGGCCGTCGCGGGGT
Source organism: uncultured Actinomycetes bacterium (assembly GCA_963740895.1). Lineage (GTDB taxonomy): Bacteria > Actinomycetota > Thermoleophilia > Solirubrobacterales > Solirubrobacteraceae > CADCVQ01. The sequence continues at coordinate 224,280 of CAVUFQ010000004.1, forward strand.
ACGGCGCCGACCTGACCCTCGGGGTGTTCCTCGCAGGCATCGGCATGCTCGTCACGACGACGCAGGCGCTGCTCGTCGTCGACCTCCAGAGCCGGCTGCGGTTCGGCTGGGCCGCGCTGATCGAGCTCGTCCGGGGGGTCGTCGGAATCGCGCTGATCGTCGCGCTCGTGCTCGCCGGCGAGGGCACGGTCCCGCTGCTCGCCGTCGCGATCCCGGCCGGGCTGGCGGCGTTCGCCCTGACCGTGCCGCTCGTTCGCGGCACGCTGTCGCTGCGCCCGGCGTTCGCGCCGCGCCGCTGGCTTCCGCTGATCCGCGAGGTCATGATCATCGCGCTCTCGGTCGCGGTCTACGCGCTCTACTTCCGCGTCACGCTGCTGATCACGTCGCTCGTCTCGACCGCCCAGCAGACGGGCTACTTCTCGATCTCGTTCCGGCTCATGGAGGCGCTCGTCGGCATTCCCGCCCTGCTCATCGGCGCCGCCTTCCCGATCATCTCGCGCTCGGCCCGCGACGACCGCGAGCGCTTCGACTATGCGACGCGGCGGATCTTCGAGCTCGCGCTGTTCCTCGGCGGCCTCATGGCCCTCGGGCTGCTGCTGTCCGCGCCGTTCGCGATCGAGTTGCTCGTCGGCACGAGCCGCCACCCGTCCGTCGAGGTCCTCCAGATCCAGAGCACGGCGCTGCTCGCCGGGTTCGTCGTCGCGGCGACGTCGTTTCCGCTGCTCGGCATGCGCCGCTACCGCGAGCTGCTGTTTGCGACGACGGCCTCGCTCGCGCTCGCGGCGGTCCTCGCGCTCGCGCTCACGCCCGCGCACGGGGCCGACGGCGCGGCGATCGCCGCCGTCACCGGCGACTTCGTGCTGGCCGCGTCGCTGACGCTGCTGCTCATGCGCCGCGGCGGGCCGCCGCTGCCGCTGTCGGCGGTCGCCGTCACGGTCGGCGCGGGCGCGCTCGGCTACGCCGCGGGGCGCCTCGCCGACGTGCATCCGTTCGTCGACGCGGTGATCGGCTGCCTCGTCTTCCTCGCCGTGCTCGTCGTCCTGCGCCGCTTCCCGCCGGAGCTGCGCGAGGTGCTCGGGATGCGGCGGAGCGGGGAGTAGCGGTGTCCGTGCCCGCCGGCGGCGACCGCTGCCCGCTGTGCGCGGGCGCGACGGCGCTCGCGTTCATGACGCGCGATCGCAATCGTGCGATCAGCGCCGAGTCCTTCGAGTACCGCCGCTGCCTCGCGTGCGGCGTGCTGTACCTGCGCAACGTCCCCGGCGACCTCGGGCGCTTCTACCCGAGCGAGTACTTCGCGCGTCCGACGGTCGCGCAGCTGCGGGCCTTCGCCCGCGGCTCGGAGCGCTATCGCAGCGAGATCCTCACGCGCCACGCCGACCCCGGGCGGCTGGCGGAGATCGGCCCGGGCGACGGGATCTTCGCCGTCCAGGCGCTCGACGCCGGCTTCGAGGTCACCGGGATCGAGATGGACCCCGCGGCGTGCGAGCACCTGCGCGCGACGCTCGGCATCGCGGTCGTGGAGTCGGCGGCGCCCGAGCAGGCGCTCGGTGCGCTCGCGCCCCTGCGGGTGGTGGCGGCCTGGCACGTCCTCGAGCACGTGCCCGACCCCTGGGCGCTCGTCGACGCCGCGGCGGCGGCCCTGGAGCCCGGCGGCGTGCTCATCGTCGCGACGCCCAACCCGGCGGCCTTCGGGCTGCGCGTTCTCGGGGGCCGCTGGCCGCACGTCGACGCGCCGCGCCACCTGTTCCTCATTCCCCACGCGACGCTCGTCGGCCACGCGCGCGGGCAGGGACTGGAGCCCGTCGCGCTCACCCACACCGACGACGGCGGGCTGCACTGGAACGCCTTCGCCTGGCACTACGCGCTGCGCCGGCCGGGCATCCCGCCGCTCCTCGACCACGCCGCGCGGCTGGCGGGCCGCGCCGTGGCGGCGGCGCTCGCTCCGGTCGAGCGCCGCGGGATGCGCGGCGCCGCCTACACCGTCGTCCTGCGCAAGCGCTCGTAGAGCGGGTTGCGCGCCGGCGGCGGCGGCGGGGGCGGGCGGTCGAAGACGTCGAGCAGCGTGACGTAGCGCCCGCGCGCCCGCGGCGGGTTCCAGTTCATGAACTGCCGCAGCGCCAGCGCGTGGAGGACGCTGTAGAAGAGGTGACGCAGGCGTTCGGGCGAGCGCGGGCGGGCGAGCCTGCACGCAGCGAGGGCCGCGCGCCCGAGGGCGCGCTCGCGCGGGCGCAGATGGCGCTCGAGCTCGGTGAGCCGCTCGGCGGGGATGCGGCCGGCGAGGACGCCCTCGTAGACGTTGACGGCCTGCAGCACGCGGAAGCGCCGCCGGTCGGGCGCGGCCGGCACGAGTGCGCCGTAGCGCGCCGCGATCGCCTCCACCGCCGACAGCCAGCCGGTGTTGATGTTCGTGCCCGGCATGTCGGCAAGCCGCAGCGCGCCGCGGTCGCGACCGTCGCCGGGCCCCTCGAGAAACGCCTTGCCGGCGCTCTCGCGCGCGTTGAGATGAAAGAAGCCGTAGGACTTCGGCGTGACCCCGATCGTGACGAGCGGCCGCGGCTCGACGACGATCCGGCGCGCGGTGAGAAACAGGACGTTCGTCGCGTAGTAGTCCGGGAACGCGGACTGAAAGAACGGGCCCTGCGGCGCGAGCTCCTCGACGAGCCGGCGGCTGACCGTCGAGAACTGCATGTTGAAGCCGTAGCGCGCGCGGAAGTGCATCGCGTGCTCGACGACCCCGCGGGCCGTCGCGCGATCGAGCACGAACGGCGCGCGCGCGCCGCGCAGGAACGTCGAGTAGCCGTATGCCTGCAGGAACCCCTCGGGCTCGCCGGGGTCGACGCCGGGATAGGAGAACAGCCAGGCGCTCTGGTAGATGACGTCGGGCTCGTCGAAGCGCCGCGCGAGCTCGCGGATCGCCGCGACGTACCCCGGCATGAGGCCGTCGTCGTCGCCGAGCATCACGACGTAGCGCCCGCTGCTGTGCGCCAGCGCGTTGTTCCAGTTCTCCGTGACGGGGACGAACGACGCCGTGCGGACGTAGCGGATGCGCGCGTCGCCGAGCGCTCGGACGTGGCCCTCGATGTCCTCCTCGGAGTCGTTGTCGGAGACGACGAGCTCCCAGTCGCCGTCGTCCTGGCGGCGCACCGTCTCGATCGCGTAGCGCAGGTACTCCAGGCGGTTGCGGGTCGGCAGCAGGACCGAGACGAGCGGCGCCATCGTCAGCGCTCGAGCATGCCGGGTACGCGGCGCCGGCGCAGCAGCGCCGCCCCGTTGCTCGCGAGGTCGCGGTAGAGCGCGTACTTCTGTGCGTCCAGGCGGCGGAAGACGATCGCGCGCGGCACGGCCATCGCGACCAGCAGCACCCCGAGCGCCCGCGTCTGCGAGCGCGGGAAGTGGATCGAGCCGTAGCGGACCATGCCGTGCAGCATGCGCCGCAGCGACTCGGCGGCCGTCCAGCGGCTGACCGTCGCGCCGCCGACGTGGCGGAACGTCGCCTGCGGCGCCCACAGCGCCGCGCCGTGGTGCGACAGGCGCCGCGAGATGTCGACGTCCTCGAACCAGAACCAGTAGCCCTCGTCCCAGCCGCCGATGCGCTCGAGCACCGACCGGCGGACGAGCAGCCCGCCACCCGCCGGCTGGTCGACCTCGACCGGCCCGCCGGCGTCGTCGAGGTCGCGGTGGCTTCTCGGTGCGTTGAAGGGATTGCGCCGCCAGAGGCGGTCCAGGCCGCTGAGGTTCATGGCGTAGCCCGCGAGCGACGGGAACGCCCGCGGCCGGTAGGCGTCCTGGGTCGCCAGCGTGGCGGGGTCGGCGAGGCGGCCCCCGGCGGAGGCCGCGCGCGGATGGGCGTCGAGCACGGCGGCGAGCAGGTCGACGGACCCGCGCTCGGTGAAGATGTCGTCGTTGAGAAACAGGACGTACGGCGCGCTGCCGCACTCGCTGCCGCGGTTGAAGGCGTAGGACAGCCCGTGGTGCTCTTCGAGGCGGACGAGGCGCACCTGCGGGGCGTGCTCGTGCACGGCGGCGTCGGTCGCGTCCTCCGACGCGTTGTCGACGACGACGATCGACGCGATCGAGGCGTCGACGAGGTGGTCGAGGCACTCGAGGACCATGTCGCGCGAGTTGTTCGTGACGATGACGACGTCGACCATCGGCAGCCATCCTAGGATGGGCGCGCCGTGACCCACCCCTCCGTCACGCTCGTCGTCCCGACCTTCAACGGCCGCGAGCTGCTCGCCGCGACACTGCCGTCGGTGCTCGCGCAGGGCGCCGAGGTGCTCGTCGTCGACGACGGCTCGGCCGACGGGACGGTGGCCTGGCTGCGCGAGCAGTGGCCCGCGGTACGCGTGCTGGACCTCGGCGAGAACGTCGGCGTCGCGGCCGCCTTCAACCGCGGCATCGCGGCGACGTCGACGGAATTCGTGGCGCTGCTGAACAACGACGTCGAGCTCGCGCCCGGCTGGATCGCCCCGCTGCTCGCGGCGCTCGGCGCGCATCCGGGGGCGGCGTCGGCGACCGGCAAGCTCCTGCGCTACGACGACCGTGAGCGACTCGACGCCGCCGGCGACGTCCTGCTGCGCTCGGCGGCGGTGATCAACCGCGGCGCCGGCGAGCTCGACCGCGGGCAGTACGACCGCGCCGAGCCCGTCTTCGGCGCCTGCGCGGGCGCCGCGCTGTACCGGCGCGCCGCGCTGGACGCCGTCGGCCCGTTCGACGAGGCGTACTTCGCCTATCTCGAGGACGTCGACTGGGCGATGCGCGCACAGCTCGCCGGGCTCTCGGCGCGCTACGAGCCGGCGGCCGTCGGCTTCCACATGGGCGGCGCGACGACGCGACGGCGCCCGGGCTTCTACGGCCGCCTGCAGCAGCGCAACCAGCTGCTGCTCGTCGCCAAGACGTTCCCGGCCGGCACGCTCGCCCGCCACGGCTGGCGGATCGCCGCGACGCAGCTGCTCTCGCTCGCGTCCAGCGCGCGCGAGGGCGCGTTGCGCGAGCACCTCGGCGCCTGGGGCGAGGCGGCGCGGATGCTGCCCGGCGCGCTGCGCCGGCGCCGCGTCGTGCAGCGGGGGCGGCGCGCGGACGTGCGCCACGTCGAGCGGCTCATGGCCGCCGGCGTTCCGGCGCAGCTGCCGCGCACCTTGCGCATCCTGTTCGAGATCGCGCCGGCGGCGGCGCGCCGGCGCTCCGGGCTGCTCAGGCCGTAGGCGCGGTCGCGACGAGCTCGACGTTCGTCGCCACGCGATTGAGGCCCGGGACGCGCGCGAGCGCCTGGTTCGCCGACCAGACGGCGCCCGCGACCCGCGGGCGCTGGGCGACGGGGATGTCGAGCGTCAGCGGCAGCATGTTCGCGAGGCGCAGCTCGCGGATCGCGTAGCCGTGGCGCTCGAGCAGCGCGCGGGCGCTGGCCGGGGTGTAGAGCAGCTCGTGCGGCTCCGCGCCGTGGTAGTAGAGCCCCATGCGCCTGGCGAGCTTCTCGAGGTAGGAGAAGCGGTTGGGGAGCTTGTAGACGTACAGCGTCCCGCCGGGCCTGAGGATGCGCGCGAGCTCGTCGAGGCTCGCCTCCGGGTCGAGGACGTGCTCGAGCACGCCGCAGCTCAGGACGGCGTCGAAGCTCGCGTCGTCGTAGGGCAGGGTGCGCGGGTCGCTGGAGACGTACGCGCGGACCTGCGGGAAGAGCGCCATTGCGACGACGGCGTCGGGGGAGTCGTCGCCGCGGTAGTCGAAGGAGCTGACGTTCAGGCCCGCGGCGAGCAGCAGCGCGGAGACCTGGCCGAGGCCGCAGCCCCAGTCCAGGACCGAGCCCGGGGCGTCGGCGGCGATGCGGGCGACGATCGCGTGGTACTCCCGCAACTGCGGCGCCGACCGGAGGTTGACGTCGTCGCCGCGCGGCTGCGTTGGGCGCTCGTGCATGAGGCTCGGGCAAGATAGCGGCGTGGCGCGCGTGCTGCACATCCTGCCGCACCGCGGCGGCGGGGGCGAGACGTACATCGACCTGCTCGAGGGCATGGCCGGCTTCGAGCACGAGCGCATGCCGTTGTCGGCCGGCCGGACGCCCGCGTCGGCGGCCGCGTCGATCCCGCTGCGCTGGCCGCGGATCGCGCTGGCGGCGCGGCGCGCGGACCTCGTGCACGCCCACGGCGACGTCGCGGCTGCCCTGGCGCTGCCGCTGCTGCGGGCGTTCCCGTCGGTCGTGACGACGCACGGGCTGCACTTCCTGCGCCGCGCGACCGGCCCGCGGCTCATCGTGGCCGAGCGGGCGATGCGCGGGGTGGCGCGCAGCGTGGCGCGGGTCGTGTGCACGTCGTCTGCGGAGCGTGACGAGCTCGCTGTGCTGCTGGGCCCGCGGCTGGCGGAGCGGCTGGTGGTGGTGCACAACGGCGTGGCGCCCGTGGGCGTGGCCGATCGGGCGGGGGCGCGCGCGGCGCTCGCGCTGTCGGACGGCGATGTGGCGGCGCTGTTCCTCGGCGAGCTGTCGGAGCGCAAGGGGGTGATGGTCGCCGTCGAGGCGGCGCGGGTCGTGGCGGAGGGCGGCGCGCCGCTCGTGCTGCTCGTGGCGGGCGACGGGCCGCAGGCGGCTGAAGTGGGCGCGCGTGCGTCTTCCGCCGTCCGGCCGCTGGGCTTCCGCTCCGACCCGGAGTTGTTGCTCGCGGCCGCGGACGTCTTCGTGCTGCCGTCGTCGCGCGAGGGGCTGTCGTTCGCGGTGCTCGAGGCGATGGCGCACGGGCTGGCGATGGTCGTCGCCGACGGGGCCGGGAATCCGGAGGCGGTGGGAGATGCGGGGGTGGTGGTTCCCGCGGGCGATGTGGGCGCCTTGGCGGAGGCGCTGCGCTCGGTCGCCGTGGACGGGTTCGAGCGCGCGCGGCTGGGGGCCGCGGCGCGCGAGCGGGCGCTGGGGTCCTTCGGGCTCGATCGCATGTTGGCCGGCGTCGCCGAGGCGTACGCCGCTGCGCTTGCGTGAGCGCTCCGTGTCGACGGCGGCGATGAGGGAATGGGTTTGGGGCGCCCAGTGCGAGGGGTGCGCCGGGTTTGTCAGCTTGACGCTTACAAACCCGGCGCACCCCGGACGAGCGCCGCCCTCGCCCGAACCCGTTCCTCATCGATGCGGTAAGCGCGGAGCGCCGCTACGGCGCCTGGCCCAGCCGCCGCCGCCGCGCGCGCTTCAGCGCCACCGGCGTCAGCCACGCGAGCGCCGGAACCGCGAGCCCGCTCGCGCCGCGCAGCGTGCGTCGCCGCGCCAGCGCGCGGACGCGGATCGCCAGCGCCTCGCCGGTCTGGGCGCGGTCGGCGCGCGAGGCGACGTTCGTCGGCGACATGACGCGCGTCGACAGCGGCTCGTCGAGCGCGACGATGACGTGCTCGTCGGCGAGCCGCAGCCAGAGGTCGTACTCCATCGCATAGCGGTAGCGCGGGTCGTAGCCGCCGATCGCGAGCGCCGCGTCGCGGCGGAACGCCGCCGACGTGTTCGGGATCGGGTTGAAGCGCAGCAGCCAGTCGTTGACGTCGCCGGCCCGGAACGACGTCCGCGGCGCCAGCGGGCGCCCGGCGGGATCGACCTCGTGCATCCGCGAGCCGACGACCGCCACCTCGGGCCGCGCGGCGAGCAGCGCGAGCTGGCGTTCCAGGCGCTCGGGGGCCGAATGGTCGTCGGCGTCGTTGACGGCGACGACCGGCGCGCGCGCCGCCGCCAGGCCCTCGTTCAGCGAGCGCGAGATCCCGACGTTGCGCCCCATCGACAGCGCCCGCACGCGCTCGTCGCGGGCGACGGCGGCCGCGATGACCTGCGGCGTCGCGTCGCGCGAGCCGTCGTCGATCAGCAGCAGCTCGAGGTCCGAGACGGTCTGGGCGAGGATCGCGTCGATCGCCCGCTCGAGCGTCGTGGCGTTGTTGTACGCGCCGATCAGCACGCTGACGCGCGGGGTAGTCATCGGCGGCGCTCGCCGTAGGCGGCGGCGACGGTGTCCAGCGACGCCGCGAGCGACAGGCGCCCGGCGTTGCGCGCGAACCAGGCCGCGGTGCTCTCCCGCAGCTGCGGGCCGGCGGCGCGCACGCGCAGGATCGCGCCGGCGAGATCCTCCGGGGACGCGGAGGCCGCCACGAAGCCGTTGAAGCCCTCGTCGACGAGCTCGGTCGCGGCGTTGTCCTCGTCGGCGACGACGACGCTCGGCACGCCGCGCGCCGCCGCCTCCACGACGACCATGCCGTAGCCCTCGCGGCGCGACGGCAGGACCATGCACAGCGCGCTCGCGATCGCGTCGTCGACGACGTCGCCCGCGACGAAGCCGGGCGCGCTCGCGACGTCCTCCAGCCCGAGCGCGTCGATCAGCCGCAGGACCTCGCCGCGCTCGGGCCCGTCGCCGAAGACGACGAGCCGCAGCTCGGGCGCGCGCTCGCGCAGCGCCGCGAAGGCGCGGACGAGCGCCGGCGCGCGCTTCTCGGGGATCAGCCGCCCGGCGAAGACGACGGTCGGCCCCGCGGGGCGCGGCGCGCCAGTGGTCTCCGGCAGGGCCACCAGCCCGCTGAGCACCTCGACGTCCCCGTGCACGCCCTCGGCGCGCAGGCGCGCGGCCGTCGAACGCGCGAGCGTGAACGCCCGCTGGGGCACGTGGAGGCAGAGCTTCTGGACGGCCCAGCCGATGCGGCCACCGGCCGCGCCGAGGTAGTCGCGCCAGTACGCCCGCGACCAGAGCTCGAACCAGTCCACGACGAGCCCGTAGCGGCGCAGCGGGCGCACGAGCGCGGCGGCGAGCAGCGAGAAGAACGGAAACGAGGCGGTGTGCACGACGTCGTAGCGGCGCCCGTGGCGCGCCAGGTGCCACAGCACGCCGGCCCCGAAGACGAGGGGCGGCCCGATCCGCCGGCGCCCGTCGACGTAGAGCGCCATCCGCGGGCCGGCGCTGCGCACGGCGACGCCCGGCAGCTCGGGGCGCGTCCCGCGGTCCCACTGGCGCAGCGTGAGGTAGGTGACCTCGTGCCCGTCGGCGGTCAGCCGCTCGGCGAGGTTGCGATACCAGCGCTCGCCACCGCCGATCGTGTACGGGAACAGGCAGTCGTAGACGATCAGGATGCGCATGCGCCCGGCAGGGTCTCAGAACGGGCGGCTTCGCCAGAGCCTCCGCTAGGCTTGCGCCCCGAGCGCAACACTCTCCGCGCGCGTGCGTTTGTAGTTCCGAGCGCCCCACCCGGGGTTCGCTCGGACCCGATCATGGCCTCGATCCACAGCACACCAGCAGGGCTCCCCAGGGCCGAGACCTCCGCATCCACCGTCGAGGTCTCCGTCGTCATCCCCTGCCTCAACGAGGCCGAGAACATCGAGGAGTGCGTCCGCCAGTCGCTCGCGGCGCTCGCGGAGGCCGGCATGGCCGGCGAGGTCGTCGTCGCCGACAACGCCTCCGACGACGGGAGCGCCGAGCTCGCCGCGGCCGCCGGCGCGCGCGTCGTGCACGAGCCGCGCCGCGGTTACGGCTCCGCCTACCTCGCCGGCTTCGGCGCCGCCCGCGGCGAGTACATCGTGATGCTCGACGCCGACATGACCTACCCGTTCAAGGACATCCCGCGCTTCGTCGAGTCGCTGCGCGACGGCGCGCAGCTCGTCATGGGCGACCGGATGGACAACATCGAGCCGGGCGCGATGCACTGGGTCAACCGCTACATCGGCAACCCGATCCTCAGCGGCACGCTGAACCTCTTCTTCCGCACCGGCATACGCGACGCCCACTGCGGCATGCGCGGCTTCCGGCGCGACATCCTGCCGCGCCTGGACCTGCGCACGACCGGCATGGAGTTCGCCTCCGAGATGGTCATCCGGGCCTCGAAGGAGAAGCTCGACATCCGCGAGTTCCCGATCTCCTACGCGCCGCGCGGCGGCGAGACGAAGCTCTCGCGCTGGCGCGACGGCTGGCGCCACCTGCGCTTCCTGCTCGTCCACAGCCCGACGCACCTCTTCATCGTGCCGGGCGCGGTCCTGCTCGTCCTCGGCCTGATCGTCTCGGCGATCTCGCTGACGCAGCTGCCGATCTTCGGCCGCGCCTGGAACCTCCACACGGTCATCGGCGGCGAGCTCATGTGCGTCGTCGGCGTGCAGATCATCGCCCTCGGGCTCTGCGCCCACGCCTACGGGACGTACTTCATGGGCGAGAAGGACCCCTGGTTCGACCGCATGCGCGCGCGCTACCGGCTCGAGCACGGCCTCATGCTCGGCGGCGCGATCGTCTTCGTCGGCGTCGCCGCCGGCGCGATCATCGTCGGCACCTGGATCAACCGCGGCTTCGGCGCGCTGTCGGAGGAGCGCCTCGCGTCGACGGCCGCGGCGCTCATCATCATCGGGCTGCAGGTCTTCTTCTCCTCGTTCCTCCTGTCGATCCTCGGTCTGCGCCGCCGCGACTCCTAGTGCACCTGCTGGCAGCGTGGGTGCTGTACCCCGTGGCCCTGGGGGTCGTGTGCCTGGGGCTCGGCCTGCTCGTCGCCCGCGTCGCGGGCTGGGCGATGCCGGGGATCCTCCTGCTGCCGGCCGGTTGCGCGGCGCTGCTGGCGTACGCGCGCGTCGCGGCGGCCAACCCGACGAGCGCGAAGCTCGCCCTGGCGCTGCTGCTCGTCCTCGCCGCCGCCGGGTTGGCCCTGAGCGTCGCGCGGCTGCGGACGCTGCGGCCCGACCCGCTGGTCGCGGCCGCCGCCGTCGCGCTGTTCGTCGTCTTCGGCGCGCCGGTCCTCATGTCCGGGACGCCGACGTTCGCCGGCTACCTCGCGCTGCCCGACACGTCGCATCAGCTCTCGCTCGCGTGGCTGCTCGCCCACCACGGACCCGATGCGTCGGCCCTGCAGCCGGGGTCGATGCAGTCCTCGATGACGAGCTACATCGCCAGCCGCTACCCGATCGGCAGCCAGGCCGCGCTCGGGATCACCGCGCCGCTCGGCGTCCTCGACCTCGCCTGGCTCTACCAGCCGTTTCTCTCCTTCCTCGCCGTCGTGACGGGGCTCGCGCTCGCGTCGCTCGCTGCCCCGCTGCTGCGCCGGCCCTGGCAGACCGCGCTCGTCGTGTTCGCCGCCGGGCAGCCGGCGCTCGTCTACGGCTTCGCGATGCAGGGGTCGATCAAGGAGCTCGCCGCGATGGCGATGATCGTCGTGCTCGTCGCGATCCTCGCCGCGGCGATCATCGAGGACCGGCCGGCGCGGTCGCTGCTGCCGGTCGCCGCCGCCGCGGCGGCCGCGCTCGGCGCCCTGGGGCCGGCGGCGATCCCCTACCTCGCGATCCCCGGGCTCGTCGTCCTCGGCGTCTGGGGGACGCGGCTCGTGCGCCGCCGCGAGCGCGCCGACATGCTCTGGCTCGGCCTCGGCGCGGCGGCCGCCGTCGTCGTCGCGCTGCCGGTCCTGCGCACGCTGGGCACGGCGATCACCGTCACGAAGGCGACGCTCGTCACGGACACCGAGCTGGGCAACCTCGCCCACCCGCTCGGCCTCGTCCAGGTCCTCGGGCCGTGGCTCACCGGCGACTACCGCTACGACCCGACGAACAACCTCATCGCCCACGACGCGCTGCTGTGGCTCTTCGGGCTCGCGGCCGCGGGCGGTCTCGCCTGGGTCCTGGCCAAGCGCGCCTGGGGGCCGCTGCTGCTGGCCGCGACGCTCGGGCTCTCGTCGCTGTTGCTGCTCGACCGCGGCGGCCCGTACGCCGACGCGAAGGTCCTGATGATCCTGTCGCCCCTTGTCCCGCTGCTGGCGCTGATCGGCGCGGCGGGCCTCTGGCGCGGGCGGCTGCGGATCGTGAGCGCAGGGATCTGCGCCGCGCTCGTGGCGGGCCTGCTGTGGTCCAACGCGCTCGCCTACCACGACGTCTCGCTCGCGCCCTACGACCGCTACTCCGAGATGCTGCAGATCAACGACCGCTACGCCGGCAAGGGCTCGGCGACGCTCGACGAGTACGACGAGTTCGGCAAGTACTTCCTCCGCGATCCGCCGGGCCTCACGCCGCCCGAGCAGGTGACGCGCTACCGCCACGGCCCGTACCACCCCAACGCGCTCATCGACCCCAAGCGCCGCCCGACGGTCAAGACGCCGATCAACATGGACGACGTGACGCTCGAGTACGCCGAGAGCGTCCCGTACATCATCCTGCGCCGCTCGCCGACGCTCAGCCGCCCGCCGGCGAACTTCCGGCTGGACTGGCGCGGGCGCTGGTACGAGGTCTGGCGGCGCACCGGCCGCGAGTCGCAGATCCTCGCCCACAAGCCGCTCGGGCCCGACGTCTTCCATCCCGCCGAGCCGGTGACGCGCGCCGTCGCGCGGGCCTTCGCCGAGCGCGCGCGCAAGGCCGGGGGCCGGATCGCCTACGTCCCGCGGGCAGGGCTGGAGACGGTCCAGCCGGCGGAACTGCCGCACCCCGACACCTGGGTCCCGTTCGGCGGCTACCCGGGCGCGCTCGTCCCGGCCGGGCCGGGTGGCGTGACGGCCCCGATGCGCGTCGGCGCCGCCGGGCGCTACCGCCTCTGGATCGAGGGCTCGTTCGCGCGCCGGATGACCGTGCGCGTCGACGGCCGCCGTGTCGGCCGCACGCCCGAGGAGCTCAACAACCCCGGCGAGTACGTGCGCTTCGGGCCGCTGACGCTCGCGCGCGGCGCGCACCGCATCGAGATCCGCCAGGGCGGCGGGGACCTGCGGCCGGGCAGCGGCGGCTACCTCTCGAGCCTGCGCCACGTCGGCGCGATCGTCCTCAGCCCGGTGTCGGAGGAGGCGCTCGCCGTGCGGACGCTCGCCCCCGGCGGCTGGCGCCGCCTCGTCGGCGTGAACGCCGACTGGCTGGAGATCGTCCGGCCGCTATAGCTCCTCGGCCGCCCGCGGGGCGAGGCGGTCGAAGACCACGACGCCGAGCCAGGTCCCGGCCGCGAGGATCGCCAGCGGGATCAGGACGAGCGCATTCGATCCCATCGCCTCGCCGAGCGACAGGCCGCCGACGAGCAGGTGACGCGACTCCTGGACGAGCGCGGCGATCGGGTTGCACAGCGCGAGCGTGGCGAGCGTCTGCGACTCGCCGATGACGGCCTGGATCGGGTAGAGGATCGGCGTCGCGTAGAAGAGCGCCTGCAGGACGACCTCCCAGATCGGGCGCACGTCGCGGTAGCGGACGTACAGCGCGCTGAGCAGCAGCGCGACGCCGGTCGCAAAGACGAGCATGAGCGCGAACGGCAGGGGCAGCAGGAGCCACGTCCAGCGCGGCGAGACGCCCGAGATCGCGACGAAGACCGTCAGCACGACGAGGTTCAGGGCGAGGTTCATCGCCGCGACGAGCGCGACCGCCAGCGGCACGACGGCGCGCGGGAAGCCGACCTTGCGCAGCAGCGACTCGCGGTCGACCATCGCCGTGACGCCGCCCGCGGTGACCTCCGCGAAGAAGAAGTAGAGGATCATCGCGAGCAGGAGGATCACGCCGTAGTAGTCGATCCCCCTGCCCGCCTTGACGACGACGGAGAAGACGAAGTAGACGATCCCGAAGAGCAGCAGCGGGCGCAGCAGCGACCAGACGTAGCCGAGCGCCGAGCCGTAGAAGCGCACCTTCCAGTCCGTCGCCGCGAGCGTCCGCGCGAGGTTCCAGAAGCGGCGCGGGTCGCCACCGATCGCCGACGGGCCGCGGACGCGGTAGGCCTCGGCGCTCATCCAGGGGTCCCCTGCATCGACGGCGCGGGCGTGAGTGCGAACGTGTGCGGGAGCGCGACGAGGCCGCCGCCGCTCGACGTGCCGGTCACGACGAAGGAGTAGATGTCCTCGCGCAGGGCGAGCACGCCACCGTCGGCGCCCTCCGTCACGTGGACGGTGATCCAGTAGCGCCCCGGCGCGAGGTGGTTCTCGAAGACGACCGTCACGTCGAGCTCGTAGCCCGCGTCGTAGGACTCGCCGGCGGCGCCGGTGGCGAGGACGAGCACCCGGCGGCGGTGCTCGTCGGTGAGGACGAACGTGAAGACGGGGTCGGCGACCGCGCGCCCGAACTGCACGCGCATCGCCATACCGGACGGCTCGCGCTGGGGCAGGACGGTCTTGCGGCCCTCGAGGTCCTGCGCCCAGGCGTCGACGACGACGACGCGCCCGTCGCCGAGCGGCCGCCCGCGCCCTGCGCGCACGCGTGCCGTCGCGTCGCCCTCGGCCGGGTCCGCGCCCGGGCCGGCGAAGTTCAGCCGCATGTACTGGCGCGCGACCGCGCGCGGCTCGTCGACGGCGACGACGTTGCCGCGGTCGAGCAGCAGCGCGCGGTCGCAGAAGCGCTGGACCTGGTCCATGTCGTGCGTCACGAGCAGCATCGTGCGGCCCTCCTCGCGCGCCCGGCTGAGGACGTCGAAGCACTTCTGCTGGAAGGCGGCGTCGCCGACGGCGAGCACCTCGTCGATGAGCAGCAGGTCGGCGTCGACGTGGACCATGACGCTGAACGCCAGGCGCACCTGCATGCCCGACGAGTAGTTCTTGAGCTTGAGCTCGGCGAACTCGTGCAGCTCGGCGAACTCGATGATCGAGTCGTAGCGGGCGCGCGCCTCGTCGGGCGTGAGACCGAGCATGACGGCGTTGATGAGGACGTTGTCGTGCGCGGTGAGGTCGGGGTTGAAGCCGACGCCGAGCTCGATGAACGGCGCCATCCGGCCGCGCAGCCACATCTCGCCGGCGTCCGCCTGATAGATGCCGGCGAGGCACTTCATGAGCGTGCTCTTGCCCGAGCCGTTGCGGCCGACGATGCCGAAGACCTCACCGACGCCGACGGCGAAGCTCACGTCTCGCAGCGCGCGCAGCTCGTCGAAGCGCTGGCGGCGCATCGGGTGCAGCACGCGCTCCTTCAGCGTGCTGACCTGCTCGAGCGGCAGGCGGAAGGTCTTCGAGACGCCGTCGACCCGCACGGCGACATCGTCTGCGGGCGCACCGCTCACCGGCTGAAGGGTAGCCTCGCCACCCATGGCGCACGCCCCGGACGAGCCCGCCCTGCCGCTCGGCGTGAACCTCGCGGGCTACCTCGACGCGACCGCCGGCGTCGGCGAGGCCGCGCGGCACGTGCAGGAGGCGCTGCAGGCGGCGGGCGTCGCCGTCGTGCCGCTCGGGCTCAGCAGCCGTGACGTGCCGCGCGACGGATCGGTCGCGCCCGGCGAGGCGGTCCATCCGGTGACGATCGTCTGCGCGAACCCCGCCGGGATGAGCGGCGCGCGCGACGAGCTCGGGCCCGATGCGTTCGCGGGCCGCCACGTCATCGGCATGTGGTGGTGGGAGGTCGCCGCCCTGCCGCAGCGCTGGCTGCGGGCCTTCGACCTCGTCGACGAGGTGTGGGTCGGCTCGCGCTTCGTCGCCGACCTGCTCGCGGCGGTGTCGCCGGTCCCGGTCGTGCATGTGCCGCTCGCGGTGCCGGCCCCGGTGGCGGCCGACGTCGGGCGCGAGCAGCTCGGGCTCCCGGAGGGCTTCGTGTTCGGCTTCGTCTTCGATTACGCGAGCGTCGCCGCCCGCAAGAACCCGCTCGGCCTGATCGAGGCGTTCGGGCGCGCGTTCCCGGCCGGGGCCGGCGACGGGCCGTCGCTCGTGCTCAAGACGCTCGGCGGCGAGCGTCACGCGCGCGAGCACCGCGAGGTGCTGGCGGCGGCCGCGGCGCACCCGCGGGTCTCGGTCCTCGATGCCAACCTCCCGGCGGCGGAGAAGAACGCGCTCATCCGCGAGCTCGACTGCTATGTCTCGCTGCACCGATCGGAGGGCTTCGGGCTGACGATCGCCGAGGCGATGGCCCTCGGCACGCCGGTCATCGCGACGGACTACGGCGGCACGCGCGACCTGCTGACGGCCTTCAACAGCCTGCTCGTCGACCACCGGGCGGTGCCGATCGGCCCCGGCCACGATCCCTACCCCGAGCACGGCGAGTGGGCCGAGCCCGACCTCGACCACGCGGCGCTGCTCATGCGCGGCGCGCACGCCGACCCCGCCGGCGCCCGTGCCCGGGCGCGGCGCGCGCGCTCAGACCTCTTCGCCCGTCATGCCCCGGCGGTCGCGGGGCGCGTGATGGCCGACCGGCTCGCGCGGGTCCTGACGCTCCCGGCCGACGGCCGCGGCCGCGCCGACGCGCTCGACCTCGGCGGCGTCCGCGCGCGAATGGCGACGGGACCGCAGGCGGCGCCGGGCACCGACCGCGGCGCGCGCGGCGCCGTCCGCGACGCGGCGCTGCGGGCGATGCGCCCGTACACCGTGCACCAGCGGCTCGTCGACGAGGAGCTGCTGCGCGCGCTCGCGACGCTCGACGAGCGCGTGCGCGGCCTCGCGGCCGGCCAGCAGGCGCTCGCCGCCGAGCTCGCGCGGCTGCGGCGCGAGCTCGAGGAGGGGCCCGGCGCGGCGTGATGGGCCGCGATCACCAGGACTTCATGAGCCTGCGCAGCTTGCGCAGGAGGTACGGCCCGAGCGTCGCCGAGTACCACCCGGTCATGTGGTCCAGATCACGATGCGTGAGCACCCCGCCGATGACGAGCGAGCAGGTCCTGCGGCCGCAGAAGTACTCCGTGAGGTCGACGGACTGATAGCGCCGGGCGTGCAGCCGGTGAACCGTCGAGACCGCCGTGTCCCACTTGACCGCCTTGGAGCGCGCCAGCGGACAGGCGGGCCCGGGGCGCTCCTGCCCCGCGGCGAGCACGTCACGCACGCAGTCGAACGTCGGCATCGTGGTCTCCGGCACGTCGTGGATGACGACGATGTGCCGGACGCTCGGCGGCAGCCCGGCCCACGCGCGCTCGAAGCCCGACGACTTGACCCCGAAGTACGACTCCCCGCTGCGCAGCCTGACGGGCGTGGTGGCGCGCTGCGAGACGAGCACCGTGTGGACCTCGGGATGCTCCACGAACCATTCGCGCACCTCGCGATACCAGTCGACGCACGTCTCCCGGGCCCCGGGGAGGAGCCGGTCGACGGCCGCCGAGAAGAAGCAGAGGGTCCTCGTGAGCGCGATCGCGCGCCAGCGCGCGGAGCGCGCGGCGACGTTGAGCGCGGGCTGCCATTGGATGGCGTGGCTGTCGCCGACGATGGCGACGGTCTGCGTGGCCCGCGCCGCGGGCGCGCCGAACGCGCAGACGTTGAGGTTCGGCTGGCGCGGGTGCGCAAGCTCGGTGCACCGCGGGGCCGCGTAGCGGTCGTGGACGGCGAACGACGGGACCATCGATTTCGTCGGGTTGCTGCACGGGTGGCTGCGATCGCGGGCGGCGGCGCCCATACAGCGCGCCGCAGCGGCGGAGGAGGCCACGGCCCCCGCCGGCGCCGCCGCGCTCTGCGCGTCGATCACCGGGCCGAGCGCGAGCAGGGCCCCGGCGATCGCGAGCGCGGCGAGCAGCACGGCGTGGCGGGTGCGAGCGATCACGGGCGGGCGTCCAGAACGGGAGGATCGTGGCACATACCGGCGGCGTGCAGGAGGCCCGGCACGAGGTGACGCCGGCCGCGTGTGGCACCATCGGCCGGTGCCCGCGCCCTCCTCGCAGCTCGCGTCGCTCGGCGTCAACGCCGTCGGCTATCTCCGCGGCGGCCTCGGCCTCGGCCAGGCGGCGCGCCTCTACGTGCAGGCGCTGCACGAGGCCGGCGTCCCCGTCCGCACGACGACGCTCGACGTCGCCCTGCCCGACGTCGTGGCCCCCGACGGCAGCCGCGCGCAGATCAAGACGACGGACTTCGCCGACCTGCACGTCGAGGGCGAGCTGCCGTTCAACCTCATCTGCGTCAACGCGCCCGAGCTGCCGGCGTTCCACCGCGAGCTCGGCGAGGACTTCTTCAAGGACCGCTACACGATCGGCGTCTGGGCCTGGGAGGTCGACGTCGTCCCGCCGAGCTGGGACCGCGCGTTCGCGCTCGTCGACGAGATCTGGGTCTACTCGCGCTACGTCCGCGAGATCCTCAGCCAGGCGTCGCCGGTGCCGGTCGTGCGCGTGCCGCTGCCGATCGTGGCGCCGCCGCCCGGCGGCGACATCAGCGCGTTGCGCCTGCCCGGCGGCTTCACGTTCCTGTTCCTCTTCGACTTCTACTCGACGCTCGCGCGCAAGAACCCGCTCGGGCTCGTGCAGGCGTTCACGCAGGCCTTCGAGCCCGGCGAGGGGCCGCAGCTCGTCCTCAAGAGCCACAACGGCGACTTCAAGCCCGAGAAGCTCGCGCTGCTGCGCGCTGCGATCGGCGACCGGCCCGACATCCAGATCGTCGATCGCTTCCTGAGCGAGGCCGACATGGCCGCCCTCATGCGGCGCGCGGACTGCTACGTCTCGCTGCACCGCGCGGAGGGCTTCGGCCTGACGCTCGGCGAGACGATGGCGCTCGGCAAGCCCGTCATCGCGACGGGCTTCTCGGCGAACCTCGACTTCATGACGGCGTCCAACTCCTACCTCGTGCGCCACACGGAGGTCGCCGTCGGCCCCGAGGGCGAGAACTACCCGGCGCAGGGCACGTGGGCCGAGCCCGACCTCGACCACGCGGCGCAGCTCATGCGCGAGGTCTGGGAGCACCAGGACGAGGCGAGCGCGCGCGGCGCGCGCGCGCAGCGCGAGATCGCCGAGCACTTCTCGATGGAGGCCGTCGGCGAGGCCGCGCGCTCGCGGCTGCGGCGGCTGGCGAGCGCGCGCCGCCACGTGGCCGGCAACGGCGGCCGGGGCGCCGACAGCCTGCCGCCGGAGACGTACGTCGGGCTCGCCGAGCTGAAGCTCACGTACGACCCGATGCGCGACGCGCGTGAGACCGGCGGCGCCCGCGGCGCGATGCGCAAGGCCGCGCTGCAGGCGATGCGCCCGTACACGCACCACCAGGACGAGCTCAACCGCGCGCTCGCCGGCGGCCTGCGCGAGGTCCACGAGCGCATCGACGACATCGCGCTCGAGCTCCAGCGCCTGCAGGTCAACCTGCGCAAGCTCACCGGCGCCGTCGACGCCGGCGAGCTCGGCCTCCTGCTCGAGGGCCTGCGCGCGCGGCCCGCGTCGACGCATCCGGCGATCTCGCAGACCGACGCCCAGGGCCAGCGCGTCCTGCGCTTCGACGGTGCCTCCGGCGACGCCGCGAGCTACCGCGGCTTCGAGGACATCTTCCGCGGCGACGAGCGCGCCGTCCGCGAGCAGCAGCAGGCCTACGTCGAGGCGTTCGCGGGCTGGGAGTGGGTCCTGGACCTCGGCTGCGGGCGCGGCGAGTTCCTCGACGCCCTGATCGCCGCGGGCATCGGCGCCAAGGGCGCCGACATGGACGAGAGCATGGTCGCGCGCTGTCGCGAGAAGGGCCTGGACGTCGAGCTCGCCGACGCGGCGAGCCACCTGCGCGGGCTGGACGACGACACCGTGCCGGGCGTCTTCGCGGCGCAGGTCGTCGAGCACCTGGGCGCCGAGCAGCTCACGGAGCTGCTGGGGCTCGTGCAGCGCAGGCTCGCGCCCGGCGGGCTGCTGATCATGGAGACCGTCAACGGCCATAATCCCGCGGCGCTGAAGGCCTTCTGGACCGACACGACGCATCACCACCCGCTCTATCCCGAGGTCCTGCTCGCGCTCTGCCGGCTGGCGGGCTTTCAGTCCGGCGAGGTGCGCTTCCCGCGTGAGACGGGCGACTTCAACGCCGACGTCTACGCCAACCGCGACTACGCGGTCTACGCCCGCAAGGCGTCTTCCTAGAGCTCGCGCACGAGCCGCGCCGGCACGCCCGCCACGACGGTCGCGGGTGCGACGTCGCCCGTGACGACCGAGCCCGCCGCGACGACCGCGTGCGCCCCGACCCGGCAAGGGCCGAGCACGATCGCCCCGCTGCCGACCCAGGCGCCCTCCTCGATGACGACGTCGCGGCCCTCCTCGGGGATCGCGAGCTGGCGCGCCTGGCCGCGGCGGGCGACGTCGTGGGTTCCGGTGAGCACGCAGACGCGGTGGCCGAAGAACGCGTCGTCGCCGACGGTGATCGAGCCCGACTCCGTGTTGAGCAGGGCGTCGTTGACGATCGCGGAGTCCGCGAGGTGGACGCGCTCGGGCGGGCCCCAGATCAGCGGCTCGGTGAGCGCATTCGCGCGGACGAGCTCGTGCGCGGCGGCGGCGGCGCGCGCCTCGATCCCGGGCAGGCGCTCGGCGAGCGCGCGCTGCACCTCCGCCTCGACCGCGCGGCGGATGCGCCCGGCGAGCGCGCGGTCCAGCAACCGCTCGAGCGCGCCGCGAGCCATCACGCCTGCCTGCGCGCCTGCACCGTCGCGCGGTAGTGGTGCGGGCCGCCGGGCTGCTCGGCGAGCTGCGGCGGCGGCCCGGCCGTGACGCGGGTGGCGGCGAAGCCCGCCGCCGCCAGCGCGCCCTCGAGCGCGGCGACGTTCGGCGCCCACCAGTTCGACACGTCGCCGTTGAGCTCGGCGCCCGGGAAGAAGCGCCAGATCGCCTCGTGCTCGAAGGCGGGGATCGTCACGGCCTCGGTCTCGACGACGGCGAGCTCGCGGGTGATCGCGGCGACGCGCCGCAGCGCCCGCAGGGGATCCTCCATGTGGTAGAGCACGCCGAGGTAGAGCACGACGTCCCACGCGCCGAGGGCGTCGAGATCGCAGTCCATGAAGTCCATGACGAAGGGCTCGACGCTGCTGCCGAGCGCCTCACGCGCGAGATCGAAGCCGCGCTTGCCGGGCAGTTCGTCCGGATGCCAGTACTCCGTCTCGTGGTAGGGCTCCGGCGCGACGCCCGCGTCCATGCAGCGGCGCCAGTAGGCCTGCTGGCCGGGCGAGTCCATCGCCCACATGTAGTGGTCGACGATGCCGACGCGCGCCGCGCCGCGGCGCTCGGCCTCGAAGGCGAAGAAGCCGTCCCAGCCGCCGATGTCGAGCACGGACCTGCCGCGCAGGTCGGGCAGCGCCATCGCGTCGAGCTCGCGGCGCAGCTCGGCTGGGTCCTTGTGGCCGGGGGTGACGACGCCGTGCCCGAGGTCGATCGAGTGAAACCAGAAGGGCACGCCGTCGACGCGCTCCTGGAGGTCCCGGCGCTTGCCGCGAAGCGAGATCATCGCCCGTCAGTCTGGCGTCCGCGCGCTCAGCGCGCGCGCACGACCTCGATCCAGTCCAGCGGCGGGCCTCTGCGGCAGCCGCCAGCCCGGCGTCGCGCGGACGCGATCCGCAGCCCGCCGCCGCGCCGCGCGGCGGACGAGCGCGATCGGCCCGATGCGCGTGAGGATGCCCTCGGCGGCGAGCTCGTTGCCCGTCCCCGGGAGGACACTGCCGCCGCCGCGCAGGATCTCGAAGGGGTGGCGGCCGGCGGTCAGGCGCGCCGCCCGAGCGGCTCGAACGGCAGCGGGTAGTTCTCCCGCCAGCGCAGCGACGCGAACGCCCGCCCGTCGAGCGCCACCGCGACGCGGCGGCCGAAGGAGCCGCGCAGGAACACGTCGTACGCCGCCGGCTGCGAGACGACGGCCGTGACGGGGATGCGGCCCGGCCCGCGGGCGAGGCGGTCCTCACCGCTGGCGATCCAGCCGGGCGGCAGGACGTCGGCCGGAAGCTCGAACAGGGCGTCGCCGGGTGCGAGCCCGGCAGAGGCCACCCGCGAGCCGGCGCCGGCACGCGCGAGCTCGGCGCGCAGCGTGGCGCAGATCGCCGCCGAGCCGGGGCCTGGGCCGGGGATGTGCGCCAGCACCGCCGGGGCCGATGGGATGCGGCGGTACACGTCGTAGCGCCCGGTGCTCTCCGCGAGGCGCCAGTTCGACGCCGGCCGGCTCTGCGTGGGGTCGCCGCGGCGCACGACGAGGAGCCTGAAATGGTCGATGTAGTCCGTGCGCAGGGCGTCGAGGTCGGCGGAGAAGACGATCGCGTCCTCGGCGGGCGGCTGGGTGAAGGCGTCGCGGGGCACGTCGGACATCACCGTGAGGTCCGCGTCGCGCATGAGGTAGGCGGCGTACTCGTCGTATGACGGCAGCAGCGCGGGACCCTGCCCGGCGTAGCGCTCGCCGAGCTGATGCAACTCGGTGAAGCGCGCATGCGGCGCCAGCGGCTCGGTGCGGTAGACGAGCAGGTTGCCGGCGAGGATCGATGCCGCGACGCCCGCGCCGGCGGCGACGGCGAGCCAGCGCCATCGGCCGCCGCGGTGCAGCGCCGCGGCGCCGGCGAAGGCGAGCGCGACGACGAGCGGCGCGCTGATCGCGAACGCCTTCAGCTCCACCCAGGCCGTCGCCTGCAGGACGACGAAGGCAACGCCGATCACGGCCGCGGCCCCGGCGGCGTACAGGCCGCGGTCGCGCGCGGAGAACGCGCGTGCCGCCCCGAGCAGCGCGAGCAGCCCGACGAAGCCCGCGAGCAGCGCGGTCTGCGTCTCGGTGCCCGCCACCGAGAGCGGATAGCGGTGGTCGGACGTCAGCCACGGGCCGATCGTCGACCACAACGGCACCGGCGCCGCGAGATTGCCGAGGTCGGCCGGCCCGCCCGCCGACAGGAACGGCTCGAGCTTGATCGCCGCGGCGATCGTCGGCACCGCGACGAGCAGGACGCCGGCGACCGCGAGCAGCCCCGTGCGCCCGGCGATCCGCGGCCGTCCCCGCGCGCGAACGGCGCGGGCGAGCCGGGGCCCGAGCACGACGGCGAGCAGCACGAGCGCCCAGGGCACGATCCCGACGTTCACCGCGCACAGCCCCGCGGCGACCGCGAGGCCGGCGGGCAGCGCGGGACGGGGCGCGGCCGTCAGCACCGCCGCCAGCAGCGCGATCAGCAGCGCGGCGGCGAGCTCCTTGACCCCCGAGGCCAGCGCGTAGGAGTAGAGGATCGTCGGCTGGGCCGCGACGCCCGCGGCGAGCGCCCGCAGGGCCCTGTTCGGGATCGCTCGGGCCAGCAGGACGTAGAGCGACAGCGCGAGCATCGCCCCCATCCAGGCCATGAACGGCTGCCAGGCCCAGATGACGTCGATCTGCCCGAGCTGCGCCGACGCGCCGAGCGCCGCCTGCGCCCCGCCCGGGTACCCGGCGCTCAGCAGCTTGTCGGCGACGATGTCGTAGGAGGAGTCGGCGCCGATGCCCGCCAGCGAGCGCCCGTGGTCGACGAGGAACCGCGCGAGATCGATCTGCGACGCGGGGTCGACGATCCGTCCGTAGCCCGTGAGCCCGGCGCGCCCGTCAGCACGACG
Source organism: uncultured Actinomycetes bacterium (assembly GCA_963740895.1). Taxonomy (GTDB): domain Bacteria; phylum Actinomycetota; class Thermoleophilia; order Solirubrobacterales; family Solirubrobacteraceae; genus CADCVQ01. Next base: position 247,343 of record CAVUFQ010000004.1, read on the forward strand.
GGCGCGGCCAGCGCCGCGAAGGCGATGGCCATCGCGGCTGCGGGCGCGGTCCAGGCGATCGTCGGGCGCCAGCGCGTCGCGCGGCCCCCGCGCAGCCCGGCGACGAACCCCGCGACCGCCGCGACGGCGAGCGCCGGCGCCGCGAGCTGCGCGGTCGCCGCGAGGACCGTCAACAGGGTCGCGAGCACGATCAGCGCAGCGAAGCCGGCGGGCAGCAGCAGCGCGCGCGGGAGCGTGCGCCGCGTGGCGCGGTCGACGAGCAGCCCGCAGCCCACGCAGAGGACCGCGAGCGCCGCGGGATAGGCGATCCAGCTCAGCAGCACCGCCGCCACGCTAGTGGACCCGGCGTTCAGCGCGAGCGCGCGCCGGCGCGGGCCGACAGGAGCCGCGTCGCCGTCCGCCAGTACGCGCGCATGGCCGCGCGCAGCCAGCGCCGGCTCCCGGCGCGCCCGAAGAACGGGGAGTCCAGGCCGTGGCTCAGCGCCGCCGCGAAGTCCGCCGGCGCGATGACCGTCGCCCCCTGGATCGCCCGCCGCTCGCGTGGCATGCGCGGCAGCCAGCGCAGCAGATCCACCCACGAGCGCAGCTTCGCCGGCAGCCAGCCGCCGGCCGCGGCGACCACGAGCAGCGCCGGCTCGACGAGCAGCATCAGCGGCAGCACGGCGGCCAGCAGCGGACCCGGGTACGTGCGCAGGACGGTCTTCCAGCGGTTGCGCTCGAGCATGCGCCATTTCATGGCGCCCTTGTGGAACTCGTACTCGTGGCTGACGCGGGCGTCCGGCAGGACGCCGAAGGCGATCCCCCGCAGCCGCATCCGGTGTGAGAGGTCGACGTCCTCGTGGTACATGAAGTAGTCCTCGGCGAAGCCGCCCACCGCCTTCCACGCGCGCATGCGGACGACGAGACAGGCCCCCGAGAGAAACGCCGTCGTGAACGGGTCGCCGGGGAGCGTCCGCACGTCCTCTTCGTGGCGTGCCGCCCAGCTGAAGCCGAGGAAGTGCGACTCGCCGCCGCCGGCGTTCAGCAGCGTTCCCGCCGGCAGCGTCACGACGCCCATCCACGCGTCCCACTCCGCGGGCGGCGCGCGCAGGCGATCGAGGCAGCCGGCCTGCGGCATCGCGTCGGGGTTGAGGACGAGGATCGCGTCACCGGCGGCGCCTGCGGCCGCGAGGTTGACCGCGCCGCCGTAGCCGAGGTTGCGGCCCGGCGCGAGGATGCGATCGGCCTGCGGATGCGCGTGGACCGACGCGCCGCCGTCGCGCGCGGCGGCGTTGTCGACGACGATGACCTCGTCACCGGGGCGGCGCTGGCGCCCGAGCTCGTCGAGCAGCGCCCGGACGTCCTCGCCGAAGCAGACGACGATGATCGACAGGCTCAGGATGCCGGGTACCCTGTCAGCCGCATGGCCCACGTGCATGACGGCATTGTCCGCGAGCCAAGCCGTGAGCTGCGCATCGGTCTGAACCTCCTGTACCTCGTGCCCGGGGCCGTCGGGGGGACCGAGACCTACGCCCGTGAGCTTATCCGCGCGCTCGCGCTCGAGCGCCCGGACGCGACGTTCGTCGCCTTCTGCGGGCGCGAGGCGCAGGCCTCGCTGCGCGCGCAGGCATGGCCCGCGAACGTCGCGATCGTGGCGCTGCCGGTGCGCTCGGCACTGAAGCCCGCCCGCATCCTTGCGGAGCTCACGCTCATGGCGGGCGCCGCCCGCCGTCATCGGATCGACCTGCTGCACTCGTTCGGGACGACCTCCCCGCTCGCCGGCCGCGTGCCCCGGGTCGTGACGATCCACGACCTCATCTACGACCACTTCCCCGGCGCCTTCCCGCCGGCGGCGCGCGCGGGGCTGCGGCTGCTCGTGCCGCTCGGCGCCCGGCGGGCGCGACGGGTGCTCGTCGATTCCGACGCCACGCGCCGCGACGTCGTGCAGCGGCTCGGGTGGATCCGGACCGGGTCGACGTCGCGTGGCTCGGGACGGGCCTGGAGCGCGGCGATGCGACGGGCGCCGCCGAGCTGCGCGAGCGCCACGGGCTGGGCGACGCGGGCGTGCTGCTGTGCGTGTCGCCCGTGCTCCCGCACAAGAACCTCGACGCGCTCGTGGAGGTGTTCGCCGGCATCGGCGGCGATCCGGTGCTCGTCATCGCCGGCCATCCCGGCCGCGGGCGCGCCGCGTTGCAGGCCCACCTCGAGCGGCTCGGGCTCGGCGACCGCGTGCGGCTCACGGGCTGGGTCTTCGACGCCGATCTCGAGGGGCTCTACGCGCTGGCCGACGGCTTCGTCTACCCGTCGTTGTTCGAGGGCTTCGGGCTGCCGGTGCTCGAGGCGATGCGCCGCGGCCTGCCGGTCGCCTGCTCCGACGCGACCTCGCTGCCCGAGGTCGCCGGCGATGCGGCGCTGCTGTTTGACCCCGCCGACGGCGCCGGGATGGCGGACGCGATGCGCGTGCTGCTCGCCGGCGGCGCGCGCTGCGACGAGCTCGCCGCACGCGGGCGCGCCCGGGCGGCGCAGTTCACGTGGCAGCGCTGCGCCGCGGCGACGCTGCGGACCTACGAGCGCGCGCTGGAGAGCGGCGGGCGCACGCCGAGGTAGGCGAACTCGGCGAACGCGATGCCGTTGAGCCACAACAGCGGCGGGCGCATGAGCAGGCGCCCGCGGCGGCCGGTCGCGCCCGGTGCGGCGACGCGGCGGACCGCGCCGAATCCGGCCGTTCGCAGGACGCGCGCGTAGCCCCGTGCGGTGTACTCGTGCTCGAAGCTCCCGTGGTCGCCCTCGATGCCGTGGTCGCGCGTGCGCCGCAGCAGCGCGAGCGTCGGCTCGCGGAAGAGCAGGATCGCCCCGCCCGGGCGCAGGAGCTCGTACGCGACGGCGGCGAGATGGCCGGGATCTGCGGCATGATGGAAGGCGGCGTCGGTGACGACGAGGTCCGCGCATCCGGGCTAGGCCGGGCGCGTTGAAGTCCGCGTGCCGGCGCTGGATCTTCGCCGCCGGGGCGCCGATCGCCGCGATGGCGATCGGGGCGAGCTCCTGGAGCCGGTGACGCGAGAACTCGACGCCCACGACGCGCTCCACCGCAGGGTCGCGGGCGAGCGTCGCCGACAGCCAGCAGGTCCCGGCGCCGAGCTCGACGATGGTCCGGCCGGCGTCAGCCCGGAGTGATGCAGGACATGGGCGATCTTCTGCGCCAGCTCCTTGCGGCGCATCCAGTCGACGACGCCGTCGCCGCGCAGCGCGGGCTCGATCTCGTCGCGGAAGCGCAGCTCGGCGGGGTCGGCGAGCGCGCTGAACGCCGGCCCGTACGTCAGCGGGCTCTCGGCGGCCGCCCGCGCGACTGCGTCGGCATCCGGGACGCGCAGCGTCATCGCAGACGGCGCGCTCGCCGCCGCAGGTCGAGCGAGAGGCATCATGCCGCCGCCTCGCGGTAGGCCGCGACGGTCAGCTCGGCGTAGCGCGCCCACGTGAACTGCGCGGCACGGCGCAGCCCGCGCTCGCGCAGCTCGGCGCGCCGGGCGCGATCGGCGAGCAGCGCCTCGAGCGCGCGCGAACGCGCCCGCGTCGCCCGGCTCGGCGAGCACGGCGGCGTCGCCGACGACCTCCGGCACGGCCGTCGCGCGCACCGCCACGACCGGCGTGCCGCAGGCCATCGCCTCCAGCGGCGGGAGGCCGAAGCCCTCGTGGCGCGACGGGAACAGCAGCGCGTCGGCGCCGCGCAGCGCGCGGACGAGCGCCTCCTCGCCGACGTGCCCGAGCAGGTGGATCCGGGCGCGAACGGCGACGCGAGCAGGCGCGCGACGGTCGCCTCGTCGTGCCAGCCGCGCGGCCCGCCACGACGAGCGCGTGCGGCGCGCCGGCGGCCGCGCAGTGCTCGAACGCCGCGAGCGCCGTCTCGAGGTCCTTGCGCGGCTGCAGCGTGCCGACGGCGACCAGGTACGGGCCCTCGACGCCGTCCACGCCGCGCTCGCCGTCGGGCGTGAACGCTGCGTCGACGCCGAGCGGCACGACGGAGACGCGCTGCAGCCCGAAGCGCGCGCGCAGCTCGCCCGCGGTGAACTGCGACGACGTCAGCACCATCGCGCCCGCGCCAGCACGCGCTGCAGGACGAGCCGGTGCTGCAGGGCGTTCTCGCGCCCCAACCACTCCGGGTGCGCCCAGGCGAGCACGTCGTGGACGGTGACGACGAGCGCCATCCCCACCGGCCGCGCCGGCACGAGGGGCGACGGGCAGTGCAGGACGTCCAGGCGCGCCCGTGCGGCACGGCGCGGCAGCGCGAACGGCAGCCAGCCAGCTCGCGCGTCGGCCCCCGCGCGACGCGGCCGCGCGCGCCCCGCCCTGGGCGAACGTCACGAGCTCGACGTCGGCGCGCGCCCCGAGCTCGGCCGCCAGCCGACGCACGCTGCGGGCGATGCCGCCGCGGTCGAGCTCGAGGACCGTGAGCTCGAGGCCGACGCGCAGCGGGCTCACGCCTGCGTCGCGGCCGCGGGGGCCGCAGGGACGAGCGGCGGCGGCGGCTCGCCGCGCGCCGCGGCGTCCAGCGACGCCGCGAGCTCGCGCGCGTTGGCGTCGGAGCGATCGACGAGCACCGGCTTGCCCGGCCGGCACGCGCGCATCGCGGCGGCGAGGAAACGCAGCGTGCGCTCGCGGTCGGGCTCGAAGCCGAGCACCGCGGGCACGGCCTCGCGGATCTCGCTGAAGGAGTCGACGTCGAGCGTCACGCCGTAACCGGAGTAGAACGGCTGGCCGAGCGTCAGCACGGGGCGCCCGTGCAGCAGCGCCTCGAGGCCGACCGTCGAGGAGATGACGACGATCGCCTCCGCCTCGCGGATGAGGTCGTGCGAGGAGGTCCGCGGTGCGACGAGCCGGACGTTGGGGATCCGCGCCAGGCGGCGCAGCAGGGCGAGGCGGTTGCGCCCGATCGACATCGGGTGCTCCTTGAGGACGATGTCGTAGCCGTGCGGCAGCGCGCCCGCGACCTGCTCGATGAGCGACGCCTGGTCGTAGCAGTGCGGGATGACGCGCTTGATCTTGTAGTCGTCGACGACGTGCAGCGGGAAGTAGACGAACGGCCGCCCCGGCCGCCGCGGCTCGTACAGTCGCTGGGCCGCCGCGCCGCGCACGCGCTCGCGGGCGAAGTTCGTGACGAAGCGCTCCGGCCGGAGGTACTCGTTGTCGCGGTCGTCGCGCGCGCTGACGACGATGTGGCGCGCGAAGTCGCGCAGCGTCGTCGGGGTGACGCGCGGCTCGCGGTAGTCGCGGATCGGCTTGTCGCGCGCGGTGAACTCGGCGATGAAGCCCTCGACCTGCGCGCGCTCCCGGGGCTGAGCGCGCGCAGGTCCTCCGCGGCGACGATCGGCGCGTGCATCGTGTCGCGGTACAGGCGCAGCGGGCGCGGGAAGAGCGTGTAGAAGAGGAACAGCGCGCCGATCCCGCGCGCGCAGGGCGATGAGGTGCGCCGCGGTGCGCATCGTCTCGCTGCCGACCTCGGGGACGACGACGTCGGGCGCGGAGCTCGTCGAAGATCCGCTCCAGCGCGAGGAAGTGGCGCACCGTGCGCTGCACCGCCGCGGGCTCGTCGGTCGCCTCGAGCGGCCAGTCGGTCCGGTAGACGTCGCGCAGCGTCGGGATGTCGTACGTGGCGGCGATCCGCCGGCGCTCCGCCTCCGAGTCGGTGGCGTCGGCGACGGCCGCGAGCTCGTCGGCGAGGCAGCGCGCGCCGAGCGCGCCGCCGAGCGCCGCGAGTACGTCACGTGCGCGGCCTCGTGCCCGAGCCGCGCAGCTCCTCCGCGACGCGGCCGTAGAACTCGCTCTCCTGGAACTGGAGGGTGGTGAACAGGAAGCGCATCCGGGCGAAGGGTAGGGGACGCTTGAGCTACCCTGACCCGTCCGCGGCGCCGATGGGCCCGTGGGCGCCCCGGGAATCGCCGTCTGCCCGTCCTCTCGCTGTGAATCGCCAGCTTTCAGCGCGCTCTTACGCCCTCTACTCCGTTGCGATCTTCGTGCTCGTCATCGTGCCGATCGTCGCGCTGGTGCTCGTCGGCCTGACCGAGGCGCCTTGACGCCCTCGGGAGGTCGCGGATGGGCGTGATCCGCGCGCTGCTGGCGATCTCGGTGCTGATCACCCACTCCGAGCCGATCCTCGGGATCTCGCTGCTCAACGGCGATCAGGCCGTGACGTGCTTCTACATCATCTCGGGCTTTTTGATCACGCTGATCCTGTGCGAGAAGTACGCCGACCTGCGCGGCTTCTACGTCAACCGCGCGCTGCGGATCTACGTGCCCTACCTGACCGCGCTGCCCTGTCCGTCGTGGTCTTCGCGCTGATCCGACCCGAGCCCGCGCCACTCCCCCGGGAGCGCGCGGCGCGTGCTCGAGGCGGCAGCGTGTGGTTCATCTGGTCGACTTTCAGCAACCTGACGCTGATCGGGATGGACCTCACCCGCTACATCACGGTCAACCCCGACTTCAGCATCGCCTGGCCGAGCTTCCTGCACGACGGCGTCGGCGGCGGGCAGAACCTGCTCTTCGTCCCGCAGGCGTGGACACTCGCGATCGAGCTGCAGTTCTACCTGCTGGCGCCGTTTCTGGTCCGGCTGCGTGCGCGCCCGCTGGTCCTGCTGACCGGCGCGCTGCTGGTCAACCGGATCCTCGTCGACGGGTTCATGCACTGGCGGGGCTTCCCGCTCGACGACGCGTCGATCTTCGCCATGCAGCTCCAATACTTCCTGCTCGGCGCGGTCGGCTACCACGGCTACCGCGAGCTGCGCGCGCGGCGTCCCCGGAACGGATCAAGCGCGGGCTGTCGGCCGCGTCGGGCTCCTCGCGGTCGCATGATCTTCAGGGGCTGGCCGTCCTGAACGACTGCCTGCGCCCCGCCTTCGACCTGTTCTACGTCCTGTTCGCCGCGCCCGTGCCGTTCATGTTCTACCTCACCAAGAACTGGCGGTGGGACAGCCGGATCGGTGAGTACTCGTATCCGATCTACGTGTTCCACTACGCCGTCGCGGCGCTCCTGGAAGCACGGACCGCGCCCTGGGTCGGTGAGGCCGTGCTCGTGATCACGCTCGCGATCTGCACGGTGTACATCCACGTCATCGACCGCCCGGTGCAGCGCATCCGTTCGCGCATCGCACGCCGGCAGCCGGGCGAGGCGCCGGACCTGTCGCTGACGGTGCCGGTGACCCCATGACCGCGACCCGCGCGCCCCGCGTGCGCCGCTACGTCGTGCCGCTCGCGATCTTCGGTGTCCTGGTCGGCGTCCCGTACACGCTGCTGATCCTCGTGGGCTGGGCGGGCCTCGGCGACGATGTCGCGGGACCGCCGCCGGCAGCGCCGGGTCAGCCGCAGGCCCAGAAGGTGAGCGCCGCCGGCCAGGCCACGCAGGTCACGGCCGTCTCCCCGCTGGACGGAGCCACCGTGGCCGGGGACCGCGTCCGCGTCCGCGTGCGCCTCAACGGCAAGCTCGCGCCACTGCCCAACGTCGTGACCGACAGGACCGACGGGCTCGTCCACCTGCACTTCCAGCTCGACAGCGGCAGATACGACACTCCGGAGCATTCCGATTCCGCGCTGATGAAGATCGAGAACAGCGGTGGCAGCTATTCGGGCTCCGTCGTCGGGCGGATGACGTACAGCGGCCTCGCGCCGGGGTCGCACGTCCTGCGGGTCGAACTCGTCCACAACGATCACGAGCCGGCGGCGTCGGTCAGCGCGATCAGCCTCACGTTCTCGACCACGGCGAACTGACTAAGGTTCGCGCGATGCGCCACCCCGACCAGCCGGAATTCGCGACGATCGTCGACGTGTTCGAGGCCGCCGTCCTTGCCCAGGAGCCCGTCGCGTCCGAGCACTACGACGAGGAGTACTTCGCGTCGGACTGGCGCGAGGACGACAACCGCTACGACCTCGAGACGCGCCGCCGGATCGAGGGGCGCAACCCGCAGCTCATCCACGACGTCTTCGCCCCGGCGAGCGTGCTGGACCTCGGCTGCGGCCCGGGCTTTCTCATGCAGCTGCTCCACGAGCTCGGCGTCGACGTGCATGGCGTGGACTACGCCGAGGCCAGTCGCGACCTCGCGCCGCCCGACGTACGCGATCGCATCAGCATCGCCTCGGTCACCGACCCGCACGTCGAGCCCCGGGCCTACGACCTCGTCATCTGCCGCGAAGTGCTCGAGCACATGACCGTGCTCGAGGTGCGCCAGACCGTGCACCAGATCTGCCGCGCGAGCTCGCGCTACGCGTACGTCACCACGCGCTATCACCCGGACCCGGCGAACCTGCTCGCTTTCACGACGCAGTTCGACGTCGACCCGTCGCACATCACCTTGCTGGCCAAGGACTTCCTGCGCGTGCTGTTCGTGCTCGAGGGATTCCGGCGCTGTCCCGAGCTCGAGGCGAAGATGGACTGGGGCGACAAGAATCGCGTGCTCGTGTATGAGCGGGCCGTCGCGGCCTGAGCGCCGCGGGCGCTCCGTCGCACGCCGGGGAGTACGGTCGAGCGCCCGGGCCGCCGGCCGGCTGCATCAGATCCACAGTGAGCGGCGCGCGGCCGCCGACCTGGACCGCATCGGTGCCGGCGGCGGGCCGATCGTGGTCGGGCCATGGGTTTCGGAGGTCGGTTTCGAGCTGCTGTACTGGGTCCCGCTGCTGCGCTGGGCGCTCGCGCGGCGCGCGATCGCGCCCGAGCGCGTCACGGTGCTCACGCGTGGCGGCGCCGCCTGCTGGTACCGCGAGTTCGCAACGAGCGCGGTGGAGCTCCTGGACCTGCTCACGCCCGAGGAGTACCGCGACCTCACCGCGCGCCGCGTGCGCGCCGAGGGTGGCCAGAAACAGCTGGCGCTCACCGAGATGGACGCCGAGATCCTCCAGCGCGCCGGCGCGGCGCTCGACCCGGACGCCGAGCTCGTGCACCCGTCCGTCCTGTACCGGGCGTTTCGCTACTACTGGTCGGGGCGTTCGGCGGTCGAGACCGTCGCGCAGCGCCTGCGCTTCGCGACGCTGCCGCCCGTGTCGCACCCGGCGACCGGCCAGCTCCCCGGCGCGTACGTGGCCGTGAAGGCCTACCACAGCGATGCGCTGCCGGACACGGCGCACAACCGGCGCTTCGTCGCCGAGCTCGTGCGACGCCTGAGTGAGCGCAGCGCGGTGGTGCTCCTCTCCGCGGGCATCGCGATCGACGACCACGAGGACGTCGCGGTGGGCGCCGGACAAGACGTGCTGACGACCGGTGGGCTGTTCGGCGCGCGCGACAACCTCGCCGCGCAGTCGGCGATCGTCGCCGGTGCGGATGCGCTCCTTTGCAGTTACGGTGGGTTTTCCTATCTCGGGCCCCTCCTCGACGTCCCGACGCTCGCCTTCTCGTCCGTGCGCAGCTACAACCCCCTGCATCTCACGATCGCCCAGCGTGCGGCGCACGAGCTCGGCGCGCGGTACGTCACGGCCGACACGGGCGACGCCGGCGCGCTCGACGGCTTCCTGGCGAGCGCCACGGGGGGGAGCGCACAGTGATCGTGCCCACGAGCAGCTCGGCGCCATGCCGCGCGCGTCGCGATGGTGGACGGCGGCTTCGATCCGCTCCACGGCGGCCACATCGCATACTTCCGGGCGGCGCGCGAGCTCGGGCGCCCGCTGCTGTGCAACCTCTCCGGCGACGACTACGTCCGCGCGAAGCACGAGCCACTGCTCCCGAGAGCCAGCGTGCGGCGATCCTCGATGCCCTGCGCGACATCGACTACGTGCATCTGTCAACGACACGACCGTCAGCGTGCTCGAACAGCTGCGGCCGGCCGCCTACGTCAAGGGCGCGGACTGGCGCGGTCGGCTGCCCGTCCCGAAGACGGAGCTCTGCGCGGAGCTCGGGATCGAGATCGTCTATGTCGACACGGTCGTGGACTCCTCGTCGCGCCTGCTGCGCGAGTACCTCCAGGCCAACGCGGGAGCTCGCGCGAGAGCCGGCGCGAGGGCCCAGGCACCGAGCCGCGCGGCGGGCGGCGGGTCGCCGCCATCGACGCGGTCGTGTCCCATCACATGAACCCGTTCACCTCCGGCGTCGCGAAGTTCAACCAGCTGCTCGCCGAAGAGCTCGGCGTGCCGCTGCTGTCGCTGACGGATGCCCGGGTCGCGGATCTCCGGCCCCGCTGCTCTCCTTCAAGTCCGCGGAGCTCTCCGGCCCGGAGCGGCACGCGCTCGAGCGCCTGCTCGACGAATTCGCCCCGGATGTCGCGATCCGGCTGTTCCTCCACGCGCTCGTCGCGTCGCCGCTCGAGCAGCGGTTGCTGGAGCGCGCGGTGACCGTCTTCTGCGGCAACGACGAGATCCTCGCCCGGCTGGCCGCGTCCGGCGCCCCGGTCGTGCGCGCCTGGGCGCCGGGGCTCGTCAACGACCTGCGGCCCTTCAATCCCGCGCAGGTCAGCGTCTTCTCCTTCGGCATGGCGCACAAGATCCGGGCCGACATGTTCGGGCGGCTGCGCGACCTGCTGGACCGGGCGGCAGCTCATACGCGATACGGATCTCCGACGCGAAGCACGAGACCTCGTCGCTGGAGGACTCGCAGACCGTCTTCGACGAGATGCACGAGCTCTTCCCCGCCGGCCTGTACTTCCTCGGCAACCTGTCGGACGTCGCCGTCGCCAACATTGCTCGAGACGACGTTCTTCGCCGCGTTCTTCCGCGAAGGCGTGCGGGCGAACAACACGTCGATCGCCTCCGCGATGGAGCGCGGCGCCGTCGTCATCACGAACCTCGACGAGCATTCGCCGCCGTCGCTCGTGCACATGGACAACGTCATCGACATTCAGCGCTGCGACGAGCTCCCGCTCGACACGCTCACGCTGCGGCGCCTCAGCGTGCGGGCGATGGAGACCGCGCAGGCGTGGTCGTGGTCGCAGCTCGTGGCGGCCCTGCGGGACGCCGGCGGATGACGCCGCGCGCGCGCCCGCACGACAAGGAGGCCGCCCGCGCGGAGAAGGAGCTCGTCCGGGTGCAGAAGGAACAGGCCCGCGCGCAGAAGGAGGCGGCGCGCGACGACGTGCTCGACAGCCGTCTGCGGCAGTTCGATCGCCGCCTCGCCCGTCTCGAGACGCAGGTGGCGAGCGTCGTTCGCCATCTCATGATCCCCGCCGGGCTCGCCGCCCCCGAGCGCCGCCTCGTGGATGCGCGGTTCGGGCTGCACTCGCAGTTCGAGGAGGATGGGATCACGCTGGCGCTCCAGGTCGCGATCGGCCCGCTGACACGGCGCTTCGTGGAGCTCGGGTGCGGGCCCAACGGCGGCAACTCGGGCGTCCTGGCCGCCGAGCTCGGCTGGAGCGGTCTGATGGTCGACGCGTCCGAGCACAACGTCGCCACCGCGTGCGCGCTCAACCCGGCCCGCGTTCACGGCGCGGCGCATTGGGTAACAGCAGAGTCCGTGAACGACCTGTTGCGAGGCGCGGGCTTCGAGGGACCCATCGACCAGCTCGGGATCGACCTGGACGGCAACGACTGGTGGATCTGGTCGGCCCTCGACGCCGTCGACCCGCGGGTCGTCGTCGTCGAGTACAACTCGTCGTTCGGCCCGGAGCTGCGCGTCTCCGTCCCCTACGATCCCGAGTTCCGGCGACCCGCCGCACGCGGCGTCCCGAGGATGTACTTCGGCGCGTCCCTGGGGTCGTTCGTCGATCTCGGCGCCGAGCGCGGCTACCGCCTCGTCGCCGTCGAGCCTCGCGGCGCCAACGCGTTCTTCGTGCAGGAGGGCCTGGCCCCGGAGCTGCCGACGTGCTCGCCGGCCGACGCCTTCCGCTCCCATGAGCGCCACCGCGAGTTCATGCCCGGGATCGTCGAGCGACTCGAGGCGGCCGGCCTGCCGCTGGTCTCGACGTCCGGAGGGCGCGGGTGACGCCCGCGGCGGCGGTGCGTGGGTCTCGCGGCAAGGCCCGCGAGACGGTGCGGCGCGACGCGGAGCGCCTCGCCCGCGGCGACGCGCCGATCATCGTCGGGCCCTGGCTCTCGGAGCTCGGGTTCGAGGTGCTGTACTGGATCCCGTTCGTCACCTGGTTGCAGGCCGAGTACGGACTGGATCCCGCGCGCCTGGTCGTCGTCTCGCGCGGCGGGGTCAGCACCTGGTACGGGGCGCTCGGCGGGTCGTACCTCGACCTGCTCGACGGGTTCACCGAGGCGGAGTTCCGCCATCACACCGAGGAGCGCTGGCGGACGGCGGGCGGCCAGAAGCAGATGGCGTTCGGGCCCTTCGAGCGCGAGGCGCTGCGGCGCGTCGGCCTCGACGTCGGCCGCAACGGCGACTCGGTCCTGCACCCCTCGCTCATGTACTGGCTGTTTCGCGCCTTCTGGCGCGGGCGGGAGCCGCTGGCGACCGTCCTCGACAGCACGATTCACACGCGCTTTACGCCACCGCAATGGGATGAGATCGAGGCGCGCCTCCCGGACGGCGAGTTCTTTGCGGTGAAGTTCTACGCGCGCCCGTCGTTCCCGGACTCGGCGGCCAATCGCAAGGTCGTGCGCAAGGTGATCCAGCGCCTTGCCGACGTGGCTCCCGTCGTGCTGCTGGAGACGGGGTTGCAGCTCGATGACCATGAGGAATTCACCACTGCTGCGCTGAAGTCGAGTCACGAGATCGTGTATCCGCTCGAGGGCGTCCCGGCGGCCCGCAACCTCGAGGCACAGAGCGTGGTCCTCGCCCGCGCGAACGCGTTCTTCGGAACCTACGGCGGGTTCTCCTATCTCGCCCCCGCCTATGGCGTTCCATCCTTCGCGTACTATTCGGCGCCGGAGCATTTCCTCAGATCTCACCTGGCCGTCGCGCGCAGGGCGGCGGCGCAGCTCGGGGCCCCGCTGACGCCGGTCGATGCGCGGAACTCCCCGGCACTCACCCTCGCCGGCATGTGACGGAAGGTGGCCCTGCTGCCCGCGAACACGATGAGTCACCCTCCACGTCACCGGCCGAAGCGCATCCTGCTGCTCGCGATGCACCTCGGTTATGTCCGTAACTACGAGCGGGCGATCAGGCTGCTCCTGGAGGAGGGGCACGAGGTGCACGTCGCGGTGGCCAATCCGACGAAGAAGTCGCCGGACCGCATCGCCGAGCGGTTCGCGAACGAGTTTCTGAACTTCACGATCTCCCGCGCGCCCAAGATCCGCCAGGGCAACAGCGACAGCCTGCGGCGGGCCCTGCGGGGGCTGGCCGACTTCATGCGCTATCAGCACCCGCGTTACCGCGACTCGCACGCGCTGCGCGCCCGGGCGCGCGCCAAGCTCCTGCGCCGCCGCGACAGCGCGCTGTCGGCGTTCGCCATCACGCTGTACCTGCCGACGCTCGGGCGCATCCGTCATGCCGCCTACGCCGACGCGGCGTCCGCCTGGGCACTGCGACTCGCCAACGCGCTCCCCGTGGCGTCGCGGCCCACGCGCTGGCTGCGCGGCCTGGCGCCCCATGTCTTCCTCACGACGCCGCACCTCGCGATCGGCTCCACCGACCCGGAGTTCCTCGATGCGGCGCGCGAGCTCCGCATCCCGTCGGCGCTGCTCGTCACCAGCTGGGACAACCTCACGAACAAGGGGCTCATCAAATCGCCGACGGATCTCGTCGTCGTTTGGAACGAGGCTCAGCGCGCCGAGGCGGTGCAACTGCACGGCGTCCCCGCCGAGCGCGTCGCCGTCACGGGCGCCCAGCGCTTCGACGACTGGTTTGAGATCTCCGCGTCCGGGTCCCGGGAGGAGTTTGCGACGCGCGTCGGACTGGACCCCGGTCGGCCCTACGTCCTGTATCTGTGCTCGTCACCGTTCATCGCGCCCGACGAGGTCCCCTTCGTGCGGCGCCTCGTCGAGGCGCTGCGCGCGAGCGATGGCCCGCTCGCCGGCGCCGGAGTCCTCATCCGGCCGCACCCGCAGAACGCCGAGCAGTGGGCGACCGCCGACTTCAGCGACTGCGGCAACGTGGTCATCTGGCCGCGGGAGGGCGAGCAGCCGGTGCGTGACTCCTCCAAGCAGGGCTTCTACGACTCGATGTACCACAGCCTCGCCGTCGTCGGCATCAACACGAGCGCCCAGATCGAGGCCGGCATCGTCGGGCGCTCCGTCCACACGGTGCTCGATCCGCAGTTCGCCGACTCCCAGCAGGGAACGCTGCACTTCAAGCACCTGCTCGTCGAGCACGGGGGGCTGCTCTATGTCGCCGCGGACCTCGCCGAGCTCGTTCGCAACCTCGAGGCCGTCCACGCGGGCGCGCTGGACGACGATCACGCGCAGCGCTTCGTGGCGGACTTCATCCGCCCGCACGGGATCGACCGGCCGGCGTCGCCGCTCGTCGCCGATGCCATCCGGCAGCTGCTCGACGGTCCGTCGCAGTCGAGCGTCGAGCCGATCCGGCCCGAGGCGGGCACGCGCGCGCTGCTCGCGCTGCTCGTCGGACTCTCGTTTCCGGCCGATCCGCGCCGGCTCCCGGGGCTCGCAACCAGGGGTCTGCGCAAGGCGCGCAGCCGGGCCGCGGCGCACCTGCGCCGGACCGCCATCGAGGCCCTGCGCCGGGGGCGCCGGTCGTCCCAGGACGGCATCGAGGCGCCCGCCCCCGCCCAGGCCCAGACATCGCAGGTCTTCATCGTCGAGCCGTGGCCGGCGGATCTCGCCGGGGAGATGCTCTACTGGATCCCGTTCCTGCGTCACCTTCATCGATCGCTGCCGTGGGACACCCGGATCGTCGTCGTGACGGACGGCGGCGATCCGCGCTGGTACGCGATGCTCGACCCCGAGTTCGTGGTCGACGAACGCGAACTGCCCGCGGGCGGGCTCAATCGTCTCGAGTACGCGCGCCTGCTCCGGGCGCGCGGTGAGACGGCGACCCCGCGGTTCATCGGGCCCAGCGACCACTGCGAGGCGCTCTGCGCGGGCATCCGCGCGGACAAGCTCGCCTGGACCGCGCTGGACCGCGACACCGAGGTCAGGTCGCTGTTCGCGATGGGGCGCCCGGGCGCCGGCCCGGCGGGCACGACCTGGAGTGGCGTGCGGCCGGAGCTCGTCGGGCGGCTCCTGACGGTCGCCGAGGCGGGCCGTCCCATGGCAGTGGTGCTCGTCGAGGCCCCGGACGACGGCCCCCCGGAGATCATCGAGCTCGATCTCACCGGTGGCGTGGCGCTGACCGACGGGCTCGAGCGGGCGCAGGCCGCGATCTCGACGGACGTCGGCGTGGCTGCGCTGGCGATCTCGATGGGCGTCCCGACGATGCTCCTGCTGGGCCGTCGCGCCGGCCCCGCCGCGGACGTCGACGTGCTGGACCGCATGGCGGCCCAGCTCGAGGTGGACCTCGAGATCGTCGAGCCCGCGGCGTTGCGGCTGCTGCTGCTCGGCGATCGGCGCCCGTCCGACAGGCCCCGCAGCAGCCGCTCGCTGCGATGACGGCGCACGCCGACGTCCGCGTGACGGGGCCGCGCCCGGGCCCGCTGGGCCGATCCTGCGCCGCGGCTGGAACGAGCGGTCGCTCGTGGGCTACTTCGGGCGGCGCTTCAACGAGAAGCGCTACCTGCGCACGTGGCTCGGCGCGTGGTGGCTGCTGCTGCGGCCGGGGCTGACGATCGGATGGCAGATGTTCGTCTTCATCCTCATCGCACCGGTCGACTCGGGCACCGTGCCGTTCGCGGTGACGTTCCTCCTGGCGTTCGCCACCTGGAGCTTCTTCGCCGAGGCGGCGTACTGGGCCACCCGCTCGCTGGAGCTCAACCGGCGACCGCTGAAGATCGTCGCGGTCTCTCCGGTCGTCGTGATCGTGTCGGCGCTCATCCCGGCGGTCGTCGACCTCGCGATCTGCGCGGGCTTCCTCTTCGTGACGGTCGCCGCGTACCTCGTCATCGACGGCTCGTCGCATCTCGTGCTCTGGCTCGACACGATCTGGATCCTCGCGGGCTTCGCGCTCCTCGCGCTGCTCGCGCTCGGGATCGGGCTGCAGCTCGCCGTCTCCAGCATGCGCTTCCGCGACATCCGCTTCGGGCTGCGCTTCGTCCTCAGCGCGTGGTACTTCGTGACGCCCGTGATCTACCCCGTGAGCGCGGTGCCCGATGGCGCCCGGACGCTCGTCGAGCTCAACCCTGTCACGGGCGCGATCGAGATCGTCCGGCACGGGCTGCTCGGTACCCCGGGGCCCAGCCCGCTGGCCCTCGCGTCGTCATGCGTCCTCACGGGGCTCCTGCTCGTGTTGGGCCTGCGCCGCTTCGTGCGCTGCTACGGCGGCGGGCTCGATCATCTCTGAGGCGTCCAGCTCGTTGACGCTCCACGCCGTGTGGGCGGCGCCAACGGCGGGGAGCTCGATGTCGAGCAGCGCAGGCCAGAGGATCCGCTCGTGCCGCGGGCCGACGAGTACGCCCACCTGGATCGTGCAGTGCCCCGCCGCCGCCACGGCCCCGAGGTCGGCCACGACCTCGTGGACCCCCGCGTCGAGCAGGAGGCGCGGAGAGCGCAGCTTCGCCCCGCGCCCGGCCGAGGGCCGCAGGATGAAGCCGAAGACCAGCTCGACGTTCGCCGCGGCGACGTCCACCACCATGCGGATGCTGGGAGGGTCGCCGGGCGCGGGCTCGACGCGTACGAGGACGGCGGCGCTGCCCGCGCTCTGCGCATGCGGACGTGCGGGCATGGGCGCCGCAGCGCCCGGAGCGGGTACAGGCGACGCGGGTGCGTGCGGCGCGGGCGCCGCGTCCTCGGGCTGCGCCGTGGCGCGACGGGGCTCCAGGGAGGCCAGCCGGCCGAGCTCGAGCTGCGCGACGAGATTGGTCGCCGCCGGCAGCGCGTCGGCGTCCTCGGCGGTCACGACGACGACCGCACCGCCGCGCACGCGGTCGGCGAGCAGCGCGTCGATGGCCTCGCGGACGGCCGGGTCGGCGATCTTGGGAACGGATCGAAGAGGTAGACCTCCGGTCGCAGGTGCAGCACCCGGCCACGAGCGAACGGCACCTGGCGACGCGGGACCTGCGCGAAGGGCCGGTCCTCCAGCCCGGGGAGTCCCGCGGCGCGTAGACAGCGCCGGCATCGAGCGCGGCGATCCGGTCCTGCAGCCCGAGGAAGCGAGCCAGCAGGGACAGGTTCGCGGCACCCGCGGCGTGCGGAGGCAGGAGCCGGGCCAGCGTCTCGGGCGGTGGCGTCACGCGGCCGCGTACACGGATCTCGCCGGTCGTCGGCACGAGCGTGCAGCGATCAGCCGGACGAGCGTCTCTTTCCCGCGGCGTCCGCCCCGGCGACGCCGAGGAACGTCCCGCGGCGATCGTGAAGGTGACGTCGTCGAGCGCGGTCGCCCGCCGTGGCCTGCTGCTCGTCGTCGTCGCCGAACTCGTCGTCCTCGTCGATGATGTCGTCCGGGTCCTCGGCATCGGCGACCGACGCGACGAGGACCGGCCCGAAGACCTTGCCGACGCCGACGAGCTGCACGGCCGCATCGGGCGGAAACTCGGCGCCGGGGCCCGTGATCCGCGACCCTCTCGCACGCGCTCGCATCGCCGCCCATGCTAGGCGCTCATGGCGTCGGGTCCGCGCGGCGCCACGAGCGATACTCCACGGAGATGCGGACCACCGGCGCGAGCAATCCCAGCCGATGAGCGACGGCCCCCCGCTGCGGGTGCTCTTCATCATGCGCAACGCGGGTTTCCTGCGTAACTTCGACAACGTCCTGCGCGAGCTGCTCGCGCGCGGCCATGCCGTGACCGTCGCGACGGAGCTCGGCGGCCCGAGTCAGGTCGTCTACCGGCCCTCATCGAGGAGCTGCGCGCCGCGGGGGCGGTATTCGCCGCAGCTCCGGCGCGGCGCCGTGAGCCGCACCATCGCGCGGCCGTCCAGGTGCGTCTCGCGCTCGACTACGCGCGCTATCTCGAGCCGGTCTACGACGGCGTCCCAAGCCCCGGGCGCGGGCGCGCGCCGCCGTCTTCGCGCCGCTGCGCCCGCTTGTCGCGCACGCGGCGTCGGGCGGTGCGACCGCGCGCCTCGTCGGGCGATCGCTCCACGCCCTGGACACGGCCGCGCCGATGTCCCCCGCGGTCGACGGCTTCCTCGACGAACACCCGTGCGACCTGCTCCTGCTGACCCCGCTGGTGGAGCTCGGCGCCCCGCAGACCGATTGGCTGCGCGCGGCGCGCCGGCGCAGGATCCCGACGGCGCTGGCCGTCGCCAGCTGGGACAACCTCACGCTCAAGGGGCGCATCCGCGAGACGCCCGATCGCGTCCTGGTGTGGAACGAGCCGCAGCGCGAGGAGGCCGCGACGCTGCACGGCCTGTCGCCCGCTCGCGTGGTCGCGACCGGAGCACACACGTACGACCACTGGTTCGGGTGGGTTGCGTCGCGCGACCGGGAGGCCTTCTGCGCCGAGATCGGCCTGCGCCCCGACCGCCCGATCATCCTGTACGTCGGCTCGTCGTCCTTCATCGCGCCCGACGAGGCGCAGTACGTCGAGACGTGGCTGGCGGCGCTGCGCGACAGCGACCATCCGGGCCTGCGCGAGGCGGGCGTCCTCGTGCGCCCGCATCCACAGCACGGCGCCCAGTGGGCTCGATCGCCGATCGCCGCGCGCGACCAGGTCGCCGTCTGGCCCGCGCGGGGCGCGGACCCGGTCGCACGCTCCTCCCGCGAGGACTTCTATGACTCGATCCACCACGCCGCGGTCGTGACCGGCGTCAACACGAGCGCGCTCATCGAGAGCGCGATCGCGGGCCGCCCGGTGCTGACGCTGCTCGTCGACCGCTACGCGGACACGCAGCGCGGCACGCTGCACTTCGCCCACCTCGCCGACCCCGAACGCGGGGTCCTCGGCGTCGCGGCATCGCCGGCCGAGCATCACGAACAGCTCGCGCGGGCGATCGCGGGCGACGCCGACTGGGAGGGCCGGCGCGCGAGGTTCCTCGCCTTCTTCGTGCGACCGCGGGGCCTCGGCGTGCCGGCGGCGCGGTCGTTCGCCGACAAGGTCGAGGCGCTGCGCGCGACCGACGCCGCGCCGGTCGCCGCGGCCGGCCCCGCGATCGCGGTCGCGCGGCTCGCATGGCGCATCGCGCCGCTGCGTGCCGTCGCCGCGGCCGGCGAGAGCGCGTTGCGCCTGCGGTCGCGCGGGCGGCCATTGACGGTGGCCCGCGCCCGGCTCGGCCCCGGCGCGGCGGCCGCGGCGCGCTCGGCCCGCGCCGAGCGCCTCGCGCGGGCGATCAGGTGAGCGGCGCGAGCCCGAGGAGCCCGAGCAGCTCGGACGCCGGAGGCAGCTGCTCGAGCGCCACCCAGGGGTCGCAGGCCTGCAGCTCGGTCAGCGTGTAGCCGGGGCCGGTCGCCACCGCCACCGTCCGCGCGCCGATGACCTTGCCGCAGCGCACGTCGTGCGGCGTGTCGCCGATGACGTACGCATCGCTCCCCCGCGTAGGTCTCCCCGCGAGTGCCTGCGCGGCGCGGGCGATCGACGGCCGGTCGGAGCCCTCGACGCTGAACGCACCGCCGGTGTCCGCGAAGAAGTCCCACAGGCCGTAGTGGCGCAGCTTCGCCTCCGCCCCCTCGCGGATGTTGCCGGTGAGCAGGAGGTTGACGGCGTCGTCGCGGGCGTCCAGGCCGCGAGGCCGTCGCGGACGTTGGGCAGGACCTCGCCGCGCTTGCGGTGCAGGCGCTCGGGCAGCAGCCGCCCGTACGCGCGGAGGAAGTCGCCGGCGCGCTCCTGCAGGCCGAAGCTCCGGGCGACCTCGACGGCGATCTCCGCGTCCGTGAGTCCCGCCGTTCGCATGGTCGACAGGTCCAGCTCGCGGCCGAGGACCTCGCGCGACGCGTCCTCGAGCGCGAAGATGCCCGCGCGCGCGGTCGTGAGCAGCGTCCCGTCGATGTCCCAGAAGACATGGACGGTCATCGGGCGGCGAGACGGCGTGCGAGTGCGGCGGCGTCGAGGCCGTGCGCGCGCAGGACCTCGTCGTTGGATCCGCAGGCCGGCACGCGGTCGATGCCCCAGACCTCGACGACCGCCCCCGGCAGTGCGGCGCGGACCGCGTCGCCCTGGCCGCCGCTGACCAGTGGTTGTCGAGTAGACGATCCGCCGCGCCGCCGGCGACCTCGGCGAGCCAGGCGCCGTCGACGTCGCGCAGCCACGGCAGCAGCACGAGCGCCGACCCGTCGACCTGCCAGGCCTGCGAGGCGAGCACCGGGCCGGTGCAGACGAACAGCGCGTCGCCGTCGGCGCGCGCGACCGTGCCGCGGCCGCGCTCCAGCCGCTCGGCCCGCGGGGGCTCGAAGCCGAGATCCCAGGGGACCGACACGAGGCGGATGTAGACCGGGCCGGTCGCCTCGTCGACGGCCCAGTCGACGCAGAGGCGCGCCTCGTCGTCGGACGCGGGCTCCAGGCACGCCATCCCGGGCACGCAGCCCATGAGCGCGATGTCGCGGACGGACTGGTGCGAGTGCCCGGGGCCGCCCGGGACGATGCCGGCGAGCGTCCCGGCGTAGAGGACCTTCGTGCCCTCGGTGGCGTTGTTGAAGATCTGCTCGTTGGCGCGCGGCGTGAGGAAGCACGCGAAGGAGTGCACGGCGGGCAGCAGCCCGCCCAGCGCCAGCCCGCCGGCCTGGCTGACCATGTCCATCTCGGCGATGCCGCACTCGACGAAGCGCTCCGGGAAGCGCGCGCGGAGCGGGATGAGGCCCGTGTCGAGGTAGAGGTCGGCGTCGAGCGCGACGAGCCGCGGCTCGCGCTCGGCGGCGTCGGCGAGCGCCTCGCCGTAGGCGGCGACGAGCTTCTGCGGGTTCCCGGGGCGGCGCGCTCGGGGATGTCGGCCTCGGCGACCTCGGGCTCATGGCCGAGGCGGTCGCGCAGGCGCTCCAGCAGCTCGGCGAGGGCGATCGCGTACTCGTCCGGCGTCGGGGCGCCGGAGTGGAAGGCGTACAGCGCCGTCGCGCTGCGCTCGAGGCCGCGCGGCTCGAAGACGCCGACGCCCGCGCCCTTGACGGTGTCGGCGACGAGCAGCTTCGGGCGGTCGGGCTCGGCCGCGAGCAGATCGGTCAGCGTCCGCGGAACGCCGGCATGTCGTTGCCGTCGCAGCGCGCGACCGCCCAGCCGAACGCGGCGACCTTCGCCTCGAGGTCGCCGAGGTCGCTGACGTGCTCGACCCAGGTGTCGGACTGGATCTTGTTGTGGTCGACGATGACCGTGATCTCACCGAAGCCCTCGTTGGCGGCCTGCCCGAGCGACTCCCAGAACTGGCCCTCCTGCAGCTCGCCGTCGCCCGTGACGACGAAGACGCGGCGCCGCGGCGCGCCGGCGATCCGGCCGCGCGCGCGAGGCCCTTGGCCTTGGAGACGCCCATCCCGAGCGAGCCGGTGTTCGTCGCGACGGCGGGCACCGTCGCGATGTCGGGGTGGCCCGGCAGCCCGTCCAGGCGCCGCAGCCGGTGCAGCAGCTCGAAGTCGAGCCTGCCGACGCCCGCGAGCACGGCGTACACGGCGGGCGCGTCATGGCCCTTGGAGGAGAATGCGACGTCGTCGCCGGCGAGCACCTCGAGGTGCAGCCAGCTGAGGATCTCCATGACGCTGAAGGACGTGCCGATGTGGCCCGAGCCGGCCTCCATGATCGACGACAGGGCGTTGACGCGCGACGCATCGGCGAAGGCGGCCGCGCGCTCGACGGGGTCGCCGAGCGCGCGGATGCGGGCGAGCTCGGCGGGCGGGACGTAGCGCAGGCGCAGCGGCGCGTCGACGGCGAAGGTGGCGGCTTCCATGGGGCGGTCAGTCTGGCAGGGGCCGGCCGCCCGGGGCGGTCCGCGTTGGTAGTATCGGCCGGCGCGATGCTCCCCCGCAAGCTTCAGCTGCTCGGGCGCCGCGCCGCGCCACCCTCCCCGGCCGCGGAGCCCGACCTCGACGCAATACGCGAGGCCCGCGCTGCCAAGGAGGTCGCCCGCCAGGCCAAAGAGGTCAACCGCCAGGCCAAAGACGTCACCCGCCAGGCCAAAGAGGCCGCGAGCGCGGCGCGCGTCGCGCGCGCGGAGTTCTTCGCCGAGGCCGTCCGGCACACGCCGTACGTCGCGGCCGAGGTCGGCGAGATGACGTTCATGGTCGCGACCTGGGACCGGCTCGGCGGCGGCCTGTTCGCCAATCGCCGCCGCTCCGAGATCGGCCTGCTCGCGACCACGCTGTCGCTCCTGGAGGACCTCGGCCTGACGGACGTGCCGCACGAGCGGATCTTCGTCGACGTCGGCGCGAACATCGGGACGACGACGGTGACGGCGCTCGTGCGCCACGGCTTCGCCTGGGGTCTGGCGGTCGAGCCCGAGCCGCGCAACGTGCGGACGCTGCGGATGAACGTCGTCGCCAACGACCTCGGCGAGCGCGTGCACGTCGTCGGCTGCGCGATCGGCGCCGCCGCCGGCGAGGTGTCGCTCGTCGTCGGCGACACCTCGGGCACGCACCGCGTCGGCGGCGCAGGGGCCGGGGAACAGAACGTCGTCGTGGCGCAGCGCACGCTCGACGACGTCATGGCAGGCGAGGGTCTGGACCCGGCCGCCGTCGGGCTGGTCTGGATCGACACGCAGGGCTACGAGGGCCACGTCCTCGCCGGCGCGCCCGGGCTGTTCGCGCACGCTCCGCCGCTCGTCGCCGAGGTCGCGCCCAACTACATGGCGCTCGCCGGTAGCCTCGCCCCGATGGCCGCGGCGCTTGCCTCCAACTACACCCACTTCGTCGACCTGCGCTCGTCGCGAAACGCCGATGGCGAGATCGACCTCGTGCCCGCGGATGGCCTCGAGCGCTTCGTCGCCGACTACGAGGCCCGCCAGGCGGGGTTCACGGACATCCTCGCGGTTCGCCTGCCGCCGGCCTGAGCAGGTGTCGAGGGCGCAGGCGGCGGCTTCCGTGACCGCTCACTGCGCAGCCCGGCGCCGTCCCGCCGTTATTCTCGCGCCGGGTGAGCTACGAGACGTTCAAGGCGGCGACGGAGATGCCCTACCGCGTGCAGGAGCGGTTCGGCGGCTCTGATCGCCTGTTCGTGTTCTTCCCGCGGCTGCGCCCGCGCGGCGCGAGCCCCAACAAGGCGTTGAGCCGGCCGCTGGCGGACGTCCACGCACACCACCTCATGCTCGGGGCCGACCCGCACCTGTTCGTCGGCCCGGAGCGCCGGATGCTCGGGCGCGACACGGCGGTGGCGCTCATCGAGCGCGAGCGCGACCGCCTCGGCGTCGCCCCGCAGCGGGTCACGACGATCGGCACGAGCATGGGCGGGATCATGGCGCTGCTCATCGGCCTGCCCTCCGGGGCGGGACGCATCATCGCCGGCGGCGCGCCGATCAAGATGGGCAAGGCGCTTCAGAAGTTCGACCGCCTCGACGGTCCGAGCTCGCAGGTCAAGGCGGCGAGCTCGGCGTTCATCGCGCTCGCCGACAACGGAGATGGGCGCGCGCCCGCCTTCCTCAACAAGGCGATCTACAACGCCGCGAGGGCCGTGCGGGCCCCCGTCCGCATCGATCTGTTCGGCAGCGAGACCGACGGCACGATCAAGCCGATGCGCGCGTTCGCGGAGACGTTCGCCGGCCACGACCTGCTCGACATCAGCCTGACGGTCAGCGGCTACGGCCCGCACAGCCAGATCCACGAGCCGTTCGTGGCGTTCGCGCGAGGGCTGCTCGCCGAGGCCTAGTGTCGTGAGGCGGGCGCGCAGGGCGCCAGCAGCGCCGGGTCCTGCGCCGCCATCCGCTCCGCCAGTGCCCACTCGTCGGGATAGTCGATCGAGAAGCCCTCGGCGCCCTCGGTGTGAAACGGCACGACGCGTGCGCCCGCGATCTCGCGGTCGGCGACGATCCGCGTCCAGGCGATCTCCAGCGACGAGTCCTGGACGTGGACGGCCGGCAGCGCGGCGGTCTGGCGCGAGTGCGTCGGCACCTCGCCGGGGACCTGCTGCAGCAGCGGGACCATGAGCTCGCCCTCGATGCGCCACATCTTGCCGGGGTGCTCGCGGACCGGCCGGACGGCGCGCAGAGAGTCGGCGCCGGGCACCGCCGTGAACCGCTCCCACGCGCGGGTGATCGTGGCCCCGCGCCGGAAGGGGCTCGTCGGGCGCAGGATCGAGAAGGCGTCGAAGTCGTCCAGGCGGGCGAGCTCGAACGCGACCCAGTCGATGTCCGAGGCGGTCGAGGTCGCCATCTCCGCCGGCCGCAGCCCGTGGACGTCGGCGCCGTAGCGCCGCGCGACCTCGGCGATCGCCTCGCTGTCGGTCGACACGACGATCGCCTCGAACAGCCCGCTCTCGCGCGCCGCCGCGATCGAGTACGCCAGCAGCGGGTGGCCGGCGAGCGCGCGGACGTTCTTGCCGGGGACGCGCACCGAGCCGGCGCGCGCCGGGATCAGCGCGACGACGCGCGGGGCGGCTGCCCGCTCGTCAGTCAACGATGACCACCTGAATGCCGGGCAGGTCCTCGAAGTCGCGGTCGCGGGTGAAGACGGTGAGCCCGTTGGCGGCTGCGGTCGCGGCGATCAGGGCGTCTGCCGTCTGCGGCCGGCGCCCGGCCGCGCGTGCTCCGGCGACGATCGAGCCATAGGCGCGCGCGACGTCGCCGTCGATGGGAAGCGGCTCGAACGCGCTCTCGACGAAGGCGAGCCTGTGCAGCCGCGCGGCGCGGGTCGCCGCGTCGGAGGCGTGCAGCACGCCGAAGTGCAGCTCGGCGAGGGTCATCGCCGAGATGCAGGCCTCGTCGACCCCGGGCGGCCGCCGCCCCCCGATGACGACCGAGGTGTCGAGCAGTCCCCTCACCCGGGGCTCTGCCACGGGTCCTGCGGCTCGTCGGACCGCAGCTGTTCGCGCAGGGCCGGCCAGCCGGCGTCGTCGGGCAGTGCGAAGAGTCGATCGAGGACGTCGGGCCCGACGAATCGGGCACGGCTGCGGATCGGCGTCAGGTCTGCGACCGGGCGACCGTTGACCGTGATCCGGACCGTGCCGCCCCCCTCGACCTCGCGCAGGACGTCCGCGGTGTTGTTGCGCAGTTCGCGTTGGGCCACGAGGCGTGGTGTAGCCATAGTGCTACAGCGTAGCAAGAGCGGGGTTACACTCGCCCGGGGTCGTGCGTCACATGGACGGTCTTCCAGTCGGAGTAGACGTCGAGCGCCTCGGTGCCGGGCTCGCGCCAGCCGGTGCCGGAGTCGCCGACGCCGCCGAAGGGCCAGTGCGGCTCGGAGCCGTACGTCGGCCCGTTGACGGACGCGACGCCGCTGCGGATGCGCTGGACGAACTCCTGCCCGCGGTGCACCGACGCCGTCCAGATCGCGCCAGTCAGCCCGTAGGGCGTGGAGTTCGCAAGCGCGATCGCCGCCTCGAAATCGGCGACGCGGTGCAGCGTCGTGATCGGGCCGAAGAGCTCCGTCGCCGACAGCTCGTCGGAGCCCTCGACGAGCGTCGGCGCGAGGAAGAAGCCGTTGGCGTGACGCCCGCCGCCGAGGCGCTCGCCGCCCGCGAGGATCGTCGCCCCCGCGTCGCGGGCGGCCGCGACCTTCGCGAGCATGTTCGCGAGCTGGCGCTCGTTGATGACCGGCCCGAGGTCGTCGTCGTCGCCGGAGCCGACGCGCAGGGCGTGCGTACGCTCGAGCAGCAGCGCGCGGAACTCGTCGTAGACCGCGTCGAAGACGATGATCCGGCTGCCCGCCGCGCAGCGCTGGCCGGCGTTGGAGAACGCGCTGAGCGCGGCGGTGTCGGCGGCGCCCGCGAGGTCGGCGTCGTCGCAGACGATGAGCGGGTTCTTGCCGCCGAGCTCGAGGCAGACCTTCGCCAGGCGCTCGCCCGCGACACGGGCGATCATCCGCCCGACCGCCGTCGAGCCCGTGAACGAGACGAGCGCGACGCGCGGATCCTCGACGAGCGGCTGCCCGGCCTCGGGCCCGAGCCCCTGGACGACGTTCAGCACGCCGTCCGGCAGCCCCGCCTCGGCCGCGAGGCGCGCGAACGCCAGCGCGCTCTCGGGCGTGTCCTCGCTGGCCTTCAGGACCGCGGCGTTGCCGCAGATGAGCGCGGGGAAGACCTTCCAGGCGACGTTCGGCAGCGGCGTGTTGGCCGCGATGATGAGCGCGCAGACGCCGACCGGCTGGCGCACGGTCATCGGGTGGCGGTTGGGTACGCCCGAGGTCAGCGTGCGGCCGTACAGGCGCCGGCCCTCGCCGGCCATGAAGTAGCCCTGCTCGACGGCGCCGCCGGTCTCGCCGCGGGCGTCGCGCAGCGGCTTGCCGGTCTCGGCGGCGACGATCCGCGAGAGCGCCTCGGCGTCGCGCTCGAGCAGCTGGGCGAGCCTGCGCAGCACCGCGCCGCGGGCGACCGGCGTCGTCGCGCCCCAGGCGGGCTGGGCGGCGGCCGCGGCGCCGATGGCGGCGTCGGCGTCCGCGGCCCGCGAGCGCGTGACGAGCGACAGCAGCTCGCCCGTGGCGGGCGCGAACTTCTCGAGCGTCTCGCCCCCGGCGGCCGGGACCTCGAGCCCGGCGATGAAGTTCTCGATGATGCGGGTCACGCGGTGAAGCCTCCGTCGACGCGCAGCTCGTGGCCGGTCAGGTAGCGCGCCGCATCCGATGCGAGGAAGACGAGCGGGCCGCCGAGGTCGGCGGCGTCGGCCATGCGTCCGAGCGGCACGCGCGCACAGTACTTGCGCAGGAACTCGGCGTCCTGCCCGCCGCGCACGCCGCCGGGAGACAGCGCGTTGACGCGCACGCCGCGCGGGCCCCAGAGGCGCGCGAAGTACTTCGTGAGCTGTACGAGGCCGGCCTTCGACGCGCCGTAGGCGGGCGGCTTGAGGAAGCCCTCCATGTGGTCGTAGAAGCTCGGCTCGGGCGAGATCGAGGCGTACAGCGAGCCGATGTTCACGATCGCGCCGCGCCCGGCGGCGGCCATCGGCTCGCCGAAGACGAGCAGCGCGTTGAAGGCGCCGGCGAGGTTGACGTCGAGCACGCGCAGGAAGTCGTCGTGGCCGAGCACGGCCTGCACGCCGGCGTCCGGGGGCTGGTCGATCCCGGCGTTGTTGACGAGGATCGTCGGCGCGGCGCCGAGGCCGTCGCGCAGCGCTTCCAGCGCCGCGCGGTCGCGGACGTCGGCGTCCTGCACGTCGATGCCGACGACCGTCGCGCCGGCCGCCTCCAGCGCCGCCGTCCAGACCGGCCCCAGCCGCCCGCGCGCGCCCGTGACGAGCGCGATCTCGCCCTCGAGCGGGCGAGCCGGGTCAGCCGGCATCCGCGGCGGAGGCGGCCGCGACCGCCTCCTCGAGCACCTCGAGGCGCAGCCCCTCGTCCTCGGCGACCGGCTCCGTCAGCCGCCGGCCGATGACGTTCTCGAGCTCGTACGGCGCCAGGCCGTCGCCCGGCGACTTCATCGCGACGTCCTCGGCCGCGAGGACGTGGCCGGCGGGCAGGTCGCGCGCGGCGACGAGCTTCTTCGCCATCTTGATCGCGGGCGCGGTCTCGCTGTCATAGACCTTCTTGGAACCGTCGCCCATCGCGACGTGCAGCCGGCTGAGGTCGCGGCACATCTTGCGCAGCCCCTGCGGCTCGAGCGAGAAGCGGTGATCGGTCCCCTTCAGCACGCGGTCCAGCGTGAAGTGCTTCTCGATGACGCGCGCGCCGAGGGCGTGCGCGGCGACGGCCATCGCGATGCCGTTGTCGTGGCTCGAGAGCCCGATGACGGTCTCCGGGAACATCGCGCGGAACGTCTGGATGACGCCGAGGTCGAGCTCGTCCCATTTGGCCGGATAGCCCGCGGTGCACTGCAGCAGTGCGATCTGCGGGTTGATCTCGGCGACGGCGGCGTGCGCGCGCTCGACGTCCGCCATCGACGACGCGCCGGTCGAGAGCACCATCGGCTTGCCGAACGACGCGACGTGGCGCAGGAGCGGGATGTTGCGCAGGTCCGCGGACGCGATCTTGTAGGCGGGCATGTCGAGCTCGGCGAGGAACGCGGCCGACGGCATGTCGAACGCGGTGGCGAAGAACGTCACGCCGACGCGCCGGGCGTACGCGATCAGCGCCTCGTACTCCTCGCGGCCGAACTCCAGCGCCTCGCGGTGCTCGCCGTACGTCGCGCCGTAGGAGTTCTCGTTCTCGTAGGGCTTGTCGAACGCCGCGCGGGTGTAGAGCGAGCGGTTGTCGCGCTTCTGGAGCTTCACGGCGTGCGCGCCGGCGCGGCGGGCCTCGTCGAAGAGGTGCATCGCGGTGTCGAGGTCACCGCCGTGGTTATGGCCGATCTCGGCGATGACGTAGGTCGGCGTCTCGTCGGAGATCACGACACCGTCGATCGTCAGCGTGCGGGTCACGGGACCTCCTGGGGAATGGGCGGGGCGTGGTGATCGTCGGGGTGCAGCGACTCGGCCCGGCGCTCGCGCGCCTCCAGGCCGGCCAGCCGCTCCTCGCTGAGGGCCAGCCGCTGGGCGAGCATCTTGCTCTGGTCGGCCAGGCGCGAGACCGCGACGGAGAAGTGCAGGAGCAACACGATGATGAAGAAGAACGCCGCGGCGAAGAGCGCCGACGGCGGGTAGGCGGCGCCGATCGCGTCGGCCAGCAGCGCCAGCAGGCGGTCCCAGGCGCTGAGTGCGACGAGGGCGATCGCGCACGCGAGCCACAGCAGCGCATAGCGCTCCAGCAGGCGCCGCTGGCGGACGAGCTCGAGCACGATCAAGAAGAGGCAGATCGACGTCGCAAGGGCGACGACGCGCAGGTGCGGATCCATCAGAACCCCTCCCCGGCGGTGACGGGTGCGGCCTCGCCGGCGTCGATGACCGGTCGCCGCCGGACGAGCCCGACGAACATCGCCAGCAGAACCTTGATCATGTAGTAGGCCGATTTCCCGGACCGGATCGACGATCTGCCGCCGCCGCGCTCGTACATCTGCACCGGCGTCTCGCGCATCCGCAGCCGGTGGAAATGCAGCATGAGGACGGCCTCGACCTCGGGATAGTCGTGCGGGTAGTCGCGCGCGAACAGCTCGATCGCGCGGCGGTTGTACAGGCGAAAGCCCGATGTCGGGTCGCTCACGCGCTGGCCGACGATGCGCGACAACAGGAAGGCGAAGATGTGGATGCCGGTGCGCCGGCTGATCGGCGCGGGGTAGCGCAGCTCGGGGCTGAGAAAGCGCGAGCCGCAGACCATGTCGACCGCCGGCTGCTGCGCCATCGCGTCGAAGAGCAGCTCGATCTGGCCCGGGTCGTGCTGGCCGTCGCCGTCGACCTGGACCATGAAGTCGTAGCCGCGCTCGAGCGCGTAGATGAAGCCGGTCTGGACCGCGCCGCCGATGCCGAGGTTGAACGGGTGGCGCAGGACGACCGCGTCCTCCCGGCGCCCGACCTGCGAGCTGTCGTCCGTCGAGCCGTCGTCGATGACGAGCACGTCGGCATCGGGGGCGTTGGCGCGGATCGCGCGCACGACGCCGCGCAGCGTGTCGGACTCGTTGTAGGCCGGCACGATCACGAGCGTTCGCGGGGCCGGCGCAGGCCGTAGGCCCAGATCTCGATGCGCCGCCGCCGGCTCGAGGACCGTGCTCGGGACATCGCTCGCTCGCACCATCTTCATGGTCAAACGCCGAAACTGACAGAAAGTCGCGTCCTGCCCCCGATGGCATACAGCATAAGGGGCCTCAGAACGGCAGCTCGGCGGCGATCTCGCGGAGTGCCGGGGCCTGCCTGTCGCGGTCGGATACGCGCAGCTCCACGCCCTCGGGCCAGGCGATGGCGACATCGGGGTCGTCGAAGCGAAAACCGCGCTCGACCGCGCCGTCGAAGTACGTCGAGCACTTGTACGTCACGTCGGCGATGTCCGACAGCACGGCGAAGCCGTGGGCGAAGCCGATCGGGACGAACAGCTGCCGGGCCCGCTCGTCGTCGAGCTCGACGCTCTCCCACTCCCCGTAGGTCGGCGATGCGCGGCGCAGGTCGACGACGACGTCGAGGATCCGGCCGCGTGCGCAGCGCACGAGCTTCGCCTGCCCCGCGCCGATCGAGAAATGCATCCCGCGCAGCACGCCGCGCCCGGAGCGCGAGTGGTTGTCCTGGACGAACGGCACGTCGATGCCGTGCTGCGCCCAGACGTTCGCGCGGTAGCTCTCGAGAAAGAACCCGCGGGCGTCGCCGTGGACGTCGGGCTCGAGCAGGATCGGGCCGTCGAGGCGGGTGTCGAGGACGCGCATGGACAGCGCAATCTAGATGGTCGAAGCGCCCGATCCCCCGGCGGCGGTACCGTCCGCCGGACGTGTCCAGCCTTTTCCGGCGCGCCCGCGCGCGTCTCCCGCAGCCGCGTTTCACGGCGCCCGACGCGGACCTCTACCTCGGCGCGACGGGCGGCTTCGGTGGGCTCGCGCCGACGTATGGCGCCTACAACTACTTCGTCGGCCACGCCAGCCGCGTCAAACGTCTGCACTTCGCGGCGGCGCTGCGCGCGGCGCGCGCGCACGAGGGCGGGACCGCGATCGACTTCGGCTGTGCCGACGGCGTACTGCTGCCCTCGCTGTCGCGCGCCTACGCGTCCGTCTGGGGGGTCGACCGCGAGCCCGAGTACCTCGCGACGGCGCAGCGCGTCGTCGATCGCCACCGGCTCGTCAACGTCGCGCTCACCTGCAACGCGGACGGGGCGGTCCCCGGGCTTCCGCCGCGGCTCGACGGAGGCGCCGACGTGCTGTTCGCCCTCGAGACGCTCGAGCACGTCGGCGACCGCGAGCGCATGTGGGAGTCGCGCGCGGACTTCGTCGAGCGGCTGTTCACGCTCGTGCGCGCCGGCGGGGAGATCGTCATCACGGTCCCCGCGATGGTCGGGCCGGCGTTCCTCGTCCAGCGGGCGGCGCTGCGGCTGCTGGGCCTCAAGCGCGAGCGGCTCAGCCGCAGCGAACTGCTGCGCGCGGGCCTGCTGTGGGACACCGGTGCCCTGGAGCAACGGTGGAAGGCGCCGCACGGGCATCTCGGGTTCAACCATCTGCGCCTGGAGCGCGCCATGGCCGAGCGCTTCACGATCGTGCGCAAGCGCCACTGCTTCTTTCAGGTCCTGTACGTCCTGCGCCGGCCCGCAGCCCGCGTCTAGTCTCCCCGCGATGGACGAGGCCCGCGCGAAGCGCCTGACGCTGATCGCGTGCATCCTCGGCTCGGCGATCGTCTTCGTCGACCAGACCGTCGTCAACGTCGCGCTGCCGGCCCTGAGCGCCGACCTCGACGCGACGCTCGCCGACCAGCAGTGGGTCGTCGAGGCCTACCTGCTCCTGCTCGCCTCGTTGGTTCTCGCGGGCGGCGCGCTCGGCGACCTCTACGGCCGGCGGCGGATCTTCGCCATCGGCGTCGCCGGCTTCGGCGCGTCCTCGCTCGTCTGCGCGGCGGCCCCGACGGTCGAGGTGCTGATCGGTGCGCGAGCGCTGCAGGGGGCGTTCGGCGCGCTGCTCGTGCCGAGCTCGCTGGCGATCATCACCGCGGTCTTCACCGGGCCCGACCGCGCGGCGGCGATCGGCTCCTGGACGGCGGGCACGAGCGCGGCCGTCGCCTTCGGGCCGCCGCTGGGCGGCCTGCTCGTCGACACGGTCTCCTGGCGCGCGATCTTCGCGGTCAACGTGCCGCTCGTCCTCGTCTGCCTGCTGCTGATCGCCCGCGCCGTGCCGGAGATCGCGGGGTCGGGGACGCGGCGGATCGACGTCCCGGGCATCGTGCTCTGCGTGCTCGGGCTGGCCGGGCCCGTCTACGCGCTCATCCGCCAGCCGGCGCTCGGCTGGACGGATCCGGCCGTCTGGGGCACGTTCGTCGCCGGGCTCGGGGCGTGCGCCGCGTTCGTCGCCTACGAGCGCCGCGCGCCCGATCCGATGCTGCCGCCCTCGCTCTTCCACAACCGCAACTTCGCCGTCGGCAACGTCGTGACGCTCGTCGTCTACGCCGGGCTCGGCGCGTCGACGTTCTTCGTCGCGCTGTTCCTCCAGCAGATCGCCGGCTACAGCGCGCTGAAGGCGGGCCTCGCGCTCCTGCCGATCACGCTTTTGCTCGTCACGCTGTCGCGGCGCTTCGGCGCGCTGGCGGCGCGCGTCGGGCCGCGGCTGCTCATGGCCGCCGGCCCGATCGTCGCCGGGCTCGGCCTGCTGGCGTTCGCGCGCCTGGACGCGCGCGCCGCCTACCTCGGGGGCGTCCTCCCCGCCGGGTTGCTGTTCGGTGTCGGCCTCGCGATGACCGTCGCGCCGCTCACCGCGACGGTGCTCGAGGCCGCCGACCGGCGCTACGCCGGCATCGCCTCGGGCGTGAACAACGCGTTCGCGCGCGTCGCGGGACTGCTGGCGATCGCGGCCGTCGGCGCGGTCGTCGCGGCGCAGTTCGGCGCCGGACTCGACGGCCGCGCCGCCGCCCGCTCGACCGACCCCGCCGCGCACGCGTACGTCGGTGCGGCGCGCGAGCGGCCGCTGTCGCTCCCCGCGGGGGACGCGCCTGCGGCCGTGCGCCGGGCGGTCCTCGACGCCAACGTGGAGGCGTTTCGCACCGGCATGATCACCGCCGGGCTGCTGATGATCGCCGGCGGGCTCATCGCCGCCGTCGGCATCGAGAACCCGCGCCGGCGCGCCGAGCCCGCCGGCGAGGCGCGGGCCGCCGTCGCCGCGTCCTAAGATCCGCGCCGGATGAAAGACCGGCTCATCGCCCTGAAGGCCCGCCTCGCGGTCTCCCCCGAGCGGTACGCGCTGTTCGCGCGCGTGGCGCTCGTCATGCTCACGCTCATCGTCCTCACGGGCGCGGCGGTGCGCGTGACGGGCTCGGGCCTCGGCTGCCCCACGTGGCCGCGCTGCACGGACACGTCGCTCTACACGAAGCTCACGACGCACGGCGTCATCGAGTTCGGCAACCGCATGCTGACGTTCTTCGTCGGCTTCGCGGCGATCGGGGCGTTCGTCGCGGCGTTCCTGCGCACGCCGCTGCGCCGCGACCTCGTCTGGCTCTCGCTCCTGCTGCCGCTCGGCGTCGTCTGCCAGGCCGTGCTCGGCGGCTTCACCGTCCTGTACGACCTCGCGCCGGGCTTCGTCATGAGCCACTACCTCCTGTCGATGCTCATCCTCGTCGCCTGCGTCGCGCTGGACTGGCGCGCCCATCGCGAGCCCGCCGACGGCGCCGCCGACGGCCCTGGCGATCGCCTGATGGCGCGCGCGGTGTGGGGGCTCCTGGGGCTCGGCGCGGTGACGATCTTCGCCGGCACGGCCGCGACCGCCGCCGGCCCGCACGCCGGCGGGGCGGGCACGGGCGACGTCATCAAGCGCCTGGACTTCAAGGGCGCCGAGACGCTGCGCTTCGTCATCGAGCAGCACGCGCGCCTCGCGACGCTGCTCGGCCTCGCCGCCGTCGGGCTCTGGTTTCTCGCACGCCGCCGCGGCGGCCCGCCCGAGCAGCGCCGCGCGCTGACCGTCCTCTGCCTCCTGCTGGCGTCGCAGGGGGTCGTCGGCGGGCTGCAGTACGCGCTCGAGCTGCCGGCCGAGATCGTGTGGGTCCATGTCGGCCTGGCGGC
The DNA here is from genome assembly GCA_963740895.1 of uncultured Actinomycetes bacterium. Taxonomy (GTDB): domain Bacteria; phylum Actinomycetota; class Thermoleophilia; order Solirubrobacterales; family Solirubrobacteraceae; genus CADCVQ01. The sequence goes on from CAVUFQ010000004.1 coordinate 280,752, forward strand.
CTCGACCTGGCTGTCGCTGCTCTGGGTCTTCGCGACGACGACGGCGGCGCGCGCGGCGCCCGAGCCCGCCGCGGCGGTCCGGGGCGCGGGGGAGGCGGCGCCGGCGCGGTAGCGGTAGGGCGCCGTCCCGCCGCCGCGCCGGTCCGGACGGCCGGTGAAGCTAGATCAGGACCGGTGCGACGGCGGCCAGCACGGTGAGCGCGGCGAGCGCGCAGGCCATGACGAGCGCGGCGCCGCGCAGGCCGCGCGAACGCCTCCGAGCCCACCGCCGCTCCCGGCGCGTGAGGGTGCTCGCGTAGATCTGCCGCGGTTGCACACACCGATCATCAAGCATGCGTCGGATGTCACATGGATCGGACCGGCCGCGTCAACCCCGCCGGCCCTTCGTTGCCGCATCCTGCGCAAGAAATACCTCGGCGGGGCGGCCCGCGTCGCGTGGCTAGTCTCGTCGCGTGAGACCGTCCTGGCAGCACGTGCGCAAGGCCCTGATCGCCGGCGTCGTCGTCATCGCCACGATGGCCGGAGCGGCGACCGCGCTCGTCACGTTCCACCAGGTCCGCGTCCTCGGCGTCGGCAGCGTCCGGCTCTCCGTCGAGCCGTCGCGCCACGGGGCGCTCGACCTCTACGTCCCCGTCGTCGACTGGGGCGTGCGCTTCCCCGTCGTGCGCCTCCCGGCGCGCGTCAACGTCGACGTGCGCTCCGTCGATCGCGACGCCGTCGTGCGGCTCGCCGAGGCCGGCCGCATCGACACCGTGCTCGTCCGCGGGCAGGCCCGCGACGCGCTCGCGAGCTACCTGCGCCTGGCGATCATCGTCGCCGTCGCAGCGGGTCTGGCGTTCGGCATGCTCGTCGCGCTCGCGGTCCGCGGTGGCCGCGGTCCGCGCCTGCGAACGACGCTCGCCACGGCGGGCGTCACGGCGCTCGCCTGCGGGGCCGCCCTCGTCGTGCTGCTGCCGCCGCGCTCGAACGTCGACTCGCCGCAGTACTACGCCAACGGCACGGAGGTCCCGGCGGCGCTGCGCACGATCGCCGACCTCGGCGCGTCGGCGAAGACGCTCGACGACGAGATCGACCAGCAGCTCGTCGGGATCGCGCGGCTCGTGACCTCGCCCGCCGGTCGCGCGCCGGTCGAGCAGCTGCCGCGATTCACGCTCGCGTCCGACCTCCACAACAACGTCCTCGCGCTGCCGGCGCTCGAGCGCGCCGCGCGGGGCGGCCCGCTGTTCTTCGTCGGCGACCTCACCGACAGGGGCTCGGCGATCGAGCAGTCGCTCGCGCTGCGCGTCGTGCACGCCGGGAGCCCGTTCGTCTTCATCTCCGGCAACCACGACTCCGACGTCCTGGAGCGCAAGCTGGCCCGCGCGGGCGCCATCGTCCTCACGCGCAGCGGGCGGCTCGGCGGCAACGGGAAGACCGACGGCGCGCTCGTGACGAACGTCCGCGGGCTGCGGGTCGCCGGCTACGACGACCCGCTCAAGCGCCTCGCCCGCGACGGCTACCGCGACAACGGCGCGACGCCGACCCCGGCGATGCAGGAGCAGTTCGCGAGCTGGCTGCAGGCCCGCCGCGGCCTCGCCGACGTCATCCTCGTCCACGCGCCGGGACTCGCGCAGCTCGCCGTCGACGTGCTCCACAACACGCCGCCGGCCAAGCCGCTCGTCATCCTCGAAGGGCACACGCACAAGTCCGCGATCGAGCACGAGGGCAACCTCACGATCCTCAACGGCGGCTCCGTCGGGGGCGGGGGCACCGGCAACCTCACCGAGCTCAGCGGGGACATCGGGCTCGCGCGGCTGACGTACTCGCGCACGCCGGCGTTCGCCCCGGCGGCCGCCGACATCATCGACATCGACCCCGCCGACGGCGAGGCGCGGGCCCGCCGCGTGCGCCTCGACACGCCCACCGCCGCCACCGGCTGACAGCGCATCGTTTCGCGATGCGCCGCGTTGGGGAGATGAATGACCCCTCCCGAAAGGAGCCGCAACCGTGCGGTCCAAGGTCTCATGCTGCGCGCTCGCCATCTTCGCCGCGGCCCTCTTTCTCCCCGTTTCGCCCGCCGCGGCGCGCAGCTCGATCCGCGTCGGCATCGCCGATCAGAGCCCGGCGATGTTCGCCTCGCCGTACTTCAAGGCGCTGAAGATCAAGCGCACGCGCTACTTCGTCCGCTCTGACGTCATGCAGAACGTCACCGAGCGCGCCAAGGCCCGCGCCTTCGTCAGGGCCGCGCGCAGCGCCCACGTCTCCACGCTGCTGCACATCTCCACGACCGACCTGCGCTCCAAGCGCGGCAAGGTCGTCTCGACGCGCACCTATCGCCGCAACGTCGGGCGCATCGTGTCCTACTTCCGCAAGCTCGGCGTCCGCGACTTCGGGGCCTGGAACGAGGTCAACCACAAGACCCAGCCGACGTGGAACCACATCGGCAACGCCGTCTCGTACTTCAAGAGCATGTACCTCGCGGTGAAGCAGCGCTGCCGGTCCTGCGGCGTCGTCGGCCTCGACGTGCTCGACCAGGCCGGGGTCGATCGCTACATCCGCAGCTTCTACAAGCGCCTGAGCAAGACCTGGCGCAAGCGGCTGACGACGATCGGGATCCACAACTACTCCGACGTCAACCGCAGCCGCTCGTCGGGGACGCGCAAGATCATCAACACGGTCCGCCGCTACAACAAGCGCGTGAGGTTCTGGTTCACGGAGACGGGCGCGCTGGCGAGCTTCCGCGGCTCGTTCCCCTACAGCACGTCGCGCCAGTCGTCGCGCATCCGCAACATGTTCAGCCTCGCCAGCAAGTACAAGCGGTTCCGCGTCCAGCGCGTGTACTCGTACAACTGGTTCGGCGCCACGACCGGGGACTGCGGCAGCTCATGCCTCTTCGACGCCGGGCTCGTGAACCCCGACGGGACGCCGCGGCCGGTCCTCGCGACGTTCGCGACGAAGCTGCGGAGCTACTCGCGCTAGCTCCCTACGCCTGCGCGCCGTCCGGCGGCGCGTCGACGAGCGGCAGGAGGTCGGCGAGGCCCGAGATCTCCAGCACGCGCTCGATCTGGCGCGGCCCGCGGATGATCGACAGGGCGAAGCCCGCCTCGTCGGCGCGCGCGTTGGTCTGCGCGAGCGCCCGCAGGCCGGTGGAGTCCATGAACGTCAGCTCGCGGAGGTCGAGCACGAGCTCGGCGCCGGGCTCGGCGGTCGCCTCGGCGATCGCGTGCTCGAACTCCGGTGCGCTTGCGATGTCGAGCTCGCCTGACGGCGCGATGCGCGTCGTCCGGTCGGACCGGACGACCTCCAGCGCGAAGGACGGGATCGACGGCATGTCCGCCGGCAGTTTACCCGGGGGTCCTAGAGGCCCTCGGGGTGGCGGGCGACGAAGCCGGCGTTCGTGCGCAGCGACGCCTGCCAGCGCGAGCCCGTCACGCGCGTCCCGCTCGTGTCGAAGCGCACCCCCGCGACGACCATGTAGACGTGGCCGGGGTTCGTGTAGATCGTGATCCACTTGCCCGGGCCCGGCTTGCCCCAGCCCATGAGCCGCCCGGAGTCCAGCGGCCCGTTGAGCAGCCCGGCGGACGCCAGCGCATAGGAGACCGAGCCCGAGCAGTCATAGCCCTTGTCGAGCCACTTGCCATGGCCGCCGCCCCAGAGATACGGCGTGCGCGCGATCGAGTTGCCGGCCTCGATGATCTGGTGCACCTCCTGGGGCGATTCGATCGGCGGCAGCGCGATGCCGTTCTTCAGGACCTCGGCGGCGCTGATCGCGGCGTCGCCGGTGGGGCTCGTGGAGCGCTCCTGCGAGCGCTGCGAGCGCGACAGCGGGGCGGAGGCGCCGGCGAGCGGCGGCCGGTCGCCGGGCTTCTCGGTCGGCAGGGCGGCCGTGGCGGCGGTCTCGCCGGCGACGGGCTCGACGGCCTTGGGCCGCGTCTTGCGCGTCGGGAGCTCCTCGAACGCCGGCGGGATGTCGCGCGCGGACGCGCCGGCATCGGCGCTCTCGCCGCAGCCCGAGAAGGCGAAGGCGGCGCCCGACATCGCGACGACGACGGAGCAGGGCCCGGCTATGAGCAGCAGACGACGGCGCACGACGCGCCCAGTATGCCGATCGATCACGCTGGATGACGCAGGTTTGGACTCATGGCCAGGCGTGTACCACCAGACCATGCCCTATTCCGACCCCGCCGACGTCCGCGAGCACCTCGAGCTTTTGCGTATCGAGCACGAGCTCGCCCGCTCGATCGGCCTCGACGACGACGCCGAGTACATGGCCGACCTCGAGCTCCAGCTCGCCACGCTGGAGGCCGCCTGGGTCGGCGCCCGCGTGACCGAGATCGCCGTCACGCGGGCCCGGCGCCTGGGGCGCCAGCAGGGCTGAGCGCCGCGGCGTCGCGCGCCGCGCGGAAGCCGCGCAGGCGCAGGGAGTTGCCGACGACGAAGAGGCTCGACGCGGCCATCGCCGCCCCGGCGATCATCGGGTTCAGCAGGCCCGCGGCCGCCAGCGGCAGCGCCGCGACGTTGTAGGCGAAGGCCCAGAAGAGGTTGACGCGGATCGTCGCGAGCGTCCGTCGCGACAGGCGCAGCGCATCGGCGGCGACGCGCAGGTCGCCGGTGACGAGCGTGAGGTCGGAGGCCTCGATCGCGACGTCGGTGCCGGTCCCGATCGCCATGCCGAGGTCGGCCTGGGCGAGGGCGGGCGCGTCGTTGACGCCGTCGCCGACCATCGCCACGACCCGTCCCTGCGCCTGCAGCTCGCGGACGACGTCCGCCTTGCCCGCCGGGAGGACGCCCGCGATGACGTCGTCGACCCCGACGCGCGCGCCGACCGCGCGCGCCGTCGCCTCGTTGTCGCCGGTGAGGAGGATCGTGCGCAGGCCGAGCTCGCGCAGCCGCCGCACGGCCTCGACCGACGTCGGCTTCAGGCCGTCGCCGACGACGAACAGCGCCCGCGCGGCGCCGTCCCAGCTCGCGGCGATTGCCGTGCGGCCCTCGGACTCGGCCTCGATGCGCGCCTGCTCGAGCTCCGGCGGCAGGGCGAGCGACGGATCGGCACTCTCCAGCAGCGCCGGGCGCCCGGCGATGATCGCGCGGCCCGCGACCGTCCCCTGGACGCCCAGGCCGGGATGGCTCGTGAAGTCCTCGACGGTCGCCGGCGGCCCCGTCTCAAGCACCCGCGCCGCGGACGCGATCGCGCGCCCGATCGGATGCTCGGAGCCGTTCTGCAGCGCGCCGACGAGCCACAGCGCCTGCTCCTCGGAGACGCCCTCCGCGACGCTGATGCGCTGCAGGTGCATCCGTCCGGACGTCACCGTGCCGGTCTTGTCGATGACGATCGTGTCGACGCGGCGGGTCGACTCGAGGATCTCCGGCCCGCGGATCAGCAGCCCGAGCTGCGCGCCCCGGCCGGTGCCGACGAGCAGCGCCGTCGGGGTCGCGAGGCCGAGCGCGCAGGGGCAGGCGATGATGAGCACCGCGACGGCCGCGGCGAAGGCCAGCCCGGTGTCGCCGGCGCCGACCCAGAAGCCGAGCGTCGCGGCGGCGATCGCGAGGACGACCGGGACGAAGACCGCGGCGACGCGATCGGCGAGGCGCTGGACGGGCGCCTTTCCCGACTGCGCCGCGGTGACGAGGCGCCCGATCTGCGCGAGCGCCGTGTCGGCGCCCACGCGGGTCGCGCGGACGATGAGCAGGCCGCCGCCGACGTTGACCGTCGCGCCCGTGACGGGGTCGCCGGGCTTGACGTCGACCGGGATGCTCTCGCCGGTGAGCAGCGAGCGGTCGATCGCCGAGATGCCCTTGTAGACGATGCCGTCAGCGGCGATCTTCTCGCCCGGGCGCACGATGAAACGGTGATCGACCTTCAGCTCCTCGACCGGGACGCGCTTCTCGACGCCGTCGGCGTCGAGCACGGCGACGTCCTTGGCGCCGAGCGCCAGCAGCGCGCGCAGGGCGGCGCCGGCGCTGCGCTTCGCGCGCGCCTCGAACCAGCGCCCGGCGAGCAGGAACGTCACGACGACGCCGACGGCCTCGAAGTAGACGTTGCCGGCATGCGCGCCGCGCTCGGGGATGAGCGTCAGCGTGTGGCGCAGGCCGGGATCGCCGGCGCCGAGGAAGAGCAGCGAGACGACCGACCAGGCCCAGGCGGCGATCGTCCCGATCGAGATGAGCGTGTCCATCGTCGCCGTGCCGTGGCGCAGATTCGTCCAGGCGGCGCGGTGAAACGGCCAGGCCGCCCAGAAGAGGACCGGTGTCGCGAACTGCAGCGAGATCCACTGCCAGTTGTCGAACTGCAGCGCGGGGACCATCCCGAGCGCCACGAGCGGGACCGACGCGGCGGCCGAGAAGTACAGACGGCGGCGCAGGTCGGCGACCGGATCGTGGGCATGCTCCTGCGCGACCGGGCTCGCCGACGGCAGGATCGCGCCGTAGCCGGCCTGCTCGATCGCGGCGACGAGGTCGTCGGGCGTCGCCGAGGAGGGCGCGTAGTCGACCGTCGCGCGCTCGGTCGCGTAGTTCACCGTCGCCGCGACGCCGTCGAGGCGGTTCAGGCGCTTCTCGACGCGGGCGGCGCAGGAGGCGCACGTCATGCCGCTGATCGGCAGCTCGAGGTGCTCGGTCGTTTCCGGCGCGGTGCTCACGGGCCGATCCTGCGCGTGAAGGCGGCGGTGTGCACGCGCCCGCCGTGGCGGAACTGGAGGAAGAGGCGGTGGCTGCCGGGCGCGCTGCCGGCGCTCGAGAACGCGATCTCGCCGGGCGCGCCGGTCGCGGCGAGCGGGTGGACGTGCTCGTAGGCGAGGTCGCTCGCGCGCAGGGCGACGAGATGGCCGCGGGCGCCGAGGTAGGGCTGCAGGTCGGCGACCGGCGCGCCGCCGCGGCTGACGGTGAAGCGCACGCCGCCGCGCGCGGCCGCGCGCAGCGTCACGTCGTAGCCGTCGGTGCGGGCGGTCGCCGACGGGGCCGGCAGCGGGCGCGGCGTCGACGGGCCCGGGGCGAGCAGGCCGACGGCGAGCGTGCGGCGCGTGCCGGCGCTGCTGAAGTCGGCGTAGGCGCGGTAGCTGCCGGCCGTGGGGAGCCGCAGCGGCGTCGTCCAGGCGCCGGTCGCCGTCTGGGTGGGGTGCAGGTGCTGGAACCCGGAGAGGTCGCGGCGGACGACGATGAGGTGCATGCGCCGCGCCTGCTCGCGGTCGAAGGCGCGGACCGTCCGGCCCGTGTCGTCGGCGATGGTGAACGCGAAGCGGCCGGTCCGGCCGGGGGCGAGCCGCGTCGTCGCGGGGACGAGCAGCAGGCCGTCCTGCTGGGCCGACAGGCCGGCGGGGGCCGCCGCCGCGTGGGGGTGGGCCGGCGCGTGCGCGTGACCGGCCGCCGCGGCGTGCGCGCTGGGCGCGTCGGTCCCGGGGTCGACCGCCCGTCCGGCGACGGCGGCGACGGCGAATACGACCGCGAGCAGCACGGCGAAGCCCGCCACGCGGACGCCTGCGCTCATGTCTTCAGCGCGTACCCGGCCTCGTCGACGGCGGCCTCGATCGCGGCGTCGTCGAACGTCTCGCCGGCGACGGTGAGCTGCTTTGAGTCGAGGTCGACGTCGACCGCGCGGACGCCCGGGACCTGGAGGACCTCCTCCATGACGGCCTTCTTGCAGTGGCCGCAGGTCATGCCGGTGACGGTGTAGGTGCGCTTGGGAAGAGACATTGGGCACATTCCGATCGATACGGGACGGGGGTATTGGCGCGACCGGGCGTAGTATACCCCCATGGGGTACGCTACTCTCTAGCTCGTGGCCACCTCCGAGGACACGCCCCCGCCCCCGATCCGCGGCTACACCGCGAGCAAGGACCAGCTCCTGGCCCGCCTGCGGCGGATCGAGGGCCAGGTGCGCGGCATCGAGCGCATGGTCGTCGACGACCGCTACTGCATCGACGTTCTGACGCAGATCTCGGCGGCGCAGGCGGCGCTGGACAAGGTCGCGCTCGGGCTCCTCGACGGGCACGCGCGCTCCTGCGTGCTGCCGGCCGAGGGCGAGCTGCGCGCCGACCGCACCGACGAGCTGATGGCCGCCGTCGGCCGGCTCGTCAAGCGCGGGTGACCGCCGCCGAGACGCTCGCGGCCTACGCCGCGACGGCCGCGCGCTGGCACGACCTGCGCGGCGACGCGCGCGCCGCGAACGTGCAGTTCGACGACAACGCGCGCCTGGCGGCGCTGCTGCGCGCGTCCGACGAGGGCCGGGCGGGCATCGCGGGGCTCATGGCCCATCCGGCGAGTGGCGTGCGGGTCCTCGCGGCGGCCCACAGCCTCGACAGCCCCGCGGCGAGCGCGCGCGCCGTCGCCGTGCTCGAGGCGCTCGAGGCCGGGACCGGTCTGCACGCGATCGCCGCCGAGCACGCGCTGGCGGAGTTCCGCGCGGGCACGCTCGAGCTCTGAGGCGTCGCTCGCGAACAGCATCGGTGAGGAACGGGTCGGGCGAGAGCAGTTCGCGCGGGGGGTGCGCCGGATTTGTAAGCCTGACGCTGACAGATCCGGCGCACCCCCCGGGAACCGGCGCGATCGACCTCGGCGGCGGCTTCCCGTTCCCCTCATCGATGCGGTAGACGCGGAGCTCCGCAACCAGGCGCAACAGGGTGGGCCGCCGTGCGGTCAGTCCGTTGCCTCTGCGTCCTCCCGGTGGACCCGCAGCGCCAGCGCCAGCTCGAAGCGCGCCTCGGGGTCGTCGAGCGCGGGACCGAGCGCCTCGCGCAGCTGGGCGAGGCGATAGCGGACCGTCTGGGGGTGGACGCCGAGCGCGCGGGCGGTCTCGTCGATCCGGCCCTGAAGGTCGAGCCAGGCGCGCAGCGTCTGCATCAGCCGCCCCCGCGGGCCGGGCTTCAGCGCGTCCAGCGGCGCCAGGCGCGCGGCCGCGAGCTCGCTCGCCAGGCGCGTGTCGGCGTGCAGCAGCAGCTCGGACGCGTGCTCGGCGGCGACGACGAGGCCCTCGCCCGTGAGCGCGCCCGCGGCGCGCAGGTCCAGCGCCCGGCGCGCGCGCTCGACGCTGCGCGCAGCCGCCGTGGCGGCGACCGTCGGGCCGAGCGCGGCGGCGCGCGATCCGACCGCCTCCTGCACGAGCGCCCGGCGGCGGGGGGCGTCGGGATCGCCGACGAACGCGAGTACCCGTCCGCCGCGGCGGCCCGCCGGCGCCCCGTCGCCGCTCTCCAGCGGGCCCGCGAGCGTGCCGGGCCCGAGCCGGCTCGCGAGCCGCTCGGGGTCGATGCCCTCGACGACGAGCGCCGCCAGGCGCGACGGTGGCGCCCAGGCGGCGCGCACGGCGGCGGCGCGGATGGCCTCGGGCGGCGGCGGCGGCTCGGCCGCGAGCAGCAGCACGAGCTGCGCGCGCCGGCGCTGGCGCTCGCCGGCGGCGGCCGACTGCTCGGTCGCGTAGCCCTCGATCGACTCGCTGGAGATCTCGTCGATGTAGGCGAAGATCGCCTCGCCGAGGCGGTAGAGCGTCGCCGGCTCGAGGCCCGCGCGGGTGCCGGCCTCGACGAAGCGCCGCCACGCGATCTGGGCGCCGACGCGGTAGGCGGCGAGCAGCGCGCCGAGCGTGCGGCCCTCGCGCATCTCCAGGCGGCCCAGCTCGACGTAGATGCGGCGGTCGCGGTCGCTGACGGACCCCGCCTGCTCGATCGAGTCGACGAACCGCCGCAGCGCGCGCTCGGTGCCGTAGCGCAGCGTGACGCCGAGCCGGCCCTCGAGCGGGCGCGAGTAGTCCGGCACCTCGCGGCCGATCGCGCGGATCGTCTCCGCGGCCAGATCGGGCAGAACCGGGCGCAATACTGCTGCAACCTCGGGTGGTATTCCATCCATTTGCGCCAAACCTACACATTACGAGCGCGATTGCCAGAGAAATGCCACAAGAACTCCCCAAAGGTTGGTCAGTAGCCTCAATCCCATGAACAAGCTCACCCGTTACGCCAACCTCGGCGCTGTCGTGCTCCCGTTCATCGCGTTCGTCGTCGCCGTCGTCCTGCTCTGGAACAAGTCCGTCGACGCCATCGACATCGGGATCCTCGTGCTCATGTACACCGTGACCGGCTTCGGGATCACCGTCGGGTATCACCGCCTGCTGACGCATCGCGCGTTCCAGACGAGCAAGCCCGTCGAGTACGCGTTCGCGATCGCCGGCAGCATGGCCCTCGAGGGCCCGCCGATCGCCTGGGTCGCCGACCACCGGCTGCACCACGCGCACACCGACGAGGAGGGCGACCCGCACAGCCCGCACCTCGGCGAGGGCTCGGGCTTCAAGGGCCTCTGGCACGCGCACAGCGGCTGGCTCATGAAGACGCAGGGCGGCGCGGAGTTCCGCAAGTACGCGCCCGACCTCTGCGAGGACAAGGGCATGCGCTGGATCAGCCGCAACTTCCTCGCCTTCGTCGCCCTCGGCCTCTTCATCCCGTTCTTCCTCGGCTTCGTGCTGCACGGCTTCTCGCTCACCGCGGCGCTCTGGACCCTGCTGTGGGCCGGCTTCGTGCGGATCTTCTTCATCCACCACGTCACGTGGTCGATCAACTCCGTCTGCCACTTCTTCGGGCGCCGTCGCTTCGACATCGAGGACAAGTCGACGAACGTCGCCTGGCTGGCGATCGTGACGTTCGGCGAGTCCTGGCACCACAACCACCACGCCTTCCCGCGCTCGGCGCGCCAGGGCCTGGGGCGCTTCGAGGTCGACCTCTCGGCGATGCTCATCTGGACGATGGAGAAGGTCGGCATCGCGACCAACGTCGTGCGCATCACGCCCGAGCGCCAGAAGGAGAAGCTCGTCGGCGCGAAGTCCGCGAAGACCGCGGCCGCTGCCTGACGCACGTCGCGCCGTGCCGCAGCGGTAGCGTTGCGGCGCAGTGAGCGCCTGGGACGACGACGCCGGCGGGGAGCAGCTCGAGCTCACGCTCGGGCCGCTGTACCTCGTCGTCGTCGACGACCGCGTGAGCAGCCAGCTCACGGGCCGCGCCGAGCGCACGTACCGCTCGCCGGCCCAGTCGCTGGAGGACGCGCGCCTGCTCGCCGCCCTCCTGCTCGATCGCGGGGGCGACCTCGAGGGCGACGGTCCCTGGCGGCGCCCGCTCGCGGGCGGGCTGCGGCGCGTGACGATCGTGCCCGCGCCGGTCGGCTCGCTCGGGCGCTGAGCGCTCCCCCCATGCGGGGGGAACGCCTGTTGTTCTCGCGCACGGGTGGTCACGCTTGAGGCATGAGCTCGCAACAACAGCCGCTCCCGATCCGCGACCACGCTGCGCGCCTGTCCGTGCTCGACGGGTCGTTTCTGCGCGTGGAGTCCGACCACGCCCACATGCACATGGGCTTCAGCACGGTGTTCGCCGCACCGTCGGACCGCCCGCGTCCGTCCGTCGAGGCCCTGCGCGAGCGCGCGGCGAGCCGGCTGGACGAGGTGCCCTGGTGTCGCTGGCGCCTGGAGGGCGCGCCGCTGGGCCTCTCCGAGCCGCGCTGGGTCGCCGACGCGCGCTTCGACCTGCGCGCCCACATCGTCGAGCTGACGCCGCCCGAGGATCGCGTGACGTACGACAGCTTCGAGGCCCTGCGGTCGTCGTTCTTCTCCACGCCGCTGGACCACGCGCGCCCGCTGTGGCAGATCTGCCTCGTCCCGCGACTGCGCGACGGGCGCGTCGCGCTCATCGGCAAGGTCCACCACGCCCTCGTCGACGGGATGGGCGCGCTGCAGTTCGCCAAGCTCATCTTCGACACCGAGCCCTGCCCGGAGCCGCGCCTCCCGCGGCCCGCGGCCGGGCATTGGCGCCCGCGCAGCCGCGCCGGCCGCGCCGGCTGGACGCGCGACGCCATCGCCCAGACGCTCGACGACGGCGTCGGCGTCCTGCGCGAGGGCGTGCGCGCGGTCAGCCGGCCCGAGGCGACGGCGGGCCGCGTCCTGCACCGCGCAAGGCTCATGATCGATGCGGTGCGCGAGGACGTGCTCCCGTCCGCTCCGCCGTCGGCGCTGAACGCGACGATCGGGTCGCGCCGCACGCTCGTGGGCTACCGCGCCGGCCGCGACGAGGTGCGCGCCGCGCGCGCCGGCGGCGGGACGCTCAACGACATCGGCATCACGATCGTCGCCGGGGCACTGCGGTCGCTCGCATTGCGCCGCGGCGAGGCGCCGGACGAGCCGCTGAAGGTCATGATCCCGGTCAGCACGCGGCGCATCGAGGACACCGCCGGCGGCAACCAGATCGCGATGGTGAGCATGCCGCTGCCCGTCCATCTGGCGAGCGCACGAGCGCGGCTGGACTGCGTCCGCGAGCAGACCCGGACCCTCAAGCACACCGACCGGCCCGCCGGCGTGAAGGCGCTCTACGAGGCGGCCGCGCTCGTACCGCCGATCCTGCGCTCGCCGGTCGCGCGGGCATTGTCCGGGCCGCGCCAGTTCAACCTCACGATCTCCAACCCGCCGGCGCCGCGGGGCTCGCTGTACCTGCTCGGGTGCGAGATGCAGGAGGTCTACAGCGTCGTCCCGATCCCCCAGGGCCACGCGCTGGCGATCGGGATGACCCGCTATCGCGGCGAGCTCTTCGTCGGCTGCTACGCCGACCCCGACGCGCTGCAGGACGTCGACGAGCTGCCACGGCTGCTGGAGGCCGAGCTGCGTGCCCTGACGGCGGTCGCGCCGCCGCCCCCGGTCGCGGTGCGCTCCAACGGCAACGGTCACCGCCAGGTGCTCGCCTCCGCCTGACGCCTACGCCGGCAGCTCCTCGGCCAGCCCGAAGGTCGCGTAGACCGCCGGCGTCATGACGCCGGCGACGCCCTCGCCGAAGCGCTCGTAGAGCCACGGCGCGAGGAACGCCGTGACCTCGTGCACGAGCTCGCCCCGCAGCGTCAGGACGTCGAGCACGGCGATCCGGTAGCGCCCGCGATCGGCGTCGAGGACGTAGCAGCCGACCGCGAGCTGGCCGTTGGCCCGCGTCGGGACGTGGCGCCAGCGCTCCTGCAGCGGATACTCGGTGAGGAACGCGGCGACGGTCTCGCGGCCGCGGAACCAGACGGGCAGCGGCGGCATCGACCACGTCGCGTCCTCGGTGAGCAGCGCGAGGACGCGATCCACGTCGCCGGACTGCAGCGCCGCCATGTAGTCGTCGACGATCTGCGCCAGCCGGGCGTCGCCGACGGTCCTCAGCGTCTGCTGCTGGCTGCGCTCCGGGAGCTTCTCGTCGACGGTCCTGCGCGCGCGCTGCAGCGCGCTGTTGACCGACGCGACGCTCGTGTCGAGCGCGTCGGCGACCTCGCGCGCGGAGAAGCCGAGGACGGCGCGCAGGATCAGCACCGCGCGCTGCTGGTCGGGCAGGTGCTGCAGCGCGGCGACGAACGCGAGCTCGACGCTCTCGCGCTGCTCGTAGCTCGCCTCCGGCGAGGCGAAGACGTCGCCGCCCAGCAGCTCGTCGGGGTAGGGCTCGATCCAGACGGACTCGGCCAGCGGGGTGCCGGGGGAGTCGTGCGGGTCGGCGCCGGGGCCGTAGTCGATCGGCAGCACGCGCCTGGGCCGCTTGCCGATCGCGTCGAGGCAGGTGTTCGTCGCGATGCGGTACAGCCACGAGCGCAGCGAGCTCTTGCCCTCGAAGCGGCGCATCCCGCGCCAGGCGCGCAGCAGCGCCTCCTGGAGCGCGTCCTCGGCGTCGTGGACGGAGCCCGTCATGCGGTAGCAGTGGGCGTGCAGCTCGTTGTGGCGAGGCTCGACGAGGCGCTGGAAGGCGCGCTCGTCGCCGTCGCGGGCCGCCGCCAGCAGCGCGCGCTCCTGTACGGGTGAGATCGCCATGGCGCTTTCTCAGCCTATCCGCGATGAGTCCCGGCGCCGGCGCCGGTCGTCACGAGTGGAAGCGATGACCCCTGCCCGCCCCAAGCCCGTGGTCCATCTGGAGCTGCACACCGGCGACCTGCCCGCCGCGTGCCGGTTCTACGCCGGCCTGTGCGGCTGGGAGGCGGAGCGGATCTGCGCCGCCGGCGCCACGTACTGGGCGCTCGGCCTCGACGGCGGCTTCGGCGGCGGCGGCGTCGTGCAGTGCGAGACGGCCCGGCCGCTGTGGCTGCCGTACGTCGAGGTGGCCGACGTCGCGGCGGTCACCGAGCGCGCGCAGGAGCTGGGGGCCGCGGTGCGCCTCGCGCCGCGCGAGGGACCGGCCGGCTGGCGCAGCGTCGTCGCCGCCCCGGCGGGCGGCGAGGTCGCGCTCTGGCAGCCGAAGGACTCAAACCGGCGCAGGAGATCGCGCCGCGACCGATGAGTTCGGTGCGGCCCGCCGGTCTGTGTTGCAAAATGGCCCCTCGAACGCCGGAGAGGATCGGATGACAACCGCCACGATGACCGACCGCAACCGCTGGATCGCCCTGTACGTCCTGTGCGCGGGCATGCTCATGATCGTCCTCGACGTCACCGTCGTGAACGTCGCGCTGCCCTCGATCCAGGACGACCTCGGCTTCTCGCAGTCGAGCCTCGCGTGGGTCGTCAACGCGTATCTCATCGCCTTCGGCGGCCTGCTGCTGCTGTCCGGGCGCTTCGGTGACCTGCTCGGCCGCAAGAGCGTCCTCATGGCCGGACTCAGCCTCTTCACGCTCGCCTCGCTGCTGTGCGGCATCGCCTGGAGCCAGGAGACGCTCGTCGCGGCGCGTTTCATCCAGGGCATCGGCGGGGCGATGAGCTCCGCCGTCATCCTCGGGATGATCTTCACGATGTTCCCGCAGCCGCGCGACCAGGCGAAGGCGATCGGCGTCTACGGGTTCGTCGCCTCCGCCGGCGGCTCGATCGGCCTGCTCGCGGGCGGCGTCCTGACGCAGTCGATCAACTACCACTGGATCTTCTTCGTCAACGTCCCGATCGGGATCGTGACGGCGCTGCTGGCGCAGCGGCTCGTTCCCGGCGACAAGGGCATCGGCCTGCGCCAGGGTGCCGACATCGCGGGTGCGGTGCTCATCACCGCCTGCCTCATGCTCGCGGTCTACACGATCGTCAAGCCCGCGGCCGAGGACGGCTGGGGCTCGGCGCAGGCGCTCGGGTTGCTGGCCGTGTCGCTCGCGCTGCTCGCCGCCTTCATCGTGCGCGAGTCGCGGGCCGCGACCCCGCTCGTGCCGCTGCGGATCTTCCGCTCGCGGACGCTGTCGGGCGCGAACGTCGTGCAGGCGCTGACGGTCGCAGGGATGTTCGGGATGTTCTTCCTCGGCTCGCTGTACCTCCAGCGCGTCCTCGGCTACGACGCGCTGCAGATCGGCCTGGCGTTCCTGCCGGGGACGCTCATCATGGGCACGATCTCGCTGAAGTTCTCCGAGCCGCTCATGATGCGCTTCGGCGCCAAGCGGTGCCTCATCCCGGGGCTCGTCCTCGTGGCGATCGGCCTGCTGCTGTTCGCCCGCGCGCCCGTCGACGGCAGCTACCTCGCCGACGTCTTCCCGACCCAGGTGATCATGTCGATCGGCATCGGCGTCTCGTTCCCGCCGCTCATCGCGCTGGCGATGGCGAGCGCACCGCCGCAGGAGGCGGGCCTGGCCTCGGGCGTCGTCAACACGTCCGCGCAGATCGGCGGCGCGATCGGCCTCGCCGTCCTGGCCACGGTCTCGGCATCGCGCACCGGCCACCTCGTGGCCGGCGGCCAGTCGGCCGCCGAGGCACTGACGGCCGGCTACCACCTCGCGTTCGTCATCGCCGCGGGCCTCGTCCTCGCCGCGCTCGCCGTCGTGGTGCTCGTGCTCGAGTCCCCGCAGCAGCCGGCGGGGCACGGCGCGCCGGCCGAGAGCGCAGACGAGCTCTCGCCCGCGGCACGCGCCGAGGTGTGCTCCGAGATCGCGTAGGGCGACGGACGCTGCCGGCGCGGCTCAGGTCCGCCGGCAGCGCACCTGGTAGATCGAGGTGAAGCCCGTCTGAAAGCCGCTGCGCGCCGCCCGGAGATACAGCCGCCACACGCGCATGCGCTCGGCGCCCGCCAGGCGCTCGCCCTCCTCGGCGTTGGCGTCCAGGCGCGTGAGCCAGTGCGTGAGCGTCCGGGCGTAGTGCTCCCGGTAGCCCTCGACGTGCTCGGTCTCGAAGCCCGCCCGCTCCAGCGCGGTCAGCACGCGCGAGAGCTGCAGCGGCGCGGCGTCGGGGAAGACGTAGCGCTCGGAGAAGCCGCCGGCCTCGCCCTCGCCGTGGCGCAGGCGCGCGATGCCGTGGTTCAGCAGCCGCCCGCCGGGTTCCAGCAGGCCCGCGAGTTGCGCGGCGTAGAGGTCGATGTTGCGCTCACCGACGTGCTCGACCATGCCGATGCTCGCGACGGCGTCGAAGCGCTCGCCGCGCAGCTCGCGGTAGTCGGCGACGCGGACCTCGACGCGGTCGGCCACGCCCGCCGCGGCGGCGCGCTCGCGGGCCCGCCGCGCCTGCGGCTCCGACAGCGTGATGCCGACGACCGACGCGCCGTGCTCGACGGCCGCGTGGAGGACGAAGCTGCCCCAGCCACAGCCGACGTCGAGCAGCCGTTCCCCGGGCTGGAGCCCGAGCTTCGTGCAGATGACCTCGCGCTTGCGCCACTGCGCGTCCTCGAGCGGCTCGGCGTCGCTCGACGGATCCGCGAAGACGGCGCAGCTGTAGGTCATCGAGTCGTCGAGGAAGAGCGCGAAGAAATCGTTGGACACGTCGTAGTGGTGGCGGACGGCGCGGGCGTCGCGCGCGATGCTGTGACGCCTGCCCTTCGGGCGCAGCTCGATCGCCGGCGGTCGCGGCGGGCGCTGCAGGCCGGCGGCGCGCACGGCGGCCAAAAGGAGCCGGCGCTTGGCCGGCGCGTCGATCGCCGGCGGCTGCCAGTCGCGCAGGAGCTCCAGGACGGCGTCGAGGTCGTCGACCTCGAGCTCGCCGGAGACATAGGCGCGGCTCAGGCCGAGCTGGCCGGGGGCCATGAGCGCGTGCGCGACGGCGCGCGGCGAACGGGCGCTGAAGACGGGCGGCCTGCCGCCGTTGGCGGCCGTCGCCGGCAGGGCGCTGCCGTCCCAGAAGTGCAGCTCGAACGGACGCTCGGGGAGCGCAGACTGGAGCTCGTGGCGCAGGGGGGCGGTTGTGGATCGCAGTGCCATGGTCAAACGATAGGTTGCTGCGCATGCGGATGCGGGCGGCGGTGCTGGAAAAGTTCGGGCAGCCACTCGTCGTGCAGGAGCTCGACCTCGCCGAGCCGCTGGCCGGCGAGGTCCTCGTGCGCCTCGAGGCGTGTGGCGTCTGCCACACCGACATGTACACGGCGTCGGGGGTCGACCCGTCGGGCTACGCCCCGACGGTCCTCGGCCACGAGGGGGCGGGCGTCGTCGAGCAGGTCGGCGAGGGCGTGCAGTCGCTGGCAGTCGGCGACCACGTCGTGACGCTCTTCTCGCCGCAGTGCCGCGAGTGCGTCCATTGCCTGAGCCCGAAGACGAACATCTGCCTCGCCATCCGCGATCAGCAGGGCAAGGGCCACCTTCCCGACGGCACGACACGGCTGTCGCGCGACGGCGAGCCGATCCGCCACTTCATGGGCACGTCGACCTTCGCCGAGTACACCGTCATGCCCGAGATCGCGTTGGCAAAGGTGCCACGCGAGGCGCCGCTGGACCGCGCCTGCCTGTTCGCCTGCGGCCTCTCGACGGGGCTCGGCGCCGCGATGTACACCGCGAAGGTCGAGGCGGGCTCGACGTGCGTCGTCTTCGGTGCGGGCATGGTCGGCCTCGGCGCGGTCGCCGGCTGCCGCCTGCAGGGAGCCGAGCGGATCGTCTGCGTCGACCTCTCCGACGAGCGTCTCCAGATGGCGCGCCACCAGGGCGCGACCGACCTGCTCGTCGGGGGGCCGGACACCGTCCAGGCGATCCTCGACATGACCGGCGGCTTCGGCGCCGACTACACGATCGAGGCGACCGGCCTCGTGTCGGTCATGCGCCAGGCGGTCGAGTCGGCGCGGATGGGCTGGGGCCTGGCGACGATGTGCGGCGTCGCCGGAAAGGGCGAGACGCTCGACGTGATCCCGCGCTACCTCATCACCGGCCGGCGCGTCGCGGGGTCGTCGTTCGGCGGCGTCAAGGGCCGCGACCAGGTGCCGCTGCTCGTCCAGCGCTACCTCGACGGCGACATCGACGTCGACGCGTTCCTCTCGCATCGCATCTCCCTCGACGAGGTCAACAAGGGCTTCGAGCTCATGGAGGCCCAGGACGGCATCCGCAGCGTCATCGGGTTCTGATCGCCGGGAGCCGATGGCTCACCGCGCGGCGCGGATCTCGACGCGGCCATTGCGCTCGCGCGCGTCGAACACGGGCTGCGGATAGGCCGACGGCCCGCGCGCCAGCGAGCCGTCCGCGAGGCGGTAGCGCGCGCCGTGCAGCGGGCACTCGATGCAGTCGCCGCGCAGTTCGCCCTCGTGCAGCGCCCCGCCGCGGTGGCTGCAGCGATCGGCGAGCGCGTGGATCGTCCCGTTGCGCCGCACGAGCAGGACCTCGACGTCGCCGACGGTCGCCGCCGTCGGCCGGTCGGCGACGAGCATGCTCGCGTCGAGCGCCGGGGTCCAGTCCTCGGGCCCGTTCTCGAAGGCCGTCTGGTCGACGCCGATCCCGCGGGCGAACGCGAGGTCGCCGCCGAGCCACCCGCCCGCTCCGACAGCGCCCGCGCCGGCGAGGCCGAGGAGGACGCCGGCGCCGTGGGCGCCGCGGCGGCGGGCGAGCAGCGACGCGCCGTAGAGGCCGGCGGCCGTGCCGTTGGCGATCGCGTGGACGAGACCGATGCGGCGCACGGCGTCGTCGTCGGGCTCGCTGTCGGCCCAGTCCGACCAGCCCGTCCAGGCCGTCGGCCCGGCGGCGAGCAGGCCGGTCGCGATCAGGCGCCTGGCCGCCGGGCGGCTCGCCTCGCCGCCGACGAGATCGAGGATCGTCGCGCTCGTCCAGGTCCCGACCGGCACGTCGGTCAGCAGCGGGTGCAGCGCGTGACCGAGCCAGGAGCCGCTCAGCGCGTCCTTCAGCGCGCCGGGTGGCAGGATGTCGCGGATCTTGCCCGCGATCGCGCTCGCGGGACGGTCGAGGCCGGCGAGCGAGCCGATGCGCTCGCTCAGTGCATGTGCGCTGGGGCGTCCCATCGGCGCCCCTCTTTCCCGGCGGGGCGCCCGCCCCAAACCTCGGCATCCGGTCGCGGCCCGGCCCGCGTTAGCCTCAGCGCTGTGCTGCGCTGCGCTGACGAACAGCGGCGGGCGCGTCTTGCGCCCCGCCACCACCTGGCCCCGGCGGCCCGCGGCGACGATGTCGTCGCGCTCGCCGGCGATCTCGTCGGCCTGCACGCGTCGGACCCCGCGTCGATCGTGCTCGCCGCCGAGGCGCGCATGCGAGGCCCGGCGCGTGCCGCGCTCGAGGATGCGCTCTATGGCGAGCGCTCGCTCGTCCGGATGATCGGCATGCGGCGCACGATGTTCGTCGTGCCCGTGGCGCTGGCGGCGGTCGTCCACGCCTCCAGCACGCGCGGCCTCGTCCCCGGCGAGCGCCGGCGCTTCATCGCGCAGATCGAAGGCGGCGGGGTCACGGACGACGGCGCCGGCTGGCTCGCCGCGACCGAGGCGGCGACGCTCGCTGCGCTCGTGCGGCGCGGCGAGGCCTCGACCGCCGAGCTCTCGGCCGACGTGCCGGCGCTGCGCGCGAAGATCACCGTCGCGCCCGGCAGGGCCCATGGCGGCAGCCAGGGCGTCGCCTGGAAGGTCCTCTTCCTCCTCGCCGCAGAGGGCCACATCGTCCGTGGGCGCCCGCTGGGCTCCTGGGTGAGCACGATGCATCGCTGGGCACCGATGCGCGGCTGGCTGCCGGACGGGATCGCCGACCTCGACACCGACGCGGCCGCCGCCGACCTCGTGCGCCGCTGGCTGGCGGCGTTCGGCCCGGGCACGATGGCCGACCTGAAGTGGTGGACGGGCTGGACCGCAGGCCTGCTCAGGCGCGCGCTCGCGCAGGTCGACACCGCCGAGGTCGCGCTCGAGGGCGGCGCGACGGGGCTCGTCCTCGCCGGTGACGAAGGGCCGGTGCAGGCGCCCGCGCCGTGGGCCGCGCTGCTCCCGGGCCTGGACCCGACGGCGATGGGCTGGAAGGAGCGCGACTGGTACCTGGGCGCGCACCGCGAGCCGCTCTTCGATCGCACCGGCAACATCGGGCCGACGGTCTGGTGGGAGGGGCGCATCGTCGGCGGCTGGGCGCAGCGCGGCGACGGCGAGATCGTCGCCCGGCTGCTCGAGGACCCCGGCGCCGACGCCGTCGCCGCGATCGACGCCGAGATCGCGCGGCTGCACGCACGGCTCGGCGAGCTGCGCGTCACGCCGCGCTTTCGCACCCCGCTGGAACGCGAGCTCGCCGCATGAGCTCGAGGCCGGGCCCGGGCGGCGGTGGGCCGATGCGCGCCGCGCCCGTCCTGCGTCCCGGCAGCGCCGCCGACTCGCGCGCCTGCTTCGGCGTCTTCCGCCGGTCGCTCGGGGACTTCATGCACCGCACCGGGCATCCCGCGGCCGGCGCGATGCCCGTCGCCGATGAGCTCTGGCCCGCATACGAAGGCCTCTTCGCCCATCTCGCTGCCACCTGCGCGCAGTGGTGGATCGCCGAGGACGGCGACGGGCGCATGGCCGGTTACGCGCGCAGCACGCTGCGCGGCGATGTCCTCGAGCTGACGGAGTTCTTCGTCGCGCCCGAGCTGCGCGTCCGGGGCGTCGGCCGGGCGCTGCTGGAGCGGGCGTTCGCCCCCGGCCTCGGGACGCATCGCGCGATCATCGCGACGGTCGACGCGCCCGCGGTCGCCCTGTACCTGCGCTTCGGCGTGCGCCACCAGGCCAGCGGCGCCGACTTCAGCGCCTGCCCGCGGCCCGTGGCCCCGCCCGCCGGGGTGCAGACCGAGGCGGCGACGCTCGACGAGCTGGTCGCGCTCGAGCAGCAGCTGCTCGGGCACGGGCGCCGCGAGGACCTGGCGTTCATGCTGCGCGACCGGCCGGCGGTCGTGCTGCGCCGTGACGGGCGCCAGATCGGATACGCGTTTCTCGCGAACTCGGACGGCTACGCCGGGCCGATCGCGGCGCTGGACCCCGCCGACCTGCCGGCCGCGCTCGCGCACGTCGAGGACGCCGCGGCCGCGGCCGGGATCGAGCGCCTCGACCTCACGGTCCCGCTCGCGGCGCAGACGGCGGTCGACTGGCTGCTCGGCGAGCGCGGCTTCCGGATCGACCCCTTCTACTGCCTGTTCCTCGCCGACGGCCCGTGGGCGCGCCTGGACCGCTATTTACCGTTCAATCCGTGTCTCATGCTGTAGTTGCGCGACGACACCGACGACGCGGTACGCTCGCCACCTATGTCGATCAAGATGACCGGTCGCTACGAGCCGGGATCCGACAAGGAACGGGCGCACAAGCTCCTGGTGGAGCACGAGGTGAAGGTCGATCACGTCTACGGCGTCGACCTGCAGCCGTCGGGCATGGAGGAGATCACCTTCACGTTCAACGGCAAGGCGCAGACGGCGTTCGCCGAGAACGAGAACGTCGTGCACGTCACCGACGGCTGGGACGTCCTGCCGCCGAAGTCCGGCGCCCCGGTCTGGCGCGGGGCCTCGTAGGTCGGCTGGGCGCCTACAGGCTCGCCGGTTCCAGCGGGCGCCCGGCGGCGTCGGCCGGCAGCTGCGGCGGCGACGCGCCCGCGCAGGCGACGGTCCGTGCCGCGACGGCGGCCGCGAAGCGCGCGCCCGCGACGACGAGCTCGTGCTGCGCGAGCTCGTCGCGGCCCAGGCCGTGCGACGTCCACCAGGCGAGGAAGCCGCCGCCGAACGCGTCGCCGGCGCCGATCGTGTCGACGACCTCGGTCGGCACCGGCGCGATCGGCGTGTCCGCGTCGCGGGTGATCGCCGTCGCGCCCTCCGAGCCGCGCGTGAGCAGCACCGCGCGCGGACCGTGGTCGAGCATCGCGCGCGCAGCGGCCGCGCGCGAGCGGCCGGGATCGAGCCAGGCGAGGTCCTCCTCGCTGACCTTCACGAGGTCGCTGTGGGCCAGCACGCGCCGCAGGCGCGCGCGGTAGGCCCCGGGATCGTCGATGACGTCCGTACGGACGTTGGGGTCGACGACGACCATCGCCTCGCCCGCCAGCCGCTGCACCACCGCCTCGATCGCCGTCGCCAGGGGCTCGAGCACGAGCCCGAGCGTCCCGACGTGCAGCGCGGCGACCCGCGCGGGCAGCGCGGCGAGCGCGTCGGCAGGCTCGAGCCCGGCGGCGGCCGTGCCGGTCGCGTAGAAGCTCCAGCTCGCGGCGCCGGTCGCGTCGAGGCTCGCCAGCGCGAGCGTCGTCGGGTCCGCGGTGCGCGTGACGCAGGTCAGGTCGACGCCGTCGGCCGCGAGCAGCTCCTCGTGCGTCGCGCCGAGGCGGTCGCGCGACAGGCGGCCGAGGTAGGCGACGGGCCGGCGCAGGCGGCCGATCGCGCGGGCGGTGTTGAACGGCCCGCCACCGGGGTGGCCGCTGACGGCGCCGGCGGCGTCGGCGACGAGGTCGTAGAGCGCCTCGCCGGCGACGAGGATCGGCGCGCTCACGAGACCGGCGCCGGTAGCTCGCCCGAGCCGCGTGCGATCAGCCGCGGGTCGAGGACGATCTCCTGCGACGGCCCGTCGAAGCCGTCGAGGCGGGAGAAGAGCAGCCCGGCGGCGGCGCGGCCGAGCCCGTGCGGATCCTGGGCGACGACCGTCAGGCCGGGCTCGACGACGTCGGCGAGGGCGACGTCGTCGAAGCCGACGAGCGCGACGCGGTGCTGGAGGCCGAGGTCGTGGATCGCGCGCACCGCGTCGATCGTGATGAGGTTCTGGCTCGTGAACACGGCCGTCGGCGGTGCCGGGCCGAGCAGCAGATCGCGGGTCGTGTCGTAGGCGTCGGCCGCGCGGTCGAGCGTGTGGCGCACGAGCGCCGGGTCGGCCGGCAGGTCGAGGCGCTCGAGCGCCTCGCGGAAGCCGCGCAGGCGCTCGCCGGCCGTGTAGAGCGCGGGGCGGTCGCCGAGGAAGCCGATCCGCTCGTGGCCGGCGGCGGCGAGGTGCGAGACCGCGAGCGCGGCGCCCCCGGCGTTGTCGGTGAGGACGGCGTCGGCGTCGATGAAGCGCCCGGGGCGGTCGACGAAGACGATCGCCATGCCCGCCGCGCGGTCGCGCAGCAGGAAGCCGTGGTCGCTGCCCGCGGGGGCGATGATCAGGCCGTCGACCCCGCGCGCGCCGAAGGCCTCGGTGAGCTGGCGCTCGCGCGCGGGCAGCTCGTCGGAGCTGCCGGCGAACGTCAGGACGCCGCGCTCGCGGGCGACGTCCTCGATGCCGCGGTGGACGGCGGCGAAGAACGGGTTGGCGATGTCCTCGACGACGACGCCGATGCTCGCCGACATGCCGTCGGCGCGGCGCAGCGCGCTGGCGCTGACGTTGTGGCGGTAGCCGAGCGCGCCGACGGCCTCGCGGACGCGCCCGGCGAGCTCGGCGTTGACGGAGGGATCGGCGTTGACGACGCGCGACACGGTCGCGAGGCTTACGCCCGCGAGCGCGGCGACCTGCTTCATCGTCGCGCGCCGGCCGGCGCGCGGCACGGCTGCTTCAGAAATCGTTTCGTTTGCGGCGTCCATCGTCAAACCCCTGTCTTTGCTGGGCTTGCCGTAGCCTAGCAGGAAATCTAGGAAACGTATTCTCTTGACAACTCCAGGCGGTGGGGGTACTGTCGCGGCAGGTCGTGAAAACGTTTCCTCGGCTGAGAGGGGCCGAGGGGCACATCCCACTAACGGGAAGGGTCGAGGGATCACCATGGGCAAGGTTCAGTTGAAGTTCTCGTTGTCGCTGGTGGCGGTGATCGCGCTGATCGCGATCGTCGTCGGCGTGGTCGCGGGCCGCGCCTCGGGCGGATCGTCCGACAAGGCCGCGGCGGGCAGCGGGAAGGGCGGCGCCGCCGCCGGCAAGAAGGTCGACGTCATCATCAAGGCGAGCGACTCGTCGTTCTGGCAGACGATGCTCGCCGGGTCGTCGAAGGCGGCCAAGGACTTCGGCGTCGACGTCGGCCTCTTCGGCCCGACCTCGGAGATCGACGTCTCCCAGCAGGTCCAGCTCGTCGAGAACGCGATCTCGCGCGGGGTCGACGCGATCGTCATCGCGCCGAACTCCTCCGACGCGCTCAACAGCGTCATCAAGCGGGCCCGCGACGGCGGCATCAAGGTCGTCGTCGTCGACACCGCCGTGACGACGCAGACCGAGGGCTTCATCGGCACGGACAACATCAAGGCCGGCGAGCAGGCGGGCAAGACGCTCTGCGACCTCGCGACGAAGCAGGGCAAGACCAGCGGCGCCGTGATGATCGCCTCGTCGGTCGCCGGCGTGCAGACGATCAAGGAGCGCGAGACGGGCTTCAAGCGCGGCCTCGCGGCATCCTGCCCGGGGCTGAAGGTCTCCAGCACGCGCTACAACGACAACAAGCCCGACGTCGCCGTCAGCCAGGTCAACGACGTCCTCACGGCCAACCCGAGCCTCGTCGGCATCTTCGCCTCCAACAACACCTCGGGCGTCGGCGCGGCGCGCGCGGTGAAGGACAACCGGGCGGCCGACACGATCCCCGTCGTCGCGTTCGACACCGACCCGCAGGAGAACGCGGCGCTCGCGGACGGCTCGATCGACGCGCTGATCGTGCAGAACCCGTACTTCTTCGGCTATCAGGGCGTCATCGAGGCGGGGATGGCGGCGGTCGGATCGCAGCCGCCGCCGAAGCTCGATCCGGGCGCGGTCGTCGCGACGAAGGACAACCTCGACGACCCGACGGTCAAGCCGCTGCTGAATCCGCCCACCGCGAAGGCCCAGTCATGAGCACCGCGACCCCCGAGCGCGCGCGGCCGACGCCGCCCGCACCCGAGCCGGTCGTGTCGCTGCGCGGCGCCACGAAGGCCTACGGGCCCAACAAGGCACTGACGGACGTCGATCTGGACCTGCGACCCGGCGAGGTCATGTGCCTCGCCGGCGAGAACGGGGCCGGCAAGAGCACGCTGATCAAGATCCTCACCGGGGCGATCCGGCGCGACAGCGGGACCTACAGCGTCGACGCGCGCGACGTCGGCGACCCGAGCCCGACCGAGGCCCGCGAGCACGGCATCGGCGTCGTCTACCAGGAGCTCAGCCTCCTGCCGGACCTGTCGGTCGGCGAGAACCTCATGATGAGCCGGCTGCCCGCCCGGCGCGGGATCACGCGCCCGGGCGAGCTGCGCCGCCAGGCCCGCGAGATGCTCGAGCGCGTCGAGCTCGAGGACCTCGACCCGGCGACCGAGGTCAGCGAACTGCCGCTCGCCAAGCAGCAGCTCGTCGAGATCGCGAAGGTCCTCGGCGAGTCGCCGCGCGTGATCATCTTCGACGAGCCGACGACGGCGCTGTCGGAGGCCGAGACGCGCCGGCTGCTCGACAAGATCATGCAGCTGCGCGACGAGGGCCACGCGATCATGTACGTGAGCCATCACCTCGAGGAGATGTTCGCCATCGGGGACCGCGTGACGATCCTGCGCGACGGCTGCCTCGTCACGAGCGCGCCGATGGACGAGTTCGACCACGACTCGCTCATCGCGTCGATGGTCGGGCGCAAGATCGAGTCGCTGTACCCGGCCTCGGATCGCACGGTGACCGACAAGGTCCGGCTGAAGATCAGCGGCCTGCGGCCGGCGGGCGTGCAGACGCCGATCGACTTCGAGGTCCGCTCGGGCGAGATCGTCGGCATCGCCGGCCTGCTCGGCTCCGGGCGCACGGAGCTGCTGCGCGCGATCTTCGGCGCCGACGGCTGCGAGGGCGGCACGATCGAGGTCGACGGCAGGAAGGTCAAGTGCGGCGACCCGCGGCGCGCGGTGCGGGCCGGACTCGGGCTGCTGACCGAGGACCGCAAGCGGCTCGGGCTGCTGCTCGAGCTGACGATCCGCGAGAACGCGTCGATCGCCGACCTCGACGAGATCTCGCGCTTCACGCTCGTCGACCGCAAGGGCGAGCGCGGGATCGTCGACAAGTACCTCGGCGGGCTGCGCCTGCGCGCGGCGTCGTGGGAGCAGCCGGTGTCGTCGCTGTCGGGCGGCAACCAGCAGAAGGTCCTGCTCGCGCGCTGGCTGGCGACGAAGGCGAAGGTGCTGCTCTTCGACGAGCCGACGAAGGGCGTCGACGTCGGCGCCAAGGCGGAGATCTACAAGGTCATCGGCGACCTCGCGGCCGAGGGCCTCGGCGTCGTCGTCGTGTCGTCCTACCTGCCCGAGGTGCTCGGGCTCGCCGACCGCGTGCTCGTCATGCGGGGCGGCACGATCGCGGGCGAGCTGCCCGCGGCGGGTGCGACCGAGGAGGACGTCCTGCGGCTGGCGAGCGTCGGCGGCGGACACGCAACGGACGGTTTCGACACAGAGGAGACGGGAGCATGAGCGTGCGCAACAACCCCGAGCCGGCCGCCGCGGGCGCCGGCGACGGCGCCCCCGCGGTGCGGGAGCAGCGCGTCCTGACGTTCGGGGACGTGTTCGGCCGCGACGCAGGCGGCCTCATCGTCCTGCTGATCCTCTTCGGCGCGCTGACGCTGTGGAGCGAGCAGTTCCTCACGATCTCCAACCTCGAGAACCTCTCGCGGCAGGTGGCGATCTACGGGATCATCGCCGTCGGCCAGCTGCTCGTGATCCTCACGGCCGGGATCGACCTGTCGGTCGGCTCGGTGCTCGGCCTGGCCGGCTGTGTGACGGCCGAGCTCATCGTCCACGGGACGGGCGTGCCCGTCGCGATCCTCGGCGGTCTCGGCGTCGGCGCCGCGATCGGCGTGTTCAACGGCGTGCTCGTCGCCCACGCGAAGCTCCCGCCGTTCATCGTGACGCTCGGGATGCTCGGCATCGCGCGCGGTGCGGTGCTCGTCCTCACGTCGGCCTCGACGGTCCAGCCGCTGCCGGACTCCTTCGGCCAGATCGCCAACGGCAGCGACATCCTGGGGCTGCCGAACCTCCTCTGGATGCTCGTCGTGGTCGTGGCCGTGACGGCCTTCGTCCTGCGCCGGACGGTCTTCGGCCGCTACATCTACGCGGTCGGCTCCAACCCGGAGTCCGCGCGCCTCGCCGGCGTGCCGGTCACGCGCGTGCTCGTCGCCGTGTACGCCATCGCGGGCTTCCTCGCGGCGGTCGGCGGCGTGCTGCTGGCGTCGCGGCTGAACGCCGGCATCCCGACCGGCGGCACGGGCTACGAGCTCAACGCGATCGCGGCCTGCGTCATCGGGGGCGCGAGCCTGTTCGGGGCCAAGGGCGGCGCCTACGGGGCCGCGGCCGGCGCGATCATCGTCGGCACGCTGCAGAACGGCGGCAACCTGAAGAACATCGACCCGTTCTACCTGCAGATCATCATCGGCGCCCTGATCCTCATCGCGGTCGCCTTCGACCAGTACCAGGGGCGGCGTTCACGGTCCTGAAAAGTGGGACCTGCCCGCGGCGGTGGGGGCCGCCGCGGGCTGGAGCCCCGCTCGGTCTCAGCGCTTTTTGAGAGGGCGCCTGACCTTCACGGTCTGGGTGGCGGACGGCAGCGACGAGAGTGCCGTCTGCGCGGTGAACCTCAGCGAGCCGCCCTTCTTCTTCAGGCGCTTGGCCGTGCTCTTGGAAAGCTTCACCGTCACGGGTGTCGAGGTGCCGCGGGGCAGCGCGAGCGTGAGGGCCGGGATCGCCTTCTGGCCCGCGACGGTGCCGCTGACCTTGATGAGGCAGCCCTTCGGCGCCGTCGCCGGGCAGCTCAGCGTGAACCTCGCGCTGTTGCGCTTCTTCGCGACCTTGATCGCGCCGATCGTCGCGCGGTAGCCGGTGAAGCCGGCGTTCGCGGCCGGCGTCCCGGTCGAGGGCCGCGGCGTGACGGCCGGGCCGGGGGTCGTCGTCGGACCGGGCGTCGTCGTGCCGGGCGTCGTGCCGCCGCCGGGGGTCGTGCCGCCGCCGCCCGGCGTCGTGCCGCCGGCGCCCTGGGCCGGGTCGCCGCCACCGCCGCCGGTCGCGGGGGCGAGCAGGTCGCCGATCGTCCTGACCAGGCCCTGAAGCGGCGCTGTCGCGGCGCCCAGCGGCGTGCTCGCGAGGATCCCGTCGACGGTCGTCAGCAGGCCGCCGAGCAGGCTCGTGTCGAGGCCGGTCGTGCCGAGCAGCCCGTTCACCGTCGTCAGGAGCGAGCCGAGGTTCGTGAGCTGGCCGGCGTCGGCGGGGAGCCCGCCGCCGAGCAGCGCCGTGACCTGGCCGACGAGGCCGTCGACCGCGGTCGCGCCGGGCGTCCCGCCCGCGAGGCCGGTGGCGCTGCCGAGCAGGCCGGTGATGACGCTGCCGGTTGCGCCGCCGCCGAGCAGGCCCGTGATCTGGGCCGGGCTCAGGTGGCCGAGGATGCTCGTGAGGTCGCCGGCGCCGAGCGTGCCCAGGCCGCTCGCGGCCTGCGCTCCGGTCAGCCCGCCGAGCAGGTTCGTGAGCTGCGCGGGGCTTGCGATGGCGAGCAGGCCGCCGGTCTGGCCGGCGGTGAGGGTGCCGAGTGCGCCGGTGAGCTGGCCGCCGGTGAGGGAGCCGAGAACGCTCGTCAGCGCGCCGCCCGTGAGCGGCGCGAGCAGGCCGCCGTTCTCGGCCGCCGTGTTCGTGCCGAGCGCGTTGGTGAGCTGGAGGCTCGTGAGGCCGCCGATGAGCGAGGTCGCCTGCGGCGTGGTGGAGGCGGCGAGCAGGTCGCCGATCTCCGTCGCGGTCAGCGTGGCGAGTGCGCCGCTGAGCTGCGGGCCGGTGAGCGCCGAGAGGATCTTCGTGAGCTGGGCGGGGTCGGCCGCCAGCAGGAGGTCGCCGATCTGCGCGCCGGTCAGCCCGCCGAGCGTCGCCTGCAGCTGGCCGAGCGTCTGCCCCAGGACGTTGCCGAGGATGCCGGTGAGCAGGCCGTCGAACAGCCCCCCGAGCAGCTGGCCCGAGGGGGCCGCCGGCGGCCGCGCCGGCGGGTTGTCGGCGGCGTGGACGATCGTGCTCAGCGAGCCGGTGACGACGAGCGCGGCTGTCGCAAGCGTGGCGATCTGGCGCCGGGGACGTGAAAGCATGGGCGAGCGGGGTCCTTTCCGGGACGACGGGCAGCCGTGCCCGCCGGTGACGTTGGGGGTGGATCGGTCGCCGCGGACGGATGCTTGAGCGATGCGAGCGACCGGCGGTACGTCCGTCCGCTGCGCGTGGACGGCAGTTGCAGTTGCGCGCGCAACTACTTGCTATCGTCTGCCCGTATGGAGCTGGGTCTCTACACGTTCGCCGAGGTGACGCCGGCCATCAGCCCGCAGCAGCGCCTGCGCGACGTCCTCGAGGAGGCCGAGCTCGCCGAGCAGGTCGGCCTCGACGTCTTCGGCGTCGGCGAGCACCACCGCGCGGACTTCGCCGTCTCGGCGCCCGCCGTCGTGCTCGCGGCGGCAGCGGCGCGCACCGCGCGCATCCGGCTGACGTCGGCCGTCACCGTCCTGAGCTCCGACGATCCGGTCCGCGTCTTCCAGGACTTCGCGACGCTCGACCTGCTGTCCGGCGGGCGCGCCGAGATCATGGCCGGCCGCGGCTCGTTCATCGAGTCCTTCCCGCTCTTCGGCCACGACCTCGACGACTACGACGAGCTGTTCGCCGAGAAGCTCGACCTCCTCCTCGCGCTGCGCGGGGGCGAGCACGTCAACTGGGCCGGCTCCGGGCGCCACCGCCCCGCGATCGACGGCCTCGGGGTCTACCCGCGCCCGGTCCAGGAGCCACTGCCGGTCTGGCTCGCCGTCGGCGGGAACCCCGGCTCCGCGATCCGCGCGGGGACGCTCGGCCTCCCGCTCGCGGTCGCGATCATCGGCGGGCAGCCGGAGCGCTTCGTCGCGCTCGTCGAGCTGTACCGCGAGAGTGCCCGCCAGGCCGGCCATGACCCAGCCGCCCTGCCGGTGAGCATCAACTCCCACGCCTACGTCGCGCCGTCGTCCGAGCGCGCCGCAGGCGAGTTCTTCGGGCCCTACGCGGCGATGATGGGCAAGATCGGCCGCGAGCGCGGCTGGCCGCCGATGACCCGCGCGCAGTTCGACGCGGGCCGCACGCCGCGCGGCGCGCTCGTCGTCGGCAGTCCGGAGGAGGTCGCCGGGAAGATCCTCTTCCAGCACGAGCTCTTCGGCCACCAGCGCTTCCTCGCGCAGATGAGTGTCGGGCCGATGGCGCACGCCGACGTCCTGCGCTCGATCGAGCTCTTCGGCACCGAGGTCGCGCCGCTCGTGCGCGCAGAGCTCGTGCGGCGCGCCCGGCCTCAGCCGGGAAGCGTCGCCGACGCCCAGCAGGCGAGGCCGCGCGGCCCGACGGCGCGGGCCGTTACGGCGTCGGCGCCGCTGAAGTCCGGCAGCCGGTAGCCGAAGCGGAAGTAGTGCGCCGTGCCGGCCGTGCGCCGGTGCCCGCGCCACGCGATCTGGCGCTCGTGGACGAGGGTCACGCTCCAGCTGGCGCTCGAACGGCCCCAGACCTTGAACTCCGTCTCCAGGCCGCCGTCGCGGGCCCTGACGCGCAGGGTCGAGGTCGCGCCCTTCCCGCACGTCCCGGCGACGCGCACCTCCGGCCGGTCCCCGCTGCCGCTGCCGCTGCCGCCGCCGCGCGCGAGCGCCGGCGTCGCGCCGGCGCCGAGCGCGGCGAGCACGAGGACGATGCCTCGGAGGCAGAACACGAACACGGTCGCTCGACTCTGGCGCAGCGCCGGGCCG
Source organism: uncultured Actinomycetes bacterium (assembly GCA_963740895.1). Classification (GTDB taxonomy): domain Bacteria; phylum Actinomycetota; class Thermoleophilia; order Solirubrobacterales; family Solirubrobacteraceae; genus CADCVQ01. The sequence goes on from CAVUFQ010000004.1 coordinate 311,406, forward strand.
AGTCGCAATGCGACGTTAGTCGCGGTTGATCTGGAGTCCGTGGCGCTCGGCCCAGAGCGCGGCCTGCGTGCGGTCGGTCACGCCGAGCTCGCGGAAGATGCGCGTGAGGTGCGACTTGACCGTCTTCTCGCTGATCTCCAGACGGCGCGCGATGAGCTTGTTCGGCAGCCCCTCGACGAGCAGCGCGAGCACCTCGCGCTCGCGGACGGAGAGCGCGCCGATCGGGTCGGGCTCGGCGCGCGCGCTGATGATCGTCCGCGCCGCGCGCGGGTCCAGCGGCGACTCGCCGCGCGACGCCGCGCGGATGCCGTCGGCGACCTCCTCCGAGGACGCGTCCTTGAGGAGATAGCCGCACGCGCCGGCCGACAGCGCGCCGAGGATCCGCGCACGGTCGGAGAACGAGGTCAGCACGAGCACCGCCGTGCCGGGGCGCTCCTCGGTGATCCGGCGGGTCGCCTCGATCCCGTCCATGCGCGGCATGTCGAGGTCCATGAGCACGACGTCGGGCGCGAGCTCGCGCGCGCGGTCGACGGCCTCTGCGCCGTCGCCGGCCGTGCCGGCGAGCTCGATGTCGTCGAGCGCGTCGATGAGACGCCCCAGGCCATCGCGGATGACGCCGTGGTCGTCGGCGATGAGCACGCTGATCATGTCGTCGGAACCTCCAGTTCCAGGCGCGTCCCCTCGCCGGGTTCGGACGTCACGACGAGCGTGCCGTCGACCTGCTTGACGAGCCCGGTGAGCAGCGCGAGGCCGACGTGGCCGTCGGCCTGGCGGCGCGCGCGATCGGCGGGGGCGAAGCCGCGCCCGTCGTCGGTCACCACCAGCCGCGTCGTGCCGGGGGTGGGATTGGAGACCTCCACGCACACCATCGTCGCATCTGCGTGCGCCTGGGCGTTGCGCACCGCCTCGCGCGCCGCCCGGTAGATGAGCGGATCGCGCGGCGAGCCGGCGGCCGCGGTGTCGGCGACGTAGAGCTCGGTGACGATGTCGGCGGCCACGAGCGGGCTGAGCAGATCGTGCAATGCCGCCTCGAGACCGGCCGACTCGAGCGTCGGCGGATGGATCTCGACGAGCAGCGTGCGCAGGCCGCGGATGCCCTGGCGCAGGCGCGCGACGGCGTCGCGCAGGACGGCCGCCTCGCGCGGGGCGTCGCGGCGCGCGGCGTCCTCGGCCAGCGGTGCGAGGCCGAACGCGACGCCGGCGATGTCCTGCACGACGCCGTCGTGGAGGTCGGCGGCGATCCGGCGGCGCTCCTGGTCGGAGGCCTCGATCGCGCTCGCGAGCAGCATCTCGCGCTCGAGGTGGCCGCGCTTGACCCGGCCCGCCATCGACCACGCCAGCGGGGCCTGGAAGAGCAGCAGGACGAGCAGGCCGCCGATGAGCGGCGGGGCGAGCGCGCCGAGGAGGTGGCCGGCGTTCTGGCTCACGGAGTCGAAGCGCTGGTAGATCTCGAACAGCAGCGGCGTCCCGGCCTTCGTGCGGATGACGGTGTGCGCCTCGAGGAGCTTCTTGTACGAGCGCTCGTAGCGGTTCTCGGGCGCGGACAGGTCGCTGAGCTCGGCGTCGACTCCGCCGCGCTCGAAGAGCGTCTGCTCCTCGGGGCCGAGCGGGAAGCGCTGCCCGATGAGCTTTCGCACGTCGGAGTAGAGGATCCGGCCCTGGCGCGTCCAGATCTTCACGCGGATGACGGAGTCATCGAGGATGCGGCCGTTGACGAGGTCGTCGATCACCTTCCGCGCCTTCTCGTCGCCCCGGATGAGGCCCCCGCTCAGACCGCCGACCTCGACGAGGGCGCCCAAGATCTGCACGCGGTCGCGGGTGTCGGACTCGGCCTGGTCGATCGTCACGCCGCGGAGGCTGAAGAACCCGCCGACGACGACGACGGCGATCGCGACGAGGCTTCCGAGCATGAAGCGCGACACCGCCCACGGCGTGCTGTCGCGGTCGTGCCTGGCCCACCTTGCGCGGAGCTTCTGAATGAACGGCACGGTTCGCAATCTTGCCCGTCGGCGCGCCCTGGCGCCGAGACATGCGACGAAAGTCCCATCCGCGGCTGCGCGGTTCGGGTCCGTGGGCGGATGAGCGGCGACGCGATCGACATCCTCGAGGTGCAACTGGGCGCCCGCACCCGAGGTGCTCGAGGTGCTCGCCGACGCACCACCGGCCACGGGGATTAGCCTGGCGCGGAGACGGTTATGCTCGATGGATGGCCACCGGGACCGCAACCGCGACGGAACCCGACGCCGCCGCACTCGAGGCCTACGGGCCCGTCGGCCGCTCGGAGTGGATGGACATCGACTGGAACGAGCACCTGCGCTGGGTGCACGTCCAGGACCGCTGGATGAACGTGCTGGACTACGGCTCCGGCCCGCCGCTGCTCTTCATCCACGGCCTGTCGGGCTGCTGGCAGAACTGGCTGGAGAACATCCCGTACTTCGCCCGCGGCCATCGCGTCATCGCGATGGACCTGCCGGGCTTCGGGCAGTCCGAGATGCCGGCCGAGCCGATCTCGATGAAGGGCTACGCGGCGACGATGGACGCGCTGATGACCGAGCTCGGCATCGACAGCGCGCAGATCGTCGGCAACTCGATGGGGGGCTTCATCGGCGCCGAGCTCGCGATCCAGCACCCGGCGCGGGTCGAGCGGCTCGTGCTCGTCGCAGCCGCCGGTCTGAGCCTCGAGTACATCTGCACGCAGCGCACGCAGGGCATCCGCCACCGGGCCGAGAACGCCGTCTTCTTCCAGCTCGGCTGGGTCGCGTCGCGCTCGCACATCGTCGCGTCGCGGCGCCGGCTGCGCTCCGCGCTGCTGCTGCTCGTCGCCGCGCACCCGGCGAAGTTGCCGCCCGCACTGACGATCGAGCTCGTCGCCGGCTCGGGCAAGCCCGGCTTCTCCGATGCGCTCGACGCGATGCTGCACTACCCGCTGCGCGACCGCCTCGAGAAGATCGGCTGCCCGACGCTCATCGTGTGGGGCGACAAGGACCGGCTCGTGCCCGTGAAGGACGCGGCCGTCTTCGAGCAGCTCATCCCGGACTCGCACAAGATCGTCTACACGGACACCGGGCATCTGACGATGCTCGAGCGTCCGGCGCGCTTCAACCGCGACGTACACGCCTTCCTCCACGAGGAGCCGGGCGAGCAGGCGCCGCGGTCGGGCACGCGGACGTTCGCGGGCTGAGACGGCGCAGCGCCACGCCGGGCCGGGGCTATCCTCGGGGCGGGCGACGACGGCGACCCCTGGCGCGGATGTTCGAGCGCCCGGAGCGCTTCAACGCCGACGTGCGGGCCTCCCTCGAGGACGCGTGACGGGCCCCGCGGCGGGTCGACGCGTCAGGCCGCGAGCTTCTGCGTGCGCTGCTCGCGCGCGATCTCGCGCTCGGGCCGTGGCGGGCGCGGGAGCCGGCGCGTCAGGCGCCTGCGCCAGAACCCGATGAGGCCGAGCCGCCAGAAGTAGTAGCCCGTCCGGCCCGGGGTCGCGGAGAAGTCGAGCTTGACGAGGTGGCTCAGCGCGCGGCGCGTGAGGTACATCCCGCGCAGGACGCGGCCCAGGCGCGGGTAGAGCTTCTGCTCCTCGGTGCTCGCCCGTACGCGCGTCAGCAGCCGCTTCCACAGCCACTCCGGCGGCCGGCAGATCGTCAGCGTGTAGAGCAGGAGGTTGTTGACCCGGGCGGGGATCGCCATGAACGTCGCCGAGATCTCCTCGATGTCGACCCCGAGCTCCTTGAGCTTCTTCTCGAGCTCGGTGTTCGGGATGACCTTCAGCGCGTAGATGAACAGCGTGTACGGCCGCTCCATGTCGTAGAGCAGCTGCAGCGTGTCCCTGATGTCCTCGCGCGTCTCGATCGGGTTGTCGGTGATGATGTCGTAGGCCGGTGGGATGTGGTACCTCGGCGCGAAGCCGGCGTTGACCTCACCGGCCGCGAGGATCTTCTCCGGCGGCGACGGGCGCTTGTAGAACTCGAGCGTCCGGCGGCTGCCGCTCTGGATGCCCATGCGGATGCGGTTCATCCCGGCCCACGTCAGCAGCTCGAACTTGTCCTGCTTGACGTAGTTGGGGATCACGCCGTAGACCGCGAAGGGGAGGTCGAGCTCGGCCTTCCAGAGCTCGGCGAACTCCTCGATCTCGCGGTACGGGATCGCCATGAAGCTGTCGTCGTGGAAGGAGACGTGGCTCAGGTGCGGGAAGCGCGCGCGGGCGGTCTTCACCTCGTCGACGATGTAGCGCGCGCTCGGATGGCGGATGCGCTTGTACTTCGGGTCGTTGGAGATGAACTTCGTGTTGCCGCAGTACGTGCAGTGAAACGGGCAGCCGATCGACCACAGCGTCGTGTAGCTCAGACCGTCGTTGTCGATGTAGTGGCGCGCGTTCATCGGCCTGAAGCCGGCGCCGGCCTCGTAGATCGTCTCGCCCTCGCCGTACTGCGGGAACGGCAGCGACTCCATCTCGGCGGTGCTCATGAGCGGCAGGAAGTGGTTGCGCATGACCTCGCCGTCGGGCTGCTTGAACCAGAAGTTCTTCACCGCCGTGGGGTCGCGGCCCTCGATGAGCAGGGTGCGCAGCTCCTCGAAGGCGAACTCGCCCTCGCCCGTGCAGATCGCGTCGACGTCGGCGAGGATCGCGTCCTCCGGGTGGATGATCGGGTGGATCCCGCCCCAGATGACGAACGTCGACGGGTCGAGCTCCTTGACCCGCGTGATGAGCCGGCGCGTGAGGTCGGCGTAGCCCGTCATCGACGAGAAGCCGACGACGTCGGCGTCGATCAGCCCGCGCGCCGCGACGTCGATGTCCTCCTCCTCGAGCGAGCCGGCGCTCCCCAGCGTCCCGCGCAGCCCGTTGCGGATGCTGCGGTAGCGATTCGTCGACACGTAACAGGACTCCGTGTCGTCGTTGATGCGCGCGGCGAACGCGGCCATCTTGCGAAAGCCACAGGAGGTGATTCCGTCCTCGAGCGAGACCAGCTTGATGCGCACCGGCTATCCCTGCCTTCCGCAGTTTGACGGTCAGCGTAATAGCACGCGGGGCGGCCACGGCGAATTATCTCGCGATCCTGGCCTTCCGGCTGGCTACGACTTCCCCCAGCCGATCCCAGTCGATGTCGCGGAAGTTGTGCATCGGGCAGTACTTCGGCCCGCACATCGAGCAGAACTCGGCGCTCTTGAAGTGGTCGTCGGGGAGCGTCTCGTCGTGCATCGCGCGCGCCGTGTCGGGGTCGATCGCGAGGCGGAACTGCTCCTCCCAGTCGAAGCCGAAGCGCGCCTGCGACAGCGCCCGGTCGCGCTTGGCCGCGGTGCGGTTGCCGCGCGCGAGATCGGCCGCGTGGGCGGCGATCCGGTAGGCGATCATGCCCTGCTTGACGTCCTCGGCGTCGGGCAGTCCGAGGTGCTCCTTCGGCGTGACGTAGCAGAGCATCGACGTCCCGTGCCAGCCGACGATCGCCGCCCCGATCGCCGAGGTGATGTGGTCATAGCCGGGCGCGATGTCCGTCACGAGCGGGCCGAGCGTGTAGAACGGCGCCTCGCGGCAGACCTCCTGCTGGCGGCGGACGTTCATCTCCAACTGGTGCAGCGGGATGTGGCCCGGGCCCTCGACCATGACCTGGACGTCGCGCTCCCAGGCGCGCGTCGTGAGCTCGCCGAGCGTGTCGAGCTCGGCGAACTGCGCGGCGTCGGAGGCGTCGGCGATGCAGCCCGGGCGCAGGCCGTCCCCGAGCGAGATGCAGACGTCGTGCGCGCGGCAGATCTCGAGGATCTCGTCGAAGCACTCATACAGCGGGTTCTCGGCCTTGTGGTGAACCATCCACCGCGCGAGCAGCCCGCCGCCGCGCGAGACGATCCCCGTGACGCGGTGACGGCAGAGCGGCAGGTGCTCGAAGCGCACGCCGGCGTGGATCGTCATGTAGTCGACGCCCTGGCGCGCCTGATGGGCGATGACGTCGAGCAGGAGCTCGGCGGTGAGGTCCTCGGGCGCCTTGACGCGCTCCAGCGCCTGGTAGATCGGCACCGTCCCGATCGGGACGGTCGCCTGCTCGAGGATCGCGATGCGCGTCGCGTCGATGCGCTTGCCCGTCGAGAGATCCATGACGGTGTCCGCGCCCCAGCGCTCGGACAGCGCGAGCTTGGAGACCTCCTCGTCGAGCGACGACGTCGTCGGCGAGCTGCCGATGTTCGCGTTGATCTTCACCCGTGCCCTGAGGCCGATCGCCATCGGGTCCAGCGCCGCGTGGTGGACGTTGGCGGGGATGATCATCCGCCCGCGCGCGACCTCCGAGCGGACGAGCTCGGCGTCGAGCGACTCGCGCTCGGCGACGCGCGCCATCTCCGGTGAGACGGTGCCCGCGCGGGCGAGGTGCATCTGCGTGCGGCAGGACTGCTGCGACGAGAACGTGGTGCGATGCGGCACGGTTCCTCCCTTCGCTGGTATGAGCCAGATCAGGTTCGTCGGGTCGGCGCTAGGCAGCGCCCTCTCAGCCCCTCCTGCAGGGACCCCCCGGGATGTATGCGAGTGCGGCGAAGGCTAGCGCGCGCCTGGGCCGAGTGGCGCCTTTCGCGGCCTCACGCGGCGAAGGGAACCACACGCCGCGATCGCGGCGGCTGCGCCTCGAGCAACCGCTGCGCCGACCAGCCGAAGCCGAGCCCGATCGTTGTCCACAGCACGCCGTTGATCCCGAGCGACGCGATCCGGAAGCGCCACAGCACGTCGGCGGGGAAGCCGGCGGGCGTCTCGTGGACCGCCGGGAGGATGAGCTCCGCGACCGCGATGACGGCGAAAAAGCCGGCGGCCGCAGCGATCGCGGCGTTCCAGTGGCCGGCGCGCTCCAGCAGCCCGCGCCGGATCCGCGCGGCGGCGACGAAGGCGAGGATCGTGATGGCGATCATCGCGACGAACACGACCGTGCGCCGATCGATCGTGTCCGGATTGCCGACCGCCGGGGGGTTGGCCGGGTACTTCGTGAACGGGACGACCGTGATCGTGACGTAGGCGCCGAGCGCGAGCAGGGCGGCCGTCGCGCGCGCGCCGAGCGGGCCGACGCGCCCATAGGCCCACGCGAAGACGAGCGCGAACAGGCCCCCGAGCGCGACGCCCATGGCGACGAGGCCGGTGACGAGACCGAGCGTGCGCTGCAGGCCGCGCGAGACGACCTCGGCGGCGCCGGGCTCGTGCGCGAGCCGCGCGAGGTGGTCCTCGAAGTCGATCGCCGCCTGGACCTGCGGCTCACCGAAGGCGCAGGCGAACGCGAAGGCGAGCAGGCCGGCGACGAGGCCGGCGAGCATGCCCCGCACGAGGAGGGGCCGGACCATGGCGGCGCGGCGCCTAGTGGCAGGGAAAGCCGAGGAGGTGGCGGCCGTCGTGCACGAACTCGTGGACGACGGTGCCGGAGAAGATCGACGCGGCGCCCTCCTCGGCGCCGGCGAAGTACGCCAGGAGCATCAGGATCAGCCCCGCGAACAGGACATAGGGCAGCAGCTCTCCGGGTGAGACGATCGGTGCCGGTGCGGTGGTGGTGGTGCGCTGCACGGCGACTTCGGACATTGCCGGAACCTCCTCGGGATCACGCGTCCCGTCGTGGATGGGTCGCGTGACGGCGAAGTGTCTGGCTTCCGGATCGCTTTCAGATCCGGTCACAGTGGCGCGACCGCGCCGGTGTTGCACCGGCTTCCTCGCACCGTCACACGTGGTCTCGCAGCATAGTCGCCTATGCTGCGGCCGTCAGCGCGATGGCCGCGAGGAACCCGGTGCGAGCCCGGGACGGTCGCGCCACTGTGACCGGGGTCCTGCCCCGGAAGTCAGGAACTCGGCCATCGCGAGTGCCGCTTACGGGAACGCGTTCTTCCCAGGAGGTCGCTCGTTGCGCCGAGAGGAGGAGGAGGGTCAGGCCGCGGTCCTCCGCCAATCCGCGGCGGCCGATCGCTGCCCGGGCGTCCTTGCCCTGCACGAGGCAGCCGACGGCGGCCTGGCCCGCATCCGCCTGCCCGGCGGGCGCCTCTCGGCGCTCGCGCTGGACACCGTCGCCGGCCTCGCGGCCGACCTCGGCAACGGGATCGTCGAGCTCACGTCGCGCGCGAGCCTGCAGATCCGCGGCCTCGCCCCCGGCGACGCCGCGGCGGCCGCCGAGGCGCTGCGCGGCGCCGGGCTGCTGCCGTCGCCCGCCCACGACCGCGTGCGCAACATCGTCGCCGGGCCGCTGGCCGGGCGCGGGCCGTCGTCGCTGGCCGCGACCGACGCGCTCGTCGCCGAGCTCGACCGCCGGCTCTGCGCCGACCCGCTGCTCGCCGAGCTGCCGGGGCGCTTCCTCTTCGGCGTCGACGACGGCGCGGCGCTCATCGCGATCGAGCAGTGCGACGTCGCGCTCGTCGCCGAGGGCGGCGGTGCCTTCCGCCTCTGGCTCGCCGGCCGGGCGACGACGCTCGCGGGCGACGCCCGTGGTCAGGCAGCGGCGCTCGCCCTCGCGAGCGCGCGCGTGTTCCGCGAGCTGCGCGGGGACGCCTGGCGGCTCGCCGACCTGCGCGACGGCGCCGCGCGGATCGCGGACTGCCTCGGCGGCGCGCTGACGGCGTCCGCGCCCGCGCACGACGCCCGCCCGCTCGCCCTCGGCGCGCTCACCCAGCGCGACGGGCTCGTCGCGGTGACCGCGCTGCCGCCGCTCGGGCGGCTGGACTCGGCGACCGCCGCGCAGCTGGCGACGCTCGGCGAGCTGCGGCTGTCGCCCGCGCGGACGGTGACCCTGCTGGACATCCCCGCGCCCCGCGCCCCGCGGTTGCTCGCCGAGCTCGCGGCGCTCGACCTCGTCGTCGGCGAGGGCTCGGGCTGGCGCGGCCTGACGGCCTGCGCGGGCCTCGGCGCGTGCGCGTCGGCGCAGTTCGACGTCCGCGCGGTCGCCGCCGCGCGGGCGCGCGAGCGCGACCCCGGATCGCCGGCCGAGCACTGGGCCGCCTGTGAGCGCGGCTGCGGCCGTCCGCCGGGCGCGCTGCTCGGGAGCCGGCCATGACGACCTACGTCCGCGACGGCGCGGAGATCTACCGGCGCTCGTTCGCCACGATCCGCGCGGAGGCCGATCTCGACGGCCTCGATCCGCTGCTCGAGCGCACCGTCGTGCGGATGATCCACGCCTGCGGGATGGTCGACCTCGCCGCCGACGTCGCGGCCTCTCCGGGCTTCGCCGCGGCGGCGTGCGACGCGCTGGCGGCGGGCGCGCCGATCCTCTGCGACACGTCGATGGTCGCCGCCGGCATCACGCGCGCCCGGCTGCCCGCCGCCAACGCCGTCGTCTGCACGCTCCCCGACGCGCGCGTCCCCGCGCTCGCCGCCGACCTGCGGACGACGCGCACGGCGGCGTCGCTCGAGCTCTGGCGCGAGCACCTCGCGGGGGCGCTCGTCGTCGTCGGCAACGCGCCGACCGCGCTCTTCCGGCTGCTCGAGCTCGTTGCCGGCGGCGCGCCGCGCCCGGCGGGCGTCATCGGCGTTCCGGTGGGCTTCATCGGCGCGGCCGAGTCGAAGGTCGCGCTCGCCGAGCATCCCGCGGCGCTCGAGCACCTCGTCGTCCACGGCCGCCGCGGCGGCAGCGCGATCGGCGCCGCCGCCGTCAACGCGCTCGCGTGCGCCGCCGAATGAGCACGGCCGGAAAGCTCTTCGGCGTCGGCGTCGGGCCCGGCGATCCCGAGCTCGTGACGCTCAAGGCGCAGCGGATCATCGGCGCCGCCGACGTCGTCGCCTACCCCGTCGCGCGCCACGGCCGCAGCGTCGCGCGGCGGATCGCGGCGCCGCACCTGCGCGCCGGCCAGATCGAGCTCGAGCTCGGCTTCCCCGTCACGACCGAGCAGACCGACCATCCGGGCGGCTACGAGGCCGCGCTGCGCGAGTTCTACGACGATGCCGCCGACGGCCTCGCCGAGTACCTCGACGCCGGCCGCGACGTCGCCGTGCTCTGCGAGGGCGACCCGTTCTTCTACGGCTCCTACATGTACCTCCACGAGCGCCTCGCGCAGCGCTACGAGACCGAGGTCGTTCCGGGCGTGACGTCGTTCAGCGCCGCCGCCGCGGCTGCCGGCACCCCGCTGGCCAAGCGCGACGACGTCCTGACGATCGTGCCCGGGACGCTCGCGCCCGAGCAGCTCGCGCAGCGGCTGCGCGGCACGGACGCCGCGGTGGTGCTGAAGCTCGGCCGCCGCTTCGGCGCGGTGCGCGAGGCGGCCGAGCGCGCCGGGGTCGCGGGGCGCGCGGTGTACGTCGAGCGCGCGAGCTCGGATGCCGAATGCGTCGCGCCGCTGCGTGCCGTCGACCCCGGCGGGGTCCCGTACATGTCGCTCGTGCTCGTGCCGACGACGGGCGAGAACGCCCCCGCGGCGAACGGCAACGGCCATGCGCGCGGCAGGGTCACGGTCGTCGGCCTCGGCCCCGCCGGCGCGCAGTGGCTCACGCCCGAGGCGCGCGAGGCGCTGGCCGACGCCGACGACCTCGTCGGCTACGAGCCCTACGTCGCGCGCGTCCCCGAGCGCCGCGGCCAGCGCCGCCACCCGAGCGACAACCGCGTCGAGGCGCAGCGCGCGCGCCACGCGCTCGAGCTCGCCGCCGGCGGCGCGCGCGTCGCGGTCGTCTCCTCCGGCGACCCGGGGATCTTCGCCATGGCCGCGGCCGTCCTCGAGGCGCTCGACGAGGACGACGGCGCGCTCGCCGGCGTCGACGTCCGCGTCGTGCCCGGCCTGTCGGCGATGCAGGCCGCGGCGGCCCGCGTCGGCGCGCCGCTGGGCCACGACTTCTGCGTCCTGTCGCTGTCGGACCAGCTCAAGCCGTGGGAGGTCGTCGAGCGCCGCCTCGACGCCGCCGGCGCCGCCGACCTCGTGCTCGCGCTCTACAACCCGGCGTCGCGCACGCGCCGCGAGCAGCTCACGCGCGCGTTCGAGGTCCTGCGCCGCCACCGCGCCCCCGATACGCCGGTCGTCGTCGCACGCGCGGTCGGCGCGCCGGAGGAGACCGTCACCGTCACGACGGTCGGGGAGGTCGACCTCGACGCCGTCGACATGCGCACGCTGCTGATCGTCGGCTCGTCGGCGACGCGCGTCATCGCGGGCGCCGCCGGGGCGCCGCCGCGCGTGTACACGCCGCGCCGCTACCCGTGATGGCGCGCCCAGCGCAGCGCGCCGTCGACCGACGTCAGCGTCGGAACGTCGGCGCGCGGCGGCCGGCGCACGATGACGACCGGCAGGCGGCGCTCGCGCGCGGCGTCGAGCTTGGCCTGCGTGTGCGTCCCGCCGCTGTCCTTCGTCACGACGACGTCGATGCCGTGGGCGTCGATGAGCGCGAGCTCGCCGGCGAGCGTGTACGGCCCGCGGTCCAGCAGCAGCTCGTGGCGGGGCGGCAGCGGCGCCTGCGGCGGATCGACGCAGCGGATGAGAAACCAGGCGTCGTCGCGATGGGCGAACGCCGCGAGCCCCTGGCGGCCCGTCGTCAGCAGCACGCGCGTGGCGTGCTCGAACGTCCGCGAGGCCTCGTCGATGTCCGCGACCCAGCGCCAGCGGTCGCCGGCACGCGGCCGCCAGCCCTCGCGCTCGAGGCGCAAGAGCGGCACGCCGCCGCGCTCGCAGGCGGTGACGGCCGAGGCGGAGATCGTCTCGGCGAACGGGTGCGTCGCGTCGACGACGGCCGCGACCTCGTGCTCGGCGAGCCAGGCCTCCAGGCCCGCGGGCCCGCCGAACCCGCCGACGCGCACCTCCCCGGCCGGCAGCCGCGGGCGCGCGACGCGGCCCGCGAGCGAGGACACGACGCGCAGCTCGGGCGCGGCCTGCGCCAGCGTAGCGGCGAGCGCGCGCGCCTCGGCGGTGCCGCCGAGCACGAGCACCGTCATCGCCGCGCCCGCCCGTCGTGAGGCGCGTGCTCGTCATCGGCATCGGGGCGGGCGATCCCGATCACGTCACGGTCCAGGCGATCGCGGCGCTGAACGCCGCCGACGTCTTCTTCGTCGTGGACAAGGGCGCCGCCAAGCACGAGCTCGTGCGCCTGCGCAAGGAGATCTGCGAGCGGTTCATCGAGGGCGAGTCCTACCGGATCGTCGACGTGCGCGACCCCGAGCGCGATCGCACCGCAACCGACTACGCCGCCGCGGTGACCGCCTGGCGCGGCGCGCGCGCCGACGTCTGGGAGGCGCTGATCGCCGATGAGCTCGGCGCGGAGGACTGCGGCGCGTTCCTCGTCTGGGGCGACCCGGCGCTCTACGACAGCACGATCGCCGTGCTCGGCGAGATCGCGGCGCGCGGCCGCGTGGCGTTCGACGTCGAGGTCATCCCGGGGATCAGCTCCGTCCAGGCGCTCGCCGCCGCGCACCGCGTCCCGATCAACCGCGTCGGCGAGCCGATCACGATCACCACCGGCCGGCGCCTGCTGCAGGCGCACGGCAGCGACGCCGGCGACGTCGTGGTCATGCTCGACGCCGCGTGCGCCTTCGACGCGATCGAGGACCGCGACACCGAGATCTGGTGGGGCGCCTACGTCGGGACCGAGCACGAGCTGCTCGTCGCCGGCCGCCTGCGCGACGTCGCCGCCGAGATCGTCCGCGTGCGCGCCGAGGCGCGCGAGCGCCACGGCTGGATCATGGACGTCTACCTCCTGCGCCGGCCGCTACGGTAGCCCGATGACGGCGGCCGATCTCGTCCTGGAGGGCGGCGGCATCAAGGGCATCGGCCTCGGCGGCGCCGCGCGCCGGCTCCTGCGCGCCGGCTACCGCTTCGAGCGCATCGCCGGGACGTCGGCGGGCGCGATCGTCGGCGCGCTCATCGCCGCCGGCGCCGACGAGCGCCGCCTCGGCGAGGCGATGGCCCGGCTGCGCTACGACCGCGTGCCCGACCGCGGGCAGCCGAAGATCCCGCTGCTGGGCGAGGCGGCCGGCCTGCTGCACCGCAGCGGGGCGTACGCCGGGAAGTACATCCGCCGCTTCGTCGCCGACGAGCTCGCGGCGCTCGGCGTGACGACGTTCGGCGACCTGCGGCGCAGCGATCCGCACGACGACCCCGCGCGCGAGCCCTACCAGCGCTACAAGCTCGTCGTGATGGCGACCGACGTCACGCGCGGGCGCCTGCTGCGGCTGCCGTGGGACTACCACCTGCTCAACCTCGACCCCGACGAGCAGCTCGTCGCCGACGCCGTCCGCGCGTCGATGTCGATCCCGCTGTACTTCGAGCCCGCCAGGCTGCGCGACGGCGCCGGGGGCGAGCAGACGACGCTCGTCGACGGGGGCGTCCTGTCGAACTACCCGATCGAGATCTTCGATCGCACCGACGCCGTGCTGCCGCGCTGGCCGACGCTCGGCGTCAAGGTCATCCCGGACCTCCCCGCGGGCGACGCGTCGCTGTTCCCGGGCGTGGCGCTCCCGGCGCTGCCGCCCGTCCACCTGCTCGAGCAGGTCGTCGCGACGGCGATCGTCGGGCACGACCAGACGTACCTCGAGCGCCCCTGCGTGGCGCGCCGGACGATCCACGTCGACACGAGCGCGATCGGCGTCGTCGAGTTCGACGCGTCGCAGGCCAAGCGCGACGCGGTCATCGCCGGCGGCGCGGCCGCCGCGGACGCGTTCCTTCGGGGCTGGGACTGGGAGGCCTTCAAGCGCGACTGCGGTCGCGCGACCGAGGGCTGAGGCGGCTACCCGTCGAGCTGTACGCCCCGCGGCGGGACGGGGGATGACTGGACGATCGAGGTCGTCGTCTGCCCGTAGGCGGCGAACTGGTCGATGACCTCCTCGAGGTGCTCGACCGAGCGCACGTGGGCGAGCATGACGTAGCAGTCGTCGCCGGTGATGCGCCGGCATTCGACGACCTCCGGCGTGGCCCGGGCGAGGTCGGCGACCTGCTTGAGCCGGCGCGGCGCGGGGCGGATGCGGATTACGACGCTCAGCGCGAAGCCGAGCGCGCGCGGGTCCAGCTCGGCGTGGTAGCCGCGGATGACGCCGTCGTCCTCGAGGCGCTGCACGCGCTCGGCGACCGCCGGCGAGGACAGCCCGACGCGCCGCCCGAGCTCGGCGAGGCTCAGCCGGGCGTCGGCCTGCAGCTCGGCGAGCAGGCGCAGGTTCGTGGCGTCCAGCGGGGCGCCATCGGCGAATTGGTTGCTGCGCCTGTGATTCAAAGGCATGAACGGCAGTCTACCTGTGGTTGACCATGTACGCCGGCGGTTTGGGCGGGCAGTCTTGCGGAAGTGCGCAGACCACCGCCGCAGCTGTACTTCGTCGTCAGCGCCGTCTTTCACTACCTCGGGCCGTCGTTCGCCGTGCTGCTCTTCGCGCGCGTCGAGGTCCTCGGCGTCGCCTGGCTGCGGATCGCCTCGGCGGCGCTCGTCTTCGCGCTCTGGCGCCGGCCGTGGCGCGCGTTCGCGGCGCTCGATCGCGACGGCCGCCGCCTCCTGCTCGGATGGGGCGCCGTGCTCGCCGTCATGAACGTCTGCTTCTACACGGCGATCAGCCGCCTGCCGCTCGGGACCGTCGCCGCGATCGAGTTCCTGCCGGTCATCGCACTCGCCGCGGCCGGCGCGCGCAGTCCGCGCAACCTCGCGGCGCTCGGGCTCGCCGTCGGCGGCGTCTACCTCCTCACCGACGTGCACCTGGCGGGCGACCCGCTCGGCCTCGTATTCGCCTTCGCCAACGCGCTGCTGTTCGCGCTCTACATCGTGCTCGCCGACCGCGTGGCGCATCGGCCCGGTCTCAGCGGCATCGACGGGCTCGCGGCGGCGATGCTCGTCGCGGCGGTCGTCGTGACGCCGATCGGCGGCCGGCAGGCGGCTCCGGCACTGCTCGACCCGGTGGCGCTGCTCGCCGGGATCGCCGTCGGCATCGCGTCATCGGTCGTGCCCTACGTCACCGACCAGCTCGCGATGGCGCGCCTCGCGCGGGCGACCTACGCGCTGATGGTCGCGCTGCTGCCGGCGCTCGCGACGCTCATCGGGATCGTCGTGCTGGCGCAGATCCCGCGTGCGGCGGAGGTCGCGGGCGTCGCGCTCGTCATCGGCGGCGTCGCCCTGCACCGCTCACGCGTCGCGGCGCTCGAACACGATCCAGGCGGACGCGAGGAACGCGGCGGTCCAGGCGAGGACCACGGCGAGCGACAGCCCCGGCGCAAGGCCGTCGGCGGCGCCGCTGAGGCCGTCTGACGCGGCGCCCGGGAGCCAGTCCGACGCGCCCTGCCAGGACGACGGCAAGAAGCCGAAGACGAACGCCGGCGCGAACAGCACGCCGAGCGTCGAGATGATGGCCGCCGCGGTGCTGCGCAGCGCGAGGCCGAGGGTCATGCCGATGAGCGGGAACTGCGGCGCCAGCAGGCTGCCGACGAGCAGGAGCTTGATCGCGTCGTGGCCCGCGAGATCCGGCGTCGCCAGGCCGTAGGAGCCGAAGATCGCGGTCGCCGTGAGGAGCATGCCGATGACCGAGACGAGGCCCGCGACGGTCGTGATGCCCATCACGACGAGTGCCTTGGCGGCCAGCACGCGCCAGCGCTGCGGGGTGGCCGTGAGCGTCAGGCGGATCATCCCGGAGCCGTATTCGCTCGTCGCGGCCTTCACGCCGAGGACGAGGAAGAGGATCGCCGTGACGATCCCGCCGACGCTCGCGCTGTCGACCGGGTCGAAGTTCAGCTTGTCGACGAGATGCCAGCTGCTGAAGGTCTCGCCGATGACGATCGACAGCAGCGCTGTCAGGGCCATGCTCACGAGGATCGCGAGCCCGACGAGGAGCTTCGTCGAGCGCAGCGAGACGAGCTTCGTGAACTCGGACCTCAACGTTGCCGAGAACCTCATGCTGCCACCTCCGGCCGGTATTCGACGCTGTCCTGTGTGAGCTCCATGAACGCCGTCTCGAGGCTCGCCTTCTGCGGTGAGAGCTCGTGCAGGCGCAGGCCGTGCTCGGCGGCGAGGTCGCCGATGCGCTCGGCGCCGAGGCCGCTGATCGCCAGCGCGCCGGCGGCGCTCGTCACGAGCCCGCCCGCGCGCTCGACGAGCGCTGTGAGCGCCGCGGCGTCGGGCGAGACGACGCGCACGTGGCTGCCCGCCGCGCGCTGCGTGAACTCCGCCGTCGCCGTGTCGGCGATGAGCCGCCCCCGCCCGATGACGAGCACGTGGTCGGCCGTCTCCTCCATCTCGTGCATGAGGTGGCTGGAGACGACGACCGTCCGGCCCTCGGCGGCGAAGCGCTGCAGCATCATGCGGATCCAGCGGATGCCCTCCGGGTCCAGGCCGTTCATCGGCTCGTCGAAGAGCAGCGTCGCCGGGTCGCCGAGCAGCGCGCCGGCGATGCCCAGGCGCTGGCGCATGCCGAGCGAGAAGCCGCCGACGCGCCGGTCGGCGACGTCGGCGAGGCCTACCTCGTCGAGCACCTCCTCGACGCGCGCGCGGGGCAGCCCGCCGGCGTCGGCGAGCCAGCGCAGGTGCGCCTTGGCGGTGAGCTTGCCGTGCACCGCACCGGCGTCGAGCAGCGCGCCGACCTCGCGCATCGGCGCGGGGAGGTCGCGGTAGCTGCGCCCGCCGACGGTCACCGTGCCGGCCGTGGGGTGGTCGAGCCCGACGATCATCCGCATCGTCGTCGACTTGCCGGCGCCGTTGGGCCCGAGGAACCCCGTCACGACACCCGGGCGGATGTCGAAGGACAGCTCGTCGACGGCGACCGTCTTTCCGAAGTGCTTCGTGAGTCCTTGCGCCTGGATCATGCGCACAGCATCGGCAATCGGGGCCCGAAACTCCAATCGGGCCCGCGGGCGGTAGGGGCCCCCAGCCCGGATGGCGGCGTCGATGTTGAGATCGCCCAGCGCGCGGTCGCCTGGACAGCGGCGCACCGTGCTGCGAGGTTGGCGGGCATGCCGGTCGATCCCACGGGCTGGTTCGAGCCGCTGTACCGCGCCGCCGAGCGCGGCGAACGCTCCGTGCCATGGGACCGCGCCGCGCCGCATCCGCTGCTCGTGGAGTGGGCCGCCGCGCGTGGGCTGCGCGGCGACGGCCGGCGTGCGATCGTCGTCGGCAGCGGCCTCGGCGACGACGCCGAGCACGTCGCCGGGCTCGGCTTCGCGACCGTGGCGTTCGACGTCGCGCCGACCGCGGTTGCCGCAGCGCGGCGGCGCTTCCCGGACTCGGTTGTGCACTACGTCGCCGCCGACCTGTTCGACTTCCCGGCCGCCTGGGAGCGCGCGTTCGACCTCGTGTTCGAGAGCCGGACGGTCCAGTCGCTGCCCGACCCGCCGCGCGCGGACGCGATCGCGCAGGTCGCGGGGCTCGCCGCGCCGGGCGGGACGCTGCTGGTCCTCGCCGACGCGCGCGACGCCGCCGACGGCCCGGTCGACGGGCCGCCGTGGCCGCTGACGCGGGAGGAGATCGAGGCGTTCGCCGCCGGGCCGCTGGACGCCGTCCGCGTCGAGAACGTGCCCGATCGCAGCGGGCCTTGCTGGCGGGCCGAGTTCCGCGCTCGCTAGCCCTTGCTTACGCGCCTCGCCCGCTCGCGCGCATCCGTGCGGCCGGAAGCGTGTCGACGTCTCGATCGATGCGAACAAAAGATCGCCCGCCCTCCCGCGGCGCCCGTGCTGACCGCCTGCGCGCCCCGCTCACCGGTCCTCACCGATGCAGTACGCGCCCCGCACCGTGCCGGCCATCGGGCCGTGTCGCGGAGGGTGTGCGAGGCTCGCCTCAACGAGGCGCCGCAGCGGCGCGGAAAGGCGGAGACCATGGGACAGCCGGTCGTCCACTTCGAGATCATCAGCAAGGACGGGGCCGCGGCGCAGGCCTTCTACGGGGAGCTCTTCGGCTGGGAGATCAACGCCGACAACCCGATGAACTACGGCATCGTCGAGCGCACGACCGCCCAGACCGATGACGGCATCGGGATCGGCGGCGGCGTCGCCGGCGGGCCCGAGGGCTACGGCGGGCATGTCACGTTCTACGTCAAGGTCGACGACATCGGGGAGGCGCTCGAGAAGGCCGAGGGCCTCGGTGGCACCCGCGTGTTCGGGCCCGAGGAGGTCATGCCCGGGCTCATCCTCGGCCAGTTCACCGACCCCGAGGGCCACCTGATCGGCCTCGTCAACTCCGCGCGCTGACGCCTGCGCGTCCTACGGTGCGCCGCGGCGCCGTAGGATCTCGCGCGTGAGTATCGCGAAGATCAACGCCATCACCGTCCCGCGCGAGCGCTTCGAGGAGTTCGAGCAGCGCTTCGCCTCACGCGCGGGCCGCGTGTCGAGCGCCGAGGGCTTCGAGGCCTTCGAGCTGCTGCGCCCCAACGACGACCGCGAGGTCTGCCTCGTCATCACGCGCTGGCGCTCGGAGGAGGACTTCAAGGCCTGGGTCGCGGGACCGGACTTCCGCGCCGGCCACGCGCAGCACCGGTCGGGCGGGCCCGTGGGCACGAACAGCGAGATCTGGTCCTTCGACGTGCTCGAGCTCGAGGGCCCCGCCGCGCAGGACTGACGAGGGCTCCTGCGGCGCGTCTCGGTGCGACGCACACGGGGATGCCGCGCGGGGTACGTTTCGCTGCGCGGAGTCATCCGATCCGTGTGCGGTCTGTCCACCGTGGGTAGGACACGGAGCACCTGGGGAGGCGGAGATGAGCGCGAACGGCTATGAGCTGCGTGATGCGGGCATGGGGGACGGCGTCTTCGCGACGCGCGACTTCGCGCCCGGCGAGACGGTCATGGTCTGCGTCGCCGCCGCGCCCGCCGCCTGCAACGACGTGCATGCCAACCAGGTGAGCGCGACGGACTGGGTGCACGAGCAGGGGCTGGCACCGATGATCAACCACTCCTGCGACCCCAACTGCGGGGTGCGGCGCGTCGACGGCGGCGACTTCGAGCTGCGCGCGCGCCGCCCGATCGCCGCCGGTGAGGAGATCACCTTCGACTACGCGATGCGCAACCACGTCGTCGAGCACGTCCCGCAGGCGTGTCTGTGCGGCACGGCCGCCTGCCGCGGGACGATCACCGGCTGGCGCGACCTGCCGGCCGACCGCAAGGCCGCCTACGGGGACCTCGTCGCGCCGTACCTGCTCGAGCTCGACCGCGACTAGGGCAGGTCCCCCAGGCGCGTCCCGACGACGTGCTCGGCGGCTTCGACGGACCGGGCGTGGCCGGTGACCGCGCCGAGGAAGTCCTCGCGCTCGAGCGCGAGCAGCGTGCCGCCGCCGATCGCCCGGACGCTCGCCGTGCGCGGGACGTCGCGCAGCAGCGCGATCTCGCCGAAGTAGTCGCCCGGGCCCTGCCGGCGCAGCCAGCGACCGGACTCGTCGACGTCGAACTCCCCCGCGGCGACGGCGTAGAAGGTCGAGCCCGGATCGTGCTGGCGGATGACCTGCTCGCCCGCCGCGACGGGCACCGCGACGGCGCGCACGGCGAGCGTCTCGATCGTCGCCAGCGGCAGCGGCGCGAAGAGGTCGAGTGCGCGCAGGAGCGCGAGCTCGCGCTCGGGAACCACGGCGTGCCCCTTGAGGATCGTGAAGGCCCGGCGCCGGGCGACGAGCAGCAGCGGCACGGTCAGCGCGGTGATGACGACGGCGAGCTGCACGCCGACCAGGGCCATGAGCAGCGGCGCGACGACGGCGCCGAGCGCCACGGAGGCCTGGGTCGCGGTCCCGGCGACGCCGAAGGCGCGCGCGAGCGCCTCGTCGGACGCGAGCCGCTGAACGAGCGTCTGCCCCGTCGTCTCCGCGACGGCGTAGCCGACGCCGAAGATCGCGAACCCCGCGACGGCGACGGCCGGGGCGGCGATGAGCACGGCCACGGTCAGCGGCAGGACGAGCAGCACGGCGCCCTCGGCGAGCGCGGCGCCGAAGCGGCCGCGTGAGAGCAGCGCGAGCCCGGCGAACGCCCCGACGAGCCCGCCGGCGCCCCAGGCGGCGTAGATCGTGCCCACGCCCCCGGTGCCGAGCCCGACGAGCTGCACCGCCACGACGACGATCAGGACGTCGAGCACGCCGTTGACGAAGGACAGCACGACGAGCACGCCGACCGCGTCGCCGAGCCCGGGCGAGCGCCGGACCTCGTGCACCCCGAGCAGCAGCTCGCGGGCGACCGTCGCGCCCGGCCGCGGCGCGCGGTGCGCCGGACGGGCGTCGGGGGTCATGCGCGCGAGCGCCAGCGTCGCGAGCGCCGACGCTGCCGCCGTGAGGGCGAACCCGGCCTGCAGCGACCCCGCGGACACCGCGACGCCCGCGATCAGCGAGCCGAGGAAGAACGCGCCGTAGCCGAAGCCGTTCCACAGGCTGTTGGCGGCGACGAGCTCGCGCGGGGTGCGCGCGAGGCTCGGGAGCAGCGCCGCCTGCGCCGGGTCCAGCCCGCTCGTCAGCACGGCGTAGCCGGCGGTCAGCGCGAGGACGACGGCGAACGGGCCGCCGACCATCACGACGAGCGCGGTCGCCGCGAGCAGCGCCGTCGAGCCGGCCGCGAGCGCGAGCAGCAGGCCGCGGCGCGAGCGCTGGTCGGCGAGCAGCGCGGTGAACGGCGCCGCCAGCGCCGCCGGCAGCACGCGCGCGAGGACCGCGAGCGTCACGCCACCCGCGCCGGCCTCGCGATAGGCCGCCAGCGCGAGCACGACGCTGAACCCCCACAGCGCGAGCGAGGACGCCGTCGAGGACGCGAGGAACAGCCGCAGCTCGCGTCCCGCGAGACCCTCTCGGATCGTCCCCCGCGCGGGCACCGGCGCAGCGTACCCGCCGCGCCGGCGCGCGTCACCTCCGGTCGCGCGCCGCCGAGTAGAGGTGGCTGTCGCGGAAGTCGCGCGCGCCGAGCGCGGGACCGGCGAGGATCGTCGCGGTGCGGCGGATGCCGGCCTCGGACGTCATCGCCGCGATCGTCTCGAGGGTCCCGCGCAGGACGAGCTCGTCGAGCCAGCTCGCCCGCGCGACGACCGCCGCGGGGCAGCCGGCGCCGTAGTGGGGGACGAGCGCCGCCGCGATCTCGTCGATCGCCTGCGCGCCGAGATGCACGACGAGCGTCGCGCCGTGGGCCGCGAGCCCGGCGAGCTCCTCGCCCGCCGGCATCGCGCTCGCGCGGCGGCCGTGGCGCGTGAGGATGACCGTCTGCGCGACGCCCGGCACCGTCAGCTCGCAGCGCAGCGCGGCGGCTGCGGCAGCGAACGCCGGCACGCCGGGCGTGACGTCCCAGGCGATGGCGAGCGCGTCGAGGCGGCGCATCTGCTCGGCGACGGCGCTGTAGAGCGACAGGTCGCCGGACTGCAGTCGCGCGACATCGTGGCCGCGCTCGTCGGCGGCCCGCAGCTCCTCGACGATCGCGTCGAGCGTGAGGCCCTGCGTGTCGACGACGCGCGCGCCCGGCGGGGCGTGCGCGACGATCTCCGGGGGCACGAGCGCGCCGGCGTAGAGGCAGACCGGGCAGGCGGCGATGAGGTCGCGGCCGCGCAGCGTCAGCAGGTCGGCGGCGCCCGGGCCGGCGCCGATGAAGTGGACCGTCACCGGCGCGCCGTCCACTGCACGACGGGCCGCTGGGCGACCCACGAGGTGTAGTCGCCGAGCGGCTGCGCGCGGGCGATCTCGATGCGGGCCAGGTCACCGCCGTGGGCCCCGCGCGCCGCGACGAGCGTCTGCTCTCCCTCGAGCGTCACGGCGTTGGCGACGATCCGCCCGCCGGGCCGCAGGGCGTTCCAGCAGCGCGCGACGAGTCCGGGCGCGCCGAGCCCGCCGCCGACGAAGATCGCGTCGGGTGCGGGCAGCCCGTCGAGGACCGCGGGCGCGCGGCCGGTGCGGACATCGAGTTGCGGGACGCCGAGGCGCAGGGCGTTGGCGGTGGCGCGCGCGGCCCGCCCGGCGTGCTGCTCGGCGGCGATCGCGCGGGCGCCGGGCGCCGCCCGCAGCCACTCGATCGCGATCGAGCCGGCGCCCGCGCCGACGTCCCACAGCAGCTGCCCGGGCAGCGGCACGAGCGCGGCGAGCGTCAGCGCGCGGACGGGGCGCTTGGTGAGCTGGCCGTCGTGCTCGTAGGCGTCGTCGGGGAGGCCGGGCGTGCGCGCGAGCAGCGCTGCGCCGGCGGTCGCCGCGCACTCCAGCGCGACGGTGTGCAGCGGGCCGGCGGCCGCGTCCCAGGCGCCGGCGGTCGTGTCGATGATCCGCTCGTCGAGCGCGCCGAGGCGCTCGAGCACGACGAGCCGGCTCGGCCCGTAGCCGCGCTCGCGCAGCACGCGCGCGACCTGCGCGGCGCCGTCGGCGCCCGTGACGTAGGCGACGATCCGGCGGCCGGGTGCGAGCGCGGGCGCGACGACCTCCGGCGCGCGCGCGACGGCGCTGACGAGCTCGACCTCGGCCGCCGGCCAGCCCAGGCGCGCGCAGGCCAGCGCGAAGGCCGACGGCTGCGGGTGCACGCAGATGCGCGCGGGCCCGAGCCGGCGCGCGAGCGTCGCGCCGATGCCATGGAGCATCGGATCGCCGCTGGCGAGCACGCACATCGGGCCGCCGTCGGCGCGGCCGGCGAGCTCGTCGAGCAGCGGCGCCATCGGCGACGGCCAGGCACGCGTCGCGGCGGTCGCCTGCGGCGGCAGCAGCGCGAGCTGGCGCGCCGAGCCGATGATCTCCTCGGCTTCGAGGATCGCCGCCTGGGCGGCCGCGCCGAGGCCGTCCCAGCCGTCCGCGCCGATGCCGACGACGCTCACACCCACGCCGCGACGACCTCTTCGAGCGCGCGCGCCAGGCGCGCGTTGGCGTCCGGGTCGCGGGCCGTGATGCGCAGGTGACCGGGGCCCAGGCCGGGGAACGAGGCCGCCGGGCGCACGGCGATCGCGCGCTCGCGCAGCGCCGCGACGACGCCCGGCCCGTCGGCGACCTCGGCGAGGCAGAAGTTCGCGGCGCCCGGCCAGACGCGGACGCCGGGGATCGCGGTCAGGCGCGCCGCGAGGTCGGCGCGCTCGGCCGCCGCGCGCTCGGCGATCGCCGCGAGCTCGCCCGGGTGGCCGGCGGCCGCGGTGAGGGCGGCCAGCGCGAGCGCGTTGCAGGACCAGGGCGGCCGCACGGCGCGCAGCCGTGCGGCGAGCGCGGGGGCGGCGATCGCGTAGCCGACGCGCAGGCCGGGCACCGCGAGCGCCTTCGTGAGGCTGCGGATGACGATGACGTCGTCGAGGCGCTCGCCCGCGAGCGTCGCCGGCTCCCCCGGGACGAGGTCCATGAACGCCTCGTCGACGGCGACGATGCGGCCCGGCCGGCGCAGTGCCAGCAGCGCGGCGGCGGGGTCCAGCGTGCCGCTCGGCGAGGCCGGGTTGCCGGCGACGACGAGGTCGGCGTCGTGCGGGATGCTCGCCGGGTCCAGGGCGAAGTCCGCCCCGGGGTCGCGCTGGACGCGGGTGACGCGCACGCCGTGGGCGCGCAGGGCGGCCTCGGACTCCGTGAACCCCGGGTGCACGACGACTGCGTGGCGCGGGCGCAGGGCCGCGGGCAAAAGCCACAGCGCCTCGGCGGCGCCGTTGCACGGGACGATCTCGTCGGGGTCGCGGCCGTGGCGGGCGGCGAGCGCGGCGGTCGCCGCGCGCTCGTCGGGATAGCGCGTGACGTCGGCCGCGCGCAGGGCGCTCCGCAGCCAGGGCGGCGGACCGCCGGCGACGACGTTCACCGCGTGGTCGGCGTCGCCGGGGCGCACGAGCGCGTCGCCGTGCAGGCGCAGCTCCGCGCCGGGCGGCGCGACGTCCGCGGACAGTTCCAGCGCGCGCCCGGCGACGACGAGCAGCACCCGGTCGGCGGCGGCGGCGAGCGCCTGCGTCGCCTCGCCGAGGAGGTCGAGCCAGCGGCGCGACAGCGCGTCGGCGGGCAGCAGGCCGCTGCCGGCCTGCTCGGCGACGACGATGACCGTGCCCATGGCGGCGGCGAGCGCGGCGACCTCGGCGCGGACGTCGGCGTCGCCGCGGTGCAGGGCGCCGGCGATCCAGGTGCCGAGGCCGTCGACGAGCACGCAGCGCCCGGGGGTCACGAGCGCGGCGAGCTCGTCACCGGCGACGACCGTCTCCCAGTCGGCCGGGCGGCGCGCGCGATGGGCCGCGATCCGCTGCGTCATCGAGCCGTCGCCGTCGTCGGCGGTCGCGACGTAGCGCACCGGCTTCCCGCTCGCGCGCGCGAGCCGCTCGGCGCAGGCGCTCTTGCCCGAGCGCGTGCCCCCGGTGACGAGCGTCAGGCTCATGGCGCCGCGACGGCGACCGCGGCCGCCGCCCCCGCGAACCGCCGCGCGAGCCGCGGCTGAGCGGCCCAGCGCGTGTGCAGCCAGCTCGCCTGCAGCGCACCCGTCACGACGCCCTCCGCGCGCGTCCGGCCGCGGGCCGTCAGCGACCACGCCGCGGCGTCGCTGCCTAGCCCCTCGATCTGCGCGTGGTGGAACTCGTGGCCGCGCACGCTCTGGCCGGCGTCGATCCACGGGGTCGCGGTCGCGGCGACGGCCTCGCGGTAGCCGAGCGTCAGGCGGCCGGACATGAAGCCGCGCGCCGGCAGCACGCCGCACATCTCGTGGCCGTCGAGCTCGCTGCACAGGACGAGCAGGCCGCCGCACTCGGCGAGCACCGGCCGCCCCGAGGCCGCGAAGGCCGCGATCTGCGCGCGCAGCGCGGCGTTGGCGGCGATCTGGGCGCCGAAGACCTCGGGGAAGCCGCCCGCGAGGATCAGCGCGCCCGCGCCCGCCGGCAGCGCCTCGTCGTGCAGCGGATCGAAGGCGGCGAGCTCGGCACCGGCGGCGGCCAGCAGCTCGAGGTTCTCCTCGTAGTGGAAGGAGAACGCCGGCCCGCGCGCGATCGCGATGCGGGCGGGCGTCGGCGGGTCGGCGGGCGCCGGGCTCCACGCGGGCCCGGGCAGATCGGGCGCGGTGCGCGCCAGGCGCTCGATCGCCGCGACGTCGGCGTAGCGCGCCATCGCGGCCGCGAGCGCATCGAGCGCGGCGCGGGCCTGGGCCTCGCGCTCGCCGGCGGGCACGAGGCCGAGGTGGCGCTCGGGCGTGACGATCCGCTCGTCGCGGCGCAGCGCGCCGAGCACCGGGATCCGCAGCGGCGCGACGGCGTCGCGCAGGAGCTCCTCGTGGATGTCGGAGCCGACGCGGTTGAAGATCACCCCGGCGACCTGCACGGCGGGGTCGAACGTCATGAAGCCGTGGACCAGCGCCGCCGCAGAGCGGGCCATCGAGGCGCCGTCGACGACGAGCAGCACCGGCGCGCGCAGGAGCTTTGCGACGTGCGCGGTCGAGGCCAGCTCGCCACGACCCGAGGCGCCGTCGAAGAGCCCCATGACGCCCTCGATGACCGCGATGCCGGCGCCGGCGGCGCCGTGGCGCACGAGCGGGGCGATGAGCTCGGGGCCGTCGAGGAAGGCGTCGAGGTTGCGGCCCGGGCGCCCGGCGGCGAGCGCGTGGTGGCTCGGGTCGATGTAGTCGGGGCCGACCTTGAAGCCCTGGACCGTCCGGCCGCTCGCGCGCAGCGCGCCGATGAGCCCGCAGGCGACGGTCGTCTTGCCCGCGCCCGAGCTCGTGCCCGCGATGACGACGCGCGCGATCCTCACCACTCGATCCCCTGCTGCGCGCGGATGCCCGCGTCCATCGGGTGCTTGACCTTCACGACCTCCGACACGAGGTCGGCGAGCTCGAGCAGCTCCGGCGCGGCGTCGCGGCCGGTGATGACGACGTGCTGGAAGCCGGGACGCTCCCGCAGCGTCGCGACGACGTCGGCCACCTCGATCCAGCCCCATTTGACCGGGTAGGTGATCTCGTCGAGCAGGAGGAACTCGTAGCGCTCGGCCGCGATCGCGCGCTTGACCTCGGCCCAGCCCTCGCGCGCCATGTCGGCGGACTCGCCGAGGTCGCGCGACAGCCACGACCAGCCGTCGCCCATCTTCTCCCAGTGGATGTCGCCGAGCGCGGCGGCGGCCTTCGCCTCGCCGACCTTCCACTTGCCGGACTTCACGAACTGAAAGACGCCGCAGCGGTGACCGCGCGCCCACGAGCGCAGGAGCATCCCGAACGCCGACGTGCTCTTGCCCTTGCCGTGCCCCGTGACGACGATGACGAGCGGGCGGTCGCGCGGCTTGCGGCGCCGCGGCTCGGCGCTGCCGCGATCGGTCATGCGGCCCGCCCGAGCCGGTGGCACTCGCCACCGGCGGCGGCCGCGAGCGAGGCGGCGAGGCCGAGGCGCACGGGCCCGTCCTCGGTGTCGACGACGTGGACGGCGGCGGCGCTGCGACCGAGCGCGGCCGCGGCGCCGGCGACGCGCCGCTGCGGGTCCGAGACGCGGCCGTCGGTGAGGACGATCGCGATCGCGCGGCGGTCGGGCGCGCGCAGGGCCTCGCGGCGGATGAGCCCGGTGGCGGCGTCCAGGCCGGCGGCGAGCGGCGTGCGCCCGCCGGTCGGCAGCGCGCGGATCGCGGCGGCGGCGCGCGCGATCGGCGCGCCGGGGGCGAGCAGCAGCTCGGCGCCGTCGTCGCGGAAGGCGATGAGGGCGACGCGGTCGCGGCGGGCGTAGGCGTCCGCCAGCAGCGCGAGCAGCGCGCCCTTCACGCGCGCCAGTCGCCGCTGGGCCCCCATCGACCCGCTGGCGTCGACGACGAGGCAGACGAGCGCGCCCTCGCGCCCGCTGCGCACGTGCTCGCGCAGCTCGCCGGGACGCAGGAGGCTCGCGACGAGCGCGACGTCGGTCGCGTCCGCGGCCGCCGGGCGCGCGTCGACCGCCCCGGCCGCGGGCCCGTGCGTGCGCGCCCGCCGGCCGGCGGGTCCGGCGCCCGCGCCGTGCAGCGCGAGCGCGCCGGCCGGCAGCCGCGCCGGGGCGGGCGGGTCGCGGCGCTCGCGCGCGGGGCGATCGGGGCGCGGGGCCGGCGGCGGCGGCTCGGGTGCGGGTGCGCCGCCGTTGCCGCCGCAGGGCGGCGGCGGCTCGGGCCCCGGCTCGTCGTCGAGCGCGCGCTCGAGCTCCTCGGGCGCCGGCTCGTGGCCGTCGAGCGGGTCGCGGCGGCGGCGATGCGCGAGCGCGAGCACGGCTGCCCGGCGGACGTGCTCCTCGCCGACCTCGTCGGCGTCGTCGAGCGCCGCCAGCGCGCGCGCGGCGCGGGCGCAGACGATGTCGCCGCGCACGCCGTCGATCCCCAGCCGCGCGCAGGCGCCGGTGATCCGCAGCAGCTCGCGGTCGGGCAGGCGGACCTCGGGCAGCAGCGCCCGCGCCGCCGCGATCCGCGCCGCCAGCGCGCGCTCGCCGTCCACCCAGCGGCTCGCAGCTGCGACCGGGTCGCGCTCGAACTCCAGGCGCCGCCGGACGATCTGCGCCCGCGCGGCCGGGTCCGCCGGCGCGCGCGCCTCGACGCCGAGCCCGAAGCGGTCGAGCAGCTGCGGGCGCAGCTCGCCCTCCTCGGCGTTCATCGTGCCGACGAGCAGGAAGCGCGCGGCGTGCTGGACGGACACGGCCTCGCGCTCGACGCGCGCGACGCCGGTGGCGGCGGCGTCCAGCAGCGCGTCGACGAGGTGGTCGGGCAGGAGGTTGACCTCGTCGACGTAGAGGATCCCCTGGTGCGCGCGGGCGAGCAGCCCGGCCTCGAAGGCGCGCTCGCCGGCGAGCGCGCGGCCGAGGTCGAGGGCGCCGACGAGCCGGTCGAGCGTCGTCCCCAGCGGCAGCTCGACGAGCGGCGCCGGACGCGCGACCACCTGCGCATCGGCGGCGACGGGCCCGTCGGGTCCCAGGTCGCCGGGGGCGAAGCAGAAGCGCTGGCCGGCGGCCGCGGCGACCGGCGCCAGCAGCGGGGCGAGCGCCCGCACGGCCGTCGACTTCGCCGTCCCGCGCTCGCCGCGGACGAGCACGCCGCCGACCTCGGGCGCGACGGCGTTGACGAGCAGCGCCTCGACGAGCGCCTCCATCCCGACGATCGCGCTCAGCGGGAACGGCGCGGCCGTCATGCCTGCGCCTCCTCCAGCTCGCCCTCGAGCTCGAGGAAGCGGTCGCGGATGCCCGTCAGCGTCGCCTCGTCGGGCGCGCCCCACAGCCCGCGGTCGGCGGCCTCCAGCAGCCGCTCGGCGATCGCCCGTGCCGCCCATGGGTTGGACTGCGCCATGAACGCCGCGACGTCGTCGTCGAGGAGGTACTTCGCCGCGACCTGCTCGTACATCCAGTCCTCGGCGACGCCCGCCGTCGCGTCGTACCCGAAGAGGTAGTCGACGGTCGCCGACAGCTCGGCGGCGCCCTTGTAGCCGTGGCGGATCATCGACGCGATCCAGCGCGGGTTGGCGACGCGCGCCCGGAAGACGCGTCGCGTCTCCTCGGCCAGCGTCCGCGCGACGACGCGCGAGGGGTCCGAGCTGTCGCCGAGGTAGGCGGCCGGCTCGCGGCCGAGCGCGCGGACCATCGCGACCATCCCGCCGTGGAAGGCGAAGTAGTCGCCGGAATCGAGGATGTCGTGCTCGCGCGAGTCGACGTTCTGGGCGGCAACCTCGATCCGCCCGTAGGCCTCGCGCATCGCCGCCTGCGCGGGCGCGCCGTCCAGGCCGCGGCCGTAGGCGAAGCCGCCCCACGCCGCGTAGACCTCGGCGAGGTCGGCGTCGCCGCGCCAGTCGCGGGCGTCGATGAGCTGCGCGAGGCCCGCCCCGTAGGTGCCGGGCTTGGAGCCGAAGACGCGCGTCGTCGCGAGCCGCCAGGCGGGCCCCGCCCCGAGCTCGGCGGCGAGGCGCTCGGCGTCGGCGCGGGCGTGGGCGGCGACGAAGTTGCGCTCGCCGGGCTCGTCGAGCGATGCCACGGCGCCGACGGCGTCGTCGAGCAGCGCGACGAGGTGCGGGAAGGCGTCGCGGAAGAAGCCGCTGATGCGGACCGTGACGTCGATCCGCGGGCGGCCGAGCTCCTCGAGCGCCATCACCTCGATGCCGGTGACGCGGCGCGACTCGGGATGCCACGTCGGGCGCACGCCCAGCAGCGCGAGGATCTCGGCGACGTCGTCGCCCTGTGTGCGCATCGCCGACGTGCCCCAGGCGACGAGGCCGACCATCTTCGGCAGCTCGCCGGTGTCGCGCACGTGGCGCGCCAGCAGCGCCTCGGCGAGCCGGCGCCCGACG
Organism: uncultured Actinomycetes bacterium; assembly: GCA_963740895.1. Taxonomy (GTDB): domain Bacteria; phylum Actinomycetota; class Thermoleophilia; order Solirubrobacterales; family Solirubrobacteraceae; genus CADCVQ01. The sequence continues at coordinate 340,395 of CAVUFQ010000004.1, forward strand.
TCCCAGGACAGCTCGGACGGCAGCGCGCGCGGGTCGACGGAGTAGAAGTTGCGGCCGGTCGGCAGGACGTCCAGGCGCCCGCGCGTCGGCGCGCCCGAGGGGCCCGCCGCGACGTGGCGGCCGTTGAGCGCGGCGACGATGCTCGTGAGCTCGTCGCCGGTCCGGCGGATGCGCGGCACGACCTCGGCGGCGGCGAAGCGCAGCACGCGCTCGACGCCGTCGTCGCGTCCGCCGAGCACCGACGCGCAGACGCCGGCGGCCGCGCCCGCGTCCCAGCCGGTCGCCGCGAGCGCGTCGAGCAGCGCCATCTGCGCCGCCTCCAGGCGGTCGGCGCCGGCGCGGTCGCGGTCGGTCGCCTGCTCGCCGCGGGCCGCGGCGATCGCGTCGCGCAAGCCCGGGACGTCGCCGCTGCCGAGGCGCAGCAGCGCCGCCGTGAGCCCGCGCAGCCGGTCGCCCTCGGGCGCTTGGCCGAGCACGTGCAGGCCGTCCTTGATCTGGATGTCCTTGACCTCGCAGAGGTAGCCGTCGATGTGCTCGACGAGCAGGCCGAGGTCGTCGGGGCGCTCGTGGACGTCGAGGTCGGACTGGAGGTTCGCGCGCTCGATCGCGCTCCAGATGCGCGCTGCGAGCCCGGGGAGCTTCGTCGGGTCCAGGACCTCCAGGCGGGCGTATTCGTCCAGCAGCGCCTCGAGCTCGGCGAGCTCGTCGTACGTGTCCGCGCGCATCATCGGCGGGACGAGGTGGTCGACGATCACGGCGTGCGCGCGGCGCTTGGCCTGCACGCCCTCGCCGGGGTCGTTGACGACGAACGGATAGACGAGCGGCATGTCGCCGAGCGCCGCGTCCGGCGCGCAGCCGGCGCTCAGCGCGAGCGTCTTGCCGGGCAGCCATTCGAGCGTCCCGTGCTTGCCGAGGTGGACGATCGCGTCGGCGCCCCAGACGGCGTCGATGAAGTGGTAGCAGGCGAGGTAGTGGTGCGTCGGCGCCAGCTCGGGGTCGTGGTAGATCGCGACCGGATCCTCGCCGTGGCCGCGCGGCGGCTGGATCGCGACGAGCACGTTGCCGAGCTGCAGGCCCGCGACGACGAAGTCGTAGCTCCCACGGGCGTTCTCGGATAGATACCGGTCGCCCGGCGGCGGCCCCCAGCGCTGCTCGACCGCGGCCCGCAGGCCGGCCGGGAGCGTCGCGTACCAGCGCTCGTAGTCGGCGACCGGCAGGCGCAGCGGCGCGGCCGCGAGCTGGTCGCCGGTGAGGAACTCCGGGTCGTGCCCGCCGGCGGCGATCAGCGCGTGCATGAGCTCGTCGCCGTGACCGAAGGGCCGCGCGACGTCCATGCCGTCGCCGTGCAGCGCGTCGAGGAGCTTCAGGGCGCTGGCGGGCGTGTCGAGGCCGACGGCCATCCCGATCTTCGCGTGCCTCGTCGGAAAGCTCGTCAGCAGCACGGCGACGCGCCGCTGCGCGGCGGGGAGGAAGCGCAGGCGCGCGCTGCGCACGGCCAGGCTCGCGACGCGCGCGCAGCGCTCGACGTCGGGGACGTAGCGGGGAACCGCGACGCCGACCGGCGATGCATCGGCGTCGCGCTCCTTGAACGAGACGACGCCGGCGAGGATGCGCCCGTCGAACTCCGGGATCGCCACCTGCGTCGCGGCGTCCAGCGGCGCCAGGCCGGTGGCCGAGGCCTCCCAGGCCGCGCGCGACGCGGTCGCGCAGACGGCCTGGAAGACCGGCACGTCGAGCGCCGCGAGCGCGCCGGCGTCCCAGCCGAGCCAGTCGTCGCCGAGGTCGGCGGCGCCCGAGCCGCCGGTGGCGAGCATCGTGACGAGCAGGGCGTCGACGTGGCCGTGCAGCAGCGCGAGCGCCGGCACCTGCCCGTCGGCGTCACGGCGCAGCGTCGTGCTCCAGACCGCGAGCGCGTCGGCGCCCGCGCGCTCGATCGCCGCGCACAGCGCGTCGACGAACGCCGTGTTGCCCGTCAGCCGGTGCGCGCGATAGAAGCAGACGCCGACCGTCGGGCGGCCTGCGTCGTGGCCGGCGACCGCGTCGGCGAGCGGCACGTCGCCGAGGCCCGGGACGTAGACGCCGAGGTCGGCGACCGCGCGCGGCGCGTCGAAGCCGTGGCCTTCGAGCAGGAACGTGTCGGCGAGGAAGCGCAGCAACTGCTCGACGTTCGCGACGTCGCCGTGGCGCAGGTACTCGCCGGCCTGGGCGACGGCGCCGGGCGGCGCGAGCGAGAGGCCCGTCAGCTCCGCGTCGGGCGCGACCTCTCCGCCCAGCGCCAGCAGGACGATGCCGCGCTGCCGGCAGCGCTCGCGCAGGAGGTCGAAGCCGTCCGGCCAGCCGCGGCGGCCGCCGAGGATCCGGCACAGCACGACGCGGGCGCCGTCGAGCAGCTCCTCGACGAAGGCCTCCGGGTCCGGGGCCCCGAAGGGGTTCGCGCAGCGCACGGCGGGGAACCCCACGGGCAGCCGCTGCACCGCGCTCGCCGTGGCGAGGATCTCCGTGTCGGCCGTCGTCACGAAGCGCAGCACGGGCGCACCTCCGTCGCGAGCGTGGGCAGTCCGGCGGGCACGCCGCCCTCGATGAGCGCCGTGAGGCGCGCCGTGTCGACATGGCCGGCGACGAGATCGCCGAGCGTGTCGAGGTGCGCCGCGCGGATCGCGGCGAACGACACCGTCCCGGGCACGAAGCGCCGCCCGCGGGCGGCCGCGACGCGCTGCAGCAGGGCGCGCCGGAAGGCGTCGTGCTCGAGCGCGCCGTGCCAGGAGGTGCCGAGCACCGCACCGACGCGGCAGCCGTCGCTCTCGCCGTCGTCGCCGGTCAGCAGCGACGCGCCGCCGCGGCGGTCGACGCGGCCATGGCGGATCTCATAGCCGCCCGCGGCGGTGCCGAGCCACGCACAGCGCCCGCTGCGGCGGCGCAGGAGCTTGTCGGGCGCGAACCTCGTGAAGACCGGCAGCAGGCCGAGCCCCGCGACCGTGCCCTGCCGCGACTCGACGCGATCGACGATCCGCTCGCCGAGCAGCTGGTAGCCGCCGCAGATGCCGAGGATCGGTGCGCCCGCCGCGGCGCGCGCGCCGATCGCGCGGTCCAGGCCGGCGTCGCGCAGCTGCGCGAGGTCCTCGACCGTCGCCTTCGTCCCGGGCAGCACGAGCAGGTCGGCGCGCTCGACGTCGGCGGCCGAGCGCGTGAAGCGCACGCGCACGCCGGGCTCGGCGGCGAGCGCGTCGAGGTCCGTGAAGTTGCTCATCCAGCGCAGGCGCAGGACGGCGACGTCGAGCGTGTCGGCGCCCGCCGGCGCCTCTGGGCGCAGCGCCTCCAGCGCCAGCGAGTCCTCGGCGTCCATCCAGAGGTCGGCGACGTGGGGCAGGACGCCGAGCGTCGGGCGCCCGGTGCGGTTCTCGAGCTCCGTGAGGCCGGGCGCGAGGAGCGACGCGTCGCCGCGGAACCTGTTGACGACGAAGCCCGCCACGTGCGCCTGGTCGGAGGCGCTCAGCAGCGCGAGCGTCCCGAAGAGCGAGGCGAAGACGCCGCCGCGGTCGATGTCGGCGACGATCAGCACCGGGAGCCCGGCCGCCCGCGCCAGGCCGAGGTTCGTGAGGTCGGCGGCGCGGAGGTTGATCTCGGCCGGGCTGCCGGCGCCCTCGCAGACGACGACGTCGAAGCGCGCGCGCAGGTCGGCCAGCGCGTCGGCGACGATCGGGCGCAAATCGTGCTTGAGCTGCTGGTAGGAGCGCGCGCCGACCTCCGCGTAGGGCTTGCCCATGACGACGACCTGGCTGCGGCGGTCACCCGACGGCTTGATGAGGATCGGGTTCATCGTGGCCTCCGGCTCGATGCCGGCGGCCGCGGCCTGGACGGCCTGCGCGCGCCCGACCTCGCCGCCGTCGGCGGTCACGACGGAGTTCAGCGCCATGTTCTGCGCCTTGAACGGCGCGACGCGCACGCCCTCGCGCGCGAGCCAGCGGCAGATGCCGGCGGTGACGACGGACTTGCCGGCGTCGGAGTGCGTCCCGCAGACGAGCAGCGCGCCCTTCATGGGCCGGCGGTCGCCCGTGCGCCCGCTCCCGGGTACGGGCGCTTACGGCATCGCCGAGGGGTGTGGGAGGTCTTCGGCGCGGTCCAGCCTGGGGGGTTGCCGGAAAACGTCCACCAGGTCGTCGATATTCGACAGACCCCCCGCCGCAACGCGGCGCACGCGACCGCCGCGGCCGCACCGACCGCGAGCGAGAGGCGGACGGCGCGCTCGACGTCCTGCGGGCCGGGCGCACGCCCGTCGCCGAGCACCGGGCGCAGCTCGGCGTGCCCGCCGTAGACGAGCGGCCCGCCGAGGCGCAGCCCGAGCGCACCCGCGAACGCCGCCTCGGCGCGGCCGGCGTTCGGGCTCGGGTGCTTGGCGCCGTCGCGGCGCAGCGTCCGCCAGGCGGCGCCGGGCCGGCCGCCGGCGACCGGCGCGCAGAGCACCGCCAGCAGGGCGGTGCCGCGCGCGGCGGGCCAGCTCAGCGCGTCGTCCAGGCGCGCCGCCGCCCAGCCGAAGTCCGCGTAGCGCGCGCTGCGATGGCCGACCATTGCGTCGAGCGTGTTCGCGGCGCGGTAGGCGGCGACGCCCGCCGGCCCGAGCAGGGCGCCCCAGATGAGCGTCCCGACGACCGCGTCGCCGGTGTTCTCCGCGACCGACTCGACGGCCGCGCGGCAGAGCTGCGGTCCGTCGAGGCCGGCGGGTTCGCGGCCGCAGAGCGCGGGCAGCGCGCCGCGCGCCGCCTGCAGGTCGCCGCGCTGCACGTGCGCGGCGAGGCCGCGTGCCTCGCGAGCGAGCGAGCGCCCACCGAGCGCCGCCCAGGTCGTCAGCGCCAGCGCGGTGCGGCGGCCGGCGACCCGCGCCAGCAGCTCGCCGGCGAGCGCCGCGCCGCCGACGAGCGCGCCGGCGTGCAGCGCGCCGCGGCTACGCGCCGGCGCGTAGGTGCGCCGCTCGAGCGCCAGCGCGATCTGGCCGAAGCCCGCGACGGGATGGCGGCGGCGCGGGTCGCCGAAGGCGAGGTCGGCGGCGTAGCCGCCGGTGAGCGCGGCGGCGCTCACGCGGGCGCTCCGGCGCATGAATGTCGAGTTGACCCCGCATGGCGGGGTGAAGTCGACATGCAGTTCATCCGCGTCACGGTCCAGCGGCCGTCGTGCGCGTGCAGTTCGGTGACCGACAGGGGTGCGGCGTCGATCCGCCAGAAGGCGTCCAGCGGGGCGCCGAGCGCGTGGACGACAGCGGCCTTGACGACGCCGCCGTGGGTGATCGCGACGGCCCGGCCGTCCAGGCGCGCCTGCCCGTCCAGCCAGCCCGCCACCCGCGCGGCGAACGCCGCCAGGCTCTCGCCGCCGTGCGGGCACGCCTGCGGATCGACCATCCAGGCGGCGGCCTCTTCCTCGTCGGTGTCCGCAAGCGACCGGCCGGCCCAGGCGCCGAAGTCGCACTCGGCGAGCGCCCGCTCGACCGCGACCGGCGCAAGCCCCATCGCCGCGGCCGTCTGGCGGCAGCGCAGCGCCGGGCTGCAGAGCGCGTCGCCACGCTCGGGCAGCAGCGCGGCGGCGGCGAGCCCGCGCTCGTCGACGGGCTCGTCAGCGGGGAAGGCGGCGGCGCGGGTGGCCGCGGTCGGCGCGTGGCGGACGAACAGCAGCCGCCTCACGAGAGCCCCTGAAGGGCTCGGACCACAACGACCGCCGCGTGCATCTCGTTACCTCCACGGGATCGGGCGTCCCGCTACTTGAGAAGGGTCCGCGGCGGTGAGGTTTCTGACTGCCGGGACGCTCCTCGTCCCGGTCACAGTGGCGCGACCGTCCCGGAATCTCACCGGGTTCCTCGCACCGCCACGCTGGAGCGCCCAACACTACAGCGGTTGGCAACGGGCGTACGCTTCCCCGCCATGTCCGCCGAGGAACGCCTCGTCCGCCCGCCGGTGCCGGCCGGGTTCGACGCGTCCCGGGCCGCCGAGCGCGCTGCCGATCCGGCCGGCTGGCGCTATCCCGAGGCGCAGCGCGCAGCGGTCCACCGCGTCATCGCCGAGCGCCGCGACATTCGCCGCTTCCGGCCCGACCAGGTGCCCGAGGACGTCCTGAGGCGCGTGCTGGAGGCGGCCCACAGCGCGCCGTCGGTCGGGCTGATGCAGCCCTGGCGGCTGATCGTCGTGCGGGCCCTGGACACGCGCGTCGCGATCCGCCGCCTCGCCCAGCGCGAGCGCATCCGCCAGGCCGAGCGCTTCGACGAGCGCGCCCGCCAGTTCCTCGACCAGAAGATCGAGGGCGTCGTCGAGGCGCCGCTCGGGATCTGCGTCTGCTGCGATCACGGCGACCCCGCGACCGAGGTGCTCGGCCGCGGCACGATCCCGCAGACGGACACCTACAGCACCGCCTGCGCGGTCGAGAACCTCTGGCTCGCCGCGCGCGCCGAGGGGCTCGGCGTCGGCTGGGTGAGCTTCTACCGCCCCGCTGACCTGCGCGACCTGCTCGGCATCCCGGCGCGGGCGGACCCGATCGCCTACCTCTGCCTGGGCTGGCCCGACGAGCGCCCGTCGCGGCCGGGCCTGGAGTCCGCCGGCTGGTCGGCGCGCATGCCGCTCGCCGACGTCGTCATGCAGGAGCGCTGGCAGGCGGCGCCCGCCGCACCCGCCGCCACGACCCCGGGCCCCGACCGCGCCGCCGCGATCGCCGCCCGCGACCGCCTCGACGCGCTCGTCAAGCCCGCCGGCAGCCTTGGCGCGCTCGAGGCGCTCGTCGAGCGCTGGGCGGCGATCACCGGCGCGCCGCCGCCCGCCGTCCTGCGCGCGGGCGTCCTCGTCTGCGCCGCCGACCACGGCCACGTCATCCACGGCACGAGCCTCTTCGACGGCGCCGTCTCCGCACAGGTGACGGCGGCCGCCGCCCGCGGTGAGACCGCGGTCGGCGTGCTCGCGCGGCGCGGCGGCCACGAGCTGCTCGTCGCCGACGTCGGCCTCGCCGGCCCGACGCCCGCCGGCGTGCGCGACGCGAAGGTCGCGCCCGGCAGCGCCGACATGCTCGCCGGCCCCGCGCTCAGCGCCGCGCAGCTCGGCGACGCGCTGGCCGCCGGCGCGCGCCTCGCGGGCGAGCTCGCCGACGGCGGCGTCGACTGCCTCGTCCTCGGCGAGATCGGCATCGGCAACACGGCGACGACGGCCGCGCTGGCCTGCGCGCTCACCGGCGCGGCACCCGCGCGCACGGTCGGCCGCGGGACCGGGATGGACAGCGCCGGCGTCGCCCGCAAGCGGGCCGCGGTGGCGACCGCGATCGCCCGCCACGGCGCGCTGCTGCCGGCGCGTGCGGCCCTGCTGGCCGTCGGCGGGCTGGAGCTCGCGGCGCTCGCCGGGGCGGTCCTCGAGGCCGCTCGGCGCCGGCTGCCGGTCGTGCTCGACGGCTACGCGGTCGCGACGGCGGCGCTCGCCGCCGCCGGGCTCGACCCCGCGGCCGCCGAATGCCTCGTCGCCGGCCACCGCTCGGCCGAGCCCGGCCACGACCTCGTCCTCGCGGAGCTCGGGCTCGAGCCGCTGCTGGACCTGCGCCTGCGGCTCGGCGAGGCGTCCGGCGCGCTGCTCGCGCTGCCGGTCATCGCGGGCGCCGGCGCGCTGCACCGCGAGATGGCGACGTTCGCGCAATCGGGTGTCTCCGGGCCGCGCTGAACGGGCGCTGCACGCAGGCGCGCTCGCGGCGACGTTCCTCACCGTCCTGCCGCTGCGCGTCACGCGGCCGGCCGGCGACCTCGGCGCCGCCGCGCCGTGGTTTCCCGTCGTCGGCGCACTCGTCGGCGCGCTCGCGGGCGGGCTGCTCGTCGCGGCCGAGCCGCTCGCGGGCCCCCAGATCGCGGCGACGCTGGCGGTCGTCGTGCTGGTCGTCGCGACCGGCGGGCTGCACGCCGACGGGCTCGCCGACTGCGCCGACGGGCTCGGCGCGCGCGGCGGCGGGCGCGAGCGCCGCCTCGCCGTCATGCGCGACCCCGCGATCGGCGTGTTCGGCGCCCTCGCGCTGCTCGCCTGGGGCGCGCTGCTCGTCGGCGCGCTGGCCCGCCTCGGCGGCGCCGACGCCCTGCGGGCGCTCGTCGTCGCGGCGGCGGCGGGCCGCTGGGCTGCGCTGTTGCACGCGGCAACCGCGGCGCCCGCGCGGCCCGACGGGCTCGGCGCGGCATTCGTCGTGACGCCCGCGGCCGTGGCGCTCGCGGCACCCGTCCCGCTCGCGCTCGCCGTCGTGCTCGAGCCCGCGCTGCACGGGCTCGCGGCCCTGCTCGCGGGGGCGCTCGTGGCGGGTCTCGGGAGCCTCTGGGCGCGCCGCATGCTCGGCGGCCGGACCGGCGACACGCTCGGTGCCACGGTGGCGCTCGGCGAGCTCGCGGCCTGCCTCGCGCTCGTCGTCACCGCGGGCGTGTGACCGGCCCGATTGCTGTGGTACGTTCCGGCTGTCACACGCCGAATCGCGACGCTTCCGGGCGCCGCGAGCGGGGGAACCAACGAGTCGCAGCGTGCGGCTCAGGGGCGAATCGCCGCCAGTTTGCGGCGTAGCGCAGCACTGCGCGAGCCCGTCAGCTCACCTCGTAGGCACCGACGACGACGACGAGAGTTCAAGGAGGTCGCGAGCCGATGCCGTCCCCTGGCAACCTGCACGTCACGTCACGATCGCAGGGCTCGACGCAGGTCCTGTCGGTGACGGGACAGGTCGACGTCGCGACGACCGACACGCTCGCCGGCCGCATCCGCGATGCGCTCTCCCATGCGCCGGAGACGATCGTCATCGACCTCTCCGCCGTCGCGTTCTTCGGCTCGGGCGGGCTCAGCACGCTGCTGGAGGCCGACGGGCACGCGCGCGCCAGCGGCTGCCGGCTCGTCGTCATCCCGGGCACGGGCGTCGTGCGGCGGATGCTCGATCGCACGAAGGCCCAGCGGCGCCTCACGATCGCGACATGACGATGCACGCGACGACGGACGGCACCGAGAACGACGGGCCGCTGCGGCGCCCGGCACTCGCGGCGCTCGTGCTCGCCTGCACGCTCACCCGCGACGCCGGCTCGCCGATCGCCTGCGAGACGATCGACGTCGGCACGACGGGCATGCGCCTGAGCACGCACCGCCCGCTCGCCGTCGACGAGACGGTGAGCTTCGAGCTGCCGCTCGGCGAGGCGCGTGTTCGCGGCCATGCGCGCGTCGTCGGCCAGGAGCGCCCCGACGTCTACGTCCTGCGCTTCGCCCGCCTCACGCCGCCGATGACCCAGTGCCTGCGCGACCTCGTCGCGCGGCACGCCTCCCCGAACTGACGCCGGACAGAGAGACGGCGCCCGAGCCGAGGCCCGGGCGCCGCCGCGTCCGCTTGACCGTCGGGCGCCTGCTACGCCTTGGCGACGTTCGCGCTGAACTGCTTGATGAGCTCTTGGAGGACCGCCTGGACGGTGCCCTCGCCCATCGACGCGGCCTTGCCGCTGACGTTCGCGGTGCCTTCGACCGTCCCGCCGTCGCCGCCGATCTGGATCGTCACGGTGCCGTCGGCGTTGCTCTGGCCGCCGGACTCCTTCGCCTGGGCCCGGACGACCGCGCGCTTGGAGCCCGCGTCGGTCTCGACGATCTCGACCGGGCCGCTGAAGGACATCGCCATCGAGCCCATGTTCACGTCGATCTGGGCCTTGGCCTTGGTGTCGCTCTCGGCCTCGAGGACCTTCGCCCCGGGAACGCAGCCGACGAGCTTGTTCACGTCGGAGATCGTGCTCCAGGCCTGATCGGGGTTGGACACGGTGAACGACTCTTTCAGCTGGGTGGCCATAGTCGGCACCCTCCCTTTGTTGACTTCTTCATAGGGGCTACCCACATCATGTGGCCTCAATCCCGGGCCGCGTGGTACCCCGCGGCAGCCAGGAGAGGCCGCGCGGGAGGTACCAGTTCCGGTCGCCGAGGAGCTTCATCGTCGCCGGCAGCAGGACCGCCCGCACGATCGTCGCGTCGATCAGCACGGCGGCCGCGAGGCCGACGCCCATCTGCTTGAACTCGATCGCGCCGAGGCTCGCGAAGACCGCGAACACGGCGATCATCACCGACGCCGCGCTCGTGACGACGCCGGCCGTCGACTTGATGGCGTGTGCCACCGCCTGCTCGGTCGTCATGCCGCCGTCGAACGCCTCGCGGACGCGGCTGAGGATGAACACGTGGTAGTCCATCGACAGCCCGAACAGCACGACGAAGAGAAACAGCGGCAGCCAGGACGTGATGCCCCCGACCGGCTCGAAGTCCAGCAGCGACGAGCCCCAGCCGTGCTGGAAGACGAGCGTCAGCACGCCGTAGGCGGCGCCCACCGACAGGAGGTTCAGCGCGATCGCCTTCAGCGGGATGACGATCGACCGGAACGTCATGAGCAGCAGCAGGAACGCCATCGTCAGCACGAAGCCGAAGACGAGCGGCAGGTGCGCCTTCATCGAGTCGTTGAAGTCCTTGCTGCCGGCCGTGTCGCCGGTGACGTTCACCGTCGCGCCGGGCACCCGCCCGATCGTCGCCGGGACGACGTCGCCGCGCAGGGCGTCCAGCGACCGCAGCGCCGCCTGGCTGTCCTGACCGCGCAGCGGGATGTGGACGATCGCGAGCGTCTTCGCCGGGTTGACGGTCACGTCGATCGGCTCGACCATCCGCCCGGTCGCCAGCGCCGCGCGACGCAGGTCGGCGATGCCGGCCCGCACCTGCGGCGCGGTGACGTTCGCCGCCTGCACGACGACCTCCGCCGGCTCGGTCGTGCCGGGGAATGCCGCCTGCACGCGCTCGTAGGTCTGGCGGACCGGCTGGTCGGCCGGCAGCCCGTCGATGCCGGGCGACAGCGTGTGCATGCCGATCGCCGGCAGCGCGAGCGCCACGAGCAGCGCCGTCGCCGCACCGGCCGCGAGCGCGGGCCGCGCGAGGACGCGGTCGACGATCCAGCCCCAGGCCCGCGAGCGCCCGCCGCCGCGATGGCGCAGCCGCCCGAGGATCGGGACGCGGCCCTTCTCCGTCCAGCCCTTCTCGCCGAGCCAGGAGAGCATCGCCGGCAGGAACGTCAGCGAGCCGACGACCGCCACGGCGACGACGGTCATCGTCCCGAGGGCGAAGGAGACGAAGATCGGCGAGCCCGACAGCAGCATCCCGGCCATCGAGATGAGGACGGTGAAGCCCGAGACGACGACGGCATGGCCGGAGGTCGCGGCGGCCGCCTCGAGCGCGGCGCCGGGGGCCCTGCCCTTGTCGCGCTCCTCCATCTCGCGGCGCACGTAGAACATCGAGTAGTCGACGCCGACCGCGAGGCCGATGAGCAGGATGACCGAGCTGATCTGGTCGCTCACCGGCGTGAGCTGACTGATCGGGCCGACGAGGCCGAGCGTCGCGCCGACGGCCGTGAGGCCGAGCAGCAGCGGCAGCCCCGCGGCGACCATCGCGCCAAAGGCGAGCAGCAGGATCACGAGCGTCAGCGGGACCGACAGCGACTCGGCCCGCTTGAAGTCCTCGTCGAGCGACTGCGAGAACGCCTTGTCCGCCGACGCCGCGCCGATCTGCTCGACGCGCAGGCCCGGGTGGGCGCGCTGGACCGCCGCCGTCGCGGCGAGCGTCGCGCCGACGCGGTCGGCGGCGGCGTCGTCGTCGCCCGCGATCTCGAAGGACAGCAGCGCCGAGCGCCCGTCGCCGGACACCTGCCCGGTCGCCCCCGCCGCGTACGGCGAGACGATCTGCTCGACGTGCGCGACCCGGTCCAGGCGCGTGGCGAGCTGCGCGGCGGCCTGCTTCAATCCGCCGGCCGCGGCCGGAGTACGAGCCTGCAGCAGGACCTGCTCGCCGGAGGTGTCGCGGAAGCCGGCGCGGTCGACGGCGAGGTCGGCGGTCTTCGACGAGCCGTTGCCCAGCTCGGAGTCCTTGAGGCTCTGCGTCCCGATCGCGCCCCCGGCGACCGTGGCGAGGAGGACGAAGGCGAGCCATCCGAGGATGGCGCTGCGCCGGTGGCGGGCGCTCCAGCGCCCCGCGCGTGCGGCGAGATGTGACGATCGCATGACTGCTCCCGTGGTCGTGGTGATCATGCGATCACTCTCGTTTCCGGGCGCCCGCATCTCGCTGCGGCGGGCGGGCGGGCGGGGGTGGGGCAGACCCCCGGAGCGGAGGTCCCGCCGACCCCCCTGCTACGCGAGGAGCTCGTCGAGCGTGCGACCGCTGATGACCGACTCGGGACGCTCGGCGACGATGTCCGAACCGGGGCGGGCGCGGTCGTCGCGGCGCTTGATCAGCAGCCACTGCGCCTTGGCGCCGCCGCGCGTGCGCTGCAGCGCGAAGCCGCCCGCGAGCTTCTCGCCGCGCAGGACGAACACCGCGTGCCCGCGCTCGATCGCCGCGGGCCACGGCACGCGACCGCCCTGCTCGTAGGTCCCGCGGTCCCAGACGATGACGTTGTCGCTCTCGTGCGTGTTGTGCGACAGGGCGTGGTCACCGACCTCGATCGCGAAGCGCTTGACCGCGGGGTCCAGCGACGGCCCCTTCGGCACCGCCCACGAGCGCATGACGCCGTCGACCTCGAGGCGCAGGTCGAAGTGGTGCGCGGTCGCGGCGTGCTCCTGGACGACGAACACGCCCGCGCTCACCCCGCGCAGCCCGAACTGCTCGTGGCCCTCGGCCTTCGCCGGCTCGCGCGTGACCGTGCCGCCGTCGGCCAGGAGCGCAGCCAGCTCGTCGACGGCCGGGCGCGCCCCCTCGGCGTGCACCCGCACCGCGCCGTCGTCGTCCAGGCGCACCCAGCCGAGGACGCCGAGCTCCCGCGCCCGCGCGGCGATCGCGTCGCGCAGACCCGCGTCCACGGCGTCGCCGCGGACGGTGGCGCGAAGCGCGTGCGCCGTCACGCCGCGCCCGCGCGCAGGAAGGCCAGGACCGCCAGCACGCGCCGGTGGTCGTCGTTGCTCGCGGGCAGGTCGAGCTTGCCGAAGATGTTGCGCACGTGCTTCTCGACGGCGCCGCCGCTGACGACGAGCGCGCGCGCGACGGCGGCGTTCGAGCGCCCCTCGGCCATGAGCTCGAGCACCTCGCGCTCGCGCGGCGTGAGCGACGCGAGCGCGCCGTCCTCGGCGCCGCCCGCGGTCCGCGCGCGCATGAGCTCGGTGACGACCTCGCGATCGAGCGCCGTGCCGCCCGCGGCGACGCGCTCGACGGCCTCGATGAAGCCGCGCACGTCGCCGACGCGCTCCTTCAGGAGGTAGCCGACGCCGGCCTCGCCGGAGGCCAGCAGCTCGGCGGTGTAGACCGGCTCGACGTACTGCGACAGGATCAGGACGCCGAGCTCGGGGTGGCGCCTGCGGGCCTCGATCGCGGCGCGCAGCCCCTCGTCGCTGAACGTCGGCGGCAGCCGGACGTCGACGATCGCGACATCGGGCCTGTGGCCGGAGACGATCCGCTCCAGGCCCGGGCCGTCCTCGGCCTGGGCGACGACGTCGATGCCGTTCTCGCGCAGGAGCGCGACGATCCCCTCGCGCAGGAGGGCGAGGTCCTCGACGATCACGGCCCGCATGGCAGCTCCGCGCGCACGATCGTCCCGCCGCCCGGCGGGCTCGTCACGGTGAGCGTCCCGTCCAGCGCCTCGACGCGGTGGCGCAGGCCCGTGAGCCCGCCCCCCGCCGGGTTCGCGCCGCCCGGCCCCTCGTCGGCGATCTCGACGACGAGGTCGTCGCCGGCGCGGAGCACGCGCACCCGCGCGGCGGCGCCGCCGGCGTGCTTGGCGACGTTCGTCAGGGACTCCGCGACGACGAAGTAGGCGGCCGTCTCGACGACCGGCAGGGGGCGCTGGTCGGGGTCGGCGTCGACGGTCACGGGGATCGCCGATCGCCGGCCGAGGGCCTCGATCGCGGCGGCGAGCCCGCGGTCGGCGAGGATCGGCGGGGCGATCCCGCGGGCGAGGTCGCGCAGCTCGGCGATCGCGAGGCCGGCGTCCTCCTTGGCGCCGCGCAGCAGCGCCGCGAGCTCGGGCTGGTCGGCGACGCGCTCCTCGGCGCGGCCGAGCTGCATCGTCAGCGAGACGAGCCGCGCCTGCGCCCCGTCGTGCAGGTCGCGCTCGATGCGCCGCAGCTCGGCGGCCTGGACGTCGAGCGCACCGCGGCGGGTGCGCGTCAGGACGTCGACGCGCTCGGCGAGCTGCTGCTCGCGCGCCCCGAGCGGCAGCCGGTCGCGCAGGGCGATGATCGCGTGCACCGCCCAGATGATCGCGAAGCTCAGGATGCAGAAGAAGGGCCAGAACGTCCCGGCCCCGGAGACGAGCCAGATGCTCACGAGGAACGCCGAGATCGCGATCCAGAACTCGCCGTGGGCGCGCAGCGCGCGCGTCCGGCTCGGCGGGGCCTCCTGCGCGCGGGCGGCGACGAGGCCGATCGCGACCGTCAGGGCGAGCGGGAGCCAGACCCAGATCGGCCAGAAGTAGTGGCCGAAGCCCGTGGCGATCCAGATGATCGCCACGACGGTGCAGATGAGCAGCGCGAACGAGACGTGCAGCGACAGCGGCAGCGCGAGGACGGGCCCCGGGGCCTCGTCGTCGGGGCCGGCCGGGGCGGCCTCGGCGGCGGTCGTGTCCGCACGTCGCGGCGTAAGCATCCAGCGCATGATCTCGACCTCGACGATCGTCAGGCCGCGGACGAGGTACCCGGTGACGGGGACGAGGACCAGGCCGACCGCCGCCACGGCGAGGGCGCGCGGCAGGCTGCCGATCTGCCAGACGCCCACGTCGGCGGCGTCGGGCAGCGCCCAGTACCACGCGGGGAGCGAGACGAACCCGAGGACGAGGCCCCAGAGCGTCACGGCGAGCCCCGACAGCGGGAGCGCGACGATGCCCGCGAGGCCCGTCCAGGCGAAGTCGCGCCATGTCGTCGCGTCGCCGAGCAGCGCGCGCAGCCGGGCCGTCCAGCGCGCGTCACGCGCGGGCGCGTGGCGCTCGGCGATCGGCGCGCCGAGGACGATCGCCGCCCGGTGGCGCTCGACGCGCGCGAACCAGCGACATGCCAGCAGCGTCCCCAGCGCGACGACGAGCCCGATGAACGTGACCGCCAGGCCGATGCTCAGCGGCACGAGGGTGGACCACAGCACCAGGCCGAAGGTGGCCGTGACGAAGCCGGCGAGGTGAAAGAGCAGGTCGCGCGACCAGCGCTTCCAGACGGGTGATGGCGCAGAGGCGGACACGAGCAACAGCATCGTGGCAAGGCCGGGCGCCGGCAATGACGCCTGTGGGCGTCCGGGGGTGGGGACAACCCCCCGCAATCGCGCCGGTCAGGCGCGTCGGCGGCCGGCGGTCAGCCGCCCGCCGTCCAGCGCCAGGACGCGAGGATCGCCCCGAACTCGGCGTTGGCCGCGGCGAAGGAGTCGGCCGGCGTCGTGAGCGCGAGGGTGTAGGTCGTGCCGCCGCGGATGACCACGACCTGGCGGGTGCGCAGCCTCACGCCCGCGTCGCTCGTCGTGTCGTAGTGGTACGTCACGCCGCGGGCGCCGCGGACGGCGATCGGGGCCGCCGCGGAGGCGCCGCTGACGCCCTGCCGGTCGACCTCGCTGCGGCGCAGCGTGCGCAGGAGATCGGCGGCGCTGACGTCGGCGGGCTGCTTGCCGAGCTCCGCGAGCACCACGGCCGGGGGGTCGTCGCCGGCGACGATGAGGTCCGGCGCGGTCGCCAGCCCGGTGTCCTCCCCGCTCGCGTCGCGCCAGCCGGCCGGGAGCCGCAGGCTGTAGCCGGTGCCCTGCAGCGATGTGCCCGTCACCGTCGCCGTCGTGGCGGGCGCGTCGGTGGTGGCCGGGCCGCCGCCGCCGTCGTCGCCGCAGCCCGCGAACAGCAGACACGCCGCGACGATCGCGGCCGCCCGCATCACAGGTACGCCCCGCTGGGCAGGTACGGCGCCAGGGGCCCGACGTCGCCGCGGGCGAAGAGCGGGCCCTCGGGGTTCAGCGACAGCCCCGCCTCGAGGCCGACGCGGATCGCCCACTGGTTCTCCGCGGTGACGAAGTCGTAGGCGCATCTCCCGCCGCGCGGGCCGCTCGTCATCGCGCCCCAGAGCAGGTCCTCGGCCGCGGCCTCGCTGCGGGCGGCCAGAAGCCAGATGTCGCCGGCGCGCGCGCAGGCGAAGCCCTCGCCCTCGACGACGAGCAGCCTCATGCCCGGCCGGTCCAGCAGCGTCGGCAGGTCGCGCATGTGCGACGCCCCCCGCACGTGGCGCGAGGCGGCCTCGATCGTCTCGCCGTCCGCGGCGAGGTCGCCCGGGCGGCAGCGCAGCGAGGCCGGCACGCGCCGCGGGTCCCACGTGCCCGACAGGGCGACGCACGGCAGCAGCCGGTAGCCGTCGCTGCGCGCGTAGCGGCGCATCGCGGCCGGATGCGCGGAGGACAGGATGATCCCGCCGGGCTCGCCGGCGCCGTACTCCAGCGCGGGCTCGTAGAGGCGGGTCCCGATCCCGCGGCCCTGATATTCCGGCAGCAGGGCGTAGAGGCTGAAGCCCCACAGGCCCTCGCGGATGAGCCCGAGCGCGCTGCCGACGACGCGGCCGTCGTGCTCGGCGACCCAGCAGCCGCCCGGGTCGGTGCGCTGCAGGTGCGCGACGCGGGCGGTGCCGCCCGCGACCCGGATCGCGTCCTCCTCCGGCGACAGCTCCTCCTCCACCGGATACAGCTCCTCGAGCGTCGTCCGCGCGGTCGCAGCCACGTCGGCCGCGTCGTCCGGACGCAGCGGGCGGATGATCACATCGGCGTGAGGGACGGACGTCACCCCGCGGAGGCTAGAGCCCCGCAACGCACAACGGCCCGCCGAAGCGGGCCGTTGCGTCACGACGAAGTGCGGACTAGAGCGTCTGCACGTTGCCGGCGCTGGGGCCCTTGGGGCCCTGCTCCGGGTCATACGAGACCTTCGCGCCCTCGGCCAGCGACTTGAAGCCGCTGCCCTGGATCGCGCTGTGGTGGACGAAGAGGTCCTTGCTCTCGTCGTCGGGCGTGATGAAGCCGAAGCCCTTGTCGTCGTTGAACCACTTGACGGTTCCTGTAGCCATGTGTGTTCCCTCCCGGGAGATATGTGGTGCTGCGAAACGCGGGAGGTGCTTATGGCAACAACTACGAACGCTGGCACTACTCGCCGGGACCGAATGCCCGGCGTTTCACCACGGAGTCTACCCCTAGCCTGAATCCACCGATTCTCGCGGCGAATCCCCGTCGCCGATCACGGCCCCAGCGCCGATCGGCGGCTTCCGAAGGGGCCCACCATTCGGGTGCGCCGCCGATCGACCCTGGACCGCGCCGGCAACGGGGATTCATCCACGATCATCGGTGGATTCAGGCTCAGCCGACCGCGGCCCCCGAGAGCGCGAACGCGGCGGCGATCCGCTCGAGCCCCCGCAGCCGCATCCCGGGCTCCGCGACCTGGCTCGTGAGCATCAGCTCATCGGTCCCGGTGCGGTCGACGAGCTCGAGCAATCCGCCGTGGACGGTCTGCGCGGAGCCGGCGATCGGGCGCGCCAGCGCCTCGTCGACGGTCGCGCGCTCGGCCGGCGACAGGCGCTCGACGAGCGTCGCCGCCTCCTGCACCGACGCGATCGGCGCGGGGCGCCCCTGACGCAGGCGCAGCATCGCGATCGCGCCCGGCAGCGCGAGGCGGGCGGCCTCCTCGTCGTCCTCGCCGACGACGATCCCGGCGGCGACGATCGTCCGCGGCGCGGCGAGCAGCTCGGACGGCTCGAACAGCGCGCGGTACAGGTCGAGCGCCGGCTCGGTGAAGTGCGGGTGGAAGTGGTGGGCGAAGACGAACGGGAGCCCGAGCTTCGCCGCGATCCGGGCGCCGCCGTCGGTCGAGCCGAGCATCCACAGCTCGGGGACCGTGTGGGCGCCGGCGACCGCGCGCATACCGCCGTAGCCCGTGCCGAGGTGGCCGCGCAGCTGCGCGAACTGCTCCTCGAAGAACTCGGGCGAGGTGCTGCGCAGCGCCATCGCCGTGCGCATGTCGGTGCCCGGCGCGCGGCCGAGGCCGAGGTCGATGCGGCCGGGGTGCAGGGCCTCGAGCATCCCGAAGCGCTCGGCGACGGCCAGCGGCGCGTGGTTGGGGAGCATCACGCCCCCCGAGCCGACGTGGATGCGCTCGGTGCGCGCCGCGAGGTGCGCGATCAGGACCTCGGGCGAGGTCGAGGCGACCGAGGGGATGTTGTGGTGCTCGGCGACCCAGAAGCGGCGGAAGCCGAGGTCGTCGGCGCGGCGGGCGAGCGCGGTCGTCTCGGCGAGCGCGGCGGCGGCGGTCACGCCGGCGGCGATCGGGGCGAGGTCCAGGACGGAGAGGGGAGTGCTCATTCCCCCAGGGTAGGCCGCGGGCTCAGCCGGCCTTGCTCTTCGCCTTCGGCGCCGCCTTGCGTTTCGGCTTCGGCTCGGCCGGGGGCGCCGGCATGAGCTCGGCGAGCGCCTCCTCGAGCCAGCCCATGAGCAGCGCGACGTCGGGCATCTGCGCGCGGTCGGCGACGATCCCGAAGTCGAGGTGGCCGCAGTAGCTCATGACGGTGATGTTCAGGCCCATGCCGTCGGTGATGACCGACACCGGGTAGTTGGCGACGAGCTTCGCGCCCGCGAGGTACAGCGGGAACTGCGGCCCCGGCACGTTGGAGATGACGAGGTTCCAGACCGGGTGCCCGGGCCCGCTCGTCGCGATGCCGAACGTCAGCCGCGCCGCGCGCGAGAAGATCGCGGGCGGGACGAAGTGGTTGGCGTCGGCGAGCAGGCTCGCCGGGAGCGCCTTGTGGCGCTGCTTCATGTCGCCGAGCGCGTCGTGGGTCTTCTGCAGCCGGGCGACCGGGTCGGGCTCGTCGGTGAACAGCGGCGCGCCCATGAGCATGATCCGGTTGCCGTACGTCCCGATCTGCTCCTCGGTGCGCACCGACACCGGGATCTGCGCGACGAGCGGCTCGGCGGGCAGGTCGTCGTGCGCCTGCAGCCAGCGGCGCACGGCGCCGGCGCAGAGCGTGACGATGACGTCGTTGACCGTCACGCCGTGGGCGTTCTTGACGGCCTTCACGTCCTCGAGCGAGAGCTGACCGAACGTGAAGCGCCGGTGTGCGGACACGCGCCCGCTGAAGAGCGTCTTGGGCGCGATGAGCCGCTCGCCGAGCTCGAACGCCGCGTCGCCGCGGTCGACGACGCGCTGGGCGCGGTTGACGAGGCGGCCGAGTTCGGCCGCGCCGGGGATCGCGCTGAACTGCGTCTCCTCGAGGTTCGGCAGCGTCGTGTGCAGCGCGCTGAGCGCGCGGAACGGATAGCGCGCCACGCCGAGGACGCCGCGGGCGAGCATCCCGATCGGTCCCGGGACGAGCTCGTTGTCGCCCCACGTCGCCGGCGTCTCGACCGGCTGGATCTCCGGGGTGAGATCCAGGAGCAGGCCGAGGATCTCCGCGCCGGACATCCCGTCGATGACCGCGTGGTGGATCTTCGTGAGCATCGCGGTGTGGCCGGCCTCCAGGCCGCTGATGAGGTACAGCTCCCAGAGCGGCCGCGAGCGGTCGAGCGGGCGCGAGACGATCCGCGCGACCTGCTCGGCGAGCTGCTCGTCGCTGCCGGGCACGGGCAGGCCGATCTCGCGCACGTGGAAGTCCAGGTCGAAGTCGATGTCGTCGACCCAGTACGGGTAGTCGAGCCCGAGCGGCACCTCCTGCAGGCGCCAGCGCAGCGGTGGCAGCAGCGGCAGGCGGTCGGTGATGAGCGCCTGGATGTCGGCGAGCGTCAGGGTGCCGGTCGCGGTCGTCGAGGTGTCGAGGATCGCGACGCTCGCGACGTGGCCGGACTGGCGCGGCGTCTCGAGCGCGAGGAACTGCGAGTCGAGGCTGCTGAGCTGGCGCATGTTGCACCGCCACCCTACGCCGTGAAACCGCAACGCGGGGCCGACCCGGCACGGGCCGGCCCCGATTGCGCTCTGCTCGGAGCTAGGACTTGCCGAGCAGGCGGTTGACCGTCGCCTGCGTCACGGGCGACAGCTGCCCGTTGTGCGTGATGTGCTGGCCGGGCGCGGCCGGCACGACCTGCGGCGGAAGCGTCTTGCCGAGAGTCGCCCACCCTCCCGGGGGCGCACCTGCTGGATCTGCCACTTGGACTCCCTTGTGCTCGAGGCGGCCGAAGCCGCGTTGACACGACAAAACCCCCTGCTCCCGATGCGGGCAGGGCTACCGACAGCACTGCAGATCGCTCATGTGCTGCGACCACGCGATGGCACGCAGACGCTTGAGCGGGGCCTACCTTACAACGGGACAGGGCCTGGTGTACAGACCGTTCTCTCCCGTCAGGCCGGCGCGGCTGCGCTCGGCGTCTCGGCGCCCGCCGCGAGCGGGCTGGCGTCGGAACGCTCCGCTGTTGCGACCTCCTGCGGCGTGACGCTCAGCGGGTGGTGACAGGCGGCGAGATGGCCGTTGGCGTAGCGCGTCAGCGGCGGCTGGACCGTGCGGCAGACGTCGGTCGCGCGCGGGCAGCGGGGATGGAAGACGCAGCCCGACGGCGGGTCGATCGGGTTCGGGGGCTCGCCGCTGACGACGCTGCGCTCGCGCTCGCGGTTGCGGCGCGGGTCGGGGATCGGGATCGCCTCCAGCAGCGCGGCCGTGTAGGGGTGGATCGGCTTCTCGTAGAGCTCCTCGGCCGGCGAGACCTCCATGAGCTTGCCGAGGTACATCACCGCGATCCGGTCGGAGACGTGGCGCACGACGCTGAGGTCGTGGGCGACGAAGAGGTACGTCAGGCCGAGCTGGTCCTGGAGGTCGTCGAGGAGGTTGACGATCTGCGCCTGGATCGAGACGTCCAGCGCCGACACCGGCTCGTCGAGCACGATGAGCTTCGGCTCCAGCGCGAGCGCGCGCGCGATCCCGATGCGCTGGCGCTGGCCGCCGGAGAACTCGTGCGGGAAGCGGTTGACGTGCTCGCGGGCCAGGCCGACGCGGTCGAGCAGGTCCAGCACGCGCTCGTCGGCAACCTTCTGCGCGACGCCGTGGCGGCGCATCGGCGTCCCGACGATCTGCCCGACGCGCTTGCGCGGGTTCAGCGAGGCGTAGGGGTCCTGGAAGACCATCTGCATCTCGCGGCGAAGAGGCGCGAGCTCGCGCCGCGAGGCCTTCGTCACGTCACGGCCGTGGAAGCGGATCGCGCCCCCGGTCGCGTCGGTGAGCCGCATGATCGTGCGCGACAGCGTCGTCTTGCCGCAGCCCGACTCGCCGACGAGGCCGAGCGTCTCGCCCTCCTCGAGCGTGAACGACACGTCGTCGACGGCGTGGACGTTGGCGACGACGCGGTCGAAGAGCAGGCCCTTCTTGATCGGGAACAGCAGCCTGAGGTGCTCGACCTCCAGCAGCGGCGTGCCGGCGCTGCCGTTGCTCGCTGCGGTCATGACGCCGCCGTCTTCGCGCCGAGGCCGATCTCACCCGGGGCGAACTCGCGCAGCGCGACCTTCTGCTCGGTCGTCAGCCAGCAGCGGTCGGTGTGCTCGGTGACCCAGACCCCACCCGTCCGGGCGGGGATGGATTCCCCGCGCGACTCCAGCGGCGGGATCTTCACGCAGTCGGCGAACTCGTGCGGGCAGCGCGGGCGCAGGTGGCAGCCGGTCGGCCGGTTGGAGAGCGAGGGCGGCAGCCCGGCGATCGTCGGCAGGCGCTTGGGCCGCGGCCGGTCCATCCGCGCGATCGATCCCAGCAGCCCCCACGTGTAGGGGTGGCGGGGGTCGTAGAAGATCTCGTCGAGCGTCCCCTGCTCGACGATCCGCCCGGCGTACATCACGACGACGCGGTCGGCGATGTCGGCGACGACGCCGAGGTCGTGCGTCACGAGGACGAGCGCGGCGTTCGTCTGCTCGCGCAGCTCGCGGAAGCGCTGGAGGATCTGGGCCTGGATCGTGACGTCGAGCGCGGTGGTCGGCTCATCGGCGATGAGGATCCGCGGGTCGCAGGAGAGCGCGAGCGCGATCATCACGCGCTGGCGCATACCGCCGGAGA
This sequence comes from uncultured Actinomycetes bacterium, assembly GCA_963740895.1. GTDB lineage: Bacteria > Actinomycetota > Thermoleophilia > Solirubrobacterales > Solirubrobacteraceae > CADCVQ01. The sequence continues at coordinate 362,371 of CAVUFQ010000004.1, forward strand.
ACTCGTGCGGGTAGTTGTCGACGCGCTCGCGGGCGCGCGGGATCCCGACGCGCTCGAGCAGCGCGATGCAGCGATCGCGGGCGTCGGCGTCGGAGATCTCCTCGTGGGCCTGGATCTGCTCGGCGATCTGCTTGCCGACGCGCTGGACCGGGTTCAGCGCCGCCATCGCGTCCTGGAAGACCATCGCGATCTCGGCGCCGCGGATCCTCCGCAGCTCGTCCTCGGAGGCGCCGATGAGCTCCGTGTCGCCGTACTGCGCCGTGCCGGCGAAGCGCGCGTTGGAAGAGCGCGTGAGGCCGAGCAGCGTCATCGCCGTCACCGACTTGCCGCAGCCCGACTCGCCGACGACGGCGAGCACCTCGCCCGCGCGCAGGTCGAAGGACACCCCGTCGACGGCCTGGACGACGCCCTCGTCGGTCGCGAAGGAGACGGCCAGGTCGCGGACCTCGAGGATCGGCGGGGTAACCGGTGTCACGACAGCCTGATCCGCGGGTCGAGCGCCGCGTAGACGATGTCGACGACGGTGTTCAGCAGCACGACGAAGAACGCGCCGAACATGACGATCGCCAGCACGGGCGGAATGTCGAGCTGGCCGACGGACTCGGCCGCGTACTGGCCGACGCCCTGGAGGTCGAAGACCTTCTCGGTGAGGATCGCGCCGCCGCCGATGACCGCCGCGAAGTCCAGGCCCCAGAGCGTCACGATCGGGATCAGCGAGTTGCGCAGGACGTGGCGGATGAGCACCTGGCGCTCGGAGAGCCCCTTCGCGCGCGCCGTGCGGACGTAGTCGTCGTTGATCGTGTCCAGGACGTTGGAGCGCAGGACGCGCGAGTAGACGCCGATGAACAGCAGCGACAGGGCCGTCCACGGCATGATCATGTGGTAGGCCCAGTCGAGCGGGTTCTCCGTCAGGGGCACGTAGCCGCCGTTGGGGAAGATCTTCCACTTGAACCCGAGGTAGTAGTTCATCAGGGCGCCGATCCAGAAGACCGGCATGGATATCCCGATGAGCGCGAGCACCGTGAGGAAGCGGTCGGAGAACTGCCCCGCCTTCACGGCCGTGTAGAGGCCGATCGCCACGGCGAAGGCCATCCACATGAGCGCCGCGCCGATCGCCAGCGAGAACGTGCGCGGGACGTCCTGGATGATCTCGCGGTCGACGTCGACCTGGTTGGCGTAGGAGATGAGGTCGCCGGTGAAGACCTTCTCCATCGTCTTCGCATACTGGACGTAGAGCGGCTTGTCGAAGCCCCAGGTGCGGCGGATCGCGGAGATCTGATCGGGCGATTGGTTGCGGCCCGCGAGGCGCAGCGCGGGGTCGCCGTTGGGGATGACGTTGAAGATCGAGAATGTCACGATCGAGATCGCGAACAGCACCGCGAACATCGCCACCAGCCGGCGCAGGACGAAGCGGCCCATCAGCGGTCCACCCGCACCTTCGCGCGCGGGTCGAAGGCGTCGCGGACGCCGTCGCCGAAGACGTTGAGCGACAGGACCGTGAGGACGAGCATGAGGCCCGGGACGATCGTCTGGTGCGGTGCGGTGACGATCCGCGAGATGCCCTCGCCGAGGATCGTTCCCCAGGACGGGTTCGGGGGCCGCACGCCGGCGCCGAGGAACGAGAGCGCCGCCTCGAGGCCGATCGCGTTGACGACCATGAGCGGGAAGAAGACGACGATCGTCGAGACGAGGTTCGGCAGGATCTCGGAGAACATGATCTGCAGCGAGCTGGCGCCCTGCGACCGGGCGGCCTCGACGAACTCCTTCTCGCGCAGGGCGAGGACCTGCCCGCGCAGGGGTCTGGCCATGTACGGCACCTGGACGACCGAGATGATGAGGATCGGTATGAGCTTGGAGTCGCCGGCGATCGAGATCGGCCCGATCTTCAGGCCGCCGAGCGCGAGCGCCGTGCCAAGCGCGAGCCCGAGCAACAGCGGCGGGAAGGCCCACAGGACGTCGAGGCTGCGCGAGACGATCGTGTCCGGCCAGCCGCGGAAGTAGCCCGCGATCGTCCCGAAGAGGATCGACAGCAGGATCGTCCCGATCGCCGCGCCTGCGCCGATGAGCAGCGAGGTCCGCCCGCCGTAGAGCAGCCGCACCGCGATGTCGCGCCCGTTGCCGTCGGCGCCGAGGAAGAAGCGCCCCTGCCAGGTCGGGCCGATCGGGATGCCGTCGGGGGAGACGACGTCGGTGAGCTTGCCGCCGACCGTGATCTGGTCGGTGAGGTGGTTCTTGAAGGGGTCGGTGTGGGCGACGTGGTCGGCGTACAGCGGCGCCGCCAGGCAGATCAGGACGATGAGGATGAACAGCGCGCCGAACGCCAGCGCCACCCGGTTGCGCTTCAGCCGCCGCAGCGCCAGGCGCCAGGGCCCGAGGCCCGCGACGCGGTCGCGCGCATCCTCGGCTGCCAGGACGCCGGGGTCGCCGAAGGTCAGCTCGGTTGCGGGCTCGGTCGCCATGTCTTGACTCAGGCTACGCCCGCGGGCCGGGAGGACGCAACGGCGTCCTCCCGGCAGCGGCGCGGATCCCTACTTCAGGCAGAACTGCAGCCAGTCGGTCTTGTAGACCGGCCCGATGCCGTTGCAGTTGTCGATGTCCATCCGCTCCGAGAAGAAGTTGGACGACAACTCGTTGCCGTAGACCGCGATGTCGGCGTTGTCGATCATCGCCTTGTCGACCTTCGCCCACTCGGCGGCGACGGACTTCGGGTCCTGCGGGCCGAGCTTCGCGAGCGCGGAGTCGACCACCGGATTGCTCGAGAACTGGAAGTTGAACGTCGGCGAGGACGCCAGCGCCGCCTTCGAGGCGTTGGGCTCGAAGAAGTCCCCGGGATGCGGGAAGTCCGAGAACCAGTCGGTGAAGCCGATCTGGGCCCCGGTCTTCTTCAGCCCGATCGTCCCGAAGTAGACCTGCTGGTCGAGGACCTTCGACTTCGCCTTGAAGCCGATCTGGTTGAGGAGGTCGCGCATGTAGTCGGTGATCGCCGGCCGCGGGTCCTTCGTGTTGCCCCAGACCGTGACGCTCATGCCGGCGTAGCCGGACTGCTGAACGAGCTGCTTGGCCTTGGCGATGTCACCGGGGCCGTTGGGATCGCCGTAGGGGCAGGGGTCGATCTTCTCGTAGCCGTTGCCGGCGTAGCCGGGCGGCAGGAAGTTGCACGTCGGCTGCAGCCGGCCGCCGAAGATCCGGTTGAGCGCGCGGCTGTCGATGGCGTAGTTGACCGCCTGACGGACCTCGAGCTTGTCGAACGGCTTCGTCGTCTCGTTCATGAAGAACCAGTACGTGTTGGGCGGGTTGGGCGCCAGGCGGAAGCGATCGCCGTACTTCGCCTTGACGAGCGGCAGGTCGTCGCCGGACGGATCGTCGGTCATGAAGTCGAGCTTGTTGTTGATGACGTCCTGGGTCATCTTCGGCACGGTCTCCTTGACGACCGTGATCTTGTCGACCTTCGGCGCGGGGATGCCGTCGACGCTGAAGTTCGGGTTCTTCGTCAGCGTGTACTGGCGCGTCGGGTTCTGGATCGCGATCTGGAATGGCCCGGCGCCGGGGATCGTCCCGTCGTTGGTCGCCTTGAAGGGCGACTTCGCCGCCGGCGTGGGGGCGCCGCTGACGAGCGCGATCGCGAAGAGGAACTTCGTGTCGGCCTTCGTGAGCTTGACGGTGATCACACCGGTCGCGTCGTCGGACGTGATGCCGGTGATGTCGGCGTTGGGCTTCTTCGCCTTCGCGTAGGCGTCCATGCCCTCGATGACGTTCGTGAACGACGCGAACGGGCCGCCGAGGTAGTGCAGGCGCTGCTGCGTGTGCTCGAAGTCGCTCGCCTTGACGGGCGTCCCGTCGGAGTACTTGATGCCCTGCCGCAGCTTGAAGGTGTAGGTCTTGCCGTCGCTGGAGACCGTCGGCATCGCCTCGGCGAGGCCGGGGATCAGGTCGTTCTGGCCCGCGCCGGGCTCGTGCTTGTAGGTCACGAGGCCCGTGTAGACGCCCTGGAGCGCGCCGTTGGCCTGCGTCGTCTGGATGATCACGGGGTCGTAGGCGTCGGGGAAGGTGCTCCCGATGCGGATCGAGCCGCCGGTCTTGCCGCCGCCGGAGGTGCCGCTGCCCCCGCTGCTGCTGCTCTTGTCGCTGCTGCCACCGCAGGCTGCAACGCCGAAGCCGGTGATCGCCGTCAACCCCACGACGGCGAGGACACTGCCAACTCTTCTCATCAGGAGGTACCTCCGGTTCGCGTGCGCGGCACCCATTTGCGCGCTCTACGCGGCCGTACCCTACCCCTAACACCGTTTGTCCACACGGTGTCGTACACACAACGTCGCGCGGCGTCGATCGCCTTGTACACGCAGGCCGATCGCGACGACGGGACTTGTGCCGTTGGGCGCGTTTTCGCGCTCGCTAACCCTCCGGCTGCCGGGCGTTCACGACTCGGCGCGTTCCCGGCGCCGGCGCCACACCCAGAACGCCGCGAGCGCCAGCGCGGCCAGCGCCACCCCGGCGACGCCGACCGTGCGGAAGATCTGCTCCGCCGTCGGTCCGAGGTAGTAGGCGAACAGCCCGACGGAGGTCGCCCAGGCGACGCCGCCGAGGGCGTTCCAGAAGAGGAAGCGCCGCCAGGGCATGTGGTTGATGCCGGCGAGCCACGAGGCGGCGATCCGCAGGCCGGCGATCCAGCGGCCGAGGAAGACCGCCTTGGCGCCGTGGCGCGCGAAGAACGGCTCGCCGTGCTTGATGATCCCGCGGCGGTAGGTCTCCATGAAGCCCGGGGCCTCGAGCAGCCGCCGGCCGCCGGTCCGGCCGATGAGGTAGCCGACGTTGTCGCCGAGGATCGCGGCGAAGGTCGCGATCGCGACGACGAACTCGATGTGCACGCGGCCGTTGCTCGCGAGGACGCCCGCGGCGATGAGCGCGGTCTCTCCGGGAACGGGCACGCCGCTGGATTCCGTCGCGACGAGCAGGAAGAGGGCCCAGTACGCGACGTGCGCGTTGATCTCCAGGAAGGCGAGGACGATCGGCGGATCCTCCCCTAGTCACGCCTCACGATGCGTGACGTGGCGTTTCCGGACTCTCTCACGCAATTCTCAGCGTCCTCCGGCGCGGATCACACGCGCGCGGCAGAGGATGCGAGCACCACCCAGACGTATCTGATGGAAGGAGCCATCGTGACCCCGCTGCTGCAGCCCCCCGCCGCGACCGTCGTCCTCAGGGTCCCAGGCGAGCTCGACATCGCCAACGCCGCCGCCATCGAGGCCGCGCTGCTCGGCGCGGAGGCCTCCGGCGCCGACGAGATCGTGCTCGACCTCTCCGAGCTGCAGTTCATGGGCAGCGTGGGCCTGCGGATCATCCTCGAGGCCGTCGAGCGCGCCGCGGCGCACGGGCGCCGCCTGACGATCGTCCCCAGCACGGCCGTCCAGCGGATCACGGACCTCGCCGGCCTCAGCTCCTCGCTGCCGATGGCCGCCTGACGCCGGCGGGGAGGTAAGGACCCGCGCGGCCGCGACGCCCACTCCGGTACCGCCCGTCCGGCGGCACACGACAAGGAGGAGCCGCATGGCCGTCACGACCCCCCGCCCCCGGCAGGACCGCCCGCCGGAGGCCGCACCTGCGCTCGTCCCGGCGGACCTGCGCGACGCGCGCTACCAGGCCTTCGCGCTCATGCGGCTCGCGTTCGCCGTCGCGCCGATCGCCTTCGGCCTCGACAAGTTCGCCAACGTCATGGTCGACTGGCCGCAGTACCTCGCCCCCTGGGTCGACGACCTCGTGCCCGGCTCGGGCCAGGACCTCATGTACGTCATCGGCGCCGTCGAGATCCTCGCCGGCATCGCCGTCGCGCTGAAGCCGCGCTACGGCGCCTACGTCGTCGCGGCCTGGCTCGGCGCGATCATCGTCAACCTCCTGACGTACTCCGGCTTCTACGACGTCGCGCTGCGTGACTTCGGGCTGATGCTCGCCGCGCTGTCGCTCGCGCGCCTGGCCGCGGTCTACGACGCCCCGTTCGCCCGCCGGTGAACGTCGCGGCCGTCGGACCCTCGATCGACGTCGATGCGGCCGAGGACGCCGTCCGCGACCTGCTCGCGGCGCTCGGTCGCGACGTCGACGAGGAGGGGCTGCGCGCGACGCCGCGGCGGGTCGCCGCGGCGTTCGGCGAGCTGCTGACGCACGAGCCCGTCGAGCTGACGACGTTTCCCAACGACGCCGGCTACGACGAGCTCGTCGTCGTGCGCGAGATCCCGTTTCACTCGCTGTGCATGCACCACCTGCTCCCGTTCCACGGCGTCGCGCACGTCGCCTACCTGCCGGGCGAGCGGATCGTCGGGTTGTCGAAGCTCGCCCGCGTCGTCGAGCTGTTCGCCCGCGACCTGCAGATCCAGGAGCGCCTGACGATGCAGGTCGCCGACTGCCTGCAGGAATGCCTGCAGCCCAAGGGCGTCGGCGTCGTGATCGAGGCCGAGCACCTGTGCATGTCGCTGCGCGGCGTGCAGAAGGCCGGCACCCGCACGACGACGTCGGCGCTGCTCGGGCTGCTGCGCGACGACGCCCGCACGCGCCAGGAGTTCCTCTCGCTCGTGCGCGGCTGAGTCGCTCGTAAGACGCGGGCGCACGGCGCAGCACACAGACCATGATCGAACTCGGCGCCCTCGCCCTCATCCTCCGCCTCACGAACCTCGGCTACGAACCCGTCATCGCGACGGGCTTCGTGGCGGCCGGTCTCGACAGCCTGCGCGCGCTCCTCGCCGATCCGCGCAGCTACGACGGCCCGGCGTGCGTGCGGCCGAGCAGCAGCGCGCGCGTCGTCGTGGTCCGCGTGTGCTCCGGGCCGCGCCGGGTCGTCCGCTACACGTGGATCCTCAGCCCGGGCCGCGGCACGACCGAGGTCGACCTCGCCGCGCAGCTCGAGTCGCATGGGCCCGCCGTGCGACTCGTGCTGCTGTGCGGCGGGCGGCGGCTGCTGCGCCGCCACGTCGAGCGGATGCTCGCGACGCTCGCGCGCGTCGGAGCCGACGCCGCCGAGCAGGTCGCCCCGCCGGCGTGCGCGCCCGTCGCCTGGCCGCACGCGGCGTAGCACCCGCGTCGGTCTGCGAGCAGGTCGAGCGCATTCCAGCCCGTCGGACATCGTGTGGCTCCTCTGCTCGGGGGACACGCACGCCACGCGCGGCCACACGCCGGTCATCGGCCGGCTGAACCTGCGGATCCGCGCACGGGGAACGGACTATCGTCGGCCTGTGACGACGGCGACGGCAGCTGACGGCGTTGCGACGGTCCGCCTCTCGGAGGTGCTCGCGGCGGTGTCGCTGGCCAGCGACGTCGGGCACGACCAGCCACTGGAGAAGTCCCTGCGCAACGCGGTCATGGCCGCCCGGCTGGGGATGGAGGCCGGGCTCGGGCGCGAGGACCTCTCCGACGCGTACTACGTCGCGCTGCTGCGCTCGATGGGCTGCACCGCCAACGCGCACGAGTCGGCCGCGCTGATGGGCGACGACCGCGCGTTCGCGGGCCTCATCCAGATCCTGGACGTCGGCGACCCGCTCGGCTGGGCGCGCGGGGCGTCCGAGCACATCGCCGGCTGGGCGCCGCAGCTCTCCGGCGAGCGCACGACCGAGTGGTTCATGCACGAGGGCCTGAAGGTCGGTCGCGAGGCCGGGCTCTCGGCGTGCGAGGTCGCGACGACGCTCGCGCGGCGGCTCGGGCTGTCGGCCGGCGTCCAGCTCGGCCTCGACCAGGTCTACGAGCGCTGGGACGGCCACGGCGCCCCGGCGGGCGTCAGGGGCGAGGCGCTGTGCATCGCGGCGCGGGTGGCGCAGCTCGTCGACGTCGTCGAGATCTTCGACCGCGCCGGCGGCCCCGCGGCGGCCCGCGAGGTCGCGCGGCTGCGCAGCGGGCGCCATTTCGACCCCGAGCTCGCCGCGGCCTTCGACCGCGTCGCCGACGACGTGCTCGGCGGCCTCGACGGCGCCGACATGCTCGACGTCGCGCTCGCGATCGAGCCGGGGCCCGTGCCGCGTTGTGCCCGCGGCGAGCTCGCCGGCCTCGCCGAGGCGATCGCCGACTTCGCCGACCTCAAGTCACCCTGGACGCTCGGCCACTCGCCGCGCGTCGCCGAGCTCGCCGAGCGGGCGGTGCCCGTCGGCGAGCAGGAGACGATGCGCCTCGCGGCGCTCCTGCACGACCTCGGCCGCGTCGCCGTCCCCAACGGCATCTGGGACAAGGCCGGGTCGCTCGGCGGCGGCGAGCGCGAGCGGGTGCGGCTGCACACGTACTACTCCGAGCGCATCCTCGCGCGCACGCCGATCTTCGCGCCGATCGCGCGCCTGGCCGGTTCGCACCACGAGCGTCCCGACGGCTCGGGCTACCACCGCGGGGTCGGCGCGGACGGGCTGACGATGCCGATGCGCGTGCTCGCCTGCGCCGACGCCTATGTCGCGATGACCTCCGACCGCCCGCACAGGCGGGCGATGACCGCGGAGGCCGCGGCCGGGCAGCTGCGTGCCGAGGCCCGCGAAGGGCGCCGGTGCGAGGAGGCGACCGAGGCCGTCCTCGGCGCGGCCGGTCACGAGCGCTCGGCGCGCGCCGAGCCGCCCGGCGGCCTGACCGAGCGCGAGGTCGAGGTGCTCTGCCTGCTAGCCCGCGGGCTGACGAACAAGCAGATCGCCGCCGAGCTCTTCGTCTCGCCGCGCACCGTCGGCCACCACATCGCACACGTCTACGACAAGATCGGCCGCCGCACCCGCGCCGGCGCCGCGATGTTCGCCGTCGAGCACGCGATCGTCGGCGCGCGCGGATAGGTCAAATGCCCGATGCGCCGGCCGCCGGGCCGCGCGAAGCTCCTTTTCGAGGTCACCGCCAAACCCCGAGAGGAGACAATTGTCATGGCCGTCGCGATCGTCATGGATTTCAAGGGCGCAACGCTCGAGCAGTACGACGAGGTCATCAGGAACATGGGCTTCGAGCCCGGCGGCCCGGGCGCGCCCGGCGGCCTGTCGCACTGGGTCACCGCCACCGACGAAGGGTTCCGCGTCACGGACGTCTGGGAGACGAAGGAGCAGTACATGCAGTTCGCCGAGGACCAGATCGGTCCGCTCGCGGCGGCCGCCGGCCTGCCCGCGCCGCCCGAGCTGACGTTCTACGAGGTCCACAACCACCTCACGCCGGGCGTCAGGGTCGCCGCCGGGTAGCGTCCGGCGATCGCCGCCACCGATCCCACGTCCGTCGCGCAGCTGCTGCACTACCGTCGCCGGGTCGCCGAGCTGTACGGGTGCATCCGCGCGGCGGGCGATCCCCGTGCGGCGCACGGGCGCTGGTGCGCCGCGCGCCGCGCGCTGTATGCCGAGCACCCGCAGTCGCCGGTGCCGGAGCACGAGCGCGCGGGCTACGCCGGGCCGCACGTCTGGCCCTACGACCCGCGCTGGCGCCTGCTGGCGACCGTCGAGGCCGCCCCCGAGCAGGCTTTCGAGCTGCCCTCCAGCGACGGCGAGACGATGCGCTTCGTCCGCTTCGCCCGCGCCCGCGCGGGCGAGGTGACGCTCGACCTCTACTGGCTTGACGCCTACGGAGGCGGGCTCTTCGTCCCGTTCGCCGACGCGACGAGCGGCGACGAGACCTACGGCGCCGGGCGCTACGCGCTGGACACGATCAAGGGCGCCGACCTCGGGACCGCGGAGGACGGGCGGCTCGTGCTCGACCTGAACTTCGCCTACCAGCCGTCGTGCTCCTACGACGCGCGCTGGACGTGCCCGCTCGCGCCGCCGGCCAACCGGCTCAGCGCTGCAGTGCGGGCGGGCGAGCGCCTGGCGCCGGGGACTGCGAGCGACACGCGCGCAGCGCCTCGTAGCTGACGAGCAGACCGCCCGCCAGCGCCGCGAGCATCTCGATCCAGGACCCGGCGTCGAGGTGGCGGTCGCCGTAGGGATCGCTGAACATCGACCAGTGCGGCACGAGGTGGACCGCGACGAAGCCGACCGCCGTCAGCAGCCCGATGACGCCCGCGAACTGCGCCGCGTTGCGCGTGCCGCGTGCTACGAGCACGAGCGCGACGAAGACGGCGACCGTCCCGAGCAGGCCCGGCAGGCTCGCGACGAGCCCGAGCTGGGCGTCGGCCGGCTGGCGCACGGTGTGGTCGGCGATGTGGACGACGAGCAGGGCGGCGAGGGCGATGTTCGCGATCAGCAGGCGGCGCACGGTTGCTACTACGCCCGCGGCGGCTTCTCGGACGTGTGACCATCACCGGATGAGCCGCCGCGATCTCGCCCACGTCATGACCGCGCTGTGGGAGCTGTCGGGCGGCCAGGCCGGCGCCCCGGTCGCCGAGGCCGCCGTCGACGAGGCGATCGGGCGCGGCCGCGGGGACATGCGCACGGCCCTGAATCTCGGATCGCTCGCCGCCGACGGGATCGTCGTCGCGCTCGAGGGCGGAGACTGGGCGCTGACGGGCGACGGCGTCGCGCGAATCGCCGAGGATCGTGAGCTGTCGGACCGCTGAGCGCCCGCCGGGTCGGGCCGCAGCGACCGCGGCCGGGGGTGGGCCTGATACGGTCAGGTTCCCTTTAACGACGTGCCAGCCGCACCATGGAGGACCGTATGGCCGATTCGGAGAAGACCCCGCCCCGCCCGCAGCGCCCGCCCGTCACGAGCAAGCGTGAGGCCGCCGAGGACCGGCGCGCCCGCCAGACAGCCACCGCGATCGCCGCCCAGGCAGACCTCAAGCGCGAGGCCGCAGAGCGCCGCGCCGCGCGCGAGTCCCAGTCGTAGCACGCCCGCGGCGCAGCGCGCCGCGCTGACGCACCGATGAGTTTCGCCGCGCGCGCCGGTCTGAGGACCACGTGCCGCAGCGACAGCCACCAGATGTGGAGGACGACGACATGCTCGACGTCGTCTGCGATGCCGGGGCGCTCCCGCCGGACGTCGTGAGCGTCGAAGCCCTCGCGCGCCTGCAGCTGCAGGCGCGGCGCCACGGCCGCCGCGTCGAGCTGCGCAACGTGCCCGTCGAGCTCGGGCGGCTGCTCGCGTTCCTCGGCCTCGACCGCGCCGTCGGGGTGTCAGGCGATCTGGACGGCTTCGAGGCGCAGCGGGAGACCGAACAACGGGAAGAGCCGCTCGGTGTCGAGAAACGAGTTGACCGCGGCGATCCGCCCGCCTGAGATGTCGAGGATCTGCAGCGCCCACGCGGCGTGGCCGCCCTCGGGGCTCGAGCGGTACTGCGCGTACGCGGGCGAGCCGTTGGCGCAGATCGCGACGAGCCGCGATCCCGCGCAGCCGCAGCCGGTTCCGAGGTACCACGTGCGCAGCTCCTCGGCCCCGCGCAGCCACAGCTCGTAGGGCGGCATCGAGAGCATCGCGTCCTCGTGCAGGAGCGCGACGAGCGCGTCGATGTCGTAGTGCTCGAAGGCGTCGACGTAGCGCGCGAGCAGCGCGTGGTCGTCCTGGCTCAGCGGCGCGGCCGGGCCGTCGGCCGTCGCGCCGGTGGTGGCGAGCGTCGCGCGGGCCCGCTGCAGTGCGCTGTTGACCGACGCGACGCTCGTTTCGAGCAGCTCGGCGACCTCGGTCGCCTTCCAGCGCAGGACCTCGCGCAGGATGAGCACCGCGCGCTGGCGGGCGGGGAGATGCTGGAGCGCCGCGACGAAGGCGAGGCGCAGCGTCTCTCGCGCGATCGCGGCCGCGACCGGGTCGTCCCGCTCCTCGGCGAGCACGCGGCCGTCGGGCATCGGCTCCAGCCACGTCGCCTCGGGGAGCGTCCCGAGCTCGGGGTTCGCCGCCGAGCCGGGGCCGCCGATGTCCATCGGCCGGGCGCGGCGCTTGCGCCCGTCGAGCATCGTGAGGCAGACGTTCGTCGCGATCGCGTAGATCCACGACTTCATCGCCTCGCGGCCCTCCAACCGGTCGAGGTTGCGCCACGCGCGGATCATCGTCTCCTGCACCGCGTCCTCGGCTTCGAACACCGAGCCGAGCATCCGGTAGCAGTAGCCCGTCAGCTGCGGGCGGTAGTGCTCGAGCTCGGTCTCGGTGGCTGTCGCGGCCATCCGGGAATGTTAGGTGCTCGAGCGGGGGGAATCGCCCGGGCTCACCAGGCCGGACTCGTAGGCCAGCACGACGGCCTGGACGCGGTCGCGCAGACCGAGCTTCGCGAGCAGGCGCGCGACGTGCGTCTTCACCGTCGTGTCGCCGACGACGAGCTGCGTCGCGATCTCGGCGTTGCTCAGCCCGCGCGCCACGAGCCCGAAGACCTCGCGCTCGCGGGCGGTGAGCTCGTCGATGCCCGGTGGCGGTGCGGGCGCGCGGCCGCGGGCGAACTGCGCGATGAGCCGGCTCGTGACCGAGGGCGCCAGCAGCGCCTCGCCGCCGGCCACGACGCGGATCGCCGTGACGAGCTGCTCCGGCGGGCTGTCCTTGAGCAGGAAGCCGCTCGCGCCCGCGCCGAGCGCGTCGTAGACGTACTCGTCGAGGTCGAACGTCGTCAGGATGAGCACGCGCGCGCTCTCGTCGGCGACGATCCGCCGCGTCGCCGCGATGCCGTCGAGCTCGGGCATGCGGATGTCCATGAGCACGACGTCGGGATCGAGGTGCTGCGCGCCGTGGACGGCCTGCTCGCCGTTGGCGGCCTCACCGACGACGGCGATGTCCGTCTCGGCCTCGAGCACCATCCGAAAGCCGGCGCGTACGAGCGCCTGGTCGTCGGCGATCAGGACGCCGATGCTCATCGGGGCGCCAGCGGCAGCGACGCGCGGACGACGAAGCCGCCCTCGGGACGGCGCGCGGCCTCGAGGTCGCCGCCGTAGAGCGCGACGCGCTCGCGCATCCCGAGCAGGCCCTGCCCGCCGCCGCCGCCGTCGCGCGCCCCGGGCGCCGCTCCCGGCGCGCCGTCGTCGGAGATCTCGAGCTCGAGCTGCTCGCGGCCATAGCGGACCGCGACGCGCGCGCGGACCGGACCCGCGTGCTTGAGCGTGTTCGTCAGGGCCTCCTGCACGATGCGGTAGGCCGACAGGTCGACGCCGGCCGGCAGCGGCTCCGGCGCGCCCTCGGTGACGAGCTCGACCTCCAGCCCGCTGTCGCGCGCCTGCTCCACGAGCGCGCCGAGGCGCTCCATGCCGGGCTGCGGCGCCAGCGGCGCGTCGGCGTCGGTCCGGCGCAGGACGCCGAGCGAGCGGCGCATCTCGTCGAGCGCGTCGCGGCCGGTGCGCTCGATCGCCTGCAGCGCCGCGCGGGCGCGCTCGGGATCTCGGTCCAGGACCCGCTCCGCGCCCTGGGCCTGCGCGACCATCGCCCCGACGCTGTGGGCGACGACGTCGTGCAGCTCGCGCGCGATCCGCGCCCGCTCCTCGCCGACGGCGACGCGCTCGCGCTGGCGCGCCTCCTCCTGCAGCAGCGCCAGGCGCTGCGCGCGGGCGTGCGTCGAGCGGCCGACGAGCCACGGGGTCGCGACGATCAAGCCGGCCGAGAAGCCGAAGCTCTGGGGGTCGATCTCGCCGCTGAAGAGGATCGTGCTCCACAGCGCGCCGACGCCGATGCCGGCGCCGGCGAGCGCCGGGCGGCCCAGGGCGTGCGCGCCGAGCGAGTAGAAGGTCAGCGCGCCCGCGACGAGCGTCGCGAACGGCGGCGGCCGGCCGTCGAACAACCCGCCGCCGAGCGCCGCGTTGAAGGCCGCGACGACGCTGAAGGCGCACGCGACCTGCAGCGGCGCGCGCCGGCGGACGGCGAGCGGGAGCGTCAGCGCCAGCGCGCAGGCGACGTTGAGCACCGCGCTGCCCTGGTGGTCGGCGAGCAGGAGCTGGAGCTGGAGGACGACGGTCAGCGCGACGGCGGCGAGTCCGTCGACGACGCGGGTGTCGCGCAGCCGGTCCACGCGAGCGACGGTAGCGGCCCGCGCCCGCCGTGTCCTCGTCCGCAGGGACGACGGGATCTCGTCCTGACGGACGACCCCGTGCGCGCGCGGGTCGCCCCGCGGGCCACGGCGGATCACCGCTGCGGCCGACGAAGCGGCGTGCCGCGACGGCGATCGTGCCGGGCATGACCACAGCCACGATCCCCCGAGAGCAGCACCCACCACCGCCGAGCGCCGCCGCGCCCGCGCTCTCCCTGCGCAACCTCACGAAGCGCTACGGCGAGCGCGTCGCCGTCGACGGCCTGACGATCGACGTGCCCGCCGGCGTCGTCGCCGGCTTCGTCGGTCCCAACGGCGCCGGCAAGACGACGACGATGGCGATGCTGCTCGGCCTCGTCGCGCCCAGCGCGGGCGACGGGACCGTGCTCGGCGCGCCGCTCGCCGACCCCGCGGGCTACCTCGGGCGCGTCGGCGCGCTGATCGAGGGACCCGCCTTCTATCCCGCACTGAGCGGCGCCCGCAACCTCGCGGTGCTCGCGATGGCCGGCGGCCACGACCCCGCGCAGATCCCGCGGCTGCTGGACCTCGTCGGCCTCGCCGAGCGCGCGGACGATCGCGTCCGGCGCTACTCGTTCGGGATGAAGCAGCGCCTCGGGATCGCCGCTGCCCTCATCGGCGATCCGCTGCTGCTGATCCTCGACGAGCCGATCAACGGGCTGGACCCGGCCGGCGTCCACGAGATGCGCGGGCTGATCGGCCGGCTGAGGAGCGGGGAGCGCACGGTGCTCGTCTCCTCGCACGTCCTCAGCGAGCTCGAGCAGGTCTGCGACTGGCTCATCGTGATCGACGGCGGGCAGGTGATCTTCCAGGGGCCGGCGGCCGATCTGCTCGACGGTTCGGGAGCGAACCTCGTCGTCGCACCCGAGCATGCGGGCGATCTCGGGCGCCTGCGCGGGCTGCTCGCCGCCGCGGGCCACGCCGGCGAGCCGGGCGAGCAGGACCTGCGCATCGACGTCGGCGGCGCCGACCCGCGCGAGCTCGCGGCGGCCGTCAACCGCGCCGCGGGCGGCGGCGGGATCGTCCTCGCCGAGCTGCGCGTCGTGCGCACGAGCCTCGAGGACCGCTACCTCACGATGGTGAACGGAGGAGACCGATGATCAGCATGTTCGGGGCCGAGATGCTCAAGCTGCGCCGCCGGCGCGTCGCCGTCGCGGTGCTGGCGTCCGCGCTGGCGTTCGCCGCGCTGTCGTCGCTCGTCGTGTTCCTCTCCGCCGCCGGGCCCGGCGAACGGCCGGCCGCGCGCGGGGCGACGGTCGCCGATCTCTCGCAGGCCGGCGGCGCCACCGAGGCGTTCTCGATCGGTGCGTCGTTCATCGGGATCCTCGTGTTCGTCCTGTTCATCGCGAACATCGCGGGCGAGTTCTCCCAGGGCACCTTCCGCACACTGCTCATGCGTCATCCGCGGCGCGTCGCGCTGCTCGCGGGAAAGATGGCGGCGCTGCTCGTCTTCGCCGCCGGCGTCCTGGCGCTCGCCGAGCTGCTGACCGTCGCGGCGTCGGCCGTGCTCGCGCCGATGCAGGACGTCTCGACCGCGTCGTGGCTCTCGCTCGACGGCCTCGGGCAGGCCGCCGGCGACTATGGACGCGCGCTGCTCGGTCTGACCGCATGGGCGTCGCTCGGGATGGCGCTGGCGCTGTTCGTACGCTCGATCCCCGTCGCGCTCGCCATCGGGATCGTCTGGTCGGGCCCGCTCGAGCACCTCACGCAGGACGCCTGGACGGCCGCGACGCAGTGGTTCCCCGGGCTCCTGCTCGAGGCGCTCGCCGCCGGCGGCACCGCCGACGTGTCGGTCGGGCGAGCGCTGCTGCTCGTCGGGATCTACGTCGCGGTGGCGGTGGGCGCAGCGGGGCTCGTGTTCGCGCGGCGGGACGTCACGGCGT
The DNA here is from genome assembly GCA_963740895.1 of uncultured Actinomycetes bacterium. Taxonomy (GTDB): domain Bacteria; phylum Actinomycetota; class Thermoleophilia; order Solirubrobacterales; family Solirubrobacteraceae; genus CADCVQ01. Next base: position 378,118 of record CAVUFQ010000004.1, read on the forward strand.
AGATCTGTTTCAGGCCGGGCGCGTCCTGCATCGATGAGGAGGAGCGTGCGCCGTCCGCGTCCGATCGCATGCGTTTCGTCAGCGTGCGGGCACCCGCGGGGAGCGCGACGAGTAGATGTTGCATATCGACGTCTACGCGTCGCGCTCGCTCGACGGGGGCGATTTTCGGCTCCATGCGAGCGGTTTCTCGACACGCTCGTCCGAGCCGACCGCCCCGGGCGCTCGCTCCCCCTTCCTCGTCGCTGCTGTAGGCGCCGCGCCCCGCGGCTGCCATCGTGTATGCCATGAGCACCGAGACCCGGTCCGTCATCCGCGACGTGCAGCAGCTCGAGGACATCGTCGGCGCCCCGAACGAGCGTGCCGCGAACAAGGCCCGCGCGGTGCTGCACGAGCTCGACCGCCGGTGGCTCGCGGCGTCGCCGATGGTGCTCGTCGCGACGGCGGGCGCCGACGGCGGCTGCGACGTCAGTCCCCGCGGCGACCCGCCCGGCGCGACGCTCGTGCTCGACGAGCGCACGATCGCGCTCCCCGAGCGTCCCGGCAACAAGCGCGTCGACGGCCTGCGCAACATCCTCGAGAACCCGCACATCGGGCTGCTGTACCTCGTGCCCGGCCGCGGCGACACGCTGCGGATCAACGGCACGGCCGAGCTGCTCGACGACGCGCCGTTCTTCGACGAGCTGATCGTCAAGGGCCACCGCCCGCGCCTCGCCGTGCTCGTCCACGTCGAGGAGGTCTTCTACCACTGCTCCAAGGCCTTCCTGCGCTCGGCGCTGTGGGACCCGGCAACGTGGACGCCCGGCGACGTCCCGAGCCGCGCCCGGATCGCCAGGGAGCTCGAGTCGCGGGGTGAGACGCTCGAAGAGCTCGAGGCCTACTACGGCCCCGGCTACGCGGAGAAGATCTACCGCGAGAGCTAGTGGCCACGTCCACTAGCCCGCGACGTCGCGGCGTACGAACGCGAGGAACGCCCACAGGAGCGCGGGTCCCGCCCAGCACGCCGAGATCCACAGCGAGTGGACGATCGGCGCCCAGTCGGAGGGCTCGCGCAGCAGGCCCTCCCAGGAGTTGAACTGCTCGGACAGCAGGTAGGGCCGCAGGAAGTGCAGGCCCGAGATCGCCGCGAGCAGCTGCATCATGAACGAGAGGATCAGCGTCCCGACGACGGCGGCGGCGGAGTTGTGCGTGACCGTCGACAGCAGGAACGCGATCGCCGCGATCCCGATGAGCGGGATGAAGTACGCCAGCGAGGCGGCGCCGATGAGGACGATCCCGCGGCCCGGGGCGATCTGCGTCCCGGTCAGCGACGTGAGCGGGTCGAAGCCCCAGATGAGGCCGCCGACGACGAGCCCCACGCCGACGAACAGCACGAGCGCGGCGAAGGCGTACGTCAGCGTCGCGAGGAACTTCGCGACGAAGATCTGCCAGCGCTCGGTCGAGCGCGTGAGGATCGTCTTGAGCGTCCCGTGGTTGTCCTCGGAGGCGACGATGTCGCCCGCGACGAGCGACGTGATGAGCGGGAAGAGCCAGATCGAGCTGAACAGCAGCCCGACGAGCGGGATCGCGAGGCCCGTCTCGCGGACGTAGCGCGCGAACGGGACGTCGTCGGGGCCGCCGCTGCTCGACAGCAGGGCGACGATGAAGATCATCGGCACGAGCATCGCCGCGCCGAGGCCGAGGTACGTCCGCTTCTGCGAGCGCAGCTTGCGCAGCTCCCAGCGGTAGACCGTCGCGATGCCGGGGCGCCGGCCGGCGGCGGCGGCGCCCGCGCGCGGCGCGGCGACGGCGGTCATCGCGAGGACCGGCTTTGCGGCTCGAAGCGCACGACCGTCGAGCAATGGCGCGCTGTCATGCGCGCACCTCGACGACGACGTCGTCGTCGGTCGCGGGCGCGGCCGCGGGCGGCACCGGCGCCGGCGCCGTCTGCTCCTCGGTCATGCGGAAGAAGAGCTCCTCGAGCGTCGCCGTGCGCGGCACGAGCGCCGCGATCCCGACGCCCGCCTCGCCGAGCGCGATCGACAGCGCCGTCGTCGCGCGCTCGTCGGCGGCGAACGTGAGCCCGCGGGCGTCGCGCGCGACGTCCTCGATCCCGCGCTGCGCGGCGGCGATCTGCGCGGCGCGGTCGTCGTCGGTCGTGCGCAGCTCGTAGCGCCCGGCGGTCGTCGCGATGAGGTCGTCGAGGGCGCCCTCGTAGCGCACGCGCCCGCTGGAGATGATCACGACGCGGTCGCAGAGCTCCTCGACCTCGGCCATGAGGTGCGAGGAGAGCAGGACGGTCATGCCCTCGTCGGCGAGCCGGCGGATGAGCAGGCGCATGTCGCGCATGCCGCCCGGGTCCAGGCCGGTCGCGGGCTCGTCGAGGATGAGGAGCCTCGGGTCGCGCAGCAGCGCGCCCGCGAGGCCGAGGCGCTGGCGCATCCCGTGCGAGTAGCCGCCGACCTTGTCGCGCGCGCGGTCGGCGAGCTCGACGGTGTCCAGCGCCGCATCGATCCGCGTCGCCGCGTCGCCGCCGTCCAGCGCGGCGACGAGCTCGAGGTTCTTGCGCCCCGTGAGGTAGGGGTAGAAGCGCGGCGCCTCGACGAAGCCCGCGACGCCGTCGAGCGCGCGGACGCCCTCGACGAGCGGGTCGCGGCCGAAGAGCTTCACCGTGCCCGCGTCGGGGCGGATGAGCCCGAGCGCCATCCGCAGCGTCGTCGTCTTGCCGGCGCCGTTGGGCCCGAGGTAGCCGTAGACGTCGCCGGCGCTCACGGTGAGGTCGACGTCGTCGACCGCCGTGATGCGCCCGTAGCGCTTGACGAGGCCGCGGGCCTCGATCGCCGGCGTCACTTCAGGCCCCGGGCCGCATTCTCCGCCGCGACCGGCGGGACCGATCCGGCGACGACGTAGCTCATGCCGCCGCGCTCGAACGTCACGACCGTGCCGAGCGCCGTGGCGAGCTCGTTGCCGGTGGCGCCGTCGATGTTGATCTCCGGCAGGCTCAGCGCGCGGTCGCCGCCGTGCCTGCCCTTCGGGGTGGCGCTCTTGTCGGCGCCGGCGGTCTTGTGCTGCAGGACGGCGATCGCACCGAAGCCCTTGCCGTAGATCGTCAGCGCCGCGTCCTCGCCGTCGAGGGTCACGAGGCGGACGGCCTTGCGCGGCAGGCCGGCGAGCGTGTCGGGGGCGGCGATGTCGTAGCCGAGCGCGCGCTGGACGCTCGCGAGGCTCTGCGCCGCGCCGGGCTTGGCGTGCGCCCGCTCGCCGCCGGGGCCGTGTGTGCCGGCGCCCGCGCCGGGCCCGTCCTTCGGCGTCAGGTCGTTGACCTTCGCGTCCTTCGGCGGGCTGACGTTCACGTCGGACTCCGAGACGGCGTCGTAGGAGACGTCGGTCGCCGCGAGCTCGAGCACGGGATCGGTCTGACCCTGCGCGTAGACGGCGACGCGCAGCGGCGCGCCGGTGACGGCGTCCCACGCGGCCTGGGCGGCGCCGAGCAGGCCGCCGTCGTCCTTCGGCGAGATCTTCACGGTGTAGCTCTCCTGCCCGGCCGTGTTCGTCGGCGTCGCGCCCGAGACCGTCCAGGTCTTCGCGAGCTCGTTCAGCGCCTTCTGGATCTTCGCGAGCGTGAGCTTCTCGTCGCCGTGGTCGGCGGGCCTCGTCGCGTCCTTCGCGCCCTTGGGGAGCTCGGCGCGGTAGACGGTGTTCGAGGAGGCGTCGTAGACCGTCACCGTCTCGCCGTCGGAGACGATCTGCGCGTCGCCGGCGTCGGACTGCAGCTCGAGGCGGAACTTCCCGCTCTTCTGGATCCAGAGGCGGCCGTCGGCCCCGGAGGCCAGCGGCGACGCGGCGCCGCCCGGCAGCGACCCGGAGGGCAGCAGGCCGTTGGTGAAGTGGATCTTCGCCTTCAGCCCGTCGGGCTCGGGGGCGTTGACGGCGTCCAGGACGGCGTTGGCGAGTGCCTTGGGCCCGGGCACCGGGCCTGATCCGGTGAGCGCAGCCTGCGCGATCGCGGCCGTCAGCGCGAGGCCGGCGACGGCCGCGAGGATCACGGCGAGCTGGCGGGCGGATGCGGTGCGCAGGCGTCTCATGGCGTGGTTCCTTCGTCGGCGGGGAGCGGTGCCGGCGGAGTTCTACGGGGCGATCGTGAGAGTTCTCTGATAGCCGGCAGCGCGAGCGTGAAGCGCGGCCCGTCGGCGCTGATCGTGCCGCCGTGGCGCTCGGCGATCGCGCGCACGATCGCGAGGCCGAGCCCCGAGCCGCCGCTGCGCGCGCCGGGGCCCCGCCAGAAGCGCTCGAACGCCTGCGCCGCCTCGTCGGGGCCGAGGCCCGCGCCCTCGTCGGCGACGCTGATGCGGGCCCGCGCGCCGCCGGCATCGAGGCCGACGGCCACCGTGACCAGCCCGCCCGCCGGGCCGTGCATGCGCGCGTTGCGCACGAGGTTGCCGACCGCGCGCTCGAGCGCCTCCGGCTCGCCGCGCACCCGCGCCGTCTCGGCGCCCGGCTCGATCGCGACCTCCGCGTGCTCGTCGCTGGCGGCGACCTCGCGGGCGAGCTCGGCGAGGTCGACCTCCTCGCCGCCCGCGGGCGGCGCGGCGTCCTCGCGGGCGAGCGCGAGCAGGTCGTCGAGGAGGCTCGCCAGCCGCGCGGCGTCGGCCTCGATGTCGGCGAGCACGCCCGGCTCGGCGCCGTGGCGGGCGACGTAGGCCGCGTTGCCGCGCAGCGCCGTGAGCGGCGTGCGCAGCTCATGCGAGGCGTCGGCGACGAAGCGCTGCTCGGCCTCGCGCGCGCGCTCCAGCGACGCGAGCATCGCGTTGAGCGTCGCGGCGAGCTCGCCGACCTCGTCGCTCGTCCGCGGGACCGGCAGGCGCGCGGACGCGTCGCCGGTGCGCTCGATCGTGCGCGCGCCGGAGGACAGCCGGCCGAGCGGGCGCAGCGCGCGGCGCGTCAGCGCCAGCGCGGTCAGGGCGGCGAGCGCGGCCGCCGCGAGCGCGCAGAGCAGCACGAGCCGGCGGGCGCGGCCGAGCGTCGCGCCGATCTCCGCGGTCGTGCCCGCGACCACGACGGCGCCGCCCGCGGCCGCGCCCCCGCCGAGCGCGCCGAGCGGCGCGGCGTAGACGCGGATCGGTTCCGGGCCGAGCGTCTCGTCCCCGTACGCGCCGGCACGCTGCTCGCCGAGCGCGCGTCGCAGCGCCGGGCCCGCGGGCAGCAGGCGCCCGCCGAGGCCGCCGGAGCGCGCGACGATCCGCCCGCGGCGGTCGACGACCTGGACGAAGAGCGCACCGCCGGTCAGTCGCCCCTCGAGCGCGCCGGGCTCGGTGAGGAGCGCCGGTGTCGCGGAGGCGAGGCGCGCGACCTCGACCGCGCGGGCGCGCAGCGAGCGGTCGAGCTCGCCGGTGAGCTGGCGCTGCAGCAGCGCCGGGACGGCGATCGCGAGCAGAGCGACCGCGACGACGATCGCCGCCGCGGCCGCGGCGGCGACGCGCGCCCGCAGGCCGAGCGCGCTCACGTGCCCAGCCGGAAGCCGACGCCGCGGACGGTGTGGATCAGCGCGGGCTCGCCGAGCTTGCGGCGCAGGTAGGCGACGTAGCGGTCGACGACGTTCGCGCCCGCCTCGCCGCCTGAGCCCCAGACCTCGTCGAGCGCGAGCTCGCGGCTCACGACGCCGCGTGCGTTGCGCAGCAGGAGCTCGAGCAGCTCGGCCTCGCGGCGCGTGAGCTCGAGCTCGCGGCCGCCGCGGCGCGCCGTCGCGTTCTCGACGTCGAGCGTCAGGTCGGCGAACGCCAGGACGTCGCCGGGCGGCTGGTTGCGGCGCAGCAGGGCGCGCACGCGGGCGGTGAGCTCGTCGACCTCGAACGGCTTGACGAGGTAGTCGTCGGCGCCCGCGTCGAGGCCGGCGACGCGCTCGGCCAGCGCGTCGCGCGCGGTGAGCAGCAGGATCGGCACGGCGAGGCCCTTCGCGCGCAGCCGCCGCGTGACGGCGAGCCCGTCCATCCCGGGCATCGCGACGTCGAGCACGATGAGGTCCGGCAGCGAGCGCTCGACCTGCGCCAGCGCCGCGCCGCCGTCGGCCGCCGCGACGACGTCGTAGCCCTCCGCCGTGAGCGTCCGCTCGAGCATGCGCCGGATCGGCGCGTCGTCGTCCACGAGCAGGACCGCCGCGTCTGGCATGCGATCGAGTGTAGATGCGCGCAGGGCCGCGGCCGCCGACATCACCCCGGCTGACCCGCATCGCCGAGCAGCTCCAGCTGCGTCCCGCTGCCGGCGCTCGCGAGGTTCGCGACGCTGATCCCGAGGCACGTCAGGCCGCGCCGCTCGATCAGCGGCATCGCCGCCGCAAGCAGCGTCCGCGCGGCGCCGAGGATCGGCTCGGCGGCCGCGGTCGGGTCCAGGAGCGTGTGCGAGCGCGTCACGCGCGTGTAGTCGCCGAAGCGCAGCCGCAGCAGCACCGTGCGGCCGCTGTCGCCGGACTGTTGCATGCGCTCCGCGATCCGCCCGGTGAGGCGGGCGAGGGTCTCGTCGAGGTCGTCCGGCGGACGCGGCGCGCGGCGGTATGCGCGCTGGGAGCCGTATGAGCGCCGGCGCCGCTCGGCGGTCACGGGCCGGCGGTCACGGTTGGCGGCGAGCGCATGGACGTGGCGCCCCGAGCCCTTGCCGAGGATGCCGACGAGCTCGGCCTCCGTCAGGCGCGCGAGCTGTGCGACGGTGCGCAGGTCGCGTGCATGGAGCTTGGCCGCCGTCTTGGCGCCGATGCCCCAGAGCTCCTCGACGGCGATCGCGTCGAGGAACGCCCGCTCCTCGGCGGCGGGCACGACGAGCAGGCCATCGGGCTTCGCCGCCCGGCTGGCCATCTTCGCCACGATCTTCGTGCGCCCGGCCCCGACCGTGATCGGCAGCCCGGCCTGGTCACGGACCTCGCGGCGCAGCCGCTCGGCGGTCGTCCGCACGGGCGTGCGCGGGTGCTCGCCGAGATCGAGGAAGGCCTCTTCGAGGCCGAGCCGCTCGACGACCGGCGCGAGCTGGTCGAGCACCTCGAACACCGCGCGGCTCGCCTCGAGGTAGGACTCCCACGACGGCTGGGCGGTGACCGCCTCCGGGCACAGGCGCCGGGCCGCCGCCCCGCCCATCCCGCTGCGCACGCCGCGGCGCTTGGCCTCGTAGCTCGCCGCGAGCACGACCCCGCCGCCCACGATGACGGGGCGGCCGCGCAGTGCCGGGTCGTCGCGCTGGGCGACCGAGGCGAAGAACGCGTCGACGTCGGCGTGCAGGATGCGCGGCTCCTCGAACACGAACACATGTTCGCACAGACGAGGTCGCCCTACCATGCACGCGATGCGCGCCGTGACGATCCCCGCCTTCGGCGACGCCGGCGTCCTGCGCCTCGACGAACGTGCGACGCCCGACCCCGGCGCGGGCGAGGTGGCGATCGACGTCGCCTTCGCGGGCGTCACCTTCGCCGACGTCCTCTCCCGGCGGGGGGCGGTCGCCGTCGCGCTGCCCTACGTGCCGGGGATCGAGGTCGCCGGGCACGTCCGCGAGCTGGGCGCGGGGGTCGAGGGCCTGCGCGCCGGCCAGCCCGTGGCCGCCCTGACGATCGTCGGCGGCGGCGGTTGCGCCGAGGTCGCCGTCACCGACGCGCGTCTCGTCGCCCCGCTGCCCGAGCCGGCCGCGCCCGGCGACCTCGCGACGGCCGCGGCGCTCGCGTCGATCGGCGCGACCGCGGTCTTCATCCTCCAGCGGGTGGCACGCGTGCGAGCGGGCGAGAGCGTCCTCGTCCACGCCGCGGCCGGCGGTGCGGGAAGCCAGCTCGGGCAGACCGCACGGATGCTCGGCGCCGGACGCGTCGTCGGCACGGTCGCAAGCGCGCGCAGGCTCGCGGTGGCGCGCCCGTTCGGCTACGACGCCGTCATCGTGCGCGACCGGCTTGCGGCGCGCGCCGCGCAGCTCAGCGGCGGGACGGGATTCGACGTCGTCGTCGATCCCGTCGGCGGGGCCGACCTGCGCGCGAGCTTCGACGCGCTGGCGCGCGGTGGCCGGCTCGTCACGATGGGCCCCGCCTCCGACGCCGAGTTCAGCGCGGACGAGCTGCGGGCCGGCAAGTCCGTGCTGGGCTTCAACCTCGCCGAGCTCAGCGCGAGCATGCCGGAGCTCGTCGGCCACGCGCTGCGGCGCGCGATGCAGGCGATGACCGCCGGCGAGCTGCGCTGCGACGTGCGCGAGCCCTTCGCGCTCGAGCGCGCGGCGAGCGCCCACCGCGCCATCGAATCCGCAAAGACCACGGGCAGGATCGTGCTCGCCGTCGGCGGCTGAGGGCGCCGGGTGCCGGCGACCGCGCGGACGCCGGCGGCGGAGCATCCGCGGGCGATGATCCCCTGCCCTGGCTCAGCGGCCGGCGCTCCTCGTCGGTCATGTCCTCCTACGCGGATGACAACCTGAACATGATCCACACCGAGACCGTGCGCGCGGGGGTGTACCTCGGCGTCGGCGGGGTGAGGATCGGCTGCGCGTCGAGCACCGGCATCCGCAAGCACTGGACCGGCCGGCGCGAAGGCGCCAGGCGCAGCCCTACAGCCCGCCGCGTTCGTCGCGATCCAGTACCTGCTCGCCGAGCGCGGCCTGCTCGCGCCGCGCTCGGCCTGACGCAGGATTGGGGCCCCGTGGCCCCCCGGGCAACTGCTCGGGGAGGGGCACGCCCAGGGGCGCCACGGGGCGGTCTTCGCCGCGCTCGTCGATACGCGGGAACGAGAGGGCCAGGGGGTGGCCCGTGCGACGAAGGGGAGCAGGGGTGGCGCCGCTCGGTCGCGCTCGCCCCCGGATAGGGGTGGCGCTGGACCTGCTTTCTGACGCCAGGCCGCCCACAGGCGGGCCTCCCGGGCTGAGCCGCGAGTCTCGACGATCCTCGCGCCCATCCATTTGACGCGACGCAGCTTATCGACTGTTGCTGGAATATTCGACATCGGTTCGAGTGAAGCGCGATGTGCCCGCCGGCGAGGGCAGGAGTACACGACTGTCACCGTGAGCGCCATCAGACGTCCGGCTCGGCGCGCGCAGGTGGCGGTGTGCCATCCGATGGGCTGCCGACGGCCTCGTCGCGGTCGATCCTGCGCGCCGCCGACGCGTCGGTCGGCGGACGGGCCGCCGCTCGCTGGTGGCGGCGACCTCGCAGATCACATGATGTGCGACCGCCGCCCGCGACGCGCATCGCGACTCACCGTAAATCGCTGCCCGCGGCGCCGGCAGGCGACGCCGGGGCGCGGCTGCCGGGGCCGGAGCCGGCAGCCTCGCCAGCCGACGACGGCCCGGACGACCCGATCGCCTCGCGGCCTGGATCTCAGGACTCCCTGCGCCTGGGACGGAAAGGGGATCGGAGCCTCTGCGCCGGTGTGTTGAGGGAGCCACGCTTCGCAGCGAACCCACGTCCGGCCTCGAAGTAAAACCTTCATGCCGGCGCGCCTGAGGCACCTGCTGCTCGTCGTCGCCGTCGGCCTGCTGGTCGTGCCGCTGGTCGAGGGCCGAGCGGGCGACGGCAGCACGCCGCCGCCACCGGCACGCCGACGACTCGACGCCGGCACCTTCTCGTTCACCGTGCGCCTCAGCGACAGCGCGGGCGCATGGACGACACGGACGTGCAGCGTCACCGTCAGCCAGCACCGATCGCGGGCGAGCACGGCCCGGTCGCGCGGCCCGCCGCGGCGGGCGGGCGCTCCCCGACGCCCGAGCCGCGCAATCGACGGTCGCCCACGCAAGGCATGAGCGGCACAGGCCGAAAGAGGCAGCGGGCCGGCGATCGCCGGCCGCGGATGCTCGAAAGGACCACCGTGATCGGTTTCATCGTCGCCGGACTCGTCATCGGGGATCGCGTTCGGGCTGGCCGGCGACCAGCTCGCGTTCCAGACGGCGGACGTCCCGGTGTCGGGCGTCGCCCCGCGCACCGTTGCGCTCACCGCGGGGGATCTGCTGCCGACCACGACCTACCGCCACCGCGCGATCGCGATCAGCTCACATGGGATCGTGACGGGGGGCGAGCAGACGGTGACGACCGGCGCTGCGACCGTCCCGCCTGGCGGGCTCGCGAGCGCGTCGGTCACACCGGCTGGCCCCGCGGCGGCGGTCCGCGTCGCGCGAACCGCCCAGGTCCCGTGCAGGCTGCGCGGCGCATCACCTGCACGTTCGCGGCGCGGCAGAAGCGCGGCACCCGCGTCCGCCTGTCACGCAACAGGCACACGCTCGCCGGGGTCGTCCACGGTCGCGTGGTGCGCATGCGGGCCCGGCGCGCGCTGCGATCCGGCCGCTACGTCCTCACGATCACACGCGGTCGCGGTCTCTGCGCGTCGGTGACGCGCAGGGCCGTGAAACTCTGACGGGGCGGGCGCCCTCCGCGTCGCGGCGCGCTGCCGAAGAGCGGTGCCGCGCGCCGGGCCGGCCCGGCATACCCGGATCCGGGTATGGCGCTGGCGCTGAGCGAGACCGATGCGGGTGACAGAGAGGCGCTCTCGCAGATGCGGGATCCGGCACGCGCTGCGGAGTCGTCCTTCACCATCAAAGGTCGTCGGCATGTCCGTAGTGCAGCGAGCCCCCCGCCACACCGGCAGCCGCTGGGGCACGGCCCTCCGCCTCGGAGTGCTCACCGTAGGGCTGATGCTCGGCCTGGCCGTGGCCGCCGTTCCCTCCGCCGTCGCCGCGACGACGACGATGGTGGACCTCGGTCAGGCGTCGACGTACGCCGTGATCAGCGGCGCCTCCGTCGGCAACACCGTCAGCGCCCCCGGCGCCCCGCACACCACCCTGCGCGGCGACCTCGGCGTGAAGGCGAACGCGCAGCCGACGGGCTTTCCTCCCGGCGTGGTCACGGGCGCGAGTCGCATCGGAACCACGGCGGCCGCCCAGGCGCACACCGACCTCGTCGCGGCCTACAACGAGGTCGCCGGCCGGACGGGTGGCGCTCCGCTCGCAGGCGCGCTCGCCGGCACGACGGTCTCGCCGGGCCTGCACACCGTCGCCGGAGCCGTGTCGAACACCACGACCGTGACCCTCGACGGTGGGGGCGACCCGAACGCCGTCTTCGTCTTTCAGATCAACGGCGCCATGGCCTTCGCGGCCGGCAGCCACGTCGTGCTGACCAACGGCGCCCGGGCGTCCCGGGTGTTCTGGCAGGTCAACGGCGCGGGCGCCATCGGCGCGAACGCCGATTTCGCCGGGACGCTCATGGCGCTCGACGCGGTCGCGGTGGGCAACTCGAGCTTGGTCAACGGCCGCGCTTTCGCCCGCAACGGTGCCCTCACGCTCGACGACGACCAGTTCTACAGCGCACCGCCGATGGTCACGATCGCCGGTGGGGCGACCGCGATCACGACCGACACCACCCCGACTTTCAGCGGCACGACGGACGTCGAGGCACCGGGTGTCGTCAGCGTGACCGTCGCCGGGCAGACCCTCACCGCGATCCCCTCCGGTGGCTCGTGGGCGGTCACGTCGGCGATCCTCGCCAACGCCACCTACCCGGTCTCCGCCTCGGTGACCGACGCGGTCGGAAACACCGGGAGCGCCGCCCAGCAGATGACCGTCGACACGGTGCTGCCGGTCGTCACGATCGACGGCGGGGAGCTCGTCACGACCAACGACCCGACCCCGACGATCACCGGCACGAGCGACGCAGCGCCCGGCACGGTCGTCCGCGTGACAGTAGGTGCCCAGACCCGGACCGCGCTCCTCCAGGCGAACGGCACGTGGGACGTGACCCCGGCGGCGCTGACCGACGCAACCCGCACGATCACCGCATCGGTGACGGACCCCGCCGGCAACGAGGGCACCGACACCCAGCAGCTGACCATCGACACCGCCGCTCCTGCGGTGACGATCGCCGGCGGAGCAGTCGCGCTGACAAACGACGCGACACCCCAGATCTCCGGGACGGCCGACGTCGGCAGCGGCACGACCGTGACCGTGGACCTCGCCGACGAGACGCTGACGGGGCCGGTCCAGGTCGGAGGCGCCTGGTCGGTATCGGCGGCCGCCCTCTCCGACGGGCCGCATCGCATCGTCATGTCTGTCTCCGACGCTGCGGGCAACCGGGCCCGCGCCACGCAGCGGCTGACAGTCGACACCGTGGCGCCCGTCGTCGCGATCAGAGGTGGCGCGACCGCCACGACCTACGACACGGTCCCGACTCTCCTGGGGACCTCCGACGCCGCTCCCGGCACCACCGTCACGGTGACGATCGGCGGCCAGACGATGACGTCGCTCGTGCAGGCCGACGGCACGTGGAACGCCACGCCGAACTCGGTCGGCGTGGGCGCGTGGACGGTTGGCGCCGCGGCTGCGGACCCGGCCGGCAACGTCGGGAGCGCGACGCAGTCCCTCACGATCGCGGGTGATGCTCCCTCGGGCCCTGGCGCCACGGGGCAGACGGACACCCCCGCCCCCTCGGTGGCCCCCTTCGTGATGCCGACCTCGACGCCCGCGCCCCCGGGGAAGGCGAAGTCGCCCACCGGTGGTGGCGGCTCGATCGGCGCGGCGGCCAGGACAACGGTTGCCGGTAGCGGCAGTCAGAAGGTCAAGGGCACCTCGCTGTCGATCCGCACGAAGGTGCACGCTCCCGCCGGGGGCCGCATCACCGCCACGGCGCGCGGCACGGTGAAGATCAAGGGGATCAAGAAGGCGCTCAAGCTCACGACGGCGACCGCGAAGGTCGCCTCCGGTCGGAGCGCGACACTGACGCTCAGGCTCAAGCCCAAGTCAGCGTTCAGGCGGATCAGAACGGCGGTGAGAAGGCGCGCGAAGGTGACCGCGACGATCACGGTCAGGATCGTCGATGCGGCAGGCAACGCGCGGATCGTCAAGCGGACGGTGCGACTGACGAAGTAGCCACGCCCGATCGCAGGCCCGGCGGCCGCCTCGGCTCAGAAAGCTTGTCGGCGCGGCCGCCACCGGACGTCTGCGCTGAAGAACGCATGACACTCGAGACTCACTCATCTCAGCCGCAGCCGGTGTTGTTCCCGCAGCTCGAGCACGTGTAGCAGGAGCCCGTGCGCTGCATCATGCCGCCGCACTGCGCGCACGCCGGGCCGAGGTCGAGGCCCTTCATGCGCACGGGGACCACCGGCGGCACGTCGGTGAGCGCGTCGGCGGCGGCGCGGGTCGTGGCAGGCGCCGAGCCCGCAACGGTGCCCATCGGGCCGTGCGGTGCGCTACCGCCGTTGCCGTTCGCCGGGCCGGCGGTGTCCGACGAACGCGACATGCCGCTGTCCTCGGCCATCTTGCGGGCGCGGACCTCCGGGGTGAGGATGCCGAGCTCCTCCTGGACGTCGGTGTCCAGGAAGCGCGACGCGAGCCAGCGCATGATGTAGTCGGGCATCGACTTGGCGAACGGGATCTCCGGGTTCTGCGTGATGCCCTCGGGCTCGAAGCGCATGTAGGAGAACTTCTCGACGAGCGTGTCGAGCGGCACGCCGTACTGCAGCGCGATCGAGATCGACGTCGCGAACGCGTTCATCATGCCGCGCAGCGTCGAGCCCTCCTTGCCGATGTCGGTGAGGAAGATCTCGCCGACCGTGCCGTCCTCGTACATCCCGGCCGTGATGTAGCCCTCGTGGCCGGCGATCGAGAACTTGTGCGTGATCGACTGGCGCTCGCGCGGCATGCGGTTGCGCTTCGGGCCGGCGGTCGCGATCGCGTCCTTGCGGGCGACCGCGACGGACTCGGCGACGATCGCGTCGACCTGCTCCTGCGAGAAGCCGGCGTCGGCCGGGGCCTTCTTGCCCTCCTGCGCGTCGGTGCGCAGCGCCTGCGCGGTCTTGGACCCGTCGCGGTAGATCGCCAGCGCCTTGACGCCGACGTGCCAGGCCTGCAGGTACGCGTCGGCGATGTCCTCGGTCGTCGCCTCGTGGGGGAGGTTGACGGTCTTGGAGATCGCGCCGGAGATGAACGGCTGGACGGCGCCCATCATGTTGATGTGGCCCATGTGCGAGATCGCGCGCTCGCCGACGGCGACGTCGAAGACCGACAGGTGCTCGGCCGCGAGGCCCGGGGCGCCGACGATCGTCGCGTGCTCGTTGATGTGATCGGCGATCGCCGTGATCTGCGCCTCGTCGTAGCCGAGCGTCCGCAGCGCCATCGGGATCGTCTGGTTGACGATCGTCATCTGGCCGCCGCCGACGAGCTCCTTGAACTTCACGAGCGAGAAGTCCGGCTCGACGCCCGTCGTGTCGCAGTCCATGAGGAACGAGATCGTCCCCGTCGGTGCGAGCACCGTCGCCTGCGCGTTGCGGTAGCCGTGCTCCTCGCCGGCGGCGACGGCCTCGTCCCAGACCGTCCGTGACGCCTCCAGCAGCGCCGTGTCCGAGCACGCCGAGTCGGGGATCGCCAGCGACGCGTCGCGGTGCATCCGCATGACGGCGTTGTGCGCGTCGCGGTTCTCGGCGTAGCGCTCGTAGGGCCCGACCGCCGCCGCGATATGCGCCGACTGCAGGTACGCGCGCCCGGTCATCAGCGACGTGATCGCCGCCGCCAGGCCGCGGCCGGCGTCGGAGTCATAGGCGACGCCGTTGGACATGAGGAACGCGCCGAGGTTCGCGTAGCCGAGGCCGAGCTGGCGGAACGCGCGGGCGTTGACGCCGATCTGCTCGGTCGGGTAGCTCGACGGCCCGACGAGGATCTCCTGCGCGAGCAGCATGACGTCGACGCTGTGCTCGTAGGAGGCGACGTCGAACGTCCCGTCGGCGCGGCGGAACTTCATGAGGTTCAGCGACGCGAGGTTGCAGGCCGAGTCGTCGACGTGCATGTACTCGCTGCAGTTCGCGACGACGAATCCCTCGACAATGTACGAGTGATGCAGCGGCTCAGTGAGGTTGTAGACCTCCTCCTGCCCGTCGTCTTCGGCTGCGATGAGCGCGGTACCGTGCTTCGTCGCGTAGCGGCCGGTCTCGGCCAGGAGCGATTCGATAGCCGCCTGCTTACGCGGCGCAGAGAAGCCGATCGCCTCGGCGAAGCGCTCGAGATCGGTGCCCGTGATGCGCAGGTCGAAGCCCTCACGCGTGAGGTATTGCGCGACCGAACCGTCGGTGCGGGTGTAGGAGAACGTCGATGCCTTCGCGTCGGTGATGCGGTAGATGCGTCCGCGAACGCCGAAGGCGCTGAGCAGCCGCTGGACGTCCTTCAGCAGTGCGTTGCTGCGGCTACCCAAGCCCGCGTAACGGCTGGCCTTGCCACCGATCTCCACGCGTGAGACGCAGCCGTCCGCGCCGAATAGCCCGCGCAGGAAAGCCGCCTGGATCTCAACCGGCGCGGTGAACACAGCCGCCGGAATGCGCTTCTCGTGGGCACGTGCCTTGGTCACCCCGAGACTTGCGAAGAACTCTCGGACCGCCTCGCTGCCCGCGCGCAACTGCACGGTTCCGTTGTCCATCTGCTGCCGCGAGATGCCGCCAACCAGCTCCCGCAGCATGCCCTCATGCGCATCCGCCATACCGTCGGCGATATCGTCGCCCCCGTAGACCCATCCGGTCTGAACGTCGGTCATCCAACCGTCACCGATGAGGTGTCCGGTGAGCTCGCCGAGGCCCTCGGTCCAACGATCCGGAAGCTGTCGGTGGGTCAGCGTGCCTCCGGGTGCAAACGACCTGGCGGTCACTTGGACCGTCGTCGGAAGCGCCCATGACGCGTCGACCGACGGCGTCGCGCTGTCATTGAGCATCACGCGATCCTGTTTCACCAACTCGTCAGCGCGAACGTAGCCCCGATTGACCGTCCAGAGTCGGTGGTTCGGCGTGCACCGCAGCTCGGCGCCGTTGGCGAAGCGCAGGCGCACAATCGGCTTGACACCGTTGCGCATGAACGCGATCGGCTTCGTGGCGACGACGCCCACGCCCGTCTGCTCGGCGGTCGCGCGATGCGTGTACACGCGGATCTGCTCGCCGGCCTCTCCGCGGGCGATCAGCTCACCGATCGGGAGAAGCCCGAGTGTCGTATGCACGCGCGCGTCTGCCGGGAAGCACGGGTTGGACGCGTTGATGCGCCCCGACACCGGGCACGTGTGCCACTGGTTGATCGTCGTGTCGTACTGCACGCCCGGATCGGCGCACTGCCACGCGGCCTGCGCGATGTCGCGCATGAGCTCGCGCGCGGGGATCGGATCGCCGACCGGCTCGCCGGTCGTGCGCGCGATCAGCCGCCACTCGTCGTCGTTCTCGACCGCGCGCATGAACGCGTCGGTCAGTCGCACCGAGTTGTTGGCGTTCTGGTACTGGATCGAGATGAAGCCCTCACCGTCGATCGACATGTCGAAGCCGGCGTCGCGCAGGGCGTTGGCCTTCTTCTCCTCCTTGGCCTTGCACCAGATGAACTCGCGGATGTCCGGGTGGTCGATGTCGAGGACGACCATCTTCGCCGCACGGCGCGTCTTGCCGCCGGACTTGATCGTGCCCGCCCACGAGTCGGCGCCGCGCATGAAGGAGACCGGGCCGGACGCCGTGCCGCCCTTGGCCAGCGGCTCCATCGACCCGCGGATGTTCGAGAGGTTGATCCCCGAGCCCGAGCCGCCGAGGAAGATGTTGCCCTCGCGCGTGTTCCAGTCGAGGATCGACTCCATCGTGTCCTCGACGCTGAGGATGAAGCAGTTGTGGACCGCGACGTTGTTGGAGAGGTACTCGCCGGACTCGGTCTGGATGTCGTAGACGTCCATGTCGCCGAGGGGCTCGATCGCGACGATCTCCTCCTCGCGCAGGTCGGGGCAGCGCTTCGGGTTGCGGAGGTCGAGCGACGCCAGCAGCTTGCCCTGCTTGCGCGAGTCGACGAAGCCGACGAGCTCGGCGAAGCGCGCGCGCTCGGAACCGATCGAGATCGCGACCTCGTGGATGTCGTGGCGGTCCTCGCGGCGCTCGGGCTTGTGCGTGCGGCGCGAGTAGATGCCCAGCGTGCCGAGGAGGATCTGGACGTCCTCCGTCCAGCGCTCGCCGATGACGGCGAAGCCGATCCGTGCGTTCTCGCAGCCGCTGTCGCGCCAGACGGTCACGTAGCCGTCGGCCTGGAAGATGCTGCGCAGGTAGGCGGCGATCTCCTCGTGCGAGGCCGTCCACAGCTGGTCGGGCACCGTCATCTCGGTGCCGCGCTCCAGCAGGTTCCAGCGCTCGACGAAGTCGCCGAGGACCTCGCCGTACAGGCGGATGCGCTGCACGGGTGTCGCGAGCGTGTCGGCGTCGCGGACGTGACGGTGGACGTCCGGCAGCGCGACGTCGAGGTGCTCCTCGACCCAGGCCCGCTCCTCGTCGCCCGAGACCTGGAACTCGACGGTCAGCGAGCGGTTGGTCCCGTGGTCGTACTGGCCGACGAAACCGTCGGCCTGCAGCCAGCCGGCGAGCGCGGCCTCGGAGACCTTGACGGCGTCGGCCGCCACCGGGCCCTCGTCGCCGAACGTCGCGCCCGTGCCCGCAGCGACCAGCGCCCGTGAATCGACCTTCGCGCGGTGCGGGTGCAGGTGCATCCGCATGCCGGCCTCGAGCTCGTCGACGCGCAGCCACTCTGGCTCGGTGCGCCGCTCGCGCACCGCCCTGACGACGTGGTCGGCCGTCGCCTCGACGAAGCTGCCGTTGCGCAGCCGCACCCGGTGCACGGGCTTGACGCCGTTGGCCTGCGTCGCGACGATCCGCGTCACGCCATGCGCGTCGTAGACCTCGCGTCCGACGGCGTCATCGCGCACGAGCTCGCCGATCTGGACCATCCCGTCCGGCGTCGAGATCAGCGCGCCGTACGGTTGACACGCACTGCACTGCGGGCTCTCCTCGAACCCGACGTTGAACCAGACCGGCGAGTTGAACGCCGCCATCTGGTGCAACAGGATGTACGTCAGCTCGGCCTCGAAGGCGTCGCCGTCCTCGACGGACGCGAAGTAGCCGCGCGAGCGTCCCCAGTCGGCGATCGTCCCCGCGACGCGACCGACCATCTGCTTGACGGAGTGCTCCCGCGCGGGCGTGTCGAGCTGCCCGCGGAAGTACTTCTGCGCGACGATGTTCGTCGCGTTCTGCGACCACGTCTTGGGGAACTCGACGCCGCGCTGCTCGAAGGCGACCCTGCCGCCGTGGCCGATGCGCGCGTCGCGCAGCTCCCACTCGACGCTCTCATAGGGGTGGACGCCGGGCGTCGTGAAGAGGCGCTCGATGGAGAGGGGCTCGCCGGCCCTGGTGCCCGTCTGTACTGGGGTCTGCGAAGTGCCTTCCATCGTCCTGCTCCTCTTCTCGCCGCGGCGAAATTCCCGGTCGTTGCGGCGCGTCGTCTGCGATCACGCGGGCGTCGCATTCAACGCCTTGGGTCGGACGGAACGGTCGTGCCCCACGAGCCGTCGCGATGCGTCCATTCTACCGAGCGGCCGGCCCCGACCCGGCGGCCCGGACCGCCGTTTCACCGACGATGCGGGCTCGTCCGCGAGCATCGTCGGAACCCATCGAGGCACTCCTTCGGATTTCGACACATCCACCCGGTCTGTCGAACATGGGTAACAGAGGCCCCGCGACCGGGTGAGGGCTTGTTAGATGACTCCGATGCCCACAACCACCGCTGTGCTCTTTCCCGGTCAGGGAAGCCACTCCGAGGGGATGGACGCGCCGTTTCGCTCCCACCCGCTGCTCGTGCGCGGGATCGAGCTGCTCGGCTTCGACCCCTTCGCCGACCTTGCCGCGGGGACACGCTCCCACCAGCCGGCGCTCTTCCTCTGCTCGATCGCCCAGTGGGCGTCGCGCGAGGACCACGACGCCGATCCGCTCGCCGCGGCCGGCCACTCGCTCGGCGAGTACGCGGCGCTGACCGCCGCCGGCGCGATCGACTTCGAGGACGCGGTGCGGCTCGTGCACGCCCGCGCCGACGCGATGGCGCACGCCGCGCAGCTGGAGCCCGGCGGCATGGTCGCCATGCTCGGCGGCGAGCGCGACGACGTGCTGGCGCTCGCCGAGGCCCTCGGCCTGTCGCTCGCCAACGACAACGCCCCCGGCCAGATCGTGCTCTCCGGCCGCATGGCCGCGGTCGACCAGGCCGTCGAGCGCGCCGAGCAGATCGGCTGCCGCGCCCGCAAGCTCGCCGTCGGCGGCGCCTTCCACTCCCCGCTCATGGCGCCCGCCGCCGAGGCGCTGCAGCGCGCGCTCGACGTCACGGCGATCGCCGAGCCCGCGTTCCCCGTGCTCTCCAACGGCAGCACGCAGCCCTTCACCGACGTGCGCGCCGAGCTCGCCGAGAACCTCCTCAAGCCGGTCCGCTGGCGCGAGACGCTGCTCGAGCTCGACGGCATGGGCGTGACGGACTACGTCGAGTGCGGCCCCGGCGCGGTCCTCAAGGGCCTCGTGAAGCGCACCCTGCGCGCGACCCCGGAGCGCAGGCCGGCCCGATGAAGGCGGGCGTCTTCGGGATCGGCTCGGCCCTGCCCGAGCACGTCGTCACGAACGCCGACTTCGCCGCCTACCTCGACACGAGCGACGAGTGGATCCAGCGTCGCACCGGCATCAAGGAGCGCCGCCGCCTCAACGGCTCGCGCTCGCTCACCGACCTCGCCGTCGAGGCCTGCAACGCGGCGCTCGCCGACGCAGCCTGTGACCCGGCCGAGGTCGACCACGTCATCGTCTCGACGCTCACGCCGGACCGGCTCATGCCCGGCCTCGCGCCCGGCATCGCCGACCTGATCGGCGCCAACGGCGCCGCCGCGATCGACGTCAACGCCGCCTGCTCGGGCTTCCTCTACGCGCTCGACCAGGCCGCCGCGCTCGTCGAGTCCGGGCGCTGCAAGCTCGTCCTCGTCTGCGCCGCCGAGGCGCTGAGCCGCATCACCGACCACAACGACCGCGGCACGGCGATCCTGTTCGCCGACGGCGCCGCCGCCGTCGTCGTCGGTGGCGGCGACCTCGCGCTCGGCTGCGTCCCCTTCGTCCTGCACTCCGACGGCGTCCACGCCGACCTGCTCTACGCGTCCAGCGACGAGCGGCTGCTGCGGATGGAGGGCCAGGAGGTCTACCGCCACGCCGTCGCCCGGATGGTCGAGGCGACCGCCGAGGCGCTCGTCCGCGCGCGCATGACCGTCGACGACATCGACCTCTTCGTCGCCCACCAGGCGAACGCCCGCATCATCGAGGCCGCCGCGCGGCGCCTCGGCGTGCCGGAGGAGAAGGTCGTCATCAACGTCGACATCGTCGCCAACACGTCGAGCGCGTCGATCCCGCTCGCGCTGCACCAGGCCGAGCGCGAGGGGCGCCTGAAGCCGGGCGCGACGATCGCACTCGCGGCCTTCGGCGCCGGCTTCGTCTGGGGCGCCGGGGTCATCGGCTGGAAGGAGCAGGTCCATGCCGCGGCCTGACAGCCCCGTCGCCCTCGTGACGGGCGGCTCGCGCGGCATCGGCAAGGCGATCGCCGAGCGCCTCGCGCAGGACGGCTTCACCGTCGCGACGCTCGGCCGCACGAGCGGCGACGTCCAGGCCGACGTCGGCGACTCCGCCTCCGTCGAGGCGGCCTTCGCCGAGGTGCGCGAGCGCTTCGGTCCCGTGCTCGTGCTCGTCAACAACGCCGGCGAGCGCCAGGACGGCCTGACGATCCGCATGAGCCCGAGCCAGTGGGAGGAGGTCGTCGGCACGAACCTCAACGGCGCCTTTCACTGCATGCGCCGCGCGCTGGACGACATGCTCAGCGCCCGCTGGGGGCGGATCGTGAACATCTCCTCCGTCGTCGCCGAGCGGGCCAACCCGGGGCAGTCCAACTACGGGGCCGCGAAGGCCGGGATGCTCTCCCTGACGCGCACCGTCGCGCGCGAGATGGCGCGCAAGGGGATCACCTGTAACGCCGTGACGCCCGGGGTCATCGAGACGGACATGACCGAGGGCATCTCGGACAAGCTTCTGGCCGGCGTTCCCGCCGGCCGGGTCGGGCAGCCCGAAGAGGTCGCCCATGCCGTGTCGTTCCTGTGTACGGACGGCGCGGCATACATCAACGGGGCAACGCTCGCCGTCGACGGCGCGCTCGCCGCATAGGACAAGAGGAGAAAGCATGGCTGTCAACGAGAACGACGTACTCGAAGAGATCCGCGACCAGCTCGAGTCGATCAAGGTCCCGGGCGCTCGCGAGGCGACGCCGGAGAACACCTGGAACGACCTCGACGTCGACTCGCTCGACCTCGTCGAGCTCGTCAAGGCGCTGGAGGACCGCTTCGCGATCACGATCAGCGACGACGACCTCAAGCCGATCGAGTCCGTCGGCGACGCCATCTCGCTGACGATCCGTCTCGTCGAGGCCAAGGAAGGCGCGCCTGCATGAGCTGGCATCCGTCCCCTGAGGTTGAGATCGCGATCACCGGACGCGGGGTCGTCTCGTCGATCGGCGAGGGGGCGGACGCGTTCGTAGACGCGCTGCTCGAGCGCCGCTCGGGCATCGTCGACGGCATGGCTCCCTGCTCGGAGTTCGACCCCGAGTCGGCGATGAGCGCGAAGCTCGCGCGCCGCTCGGACCGCTACACGCAGCTCGCCTTCGCGGCTGCGATGCAGGCCGCCGAGGAGGCGGGCCTGCCGGGCAACGTCGACCTCGAGCGGCTGGCGATCCTCGTCGGCACCGGCGTCGGCGGCCTGAAGACGCTCGAGGACGAGTGCCGGGCGTTCGTCGACGGCGGCGAGCGCGCCGTCTCGCCGCACTTCGTCCCGATGATGATGCCCAACGCGGCCGCCGGCGCGATCGCGATGGAGCTCGGCGCCCACGGGCCCGGGTTCAGCGTGTCGTCGGCGTGCGCGACGGGCAGCCACGCGATCGGCGAGGCCAAGCGGATGCTCGAGCGCGGTGAGGCGGACGTCGTCGTCGCCGGCGGCACCGAGGCCGCGATCACGCCGCTGTGCGTCGCCGCCTTCAAGCGCATGGGCGCGCTGTCGCGCGAGGGCGTGTCGCGCCCGTTCGACATGCGCCGCGACGGGTTCGTCATGGGCGAGGGCTCGGGCGTCATCGTCATGGAGCGCGCGGAGCACGCACGCGCTCGCGGGGCGAAGATCCTCGGCTACGTCGCCGGCTACGGGGCGTCCAACGACGCCTTTCACATGACCCAGCCCGACGCCGAGGGCCGTGGCGCGCTGAAGGCGATGCGCGCCGCGCTCGCCGACGCCGGCGTCACACCCGAGCAGGTCGGCTACATCAACGCGCACGGCACCTCGACGCCGTTCAACGACCGCATCGAGACGCGCGCGATCCATTCGGTGTTCAACGGCGGCTCGCCGCCGGTGTCGAGCACGAAGTCCGCGATCGGGCACCTGCTCGGCGGGGCGGGCGCGGTCGAGGCCGTCGCCGTCCTCGGCGCGCTGCAGCGCGGGCTGCTGCCGCCGACGCTGAACTTCGAGGAGCCCGATCCCGACTGCGACCTCGACTACATCCCCGACGGCCCGCGCGAGGCGCCGGGCCTGGAGATCGCGTTGAGCAACTCGTTCGGCTTCGGCGGGCAGAACGCCTGCCTGGCGTTCCGCAGGGCATAGCGAGGAGATGCGATGAGCTTCGCCATGTTCCGGTCGTCGAGCGACGGCGCGCAGTCGTGAGTACCGAGGCAGCCGTGCCGGACGCGGCGGTCGTCGCCGAGCCCGAACCGCCGATCCCCGCGATCGCGCGGATCGAGCTGCTCTGCGACGCCGGCTCGTTCCATCGGATCCGCAGCGAGTCGGGCGACGGCGTCATCGCCGGGTCCGGCCGCGTCGGCGGGCGCCCGATCCGCGTCTGGTCGCAGAACGTCAAGCACAAGGGCGGCTCGCTCGGCCAGGGCGGCGGGGCGACGATCGTCAGCACGATCCAGGCCGCCGACAAGGCCGGCGTGCCGGTCGTCGGCTTCCTGCACTCCGGCGGCGCGCGCCTGCAGGAGGGCGTCGGCGCGCTCGGCGCGTACGCGTCGATCTTCCGTGCGACGTCGCGGGCCCGGGTGCCCCAGATCAGCGTCATCGTCGGGCCCTGCGCGGGCGGCGCGGCCTACTCGCCGTCGCTCGGGACGCTCGTGATGATGGTCGGCGACGGCGCGCAGATGTTCCTCACCGGGCCGCGCGTCATCGCGAAGGTCACGCGCGAGCAGGTCACCGGCGTCGAGCTCGGCGGCCCGCGCGTGCACCGCAAGTCGGGCGTCTCGCACGTCGAGGCCGACACCGACGCGGAGGCCGCCGACCTCATCCGCCAGGCGCTGTCCTACTTCCCGTCGACGCTCGGCGGCCCGCTGCCGTTCCGCGAGCCCGTCGAGCCGATGGCCGGCGAGCCGGAC
Organism: uncultured Actinomycetes bacterium; assembly: GCA_963740895.1. GTDB lineage: Bacteria > Actinomycetota > Thermoleophilia > Solirubrobacterales > Solirubrobacteraceae > CADCVQ01. The sequence goes on from CAVUFQ010000004.1 coordinate 401,321, forward strand.
GCGACGATCCCGAAGAACCAGCGCAAGGTCTACGACGTCCGTGACGTCATCCGCCACCTCGTCGACGCCGGCGAGTTCTTCGAGCTGAGCAAGCGCTACGCGAAGAACATGGTCGTCGGCTTCGGGCGCATCGAGGGCCATCCCATCGGCGTCATCGCCAACCAGCCGCGCTACCTCGGCGGCGTCCTGGATGCCGTGTCGTCGGACAAGGGCGCGTGGTTCGTGAACATGTGCGACCGCTGGGGGATCCCCCTGGTGGTGCTCTCCGACACGCCCGGCTACCGCCCCGGGACGCGCCAGGAGCGCGAGGGCGTCCTGCGCCGCGGCGCCGAGCTGCTGCGCGCGTTCTCGGTCGCCGAGGTGCCGCGGGTCACGGTGACGCTCCGACAGGCGTACGGTGGTGCGTACATCGTCATGAACTGCCGCGACCTCGGAAACGACCTGACGCTCGCCTGGCCCGGAGCCAGGATCGGGGTCATGGGCGCGCCGCAGGCCGTCGAGATCGTCAAGCGCCGCGAGCTCGAGGCCGGAGCCGATCCCGAGGAGCTGGCCGCCGCCTACGAGGAGGAGCACCTTCCCGTGGCGATCGCCGCGAAGCAGGGGTTCATCGACGAGATCGTCACCCCGGCCCAGACTCGCGAGCGGATCGCTGCCCACTTCGAAGCCAGCCGATAGCAGCAGCTCGGCCTCCTCCGACACCTCCGGGGCGCCGCTCGCGCCGCGCAACGCGACCGAGGACGCGATCCTCGAGGCCGCGCGCGAGCTCCTGAGCGAGGGCGACCACGAGCAGGTCACGATCGACACGATCGCCCGGCGGGCGTTCGTCAGCCGCACGACGGTCTACTTCTACTTCGAGAACAGGCGCGCGGTCATGGACCGCCTCATCCAGCAGGCGTTCGCCGACATGGACGACGCCGCCTCGCCGTACTTCGAGGGCAGCGGCGATCCGCGCATGGAGCTCGCCCTCGGCCTCGCGCGCTTCGTCGGGGTCGTCAACCGCAACGGCCCGATCCTCATGCTCGCCGCGCACCTCTACGGCGAGGACGAGCACATGCCGTCGCAGTGGGAGCCCTACGTCGACCGCTTCATCGCCGGGGCCGCGGCGCGCATCGGGCGCGACCAGCTGCACGGCCTGGCGCCCGACGACGTCCCCGCGCGCGTGGCCGCGCAGGCGCTCTGCGCGATGGTCGAGCGCCATCTGACGATCGAGGTGATCCGGCATGGGCGCGACATGCGCGAGGCCGTGCGGCAGCTGACGGAGCTCTGGTTCCGCGCGGTCTACGCGGGGGGCGGGCCGGCACCGGCGGTCCGGGCTCCCGAGGCGTCGTAGGGCGATCGAAACGGGCGCGGGGCGCCGAGCGTGAGGAACTCCCCGGCGACGCCCGTCTGGCACCCTTCCCGCGATGCGGGTACCGGTCGGTCTCATGAAGTACGTGTCAGGGCGCCGCGCGCGTGCCGTCGCCTCGAGCCGCCCTGTGCGCATGGCCCGCGAACGCCTCGGCCGGACGCACGTCGTCGGCCTTGTCGCGGGAGGCGGCGCGGCCGTGGCGCTCGGCGTGCTCTCGTCGCTGGTCGGCGCCGCGGACCAGGGCGGCCCGGTGGCCGCCGGCCGCGCCCCCGTCGCGCAGGTGGCATTCGTCGCGACGTCCCCCACCCGCTTCGAGCTGACCGCGGACGTCGCGCGACGGCGCGGGCCGAGCCGCGGCGGGCCGGGCTACTACCGCAGGACGACGTCGCGGCATGTGCCTGCATCCGCCGAGGCCGGGTTCATGGCGCTCTATCGCGAGGCGGCCCGCACCTTCGGAGTGTCCTGGCAGCTGATCGCCTCGATCCATCGTCAGGAGACGGCGTTCTCGACCGTGGCCGGCACCTACCACGGCCTCAACGCGTTCGGCTGCTGTGCGGGCCCGATGCAGTTCAACGTCACGAACGGACCGCTGACCACCTGGGAGCGCTATCGCGAGTCCTTCCGCCTCGGCGAGCGCCCGCAGCGCTACCCGCACCGGACGCGCGTGCATCCCTCGGTCTACGACGACTTCGACGCGATCATGGCCGCCGGCGCCCTCCTGCGGGACTCGGGCGCGACCGACGTGCTCGACGGCGGTGCGTGGTCGGCCGCCTACGCGTACTACGGCCACGACCGCTTCGGCGTCGGCTACGCCGATCAGGTCGTGGCGCGCGCGCAGGGCTGGGAGCGCGACGGCTTCTGCCTCAACTGCCCCGAGGACAGTGCACTCGTCGCCCTCCTCGATGACATCTACGGCGTCGACGCGCGCCGCCAGCTGCGTGCGCAGGAGCGGCGGCGTCGCCACAGGAAGCACAAGCGCCACCCGACGCGTGACGGCGCGGAGGCCAGCCGGCAGGCGGACGAGCAGACTGCCGGCCGGCAGGGCTCGCCGCGCCTTCCGGCCCCCGGGCGCGAGCCGGTCGCCACGCCGCCGACGCCGGACCAGCCGCCCTCGGCGACGACCTCACCACCCACGACGACGACCCCGGCGCCGGCGCCCGCGCCCGCGGCTCCCGCGCCGCCCGCCGAGGAGCCGTGCACGCCGGTCACCCGCCTGCTCGGCTGCCGGCCCTGAGATCGCGCCTGCCCGGGACGACCGGGACCGCTGCGGTCTACGAGGCCGGGGGGGCGTCGGCCGCCGGCGGCGCCAGCGGCGCGCCGAGCGCGTGATAGCCGCCGTCGACGTGCAGGATCTCGCCGGTGACGCCGCGCGCGAGGCCCGACATGAGAAACAGGCAGGCGTCGGCGACAGGGCCCGCGTCCTTGTTGTCCCACGGCAGCGGCGCCTGGCTGTCCCAGGCCTCGGCGAGCATCCCGAAGCCGGGGATCGAGCCGGCGGCGATCGACTTGATCGGGCCGGCGGAGACGAGGTTCGAGCGGATCCCCATCGCCCCTAGGTCGCGGGCGAGGTAGCGGTTGACGGACTCCAGCGCGGCCTTCGCGACACCCATCCAGTCATACGCCGGCCAGGCGACCGTCGCGTCGAAGTCGAGGCCGACGATCGACGGGTGCTCGCCCTTCTGGAGCAGCGGCAGCATCGCAGCGGCGAGGCTCTTCATCGAGTAGGCGCTCGTCGTGAAGGCGATCTGCGCGGACTCCTGCGGCGTGGCGAGGAAGTCGCCGCCGAGCGCGTCGCCGGGGGCGAAGGCGATCGCGTGCAGGACGCCGTCCAGCGCGCCCCAGCGCTCCTCGAGGTCCGCGGCGACGGCGGCGAGCTGGCCGGCGTCGTTGACGTCCAGCTCGAGGACGTCGACGGCGGGGTCACCGAGGCGCTTTGCGATGCGCTGCGTGATGCGCATCCCGCGCCCGAAGCCCGTGAGGACGATCTGCGCGCCCTCCTCGCGCGCACGCCGCGCGACGGCGTAGGCGATCGAGCCCTCGGTGAGGACTCCGGTGATGAGCAGGCGGCGGCCTTCGGCTAACACGAGAGGATCACGTGGGAGTCACTGCCCACAGGTCAGCGGCCGAAACGGACGAAGTCCGTGAACTCGGCCCACGTCGACGAGGCGCGCCAGCCGGCCTCGCCGGTCGCGTGGCGCGCGCGGTGCAGCCACAGCGGCTCCCACGCGAACCAGCGCGCGAGGCCGACGAGCAGCCCGGCGAGCGCGAACAGCCCGCCGAGGACCGCGAGCGCGACGATCGGAAACGGCGCCGACCCGCCGACGTCGGTGACGTGCGCGGCCTGCGGGATCGCGTCGGTGACGATGCCCGGCGCGGGCGTCGGGTCGGCCGTCGGCGTCGGCGGCGGCTGCGCGGCGGCCGGCGTGCCGGGTGTGGCCGTGGCGGGGGCCTGCGCGGCGGGCGGCGGCGGCGGCGCGGCCGTCCCCGAGGTCGCGGGTGCCGGCGCCGGCACGACGGTGTTCTTCTTCTTGTTGCAGGCGCCCTCGGCACGGCGCGCGATCGCGTCGTCGATCGCCGCGATGAAGTCCGGTGTGTACGCGTTCTGGTCGAGCGGGACCGCGTTCTTGATCTGCTTCAGCTGGTCCTGCGTGTACGCGCAGACGTTGAGTCGCTGGTCGGGGATGTAGTCCTTCAGCACATCCGTCGCCAGGTCGGCGGACGCCGTCGCCGTGACGGCGAGGCTCGCCAGAAGTACAGCAATGAAGGGTGCGATGCGGCGCATGACTGGTCCTCACGCTAGCATCGACGGGCGCTGTCCATGGCCGTAACGACCCCCGCACCGCCTCGGGTCGCCGCCACGTCTGTGGGCGTGCGACCCGTACGCCCGACCCGATCGCGATCGGGTGGCGCGCTCGTCGTCGCCCTCGTGGCCGCCTGTGCCTACGCCGTCTTCGCCCACGGCGCGTCCGGCCTGCCCGAGGAGCCGCGGCTGCAGATCGGCGTCGCGCTCGTCGCCGTGGCGGCGTCCGTCGGCTGGTTGTTCTCGGGCTCGCTGCGCCTGCGCGCGCCCGCGCTCGTGTGGGTCGGCGTCGCGCTCCTCGGGGCGTTCGCGGTCTGGTGCGCGATCACGCTGGCGTGGTCGGTGGCGCCCGACCGCACGTGGGGCTACGTCAACCGCAGCGTCGCCTACACGCTCGTCGTCGTGCTCGCGATCGCGGCGGCCTCCAGCGCGCCGCGGGTCATCGAGCGGATCGCCTGGGGCTGGCTCGCCGTGGCGCTCGCGACCGCGCTGTATGCGCTCGCCGGCAAGGTCATGCCCGGCGCCGAGATCCTCGGCGTCGGCTTCAACCACACGGCCGTCGCCTCGCGCCTGCGCGCGCCGCTGGAGTACTGGAACGCGCTCGCGCTCGTCATGGTCCTCGCGGTGCCAATCGCGCTGCGGCTGGCGAGCGACGACACACGCCGCGAGCGGACGCGGATGTTCGGCATCGCCGCGCTCTTCCTCCTCCTGCTCGTCCTCGGCATGACGTACTCGCGCGGCGGCCTCGTCGCGTTCGCCGTCGCCCTCACCGTCGTGACGCTGCTCGGCCGCGAGAAGCTCCGCGGCCTCGCGATCATGGGCGTGACCATCGTCGCCACGATCCCCGTCCTCGGCCTCGCCTTCAGCCGGCCCGCGCTGAAGGCCATCAACATCCCGCTGAGCGAGCGCACGCCCGACGGCATCGTCCTCGGCCTCGTCCTCGCGGGCAGCATCGTCGGCCTCCTGATCGTCGCGTGGGGGCTGCTGCGCCTCGAGGAGCGCACGAAGTGGAGCGACGAGAACACGCAGCTCGTCTGGCGTGGGCTCGCCGCGACGGGGGCCGTCGTCGCGCTGCTCGCGCTCGGCGGGATCGCGACGGCCGACGGCGGGCCGAGCGGCTTCGCGCACCGCGCCTGGCACGAGTTCTCCAAGACGAGCAAGGACGACGTCTCCAACCCCGCGCGGATCATCTCCTCGAACTCCGGCAACCGCTGGGTGTGGTGGGAGGAGGCCGCCGGCGGGTGGTGGGCCAAGCCGCTCGGCGGCTGGGGCGCGGGTTCGTTCCCCGTGACGCACAAGCTCTACCGCCAGGTCGAGCTCGGCGTCGCCCAGCCGCACAACGTCCCGCTCCAGTTCCTCGTCGAGACCGGGCTCGTCGGCGCGATCCTCGCGATGACCGGGGTCGGGCTGCTGCTGTGGGCGGCGCTCGCCCGCGTGCGCTCGATGGCGCCCGGACGCGAGCGCGAGATCGCGGTGGCGCTCTTCGCGGGCGCCGTCGCGTGGCTCGTCCACGGCCTCGTCGACTGGGACTGGGACATCCCCGGCGTGACGATCCCCGCGCTGATATTCCTCGGCGTGCTCGGCGCCGTCCGCCCGCCCGCGCGCGCCGGCGTGGCGAAGCCCGAATGGTCGGTCGCCGCGCGCGCGGCGGCGCTCGCCCTCGCCTGCATCGTGCTCGGCCTGTCGATCGTCTCCTCCGCGCTGCCGCTCGTCGCCGACTCCAAGGCGAGCTCGGCCCTCGCCGTGAGCAACAACGCAGGCGACGCCGAGCTCGAGAACGCCGCCGCGCAGGCCGACCTCGCCTCGCGCCTGGACCCGACGGCGGTCCGCGCGCTGCTCGCCGCCGCGGCGATCGAGCAGGGCCGCGGGCGCTTCCTCGACGCCAAGCGCTACCTCCTGCAGGCCGTTCACCGCCAGCCCTACAGCTCGGCGGCCTGGGAGCGCCTGCTGCGCCTCACGCTGCAGACGGCCGACCGCCCCGGCGCGCAGGCCGCGGCGGCGCGGCTGCTCGCGCTGGACCCGATCGGCTCGGGCTCGCGCGCGCTCGCCGCGCAGCTGTCGTTCTTCCGCGCGCCCGCGGGCTCGTCGCCGACGGCGACCGGCACGCCGCTGAGCCCCGCCTACACGGCGGCGACGACGGCGCCGACGCCGGGCACCGCCGTCAGCCCGTGACGGCGACGCGCAGGATGCCGAGCACGAGCAGCGTCGCCGCCGCCGCGGCGATGAGCAGCAGCAGGATCCCGACGACCAGCTCGGACGGCAGGTAGCGCTGGCGGGCGCGGAAGCGCTCGCGCGGGAGCGTCGTGACGCTCGTCGGGACGGCGCGCGACGGCGTCGCCTGCTGGCGCAGCTCGCGCTCGCGGGCGAGGTGGCGCTCGCGCTCGCGTGACGGCCGGCGGTCGGGTGCCGCCTCGGGCTCGCGGTCGCGCTTGCGCTCGCGCCGGGGCTTGCGGGCGGGCTTCTCACGCCGTTCGCGCCCGGGCTTGGCCTTCGGCTCGGGGGCGGCCTCGGGCTCGGCCTCGCGACGGGCGCGGGCCTCGGCCTCAGCTTCAGCCTGGGCTTCGGCGCGCGCCGCGGCGGCCGCGGCGGCGACCTCGGCCTCTGCGCGGGCGCGAGCCTCGGCGCGCGCCTGCTCGATCGCCGCGGCCTCGGCCGCCGCGCGCGCCTCGGCGGCGGCGCGCGCCTCGGCCTCGACCTGCGCCCTGCGGGCGGCCCGCTCGCGGCGGCGCAGCTCGACGGCGGCGCGCAGCGCCTGCTCCTGCGCGCGCCGCTGCTCCTCCGCGGCCGCGACGCGCTGCTGCTCGTCGGTGCGCCGGCGGGCCGCGCGATCGAGCGCCTGCTGCGCGGCCTCGCCGCGGGCCGCGGTGCGGGCGGCGTCCTCTGCGGCGCGGCGTCCGGCGCGCGCCTCGGAGGCGCTCGCCGCCTTCGCGGCGGCGGCCTTCGAGGCGCGTGCGGCGGCGCGGCGGGCGGCCTTGCGCGCCTCCTGCGCCCGCTTGGTGGCCTCCTCGCCGGTCTCGGCGAGGTCGCCGATCTGGGCCTCGAGCGCCTTGCGGGCGGCGTTCTCGGCCTGCGCGCGCTGCGTCGCGGTGGCGGCGGCGGCGATCGCGGCATCGAGGCGTTCGACGAGCTCGTCGCGCTCGCGCTCGTCCTCGGCGATCCGCTCGGTCGCGCGGCGCACGTCCTCGAGCGCGTCCTCCAGATCGCCGCCGAGCGCGCCCTCGAGCGCGGCGAGCCGCTGGACCTCGTCGAGGGCGTCCGTCAGGGCCCGCTCGAGCTCGCGCTGCAGCTCGGCGTCCTCCTCGCCGCGCTGCTCGGCGTCCGTCCGCGCCTCCTGCAGGACGGCGCCGAGGCGCGCGATCTCCGCCAGCGCGCTGTCGCGCTCGGCGACGACGGCGGCCGTGTCGCCGCGCGTGAGCTCGAGCTCCTCGCTCAGCGCGCCGATCCGCGCCGCGGCCTCCTTGCGGTCGGCCACGAGCTGCGCGATCCGCGCGCGCGTCTCCTCCCGCTCGGCCGTGAGCGATGCGATGCGCGCCTCGCCCTCGTCGCGCTCGCGCCCGAGCGACGCGATCTGCGCGTGGGCCTCGTCGAGCTCCGTGCCGAGCGCCGCGAGCTCGTCGCGCGTGCTCGCGTGCTCGACGCTCAGCGCCTGGAACTCGACGGTCCCGGCGTCGCGCTGGGCGACGAGGTCGGCGAGCGCCGCCCGCAGCCGCTCGCCGTCGGCGGTGAGCGCGGCGATCTTCGCGCCGTCGGCCTCGCGCTCGCCGCGCAGCTCGGCGAGCGCGGCCTGCGCGGCGGCCTGGGCGAGGCTCAGCTCCTCGATCTGCGTGCGGGCACGCTCGCGCCCGCGGACGAGCTCGTCGATCTCGGTCTGCGCCGCGTCGATGCGCTGCGTGAGGTCGGCGATCTGCGCGGCGGCGGCGTCGCGTTCGCTCGTGACCGTCGCGATCTGCTGCGCCGCCTGCTCGCCTTCGGTCGTGAGCGCCGCGATCCGGGCACGGGCGCGGTCACGGTCGGCGGTCAGGGCGTCGATGTGGCGCAGGGCCTCGTCGCGGGCGGCGACGAGCTGCTCGATCTCGGTCGAGGCGTCGCCGCCCTCGACGGTGAGCGACTCGATGCGCGCCTGCGCGTCCGCGTGGCGGCGGGCGAGCTGCTCGATCTCGGACTGCGCGGCGTCGCGGTCGGCGGCGAGCGCGTCGATGCGGGCCGTCGCATCGGCGTGCTGCGCGGCGAGCGTCGCGAGGTCGCGCTCGCCCTGCGCGGCCTGCTCGTGCGCCGCGTCGAGCTCGCCCGCGAGCTGCGCGATGCGGTCATGGGCGCCATCGCGGTCGGCGGTGAGCGCCGCGATCTGGCCGAGGGCGTCGTCGCGGGCGGCGACGAGCTGCTCGATCTCGGCGGAGGCATCGCCGCCGCTGACGGCGAGCTTCTCGATGCGCGCCTGCGCGTCGGCGTGGCGGCGCGTGAGCCGTTCGATCTCGGCCTGCGCGGCGTCGCGCTCGCTGCCGGCCTGCGCGAGGTCGTCGGCGAGCGCGGACTGCTGCGCGCGGCCGTCCGCAAGCTGCTGGGCGAGCTCGTCGATCTCCGTGCGCGCGAGCGCGAGCTCGGCGCTGACGCCGGCCGTCGCGGCGCGCGCCTCGTCGAGCGCGGCCGACCGCGCGGCGACGTCGCCGCTCGTCTCGTCGAGCAGCTCCTCGAGCGTCTGCGCCTCCCCGCGCGTCTCGGCGGTGCGCTGCTCGGCCGCCGCGACGTCGGCGCGGGCAGCCGCGAGCTCGTGCTCGAGCGCCGTGCCCTGCGCGCGCGCCTGCTCGAGCTCCTGGGCGAGCGCCGCCGCGCGCTCCTGCGCGGCCGCCACGGCCCGGCCGACGGCGGCGCGCTCGTCGTCGTGGGCCGCGAGCTGCTCCTCGAGCGCGCGGCGCTCCTCCAGCTCGGCCTCGAGCGTCGCGAGCTGCGAGCGCAGCGCGTCGCCCTGCGCGCGGGCGGCCTCCAGCTCGCCCGCGCGCGCGGCGGCGTCCGTCCGCGCGCGCTCGAGCTCGGTCTGCGCCTCGTCGAGCGCCTTGTTGCGCGCCGCGGCCTTCCAGGCGACGGACTGCAGCCGGCTCTCGAGCTGCTCCGCGGCGGCGGCACGCTCGGTGAGCTCCGCGACGCGCGCCTCGAGCTCGGCCGCGCGCGCGACGCGCCGGCGCGCCTCGGCGAGCTGCGTCTCGAGCTGGGGCAGCCTGCCGGCCGTCGCGAGCGCCTGCTCGAGGCGGCGCTCGAGCTCGCGCAGCCGCTTGCTCGCGGGGGTGAGCGCCTCGACCTGCGCCCGCGCCTCGCCCGCGGCGCGCTCGGCCTCCGCGCGCGCGGCCCGCTGCGCCGCCGCCTCCGCCTCGGCCTCCGCGAGCTGCGTGCGCAGCGCCGCGGCCGCCTGCTCGGCCGCCTGCGCCTGGCCCGTCGTCGCGCCGGCCTGCGCCGCGAGCTGCGCGCGCTCGCGCTCGCCGGCGGCCGCGCGCTTCGCCGCGGCCTCGTGCGCCGCCGCCTCGCGCGCGTGCTCGTCGCGCAGCTGCGCGAGCTCGGCCTGCGCCGCCTCGGCCGCCGCCTGCGCGGCGGCGCCCTCGGCGCGCGCGCGCTCCAGCGCGCCCTCGAGCGACTGCACGCGCTCTTCGCTGCCCTCGAGCTTCGTCGCCCGCTCGCGCGCCTCGGCCGCCCGGCGCTCGAGCGTCGCGGCGCGCCCTTCGGCCTGCGCGGCGCGGGCGTCGAGCGCGGTCGCGCGCTGGGCATGGGCGGCGACCTGTGCGCGCAGCTCGCTCCCGGCGCTCGTCGCGTCCTCGAGCTCGCGCGCGAGCGTCGCGGCGCGGGCCTCGAGCTCGCTCGCGCGCCGCTCGGCGGTCGTCGCGCGGGCGCTGAGCTCGCGGACCTGCTCGCCGGCGTCGCGGGCCCCGGCCGTCGCCTCCTGCGCGCGCTCCTGCAGCTCGGCGGCCGTCGCCGCGGCGTCCTGCTCGAGCGCTGCCACGCGCGCGCGCTCGACGCGCAGCCGCTCGGCCGTCTCGTCGAGCTGCGCCGTCGCGCGGTCGCGCTCGGCGATGAGCTGCTCGGTGCCGGTCGCGTGCGCCTCGGCGGCGCGCGCCGCCGCGAGCTCGCGGTCCTTCGCGGCCCGCTCGAGCTCGGCGACGCGCGCGACGAGCCGCGCCGCCTCGGCGCTCGCCTCCTCGACGAGCGCGGCGGCGGAGAGCGCCTGCTCATGCTCACCGCGCAGGCGCTCGAGGTCGGCGACCGTGCCGTCGGCCTGCGCCTGCAGCTCGCGGCGCGCGGCGTGCGCGCTCTTGAGCTCCTGCTCGAGCTTGGGCACCTCGTCGGCGACCGTCGCGAGCTCGAGGCGCGCCTGCTCGAGCTCGGCGACGCGCGTCTTGAGGTCGCGGACGTGCTCCTCGGCGCGCTCGGCGCTGCGCCCGCGCCGCTGCGCCTCCTCGAGCTCGCGCTCGAGCGAGCGGACGCGGCTCTGCGCGCGCTCGGCACGCTCGGCGGTCGCGCGGCCCGCGACGACGGCCTCGTCGCGCTCGCGCTCGACACGGCGCGCCGCCTCGAGCGCGCGCGCGGTCTGCTGCGCCCGGGCGCCTGCGACCTGACGCTCCTCGTCGGCCGCGGTGACCTTCGCCTGCGCGGTCTGGACGGCGAGCTGGCGATCCTGCGCGAGCGCCTCGGCGGCCAGGCGCGCCGCCTCGACGGCCTTGACGCGGTCGCGGGCGATGTCGAGCTCGGCCGCGAGCTCGGCCTGCGTCTCCTGCGCGGCGGCGAGCTCGCGCGCATGGGCGGCGGCGGCCTTCTGGGCTGCCTGCATCTCGCCGTGCGCGAGCTGCGTCTGCGCGCTCGCCTGCTGGACCTGTGTCTGCGCCTCGGCGGTCGCGCGCTCGGCGGCGGCGCGGGCCTCGGCGGCCGCCAGCGCGATCTGCTCGCGGGCGGCGGCCTGCTCGCGCTCGATCGTCGCGCGGGCGGCGTCGCGGGCTGACTGGATCGCCTCCTCGGCGCGCTTGGCGGCGGCCTTGGACTCCTCGCGCGCGGCCTCGCCCTGGGCCTCGGCGCGGGCGGTCGCCTGCTCGGCATGCGCGTGCGCGGCGCGGATCTCGGCCTGCGCGCGCTCGGCGCGGGCCTGCGCGTCGGCGCGCAGCGTCTCGATCGCGCGCTCGGAGTCGCGCGCGGCCCGCTCGGCCTCGCTGCGCGCCGTCGCGATCTCGCGATCGCGCGCGGTGATGGCCGTCTCGAGCTGCTGGCGCGCCGTGCGCTCGGCGGCGATGCGCTCGTCGAGCTCGGCGCGCGCCGCGGCGATCTCGTCGCGCGCGCGGTGCGAGGACTCCTCGGCGGCGGCCCGCGCCTGCTCGAGGAACGCGACGCGCTCGCCGAGCTCGATCGCCTCGCGCTGGCCGCTGCGCGCGGCCGCCTCGGCCTGGGCGCGCAGGCGGACGAGCTCGTCGCGGGCCTCGCGCGTCGCGCGCTCGGCGGCCGAGCGGGCGGCGCGCTCGGTCTCCAGGCGCGCCTCGAGCGCGGCCATCGCCTGGCGGCGCTGCTCGGCGGCGCGCTCGGCGTCCTCGCGGCGCCGGCGCTCCTCGCGCAGGACGGCCGAGTCGCTCCCACGCGAATGGATCGGGGCAGGGACCGCGATCGGCTTGGGCGCCGGCGGCTCCTCGGGCTTCGGGGGGCGCCGCCTGGCCTGCGACGGGCGCGGCAGATCGACGATGCCGCTGCTCGTCTCCAGCGCGAACGCGACGCGGCCGGCCTCCAGCAGCGCGGCGGGCGCCGAGAACGCGGCGCGCCACTCGGGCGGGTCGGGACCGGCCTGCGGGGCGGCGTCGTCGGGGCCCGGCAGCGGCGCGACCCGGCGCGTGCGCTGCCCGTCGTCGAGGATCAGGATCGGCGGCGCGATGCGCTCGCGCTGCTCGGCGCGCCAATGGCCGGAGATGCGCAGGAGGACCGTGCCCGGCCCGGCCGCGATGCGTTCGAAGCGATCGACTTCGAAATCGGGTCCGCGAGGGCTCACGACCGCGGAGAGTCTAAGTCCGCGAGAGCCTCGAGCGCCTCGCTGAGCAGGGATTCCTCGCTCTGCGCGGCGTCGAGCACGCGGATGCGCCGCGGATCGCGGGCCGCGAGGGCGTCGTAGGCGGCGGCGGTCGTCGCGAAGAACGCGTCCGCCTCGCGCTCGAGGCGGTCGGGGACGTCGTCGCGGCCCTGCTGGCGCGCGCGGGCGATCGCGGGCTCGACGCGCAGCAGCAGCGTGCGGTCCGGCGCCAGGCCGCCGGTCGCGAACGCGTTGAGCGTCGCGACCGCGTCGATCCCCAGACCGCGCCCGGCGCCCTGGTAGGCGAGCGACGAGTCGACGAAGCGGTCGAGCACGACCCAGGCGCCCTCGTCGAGCCACGGCACCAGCCGCTCGTCGACGAGCTGCGCGCGGGCGGCGGCGTAGAGCAGCGCCTCGGCGCGCGGATCGCAGCGCAGGGCGGGGTCCTTGACGAGGTCGCGGATGCGCTCGGAGAGCGCGACGCCGCCGGGCTCGCGCAGCAGGCGGACGGGCCGGGCGGCGGCGAGCGCGGCCTGCAGCCCCGCCGCGAGCGTCGACTTGCCCGCGCCGTCGATCCCCTCGATCGTGATGAGCCTGCCGCGCACGACCGCGACGCTACCGTTCGCGGGCGATGCTGCCCGGTACCGACCGCCATCCCCACGCCCGCGCCGTCCTCGGCGCGGCACTCGCGCCGGCGGGCGCGCCGAGCCACGCCTACCTCTTCAGCGGCCCCGCGGGCAGCGGCAAGCGCACCGTCGCGCGCGCCTTCGCGACCGCGCTGCTGACCGACGGCGCCGCCGATCCGGAGGGCGCGGCGCTGCGCGTCGCCCACGGCGCGCACCCCGATCTCACGTGGGTCGCGCCGACGAGCGCGGCCGGGATCCTCGTCGGCGACATCGACGAGGCGGTCGTCGCCGGCGCCGCGCGCACGCCGTTTGAGTCGCTGCGCCGCGTGTTCGTCATCGAGGACGCCGACGAGCTCAACGACCAGGCCGCCAACCGGATGCTCAAGACGCTCGAGGAGCCGCCGTCGTTCGCGCACCTCATCCTCCTGACGAGCCGCCCCGGCGAGGTCCTGCCGACGATCGCCAGCCGCTGCCAGCCGGTGCGCTTCGACGCGCCGTCCGACGCGGAGGTCGCCGCCCGCCTGGAGCGCCACGGGATCGTTCCGGACACCGCCCTGGCCTGTGCCCGGCTCGGCCTCGGCGACGCCCGCCGCGCGCTCGCCCTCGCGCTGGGGGAGGGCCCGGCGTTGCGGGCCGGCGCCGAGGCCGTCGCGCGGGGCGCGCTGCGCGGCGAGATCGCGGGGCGGCCGTGGAGCGCGCTGATCGCCCAGGCGCGGGCGGCGGGAGCCCGGGCGGGCGAGGAGGTCGAGGCGGCGCTAGACAGCGAGCTGCAGTACGCGATCTCCAAGGACCACGGGCGCATGCGCCGCGAGGCCGCCGAGCGCGGCAAGCGGGCGGCGCGGCGGGCGCAGACGGCGGCGCTGGATCGCGGCCTGGCGCTCGTCGGGCTGTGGCTGCGCGACGTCGCCTGCGTGCTCGACGGGGCGGCGGAGCTCGCCCACAACAGCGATCGCGCGGCGCTGCTGGCCGAGGACGCGGCGCTCGGCGTCGGGGCCGGCCGGGTGCGCGCGGCGCAGGGGCTCGTCGATCAGACGCGCGCGTCGTTCGAGCTGCACCCCAACGACGAGCTCGCCCTCGACGCGCTCGGCTCGCGGCTGGCGCGGACGCTCAGCGGTTGAGCGAGTGGTCGCCGCCGCAAGTAGGCGCGGCACCTACTCACCGCGACGACCACCCCGCCCCGGCTTGGGCTTGATCGGCCCGAGGCGGGCCTTGCAGCCGTAGAGGTCGAAGGCGCGGAAGCGCGAGAAGAGCCGGTGCTGGGGGCCATGGAAGTCGGCCGACCCCGTCGTCAGCAGGCCGTACTCGTCGGCGAAGTCCGACAGCAGCAGCGTCTGCTCGCGGTTGTGCGTGACGTAGAAGGCCTCGACGCCGTCGAGGCCCGCCGCGGCGAACCGCGCGAGCCCCGAGAGGACGTCGTCGTCATGCGCGAGGTCCCAGAACGGGTGCGCCCAGATCGCGACGCCGCCGGCGTCGTGGATCGCGGCGATCGCCTCCGCGACGGTCGGGGTCGTGCGCCGGCAGTACGCGGGCTGGCCGGGCACGAGGTAGGCCTCGAGGAACGCCGACGGCTCGTCGAGCCCGGCCGCGCGCAGCAGCTCGGGGTTGCCCGCGATCGCGGCGGCGGCGAGGTGCGGGCGGCCGATCGGGCAGCCGATCGCCCGGCGCGCCTCGAGCTCGCTGGGGTCCGGCGTCAGGCCGAGCTCGTCGAGCATCGCGACCATGCGGTCGATCCGCGCCGCCCGGTCGGCGCGCCACTCGACGAGCCTGCGCGCGAGCGCCGCGTCGGTGTGGTCGATGCCGTAGCCGAGGATGTGGAAGTCCTCGCCGAGCGCGTCGACGGTCGAGAGCTCGACCGCCGGCACGACGGTGATCGCGTGGCGCTGGGCGGCGGCCAGCGCCTCGGGCACGCCGTCCACCGTGTCGTGGTCGGTGAGGGCGAGCAGCCGCACGCCGGCAGCGGCCGCCGCGGCGACGACGGCGGCCGGTTCGAGCGTCCCGTCCGAGCAGATCGAGTGCGACTGGAGGTCGAAGGTCGGCGGGCGGCCGCGGGTGCTCATCCGGGCAGCTTGTCGGAAGTCGCTCCTCGGCGGCGGTGGCGTCCGCGCGCCGCGACGATCGCGACGATCGCCGGCGGGCTCACGAGATCGCCGACAGCGCGAACGCCACCGCGAATCCGAGCGTCGTGACGAGCCCGGCGCCGCGCCCGGCATCGCGACGGGCGTCGGGGATCATCGAGTCGATGAGCATGACGAGCAGCGCGCCCGCGGCGAAGCCGTCGATCGCGGCGCGCGCGGCGCCGCCGGCGGAGGACGCGATCGCCCAGCCGGCGACCGTCGCGGCGGTGCAGACGAGCGCGACCGCGATCCAGAGCTGCAGGACCGCGCGGCGGCTCGTCCCGCCCGCGACCATGTCCGATGCGGAGCCCGTCGCCTCGGGGAGGTTGGAGATGAAGATCGCGACGAGCAGCCCGACCCCGACGCCCTGGCCGCTGGCGATGCCGATCCCCAGGACGGCCTGCTCGGGGATCCCGTCGAGGAACGCGCCGAGCGCGAGCGCCGCGCCGCCGCCGGCGAAGCGCCGCTCGATCGTGCCGTCCAGGGTGTAGTACGTCAGTGCGCCGGCGGCGAGCCCGGCGCCGGTCCAGGCGAGCCCGCCGGCGCGCAGGCCCTCCTCGGCGAGCTCGACGCTCACGGCGCTCATCAGCGCGCCGGCGCCGAAGGCGAGCACGACTCCGATCTGGCGCTTGGACCAGTCGCGCGCGAACGCGAAGAGCGCGCCGAGGACGAGCGATCCCGCACAGAGCGCGCCGAGTCCGGTCGCCTTGAGCACGCGGCCATTGTCCCCGCCCGGGGGAGATCGCAGTCCACGCCCTCGAGCCTCGCGAGCGGACGGCCGGCACTCAGCCGGCGATGTGCTCCAGCAGCGCCGCAGCCTCTGACGCTACGAACCGTGGTGCTCGGCGTCGGTGTCGGCGAGCTCGCGAAGCAGCGACGCGATCTCGCGCACCGCGCTGATCGTGTAGTCCGTGCGGGCCTCCTCGGTCGCGGCGGAAAGCCGCGCGAGGTACTCGCTGTCAACCGGTACGCCGGCCCACAGCGCCTCGCTGCGCTCGGTCTGCAGGCGCAGCAGTCGTGCGCGCTTCTCGGCGAGTCTCACGGAGGTCATCGCGCGCCGAAGCTACACCGGGCGCGCCGCGCGGACCACGCAATCCTGGACCCTCCGAGCGTCCAGTTCTGGACAGCCGTCAGACCCAGGGCAGCGCGGTCGGCTGCTCATCCACGGAGCTCTTCGCAGGGCGCGGTCGGCGGTTGTAGCGTGCGCGCGATGTCTGCTCCGCGGGCCCTCGTCGCGCCCGACGCCTTCAAGGGAACGCTCTCGGCGACGGCCGTCGCCGAGGCGATCGGGCGGGGGCTGGAGGCGGCCGGCTGGGAAGCCGATCGCTGCCCGGTGGCCGATGGGGGCGAGGGCACGATGCAGCTGCTCGTGGCGGCGCTCGGCGGGCGCGTGGAGCGGGTGGCGGCGACCGATCCGCTCGGGCGGGCGGTCGCGTGCGATCTGGGCTGGGTGGACGGGGGCGCGACCGCGATCGTCGAGGTCGCGCAGGCCTCGGGCCTCGGGCTCGTCGCGCCGGCCGAGCGCGATGCCTGGGCGGCGTCGTCGTACGGCACCGGCGAGCTGATCGCCGCCGCGGCGGCAGGCGGCGCGCGCGAGATCGTCGTCGCGGCCGGCGGGAGCGCGACGACCGACGGCGGGCGCGGCGCGGTCGAGGCGATCGCGGCGGGAGGCGGGCTGCGCGGCGCCACGCTCGCGGTGCTGTGCGACGTGACGACGGCGTTCGAGGACGCGCCGCGGGTCTTCGGCCCGCAGAAGGGCGCCGACGCGGCGCTGGTACAGCGGCTGCGCGATCGCCTGGACGCCTACGCGGCGGTGCTCCCGCGCGACCCGCGGGGCGTGCCGGCGACGGGCGCGGCCGGCGGGCTGTCGGGCGCGCTGTGGGCGGCTCATGGCGCCGAGCTTCACCCCGGCGCGGCCGCGGTGCTCGATGCGGTGGGTGCCGACGCGCGGATGCGCGCGTGCGCGCTCGTCATCGCGGGCGAGGGCCGCCTGGACGAGCAGAGCTTCGGCGGCAAGGTCGTCGGCGAGCTCGCGCGTCGCGCGGGGGCGGCCGGCGTGGCCCTGCACGTGGTCTGCGGGAGCTCGCGCCTGGAGGAGTCCGGGTGGGCGGCGCGGGGGCTGGCGGGCGTCACCGTCGCCTCCTCGCCCGCGGAGATCGAGGCGGCGGGCCGTGCGCTCGCGCAGCGCGGCGGCCCGTAGGCGCACGTGGGCGCCATCGGCGACGTCCCCGGCGCGCCGCTAGCATTGGCGCGCACGCCGACGTAGCTCAGCTGGTAGAGCACTTCACTCGTAATGAAGGGGTCAGCGGTTCGAATCCGCTCGTCGGCTCTCCAGGTTTGCAGGGCTTTTCCGATTCGCCTCCGGGGCGCCCTGCTCAGAGGTACCAGAGGGGTACAACTCGGCTCTGGCGTTCTTGCAGCGACCCGGCGATGAAGTGCGGGCCAATTCGGGCGCTCGTCCCTCTGTGTTCGCGAGGGATCACATGCACCGAGAGGAGAACCCCATGTTCCTTCGTCCCGCCGAGGCCGCAGAGTTGGCCGGCCTCTCCACCCGAGCGATCTACCGCGCGATCGCGCGCGGCGACCTGCGGGCGTCGCGCTTGTGCTCGCGTCTGCGGATCGCGCGCGCGGACTTCGACGAGTGGGTTGCGCGCAGCGCCGTTCGCGTCGAGCCGCCGCTGCCCGTAGTCCGCCCTGTGCCCGCGACCCGCGGCAGCTTCCGGAGGTTGCTCGCGGACGACGGGAGGGCCTCGTCGTGAGCGTCGAGCGAGTTGAGCGCAAGGACGGTGCTCGTGCGCAAGAAGCGCACCGGCGAGCTGGCGCAGCTCGACGCCGGCAAGGAGCCGCTGGCGGACTTCGGCGAGGAGTGGTGGCGATTGTATGGCGAGCCGAACCTCGCGAAGTCCACCCACGGCCGTGCACTGGGTCGCCGACGGGCACGCCACCCCGAACAGGGACCGGCCGCTGTCGATGGTGTGCGGGGTGCTGTTCGGCGTCGGCGACGTCGGATCAAACGTCACCTCACCACCATTGGTATCCACGGCCGTGCACTGGGTCATCGACGGGCACGCCACCCCGAACAGGGACCGGCCGCTGTCGATGGTGTGCGGGGTGCTGTTCGGCGTCGCCGACGTCGGATCAAAAGTCACCTCCTCACCAACCGAATCGACGGCCGTGCACTGGTCATTTACAGCGATCCCTCGCTGTCGGATTCCGCGAACGGCTCGCGACGCGAGCGATCGGGAACACGTGGTGGTCACACTCCCGTGCGCCGGGGAGCGCGTCGGCCAGTTCCGGGGAACGCACGAACGGGGGGTGGTGGCTGAGGATGCAAGGTTCATTGCTACCTCCGTCCGATGATCGGATGGTTTGCGCGGATCAGGTTGTCCGGGTCGGCCGCGGCCTTCACGCGGCGCAGACGGCTATAGGCGTGCTCGCCCCAGAAGCTCGCTGGGTCACACTGAGTCTCGGCGAAGTTGGAGTACATGTGCTCTGCGGCCCACGGCGCGAGCGCCGTCTTGACTGTTTGCACATGTGCGCGGGTGGGCGCGTCGAGGTCGGGGTACGGGACCATCCCGGCGGCGAACAGCGAGTAGGACGCCCGGATAGACGAGAGCGCGCCGTGCTCTGGATGCGCCCGGCGCAAGGCGCCGCCGAGGTGTCGCAGCTCGACTGTCAGGAGCGGGAAGTCCGCGAACGCACCGGCGACCTCGATGAACCGGTCGAGCGCTTGGGCGGGCAGTTCGGCGAGCATCAGCCCGTCCCCGGCGGCAGGGACCGGCTGCTCGGGGTCCATGTGCAGGTGACTGAGCGCCGGCATCGGGACGGTCTGAATCGTGTCGCTGACGGGTCCGAGCGCGCGCAACGGGGCGAGCAGCTCGTCGGCCTGGGCGGGGTCACCGATGTGGTAGGCCTCGACGATCACGAACGACTCGCCGCGCAACGGCTCGGGGACCTCCGGGATCGGCGGGAGGCGCAGAAAGCGGCCGACCGTGGTCAGCTCGTCGGGCAGCTGCGCGCTGTGGGTCAGCTCACGCCACGCGTGCAGGACCTCGTCACCGCGGTCGATCGGGTAGAACAGCACACCGGCATACGCCTGCGTGATCGGGAACAGCTCCAGCTCGATCGCGGTCACGATCCCGAAGCTGCCACCACCACCCCGCAGCGCCCAGAACAGATCCGACTCGGTGTCGCGGTCGGCGCGAACGTGGCGCCCGTCAGCGGTGACGAGCTCGATCGCTCGCACCGCATTGGCGCACAGGCCGTACTTGCGCGCGATGAAACTCATCCCGCCGCCGAGCGTGTAGCCGACCACGCCAACATCCGGTGAGGAGCCCGCGAGCACCGCCAGCCCATGCTGTGCGGCGGCCTCGACGACCTGTAGCCACACGGTGCCCGCCTCGACGCGTGCGAGTTCCCGGGTCGCGTCGATCTGAACCTCGCGCATCCGCTCGGTCTTGAGCAGGACCGTGTCATGGAGCGATCCGAGGATCCCGGCGTTATGACCGGTCCCCTGAGGCGCGATCCGCAACCCACGCTCGCGAGCGAACCGCACCACCGCCTGGACATCCTCCGCGGACTCCGGGTAGACAACCGCAGCGGGCTGCTGATCGACCGTCAGATTCCACGCGCGCCGCGCTTCGTCAAAACCGGCGTGGTTGGGGGTGACGATCTTCCCGTCGAGCAGCGCGGTCCCGGGACTGCGCAGATCGATCTTTGACGTGTAGACGGACATCGCTTGGGGCTCCTTCGCATTTGTGAGTCAGCGAGGTGTCCGATACTGCGCGGCGAGCGGCGCCGCGTCATCGGCCGACTGGCCGATCAGGGGATGATTCGGGGCTGACCGCTACGTGCGGTTGGGCGCCGGCTCACCGGCGTCGTAAGCCGCGATCCAGCTGGGGAGCTGTACGCGAGAGTCCAGGCCGAGCTTGCCGAGGATGTGGGACACGTGGGTCTTGACCGTCGCGGCGGACACGAACAGCTCGGCGGCGACCGCCGGGTTCGACAGTCCGCTCGCGACCAACCGGGCGACCTCGAGCTCGCGAGCGCTCAGTTCGTCCCCGCCGTCGTGTGGGCCAGCGGCCGTCGAGGGGCGCAGATCGCTCCCGCCCACGTCCTCGAGCGCAAGCGCCACCACCTGCTCGCGACCGAGCACATACCCCCGCTCCCAACACGCGCGGTAGCCGGCATCACCCAGCTCCGCACGCGCCGCCGCCTCACACGCGTCGTGCCAGGCCTGCACATAGGGTTCGGTGGGGTTTGTGGTGCGTCCCCACTTTCAGCGTCAACACAAACGGCCTTACCGGTGGGTCGTTGCCGCTAGGTGCTCTCATCTAGGAGACGGACGGGCTATAGGTCGTCCGCGTCAGGCCAACCGTTCGCGGGCAGCACCTCGCCACCGAGCGGAGAGGCTGACCAGCCGCCGCGTCGCCGGTCGCGGTTCGAGCGCCCGCGAATGCCCGCGCAGGAGCGCGATGATCGCGGCGGTTGGGAAGAACGGATCGGCGATCGCCGACCCGTCCCGCAGCGACAGCGCGACGCGCAGTTGGCCGTCGACCTCGGCGAGCAGCAGGGGCTGCGCCGGGGGCGCGTCGGCGCTGTCGAGCGCGGCGAGTCGGATCAGGGCGCGGTAGTCATCGGCATAGGCCGGGCGGATCGTGATCGCTTCGGTGTTCATTTGGGCCCCGCAGTTCACGTTCTGGGGATGGACTGAGTGGGTCGGTCTGACATCGGGCTGCTGGTCGACGGTCAGGTTCCACGCGCGCCGCGCTTCGTCAAAACCGGCGTGGTTGGGGGTGACGATCTTCCCGTCGAGCAGCGCGGTCCCGGGACTGCGCAGATCGATCTTTGACGTGTAGACGGACATCGCTTGGGGCTCCTTCGCATTTGTGAGTCAGCGAGGTGTCCGATACTGCGCGGCGAGCGGCGCCGCGTCATCGGCCGACTGGCCGATCAGGGGATGATTCGGGGCTGACCGCTACGTGCGGTTGGGCGCCGGCTCACCGGCGTCGTAAGCCGCGATCCAGCTGGGGAGCTGTACGCGAGAGTCCAGGCCGAGCTTGCCGAGGATGTGGGACACGTGGGTCTTGACCGTCGCGGCGGACACGAACAGCTCGGCGGCGACCGCCGGGTTCGACAGTCCGCTCGCGACCAACCGGGCGACCTCGAGCTCGCGAGCGCTCAGTTCGTCCCCGCCGTCGTGTGGGCCAGCGGCCGTCGAGGGGCGCAGATCGCTCCCGCCCACGTCCTCGAGCGCAAGCGCCACCACCTGCTCGCGACCGAGCACATACCCCCGCTCCCAACACGCGCGGTAGCCGGCATCACCCAGCTCCGCACGCGCCGCCGCCTCACACGCGTCGTGCCAGGCCTGCACATAGGCAAGCAGGGTGACCCCGCCCTCCTGCGCCACCGCGGCGCTGGCCGCGAGCAACAGCGATGCTCTCTCGTGCTGCGAAGATGATCCCGCGGCAAACGCCAAGCCCTGCAGACTCATCAGAATCCCCCAGCGGTGACCGATCCGGCGCTCGATCTGAAGCGCCTCCTTGAGTCTCGCCTCGGCCTGCGCGTCTCCCAGCTGCCACTCGATCGTCCCGAGCAGCGCGTTCGAGATGCCGCGGCACATCACGTCGCCCGTCCGCTCGCTGATCGCAATTCCGTCCTCGAGCAGGCGCCGCGCTTCGGACAGTTGACCCGCGGTCGCGACCGCGGTAGCGCTGAAGTAGAGAGACAGCGCGAGCCCGTACGGGTCGTCGACCCGCAGCATCTGCTCGTGCGACTGTGCAGACCATTCACGAGCCAGCTCGATGTTCCCCAAGCGCACGTGCGCCAGACCGAGCCCGACCAGCGCATACGCCAGCTCACGATCACCGGCCGTCTGGTCGGACACCGCCCGCGCCTCCTCAAACGTCGACAGCGCGCCGGCAAACCCGCCGGTCGCCTGAGAGAGCATCCCCAACGCCCACAGCCCCATCGCGCGCGTTGGACTCGGCGTCGGCGCGAGCGCGAGCAACGCCTCCAGCCGCCGGCTGCCGGCGCGGTACAGGCCGCGCACCATCCAATACATCCACAGATCGGCCGCCATCCGCAGCCCCATCTCCACGTCAGGAGGCGACCCCGCGCAGAAGTCGAGCGCGGCCTCGACATTCGCCCACTCGACGTCCAGCGCCTGGAACATCCCTGCCTGCCCGCCGGTTGCCCACCACGGAAGCTCCCCGCCCGAGACCAGCTGGGCACACCACGCGGCGTGCCTGCGCGCGAGCTCGGTGTCCTCGCCCGCCTCGGTCAATCGTTGTGAGCCGTACAGCCGCAGCGTCTCCAGCAGCCGGTAACGCCCCCGGCGGTGCTTGTGGCCCATCATCAGAATCGACTTGGCGACCAGGCCCGCGATCAGATCGAGAATCTGCTCACGCTCCAGGCCCGCGCCCGAGCACACGTCCTCGGCCGCCTCCAGACCGAAGCTGCCGGCGAACGCGCTCAGCCGCCGCCACAAGATCCGCTCCTCCTCGGACAGCAGTTCATAGCTCCAGTCGACCGTCGCGCGCAGCGTCTGGCTACGCGAAGGCCCCGCTCCCCGAGCCGCCGCCAGAAGCCGCAGCCGATCATCGAGACGATCGCGCAGATCCTCGGCCGTCATCGACGCCAACCGCACCGCGGCCAGCTCGATCGCCAGCGGCATCCCGTCCAGACGCCGGCAGATCTCGCCCGCCGCCTCACAATTCTTATCGGTCAACACGAAATCCGGCGCGACCGCGACCGCCCGGTCGACCAACAGTCGCAGCGCCTCGATCTCAGCCAGCCCCGCGACGGACAGCTCCTCCCGATCGGCGGGCACCTCCAGCGCCGAGAGGACCACGACCGCCTCGCCGGCAGCGCCGAGTCGCTCCCGGCTGGTGCACACGACCCGCACCCGCGCACACCTCGACACCACCCTGGACACCAACCGGCGGCACGCGTCCAGCAGGTGCTCGCAGTTATCAAGGACCAGCAACAGCCGCCGGTCCCGCAAGCGGGCGATCAACGCCTCCTCAATCCCGTCGTCGAGTCGCTCCTGTACCGCCAACGCCTGCGCCAGCGCGTACGCGAGCAGGTCAGGATCCTCCATCTCACCCAGCTCGACCCACCACACCCCATCCGAGAAATGCCTGCCAAGCCGGTGAGCCGAGCGCAGCGCCAGCCGGGTCTTCCCGATCCCGCCCGGACCGGTCACTGTTATCAGGTGCGAGCTCGCCAACAGGCGTTTGAGCTCCGACAGCTCCTGACCCCGCCCAACGAAGCTGTCCAGCTCGACCGGAAGGTTACCCAGCGGCGTCGCCTTCAGCCCCTCTGCCATCGCCCGACGGACTCTACAGCGATACGAGGAAGTCGAACAGAACCTCCTCCACCTCCTGGACCACCCAGCCAGCAGTCGAGTCGCCGTCCGGCTGGCCAAACCGAAACGCGCCTTGGCCATCGCCGAAGTTGATCAGCCAGCCTCGATCAAGCAAGAACATGGCGTCAAAGGTCGGACCACCGTGGACATCCTCGAACGCCGCGACCTTCTCAAGGACGGTGTCGGGAATCAGTTGCGATTCGAACGCCACGAGGAAGTACGGACGTCCGTCGCAGAAGCGTGCTCGGTCGGACTCGTTCGTGTTGACAATCGAGCCCTCCAGATGAGCTGGCGTCAGCTTCTGCAGCGTGCTGCGTTGTTGAGTGCTTTCTCCAGTTCTCCGCCCGTGAGAACGGTCTTGATCTCACCAGCGGCGCTCACGCCTTCGATGAGGAAGAGGCCCGGCGCGTCCGGGGTGAAGATCATTGGATGGTCGGCAGCAGCTACGACGACATCCGTCTGACCGCTTCGATTCCCTGCGGTATCGCTGATTTCGCCTTGCCCCACGTTCTGGTCACGCGGTAGGTACGCCTGAAGGAATGACCGGAGCGGTCCTTCTGTGGCGGCGCTGCCCCGGTTGCTGACGTCGTCGCCGACGCGCTTCGCGCGGCAGCCGCGTAGCCCGGGGAGAGGTACCAGGCGGGTACATCGGCTGCACCACCGCCGTCGCGCGCCGTCCCGGCAGAAATCCCACACCCATCGATTAGCAGGTACTTTGTGTCGACCATGCCCGCGATGGCCCACACCTCCTGGGCCCTGCGAACGCTCGTAACGAAGGGGTCAGCGGTTCGAATCCGCTCGTCGGCTCTCCATGACCTCGGGGCGTCGCGGTAGCGTGGCGCCCGTGGCACGAAAGTCCGGGCCGCGTGACCTGGTCGGGGGTCTGCAGGCACAGCTGCTCAGGCGGTACCACCGCCGCACGCGGCGGCGCGTGCCCTGGCTGCAGACCGTCGTCCTCGTGGTGGCGCTGCCGCTGCTGTCGTTCATCTCGCGCGTGCGGATCACGGGGCGCGAGCACGTCCCCGGCGGCGGCTACGTCGCGGCGGCCAACCACCGCTCGAACCTCGATGCGCTGTTCGTCGCGCTGGCGATCCGCCGCCGCATCCGGTTCATGGGCAAGAGCGAGCTGTTCGCCGGGCGCTGGGGTGGGCTGCTGAACCGCCTGGGCGCGTTCCCGGTGCAGCGCGGCGTCTGGGATGCCGACGCGTTCGAGACCGCCGCGACGGTGCTCGAGCGCGGGCGCGTCATGAGCATCTTCCCGGAGGGCGGCATCCACACCGAACGCGTCCCGGCCAAGCCGGGCGTCGGGCACATCGCGCATCTCGCCGGCGCGACCGTCCTGCCGGTGTACCTCGACGGCACGCGCTCGCTGTACACGCCGTGGCGCTGGCCGAAGGTGCGGATCGTCGTCGGCGCGCCGCTGCGCGTCGAGCGCGACGCGCAGCCGTCGCGCGAGCGCTCCCAGCAGACCGCCCAGCGGATCCTCGACGCGATCCACGCGCTCGGCGGACCCGAGCAGCAGTAGTCCGGTCCGATCGCGCCGCGGGATATATTGCGCTCCGCCATGACCGACGACGACATCATCGACATCCGCGAGATCCTGCTGGACCTGCCGCTGGTCCAGGCCGAGGGCAGCCCCGAGGGCATGCTCGTGTTCAACCGCGCCGACGTCCCCGAGGACCGCCGCGAGGAGGCCGACGCGTTCATCGCCGCCAACGGCGGGCTGGTCGGCCACAAGCCGCTGTTCGAGGTCATCGGCGGCAAGACGCCCGACAACGTGCCTGGCCAGGCGGCGTTCTACGCCCTGCCGCCCGCCGCGCTCGTCGCCAGGTAGCTCCGCGCGCAGCGGACGGCCGGGTGTCGTCCCAGTGCTCCCTCCGGCAGGTCGGAGGAACCACTAGAGCTGCGTCTCGCTCGTGGGCGCCGCCGACGGCGGCGTGGTCGTCGTGCCGGAGCCGCTGCCATCGCCGCCGGCGTCGCCTGCTGCGCCGCCGGCGCCGCCGCCGTGGTCCGGGCAGTCGCCGGGCCCATCGCGGCCGTGGCCGCCACGGCCCGGGCCGTCGTCGGTCGTTGTCGGGCGTGGTCTGCGTGTCCGGTGTCGCGACGGGCTGTTCCTGCGCGGCCGGGGCCGTGCTCTGCGACGAGGACGTGCTCGCCGCCTGGCCTGCCGACGTCCAGCTCGACACCGCCGCGAGGAGCGCGACGAGCAGCGCGGGCAGCGCCAGGCTCAGCGCCCGCGGAAAGGGCTTGCGCGTGTTCTCCATACGTCGTGTGACCTCCTTCGAGGGCTTGGGATGCGGCGAGCCTCGCAACCGGTCCGTCACGCGCCCGTAACCGCCGCCGGCGCGGTTACGTCGGCGTGACGGCGCCGCTGGCAGCGTGATGGCCATGCCCGGCCTCTGGACCGACGACGACAGCGGGCACCCCTGGATCGCGGCGCAGCGTCGCGGGCCCGTGCCGGCCGCCGCACCGCTCCCGCCCCCGGCGGCGGCCGTGACCGAGCCGGAGCCCGGGCCCGGCCCGAAGGCCGTCCTGTTCGGCGCCGCCTGCGCCGTCGCCGCGCTCGCCGGCGCGGCGATCCAGGTCCTGCGGTGAGCTTCGCCGCGCCGGTCTTCGTCGCGCAGCGCGCCCGCAGGCGACCTCCCCCACAAGCTCCGCGTCGGGGCGATCGCCTTCAACCAGGCCGCGCAGGTACTCCAGAGCCCGACGCGCGACCTCGCGGCCGTCCGCGAGGCGCTGGGTCGGTCACGGCCGCGGCACGACCGCGACCGCCGACGCGCTCACGGCCGCCCTGCGCCTCATCGCGACGCAGCGCGCGGCCGACAAGCGCCGCTCGCCCGCCGCGATCGCCCTGCTCTCCGACGGCAGGTCCGTCCGCGACAGCGACCCCGCCGACGCCGCCGAGCCCGCGCAGGTCTACGAGCACCTCGGCTCGCAGATCGCCACCAAGCGCCGCAAGCAGGAGGTGACCGGCTCCTTCGCGGGCGGCGCGCTCGCCCTCATGGTGCTCGGGGCGTTCGCCTCGCTCACGTGGTTCGGCCGCTTCGTCTGGGAGCACGCACACACACAACTCTCAGCAGACGCCCAGCGCCTGCTCTCGCCGGGCGGCTTTGATGTCCCCATGCCCACCGCACTCCGGCGCCGGCTCGTGGCGTCCCTCCTCGTCGTCGGCGGCGCGGTCCTCTTCGGGCTCGGCGCAGGCGGCCTCGGCGGCGTCGACGCGCGTCTCGAAACGGCGGTGCAGGCGCAACCGCAGCTGCGCCCGCCTGCGCCCCGCTTCGACGTGCGCGGCGACCGCCCGCGCCGGCACCGCGAGGCGTTCTGACGATGCGCGTCCTGGTCTGCGAGGACGAGCCGCGCGTCGCCGCGGCGCTGGCGCGCGGGCTGCGCCGCAACGGTGCCGCGGTCGACGTCGCCGCCGACGGCGCGCAGGCGCTCTACCGCGCCCGCGTGAACCCCTACGACGTCGTCGTGCTCGATCGCGACATGCCCGAGATCCACGGCGACGAGGTCTGCCGGACGCTCAACAGCGAGCAGCCCGAGACGAAGATCCTCATGCTCACCGCCCACCGCGGGGTCGACGCCCTCGTCGCGGGCCTCGCGCTCGGCGCCGACGACTACCTCGGCAAGCCGTTCGCGTTCGACGAGCTGCTCGCCCGCGTCCACGCGCTCGCGCGCCGCGCGGGCCCGGCGCGGCCGGTGGTCCTGCGCGCCGCCGACGTCGAGCTGGACCCCGCCCGGCGCAGCGTCCGGCGCGGCGCGCGCGAGCTCCCGCTCTCGCCGAAGGAGTTCGGCGTGCTCGAAGCCCTGCTCGCCGCCGACGGCGCGGTCATCAGCCCGGAGGGCCTGCTCGAGCGCGTCTGGGACGAGAACATCGACCCCTTCACGAACATCGTCCGCATGACGGTCATGAAGCTGCGGCGCAAGCTCGGCGATCCGCCGCTCATCCACACCGTCCCCGGCGCCGGCTACCGGATCTGAGCGTGCAGCGCCTGCGCCTGCGCCTGACGCTGCTCTACGCCGCCATGCTGGCGGCGGCGACCGGCGTCCTGCTCGCCCTGAGCTGGTGGCTGCTCGGCCGCCACCTCGGCCGCACGCTGCCGGCGGGCTATGCCGACGCGGTCATGGGCCAGGTCGCGTGGCAGTACGTCGTGGCGACGAGCGGCGTCGTCATGATCGCCGCGGGCGCCGGCTGGCTGCTCGCCGGGCCGCTGCTGGATCGCGTGCAGGCGGCCGCCGAGCGCCAGCGGCGGTTCGTCGCCAACGCGAGCCACGAGCTGCGCACGCCGCTGACGGTCATCCGCACGGAGGCCGACGTCACGCTCTCCGATCCGAAGGCCACCAAGGCCGAGCTGCGCGCGATGGGGCGCGTCGTCATCGAGGCGACCGACCGCACCGAGCAGCTGCTCGACGGGCTGCTGGTGCTCGCCTCGGCGGAGTACGGCGCGCGCGCCGACGAGCCGATCGAGCTCGCCGAGCTCACCCGGCGCGTCGCCGCCTCGCTGCGCGCCCCCGCGCGGCAGGCCCATGTCGCGTTCGACCTCGAGACCGAGCCGGCCTGGGTGCGCGGCGACCCCGCGCTGCTGGAGCGGCTCGTCGCCAACCTCCTGGAGAACGCGATCCGCCACAGCCCCGGGTCCCCGGCGCGCGTCCGGGTGGCGCCGGGCGCGCTCGTCGAGGTCTGCAACGGCGGGAGCATCATCCCGGCCGAGCTCGCCGGGCGCCTGAGCGAGCCCTTCCAGCGCCTCGATCGCGGGCGCACCGACCGCGGCGCCGGGCTCGGCCTGTCGATCGTGCGGGCGGTCGCCGAGGCCCACGGCGGGACGCTCGTGCTCGAGGCCCCGCGCGCCGGCGGCCTGCAGGCGCGGGTGACGCTGCCGGGCGCGGTTACGGCCGCTTGACGGGCCGCTTCGTAGCTTCGGGCTCCACCTTCGCCCCCCGCGACGCCAGGAGCCCCGTCCATGCCCGTCCACAGCACCGATCACCCCACTCGGCATCCCGATCTACGCCGTCGCGCTCGGCACCGCCGCGGGCTTCGTGACCGACGACCGCACGGGGCAGTCGATCGCCGTGCCGCCGGACCCGGCGACGCTGCGCGCGATCGCCGAGCGCTCCGGCGGCAAGGCGTCTGAGGTCGCCGACGCCAACGCGCTGACGAGCGTCTACGGCGCGCTCGGCACGTGCGAGGTGCGCCGCGAGGTCAGCTCGGCGGCGCGCTCGCGCTGCTGCTCGGCGGGCTGTTCGGCGGCGTCCGTTTCCGAGGCCGCCTGCCGTGAGGCTCAGCGGACTCCCAGCTTCGCCCGAACGTTCTCCCAGCTCGGGCGTCGACACAGACAACACGCAGCATCACCAACAGGAGGAACCAGCACCGATGTTCGAAACCACCAAGAAGACGCTCGTGGCGCTGAGCCTGATCGGCGCCTTCGGCGCCGGCGGCGCCGCGCTCGCCGGGGCGGCGACGAAGGCGAAGTCCTCGTCCGCCGGCACGGCGACGACGGAGCAGCGCGATCACGGCCCGCAGCAGACTCAGCTCACGGGCGACACGGCCGACAAGGTCAAGGCGGCCGCCGCGGCCAAGGTCCCGGGCGGCACGGTCCTGCGCGTCGAGGAGGGCGGCCCGAGCGGCTCGGCCTACCACGCGCACGTCAAGAAGGCCGACGGCACCGAGGTCGTCGTGCTCGTCGACTCGAGCTTCGAGGCGACCGCCGTGCAGACGCGCCCGGCGGGCGGCCCCGGTGGCCGCGGCCACGGCGGGCGCGGTCACGGCGGCCGCGGCGACCACAAGGCCGAGACGGCGCTGACCGGCGACACGGCGGCGAAGGTCAGGGCCGCGGCCGAGGCCAAGGTCCCGGGCGGCACCGTCCTGCGCGTCGAGAACGACTCGGACTCGAGCTCGCCCTACGAGGCGCACGTCAAGCAGGCCGATGGCACCGAGGTCGTCGTGCTCGTGAACTCGAGCTTCGAGGCGACGTCGGTCCAGACGCGCCGGCACCCGTAGCCCAGAGAGGGCACAACGGCCCGAGCCCGGCGCCTGAGCGCCGGGCTCGCGCCCGTTAAGCTGCGGGCGTGGTCGCGTGTACGCACCTGGACAGCGTGGAGTTCGTCGACGCGCCCGACGACATCGCCGGCTGCGAGGAGTGCCTGAAGAGCGGCGGGCAGTGGGTGCACCTGCGGATGTGCCACAGCTGCGGCAAGATCGGCTGCTGCGACAGCTCGCCCAACCGCCACGCGACGGCGCACCACCGCGAATCGGGTCACCCGATCGTCCGCTCCGTCCAGCCCGGGGAGAACTGGAGCTGGTGCTACCCCGACGAGCTGATGTTCCGGATCCGCAGCGGCGCCTGAGCCCGGCGCGCGCGACTCTCAGCAAACCCTGTGGAAGGGCACGGGCGGCTCACACGGGCCGCCCGCACCATGACGTCCAGCAGCACCCCGCCCTCCCACACCAAAGGATGACCACCCCGATGCCCGCTCTCCGCAACACGCTCACCGTCCTCGCCGCGATGCAGCGTGACCCGTCGATGGGCGGCCACGTCGGCTCGGGCGGCCAGGTCGAGAAGCTGCTCACCGGCGACACGGCGGCGAAGGTCAAGGCCGCCGCCGAGGCCAAGGTCAGCGGCGGCACCGTCGAGCGCGTCGAGAACGACGCCGACTCCAGCTCGCCCTACGAGGCGCACGTCACGAAGGCCGACGGCAGCGAGGTCGTCGTGCTCGTCGACGCGAACTTCAACGTCACCGCCGTCAAACGCGATGGGCGGCCACCCGTAGGCCGCGCGCATGCGACAACCGGCAGCACCACGGCGCCCCGCTCACCCGCGGAGCGCCGGTCGTTGCTACAGGGCCTGCAGTGCCGCGTACTGCGGCGGGGCCGCGCCGGCGGACTCCAGCAGCCGCGGCGAGCGGCGCTCGCCGTCGGCCTCGATGCCGCGGACGGTCAGCGCGACGCGCCATTCGCGCCCGAAGTCGAACACGTAGGAGATCGCCTGGCCCGCCCGCAGGCCGAGCCCGCCGAGCGACGTGCACGCGCTTCGGCCGCGCGGATCCGCCGTCGTCGCGTGGTGCGGGCTGACGTAGTGCTCGCGGTCGGGCGCCCAGAACCCGCCCTCCAGCCAGAACGCGTAGAGATGGTCGTCGTCCCAGCCGAATGCCGACTGCAGCGCGTAGTGCAGGTCGACGAGCGTGAGGTCATCGCGCACCCCGATCGCCCGGCGCACCCCCTCGCATCCGACGAGCTGCCCATCGAACACGTACATCTGCTGGCCCATCTCGCTCCCCTCGCCCAAGGTGCAAAGCGCGACGGTACGCGATGCGCCCGACAGAATCCGCAGGTACCCTCCGTCAGCCCTTGACGACGACGGCTCCGATCACCACCGATCCCGCGCCGCTGACCCCCGCGCTGCTCGCGCGCCTGCGCGCGGTGTGCGGGGAGCAGCACGTGCTCGTCGACCCGACGCAGCTGCGCACGTACGAATCCGACGGCCTGCTGCAGTACCGCGCCACGCCCGGCGCGGTCGTCCTGCCGGGCACCGCCGACGAGGTCCGCGACGTCGTCCGCGCCTGCGCGGACGCCGGCGTCCCCTGGGTCGCGCGCGGCGCGGGCTCGGGCCTGTCGGGCGGCGCGCTGCCTGTCGTCGACGGCGTGCTCATCGCCGTGACGCGGATGCGGCGCGTGCTCGAGGTCGACCTGCCGAACGGGCGCATCGTCGTCGAGCCGGGCGTGACGAACACCGAGGTCAGCCTGGCCGTCGCGCCGACGCACTTCTACCCGCCCGACCCGTCGTCGCAGATCGTCTGCTCGATCGGCGGCAACGTCGCCGAGAACTCGGGCGGCGCGCACTGCTTCAAGTACGGCTTCACGACGAACTACGTCACGGGCCTGGAGGTCGTGCTCGCCGACGGCGAGGTCGTGACGCTCGGCGGAGCCGAGCTCGACCACCCCGGCTACGACCTGCTCGGCACGTTCGTCGGCTCGGAGGGGACGCTCGGGATCTGCACGCAGATCACGCTGCGCGTCGTGCCGGTCCCCGAGGCGATCAAGACGATGGTCGCCTTCTTCGACACGACGAGCCAGGCCGGCGAGGCGGTGTCGGAGATCGTCTCGGGCGGCATCATCCCGGGCGCCATCGAGATGATGGACAACCTCACGATCCAGGCCGCCGAGAAGGCCGTCGGCGCGGGCTTCCCGACCGACGTCGGCGCGGCGCTCGTCATCGAGCTCGACGGCTCGCTCGCGGAGTGCGAGGCGTGCTTCGACGACGTCGTCGCGATCTGCGAGCGCAACGGCTCGCTGAGCATCCGGATCGCGCAGGGCGCCGCCGACCGCGCGGCGATCTGGCGCACGCGCAAGGCGGCGTTCGCGGCGATGGGCCGGCTGGCACCCAACTACTACGTCCAGGACGGCGTCATCCCGCGCACGAAGCTGCCCGAGGTGCTGACGCGGATCGCGCAGCTCGCCGAGGAGTACGGCCTGCGCGTGGCGAACGTCTTCCACGCCGGCGACGGCAACCTGCACCCGCTCGTGCTCTACGACGGCGAGGAGCAGGCGGCGGGCGCCGAGGAGCTCGCCGGGCGCATCGTCGAGGCCTGCGTGGAGGCCGGCGGGTCGATCACCGGCGAGCACGGCGTCGGCGTCGACAAGAAGCGCTACATGCCGTCGATGTTCTCCGAGCCCGACCTCGCGGCGTTCCAGATGCTGCGCTGCGCCTTCGATCCGCGCGGCCTCGCGAACCCCGGCAAGGTCATGCCCACCCCGCGGCTGTGCGGCGAGGTCCCGGGGCCCTACCGCCGCCACCCGCTCGAGCGCGACGGCATCGCCGAGCGCTTCTGATGGGCACCGCCGACACCGTGCGCCGCGAGACGCCGGCGAGCGCCGAGGACGCCGCCGCGCTCCTGCGCGCCTGCGCGCAGGACGGGACCGCCGTCCGGATCGCCGGCGCGGCGACGAAGGACTGGGGCCATCCGGGCGCCGCGTACGGCGTGCAGCTGCGCACGACCGCGCTCGACGCGATCCTCGAGCACAACGAGGGCGACCTCACCGCCGTGCTGCAGGCCGGCGTGCCGCTGCGCGCGCTCGACGACGTGCTCGCCGCCGCCGGCCAGATGTTCGCGCTCGACCCGCCGCTCGGCGCCGGCGACGCGGCGACGGTCGGCGGCGCGATCGCCGCCGGCGACTCGGGCCCCCTGCGCCACCGCTACGGCGCCGCGCGCGACCTCGTGCTCGGCGTGAGCATCGCGCTGTCGGACGGCTCGATCGCCCAGGCCGGCAGCAAGGTCATCAAGAACGTCGCCGGCTATGACCTCGCGAAGCTCTTCAGCGGGTCCTGCGGGACGCTCGGCCTCGTGACGCAGGTCGCCGTGCGGCTGCACCCGCGCTCCCCCGCGCACGCGACGGCGAGCGGCGCGACCGGCGACGCCGCGCGGCTGCAGGAGGCCGCGATCGCGCTCGCGACGAGCTCGCTGGAGGCGCAGGCGCTCGACGTGCGCTGGGAGGCGGGGGAGGGGATGGTGCTCGCGCGCTTCGCCGGCGTCGCGGCGGCCCAGCAGGCGGCGGCGGCCGAGCGCCTGCTCGCCGCCGCCGGCGCCGAGGCGGCGGTCGTCGCCGACGACGAGCCGCTGTGGGCGGCGCAGCGCGCGGGCCAGCGCAGCGCCGACGGTGCGGTCATCCGCGTGTCCGGGCGCCCGACGCAGCTGCACGACGTCTGCGTCGCCGCCGACATCGCGGGGGCGAGCGTCGTCGGCCGCGCCGCGCTCGGCCTGTCCTGGATCGCGCTGCCGCCCGCGGCTCCGGGCGAGCTCGTGCAGGCGATCGCGCGCCTGCGCAAGGTCCTGCATCCGTCGCCCTGCGTCGTCCTCGACGCGCCCGCCTACGTCCGCGCGCACCTCGATCCGTGGGACCAGCCGGAGACCTCGGCGCTCGTGCTCATGCGCCGCGTCAAGCAGCGCTTCGACCCGACCGCCACCTGCAACCCCGGCGTCTTCGCCGGAGGCATCTGATGAAGACCCCGATCGATCGCGCCTTCGACGACCACAAGCCGCCCGAGCGCGAGCTCATCGAGGACTGCGTGCACTGTGGCTTCTGCCTTCCGACCTGCCCGACCTACGTCCTGTGGAACGAGGAGATGGACTCGCCGCGCGGGCGCATCGTCCTCATGGGCGAGGGCCTGCAGGACGGCAGCGCGCTGACACCGACGATGGCCGGGCACTTCGACAACTGCCTCGGCTGCATGGCCTGCGTCACCGCCTGCCCGTCGGGCGTCCGCTACGACCTGCTCATCGAGGACACGCGCCAGCAGGTCGAGCGCCTGCACCCGCGCACCCGCGGCGAGCGCCTGCTGCGGCGCGGGCTGTTCGCGATGTTCCCGCACCCCGGCCGGCTGCGCGCGACCGTCCCGCTGCTCGTCGCCTACCGGCGCTCGGGCCTCGCGGCGCGGCTGCAGCGCTCCAAGCTGATCGACCGCATCCCGCTCGCGCGCACGCTCACCGAGCTCGCGCCGCCGGTGACGCTGCGCGACGCCGTCCGGCGCCTGCCGGCCGTCACGAAGGCGCGCGGGGAGCAGCGCGGCACGGTCGGCTTCCTGCAGGGCTGCGTCCAGCGCGCGTACTTCGGCGACGTCAACGCCGACACCGTCGCCGTCCTCGCCGCCGAGGGCTTCGAGGTCCACGCGCCGCGCTCGCCGCGCTGCTGCGGGGCGCTCGGCCTGCACGCCGGCCAGGAGGAGGACTCGCTGCCGCTCGCGAAGGCGACGATCGAGGCCTTCGAGGGCTTCGACCACGTCGTCGTCAACGCCGCCGGCTGCGGCTCGGCGATCAAGGACTACGGCCACCTGCTGCGCGACGACCCGCAGTGGCGCGAGCGGGCCGAGGCCGTCGCGAGCCGCGCCCGCGACGTCCACGAGCTGCTGGCCTCCGTCGAGGCGCGCGCGCCGCGCGGGCGCATCAACCTGAAGGTCGCCTACCACGACGCCTGCCACCTCGCGCACGCGCAGGGCGTGCGCACGCAGCCGCGCGACCTGCTGCGCTCGATCCCGGGGATCGAGCTCGTCGAGCCCGCCGAGTGGGAGATCTGCTGCGGCTCGGCGGGGATCTACAACCTCACCCGCCCGGACGCCGCGGCCGAGCTCGGCGCGCGCAAGGCCGACAACCTCCTCGCCGCCGGTGCCGACGTCATCGCCGCGGCGAACCCCGGCTGCACGTTGCAGATCGCCGCGCACCTGGAGCGCAAGGGCCGGCCGCTGGAGCTCGTGCATCCGATGCAGCTGCTGGCCCGCTCGATCGCGAGCGGCGCCGGGTCCCGGCGGCGGTGGCCGCGCCTGCGCCTGCGCCGGCGGTGAGCGTCTACCTCAAGGGCCACGGCACCGGCGCGCAGCCGCTGCCCGACCACTGGCTCGCCGCCGGCAGCTCGCTCGTCGCGCCCGGGCGCACGGGGTTCCCCCGCCGACCGCGGATCGGCACCGGCGACCGGCTCGTGCTCTACGCCGCCGGCTGGCGCTGCATCTTCGGCATCGCCGAGGTCGGCGGCGAGCCGGAGTGCGATCCGCAGCGCTCAGAGCGGTGGCCGTGGTCGGTCGCCGTCGAGCTGCTGCTCGTCGTGCCGCTGCTCTCCAACGCGCCGCCGGTCGAGGCGATCGGCGTCGCCCCGCGCTCGATGAGCCAGCAGAGCCACATCCGCCTGCAGGAGCGCCACCTCGAGCGCGCGCTCGAGGCGCTAGCGGGCGTCGGGCGATGAGTGGCTAGGTGAGGCCGGCCGCCCGCGCGAGCCGGTCGGGATCGCGCAACGGCGGCCCGTGCCCGAAGAGCACGAGCGCGGGGCGCAGCTCGGCGAGCCGGCGCATCGACTCCCGGTTCTGGGTGGCGTCGTACGTGAGGAAGCCCGGCGGCGCGCCGAGGCGCGGCAGGTTGAGGAAGGCGTCGCCGGCGATGAGCGTGCGGTCGGCCTCACGCCAGAGGGCGACGTGCCCCGGCGTGTGGCCCGGGGCGTCCAGGACGCTGAAGCCCGCGCCCACCGCGTCGCCCTCGCGCAGGCGCCGCGCGACCGGGTGGCCCGCCGGCTTGGCCCGGCGCATGAGCTCGCCGACGCGCGTCGGCGCCGACACCGGGCGACCGGCCTCGACGGCGTCGGCGTCGAGCTCGCCGGTCCACAGCGGCACCGTGAGCCGCTCGCAGATCGCGTGGCTGGAACCGAAGTGGTCGGGGTGGGCGTGGGTCACGACGTGCGCCGCCAGCTCGCGGCCGCGCAGCTCGCGCAGGATCCGCCGCCGGGCGACCTGCGTGCCCGCGTCGACGAGGACGTTGCCGACGAGGTAGACGTTGATCGTGCTGGGCGGCAGCCCGTCGAGCTGCTGGACGTCGAGCGCGAGCGTGCGCATCGCTCCAGCGTACGGCGGCTCCGAACGGGACGGCGCCGGTCGCGCAGGCGCGCCGCCTCAGGAGCAGCCGGTGATCCGCCCGTGGTCCCAGGCGCGGTTGCGGGCGAAGCCGTCGATGCCCGTCGCCCCGAACGTCGGGGCGTAACCGCGCGCGTCGCGCGCCGACGTGACGCGAAACGGCGCGCCGTCGTCGTCGACCGTCACGGTCTGGACCGCCCCGCCATCGCGGCTGATCGACAGCCGCGCGGTCCACGCGACGCGGTGGGCGCTCGTCGCCGCCTGCAGCTCGAGGACGGCCGGGCGCTTGCGGTCGAGCGCGAGCGCGAGCTTGCGCGACGAGACGCCCCGCGTGTCGACGTAGCGCACCGTCCGCCGGCCGTCGAGGCTGCCGCGCGCGACGCGCACGCGCTGCAGCGAGCACGCCGGCTGCGCCGTGAACCAGCCCTTCAGCGGCCGCGCGTCGCTGACGACGTCGAACTTCACGCCCTCGACGGTGACCGGGTCGCTCGTCGTCGACCGCAGCTCCAGGCGCACGATCTGCGGGCTGCCGGCCTGGCCGCCCTTCGCGAGCGCCGCCTTCGGCCGCGTGACGAAGCGGTTGCGCGCGGCCTCCGAGAGGTCGGCCGGGCTCGCGACGCGCTTGTCGGGCACGACGTAGTACGGCGCGAACGCGTGCGACGCCTGGAAGGTCCCGGGCTCGAGGACGCGCACGCGCACCGGCGGCGGGCCGGCGACCTGCTCCTTGTCGTCGGAGCCCGTCAGCTCATACGCGGCGAGCACGACGACGAGCGCCACGAGCAGCAACCCGGCGCCCTTCAGCGCGCGCCTGCCGAGCTTCTTCCCGCGCCCGCCGGGCTTTGCCCCGGCCGCCGCGGCCTGCTTTCGCTTCAGCCTGATCCGCTTGAGCTTCATGGCCACCCCCAGGCGCGGCAGCCTAGTCGCCCGCGCCGCGGCGTGCGCGCGACGCGCGCGTCAGTCGCCGTCGGCGAGCAGCGGCAGCACGACGGTGAAGCGCGCCCCGCCGCCCTCGGCGTCGGCGGCCTCGGCCCGCCCGCCGTGCGCGTGGACGATCGCGGCGACGATCGCCAGGCCGAGCCCGGCGCCGGCACGCCCGCGCCCGCGCGCCGGGTCCGCGCGCCAGAAGCGGTCGAAGAGCTCGCTCGGGTCGTCCGTCGGCAGCCCCGGCCCGTGGTCGCGGACCGCGAGTGTCGCCTGCGCTCCGGCGGTCGCGATCGAGACCTCGATCGGCGTGCCCGCCGGCGTGTGCACGAGCGCGTTGCGCACGAGGTTGGCGAGCACCTGGCGCAGCTGGTCGGGGTCGCCGTCGACGACGGCGTCGCCGTTGGCGCCCCCGAGCAGCGCGATCTCGCGGTCGGGCGCCACGGCGCGCGCGTCGTCGACGGCATCGGAGGCGAGGTCGGTGAGGTCGACGGGCTCGCGGTGCGCGTCGCGGATCTCGTCCAGGCGCGCGAGCGCCAGGAGGTCCTCGACGAGCACGCCCATCCGCGCCGACTCGTCCTCGATGCGGCTCATCGCCTTCTCGACGTCCGGGCCCTCGCGGGCGGCGCCGATCCGGAACAGCTCGGCGTAGCCGCGGATCGACGACAGCGGCGTGCGCAGCTCGTGCGAGGCGTCGGCGAGGAAGCGGCGCAGGCGCTCCTCGCTCGCGCGGCGCTCGGCGAACGCCTCCTCGAGGCGCGCGAGCATCGCGTTGAGCGAGAGCCCGAGGCGCCCGACCTCCGTCCGCGGCTCCGCGCGCTCGACGCGGTGCGAGAGGTCGCCGGCGGCGATCGCGCCGGCCGTGGCGCCGATGCGGTCCAGCGGGCGCAGCCCGAGGCGCACGAGCCACCAGGCGGCGGCCGCGAGCGCGAGCAGGACGGCGGCGATGACGAAGGCCTCGATGACGAGCAGCCGGTTGAGCGTCGCGTCGATCTCCGTGAACGGGACCGCGACGACCGTCATGTCGGCCGGATTGCCCGGCGTCTGGGTGGCGTAGACCCGGTAGCGCAGATCCGACTGTCCGGTGGCGCCGACCGTCCTGCGATCGCCGATCCGCAGTGTTGTCGGGAGCTTCGGCGCGGCCGGCTCGTCATCGCCCGCCGGTAGGCCGAGCACGGTGTGCGCCATGACCGCGCCGGAGGCGTCGCGCTGCTCGGCGTAGGTCCCGGACGGGGCCAGGCCGATGCCGCCGGGAGGGCCGGCGGGGCGGTGACGATCGTCGGCGTCGCCGGACGGCCGGCGTCCGAGCACGTCGTCGACGTCGTTGCGGTGCAGCTGGATGTCGGCCTGGTCGACCGCCGCCGTCGCCCGCTGGTCGATGCGGTCGACCTCGTAGGAGCGCAGCGCCGCATACGTCACCGCGCCGAGCACGAGCAGGCCGAAGCCCGCGAGCACCACGAGCGTGAGGATGAGCCGCCCGCGCAGCGACATCGCTACACCCGCGGCAGCCGGAGCGCGTAGCCGACGCCGCGCACGGTCTGGATGAGCGAGGGCCCGTGCGGGTCGAGCTTCTTGCGCAGATAGCTGACGTACGTCTCGAGGATGCGCGAGTCGCCGTCGAAGTCGTACTCCCAGACGTGGTCCAGCAGCTGCGCGCGCGTGAGGACGCGGCGCGGGTTGAGCAGGAGGTAGCGCAGCAACCGGTACTCGGTCGCCGTGAGCTCGACCGGCTCGCCGGCGCGGCTGACCTCGTGCGTGTCCTCGTCGAGCTCGAGGTCCTCGAACGTCAGCCGGCTGGAGGACGGCTGGGCGAGGCCGGTGCGCCGCAGGATGACGCGGATGCGCGCGACGAGCTCCTCGAGACTGAAGGGCTTGGTGACGTAGTCGTCGCCGCCGGTCGTGAGGCCGCGGACCTTGTCCTGCGTCGCGTCACGGGCGGTGAGGAAGATGATCGGCAGCTGCCCGCGCTGCGCGCCGAGGCGCTCGGCGACCTCGAAGCCCTCCATGTCGGGGAGCATGACGTCGAGGACGAGCAGGTGCGGGTCGAAGCTGCGCACCGCCGCGAGCGCGTCGCGGCCGTTGCCGGCGGACTCGACCGCGAAGCCCTGGAAGCGCAGCGCCATCGAGACGACGTCGACGATGTTCGGCTCGTCGTCGACGACGAGGATGCGGTGCTGCTCGGTGGTGGCCGTCGCCGGGGTCTGCATGCGGACATTGTCGTCCGCAACCCTGGGAAGTTGCTGAGAGGGTTGCGGTCGTCCTCCGCCGGGACCCGCCCGGCGGAGGCTGACCGTCGATCAGCTGAAGACGCCGCCCGCGGGGTCGAGTTCGGGGGCGCCTCCGCCGCCGGGCCCGAAGCTGCCGGGCCGCAGGTCGGGCACGGGCCCGCCGCCGCGGTGACCGCGGAGGCGGAGCTTCGGCCGTGCGTCGCCGAGGTGCGCGAGCGCCTCGTCGAGGTGCGACAGCAGCTTGTCGGCCTGCGCCTGCGTGAGGTCGCCGCCGGCGACGGCCTTGTCGGCCTGCGTCTTGGCGTCGGCCTTCATCGCGGTGCGCACGTCGCCGAGCGACTTGCCCTGTGCCTTGGCGATGTCGGCGATGCTCTTGCCGGCGCGCAGCTGCGTGCGCAGCTGCGTGTCGGTGGTCCCCAGGGCCTTCGCGAGGCTCGGGAAGATCGCGCCCGCCGGGCCGCCGTGCGGGCCGAAGCCGTGGCCGAAGCCGCGACCGCCGTGGGAGCCGCGCAGGCCGGGGCCGCCGCCGAGCACGCGGCCGGACTGCGCGCGCCGCGCCTTGATCGCGTCGGCCTGCTTCTGCGTGAGCTTGCCGTCCTTGACGGCCTGGTCGAGCTGGGCGTTCTCGGCCGCCGACAGCGCGTCGCGCAGCTGGCCGGGCTCGACGTTCAGGCGCTTGGCGGCATCGTTGAGCACCGCGTCCTCGGCCTTCTTGCCGTCGTCCTTGGTCACGGCGGCGATCGCCGCGCCGGCGCCGCCGGCGAGCAGCGCGCCCGTGAGGGCGAGCGCCGCGATCCTTCGTGCACGCATGCCGCGTCCTTTCGTTCGGGTGCAGGGGAGGGGTGGCAGGACACTCCCATGCGCGCATAAGAGCTGCGTACGAATTGCGGCGCTCTTAAGCCGGGCTTGAGGGCGAGCCGCTGGACTGCTTGCATGGCCCGAGCCCCAGCCCTCATCGACGACTTCCCGGCGACCGCCGCGCTCGACGTCGCGCCCTCCGGCGACGGCCTGCGCCGCGGGAGCGCGCTCGACGATCTCGCGCCGGCTCGCTACCTGCTCGCCGACGACGGGACGGCGTTCGTGATCGGCGACGACGTCACGCACGTCGGCCGCGGCATCGTCGCCGACGTGCGCCTCGACGATCACACCGTCTCGGCGCGCCACGCGATCATCGTCGCCCGCGCCGCCGGGCTGCGGATCCTCGACGACCGCAGCACGAACGGGACGGTCGTCAACGGCCGTCGCGTCGACGAGGCCGAGCTGCGCGACGGGGACGTCGTCGTGCTCGGCCGCGTCGTGCTGACGTACCGCGACCTGCGTTAGCCCGACCTACATCGCCTTCGCCGCATCCGGATGCGCCTGGAGGATCTCCTCGCCGGCCTCGCCGGTGCGCACGCGGTAGGCCTCCTCGACGGGCAGGACGAAGACCTTGCCGTCGCCCACGCCGCCGGTGCGCGCGTGCTTGAGGACCGTGTCGACGACGAGGCGCACGTCGCCGTTGGCGACGACGCACTCGATCTTCACCTTCGGCCGCAGGTAGTTCGTGAGCTCGGCCCCGCGGTAGCGCTCCGTGATGCCCTTCTGGCGCCCGGATCCCTTGACCTCGGACACCGACAGCGACGGAAACCCCTTGACGAGCAGATCGGCCCGGATCGGCTCGAACGCCTCGTGGCGGATATAGGCAATCACCATCTTCATCGCGGTCACACCTCAGGATCGGACGGCGGGGGACAGCGCACGGTACCCCACGCGGTCTACACCCGTGCGGCGACGCGGAGGACCTCCTCGATGTCGCCCTCGGGCTTGATGAGGATCGCCCCCTCGCCCGACGCGTAGGCCTCCTCGCCATGGTGGACGAGGTCCATGCCGAGCGCCTCGTCGTGATCGGACCCGCGCAGCGGGAAGAGCGCCTGGATGCCCTTCAGCAGGCCGTAGGTCATGACGAACGCGTAGACCGGGGTGGCCAGCGCCGCGACGACCTGCGAGCCGAGCTGGCCGGCGTCGCCGTAGAACAGCCCGTCGGCGACGCCGTTCCAGGACTTGTTCGCGAAGACGCCGATGAAGAGGATGCCGGTGAAGCCCGCCACGCCGTGGGCCGCGAGCACGTCGAGCGTCTCGTCGATCCGCGT
The DNA here is from genome assembly GCA_963740895.1 of uncultured Actinomycetes bacterium. Taxonomy (GTDB): domain Bacteria; phylum Actinomycetota; class Thermoleophilia; order Solirubrobacterales; family Solirubrobacteraceae; genus CADCVQ01. Next base: position 442,261 of record CAVUFQ010000004.1, read on the forward strand.
CCGCGTCCGCCAGACGATCGCGAGGTAGCTCGGCACCGCGGCGACCGCGCCGAGCACCATCGCCCACGCGGGGCTGATGAAGCCCGCCGCCGGCGTGATCCCGACGCAGCCGACGATGATCGCCGTCGCCGCGCCGATCGCCGTCACCTGGCTGCCGCGGATCGCGTCGAGCACCATCCAGACGGCGAGCGTGCAGGCCGGCGTCAGGAGCGTGTTCGTGAACGCGAGCACGCCCGGGTTGCCGGTCGAGAAGCCGCTGCCGCCGTTGAAGCCGAACCAGCCGAACCACAGCAGCCCGGCGCCGACGAGGACGTAGACCGAGTTGTGCGGCAGCAGCGCCTGGCGGCCGTAGTCCTTGCGCGAGCCGACGACGAGCGCCGCCGCGAGCGCCGAGAAGCCCGACCCCATCTCGACGGGCACGCCGCCGGCGAAGTCGAGCGTTCCCTGCGCGGCGAGCCAGCCGCCGCCGAAGGACCAGTGCGCGAGCACCGCGTAGACGAGGATCGACCACAGCGCCGCGAACAGGAGGAAGGGCCCGAAGCGCATGCGCTCGACGACGGCCCCCGAGACGAGCGCGACCGTGATGATGCAGAACGTCGCCTGGAAGGCGAAGAAGACGAGCTGCGGGATCGTCGTCCCGGCGCGCGGCGCGAAGCCGACGTTGTTGAGCAGCGCGAGGTGCAGGCCGCCGATGATCCTGCCGGTGCCGTCGAAGGCGAGCGAGTAGCCGACGAGCGCCCAGGTGACGGTGGCGACGGCGATCGCCCCGATGCACATCATGAACGTGTTGAGCGTGTTCTTCTCGCGCACGAGCCCGGCGTAGAACAGGCCCAGCGCGGGCGTCATGAGCAGGACGAGCGCGGTCGCGGCGAGCATCCAGGCGGTGTCGCCCGTGTCGACCTGCCCGGCGGCGGCGGCGGCGAGCATCGCGCTCACGACGTGCCGACCGGCGTCACGGCGCCGTGGTCGGTCTCGCCGGTCCGGATCCGCACGACGCGCTCCAGCGCCACGATGAAGATCTTGCCGTCGCCGACCTCGCCCGTCTGGCCGCCGTCGCAGAGCGCCTCGATCGTCGGCTGCACGAACTCGTCGGAGACCGCGATCTCGAAGCGGACCTTGTCGGCGAGCCCCATCTGCACGCGCGTCCCGCGGTACGTCTCGACACGATCGAGCTCGCCGCCGTGGCCCTGCACCTTGCTCAGCGAGAAGCCGCGGACCTCGGCGCGATACAACGCCTCGAGCACGTCGTTGGCCTTCTCCGGGCGCACGATCCCGATGACGAGCTTCATTGGCCTGTCCCCCTTGGCTTGATGTCAGGCAGGCTGGTCGCCGACCCGGGGCGGGGTCTTTGTCCACGTGGACAAAGTTCGCGCCGCGTCTATGGCCCGCCGGTACAAACGCACGGCCGCGGCGTTGGACCAGATGTCAGGAAAGCGCGCCGGTGGCGCTGCCACGACTGCGCCGGCGCACCTCGCGCAGCGCGACCGCCAGGCGCCGCACGGCCTCGTCGTGGTCGGCCGGCTCGGCGAGCCCGAACGACAGGCGCAGCGTCGTGCGCGTCGACTTCTCGGCCTGCAGCGCGCCGCCCGGCAGGAACGTCATGCCCGCGCGCAGCGCCTCGGCGTACAGCGCGCGCTCGTCGACGGCGTCGTGGAGCGTGACCCAGACGTGATGGCCGCCGGCGGGCGTGGTCCATTGCGCGTCATCGCCGAGGTGGCGTTCGAGCGCGCGCAGGAGGGCGTCGCGGCGGCGGCGGTAGACCGGCAGCGACCTGGCAAGCAGCCGCGCATGACGGTCGCCGCGCAGATAGCGCGCGCCGAGGTGCTGGGGCAGCGACGCCGTGTGGATGTCGCCGTCCATCTTCAGGTGCACGATGCGCTCGAAGACCGGCCCGGAGGCGGCGAGCCAGCCGACACGCAGGCCGCCGCCGATCGTCTTGGAGAACGAGTCGACGTAGATGACGTGTGCCGGGGCCTGCGAGCGCAGCGGCGCCAGCGGGTCGCCGTCATAGCGGATCGTCGCGTAGACGCCGTCGTCGAGGACGAAGAACCCGCGCGTGCGGGCGAGCTCGAGCAGCCGCGCCCGGCGCTCGGGCGAGAGGTCGGCGCCGGTCGGGTTCTGGCACGACGACTGGATCGCGACGAGCTTGATCTCGTGGCGGGCGAGGATCCGCTCGAGCGCGTCGATGTCGGCGCCGTCGCCGTCCATCGCCAGCGGCAGGACGCGCGCGCCGGTCGCCTGCAGCGACGCGAGCGTCCCCGCGAACGTCGGCGACTCGACGACCGCGACGTCGCCGGGCCCGAGCAGCGCGCGCGCGACGAGATCGATGCCCTGGCGCGCGCCGGAGGTCACGAGGATCTCGTCGGCGCTGCGGGCGAAGCCGGACGCGCGGCCGAGCTCGGCGAGGCGCTCGCGCAGCTCGGGCAGGCCCTCGACCTCGAGGTAGCCGGTGACCGCGCGGGGGTCCTCGCGCGCGATCTCGGCGGCGAGCTGCGCGAGCTCGCCGGACGGGCACAGGTCGGGGTCCGGGAAGCCGGAGCCGAGCGAGATCGCGTCGGTCGTGTGCGGCGTGTGCAGCGAGGCCCGCAGCATCTCGTCGGCGTAGGAGATCGGGCGCGCCGCGAGCATCGCGTGATGCCAGTCGTCGTTCTCGCGCACCGCGCGGCCGGCGGGGCCGGGGGATGCCGCCGGGGCGCTGCGGCGCACGAACGTCCCGCGGCCGACGGCGGCGGTGACGTAGCCGAGCTCGGCCAGCCGGCGGTAGACGCGGACCGCGGTGAGGTGGTTGATGCCGGCGTCGGCGGCGAGCGCGCGGGTCGCGGGGAGCCTGGATCCGGGCTCGAGCTCGCCGCTGTCGACGAGCGCCGCGATGCGGCTGACGAGCTGCTGCGTGAGCGAGATCTCGCCGTCGCGTTCGAGGTCCAACACGTTGAGTTTGTACGACATTGACACCGTGGTGTTGGATCGTACAGTGGTCATACACCTATGTCCAACAGCGAATTGGGATCCCACATGTGGCGTCGAATTGAAGAAGTGTTCGACCGGCTGGATCCGGTCACCGATACGCAGGCCATCCGCGACGTCGTCGTCATCCGCCCGGCGCACGACGGCGACATCGCGCCGCTGCACGACCTCGCCGAGCTCGACTCGGCCGCCCCGCTGACGGGTCCCGTGCTCGTCGCGGTCGTCGACGACCGCCCGTGGGCCGCGCTCGCGCTCGGCGACGGACGCGTCATCGCCGACCCGTTCATCCCGACCGCCGGCGCCGTCGAGCTGCTGCGGCTGCGCGCCACGCAGATGCGCGCCGCCGACGGCCGTGCGCGGCGCGGCGGGCTCGCGCTGCGCGGCGTCCGCCGCGCCCGGGCGTAGGCGCTTCTCAGGCGCCGGGGCGCAGGGCCCGGGGGGTGTTGTGCTTTGCGTCCCCATGTGGGACGCATTTCGCAAGACCCCTCGGCCACAGACGCTCTACGGGCTCGCCGCGTGCGCCTCGCCACGCCGGTCTCCCTCGGTGATGCGGTAGGCGCCGGCGCGACCGCAGACCATCGGGAGTGGCAGCACCGCCGACCGCAACTGCGCGGCACCAGGACGCTCGTTAACCGCATAGTGCCGATTCGTCCGTCACGATGATCGTCATGGATCCGCCGCGCCCGGCAGCCGGGCAGCAGTACTCGCTCGCCGCACTCGATCTGCTGAGCGACGTGCTCGCCCGCATCGACGACGACCTCGACTCGGCCGAGTTCTATTCCGCCCTCGCCGAGGCCGTCTGCCGCATCGCCCAGATGCAGCGCGCGGTGATCTTCAGCTACGACGACGCCCGCCGGCGCGTGCACGCCGCCGGCTCGCACGGCGTCGCCCTCGACCGCTTCACCGACGCCGAGGTGACGGTCGAGTCGGCGCCGGTCGCGCGTCAGGCGCTCGAGGACGACCGCGTCATCGAGGTCCTGCCCGGCAACGGCCACGTCATCTCCGCCGAGTTCGCCGAGCTCGTCGGCGACCACCCGATCGTCTACGTGCCGATCGTCGCGGCCGGGCGCTGGCTCGGTGTCATCCTCGCCGAGCCCGAGGCCGGCTCGTCGCCGCTGGACGAGCAGCGCAGCGACCTGCTGTGGATGCTCGGCAAGACGCTCGGCCTGGCGTCGGCGTCGCGGATCGCGACCGCACAGGGCGAGCGCGCGCGCGAGTTCGAGGAGCGCATCGACTTCGCGCGCACGATCCACGAGGGCGTCGTCCAGCGCCTGTTCGGCGTCTCGCTCGTGCTGTCCTCCGAGCAGCCGCTGACGGCCGAGGCCCGCGCCCGCTGCGCGCAGGAGGTCGGCGGCGCGCTCAGCGAGCTGCGCTCCGCGCTGCAGCGCCCGCTCGGGCGCAGCTCGGCGCCGACGGACACGACGCTCGCCGCCGAGCTCGACCGCCTGCGCCGCGAGCATCCCGACCTCGGTCTCGTCGTCGAGGGCCCGCTCGTCGAGGTGCCGCCGGAGCTCCAGGCGCTGAGCCAGTCCGTCCTCACCGAGGCCGTCCGCAACGCGCGCAAGCACGCCGACCCACGCCGTCTCGTCGTGCGCACGCGCACGCGCGACGACACGCTCGTGCTCGAGATCGAGAACGACGGCGTTCCCAGCGAGCGCCATGCGAGCACCGGCGTCGGGCTGCGGCTCGCCGCGCTCGAGGCGCTGCAGGCCGGCGGCCTCGTCGAGTTCGGCGAGCGCGCGCGCGGGACGTGGCAGGTGCGCCTCGTCGTCCCGCTCGCGGGGAACGGCGGAGCATGAGCCAGAACGGCGACGAGAAGCTGCGCGTGCTCGTCGTCGACGACCACGACGTCGTGCACTGGGGCTTTCGGATGATGCTCGGCGAGCTGGACTGGGTCGAGCGCTGCCTCTCGGCGCGCAGCGGCGACGAGGCGCTCGACCTCACGCGCAAATACGCCCCCGACGTCGCGCTCGTCGACCTCTTCCTCGGCGAGGAGTCCGGCCCCGACGTCTGCGAGCGCCTGCTGACCGAGCGCCCGCAGCTGCGCGTCCTGCTCATCTCGGGCGCGGGCCGCATCTCGCCCGCGACCGCGCGCGCGTGCGGGGCCAGCGGGTTCGTGCCGAAGGACTGGCCCGCCGCCGACGTCGCGCGCGCCGTGCGCATGGTCGCGCTCGGCATGGCGCTGTTCGAGCCGCCGCCCGCCCCCGGCGCCGGCGTCCAGCTCACGGCGCGCGAGAGCGAGGTCCTCACGCATGTCGCCGGCGGCGCGACGAACCGCGAGATCGCCGCGGCGCTGCACCTCTCGCCGCACACCGTCAAGGAGCACACGAGCGCGCTGTATCGCAAGCTCGACGTCCGCAATCGCGCCGAGGCCGTCCAGCGCGCGCAGCGGCTGGGACTGCTGAGCTGAGCGCCGCCGCGCGCGCTGCGGGAGCGCGCGCGCGGGTACGGTCGCTGCATGCTCAAGCGCACGACACGCCGAGCCCGGCTGCTGGCCTGGCTGGGGACCGGCGACCGCCGCAGCTTCGACTTCGTCTCGCGGACGCGGGTGCCGCTCGCCGATCCGCTGTTGCCGCGGCTGAGCCGGCTGGCCGACCACTCCGTGCTGTGGGCGCTGATCGCGGCCGTGCTCGCGCGCGCCGGCGGCCGCCGCGGTCGCCGCGCCGCCCTGCGGGGGGTCGGCTGCATCGCCGCCGCATCGGCGATCACCAACCAGCCCGCGAAGCGGCTGTTTGCGCGCGCGCGCCCGTCGCTCGATCACGTGCCTGAGGTGCGGCGCAGGCGCCGGGCCCTGTCGTCGGCGTCGTTTCCGTCGGGGCACTCGGCGTCGGCCGCCGCCTTCGCGCTCGGAGCGGGGGCGGAGCTGCCGCTGCCGGCGCGCGTCCCGCTGGCGGCGCTGGCGGCCGCGGTCGGGGTCTCGCGCGTCTACGTCGGAGCGCACTACCCGGGCGACGTGCTCGCGGGGGCAGCGATCGGCGCGGCGGTCGCCGGAGCGTCGCTGCGGATCTGGCCGTTGCCCGAGGTCGCCGCGGGCGAGGGCCCGCCCGAGCGCACGGCGGTGGCGGCGCCGGCCCTCCCCGACGGCGAGGGGCTCGCGCTCGTCGTCAATCCCGACGCCGGCTCGTCGCTCAGCCCGGAATCGCTCCGCCGCCGTCTGCCGGGGGCGCAGATCATCACCTGCGGCGAGGGCCAGGACCTCTGCGAGCTGCTGCGCGAGGCCGCGGTGGGCGCCCGCGTGCTCGGCGTCGGCGGCGGCGACGGCTCGGCGAGCGCCGCGGTCGCGGTGGCGCTGGAGTGCGGGCTGCCACTGCTGGTGCTTCCGGGTGGAACGCTGAACCACCTCTGCCGCGATCTCGGCCTGGAGACCGTCGATGACGCGCTCGACGCGCTCGCCGAGGGCCGCGCGATCGGCGTAGACGTCGGCCGGCTCGACGGAGAGCCGTTCATCAACACCGCGAGCCTCGGCTCCTACCCGGAGTTCGTCGCCATGCGCGAGTCCCTCGAGGGACACATCGGCAAGCTCGCGGCGACGTGCGTCGCCGGCGTGCGAACGATGATCCGCGCGGAGCCGACGGTGCTGGAGATCGACGGGCGGGCGATGCGCGTCTGGCTGATCTTCATCGGCAACTGCGCGTACCTCCCCGACGGTCCCGCGCCGAGCGTGCGCCGGCGCCTCGACGACGGGCTGCTGGACATCCGCCTGCTCGACGGCGAGCGGCCGTTCTCACGGCTGCGGCTGCTGGCGGCGGTCGCGATCGGGCGCGCCGCGGGATCGCCGGGCCTGCGCTGCTGGCACGCCGAGAGCCTGCGGGTGCGCTCGCTCGACGGATCCCTGCGCACGGCGCGCGACGGCGAGGTCTCCGACGAGGAGCGCAGCGGGTTCGCGATCTCCAAGCGTCGCGGCGCGCTCGTGCTCTACGCCGGCTGACGGCGGCGGCGAGCGGGGCGCGCCCGGTGGGCCGGGCGCATTGGCCATCTCGTCCACCCCCCATCACGGGCCTCTCATCCCCCCGGTCGGGGGGGATGCGTTCCGCTGTGCAGCGCCCGCCGCCACGGTAGTCGTGTGCTCTCCACCTCACCGACCGCGGTCCTCTTCCCGGGCCAGGGCAGCCAGACCCCGGACATGCGCGACGTCGTCGCGGACGTCCGGCCCGACCTGCTGCGGGCCGTCATCGACCTCGTCGGCGAGGATCCGTTCCCGCTCGTCGACCGGTCCACGCGCTACGCGCAGCCGGCGATCTTCTGCGCGTCGCTCGCCGGCTGGACGCAGGTCCGCGACCGCGTGGATCCGATCGCGCTCGCCGGCCATTCGCTCGGCGAGCTCACCGCGCTCGCCGCCGCCGGCGCGATCGACGACTTCGACGCGCTGGCGCTCGTCGTCCTGCGCGGCCTGCTCATGGACGTCGCCGGCGCCGCGAGCGGCGGCGGCACGATGCTCGCCGTCCTCGGCGCGACGCCGGCCCAGGCGGCCGCGCTCGCCTCGCGCCACCGCGTCAGCCTGGCCAACGACAACGCCCCCGGCCAGGTCGTCCTCTCCGGCGCGCCCGACAAGCTGAAGGCCGCTCGCGACGACGCCCGCGGCAGCGGCCTGCGTGCCGTCGCGCTCGACGTCACCGGCGCCTTCCACTCCCCCCAGATGCAGCGCGCGGTCATCCCGTTCCACGAGGCGCTCGCCGAGATCGACGTGCGGCTCCCGGACATCGCGGTCATCTCCTGCGCGACCGCCGCGCCCTTCGGCGACCCGCGCGAAGAGCTTGCCGGCGCACTCGTCTCCCCGGTGCGCTGGCGGGAGACGATGGTCGCGCTCGGCGCGGCCGGCGCCAACACGTTCGTCGACGTCGGCCCGGGCGCGGTGCTCGCCAAGCTCGCGCCGCGCTGCCTGCCGGGCGCGGCCGCGTCATCGCGCGACGTCCTGCTCTCAGCGCCCCAACCCGTACACGCCTAGACCCCGAGAAGAAAGGACCCCTGCACATGGCCACCACTGCCACACCGCAGTCCATCGAAGAGACCGTCATCGAGTCGCTCGTCACCTTCGGCGCCGACGCCGACGCGATCAACCGCGACGCGACGCTCGAGGCGATCGACATCGACTCGCTCGACCTCGTCGAGCTGACCCAGGTCGTCGAGGAGACGTACGCCATCAACCTCGAGGGCGCGGACTTCAAGAGCATCAAGACCGTCGGCGACGTCGTCGACCTCGTCGTCGCGAAGGTCGGGTAGAGCTCTTGCGCGACGTCGTCATCACCGGAGTCGGAGCCGTCACGCCCCTCGGCGACGGCGCTCGTGGTCTGCACGAGCGCTGGGCGGCCGGCGAGACCGCCTTCCGCGACGGGGAGGCGCCGTGCGCGGACTTCGACGTCACGGATTTCATGACGCCGAAGCAGGCGCGCCGCGCCGACCGTGCGACACAACTGGCCGTCGCCGCCGGCGACGAGGCGGTCGCGGACGCCGGCTGGGCCGACGGCCTGCCCTACGACCCCGAGCTCATCGGCTGCGTGCTGGGCACCGGCATCGGCGGGATCTCGACGATCGAGGGCAACCAGGACTCGCTGCGCGACAAGGGCCCCGGCTCGGTGTCCCCGCTCGCGATCCCGCTCATGATGGGCAACGCGGGCTCCGCCGCGATCTCGCTGCGCCACGACCTGCGCGGCCCCGTCTTCAGCGTCGTGTCGGCGTGCGCCGCCGGCAGCCACGCGATCGGCACCGCCCTGCGGATGATCCAGCACGGCGAGGCGACGGCCGTCGTCACCGGCGGCGCCGAGGCGCCGCTGACCCCGCTCTCGCGGGCCTGCTTCGCGCGGATGAACGCCCTGTCGCCGACCGGCGTCTCGCGCCCGTTCGACGCGCGCCGCGACGGCTTCGTCATGGGCGAGGGCGCCGGCGTGCTCGTGCTCGAGGACGGCGATGCGGCACGCGCCCGCGGCGCCCGCATCCTCGGGACGCTGCGCGGCTACGGCGCCAGCGGCGACGCGCACCACATCACGGCCCCGCATGCCGAGGGCCGCGGTGGCGCCCGCGCCATGACCGTCGCGATCAACGACGCCGGCCTGACCGCGGCCGACATCGACTACGTCAACGCGCACGGCACGTCGACGCAGCTCAACGACCGCGCCGAGACCCGCGCGCTGAAGCTCGCGCTCGGCGAGCGCGCGTCGCAGATCCCCGTCTCGTCGACGAAGTCGGCGATCGGACATCTGCTCGGCGCCGCCGGCGCCGTCGAGGCGATCGCCACCGTGCTCGCGCTGCGCGACCGGATCGCCCCGCCGACGATCGGCTGGGCCGAGGCCGACGAGGACATGGATCTCGACTACGTGCCGACCACGCGGCCGCTGGCGATGTCCGACGGCCGGCTGCCGGTCGCGATCTCCAACAGCTTCGGGTTCGGCGGGCACAACGCGACGCTCTGCCTGCAGGCTGCATGACGTCACTCGCACTCGTCGAGACGCCCCCGGCCGAGAAGCTCAGCCCGCTCGAGCGCATCGAGGCGCTGTGCGACCCGAACTCGGTGCAGCTCGTCCGCGGTGAGGTGGTCTCGCGCCGGATGGGCGAGCGCACGAGCCCGGGCGACGGCGTCGTGGGCGCGACCGGCAACGTCGACGGGCGGCCGATCGCGTGCTTCGCCCAGGACGCCGCGTACGTCGGCGGCTCGCTCGGCGCCGTCCAGGCCGAGACGATCGTCCGCGTGCTCGAGCTCGCCGGCCGGGCGCGGATCCCCGTCGTCGGCTTCATCGAGTCGGCCGGCGCGCGCCTGCAGGAGGGCGTCGCGGCGCTCAGCGGCTACGGCCGGATATTCCGCGCGCACACCGCGCTGTCGGGCCAGGTCCCGCAGATCTCGATCGTCTGCGGCGCGTCCGCCGGCGGCGGCAGCTACGCGCCTGCGCTGACGGACATCGTCGTCATGACGAAGCAGGCCTCGATGTTCCTCACCGGCCCCGCCGTCGTGCGCGAGGTCACCGGCGAGGAGGTCGACGGGGCGACGCTCGGCGGCCCCCGCGTGCACGAGCGCAACGGCGTCTGCCAGATCGTCGCCGAGAGTGATCTCGACGCGGCCTGGATCGTGCGCGACCTGCTCGACTACCTGCCCCAGAACTCCAGCGAGCGCACGCCGCGCTGGCCCGCCGTCGCGCCGCCCCGCATCCTGCCCGACGCGACGGTTCCCGTCGCGGATCGCAGCGTCTACGACGTCCGCGACGTCATGCGCACGCTCGTCGACGGTGGCCGCGCGCTCGAGGTCAACGCGCGCTGGGCGCGCAACATCGTGACGGCGTACGCGCGCCTCGACGGCCATGCCGTCGGCGTCGTCGCCAACCAGCCCAGGCACCTCGGCGGCGCGCTGAACTCCGAGGCCGCCGCCAAGGCCGCGCGCTTCGTGAACATGTGCGACGCCTTCGGCCTGCCGCTGATCGTCCTCGTGGACACGCCGGGCTTCCTTCCCGGCACGGCGCAGGAGGCCGGTGGCGTCATCCGCCACGGCGCGAAGCTCGTGCACGCGTTCGCTGCCGCGTCCGTGCCGCGCATGACCGTCGTCCTGCGCAAGGCCTACGGCGGCGCCTTCATCGCGATGAACAGCCGCGAGCTCGGCGCCGACCTGCTGCTCGCCTGGCCGCGGGCGCAGATGGGCGTCATGGGCGCACGCCAGGCGGTCGACCTCGTCCATCGCCGCGAGATCGCCGCCGCCGACGACCCGGGCGGCGCACGCGACGCGCTCGCCGACCGCTACACCGCCGACCACCTCACCGCGGAGCGCGCCGCCGAGGAGGGCGTCATCGACGAGATCGTCGCCCCGTCCGCCACCCGCGCGCGCCTGGCATCCGCCCTGCGCACCTTCTCCCACCCCGCGCGGCCGGTCCGGCCGGCGCGCAACATCCCGCTATGACGCATGGAGGTCATATGACATCGACCGGCAAGCCGGTTCTGATCACGGGCGCGACGGGCTTCGTCGGCATGGAGCTGCTCGTCCGCATCCTCGAGCAGACCGACCGCGACGTCGTCGCGCTCGTCCGCGCGTGCGACAACGAGGCGGCGCAGGGCCGGATCGACGAGGTGCTCGAGACGCTGCTGCCGCCGGCCGAGCGCCCGCGGCGCGGCCGCGTCCGCGCGCAGGCGGCGGACCTCGAGTCGCCGGGTCTCGGGCTGTCGGCGATGGCCCGCGAGCGGATCGTCGGGAGCATCGGCGCGGTCGTGCACTGCGCGGCCTCGATCAGCTTCACGCTCGGGCTCGAGGACGCCCGGCGCATCAACGTCGCCGGCACGCGCGAGATCCTCGCGCTCGCCGAGGAGGCGCAGGAGCGCGGGGCGGTCGACCGCTTCGTCCACGTCTCGACCGCGTACGTCGCCGGTGAGCGCGACGGCTGCGTCAGCGAGGCCGACGGCGACGTCGGGCAGGAGTACCGCAACACGTACGAGCAGACCAAGCTCGAGGCCGAGGAGCTCGTGCGCGCGAGCCCGCTGGCGACGTCGATCCTGCGCCCGAGCGTCATCGTCGGCGATAGCGTCACCGGCTGGACGCCGGCGTTCAACGTCATCTACTTCCCGCTGCAGGCGTTCGCGCGCGGGTTGTTCCCCAACGTGCCCGGCGACGCCGACGCGCGGCTGGACATCGTCCCGGTGGACACCGTCGCCGATGCCCTGCTGGAGCTGCTCTGCGGCCCCGTCCGCGAGGGCTCCTTCCACGTCGTCGCGGGTGACACCGCGCCGACGAACACCGAGCTCGCGACGCTCGCGGCCGAGGCCTTCGACGCCGAGCCGCCGGTCTTCGTCGGCCCCGGCGAGGACCCCGCGGCGGAGAACCGCGCCGGTGCTCTGGTCCCGTACTTCAGCGTCCGCTGCACGTTCGACGCCGCCCGCGGCCGCGCGATCGGCGCGACCCCGCCGCCGCTCGCCGACTACTTCCAGACGCTCATGGACTACGCCCGCCGGGCGCGCTGGGGCCGCGAGTCGGTGCCGCGCTGGGCCGTGGCCGAGGAGATGCGCCGCGTGGCGTAGCCGGCGCGCCTGCGTCGCTCCTACGCCAGGCTCGGCGCGCCCTCCGGCAGCGCGCCCACCGCCGCCTCGAAGTCGGCCCGCGAGAACTCCGGGTCCTCGAGCGTCCCGGCGAGGTAGGCGTCGTACGCGGCGAGGTCGAAGTGGCCGTGCCCGCAGAGCCCGAACAGGATCACGCGCTCCTCGCCGGCCTCCTTGGCCGCCTGCGCCTCCTCGATCGCCGCGCGGATCGCGTGGGCCGGCTCGGGCGCCGGGATGATCCCCTCGTGGCGCGCGAACTGCAGCGCCGCCGCGAAGGTCTCGTTCTGGCGGTAGGCGCGCGCCTCGAGCAGCCCGGCCTTCAGCAGCGCGCAGACCATCGGCGCGTCGCCGTGGTAGCGCAGGCCGCCCGCGTGCACGGGCGGCGGGACGAAGCCGTGTCCGAGCGTGTACATCGGCATCAGCGGCGTCAGGCCCGCAGTGTCGCCGAAGTCGTAGGCGTAGACGCCCTGGGTGAGCGTCGGGCACGCCGCCGGCTCGGCGGCGACGAAGCGCGGGCCGTGGCCGCTGCGCATCTTGCGCCGCATCCACGGGAACGTCAGGCCGCCGAAGTTCGAGCCGCCGCCGACGCAGCCGATGATGACGTCGGGCTCCTCGCCCGCCATCTCCATCTGGGCGATCGTCTCCTGGCCGATGATCGTCTGGTGCAGCAGGACGTGGTTGAGCACCGAGCCGAGCGCGTAGTTGGTGTCCTCGTTCTGCGCGGCGACCTCGACGGCCTCGGAGATCGCGATCCCGAGCGAGCCGGTCGGGCTGCCCGCGTTCGCCTGCCCGGACTGCGTCAGCGACGACGGCGAGCGGTGCACCGTCGCGCCCCAGGTCTGCATCATCGAGCGCCGGTAGGGCTTCTGGTCATAGCTCGAGCCGACCATGAAGACCTCGCACTCGAGGCCGAACAGCGAGCACGCGAAGGCCAGTGACGAGCCCCACTGGCCGGCGCCGGTCTCGGTCGTGAGCTTCTTCACGCCCGCCTGCGCGTTGGCGTAGGCCTGCGGCACCGCCGTGTTCGGCTTGTGCGAGCCGGCGGGGGAGACGCCCTCGTACTTGTAGTAGATGTGGGCCGGCGTCCCCAGCGCCCGCTCGAGGCGCCGCGCGCGGTACAGCGGCGACGGGCGCCAGAGCCGGTAGACCTCGCGGACGGCCTCCGGGATCTCGATGTCGGACTCGCCCGAGACCTCCTGCGCGATGAGCTCCATCGGGAAGATCGGGGTCAGGTCCGGCGGCCCGGCGGGGGCCATCGTCTGCGGGTTCAGCGGCGGCAGCGGCTCGCCCGGGAGGTCGGGGAGGAGGTTCACCCAGTGGGTCGGGATCGCGTCCTCGGAGAGGAGGAACTTCGTCGTCTCGGCCATGGCCCGACCCTAGATGGTCGTGCAGGTTCGCGCACATCGTTGTGGGGCCAGCCGCACCGGCGCTCTCGTGGAGCCCTCCTTTCTCGGTCGATCGCGCCGCGCGAAGGTTCCCCTCGCGATGACGATCACCATTTCCTCACCACTCCAGACCGCCCCCTCGATCCTCTGGTTCGAGGACCCCGCCGCGGGCGACGCCCGCCGCGCCGGCGGCAAGGCCGCGGCGCTCGCCCGCCTCGCCGACCGCCTCCCGGTCCCCGCCGGGTTCGTCGTGGTCGGCGCCGTCGATCCCGCGATGGTCCAGCTCGCCTACGCCGAGCTCGCCGACCGCGCCGGCGCCGGCGAGGACGAGCCGCTCGTCGCCGTACGCTCGTCGGCCGCCGACGAGGACGGCATCGCGACGTCCTTCGCCGGCCAGCACGAGACGATCCTCGGCGTCCAGGGCGTGGACGAGCTGCTCGCCGCGATCGCCGCGTGCCGCTCCTCCGCGCACACCGACCGCGCGCTGAGCTACCGGCGCGCCAACGGGCTCGCCGCGCCGCGCGCACCGCTGCCGGTCCTCGTCCAGCTGCTCGTGGCGGCCGACGCGGCCGCCGTCGTGTTCAGCGTCGACCCCGTCGCCCCGGCGCGCGGCGAGGTCCTCGTCAACGCCGCACACGGCCTCGGCGAGAGCATCGTCGGCGGGACCGTGACGCCCGACGAGTGGGCGCTGCACCGCGGCACCCTGGAGGTCACGCGCGAGCACATCGCCGACAAGCGGCGCATGACCGTCCGCGCCCCCGGCGGCAGCCGCGAGATCGACGTCCCGCCGTTCCTGCGCCGCCGGCCGTCCCTCACCCGCGAGCAGGCCCGCGAGGCCGCCGCGCTCGCCCTGGAGCTCGAGCGTGAGCTCGGGCTCCCCGTCGACCTCGAGCTGGCCTGGTCGGGCAGCGCGATGCAGCTCCTTCAGTGCCGTCCGATCACGACCCTTGCCCAGGAGGCAGCATGACCCCCCAGACGATGATCCCCGCCGCGCCCGGCTTCGACCTGCACCCCGCCGATCAGCAGCACTTCTGGCAGCAGGACAAGATGCACTTCCCGGACCCCCTGGCCCCGATGGAGTCCGCGATGCTCGAGCGCTCGCTCAGCGCCGGCTTCGGCTACGGCGCCCGCGCGTACGACGCGCCGATCGAGAGCGTGCAGATGCGCACGGTCGGCGGCTACCTGTACCAGTCGATGATCATGGTGACCGGCACGCCCGAGGAGATGGCCGCGCACGGCGCGCGGGCCGAGCAGGTCATCCGCGCGACGCTCGGCCGCCTCGACGAGCTCTGGACCGATGACATCCTCCCCGAGGTCCGCCGCCACCTGGGGTTCTGGGACAGCTTCGACCTCGCCGGCGCGACCCGCGCCGCGCTGAGCTCGCACCTCGCCGAGACCTGGCGGCGCCTCGCGCGCATCTGGGAGCTGCACTTCGAGATGGTCCTGCCCGCGTACCTCGCGATCAGCGAGTTCGACGAGCTCTACCGCGGCCTGTTCCCCGACGCCGGCCCGCTGGACTCCTACCGCCTGCTCGAGGGCCTGCCGAACATGACGGTCGAGGTCGGTCAGGCGATGTGGCGGCTGAGCCGCAGCGCCGTCGCGAGCCCCGAGGTCCGCGCGGTGTTCGCGAGCCACGCCGCCGCCGACGTCCCCGTGGCGCTCTACGCGACGCCCGCGGGGCGCGCGTTCCTCGCCGAGCTCGAGGCCTACGTCGACCGCTACGGCCGCCGCGCCGACAAGTGGACGCTCCTCGCCCCGAGCTGGACCGAGGATCCGACGCCGGTCGTCGAGCGCCTCCAGGACTTCGTGCGCCGGACGGAGATCGACGAGCCCGCCGTCGTCACGGCGGCTGCGGCCGCCGGGCGCGAGCAGGCGATCGCCGCCGCGCGCGAGCAGCTGGCGGGCTACCCGGCGGCCGTCGCCGGCCAGTTCGAGGGCCTGCTGGCCGCCGCGCAGTCGGGCACGGTGATCAGCGAGGACCACAACTTCTGGATCGACAACATGTCGATCCATCACCTCCGCGCCGTGCTGCTGGAGGGCGGGCGCCGGCTCGTCGACGACGGCGCGCTGACCCGGGCGACCGACGTCATGATGCTCACGCCCGAGGAGCTGCAGGAGGGCCTGGACACCCCGGGCGCCGACTACCGCGCGACGGTCACCGAGCGCATCGACCGGATGGCGGAAGCGGCCCGCATCACGCCGCCGCCGGTGCTCGGCACGCTGCCCGCCGGCCCGCCGCCGGCCGACGACCCGTTCGGGCGCTTCGCGATGAAGTTCAACGGCATGCCGCCGGCGCAGGAGGCACCTGCCGGGGAGATCCGCGGCTCCTCGGGCTCCGCGGGCAAGGTCCGCGGCACGGCGCGGATCATCGGCTCGATCGCCGAGGCCGGCCGCCTGGCGCCCGGCGACATCCTCGTCGCCGAGACGACCGCCCCGCCGTGGACGCCGCTGTTCGCGACCGTCGCCGCCGTCGTCACCGACACCGGTGGCGTCCTGAGCCACTGCGCCGTCGTGGCGCGCGAGTACGGCATCCCGGCGGTCGTCGGCACGCAGGTCGCGACGATCGCCATCAAGGACGGCGATGAGATCGAGGTCGACGGCGATGCGGGCATCGTCCGCATCGTCTGATCGCGCGGTCCTCGCCGCGGTCGCGCTGAGCGGGACGCTGCTCCCGCTGAACTCGACGATGCTCGCCGTCGCCCTGCCCGACATCGCGTCGGGCGTGGGCGGCGGCGTCGCCGCGTCGACGTGGCTCGTGACCGCGTACGTCGTCGCGATGGCGACGCTCGGCCCGTTCGCCGGCCGCCTCGGCGACCGCCTCGGGCGGCGTCGCGTGATCCTCGCGGGCCTCGGCGCGTTCGCCGCCGCCTCGGCGATCGCCGGCGTCGCCCCGTCGCTCGGCGTCCTCATCGCCGCCCGCCTCGGGCAGGCGATCGCCGGCTCGCTCGTATTCCCCAACGCCATGGCGCTCCTGCGTGACGCCCTGCCCGAGGGCCGGCGCGCGTCGGGCTTCGGCGTCATGGGCTCGGCGATCGGCGCCGCCGCGGCGGCGGGACCGGTCCTCGGCGGCGTGCTGACGGGCGCCTTCGGCTGGCGCGCGATCTTCCTCGTCAACGTGCCGATGGTCGCGGCCGCCGTCGTCCTGACGCTGCGCGCGCTGCCCGTCGTCCCGGCCGGCGCGGCGAGCGCCGCGCGCGGGCCGCGCGGGGACTGGGCGCGCCCGCTGCGCGTCCCGGCGTTCGCCGCCGCGACCGGCGCGGTCGGGCTCTCGAACCTCGCGCTGTACGCGACGCTGCTCGCCGTCCCCGTCGTGCTCGCCGACCGCGCGGGCTGGTCGGCCGCCGACGCCGGTCTCGCGCTCGCGCTGCTGTCGGTCGCGATGATCGCCGTCGCGCCGCTCGGCGGCCGGATCGCCGACCGCCGCGGCAACCGCATCCCCGCGGTCGCGGGCCTCGCGCTGCTCGTCGTGTCGACGTCCATGCTCGCCGCGATGGGCGCGGACCCGGCGGCGCTCGGCCTCGCCGCCGCGCTGCTGCTCGGCGGGGTCGGCCTCGGCCTCTCCGGCGCGGCGATCCAGACCGCCGCGATGGAGGCCGTCGACGAGCGCCACGCCGGCGTCGCCGCGGGGCTGTACTCGACCGGCCGCTACGCGGGCAGCATCGGGAGCGCCGCGCTGCTGGCGCTCGTGCTCGGCCACGGGACGGAGCATGCGGGCGCGTTCTTCGCGGTGACGGCCGTCGCCGCCGCGGGCGCGGCGCTGCTGGCGCTGCGCCTGGGCCCGGGCACGGGCCCGGCGCTCGCCGCGGAGCCGGAGCCGGCGAGGTAGCCGATAGGCGCCCGCGACGGAGGAGGCGCCGAGCCCGCCGGTGCCGCCCTCTGCTCAGTTCACCGACGGGTCGACCGGCATCCGCGCCACGACGCGGTAATGGCCGCCCTTGCGATCCAGGACGCGGCTCCACAGCACGTCGGCGTCGGGATCGAAGATGTCGTCGATGCCGGCGGGCGCGACGAACCAGTCGTCGCGCTCGAGCTCGGCGTCGAGCTGGCCGGGGCCCCAGCCGGCGTAGCCGGCGAACGCACGCGCCCGGCGCGTCACGCCGACGAGGTCGGAGATCTCGCGCCTGTCGCCCATCAGCCCGACGCTCCCGAGGACCGGCATCCCGGCCCAGGAGGCATCCTCGAACTCCCCGAGGACGAGCAGCGCGTCGGGCTGGACCGGCCCGCCCGAGTCGATGACCGCGTCGTCGCCGACCAGCGGCGCGAGCTCGGGGGCGACCTCGCCGACGACGAGCTCGCCGGGGCGGTTGAGGACGAGCCCCAGGGCGCCCTCGTCGCTGTGCTCGCAGACGAGCACGACCGTCCGGGCGAAGTTCGGATCGGGGAGCGTCGCGCCGGCGACGAGCAGTTGTCCGCGGAGCGAATCGATATGCGGTTTGTACCCGGTTGCGCGGTGTCCCGACCTGGCCCTCCGGCCAGCCATGTTTGTGACGCTCGCGACCGGGGCACGAAAGCGGCGAGATGAAGGGAGAACCGAGTCGCTGGTGGTATGCGCTCCTCGCGCTCCCGTTGCTCGGCCTGCTCTACCCGCCGCTGTATGCGACGCGTAACCCGGAGCTCGCCGGGATCCCGTTCTTCTACTGGTACCAGTTCGCCTGGGTCGTCGTCTCGGCTGTCCTGACGGCGGTGGTCTACCGCGCGACGAGGCGCCCGTGACGCTCGCGCTCATCACGGAGGCGCACGACACGAACGCGACGGCGCTCACCGTCTTCGTCGTCCTGTTCGGGCTCGTCACGATCCTCGGCTTCGTCGCGGTGCGCTGGCGCCGGGCAAAGCTCGACGACCTCGACGAATGGGGGCTCGGCGGCCGTCGCTTCGGCAGCCTCGTCACGTGGTTTCTGCTCGGCGGGGACCTCTACACGGCGTACACGTTCATCGCCGTCCCGGCGCTCGTCTTCGGCGCGGGCGCGATCGGCTTCTTCGCGCTGCCCTACACGATCATGGTCTATCCGCTCGTCTTCGTGATCATGCCGCGGCTGTGGACGGTCTGCCGCGCGAACGGCTACGTGACGCCCGCGGACTTCGTGAAGGGCCGCTATGGCTCGCGCCCGCTCGGGCTCATGGTCGCGTTCACGGGGATCCTCGCGACGATGCCGTACATCGCGCTGCAGCTCGTCGGCATGCAGATCGTGCTCGGCGCGCTCGGGGTCGAGGGCGACTGGCCGCTCGTCATCGCGTTCGCGATCCTCGCCGCCTATACGTACCAGTCGGGTCTGCGCGCGCCGGCGCTCATCGCGATCGTCAAGGACTCGCTGATCTACATCGTCATCCTCGTCGCGGTCATCTACATCCCGTCGAAGATCGGCGGCTTCGGCGCGATGTTCGACGCCGCCGAGAAGGCGCTGCCGGGGCGCGACAAACCGGGCGCGCTCATCCCGAAGGGCCCCGACGCGCAGATCGCCTACGCGACGCTCGCATTCGGCTCCGCGCTCGCGCTGTTTCTCTACCCGCACGCGATCACCGCCGTCCTGAGCGCCAAGAGCGCGCGCACGGTCCGGCGCAACACCGCGATGCTGCCCGCCTACACGTTCCTGCTCGGGCTCATCGCCCTGCTCGGCTACATGGCGATCGCGCGCGGGATCGATCCGAGCAACCCGAACTTCACCGTGCCCGACCTCTTCCTCAACGTCTTCCCGTCGTGGTTCGTCGGCGTCGCGTTCGCCGCGATCGCGATCGGCGCCCTCGTGCCGGCGGCGGTCATGTCGATCGCCGCGGCGAACCTCTTCACCCGCAGCATCTACAAGGCCTACCTCAAGCCCGGTGCGTCGGGGAAGGAAGAGGCGACCGTCGCGAAGATCGTCTCGCTGCTCGTGAAGGTCGGCGCCGTCGTCATCATCCTGACGCTCCCGACGAAGTACGCGATCGAGCTGCAGCTGCTCGGCGGCGTCTGGATCCTGCAGACGCTGCCGGCGCTCGTCATCGGGCTCTACACGCGCTGGCTGCACCGCTGGGCACTCGTCGCGGGCTGGGCCGTCGGGATGCTGCTCGGCACGATGATGGCGCAGTCGCAGGACTTCGCCCCGGCGTATCCGCTCGACCTCTTCGGGACGAAGATCAACGCCTACACCGGCGTCTTCGCACTCGCGGCGAACCTCGTCGTGACGCTCACGCTGACCGTCGTCCTGCGCGCCGCGGGCGTGAACGACGGCCACGACGAGACGCGGGCCGGCGACTTCGACGAGCTCGCCGAGGAGGCCGACCCGCCGCCGCGCGGTGGGGCGGCGCCCGTCGCCGCTAGATCATGAGCGCGATCGCGACGGCGACGCCGTAGGCGATCACCACGCCCCGCAGGACCGGCGCCGGCAGTTGCCGCGCGACGCGTACGCCCGCTGCACCGCCGGCGAGGCTCGCGGCGCCGACGACGAGCGCGGCGTCCCATGCGATCGGGCCGAAGATCGCGAACGCGACGGCGGCGGCGCCGGCCACGATGAGCGACAGCACGCCCTTGAGCGCGTTGACGCGCTGCAGGTCGTCGGGCAGCAGCGCGCCGAGCAGCGCGAGCAGCATGATCCCCAGGCCCGCGCCGAAGTAGCCGCCGTAGACCGCGCCCAGGAAGAGCCCCGCGTGCAGCGCGACAGTCGATCCGCGGCGGTCGCGGTGGCGCTCTGCGATCGCGGCCGCGCGCGGCTGCAGCGCCAGCAGCGCGCAGGCCGCGAGGATGAGCCACGGGACGATCGCGTCAAACAGCGATGCCGGGCTCGTGAGCAGCAGCGCGCTGCCGGCGGCGGTGCCGGCGACGGTCGTCGGGGCGAGCGCGCGGATCCGGCCGCGCTGGCCGGCGAGCTCGCGCCGGTAGGCGAGCGAGCCGCCGAGGTAGCCGGGGAGGACTGCGACGGAGTTCGTGACGTTCGCCGTGACGCTCGGGTAACCGGCCGCCAGCAGCGCCGGGAACGAGACGAGCGAGCCGCCCCCGGCGACGGCGTTGACGGCCCCGGCGCCGAGGCCCGCCCCGGCGAGCAGGACGATCGTGCCGGCGTCCACGGCGCCCAGGCTAGATGGTCGAAGCCGGTCGTTGCGAGTTCCTGCAGGTGCGCCAGGCGAGGTTTCGCCTTGACCGCAGCGCGCCTCTGACGCACCGTCTGCGTATGGAACCCGCCGCCGGCACCGTCGAGCCCGCCTATCGCGGCGTCCTGCACGCGTCGCGCCTGCTCGTCTGGGCCACCGCGGCGCTGTCGGTCTTCGCCGGCTACGTCCACGTCGCCTACGTCGACTCGCACCTGCAGGAGTGGTGGGCCTACGGCGCCTTCTTCATCGCGGCCGCCAACATGCAGGTGCTCTTCGCGGCGCTGCTCGTCCGCTGGCCGAAGCCGTGGCTGCCATACGCCGGCATCGCCGGCAATCTCGCGATCATCTCGATGTATGTCATCACCCGCACCTCCGGCATCCCGCTCGGACCGCACCGCCGCGTCGTCGAGGAGGCGGCCGCGACGGACTGGGCGACGACGGCCGCCCAGGTCGCGATCGTCGTGGCGCTCCTGTCGATGCTCGAGGGGCGCCCGCGGCGCTGGATCGTCAACGGCCTCCTCGCCCTCGGCGTCCTCGCATGGGTGCTGAGGCTCACGGGCCACCTCCAGTAGCCGGGGCGACCGTCGCAGCCGAGGACAAGCCGCGAGCGCGCAGGCAGCGCCGCCTGTGGCCCTACGTGCTCGTCGTCGTGCTGGCGCTCGTCGTCGCGCGCGTCTTCTTCGTCGAGCCGTTCAAGACCGATGGTCCGAGCATGCTGCCGACGCTGCACTCCGGCGACCAGGTGCTCGTCGACAAGCGCGCCTACCGCGGCGCGCTCCCGCGCGTCGGCGACCTCGTGGTCTTCCACCGGCCGCGCAGCGGCGAGGTGACCCTCAAGCGCGTGGTCGCCCTCCCCGGGGACTCGGTCGGGATCGAGGACGGCGTGCTCGTCGTCAACGGCCGCCCCCGCAAGGAGTCCTACGCCGATCCCGACGCGATCGACAGCGTCTATTTCGGCCCCGTCCGCGTCCGGCCCGGCGCGGTCTTCGTGCTCGGCGACAACCGTGCGGACTCGATCGACTCGCGCGACTTCGGGGCCGTGACGAAGGGGGAGCTCATCGGGCGGGTCCGCGGACTGTTCTGGCCGCCGTCGCGCTGGTAGTACATCCGTCCAGATATCTGCGGGGTTTCGCACCGGATTTCAGTAGTTCCTCCCTGGCCCGTCGGCGAGGTGAGGACAACAATCCGGGGTCATGTCGGATACGACGGGGCTCGACCGGCGAGAGCTGCTGAAGATCGGAGTCTTCGGTACCGCCGCGCTGGCCCTCCCGGCCGAACGCCTGGCCCGCACGCAGGTCGCGCTGAGCAACCGGATCGCCCAGAGCGCGCTGCCCCAGCCGTTCACGATCCCGTTCAAGACGCCGCCGGTGCTGACGCCCGACTTCCAGTCGCGCAACCACGACTACTACACGATCACCCAGCGCCAGGCGCAGGCCGAGATCCTGCCCGGCAGGCTCACCGACATCTGGGGTTACAACGGCATCGCGCCGGGCCCGACGATCGTCAACACGCAGGGCCGCCCGGCGGTCATGCAGCACGTCAACGACCTGCCCGCGATCCACCCGACGCTGCGTTACAACGTCTGGACGTCGACGCACCTGCACGGGTCGTGCTCGCTGCCGCAGTACGACGGCTACGCGAGCGACATCACCGATCCCGCCAACTGGAAGGACTACGTCTACCCGAACATCCAGGACGCGCGGACCCTCTGGTACCACGATCACGGCGTCCACATCACCGCCCCCAACGCCTACATGGGCCTCGCGGCGATGTATATCCTCCACGACGCCAACGAGCTGAGCCTGCCGATCCCGCACGGCGCCTACGACGTGCCGTTCGTCCTGCGCGACGCGATGTTCGAGGACAACGGCGCGCTGCTCTACGACGACAACAGCCAGTCCGGGGTGTACGGCGACGTCGTCCTCGTCAACGGCGTGCCCTGGCCGAGCATGCGCGTCGAGCGGCGTAAGTACCGCTTCCGCATCCTCAACGCCTCGCTGTCGCGCTCCTACGGCCTGCAGCTGGACAGCGGCGAGCCGCTGACCGTCATCGGGACCGACGGCGGCCTCATGCCGCATCCGATGCCGGTGTCGCGCCTGAAGATCGGCATGGCCGAGCGCTGCGAGGTCGTCATCGACTTCTCGCAGTACCAGATCGGCCAGCGCGTGGTGATGCAGAACATCTCGCCGAAGAACAACATCGACTACGACACGACGGCCGTCGTCATGGCGTTCGACGTCGCCGCCGAGGCGCGCGATCCGACGAACAACGAGGTCCCCATCGACCTCAATCCCGGCCAGGAGACGATGGCGCTCACCGAGGCCCAAGCAGTGGCGACGCGGCAGTTCGAGTTCAAGCGCGGCAATGGCGAGTGGACGATCAACGGCACGACGTGGGACGACGTCATCAACAGCGGCTACACGAAGGTGCTCGCCAATCCGGGCTTCGAGGACGTGGAGATCTGGGAGCTGAAGAACAGCTCCGGCGGCTGGTTTCACCCGATCCACATCCACCTCGTGGACTTCAAGGTCCTCGACCGCAACGGCCGGCCCCCGTTCGACTACGAGAAGGGCCCCAAGGACACCGTCTACCTCGGCGAGGGCGAGACCGTCCGCGTGATCATGCGCTTCGCGCACCAGACCGGCCGCTTCATGATGCACTGCCACAACCTCGTCCACGAGGACCACGACATGATGGCGCAGTTCCTCGTGGGCGCCGACGCGGCCGATCACGACCCGATCCAGGCCGACCGCGCCACGCGCGTGCCGGCGCGTCCGCTGCGCAACCGCCACGACGACCCCGACGAGGACCACGGTGGCGGTGGCGGTGGCGGCGGTGGCGGCGGGGACGGCGGCGGCGGGGACGGCGGCGGGCACGGCGGTGGTGGCGGCGACGACGGGCAGCGCGGCGGCAACACCGGCAGCGGGGCGGGCTCGGCCTCGAGCATCCCCAGTAGGTGTGCCCCCAAGAAGGCCGTCGTCAAGAAGAAGGCGAAGCCGAAGCGGACCGTCCTCAAGAAGAAGCCGAAGCCGAAGCGGACCGTCCTCAAGAAGAAGCCCAAGGTCAAGGCGAAGTCGTCCGCGGCCCGCGGCACGACGACGCGCGCGAAGTGCGTCACGCCGGCCAAGCCCAAGGCCAAGGCCAAGCCCGTGGCCAAGCGCAGGAAGGCCGTGGCGCCCAAGCGCAAGAAGGCCGTGCTGTCCAAGCGCAAGCCGGTCACGCGCAAGCCGAAGCGCAAGCTGCGCTGACGGCTGCGCGCCCTACCATCGGCGCGTCGGCGGTGAGGCAACCCGCACCGCCGGGTGCGAGACCTTGCAACCCGATAGTGGGGGTTCCACCCTGTTGACGTCCGATCGCTGGATGCATCCTCCAGCGCATGGAAAAGGTCGGACGACACATGGACCGCCGCGAGCTCATGAAGCTCGGCCTCTTCAGCTCGGCCGCGCTCGCGCTGCCGGCCGAACGCCTCGCCCGCACGCAGGTCGCGCTGAGCAACCGGATGGCCCAGAGCGCGCTGCCCGAGCCGTTCACGATCCCGTTCAAGACGCCGCCGGTGCTGATCCCCGAGCGCCAGACCGCGACGCACGACTACTACACGATCCACCAGCGTCAGGCGCAGGCCGAGATCCTGCCCGGCAAGCTGACGGACATCTGGGGCTACAACGGCATCGCGCCGGGCCCGACGATCGTCAACACGCAGGGTCGTCACGCCGTCGTCCAGCAGATCAACGACCTCCCCGAGATCCACCCGACGCTGCGCTACAACGTCTGGACGTCGACGCACCTGCACGGGTCGTGCTCGCTGCCGCAGTACGACGGCTACGCGAGTGACATCACGGACATCGGCTGCTGGAAGGACTACGTCTACCCGAACATCCAGAACGCGCGGTCGCTCTGGTACCACGATCACGGCGTCCACATCACCGCCCCCAATGCCTACATGGGCCTCGCGGCGATGTACATCATCCACGACCCGGCGGAGCTGAGCCTGCCGATCCCCCACGGCGCCTACGACGTGCCGATCGTCCTGCGCGACGCGATGTTCGAGGACAACGGCAACCTGCTCTACGACGACAACGACCACTCCGGCGTCTACGGCGACGTCATCCTCGTCAACGGCGTGCCGTGGCCGAACATGCGCGTCGAGCGGCGCAAGTACCGCTTCCGCATCCTCAACGCCTCGCTGTCGCGCTCCTACGACTATCGCCTCTCCACCGGCGAGCCGCTGACCGTCATCGGGACCGACGCCGGGCTCATGCCGCATCCGCAGCCCGTCGCGAACATCCGCCACGGCATGGCCGAGCGCTACGAGGTCGTCATCGACTTCTCGCAGTACCAGATCGGCCAGCGCGTCGTGCTCGAGAACGTCTCGCCGAAGAACAACATCGACTACGACACGACCGGCTCGATCATGGCGTTCGACGTCGTCTCAGACGCGACCGACCTCTCCAACAACGAGGTTCCCCAGGACCTCAACCCCAACATGAGCGTCATGGGGCTCACCGACGCCGACGCGATGCGCACGCGCCAGTTCGAGTTCCGGCGCCAGAATGGCAACTGGACGATCAACGGCACGACCTGGGACGACGTCGTCAACAGCGACTACCAGTACGTGCTCGCCAATCCCGGCTTCGAGGACACCGAGATCTGGGAGCTGTCCAACCCGCACGGCGGCTGGTTTCATCCGGTCCACATCCACCTCGTGGACTTCAAGGTCCTCGATCGCAACGGCAAGCCCCCGTTCGACTACGAGAAGGGCCCCAAGGACGTCGTCTACGTCGGCGAGAACGAGACCGTGCGGGTGATCATGAAGTTCGAGCACCAGCAGGGCCGCTACATGATGCACTGCCACAACCTCGTCCACGAGGACCACGACATGATGGGCCAGTTCCTCGTGGGGACCGACAGCGCGCAGTGCGATCCGATCTATGCCGACAAGGCCGCCAGCCAGCCAGCTCGGCCGGTCCGCGACCGCCACGACGACCCCGAGGAGAACCCGGGCGGCGGCAACGGCGGCAACGGCGGCTCGGGCTCGGGCTCGGGCTCGGGGTCGGGGTCGGGCTCCGGGTCGGGCTCAGGCGGCGGCGACAGCAGCGGCTCGGGCTCCGGCGGTGACGGTGGCGGCAGCAGCGTCTCCGGCGGCGGCCGTGACGACGGCGGCGACAAGGCGGCGGCGAGCAGCATCGGCGGCGGCTCCAGCGCGAGCGCCTCGAGCCTCTCGAAGACCTGCAAGAAGCCGGTCCTCAAGCAGACCGCCAAGCAGAAGGCGGCCCTCAAGCGCAAGCAGGCCGCGGCGAAGAAGTCGACGGTCAAGACGCGGGCCGCCGCGAGCGCGAAGGCCAAGCAGACGACCGTCAAGGGCAAGCCGGCCGCCAACTGCGTGACCCCGGCTCAGGCGAAGGCGCTCGCCAAGCGCAAGGCGCTCGCCAAGCGCAAGGCGCTCGCCAAGCGCAAGGCGCTCGCCAAGCGCAAGGCCCTCGCGAAGCTCCGCGGCCGCTCCTAGTCAGGAGAGCGGTCGCGCCGGCACGCCGCCGACGCTCGCGCGCGGCGGCACGTCGCGCGTGACGACGGCATGCGGGCCGACGGTCGCCTGCGCGCCGACGGTGACGCCGCGCAGGACGCTCGCGCCGAGGCCGATCCGGGCGCCCGCCCCGATCGTCACCGCGGTCGCCTGCAGCGGCTGGGCGCGTATCGGCTGCTCGATGTCGTCGAAGACGTGGTCGAAGTCGACGATGACCGTGCCCTCCTCCAGCTGCGCCCCGGCGCCGATCGCGACGCCCGCGTGCGCGACGAGCGTGCAGCGCGGCCCGAGCCTCGCGCCCGCGCCGATCTCGACGACGCCGTGGTTGACGACGATCCGCGTCGCCGCGCCGATGCGGCAGCCATCGCCGAGGCGCAGCTGCGCGCCCGGGGTCAGCGAGAACTGCACGTCGCGCGCGACCCGCACGTCGCGGCCGGCGACGACGCCGGGCAGGCGCAGCGGGTCGCGGCCGCGCAGGTGCATCGTCACGGGCGCCGGACGCGCTCGCAGCCGCGGCGCACGAGGTCGTGCCACAGCATCCGCGCGTGCGTCGGCGCGTAGCGCAGCGTCGCGGCGCCGCGGTCGGGTGCGAGCGCCGAGGGTGCGACCCCGCAGCCGAGCGCGCGCGCGGCGCGGTCGGCCATCTCGAGCTGGCCGAGCGCGGTCGGGTGCACGACGTCGGGCAGGACGAGCGTCCAGCCGCCGAAGTCCGACAGGTCGGCGACGACCGCGCCGTGGCGGGCCGCGACCCGGCGGACGATCTCGCCGGCCGCGACGGGCTTCGGCGCGCAGGTCGGGCGGCCGAGGTCGTGGGGGAGGGTCAGCATGAGCAGGCGCGTGGCGCGGGCGGCGAGGCCCGTCGCGAGCGCGTCGAGGTCGCGCTCGTAGGCCGCCACGTCCCAGTCGAGCGCGCGGACGTCGTTGACGCCCGCATAGAGCGTCGCCACGTCGTAATGGGCGCGGATGCGCGGGAGCTGCTCGCGCAGCATGTCGGCGGCCGTCGCGCCGTTGACGGCGTAGCACGTGAAGGGCAGGTCGAGCGCGCGGGCGAGCCACTGCGCCCACGACAGCGGCGTGACGCCGAGCGCCATCGAGCCCTCGCCGACGGAGATGCTGTCGCCGACCGCGACGAGCCCCTTCCGGCACGGTTCGCCCACGCCGGTCAGCCCGGCTTCCTCGCCGTGATCATGAGGTTGTAGAAGACCTCCGGCGGCAGGCGGCCCTCGAGCAGCGCGACGTCGACCTTCTGCAGCGCGAGGTAGCCGCGGAACGCGTACTGGCGCCAGAGCATCGGGATGTCGTCCTGCACCGCGGTCGCCTCGAGCGTCCGGTTGACCCAGCCGAACCAGTTGGCGAGCAGTTCCTCGCCGCGGACGTGCACGTCGGCGAAGCCGGCGTCGCTCGCCCAGTCCGAGAGGTCGCCCGGCGTGAACGCGTGGACGTCGACGAACGCCTCCAGCGACTCGTCGTCGAGACCGCCGTGCTGCTCGGACCAGGCGTCGTGCGTGTCGGGCATCTCGTAGCCCTCGAGCGCGCGGGCGCCGATGAGCGCGCGCCAGGCGGGGGCGGCGCGCAGCGCGGCGCGCTTGGGGTAGGCGGCGATCCGGTCGCCCGTGCGCGACGGCTCGCCCGCGAACACGACGCGGCCGCCCGGGCGCAGGACGCGGCGAAACTCGGCGAACGCGCGGTCGAGGTGCGGGATGTGGTGCAGGACCGCGTGGCCGAGCACGACGTCGAAGGACTCGTCGTCGAACGGCAGCGACTCGGCGTCGCAGGCGACGGTGTCCACCGTGACGCCGATCCGCGCCGCGTTGGCCTGCAGCGTGTCGAGCATGCCGGGCGAGATGTCGGTCGCCGTCGCGGCGCCCACAACGCCGTCCTGGAGCATGTTCAGCGTGAAGTAGCCCGTGCCCGAGCCGATCTCCAGGGAGCGGTCGAAGGACGGCAGCGGCGTGCCGAGCAGCTTGTGGAGCTTCCCGCGCACCTGTGCGCGCCCGATGTCGCCGAAGTCCACCCCCCACTTCGTGTCGTAGTGGCCGGCGGCGGCATCGTGGTAGCGCGTGTTGACGTCGCGGATCGCCTCGGCGGTGGCGGGGGCTGCCATGGGGGCGGCGAGTTTATGCGGTGGCGACTCGGGCGGCTCGCGGGGCCCGGCACGCTTCCGGCAGCGATGAGAAGGAGGGGTTCGGGCGTGCGTGGCGCTGATGCGAGGGGGTGCGCCGGATTTCCCGGCTCACGACCGGGTTTTCCGGCGCACCCCCCGCGCAGGACCGGTTCCCTGATCGATGCTTGAAGCGCAACGCGGCCAAGCGGGCCGAGCGAGTCACCCCGGCGCGAGCCGCCCGGCCTCGTCCGTCGCCGCCCGCAGGCGCCGCGCGTGCTCCGCCGTCAGGGCACCATCAGCCATCCGCCACCGCCACGAGCCCGTCGCGCGCCCGGGGATGTTCATCCGCGCCTCGCTGCCGAGCCCCAGCACGTCCTGGGCCTGCACCATCGCCAGCCGCGCCGGCGAGGAGAACGCCAGCCGGATGAGCGACCACCAGATTTCGTCCTCGGCGAAGCCGCCGCCGGCGATCCGCGCGCGCGCCTCGTCGCGCGAGGGCTCGGGCAGCGACGCCCACCAGCCGGCGAGCGTGTCCTGGTCGTGCGTCCCGGTGTAGACGACGCTGCCCTCCTCGTGGTTCTCCATGCGGTGCGGGCCGTGCGGGTCGCCGGGGTCGAAGCCGAACTGCAGGACGGCCATGCCGGGGAAGCCGAGCGCGCGGCGCAGGCGCTCGACGGGCTCGGTGATGACGCCGAGGTCCTCGGCGATCACCGGCAGGTCGCCGAGCCGCGCCGCCGCGGCGTCGAAGACCGCGCGCCCCGGCCCGCGCCGCCAGTGCCCGCCGCGTGCGTCCGGCGCGCCCTCGGGCACGGCCCAGTAGGCGACGAAGCCGCGGAAGTGGTCGATCCGCGTGACGTCGAAGAGCGCGAACGTCCGGCGCAGGCGCTCCGTCCACCAGCGGTAGGAGCGGCGCTGGAGCGCCGGCCAGTCATACAGCGGGTTGCCCCAGAGCTGCCCGAGGTCGCTGTACGTGTCCGGCGGCGCGCCCGCGACGTCGCCCGAGCGAAACAGCTGCGGCCAGGCGCGGTGGTCGGCGCCGCCCGGCGCGACGTAGATCGGGACGTCGCCGATGAGCCCGACGCCGCGCTCGCCCGCGTACGCGCGCAGGGCGCTCCACTCGCGGTCGAAGCGCACCTGGTCGGCGATCGCGCGCCGGCCGCCGGCGACGGCGGCCCAGTCGTCGATCCAGAACGACTCGCGCGCGCGGAAGGCCTCGATCTCGTCGTCGCCCACCGCAGCCGCCGGATCCGCGAGCAGCCCGCGCCAGGCGGCGAACGCCGACTTGGACTTGTACGGCGAGCCGGCCCGGTCGGGCGGGCCCAGCGGCAGCATCTGCCACCACGACTGGCCGGCCTCCGCGAGCCAGTCGAGGAAGCGGTACGCGTCGTCGCCGAGCCTCCCCGACGCGAGGCTGGTTGGATGCAGCTGCACCCCTGATGATCTGTGGTCGAGCCGGGGGTTCACGTTACGAACCTTCTGAAACGGAAAGAGTGTGGGGGAGTGCCCACAGCCAAGCGCAGCCAACCGCCGTCCCGCATCCAGATCGCGCAGCCGGCGCCGATGATCGACTGCGGGCGGTTCCCCTCCAAGCGGACGGTCGGCGACTGCGTCGCCGTGAGCGCCGACATCTTCGCCGACGGCCACGATGTCCTGCGCGCGGTCGTCAAGTCGTGCCCGCCCGGCGGCGAGGGCTGGTATGAGAGCCCGATGCACCGGATCGACGCGCACGTCGACGGCGACCGCTGGGCCGGCGAGTTCGAGGTCGACTCACTCGGGCGCTGGAGCTGGACGATCGAGGCCTGGGTCGACCCGTTCGCGAGCTGGCGCGACGAGCTGCGGCGCAAGGTCGAGGCCGGCGAGCCCGACCTCTCCGGCGAGCTCTCCGAGGGCGTCGTCCTGCTCGAACAGGCGGCCAAGCGCGCCAAGGGCGCCGACCGCAAGGCGCATCGCGCAGGCGCTCACGCGGCTGCGCGACGACGGGATCCCGGGTGAGGCGCGACATGAGGCTGCGCTGGACCCCGAGCTCGCCGAGGCCGTCGAGCGCCACCCCGACCGCACGCGGTCGACCGTCATGGAGCCGCGCCTGCACGTCGACGTCGATCGCGAGCGCGCGCGCTTCGGCGCCTGGTACGAGCTCTTCCCGCGCTCCTGGGGCGGCCTTGCGGGCGTCGCGACGCAGGTCCCGAAGCTCGCCGAGCTCGGCTTCGACGTCCTCTACCTCCCGCCGGTCCACCCGATCGGCCACACCAACCGCAAGGGCCCGAACAACACGCTGACGCCGGGCCCCGGCGACCCCGGCTCGCCCTGGGCGATCGGCGACGAGACCGGCGGCCACACGGCGCTGCACCCCGACCTCGGCACGATCGGCGACTTCGACGCGCTCGTCGCCACCGCCCGCGAGCACGACATCGACGTCGCGCTGGACTTCGCGATCCAGTGCTCCGCCGACCACCCCTGGCTGCTCGAGCACCCGGAGTGGTTCAACCGCCGCCCCGACGGCACATTGAAGTACGCCGAGAACCCGCCCAAGAAGTACCAGGACATCTACAACGTCAACTGGGACAGCGCGGACTGGCGCGGCCTCTGGGATGCGCTGCGCGACGTCGTGCGCTTCTGGGCCGAGCATGGCGTCCGGATCTTCCGCGTCGACAACCCGCACACGAAGCCGGTCGCGTTCTGGGAGTGGCTCATCGCCGAGCTGCGCGGCGATTTCCCGGACATCATCTTCCTCGCCGAGGCCTTCACCCGCGCCGCGATGATGCGCCGGCTCGCGAAGGCCGGCTTCAACCAGTCCTACACGTACTTCACGTGGAAGAGCTCGAAATGGGACCTCGCCGAATACGTCACCGAGCTCGCGACGAGCGGCATGCAGGAGTACTACCGGCCGAACTTCTTCGTCAACACGCCCGACATCCTCACCGAGGAGCTGCAGCTCGGCGGCCCGCCGAAGTTCGCCAGCCGGCTGGTGCTCGCGGCGACGCTGAGCCCGACGTACGGCGTCTACTCGGGCTTTGAGTCCTTCGAGCGCGTCCCCGTGCGCTCCGGCAGCGAGGAGTACGACCACTCCGAGAAGTACGAGATCAAGGAGCGCTCGCTCCACGGCCCGCTGCTGAACCTCATCTCGCGCGTGAACGCGATCCGCCGGGCCAACCCGGCGCTGCAGCACCTCGACAACGTCCAGTTCCTCGCGACGGAGAACGATGCCCTCATCGCGTACTCCAAGCGCACCGGGGACAACACGATCATCAGCGTCGTGACGCTCGATCCCGTCGCCGCGCAGGAGGGGATCGTCGTCGTGCCCTACGGTCTGGGCCTGCCACCGGTCTTCACCGTCACCGACCTGCTCTCCGGCGAGAGCTTCGACTGGCGCATGGGGCGCAACTTCGTCCGCCTGGACCCCTACCGCGTCGCGCATCTGCTGCGGGTGTCGCCTTGACCCCCGCGGCGCAGAACTGGTTCGAGTCCGACCCGACCTGGTTCAAGACGGCGATCTTCTACGAGATCCACCTGCGCGGGTTCTACGACGGCACGGGCGACGGCCACGGCGACTTCCGCGGCCTGATGGAGAAGCTCGACTACCTGCAGTGGCTCGGCGTCGACGTCATCTGGCTGCTGCCGATGTACCCGTCCCCGCTGCGCGACGGCGGCTACGACATCGCCGACTTCTACGGCGTCCATCCCGACTACGGGACGATGGACGACGTCCGCGCGTTCATCGAGGCGGCGCACGAGCGCGGCATCCGCGTCATCGCCGACCTCGTCATGAACCACACGTCCAACGAGTGCGAGTGGTTTCAGGAGGCGCGCTCGAGCCCGGACGATCCCAAGCGCGACTGGTACGTCTGGAGCGACGACCCGACGCGCTACAGCGAGGCGCGGATCATCTTCGTCGACACCGAGACCTCGAACTGGACCTGGGACGAGAAGGCCGGCGCCTACTACTGGCACCGCTTCTTCCACCACCAGCCCGACCTCAACTACGACAACCCCGAGGTGCGGGAGGCGATGCTCGACGTCCTGCGCTTCTGGCTGGACGCCGGCCTCGACGGTTTCCGCCTGGACGCCGTGCCCTACCTCTTCGAGCGCGACGGCACGAACTGCGAGAACCTCGACGAGACGCACGCCTTCCTCAGGGAGGTGCGCGCGGTGGTCGACCGCGAGTACCCCGACCGCGTGCTGCTCGCCGAGGCCAACCAGTGGCCGGCCGATGTCGTCGACTACTTCGGCGACGGCGACGAGTGCCACATGGCGTTCCACTTTCCCGTCATGCCGCGGATGTTCATGGCCCTGCGCCGCGAGGAGGCGACGCCGATCCTCGAGATCCTCGCCCAGACGCCGCACATCCCCGTCAACTGCCAGTGGGGCCTGTTCCTGCGCAACCACGACGAGCTGACGCTCGAGATGGTCACCGACGAGGAGCGCGACTACATGTACTCCGAGTACGCCAAGGACCCGCGCATGAAGCTCAACGTCGGCATCCGCCGCCGGCTCGCGCCGCTCATGGACGGCGGCCGCGACGAGATCGAGCTGCTGCACGCGATGCTCTTCAGCCTCCCGGGCTCGCCGGTCCTGTACTACGGCGACGAGATCGCGATGGGCGACAACGTCTACCTCGGCGACCGCGACGGCGTGCGCACGCCGATGCAGTGGACGGGCGACCGCAACGGCGGCTTCAGCCGCGCGGACTTCGCCCAGCTCTACGCGCCCCCGCTCATGGACCCCGTCTACGGCTACCAGGCCGTCAACGTGGAGGCCCAGCTGCGCACGCCCAGCTCACTGCTGCGCTGGCTGCGGCGCTTCATCGCCCTGCGCAAGGAACACCCCGTGTTCGGCCTCGGGAGCTTCGAGGCCCTGACCCCCGGCAACCCGAAGATCTTCGCCTGCATCCGCACGTACGAGGACGACGTCGTGCTGTGCGTGCACAACCTCGCGCGCTCGGCGCAGGCGGTCGAGCTCGACCTGAGCTGGTTCAACGGCCGCCGCCCGGTCGAGATGTTCGGCCGCACCGCCTTCCCCCGGATCGGCGAGCTGCCCTATCTCCTGACGCTCGCGCCACGCGGGTTCTTCTGGTTTCGCCTCGAGGAGGACGAACGATGACCGCGCTGCCCGACCAGACGACCGAGCCGCTGGAGCAGTGGCTCATGGAGCAGCGCTGGTTCGCCTCCAAGTCGCGTGAGGTGACCGGCGTCAACGTGCTGCGGCGCGTGGCGCTGAGCGAGGCCCCGGCGCTCGACCTCGAGATCATCGAGCTGCGCTTTCACACGGGCACGCACGAGCTCTACCAGCTGCTGCCCGGCGAGCCGGGCGCCGTGCGGGCGCTCGCCGAGCTCTTCGGCAACGAGAGCGCGGCCGATGGCGTGTCCTTCCACGGCGGCCTGACGCCGAGCGGCCAGATCCGCCCGATGGGCGCCGAGCAGTCCAACACGTCGGTCGTCTTCGGCGACGAGCAGGTGCTGAAGGTCTTTCGCCGCGTCGAGCCCGGCATCAACCCCGAGCTGGAGATGCTGCGCTTCCTCTCCACGCGCGAGTTCGAGAACATCGCCGCGCTGACGGGCTGGTACGACTACGACGGCGAGCTCATGCAGGCGACGCTCGGCATCCTGCAGGAGTTCATCGGCGAGGCCCGCGACGGCTGGCAGCTCGCGCTCGACGACCCGCTCGGCCTCCTGCATCGCCTGCCCGAGCTCGGCGCCGCGACGGGCCGGATGCACACGGTCCTCGCGTCGGACTCCGGCGACCCGGCGTTCGCGCCGGAGGAGCCCAGCGACGAGGCGCTCGCGCTGCTGACGGCGACGATCGACGAGCAGATCGAGCGCGTGTTCATCGACCTGCCGGGCGACAACCCGGCGCTCGAGCCGATCCTCGGGCGCGGCGAGGAGATCCGCGACCGCCTGCAGCTCATGTCGCACGTCGGCGTCGGCGGGCGCCTCATCCGCCACCACGGCGACTACCACCTCGGCCAGACCATGCTGCGCGACGCCGGCTGGGTCATCCTCGACTTCGAGGGCGAGCCCGCGCGCTCGCTGCTGGATCGCCGCCGCAAGCGCTCGCCGCTGCGCGACGTCGCCGGGATGCTGCGCTCGTTCGCCTACGCGGCGTCGGCGTCGGCGCTGCTGCGCGGCGTGCCGGCGCCCGAGGGCTGGGAGCAGCAGGCCCGCACGGCCTTCCTCGGCGCCTACTTCGGGGCGGTCGACGCGACGCTCCTGCCCGCCGGGCAGGCGGCGATCTCCAAGCTGTTGTCGATCTTCGAGCTCGAGAAGGCGGTCTACGAATTGCAATACGAGCTCAACAACCGACCCGACTGGGTCCCGATCCCGGTTGCCGGCATCCGCCGCCTGCTCGACGAGGAGCTGGCGTCGTGAGCACATCCGACATCGACCGGCTCGTCGCGCGCGACCACCACGACCCCCACGCGCTGCTCGGGGCGCACGAGGCCGACGGCGGCGTCGTCGTCCGCGCGCTGCACCCGGCGGCGGAGTCCGTGACGGTGCAGCCCGCCGGCGTCGCGCTCGAGCGCGTGCACCCGGGCGGCGTCTTCGCGGGTGAGATCAAGGGGGCGACGCTGCCGCTGGAGTACGAGCTGGAGATCCGCTTCCCCGACGGCAACACGTTCACGACGCCCGACCCCTACCGGTTCGCGCCGACGCTGTCAGACCTCGACGAGCACCTCTTCCGCGAGGGCCGCCACGAGCAGCTCTGGACGAAGATGGGCGCGCACGTCCGCGAGATCGACGGCGTGACCGGCACCTCGTTCGCCGTCTGGGCGCCCGCCGCCCGCTCGGTGAGCGTCGTCGGCGACTGCAACTTCTGGGACGGCCGCCTGCACCCGATGCGGGCGCTCGGCGGCTCCGGCGTGTGGGAGCTCTTCGTGCCCGGCATCGGCGCGGGCGCGCGCTACAAGTTCGAGATCCGCGCGCAGTCCGGCGAGCTGCTGCTCAAGGCCGACCCTTTCGCCTTCGAGACCGAGCTGCCGCCGCAGACGGCCTCGATCGTCAACGCGTCGACGTACGAGTGGCGCGACGCCGCGTACCTCGCCGCGCGCGCCGGCGGCACGCCGCTGAACCGGCCGATGTCGGTCTACGAGGTCCATCTCGGCTCCTGGCGCCTGAACCCGCTCGAGGACAACCGCTCGCTGACCTACCTCGAGCTCGCCGACGAGCTCGCCGCCTACGTCAGCGATCTCGGCTTCACGCACATCGAGCTGCTGCCGGTCATGGGGCATCCGTTCAGCGGCTCGTGGGGCTACCAGGTGACGTCGTACTACGCCCCGACGCCGCGCTTCGGCTCGCCCGACGACTTCCGCGCGTTCGTCGATCGCATGCACGAGCACGACGTCGGCGTCCTGCTGGACTGGGTGCCCGCGCACTTCCCGCGCGATGCCTGGGCGCTCGCCCGCTTCGACGGCACGGCGCTCTACGAGCACGACGACCCGCGCCGCGGCGCGCACCCGGACTGGGGCACGCTCGTCTTCAACTACGGGCGCAGCGAGGTGCGCAACTTCCTCGTCGCCAACGCCCTGTACTGGGCGCGCGAGTTCCACGCCGACGGCATCCGCGTCGACGCCGTGGCGTCGATGCTGTACCTCGACTACTCGCGTGAGAACGGCGAGTGGGTGCCCAACGAGTACGGCGGCAACGAGGACCTCGAGGCCGTGGCGTTCCTCAAAGAGCTCAACGAGGTCCTGCACCGCGACGAGCCGGGCGTCATCAGCGCCGCGGAGGAGTCGACGGCCTGGCCGGGCGTCTCGCGGCCGACGTACCTCGGCGGCCTGGGGTTCGGCTTCAAGTGGAACATGGGCTGGATGCACGACACGCTGGCGTACTTCCAGCAGGACCCGATCAACCGCCGCTACCACCACCACGAGCTGACGTTCTCGATGGTCTACGCCTTCACGGAGAACTTCCTGCTGCCGCTGTCGCACGACGAGGTCGTGCACGGCAAGGGCTCGCTCATCGACAAGATGCCCGGCGATCGCTGGCAGAAGCTCGCCAACCTGCGCGCGCTCTACGCCT
Source organism: uncultured Actinomycetes bacterium (assembly GCA_963740895.1). GTDB lineage: Bacteria > Actinomycetota > Thermoleophilia > Solirubrobacterales > Solirubrobacteraceae > CADCVQ01. Next base: position 478,312 of record CAVUFQ010000004.1, read on the forward strand.
TCATGTGGGCGCACCCGGGCAAGAAGCTGCTCTTCATGGGGCAGGAGTTCGCCCAGAGCGCCGAGTGGAGCCACGAGCGCTCGCTGGACTGGCACCTGCTCGAGCACGGTGAGAACGCGGGGATCCAGTCGCTCGTGCGCGACCTCAACACGACGCTGAAGGAGACGCCGGCGCTCTACGAGGTCGACTTCGACGGACGCGGGTTCTGGTGGATCGAGCCCAACGACGCCGACGCGAACGTCGTCGCGTTCGCCCGCGCCGGAGAGAACCCGGGCCAGGACGTGCTCGTCTGCGCCTGCAACCTCTCGCCGGTCCCGCGCTCCGGCTACCGGATCGGCCTGCCGCAGGGCGGGCGCTGGATCGAGCGCCTGAACACCGACTCGTCGTTCTACGGCGGCACGGACACCGGCAACCTCGGTGGCGTCGTCGCCGAGGCGATGCCATGGGGCGGTCAGCCCTGCTCGGCGGAGGTCACGCTGCCGCCGCTGGGCGTCGTCTGGCTCGTCCCGGAGCCGCGCATCTAGCGGCTTGCCGTCGCGCCCCAGTCCTCCGGCGCCGGGTTCCCGATCGGCTGGGAGATCGACCAGGCGTGGCCCTCGGGGTCGCGGGCCATGAAGCGCCGCTCGCCGTACTCCTGGTCGGCCGGCTGCTCGGTGATCTCGGCGCCGGCGGCCTTGGCCTGCTCGAAGACGGCGTCGACGTCGTCGACGCTGATGCAGACCATCTGCGTCCGCGCGCCGAGGTGCGCCGGGTTGCGGTAGTCGGGGCCGGGGCAGCCCATGTACACGATCCCGTCGCCGATGCGCGTCTCGGCGTGGTTGACGTAGCCCTCGGGGCCGGTGTAGCGCAGCTGCTCCGCAAAGCCGAAGGCGCGGGCGAGGAATTCGAGGGCGGCGTCGCAGTCCTCGTAGAGCAGGTAGGGGGCGATCGTGGGCGATGGCATGTGCGTGACCTCCTCTGGTCAGTGCGTCGTTCGTCTGCGGCGGATCTCGGTGTCGAGCGCGTCGAGGCGGTTGGTCCAGAAGCCGCGGTAGCGCCCGAGCCAGTCGTCGAGCTCGGCGAGCGGCGCGGGGTCGAGTGAGTACAGCCGGCGCGTGCCCTCGTCGCGGGCGCTGACGACGCCGAGCTCGCGCAGGACGCGCAGGTGGCGCGACACGCCGGGCCGGCTCGTGGCGAAGTGCGAGGCGAGCTCGCCGGCGCTGAGCTCCTGCTCGGTCGCGAGCAGCTCGACGATGCGCCGGCGCGTGGGGTCGGCGAGGGCGGTGAGCGCGTTCACGGCGCGTGCACCAGGCGGTCCAGCGCGCGGCTCCAGCGCGAGATGTAGGTCATGCCCAGCGGCGCCTCGATGCGCCCGTGCTCGAGGACGAGCAGCGTGCCGCCGTCCTGCGCGCGCAGCTCGAAGCGCACGACCGAGCGGTCCTCGGCGCCGTGGCGCCAGTCGAGCTCGAGCACGCGCTCGGGCTCGATCGCCAGGACGCGGGCGTCGACGCCGTTGACGAGCTCGAACGCCCCGCCGGGCGCGAGCTCGACGCTGACCGCGGGCGCGAGCCAGCGCCCGATCGACCCGGGCTCCGTCAGCGCCGCCCAGACCTCGGCGGGCGTCGCCTCATAGCGGCGCGTCAGGCGCAGCTCGCAGATGCCGGGGCCATCCATGCGATGAGGGTAACATGTACGTTACGTAACACAACCATTACGTATGGCTCCGGGGCGGGCGGAGGCGTGCAGGCGCCGGCGAACGGCATCGATGAGAGGAGCGGCGTTCGTCGGTGCGTGTCGGCGTGCCCCGCCCTCCCGGGTCAAGCCGACGTCTTCGGCAGATTTTCATCGGTATGCGATGAATAGCTGCCAGACAGCGCGCCCCCGGCCGCGCCGCTGCGGCTCAGGCCACTGCGCGCGCCGGGGCCTCGGCCTCGGGGACCGCGCCCGCCGCGCCGCCGGAAGGCGCCCACCCCGGCCCGCGCAGCATGTAACCCGCCCGCTCGCGCCAGCCCGGCGCGCCGCGCACGTCGCGCGCGATCGCCCTGTACTCGTGGAAGGCGACCTCCATCGGCCTGAACGTCTGGATGTTCTTCGTCAGGCCGTAGCGGACGCGCTCGTCCTCGCCGGCGAAGGTGCCGAACATCCGGTCCCAGATGATGAGGATGCCGGCGTAGTTGCGATCGAGGTACTGCTCGTTGGCGCCGTGGTGGACGCGGTGGTGCGAGGGCGTGTTGAGGACGAACTCCAGGGGCCGCCACAGGCGCCCGATGCGCTCGGTGTGGATCCAGAACTGGTACATGAGGCTGATCGCCTGCTGCGTGAGGATCATCCACGGCGGGAAGCCCGCGAGCGCGAGCGGCAGCCAGAACGGCAGGTAGGTCATCGGCACCCAGGTCTGGCGCAGCGCGGTCGACAGGTTGTAGTGCTGGCTGGAGTGATGGACGACGTGGCTCGCCCAGAAGACGCGCACCTCGTGGCTGATGCGGTGAAACCAGTAGTAGGCCAGGTCGTCGGCGAAGAAGAGCAGCACCCAGGCCCACCAGGCGCCGGCCGGGATCCGCAGCGGGGTGAGCTCGTAGAGCGCGGCGTAGACGACGAGCACGACGAACTTCCAGCCGAAGTTGATGACGACGTTGCCCAGGCCCATGCTGATGCTCGTCGCGCTGTCCTTGAGGTCGTAGCCCACGAGCGCCTCGTTGCGCGCGACGACGAACGAGATCGCCTCGACGGCGAGCAGCGCCACGAACGCCGGGATCGCGTAGTACAGGACCTCAGCCATGAATCGTCTCCTTCGTGCGGTCGGTCGGGTCGCTCAGCGCGAGGGCGCGCGTGAGCAGATCCCCGGCGGCGTCGGCGGCCACCTCGGGCATGCGGGCGGCGATCGCGGCGACGAGCGTCGCAACCGCGTCGTGGTCGCAGGCCTCGGCGGTGAACAGCGCGCGCGACGCGTCGCTGTCGGGGTCCAGGCCGGCGAGCAGGCTGTTGTAGGCCAGGCGGTAGGCGATGTTGCCCGCGCCGTCGATGACGTGGTTCCAGAGGCGGGCGTAGAGCAGCGGGGCGGTGGCGGGGCCGGCCTCCTGCTGCTCCTCGGCGGCCGCGTGCAGCGCCGCGACGATCGCGGCCGGCGCGCGCTCGGCGCAGCGGCGCGCGGCATCGACGCCGACGCAGAGGCGCAGCTCGAGGATCGAGCGCAGCAGCGCGGGGTCGGGCGCCGCGCCGGGCGCCGACAGCGGCAGCTGGGCCAGGAGGTCCAGGCCGCCGGTCGCGCGCCAGTCCAGGACGCGCGTCGCGCCGCCGTGCGACACGGCGACGAGGCCTGCCTGCTGCAGGCGCTTGACGGCCTCGCGCACGGCATGGCGGTTGCAGCCGAGCTCGTCGGCGAGCACGCGCTCGGACGGCAGCGGCTCGCCGGCAGCGGGCCGGCCGCCGAGGATCCCGTCGCGCAGGCGGACGAAGATCGACTCCGAGAGCGGCGTGCGGGCGGGGGCGGGCATCGGCCAACTGGTTGTACCAGTTGACAGAGGCGTGATCAAGGGGTAGATCCGCAGGGATGACGAACCTCGTCTTCCGCTGCCAGTTCTGCGAGCGCCGCCCGGACCCCCTCACGCAGCTGAGCCTCGAGAAGACCGTGCGCCAGGCGGAGTTCGGCACCTACGTCGACGCGATGCCGGAGCGCTGGCTCGTGTGGCACGGGCGCGGGCCCTACGGGCCGGCGCGTTACGCCTGCGCGGAGCACCGCGGCGACCTCGTCGCCTACCTGCGCGAGCACTACGGCACGCTCGGCGACCATCCCTGGAAGCGGCCGCCCTACGCGACGCAGAGCGGCGGCCTCGACAACCTTTAGCCCGACCTGGCTGCGGCCGAACGTTTGACGATTCGGCGCGGATCCCCGGCCTCCGTGCCGATGAACGGGTCATGGTCTTCCGGCGCCCCTTCGTCGTGCTGCTCGCGGTCGCGCTGTCGCTCGTCGCGGCGCCGGCGCAGGCCCAGACGAGCATCCGCGGCTTCGTCGTGTCGATCCCGGGCGTGTTGCAGCAGGTGCTCCAGGTGCCGGCGAGCCCGATGCCGCCGCTGCCGATCGCCCTCCCGGCGGTGCCCGGCCTGCCGCTGCTCGGCCACCAGCCGTCCGTTCCCGGGCTCGCCGTCTCGCCGCTGCTCACGGCGCCGCCGCTGCGCGCCGCCCATGCCCGCCTCGGGCTGCCCGGTCGCGACCGGATGACGGTCCGCTCGGCCGCCGGTGGGTGGCTGCGCGGCCTCGAGGGCGCTGATCGGCTCGTCGGCGCGGGCGGCGCCGACCGCCTCGACGGCGCCACCGGCCCCGACGTGCTGCTCGGCAGGTCCGGCGACGACGTCCTCGACGGCGGCTCCGGCGACGACCGCGGCATCGGCGGCCCGGGGCAGGATTGGCTTTACGGCGGCTTCGGCCACGACACGCTGCGCGGCGGCGACGGCAACGACGCGATCTTCGGCGGGCCCGCCCCCGACGTCCTCGACGGCGGCCCCGGCGACGACCTCATCCACGCGGGCTCCGGCGGTGACACCGTGGACGGCGGTCCGGGCAACGACGTCATCTACGCCGACTCCGGTCCCGACGTCATCCGCGCCGGGGAGGGCGACGACGTCGTCTACGTCAACAACGCCACGGCGGTCCAGTCCGTCGACTGCGGCGCCGGGCAGGACACGATCGTCATCAACCCCTACACCGAGCCCGGCGGGATCTCCAACGCCGGCGCGCTGCGCGACGGACGCATCACCGGCTGCGAGCAGATCGTCGCGGCCACGCCGGTGCCCGACCCGACGCTCGGCATCACCGTGCTCGCACCGGCGCACAGCGGCATGGCCGTCACCGGCACCGAGCGCGACGACAACCTGCTCGGGGGCCACGGCTCCGACCGCATCACGGGCGCGGCGGGCAACGACGTCATCTGGGGCGACCGGCTGCCGGGCCGCGGCGGGACGGGCTCCAGGGACGCGCTCGGCGGGGGCCCGGGCGCCGACACGATCTACGGCGGCCGCGGCCCGAACACGATCGACGGCGGCCCCGGCGACGACTACCTGCAGGGCGGCACTGCGGCCAACAGCATCGCCGGCGGCGACGGCGACGACGAGATCCGCCTGCGCGGCGGCGGCGTCAACCGGGTCACTGCGGGCGCGGGCGACGACATCGTCTACGCGTTCGGCACCCGCCGCGCGGTGATCGACTGCGGCCCGGGCCGCGACTCGGTCTATGTCGGGCGCGTACGGCCCAAGCTGCGCAATTGCGAGCGGACGCTCAGCCGCTACCGCTCGCGCCGCTAGACGGTGCGCGCCTGGGCGAAGTTCACGAGCCGGCCGCTGCGCTCGTCGTAGAGCTTCAGGCGCAGCGCGAGCACCGCCTGCCAGAAGCTCAGCTCGCGGACGTCGTGGAAGACGGGGTTCTCGTCGTGCGCGCGCTGGAGGTTGTAGTTCGGGATCCGCGCGTTGAGGTGATGGACGTGGTGCAGGCCGATGTTGCCGGTGAAGAACTGCAGGACCTTCGGGAGCCGCAGGTGCGAGCTGCCGCGCAGCGCGGAGGCCGCGTAGCTCCACTCCTCCTTGCGCTCCCAGTAGACGTCCTCGAACTGGTGCTGGACGTAGAAGAGCCAGATCCCGACGGCGCCGGCGAGCATCGCGGGCAGCAGCTGGATGAGCAGCACCTCGCGCCAGCCGAAGAGCGCGCAGAGCGCGCCCAGGGCCGCGACCAGGGCGAGGTCGGTCGCGATGATCTTGCGCCCGAAGCGCTCGCGCGCCCAGCGCGGGACGAGCCGCGGCTCGAGGATGAGCGCCCACAGCGGGCCGAAGCCGAGCAGCACGACGGGGTTGCGCATGAGGCGGTAGCCGAGCCGCCGGCCGCGCGTGCACGCGGCGTACTCGGCGACCGTCAGCGTGTCGACGTCGCCCATGCCGCGGCGATCGAGGTCGCCGGCGGTGGCGTGATGGACGGCGTGCTCGTGGCGCCAGGCGTGAAACGGCGAGTAGACGAGCAGCCCGCAGGCGACGCCGAGCCACGTGTTGGCCCGCCGCCAGGGCAGAAACGACCCGTGCGAGCAGTCGTGGAAGACGATGAACGTCCGCACGAGAAAGCCCGTCGCCGGGATCGCGAGCGCGACGACGAGCAGGGCCGAGACCGGCGCGACGACGTACATGAGCGCCGTCACCGCGAGATACGGGAGCGCCGAGGTCGCAACGTCGACCAGCGCCCGCCGGACGTCAGGCTTCGCATACGGCGACAGCGTCTCGCGCCAGAACGCCGGCTCGAGGCGGTCCGCGGACTCCTGCGCTGACATCGGATCCGCCTTCCTGGTCGTGCGCCGCGGCCGGTCCGACCGGGCGACTCCCGTCTGAGACCGCCACTGTCGCACATCGCTCGCAAAGCCTTCCTGAACGCCGGGCCCGGTAGCCCGGCGGCCCGGGCGGGTACCGTCCTCCCGGTGTCAGAAGTCATCGAGTCCTGTCCATGGGAGCGGCCGCTCGGCGCGACCCCGCTCGATGACGGGCTCGTCGAGTTCCGCGTCTGGGCGCTGCATCGCGACGAGGTCCGCGTGCGCGTCGGCGACCGCGAGCACGCCCTGGCGCACGTCGGGCACGGCGTGCACGAGGCCCGGGTGCCGGCCCAGGCGGGCGAGGACTACGGCTATCTGCTCGAGCACGGCGCCGACCCGCTCCCCGACCCGGCCACGCGCCACCAGCCCGCGGGCCTGCGCGGGCCCTCGCGCGTCGTCGATGCACGCGCCTTCGCCTGGACCGACGACCGCTTCGCGCCGCTGCCGCTCGCCGACCACGTCATCTACGAGCTGCACATCGGCACGTTCACGCCCGAGGGCACGTTCGACGCCGCGATCGCCCACCTCGCCGGGCTTGCCGAGCTCGGAGTCACGGCGATCGAGGTCATGCCGGTCGCCGAGTTCCCCGGCCGCCACGGCTGGGGCTACGACGGCGTCTACCTCAGCGCCGCGCAGTCCAGCTACGGCGGGCCGGAGGGCTTGCAGCGGCTCGTCGACGCCGCCCACCGCGCCGGGCTGAACGTCATCCTCGACGTCGTCTACAACCACGTCGGCGCGTCGGGCAACAAGGCGCTCGCCGCCTTCGGCCCGTACTTCACCGAGAAGTACTCGACGTTCTGGGGCCAGGCGATCAACTACGACGACGAGTACTGCGACCCGGTGCGCGAGTGGGTCCTGCAGTCGGCCGAGGGCTGGGTGCGCGACTTCCACGTCGACGGCCTGCGCCTCGACGCGATCCACGCGATCTTCGACCAGAGCGCGGTCTCGATCCTCCAGGCGATCGCCGACCGCGTGCACGCCGCGCGGGGCGGTGCCCTCGTCATCGCCGAGTCGGGCCTCAACGACCCGAAGGTCATCCGCCCGCCGGCGCAGGGCGGCTTCGGCCACGACGCCCAGTGGGCCGACGACTTCCACCACGCGCTGCGCGCCCTGCTGACCGGCGACCGCGACGGCTGGTACGCCGAGTTCGGCTCGGTGGCCGACCTCGCCAAGGCGTTTCATCGCCCGTTCGTCCACGACGGCCGCTACTCGGAGTTCCGCAAGCGGCGCTTCGGCCTGCCCGCGGACGACCGCCCGCCCGTGCAGTTCATCGTCTTCGACCAGGACCACGACCAGGTCGGCAACCGCGCGCTCGGCGACCGCCTGCCCGCCGCGGCGCGCCCGCTCGCCGCCTTCTGCACGCTGCTGTCGCCGTTCGTGCCGATGCTCTTCATGGGCGAGGAGTACGGCGAGCCCGCCCCGTTTCAGTTCTTCTCCGACCACATCGACGAGGAGATCGCGACGGCGACCCGCGACGGGCGCCGCCGCGAGTTCGCCGCCTTCGCGCAGTTCGCCGGCGAAGAGGTGCCCGACCCGCAGGACCCGGCGACGTTCGAGCGCTCGAAGCTCACGCGCGCGGGCGACGCAGAGCTTCAGGAGCTCTACGCGACACTGTTACGCGCGCGCCGCGCGCTCCCACCCGACGAGGTCACCACCATGTTCGATGAAGACGCTCGCTGGCTCACGGTCGATCGCGGTCCCTACCGCCTCTGCTGCAACTTCGCCGAGGAGCCCCAGCCGCTGCCGCTGCACGGCCACGGCGAGATCGTGCTCGTCGCCGGCGTCGCCGCACTGCGCGCGGACGCCGTCGTGGTGGGCGCGCGCTCCGGGGCGCTCGTCCGATTGCGAGACGCGACGACGGCCTCTGCCACCGACGATCCGTCGAGCGACGGCGCACAGTCGTGAACGAGATCGAGGTCTGGCCCGGCCGCCCGTTCCCGCTCGGCCCGACGTGGAACGGCCGCGGCACGAACTTCAGCATCTTCAGCGAGAACGCCGAGCGCGTCGAGCTCTGCCTCTTCGATGCCGACGACAACGAGACGCGCATCGAGCTGCGCGAGCGCACGGCCTACAACTGGCACTGCTACCTGCCGGACGTCGGCCCCGGCCAGCGCTACGGCTACCGGGTCTGGGGGCCGTACGAGCCAGAGGACGGCCACCGCTTCAACCCCTGCAAGCTCCTCATCGACCCCTACGCGAAGGCGATCGAGGGCGAGATCCTGTGGGACAGGGCGAGCACGCTGCCCTACATCCCCGACGACACCGACGTCGCCGACCTCGAGGCCGACGACGAGGACGACGCCGAGGCGATCCCGAAGTCGCTCGTCGTCGACCCGGGCTTCGACTGGGAGGGCGACCGCCTGCTCGGCACGCCCTGGACGGAGACCGTCATCTACGAGGCCCACGTCAAGGGCTTCACGAAGCTCCACCCCGAGGTCCGCGAGGACCTGCGCGGCACGTACGCGGGCCTCGCCTCCGAGCCCGCGATCGCCTACCTGCAGGATCTCGGCGTCACCGCCGTCGAGCTGCTGCCGGTGCACCACAAGGCCGACGAGCACTTCCTCGTCGACAAGGGGCTGAGCAACTACTGGGGCTACAGCTCGATCGGCTACCTCGCGCCGCACGCCGAGTACGCCGCGACGGGCTTCAAGGGCGAGCAGGTGCTCGAGTTCAAGGGCATGGTCAAGGCGCTGCACAAGGCCGGGATCGAGGTCATCCTCGACGTCGTCTACAACCACACCGCCGAGGGCAACCACCTCGGCCCGATGCTGTCCTTCAAGGGCGTCGACAACAAGAGCTACTACCGGCTCATGCCCGAAGACCAGCGCTTCTACATGGACTTCACGGGCACCGGCAACAGCCTCAACCCGGTCCACCCGAGCGTCCTGCGGCTCATCATGGACTCGCTGCGCTACTTCGTCATCGAGTGCCACGTCGACGGCTTCCGCTTCGATCTCGCCAGCGCGCTCGCGCGCGAGCTCTATGACGTCGACCGCCTCAGCGCGTTCTTCGACACGATCCACCAGGACCCGGTCCTGTCACAGGTCAAGCTCATCGCCGAGCCCTGGGACGTCGGCCCCGGCGGCTACCAGGTCGGCAACTTCCCGGTCCTCTGGACGGAGTGGAACGGCATCTACCGGGACACGATGCGCGACTTCTGGCGCGGCGAGGCGAGCGTCGCCGAGTTCGCCCAGCGGCTGACGGCATCGAGCGACCTCTACAAGGAGGACGGCCGCGAGCCGTTCGCCTCGATCAACTTCATCACCGCCCACGACGGCTTCCCGCTCGCCGACCTCGTCGCCTACAACGACAAGCACAACGAGGCCAACCTCGAGGACAACAACGACGGCACGGACGACAACCGCTCCTGGAACCACGGCCACGAGGGCCCGACCGACGATCCCGAGATCATCGCCCTGCGCGAGCGCCAGCAGCGCAACTTCCTCACGACGCTGCTGCTGTCCCAGGGCGTGCCGATGATCCTCGGCGGCGACGAGTTCAACCGTTCGCAGGGCGGCAACAACAACGCCTGGTGCCAGGACAACGAGATCTCCTGGTTTCACTGGGACATCGACGAGCACGGCAGGGCGCTGCAGGAGTTCACGAAGCGGCTCATCCGGCTGCGCCACGACCACCCGGTCTTCCGCCGCCGCCACTTCCTCACGGGAGATGCGACCGGCACATTGGGGCAGGGGCTGCCCGACGCATGGTGGTTCCGGCCCGACGGGCGCCGGATGACGCAGCGCGACTGGGAGCAGAACGGCAACGTCATCGGCCTGTTCCTCAACGGGCACGAGTTCCCCTACCGCGGCCGCCACGGCGAGCAGATCGTCGACGAGTCGTTCCTCCTGCTCATCAACGGCCATCACGAGGACATGACGTTCGTCCTCCCCGGCCGCCGCTTCGGGAAGTCGTGGGCGCTGGAGCTCAGCACCGCCGACCCGAAGGCCGAGCCCGGATCGATCACGACCGGCACGCGTGAGACCCACGAGGTCAAGGCCCGCTCGGTGACGGTCCTCAAGCGCGTCGATCCACCGAAGTGAGCACCGGCTTGCGCGCCACGTACCGGCTGCAGCTCGGGCCGCACATGCGCTTCGACGACGTCCGCGCGCTCGTCCCGTACCTGCGCGACCTCGGCGTCAGTCACCTCTACCTCTCGCCCTCGCTGCAGGCACGGGCGGGCTCGACGCACGGCTACGACGTCGTCGACCCGACGCGCGTGTCCGACGCGCTCGGCGGGGAGGCGGCGCTGCGCGCGCTCGCCGGCGCGGGCCTCGGGATCATCCTCGACGTCGTCCCCAACCACATGGGCACCGGCGACGAGAACCGCTGGTGGGCCGATCCGGACGAGCGCGTGCGGGTCTTCGACGTCGACCCGGAGACCGGGCACTACCGGCGCTTCTTCGACATCGACGACCTCGCGGGGGTGCGCGTCGAGGACCCGGAGGTCTTCGCGCTCACGCACGCGAAGGTCCTGGAGCTCGTCGCCGACGGCGTCGTCGCGGGCCTGCGGATCGACCATCCCGATGGCCTCGCGGACCCGGCGGGCTACCTCGAGCGCCTCGCGGCCGCGGGCGCGGCGCATGTCTGGGTCGAGAAGATCCTGCACCCCGGCGAGGAACTGCGCGACTGGCCGGTCGAGGGGACCGTCGGCTACGAGTTCCTCAATGATGTCCAAGGTTTGTTCATCGATCCTGCCGGCGAGCAGCCGCTGACCGACCTGTGGGTGCGGTTGTCGGGCGACGCGCGGGGCTTCGAGGAGGTCGCGCTCGAGGCCCAGCTCGAGCAGGCGACCACGACCTTCACGCGCGAGGTCGACCGGCTGCGGCGCATCCACGACCCGGGCGAGCTCGAGCAGGCGCTCGCGCGGCTGCCGGTCTACCGGACGTACGTCCGCGACGGCGTGTGGGATGACGCCGACCGCGCGGCGCTGGCCGCGGCCGGGCGCCCGGAGCTGTTCGACGGCGCGCCCGAGGAGTTCGTGTCGCGCTTTCAGCAGACGTCGCCGCCGGTGACGGCGAAGGGCATCGAGGACACGAGCTTCTACCGCCATCTGCGCCTGCTGGCGCTCAACGACGTCGGCGGCGACCCCGGCCGCTGGGGGCTCTCCGTGGAGGACTTCCACGCGGCGAACGGCGCCCGCGCCGCGCGCTTCCCGCGCGCGCTGCTCGTGACGCAGACGCACGACACGAAGCGCTCGGGCGACGCCCGCGCGCGCCTCGGGGCGCTGAGCGCGATGGCCGAGGCGTGGGAGCAGCACGTGCGCCGCTGGTATGAGCGCACCACGGAGCTCGTCCGGGACGGGGCGCCCGACATGCAGGAGCGCTACCTCGTGTTCCAGACGCTCGCCGCCGTCTGGCCGATCGGCCGTGAGCGCCTCGAGGGCTATCTCGAGAAGGCGCTGCGCGAGGCCAAGCGCAACACGAGCTGGGTGCAGCAGGACCACGACTGGGAGGAGCGCGTGAAGGCGTTCGCCGTCGCGTTGTCCGGGCACCGCCCGTTTCTCGACGACTTCGAGCCGTTCGTCGCCGAGATCGCGGCCGCCGGCGAGCGCGCGGCGCTCGGGCAGCTCCTGCTGAAGCTCACTGTCCCGGGCGTGCCCGACGTCTACCAGGGCGACGAGCTGCCCGATCTCTCGCTCGTCGACCCCGACAACCGCCGACCGGTCGACTGGGACGCGCGCCGCGTCGCGCTCGCCGAGCTGCACGCGGGCGCGCCGCCGACGCGCACGACGATGAAGCTGCACCTCATCATGCGCGCGCTGGCGCTGCGCGCCCGGCGGCCGGGCGCGTTCGCCGGCGCCTACGAGCCGATCGATGCCGGGCCGGACGTCTGCGCCTTCACGCGCGGCGACGGCGAGGTGCTCGTCGTCGTGGTGCTGCGCCCCGCGGGCGCGGGCACGCTGATCGAGCTGCCGCCGGGGCGCTGGAGCGACGTGTTGGACGGCGACGCTCCCGAGCTCGCGGGCGGCCCGGTGCCAGTCGCGGAGGTCGTCTGCGTGCAGGGCTTCGCGCTGCTCGAGCCGGCGTGACGCATCCGTCAAGCGGTGCGCCACATGTGCCGATGATCACCATGTGCCCGTCACACAGGAAGATCGCAGTCCCTACCGGCTCGCGCTGACGCTCATCGGGTGGGCCGTCATGGCGATGGCGCTCGCCGTCGTGGTCGTCGGCTGGGGCCTGGACGTCGCGGCGCTGCGCTCGGTCATCCCGGGCGCGGTCGGGATGAAGTTCCAGACCGCGCTCGGTCTCGGCGCCGGCGCCGCTGCGCTGCTGCTGCTCGGCCGTGAGGCGCCCGGACGCCCGCGCACGCTCGGGCTCGTTCTGGCTGCGCTGCCGCTGCTCCTCGCCGCGGTCGTGCTCGGCGAGTACGTCCTCGGCATCCGGCTGGGCACGGACGAGCTCGTCTTCGTCGACCACGCCGGCAGGGCCGGCGGCATCGCCTATCCCGGCCGCTTTGCCCCGACGACCGGCGCCTGCTTCCTCTTGCTGTCCGGTGCGCTGCTGACGCTCGACCGCGGGCAGCGCTGGCGCTGGCGCCCGAGCGAGCTCTGCGCGCTCCCGATGGCCGTCGTCGCCACGATGAGCCTGATCGGCTACGCGTACTCGATCCCCGCCTTCTACGGGCCGGCATCGGCGGCGAAGATGGCCGTCAACACGGCGGCGTGCTTCGTCGCTCTCGCGCTGGGGCTGCTGATCGCACGCCCGCGCGGGCGCTTCCTCGAGCTCGCGACGACGACCGATCCGGGCGGCGTCATGGTCCGCCGGATGGTCCCGTTGTGCCTGCTCGTCCCGCTCGTCCTCGGCTGGCTGCACCTGCGCACCGTCGGCTGGGGCGTCTTCGACGACCGCGTCGGCACCTGGTGGCTGGCGGCCACGACGGTTACCGGACTCGTCGGGATGATGTGGTGGTGCGGCGGCACGCTGAGCCGCGCCGACCGCGCGCGCCGCGCGCTGGAGGCGCAGCTCTTCGAGCTCGCCAACCGCGACGCGCTGACCGGGCTCTACAACCGCCATCGCTTCGAGGAGGAGCTCGGCGCGCTCCTCTCCCGCGCCCGGCGCTACGGGGCGACCGGCGCGCTGCTGCTGCTCGACCTCGACCAGTTCAAGCCGATCAACGACAGCCTCGGGCACGAGGCCGGCGACGAGATGCTGCGCGCCGTCGCGAAGGCCATCAGCGGGCTCGTACGCGACAGCGACGTCGTGGGGCGCCTCGGCGGCGACGAGTTCGCCGTCCTCCTGCTCGAGGCGACCGCCGCCGACGCGGTCGTACGGGCGGAGGATCTCCGTGCTGCCGTGGCCGCCATCACGATCAAGACACGCGCGGGTGAGGCCAGGACGTCGGTGAGCATCGGCGTGGCGGGGGTCGGCGTGCAGCTCGGGCTGGACACATCGGAGCTGCTCGGTCGCGCGGACGCCGCGATGTATCGCGCCAAGCGCGCGGGCGGCGACCGCGTCGCGGCAGCCGAGCGCGACGCCTCGCTCAGCACCTAGAACTCGACGTAGGCGCCGATCGTGACGATGCGGTCGCCGGGCAGCCCGAAGTAGGCGACGGGCGTCGCGGAGCTGCGCGCGAGCACGAGGAAGAGCCTCTTGCGCCAGCGCGGCATGCTCGGCTCGTCGCCGATGACGAGCGTCATGTGCGAGACGAAGTACGTCGCGCGCTCGATGTCGACCGCGCATTCGAGGCCCTCGGAGGCCGCGAGGCGCAGCGCCGCCGGCACGTCGTGGTCGTCCTGGAAGCCGTAGCGGACGAAGAGATGCAGGATGCCGTCGTCCTCGTAGCCGAGCTCGTCGACGACGACCCGCTCCTGCACAGGCACGTGCGGGACGCGCCGGGTCTCGACGGAGACGATGACGACGCTCTCGTGCAGGACGTGGTTGTGGTCGACGTTCTCGCGCAGCGCGAGCGGCGTCGTGCGCTTGCCGGCGGTCAGGCAGATCGCGGTGCCGGGAACGCGGATCACGTCCAGCCTGCTCGCACGGATCTCCTCGACGAAGTCGCGCAGCAGGCCCTCCGCGCGGGCGCGGCGCTCGGTGACGATCTCGCGGCCGCGCTGCCAGGTCGTCAGGAGCGTGAACACGATGAGCGCCAGCAGCAGCGGGAACCAGCCGCCCTGGACGACCTTCGGGAGGTTCGCGGTGAAGAACGCGAGGTCGACGACGAGGAACGCGGCGGCGCCCGCGAGCACGAGCCACAACGGCTTGCGCCAGAGCAGCCGCACGACGACGAAGAAGAGGATCGTGTCGATCGCGAGCGTGCCCGTCACCGCGATGCCGTAGGCCGAGGCGAGGCCGGCCGAGGACCCGAAGCCGAGCACGAGCGCGACGACGGCGACGAACAGCAGCCCGTTGACGGCGGGCACGTAGACCTGGCCCTCGGCCTCCGACGTGTGCCGGATGTTCAGCCGCGGGAGGAAGCCGAGCTGCACCGCCTGGCGCGTGACGGAGAAGGCGCCCGATATGACGGCCTGCGAGGCGATGACCGTCGCGAGCGTCGCCAGCAGGACCATCGGCACGCGGCTCCAGTGCGGCATGAGGAGGAAGAACGGGTTGTCGATCGCCGCGGGGTCGGCGACGATGAGCGAGCCCTGGCCGAGGTAGTTCAGCGTCAGCGCCGGGAAGACGAACCAGAACCACGCGCGCTTGATCGCCGGCCGCCCGAAGTGGCCCATGTCGGCGTACAGCGCCTCGGCGCCCGTGACCGCGAGCACGACCGAGCCGAGTGCGAGGAACGCGACGCTGCCATGGTCGGCGAAGAACTGGACGCCGTAGCTCGGCGAGAGCGCGCGCAGGACGGCCGGGTCGCCGGCGATCCGCACGAGGCCGGCGAGCGCGAGGATCGAGAACCACACGGCCATGACCGGGCCGAACAGGCGCCCGACGGCCGCGGTCCCGAAGCGCTGGATCGCGAACAGGATCGTCAGGACGACGAGCGTGATCGGCACGACGAGCGACTCGAGGCTCGGCGCGGCGACCTTCAGCCCCTCGACCGCCGACAGCACGGAGATCGCGGGGGTGATCATCCCGTCGCCGTAGAAGAGGGCGGCGCCGAAGATGCCGAGCGCGACGAGCATCGCCTTCGCGCGCCGGCCGCTGATCGGCAGGTCCAGGACGCGCGCGATGAGCGCCATGATGCCGCCCTCGCCTTCGTTGTCGGCACGCATGATGAACGTCACGTACTTGATCGAGACGATGCTCGTGATCGACCAGAAGACGAGCGAGATGACGCCGTAGACGGACGCCTTGTCGGGCTTGACGGCGTGGTCGTGCGCGGTGAAGACGGTCTGCAGCGCGTACAGCGGGCTCGTGCCGATGTCGCCGAACACCACGCCGAGGGCGCCGACCGTCAGCGCGGCGACGGCGGCCTTCCCGGGGGTCGTGCGCGCTCCAGGAGGCTGCGACATCAGCCGCGAGCCTACGCGGACGTCGCGATCGTCAGCGAGCCGGTGGTCCTGACGAGCGGCGGCCGCGGCCCTTCATACTCGGGCCCGTGAGCCCCGCCCTGCAGCTCGTGGCCTCCGTCGTCGCCGGTTCCTTCGCCATCTCGGGGGCGAGCGTGAGCCCGCACCAGGCGTATGTCGCCGGGCGCCCCGTGGCGATCGCCTTCGGCGTAACGGCGCCGGGTCCGCTGGCGCTCGCGGTCGACGTCGTGCGCGAGAGGACCGGCACGCCCGTCCGGCGGCTGCCGATCGCCGCCGCGCTGCCGGGCGCCGAGCAGCGCCTGAGCTGGGACGGGCTGACCGGCGGCGGCGACGTCGCCCCCAGCGGGCGCTATCGCATCCGCGTGCGCGCGGCCGATGGCACGGCGCACAACGCCGGTGCGTTCGAGCTGCGCAGCCACGCCTACCCGATTCGCGGCCGCCACGCCGACCGCGGCGCGGGCGGCGCCTTCGGCGTCGCGCGCTCGGGCGGGCGCGTCCACCAGGGCTTCGACGTCTTCGCGGCCTGCGGGACGCCGGTCGTCGCGGCCCGCGGCGGCACGGTCCGCCGGGTCGTCTATGACCCGGTGCTCTACGGCAACCTCGTGGTCATCCGCGGCGCGCACACGCGGCGCGACTACTGGTACGCGCACCTCCTGCGCGCGCCGCGCCTGCGCGCCGGCGACCACGTTGGCACGGGCGTACGGATCGGCAGCGTCGGCGCGACCGGCAACGCGCGCTCGATCGGCTGTCAGCTGCACTTCGAGCTGCGCCCGCGCGGCGTGCCGATCGACCCCGCGCCCGAGCTGCACGCGTGGGACGCCTGGACTTGAGCGATGATGCTGCGATGAGCGATCAGGCCGCCCGCGCCCGGCACTTCCTCGAGCTGCACGCCGGTCCGCAGCCGCTGTTGCTGCCCAACCCGTGGGACGTGGGCAGCGCGGTGCTGCTGGCCTCGCTCGGCTTCGAGGCGCTCGCCACGACGAGCAGCGGCTTCGCAGCGACGCTCGGCCGGCGTGACGGCTCCGTCACGCGCGACGAGGCGCTCGCGCACGCGGCGCAGCTCGTCGCCGCGACGGCGCTGCCGGTCTCCGCCGACCTCGAGAACGGCTTCGGCGACGCGCCCGCCGATGTCGCCGACACGGTGCACGGCGCCATCGGCGCAGGGCTCGCCGGCTGCTCGATCGAGGACGCGACGGGCGACGCGGACGGCCCGATCTACTGCCTCGAGCACGCCGTCGCCCGGATCGCGGCGGCCGCCGAGGCCGCCCACGCCGGCCCGGTCGGACTCGTGCTCACCGCCCGCGCCGAGAACCACCTCCACGGCCGCGACGACCTCGATGACACGATCGCGCGCCTGCGGGCCTACGGCGAGGCCGGCGCGGACGTCGTGTACGCGCCGGGTATCACCCGGATCGAGGACATCCGCCGGGTCGTCGCCGAGGCCGGGCGCCCCGTGAACGTGCTGGCGTTGCCGGGCGTCGCGCCGGTGGCCGAGCTGGCGGCTGTCGGGGTGGCGCGCATCTCGGTCGGCGGCGCGTTCGCGTTCGCGGCGATCGGCGCGGTCGTCGAGGCGGCGCGTGAGCTGCGCGAGGACGGGACGTACGGGTACTGGACCGGCGCGCGGGCGGGCTCGGCCGCGGGGAAGCGGGCGTTCAGGGGATAGCAGCGGCGGGGCCGCGGCTGACGCCGGGGCCCGCAGGCCCTAACATCAGCCCGCCGGCCGCGCGCTGCCCCAGCGCCGCGCGGCGCAGCAGGACATCCACACCTTGAGGAGCAAGCACATGGCGTTCGAAGTCGGAGATCGAGTCGTTGCCGAGAAGTCGGGTCGCCGCCGCCGCACGGCGCGGGCGCCGATGCGGCCCGGCCGCCACGGCGTCATCGAGCGTGTCCTGCGCGGCGAGCCGAACCCGCGCTACGAGATCCGCTGGGACGAGGGGATCGTCACGATCTACTCGCCCGCCAACGGCGGCCTGTACGCCGACGAGAACTACGACGGGCCGGGCGCGCCGAACTACGACGCGAACGTCGCCGACTAGCCCGCAGCCTCGGCGAAGGCCTTGCGGACCGCGCCGAGCGCCGGCTTGGCGCGGCCGGCGTAGTCGTACAGCCCCTTCTCGTTGATCCCCGTCCGCAGCCGCAGGCCGGGCCGGCGCAGGAGCACCGAGCCGCCGTGGAAGTCCGGCCGCAGCGCGTAGTCGCGCAGCGACCAGACGAGCATCCCGCTGAGCGTCGGATCGGCGCTCAGCGCGCGGATGCGTCGCGTGAGCAGGTCGGCCTGGAACGTGCGGCCCCCGAACTCGCCGGCGGGCGGGAGGTCGCTGCCGGCCGCGCCGAACTCGGTGACGACGACCGGCTTGTCGGGAAACAGCCCGTGCAGCCGCGTGATCCGCTCGTCGGTGACGGCGGCCTGCTCGGCCGCGCCGAGGTCGAGGTCGTCGTACCAGCCAACGTAGTCCGTCATCCCGATCGCGTCGAGGCCCGAGAACGGCGGCCCGCCGGTGTGCGTCAGGCGCGAGCCCCAGAGGTCGACGGCGACCGGCCGCGACGGGTCGATCTCGTGCACGCGACGGGTCGTCTGCGCGATGTAGTCACGCTCGCCCGGCTGGCCCCGGCCGGAGACCTCGTTGGCGAGCGTCCACGCGACGATCGCCGGGTGCGCCTGCTGCGCCTCGACGGTCCGCAGCGCCCGGTCGCTCGCCGCGGCGACCTTCGCGGGCGTGTCGGCGCGCCAGCGGCCCGCGGGCTCCCAGGGGCCGACGACCTGCCAGACGAGGATCCCGGCGGCGTCGAGGCGCTCGAGCATGCTCTGTGAGAGCGGCAGCTGCGAGCGCGTCGCGTTCGCGCCTGCGCTGCGCAGCTCCTCGACGATGGTTTCCTCGTCGTCGTCGGTCAGCGCGTCGCCATGGCCGCGGGCGTCGGGCGGCAATGCCGCGCCGCGCAGCACGAGCGGCTCGCCGTTGAGCGCGAGCCCGCCCGCGTCCCAGGAGATCTCGCGCAGGCCGATCGGGCGCTGCAGCGTCGCCTCGCCGGGGTCGTCGATGCGCAGGTCGTAGCGCTGGGGGTCGTCGGGCGACCACAGCGCCGGGTCGGGGATCGTCACCGACGCCGCGATCGTCCGCGAAGTCCCGCCGCCGACGCCGGCGGGCGCGAACTCCACGGGGATCGTCGTGCCGCCGTGGCGCAGGGCGCCGCGCAGGTGGATCGTGCGCGCGTCGCCGCGGTTGCGCACGCGCACCGACACGTCGACGCGGGCGCGCTTGGAGCCGCGCAGCCGCGTGCGCACCGTCAGCGCGCCGAGCTCCGTGCGGCCGAGGCGCGTGAGCGTCACCGGCCGGTTGAGGCCGCCGTAGTTGAACCAGCCACGCGCCCAGCCGTCGGCGGCCTGCCGCGCGGGGTCGCGCCAGTCGACGCGCACGACGATGACGTGGCGCCCCTCCGCGAGCTTCGCGCGGGCGGCGAAGGGCTCATACGCGCCGGCGTGCTCGCGCAGCGGCCTGCCGTCGGCGAACACCGTCGCGCGGTAGTGCGCGGATTGCAGCCCGATCGCGTAGAGCCCGGCGACGGGGGCGTCGATCGTGCGCGCGTACCAGCCGACCGCGCCGGCGTAGGCGCGCACGGCGCGCGGCCCGCTCGTGGCGCCGGCGTTCGCGGCGTGGGGCACGACGACCGGCCGGCCGCGCCAGTCGCCGCGCGCCCAGCCGAGCCCGCGCCCGCGGACCTCGGGGTCGGGGCGGTAGCGCCAGCCGCGCAGCGTCACGACGCCGCTGCCGGCCGGGCCGCCGCCGGTCTGCAGGAGCGTCGCGGAGAACGATCGCGCGGGCGGACCGCCAGCCGGATCCCCGCCCCGGAGGGCGATGACGATCGCCACCGCGCAGGCGATCGTGACGAGCAGCAGTGCTGGGAAGAGGCGGCGGGACATCCCTGGCAGAACGCGAGGGTAGGGGATCGGTTGCGCGCGCGGACCGGCCGCTAGGATCGCCCCGTTCGCCCCGCGCCGTGAGTCCCCGCGTCCTGATCCTCTCCTGGGAGTACCCGCCGATCGTGGCGGGCGGCCTCGCGCGCCATGTCCGCAAGCTCTCGGAGGCGCTCGTCGCGCTCGGCGTCGAGGTCCACGTCCTCACCCGCGGGGGGCGCGAGCACGAGCCCGAGGAGGTCCGGGCCGGCGTCCACATCCACCGCGTCGCCGAGCCCGTGATGCCGCTGGACCTCGACGCGTTCGTCGCCTGGGTCGAGGGCATGAACGCGCACATGCACGCCGCCGGGCGCCAGCTCGGCAAGCGGCTGCGCTTCGACGTCGTCCACGGCCACGACTGGCTCGTCGCCGGCGCCGCGGCGGGCCTCGCCGAGCGCCTGCGCTGCCCGTACCTCACGACGATCCACGCGACGGAGTACGGCCGCCACCAGGGCTGGGTCGCCAAGCACCCGCAGAAGTACATCCACGGGATCGAGACCTGGATGGCCGGGCGCGCCGAGCGTGTCATCACGTGCTCGCACTACATGCGCGGGCACGTCGCCGACATCTATGACATCGGCGAACGGCGGATCACCGTCATCCCCAACGGCATCGACCCGGCCGACCTGCAACCGGTCGGCGATCTCGACGAGCTGCGCGCCCGCTTCGCCGCGCCCGACGAGCGGCTCGTGCTGCTCGTCGGCCGGCTCGTCTACGAGAAGGGCTTCCAGCTCGCGCTCGACGCGCTGCCGCAGGTCATCCGCCGCGCGGGCAGGGTCCGCTTCCTCGTCGCCGGCTCGGGGACGCACGAGGCCGAGCTCAAGCTGCAGGCCCGCAGGCTCGGGCTCCTGCGCCACGGCACGTTCATGGGCTGGATCGGCGACGACGTCCTGCACTCGCTCTACCGGATCGCCGACCTCTGCGTGGTGCCGTCGATCTACGAGCCGTTCGGGCTCGTCGCGCTCGAGGCGATGGCGAGCGGCTGCGCCTGCATCGTCGCCGACACCGGCGGCCTGCGCGAGGTCGTCCCCAACGCCGACGTCGGGCTGCGCTTCCGCTCCCGCGACCCGCGGGCGCTCGCGGCGATGATGCAGCGCGTCCTCACCGACGACGCGCTGCGCGACCGGCTCGTCGCCGAGGCGTCGGCGCACGTCCTGCGCTTCGACTGGGCCGACGTCGCCGAGCAGACGGCGCAGGTCTACGCCGAGCTCGCGGCGGACGCGGGCGGCGGTGCGCTGCGCGCGACCCGGCGTCCGGCGTAGGCGGGGCGGCCGGTCAGTCGCCGTCGGCGTGGGTGCGCTTCGTGCCCCAGCGCCCGGCGTTCTTCTCGTCTTCGCGCTTCTCGCCCCTCGCCGTGACGATCGCGACGACGATGAGGCCGGTCATGATCGCGGGGATCAGCACGCCGTAGGTGAAGACGAGGCCGATCGTGTCGGTCAGGGCCTGGCCGGCGAGGAGGAGCACGCCGCGGAGAATACTCAGGTCGGGAGCCGCACGGATCCGGCGATCCAGTCGAGGTAGGCGGGCGCGCCGCCCTCGACGGCCAGTGCCACGAGCTCGAAGTTCTCGTAGGGATGCAGCTCGCCCAGCGCGGCGCTGAGCGGCGCGACGGCGGCGCGGGTCGTCTTGACGACGAGCAGCGCCTCGTCGTCGTGCTCGACGGCACCCTGCCAGCGATAGACGGACTGCACGAGCGGCACGATGTTCACGCAGGCGGCGAGCTCGTGCTCGACGAGCGCGTCCGCGATCGCGCGGGCCTGGCCGGGTGGCGCGGTGACGAGGCAGACGACGGGCTCCATGGGCCCCGAGGCTAATGCCTGGCGCCGCGACTCGATCAACCGGCCAACTGCCCGCCGCGCGCCTCTACCATCGTCGCCGTGGGTGCTCGTCACGTCGCGCCGGTCCTCTGCGCGCTCGCGATCCTCGCGGCGCTCGTCGCCGCGCAGCCCGCGGCCGCGGCCGAGACCGGGTTCGTGGAGGCGATCGGGCAGACCGTCAACGGGCCCGACAAGGCCGCCGACCTCGGCGTCGGATGGGTGCGCCTGTTCCTCGGCTGGAACGACATCGAGCCCGCGCCGGGGGCGTTCAACGACGGCTCGCTCGCCGCCTTCGCCGGGCAGGTCGCGTCCTACCGGGCCCGCGGCATCAAGGTGCTCGTCGTCCTGACGTCGTCACCGCAGTGGGCCTCGGGCAGCGCCGGCATCATCGGCGCGCCGATCAACCCGCCGGACTTCGCGGCGTTCGCGGCCCATTCCGTCGCAATGGTTCCGGGCGTCGCCGCGTGGGAGATCTGGAACGAGGCCGACGACAACCTCTTCTGGGAGAACGGCCCTGACGCGCCGGCCTACGCGGCGCTGCTGAAGGCCACGTATCCCGCGATCAAGGCGCAGGACCCCAGCGCCATCGTCGTGTCGACCGGCATGGTCGCCAACGACGGAGACTTCCTCACCCAGCTCTACGACAACGGCGCGCAGGGGTCCTTCGACGCGGTCGGCGTGCACACCGACACCGCCTGCCTCATCGCGCCGCCGGGCTTCTACTACCGCGAGCTCGACGGCCGCGTCGGGCGCTTCGCCTTCACCGGCTATCGCGAGGTCCACTACGTCATGACCCAGCACGGTGACGGCGCCAAGCCGATCTGGATGACCGAGCTGGGCTGGAACACCGGGTCGACGGCGGCGAACTCCTGCAGGGACGGCAGCCAGGCCGGGACGAAGCCCGAGGGCGTGACCCAGGCCGACCAGGCGAAGAACCTCACCGACGCCTATCGCTGCCTCGCCGCCGATCCGTTCGTCCCCGTCACGATGTGGTTCTCGCTCCAGGACCGGCCGGGCAGCACCCAGGACAACGCGCACCTCGGACTCATCCGCACCGACGGCGTGGCGAAGCCCGCCTACGCGGCCCTGAAGGCGCTGCGCAACGGGACGAACGTCACGCCGGACGCGGCCTGCGGCGGGCTCGTCGATCACGACGCGCCCGGGCTGCAGGTCCAGCGCCCGTCCAGCGGGCTGCGCTTCAGCGACCTGCTGTCGCTCAAGGCGGCCGCCGCGGACACGCCCGGCGGGACCGGGATCAGCACGATCGAGCTGCTGGCCGACGGCGCGCGGGTCGTCAAGACGAAGGGCGCGTCGTTCAAGCTCGACCCGTGGTTCCGCGCCGGCCGGCGGCTGGCGCTCGGCCCGCACACGCTGACCTTCAGGGCGCGCGACAACGCCGGCAACGTCACCGACCAGGCGGTGGCCGTCGAGCGCGTCCTGCCCGGTCAGCTCACGCCGGTCGCGACACGGCTGTCACTGCGGGCTCGCCCGCGCAGCGGGCGGCGCGTCCGGCTGCAGGGCAGGCTCTCCTTCGCGGCGACCGAGCTGCCGGTCGGCGGGCGGGTGTACCTCAGCCTCGAGCGCCGTACCGGCGGGCGCTACCGGCGGGTCAAGCAGGTGTCGGTCACGGCCCGCTCGCCGTTCGCCATCACCGTGCAGCTCCCCGGGCTTGGCCGCTACCGCGCGCTGGCGCGCTACAAGGGCGGCGCGCCGTTTCGCCCGTCGCGCTCGCCCTACCGCGCCTTCCGCGCGCGCTAGCTGCTCGGCCGATCGTCCTCGTTCCTCGTGCGCACGGTCTGCGAGACCCGGCGGACATCGACCGTCCCGCGCCATCGCCTGCACGGCTGCGCGCGCATCAGCTACTTCACGCTCGGCTACCGATCGACCTACCATCGGCGGATGGCCTCCGCCACCGAGGCGCTGAGCGATGCGGTCCTCGCGATCGCCGCCGAGCATGCCGTCGAGCCCGTCCTGCAGAAGCTCGTCGACGCCGCGCGCGAGCTCGCCGGCGCGCGCTACGCGGCGATCGGGGTGCCCGACGGCGACGGCGGCTTCGGGCGCTTCATCACCTCGGGCATGAGCGACGAGCTGATCGCGAGCCTCGGCGAGCTGCCGCGCACGCACGGGCTGCTCGGCGCGATGCTCGAGTCCGCCGAGCCCTACCGCACGCAGGACATCCGCCAGGACGCGCGGTTCCGCGGCTGGTGGCCGCGCGCGCACCCCTCGATGGCGTCGTTCCTCGGGGTCCCGATCCTCTCGCGCGGGGCGATCGTCGGCGCGTTCTACCTCACCGACAAGGAGGGCGCCGCGACGTTCTCCGACGACGACGAGGCGCTCATCGCGACGTTCGCCGCGCACGCGGCACTCGCGCTCGAGAACGCGCGCCTGCACGAGCGCAGCCGCGAGCTGAGCATCGTCGAGGAGCGCAACCGCCTCGCCCGCGACCTGCACGACGCCGTGACGCAGAAGCTGTTCGGCGTCGTCCTGGCCGCCGAGTCGGGCACCGCGCTGCTCGAGCGCGACGTCCATCAGGCGGGCGCGCAGCTCGCGCTCGTCCGCGACCTCGCCCGCGAGGCGATGGAGGAGCTGCGCTCGGTCATCGTCCACCTGCGCCCGGCGGCGCTGGAGTCCGCGGGCCTCGCGGTCGCGCTCGGCAAGCACGTCGACATCCTGCGCCGCTCGCAGGGTCGCGAGATCGCACTCGAGATCGAGGGCGACGCGCCGGTCCCGGCGGCGGTCGAGGGCGATGTCTTCCGCATCGCCCAGGAGGCGCTGCACAACGCCCTGCGCCACGCGGACGCGACGAGGATCGAGGTGCATCTGCACTGCGCGCGCGACAGCGTGCGGCTCACGGTGACCGACGACGGCGCCGGCTTCGACACCGCGGCGGTGCGCTCCACCAGCCTCGGCCTGACGACGATGGCCGAGCGGGCGCGCAGCGCCGGCGGCACGCTCGCGATCGCGTCGGTCCCCGGCGCCGGCACGACCGTCGCACTCGAGGTCCCGGCGTGATCCGCGTGCTGATCGCCGACGACCACGCGGTCGTGCGCCAGGGGCTGCGCACGTTCCTCGAGCTGCACGACGACATCGAGGTCGTCGGCGAGGCGGCCGACGGCGAGCACGCGCTCGCGGCCGTTGCGCAGCTCGCGCCCGACGTCGTCCTCATGGACCTCGTCATGCCGGGCATCGGCGGCATCGGCGCGATCACGGCCCTGCGCGAGCGCGGCTCGCCGGCGCGCGTCATCGTCCTGACGAGCTTCCTCGACGAGGACAAGGTCCTGCCCGCGGTGCGCGCCGGGGCCGCGGGTTACGTCCTGAAGGACACCGAGCCCGCCGAGCTCGTCCGCGCGATCCGGATCGTCGACGGCGGCGACGCGCTGCTGCACCCGGCGGTCGCGGCGCGCGTCCTGCGCGAGGTCGTCGCCGACGCCGAGCGCACGCAGCGCCAGGCCAAGCTGACGCCGCGCGAGCGGGAGGTCTTGAGCCTGCTCGCCCACGGACGGCCGAACAAGGCGATCGCGCTCGACCTCGGCGTCGCCGAGAAGACCGTCAAGACGCACGTCGGCAACATCCTCGGCAAGCTCGGGCTGGCGGACCGCACGCAGGCCGCGCTGTACGCCGTGCGCGAGGGGATCACCGAGCGAGAGGCGAGGTCCTAGGACCAATTCCCGATGGTGGCCTGAGCGGGGCCGGTCGTAGCTTGGCCGCATGACCTCCACCGCCCTCATCACCGGCGCCTCGCGCGGGCTCGGCCTCGCGCTGGCGCGCGCGCTCGCCGAGCGCGGCTGGCGCCTCGTCATCGACGCCCGCACCGCGACCGAGCTCGAGCAGGCGCGCGCCGAGCTCGCGGCGCTGACCGAGGTCGCCGCGATCGCCGGCGACGTCGCCGACTCCTGGCACCGTGCGGCGCTCGTCGACGCGGCCGGCCCGCGCGTCGACCTGCTCGTCAACAACGCGAGCACGCTCGGCGTCTCGCCGCTGCCGGCGCTCGCCGACTACCCCGCGGCCGCGTTCGAGGAGGTCCTGCGCGTCAACGTCGTCGCGCCGCTCGTGCTCACGCAGCTCGTGCTGCCGCTGCTGCCGGCGGGCGGGCGGATCGTCAACGTCACCTCCGATGCGGCGGTCGAGGGCTACGAGGGCTGGGGCGGCTACGGCGCGTCGAAGGCCGCGCTCGAGCAGCTCTCAAACGTCCTCGCCGCCGAGCGCCCGGACCTGCGCATCTACGCCGTCGATCCCGGCGACATGAACACGCGCATGCACCAGGACGCCTTCCCCGGCGAGGACATCTCCGACCGCCCGCCGCCGCAGGACAGCGTCCCCGGGCTGCTCGCGCTCGTCGAGGGCGACCGCCCGAGCGGCCGCTACCGCGCGGCCGAGCTGGCGGCGTCGCCGGTGGCGACTTGAGCGTCGCCACGCCGGCTCCCGCGCGCCGCGAGGCGCACGCGCCGCCCGAGGCGCGCGGCCTGGACCGCGACGAGGTGCGGATGCTCGTCGCGACCGCCGACGGCCTGACGCACGCGCAGGCGCGCGACCTCCCCGAGCAGCTGCGCGCCGGCGACGTCCTCGTCGTCAACACCTCGGCGACGCTGCCCGCCGCGCTGCCCGCGCGCCGCGCGGACGGCGGCATGCTGCAGCTGCACCTCTCGACGCCCGGCGGCGGCCCGGACCGCTGGGTCGTCGAGCTGCGCCGCGACGGCGAGCGCTTCCGCGGCGGCCGCGCGGGCGAGACGCTGGCGCTGCCCGGCGCAGCGCGCGCGACGCTGCTCGCGCCGTATCTCGCCGGCGCGCGGCTCTGGCTCGCCGCGATCGACACCGGCGCGACGGCGCTGCCGGACTACCTCGACGAGCATGGCGCGCCGATCCGCTACGGCTACGTCGAGCAGTCCTGGCCGCTGCGCGACTACCAGACGGTCTTCGCGCTGCATCCCGGCAGCGCGGAGATGCCGAGCGCCGGGCGCCCGTTCACGGCGCAGCTCGTCACGGCGCTCGTCGCGCGCGGGATCGCCATCGCGCCGCTGGTCCTGCACACCGGCGTCTCCTCGCAGGAGGCGGGCGAGCCTCCCTACCCCGAGCGTTACGCCGTCCCCGCGACGACCGCGCGACTCGTCAACGCCGCCCGCGCCGGCGGCGGGCGCGTCGTCGCCGTCGGTACGACCGTCGTACGGGCGCTGGAGACCGTCGCGCGCGCCGACGGCAGCGTCGCGCCCGCAGCCGGCTGGACGCACCACGTCGTCACGCCCGCGCGCGGCGCGCGCGCCGTCGACGGCCTGCTCACCGGCTGGCACGAGCCCGGCGCGTCGCACCTGCAGCTGCTCGCGGCCGTCGGCGGCACGGCGCTCGTCGCCGCCTCCTACGCCGCCGCGCTGGACGGCGGCTATCGCTGGCACGAGTTCGGCGACGTCCACCTCCTGCTCCCGTGATGCGCGCCGTCGTCCTGCGCGCCTTCGGCCCCGCGGCGGGCCTCGTCGTCGCCCGCCTGCCGGACCCCGTGCCGGGGCCCGGCGAGGCGCTCGTCGCGGTCGAGCTCGCGAGCGTGACGTTCGTCGAGACGCAGGTCCGCGCCGGGCGCCCGCCGCACCCGGCGATGGCGCCGGAGCTGCCGGTCGTCCCCGGCAACGGCGTCGGCGGCCGCGTCACCGCGGTCGGCGCCGGCGTCGACACGGGGCTCGTCGGACGCCGGGTCGTCACGACGACCGGCGGCTCGGGCGGCTACGCCGAGCGCGTCGCGGTCGCGGCGGACGCGCTCATCGAGGTGCCCGCCGCGCTCGCGCTCGCCGACGCCGTCGCGCTGCTCGCCGACGGGCGCACGGCGCTCTCGCTCCTGGAGGACGTCGCCCCGCGGCCCGGCGAGCGCGTCCTCGTCCTCGCCGCGAGCGGCGGTGTCGGCAGCCTGCTCGTGCAGCTCGCGAGCGCCGCGGGGGCCCACGTCGTCGCGGCCGCGTCGGGCGCGCGCAAGGGCGCGCTCGCCCGCGAGCTCGGCGCCGCGCGCGCGGTCGACTACGGCGCCGCCGGCTGGACGGCGGACGCCGGCGAGGTCGACGTCGTCCTCGACGGTGTCGGCGGCCCGCTCGCAGCGGCGGCGTTCGACCTCGTCGCGCCCGGCGGGCGCTTCTGCAGCTTCGGCATGTCCAGCGGCGCGTTCGCACCGGTCACCGCCGCGGTCGCCGACGACTTCGGCGTGACGCTCGTGCGCGGCGACAGGCTGACGGCGGAGCGCTCGCACGCGCTCAGCAGCCAGGCGCTTGCGCTCGCCGCCGCCGGCCGGCTGCGGCCCGTCGTCGGGCAGACCTTCGCGCTGGACCGCGCCGGCGACGCCCACGCGGCGATCGAGGCGCGGGCGACGATCGGCAAGACGCTTCTCGTGGTGTAGGGGTCCGGCTCCCGCCGTCGAAGAGCCGCCGATGTCCCGGACCCGACGTTGTCTGCTCATCGCTCTCGCGGCGCTCGGAGCGTCCGCGCCCGCCGCCCGCGCGGCGACCTGGACGGAGATCTCGTCCGGCACGGCGGAGGACATCACCGCGATCGAGTATCAGGGCCCCACCCGGTTCTGGTACGCCACCGGCGCGGGCCACATCTTCAAGCGCGTCGGCGACACGTTCGTGCAGACGGGCAGCGCCCCGGGCGTCGTCTTCAAGGACATCGAGTTCCAGGACGGCGGGCCGGTCGGGTTCGCCGTCGGCACCAACGGCGGCGTCCTGCGCAGCGCCAACAACGGCGACAGCTGGGCGCCGGTCGCGGGCATCGCGGGAGGGCAGGCGACGCTCGTCAACGCCTGCAGCCTCGCCGACGAGGCACTCGGCGACGTCGACAGCATCCGCTTCGCCGGCAACGCGCGGGCCTGGCTGGCCGCCGGCGGCTCCCAGATCTTCCGCACCGTCGACGGTGCCACGCCATCCGACGTCGGGTCCACCGCGGCGGGCTGGCAGGTCATCAACGACAACGGCGTGACGTGCAAGATCGCCGCGGACGTCGACGACCTCTTCCCGGTCCCGGGCTCCTCGTCGGTGTACTTCGTCGCCAAGGCGCTCGGCACGGTGTTCTTCTCGCCCAACGCGCTGTCGACGACGGCGACGGTGAAGGCCGCCGCGGCCGGCGGCGGCACCACCGGGACACGCCGCCTGGCCGGCGACGCCGCGAACCCCAACCGGCAGTGGGCGGTGGACTCGGGCGGCTCGGGCGCCGCGTTCGTCGCGCGCACGACGGACGGCTGGAGCACCGCGAGCGGCTGGGCGATCGCCAACCCCGGGACCGGGAGCATCACGACGCCCGAGGGCGTCGACTCCAGCGGCGCAACCGTGGCGGCGGCCGGCTCGGCGGGCATGATCGCCGAGTCCGTCGACGGCGCGACCTTCTACATCGACCCGGCGGCCGGCGCGGCCGCGACGCGGGACTGGCGCGCGGTGAGCCTCGCGTCCCCCGCGGCCGGCGCGATCGGCGGGACGGGCGGCGGGCTCGTCGTGTCGTCGAACGCCAACGTCGTCCCGCAGCCACCCGGCACCGGCGCCCCCGACCAGCCGGTCCCCGCTCCCGCCGCGGCGGCGGGCCCGCGGCCGCCCGCGGTCGTCACGGCGCTCCCGCAGCGGGTGCTGCCGCTCTTCGGCTTCCAGCGCCGCGAGACGCCGCCGGTCCCCGGCGGGGCCGCGCGCAAGCGGGGCCGGTTCGTCGTGATCGACGTGTTCGGCTCGTTCCGCGCGCCGGCCGGGCTCAAGCCGGCGACGGCGTGCAGGGGCAAGGTCGTCCTGACCGTCAGCCGGCCGGCGGGCAGGCGGCGCGACCTCACGGACGCGACGGTCGACCTCGCGCGCAACTGCCGCTACGCCAAGCGCCTGCGGGTGCGGCGGGCGCGGATCGGCAGGGCCACGTCGCTGCGCCTGCGGGTCGCCTTCAAGGGCAACGCCGTCGTCGGGGCGTCGAGCGTGACGTACGTGCTGGCGGTGAGGTAGCCGCGCGGAGGCGCCCGAACTCGTAGCCTTGCCGCGATGCGCCTGACGACGTTCCTCCCACCCGGTTCCGGGAACCCGCGTGCGGGGGAGATCCGCGACGACGAGGTCATCTCGTTCGTCATGAAGCGCGAGACGGTGCTCGACCGCCTGCGCACGCACGACCACGACCCCGCGCTCGGCGACGCCTACCCGCTGGCCGACGTCACGCTGCTGGCGCCGGTCCCGCGCCCGCGGGCGATCTTCGGCATCGGCCTCAACTACGCCGCCCATGCCGCCGAGCAGGGCAAGGAGCAGCCGGAGTTCCCGATCGTCTTCATGAAGCTCCCGAGCTCGAGCGCGCCGCCCAACGGCGCCGTGCGCTGCCCCGAGGTCGTGCGCCGCCTGGACTACGAGGGCGAGCTCGCCGTCGTCATGGGCGGAGCCGGGAAGATCGGCGGCTACGCGGTCGCCAACGACGTCAGCGCGCGCGACCTCCAGCGCCGCGAGCCGCAGTGGACGCGCGCGAAGGGCGCCGACGGATTCTGCCCCTGGGGCCCCTGGATCACGTCGGTCGACGCCGTGAGCGACCCGCTGAACCTGCGCATCACGACGCACGTCAACGGCGAGCTGCGCCAGGACAGCTCGACGAGCGACATGATCTTCGGCCCGCAGGCGCTCGTCGACTTCATCTCCGAGACCTGCACGCTCGAGGCCGGCGACCTCATCCTCACCGGCACGCCGAGCGGCGTGGGCATGTCGATGGACCCGCGGCAGTTCCTGAGCTCCGGCGACGTCGTGCGGATCGAGATCGAGGCGCTCGGCCACATCGAGCATGCCATCGCCTAGGCCCGACCTGCGCGCCCGCCTCGGCGAGCTCGCCGACCTGCGCCACGCCGGCCAGATCATGGGCTGGGATCAGCAGGTCATGATGCCGCCGCGCGGCGCGCCCGCACGCGGCGCCGCGCACGGGACGCTGCAGCGCCTGCACCACGACCGCCTCGTCGCGCCCGAGCTCGGCGCGCTGCTGGACGCCGCCGGCCCGGAGGACGCGCTGCTCGTGCGCTCCGTGCGCCGCGAGCACGACCGCGCGACGCGCGTTCCCGGCGCGCTCACCGAGACGATGGCGCGCACCGGGTCGGCCGGCTACCAGGTCTGGCTGCAGGCGCGCGAGGCCAACGACTTCGCCGTGCTCGAGCCCGCGCTGCGGCGCAACATCGAGCTCGCTCGCGAGTACGCCGCCTGCTTCCCGGAGTCCGCGCACCCCTACGACGCGCTCCTGGACCGCTACGAGCAGGGCGCGACGGCGGCCGACGTCTCGGCGCTCTTCACGCAGCTGCGCGAGGGGCTGGTGCCGCTGCTGAGCAAGATCGCGCTGCGCCCCGACCCGCCCGGCCTGCCCGGCGACTTCCCGGTCGCCGCCCAGCGCGAGCTCGGCCTCCAGATCGTCACGGCGATGGGCTTCGATCCCGCCGCCTGGCGCATCGACGACGCCGTCCACCCGTTCGCCGCCTCGCCCTCGGCGGAGGACATCCGCATCACGTCGCGCTTCGACGACCACAGCCTCACCGGCCTGTTCGCGCTCATGCACGAGACCGGGCACGGGCTCTACGAGCACGGCATCGACCCGGCGCTCGCGCGCACGACGCTCGACGGCGGCGTCTCGCTCGGCGTGCACGAGTCCCAGAGCCGGCTGTGGGAGAACCTCGTCGGCCGCAGCCCGGCGTTCTGGCGCCACTGGCTGCCGCGGCTGCGCGAGCGCTTCCCGCTGACGCTGCGCGACGTCGAGCTCGACCAGTTCATACGCGCGATCAACGTCGTGCGCCCGACGCTCATCCGCGTCGAGGCCGACGAGGTGACGTACTCGCTGCACGTCATCCTGCGCTTCGAGCTCGAGCTCGCGCTCATCGACGGAACGCTCGATCCCGGCGACCTCCCGGCCGCCTGGGCGGCGAAGATGCAGCAGTTCCTCGGCATCGCCGTCCCCGACGACCTCCACGGCGTCCTGCAGGACATCCACTGGTCGGAGGGGATCATCGGCTACTTCCCGACGTACGCCATCGGCAACGTCCTCGCGGCCCAGCTATGGCAGGCGGTGCGCGCCGAGCTGCCGGGTCTCGACGACGACATCGCCGCCGGCGAGTACGGCGGCCTGCGCTCCTGGCTGCGCGAGAAGATCCACCGCCACGGGCGCACGCTCACGCCGCCCGAGCTCATCGAGCAGGCCGTCGGCGGGCCGCTGGACCCCGCGCCGCTGCTCGAGCACCTCGGCGCGAAGTACGGCGCGCTGTACGAGCTGTACTGAGCGCGCGCGGTGGCGCGCGGGCGAACAACGGGCCCCGTCGCTCGCTGAGGACCAACTGCATCGATGAGGAGGGCCCGTCCCGTCGGGGAGGTTCCGCAGTGGTGCCAGCCGCCCATCCACGCATTGCGATCCGCTGGCCACACTGGGACCAGGGCTCAGTCGCGCACGGGTAGCGGGCGCTACCACCGGCGATAGCCGTGGCTGCTCACCCCCGGCAGGCCGGGGCGGTGCCGCTGTTGACGGGAGAACCGCCCCGTCAACCGCGACGCCGAAGCAGGCGCCGCCGCTAGTGCTTGTCGAGCACCCGGTCGATGAGGCCGTACTCGACGGCCTGATCGGGGCGGAAGAAGCGGTCGCGCTCCATGTCGTTGTGGACGGTCTCCTCGGACTGGCCCGTGTGCTTGGCGTAGATCTCGTCCATCCGCTTGCGCGTCTTGAGGATCTCGTTCATGTGGATCTCGATGTCCGACGACTGGCCCTCGAAGCCGGCCGACGGCTGATGGATGAGGATCCGGCTGTTGGGCAGGGAGAAGCGCTTGCCCGGCGCGCCCGCCATCAGCAGCAGTGAGCCCATCGACATCGCGATGCCCATGCACATCGTCGAGATGTCGGGCTTGACGAACTGCATCGTGTCGTAGATCGCGAGGCCCGCGTAGATCGACCCGCCGGGGGAGTTGATGTACAGCGAGATGTCCTTGTCCGGGTCCTCTGACTCGAGATGCAGCAGCTGGGCGACGATGAGATTGGCGACCTGGTCGTTGACGCCGGTGCCGAGGAAGATGATGCGCTCATTGAGCAGGCGCGAGTAGATGTCGTACTCGCGTTCGCCGCGCGCACTGCGCTGGACGACCGAGGGAATCAGGGGCATACGGTCATCCTGCCAGATCCCCCGCGCGGGGCCCTGGGTAGCCTTGAGCGGGTGCCTCCCGCCCTCGCCATCCGCGGCCTGACGAAGCGCTACGACGACGGCTTCCTCGCCGTCGAGGACTTCGACCTGGAGATCGCCGCGGGGAGCTTCTTCGGCCTGCTCGGCCCCAACGGCGCCGGCAAGACGACGATCATCAGCGCGATCTGCAATCTCATCCGGCTGACGTCCGGCGAGATCGGCGTGTTCGGCCTGCCCCACCACGCGCTCGGGGCGCGGAGGCTCGTCGGCCTCGCCGAGCAGGACGTCAACCTCGACCGCTTCCTCGACGTCGAGGAGACGCTGCTCTACCACGGCGGCTACTTCGGGATGACCCGCCCCGAGGCGCGCCGCCGCGCGGGCGAGATGATGGACGTCTTCGACCTGCGCGCGAAGGCCGGCGTGCGGGCGCCGAAGCTCTCGGGCGGGATGCGGCGCCGGCTGCTGCTCGCACGCGCGCTCATGCACGAGCCGCGTCTCGTGATCCTCGACGAGCCGACGGCCGGCGTCGACTTCGAGCTGCGACTCGAGCTCTGGCGCTACATCCGCCGCCTGCACGACCAGGGCACGACGATTCTCCTCACGACGCACTACCTCGAGGAGGCCGACGAGCTCTGCGAGGACATCGCGCTCATCCGCGGGGGCCATCTCATCGCGCGCGATTCGGCCGACGGCCTGCGCGAATCCTACGGCGCCGACTCGCTGGCGGACGCGTACGTGCGCGCGATGGGGGTGGCGGCGTTGGGGTGAATTTGCATATCAACAATGTTGTGATTGCGCGATCCCGCAATTTTTCGGTACGTTTGTAGTGCGTCTGTCAAGGGGATGAGGCGCAGTGACCCGCCCGCGTCGGATCCGTCGGCGTGGGCGCAACCACCATCGGGAGGGACCGTATGACCCGCAAGAGGCTGGGAGCGCTTGCGCTATTCGCCAGCATCGTCGTGATTTACGCGCTGCCCGCAGGATCTTTCGGCGCGGTCGACCTTCGCCAGGCGGCGGACGCGCTCAAGCAGGCCGGCCAGCAGGTGCAGTCGGGCCTCGAGACGACGGTCCAGAAGGCCGGCGACAAGACGGCTGCGCTCGTCAACAAGACGAAGAGCTCCGTCAAGCAGAAGTCCGAGACGGCCAAGACGCGCGCTACGGCGACGGATCCGCCCAAGCAGCCGCCGATGCACGGCACCAACCCGCACGGCCAGGGCGACGTGGCCATCGTCGACCTCAACCCGAAGAGCGACCGTCCGCTCGACGGCAAGCCCGACGGCTCGGGCTCCGGCGAGGACGCCGTCGTCGGCCGCGCCAAGGGCGAGCAGGACGCCAGCGGCAACTTCCACGGGCACATCACGACGGCCGCGCTCTTCGGCACCGAGATCATCGGCGTCGACAGCACGCCGGGCCAGACGAGCCACGGTCCGCTGCAGCCGCTGCAGACCGGCGTCCTGGACCCGATCTGCCAGTCGACGAACCAGCAGATCTGCCTCACCGTCCTGAAGTCCGACTCGACGACGACGGCGACCGGGTCGACGAACGACTTCGCCGTCGCCAACGCCGGCCTGCTCGGGCTGAACGTCGGCGCCGCCGAGAGTCACGGCAACATCGCGCAGGACGCCAACTGCCAGACCGCCGTCGGCACCGCCAAGACGGCGAACGTCACGACGAGCGGCGGCACGATCGCGGGCGTCGCGAACGCGACGAGCGCGTCGAAGTCCTGCCGCGGTGCGGCCCCGGAGGTCGCGCAGACCTCATCGGTCATCAACCTCGGCGGCACGGGCGTCGGGCTGCCGGCTCCCGGTTGCGCGAACGGCACGCCGGACACCGAGGGTGGCATCCCCGGCCTGCTGCCGATCATCTGCAACGCCGAGGAGGTCGCGGGCGCCGCGGCCGTCCGTGACGCGCTCGACGTGTTCGCGCTGCAGGTCGGCTCCAACGCGGTGCTGCGCGAGTCGACGGCCGGCCCGGAGACGCTCACCGTCGCCCCGGCGGGCGAGACCGGTCCGCAGTGCAACGACAACATCGACAACGACGGCGACGGCAAGATCGACATCGCCGATCCCGGCTGCCACACCGATGGCAACGCCAACAACCCCGGCTCGTTCGACGCGACCGACAACGACGAGACCGACGTGTCGACCGGCGGTTCCGGGAACGGCAACGGCAACGGAAACGGGAACGGCAACGGGAACGGCAACAACGGTTCCGGGAACGGCAACGGCAACGGGGCCGGCAACGGCAACGGCGGGCCGCAGTGCTCCAACGGCATCGACGACGACGGTGACGGCGTCATCGACGCGGCCGACCCGGGTTGTCACAGCGACGGCAACGCCAACAACGCGGCGTCCTTCAACCCCAACGACGACAGTGAGGGCTCGGGCGCCGGCAGCCTGAACTCCGGCTCGCTGCCGTTCACGGGCACGGACGTCATCGGCATCTCGCTCGCGGGCCTGCTCATGCTCGCCGGCGGCCTGCTGCTGCGCCGGCGTGAGGATGTGGCTACCGTCCGGTAGATGGTCGGACGCATCACGAGTGCGCTGAACACACGGCGCCGCCTCGGCGGCGCCGTGTTGCTGTTCGCGGGCATCGTCGTCGCCGTCGCGGTGCTGTGGCCCGGCGGCGACGCTGCGCCGAAGAAGGCGGGCAAGCTCCCGATCAGGATCGTGTCGGTGCCCCAGCGCGGCTGGGGCTTCGCCCACCCGACGAACTGGGACCGCAACGTCAGCAGGGACGTGATCCGGCTGCGCAGCCCCGACGGCTCGATCTCCATGTTCTTCTCCTCGCCGGCGGCGCGGCCCGCGGTCGAGGCGGTCAGGGCGGGGGTCAAGCAGACGCTGCTCAAGCAGTTCGCGCCCGCGAAGATCGTGCACGAGGGCAACGAGCCGCTCGGGCAGCTCGACGTTCCGGCGTTCGAGCTGCGTGGCAAGGAGAAGGGCAAGGTCGTACGTGCGCTGGAGATGGTCTACGCCACGCAGTACCGGACGTATGCCGTGACCGTCGTGACGGGGGAGCACCCGTCCGGCCCGTATTTCAAGCAGGCGCGCGCGATCATCGGGACCGTGCGCTTCACCAAGCCGCAGCCGGTCGCGGCGAAGCCGAAGTGAACGCGCTCGCCGCCCGCCACCGCGGGCTCATCGCGCTGTCCGCCCGCGAGGCCGATCGCGTCCTGAAGCTCTGGTCGCAGACGATCGCCGCGCCGGTGCTGGCGTCATTTCTGTTCATCGTCGTGTTCGGGCTGTCGCTCGGCGGGCGGATCCGGCAGGTCGGCGGCGTCGACTACGACGTCTTCATCGTGCCGGGCCTCATCACGATGGCGATGGCGCAGGCGGCCTACAGCAACAACTCGTCGTCGGTCTTCCAGGCGCGCGCCGATCGCTACATCAACGATGTGCTGTCGGCGCCGATGCGGCCCTGGGAGGTCCAGCTCGGGCTGTCCTTCGGCGGGGTCGTGCGCGCGCTGGCGATCGGTGCCGGGCTGCTCGTGCTCGCGCTGCCCGTGACGGGCGCGCCGATCCGCGAGCCGCTCGTGCTCGTCGTCGCGGTCGCGCTGATCCTCGTGCTGTTCGCGTCGCTCGGGGTCATCGTCGGCATCTACGCCGAGACGTGGGACCAGGCCGGCTTCGTCAACAACATCGTCATCCTGCCGCTGAGCTTCCTCGGCGGCGTCTTCTACTCCGTCGAGCTGCTGCCGTCGCCGTGGCACGAGCTCAGCCACGTCAACCCGATCTTCTTCCTCATCAACGCCGTCCGCTACGGCTTCCTCGGGACGAGCGACGTGCCGATCGGGATCGCGCTCGGCGTCACGGCGCTGTTCGCGCTCGGCTTTCTCCTGTGGAGCGCCGCGATGTTCCGCTCGGGCAGCCGCCTGAAGGCCTGACGTCGCGCTCGTGGCGTTCGCCACGTAGGCTGGCGAGGCCGTGTTCGCGCTCAACCTGCCGAACGTCCTGACGCTGCTGCGGATCCTGCTCGTCCCGGTGCTCGTCGTGGCGCTGCTCGACGAGACCGCCAACGGCGACCTGCTCGCCGCGATCGTCTTCGCCCTCGCGTCGGCCACCGACGCGATGGACGGCTATCTCGCCCGCACGCGCAACGACATCACGACGTTCGGGAAGCTCATGGACCCGATCGCCGACAAGCTGCTGATCATCTCGGCGCTCGTGGCGCTCGTGTCGCTGCACCGGCTGGCGGCCTGGGTGGCGATGGTCATCATCGCCCGCGAGCTGACGGTGACGGTCACGCGCATGCAGGCGACCCAGCAGGGCGTGATCATCGCGGCCAACTGGTGGGGCAAGGCGAAGACGATCGTGCAGGTCGCGGCGATCTTCGTCCTCATCGTCGCCGGGCAGCCGACGCCGGCGTGGGTCGACGGGCTCGTCTACGCCGCGGTCGCCATCACGATCGTCAGCGGGATCGACTACTTCTTCGGCCTGCGGCGCGTCCTGCGCGAGGCGGAGGCGCGGCGCGCCGAGAACGCGGCGGCCGCACCGGCACGCGCCGACTGAGCCTCGGGCTCAGGCCGAATCCAGCCAGTCGCGCATCGACAGGTGGCGCTGCGCGTGCTCGCCGGTCTCCAGCTCGTGGCGGATCTCGCCGAGCAGGCCGAAGCGCTCGGCGTCGACGTTGTGCTGGTGGATCGTCTCGAGGTTCTCCTGGCGCGCGCTGACGAAATGCGCGTCGCCGAGGTCCGGCAGCCGCTCGATGACGCCGGCGATCATCTCGCGCACGCAGTCCTCGACGAAGCGGGGGCGCCGGTGGGCCTTCTCGACGACGGCGCCCTCGTCGCTGCGCTTCATGAGCTCGTAGATCTCCGAGGACATCGAGCTCTCGACGATGTCCAGCAGCGTCCGCGCCTCGATCTCGGTTCCGGCCCCGGCGGGGATGCCGATGTGCAGCGTGCCGAGGCCGCGCTGGTTGTGCGTCGCCACGGGGACGTGCTCGAAGATCCGCTGCACCTCGTCCTCGCTGAAGCCGTCGTCGAGCAGCCGCTCGCGCGAGCTGCCCATGACGAGCTGCTGGGCGCACGGGCAGGCGGTCATCCCCTGCGCGGCGACGCCGACCATCCGGCGGGTGCCGGTGGCGGAGGCGACCGCGCAGCCGTAGAGCGTGTAGATCTCCTGCGTCGGGATGCCGGACACCGGCGCGGGCTTGTGCTCGGGATAGCGCGCTGCAACGGTCACCTCGGCGCGCGCCGCGCCCTGG
Organism: uncultured Actinomycetes bacterium; assembly: GCA_963740895.1. GTDB lineage: Bacteria > Actinomycetota > Thermoleophilia > Solirubrobacterales > Solirubrobacteraceae > CADCVQ01. The sequence goes on from CAVUFQ010000004.1 coordinate 516,140, forward strand.
CGCTCGCGCACGAGCTCGGCGATGCGCTGGGCCAGCGCCTCGGCCTTGAACGTCGCCTCGCCGAGGACGACCTCGCCGATGACCTCGTTGACGACCTCCTCGAAGCGCGACATGTGCGCGCCCTTCTGGTGCGATCCCAGGTCGACGAAGCACTCCAGGCGGGCGGAAAAGAGCTGCTCCTCGCCGTTTTGACGGACGCGCACGATCTTCTCCACGCCCGTCACGCCGACCCGCGACAGGCTGACCTGGACCGACGGGGGTTGTGCCTGGACGTCGTCGCTGGACAGACTGAGACTCTCCGGCATGGGGTGAGGGTAGCGGCCGATCCGCAAATTCACGCTGACGGACCGCGACTCTTGTGCTATCACTCACGAAGTCGCGAGCCGAAGGGGGAGATGGCGGGCGTAGCGACGGGGTTGCAGGGCGTGGAGAGGTATCCGAGGGAGGGCCGTACCATCAAGAACGTGCTGCTGGCGGACGAGGCGCCCATTCATGAGCTGGATGAGCTGCGCACGCTGATCACCGAGGGGCAGGAGCGGGGCTTCCTGACCTTCGACGAGGTCTCGGCCGCGCTGGAGGAGGTCGAGGTCACCAAGGAGCAGGTGCAGGAGTTGCACGCGTACCTCTCCGAGCACGGCATCGACATCGTCGGCGCCGACGGGCGGCATGTCACGAGCGAGGGCGCGAAGGTCGAGGCCGTCGCCGAGGCGCGCAAGACGAGCGCCAACGGCGGGGTGCCCGATGCGCCCAAGAAGCCCGAGCTCGACCTCACCGTCGAGCCGTCGCTGGACTCGCTGCGGCTGTATCTGCGCTCGATCGGACGTGTGCCGCTGCTGACGGCAGACCTCGAGATCTCGCTCGCCAAGCGCATCGAGCGCGGCGACATGGATGCCAAGCAGCACATGGTCGAGGCCAACCTGCGCCTCGTCGTGTCGATCGCCAAGGGCTACCTCGGGCGCGGCCTGACGTTCCTGGATCTCATCCAGGAGGGGTCGCTGGGCCTGATCCGCGCGGTCGAGAAATTCGACTACCGCCGCGGCTACAAGTTCTCGACGTACGCGACGTGGTGGATCCGCCAGGCGGTCACGCGCGCGATCGCCGACAAGGGCCGCACGATCCGCATCCCGGTCCACATGGTCGAGAAGCTCAACAAGGTCGTGCAGGTCGAGCGCCAGCTCGTCCAGTCCCTCGGGCGCGAGCCGACGCCGGAGGAGATCGCGGCGAACCTCGAGTGCACGCCGCGCGAGGTGCGCGACATCCTGCGCATGTCCCAGCAGCCGATCTCGCTGGAGCGGCCGGTCGGCGAGGAGGACGAGTCCGAGCTCGGCGACTTCGTCGAGGACGAGACCGCCGAGTCGCCGTTCGAGCTCGCCTCGGAGAACCTGCGCCGCGAGAACGTGCGCCGCGCGCTGGCGGCGCTGCCCCAGCGCGAGCGCGAGGTCATCGAGATGCGCTTCGGGCTCACCGGGGGGCGGCCGCGGACGCTCGAGGAGGTCGGGCGCGCGTTCAACGTCACGCGCGAGCGCATCCGGCAGATCGAGAACCACACGCTGAAGAAGCTCGAGTCGCTCCCGGAGGCACAGAAGCTCCGGGACGCCAGCTGACGCCGACCCGTCGGCGCGGCGCTAACGTGGTCAGAGCCATGCGACTCGTCGCGCTGCTCGCCGCCTGTCTTGGTTGTGCCTTGGCCGTCTCCGGGTGCGGTGCGGACGCGGGGGCGGCGCCGTTGCCGGCTGGTGCTGCTGCTGCCTCCGCGGCGACCTCGGGCGGCGGGGGGAACGTCCTGCGCGGCGTCTACTCGCGGCTGAACGGCGCGCGCGACGACATCGGGCACTACCGCGGCCGGGTCGTGCTGATCGTCAACACGGCGACCGCGTGCGGCTTCACGCCGCAGTTCGACGGCCTCGAGAAGCTCTACCGCAGGCTCAAGGGCAGGGGCCTGGTCCTGCTCGGCTTCCCGGCCAACGACTTCGGCAGCCAGGAGCCGCGGTCCAACAAGGGCATCGCCTCGTTCTGCAAGAACAACTACGGCGTCAGCTTCCCGATGTTCGCCAAGACGCACGTCGTCGGCGCCCACCGCAACCCGCTGTACGCGCGGCTGACGGCGGCCGCCGGCGCCCCGGAGTGGAACTTCAACAAGTACCTGCTAAACCGGCGCGGGCGCGTCGTGGCGCGCTACACGCAGAACACCGAGCCGCTCGCGTCCGAGCTCGTGGGGCGGATCAGGAAGCTCCTGTAGATCTGTCCGGCTCACGGTCCTGGCGGAACGCCGGATCGCTACACTGCCGACCCCCGGGCGGGGTTCCCGAGCGGTCAAAGGGGATGCGCTGTAAACGCATTGGCTCTGCCTTCGCAGGTTCGAATCCTGCCCCCGCCATCGAGCCGTTCGCGGCTCACCCGAGAACGTCGCGCAGCGCCCGCTCCGTCGACCAGAACGCAAGCTCCTCCCAGGGCAGCTCGCCCGGCGCGAACGCCCGCACCTCGGACGCCTCCCCGGTCTCGCGCGGCACCCCGAGCGCCCGGGCCGCGAAGACGACGAGCACCGTCCGCTCGGTCGCCCGCGAGTAGACGCCGACGAGCCCGCCGAGCTCGATGTCGATCTCCATCTCCTCGCGCGTCTCGCGGTGCGCGGCGTGCTCGACGGTCTCGCCGAGCTCCACGTAGCCGCCGGGAAACGTCCAGCGGCCGGCGCCCTCGTGCAGCGTCCGGCGCAGGAGCCAGATGCGCCCATCCGCGTCGCGCGGGATCGCCGCGGCGACCGGCTCGGGGCTCCACAGCGCGCGGTAGCCGCAGTCGCCGCAGACGAGCGAGCGCGGGAACGACACGTCCGCCACAGCGGCGCAGCGTGGACAGAAGCGCACGTCCTCGAGCGCCGGATTCAGGCTGTACAGTGGGACCCCCGCCCTCCTAGCTCAGTTGGTAGAGCACTTCCATGGTAAGGAAGGGGTCATCGGTTCGAGTCCGATGGAGGGCTTCTTCGGATCTCCCCGCTCAGGCGGGGATTTTTGCGTCCCGGGCCGCGCGAGCGGCGACCATCTCGTGGACCGGTGGGGCGTTTGTGGGGCGCCTGTGCTCCTCGTCTCGCCCCAGCTACGGCCGGCCGGACGCGCAGGGGGCCAGATTCACGCAACGTGCGACATCGGCGGTGAGGAGCCGATGGCGCACCGTCCCCACACCCCGTTCGACGACCTCGAGCCCGCTGCGGTACTCACCGCGGCGGAGGTCGCCGAGCGCATCCGCGTCGATGCGCGGTCGGTGCGGCGCGCGGTGGCCCGCGGTGATCTGACCGCCAGCCGCGCCTGCGGGCTGCGGATACTGGCCTGCGACGCCGCGGAGTGGTGGCGGTCGCGGACCGTGCCCGCGACGCCACTACCGGCGGCTGAGCCGGCGCCCGTCAACGGCCTGTCCGAGCGGTCGCGCCGGGGGACTGCCCGGCGACGTCCAGAGCCTCCCGCCCGGCTGCCCCTTCCCCCGCGTCGTGGAGATGGGCCATGACCGACTCCACAGTCCCGGAGGGCGTCGAGGTCCGGCGCTTCATCCGCCGCGACGGAACGGTCACCGAGGTCTTCAGCGTCCGTGTCACCGACGCCGACGGCACCCGGCGGCGGCGCAGCTTCGACAGCGTCGAGGACGCGCTGGACTACCGGGCGCGGCGGCGATCGGCGCGGCGCTGGCGCCCCGAGGAGCTGCGTCAGGAGCAGGCCGGCACCCAGACGCTTGGCGCTTTCTTCGAGCAGTGGTGGCTCGAGCGCGCGATGCCCGAGCTCGCGCGGGCGACGCTTGCGGTCTATCGCTGCCTGTGGGAAGCGCACGCCGCCCCGCGTCTAGGGCGTCTGCCGATGCGCGAGATCGACGCGCGTCGGGTCGTCGCCTTCCGCGGCGAGTTGCTGGCGGCGGGCGTCGGGCCCACGTCGGTCGTCAAGACGATGGCGATGCTCCAGCGCGTATTTCGCGACGCCGTGGAGTACGGCGAAGTCGCGTTCAATCCGTTCAAGGCGGTGCGCAAGCCCTCGCCGGGACCGTCGCGCGTTGCCCGTCCGCTGACGCCGCTGCAGGTCGAGCGGCTCGTGGCTGCCCTGGAACGATCCGGCAACCGGGTCAGCGCCGTGCTCGTGAGGCTCATGGCCTACACGGGGCTGCGACCGCAGGAGGCGCTCGCGCTGCACTGGTACGCCGTCCGCAAGGCGACACTGCTCGTCGAGCTCGCCAACGCCGACGGGCAGCTCGACCGCCTGAAGAACCGCAAGCGTTCGCGCAAGCGCAGCCGAACGGTCGACCTGATCGCGCCGATCCGCCGCGACCTTCTGACGTGGCGGCAGGAGTCAGGGGCGCCCGACGACGGCGCGCTCGTGTTCCCCCACGAGGTCCACGGCCGCCTGTGGTTCGGCGACGAGTACCGCAACTGGCGCCGGCGCGTTTACGTCCCCGCGGCCGTGGCCGTCGGCCTGCCGTCGCGACGACCCTACGACCTGCGCCACACCTGGGCCTCCCTGCTCATCGCCGAGAAGCGGCAGTCCATCGCCGAGATCGCCGAGCAGCTCGGCGACAAGACGTCCACGGTGCTCGATACGTACACGCACGTGCTCAACGAATGGCGCGGCGCAGGCCCCGTCGACATCGAGGCGGAGATCCGCGATGCCGCCGATCGCGCTGCCGCAGAAGACCTATCAGCGGAGGGAGAACCAGATTCTTGAGATCCGCCGCCGGTCGACCGGCTGCTCGTGAGCCTTGTCGCGCACGACGATTGGGGCGAGTTCCCGGCCACTGGACATGTCGCTCGCCACGAGGACGCCGCCGCCTCGCCGACCGCCATTCGCGCCCCGTACGGGCGGACCCGCATCGAGATGCGGCGCGGTGCTGACGCTTGGGCTGTGTACGAGTTTGTCCGTCGGCCCGGCGACGCCACCGGCGACGGCGAGTACATGGCGGCCCTGGCGTCCCCTGCCGTAAGACGAGGCGGCTACCGGGCGGGTTCTGCCGCCGAGCGCACTCCCGCGCGCGAGAAGGAACGGTCCGCCGGAGAGCGCGCCAAGCACGCGATTGCGAAACTCCGTCGCAAGGCCCGCGCTGCTCAGATGCATGGAAAGCGAGAGCGCTCATCGCATCCCGAGGGGGACCTCTGTCGGGACGAGTCACCCCCGATGGCACGAGTAGGCCGCTAGATGCAAGCCTCGAGTTCGCGGATGTCGGGGGAGGTGTTCGGAACGCAGCATCCGCGACCGAAGCTCACAGCCGGCGGATCTCGCATATGGTCGCGGTGGATGGCGTCGTCCGGTCCACACGCGCTGTAGAGAATGGCGAAGTCGGTCACTGCGGGCCCGAGGATCCTCGACAGCCGCTGGCCCTTGCCTGCCGAGTTCCGCAAGGGCGGCTCGGCCCGCATCTACCGCAGCAGCGACCTAGAGCACGAACACCCCGGGGAGGTAGCGGTCAAGGTGCTCGACTCGTCCCTGCTTGCCAGCGACCGGTTGCTCGCGCTTCAGTTCTCACGCGAGCAGCGCAACCTCGGAAAGTTGCGTCACCCACACATCATCCCGCTGCTCGACGGCGGCCACGACCGCGAGACCGATGAGCGTTACCTCATTTTTCCCTGGCTCGACCACGACCTCGAGGCCGTACTCAAGGATCGCGGCCCTTTGAACTGGTCGACATGGTGGACCCGCTACGGGCACCCGGTGTTGCAGGCTCTTGCATTCGCCCACGACAACGAGGTCGCCCACCGCGACGTCAAGCCGGGCAACGTCCTGATCGGCCCGGAAGGTGAGCCATTGCTCAGCGACTTCGGGATCTCCGTCATGACCAGCAACCCGAGCCTCGGGGAGACGCTGCGTTGGCACGGGACGCCGCCGTATTCGCCGCGCGACTACGAGGATGAGCGGTTCAACATGCAGCGCGACGTCCACGCGTTCGGGGTCATGTGCGTGATGGCGCTCAAGTGCCCGCCGAAGAAGGACCTCGCGGAGAAACCCTATGAGACGCTGGACGCGGCCGCCGCCTCGCTGAAGCTCGAAGAAGACATCCAAGCGGTGCTCGGCACCACGCTGCTCAAGGCCGACCACCGGCCGGCCAACGCCGGTCTGCTTCTCGCCCGCTTCGATCGCTGCGGCCCGGCGCAGCCGAAGCGTCTGCCCACGCTGCCTCTCAGCCTCGGAAGGACCGCGGAGAAGACCCTGCTCGAGGAGTACGAACTGAGCAAGGCGAGCGAGTTGCCCACCGTCCTCAACGCCGAGCTCGGAGACGAGATCGGGGTGATGCCGCTTGGACGGGATTTCAAGGACGGAACCTCCTCCGAAGGCCACTACTACCTCTACGGCGGCGAGTTGCGCCTGCATTGCAAGGTCGGCGAACCGAAGCCTGACCATCTCGTCGTCCTCAACGCTTGGCGCCAACCGGCGTGGCTTGTCGAGCGAGAGCGGTCGCGATCGCATCTGGTCCAAGTCCGCCTCCGCTTCGGGCAGCCGAACAAACCCGCCGAGGCCGCCAAGCTGATCGCCTCGATCGAAGAGCAGGCCCATGAGCAGGCGGTCGAGGCGGACCGCGCGCAGCGCGAGGACGCCAAGGCCGCGCCACTTCGCGTCTGGAAGGGCCTGTTGGCGGCCGGTCGCGCCGTTCAGCGCGAACGCGAGCGACCCTTCGCCTACACGTCGTTCAACCCGTTCAAGGGCGACATCCGCTTCGACCTGGCCAGCGACCCCGGTGCGCTGCTCGTCGACGAAGAACGGGTCGCGGTCATTACCGATGACGAGGTTCCGGTCGCCGGCGACATCGTGTCGGTTAACGCCCGGCAGCTGACGCTGCGGTTGACGATCGGCCGGGCTTCGGACATCCCCGCAAGCGGCCAGCTGAAGGTCGATACGTTCGCGGCGCGTATCGCATTGCGACGACAGGAAGCTGCGCTCGAAGCTCTCGAGCAGGGGCTAGCTAGCCGGTGCGATCTGCTCGATCTGCTGATGGAGCCCGCGCAGGTGCGGGCGCCAGAGCCGTGGGAGCCGCCGAGCTTCTCGCGGTCCGACCTCGACCAGCCGAAGCGCCAGGCGGTGGCTGCGGCGCTTGGGACGCGCGACCTTCTGCTTGTCGAAGGCCCGCCCGGAACTGGCAAGACGACCTTCATCTCCGAACTCGTGATCGCCGAGCTCGGACGCAACCCGAACGCCCGCATCCTCCTGGCAGCGCAGACACACGCCGCGCTCGACAATGTTCTCGAGCGCGTAGCCGACCACGCCAGAGACGTGCGGATGTTGCGTATCGCGCGCCCCGACGAGACACGCGTGGCGGAGAGCGTCCGCGATCTGCTGATCGACTCACAGGTCGAACGCTGGCGCAGAGCCGGGATCCGCTCCGGGCGCAGGTGGCTCGCCAAGTGGGCCACCGCCCAAGGGCTGGATGTTACGACGATCGAGCTTGCCATCCGCCTCAGCGACCTCGCCGGCGCGCTTGACGACCAGCAGCGCCTACGTGCTCGCCGCACCGAACTCGAAGCTCGGCTGCAGGACATCCGCCGCGAGCGGCGCCGCGACCCGGACTCCACAGCAGCAGAATCGGTGCGCGTGGTCGGCGAACAGGTCCAAGAAACCATCGAAGCGCTCGGCGCGGCTGGCGACGACGCGCGCGGTCATGCCGAACGTCTCGTGGAGCTCGGCGCCAAGCGCAAAGTCCCGGAGCTCATGCAGTCGTCCTCGGAGACGCTGCGAGATCAGGCGCAGCAACTCCTACCCACCGACCGAGATGCAGCTCGGAAGGCGCGCAGCCTGCTCGGCCTGCTCGCGGACTGGCACGCCCGACTAGGGCGCTCGCCGGAGTTTCGTGCAGCGGCCCTCATCCGCGCGCAGATCGTTGCCGCCACTTGCGTGGGTTACGCCGCGATCCGAGGTTCAGAGAACGTCGAGTTCGACCTGTGCATCATCGACGAAGCCTCAAAGGCAACCTCCACTGAGCTGCTCGTGCCGATGACCCGCGCAGATCGCTGGGTCCTGGTCGGCGATCACCGGCAGCTGCCGCCCTTTGTCGATGACGCACTGGCTAAGCCGGAGGTGCTCGCCGACTACGGCCTCAACGAGCGCAACGTCCAAAGGACGTTGTTCGACGATCTCCGCGAGCAGCTTCCCGACGAATGCGTCAAGACGCTAACCGAGCAGCACCGCATGGTCCCGGCGATCGGAGACCTGATCTCACAGGTCTTCTACGACGGCAGGCTCAGGAGCGCCCCGCGGAAGCTGCCCAAGTACGCCAAGGCGCTGAGCGCGGCCGCCGTCGCCTGGCATTCAACCGCGCGGGCCGAGGACAAGCGCGAGGTCCGGGCGAACCGTTCCTGGCTGAACCCCTACGAGGGCCGGTGCGTCCGAGCCCTACTCCTCCGTCTGGACTTCTACGCCAAGGCCGACAGCAAGCAGGTCGAGGTCGCAGTGCTGTCGGGATACAAGGGCCAGGTCGGGCATCTGCAGCGCCTACTCGCCGACGACGAGTCGACTTGGAAGAACCTGCATGTGAGCGTCAGCACCGTGGATGCCTTTCAGGGTCGCGAATCGGATGTGGCGATCTACTCCGTTACTAGGTCTAACCCCGAAGGGCGTATCGGCTTCCTAGCCGAGCGGCGGCGGCTCAATGTCGCGCTATCACGCGCCAAAGACTTGCTCCTCATCGTTGGAGACCACGCGACTGCGGCAGCGGGCCCAAAGGAGAACCCGCTGCGCGAGGTGATCGATTACATCACCGAACATCCGGACGACTGCGCCATGGAGCAGGCCCAGCCATGAGAGATCACGAGCAAGCCGTAGATCTCGGCGCCCAGGCAGCGCAGGAGTGGGCCGAGAGTCGCAACGGCTGGGACCTCGTCGGCTACCGGTTGGTTGGGTTGCCTTACTGGCGCGTCCGTATGCGGCTACGAGTGCTCGCCCGGAAGGAAATCGGACCGATCGACGAGCACCTGCTCCGAGCCGTGGGCCTCGGCATCGACCAGCCCGACGACCTTGGCGGCTTGCTCGGTCTCGACCAGTCCGTCCTGGACGCCCACTTGGTCGACCTGCTCTCCCAGGAAGCGATCAAGCGCAAGACCAGCGGACTGGGGCTAACGCAGACAGGCCGCGATCTGGCCACCGAGACCGCACGCGTGGTCAGCGAGATCAGGACGGTAGATCTCGATTGGGACGGTCTGCTGCGTCGACCTACCGCCCCGTTGGAAAGCTGGGTGCAACCGGCCGAGCTCAAACGGGCCGGACTGAGGGAGGTGCCGGCGACCCCGCCAAACGCGCCCGAACTCCCCGAGCTTCGCGCCAAGCTCGCCCCGATCCAACAGATCATTCGCCAGCTCACACAGGACCGCGACGGCTTCGACCTACTCGACGTGGGCGGCATAGAACGACGCCATCGCATCTACCGAACTGCCATAGCCCTGGCGTTCCGCAGCCAGACCGGTCCCGACACGCAGATCGCCTTCGCCGTCGACGGCCGCCTGTCTACCGAGCACGAGGAGGCATTTGCTCGCGCCGGGCTCGCCAAGCGATTCAGCGTCGGCGAGCGGGGCCTACCCAGCTTCAAGCGACAGCTCGACGACCTGCTCCCCGACGTCATCGAAGCAGGCAGGCCACTCGCACCACACCAGTACAGCGATGTGCTCGACATCGCATTCGAGCGGTCCACCAAGCGGCTGCTGATCTGGACTCCTTCGATACACGAGGCGACGCTCACACGCGCCAGGCGTGACCAGCTCACCAATCTGCTCGAACGAGGAGTCGACGTCCGCATCGCGGTCCTGAGCACGAACCACCAACGCCTCCCGCTCGGGGCCGGCACGGAGAAAGCCTTGCGGGAACTAGCCAGCGATCACAGCAACTTGCATCTTGGCACTGTGCGGCGCCTGGGCCCGGGAGTGCTAATCAGCGATCAACAGGCGCTCGCAGCGGGCGGGTATGACTGGCTCGGGCAGATCGGAGATGTCCTCCCCGGTATCCGGGACATGGGCGGCCGGCTGGTCACAGACCCCGAGATGATCGATGCGACCTGGGAGCGGCTGAACGACGTCGCCACCGCTCTACCTAGGCCCGAAGACCGCAAGCCGCAGCGCCGACCGTCAACGCGAGGGAAGTCGCGTCGGGTCGAGATCGAGGGCTCGGAGGTCACCGGCGTCGACCCCATAGGCGAGTCGTAACACTTATCGAAAAGGTATGACTCTGCTGCGGGCGGCGCTTCCGCATTGGACGGAGGCTGTCGCGTAAGTCTGTGCTGCAACGTCGTGGCGGATAATCGACTCTGAGGGCCTGGAGTTTCGGTCGCGTGTGCGGCCGCGGGCGCCGGCGGCGCCTCAGGCGGTCGCTGTGGCGTGTCGGTGCAGCTTGAGGAGGTTGTGCGTGGCGGTGATCAGTCGCCATTCGGTCCGGACGGCGGCTCGCCCTCGGCGTCTGAAGCGGTCGATGCCGCGGTTGAACTTCGTGTTGGCGAAGACCGGCTCGATGATCGTTTGGCGCTGGCCGTAGAGCTCACCGCCACGCTCGGTGGCGAGGACCCGACGCATGAACGCGTAGAGGCCGCCGTCCCAGCCCGGTCGTGTGCCCTTGCGGCTCTTGGCGTCTGGCGGGATCAGCACCTGGATCCCACGCTCGACGACGCGCTCCATCTGCTGCTGATGCCAATAGCCGGCGTCGGCGAGCAGCACCTGCGGGATATCGGTGACGCCCGCGCCATCTAGCTCGCGTTGAGCAGCATCGAGCATCGGCTCGAGATGCCCGAAGTCCGGCGCGACGGTCATCACCTCGGCGGCAATCACGATCTGGTGCTCGTTGGCGACGGCCTGGGCGTTGTAGCCCTGCAAGAACCCGCGGCCGCGCGAGCCCTTGACAACATGTGAGTCGGGATCAGTGATGTTGATCTGCCCCTGCGGCGTGTCCGGCGGCGTGTACGGGTTCGGCGGGCGACTGAAGCGGCGCCCGTCTTTCATGCGCCCCGACCGGTAGTGCTCATAGGCGCGGTTGGCGCGCAGCTCGGTCCACAACTCCTCGTCCAGGCGCCGCTTGGCCTCCTTGAGGCGCTTGCCGCGGTCCCGCGAAACGGGCCGCGCCTCCCGGGCGCGCTGCTCCTCCAGCTGGCGCTTGGCTTCGCGCAGCCACGCCCGGCGGCCCTCGCCGGTGCGCAACTGCTCGGGCAGCTCGTCGCCGCGCGTCTCGCCGTAAAGCTCGTCCTCGGCCGCGTCGACCGCTTGAGCTTCCTCGAGGATCTCGCGCGCGAGCCACTCATAGTCGACAGTCGCGTTGCGACTCGCGTTGCCCGGCACCTTCGTCCCGTCCACCGCGATCACGCCGACGCTCGCCAGCCCCTGCTTCGCGCACAGCGACAAGACCTCGCCGAACAGGCCCGCGATCGCATTCTGGTGGCGATCGACGAACCGCGCGATCGTCGCGTGGTCGGGACGCTGCTGGGCCGCCAGGACCCGCAACGCGACGTCCTCTTGACAACCACGCTCGATCTGCCGCGACGACCGTGTCCCGCGCGCGAACGCATAGAGCAACAGCGCGACCATCATCGCCGGGTCATAGGCCGGCCGGCTGCGGCCGTCCTGGCGATACGCGACGTAGAACGCATCGAGGTTCATCTCCGCGACGGCGTCGATCACGAACCACGCGAGGTGATCCTCCGCCAGCCAATCCCGGATATCCGGTGGCATCAAAAACGACTGCTCGCGATCACACGCGACAAAGCTCTGTCCCATCAGCAGATGGTCTTAAACCCGCCGGACGACACCCAGACTTACGCGACAGCCTCGACGACATGGGGAAGCGACGGTGTCGCACCGGCGAGAGGGTCGAACGTGCGACAAGGGGAGATCTCCATCAAATGCCCGACATCGATATCGACGCTGCGAGCGGGTCGTACGCGCCCAGTCCCGCCCCACCACGGGAATCGTGACGCGCGACAATGATGCATGGCGCTTCGACAACTGAGGTCCCCAGGCTCTCTTCGCGACGTGCCCGCGCCTGCACGCACTGCATGCGTCGGAGCGCTCTCAGCCGGCGCTGTCGGTGCGATCGTTGGGCTCGTGGTCGGCGTCGAGACCTATCCGCTGACTGCATGGTTCGCCGTCCTGGAGGTTGGCCTTCCAGCGGCCGTCGCGGGTTGTGTCGTCGGGCTGTTCGGGGGCCTCGTCGTCGCCGTCTTCAATGGCACCTCGCGCCGCATCAAGCAACGCCACACGCCTTACGAGTAGCCCCGCCTGCCGTCTCGCTGGGATCCCACGCGCGACGCGTCGGCGGCGGCGCGCGAGTGTCGGAGTGCGCGAGGAGGAGCGCTCTGGTGTCTTGCTCGAGAGCGCTCCAAGCACGCGGAAGGAGCAGCTTCCGCTTGCTCGCGCGTTGGCCGTCCTTGGGGGTCCGCACCGAGACCGAGCACCGCACCGCGATCCGCAGTGGCCGGAAGCCAACTAGGGACGCCGGCGCGGAACCCGGCGCGCACCGGCCGACCGCCCGGTGTCAACGGCCATCGGTTTCTCCCCAGCTACGGCCATCGGTTCTCCCCAGCGGCGGTCACGTTGTCTCCCCACTGGTGGCCATCGGTTCTCCCCAGCGCGCTGTCGTCGCGGAGCTGAGGCCGTAGGCCGAGGCGGAGCGGCGATAGCGCGCTGCGCGTTCATCGGGTGAGGGGCGTCACCCCCTTGCCGGCGGTCGCTTGTGCGAGGCGGTAGGAGTCGGTGCCGTCGGTCAGCAGGACGTGCGCGTGGTGCAGCAGCCGGTCGACGGTCGCGGCGGCGAGCGTCTTGGGCATCAGCTCGTCGAACCCGGCGGGGTGGATGTTCGACGTGAGCGCGATCGAGCGCTTCTCGTAGGCGGCGTCGACGACCCGAAACAGGGCTTCGGCGGCGTCGCGGGCGACCGGGAGCATGCCGATGTCGTCGATCACGATCAGGTCAGCGCGGATCAGCCGACCGATCGCTTTGCTCACGCTGTCGTCGGCGCGGTGGCGGCGCAGCAGCGTCGCGAGCGATTCGAGCGTGTGCCAGGCGACGGTCTTGCCCTCGTCGATCGCGCGATGCCCGAGCGCTTCGGCGAGATGGCTCTTGCCGGTCCCCGACGGTCCGCAGATGCAGAGGTTCTCCGCGCGGGCGATCCACTCCAGCGTCCGCAGCGCCTGCTGCGTCGCGGCCGGGATCGGTGACGCCGCTTCGTTCCAGGCGTCGAACGTCTTGCCGGCCGGTAGCCCGCTCGCGCGGCGGCGCATCCGGATCGTCGCGCGGTCGCGGCCGGCGGCCTCCTCGGCGAGCAGGACTGCGCAGGACCTCGGCGGGGTCCCAGCGCTGCGCCTTCGCGGTCGCGAGGACCTCCGGGGCGGCGTGGCGAACGTAGGGCATCCGCAGCCGTCTGCAGCAGCCGGTCGACCTCATCGGGGAGCGGCGGGGCGGGCGGGGTCTTGACGGTCATCCGCCGAAGCCCTCCCAGGAACGCGTCGAGCGCTGCAGCGACTGCTGCTCACTCGCGCGCGCGGGGAACGCGATGACCTCGCCGCCGTGGTGGGCGAGGATCGCGGCGAGGTCGCCGTCGGCGAAGCGCCCGGCATCGGCCGCGGCGCGTAGCGCCTCGTCGACCTGGCCCGCGCCGTGCAGCTTGGCGAGGTCGACGGCCTCGGCGAGCTTGCGCCGCACCCGGCTCGCGCCGGCCGCGGCAGCGGCGATCAGCCACGCCTCAGCGCCCGCCCCGATCTGCAGGAACGCCTCCTCGTCGGCGCTGGCCGCGCGCGGCTTGCGCTCAAGCGCCCCAGCCGGGCGCGGCGGGTAGTGCGCCTCGATCGATGCTCGGGCGGCCCGGCGTCGTCAGCGCGTGCCGCGCGACCTCGCGCGGCCCGTCGGCGCTGTCGGCGTGAACGACGACGAGCTCGCCGCCGTCGGCTCGCGCCCACACGCGTTCGTCGACGAGCGTCGACGGGACCGAGTAGAGCGCGCCGCCGACCGAGATCGTCGACTGCCACGACACCTTGCGCGTCTCGCCGAAGCAGACCGTGTGCGCGATCGCCGGCAGCCGGTGCAACCGGTCGCGTTCCTCGGCGAGCATCACCGCCGGCGCGCCGCCTGGTGATCCGGTGCTCACGCGTGTTGACGCGCTCACAGAACACGGCGCACGCCTGCCTCGAGCTCAGCGAACGACCCGTAGGCGTCGCGCAGGTTGTGATCGGTCGGAACGAGATCGGCCTTCGCGATCCGAACCGTCGCCTCCGAGCCGCCCTTGCTCTCAGGGTCCGCCGGGACGCAGGTCGCGATCGTCAAGCCGTAGTGCCGGCCGACGGCGACGATCGTCGGGTTGCGCACCGCGATCCCGCAGACATGATCGACCGAGACCGTCTTCTCGTTGTCGGTCAGCGCGTAGGTCGGCGCGCCACCGAACGCGCGCAACGCGCGGTCCAAGGCCATCACGACCGACGCCATCGTGCGATCACGCAGCGCAACGACGACGCGGTAGCGCGACCACGCAAGCCACGCGCAGAACAACACCGTGCAGCGCCCGTCGACGACCGGTCCGTCGCCGTAGTCCCACTGCATCCACAGCCCCGGCTCAACGACCCACGGCCGCGTCCTGCGCCCATGCTCGGCGCGCCAGCGGCGCTTCGCCTCCGCAACCGCCCGTCTGGTCGTGCGCTCCGAACCCATGTAGCCCATCGCGACGAGGCGCTGATGCGCGACGTCGGCGCGGATCCTGCCCGCGCGAGCGATCAACCCACTCCTCGATCTTCTGCGCGAACGCATCGACACGCGGCCGCGGACGCGTCGCGACGGGCAGCCCGCCGCCAGCCTCGTCGCGCGCGCGCACCCAGTGCGCGACCGTCTTGTGATCACACCCCGCCAGCTGCGCCGCACCGCGCAGCGTGCCGGTCAGGTCAAACGCTTCCAGGATCTCCATCACTTCCTCCGAGCTCTTCAAGGCCGCCCTCCCACGCGCGTCGATGAACAAGACGCGACGGTGAGTAACGACCGGTCAGGACACGATCGTGGGGAGATCCGATGGCCACGGGCGGGGAGATCCGGCGACCGCCAGTGGGGAGATCCGATGGCCGCCTACGGGGAGATTCCCATGGCCGCCGTCAGCCCGGGACGCCCTCACTTCTAGTAGACGGTGATCGTCTTGGAGAGCAGTACATGGGGCGTGCCCCCCCGTATGTACCAGGTGAACTTAGTTCGGCGCGTCATGCCCTCCGTGTTGATGCGGAGCAGGTCTGAAGCGTCGGCGTTCCACGAGTAGCCGCTAAGCGTGGCCTTCACGCACCTCTTCGTACGCAGCTTCCTCTGGCCTTTCGGCTGCTTCCAGCAGACCTGGTAGGGGACCTTCACCCCGAGCGGCTTGGCGGTGAGCGTGACATACACGATGCGAATGTTCTTCAGCACATCCGTCTTGACCGTGTACTTCGTCTTCGGCGTCGGGACCGTGAGCGGCACGACCGTCGAGAAACCGTCCGCGCACGACGGGTCGATGACCTGGTTGAAGTTCACGTCGTAGCTCTCGCATGACGTCGAGTCGCGCGTGGCCTTCAACATCACGAAGTACGAGCCGGGGTCAATCTGCGAGCTGTCCAGCCACAGACCGGACTGGATCTCCGAGTCCGTCAAGAAATCGATGTCGACCACGTTCTCGCGCAGAAACGAGCCATCAGTAGCACGGTCGGGCTTCGAGGCGATGTACACGATCACGGAGTCCGCGCGCGGAGCCGCGAGCGCCACGGACGGATGGCGCTCCTGCTGGCCCACCGCCGCGATCGCCGGTGACACCGCCAGTGCAGGCGTCGCCGCAACGACACTGCTGAGCAAGGCAAGACAGAAGACGGCACACAGACCGCAGAGTCGAAGTCGCATATACAGATACACCGGTCGCCAAGCGACGGCTCTTGAGCCTAGCGGCTTGCGGCGTCGCCATCGCTGGCGCTGGCCGGTCGCGCTCGCACGAAAGTGCTGCTCCGGCGCGCCGGAGACCGTCGATCCGAAGTGCTGCCTTGCGCGAGGAGGAGCGCTCTGGTGTCTTGCTCGAGAGCGCTCCAAGCACGCGGAAGCGAAACTCTGCCGAGGGCGCTCGCCGGCTCCTCAGATCGGAAGCGGTAGGGAGCACAACGTGCGCCGCGCTCGAGACCGTGCTGCCGCCGGTGGGGCTCGCGAGGTTGCCGCAGATTCAGCCGGAGCCCTTCAGTCCTAGGCTCGCGTCCCGATGAACAGGGTGATCTCGTCGTCTTCGCCAGTCTCGTCCTCGGCGATCGTGACCTTGGAGAGCCTGGTTGGCCCGTGCACGAGCGCATCCGACTGCACGACGTTAACGATCGTTCGGCCCGCCAGGGCGTTGAGAGTTTCGTAGCTGGCGTACCCACGGGTCGTCAGGGAGCGGGACACCTTGTCTTGGAAAGGAATTAGCGCTTCCGTCGAGAGGGAGAGCAAGCGGCGCGGCTTGACCAATCCGCGGCTAACTAGTGCCATTGAGAGTAAGTCGGCAACGGCTTCGGGCCATTCCTCCTTGAGACCGAGACCCGCGGCTGCGTCGGCGCTAAGCCCCGGCAGGTAGAAATAATCAGGCAGGACGTCCTGTCTGAGATGGCCCGACTCCCACGGCCCTTCAGGCCAACGCTCACGGGTCGCGATTGGCGCAACGACCAGCCGAGAGTCGTGCTCGTCGGCGTTGTCGAGAACGCAGCCCTGGGTAACCACGATCACCCACCCTTGCCAGATCCGGACAACTGGCGGGCCTCCAGAAAAGGGCCATTGCTCAGTGGGGATTTCCAGATCTACGGAGGTGCCATGGCTTGCTAAGTACGGCGATGCGATGTCGGTGCCCGGACCGCTGGTGTCTCGATTCCGATGACGCAGCTGTGAGAACTCGCATAGCGCGATGTCGCCTTGACGTAGCGACCGCCTCGCTGGCCCACGGTAGTACGACGACGGGTGATCAACCGAGATCATCGTGCAGCGAGTCGGTTAGTTCGGCTGGCTCGAATGCCACTGTCGCGGCGAGCCGACGTCGCGGTCTCGGAGCCGCTGCAGCCATAGCTATCAGCTCGCCAGGATCAAGAAGCTCGTCTTCGTCGAATGCGTCCGCCCGATCCAGCCGATCAACCACTCGGACCGTAATCGGATCCGCCGGTGTCGTCAGCTGACTCAGGCGCTGCAGTAGCGCCGCATCCGATGCCCCTCCTGCCAGTAGGTAACCAAGCGAGCCTTCCGTCGAAGGATCGATCTCCCCGCGCAACGCGAGGTTCGGTACTTCGTCGATCGCACGTTCGAGCCATCGGCCGGCACGCACGATCCGCCGTCGGGCGTCCTCTGGCGCACGATCATCCTTGCGCCAGTTGTAGTAGGTCCGTCGCGTGGCTCCAGAAAGCCGGGCAATCTGATCAACGGTGGCCGATGCAGTTTGCATCAGCTGTTCGGCGAGCGCGAAGAAGCTCGGCGATTCGGCCTTGGGCTCGGCGACGCGTGTGGCGCCGAGGTAGGCGGTCAGAAGCAAGTCTGCAACCCACGGATCGTTGAGCGCTGCCGTTGCATCGCGCGGCCGTCGGTAGCCGTGACTCAGCACCTCCATCACCGTCCAAGTCCAGGCTGGGACGTCCCAGGTCGAGCCGTGTGCGACGCCGGTGACGAACCCGAGCGGCGTCGTGTCTCGACGCGGTTCGAGCCCGCCTGCAAGCACGCCCTCGGTTCGCAGCCCCGGGAGAGATCCCGGCCCCATCGCCGCTACTGCGCTAGTCATCTAGCGGCTTCGGGTCGAGATGGGTCACCAGGCGATCGGTCAGGCTCTGGCGGAAGAAGTTCCAGCAGTGACGTTTGAAATCCGCCGTCATCGCCAGGCAAGCGTGTCGGTCATACGGTATTTCCTCTGCATGCGAGGCGTCGATATCGATCAGATACGACGGTCCCTCAGGATCCAGCTCCAAGCCTAAGTAACCGTGCCGGATCTGCAGTTGGCCCGGATCGATCGAGAGCCTCAGTTGCTGCATTGCGTCCAGCACGTACGGCGCAATCTGTTCGCCGGCGATCAACCCAAGAAGGGCAGGGTTGAGGAACCGTGTCGAGTCCGCGGCGGTGGTCAGCTCAGGGTGCCGAATACGATCTATGTAGCGCAGCCCGACCCGGCTGATGAAACGTAGTGGCAGTTCGCGCTCCATAACGTCGAGCAGTCGTTCGAGGCGGCTCCCGAAGTCCTCGAAGCGGGTGTACTGCGTCGTCTCAAGACTGAGAAAGTCCCGTCGGACGGCGGCAACCCAGTCGCCGGTTTGGTCTCGGAACTGCCAAGGGGCCGGCTCAGGCGCACCTATTGATGCGCCCTCCACGAACGGAAGATTGATCTGCGTCCCACGTGGCTCTGCCCGCGGGTATTCGTCCCCGATCGCGGCTTGAAAGCGCGCGGCAAAGCTTGGATCGTCGATCGACCAGTTAGGCGGGAATCGCAGCTGCCAGACCACGGTCTGGAGCGGATCGTTCTGAAAACGGACCCGCTCCTGATCCTCCATTGTAAAGCTTGATGAGGCCGCCGCCTTTGGCATTGCCCTCTCCTTTCACAAGCACTCCCAGCGTTGGGAACATGGCTGTGCACGAGCTGTGCCATCGAGTATGGCATGGTCGCGAGACAGAGTTCTATGTCCGTCGACGCTGGGCGTAGAAGAGCGCGTCGCGGCCTGGGTGCTTGTCGCGGCGAGACCGTGGGTCATCCCCGTCGCGGAGGCTCATCGCGACTCCGGCTGCTAATTCGGACGACTAGTAGAAACGCGGTCGAGCCGCGGAGCCACAGCGCCCGAATGCGCGAGCAGCAGCTTCCCAAGCCGCCTAGGCCAAGTCTCGTCTGTCCGCAGCCTCGACGCAACCGACGGCGCGAGCCTCGCTTGTGACGCCAGACGCGCCCCGCCGTAGGTGTGGCGCGCAATCGGTCGCCGCGCCGGGGTTGTCAGGACGGCCGCGTTGCGATCGACTTTACGTCGATGCCAGCGATCGTCACGGCCGCCGACCTGGCCGCCGAGTTGGGGACCGACCCGAAGCGCCTGGGCCGATGGCTACGGGCCGAGCATAAGCGTGGACACGCGCTGATGGCTGGCCATTCAGCCGGGGGGCGCTGGGAGTTCACTCGCGAGCAGGCCA
This sequence comes from uncultured Actinomycetes bacterium, assembly GCA_963740895.1. GTDB lineage: Bacteria > Actinomycetota > Thermoleophilia > Solirubrobacterales > Solirubrobacteraceae > CADCVQ01. The sequence goes on from CAVUFQ010000004.1 coordinate 535,215, forward strand.
CCAAGCTCGCCGAGGAGTTCCGGGTCAGCGCGGCGCGCGGCCAGGTGAGTGACTCGGCGGTGCAGCGCAAGGCCGAGGCGATCATCCGCGACCGGCTCGCTGAGCACCTCGGGATGCCGCTGGAGCCACGGGAGATCAAGCTGGCGGCCGGCGCCCCGGTGCACGTCGACGCCGTCTCGGCGGACGGCACGGTGTTGGCCGAGATCTTGGCCCGCCAGGGGGAGCTGAAGGCGGGCCAGCAGAAGAAGGTGGCGATCGACACGCTCAAGCTGATCACCATCCGCCGCGAGCGATCGGAGGCCAAGCTGTACATCGCGTTCGCTGACCAGGAGGCCTCCCTGTACGCCGCCGGCGGCGGATGGGTGGCCCAGGCGCTTCGCACCTGGAAGGTCGAAGTCGTGGTCATCGACATCCCGCCGGAGCTGCGCGACGAGATTCGCGCCGCCCAGGAAGGCCAGCGGATGGTCAACCCCGACGAGACGGGCGACGTCGCCGTCGACGACGAGGCTCTGGCATGACCGGCCCTGCCCTGGACGCGCTGTCCGGGCAGATCGCTGACGCGACGCCCCGGATGACCGAGTGGCTGCGCGCGCTACCCGAGTGGCCCACCCATCCGGTGAACGCCTCAGGCAGTGTGTCGGCGCACTACGGGCCGACGATCCTCAGCGAGCACGACTGCGTCATCCACTACGCCCGCTTCCTCAGTCAGGCGGGCGTGGCCTGGGAGGACATGCACCTGGAGCTCAGCCCCGGTCAGTGGATGTACGAGACCACTGGCGCCAGCCCCAAGCGCATCGACCTCGCCGTCGTGGCACCTGGGCGGCTGGCCGGCGCCGGGCTGCCCGCGCACGCCGGCTCGCTACCGCTCGACGCCGTCTTCGAGTTCGCCCTGGCCAGCAACTACTGGAAGTTCGGCGTTGGCTCTCCCGACGCCGTGCGAGCCAAGGTCGACCGGGACGTGGATAAGGTGGCCGCGTACCTACGCACCGGCCTGGCCGCGCGCGGGTACGTCGTGGTCGTTGAGGAGTGCGACCACGATTTCCCGGCCGCTTACGCCGCCGATGCCGGGGTCGCCGGCGTCGACGTGTTGCTGCTGCAGCAGTGGCGCCGGGCCTGACGGCGCGGCCCCTTGTCAGACCGCCGTCGATCGGATCGACTACAGGGCCGTGGACGACGTAACCCCCAACGAGATCGCCCGCACACTCGGCGTGACCGGCTTGACCTTCCGCAACTGGCTGCGATCGGAGAAGGTCGCCGGGCACCCCCTGCTGGCCGGGCACGAGTACCGCACCCGCTACCGCTTCACTCGCCAGGAGGCTGACCAGCTCGCCACCGAGTACCGGGCCAGCGGCGGGCGCCCTCGCGGCCCCGGACAGCCCCACAGCGAAACCGCCGACAGGAAGGAAGGCCCGGCGTTTGTGTCCCCCAGTCCGGTGCGCCAGATGTCGGCCTCGCGCCGATCGAGGTCCAGCAATGACGCGCATCCGGGCGACCCGGACGACCCGGACGACGCGATGGCCGGCCTGGTTCTGTCCGACGAGCCAGGGCACCGGATGACCGAAACCTGGATGGGACGCGAAACGCTGACCCTCGCCGACCTGCTGCGCCCCGGGCTGCGGGCGGTCGTGATCGGCATCAACCCATCGCCGGTTTCGGTAGCGGCCGGCCACTACTACCAGGGCCAGTTCGGCCAGCGCTTCTTCCAGCGGCTGGATCAGGCCGGAGTCATCAACCTGCCAGCCGCCGGGTTCGAGGACGACGCCGCCTACGCCGCCGAGATCGGGTTCACCGACGTCGTCAAACGCCCGACCCGCCGCGCCACTGGCCTTCATCCCGGCGAACTCGAACACGGCCGCGAGCTCCTCGACCGCAAGCTATCGCGCCTGACGGTGCCCAAGGTGCTGTTCACGTTCAAGAGCAGCGCCGAGGCATTGCTCGGCCCGCTGGCCCGTCCGGGCCCCCAGACGCACACAATCGCGGGCGCTGAGGTGTTCGTCATGCCGGGTCCGATGGCCGCCAGCGCGATCACCGCGCGGCTGCTGGACGAGCTGCGCGAATGGTGGAAAATGTAGGCGGTCGTGGACTGGGTCGCAGCGGCCGACGTTAGCCCGCGACGACTGGAGTATCGCCAAGCTCTCGCGCGGGAATACAAGCACGCCGGCCACACAAGGACATCCTGCCGATGGTCGTCATGCGGCGCCTCGATTGGTCCTGAAGCACGACAGCGCTCCTCCTGGACTGAGGTGTCGGGCCGAGGCTAGCCGACCCGCGCCACGAGCAGGCCTGCCAACGCAGCAGACTGTCGCTTCTCGACGATCTGGGCACTCTCGACGCCCCACGGAATCAGGGCCCGAGCCGATTGGACGTGAGTCAACGGCGCCGGACTCGGCTCATGCTTGCACGTCGCGCGCGCGGTTGTGCGCGTGTCGTGGAGTGACTCGGATGCGCACGCACCACCCGATGCCGGGCACGTTGATGCGGGGACGCGCGGGATTGTCGAAGATGGCGCCGGCGGTGTGGTGGCGCCAGTGGGCGACCGGCGATCGCCGGGGCCTTCGTCCCGGCGATGTGGCGTTTGGGCGCACCGCAGGCTCGGTCGGTGGGTTGCCAGTCGCAGATCGTTGCAACGCGCGAAGAGCCCGTTGCGTGAGGGTCAGATCGTCGGTTTCATCGGCGAGGGTGAGGATCGCCAGTGCTCCCGCTCGGGTCAGCGGAACCGTCCAGATCTTGCGTTCGGCGTCGAACTTGCGCTCGGGCAGAGGGCGTAGCGCCGGCAACCTGCGCTCGCTGTAGGGGCCGGCGATCTCGATGGTCCCGCGGCGCAGAACGCCGCGCCCGATGTCCAGCCGCGACAGGCGCGCCGCCGCAGGCTCGGTGATGTCGATGGCGATGCCGCGTTCCTCGAGTTCGGCGATCACGCCGCACAGGCTTCGCAGGTTTTCGCGACGAGCCGGCACGCTCCAGTCTTGCGACGCTGGGCGGTAGTGCCGCTGCGGCAGTGTTCTGATCCAGTCGACGATCGTCTCGTCATACGGTGCGGATGCCAGCCGTATGAGTCCCCGAATGGCGTCGATGCGCAGGGCCATCAGCAGGGTGGAAACTCGTCGCACGCCGACGAGCCGGTTGGGGGTGTGGGTACTCGGGTTCGTGGCGACCACCCGGTCGAAGGCGGCGCTGCCGGCTTGCTGGGTGGCCTCGAGGTGCGGGCGGGACGGTGTGGCGGCGTCGGGGCACTCCGATGGCGATGTGCACTGCGCGACCGCGCGCGCCCCGCCTGGCGTGCGCCCGGCCGGCGCTGATCGCCGCGCACGCGAGGTTCGGTGACCTGGCCGCGGCGAGCGTCACGGGTGCCAGGCGTCGGTCGCGCGGCCGGGTCGGGGGCCTCCACGCGACCAGCTGACATCGACGAATCGGGAGCTTGGGTACCGGCCATCGCCTCCAGCGCGACCGCGACCAGCACGACCGCCACCAGGAGCGCCACGCTGACCCTCGCCGAACGTGCGGCGGATGTGGGATCGGGACGTCGCGGCCGCGAGCGGCCGCGACGACCACCCACGGAGTGCGGGCGAGCGTCTGACTGGTGGGCGAAGCCTCTGCGCCGACGCGCCGCGGCGCGCGGCGCGTGAATGTCGGGAGCCGCGAACAGTGCTGGGATCGGGTCGTCGGTCGCATCGATGACGAGATCGCCGTCCAGTGGCTGCTCCCACAGCGCGGCGAGCCGATCCTCGTCGTTGTCTCGTACCTTCGCGTTGACGGCCATCGCGTCGCGCTGTCGTTGCTGACGACCGCGTGACCCCCGGCGACGGGCAGCGGCCGAGGCCACCGCTTGGCCCGGTTGAGGGCTAACGCGAACCGCGAATGCGCCCCCCCGTCGAGCGCGTTCGGGATGTTCGGGGGGTGGACGCCGGGTCGGCGACGACAGCGGCGCAGTCGTGCACGATCAACCTCCCCGACAAGCAGCCATCGTCCCGCGGAAGCCGAGTTGCGTTCCACGCCGCACGTGCAAGGCCGTGTTGCTCAGAGCGCTTGCGGCGAGGTTGTGCGGCGGCAGTACAGCCAATGACGCCCACGCGCCGTCCGAGGCTGAGTCCTTGGCTGTCGTCAAGCGCGGCTGCGTGGCCGCCCCGCAGGTCGTAGGTCGGGCGGTCCGGGCAAGCCTGACTCAGGTGGCGCTGCACCTCGCGGCCCAGTCGGCGAAGTCGTGCGTCAGCGAGCTGGCAGGACCATGAGCCAGCGGGGGCCGGGACGCTGGGCGGCGCGAATGGTCGGAGCGCGCAGCCCGCGGCGAGCATCGTCCCGCAGTACGCCAGGACGACGTCTTGACCGACCGCCGCCGCCGGCAGGCGACGCGGCAGCCGATCGTCGCCGGTTGCCGAACAACACGAAATCCGGAGAGGCGGGATTTGCCGCGTTCGGTGTACTCGCCGCGATGCTGGTCGTGGCGGTCGGCGCCGTCCTGGCGCTGGCGGTCGTCGTTGCGATCTTCGCTCCGGTCGCGACCCCGGGCTGTGAGGCCATGGACGCCGCTGGGGAGCCAGTCGGGCCGACCGTCGAGTCGCTCGACGGGGTTGCTGGCAGCGGCGTCACGCGCACCGAGCTTGAGACCGTGCGCTCCAGTTCACTCGCTGGCAGCACGTTGACGACCGGCGTGTTTCACAGCACGGCGTACGGGCCGCCCTGGGGCGGACTTCAGGGCTTGGGGATGGCGACTGCGGGCGGTCTGCCGATCGCAGGCGGCGCACCGAAGCGATACGTCATCGCCACAGATCCGCGTGTGATCTCGCTCGGGCAGTGGGTCTACGCGTGGCCCAATCCCTTTGGGTGGCGCGGGCCGTTTCTGGCCGCCGACACCGGCGGCAGGATCAAGGGCAGGGCGATCGACTTCTATGACTGGCGCGGACGCGCATACCAGAAGCGGTGGAACCAGACGACCGAGGTGAGCGAAGGGCCTGTGGCGGCCGCCGCACCGCTGACCGACGGCGGCATCCCGGGGGCGGCCCGCCCGGGGAGCGTCGACGCCGCCGCTGCGCAGGATGTCGCGCGGCAGCTGATCGGGCAGCCCGTCGGGTTCGCGCTCGTCGACGATGCTGGCCGCGTTCTCGGGTCCGTCTCGCCCAACGCCACGAACCGGTCGGCATCGATCACGAAGGCGATGGTGCTGATCGCGCTGACCCGGGAAGCTCGAAACCGGGCGTTGACCGCCGTCGAGCGTCAGCTTGCGGCCGCGATGATCCGCCGGTCTGACAACCGTGCCGCCAATGCGTTGTTCGCGCGCCTCGGGGCCGCATCCGTGAAAGCGGTGGCGCGACGCGCCGGGATGACGACCTTCACGCTCGTGCAGCGCAAACAGACGGCCGACGGCTATGTCCTCGGCTACTCGCGCGTCTCAGCGGTCGATCAGGCGCGCCTGTTCGCCCGAATCGAGGGCCTCGCCGCCGCCCGCCATCGCGCCTTCGCGATGAAGCAACTCGAGAGCACCGAGGGCGCCGGCCGGTTCGGCATCCTCGACGCAGGCATCAACGCGGTGATTCGCAGCAAGGGCGGCTGGCGCCCCGAGGACGACGGCGGCTGGACGGTCAACCAGGCGGCGCAGGTCACGATCGGCGGCCAGACGTATGGCTTCGCCGTCGTGCTCGGCAAGCAGCCGACGTTCGAGGCCGGTGCCGTGCGGATCGAATCGGTCGCACGCGCCGCGTTCACTGCCGCTGTCGCAGACGTCGCCGGCGCGTGCGAGGACGTCGTGCCACCGCTGTCTGGGGACATCGGCGAGCGCATCGGGGAGATCGCCAGGAGCTATCTCGGGAAGGACGCCCACCGGCAGATGTTCGCGGGCTTCGAGCCACCGTCGACGCAGCTCGCCTGGTGCGCCTGGTTTTCGACGAACGTCTGGCGGCTGGCCGGTGTCCCGATCCATGTCAGCCACTTCTCGGGCTACCCCTACATCTGGGCCGAGAAGAACAAGACGCTGTTCAAGCGGGTGGGCTCGCGGCCTCGCGGCCCGACGCCGGCGGTCGGATCGGCGCTGATGTACGGCCGCGGTCCATCGGACACCACGGCGTCGCAGCACGTCAATCTCGTGGACAGGGTCAACCCCGACGGGACGTTCATGATCACCGGCGGCAACCAGGACTCGAGCCGCGTCACACGCCAGGGTCCGTGTCGCCTCGTCGCCGACGACCCCGCTCGGCTGCGCGGGCCAGGTTGCGACCCCCGACCGATCTACGCGATCGCCGGGGCGACACCCCCGGCCTGACGAAGCGATGAAACCGCTTCTCGCCACATGCGCCCTCGTCGCAGGCGTCCTCGTCGTCGTCAACCTCCTGATCGGCAAGGCGAACGACGGACCGCGGCCGCCGACGACAGTCTCCCAGCCGGCGCCGTAAGGCTGCGACAGATGCCGGCGCCGACGCTCAGCGAGCGGCAGATCAACCTGCAGGACCCGCCGAACCCCCGACGTCAGCACGATGAGGCGCGTGCGTTCGATCGACGGCCGCTGCTGAACGCGCTGCCGACCACGCTGCAGGGTGTGCGGTTCGACATCGGCGGCCTGGCTGCCGACGCGCGCACAACGATGGTCGTGGTCGACGCCGAAGGGCTCGGTCGCCGACGAGCACGGATTGCATGGAAGACGTTGCTGCGGCGGACCGGTGACCGCTCAGGGGCCTACCGATTGAAGTTCCAGCCATCGGTACCGTGATTCGTCCGCCCAGGCGTATGCGATCCTTGCCCGCGGAGTCAGAGTGGCCATGTCACCCCCAGCACCGCGCCGGATCCCGACGACGGGACACGCTCCCGCGGTCGAGCCGTTCGCATCGATATTGGAGTACGGGGACCGGCTGGGCTCCCGTCACATCCGGATGCTCGAGCAGCTCTCGAACCTCAGCGAGCGCCCCGAGCGCTGGATCGTCGCCGGACCCGCGAGGATCGAGCGCTGGCACGTGGGAGCGATTGTCATCGGCCCACCTGGGTTCTTCCTGGTCTGGCCGGTGGCAACGCGCGTCGAGCCCGCCCTTTGGGGCACGCTGCGCGAGTGCCGCCAACACGTCCAACGCAGTCTCGGCGACCAGGCGGGAGTGACGGTCGAGGTCGTCGTCTTCAGTCCCAGCGACGAGCGCGGGTCGATCCAGCGCTGGATGAACACGGAGTTCGATGTGCTGACCGCTGATGGGCGCGATCTCGACCGACTGCTCGCCGAATGGGAGCCAATCTCCGGCATGTATCTCAGCGACAACTGGCTCGCGGCGCTCGCGACGGCGTCGCTCCCGCGCGAGGGGCTGTACGGCCCCGACACGGGAGCGCATCAGCAGCATCCCGATTGGTCGGCGCGAAGGCCGACGGCGCCCGAAGACCCCGACGCGTAGCGCCGCAGCGAAGCCAGTGAACCTCAGCCCGCGCGGGTGCCCCGCGTGGTGGCGATCTGAACTCCCGGGGTGTCGGATGGCCTGTGGTGACGACAGCGCTCCGGAACCCCAACGATCCGGGAGCGCAGATCAATGGCACGCGTCGCGACGATCAGAAAGATGGTGGTGCTGGGCGTCGCGGTGTCGCTCAGCGCGGGTGCGAGCTTGAGCGCCGTCGCGGGGAAGGTCATCGAGCAGATCGGTCTCCCGAATGTCGGCGGCACCGCGCTGAAGTTCGACGTCGCGTCGCTGACGACCGCGGTCCTGCGGCCGGCCGACGGGGCCGGCCAGTCGACGGTGTTGAGCGCGATCGTCGCGGTGTTCGCGCTGCTGTTCCTGGCCGCGATCATCTACTTCGTCTTCGGTCTGATCCAGGGACTGCGCGGCGCGCGGGGTGGCGTCGAGACCGCCTTCAGCGTGGTCGCGGCGCTCGTGATCGCGATCGTCGGCTTTCAGATCCTCGCGTAGTCGGCGCGCGTCGTGCCCAACCCCGGACTCCTCGCATCCGCTGCCGGCGCGTTCGTTGCAGCCGGCGAAATGCCCGACGCCGTCGTCAACAAGATGAGCGCGCACGCCGGCCGAGGCGCGTTTCAGAACGTCGGCGGCTTTATTCGGGCGATCTTCGAGGACTCGGCACATCAGGACAGCGCATTCATGGTGCTCACGGCGTTGGTCGCGGCGATGTTTCTGGCCGGGATCGTGACGATTGGCCTCGGGGCTCTGCAGGCGGTGCGCGGAGACCGCGGTGGCGCCGACACGATGGTGGGCGGCGCGTACGGTCTCGTCGCCGTCCTCGTCATGTTTGCGGTGATCCTGTGAGGCGGGTCACGAGCAGATGGCAGGCCCTAGGCCGGAGGCGTGGGGTCGGGCTGACCCTGCTGGTGATCGCCGTCGGTCTGGCGGTGGCGGCGGCCTCTCCGCAAGAGGCCGAGGCGTTCAACCCGGTCGCCCCGATCGTGCACGGCGGCGAGCAGGCACTCGGGTGGTTCGGGAGCAAGGTCCTCGGCGCCGCGGGCCATGTGGTGCTCGACGGCGTGCAGGCCATCCTGGACTGGGTCTACGGCGGGCTCCAGAGCACGATTACCCCGTTCGTCATGCGGTTCCTGACCCGCGTCGATCTGGTCTTCGACGGCGGGCTGCAGCGGATGGTCGTGCCGCTGGTCGTCATCGGTGCCGCGGTGATGGTGCTCGGGGCCGTCTCGTCTGTCATCCAGGGGTACGGCGCGGTGATCGCCGGCACCGCGAGTTCAGCGAGCGTCATGAGCGGCGCGCTGATGCGAGTCGCGGGCCTCTCGTTGCTGATGGGCTCGTGGCACACGCTGGTTCCGATCGCCGTCGATGTGGCCAACGAGTTCAGCGCGTACGTGCTGACCGACGACGCGATCACATCGGCCTTGGGCGGCACGTTCGGTCTTGCCGGCGGCGCGACCGCTGGAGTTGCCGCCGCAGGGGTGGCGCCGATCGTGCTCGTGATCCTGCTCACGTTGCTGGCGATCTGCTTCGTCGTCCTGCTGCTGTTGAAGTACGTGGCGGTCTTCGCCTTCGCCGTGTTGTATCTCGGGGGCCCCGTGATGATCGGCGTAGGGGCGTTCCCCGGGCTTGGCGGCGTGGCGATCAACGCGCTGGTTCGCAGCCTCGCGATCCTGACGCTGGTCCCGCTCGCGTGGGCGACGGTGTTCGCGGCGTGGGCGGGCGTCAACAGCAGACTCGTGACGGATCCGCCCAAAGAGGCGGGCGCCTACGCGTTGGCGGTGATCAATGGGCCGGGGATCTTCGTCGCGTCGTGCTTGGTCGTACTCGGTGTCACGCGCGCGCTGCTGAAGATGGCGACGCCGCTTGGCGCGCCGTTGACGATCCCGGGCGCGAGGGTCGCGATGGCGGCTGCGGTCTACAAGGGCGGTCCCGCGCTGTGGAGCGTGTTGGGCTCGGGAGCCGAGGGATTGCCTGGGGCCGAGGCGGTCGCTGAGCACAACAGCCGCTACGAGGGCACGCCCTACCGTGACGCGGTTGCCGCGAGCGCGGCCTGGGACGGCCCCGGGGTAAGCGACGGCATGAATCTCGCCGCCGTAGGCGGCAGCGACGCGCACGAGTCCGTTGCCGACGTTGCCGGCCACTCGGTCGCAGACGACACGCCGACACCCGACGGGAGCGCCGGGGACCCATCCGGCCCGGAAGTGATCGACGGTACGGCGCACGAGATCCCATCGCCGCCGCAGCCGACGAGGACGCCGATGCGCGAGCTACCCGCCGGAACGCCGGATTTCGACGGCGCGCGGGCCCGGATCACCGAGCAGGGAACGGTCAGCCCCGAGCAGGTTGCGTCGGCGCTCGATCACCTGGGTGACGTTGAGCGCGCGCACGTCCGCGACGCCGCGCAGGGTGCTCGCGCATTGCAGCAGTCCGCCGGCGGCGACGAGGGCGACATCTACTTCCGAGAGCGGATCGCGGCGGGCATGGCCGACGGCCGCACTTTCAGTCCTGACAGCCAGCCGCACGCGGCCGTCGTCGGCGCCGGCTCACATGAGACGGCACTGGACGTGCTCGACTCGCCCGCCGATCCGAGCACACGTCCGGTCCACGACCAGGAGATGTACACGGAACGGGAGTTGCGGCGCGACTGGACCGAGCCGGTTCAGCGCGATGACGGGGAAGGTCGGCGCTAGTGCTGCACCCGATCCGCCATCAGGTCAACAGCCGGGTGCTGCACAAGGGTCTGTTCACCGACGAGCAGCTGATGCCGGCCGCGATCCTCGTGCTGCTGGCCGTTGGTATCGCGTACACCGCGGGAAGCGTTGCGTTCGGGTTGATCGGTGCCACGGTCTTCCTGCTGCCGGTAGGGGCGATGATCATCGACAATCGCGCCGGACAGGTCCTGCACGGCCACGTCGCAGCCTGGCTGTCCTACCGGCGCAGGGTCGGGGTGTACGACCCCGGCGCGGGGGACAGCGCGGCTGGCTACGCGCTGCTCCCCGACGACGAGGCACTCCTGGCGGCCGGAGCGCCGACGTCCGGTGAGCTGCAGGCGGTGCTCGACGGATGAGCGCAAGGGGGACGATGGAGCCTATGGCGCCACGGCGCCGCCGGCATGATCCGCAAGCTGTCCGGGCGTTGCCCGCGGGGACGCTGTTGCCGCTCAGCCAGCTTGGTGCGGACGGGACGATCGTGCTGGAGGACGGGTCGTTCTCGCATGTCATCGCGTGCTGTCCACGCAATCTGCAGAGCCTGACGACGGACGAACGGCTGGCAACGTTTCTGAACTTCCGCAACATCGCCGCGTTTCAGGAACGTGGACAGTCGCTGCAGCTCATCGTCGAAGGCGACCGCGTCAAGACGACGGCCCACCTCGCATTCGTCGACGAGCAGGTCGAGAAGGTCCATGGCTTTCGCCCCAGCCAGGTCAGCGCCCGCACGGCGCATCAGCTCACCCGAGCGCAGCGGGCGCGCTGGGGGCTCTACGAGATGCTGCTCGAGAGCGTGCAGCGCGGTGCCGTCGACGGTGACTTCACGCCGCGCCAGCGTGCCTACATCGTGGTCCGGTATCGGCCTGAGGACGACAGCGACGGATCATTGCGCGCCGCACTTCCCTTGCGACTCACAGGCCCCCGGGTGTCACCGCGACGCGGCCGCCATCGCGTGCCCCGCCATCTCGCGTCCCGCCGCCTTCGTGACCATCAACAGCTCGTGCAGCTCGCCGAGATGCGCGCGTCCGAGCTCATCGGTCATCTCGCGCGCGACGGCATCACCGGCCGGATCCTCGACGGACCCGCCGTGCTGCGCTACATCAGCTCGCGCCTGAACCCGACCTCGGTGAGCTGGGGTCGCGTTGAGACGCTCGAAGCGCACAACACCGTGCTCTCGCGCTTTGACGATGCGATCGAGGCTGAGGAAGCGGAACGCGCAGCACTCGCCCTACGAGACGTCATCGCGAGAAGCCCGCTGGACTTCCGGCGCTACAGCGACCATGCGGAGATCGAACAGGACCTCGTGCAGGTGCTGTACCTGACCGGAGCCCCGTCGATGACGCGCACGTTCTGGATGGCGGAGCTGATGAACCAGCCGCTGCCCTACACGCTCACGGTGCACGTCCACGGGCTTGATCGACTCGCGATCGCCGGGGAGGCCAAGCGGCTGCATCACCAGGCGATGCGCGAGATCGAGCGCGAGGCCCGCAAGGGCCGCCGCGACGCCAACACAAATGCGCAGGCACAGGCGCACGCGGCCTTGGCCGAGCAGATGGCCCAGGATCCGCTCGCCAACCTGACCGACATGAGCGTGTACCTCGCGCTCCGTGCCCCCGGTCCGCGGCCCGACAAGCACGCGCTCGCGGCGGCCGTGTACCGCGCCCAGAAGACCGTCGCACGAGCGACCAGCGGTGGCGCGATGGACCGTGGCAACCGCTTGCAGGAGCAGCTGTGGCTGTCGACGCTGCCGTTCGGCTCCGATGTCGCGCATCGCACGCTGCGTGTCGGCGTCGAGCACGCCGCCGACTGCTTTCCGTTGATCGGCTCGACGTGTGGCAGCCCGAGCGGGATCCCGTTGTTCGTCGAACCGGTCTCCGGACAGATCCAGTACATCAATCCGTTTGACCGCGCGTTGACGAACTCGACGATCGTGATCGCCGGGCGCTCGGGAGTCGGGAAGACCGTGACCGCCAACCGGCTCGTCGCGCAGCTGGTCGCGATGGGCGCACGCGGCTTCCTGTACGACCGCGCCGGCCACTACGAGCTGCTGGCCGACCTGATCCCGGGGGCACGCGTGATTCGGATGGGCGCAGAAGACGGCACCGTCATCAACCACTGGGACGTCGCCGACCCGGCCAGCGTGGCGAGCGCGAAGGTGCGGTTCCTGCTGCGGCTGCACGAGACGCTGCTGCGCCGCGCGTTGACCAACCACGAGCGCAAGGTCCTCGCGGACTCGATCCGCACGACCTACAGCCACTGCGCGCGGACCGGCAAAGTGCCGCGCGAAGGCGCGCTGCTCGAGCTGATGCGCGCGTCCGCCGACTATGAGGCCCGCGACGGCCAGTCCGGGCTGATGGTGGACGCGCTGCGATCGCTGATCTCCGAGCTGTCGGAATACGTCGGTGGCGGCACGCACGCGGCGATGTGGGACCGCGAGACCTCGCTGCCCGCCGACGCGCCGCTGCTGATCTTCGACTACCGCGACGTCGACGAGCAGAACCTGATCGCGCTCGTGCTCGCGAATATGGAGTGGACGCGACGCGAGGTGCAACGCGTCGACCGCGCCGCCCGCAGCGACCCGATCGCCGGCGCCGTCTACCACGGGCGCTCGATCGTCGGCCTAGACGAGGGGTGGTCGTGGGCACAGGTACCGGCGCTCGCGGGCGAGGTCCAGACCTGGGCGCGTCAGGGTCGCGCCTACGGCGCGGCGTTCATGGTCGTCTCGCAGGACCCTGCGGACTTCGAAGGCGAGGCCGAGGCGGTGCTGCGCAACGCGTCGATCCGGATCGTCCATCAGCTCGACAAGGGGATGCTCGCGTTCGTGCGCGACACCGTCGACCTCAGCCCCGAGATGACGGACTCGCTGAAGTCGCTGCGCAAGGTCGCCGGGCGGTACTCAGAGGCGCTGGTGATGAACGGACCGCGCGGTGACGGGCGGGTATGCGCGGTCCTCGGCGCGCACGAGTACTGGGCGTGGACGTCGGAGCCTCAGATCGACGTGCCCCGGCGCGAGCGAGCCATCGCGGACCACGGCGGTGACGTGTGGGCAGCGCTCGTCCAGCTGGCTGACGAGGGGATCCCGCAGGCCGAGGACGGCACCGGCGAGTGAGCATCGGCGGTCGCGTTCTCGAGCTCCGAGGCGGCCCGTTTCGGCCCGGGCTGCTCGTGTCGCCGCGTCGTGCGGCGCGCCGCGCCGCCGAACGGTTCACCGACCGCGTCGCTGCGAGCGCCGTCGTGCGCGCCTCACCCGCATCGGTGGTGACGTTCGCGGGCGTGCAGGGCGGGGCAGGGGTGTCGACCGTGACGTTGCTCGCGTGCGGCGCGGTCACACGGGCCAGTGAACGACCGGCGGTCGCGATCGACGCTGCGGCGAGCACCCGCGGCGGGCTTGGCGGCCACGCGGGAGCGTGGTCGCAGTCCTCGGCCGAGAGCCTCGCCGAACTCGTAATCGCGGGCGGAAGTCTCGCCCGGCCGTACAACCAAAGCGAAGCGGGCGTCCACATCATCAGCGAGGAACCGCAAGCACGAGTCGTCATCGATCACATCGCACAACGACTCCTCGACGAGACCGTCCCGGCGGTCGTGCGGCACGCGCCAGATCACGAGCTCGCCGAGATCGCACGTTCGCACGTGGGCGACGCCCTGCTGGACGAACGCGCCGGCGTGAATCGGACGACGCGGCGTGCTGCGATGAACAAGCTCGTGGGCGCCGCGCGGGGTTCGCACAGCCTGGTCGCTGTCGACCTCGGTCTCGCCGACGACGAGCTGCTCGAGCAGCACGCCCTCCTCAGCAATCTCCACGTATGGGTGGTCGCCG